>NZ_QKSB01000002.1 GCF_003234935.1 Putridiphycobacter roseus | reverse complement strand
ACAATGATATCATTGTTCAGCTTTAATTAATAAATTTAATCCTTTAATAATCTGTATCGATTATTTAGGACTAGACATTGGGCATTAAACTCTTCGCTAAAACCTATGCCCAATTCCTATTCCAAACGATAAACTATTTATTGCTCTAGTTCCATAATCTACTTTATAATAATTTTGTATACCTACTTGGTAATTGAATTGGCCAGATAAGTATAAATTTGACAGGAGGTTGTAATGTGCTGCAGCACCTATGTTGTAATTAATTACTACTTTTTTAAAAATAGAGTTGCTTTCAGTTAAGTCTATTATTTCATTATTTTTTAAGTAAGTACCTGTTTGTTTGATTAGGTAGTTTAATTGGACCCCAGCTTTTAAATGAAAGAGCCATTTGTTTTTTTCAAATTGGTAGCCCAGGTATAATGGTATTTGTGCATATTGTACTTGTACTTTACCAAAGGTGCTTTTTATTCCTTTAACAGCAGTTGTGTCGTACGTAGTTGTGTAAGAGGTGTCAATTATATTACCAATAGTATCATAAATGAAAGAGTCGAAACTCTCTTGTTGCGTGATATTGTATTTAATAGTGTTTAATTTAAAACTAGTACTGTAGGATTGTTGTTCAAAGCCTAAGCCTAATTCAGTAAACAATTTAGAATTTATTTTATAGGCTAATTTTAGTTGGGCGCTGTATCCAATTTTTTCCAGGTGGGCATTTTCAAAAGTAGCGCTTAATTCATCTTTATCATAGTTGACATTCTGGATAGTTGGTCCAATAATACCGGTTAAAAGAAATCTGTTTTTTTGAGGAGACGTTGTTTTATCAATTATAACCTCTGTAGGTTGTATGCTGTCCGTTGTATTACCTAAATCCACAGTCTGACTTATCTGAGCGCTATCTTTTGTATTAAAGTCTCTTACAGTATCCAATTTCTTATTAACTAAAGTATCTACTGCAATATTTACTGTTACGTCTTCATTGGTACCTTCTTCTTGTGTTTTAATCAACGTAGTTGCCGACCCTTCGTTTTCATTTATGGTAGATATACCTTCTAAGGGCGGTGTAGCCTTTTTATCCACTGATTTTTTTATTTCTACTTCGTCTATCCCCTTTGTTGTTTTGGCGAACACTTCTTGGGGTTCTTCATTACTAAGTGTTTTTTCAGGCAAAGTATTTGCTAAAGACTGAATAGTTGAAGTGGAAATTTCCGAAGTTTTTTTGTCTTTTACTGCTACGGTTACCGCCTTCTTTTTTAAGGCCGTTTCTTTCTTTTCTAATTTTGTATTTACTATTTCTTTTTTGTTATTCTGGTCTTGCTTCTTATTAGTCGCAGGGTTTGTTAAGGATAGATTCTGTTTCGTATGGTTGATTTTTTTCACCATATTCTTTTTTTTCTGCAACTGATTTTTTAGAACAGGTTTAGCAATCGTTTGCAAGTTTTCAGAATAATCCTTTAAGGAGGTGTTTACCTTTTTATCAAGCTTTAATATTTCTTTTCTAACACTATAGTGTTGTTTTGATTTTAAAGGGGTGTACCATAAAGTAAATATAGCAATAGTTGCTAGTCCAATGGAAATGGCTACCCACGACCACAAAGTACTTTTGCCGACACTTTTTAAAACGGCACTTTTAATGTGGACTGGTGCTTTTACCACATGTCCGTCTAATGTGTTTTTAAAAAATTGGTCGATATGATTTTTATCTGCACTCATGCGTCTTTAAAGGAGTATTTTTTTGTCTTGTAATTTTTTTAAAATAAGTTTTCTAGCCTTGAAAAGTTGTGTTTTTGAGGTGTTTTCAGATATTTCAAGATAATTTGCAATTTCCTTATGGGTTAAGTTTTCGAAAACAAAGAGATTAAAAACGGTTTGATAACCCGTCGGTATTTCTTTAAGTATTTGAATCAATTGGTCCTGAATATTTGCACTATTATCTTCTTGCCTGAATATTTCGGGCTCCTCAAGCGTTGCTTCGAAAGATTCAAAGCTGTCAACAATATCAAATTTATTGTTTTGTCTAATATGGTTTATTGCGGTATTCACGACTATTTTTTTTATCCAACCACCTAATTCATATGCTGGATTAAAGCTGTCACATTTTTCATGAATCTTTATAAAAGCATCTTGTAGCATGTCAGCAGCCTCATCCGTATTTTTAGTATATCTTAAACAAATAGTATACATTGCGTCACAATATTTATCGTACACAGTGTTAAAGGCTTTTATATTTCCCTCTTTAAATTTTTGTTTGAGCCTATTTTTGTTCAAGATAATTTTAAAAAAAATGAATTTTTATTGGTTATCTCTGTTAAGATACAATTGAAATACTTTAGGGTTGCCTGAAAGATAAATTATTTTATAGAAATAATTCTTACGTCAAAAGAAATTGGTGTATTGGGTGGGACTAATTCTTGTAAACCGGTACTACCATAAGCCAGTTCTGCTGGAATATCGATAAAAGCATTATCTCCTGCTCTTAACACGCCCATGCCCTGGTGTAATCCATCCACTAAATTATCGTTTTTAAATTGCATTACGAAAGGCTTTCCTTTCGCGTAAGAATTGTCGTACATGCCTGCATTTTTTCCTTTGCGGTATGAAAAATAATCAAAAGTTATTTTCTGGTCTTTAACCGGTAGACTAGAAGAGGTGTCTTTGGTGCTATATTTATATACTTTTACCCCTTCTGACAAGAGAATGGGTTTTACCTTATCTACAATTTCAATTTCTACAATGATATCCGCATTTTGTGGTACTTTACCATAGTAACCGTTTTCGCCATACGCTAATTTTGAAGGAATCATGATACGACCAATGTCGCCAACATGCATTTCTAACAAAGCAGTTTCCCAGCCTTTTAATAATTGACCAACACCTAGCTTTAAGGGAAGAGGATGTCCAACTTCCATATTGTGGTCATATACTTCTCCTCTGGCTACTCTAGCTTCGAAGTTTGCTAAGACCACATCCCCCTTTAAAATTGGGCCATTATTACTTCTTTTTTTCCATTCAATTCTTAAACCATCTTCACCATTCCAGACAAGATTATTTCCACTTGCATCTTTTACAGAATCAATCTGTACCGGTTCTACTTTTTTTTCTAATTGAATAAATGCGGAATCAACAGCTGATAATTCAGGAATGGAATCGTTGTCTGCATTTGCTGTTTGGTGCTTTTTGATACCTCCGATTTCACAATTAGAAAATAACAAAATGAAGAGTGGTAAGTAAAGGTATTTTAAGATTTTCATTTAATGTCTATTAATTCAATATCGTATACAATAGTTTGTAGGGGTGGAATTTCATTTAAATCACCGATTAAGCCATGGGCTAAATGATTGGGTAAAATGAATTTTGCTTTTTCTCCTTTGTGCATTAACTTAATACCTTCGTGTAAACCACTTTCAATGTCGGATTTTTCTACGGTAAAAAATTCTGGTTCACCTCTTTTTGAGCTATAGCAAATATGTCCATTTAATAAAGAAACAGTAAAATTTACTGCGACTTGACGTCCAGGAACAGGAGTTGAAGCACTATCGGTTTTTAAATAAATAAAATATTGCAGACCACTTCCTGTTTTTGTCATTTTCCAATCCGGTCTATGACTCAAGAATTGTTCAATCTCTTCTAGTTCCTCTGCGGCAAAAGCATGGTTCATTTTAATAGACTCTTCTTTTGACCAATTAGGAATAACTTTAGGGTTGTCTTGTTTTTGGTTGCATCCAACCAAAAGTATGGTAATTGAAGAAAATAATATCCCTTTTAAAAGCATTTTAATGGTTAACGTATTGCGGTAATAAAGTTACTAATTTTTGAATAGCTTCTTCTAAAGAACCATCAAATTTACCACCGGCAGCATAAACATGGCCACCACCTTCAAAATTTTCACTGGCTAGCTTATTTACATAAGTGTCCCCTTTAGAACGAAAAGATATTTTTACATAATCAGTATCTTCCTTAAAAAATACCGCCATTTTTACGCCTTGAATAGAAAGGGCTTTATTCACCAATCCTTCGGTGTCACCTTTTTTTGCTTTAAACTGTGTTTGTTCTGCTTTTGATAAGGCAATATACGCAACAGGTAAGTTACTCAGTAAGGTAAGTTTTTCCGATAATGCATATCCATTCAGTTTAATTTTATCAATATTATTGGTATCAAAAACCGATTCATGCACTTTGTTATTTACGACTCCGAGTTCAAGTAATTCTGCGATAATTCTATGGGTTCTCGCTGTGGTCGAAGGAAATCTAAAAGATCCAGTATCCGTCATAATACCACAGTAAATTGCTTCTCCAGTTGGAACGTCTACAAAAGATTGGTCTTTTATATGAACAATTAGTTCATAAATGATTTCACAAGTAGAACAGATTTTTGGGAAGCTAAAACTCAAATCAAAAAATTCATTCGCCGGATTTTGGTGATGATCTACCATGACCTTTATCCCGTTATTGTTTAAAAAAAGAGGTTGTAAATCTCCAATTCTACTTGGGTGGTTGTAATCGAGGGCAAAAACTATTTCCGCAGCTTTAAATTTTTCTGTGATTTCAGCTGAATTTTCTTCTAAGGTTAAAATATCTTCCGCGGCACTTAACCATTGATAGAAAAAAGGAGATTTATCGGGGTGACAAATCGAAACATCATGGTTTAATTTTTTAAGAAAATGATAAAGCGCTAAGGAGCTACCTACACTGTCTCCATCAGCAGATTTATGGGCCGTAATTACAATTTTTTTAGGCGTGTCCAGTAATTGTTTTAGTTCACTTAATTTATCGGATTCAAACATATAAAAAAGAAAAAACCGTTACAAGTTGCAACGGTTTATTAAAAATATTAATTCTGTTATTAAAAGCCTAATTTACCAGCTTTTTTGTGTTCTAATAAAACACCCACACAAACAAAGTCTGAGTCTTTAAATTGTTTTGCTTCACTTTTTCCTGAAGCAGGAACATTTACTTGAACGTAAAGTTTTTCAGATTTTTCAACTCTAAATTTATAAAAAGCTGACATGTCATCTGTTTTATTGTTATAGATAGAAACTTTTTCTTTGAAGATTCTAGGATTGCCATTTTTGTCTGGTCTTCTTACTAGTTCCATGTGAAAAATTTCGAAATTAATTTTCTCACCATCTTCTACATCAGTACAGTTTGAAATACGATAGATATAATCGTGATAAGCAATAAAGCTCATTTCATATACTTTACCTTTTTCCACCGTTGCTGATTTCGATTGATTGTCTAAATCCCAATCTTTTGATTGCTCTTCTGGTGGAATCATTTCTTTACAGAAGTTATGAACTTTTCTACAACTTTGTTGTGCCTGTAGGGACTGCAATACAATAAGACCCAAGAATGCTATTCCAAAAATAATTTTATTTCTCATCCTATTTTTGTGTTATTTTATTTCTTAAATTTATTACTTCTTCTTTCACCAAGTTAAAGGTGTTTTCATTCATGGTGAAACTTCCTTTGCTTGCAAAAGTAGCTACCCCATCAATTTCTGGACCATTTTCACCTTCTGGATTAGATTCTACAAAATCCATGTTATCTTCAAAGATAGATTGTAGTTTCATAATATCACTTAAAGCTTCAGCTACAGCAGACTCGTCTGCATATTGAGAACAGAAATCAATAATGTTATCCAATACTAAATGTTGGTCACCAATTTTTTCAATAATTGGGTTAGTATTTGAATATTCCTCTACTAGGTTGCTGATAATAAACACACTTTCAACATATCCGCCAATAATTATCAAAGAAAGCTCTTGCCCTTTTTTATTTTCTTCTAAGTATAGGTAGCTGTCGTAATAAGTTTCATTAGAGATATGAAATAAAGAATCAAAATTTTCTTCATTACTTTCAATTCTATCCATTAATGTTTTGTCAAACACATCAGATATTCCTAGTTCATTTCCTAAGTTTTCTAAAACTTTAGTATACTTTAAAAAAGCAATACCATTTTCAAAACAACTCATGTATCCAATATCTGCTGAATAAACACCAAAGTTTAATGCTTTAGATTTTAAATCAACGTATTTATTTTTATTGTCGAGTGAATTAACTAATTCTATGTTTAACTCTCCGCCAAGTAACTTTACAATTTCAAAAAGCTCATTAGGGGTTGGCACTGCATAGGAAATCTGTGGGGTGTCATCAGTAGTTATTACTGTGGTATCTTTACTCTCCTCTAAGTCTAAGTCTAAATCCGATTTGGAATTATCACAACTTACAAATATGGCAGAAGAAATAAAAAAGAACGTTATCCCTTTTAAAAAGCGTTGTTTCATGAATTTTTCTTTAATTATTATTAACAAATATAAATAAAATGTTTACTTGAGACTAAAATTGAATCAAAGATTGTTGAGAATTTCTACAATTTTGCCTTTTGTAGTGGCTGAAACGTTCATTAATGGAAGTCTAACGGTTGTTTCAGTAATGTTATAATATTTTAGCACTTCTTTAATTCCTGCCGGGTTTCCTTCTGAAAACAGATGATAAATTAAAGGAAAACATTGATAATGAAACTTTCTTGCTGTGATAATATCGTTATTTAGTGCGGCATTAATCATGTTAGAAAATGCTTTAGGCAATCCGTTTCCAATTACTGATATTACTCCGTCTCCACCAATATTAATAAATGGTAATGCTAGATCATCATCTCCAGAAATGATGTAAAAATCCATTGGTTTGTCTTTTATTAAATGCATTACTTGGTTAAGGTCCCCACAAGCTTCTTTAATACCAATAATGTTTTCACATGTTTTAGCTAAACGAAGTGTTGTTTCTGGTAGCATGTTTGAACTGGTTCTACCAGGAACATTATACAGTATTATAGGTAGTTTACTATTTGCAGCTAAAGTTTTGAAATGTTGAAATATACCTTCTTGAGTTGGTTTACTATAATAAGGAGAAACAGACAGTATGGCATCTACGCCAGGGACATCAAATTCGGCTAGTTGTTTAGCTACTTGCTGGGTGTTGTTTCCTCCAATGCCATATACTATAGGCAATCTTCCAGCGTTTTCTTTAATGACAGTATCTAATACGGCTAATTTTTCTTGTTCAGAAAGAACCGGAGACTCCCCTGTGGTACCTTGCACTACTAAATAATGAACGCCATTATCAATTAAGTAGTGTGTTAATTTTTTCAAGCTTTCAAAGTCAATTGACATGTCCGCATTGAATGGAGTTACCATGGCCACTCCAAGGCCTTTTAGATTTATCATTTTTTATTGTTTAAGGTCAATATGTCCAGCTGTTTTACCATAGAATTTACCACATCAACAATCTCGAGAGATGGTTTTGTTAAGATGTCGTATAGGTGATTATTAGGCTTGTTAAAGCATCCTATTTTTAAACCCGCATTTATATTTTCTACAAAATAAATCAATTTATCATTATCTTCATTCAAGTCGATCAATAAATCGAATGTTTTTTTTGTTAAATTTTTCAGTCTTTCATTTTTTAGCGTCTTAAAAAAGAAATCCTTTTTATGGAGTGTGTAATTCATTCCTTTAGAATTATCTTCCTTCTCCGTTCGATTACTCAAAAAGCTAAAAGTAGCATTAGGAAAGTATTGGTGCAATAAATTATGATTAATCTGTTCTGACTTACTAATAATAACAAGCACTTCTTTATATGCTGGTCTTGGTAAAAGTGCAATATTCCGAGCGTCTGGATTGTAGGAGTTTTTAGTTTTCATGTTTTATGCTAACATTTGAATAAATTCTGTTTCACTAATAATTTTCACGCCTAATTTATTGGCTTTTTCAAGTTTGGATGGTCCCATTTTATCCCCAGCAATTAGGTAATTTGTCTTTTTTGAGATAGAACTGGTATTTTTGCCTCCATTTTCTTCAATCAAATGTTTTAACTCTTCTCTGGAGTGTGTTTCGAATACTCCTGAAATGATAAAAGTTTGTCCCTCGAGTTTGCTGGTTTCGTTTAGGTTTTCTATCACGTTAAATTGAAGTCCTTGTTTTTGTAATTGCTGAATGAGGTCTATATGTTTAGGATTCTGGAAATAGGCAATGACGGATTGGGCTATGCGTTCTCCGATTTCATCTACCACTATTAATTCTTCAAATGTGGCTTGCATTAGTCTGTCTATGTTTTTAAAGTATTTAGCCAGTTTTTTTGCAACAGTTTCCCCTACATAACGAATTCCTAAAGCAAATAATACTTTTTCAAATTCTTTTGTTTTTGATAGGTTGATACCTTTGATAATGTTGTTTGCTGATTTATCTGCTACGCGATCTAGGTCAATAATATCTTCAAAAGTTAAGGTGTATAAATCGGCAACGTTATTGATTAATCCTTTTTGATGGAATAAAACAATTGTTTCTGGTCCAATACCATCAATATTCATGGCCTTTCTTGAAATGAAATGTTCAATTTTACCAAGTATTTGGGTCGGGCAACCAATGTCATTTGGACAATAATGTTGCGCTTCACCTTCATTTCTAGTTAGGGGGGTGCCGCAATCTGGACAGGTTTGAATGAATTGAATAGGGGTAGTGGTGTTGTTTTTTCTATATGCCAAATTAACGCCTACAATTTTCGGGATGATTTCTCCTCCTTTTTCTACATATACTTGGTCATTTATATGGAGGTCTAGTTTTGCAATCTGGTCGGCATTGTGCAGTGAAGCTCTTTTAACGGTTGTTCCGGCTAATAAGACAGGTTTTAGGTTAGCGACAGGTGTAATGGCGCCAGTTCTCCCTACTTGGTAGGTGACTTCTTGCAAGATGCTTTCTGCTCTTTCTGCTTTAAATTTGTAGCTAATGGCCCAGCGAGGATTTTTTGCGGTGTATCCAAGTATTTTTTGCGTGTCGTAATTGTTAACCTTTAATACTATGCCGTCAATTTCGAAAGGTAAATTATTTCTTTCCGAATTCCAATATTGAATAAACTCCATGATTTCATCAATAGAATTTACTTTCTTTATGTAGTTTTTTTCAGGACTTGGACTGTTAAAGCCCCAGTCTTTGGTTTTTAATATACTTTGGTAGTGTGATTCGAATAAGTCAGTACCATAAACGCCGTAAAGAAAACAGTCGAGTCCGCGTTGTGCTACAACTTTTGAGTTGAGTGACTTTAAAGTGCCAGAAGCTGTATTTCTTGGGTTTGCGTATAGTTCTTCTCCAGCAGCTTCTCTTTTTTGATTTAACGCTTTAAAGTTTTTTAGAGGCATAAAAATTTCTCCTCTAATTTCAAAATCTTGGGGATAGTCCCCTTTTAGTTTTAAAGGGATTGATTTGATGGTTCTTACATTTTTAGTGACATCTTCACCTTGGGTTCCATCCCCTCGTGTTACTGCTCTGTATAGCTCTCCGTTTACATATTGAATACCAATGGCAACACCATCATACTTTAATTCACAAATGTATTCTACATCATGTTCTATGATTTTTTTGATGCGTGTTTCCCATTCCGTTAACTCTTCTTTAGAATAAGTGTTAGCCAAGGATAGCATAGGGAGCTTATGCTTTATGGTGTCAAATTGTTTGGTGATGTCACCGCCGACTCTTTTCGTGGGGCTGTTCGGAGAGGCCAAATCAGGGTGTTCTTTTTCTAAAGATTCCAGCTTTTTTAAAAGCAGATCGTACTCCAAGTCAGAAACTAATGATTGGTTGTTGATGTAGTAGGCATGGTTGAACCTTTCAAGTTCAGCTTCTAAATGTTCTATTTTTTCTTTAATGTTCATTGGGGTGAATCGTCTTATTTCAATTTTTTGGCTTCAATTTCAGCCTGCTCTCCTTTGATAATGTTTTTTTGATATTTCGATTGAATTAAGTCGACAATTACCAGCGTGATGATGATAAAGTAAAAAGTCACTTTACTCATTGGTTCAATGGAATAACCGAAAAATCTTAAATGAGCAATATGTCCGCCTTCTGTAAGCAACATTACTCCCACAATTAATAGTACAAAAAGTCCTAAGACCTCATACATTCTATTTTTCTGTAAAAACTCAGCTACTTTGTCTGCCATAAAAATCATAATAAGTCCACTAATAATAATGGCTATTGACATAAGTACAAGTTCTACCGGTACATTACCAATATGATTAGTTAAGGCCATGGCACTTAGAATAGAATCGAATGAAAAAACGAGATTCATGATTACAATAGAAATAATTACTGCTTTGGCTGTCTTTTGCGTAGAATCTTCATTTGTTTCAATGGTATGGTGAGAAATCATGTGCCAAATTTCTTTAATTGCAGTATACATTATAAAGCCACCACCACCAAGCACTATGATGCTATGGAAGTTGAATTCAAAATGAATAAAAGATTTGTCAGCACTTAAAAAAGGTGTTTGAAAGTATTGAATAACCGATACGAGTAAAAATAGGAGTGCAATTCTTAAAACAATGGCAATACTTATTCCGCGTTGGCGTACCTTTTTCCGAGATTCAGCAGGTGCTTTTTTCGATTCCAATGAAATGTAAAGCAAATTATCGAACCCTAAAACTGCTTGTAATAATATAAGCATTAAAAGGGTGAAAAGGTTTTCGATTGTAAATAGTTCAGCGAGCATGATTTATTTGTTTTATGTTTATTTAATTCAAAATTAATTATTCAATTGCAATTATAACTTTATTCCTTTTGTTATTTCTCTTTTACCTGGAGGTCCAGGTAGGTTTTCGACTTTGAACCCAACACTTTTTAGGTCTCTTTTAAATTGGCCTTGGGCGCAATAGGTGATTAAAAAGCCGTTAGTTTTAAGACTGTTGTGTAGTTTTTGAAGTAGGTTTGGTTTCCATAGTTCCGGTTGGAATCCAGGACCAAAGGCGTCAAAATAAATGATATCATAAAAGTCACTTTCGAATGTATGGGTAAGAATATCTCCTTGTATTTTTTTTAATTCAAATTTAGGGGTTATACTTATTTGTGTTTCCCAATTGGTTTCGTGTAAA
Organism: Putridiphycobacter roseus; assembly: GCF_003234935.1. Taxonomy (GTDB): domain Bacteria; phylum Bacteroidota; class Bacteroidia; order Flavobacteriales_D; family Crocinitomicaceae; genus Putridiphycobacter; species Putridiphycobacter roseus. Next base: position 569,667 of record NZ_QKSB01000002.1, on the reverse strand, counting down.
GTTTTAAAATGATTTTTTTCTTCGTTCGAAAATCCGTTTTTCTCAGTAAAATCTTCCCACTCTTGTTGGTGCAAAGGGTACTTTTCAATACTGTGGTAATTAATATTAAGTTGCTGCTTGTTGGCTTGCTCCAATGTGAGTAAAGCGTTTAATCCAGTTCCAAAGCCCATTTCAAAAATACAAATGGGTTGGTTTTTGTTTAATTGATTCAAACCATGTGCTATAAAGATATGATTTGATTCTGTTTTTGCACCATGAATAGAGTGGTAGGAGATGTCAGTGTCCTTTATTAACAAAGATTTTGAATTATCTCCGGTTATAATTACTTGCCTTTCTTTCAATTTAAATATATTTGTAATGTTGTAAACAAAGTTATGAGAAGAATTCTTTTAAGTGTTATATTTATCGCCTTATTTTGGATGAGTAGTTGTCAAAAATGTAAAACATGTTCTTACACTTACACCTATGTGGAAACCGTGCAGACCGTGAACGGGGAAGTGATTACAGATACCACTTTAACTGGTTATGTTGTAGATGATGATGGTGTGACCTTTGACGAGGAGTGTGTAAAGAGCAGTGAAGAATTTTCCATTGAAGACGCCTATGCGCTAGAAGAGATAAATACAGATAAACAAGATTTTGTATATACTTGTATTGATAGTTAATCAAAATAAGGTTTTAGTTTTTCAATTAAATTTTCAGGGCACTTCGTTGGACGCATAGTGGGTTTGGAAACAAAGACAAGTGTTGTAGATGCTTTTGTCAGTAGTTCTTTTTTTTCGTTATAAATTTCATAGTCAAAAAATATTTTAACATTTGGCATTGCAGCAATCGTTGTTTTGATGGTGATCAAATCGTCGTAAAAAGCAGGCTTAAAATACTTAATGTTTAACTCTAGTACTGGGAGTAGAATTTCGGTGTTTTCGAGTGACTTATATGTGATACCTAAGTTACGTAAAGCTTCTACTCGGCCGACTTCTAAGAATAAGGCGTAATTTCCGTAGTAACAGTAGCCCATTTGGTCTGTTTCTCCATATCTAATGCGGGTTTCGGTTTGGTAGGTGTACATAATAAACGTTTAAAAAATTGTATTAAAATAGGATTATTTTTCAATAAGTAACGATAAAAATTAAATAAAAAATCTTTTTCATTAGAAGTAAAAAAAAGTTAAAAAACAATACCAAATTCATTTTTTTATGAACTTTTTTATTTGAATATTTGTCTTGTTATTAACGGAAGGGTAATTTTGCGTTAATACAAAGGAATAATAATTTTCGAAACCCATATATAAACATGAGTAATAAAAAAAACCACGAGTCAGTTTGGAGAAATTGTCTAGACATCATTAAAGACAATGTATCCTTACAAAGCTTCAAAACGTGGTTTGAACCTATCGTTCCTATTAGATTGAAAGATAGTGTTTTGACTATACAAGTGCCTTCTCACTTTTTTTACGAATGGTTAGAAGAACACTATATTGATTTGTTAAAAAAAGTCATTAAAAAAGAAATTGGGGCTGAAGCGAAATTAGAGTATTCTATCATTATGGATAGAAACTCCAATAGCAAAAAGGCGCCTTATACCGTAAACCTTCCTACAAACGATAAAAAAAGCTTGTCAAATTCACCGGTAAGTATGCCGTTGAATACTGAAGAGAATCACATTAAAAATCCTTTTATTATTCCTGGATTAAAGAAAGTAAGCGTAGACTCTAATTTGAATCCAACTTATTCTTTTGATAATTTCGTAGAGGGGGATTGTAACCGTTTGGCTAGAAGTGCTGGTTTTGCAGTAGCAAATAAGCCTGGTGGAACAGCCTTTAACCCATTATTAATTTACGGTGGTGTTGGTCTAGGTAAAACTCACTTGGCGCATGCAATTGGTATTGGTATTAAAAATCAATTCCCAAACAAAACAGTATTGTATGTTAGTGCTGAGATGTTTACTCGTCAATTTGTAGATTCTATTAAAAATAATACAACCAATGATTTTGTAAACTTTTACAAATTAATGGATGTTTTAATTGTAGATGATGTACAGTTCTTTGCTGGTAAAGAGAAAACACAAGATGCTTTCTTCTATATTTTCAATCATTTACACCAAACAGGAAAACAAATTGTATTGACTTCCGATAAGCCACCTGTTGAAATGAAAGGCGTAGAACAAAGATTATTGTCTCGTTTCAAATGGGGATTATCGGCAGATGTTCAAGCTCCTGGATTAGAGACACGTATTGCAATTTTGCAAAAGAAGATTTATGGTAATGGATTAGATTTACCAGAAGATGTATTGGAATACTTAGCTTACAGTATCAATACCAATATTAGAGAAATGGAAGGGGCTTTGACTTCTTTGATTGCGCAAGCAACCTTAAATAAAAAATCAATCAATATTGAATTGGCTAAAAAGATGATTGATAAGTTTGTGAAAAACACAGCACGTGAAATATCAATGGATTACATTCATAAAATAGTTTGTGATTACTTTAATTTGCCTATTGAGTTATTGAAATCTAAAACACGTAAACGTGAAGTGGTTCAGGCCCGTCAAATTGCAATGTTCTTCGCTAAAAAGATGACTAAGTGGTCGTTGGCTAGTATTGGTGCGCAATGTGGTGGTAAGGATCACGCAACAGTGTTACACGCCTGCAGAACTGTTAATAACTTAGCAGAAACGGATAAACAGTTTAGGGGTTATCTGGACGATTTAGAAAAGAAACTAGCAGTAAATTAAAAAATATTCAAAGTCTCTGTTTTAAACAGGGACTTTTTTTGTGTCAGGATTAATTTTAAAAATTATGAAAATTTTAATGGTTTGTTTAGGTAATATTTGTCGTTCTCCAATGGCGGAAGGCATATTACGTGATAAAATAAAACGGGACAACTTAAAGATGTGGGTGGATTCTGCAGGGACTTCAGGACAGCATATTGGGGAGGCGCCCGATAGAAGAATGCAAAGAACGGCAATTCAAAAAGGGGTTGATATCAGTGACTTAAGGTCGAGAAAGTTTAAGAAAAAAGACTTTAAAAAATATGACTTGATTTACGTAATGGATAACTCGAATTTTTCGAATATTGCTGATCTTGCTAGCTCACCTGAAGAAAAAGCAAAAATTAAGCTAATCTTAAACGAAACACATCCTGGTGAAAATGCACAGGTGCCTGATCCATATTTTGGTGGCGAGTCAGGTTTTGGATTGGTGTTTGATCTGTTGGATAAAGCGACGGATAAAATTGTTGAAAACTTTCAATAAATGAAGGGGCGTTTGTTTGTCATTCCTATACCTATAAGTGTTGGACCGCCAGAAAATACTTTGGCACAGTCTACTATGGATGTCGCTAAAGATTTACGACATTTTGTGGTGGAAAAGACGAAAACGGCAAGGCAGTTTTTAAGAAAAATTGATCGTACTTTTCCAATTGATGATGCTTTTTTTTATGAATTGAATAAACACAACAACTACGAGTTTACCCAAACCGTTTTGACCCATCTAGAAAACGGTATTAATGTAGGTGTGATGTCGGAGGCTGGTTATCCAGGTATTGCTGATCCTGGCAATGGTGTCGTGCAAATGGCACATAAAAATGGCATTAAAGTGATCCCGCTGATTGGACCTAGCTCTTTATTTTTAGCTTTGGCGACAAGTGGATTAAACGGGCAAGGTTTTACTTTTCATGGTTATTTACCGAAAAATGAAAGTGAAAGAACAAATAGTATCAAGCAGTTGAGTCAAGTGATATTCCGAACGGGCTTTGCGCAAATTTTTATTGAAACACCATATCGTAATCAAGTGATGTTTGACGCGTTGCTAAAGCATGCTGCACCAGAATTACAATTGACAGTGGCTCTGGATATAACTGGTGATAAAGAATATATTGTCACCAAAACAGTGCAAGACTGGAAATCTAAAAACTTATCATTTGATAAAGCCCCTTGTGTATTTATACTTGGGAAATTTTAATTAAACCTTATCTTTGAAAATAACAGAATTAAACATTATGAAATATACTTTTCTATTCATTACGCTACTTTGTTTTACCGGCATAGCAAATGCCCAAGATTATTGGCAACAAGCAGTTGATTATACCATGGATATTGATTTTAACCATGAAAATCATCAGTTTAAAGGGATTCAAAAACTGAAATACACCAATAATTCACCAGATGATTTAGATAAAGTATTTTATCATTTGTATTTCAATGCGTTCCAACCTGGAAGTATGATGGATGTTCGTTCGCGAAATATTCCTGATCCAGATAAGAGAGTTGGGGACAGGATTTCAAAATTAAAACCAAATGAAATTGGGTATCAAAATATTGTAAGTTTAACAATGGATGGAATACCTACCACATTTAAAACAGTAGGTACCATTTTAGAGGTAAACTTGCCAAAGCCAATCAAAGCTGGTGAAACTGTTACTTTTGATATGGTTTTTCAAGCACAGGTTCCCGTTCAAATTAGAAGAAGTGGAAGGAATAACATGGAAGGTATTGATTATTCAATGACGCAATGGTATCCAAAAATGAGTGAGTATGACAAGGAAGGATGGCATGCTAATCCTTATGTTGGTCGTGAATTTCACGGTGTGTGGGGTGATTTTGACGTGACCATTCATATGGATAATAAGTATACTATTGGTGGTACAGGTGTTTTACAAAATCCTGGAGATATTGGAAAAGGATATGCAACTGAAGATGTGACGCCAGAGCCAACTGAAAATGGTAAATTAAGATGGCACTTTAAAGCGGAAAATGTACATGATTTTGCTTGGGCTGCAGATCCAGATTACGTACACGATATAAAAATGTTGAACAATGGGACAAAAATTCACTTTTTCTATCAAGTAGATAGTTTAATTGAAAATTGGAAAAATGTACAAGATTATACCGTCAAGTCTTTTGAATTTGTAAACGCAAACTTTGGTGAGTACGCTTATTCTGATTATTCCATTATCCAAGGTGGAGATGGCGGTATGGAATATCCAATGGCGACTTTAATAACTGCTCATGGTAGTTTTAAAGCTTTAGTGAGTGTAATTGTACACGAAAGTATTCACAGTTGGTACCAGGGAATGATGGCGACAGATGAATCGAAATATCCTTGGATGGATGAAGGTTTTACAACTTATGTTCAAAACTTAACCTTGTCTCATATTTACGGAACAAATCCGGTGAACCCAAATATTAGGTCTCAAAAAGGGTATGTTTACTTGGCGACAGTGGTTGAAAAAGAGCAAGAGCCATTGACAACACATGCCGATCATTACAAAAAAAATATGGTTTATGGAATTTCAGTGTATAGCAAAGGCGCTGTGTTTTTAGATCAAATGGATTACATTGTAGGTCACCAAGCATTCATGAGTGGAATGATGCGTTACTATAACGAATGGAAATTTAAGCACCCTACACCAGATGATTTTAAACGGATCATGGAAAAAGAGTCAGGTCTTGAATTGGATTGGTATTTTGAACAATTTATCGGGACGACGAATTCTATCAATTACGCCATTGTAGATGTGGATAAAAAAGATAGAAATTCTACGGCTATAGAATTAAAGAGAATTGGTGAGATGCCAATGCCGCTTGATATTACCGTTACTTTAAAAGATGGTGGCCTGAAGGTTTATAATGTGCCATTGCAAATTATGCGTGGCGAAAAAACCGATACAAGTGTTCCTGGTTTAATGGTAGTCAGTGAAGACTGGGCATGGACTAATCCTACTTTTACTTTATGTGTTGATGTGAAGGAAAAAGAAATTGAAAAGGTAGAGATTGATGCCAGTATGAGAATGGCAGATACGGATAGAACGGATAACGTTTTTCCAAAAGTGAAAAAATAATGCAAGTAGCAGTAGCAAATTTATTGGAGACAAGAAAAAATTGTTTAAGGGTTATTGAAGGTGTTTCATTTGAAGACATTTGCAAGATACCCCAAGGTTTTAATAATTCAATTTTTTGGAATGTTGCCCATATGGTTGTAACACAGCAACTGTTGTGTTATAAATTGGCGGCATTACCCATGAGTATTTCTGATGAATTAGTAGAGGGATTTAAAAAGGGATCTCAACCTAAAGCAAGCTATTCAGAGCAAGAATGGGAGCAAGTATTGACGTTATACAAGCAGTTGCCTTTGCAGTTGGATGTTGATTTAACAAAAGCAATTTTCAAAAACTACAAGGAGTACCCAACCAGCTTTGGAATTACTTTGAAAAGTGTAGAGGATGCGGTCCGTTTTAATAATATTCACGAAGGATTACACATAGGATACATCATGGCTTTGAAAAGAGTAGTTTCTGCTGCCTAGTCCAAGGTAGGAAACATGACTTCAGTTATTAATTCTTCGCTTGGTGTATGGAAAGGAGAATTTTTATAAACTTCAAAAGGATCCATTTTTTTATTCTGTTTGAATTCTTTATTTCTTTGCATCATCATTTGCATGGTCCAAGCGTTGCCTAGGTGGTCGTAATCACCAGTGTGGATTACTTTGTTGACTTTGGTGGTAGGAATTGTTCCTGAAATGATATGGCCAATTGTATTTTGTGGTAAGGTTTTTACCACTGCGGCTAAGGTATAAGTTGCAGTTTGATTTTTCATGTCCCACTTGTGGTATATGGAAATGATTTCACCATTACTTTCTAAGTTATTTGCCTTGATGTAGTCTTTGAGTTGTGGAATTTTTTTAGACATGTCTAAGCCCATTTCTGTCATTGGGGTTGTGCCTTTAATACCTACGTAATGTACTGTTTCAAATAGCTGGTTATTCTCTTGTGTTAGCTTGCAATTTACTTTGCCGTTTTCTACTAAATCTTTTAGCATTTTTAAACCACGATCAAAGTCCATTCCAATCATTTTTTGCATCATATCTTTCATGAAAAACATGAAGAATGGTAAACTGCTGTACATTTCCCAAGTGACTTGTGTACCGCCTTCCGATTCCGTTAAGGTGTATTCTATTTTAGCTTTCGATTTAAACGGTTTTAAAAAAGTCAAATCTGCCCATATTTTATGTGGCCCCTTTTCTTTGGTTATTTTCATGTTACCCGATCCGATCCTGTTGCCTTCCCATTCAAAATACTTCCCGTCAGAAGCAACACTTACTTTGGCTTCAGTTTCTAAAATTGCCCAAGGCGACCATGCAGTCCAATGTGAAAAGTCGTTGATTAATGTATAAACTTTATTGGGTTCGGCTGCGATAAAAATACTCTTGCTTACGTGGGTTTTAGGCATGATGTTGTCTGCTTTATTGTTTGACCTAAATTATAGAAAATAATGGCTTCTTTTATGTAATTTGAATGTAAAGTATGTAAAACATTGTTAATTATGCGGTAACAATGCCTGATTTTCAGCTTATGATAAAGAAAACTGAGTATTATTGTCGGGTATATTTAGTAGCTTTATCCAAAATTATAACGTTTATTCATATTTATGAAGAATTTTTTATTATTGTTCGCTCTTTTATTTTCAATCTCATCTTTCTCCCAAAAAGTACATGTAAAAGGTATTGTGCTTGCTGAAGCAGATGTTCTGCCGTTGGCAAATGTGGCCGTATTTAGAACTGCGGATTCCCTTTTTGTAAAAGGAGCATATTTAGACTCTAATGCAATTGATTTTTCGTTTAATGCTGGAGGGAAAACAAATTATTTTATAAAATTGACTTTACCGGGTTATTCCGATAAAATTATTGATCTATTAATCGACGATACCTTGGTGAATCTAGGGATAGTTACTCCGGAACAAAATAAAGAATTAGCAGCAGTAGATGTTGTTTTCACAAAGGAAATGTATACCCGAACTATGGATGGGGTAACTGTAAATGTGGAAGGGACAAATCTTCAAACTTTAACTAACTTATTTGAAGTCCTCAAAGCTTCTCCTAAAATTACTTCTCCTGACGACATAAATATAGAGATCATAGGACGTGGAAGTCCATTAATTCTGGTAGATAGACAAGCTATTATTTCGAATGATGAATTAAAGGCTATTCCAGCAAATCAAATTGAGAAAATAGAAATCATTACGAATCCTTCAGCTAAATATAAAGCGCAAGGAAGTGGAAATGGTGTGATAGAAGTCTTTACTAAAAACTTTCACTTAGAAGGATATAATATGACTGTTAGTGGTTCTGGCGGGGTAAACACACAGTTAAAACCAACGGCAGGACTAAGTCTTGGATTGAGCTTAAAGAAAAAGAAATTCTCCTTGAATGGTTATCTCGGAGGGAATTATAATTCTTCAAATGGATTTGGAACTACAGATGGTGTTACCACAGACGATTCTAATAGGGGGTTAAATTCGGTGACTTCATTTGAAAGTCAGAATACTTGGCAATACTACAATGTGAAGGGCGCTTATAATTTGAATGAAAAACAAAGAATTACCATGGGGGTGAATGGTTATGGAAGTAATGGTAAAAATGTAAACACTTCAGCAATGAATTATTTACAGAATGATTTAATTACCACCTCTTCAATTGCGAACTCAACAAATGCATGGACCTGGTTAAATAATTCTGCATTCATCAATTATACTGTTGATACGGATACCAATAAAAGTAATTTTGAAATTAATTTGAATTACGTCAATAAAATTAGTAATTCTGACAATGCTTCCATCAGTAATTTTGAAAACATTTCGACCAATAACACGACAAGCTATGCCATTAGAAACGATTCAAAAGATATACCAAACATTGGAGAGTTAAGAATGAATTATGAGCATATTTTCGATACTACAGGTTGGGAGTTGGGGGTTGGGGTTTCTTACAGTGCCTTGATCAATGGAAAAAGCTTGAATAGATTCAATGATGTGAATGGAGATTGGGAAATTGATGAAACACAATCAAATGCCTATGACTATACTGAAAATATTGGAGCGGTATTCGTGGAGGTGACCAAGAATTGGGATAAAATTAGTGCAAGGGCCGGTTTGAGAACAGAGTACACCAACTTAAATGGCTTTAGCAAGTCTTTAAATAAAGAGTTTATCGATTCCTTGTACATTATACCGTTTCCGAGTGCGAGCATCATGTATCAAGCGAGCGATAAGGTGGCTGTAACTGTTTCTTATGATGCAGGAATAGACCGACCTCAATTTGATAATTATGATCCATTTGTGGTACAAAGCGATAGTTTAAGAATCGATTACGGCAATCCTTTTTTACGTCCAGCCATTCAGCAAACCATTGGGTTAGATTTTGATTTGTTTTACAAATACAACTTGTCGTTGAGTTATACCCACGAAAAAGACCCAATGAGTTCTGTTTCTTTTATCAAGGATAATTCTTTTTTAACGGAAACAACCCCTTGGAATGCGGAAGCAGTAGAAACCTTCAGCAGTAGTATAAGTGTCCCTTTTCAATTGAAATGGTTGACTGGTTGGAATTCTGTTTGGGTAAATTATGCGAAGTATACTTTTACACCAATTTTTGGACGTGAAACTTTTACCAATTTAACTTATGGTTTGTATTCCTATTTAACTTTTAAGTTGCCAAAATCATTTGACATCACCAATCGTTTTCACGTTAATAAATGGGGTGGTTCAACATCTGTTAATAAAGTGGTAGTGAATTGGGGCTTAAGAGCCACTAAAAAATTCAATGGCAATAAATTTCAATTGTATTTCGACCTTGGAAATATAATTCCACCAAAATACGCAAGTGAAACTTATTCGGGTAATTATATTTATAACTCCACCAGTCAAAATCAATTTACCACCTTTAAATTAGGGTTCTTCATGAAGTTTGGTCGTTTAAAAGCGCCGACTAACATTCAAGAATCTAAATCGAATCAAGGAGACCGGATTTAGTATTGGGTGTGGTTTAGTCTTTGAAGATCAGATTGCTACTGTTTTATCTGCTTTTGAAGCCATAGTAAAGCATTAGTCCAGCCTGACTTTCGTCGACTTGTACTAAGTAGTCAATGCCAGTTTCACAATCGCAGGCATCACAAGAGAAGTTTCTTTCCCCTTCTATTTTTATCTTTAATGGGATGATTCCTTCTGCCTTTAAAAATAGTTCTAAATTATCTTTTGATTTAGATTGACTATCCTCGTCAGTCCAGAAAGGTAAACATGCTGTTTCTTCGTAAACCATCCATTCCGCTTTGGTTGTTTTTGCACAACTGGCCATCACAAAGATCGCAACGGCAATAAATCCTAATTTTTTCATGGGCTTAATTTTTAAAGTTTGTTCAATGGTTTGTCAATCTATACCAAATTCCGTTCCACTTTGCTCGGAAATGTATTATATTTGTGGTTATTCAAAATCAAAAAATACATGGAACCAATTACACCATATAAACCTAAATATAAAGTTCGAATTGTTACAGCAGCCTCTCTATTCGACGGGCATGATGCAGCCATTAACATCATGAGGAGGATTATTCAGTCCACAGGATGTGAGGTCATACATTTAGGTCACGATAGAAGTGTAGAAGAAGTAGTTAATTGTGCTATTCAAGAAGATGTGCAGGCGATTGCTATGACTTCTTACCAAGGAGGTCATACAGAGTATTTAAAATACATGTACGATTTGTTGCAAGAAAAAGGCGCAACACACATTAAGATATTTGCAGGTGGTGGTGGTACCATCTTACCGACAGAAATAGAAGAGCTGCATGGATACGGTATTACACGTATCTATCATCCAGATGATGGCAGAACTATGGGCTTACAAGGGATGATCAATGATTTGGTGGAGGAATCTGATTTTCCAGTGGGCAATCAATTGAATGGAGAAATTAAACACATAAAAGAAAAGAAAGTAACAGCTATCGCCAGGTTGATTTCTGCTGCAGAAAATTTTCCAGAAGCTTCAAAAGAAATATTAGATCAGATACACAATTTAGCAAAAGAAGGAGATACACCAATATTGGGGATTACAGGGACTGGAGGTTCTGGAAAATCATCTTTAGTGGACGAACTGGTACGCCGATTTTTAATTGACTTTACGGATAAAACAATAGCCATTGTTTCTGTAGACCCTTCTAAAAGAAAAACAGGTGGCGCCTTGTTAGGAGATAGGATCAGAATGAATGCCATTAAAAATGATCGCGTATATATGCGTTCATTGGCAACGCGTCAATCTAATTTAGCATTAAGTAAGCATGTTGCTGAAGCATTGAGTATTTTAAAGGCAGCGAATTACGATTTAATTATTTTAGAAACCTCTGGAATCGGTCAGTCCGATACCGAGATTATGGATCATTCAGATGTTTCCTTATATGTAATGACTCCTGAATTTGGTGCGGCTACGCAATTGGAGAAAATTGACATGCTTGATTTTGCTGATTTAGTGGCGATTAATAAGTTTGATAAACGTGGCTCTTTAGACGCATTGAGAGATGTGAAAAAGCAATACATGCGTAACCATGGTTTATGGGATGTGAACCAAGATGATTTACCTGTTTATGGTACAATTGCTTCTCAGTTTAATGATCCAGGCATGAATACCTTGTATAAAGCAATTATGGACAAGGTAGTTGAAAAAACTGCGGCAAAGGATTTGGTTTCAAAAATTGATATTACAGACGAAATGTCTGAAAAAATATTCGTAATTCCTCCTTCAAGAACCCGTTATTTGTCTGAAATTTCGGAAAGCAATAGGGGGTATGATGAATGGGCAACAGAACAATCGAAAACAGCTCAAAAATTATTCGGGATATACAAAACTATTGAATCTATCAGTGGACAAGAAATAGGATTAACGACTATTGGATTAGAAGAAGATAAAATTAAAGTAAGTAAAGAGAATGAAGAATTTTTATCTCTTTTATTAAAAGAATTTGCAAGGGTAAAAATGGACCTTGATCCACATAATTTAGATCACATTGTGAATTGGGCTGACAAAGTGAAGCGCTATAAAGATCCACTCTATGTATTTAAAGTAAGAGATAAAGAAATAAAAATTGAGACGCACTCAGAATCATTATCACATTTACAAATTCCTAAAATTTCCTTACCGAAATATACAGCATGGGGTGATTTATTAAAATGGATTTTACAAGAAAATGTACCTGGTGAGTTTCCTTACGCTTCAGGATTATATCCATTTAAACGTCAAGGAGAAGATCCTTCAAGAATGTTTGCTGGAGAAGGCGGACCAGAGAGAACGAATAAACGTTTTCATTATGTAAGTGAGGGAATGCCTGCCAAACGATTGTCTACTGCATTTGATTCTGTGACATTATATGGAAATGATCCAGACCCAAGACCAGATATTTATGGAAAAGTTGGAAATTCAGGTGTTTCAATTTGTTGTCTAGATGATGCGAAGAAATTGTATTCCGGGTTCGATTTATCCCATGCTTTGACTTCTGTATCCATGACCATTAACGGTCCAGCACCAATGTTGTTAGGGTTCTTTATGAATGCGGCAATAGATCAAAATTGTGAAAAATATATCGTTGAAAACGGACTAGAAAAAGAAGTAGAAGCTAAGATTGCTGCGAAATATAAAAAGGCTGGAACAATTCGTCCGAAATACCAAGGTAAATTGCCAGAAAGTAACAATGGCTTAGGTCTAATGTTATTAGGTATTACAGGGGATGAGGTATTGCCAGCGGATGTATACGCTAAAATTAAAATAGAAACCTTGGCCCAAGTGCGTGGTACAGTTCAAGCAGATATTTTAAAAGAAGACCAAGCACAAAACACTTGTATTTTCTCTACAGAATTCGCTTTGCGTTTGATGGGAGATGTACAGGAGTACTTTATTGATAATGGGGTTAGAAATTTTTATTCCGTTTCTATTTCAGGTTACCACATTGCAGAAGCAGGTGCCAATCCAATCACACAATTGGCCTTGACCTTGGCAAATGGATTTACTTATGTGGAATACTACTTGAGTAGAGGGATGGATATTAATGCATTCGGTCCGAATTTATCGTTCTTTTTCTCCAACGGAATCGATCCTGAATACGCGGTTATCGGTCGTGTTGCTAGAAAGATATGGGCTAAAGCTTTAAAGTTGAAATACAAAGCGAATTCAAGAGCACAAATGTTAAAGTATCACATTCAAACTTCTGGACGTTCATTACATGCACAAGAAATTGACTTCAATGATATTAGAACAACTTTACAAGCATTGTACGCGATTTACGATAACTGTAACTCTTTACATACAAATGCATACGACGAAGCCATTACAACGCCTACGGAAGAATCGGTAAGACGTGCCATGGCCATTCAGTTAATTATCAATAAAGAATTAGGTTTGACTAAAAACGAAAACCCAATTCAAGGTTCATTCATCATTGAAGAATTGACGGATTTGGTGGAAGAAGCTGTATTGTTAGAGTTTGACAGAATTACCGAAAGAGGTGGTGTGTTAGGGGCAATGGAAACTATGTACCAACGTTCAAAAATTCAAGAAGAAAGCTTGTATTACGAAACATTAAAACACAATGGAGAATTTCCAATTATTGGGGTGAATACTTTTTTAAGTAAAAATGGTTCTCCAACAATAATACCTGCTGAGGTAGTAAGAGCTACAGAAGCGGAGAAAAAATACCAATTGGAAATGTTGCAAAACTTGCACCAAACAAATGCAGCGGCGATACCAGCAACATTAAGCAAGATTCAACATGCTGCTATTCAAAATGAAAATATATTTGAGTACCTAATGGATGCTACTAAATATTGTTCTTTAGGACAAATTACCAACGCTTTATTTGAGGTAGGTGGGCAGTACAGAAGGAACATGTAATTTAAATTTCTGAATTCATATTTAAAACCGATAAGTTCGCTTATCGGTTTTTTTTTATAAAAAAAATGCTACCAAAGTATATTTTTCACGTTATTGTACTATAATATTAAAAATTAAGGTTTGTCAATTAAATTCATTTTCATTTACTTACTGATATGGTCAGGGGCAGTTTATGGCCAAGATAAGTTTGGCGCTTTGCATTCTAATTATTCTCCAACCAATTCGGTGCACATTAATCCTACAAGTATGTTGGATGCCAAAACCTGGCTCGATATTCATATTGTGGGACTGGGTAGTTATGTAAACAATAATTTATTGGCCATTGAAAATACTTCCGCCTTAGCTTTGGCGAGGGGACAGGAAATAACAGTCGATCAGCTGACATTCAATGACAATAGAAATAACTATCACGTTTACAATCGTAATGATGTCAGTGCCTTATCGGTTATTTTAAGTCAAGGTGACCATGCTTTTGGTCTCAGTTTCCAAGGGCAATCCTTTGTCGATTTACGCAGGTTAAATAGTAGTATATCCGAACCGTTAAGTCGATTGTTAAGCGGTGATTCAATCCATGATTTTTCCAATTTCGACTTGAACAATTTAAAGGCGAATGGTATTAGTTACGGGGAGGTGAAAATTTCTTATGCCTATACCTTTAAAAAGATTAACCGGGATATGTTTATGATTGGTGTTTCAGTCAAAAAGTTGTTTCCAATAGTTGGTGCAGCCGGAAAAGTTTCAGAAGCAAATTACCAAATCCTTCAAAATAATGACGTATTCATAAACCGTTTTGTTGGAGATATCATGTACAGTCAATCACCTAGCTTTACCTTAAAAGGAGGGGTAGGATTAGACCTTGGTTTTACGTATCAAAAAATGAAAGACAGGAGTAGTACGTATTTCCCTAATTCTTCAAGGAATGGTTGTACGCCAAAATTTTACCGCTATAAAATAGGTGTTTCCATCATTGATATTGGTCGACTTAAGTTAGAAAATACGGATCCTGAAACGTATGCTGTTGATGAAAGAGATTTGACCATTTCCGAGAATACTTTAAGTTCTGTGAATACAGGAACTGCAGAGGGTGCGATTAATAATCCAACAAAAATTGGCTTGCCAACCGCTTTGAGTGTACAACTTGACTTTAATGTATGGGAAAATAAATTTTACATCAACGGAACATTGACACATGGAATCCCTCCCTTTATCAATAGTTTTGGCGTGAGAAGGGCTAGTAGTTTATCTGTTACCCCTCGTTTTGAAACCAAATGGTTTGATATAGCTGTTCCTTTTTCGTTGTACGAATACAGTAGACCTCAAATGGGCTTTAGTCTTCGCTTATATAGTTTAACTATTGGAACAGATAAGTTATGGAGTACTCTCGTGCGTTCAAACATGTACGGTGCTGATATATATGCTCAATTGAAGGTGCCTTTATTTAAAAATCCGGCTTGTAAAGAAAAGAATGGTCGTTCGAAAAGCAGGAGTGGAAAGCGTAAGCATAAAAAGCGTAAGGTTTGCGCCGCATACCGTTAATCTGGGGTTATCTTTAAGTAGTAAAAAATAACAAAGAAGTAGATACTTGTTTCATTTTTATCTGTTTTAACATGTGTCTGTTTCTAAGTCACTCATAAACAAGATGCAACTTTAGGTTATTTTTTGTATTTTTGGTACAAACTAAAAATCATGAGGGTAATAGACTGTTTCAGGAACTGTATTTTAATTTTTTCAACTTTCATTTCATTTTCTATTTTTTCTCAGAATGCGGCAATTAGTTTTGATGGTGTTGATGATTATATTCAGACTACCTACACTGGGGTAACTGGTGGAGCGGCTAGAACGGTAGAAGCATGGATAAGAACCACGGCAAATGCCGATCCAAATAATAGTGGTTTGCAACAAGTTATTGTAGATTGGGGAACATTTACGACTGGGCAAAGATTTACGTTTAATATTTTATGGGGAGATGCTATCCGAATTGAAGTTGGAGGTAGTGGTCTAGGAGGAGTGACAGCTGTGAATGATGGTGTTTGGCACCATGTAGCAGTAGTTTTTGATCCCACAGCAGCATTAAAATATAGTTTGTATTTAGATGGTGTATTAGAAAATGCGGGTAACATCACCTCAACAACTAATACCAGTAGTACGGGTGATTTAAGAATAGGGAGAAGTATTAGTGGAACCCGTTATTTTGAAGGAGATATTGATGAGGTAAGGGTTTATAATTATGCCAGATCTGCTACGGAAATTGCTGCAGAAATGAACAACGAGGTTTGTAATATTACTAGTTCCTTGGTCGCTTATTACCGCATGAATGATGGGGTGATAAATGGCGCAAATGGATCATCTACAGTGGATGAGTCTGGAGGGAATCATACTGGTACTTTACATAATTTTGCACAAATGGGTAGCACTTCAAATTGGATTGCAGGTCCTGTTCTAGGTCCTGGAGCAACTAGTAGTGCTATGGTGGTAAATACTTGTGATGATTATACCGGACCTAGCGGAACGGTGTATACGAGCTCTGGAAATTACACGGAAACGGTATTGAGTAGTCTTGGATGTGATAGCGTTATCCAAATTGATTTAACAATCGCACCTATTACCCATAGTTTTAGTCAAATTGCATGTGAAACATATACTTCACCTAGTGGAAACTATACCTGGACCATACCTGGTATTTATTCTGACACTTTACAAACAGCGAGTGGTTGCGACAGTATTCTTAGCATTAGTCTTTCAATTAGTAATTATAGTACCACTGTTATTGGTGCACATTGTAGTTCCTATACCAGTTTATCTGGGAATAATACTTGGACCAGTTCCGGAAATTATAGTGAATCTTTTATCAATGCTGTAGGGTGTGACTCTATTATTAATTATGAAGTAACCATCTATGGTTCCAGTAGTACTACCATTAATGAAACAACCTGTAAAAATTCTTATGGTGCGCCAAGTGGTGCCGTTTATACTGCTTCTGGGACATATGTTGATATTATTTCAACGACAAATGGTTGTGACAGTATTATTACGATTAACCTTAGTCTTGTAAATTTAAACAATACTGTAACGGTTTCCGCGGCTACTTTAACTGCAGCTTTGAGTAATGCGAATACTACTTACCAATGGTTACTGTGTGAAAACGGAAATTTAACCCCAATTCTTGGTGCAACAAATCAGAGTTATACGGCAAGTGATTCTGGGAGTTATGCGGTAGAGGTGTCCTTGGATGGTTGTACCAATATTTCGGATTGTTTTACCATAGACTTTACAGGGATTGAAAAGTTGCAGAATAGTAATTTTGTTATTTTTCCAAATCCCTCTGCACAAGGTTTCACCATTGATCTTGGTACAAGCTATGCTTCTGCGCAAGTAAATATTTTAGATTATAGTGGTAGAGTGGTTAAAAGTATCATGCAATATAATGGCAAGCAATTTTTTATCCAAGAACCACTTACGCCTGGTTTATATATCGTGCAGGTCCTTGTTGGTGATGAGCAACGAAATTTGACTTTTATACAGGAATAGGTAGTGTTTGCATAATGTTCGTTTCATTTTAGTTGGCTTACATTTGGTTTGTGTGATATAATAAACATATATAACTGTATGTGTTAAAAATGGGTGATTTGAAGTAAAGGTGAATTTATTGCTATATTTTTACGGAAACTAAAACTAAAAAATGAAGAAAAAATTACTTTTATTTATGATTGGTATTGCTACGGCTACCATCTCATTCAGTCAAAACCCAGCCATTAACTTTGATGGGTCAAATGATTACATTTCAACTACCTTTGGTGGGGTTACAGGTTCAACTGATAGAACTTTTGAAGCATGGATTTATATCGATCCTACTGCTCCTGCCTCTAACTTATGTGTTTTGGATTATGGTACAAATGCTTCGGGTGACAGAAATACTTTTATGGTAACTGGCAGTAGAAAATTAGCTTTATTTTCTGGTGGTACTAGTGGAAATTTATCCTCAAGTAACAATAATGATGTTCCTGTGGGCCAATGGACGCATGTTGCTGCTGTTTTAAATGGTGGTGCAGGTTATTTGTATGTAAATGGTGTGCAAGTTGGAACAGGAACTTTAGCAGGTATATCTACGCCAACTACAGGTGAAGATATGAAGATAGGTAGAAGAGTTGCTGGTGGTACACTTTATTTCAAAGGAAGCATTGACGAAGTAAAGGTTTATAATGTTGCGAGATCAGCCACTGATATTTTAGCGGACATGAATAATGAGGTTTGTACAATCACGTCTTCCTTAGTTGCATATTACCGAATGAATGATGGTATAATCAATGGAACAAATGTAGCTTCAACAGTTGATTTGTCCGGAGGAAATAACACCGGTACATTAAATAATTTTGATTTAACGGGTGTAGCTTCAAATTGGACAACAGGTCCAGTTTTGAATGGTGGATTTACAACGAGCACTATCGTAGCTAATGAATGTTCTGATTATACTGCCCCTTCAGGAACTGTTTATACAACAAGTGGTCAATACTCAGAAACTATTACTAATGCAGCAGGTTGCGATAGTATTATTCAAATAGATTTAACCATTGCGCCATTAGCGAGTAGTATAACAGAAACGACTTGTAGTAGTTTTACTTCACCAAGTGGTGCTTATACATGGGTTAGTACAGGTGTATATACCGATACATTATTAACCACTGCTGGTTGTGATAGTGTGGTAACAGTAGACTTAACTATACAAAACTACTCTACTACTATCATTGGTGGGGATTGTGATGCCTACACCAGTTTATCAGGAAACAATACATGGACAACAAGCGGTATGTATGCTGAGGTGTTTTCTACGACTACAGGATGTGATAGTACGATTAATTATAATGTTACTATTTATACTGAATCAGGCTCAACTATAACGACTTCAACTTGTACAGATTATACTTCTCCATCTGGTGTGTTATATAGCGCTACAGGTGTTTATACCGAGACATTTACTAATTTGAACGGTTGTGATAGTATAGTTACCATTGATCTAACTGTAGTAGATGTGGTTAATACAGTTAGTGTTACAGGGGCGACTTTAATGGCAGATTTAAGCGGAGCTACTTACCAATGGTATTCTTGCGTAGATGCTAACTTATTCATTATTCCAGGTGAAACAAATCAATCGTATACAGCGACCTTGAATGGTAACTATGCTGTTGAAATTAATTTAAATGGTTGTATGAATACTTCTTCTTGTACAAATATTGATTTTACAGGTGTGGAAGAAGATGCAATAAATGCAGCTACTATTTTTCCTAATCCAGCAGTAAATGGTTTTACAATTGATTTAGGACAAGATAAAGCAAATGTTACCATTCAAATATTGAACTTGGAAGGGAAAGTGATTAAAAGCTATAATGGTTTGAATACAAATAAAATTGTGGTTCAAGAGCAATTACCAGCAGGTGCTTATATTATTCGTATTAACCATGAAGAAAACATTCAAAATTTGAAGTTTATTCAAGAGTAATACCCATTAATTGTAATTAAAATTAATACGTCTCGACCTAGTTGGGACGTATTTTTTTTTCTATATAAGGCTATAGGATATAAAAAAGCACCTAGCTTTTGACTAGGTGCTTCCATGTGGTTGAATTTCAATTATAGGGCATTAAGCTCTATTGGTCGCGTCAGAAAAACTATATTCATTTTTTTCAATTGCTACTGCAGCGATTCTTCTTCTTGCATCCTTTGTATTAAAGGCAGCAACTTTAGTAAATCTTTTTAATCCCATTAACATCATGGTTAATTCATCTGCATCTACAAACGACATCAAAGCATCTTTACCCGCTTTATTGATTGCATCAGCGGCATCAAATATTAGTGTTCTTACAATATCGATATAAACCGCACATGCTGCTTCACCTTTTGACTTCACCATTTTCTCTACTCTTAATAGGGTAGACTCACAAGTATAAATTGCGTTGGCAATATCTGCTATGTTCATTAATATTTCTTGCTCTTTTGATAAGGTCATCATTAATTTTTGTGCTGCTGTTCCAGCAACCATTAAGATGGTTTTCTTATAATTTTGCAAGTATTTTTTTTCTGCCGCAAATAGTTCTGTTGAAGGTTCTTCAAAGTCAGGAATACTCATTAATTCTCCTGAAATAGCCATTGCTGGTCCCATCAAGTCTAATTTACCTTTCATGGCTTTTTTCAAAATCATATCCACAGTCAATAAGCGGTTGATTTCGTTGGTTCCTTCAAATATTTTATTAATTCTTGCATCTCTATAAGCTCTCTCAATGGCAGATTCCGCGGAATATCCCATTCCTCCATGAATTTGTACCCCTTCATCTACGCAATAGTCTAATGCATCAGAACCGATTACTTTTAACATGGCACACTCTGCAGCAAATTCTTCAATTCCTTTTAAAGTGGCTTTACTTTTTTCCATACCACCATCTGCTAAAGCATGAATAGCATTGTCAATATCTTGAGCCAAACGGTATGCTGCTGATTCTAAAGAAAATGTTTTAATAATTTGTTCTCCAATTTTATGCTGAATAGCACCATATTTTGAAATTGGTCTACCAAATTGCTCTCTTGCATTTGCATATTTAACAGAGTGGTTAATTGCTTCTTTACATCCACCTAAAACACCACCAGCTAATTTAATTCGACCAATGTTCAGAATGTTTAACGCGATTTTAAATCCGCCTTCTCTTTCTCCTAATAAATTTTCGGCAGGTACTTTTACATTATTAAAAAATACTTGACGGGTAGAGGAGCCTTTAATACCCATTTTCTTTTCTTCAGGATTTAAAGTTATGCCTTCCGAGTGTGCATCTACAATAAAACCAGTTAGATTTTTGTCATCACCAATTTTAGCGAATACAGTAAAAATATCTGCAAATCCCCCGTTGGTAATCCACATTTTTTGACCGTCAATGGTATATGTTTTTCCGTCTTCAGATAAAACAGCTTTTGTCTTTCCTGAGTTAGCATCTGAACCTGAACTAGGTTCGGTTAAACAATAGGCTGCTTTCCATTCTCCAGAAGCTAATTTTGGAATGTATTTGGCTTTTTGTGCCTCGGTTCCATAATAAAGCGTAGGCAAGGTGCCAATTCCTGTATGTGCACCGTATGCTACTGAAAAAGAATGTCCTCTCCCAGTGTATTCTGTAGCCAATAATGAGGTTGGAAAATCCACTCCCATACCACCTAATTCTTGAGGTACCGACATACTTAATAGTCCGAGTTCTCCTGCTTTTTCAAGTAAAGAAGGCATTAATCCTTCTTCCATGGCATCTATTCGATCTAGGTTGGGTATCACTTCCTGATTGATAAAATCAAGACAGGTTTGTGCTATCATACCTTGTTCTTCTGTGTAGTCTTCTGGGGTAAAAATATCTTCACAAGCTGTTTCTCTAATGATAAATTCGCCTCCTTTAATCGCTTCTTTGGCCATAATATTAATTTTAATTTTTATTTATTCTATATCTATTTTGTTTTACGATATGCTTAGGTAATCGTAGCATATCTTTACGTTATTCATTTAACGTGTAGTACATTAATTTATGCGGTCCAATTTTAGGGACTTCGTAAATGTCACCTACGCTATTGAATCCCATTTTTTCGTAAAATCCTGTGGCTTTTAACCGCGCGTCGCACCATAATAAATCCACTTGCATAGCTTTTAACTTTTCTAAAGCAAATTCAACTATTCCTCGACCTACATTTCTGCCTCTCACCTCGGGTAAGGTTGCCATGGCTCTTAAACGGAATTGACTTTTTGTATCAAATTCCTTATTCAATTCTATAATAAAAGTAGCAGTTCCTATAACTTGATGGTTTTCTATGGCACCTATATGAAAAGTTGCCTTAAAATTATCGGGCCCAAGCACACAATCATCCGAAGAAGATAAATGTGGCCATAAAACTTCATGTCTTATTTGCTTTATTTGGTCGATATTTAGGGCTTTTATTTCCATTTATTTGGTCTCCTGTTTTTTCACTGCTATTATATTCTTAAACTATCGTACTGCTATAATTATTACCTCACTTTTCCCTCTTCCATCTTCGAGTTCATAAAATAGATTATCATCCATTTTATCCTCAGGCGTCGGTGGAAAAGCTAAATACTAACTACTCAATTACATCATTTCAATAACCCCTGCAGCACCTTGTCCTGTTCCTACGCACATGGTAACAACACCATATTTTTGTTTTCTCTTTTTCAATTCACTCATTACTTGTACCGAAAGTTTTGCTCCTGTACAGCCTAGGGGATGACCGAGTGAGATTGCCCCTCCATTTACATTTACAATGTCAGGATTTAAGCCAACTTCTTTTATAACTGCTAGAGATTGGGAAGCGAATGCCTCGTTCAATTCAAATAAGTCAATATCGTTTTGTTTTAAGCCAGCCATTTTAATTGCCCCAGGAATTGCTTCAACCGGACCAACTCCCATTATTCTTGGTGGTACGCCAACTACTTTGTAAGAGACAAGTCTTGCGATTGGTTCTAAATCGAATTTTTTTACCATTTCTTCTGACATCATGAGTACAAAAGCTGCACCATCTGACATTTGAGAAGAGTTTCCAGCAGTCACTGTCCCTCCATTTTGAAAAACAGGTCTCAACCTGGCTAATGCTTCAACAGAAGTACCAAATCTTGGACCTTCATCTGTATCTACAATATTTACTCTTTCTGCTCTTTTTCCATTTTTATCTAGATATACCTCATTGACTGAAATAGGAACAATTTGATCTTTAAATTTTCCTTCTTTAATAGCTTTTAAAGACTTCATGTGAGAGTGATAAGCAAATTCATCTTGCATTTCTCTGGTAATGTGATATTTGGCAGCAACTTCTTCTGCAGTGTTTCCCATTCCCCAATACCAGTCGGCATGCTCTTTAGAAACTTTAGCATTTGGAACCACTCTCCATCCACCCATTGCAATGGCCGACATAGACTCTGTTCCACCAGCAATAATGATATCGGCAATGCCTGCTTCAATTTTAGACTTGGCTATGGCCATAGTTTCTATGCCGGAAGAACAATAGCGGTTTACTGTCATTCCGGGAACCTTATTATTGTCTAGGCCCATTAAGGAAATAAAACGTCCTACATTCAATCCCTGCTCTGCTTCAGGCATGGCGTTACCCACAATCACATCATCAATTAATGTTTGATCTAATTGTGGTACTTCGGCTAACATGTATTTAATTACATCTGCAGCCAAGTCATCTGGTCTTGTAAATCTGAACCCGCCTTTATTGGCTTTACCAACTGCGGTTCTGTATGCTTTTACTATGTATGCTGTTGTCATATTCTAGTCTTTAGTCTTTAGTCTTTAGTGTTTAGACAAAATGAGTTAATATTATTTATTTAAATTCTTGTCAAGAGAATATATCATTTTTTGAATCTCTTCTATAAGCGCTAAAATTGTATCTGTATTAATTTTAAATATTTTATTTACCAATATTAATTGAGTTTCTAATTCATATGTTGACCCATTTGCAATAGATAAAAATCTGCTAAAATCTTTATTGCTCTTTCTTCCAGCTCCTTCAGCTATGTTTGAAGGGACAGATAAAGCGCTTCGTGTTATTTGAGAAATAAAAGTATACTTTTCCGATTCAGGGAGTTCTATCACCAATTGATAGGTTTTTTCAACCAATTCAATCGATTTTTGCCAAACTATTAATCCTTTATAATTATTCATTTATTTTATTTCTAACGACTATTGACTCATGACTCAATACTTTAGGAACCTAGTTCCTAAGTACCTTCCCTTTCGTCACAATACTCTGAATTCTTTCCAATGTTTTTTTCTTCGTACACAGGTCTAAGAAAGCTTTTCTTTCTAAGTCTAATAAATATTGTTCGTCTACTTCGGTTACTTCTGAGAGGTCACCGCCAGCAATGACGAAACCTAATTTTTCAGAAATGTACTTATCGTGTTCAGAAATGTATTTACCATGTTCCATTGAATCTGCGCCTACATACACAATTCCCAATGCTTCTTGTCCGAGTACTTTGATGTTTTTTGCTTTTGCAGGTTGACTGTACCCACCGTTATATAAACCTAGGCATGCTTCTTTGGCACGTGTTAATTGATAGTCACGATCCATTACCACTTCATCAATTCCATGTCTCAAGTAACCCAAGTCGAATGCTTCGTAAGCTGAAGTGGATACTTTGGCTTGACCAATGGTTAAAAAGGCGTCTCTAAATCGGTTGATTCTTACATCACCTTCAATTAAATTATCAGAAATTCTTTTTGCGAACTCTTTCGATCCACCGCCGCCAGGGATTAAGCCGACACCAAATTCAACTAAGCCCATATATAACTCCGAATGAGCCACAACCTTGTCGGCGTGCATTGACATTTCACAACCACCACCTAAGGCCATGTTATGTGGCGCTACAATTACTGGACAAGCAGAATAACGGATGCGCATCATGGTGTCTTGAAATTGCTTGATGGCAAAATTCAACTCATCATATTCTTGTTCTACCGCCATCATGAATATTAAACCTACATTGGCACCTGCAGAAAAGTTTTGACCAGTATTAGAAATCACTAAGCCTTTGTATGCTGTTTCCGCTAAATCAATTCCTTTATTAATGCCTTGTAAAACACCACCACCAATGGTATTCATTTTAGTGTGGAATTCTAAGTTTAAAATGCCATCTCCTAAATCAATTAAGTGACAGTCGTTATTTTTCCAAACTGTTTTTCCATCCCTTAAGTTATCAATGAATAATAAATCTTCTGTTCCTGGAATGGCTTGATATGCTTTGGTTTTTAAATCGTAATATTTCTTTAAACCGTTTTCGATTTTATAAAAACTAGTAAATCCATTGGCAATCATTTCGTCAACCCATGGGGCAACTTTTTTACCTGCTGCTTTTACCAATGCCAATGATTTTTCTAATCCTACTGCATCCCAAGATTCGAAGGGACCTAACTCCCAGCCAAAACCAGCACGCATGGCGTCATCAATTTTGTATAAATCGTCGGTTATTTCAGGAATACGATTGGAAACATAAGCAAAAATTCCATTAAATGATTTTTGGTAGAATTCTCCAGCTCTATCCTTAGCATAATACAACACTTTGGTTCTTTCTGCTAAATTGTCAATGGTCTTAGTCAGGGCAAAAACAGGAAAATTCGCCTTAGGTTGCGCTTCATATTCCATTGTTTTTAAGTTTAAAGCTAAAATGGCTTTTTTACCATCTACCACTTCTTTTTTATAAAAACCTTGACCGGTTTTGGATCCCAACCAATTGTTCTCGACTAATTTATTGACGTAATTAGCCAGTTGGAAAGATTCTTTTTCTTCGTCGTTTGGACAGTTTTCTCTCACCCCATTGGCAACATGTACCAAGGTATCTAAACCAACCACATCACAAGTTCGGAAAGTAGCAGATTTTGGTCGACCTAAAATAGGACCTGTCAATTTATCCACTTCAGAAACCGTCAGTCCCATTTCTTCCACAGTATGGAATAAACTCATAATAGAGTAAACACCTACACGGTTTGCAATAAATGCGGGAGTATCTTTACATAAAACAGTTTTCTTTCCTAAAAATCTTGCACCGTAATGCATAAAGAAATCTACAATTTCAGGTTTCGTTTTAGCAGTTGGAATAATTTCTAACAAACGTAAATAACGAGGGGGATTAAAAAAGTGTGTCCCACAGAAATAAGCTTGAAAATCATCAGACTTTCCTTCTAGCATCATGTGAATTGGAATACCAGAAGTGTTGGAAGTAATGAGTGTGCCTGGTGTACGGTATTTATCTACCTTGTCGAGTATGATATGCTTGATATCTAAACGCTCCACTACGACTTCAATAATCCAATCGAAATCTTTAATTTTTTCAAAATCATCATCAAAGTTTCCGGTCGTGACTCTTTTAGCAAACTCCATTTTGTAAATAGGAGAGGGTTTAGATTTTAAAGCATTTGTAAAGTGATGGTTTACAATACTGTTTCTTACCGCCGGATCTTCTAAGGTTAAACCTTTTGCTTTATCCTTGTCGGTCAATTCACGCGGAACCATGTCCAATAATAAGACTTCAAGTCCAATATTGGCAAAATGGCAAGCAATTGCAGATCCCATTACTCCGGATCCTAATACTGCTACTTTTTTAATGTTTCGATTCATGTTTTGTATTTTAATGCGATTAATTTTCTAATAATTGGGTAATAACGTTATCCACTTTCATCATGGTGTCAAAAAATGTTCTGACTTCTTCTGGTGGAATTTTACTGTATAATTTTTGATTGAAATCTAACACTACTTCTCTGGCTTCAGTCCGCATAGAAAGTCCTTTGGAAGTTAAAAAAACTAAAGATTTTCTTTTGTCGTTATCGTCATTTTTACGAATGATAATACCATCCTCCTCCATTTTTTTTAAGGTACGTGACAAGCTGGTAGATTCCATGCCCATTTTTGGTCCTAGTGAGGTACTAGGCGTTCCTTTTTTTTCAATATTTAATAGAATAAAGCCCCAAGAAAAAGACATGTTGAATTTAGAAGCCAACTGATTATAATACCGCGATATTTTAAACCAATTGTTGCGGATGTGAAATTCAAATAATTCTTCTTTATTCATTTTTTACTAAAACTTGTCTGCACAAGGTACGAATTATTTTCAATGCTATGCAAGCACAGTATTAAAAATTTGTTAATTTATGACCCCGATTCAAAAAATAAAAAAAAGAGAAATTGATTTTATAACCAAAAAAAATCATTGCTTTGAAGTGTTGATGGGTTTAGATAAGGGATTTGTTCCAATTCAAAAAATAGTTAATTATGCAACAAAGCCCGAAAGCAGTATGTTTTCTGATGGAACTTTTGCCTTTATTTCCTTTAATTGGAGATTTTTTAAAAGTGGCTATTAAATTGAAAGGCAGTCATTAATACTTATAACTTAAGCGGTCAAATAGTAATGAACACTAAATACCAACAAAACATTACTATTTCAAGTTTAGAAGTAGGTCTGTACATCATTGATGTGGTTGACGAATCAGGAAGTGTTTATAAACAAAAAATCAGTAAAATATAAGGTGTAAACAACCTCAGATATTAAATACAAAAAGCCATTGCATTCATTTGTAATGGCTTTTTTTATGAAAAAAACTTAAAATTAAACATGTTTAACATCTAGTTGTATAGCTAGTTGGGTTTTCATTGTTAACTAGCACTATGAAAAAAATTATACTTGCTTTTGCTATTGTTTTGACGACAATAGCTAATGCACAACAAAAAAATAAACTGGAATTAGAATACGGTTTATACCTGCCTTCACGCGGCGCAGTATACGGATTGTCCTATCAAAGAGAGATTTTTCAACTAAAAGGGAATCCTTTTTATGTCGGTGTCGCAAGTTCTTATGGAGGGCCTTATGGTTTTAGAACGACAACAAGGCAAGAAGAAGGTTATTTTGTAGGACAAAAAATGTCGCCATACAGTATCTTTCATGCAGGATTAGTGGCTAGTTTAGATTTGAACTCCAATAAAAAAAGATTTGGATTAATCGTAAGTTTGGAGACTGGTTTTCGTAATTATGCGATTCCTGAAGTTACTAGTTACGAGACCTTTTCTACTGTTACAAGTTTTGGGGCGTCTATTGGCTTTATGAATTCTAGTGATGTTGGTGTATATTTCGCTCCAAAAATTAATCCTTATTATCGATTTCAATTGAAGAACACAGCAATTAATGTAGGCGCTTATTACAAGCCATTGATCTCTTCAGTTTTTGGACAAAGTACAGGTTTAAATTTAGGGATCGTTTTTTAAAATTATGCTTTTGACTGCGCCACGAATTAGCAATAAAAACATCCAAATTTTAACTATTTCAAGGCAAATTTTAATTGTTTAAAAAAAAGTGCTTTTTTTTAAGTATTGTTGTATAATATTGATGTGAAAAACCTTGATGTAGATTGACTTATACTTAATCAATCTATAAATTGTTTCACTATAATTTAATTTAAACTCAAATGAAAGTAATTATTTTATTATCTCTTTTTTTTTCTCTAAATGCTTTTAGTAATGATACGATTAGAAATTTCGACTTGAATGTTACTTTAAGTGGATTAGATAAAAGCTGGGTAGATCGCATCTATTTAATTGAAGTGAAAAATATTGGTAAAGCATTAACGACATCTGCTTTTATGCAGTACGATAGTCTTTTGATGAGTACAAATGGGGAATTTAGTTTGTCAAAAAATACTGTATTAAAATCTAACACATTATATCGGTTGAATGTGATTCAAAAAAAGCAATATCCTAATGGTGCTTTTTTAAATTTGAAAGCATCCGAGCAAAATTTCGTCTTTTTTGTGCCAACAAATGATGCCCAGTTTACTATTCAAGGTGATATAAATAGTTTCTCTAAATCGGCGAAGTTTATGGAAGCAGATGCCGTTAATAGAGAATTATCAAAATTCCGTGATTTGAGAAAAATGGAGATGATTGCGCTTGATGGGCTCTTGTCCAAAATCCAAAATTATGGTCTTATTCAGGATAGCTTAACAGTATATAAAGCAATTGGTTTTCAAATAATGGAAAAGGCAAGAAAAAGATATAAAAACTTCTCTGATTCAAGTGAGTTTTTTCTTCCATCAATTCTAGCAACTAATTTTTACTCAGTAAAAAAAGATAGTGTGATGTTTGATAAGTTAGTAAAAAGGTATCAAAACTCTAATCCTAAACATATTTATACCACACAGTTTAGTGATATGTTCAATTTACAATATTTAACATTGCCTTTGGGTGGAATTGCCCCTGAAATTACCTTGCCTGACACAAACAATACATTGATCAGTCTGTCTAGCTTTCGAGGTCATTATGTGTTAGTTGATTTTTGGGCATCTTGGTGCAAACCTTGCCGGGCAGAAAATGTAAATGTTGTTAAGCCACTATATGAAAAGTATCGTGATGATGGTTTAGTAGTTTTAAGTGTTTCACGTGATGAAAGTGAATCATTGTGGAAGGCAGCGGTAATTGATGATGAATTGCCTTGGATTCAAGTGTCAGATTTAAACCCAGATTCTGAAGTGTTTGTTGATTATTTTATTAAAAAACTACCAACTACCTACTTAATTGATAAGCAAGGGAAAATTATTGCAAAAGATTTGAGAGGAAAAGACCTTATTGATTTTTTATCCAAACTTTATGCTAACGAATGAGACAATAATTTAATTTTCACATAAGGCGAATGGTTTATAAAACTGAATAGTAAAAAAAGCCATTGCATTCATTTGTAATGGCTTTTAGCTTTAAAACATCCAAATTTTAACTATTTCATGCCAAATTTTAATTGTTTTAGAAAAAGTGTTTTTTTTTTTAGATTTGGTTTGTTGAATGATTAATGCATTATCATTCAATTTGCTAATAAAGGTTTGTTTTGGAATAAGAATAAAATAGTTGAATCTAAAACAATTTTTAAGCATAAAAAAAGAGAAGCGCTGGAACGCTTCCCTTAAAAGTCGTAATTAATCTGTTCCCAGGCTAATTAACATACGCAACCGAAGCAACAGTATTGCTCACTTGCTGCAGCAAAGGTACAAGTTTTATAAATGTGAGCATAACTTAAAAACATAAATAGTATGAAAAAAGTAATGTATGGCACATTATTCCTTGCCTTAGTAGGAATTGGATTTAGTTCTTGCGAGAAGGAGGAGGTAGAGAAGCCAATTGATCAAATAGTAACTGATAATCACTCTAATGAAAAGTATTCGGCCATCAGCTTTAACAATGGCTATATCGAATTCAAGTCTATTGATTCTTATTACGCACTACTTGAAGATGTTGAGAGTGATGATGTTGAGGAATTAACATTATATTTGAGAAGTTTAGATTTTTTAAGTTATGGTAAATTAAAAGGAGAAGAATCGGAATTGGATTCTGACTTGATGGATGCAATGCTTGATAAAAATAAAATACTTAAAGTTGGCGAATGGTTTATTCAAATTGATTTTGTAGGAGAAAAAGTTTTTGCCCTATCTGAAAGTATTAATAATGCTTATCAATCTTTGGTTAACAAAAGTAATCGGGAGATAAAAGAATTTTCAACAGGAGATGATGTAATTGATCTTTTGCTTAATGGGTTTGAATCAGAGCTGGATAGGTCTTGTGGAGGTGTTGGCGGATTTGGACAATCTTCTAATAAAATGTATATAACAACAAGTGTGTGGTATCAAACAGATGTTAAATTTAATAGATTTGGAGTGTTTTTCGAATTAAAAGGTGGGTTTGATTCAAACGACGACTTTGGAGTCGGTTCAGGAATTCAAATCCAATTTGGTGGAACAGAAGTTTGGAGCGAAAGGAAGCCATGCAATTCATCATCAGTTAAAACAAGAAATACTAATGCGATTAATGTATCAGGAGTTACTAAGGAGTATTATAATCATTATCAAAATGTAAGAAATTTACACGGTTGGTACATGTATGTAAAGACCAAAGTATCTGGATCGACAACTACCATGGTTGGTGCGAGTGTAAA
The DNA here is from genome assembly GCF_003234935.1 of Putridiphycobacter roseus. Lineage (GTDB taxonomy): Bacteria > Bacteroidota > Bacteroidia > Flavobacteriales_D > Crocinitomicaceae > Putridiphycobacter > Putridiphycobacter roseus. Next base: position 539,467 of record NZ_QKSB01000002.1, on the reverse strand, counting down.
TTACTAAGTAAATGAAAACAATAATATTAATATTTGTTATAAATTTTTCTGTGCAAACTTTTGCACAGAAAAATTTCTATTTTAGACCTAAAATTGAAAATAAAGTCCACAATAGTTTGAGTGAACGGCCTCAAACAAATTCATTTTTCAACAATAATTATAGTGTGACTTATAATAGTATTCCCTACGGAGAAGTTAAGTCTGCAGTGTTTTCAACATCTAAGTCGATTACGTTTGGTGTTAATGTAGGTGTAAATTTTAAAAATGATGACTTGTTAGAAGTTGGTTGGACTCAAGATCAATCAGGAACAAAAATTAAATTATCAACATTTGGTAGTGCTGCAGCTTTTCCGAATGATTATGGGGTTAATAATACAACATCTACCACATTTAATACAATCAATCACCGATTTGAATTATTATACTTTAAAAAAATAAAAACGAATAGGGAAAGTACACTCTTGAATATACAAAATTCATATTTTGTATTTGGCACCGGAATGAAGTATGTGCCCTATACCGTAAATAATGGGATAAACCCTTTATCTGGTTTTTCATTAGCTGGACAGGCTGCCAATTATGATGATATCAGTATGTATTGGAATCATGAAGTTTATGCAATTAAAAAGCTTTCCACTTTTTTAACTTTTGGCCTATCTTCTGATTTAAATTACAATAACAAGTACCTTTTTTCCTGTGCTGCAAATTATACAGTTGGTTTTAATGTTTTGCAAGCGACAAGAGATAAACTCACAGTGTATGAAAACGGGACACTTTTAAAGACGTATCATTATGAAACGTATAGTAGAGGAAGTGGTTTTCAATTACAAATCTCTCGAAAATTCCAGTTCTACCCTTGGAAAAGTAAAAATTAATAAAGCTGAATAGTTTTTTTAAAGCCATTGCATTCATTTGTAATGGCTTTTTTAGCTTTAAAACATCCAAATTTTAACTATTTAAAGGCAAATTTTAATTGTTTTAGAAAAAGTGTTATTTTTTAAGTATTGTTGTATAATACTGATGTGAAAAACCTTGATGTAGATTAACTTATACTTAATCAATCTATAAATTGTTTCACTATAATTTAATTTAAACTCAAATGAAAGTAATTATTTTATTATCTCTTTTTTTTTCTCTAAATGCTTTTAGTAATGATACTATTAGAAATTTCGACTTGAATGTAACTTTAAGTGGATTAGATAAAAGCTGGGTAGATCGCATCTATTTAATTGAAGTGAAAAATATTGGTAAAGCATTAACGACATCTGCTTTTATGCAGTACGATAGTCTTTTGATGAGTACAAATGGGGAATTTAGTTTGTCAAAAAATACTGTATTAAAATCTAACACATTATATCGGTTGAATGTGATTCAAAAAAAGCAATATCCTAATGGTGCTTTTTTAAATTTGAAAGCATCCGAGCAAAATTTCGTCTTTTTTGTGCCAACAAATGATGCCCAGTTTACTATTCAAGGTGATATAAATAGTTTCTCTAAATCGGCGAAGTTTATGGAAGCAGATGCCGTTAATAGAGAATTATCAAAATTCCGTGATTTGAGAAAAATGGAGATGATTGCGCTTGATGGGCTCTTGTCCAAAATCCAAAATTATGGTCTTATTCAGGATAGCTTAACAGTATATAAAGCAATTGGTTTTCAAATAATGGAAAAGGCAAGAAAAAGATATAAAAACTTCTCTGATTCAAGTGAGTTTTTTCTTCCATCAATTCTAGCAACTAATTTTTACTCAGTAAAAAAAGATAGTGTGATGTTTGATAAGTTAGTAAAAAGGTATCAAAACTCTAATCCTAAACATATTTATACCACACAGTTTAGTGATATGTTCAATTTACAATATTTAACATTGCCTTTGGGTGGAATTGCCCCTGAAATTACCTTGCCTGACACAAACAATACATTGATCAGTCTGTCTAGCTTTCGAGGTCATTATGTGTTAGTTGATTTTTGGGCATCTTGGTGCAAACCTTGCCGGGCAGAAAATGTAAATGTTGTTAAGCCACTATATGAAAAGTATCGTGATGATGGTTTAGTAGTTTTAAGTGTTTCACGTGATGAAAGTGAATCATTGTGGAAGGCAGCGGTAATTGATGATGAATTGCCTTGGATTCAAATGTCAGATTTAAACCCAGACTCTGAAGTGTTTGTTGATTATTTTATTAAAAAACTACCAACTACCTACTTAATTGATAAGCAAGGGAAAATTATTGCAAAAGATTTGAGAGGAAAAGACCTTATTGATTTTTTATCAAAACTTTATGCTAACGAATGAGACAATAGTTTAATTTTCACATAAGGCGAATGGTTTATAAAACTGAATAGTAAAAAAAGCCATTGCATTCATTTGTAGTGGCTTTTTTATAATGTACGAAGCTTGTTTTCTTCAACTCCAGTACCCCTTAAATTCCTCCGCCAAGACAGAAGCTTGCAAATCCTCCAGATAATCAATGTCATTTAGGGTTTTCAAAGTAGTAACAGAATGTTGATTGGCTTTAATTTCTTTTAAGGTAATGTCTAGTAAGGCTTCAGTGCTCCAAGGTTTGTTTTCAAAAATATATAACTGAGGTTGGGAAGTACCTACCAAGTAATAGCCGCCATCTTCGGCCGGACCAAAAACAAAGTCTTTTTCTTGGAGTTTTTCAAAGGCGTCTTCAATGAGACCTGCAGTCAGGTCTGCCAAGTCGGCACCAATGCCAATAATGTTGGTGTAACCATCAGCAAATCCACGTGAAAATGCGGCTTTCATTTTGTCGCCTAAATTGCCTTCGCATTGCAAATATTTATCGGCATTTGGCCAAGTGTCCGCTAAAATTTCGTGAGAAAAATAAATGCGCAAATCGGCATTTTTAACTTGCGTACTTGCTCTTTCTGTAATGTTAAATAAGGCTTTGTAAACTTCCAAAGCACCTTCATTGCCAATGCTAGCAGCAAGGCGGGTTTTTACCTTTCCTTTGGTGATGTTTTTCGCAAATACGATTAATAAATTCTTTTGCATTTAATAAACAGGTTTTCCTACCGTTAACCACTTGCCCCATTTTTTTGAATATACGTGTACAAAACTCGATTCATCTTTTTGATGGTAGACTTTATAACCTTGGTTTTTCCAATAAATGAGTCCGCCGTATAAGTTGTATACATCCTTAAAACCATCCTTTTGTAATTTCTCTCCAATAGTTTCGCTCCTTGCTCCAATGGTACAATACACAATTACGGTTTTATTTTTATCGAAATCGCTTACCTTGCGGGTATTGAATCCCAAAAAACCGACATGAATGGCGTTTTGAATGCTAGACACTTCGTATTCCTTGCCCTCACGTGCATCCAAAATATATATTTTCTCTCCACTCAACATTTTTTTATACAATTGATTGGGGTAAATTAATGGCACCGTATTTTTATAATAGGACTTGACCATTTCATCAAAAGACTCTTCCTGGGTAAAGGATAGAGATCCTATAAATAACAGTAATAGGAGGGAGAATATTTTCATTTTGTTTATGTTAAAGCACCTTGACAACTAGAGCCTTCTCCTGCAGTACAACCAAAGCAATGGTTGTTGACTACAATGTTTCTTTTGCTCAATTCTTCATTGTCAAAATCCATGATGTTTTTTGCATTTTTAACCGCAACGGGAAGTTTTAATATTTGGTTAAAATCGCAATCAAATAAATTTCCATTCCAGTCAACTGATAAGGTGTTGGTACACATTACTTCGTTGGCAGTAGCAGGATTAAAGCTATTGGCCAATAACACCACATAGTCTTCTAGCATACCTTCGTTGCTCAAGTACTCTAAAAACCGACTGATGGGTAAGTTGGTAATGGTATATAATTCGTTAAAAACAATGTTGTAATTGTTCTTTAATTCTCTTTGATAATCTAGCTTTAATTTAGCTTGACTTGGTGCGATTGAAGCGCCACCAGGGTTAAATACCAAGTGTAATTTTAATTCTGGATCAATTCCATAGCCAAAACCATTTAGTATTTGTAATGCTTTAACCGATTTATTAAAAACACCATCCCCTCTTTGTGCATCTGTATTTTGTTCGGTATAGCAAGGTAAGGAAGAAACGATAGTTACTTTGTGCTTTGCTAAGAACTCAGGATACGTTTTAAATTTTCCTTCCACTAAAATGGTCAGATTACTTCTCACCAACACCTCTACATTTCTACTGCCTAGTTCTTCAATAAACCATTTAAAATGAGGGTTCATTTCAGGGGCTCCACCGGTTAAATCCACCGTATGGATACTTGGTGTTTCGTCGATTACGGCCAAGCATTTATTTAAAATGTCCATTGGGGTAGTTTCCTTCCTTCTAGGAGAGGCGTCTACGTGACAATGCGTACATTCTAAGTTACATAAGTAACCTAAATTAATTTGTAAAATTTCTAATGTCTTTGGCTTTAAAGGAAAGTGCCCATGGTCGGACATGGTTTTAATAAAGCCTTTTTCAAATGGAATCGATTGTGTAAGTGTGTCAATTTGTTTTGCTGCAGTCCATTTTTCTAATGTCAATATATTACTCATAAAATAGGCAAAGTTAATTTAGCGTTCTAAAGTTTGGTCTAATAAATTTTGCATTCCTTACATGCACCTTAAAATTATTTAAAATGATAAACCTTATCAGGGGTTATGCAATAATGAAGCCGAATGTCGGTTGGAATAGTTTCTATGAGGTTTTCTTCTGGAGGAAAGTAGCTTACCCCAATGAATTTACAGTTGGGGACACAATTTTTTAAAAAACCGTCGTAAAATCCCTTGCCATACCCAACGCGATTTCCAGCTTTGTCGAAAGCCAAAAGGGGTACAATCACGACATCAAATTTTTCTTCATTGACTTCTAAACCATACTGAGGTTCTAGAATCCCCCAGCTTGTTTTTTTTAATTGTTCCATGGATTCATATTGAACATGTTTCAATCCTTCTGGTTTAACAATGGGTAAATAAAATCTTGCAGGATATTCCTTAATGAATAACCATGTGTTTACTTCTTGAAAGCGATCAATGGGAATAAAGATACTGATATCGTCGTGCGTAAAGTCGAAATGAGACACAAAATGCTGGTATATCTTTTCCGATAATTCTGCTCTTTCGGTGTTGTTCAATGCTTTGCGCAGTTGCTTATATTTTTCTCTTAATTCTGCTTTCATCATTTTTCTAAAAATCCTCCAATCAGGGCTAAACCAAATATAATCATCCCGATTGAAATAAGGATGGTTAATAGGTTAAAAGCAACCTTTTTTAAGAAAATTTTTCCAATAATAGCACCAGTAATTGCACTGCCAATAGCAATGACTATGATGAGCCATTGATCTTTCAATCCGTTTAATTCAAAATTGGTAAAATAAATTGGAGTTCTGGCCAAGTCAATAATTAAGGCGATAACAATACCGGAAGCGATAAAGGCTTCTTTGCTCAGTTTGTAACGGATTAAAAAAGCGGTACGCAATGCACCTTGGTGTCCAGATAGTCCGCCAAAGAAACCAGATATTGCACCACCCAGCCACAAGCTTTGTTTGGCAAATACAATCGACCATTTGGGAATTAATTCAATTAAAGCAAAGCCGATTAAAATAATGCCGAAAATTAAATTGATGAGTTGTATGTCATAACTACCATCCCCAAGGTGATAATTATAAAGTGTCACGTCTGTAAAATGGCTGGTTAAATAAGCACCGAGGACAGCCGCGGGAATGGCGGCCAGCCCAAAGGGAATAACAATTTGCCAGTTGACACTTTTTTTCATTAAAATGAACTTGAAAATATTATTTGTCAGGTGGACAATGGCAGTAGCCGCAATGGCCATGGTTAAATCCTTTAACAAAAAGAAAAATACTGGTGTCATTAAAGTTCCCAGCCCAAATCCTGAAAAAAAAGTAAGCCAACTGGCCGAAAAGGCGACTATTACTAATACAAAATAGTCGAATATTTCCATTACATTCCTGGGATAATTCCTTTGGCAGATTGTGCCATTTCCATTTCTTTTGTTCTGTTTGCTTGGTCTAAAGCACGATTAGCAGCCACCATAATTAAGTCGATTAACTCCTCTTTTGGCAAGTCGTCCTTTGCTGTAATGTCAGTAATTACACCATTTCCGTTTACTTCAACGCGTACTTTACCTTCCATGGCTTCACCAATCAATTTTACATTGTCTAATCTTGATTTTGTCTCTTCCACTTGTTGTTGCATTTGCTCCAACTTTTTCATCATTCCTTTTCCGAACATAGTCTCGTTTTTGTTTACAAAAATAAATAAACCCTTATATTTGTTGACCATTAAATCTGGAAAAAATAAAAATAGTCAATCCTTAAAAATTTAAAGGAATAAAAAATAAAGCATGAGAGAAATTATTGAAAAGGCCTGGGACGATCGTAGTTTGTTAGACAATAAAGAAGTAAGAGATACGATTGATGCCGTTATAGCTGCAATTGATGCAGGAGAATTAAGGGTTGCAGAACCTTTAGAAAACGGTGAATGGCAAGTCAACGAATGGGTGAAGAAAGCTGTGGTAATGTATTTCCCAATTCGTCAAATGGAAACCATTGAAGTAGGTCCTTTTGAGTTTCACGATAAAATGGCTTTAAAAACAGGTTATAAAGAAAAGGGTATTCGCGTAGTTCCTCATGCCGTTGCAAGATATGGTGCTTACATCTCTAGGGGTGTGATTATGATGCCGAGTTATGTAAATATTGGTGCTTATGTGGATGAAGGTACTATGGTGGATACATGGGCAACAGTTGGTTCATGTGCACAAATTGGTAAGAACGTTCACTTGAGTGGTGGTGTTGGAATTGGTGGTGTATTAGAGCCATTACAAGCTGCACCAGTAATCATTGAAGACAATGCTTTTATTGGTTCAAGATGTATTGTTGTGGAAGGGGTGAGAGTCGGTAAAGAGGCCGTTTTAGGTGCCAATGTTGTATTGACCATGTCGACAAAAATTATTGATGTTACTGGAGATAAACCAGTGGAGACAAAAGGTTTTGTGCCACCGAGATCAGTAGTAATACCTGGTTCATACGCCAAAGAATTTCCAGCAGGTTCGTACAATGTGCCTTGTGCTTTAATTATTGGGACAAGAAAAGAGAGTACTAATAAAAAGACTTCATTGAATGATGCTTTAAGAGAGCATAATGTGGCGGTATAGCTTTTTAGTTTCTAGTCTCTAGTCTCTAGTCACTAGTCGCTAGTCGCTTTTGTTCGCTGCGCTCATAGATTTTAGATCGCTTACTTCGGCAGGTTCAGCACGCTGTTAGACTTTTTTCTAGTCGCTGCGCGCCTAGGTTTTGTTCGCTGCGCTCATAGATTTTAGATCGCTTACTTCGGCTTCGCTCAGCACAGGTCGCTGCTAGATTTTTTTTCTAGTCGCTGTGCGCCTAGGTTTTGTTTGTTTCGTTCGCTGCGCTTACAGATTTTAGATCGCTGTGTTGCTAGATGCTAGAATACTTACTTCGGTAGGCTCAGCACAGGTCGCTGCTAGATTTTTTTTCTAGTCGCTGTGCGCCTAGGTTTTGTTTGTTTTGTTCGCTGCGCTCACAGATTTTAGATCGCTGTGTTGCTAGATGCTAGAATACTTACTTCGGTAGGCTCAGCACAGGTCGCTGTTAAATTTTTTTCTAGTCGCTACGCGCCTAGGTTTCTTTTCTAGTTTGCTTCGATTTGTAGGAGTCGCTTATATATTTTTAATATCACCAGTATTTTTGGCTTTGCGTATAAATACTGGTGATTTTTCTTCCACCTCTTGTACTTTGACTTTGCTCAGTAACCAAGAGAGGACCGAGGTGGTTGTTTTTTCAGACCGCATATTTCAATACTTCGCAAGTGCAGCTCAGCACAAGTTGCTGCTAAACACTCGCTAATAGAAATGAAAAACGAAGTGTCAGTTCGATCCCGATAGTTATAGGGACTAAGGAGGGAAGGCAAGAACATGCGCACTGATGCATCAAAAAGAAGGGGAACATCAGATAGATGTGATTTAATTGGTGAAAACCTCTGTGGGTTTCCCTATTATTCTTAATTTTGCATTTTTAAAATTTATATAATGGATAGAAATTCTGTCATTGGATTATTGTTAATAGGTGGTATATTATTAGGCTTTAGTATTTTTAATGCGCCAGCGGAAGACGATTTAAAACCAAAAACTGAAATTACACATAACGATTCAAGCCAAACTGTGAATGCGGTACCAGCTGAAATCAAACAAAATAACGAAGTAATTGCTTCAAGTAATGAAACCGTTAATTCATGGGTTCCAAAAATGGATGCCAATGGATTAGTCATTACTGATGATTTAAATAACATAGTGTATACCGATACCATTACGGGATTGGATACAGTTATTTTATCGAAGTCGAATATTACGGAAGTTTTACCGGAAGCCATTCATACCATTGAAAATGATGTATTGAAATTGGAATTCACGACCAAAGGTGGTCACATTCACAATGCCTATGTAAAAGATTACAAGTCTTACCAAACCTATGTGGATAGCGGAGATGCTTACTTGCAATTATTAGATCAAATGTCGACTTATGGCATTGAGTTAAACGTAGCGGGAAAAACCATTAACACGAATGATTATGATTTTGAAGTGGTTTCTTCCACGGATAAAAACTTGACCATGGTTGCTGATATTGCAGGTAAAACGGTGGAATTTATTTATGGTTTGACAGATGGCTCTCACGACATGAGTTATGTTATAAAATTCAATGGTTTTGAAAGTGCAGCACCAGGTCAGACAAAATTATTTGCAGATTTTAGGTTATTGTCAACTGAAAAATACTTGCTTACGGAACAAAGAAATGCTACTTTTTATTATGACGAGGAAGGATCTTACGATTACTTGTCGGCAATGGGGGATGATGATTTAGAGTTTGAAGAAAAAACGAATTGGGTAGCTTTTAAACAATTATTTTTCTCTGCGATTGTCATGAAAGAAGATGGTTTTGGTGCTGGTTCAAAATTGGCAATTTCTAATCGTCCTGAATTTGATTCAACTTACTTAAAAGATTTTACCGCTGAATTAAACTTAGGGATGAGTAGCATGGCTGAGACGGTGAGTTTAAAATGGTATTTTGGTCCAAATGATTATGATGTACTTGCTTTACATGATAATGGTACAGAAGATATTGTGGATCTGGGTTGGGGTATATTTAGATGGGTGAATGTTTATGCATTCCGTCCGGTAATGAACTGGTTTTTAAGCTGGGGAATGGGTGCAGGATTTGCCATTTTATTATTGACTTTCTTTGTAAAGTTAGTCTTGAGTCCAGTGAATTATAAAATGTATAAGTCTTCTGCAACCATGCGGGTATTAAAGCCTGAAATTACAGAGATAGGTGAAAAATTCCCTAAAAAAGAAGATGCCATGAAAAAGCAACAAGCTTTGATGGCCTTGTACAAAGATGCTGGGGCAAGTCCTTTAGCTGGTTGTGTTCCAATGTTGATTCAAATGCCGGTCTTAATTGCGATATTCCGTTTATTTCCTTCAGCAATTGAGTTGAGACAAAAATCATTTTTATGGGCAGAAGATTTGTCTACTTATGATCAAATTGCTTCGTGGTCGGGTAATATTCCATTAATAACATGGGCATACGGTAACCACATATCTTTATTTACTTTGTTAATGGCGATTACTACTTTATTGTATACGCACTTTAATAGTTCTAATATGCAGACGCCTCAACAAGAGGGAATGCCGAACATGAAATACATCATGTATTTCTTCCCAATTATGATGATTTTCTGGTTTAACTCTTACTCTTCTGGCTTGAGTTTTTACTACTTTATCTCTACCTTAATGACTATGGGGATTATGTTTGCAATCAAAGAGTTTATGTTAGATGAGGACAAGATTTTAGCGAAAATTGCCGCTAAAAAAGCTGCACCAAAAAAGAAAAAAGGTAAGTCTAAATTTGCTGCTAGGTTAGAAGAAGCTCAAAAATTACAACAAGAGCGAGCGAATAGAAAAAAATAATAAACAATGAAAATCCCTTTGAGAGTAGCCATGGTTTGTTTTCTTATTTCGGTAGGGATAACTTTTGGGTTTTATTTTGCAGATGCCTCTGCCTTGGGGACTAATATCAGTGGTTTGTATAATATGTTTTTGTTGCTTTCTGCCATTGCGGTGAGTCTTTACATAGTTAAACGCAGCCAAAACTTTAGTACCGCATCTAGTTTCGCAGAGGATTTTAAGGTAGCAGTGCAAGGTGGACTTGTTTTTGTAATTTTACTTTCTTTATTTACTTATGTTTACCACGACAAGATTGACGATACTTTTATTGCTTCAAAACTAAATGAAAGGTTGGATGCAAACTTGGAAAATGTGCCTGATGAAGCTACTTTTAAAAAATTACAAGCAGAAGATTTTACTTGGAAAAATAAGACCTATTTAGATTATATCGAAAATCAGGAAGATCAAGCTTATGTTGGTTTATCTGCTTATTCTTACGCCTTAGGTCACCTTGGGATTGGCTTGTTCTTAACCATGTTCTTTTCTATTGCCATTACCTTTATCTGGCGAAGTATTGTCATGCTGGAGTCGAGAAAAAAGTAGTTGTGTCTTAGACCGCTGTACTTTTAGATGCCAGACTGCTGTGCTCATAGATGCTAGACCGACTTCGATACTTCGACAAGCTCAGCACAGTGCAGCTCAGCACAGCTCCATTCAATCGTTGCTAGATTTTTTTCTAGTTCGCTAGGCTCCTAGTTTTTTGTTGGCTTACTTCGATACTTCGACAAGCTCAGCACAGTGCAGCTCAGTACATGTTTCCATGAGGGAGGACTATGCACTAATCGTCCAATTGCTAATTATCCATAGCTAGAATTAACTGATAAACTATCAGTCAAGTGTTAATATTAAACTCCAGTTAACCTAAAGTCGGTTCTTCTATTTTTAGCGCGATTACTTTCTTTGTTGTTTTCGTAAATAGGTTTTGTTTCTCCGTAGCCGATTGCTTTTAAGCGGTTTTTTGAAATGCCTTTACTTACAATATAATCCATGGTTGCATTGGCTCTATTCTGACTTAGTTTCATGTTAGCACCGTCATCACCTTGGTCATCTGTATGTCCTTCTAATTCGACGGTAACACTAGGGTTAACTTTTAGGAACTTAACAAATTGGTCCAAGACAAATTTCGAGTCTTTACTGAGTACATAAGAATCAGTTTGGAAAAGTATATTATTGATGGTGAATGCTTTTCCAACGGCTAATTCTCCAATTTCTAAGTCTAGATTGCTAGATTTATAAGTGGAATTTCCAGATTTGGCTGCTGCAATTTCTGTTTTACTTATTTTTTGGGTATCGAAAGAATACCCCTTTTTCTTTACGGATATTAATACATCTTGCGGGTTGTCGGTTTTTATAACTGCGGCAAATTTTCCGTCATCTCCATTGATATTGATTTCAACGGATTCTCCACTTTCTTCATAGTTAATTTCCAATTTCCCATCCTGTATCGGGTCTCCTAAATCATCTTTTAATTGCCCTTTGACAAATAATACCTTTTGCGGCCTTGCTGCTTCATATAATTCAAAATAGTACAAATCTACACCTTCCGCATTTTTACCTTTGTCAGAAGCTATGTAAGCAAGCTTACCGTCAGTTGAAACAATTAATCCAACCTCATTACTTTCTGTGTTTATTGGATAACCTAAGTTTTTTGGTTCCATCCAATTTCCATCCTGGTCTTTTCTCGCGTAAAAAATATCGTAATTGCCAGGTTCACCAGCGCCTTTTCTTTTCTCACTCACTTGTGAAGCAAAGTACATGGTTTCTGAATCTTGGTGTAAAAACGGCGCCTTGTCGTGACCGGCTGTGTTAATTGGACCAGGTACTGGCTTAGCTAATGACCAGGAACCATCTTTCTTTCTAGTAGAATAGTAGATGTCTGTTAATTGTGTTGACTTTCTAAAAGCAGCAAAGTAAAGCGTATTGCCGTCTGCCGATAAAGTTGGTTGCGCTTCCCAGCCAGTAGCCGTATTAATATTTGAACCTAAGTTTTTTAAGTCTGTCCATTCGTAATCGTATCCGCCTTTACCTGAACGTTTAAAATAAGTCACGTAAATGTCGCAATTTAAAAATTGTTGTCCTTGAACTACCTCATTTTTACAGGCGCAAATAAACATCTCTTTGTTATCTATAGATAGTGATACGCCACCATAATTTTCAAAATCCGCAGTATTAAAAGGAGGGTTTAATCCTTTTCCTTTATTAAATGGCGCATTGACATTTGCACGTTGGGAAACAGAAAACATTTCTTTAATATTGGATTGAACTTCCCCTAGACTTCTGAAGTCTCCTCTTCTCGTATAAAAAATTAATTCATTATCAGGCGATATCATGGGTAAGTATTCATCATCTGCAGTAGATACATTCTGAACTCTTACTGGATCATATGGTACTTTAGTTTCATAAAAGGCATTGGCTATTTCTGCTTTTTTAAGGGATACTTCCAATTGTTTTACAATGGCCATGGCTTCACTTTTTTGATCTGCATAATCATCATCAAAGGCATTTGGGTCATCACTTGAAAATTGAAGGAATTGGTTGAAATAGGAAACCGCGGTCTCCTGGTCTCCCTTAACATAGTAATTAATGTATCCTAGCATAAAATAAGGGTTCGCATGGTATTCTGGGCACAATTCGATAACACTAGTGTATTTATTTACCACAGCATTGAATTGATTTCTAACTTGGACTAGGTTTGCCCGTCCGGCACGGTATTCTTCTAGCTTTCGCATAGCTCTTTCATTTAAGTATTCTGCGTAAAGAAAATAAGGAAGTGCTTTTTCATCATCTACTGCAATGGCGTCTATAAATGCCATGGAGGCTGTCTGGAAATCTGATTTAGGAGAAGTAGCAACTTTGATGAATTTCATTGCCTTTTTATCTGGCGCTGTGCAAGATTCATTATCCGTTACAGACTGAGAAAAAGCTAAAGACGATAATAATATAAATAGGGAGGAGAAGAATGTTTTAGTCATGCGTGTTATTTTAATGTGTTTTACAAATTTTATACCGTGTAAAGGTTGTTCTTTTTTAAGGGTAATAATAAAAGTTATTACTTATTCAAATAATATTTTAATGCCAATTCAAAAGTAATTAGTTTGGTTTTAGTTTGTGAACTTTCTTGTACAAATCCTTTCCATAAATCGATAAAATAATACCGACCATAAGCAGAAAGTTCATATCTGTTTTGTGGGGAGTAATAAGAAAGGCCTATTTGGGTATGTGGTTGAAATTTATTGGCTAATTCATTTACGTTAAGCCAAAAACCACCGGAATACTTTCTGCTTAAAAAATGGTAGTTTACACCTAGGCCAACTTCGTAAAACCAATTTTTTGTCAAACCAATTTCTTGTTTAAACAGGATTGGGATATGAATACTTGCTACGCGGTAGCTTTGTGCTAAATAGCCATTGTATTTTTGGTTAAAACCGAAATATTCAAATTTCAAAGCGGAAGCTATAAAGCTGTGTTCACCGATCGGTTTTTGAATAAAGCCACCAAATAAAAAGCCATTTCCAGTTTGAGACGACCAAATATTATTCGGAGTCGACCTAAAAATCTGAAAATTATAAGTAGGGGCAATACTAAGTCCAAAGTCCATATTTTGGGCGTTTAGACCTGATCCTAACCAGATGAAAAGAAATAAAAGGGTTATTTTTCTCATGGGTTAAATTTAATTAATTTCTGCGTTCCATTCATGATGAAACTCAATTAAATAATCTTCCATGAACTGGTGTCTTTTTAAAGCCATTTTTTGTGCCGTTTTGGTGTGCATTAAATCCTTTAATTTTAATAGTTTTTCATGAAAATGATTGATGGTGTGACTTCTGTTCTTTTGATAAGAGGCCAAATCTTTATGGTCCATTGGTCCAATATTTGGGTCGAATAAAATGGCGCCAAACTTACCACCAAAAGCAAAAGTTCGGGCAATTCCAATAGCACCAATGGCATCCAACTTATCGGCATCTTGCACTATTTTTCCTTCTAAGCTTTTCATTTTATTGGCTTCCACCCCTCCTTTAAAAGAGCAATTTAAAACAATGTGTTGTACTGCTTCAATGGTTTTTTGTGGGACATTTAATGCCGAAAGTATTTGTGCTGTACTTGTTAAAGCAGCTTCGTCAGGATTCTCGACAAATTTATGATCGGCAATGTCATGCAACAATGCTCCCAATTCAGTAACGTATACATCTGCCTGTTCAATGGTAGCAATTTTCTTTGCTGTTCGCCTTACCCTGTCGATATGAAACCAGTCGTGACCACTAGAATCATCTTTGAATTGTGCTTTTATTTGTTCAACTACTTGGTTGATTACTGTATTTTCTTCCATAAAAAAAGGGTGAAGTTAATTAAACTTCACCCTTCAAATTTAGTGTAAAAAAATTATTTTTTCACAAAAGTTTCTCTTGCAACTGCACCATCTTTTGTAGTTACTTCGTAAACGTACATTCCTGGAGCTAATGCGTTAACATCTAAGTTAATTACACTTGCATTTACTGAATTGTTGTTGATTACCACTTTTCCTTCTAAGTTTAATACTTTTAAACTTGCTACTTCTTCAGTAACATTAATGTTTAAAACATCCACAGTTGGGTTAGGGTAAGCGCTAGAAATTGCAACTTTATTATCTTCAACAGATGCAAAATCACCTGTTATAGTTAAGTTGTTAAATCCAATTCCAAAGTTATCAGAACAATCGTAATGTCTAATTACAATATAAACTGTAGCTTGTCCATCAGCTTCTGCAGAAATATCAATATTTCTAGTTACAATACCAGTAGTTAAAGAAGATTCTCCAGTTACTTCAGTTGGAAAGTTACCAGCTGCTAATGCAGCAGGATTATTTACCACATAGATAGCATATTTTTCAACTAACCAAGCTTGGTCAATTGCTGATACTTGGTAGTTTAACATTAAGTTTGAACCACTTGATAAATCAATAGCAGGTGATACATATAAGTTGTCAGGATTTAATGCTGCAAAAGATGCATTGTCATAAGAATAAGACACTGCAGACATGCCATTAACATCACCAAAAGGTTCGAATACAAATCCGTCACCATCTAAATCATAAGCTGTCCATGCTGAAAATGCAGTGGAATCACTAGCTTCATATATTTGAGCAGTTGCTGTATTAATAGTTGCAAATGCTAAAGCAAAAAGTAAAATTTTTTTCATAATATATTTTTTATAAGTTTAAACAAAGCTATTATATAATTTTAACTTTAACAAATTATTAAATGTTAAAACTAAACAGTATTTTGTTAATAATGAATAAAATGAACTTTACTAAAATAAATGTGATTGCTAAGGCTTTTAATGAATTAACAAATAATGAATTATATGATTTGTTAGCCTTAAGAACAAATGTGTTTGTAGTAGAACAAAACTGTCCTTATCCGGAGTTGGATTATAAGGACCAGGTTGCTATTCATGTGTTAATTTATCATAAAAATACATTAATTGCTGTTTCAAGAATTTTACCACCAAACATTAGTTACCCAGAAGTTTCTATCGGTAGGGTGGCTACAGCAAAGGAGTTTCGTGGGAATAAAATCGGTTACTTTTTGATGGAGAATAACATGGCTCATGTTTTAAAGTTATACGGAAAAGTTCCTGTCAGAATTTCTGCGCAGTCTTACCTTCAAAAGTTTTATGAACATTTTTTATTTAAATTTACCGGTAAATCCTATTTAGAGGATGGCATTCCACATTTAGAAATGCTTTATATACCAAAAGATTAATTGGCAAAGAATTTGTAAGTTGAAATAATAATGAATATTTTTTTAAAAAATATCGTACCTGCTCCTTTGATTGGAAAAGTCTTTGAGGAGCATAGTATTTGGAACCACGCCTGCTGTTTTAATGCGGGAGAATATTACCTTATAGAGGCGCAAAGTGGGGAAGGGAAATCTTCCTTAATGGCTTTTCTATATGGCTTGCGTTTTGATTATTCTGGAGTTATCATGCTTGATGATGTTTCCATACAATCTTTGTCCCTTTCCAATTGGATTGCTTATCGGCAATCAAAAATTGCGGCTGTTTTTCAAACCTTGTCGCTTTTTGATGGATTAACATTAATGGAGAATATCCAAGTAAAGAATGAATTGACTGCTTTTAAAACGGAAAAAGAAGTAGATGAAATGTTAGGAACACTAGGTGTACTTGCGCATAAAAATCAAAAAGTTGGCACCTTGTCTATGGGACAAAAGCAAAGAGTGGCTATTGTGCGTGCACTTTGCCAGCCTTTTGAATGGATTTTATTAGACGAACCTTTTAGTCATTTGGACCAAATAAATACTGGATTGGCATTACAGTTAATTTTGGATGCTTGTGCAGCACAAAATGCAGGTTTAATTCTCACTTCCTTAGGAGATGAGTTGGAAGCATATCCACTTAAAACTTTAAGATTGTGAGTGTAATTAAACATATTTTTAAGCAAAAAGAGCAAAAATTTCAGCTGACACTGTCTGTAATTGGGCTTTCTATTGGGTTGTTCGTTAGTTTTTTGACCGTAGTTTTATATGTCGATTTACAAAAGAATAAGGAGGGAAATGCAGATGTGTTTGGTTCCAATACGGTGATTATACAAAAAAAAGTAACCAGCTTTACTAGTCTTGGTCTGAATAATACCAATTTTACGGATGCCGAAATAACAGACCTTAGTAATAAAAGCTTTATCACGGATATTGCACCATTTGAATCCGCAGATTATGAAGTGGGGATTTCTGAAAATCCTGGAGATGGCTTACCTGGCTTTTATGCCAATATGTTTTTACAGTCTGTACCAAATCGTTTTATCAAGGGAATAGATATGGAGGCGTGGCAGTGGGCAAGCGAAAAGGATATTGTACCCATTATACTACCACGTGACTTTTTAACCTTGGTAAATTACGGCATTGCGCCTAGTCAAGGTTTGCCCCAAATTTCTGAAGACTTAATTAAATCAGTGCGACTAAGGCTGCATTTAATTGGCGCTAATAATAAGGGGGTCGTATTAGGACAAGTGGTAGGGTTTTCCGCACAAGTTAGTTCCGTATTGGTGCCCGAATCTTTTATACGATATTCTAATAAAAAATACGGTACTACTGGGAATGCAAATGCACCCACCACCCGCTTGTTTTTGAAGTTGGAAAAAGGAGCCCACCAAGAATTGCAAACCTTAATGGAGGAAATGAATTTAGATATTTCTGAAAATAGTTTAAGTGTGAGTAAGATCAAGACTTACTTAATGAAAGTATTGATGGTTTTTATGCTATTCGCCTTCTTGATATTGTTACTTTCAGTGTTGGTGATGCTTCAGTTTTTACAGTTAATTGTCGCAAATGGAAAAAAAGATATTGGCTTATTAATGAAGTTGGGGTATTACCCACAGCAAATTTCTAAAAATATATTGGCCCATAATTTTAAAATAATTGGATGGGTAGGGGTGCTGGTAGGTATTTTAGTGGTATTGTTTTTGTATCTGTTTATTTATCCTTCCTTTCAGTCGGTAGGTCTATTACCTTCATTCCTCGGCTTATTTGTCGGCGTGGGCATGATTTTAATCTTCCTGGTAGGATTTTATTACCTACTTAAGCTCAATTTAAGTCAAACTATATTAAAAATATTTAAAAAGAGTTAAAACGTTAAATTTTTGTTAAAGTTAAAACCCTTTTAACATTATCTTCGTCTCTTTAAAAAAAGAAAAACTCAAAACATGAACATTAAACAAAAACTCACACTTTTTTTGGCCGTTATTTTAGCGCATACCGGAATGAGTCAAGAATTAAAATTTACAGTAAATGGATTTAAAGATACCACAGTTCACTTAGTAAAATATGTTGGCAAGGGAATGTATTATGCGGATACTACCCAGTCGAAAAATGGGGTGATTAAATTTGATGGTGCCAAACATAAAAATGGGGTATATGCCGTGTTTTTACCAGGTCAAAAATATTTTGATTTTGTACATGACCATGAGGAAATAGATGCGGTAGTTGAAAATGAAAAAGATTTAGTGGGGTCCATGAAGATCAAAAAATCAAGAACAAACATTGCTTTTTATAAGTACATACATTACATGACTTCGAAGAAGATTTTAGCAAATAAGCTGAACGAAGAAATGAAGACTGCAGATGCGGATAGAAAAAAAGAAATTACCGCCGAATTGAAAGGACTTAATAAAGATGTGATTGCTTTTCAAAAATCCATTGTGGATGATTTTCAAGGTAAATTTTTAAGTGATATCATTAACATGTCGCTTGAAGTGGAATTGCCAGCAGCTCCAACAGATGAGAATGGCGTAATTACAGATTCTAATTATGTTTACAATTATTATATCCATCATTTTTGGGACAATACGAATTTAAAAAATGATGCTTTGGTAAGAACGCCTTTGTTTCATAAAAAACTAGAACAATATTTGTCGAGTCAAGTTTTGCTACAAATTCCAGATACGATTAGTAAATATGCCGATATCTTGATTGAAAAAACATTAGATTCAAGTGCGATCAAACAGTATATTATTTCTCATGTCACTTCTACTTCTGAGCAATCGGATAGAATGGGAATGGAAAACGTATTTGTACACATGGTAGATACCTATTATTGTCCAACACCAACCACTGCGACATGGATGACAGAAGAGGGTTTAACTAAAGTGTGTAAAAGGGCAGATGAAATGCGACCATCTTTAATTGGGAGTTATGCACCTAGAATTTGTTTACCTGATTCTACAGAAAAAAATTGGATTGATTTTTATAAAATTGATTCAGAATACAAAATCTTATATTTCTGGGAAGCTACTTGTGGGCATTGTAAAAAATCTACCCCAAAATTACAAAAATTATATGCCGAAAAATTAAAAGCAAGAAATGTTGAAGTGTACGCTGTTGGTAAAGCAATGGGAGATGACTTCGCTAAATGGAAGCAGTTTATTAAAGATAATGAGTTAACTTTTATCAATGTTGGTTTAACCAAGTCGGTATATGAAGAAGCGCAAACGAATGCATATAGTATCATTAAAGACCACAATACCTCTATTGAAAGTTTAAACTACACCAAGACATATGATGTTACTTCTACACCAAGAATTTTTGTTTTAGATAAAGACAATAAAATTATTTATAAAAGAATTTCTATTGCACAATTGGAAGATATTTTAGATAAAATTCAAGGCGTGCCAGAAGCAGAAAAGTTATTCCCGATTGAGGAAGAAGATCCGGAAGAAAGAGAAAACGCAACAAATTAAAAAAAAAGGGCTACAGTAATTGTAGCCCTTTTTTTTATAAGGTTTTAAACCATTCTTGGAACATCTGTCCCACTCCTGGTGTTAATTTTCGCTCGCCATTTACAGCGCCAATCAAGCTAAGTATCCATAAAGCAATTAAGCCCAGTCTTAATATGGTGACGATAATAAAAAGAGATGGTACCACAAGGGCAATAATGTAAGATAGTAAATAAATAGCAAGTCCTACAACCACTAATCCAAACATTTGACGGATGTAAAAGCTGGCAAAGCTATTTTTGTCGTTATTGTTTTGGACCAAAGCAATAATTGTCCCTATTAAAGTAATGTGTGCAATTATGGCTCTAGTTTTTCCAGTTTCAGAAGGTGCTCCTCCAACATCATCTTGGTCAATAATAAAATTGTCATTCATAGTATTTGGTTTAAAATTTATTCAAATATAACAATTTAAAAACAAGCTAGTTTTGGGCGAATAAGAAAAGCATTTTAAGTTGGGAATGCGTGTAGAAAAACCTTTTGCCAATTTTCCCATTCCATTTGGTTTCCAATACTATGGTTGTGCCATATACCTGTAAAATTCCCGCCTACCGCTTTTACTTCTTTTTTCAATTTGGAGATGACCTGCATGGCAGTTTCCTCCTCTAGTTTTAAGTATTCTTTTAAGGTACCATCCATATAGCAGAATGGGTGAATTTGAAGTGGCGTTACTTTGTTGCTTGTCAAGTCAAAAAATGGGTAAACGAAAGCCGTTCCAGCCCTAAAACCAACTTGGTCAGCATATCCCATACTGAAGTCGTGTTTAATCCCCAAGGCAATTAGTATTTGGTAAGACTTGGGTAAATTTAGGCGTAAAAAATGCTGTCTACTATGGATGACTTCCGCCTTGCTTATCTTTTTTAATCTGTTGATTTCTATAGCCACTTTTTCTTGGTTTAAAAAGGAGGCAAAGGACGGGTGTATGCCTGTTTTTGCGGTCGTATTGATGGTATTTACCAATTTACTTAAGGCTTTATTTTTCCAATGAATATTTTTGTCCTTTGGGGCATAGTCTCCCAATAGAAAAAAAACATACCCCTGGTATTGGGTAAGTACTTTTTGCATGAGGGCATAAGAGTCGTAAGGGTCTTTACTTTGTTTATTTAAAATTCGAAGACGTTTTTTTAGTGCTTTGGGGTGTGTAAGTTCTTTCAACATACTTAAAGCGGTACGCCAATATTTTCTGTTTAAATAAGCCCAAGCAATATCAATGTCAAAGGTTGGGATTTCAGCGTATTTTGACAGTACTACGCTATAATCTAACCCTAGTTTATGCCAAATGGACTGTACTAAAATATCACACCAAGGTTTTTCAATTTGTTTGTTTTGTACCAAGCTAGCAGCTTTGCTGTCAAATCTGCCAAAAGCATCTTTGTGCGGTGCGGTATATTCCTCGTATCGACTGAGCTGGTAAAAAATAAAAGCAAAATCATCCCGCACATTATTTAAAAACCACTGCGCTTTATTCGCGGCATAAAGCACATCCATTTTTTGTGTAAACCCTATTTCAAATAGCAGGGCGGAAGGAGTAAAGGTAATGTTGGCTGCAAGTTTTTGATTAGAATAATTGATTCGGGGTAAATTTGATTGTGCAAAAAGTACTTGATCCTGTGTAAGGGCATATTGGATGCCTTTCGATTTAAAAATGAAATCAAGCACATAATGCAATCGATTAGATTCCTTTTCACAATAAATTAAAACTTCCTTAGCCATTTATAATATTCCTTCGTCTGCAAAACTATAGTATGCAGTATCGGTAAATATAATATGATCTAGGATAGGCAGGTCTATCATGGCACCAAATTCTTTTAAATTTTTAGTCAATTGTAAATCCGCTTTACTAGGTTGTAAGTTGCCAGAAGGATGATTGTGACATAATATCAAGGCAGAAGCTGTTGCTTCTAGGGCCTTTTTAAAAATTAATTTGCCGTCGGCTATGGTGCCACTAACGCCTCCTCGGGAAATGAGGATAGATTTTTTTATTTTATTGGCGCGGTTAAGTAAAATGATATGGAATTCTTCATGTCCTAAATCTTTGAATAAATGGCTAAGATACAGGTAGGCGTCTTTAGAGGATTTTACACTTGGTAAAACTGTAGTTGTTGTAGCTTTTCTTCTTCTGCCTAGTTCTAGCGCAGCTACAATAGAAATGGCTTTGGCCTCTCCAATGCCTTTAAATTTTTTTAAATCTTCTATGGATAATTTCGCCAGATTATTGAGGTCTCCCTCTACGTTGTTTAAAATTTCTTGGCAAACTTGTACGGCAGATTTATCGCGCGTGCCAGAGCCTATTAATATGGCCAAAATTTCGGAATGGGATAAAGCGGAATAGCCTAAACGTAATAATTTTTCCCGGGGCCTATCGTCAGCGGCTAAGTTTTTAATAGAAATATAATCAGACATATGGTTAAAAATAACGGACTTAATTTATTAAACCAAAAAAAATCAGAAGTATTTGTGGGGTAAGGTCTAAATATGAATGTACTCTTTCAATTATTGAAAAAATGGTATAACCTTTATGGGAGTATTTGCGTATAGCTAAGAAGATAATGATTATATTGAACCCACTTATTATTTCAATGAGCTGATTGATTGAAGGTAGGTGTTTTAAAAATCCACGCGAATAAATGAGTGAAAGAATTCTAAAAGCCCTAATGCAACTATTCTCGATTATTGCGAGAGTAGATGAAGATATTGATGTTGAGGATCCTTCTACGGAAGGTGTTGGACGTGAAATTGTAGAAGCATTTTTGGAGCAAGAGTTAAATGCGAGAGAT
Source organism: Putridiphycobacter roseus (assembly GCF_003234935.1). Taxonomy (GTDB): domain Bacteria; phylum Bacteroidota; class Bacteroidia; order Flavobacteriales_D; family Crocinitomicaceae; genus Putridiphycobacter; species Putridiphycobacter roseus. The sequence continues at coordinate 517,398 of NZ_QKSB01000002.1, read as the reverse complement.
GTAAAAGAATTCTTGTCATTATTTGATGCTTATTTAATTTCTTACCAAGGACGAAAGAAAAGAAAAGACGGAAAAGCCAAAAGAACTTCTGTACACTCCGTTAAAGTGTTAAGAATTTGCACCGATATCAATAAGGAATTGGCTCAAAATCAAAAAATAATTGTACTGATAAGAATATTGGAGTTTATTAACGCCAATGATTCCATTACGCAACAAGAGTTAGACTTTGCTGAAACGGTGGCAAAAACTTTTAATATATCGGATGAAGAATATTTAAAAGTAAAAGGATTTGTTGAAGCGCCGATAAGTGAGAGAATAGACGGTAAAGATTTGTTGTATATCACCGCTAATGAAAAAGAAAATTTTAAGGCTGCAAAGCATATTTATGCTAAAAAGTTAGAGGGAGAAATCCGCGTATTGAATGTAAAGAGTGTAAACTTTTACTTTTTTAAGTATTTAGGTGATGGCACTTTGGATTTGAATGGACAAAATATTGTTCCAGGAAGACATGCTATATTAAGCAGTGGTAGTTCTATTCGTTCTTCACGGGTAAAACCAATTTATTATAGCGATATAATCAGCAGATTTTTATCCGAAGAGGGGAGTGCTAAGGTGGTATTTAAAACAGAAGGTATTGAATACCGCTTTAAAAACCAAGAATTGGGGCTACACGAATTTAATTTTTCTGAAGAATCAGGGAAATTATTGGGTATTATGGGTGGCTCTGGTGCTGGTAAATCTACCTTGTTAAATGTATTGAATGGAAACTATGCGCCCTCTAAGGGGAAAGTGACCATTAATGGGATTGATATTCACCACGAAAAAGAGGACATTGAAGGGGTGATTGGTTATGTTTCTCAAGATGATTTATTGATTGAGGAATTGACTGTTTTTGAAAATCTATTTTACAATGCTAAATTGTGTTTTGGTAATCTAAATGATCAACAGATAGCCAAAAGAGTTTTAAAGCTATTGACAGCATTAGGACTGTATGAAAGTAAAGATTTAAAAGTAGGTAGTCCTTTAGAAAAAACAATTTCTGGTGGACAAAGAAAAAGGCTGAACATTTCTTTAGAACTGATTAGAGAACCTTCCGTTTTATTTGTGGATGAACCTACTTCTGGATTGTCTTCTCGAGATTCGGAAAATATAATGGATTTATTAAATGAGTTGGCTTTAAAAGGAAAGCTCATCTTTGTGGTTATCCACCAACCATCTTCCGACATTTTTAAAATGTTTGATAAATTATTGATTTTGGATCAAGGTGGTTATCCTATTTATAATGGCAACCCAGTAGATGCCATCATCTATTTTAAAACGCTCATCCATCATGTTAATTGTAACGAAAGTGAGTGTGTGGTTTGTGGTAATGTCAACCCCGAACAGATTTTTAACATCATAGAATCAAAGGTAGTAGATGAGTATGGAATGCAAACTCCCAACAGGAAAATTGCACCTATTCAATGGAATAAGCATTATATTGAAAGTTTAGAACCAAAAGTTGAACCCGCAGATAAGGAGATTGAATTACCGGAAAGAATTTTTAAAATACCAGGTTTTTTCAAGCAGTTTAAAACGTATTTTATTCGAGACATTAAAGCCAAACTGACCAATAAACAGTACATGTTTATTAATATGTTAGAAGCACCGATTTTGGCCTTGTTCTTAGCATTCTTTTTAAAGATGTATGCCGTTAAAGACGATTCGGTAAGTTATATTTTTAGAGAGAATCAAAATATTCCATCTTTTTTATTTATTTCCGTAATCGTTGCCTTGTTTATCGGACTTAGTGTGTCTGCAGAAGAGATTATTAAAGATCAAAAAATATTAAAAAGAGAGTCCTTTTTAAATTTAAGTAAAGGGTCTTACCTTTGGTCAAAGGTGTGTATCATGTTCATCATCTCGGCCATTCAAACCATCAGTTTTGTGTTGATTGGTAATTGGGTCTTGGGCATACAAGGGATGTGGTTGACTTATTGGTTGGTATTATTTTCCTTGTCTTGTTTTGCTAATTTATTAGGCTTAAATATTTCTGCCACTTTTAATTCGGTGAAAGTAATTTACATTTTAATTCCATTAATTATCATACCGCAATTATTGTTTAGTGGTGTAATTGTAAAGTTTGACAAGATTAATCCAATGTTTAATAGGGAGGATTCGGTGCCTTTTATTGGTAATGTAATGGCTTCTCGTTGGGCCTACGAAGCATTGGCTGTAGCGCAGTTTAAAGATAATGAATACAACCGTCATATTTATAAGTATGAAAAAGCTAAACGTTCTGCCACATGGAAAAAGGATTATTGGTTGAAAGAATTGGGGACAAAGTTGAATTATATTAAAAATAATTTCGATAAAAAGGAAAATCAAGCACAGGTATTTAGCGATATCATTTTAATCAAAAATGAAATTGAAAAAGAGTTAAAATATTATACGGTCCTTTCAAAAAATAGAATTTATTCTTGTGATGCTTGTCTCGTGGAGTTAAAAAACATGCAGTTTTCTCCTAACACGTATCAAGTGATTAATAATTATTTTGAAAAAGAGTTAAAGCCAAAGTATAAGAAAATTGTAGAGGATAACCGTAAATTGGTCGACAGGGTAAAAACGGCCTTGGTGAAAAGAGATGGGAAAGAAAATTTCTTAAAGAGACTCAATGACTACCACAATGAAAGTTTAGAGCAATTTGTAACCAACAAGATAGATTTGGATAAAATTGTGGAAAAAGATGGGCATTTTATTCAAAAATCTGACCCTATTTATAAGGATCCTATTGATAAAACATTTTTTAGGGCACAATTTTATGCGCCATCAAAAAAACTTTTTGGCGTCATGATTGACACTTTTTGGGCGAATTTACTAGTGATATGGGGGATGGTGGTCTTTTTATACATCACTTTGTATTTCGATATTTTCAAAAAAATGCTAAAAATGTTCGAGAATTTGCTGACGAATGTATTTTATAAAAAATAAATAATTATATTTGCCCTCTCTTTTGAAAAACAAAGAGGAAATGCTAACTCTTATTGCAAGAGCGCAAATGGTGGATGTAGCTCAGCTGGTTAGAGTATCGGTTTGTGGTACCGAGGGTCGCCGGTTCGAACCCGGTCTTCCACCCATTTATTTAAAAGCTTCATGGAAACATGAAGCTTTTTTTTGTGCCAAATTTTAATGATAAACTGAACGGGTGAGAAGTTTACGCAGAGCGAAATGTAATGTAGTCGAAGTGAACCCGGTCTTCCACCCATTTATTTAAAAGCTTCATGGAAACATGAAGCTTTTTTTTGTGCCAAATTTTAATGATAAACTGAACGGGTGAGAAGTTTACGCAGAGCGAAATGTAATGTAGTCGAAGTGAACCCGGTCTTCCACCCATTTATTTAAAAGCTTCATGGAAACATGAAGCTTTTTTTTGTGCCAAATTTTTATGATAAACTGAACGGGTGAGCAATTTACGCAGAGCGAAATGTAATGTAGTCGAAGTGAACCCGGTCTTCCACCCATTTATTTAAAGCTTCATGGAAACATGAAGCTTTTTTTTGTGCCAAATTTTAATGATAAACTGAACGGGTGAGCAATTTACGCAGAGCGAAATGTAATGTAGTCGAAGTGAACCCGGTCTTCCACCCATTTAAATAGAAAAAGCCTTTCAAGAAATTGAAAGGCTTTTTCTGTTATTATTAGCTCGAATCCCAAGTAGATATTTTATTTATTCATAACTTAATATCTTTTGAAACAAAGGGTTGAACAATTCCGAATCAGATGTAATCTGTTGAATTCTCCAGATCTTAACTTACTTTCTCCTCTTTTAATTACAACTTGCGACAGAGGAGCTCTAATTCCTTGTGAAGTTTCTTTTTAGTTTGAAAAATTGCTATAATAACTTCAATATTGATTACGTTAGATTTTTTTACTTTATTAAATCCTTCCCATAAAGCCTTCTCTACATCTTAAAACTTCCTTTGTGGATGGATTTGCTTCCTGTTCTTTTAAGGAGTCTGATAAAGCTTTATATAGTTCGTATTGAGTTATAAAAATGTTTTCTATAGCGGTTGAACTTTGAGCATCTTGCAGAGCGATGATATTTATTAGCATATTAGGATTTTGAATACGTAAAATATTTCTATTTAATTCTGCTAATACCCTAGAAGCAAGCCCTCATTGTTTTAAAATATCTTTATCAATGAATTTTTCGTCAATTGGAAGATTAGATCAATCATTATATGGCTTATTTCTATCAAACATATCTGTTCATTTATTTAGGTTATTTGAACATATAAAATACCCTGAAAGTCTTCTTCTAATTGAGATAACTGAATGTTCGACCCAAGCCTACGGATTTTTCCATTTAAAAAAAAAGCCTTTTAAACTTAATTGTCTAAAAGGCTTTTTTTTGTTTTTCTTAGTTAAAACTCAGGCGGTTATGAGTGTATAGTTTCATCTAATCTATGTGAATCAGTATAATAACTAAGACCTGCAATTTTAGTCTTTATTTTATCTTCATTCATTTTTTTAGCATTACTAAGTACGATCTGTCAATCGTTATTTTGTACATACCATATCTATATACTTTGAATTCTGCTCTAGTTAGAGAATCATTTGATTCTTGTGTATTTCCACAACTGATCTGCATTGATTCTGACAAAAAAAATACTGCATAACTGATTTTAACATTATTTTTTATTATTAATGATTATGTCCACTCATTGGACTATTTTTTATTTTGGTTCCTTTATTTTTAAAGTTTTCATCTATTGTTTCTTTAATTGAACCACAAGTGAGCATTTCATCTCCAAAATATGGATTCTTAATTTCAGCTTCTTTACTTAACCAATAAGCTCCTTTATCGTTTCCTGCCATTGGGCAAAACTGTACATAGAAAGTATTTTGTTCTACACCAAAAGACTTGGTGGTTGATATTACTGTATTAGATAAAGAATTAAAGAAATCTCTTTGGACTGAAATATTTGTTGCTTCAATTATACCTTTTGTATTTTCAGTTATAGCCTTCATTTGAGCCATCCAGAAAATATGAGATTCTCCTTGTACTAATTTCATGTCTACTTTATCTAAACTTTCTATCAGTGACTTTGAGTTTTTGCTACTTTCCTTAACATTACTATTAACCAATGCGTTTTTGATTGATAAATAGTTTTCTAAAACTAATCCCAATTGCTTTTTAAATTCGATTGGAGTAGAAGTAGTATAATCTGGTAAACTTTCTGATTGATTAGATAGTAGGTTTCTGTTCATCATGCTCGATTGATTATTTAGCTGAGCCGAAGCATCAATTACAAATGCTCCATTAGTTACTACTTCATCTCCATTGTTTAATCCGTCCAGAATAGTATAACTAGTTCCATTAGATTCTCCTAATGTTACTTCTCTAAACTCAAAAGAGGGTATGGGTAAATCAGGAAACTTAACATAAACAACAGATCGTTCTCCTGTCCATAAAACCGCAGACTTAGGAACTAAAATAGCTGTATTATTACTACTTGTATTATTAATCGTTCCTTCTAAAAACATTTCAGGTTTTAGTAACTGATTTTGGTTGTTTATAGTAGTTCTAATAGTAGCTGTTCGAGTAGTAGGGTTAATAACGGGATCTATAAAAACGATACTTGAAGTAAATGTTTTATTTGGAATTGCAGGTGTATTAAAACTTATCTTATTACCTGTTTTTATACCTTTTAAATCTGTTTCATACACATCAAAAATTGCCCAAAGTTGATTTAAGTTTTGGATATCAAACAATACTTCTCCTTCATTCAAATAATCCCCAACAGAAACTTTTTTATTTAATACTACACCAGAAAATCCTGCATAAATATTAAATGATTCAATCACTTCTTTAGAAGTTATAATTGATTCAATTTGTTCTTCTGTAATTTTCCAAAACTTTAGTTTGTTGACAGTAGCTTCATATAATTTTGGGTTAGCATCTTTTACTTTATTGGCTTCTAACAGTTCTTTTTGAGCTGTAATAAGTTTAGGCGAGTAGATAGAAGCTATCTTTTGCCCTTTACTTACTTTTTCCCCTGTATAGCTAATAAATAGCTTTTCGATTCTTCCCGAAATATGAGAAACAATGCTAGCAGAATTTGTTTCATCTGCTTTTATTTTTCCAGATAGTTTTAATCCTTTAGCATCAACACTACCCGAACCAATTACAGTTGTTTGAATGTTGGCTATTTTCACTGCATCATCAGTCATTTCAAATACTAATGGATTTGAATTGTTATTTGCTTCTAATGGAATTAAATCCATTCCACATATTGGACAATCTCCAGCTTCGGGCTGACGAATTTGAGGATGCATAGAACACGTCCATATTTCCTCCGTTTTTGATTCGGAGGAGTTCTTTTCAGAGGTTGTAGAATCTTTAGAGGAGTTACCAAAAATTAACCAACCTAGAGTTAATCCTGTTACTAATAGTCCTATGTATATGATATATTTTTTCATGACTTAGTTGTTTATAGTTTGTGTTCTTAATCGAAGTGCATTGGCGATAACAGAAACAGAGCTAAAACTCATTGCTAATGCTGCAATCATTGGAGAAAGTAATAATCCAAAAACTGGATAAAGTACACCTGCGGCTATTGGAATACCAATAACATTATAGGCTAGTGCAAAAAACAGATTTTGTTTAATATTACTCATTACTTTATGACTTAAAGCTCTTGCCTTTACAATTCCATGTAAGTCTCCCTTAACCAATGTAATTGCCGAACTTTCAATGGCTACATCTGTACCTGTTCCCATTGCTATTCCAACATCTGCTAAGGCTAATGCAGGAGCATCATTTATACCATCACCTGCCATAGCTACAATATGACCTTGCTCTTGCAACTCTTTCACTTTGTTTAGTTTATCTTCAGGTAAACAGTCAGCAAAATAATCATCTAGTTCAAGTTCTTCGGCAACAGCTTTGGCAGTATATTTATTATCGCCAGTCATCATAATAACTTGAATTCCTTTTTCTTTTAATGCTGTTATGGCTGATCTACTGGTTTCTTTAATGGCGTCTGATATTACTACAAAACCTACTAATTCGTTATTAACAGCAATAAACGGAACTGTTTTACCTTTTGCTTGTTCAATTTTTGATTTCTCAGCTATTTCTCCATTTAGTACAATAGAATGTTCCGATAGTAATTTCTCATTTCCTACAAGGATAATTTTATCTTGTATAACTGCTTTAACACCTTTACCAGTTATAGAATCAAAATCATCAATTTCTAATAAATCTATTTTTTTAGCTTCTGCAAATCGAACGGTAGCTTCCGCTAAAGGATGTTCGCTTTGCTTATTTACTGACGCTACAAATTGTGTTAAGTCATTTTCTGAATAGTTAGAAAGTGAAACAATTTTTTCAACCGAAGGTTTTCCTTCCGTAACTGTACCTGTTTTGTCAATTATCAGAACATCTACTTTATTCATTTTCTCTAAAGATTCGGCATCTTTAATTAAAACTCCTTCCTGAGCACCTTTTCCAACTCCAACCATAACTGACATAGGAGTAGCTAAACCTAATGCACAAGGGCAAGCTATTATTAAAACTGCAATAGCGTTTACAAAGGCATATACTAATGAAGGTTCTGGACCAAAAATTTTCCATACTATAAATGTGATAATGGAAACAGCTATAACTACAGGAACAAAATATCCTGATATTTTATCTGCTAATTTTTGAATAGGAGCTTTACTTCGGCTAGCACTGTTAACCATGTGTATGATTTGAGAAAGTAACGTGTCAGCACCTACTTTTTCAGCTTTCATTACAAAAGATTGTTTTCCATTAATTGTTCCAGAAGTAACTTTATCATTTATCTCTTTATCAACTGGAATAGGTTCTCCTGAAATCATAGATTCATCTATGGAAGTTTTTCCTTTTGTAATTTTACCATCAACAGGTATCTTATCTCCAGGCTTTACCCTTAATAAATCGCCTACTTTTATTTCGTCAATTGATATTTCAATTTCTTCTCCATTTTCTATTCTAATGGCTTTATTTGGAGCTAGTTTTAATAGTTCTTTTACTGCGTTATTAGTTTTACTGTGAGCTCTTGCTTCTAATAATTGACCTAATAAAACTAATGTTAATATTACCGTAGCTGCTTCAAAATAAACGTGTACTGTTCCAAATTCCGTTTTAAATTGATTAGGAAATAAATCAGGAAATAGTAAACCAAAAAAGCTAAATAACCAAGCAACACCTGCACCAATTCCGATTAGTGTAAACATATTTAGATTCATTGTTCTGATGGAAGTATAAGCTCTTTGGAAAAACATCCAAGTGGCATAAAATACAACAGGAATGGATAAACCAAACTGTAACCAATTCCAATATTTCATATCCATAATTTTATACAATGGATTATTTGGAATCATTTCGGACATGGCTATTAGAAAAATAGGAAGAGTAAATACAGTTGCTATCCAAAACTTTTTTAAGAGTTTTTTATATGTTTTCTGCTCTGCTGTTTCATCTGATTCCATAGGAACTAAATCCATTCCACATTTAGGACATGCTCCAGCTTCATCTTTTACAATTTCTGGATGCATAGGACAAGTATATTGAGGACTAGAATTTACAGTAGCTTCTGCTACTAAATCCATTCCGCAGACAGGACAATCTCCAGATTTATCGTATGTTTTTTCTCCTTCACAATGCATAGGACAGTAGTATGTTCCTTGAATACCTTTTTTTTGTTTTGGCTTTTCTTTAACCTTTTCATCTATAGTATGAATCATATAGTTAGATCCTTCAAATAATTCTTTTAGTTTATCTAAAGGAATATGCTCCGACATTACTATCTCAGTAACTCCATCCGATAAATTGATTGTTACTGATTCAATTTCTTTGACAGATTCTAATGTTTGTTGAACATGACTTTTACAGCCATTACAAGTCATTCCTGTTATTTTATATGTATGTTTCATTTTATCTATTTTAAATATTCTTGTGTTAATACAAAAGCAATTATTACTAAAATGACTATGTATAAGAGCCAATTAAAGTGTTTTTTACTTTTTTTTGGTTTTTCGTCAATTTCACAACAGCTTTTCATTTTAATTAAAATTTAGTTATTCGCTCTATATTAGCCTGAGCGATATTGGCTTTTAATTCAGCTTGATAAATACCAAGGTCAAAGTCTAAAAGTTGATTCTGCACCATTAATAATTCCTCAAATCCCTTACCAGAAGAACTGTATTCTGATAGTAAAATAGCATAAGCCATTTGCATAGTGCTAGATTGTTTTTGGTATAAACTGTTTTCTAGTAATCCATTGTCATAATCTGCTTTGTAATTAATTAGTAGGCTTATCATTTTATCGGTTATTGTTTCCTTTTTTATTGCTAGTGATTGTTGAATTAGTTTCTCTTCTTCAATTTTTGCTTGGTACGATTTTCTATAAATGGGTATCGATAGCATTACTTTTGGAACAAGAATATCTCTTCCGTTATTCATAGGGTTTGCATCTGTCCTTTGTCCTACCAGACTATAATCTAATCCCAATCCAATAGTAGGTTTATTCATATTACTATTAACAGTAATGGCATTATTAGACTGCTCTATTTGATAATTAACTTGAGTTATTAATGGATGATTATTTTCAATTTTATCTTTGAAAGATGCTAGGTCATATTCCATATCAGGAAGAATTAAACTATCTACTAAATCTATTTTTGTATTTGTAGGTTGTTTAGCTAATTCATTAATATTAGACTCAAACATTAATTTTTGATTATCAATCATAAGTAATTGCTGTCTCAATGCTTGTAGTTTAGTTTGAACTCTTAAAACATCTGCTAAAGTAGCTTGTCCGCTTTCGATCTTTGCTAAGGAAATACTTTCTAAGGATTCAAATAACTTGATGTTATCCTTTATAATAGCTTGTTTTTGTTCTAAAAAGTACAATTGATAATAAGCACTTTTCACTTGGTAAAACAAATCTAATTTTACAATTGCTATTTGTTCATACTTAGCTTTAGACATAGAAATAACAACTTCCTCTTTTGATTTTAAAGTGCCAAACCAAGGAAATATTTGGGAAGCACTAACCATCATCATTTGTGATCCTAATCTAGTTTCAGGTCTAAGAGCAGGAACACCAACCCCCAATTGAGGATTGGGTAATTGGTTTACCTGATTTTTCTTTTCTAATACTGACTGATATTCTAATTCAATAGATTTTAATTGTGTGTTGTTTTCTACAACCAATTGCAATAGTGAATCTAATGTTTGAGCATTTAATGGCTCAAACTTAAATACTAGAATAATGCAGAATAAGAATATATAGTTAACTGTTTTCATCTTATTTAATTTTAGTTGATTCTTTTTGATATTTATACAATCCCCATTTAAACCTAGTTTCTTGCCACACGAAATAAAGTACAGGCACGGTAAACATGGTTATAATGTTTAATACCATTCCTCCAAATGAGGGTATAGCCATTGGTAGCATAATATCCGAGCCTTTTCCTGTAGAGGTTAGAATAGGCAACAGAGCTAAAATTGTTGTTGCGGTTGTCATCATTGCAGGTTTTACTCTTCGTAATCCACCTTCTACAACAGCATCTTTTATTTCAGCAATAGAGTTTGGCTTGTTCGATTTAAAACTATCTTTTAAGAAAGTTGCGACCAGAACTCCATCATCAGTTGCAATCCCAAAAAGGGCTAAAAATCCAACCCAAACAGCTACACTTAAATTAATATGTTGTACTTGAAATAAGTCCCTCATATTAGTTCCGAAAAAGTCAAAGTTCAAAAACCAATCTTGACCATATAACCAGATCATAATAAAACCACCTGAAAAAGCTACAAATACGCCAGAGAAAACAAATAAAGAGGTAATTATCGATTTAAACTGGAAATATAGAATTAGGAAAATTAGTACTAAAGCTATTGGTATCACTATACCTAATCTTTTATTGGCTCTTACTTGTTGTTCGTAGTTACCTGCAAATTTATAGGTAATACCAGTTGGAACATTTAATACTCCTTCACTTGTTTTTTTATCGAAATAAGCCTGAGCATCTTTAACTAGCTCAACTTCGGAAAATCCAGCCTCTTTATCGAATAAAACGTAACCAATTAAAAAGCCATCTTCACTTTTTATTGATTGAGGACCTTGCTCATATTTTAACTCTATTAAATCTCCCAAAGGAACTTGTGCTCCAATTGGTGTGGCAATAGATATAGCTTTAATTTTCTCAGGATCATTTCTCAATTCTAAAGGGTAACGTAATCTAATACCATATCTTTCTCTTCCTTCAACTGTAGAGGTCATTACCATTCCTCCAATGGCAGTTTGTATTTGATTTTGAACTTCTACAACAGACAATCCATATTTACTTATAATGTCTCTTTTAATGTCGAGCATCATATATGGTTTGCCAACAATTCGTTCAGCAAATACCGCAGACGATTTAACGCCTTTTACTTCCTTTAAAAATAGTTCTAACTGTAATCCAAAAGCTTCTATCGTTTTTAAATCTGTACCTTTTACTTTAATTCCCATTGGAGCTCTCATCCCAGTAGCTAACATAACCAAGCGAGTTTCTATTGGCTGTAATTTTGGTGCGGATGTTAAGGAAGGTATTTTTGTAGCATTAACTATTTCTGTCCAAATATCGTCTGGAGATTTAATATGATCTCTCCATTGTCTGAAATAATTACCATTATCATCAGGAATTAAATCTCCATTTGCATCCATTACAAATACACCTTTTTTATCCACTTTAAAACGAACTCTATGTCCGTCTTTATCTAGTTTGTATTCAGATTTATAAGAGATTATATTCTCATACATACTCATTGGAGCAGGATCTAAGGAGCTTTCAATTCTGCCTGCTTTTCCAACAACCATTTCAACTTCAGGTATCGAAGAAACAGACATATCCAATAATCTTAAATTAGCTTCATTCATTTCCATTCCAGAGTGAGGCATAGCTGTAGGCATTAATAAGAAAGATCCTTCATTTAAGGATGGCATAAATTCTTGACCTGTATTCTTAAAAATATAAAACCCACTTATTAATAACAGTATCAATAATCCAATAAAGACATATTTAACAGAGATTAGAAAACTTAGAATTTTTTCGTAAAAATGAATTATCACATAGAAAAAACTAATAAGTAGTCCTATAATTAGAACTACGAAAATGAAGTTTGTTAGTTCACTTTTCAATACTCCTAATGGCATCCATGTTTTTGCCAATAGCCAAGCTACAAGTAGGGCATAGGTAATGTTTCTTACATAATCAAATCTTACGATCCACTTTTCTGATTTTTGATCTTTGTAATAACTATTTATTATTCCTCCGACACCTACAACAAATCCAAAAAAACCAAAGAAAGAATAAGATGTAAATAGTAAAGCTATTGAAAACAATACTAATCCTCCATTACTAAAATAACTTGATGTTTTCCCTTTGCTTTTAAACTTGAATAACTGAACTGCTAATGCAGGAATTACAGTAATTGCCAAAATAATGGAAGCAATTAAAGCAAATGACTTTGTGTAAGCTAAAGGTCTAAATAGTTTCCCTTCCGAAGCTTCCATAGTGAAAACAGGTAGGAAACTTACAATAGTTGTAGCTACAGCAGTAATAACAGCAGAAGCAACATCTACGGTAGCAATATAAATAGTTTTTTGAAGTGGTTGATTTTCAGGGGCAATTTTCATTTGGGTAATCATACTTTCTGTGAGTACAATTCCCATATCTACCATAGTTCCAACTGCAATGGCAATTCCTGATAATGCTACAATATTTGCATCAATACCAAAATATCTCATAGCTATAAAACACATAAACACTGCAACAGGTAAGGAGGCAGAAATAAGTAAGGAAGATTTTAAATTTAAAAGCATTAGAATAACCACAATAATGGTAATTAAAACCTCTAGGGTTAATGCTTCTTCTAGTGTGCCTATAGTTTCATTAATTAATTGAGTTCTGTCATAAAAAGGAACAATAGTAACTTGAGAAATAGTCCCGTCAGCTAAAGTTTTACTAGGTAATCCTCCTTTTAATTCTTCAATTTTCTTTTTTACGTTATTAATAATTTCTAATGGATTTGCTCCATATCTTGCTACAACAACACCTCCAACAGCAGGAGCACCACCTTTATCCAATATTCCTCTTCTTGTTGCAGGACCTAGATGAACAACTGCAATATCTTTAATTCGGATAGGAACATTATCAGTTACTTTAACAACACTTTGTTCTATGTCTTCAATAGATTTTACATAACCTAAACCTCTCACAAAGTATTCAGCCATATTAATTTCAAGTGTTTGAGCTCCAATATCAAGGTTGCTTTCTTTGGTAGCTTTCATTACCTGATTAAGCGTTATACCATACGCTTTCATCTTATCAGGATTAACATCTACTTGATATTCTTTTACAAAACCACCTATTGATGCAACTTCTGAAACACCTCCTGATGATTGCAAGGCATTTTTAACATAAAAATCCTGAATGGTTCGCAATTCTTGTAAATCCCAACCTCCAGTTGTATTACCGTCTTTATCTCTTCCTTCAAGCGTGTACCAATATATTTGACCGAGAGCAGTTGCATCTGGACCAAGTGTAGGCTGAACTCCATCTGGAAGTAGATTGGCAGGTAAGGAGTTTAATTTCTCTAAAATTCGGCTTCGACTCCAATAAAATTCGACTTCTTCTTCAAAAATTAAGTAGATACTCGAAAATCCAAACATAGAATTACTTCTCACACTTTTTACACCCGGTATGCCGAGTAGGGAGGATGTAAGCGGATAGGTAATTTGATCTTCTACATCTTGCGGTGAGCGACCCATCCATTTGGTAAATACAATTTGTTGATTTTCTCCAATATCAGGAATAGCATCAACAGCTACGGGATCTCTTGGTAACCAATCTGATTCAAAATTGAATGGAGCTGTTACTAACCCCCAAATGACAAACAAACCTAGCATTAACCATGCTACTAGTTTGTTATCAAGGAAAAACTTGATAATATTATTTAACATATTTAAATTATTTTTTTGATAAACACAGTTAGCCCTTACACATAGCGTGAAGGGAAATCATCAAAAAAATAAAATCAAATACGGAATACTTGGTGTAGGATAGAAATATCCTTTATAATTGGAGGTGGATTGTAATAAGCATAATTTACTTGCTTACTAGCTGTTTTAAAAAGATTAATATTTGGAAATAGAACTATAACAGCAACTAAAACTTGTTGAAATTGTTCTAATGAAAAATCAGAAGTTTCTAATTCGCCACCATTATCAATAACAAAACTCTCATTATGGCAACAGTTACCTTTAACGGTTTCTCTATTATCACAGCTTTTAATTACTTTTTTAGGTGATTCACAACAAGAATGTGATTCTTTTTCTTGTTTAGCCTTCATCATCTCACATGGTTCTGCATCTCCAAAGAAGCTGAAACTTTCTAATTTACCTCCACAAAAATGAATATCCATAGAAAAGCCTATTGATGAAGAAAACATCAAAAAAGCCATAAACATGGCAAGAGCTCTATATGAAAATTTAGTATTCATTATAATCAATAACCTATAACGCAAAGTTACAATTTAAATTGCTGGTATAAAAAAGTTAATATGATATTAATCATTTACTCTTAAAATTATAGCTTTTCTTTTTTTACAAATGAGGGTTGTTTGCAATATATAAAATTCGCTCAAAGTGACGTTCTACAAGGGATGCGTCCGTGTTCTATCCAAGCCCACGGATTGACCCATTTAATTAAAAGCTTCATGGAAACATGAAGCTTTTTTTTGTGCCAAATTTTAATGATAAACTGAACGGGTGAGCAATTTAGTGGGTGCGAAAAGCAATTAAAGCTTGGTTTGTTGGTAAGAAAAAAAAGATATACCGAAAAGTAGCATCTTAAGCTCTTGTTGAATAGGTATACGATAAAATTCCGTTGGATGAAAAAATGAAATACCTGCTGAGGAAACCAAGTAGGCGTTAAGTCTTCTTTTTTAGGGTACAATTCCAATCTACAATTAAAAGCAAGACCCGTGGTGAAATTAGGTAGGAGTGCAGTGTATAAAGACCGCTGTGTCATTTTGAAAAAAAGGAAAAACAAGCCTGTCTTAAACCCGTTTTTTAGAGGAGAAATGCTACCTTTACCGCTTCGAAATAAGGGGGGTAAAAAAATGAATTTAACCATTGAAAATATATTGTTAGTCGGCTCTTTATTGTTGCTAGTCAGTATTTTTGCAGGTAAAACTTCTTATAAGTTTGGGGTGCCAACTTTATTGCTGTTTTTAGGCATTGGTATGTTGGCTGGTTCAGATGGTATTGGTGGTATTCGTTTTGACGATCCCAAAATTGCACAGTTTATTGGTATTGTATCGCTTAACTTTATTCTGTTTTCAGGGGGACTGGATACCAATTGGAGTTCCGTAAAACCTATTCTTTGGGAAGGTATTGCATTGTCTACTATTGGTGTATTATTGACGGCGGTTTCCTTGGGTACTTTTGTTTGGTACATTACGGATTTTACCATTTATGAAAGTCTTTTATTGGGTTCTATTGTTTCTTCTACAGATGCTGCCGCAGTCTTCTCTATACTGCGTTCAAAAAGTTTGGCTTTAAAGACCAATTTAAGGTCGACATTGGAGCTGGAAAGTGGGAGTAACGACCCAATGGCTTATGTATTGACAATCGCATTTTTAACTTTAGTCATCCATCAAGACAAGGGTTTTCTGACCATTATTCCGTTTTTTTTACAACAAATGATTTTGGGGGGACTTGCAGGCTTTGCTTTTGGTCTACTAAGTAAATACATTATTAATAAAATTAAACTCGACTTTGAAGGGCTTTATCCTGTTTTGGTGATTGCCATGATGTTTGTCACGTTTTCATTTACCGACTTCTTAGGGGGGAATGGTTTCCTTGCGATTTATATCTGTGCGGTTTATTTAGGTAATCAAGATCTGATTCAGAAAAAAACGATTTTAAAAATGTTTGATGGTTTGGCTTGGTTGATGCAAATTGTTCTTTTCCTTACTTTAGGACTATTGGTTTTTCCTTCAGAAATTATCCCATACATGGGAATTGGTCTACTCATATCACTCTTTTTAATTGTTATTGCAAGACCCATTGGTGTTTTTATCAGTCTTATGTTTTTTAAGATGAAATTAAGAAGAAGGTTTTATATTTCATGGGTCGGTTTGCGTGGTGCTGTACCAATTGTATTCGCGACTTATCCACTTTTAGCAGGAATTGAAAAAGCAAATATGATTTTTAATATTGTATTCTTTATTTCAGTTTCCTCTATATTAATTCAAGGTACCACACTTTCTATTGTCGCAAAATGGCTACATGTAGGCTTGCCTGAAAAAGTAAAGAAATTAAGTAGCACGGACTTGTTGTTGAGGGGTAGTCCAAGGGCTGAAATGGAAGAGTTTACGATTACTGCCCAATGCTATGCTGTAAATAAGAAAATTGTGGATTTAGGTTTTCCAAAAAATGCAATCATTGCCATGATTAAACGGGATGGACGGTATATTATACCAAGTGGCTTAACTGAAATTGCGGCAAACGACACCCTTATTGTCTTGGCAGATAAGCCCATGGTTTTTGATGAGGTTTGTTCCACGCTTGAAAAACAGAAAATATAAAAGACCATTCGTTTTAAGTAATGGCGTAATTAATAAATAGTGACCAATGTATTTACTAAATCCAATACAAAAAATATTACTGCTGCTTTTGCTGTCCGGAATTTTTTCTTGTAGTTACTTACCAGAGGAAAAGGTGGGAGCGGGAGATTTAATTTTAGAAGAAACGGCGGATTATATTTTACTGAAATCAGCTTTTGTGGATGTTAGTAAGGCTGGGATTGTATTTTACCCTGGCGGTTTAGTGGATCCACATGCTTACATAACTTCTTTTAAAGATTTAGTATTAGAAGATAATCGGGTAGTTGTAATTCTAAAAGTTTCCGCCAACTTAGCGATATTGAATTCGAAAAAAGCATCTTCCGTTATTTCTGAAGTGACCTACATTAACCAATGGATTGTAGGCGGACATTCTTTGGGGGGAAGTACGGCTTGTATAGATGTTTTTAATCATCCAGATAATTTTAAAGGTCTTTTTTTATTGGCGGCATATTCTGTGAATGACCTAGCCGCTTATAATTTACCTTGTGTTTCCATTACTGCTTCTCATGATGAGGTGTTGGAATTGGCTAGTTTTAATGAGAATAAAGTTAATCTACCCGAAGAAATAAACATCAGCTCTCCAGCTGAACTGCCAATTGGAAGTACAGTTGGGAAAACGATTTATTACGAAATTGAGGGGGGGACACATGCCCAGTTTGGTAATTATGGTAGTCAAGAGGGAGATGGCATGGCTATTATCAGTCCGGATGCGCAACAATTATTGGTGATAAAGATGCTTCAAAAATTTTTATTGATTAATCAACTCTAAAAAGTAACAAAGATGAGAAAGCGATTCCTACTTACACTATTGATTAATTTATCTGTTTATTCAGGTTACAGTCAAAATATAGCACTCGACATTAACTCCTTTTATGGGGGGTGGAATAATGAACTATCAGCTTATTATTATGGTGGCGCGGGTATTTCACTTTTGTATGAACATCCCTTAAAAAAAGGAGCCCTTAGCGGTGGGTTTGCATTGCGTACTATCGATTGGGGAAATCAAGTGACGGTGAATGTAGGATATAATGCAACTTATTTGTTAAGGGATAATTGGCGATTAGATGGTGTAAGTACAGTGGGTTTAGGTCTGGCGCTTTTTAAATATAAGCCATTACTGGTTTGGTCATTTGGTTATGTACCTGAATTTACTTGGCTTAGAAAAAAGAAGATTGATTATTCAATGGGACTTGGAATACGCTATTCGAATAGTCCTGCTTATAAAAATTATGGACAAATCTATCAGCTGCTTGAATTTCCAATTAAAATAGGAGTTAAATATCATTTAAAAGGAAAAACACCTGCTTCTGTTGTGCCATAGTTCCTTAAAAATCGAGTGGTTTATTTTGTGCTTACAACGGTAATATTGTCTTGTTTTATTTCGTAAAAGGTGCAGACCAGTACTGGATAAAATAAATACTTAAATAAGGCCTTTTTTAAGTAAGTTGAGGGTTTTCTAAACGACTATTTAAAATAGGGCACTCGGTAGTGATAGAATGAGGTGTTTTTATCTCTTGCTGTTATTAAATTGGTGGCAGGAGACAATTAAAATAATAAAGATGGAAAATGAATTTCTTAAAAGATGGAATGATGTTTATGGCAATGAAGCGTATGCGTATGGACAAAATCCAAATGAATTTTTAAAAGAACAGTTGGCTAACCTCAGTCCTGGTAAAATTTTATTTCCTGCAGAAGGAGAAGGTAGAAATGGGGTGTATGCTGCCGAACTCGGCTGGGAGGTTAGTGCTTTTGATATTAGTGAAAAGGGAAAAAACAAAGCGTTAAACCTTGCCAAAGCAAAGCAAGTGGAGATGGATTATAGGGTAGGAGAATTAGCAGAACTAGGTTTTGCACCAGCTTCTTTTGATGCTATTGCTTTAATTTATGCCCATTTCCCGCCAGAAATTAAGTCTGCGTATCATCAAGCCTTAGGAAAGCTTTTAAAAAAGGGTGGTATTATCATTTTTGAAGCCTTTAGTAAAAGTCATTTAAAATATAGGGCCGAAAACCCAAAGGTAGGTGGACCGGGACAAATAGATTTCCTAGCTTCCATGGCAGAAATAAAAGCAGATTTTAGCGACTTTGAAATTATTGAATTAGAAGAAAAGGTAGTTGAATTAAGCGAAGGTTTATACCATAATGGAAAAGGAGCTGTCATTCGATTTGTTGGCAGAAAAAAATAAATATTACCCGCTGCCAGTTGTTTGGTGACGGTCATAAATAGGAGTAACAATAAGGTCTTTTTGCAGAAAGAAAGACAAAAAAAACAAAACACATGAAAAAGTTAAAAATTGATATTGTATCAGATGTAGTTTGCCCTTGGTGTACAATAGGATACAAACGGTTAGAAAAAGCAATCAACGAATTGGGAATTCAAGACCAGATTGAAATAGAGTGGCAACCTTTTGAGTTAAATCCTCAAATGCCGGCAGAAGGTCAAAATGTAAATGAGCACATTACAGAAAAGTATGGTTCTACATTAGCACAGCAAGTAGAGTCGAAACAAAACATGACTGCAGTAGGTAAGGAGCTTGGTTTTACTTTTGATTATTTTGACGAGATGAAAATGGTAAATACTTTTGATGCACATATTTTGATTGACTATGCAAAAGCATTTGGCAAACAAACAGAACTTACTTTGCGCTTGACTACCGCTTTTTTTAGCGAGAGAAAAGATGTTTCCCAAAGAGATATTTTAAAGCAAGCTTTATTAGATGTTGGTTTAAATGCCGAAGAGGGTATGGCAAGATTAGATGATCCTGAAATGAGAGCCTCTTTGAGTGAGCAGGAAAATTATTGGAAAAACTTAGGTATTAATTCGGTACCTACTTTTGTGTTCGATAGAAAAAGTGCCGCAACTGGTGCCCAGCCTGTAGAAACATTTAAGAAAGTACTTTCCGACTTAATTGCACAATAATTTTAAATGCATTAGAGTAGCAAGGCATTTCCGTAAAATTTAAATTATACAAAGGTGCTTTTCACGGTATTGATGCCTTAGCACGAAAAATAAAAATTGCACAAGATACAAGGCCATTTATTTAGACTCTTTTGTAGCGTTTTAGGATAAATATGTCTTCCTCTAAATATAGGGGAAGGCGTATTGTTTTATCTATGTTTGCGACCATGATATCTCTTGCGGCCATTTATTGTCAAGCAATTTGATTGTGGCGGATTTACTGATTCGACCTTTATTATTCCTAGCCTCAATTGTCTAGTAAATATTTTTCTTAGTGGTTTTAAGGAGACTGAAAGTTTAGAATCTTACGCCGAGTACCGTAACATCATCAATTTGACTTTGGTCACCTTTCCATGCTGCAAAACGAGTAGACAGTGCGGCATTAATTTCGTCCATGGATTCGTTACTGTGGGCTATTAAAAGTTGGTAAAACTGAGAGCGCATGAATTTTTTTTGTTTTGGACCACCAAATTGATCGACATAGCCATCCGTATTTAAAATGACGAGGTCTCCTTTAAATACTGCTATTTTATGGTTGGTAAATGGTTTAAGATTTCTATTAAAGCCAACGTGTTGTCTGTCTCCTTTGATTTCAATTAGAGCACCATCTCGTATAATTATACAAGAACGATTGGCCCCTGCAAAGTGGAGTTCCATATTCTCTTTGTCTAACACACAAAAAGCGACATCCATGCCGTCGTGGATTTGACTCTCCGTATTGGCTCTAAAAAGCTTAATCAGTTTAATTCTTACATAGTCTAAAGCAGCGGCCGGACTTTGAACCATTGAATTGCTAAAGCTCTCTCGAATTAGTCCCATGCAAAGTAAACTTAATACACCTCCAGGAACACCATGTCCCGTACAATCCCCGACTAAAAAGGCAGCCATGCTTTGGAGCTTATTAGTTTTAATATTTTCAATGATGTAAAAATCGCCACTCAGCGTTTCTTTAGGTTGGTAAAAGACAAAATTTTGCTGGATTACCTTTTCAATTTCTATGGGACTTGGTAAGGCCGAGTCTTGAATGTTTTTAGCGTAACTGATGCTCTCGTTGATCTCACGGCTTTGTTTTTGAATAATTTTTTCCGCTACTTTAAAATTGGTAATGTCTCGACAGATACCAGAATTGTGTGTTACTTCTCCATTTTTATCCCGTATAGGAAATGATTTTTCATTGATCCATTTCACGCAATTATCGACAACAATTCGATATTCAATTTCGTAAGGTTCGCCTTCGTTTACAGTGTTTTTAGCATTGTGCAACATGGCTTCGTCTTTATGGTAGGCAAATTTTTCTGTGTGGTTTTGACCGGAATAAAAGAATTCTGTACTTGCACCCAATACCTCCAAACAGTTTTGACTGATGTATTCGTATTTGACTTCTTTAATGTTGTAGAGGTAAAACACATCATTTAAAGTTTCTGTGATCTGTCTTAATGTTTGTTCCTGCCGGGCTATTTTTTCTTGGTTATTAATTTGTTGGGTAACATCTCTTAAAAATGATTGAATGGAAACGACCTTACCGCCTACCTTTTGAACGTTTACAGCACCATCTACGGTAATTTGCGTATTTGATTTTGTGACCATGTTATACCTTACTTTTCCGTTGGGACATTCGCCAGTAGAGATAATCTTTTGCATGAGCGCATTGCAATGTGTTTTACTGTTTTCATGAATAATGTCTAATAAATTCATGTGGCTTAACTCTTTTGCAGAATAACCCAAGGCTTCTTTCCAAGCGGAATTAACGTATAAAAAATTACCCTTATCATCTAGACTGTGGATTAAATCCATGGAATTGTCTATTAATTCGCGGTACTGTTCTTCGCTTTCTTTTAACTTGAGTTGGGTTTTTTTTATCTGATCAATGTCTCTAACGATACCAAAAAAACCTTCAATTTTGGTCTTGCTTGAATCTGTAAATTTGGTTTTAACATGCTGTCCAACCCAAAATTCTTCTCCGCTTTTCTTTATCAATTTAAATTCAAAATAAGATTCAGAAAGTTTGTTAAGAAAAAGGTTGTGGTAATGTTCTTCTACGCTTTTGGTATAAGCGGGTGATATGACGGTTAAAAAACGCTTACCAATTAATTCTTCTTCACTATAACCCAATATGCGTTTAAAAGTAGGGTTGATATAAGTAAATTCGCCTTGGTAATTACTGGTGTAAATTATATCTGTCGCCGTAGTAATGATGTCTTCGAATAGGATTTTAAGCGTCAATTCCTCCGTAATATCTTTTGAAATCCCTATCGTACCAATTACTTTTCCTTTTTCATCCTTATAACTGTTTGCGGATAATTGACAGGTGATAATCTTGCCGTTTTTGGTAATGTTTACCACATTTCCAGTATAGTAACTGCTGTTATTTAATGCTTCAAAAATAAGGTGAAAATCTGCTTTGTTTTGGTAAATGAGTTGAATGTCTTGGTTTAAAATTTCTTTTTTTGAATAACCGAACAACAATTCTGCTGACTTGTTAAAATCGACTATTTTCCCATCATTGTCACAAATGATGATGGCGTCAATTGAGTTATTTAATAATTCCTCATTCCTAGATTTTTGAATACTAATTCTTCTTTTATATTTCAATAAGAAAATTAAAATAATAGTCCCAAACAAGGCAAATAAGGTCGCAAAGACGAGAATAAAACGGGCATACTTCCAGTAGTCTTTTAAGTGTGCAAAAATGTTGGAAACCGCTGCTTTTTCGTTCAGTAGGTATTGGTCGAAATCCGTTTTAGCACTGGTAACCATGGCTAAAAGCATGGACAAACGCTCATTTGTGTTGTAGTTTTTTTGCGCATTAATGCCTTGGATATGGGCAATTAATTTCTCTGTACCAGGAATTTCATTTAAAGATGGACTGTCTTTTTTTAAATCGGCCAATAGATTGTTTAAGGCGAGACTGCTAGAGTTGAAAATGGTGTCAGAAATATTTTCTAGTTGTATGCTAGTGCGTGAAACTACCGAAATGTTGTGGTGGTGCGTATCTATTTTATTTTGTTCCTTTCTTAAAGATAAGATTAAAAAAGTGATAGAAACAACAAAAATCCCTGTAATAATAATACCTACAGTTAAGCCTCCTCGAATAATTTTCTGTTTAATTTGCTTCTTCATTGTTAGCTCTTTAAAGATAGGGTTTACTATGGATTAATGCTATTTTTAAATGTTTTTTTTTAAACTATTTATGTAGATAGTAGGCTAATAAAGAGAAAGGTGCAAGGGGATACAAGTCCTTTTTAGGAAGTTTTGGCACAATGATGTTTTTGTAAGTGGTTGTTATATTGTGTTTTAATGTTTGATGTCTATTTTAAATCGTTGGCATAAGATGTTGGTGATTAGGACCATTTACCCCTTAAAAGGTAATTTTAAATTGGATAATATGCTGCATTGTGTTCGTGCCTGATGAAATGGATTGATGTTGTGTAAAAGAGGAGTGCAAGGCGTACGTTGTGGGTAAATTAATCCGCTTGGCATTCCCTCAGGCGTCGGGTTTTTGTTCTAACCGCACATTCAGTCCCAATAACTGTCGAGATCGAGATCGCTTTAATGTGTGGAAGGCTGAGGTGGGCAGGCTTGCAAGTAGCGGGTGGCTGAGGATTGAATAGTCTGCCGACTATTCAATGGCCTCGAAGCCACGGAGCGGACATCAATACTTCCACCGATTCGCCAAAGCAACCAAGGACAACATTACCGGTACTTCAATTAAAACACCGACCACTGTTGCTAAGGATGCACCGGAGTTTAGGCCGAATATAGAGATGGCTACTGCTACTGCTAATTCAAAAAAGTTAGAGGCACCAATCATAGCGGATGGGGCGCATATATTGTGTTTCAACTTTAAAAAACGACCGGCAAACCAGCTGACGAAAAAGATAAAATAAGTCTGTAAGGTCAAGGGGATAGCGATTAATAAAATGGCCAATGGATTGTTGATGATTTTTTCGCCCTGGAAAGCAAATATCAAGACCAACGTTAGCAATAAAGCCAAGATAGAAATTGGTTTTAATCGCTTTAAAAAGGTGTTTTCAAACCAATCTTGTCCCTTTGTTTTGATCAAAACCCTGTTGGTGATATATCCTGCCACTAATGGAATGACCACAAATACCACTACTGATGTCATTAAAGTAACGTATGGAATGCCGATTACTTCGCCACTGCCATTTAAAAAACTAATGTCGAACCAAGAGAATAATAAACCGACAATGGGTACAAAAGCTACCAGTAAAATTAAATCGTTTACGGACACTTGTACCAAGGTGTAGTTGGCATCTCCCTTAGTGAGGTACGACCATACAAATACCATGGCAGTACAAGGTGCTGCACCCAATAATATGGCGCCTGCTAAATACTGTTCTGCTTCTTCGGGCGTGAGCCATGCATTGTATAATTGGTAAAAGAAAACATAGGCAAACAAAGCCATGGTGAAGGGTTTAATAACCCAATTGACAACTACTGTTAAACCTAAGCCTTTCCAATTACGGGAGACATATTTCAAGGAGGAGAAATCAATTTGTACCATCATGGGGTAAATCATTAACCAGACTAAAATACTGACCGGAATATTTACCGATCCAATGTTCCAATCGCTCAAAACAGTAATGCTGTCTCCAAAAATATAACCAGCACCAATGCCGACTGCAATACATAACAAGACCCAGACGGTCAGGTATTTTTCAAAAAATCCAATTTTTAAATCTTCACTCATTACTTTTTTATTTTTGAGAATACGTAAAACATTTCTGTTGCTATTTGAAAAGAGCGATAATCGTAAAAAGCGGTTTCCAACGGAGAATCGTCGTAGTTTTTTGGGTCTTCGTAGCGGACTGCAATTCTCTTTTCACAGCCTGCCACAAAGGGACAGTTTTCGTCGGCATGAGAGCAGGTCATGATCGCGGCAAAATTACTTGTCGGATTTTTTTCATTATCAAACAATTTCGACCACATATCGAGACGGGTATTTTCATTTGCCCATTCCACAGTATAAACAGGGTTGGTGGCACCTGCTTGTTCTATCTCAAATCCAAACCGTTTTAATGAAGCCACGGCGCGTTCATTAAACGCTGTCACTTCTACACCACCACTAAAACAACTGGCTTCAATGTGGTAATAATCGGCAGCCACTTGTGCCCATATTTGTGCAAATTGGCTTCGTCGAGAATTGTGTGTACAAATAAAGTTGAGTAGAATAGGGGCTTGTGCCGTTTGCTTGGTCTGCACAAATTCCACTAAAATATCTAAATCCTTTTTGCGTTCTGCGGTCAAGTCGTTCAAGTCAATTTTATCGACTACCTGTTTAATCTTTGGAAACATACTTTATAATTTAACAACATCCACCACCTGGTGTGCAAGTATCTCCTGCGTCAGGCGTCAATGCTTTTAATGAAACTTTGATTTTTTCTTCCGGAATACCACATTTATCTTTTGCCAAACAATCTGTTGTTTTTGAAGTCAACAAAAAGTTTCCACCTGCGTATTCTAAACCGAATTTGCCAATGGTTTCACCTTGGTATTCTACTTCAATTTCTTCGTCGGTAATACCCAATTTGGATTCTGATAATTCAATGATGTCAATCAATTTGTTGGGGTGTAAGCGGTGGTCGTAATCGTTTGCTTCCCACAATTGAAAATTCACCACATTTTCGTCTCTCATGGTACCACCACAATCAATGAATCTTTTGTTAATTTGTCCCACTTCGGTAACATGAAAATGATTGGGAACTAAACTGCCGTTTGGCAATTCAAATGCAATGTTTGTTTTGTCTTTTAAGATGTTTTTAAATGCGGATAATTTCATTTTAATAATTTTAATTGTTTTATTGTAATATTACGATAGTTAGATTCAAATTTTTTTAACAGCAATCTTCTCCACCACAACAAATGTGACGATCGAATAAATTGTTAAAGGTATTTTTTACCGACAACCAAGTTTCAGGATTGATGCAATAACTCATGGAAGTCCCCTCAATGGTTCCTTTGATAATGCCCATGTTTTTCAATTCCTTTAAATGTTGACTGATGGTGGCTTGCGCTAGTCCTAATTCTCCCACTAAGTCGGAATTTATACAGGCGTTTGCTTTTAGCAAGTGCTGTAAAATGGCTACTCGTGCAGGATGTGCAAATGCTTTCGCTACCATGGCAATCTCATTTTGCTCTGCTGTAAATAAATCTTTTTTTGTTAAACCCATAACTATATTGCAATATTACGATTAATATTTAAATGGATGTTTTATTTTGTGTTTTTTTTAAAAATTTTCTTAATCCCCATAGTTAAGGCGACCAGTTCATTCAATTGCTATTACTAGCGATCATTACCTCGGTACTTCGGCAAGCACAACGCAACTGTAGGTGATGGATGTCTTGGAATTGAAGTAATGTTTTCCTCCTTGAGGTGCCGCATGAGCTACGTCGAAGTAAAGAATGAAGGAAGATGATCTACGGAGGAAAAAAGGTATAGCGAGAAGAAATAAAGCATTAATTCCGCTAAACCATTCATTGACATAACTAACCGATCACGCTGTGTGGTTAAGTCCCGCTTTTAAATACAACTTTCTATTGTACACAATAATGTATAAAATAAAAAGACTGGTAATGGCTGCAAAAAAGCACCAAACGGAAATGACATTTCCATCTAATAAAACTTTACCCATGGTAAACAATACAATGTTTAGTGCGGCAAGTATCCACATTTTTGGTGTGCTAGATATGGCATTTGGAAGCACAACTGCTGCAAAGTACAAGCTGTGAATAATCCATAAATAATCATTTTGGTAAGGAACTTCATAAAGAATACTATGGTCGACCACAGTTGCGGTAATGTCAAAAATAAAAAAAGTAGACAATAAAATAACGCCGAGTAATAAGCCAATGACCATAAAACCAAATAATATCTTTTTTCGGATTGCTATTTTTTCAACTTTCCAATTGGCATATGGAATATAAAAGGGCCAAATTACCCATGCAAAAAAGAGGTAACTGTATTTACTGAAAGCTAAAAGTTCCGTTGCATTGGATTCAATAAATACCCAAACTAAACCTTCTAAAAATTGGTGAATCCCAAATAGTATTGGAATCATGGCGATAACCCGAAAGGAGTTTGGACTTGCTTTTTTATAGGCGACAACACCAACGGTTGAAATTACTGCTGCTGCTCCAAAACTTACTTCTGCTGAAAAACACATGTCCCAAAGCTAATAATTAAGAATTACTTCTGGTTGATTTTGTGTGAAATAAGTAACCGGGGCTTCGAGTCCACTTTGAGAACTACCGTTCTCAAAGTCCTCAGCCGCCTACGGTTATTGCTTCGTCCCGATTGCTGTCGCTCGCCTCAGTTACCTGCGGTGCGGTGCCTTCGAGTCCCGAGCTATCGCTCGCCTCAGTCACCTGTGGTGCGGTGCCTTCGAGTCCCGAGCTATCGCTCGCCTCAGTCACCTACGGTGATGAACAAAAGTAGCGTGTGGCTGAGGATTGAATAAACGGTAGTTTATTCAATGGACTCGAAGCCAGGAGTGGTATTGTTATTCGAATACAATTTTTTTCACTAAATTGCTTAGCAGGATCATGAAAGGATACATGTACATACTCGAATGGTAGTTATTATACTGGCAGTACAAAATATTTGGAATTGCGTATGAAGCAACACCAAAACGGAGAAGGCGCCAATCATACAAAAAAATATGGTCCTGTGAAGTTGGTTTACGTCGAAGAATTTTCGAGAATTGATCATGCTTTTTACCGTGAGAAACAAGTGCAAGGTTGGAGTAGGAAAAAGAAGGAGGCTTTGATTAATGGAGAAAAGAACTTATTGGAGAAATGGAGTAAAGCTAAGTGGCAGCAGGAAGAATAACCGGGGCTTCGAGTCCACTTTGAGAACTGCCGTTCTCAAAGTCCTCAGCCGCCTATGGTGCGGTGCCTTCGAGTCCCGAGCTGTCGCTCGCCTCAGTCACCTACGGTGATGAATAAAAGTAACATGTGGCTTCAGGACCATTACTATCGCTCGCCTCAGTCACCTACGGTGCGGTGCCTTCGAGTCCTGAGCTATCGATCGTCTCAGTCACCTGCGGTGTTGTTTCGTAGTCGGTGCCTTCGAGTCCCGAGCTGTCGCTCGCCTCAGTCACCTACGGTGATGAACAAAAGTAGCGTGTGGCTTCGAGTCTATTGTGTTGCTTCGTAGTCGGTGCCTTCGAGTCCCGAGCTATCGCTCGTCTCAGTCATCTACGGTGTTGAGAAAAGAGTAACGTGTGGCTGAGGATTGAATAAACGGTAGTTTATTCAATGGACTCGAAGCCAGGAGTGGTATATAACCAAAAAAGCACAAACGATAAACGCCTGTGCTTTAAAATTGCTCATCAGTTGCTATTTTATATTTCCGTGTAAATATGATCTGCGCTATAAGCTACACTAAAGTCATATTTAAAAGTTCTTTGTGCTTGTGGTACACTATTAAAAGTGTTGACTACTCTAAATTGATAGTCTGGGTGTGACACCATGTATTCAATGATGTTTTTTGAGTCTATTTCAAAGGTTAATCTGTCGTATGATTGTCCTACTTCAGTAACGGTATTACAAGTTCCTAATTCTTCAATGTCTGCTGCTTCACCATGGTAGATTTGTAAAGAGGATTTCTTTAAAAAAGTACCCAATGATTCCTGTTCTGTATCCGCATTTCGCTCTTCCATCACAAAAGAAAGTGTGCGGATAGACTGTGTAGTCGATTCTTTTAATTCGTACCCTTCTTTTTGGTTGTCTTGCAGTTGCTCTCGCTTTTCATCTATGTCACACAGAAAATCTATTTTTTCTAAAAACACTACCGACGCTAATGAATCTTCGGCAAATGGACCGGGGTTAATCACAAAGTTATTACTCGATTCGTAATTTAAAATGTCGCTATCCCCCGAAGTGAATAACTCTTTCTTACAACTGCTGGTTCCAATTATTAATGCAAAACTCAATAGTGGAAGTAATATCTTTTTCATGGTTTAAATCTTTTTTATTTGATGGCTACTTTACAATTTTAATGCCAATAATTTTTGAGTGATGAGTGGGGTGGAGCGATCAATTGTCTTAAATGACATGCGTGTAGGAATGGACATAACCAAAAAAGCACAGACGATAAACGCCTGTGCTTTAAAATTGCTCATCAGTTGCTATTTTATTATTCAGTATTCAGTTTTCATAGGGTTAGCACGATAACTGTTGTTAAGTGCGAATAAAAAATGTTTTTGTTGCACTTATACTAAAACAATAACAAACGCTGTGCCAAAAATTAATGGGAGGATGTTTTGGGGGAAAATAGCGGTGCCTTCGTAGTCGGTGCCTTCATAGTCGGTGCCTTCGAGTCCCGAGCTATCGCTCGCCTCAGTCACCTGTGGTGTTGGGAAAAAAGTAGTGTGTGACTGAGGGTCGTATAAACTGCCGTTCTCAAAGTCTTCAGTCACCTGTGGTGCTTCGTAGCCGGTGCCTTCGTAGCCGGTGCCTTCGTAGTCGGTGCCTTCGAGTCCCGAGCTATCGCTCGCCTCAGTCACCTCAGTTTTGAATAAAAGTAGCGTGTGACTTAGGGTTGTATAAACTGCCGTTCTCAAAGTCTTCAGTCACCTGTGTTTTGAAAAAAAAGTAGCGTGTGGCTGAGGATTGTATAAACGGTAGTTCTCAAGGTCTTCAGTCACCTGTGTTGCTTCGTAGTCGGTGCCTTCGAGTCCCGAGCTATCGCTCGCCTCAGTCACCTACGGTTTTGAATAAAAGTAGCGTGTGGTTGAGGATTGTATAAACTGCCGTTCTCAAGGTCTTCAGTCACCTGTGTTGCTTCGTAGCCGGTGCCTTCGAGTCCCGAGCTATCGCTCGCCTCAGTCACCTGTGGTGTTGGGGAAAAGTAGCGTGTGACTGAGGATTGTATAAACTGCCGTTCTCAAAGTCTTCAGTCACCTGTGTTGCTTCGTAGTCGGTGCCTTCGAGTCCCGAGCTATCGCTCGCCTCAGTCACCTGTGGTGTTGGGAAAAAAGTAGCGTGTGGTTGAGGGTTGTATAAACTGCCGTTCTCAAGGTCTTCAGTCACCTGTGTTGTTTCGTAGCCGGTGCCTTCGAGTCCCGAGCTATCGCTCGCCTCAGTCACCTAGGGTTTTGAATAAAAGTAGCGTGTGGCTGAGGGTTGTATAAACTGCCGTTCTCAAAGTCTTCAGTTATCTGTGTTGCTTCGTAGCCGGTGCCTTCGAGTCCCGAGCTATCGCTCGCCTCAGTCACCTATGGTGTTGGGAAAAAAGTAGCGTGTGGCTGAGGATTGTATAAACTGCCGTTCTCAAAGTCTTCAGTCACCTGTGTTTTGAAAAAAAAGTAGCGTGTGGCTTCGAGTCCCGAGCTATCGCTCGCCTCAGTCACCTGTGGTGTTGGGAAAAAGTAGCGTGTGACTGAGGATTGTATAAACTGCCGTTCTCAAAGTCTTCAGTCACCTGTGTTGCTTCGTAGCCGGTGCCTTCGAGTCCCGAGCTATCGCTCGCCTCAGTCACCTATGGTGTTGGGAAAAAAAGTAGCGTGTGGCTGAGGATTGTATAAACGGTAGTTTATACAATGGACTCGAAGCCAGGAGTGGGTATAGCACAAAAAAAACTATCTTTGCCTCATGAACGAAACCGACTTATTCAACAAAGACGCCATGTACTGGCGAGAAGTAAATTTCTTATCTCCAAATGCCAAAGCAATTCTTACTTTAATTGAGCCCATGACCATTAATGGGACAACAACAAACAGCATTGAATGTACTTTATTGCCTTACGAAGTTCACTCAGTAGAATACGATTTAGGTGCAGGTGGTTCTTTCTTAAAAAACGAGGTCAAAACTTGGCCATTTGTCTTGTTTACCGACATTGAATTTTACCTGGACATGGATAACCCTGAAGATGAACGCCAAACCAAAGTGCAATCCGTTTTACACGACAATGTGCAAAGCATTCAAATTTTAGACAAGGACGATAAGGTGGTGTTGGATAAGAAGAAGGTTTAGGAGAGTGATATGAATTTTTAAAAGGCATATAAAAATGAGATTCTTTTGGTTGAGGTCAAATAAAATATCTTATTATCTTTGAAATACAGTTAAATATCTTTCTATGACAGAATTTGAGGAAATAATTGAAGCACTAATTAAATTCAGAGATGAAAGAGATTGGCAACAATTTCATGACAGCAAAAATTTAGCTACGGCGATTAGTATTGAGGCAGCAGAACTGAATGAATTATTTCTTTGGAAAAAGACAAATGATTCGGAGACTGTAAACATTGAACGACTTAAAGAAGAGTTAGCTGATGTGCTTTCATTCTCTTTCTTATTGGCAGAAAAACATGGACTAAATATTAAAGATATTGTCTTGGAAAAGATAAAACAAAATGCTGAAAAATATCCAGTTGATAAAGCAAAGGGAACTGCTAAAAAGTATAATGAATTATAATGTCAGAATCTAATTTAGCCGTAAAACGATATAATTTCGATTCTCAAATATTTGATGAATTCAACAGTTTGCATTATGCCAAGGATTTATGGCCTTTAGTTTACATTTTAAGTGATGATAAATCAAAGGAGGCATATGTAGGAGAAACAACTGATGCTTATTCCCGAATGAAAAGTCATTTAAAACATGACAAGAAGCAACAGTTGACCGTTGTACATTTAATTACAAGCGAAAAATTCAATAAATCCGCAACTTTGGATATCGAATCTAATTTAATCAAATATATTTCAGGAGATGGTAAGTTTAAATTGATAAATGGAAACTTAGGAATTGCTAATCATGAGTATTATCAAAAGCGAGAGGTTTATTGGGGTGTTTTTAAAAGAGTTTGGAATCAGTTAAGGGCTGAAGGTATTTCTAATCATTCTTTGGAACATATTGATAACTCAGATTTGTACAAGTACTCACCCTATAAAACGCTCACAGGTGAGCAAAAAATAGGATTGTTATTAATCATCAATAATTTATTGAGTGATAAATTGAAAAATGTTATTATTGAAGGTGGAGCTGGAACTGGTAAAACTATTTTGGCGATTTTTTTATTCAAATTATTAAACTCAGACAATACAGATTTCAATTTTAAAGAGTTTGGAGCAGAAGAGAATGAATTTATAGTAAAAGTTAAAGAGTTAAAGGCAAAATTTCCCAATCCAAATATGGCTCTGGTAATCCCCATGTCATCATTCCGAAATACTTTAAAAAAAGTATTTAGAAATATTAAGGGGTTAAAAGCTAGTATGGTGGTTGGACCTGCTCAAGTGGCTAAAAACACTTATGATATTGTTTTAGTAGATGAATCCCATAGATTGAGAAGAAGGGTTAATCTTGGGGCTTATTTTGGTGCATTCGACAAGGCTTGCATTAAATTAGACTTAGACAGATATACTGCAAGTGAATTAGATTTTGTGATAAAGCAATCTGATAAAACAGTATTGTTTTATGATGAAGGCCAATCCATTAAACCTTCAGATGTTAAGAAAGAAGATTTTGATAAATTAAAGCAAGCGAGTGATACTAACATAGAGTATCTCAAATCACAATTTAGAGTGAGAGGAGGGAATGGCTATGTTAAATTTATTGACGGTCTTTTAAAGTGTAAACTCTCCTTCGAAAAGCAACTGTTTAAATCAGATGAATATGAATTTTTATTGTTCGATTCGTTAGAAAATATGGTGAGTGAGATTAAACTCCGAGATAAAGAACATGGTTTATCAAGGTTGGTAGCTGGTTATGCATGGCCTTGGATTTCAAATAAAGATGCCACTAAGTTTGATATTAATATTGGAGATGTTTCTTTAAAATGGAATAGTGTCGCAGTAGATTGGGTAAACACTGAAGGTTCAATTAATGAAGTAGGCTGTATACATACAACTCAAGGCTATGACTTGAATTACACAGGGGTTATTTTTGGACATGAAATTTCATATGATAAAGAAAAAGATGAAATCGTCATAAAAGAAGAAAACTACTTTGATAAAAACGGAAAACAATCCATAAAAGACCCTGAAGATTTAAAGGAATACATACTTAACATTTATAAAACAATTATGTTGAGGGGAATTAGAGGGACATATGTTTATGTCTGTGATGATGATTTAAGAGCGTATTTTGCTCAACATTTAGATCAATTTAAATCTAAAGTAGAATCTATCTATCTAGAAGTTGATAAAGTAGTCCCTTTTGAAAATTCTGTTCCACTATACAATTTAAATGCGGCTGCAGGTAATTTTAGTGATAACCAAATTATTGATATCAATGAATTTGACTGGGTTAAAATTCCAAATCATGTAAAAGCATCTAACAATTTATTTGCCTGCAAAGTTTATGGTGAATCTATGAATCAAATAATTCCAAATGGTTCTGTTTGTTTATTTCGAAAATATTCAGGTGGTTCAAGAGACGGAAAAATTGTACTAGTACAACATTCAAATATACAGGATTCCGAATTTGGTGCAGGTTATACTGTAAAAGAATATCATAGTACTAAACAAGGTAAGGAAAATGGACAGTGGAGGCATGGTTCAATTACATTAAAACCGCTTTCAAATGATGAAGGCTACGAAGATATTGAACTTGCTGAAGTTGAAATGGAGGGGTTTAAAGTTGTTGGGGTGTTTGAGTGTGTTTTGTGATTATTATAGAAAGTATTTATTATGGATTAAAATTACTGGTATTATTATAATTTAATAAACACACTAATATTTAAATTTTATTACCTCAGAAAAGAGATTGTAAATAAATAATCTGTGTTTTTCAATTTTGTTAACAAAGAATTCAATTTTTCATATAAATAAAAAATACTAATTTGTACTTTTATAGCTTAGAACATAACTGAGCTTAAAAAGGATGTTTCAAAAAATAAAAAGTAAAGCAGCTGAAAGTATAATTGAGGAAATAATAGACCAATATGCTTATGCGGATAAGTCTGATAGACCTTGGATTATTGGATTTAGTGGAGGAAAAGATTCTACCGTTTTATTAACACTTGTGTGGATTGCACTAAGAAGAATTAGAGAAAGTTTTCCAAACCCGTATCAACTAAAAAGACCAGTGCATGTGGTTTGTAATGATACCATGGTTGAAAATCCAATTATTGAAACATACGTGGATGAAGTATTGTCTAAAATTGAAGTGTCAGCTAGAGAGCAAAATTTACCTATTTTCGTAAAAAAAACTACTCCTAAGTTAGATGAATCTTTTTGGGTTAATGTCATTGGTCGAGGTTATCCTGTTCCAAACAATACTTTTAGGTGGTGTACGGATAAACTAAAAATTAGACCAACATCTTCATTTTTATTAGAACAGATTGATGAAAAAGGTGAGGCAATTGTTTTACTCGGAACAAGATATGAAGAAAGCGTTTCAAGAGAAAAGTCAATGAAAAAGCATGAGGTAAAGGGCAACCGATTATCAAAACACACCGTAAGTGCAAATACCTATGTTTATGCCCCCATTAAAGATTTAATGTTAGAGGAGATTTGGTATATTATTAATAGTGTACCTTCTCCATGGGGATTTGACAATTCAATATTATTTAAAATCTATTCTGATGCGAGTGCAGATGATTATGAATGTCCAACTGTAGTGACTAACAAAGAACATGCTTCTTGTGGCCAAAGTAGATTTGGCTGTTGGACTTGTACTGTGGTAAAAAAGGATAAATCAATGACTGCTCTTGTGGAGAAAGGTCAAGAATGGATGAAGCCTTTAATGAAATATAGAAATTCACTCGTTGAAGAAAGAAACCTTGGCGAAAATAGAAGAGATAAAAGGCGTAATGGTCAAAGAGCTATAGATGAAGATGGACGTAATAATGGTAATTATACAGGGGGATACAGGGCTAAAAAACTTAGAGAATTATTAGAAATTCAAAGAGAATTACAAAAAGAAAGACCTCAAGTCAATTTAATAAATAATCAAGAGTTAATTGCTGTTCAGGTAATTTGGAATAGAGATGGTATTTTTGAGCATAATGTAGCTGATATTTATAGAAAAGTATTTAATAGAGATATCTCTACAAACAACATAAAATCTTTAGGGCAAACTGAAAGACGCTTACTAGCAGAAGTTTGTGAGGATAATTCGGATTACTATCATTTAATTGACAACTTGATTTCATTACAAGAATCTAAAACACTTTTGCTCTCTAAATATGGTTTGCATAATGATGTTGAAAAACAAATAGAACGTTTTATTAATCCTGAGAAACAATGAGAATAGAACGGATTAAGTTAAATAATTTTAGAATATACAAAGGTGTAAATGAGATTATTTTTAAAAATGACAGTGATAAAAATATTTCGCTAATTGCTGGAATGAATGGGTTTGGTAAAACCACCTTTTTAACATCTCTTATTTGGTCTTTTTATGGCGGTTTAATGGCTCAAGTTGAAGATAAGTATAGAAAGGATATTAAAAATACTGGTGGATACGATAAATTTCTTCAAACTTTAGTGAATAAAAATGTTGTAAGTGATTTTGAAGAAGGAAAAACGGAAAAAGCAATACTGCAAGTTGAAGTAGAACTTGTGGATGTTATGATACCTTCCATACCATGTAGAAAAGTTGTAATTAAAAGATCTTATGACTTCAGTACTAAAGAAGAATCTTTAAAAATTCTTATTGATGGACATGAAAATCAATTAACTAAAGAAGTTGGATATGAGGTTTTTATTAATGACTTCATTTTACCTAGAGAAATTGCTAAATTTTTCTTCTTTGATGCTGAAAAAATTGTTAGTCTTGCTGAAGCAAAATCTAAAAGTGAATTACGATCATTGAGTAAGGCTTATTCTGAAGTACTTGGAATTAAAAAGTATGAAGATTTAAAAATTAACTTGACTACTCTACTTACTAAACTAAAAAGAGGTGGTGTATCAAAAGTTAATAAATCTAAACTGGATGAGTTAATTAAAATTGATAAAGAGTTTGAGGAATTAATTAATTTAAACCTGGAGAAACAAGTTGAGATTGACAATGAAATAATTTCCATCAAACAAAAAGCTGATTCAATTCAAGAGAAATTAATTCGAGAAGGAAATGAGGTTACACTTGAAGAATTAAAGGAATACAAACAAGAAAAAGAGCAATTAAAAAAGGAACATACAGAAGCTAAAGGAGAGTTAAAAAAACTATTGGAAATCGTCCCCTTAGTAATTGCTGGAGATAAGTTTGATGCATTAGTAAATCAAGTTAACCTTGAAACGAAATTAAAAGACAAAGGCCTAAATCAAAAATCATTAATTAAAGAGCTTGATAATTTCTCTAATGAATTGATAAAAGAGTTTAAAAGCTTAAAATTAGATCCGAAAGTAAATTCTCAAATATTTGATACCATTGAAAAATTAAATTCAAAAAAATCTCAAAATCCGAAATCAAAATCTGGTGAAATCATATTAGATTATACTGACGAAGAGTCTAGATCTATTATAGCTACATTCAATTACATTAAAGATTCTTTTGATAGTCAGTTTAAGATAATTATTAAAAACGAAAGAGACACAAGACAAGCATTAACAAGAGTTTCAAATAAAATAAAACAATCTGAAGCTAGAAAAAATAATCCTTTAGCTCAAAAATTGAGAGAAGAAAAAGAAACTTTATCAAACAAAGCTGATGCTCTTAATATAGAAAAAGGAACATTGTTGGAGGAAGTTTCAACTTGGAAAACTCAAAAGGATTCCAACAAAAAAGTATTATCTGAATATGAGAAGAACTACAATTTAGTTGCTCTTGATAAACAGAAATATGAAGTTACAACACTTGCTCTTGAGAAATTGAATGTCCTTACTGCTAGAATAAAAGAAGAGAAAAAGTATTCTTTACAAAAGTCAGTTATGCTAGGATTAAAAAAACTGATGCATAAAAATAACTTCATATCTGATGTTAATGTTAGAATTGAAGATGATGTGATGGATATTGATTTAATTGACAAACAAAACAATGTAATTGATAAAGATTTACTTTCAAAAGGAGAACAGCAATTGTATGCCACTGCCCTACTGAAAGCTTTGGTAGATGAATCAGGTATTAATTTCCCTGTTTTTATTGATAGTCCATTACAAAAATTTGACAAAAGTCATTCTAGTAATGTAATTGAACAGTTCTACCCTACTATTTCTGAACAAGTAGTCCTTTTCCCTCTTTTAGAGAAAGAACTCTCTCAAAAAGAATATGAGCAACTAAAACCTAATTTAAACGGGGTATATTTAATTCAAAATGACTCGAAAGGCTCTTCAGTAGTTAAATGCAAAATTGATAATCTATTTACAAAATTTAACGAGCAAAATTATGTTTTCACAAATTAGAACTAGTAAAGAAAATAAAGAAGTTGTCTCTAAACTAACACATAGATTAAGTTTGGGTGCAGAAAATGTAATTGCTAGAATAGCGTTTACTTATTCTTTGTCAAAAGATATAAAATTAGACATAAATGATGTTTTAAACTCAAGCGGAAAGGAATACTCTAAGTCTGTTTTGTTTGGAGATAATAGCAATACTTATGTTGGAATGATTTGTACTCACTACAATTTATATAAAACAGATAAAGACATTCCTAAATACATCAAACTTCATCTTGATCACGGATTACAACTTATAGACTCTGAATTAGAAGACAGACCTAATGTGGATGGTTTTGATTTTTTGGTTGAGAAGATAAACAGATAATGATTACTGAAGATAAACTCCTTAACGAAAACCAAGCTGCATTAAAACTTGGTATAACAAAAGAGCTTTTATATTCTTATGTTAAAACAGGAGTCAGAGATCATAAGTTAAAAGTTTTTGCAGGTAAACGAGAAATTAAATTTAAAGAATTTGATTTAGATGAGTTTGAAAATTTTTTACAAGAAAAATGGGTGAAAGACCCTAAAGAAAAAAGACCTGCAATACCAAAATTCATTAAAGAATTCCTTAAAGTAGAGTCAAATGGTCAATGTGCTAGATGTACCTCTGGCCACCGTATGGATGATGCTCATATTATTCCTTGGTCAGATTCATTTTCACATTTTCATCACAACTTAATAAGACTATGTACTGATTGCCATATTAAATATGATGATGGAATTATTCCAAGAGAAGAAATTCTTATAATCAAAAAAGGGCTAACAGATAAATTAAAAAGAAATCTATTATCTGAAGAAGATTTATCTATTTATTCTTTGCATAAAGTTCCTAATCCTGAATTAAGCTTTATCGGTAGAGAAGATTATATAAATGAAATTCATTTTGCAATTAAGGAAGAGAAATTTATTGTTATTTCTGGTATTGGAGGAATTGGTAAAACTGAGTTATTGATAAAATCATTAAAAGGATTCGAACAACAAGTAAAATGGTTTGAAACCGAAAAATTTAGCTCAATTCAAGATTTAATAATTGAAATATTAACTGAGTTTAAAGTACGTTCAATCTCAGATTTAATTAATGTTTTAGATGGAACTGATTTAATTCTTGTTTTAGATGGACTAGAAAGACTTTTAAAAACGGATGGAGATAAAACATTAACTTTTTTAGAAAATTTAAATCGCTACACCACTAACGTTAAGTTTATTGTTACTTCTCAAATTAATTTAGACGCTTTAACATTTAAAGTCAAAACAATAAAATTAAATGGATTGTCTGAAAGTGAGTCAAATTTACTTTTAAAAAATGCTTTACCTGATTATAATATCACAGATTTAAATTGGGTCTCAAAATTTTCAAATGGCCATGTTCTGACCATAAAATTATTAGTAGGCTTAATTTCATTTTATAAAAGCTCTAACAAAGTAAAAGATAAGCTGAAAGAAAAAGGAGTTAAATTCATTAGTTCTCCATTAAGAAAAGAGCAAAACTCTAAAACTTCTCTAAATTATTCTTTAAAACTATGTTATGAAGCCCTTAATTTGTCTGAGCAGCTGGTTTTAGCATTACTAACAAATTTCCCAATCGGCTGTAAGGAAATTACTCTTGAGATATTCAATAAAAACAAACTAACAGATGATGTATTTATTGATGATATTGACTTTATTATTGCAAGATTAAATCAATTTAATTTAATAGACAAAGAATGTGATCCTTCTAACCAAGTCAGAATAACACTACTTAACCCAATTAAACAATTTGTAATATCTGAAGCAATGTCAAAATCATTAAAGATTTGGCATCAATTAAAAATTGAGGCATTCAATAATTTAATGATAGAAGCACTTGTTATTTTTCATCAAAATGTTCAAACAGAAAGTTGGGAAGATACTATATGGAGGTATGAGGTCGAGCTGCCCAACTATATAAATGCAATTAAAAGATCTGTACATTCTGCTTATTGTAAAGATTGTCTAAAACATTCTAATGAAAAAGATTATTTGACTATTATTACGGGATTTGCAAGTGCATTATATAAGTATTTATTTACCCGAGGATATATTCAATATGGCATAAAAATTAATAAAGAAGGTGCTAAAGCTCATATGAAACTTGGACAGTATGATATGGCTATTGATGATTTAACTATGGTTGCTCAACTTTATTATAGAAATAATGACTTTAAAAATGCTGAGAAGATTTTAGAACAGATGAAATTTTGCAACTCACAATTAAAGGATACTGAAAAATCTGTTCATTTATATTTAATTGAAGGAGAATTAATCAAAGAGCGTCAGCCAGAAAAAGCAATATCTTTATTTAATAACGGATTAGAAATATTATCAAAGTCAAAAGAAATAGATTTTAAAAATTCTAATACCGCTATGTTTAATTCTGAAATAGGCAGAGTTTATGAGAATTGCTTCAGGGATTATGAAAAGGCTCTTGAATATTATAAGATTGCTTCAAATATATATTATGATATTAAAGATTATTCAAATCAATACTCTTGCTTATACCATATAGGCAATTGTTATTCTGGTAAACAAGACATTGAATTATCTCTTGAATGCTATAAGGAAAGTTTAATAGGTTTTATAAATACAGGTCAAAAAGAATATATTGGAAATTCTCTTGCTGAGATAGGAAGATTAAGAGTAAATAATTACAATTTAGACTACAGTTTTATTGACAAAAAAATAATTAAAAATGGATTGTATGACATTAAAAATGAAATTGAATTTACTTTAAATACTAATCCAAATCTTGAGCAATACCATTTAAATGCAGGACTAAATAATAACCAGAATTATAAGCTCTGGAATATAATTCAACTCTTCAGTTTTTCAAGCAACTTAGAATTAATAGAGAATTGGGCTAATGAACTATTAATGATAATTAAGAAAGATGAGGAAATAACATATTCATATCCTTATTCCTTTTTAAAAATAGCTATTCTAATTAACCTAATTGAAAAAGGAATTAACGTTCATGAAAATTTACAAACTATTAAACATCATTGTTATTTATTTGGAGGCGAAGTAGAGCACGATATATTCGACCCTTTTAATTGGCTTGCTTTGTGGTTAGAATTTAAAGGAATAGAAAGTACAACTAGAGGAAAGCTTTTTTCAGAAGTGGAGAATTTGGAATAATATTTTTGATTTTATTCGGAATACTTGAGTTTAATACTGTTGTCAATTAAATTTGAAAGACCATTTGTAAATGCCTCCAGAAAATTAAGAACTTCAATAAGTTTTTCTTTAGTTACATCTGCACTACGACCATTGTGAGCAATATTATTTCTTATTCTAAAAATGGAATTATGTTTATTTTCAATTTCTAAAACACGCTCAGACTCCCTATTCCTTTCTTTAAAATATGATTTAAACTCTTCTGTGTTAGCAAATTTATCTATTTTTAATTCAAGATCGAATTTATCTAAAAAATCGATAAAGCTTTCTAATTTCAATATACCTTTAACATAAAACACGATTTCTTTATTGAACTGATATTCTCCTTTTCCATCAATTCCCTTATTAAGATTTTCTATAATTTCGTTATAATCAATTTTTAAATGAGAAGGTTTCTTATCTAGTGTAGTAAGTAACGAACCTGAAAACTTTGTATTCATTCGTTTTAATTTCTCAGGAATTAGTGATTTATTCTTGCACACACTCAATCTATTCAAAGATTCCTTTAATGTTTCCGTTAAAAAATTCTCATAAGAAGCACACAGCAATACGAAAAAGGAGTTGTAATATATATCTGAACTGAATTTAACCTTAATGAATTTATCCTCTATAACACTTTTGTGATAGCGAACTCCTTCATCATTTCTTAAACTTGATTTTATTGCATTTGTTACTTCTCCTTTATTTGAGTAATAATCAACACAGCCTTTAATCTCAGATATTACGGAGTGAAAGTTAATCTTAATTGTATCAATTGAAGCCATTAATCTAGTAGATTGATTATTGCGTTTTTAAAGAATGCTTTCATTACCGAAATTTCGGTAGAACTACCTCTCCTATTAACTAGGTTTTCGTAATTTTCGGGAACAGCTATCAAATTCTGAACTAATTCAAATATTTCTTCTTTTTTTTCTAATATTTCAGCAGATTTAGAACGAAGATCATGAAAAATCACGGAAATAGCATCATAAAAATTAATAGATTGAGTTGATTTTCCAGTTGTTGAATCTGTTATTTGAAACATTTTTTCTCCAAATACTTCATTTGCTAATTCTAAGGAATTAATGAATGATTCTCGCAAAACTTTAATTTCATCATCTGTAATGTCTAATCTTCGATTCATTGCGCCATCCATCATGGTTTTTAAGCTACCTTTAAGGTGTTTGGATTCAAATAGAGCGTAAAACCTTAAAACTATCTCACAGTCGCCCATTCTTCTGAATAATGTATTATTAGAAAGTTTATCGGTAATTTTCCCTTCACTAATATTATCTGAATGAGATGGAATATTCCATGCTTTAGTAAAAATCTCATTTCCAGATAAATCTACTATTAGGTCATTAAACTGACCTGAATAAATACAATTTCGAATCTCTTGTGAATTTAATTTCATTCCACCTGTATTCAATCGTTCAAATACAAGTCTTCGAAGATCTAATTTATCATCATCATCTACTACACTTTCAGTCATAATAGTAGTTGCACTAATTCTCCTTCTATCTAAGGCTCTTCTAACCAAAGGCAAAAATTGATTATAACTTAATCCATTTAGTTCTGTCCAATATTTCATTCCAGTCAACTTAAACTCATTTGAATAAAAAGAAATAATCGCATCTAACCTCTGTTGACCATCCATAACTTCGTATCTCCCATATTCCCATTCCAATAGAAAAATTGGTGGAATTGGGACATTCATTAATAAAGATTCAATAAATTGAGACTTTCTTTTAATGTCCCATACTCTTCTTCTCTGATATTCTGGCTGAATGTTCATCCATTCTTTTACTTGAACGAAATCAAGTACTTGCGGTAGTAAAAAATCATTTCTTTCTTGAATTAAATTAAAAATACCATTTTTTAATTTTTTCTCAATTTCTTCTATATTATTTGTTTTTGAAGACATTTTAGTTCTTTTATTAAAAATTATTATTATTTAATCAACTCCCAAAAAGCCTTATCCTTAACTAGCAGAGGTTCTGAACCTGCTAGGTTTACAATGCTTTGATGTTTGTCTAATCCTTTAATTGTTCTCATTAAGCTATCTCTCTTGTCTTTAGATTCGATAGAGAAAAGAGATTCAACTTCTTTTGTTTTAATTTCATTTACTCTATGAATAATCCAAGTT
Source organism: Putridiphycobacter roseus (assembly GCF_003234935.1). GTDB lineage: Bacteria > Bacteroidota > Bacteroidia > Flavobacteriales_D > Crocinitomicaceae > Putridiphycobacter > Putridiphycobacter roseus. Next base: position 475,095 of record NZ_QKSB01000002.1, on the reverse strand, counting down.
AAAATATAATTTGAATAATCATTTTCGCTAGTAGAGAAGTGATTCAAGAATTGAGTTGATAATATTGTTCCTACTCCAAATTCTCTTCCTTCTTTTAAAATTTTCTTAATGGAGTTGAAGTTTTTACTTAAAAAGTTATCTGCTTCATCTACCAGAATCATTTTTTTAATTTGTCTTTTATTTCCTTCAATTATACTGTGTCCATGGGTTTGCATTTGCGTATAAAATGCATCCAGTGTAATAGCTACAATTAAATTTTGAATAGACTCGTCATATCCAGAAAGATTAATAACCGTTACTCCTTCAACTAAGTCATACAAAGACTTAGTTTTTAAAGAGTCTGGCTCGAATACTTCAAAATCTTGTAGATTAGATATAGCTGCGTACAAACTATCTTGAGCAACATTTTCATCCGACATATAAATATCACAAACATCCTCTATAGTTGGAGGTGCTAATTTCCAAGTATTCGGTTTAGACTTAAAAATACCTTTAGATTCATAAGCCTCAATGATTGCATCCCTTAATTTTTGCTTTTGAACATTTCCTAAATTAAATGCATTTGATATTGTTTCTTTAATATCATTTGCTGTATGCAAGGGAAGCATAGGTTTAGAGGTTTCTGTAGCATCTAAAGCCAATGGATTATATGGTAAGTGATATGGCTTAAATACCTTAGCAGAGGTCGCTTCTATAAAATCATCTTTTATGTAATCTCCTTTATAATCAAAAATAAGTACTCCTAGTTTATCTTCTCCAATATTATCATTCTCTTTACTAATCAATTGTGCTATCAAAGACTTAGTAAATTGAGTCTTGCCAGTACCCATAGTTCCAATAATACCAGTATTAGTATGCATTACTTTATCGGTATTATTTGGCTCCCAAATCACCTCACTCCCATCTTTAATTTTAGACCCAAATAAAATTTCAATTCCTTTATTTGAAGATACTGATTGAGTTTCAATTTCTTGTTCAGGTAATTCTGGTTGAAAATCATCTACTACTTCAATTACTTCTGGTGATAATTTAGGAGTATCAATTACAGTCTTCTCTATTGGTAATTGAACTTCTTTGTTACTTAGTAAACTATCTTTATCAATTCCAGTTTGGGTATTATGAAATAACTCTATTAATTCATCAATCGATTTTACTAAAAAGTTATATCCATCTTCTTCCAACAATTTTGCTGTTAAGTGATCAGAACTTAACGTTAACTCTCTCTGTATAGTAGAATTTCCAAAATGTATCAATCCAAATTCACCACACCTAGAATCTAGATTAGTTGAAAAATCGAAATTGTTATTCATTAAGTCACTACGATATTCCTTAAAAACAGTATCCCATTTCTGATTTCCCCATATTTTATAGAGGTTCATTTTCTCTGCATTTGTAATTGCTAATTTTCCGAAAAAGTTCTTGTAAAACTCCCCTAGAAAGTTATTTGATTCAATATGTTTTCTTAATAAATCTGATGTTCTCTTTCCCTGGTCAATTCCCTTTTTAATTAAGTTAGACCCTCCTATTTTTAATTCAACAGGATATAAATACATTTGCAATGAACCGTCAACTTTTTCAAGTCCAATCATCAACAAATCATCACTAAAAGAGAACTCTTTTGACCCTAGATTTTTTGCAGAAAACAATCCTTCAGACATCTTTAACCCAGCACTACCTGATATTCTTAAAATCTCTTCTAATGAAACAGGAATCCAAATAATGTTTGGATGATATAAAAATGTTAAAGCCGTTTTTATTCCAGAAAGTATGCTGATTTTCTCTCTTGGGAATTGATTATCTTGTCTAATAAGCTTCAATAACCAATCTCCATTAATGGCATTAAAGAAATTAATAACGCTTAACGTATCTTTTTTAGTATCAAAATTGACCTTATTCTTAGTCAAAAATTCACCAACAATATTAGCATATTGCTCCGTCTTGTTTGAAACCGTTATAGCATCATAACCACTAGAATTATTATATTGATCGCTATAATGAATGATAACTAAGTCATCTTTCTCTTTGAAAAAATCTAAATCAACTTTAGGATCAATATAAGTTACCCATTGAGAGTTGATGTATAATTTATCAAGATGTTCTTTAATACTGAAATTAATGGTAGAGCAAATAGCTTTGTCTAATTCAAAATTTTCACCACTTGTTGCTACATTTACTAAAGCATTATATGAACAAACAAGTTTGGATAAATTGGTTTCATTATTTGGCATACTTGCAGTTCCAAATCCTGTTCTGTATGTGTCATTCATAGGACTAGAAGAAACATCTGACATTAATCCATTCATTGACAAACCAGACTTTACATTGTCAACTTTATTAGTATTCCGTTCAATTTGATTTCTATCAAATTGATAAAAAGTTATATGAGCGTATTCATACTCTTCAGTGGATTTTGGAAATGGTTTTCTATAAAAATTAACTTTTTCCAAGAAAACATTTAACAAGTCTTCTTTCTCGAAATTATGGGTTTTAAGTTTAACATCCAGCTTTTCTTCTACATCCTCGACCTTATCATAGTAGGTTAACTCTTCAAATTTGGTTACTAAATTTTCTGACCCATAAATATTAATTTCTATTGGATGCAGGTTAACAGGACGTTTTGTAGTGTTTTTATTTAAATAAACTCTATAATACTCGAAAATTCCTTGTAACACTTCATTACAATCTCCAAGATTTATAACATTTAAAATTATAGGAGAGTAATTAGATTGAGAAAATAGAAAGTCAAAATTATGTGTAAAGCCTTCCAGCTTTGATGTAATTAGCTTTTTAATGAAATTTTGCGGAACAGACTTTTCTGATTGCAAGTATTCGGTATAATAAGTCCATTCTGGAGAATCATCAGAATCTACAGGCATATAAACTTTTTTGTCATTTTCTATAAATGGTATAAGATTAGCCGAGTTTAATCTTTTTAAAATTGCACTATATACTTCTTCTTTACCTATTTGCTCATTTAAAGATAATTGATAAACAATATTTATAGGATGAAGAGGACTGTATTTAATTAATCCTTCATTAAATTGCTCTTTAACTACTCCTAGCCAGATTAAGTCTCTTTCACTTTTGTTTACCGGCTTATTCTCTTTTATCGAATGAAGTTCCCTTAAAAAGACTTCAATATAATCCTCAGCCAACTTTTTTACTTCCCCTTTTAAGAAAACTAAACTTGGTAAATAATCCTTTTCTTTATAGAAGTTTCTTAAAGCATTAAAAGAATTCTTTAAATCATCACTTATCTCTAAACTACCACCTCCTAATTCATTGTCAGATTTTTCTGTCCAGAAAAAAGAATCAGACTCTATAATTTGTTTTTCTAGCAATAAATTTTTCCTGAATTCACTTCTAACCGTACGTTCATTATTTTTAAATTGTAATTTAAAAACATCTTCTTCATATGTATATCTAAAATTTGCTTCAAACTGTCTTTTGTCTTTCCATACATCTAATCCAATAATTGGCTTTGGCGGTTCACTTTCAGTTTTTATTGCAACAGGTATAGTTACTTCATTCACAGTTACTTCAAATGGAGTTAAATCATCAGATATTAATGCATAATCAATATTGATTTTAAATTCTGATTCCTGATCAATTTCATAATTCTTATTTACTTCAAGTTGCTCTTCAATAGTAGATCCAATTCCAGAATTAAATATTAATTCATTTGAATCATTTAATAAAAGTTGAGGATATTTAATATTATTACTAATGGTAAAATTAGTATCAAAATTTTTAAGAAAAGTTTCTACAACTGGCAGTATTAGAATTTTAAACTTGTAAATTTTATTAGTCGCATCATCTTTATAATGTATTACACTAATTGGATCGTTATTTTCTAAAGCTGATATTTCAACTTTCAAACTATGTCCACTACTCGACACACTTAAATTTTCTTTCCCTTTCACTAAGTTTATCCCCTCTTTCCTTGTAGATTGATCAAATTTTAATTCAATCTCAAATGGAAACTCATTATCTGGATTAAAAATTACAATACTATTATTTCTTTTAGCCGAAGTTGTATCTCCATCTGCCTTAGGCCATATAGTATTAAAAATATTACTCCCAATTACCTCCAAAAACACGGGCGCTTTTCTTTCTTGCTTATCTCTTTTCCATTTTACTATTTCGGAAAAATCATATTCATTCCAATCTTCTTTAGATAATTTTTGTTTACCTGTTTCTGAAACTAATTTTTCTAGATCAACCTCTGGGTTTCCATGTAAATGAATATTCTCTAACCTTTCAAAAAGTTCAAAATTATCTTTAAGTGCATGTTTGATATTTTTTGTTTCCGAAAGAGAAGACAACTCTTGATTTTTAAACAAGCCTAGATTCTGATAATCTTCCGTCCTAATCTTTTTATTGACTAAGGTTGTAATTATTTGTTCGTAATCAAAAATTGAATTATTATCCTCTACAACACTTTTTGTTTTTTGTTCTAAAACTTCTTTTAATGTGATTTTTTCAAACTTTTTTAATTCACTTAAACTCTCAATATCATGAAGTAACTTTTGTTTAAAAGCCTTATAATGAAGAGGCATACCTTCTTTTATCAAACTCCCACTTCCTCCTATCAAACTATCTAATTTTCCACTAAACAAAATTAAAATTGCAGTGTTTTCAAAAACCCCCTTTTGCTCTGCTACTTGATTTCTAAGCATAGTAAAGTAATCTTCAGAAGCATTTTCACTTGAAGCAATTATTAGCTTTATCTCCCCCAGTTTCAAATAGTACGTTTTGTATTCTGTACCATCCCCCTCTGGATGTTTGTAGATAAATTCTTCAGAAGAAATCCAAGTTTCACTCAGTTCTTGATATAATCCTTTTACGTGCTCTTCATTCTCCAAATAAAGATTAAATCTTTCTCCAGAAAATAGCATTTGGCTCTTAAAATAATCAACTAATAAAGTTGATATATATTTATATAATTGTTTTGACATATTGTGCATCTCCGCTATCACTTTTTTTCTCTAGTAAATTAATTCTCTCAAATAGTTTAATTATTTCTGTTTTGGTAATCTCATCAAAAACAATCCCTCTCTTCTCAAGTCTTTCCCAAAGAAGATTTAACCTAATTTTGTCTTCACCCCCTACACATAACTTTGTTAAAAACAGTAACAACTCTTGATTCAATACAGTAGTAGAACCTAATCTACCTCTTGTTTTAGTATAGTTTGATTTACAAAATAAAAATAACCATCTATCATATTTATCCCTTGCGCTTTTCCTTGGAGAATTATCAAATTGATATTTTAACCTTTTATTCAAGGAAATAATTTCAATATTAAGTTCATCTCTTTGTTTATCTGCCGTTCTTTCTAGATATTGACCAAGTTCTATTTCACATTGTTCCCAATTAGCACCTGTATCAAAAACCGTAATATGACTTGTATAAAATAAAGAGACCTCTTTAACTTTATCAATAAACTCATTTTTTTCAGGAACTGATAGCTGATCATATTTCTCTCTGATAGAAACATAATCTCCGAGTTGATTGCCATCTATAGTAATGTAGTTTAATAATTCGAGAGTGTTTGCATGTTCAAATAACCCTAGTAAATTATACGAGAGTTTTTTCCAGCCAAATTGAAAAGCTTTTCTTGATTCAGATAAGGTTTCCCAATCCATGGAAAAATATACTGGCGAAAATTTTGAATTATCTCCAAATGAGCATAGTCTTTGAGTAAACTGAGTGAAGTAAAGAAAATAATAGTATTTAAATAAATCTTCAATATGTTTTAAAAATGTTTCTTCATTTGAGGATAAAAATTTAAAATCTTCCAAAAACATATCCTTTATTTCTGGAAATATATTCTGATAAATAATATCTGTTTTAGTCGATTTAATTGAATGAAGTTCTGGCAAACATTCAATAATTAGTTTATAAAGTAAATTTCCATTATTACTTGATGTTAATTCATTCAAGTCTATTTCCTCTTCATTTAGAAATATATCGTAAAAGAATCGTGCTGTTTCATTTAATTGTGGATGTTCAAAAGTAAAATTCATGAACGGTAAAACCTGATTATTAAACTTGATTAAACCAGCATCATCCTCGAAAAATAATTTTATAATAATATCTTTCAATTCTTCTTTATTCTCAGTCTCTACTTTATCTAATGCTTTTTCTATAATTGAATTTCTTAATTTCTTTTTAAAGGATGTTTCCTTATCGGTATTAAACTTTTTATCAAAGCTATTATTAGAAGAAATTCTAAAGCATTCACCCACCACTCCTTGAAAAGATCTAAAGTCAGAACTACAAGCATCCGTGTAATTCGTTACGAAAGGCATTAATTTAATCCTAGAACCTGTCTTATGACCTTTAAATCCACCATCTTTTTTTATATATACGTCTTCAAGGCTATTTACTCCTTCTCTTAATAATTCTATTCTACTCATATAGCTCTAAATTTATACTCTCCAAAGTGATCTATTACTAATTCATAATCTGAAGCCTTTCCAATATTAACTTCATCAATTTCTAACGCCTCTGCATTATTATTTTGCTTAACAAGCTTATTAATAAAATTGATAAATGAAATATGATTATTGTTATCTTTTTTATTAGGTCGATAACCTTTCAATATTTTTTTTAATATATCATATAGACCAAAATCAATATTTACTTTTATAATCTCACGATTTTCTTCCAACTCAAAATATAAGCTAAAAGTTTCAGTAAATTTTGTTAGAACTGGAAGGTTTCTCTCTTCATGAACATTAGGTTTTGGTTTCACTTTAAAGTCTTTTAGAACTCTATATTTAGATTGATTCTTTACTAAATTCAATATGACTTTTTTATTCTTTTTAGGGTCTCCATACCATTTCCTAGCAGCTTCTTCAACTAAATTATATGTGCTTTTAATCACCGACATCTTACTATTATTAAAATGATAAAGATCTGTCACAAATTCTTCGAAGAATGGATCACTTAATTTTGCGATTTGTTTTCTATTACTAAAGAAATTGAGCCTCATAAAAAGCTTAGTTAAGACTTCTGGTTTTAATTTCTTTTTATCTTCCTCTATTCCTAAGTCTATTCTATTTTCAAGTCCCTTTATTCTTTCCTCTCCAATACATTCAGTGAAAACACTGCTAGGTTTTTCAGCATTGATTAGCTTAATTAAACTAGCATCCAAACCTACGTACCTATATTTACAAGGGTCAAGCTTCTCTATAGTTAAAAACAATTTGGAAAGCTCTGGGTGTTCAAACAAATAATTTGGAGCTAAGTATGACAAATACTCATCTTCATTTATACTATTTATCTGTTCTTTATATGAAAATAAATCATCCCATTTTAAACCAATAGGAACAATCAAATCGAAAAAGAAGTTCAATAATGAACGAACAGAAACAATCTCCTTATTCTTAACTATTGCTTGTACAATTAGATTCATTAATGCTTCTCCATTTTCAGCATTCATTAAAAACTCAAAATTGTATCGAATTGGACAATTAATGCTCCAATCTTCCTTTTTTATATTTTTATACGCTTTAAAAATTAAATTTTTTGGATTGTCAGCAATAATTCGTTCAAGTAAAGTTGATATTATTTTAGATTTAGGCCCTTCAGATGTCAAGGAATACATATGATAATCCGTAAAGTTAACATGATGAAAGAACGAATTACTCAATAGACTATCTGTTTCAATAATATCAGAATCTAATATTTTATTCTGATCAATATATGCTTTAAGTTTTCCGTAATCTTCACCATATTCTTCTAAAAAATTACTCAGAGTACCTAAGTTTATAGCTAATATGATTTTATCAAAAGACTCGTTTATATTATCATCTCTGAACCCATTTAACACTCTATTTAACGTTTCATTTGAATTCTCATTTGGGTTAAAAGATTCAGTAGCATCATTATGAATCGTAAATTCATTTAACTCATCCTTTAACTCTTTATTTAGATAGGAAAGTATATGTGATTTCCCATCACCTACATTTCCACAGACTAATACTAATTGAGCTTCGGAATGTTCTAATCCTTTTTTTATTTTACTAATAAGCTCCTTCTCTACATCTCTTTTAATGTGTAAATATTCACTAAACTCATCTAGTTCTATAGAGTTCCCATCTGCTATCGCATGCCTAGAGGATTCACTAAGTTTTTGAAGTTCTTTTGCTAACGGATGACTTGTGTTCATTCTTTTAATTGTTTAAGGTATTTTGATATCTTTGGTTGAACTATAGTTCTGAGGTTTTTAAGAATTATATTCATCTATTCCTTTAAAAAACTCTTCCACACTAACTTCTAGGAATTCTAGTATTTTAAAAAGAGTGCTGAGTTTCATATTTGCTCCTTTTTCATAGCGGCCATACTGTGATCTAGAAATACCAATTTCATAGGCTAAATGTTCATAATTGGAATATCCTTTTTTAACCCTAAACTCTTTTAATCTAGTAGCAATGAAATCAAAATTAACTTCCTGAGAATGATTAGTTTTCATACTGCAAATCTGAGTAAAAAAAATGACTTTTGGCACCCTTTAAAGTGTGGGTTAGAAACTGTTGTTTTTAGAGTTCTGCTTCTCAATAATATTGTTGTAAACCCACCATATCCCCTAATCCAAATGCGCCCTTTTTCGCAGCTTAGACCTATACAGTCAAAAATAAGATACAACGGAAAGTGGGGCTAGGTAGTCAAAAAAACAAGAGCATAAATGAGTAATAGTTTAGTAACAGAAATTTTGGCATAAATACACTGGTAGTATTATTACTGAATCTTCAAAAATATAAGTTTGTAATTTGATTGATCGAAGCTTTGAATTTAAGTTTATTAAAACATCTACTTCGGCATCTATAGATAAAGCCACCTACATCAAACAGCACCTCCCTCAATTAAACAACCCAAATCCCATATTCGCCAAGCAACCTACATTGAGCTCCAATTTTCCCTACATTTACCACCTAGGTCCATCATCTTCATCATAAACAGCACAAGAAAACTATGCCCAATTGCTGTTGAAGTACTTGCATTGGTGTAGTACTACTACAAAGTGAGCGGGTGCCTGTCCTCCAAAGCTAGCGGGCGCCTGAGGCGAGCGTAGCTCGGGACTCGAAGGCCAAGCGCATTATTTAAACTCGCTCCCTATCTAACCCACGGTTATATTCCTCTACTGCTTTCCAGAAGCGGGTAGGGGCAAAAAGCCCGACAATGATGCCGGTGGTGATTAAGCTGCTGCCTGTTTGGACGAGATAGTAAGGGCCATTTAATACGCCCAACACTCCCGTTGCCGTACCGACGAAAATACAAGTAATTGCACCGGTAATTAAATTCCTGCGCCTTTGTAGTTCGTTACTGGCGTATGGATTGGTGGAAAGGATTTTTAAAAACTCCTTTTTGCTAATGGCTATACCACCTTCATAATAATTCCCCTTGTGCACGGTTAAGTATTTTATTCGGTTACTGTCCAAGTCAACCGTTTCTGTTTTGTTGGTTACTGGGGGCACTACTGGCGGAACAATAATGTCAACGACTTCTTTATTTTCATAAATAATCTTAGCAACTTTTTCTTTTTTGATACTATAAGTGGGCCCATCCAAATCGGAGTACCGCAGGAATTTTATTTTCTCCGTCTGTATCTCTACAATTTTTACTTTTATTTTATTGCCATTTTTTTTGAGGATATAGTCTTGCGAATAGCTGTAATTAATCGATAGGATAAAAAGGAGTAAGAGGATGATTTTCATAGCGGTGTATTTGAGCTGTATACGACGAATATAATGTTTTTTTATTGAAATACCCGCTACTTTTTCGCAGTACTCCCCAACACCTTAGGGATGCCAAATACACACAAATCGGTTGATCATGATATTAGCGGGTGCCTGCCCTTCGTCCCGATAGCTATCGGGACCATTTCATAAACTACCGTTTATAAAATCCTCAGGGCGCAGCCCCCCGACATCTTAGGGATGCCAAATACACACAATCGGTTGATTATAATATTAGCGGGCGCCTGCCCTTCGTCCCGATAGCTATCGGGACCATTTTATAAACTATCGTTTATAAAATCCTCAGGGCGCAGCCCCCACCGACACCTTAGGGGGGCCATATACACAATCGGTTGATTATAATATTAGCGGGTGCCTGCCCTTCGAGGCCATTGAATAGCCTAGTAGTACTCCAAAGCTAGCGGGTGCCTGAGGCGAGCGTAGCTCGGGACTCGAAGGCCGAGCGGCTCAAATAAAAAAAACAACGCCTTTCCTGCCAATAAAAGTAGATTTACCAAAAGATTAAAATAACTTTGCCAAAATTATCATCACCACCACCACCAGTTTTAGAAAATATGCAAGCAAGCGAATTAGTAGAACAATACCAGAAAATTTGGGATAAGTACAGTACAACGCCCATTAACGGACCGACAAAAGTGGAGGATACTCCTTTGTTAAATAGAGGGTTTGAGTTTCAGTTTGATGCAGAAATAAATAATCCGGATGTCTTGTTTATTGGTATTAACCCATCTTTTCAACCCGACCGTCCGCAGGTGCGTCAAGCTTATGCGAAACCAAAAAATGGGCCTGGTTATTTTCGTCCCTTTTATAAAATAGAAGAAGATTTGAAGGCAAGTTATCAGCGTGAAATTACCTGGACGCAATTGGACTTGTTGGTCTTGCGTGAAACGCAACAACCTTACATAGAAAATCATTTATTGAAGGCCAAACGCGGTCAGGATTTTATTTTGGAGCAATTGGCAGTAGCCAATGAAATAATTACGGCATTAAAACCAAAAGTGATTGTGGTGTCGAACACCTTGGCAAGGGAATTAATGAGTGGCAATAGTAAGCAATTGGTGGATGGCAGAGAAGTGGGTGTTTGGATGGATTACAAATATGAATTCGACCAAACCTTAGGGACCGAAAAAATGGTGCAAGCTGGCGCATTAAATGGAACCCCTGTATTTTTTACCGCCATGCTGTCCGGACAAAAATCGATTGACCGTGGTACATTTCAACGTTTGGTGTGGCATATTGATGCTGTTTTGGGTAAAGGGGAGTAAGTCCAACACATAGTTTTTACTGTAGACTGGTTTTCAAAAATCCCTCAAATTTTTTTTATTGGAACTAGGATTGATTGATACCGTTTTGCCATTCAATAGTCCGTAAAATGGAAGGCGTGCCTACTTTGGAGTGGCAGTGCAATCTACTATCCTTTAGTTAATCTGAGGTATTCCGTAAAAGTTTTAATACGAAGTAATTTTTACAGCTTTACAAACTTCACCGTTTTTGATTTGGTTTTAATAAAGTAAATGCCACTGCTAATTTGGGTCAAGTCGAACTTGTATTCCTGATCTTTTACTTTTTGAATCTGTATTTGTTTGCTAATATTTTGATTGGATATGCTGAACACCATGATGTCTTGCAGTTCCTCGGCAGCTCCTGCTAAAAAAATAGTATTCCTTGCGGTTGGATTGGGGTAAGCAACTAGTGTTGTGCTTTCAGTAAGGAATGTAAAGTCAACACTTTTAACAGGTAAATATTCATATTTACCATCAAAATCCACTTGTTGTAAGCGGTAGTACGATATGCCTTCTACTGGCGATTGGTGGTTAAAGTTATAGTCAATGGGTAAAGAAGAGTTGCCCGTTCCATTTATTTTACCAATTTGTTCCCAATTTTTTCCGTCTAAAGAATGTTCTACATTAAAATGACTGTTATTTATTTCGCTTGCCGTTTCCCAATCAAGTGCCACTTCATCTGCTTTTTGCATGGCATTAAAATGTAATAATTCTACGGGTAAGGTGGTACAGTTCATGGTCACCGTTTGGTAATTAATTCCTGGTCCTGAAATTTGCAATTCCACCACACTGCAGTTTAAAGATTCCGGGGTAGCTGAGGCACAATCACTGGCATTGTTGTATTGGTTTCCTGTACTTGCCGAAGTGCCAGTACCACCACTGTTGGGTAAGTTATAAAATGTATTGGCGCTATTACAAGCTATATATCCTTGCAATGTGCTTAAACTAGAAGGGATATTGCTGCCGCTAAAACTGATGTTGTAATCAAAAGCAACATTATAGTTATACCCCCATTGACAAGAATTAGGTGCTATTATAGAAGTCAATTCAATTTCTATGTGAACGGTATAACCATTGCTCGAAGTAATAGCGGTGGTACATTGACTATGGCCAAAAAAGTGGCTGCCTAAAATTACTGGGACCAATAAGATTTTCAGAAAGAATTTTTTAACAATTTGTGTTAAATGCAAATTCATAAATAGAAATCGATTCATTAATAATTCTTTTAATTAAGTATTAAATACTAAATAAACAGCGACTTGTAATGGGTTGGGTTTTGGTAAAAAAACGCAACAGGTAATTAGTAGTCTCTATGCTATACTTGGCACAGCTTACAATAATAAGACCAATTTTAGACAAAGGCCTTATCATTCCTACAGAAAAGAAACAGGAATGATTTAAACGATTTGTAGTCAGGGTGAAAAGTTGCAGTAAATAATTACGTTTTTTTTTAGTAATTAAAGTTAAACCACTAAAGTTTTTCTTGCCGATTAAAATTTTTGCTGCGCCAGTAGTTTTTTTAGAAAAAAGGTTGATCTCCTCAAATACATTACAAAGTATTTTGTGTTTTTCACCTGCTATTTTTAAGGACATCCTTAAGTAACCTATGTTACGGTAAAGTGCAGGAAAAGTAGTTACTTTTGTATTAAAATAAACAAACATGAAAACGATACAACTCACTACAGAAATGTTCAAAAAGGATGTTTTCGATTATACCACAGAAAAAGAATGGAAATTTAAAGGAGAAGTGCCAGCATTAATTGATTTTTATGCCGATTGGTGTGGACCCTGTAAAATGGTGGCCCCTATTTTAGAAGAATTAGCCGCTGAATATGGCGATAAATTAGTGATCTATAAAGTAGATACCGAAGCTGAAGAAGAATTATCTGCTGCTTTTCAAATCAGAAGCATTCCAAGTATGCTATTTATTCCGATAGGAAAACAACCAATGATGCAGGCTGGGGCATTGCAAAAACCACAATTGAAAGAGATCATTGATAAGGAGTTATTGGGGATTGAAGCATAATTATACAAATATTTAAAAGGCAGAAGTACGTTACTTCTGCCTTTTTTTGTCAAAAATAGGCGTAGCATAAAAGCTAAAAATAGTTAAGAAAAGGCAATAAGAAAGGGCTATTATTCTAATTTAACTCAAGGGTAACATTAACTTTGCGGTTTAAATACCAATTGTTATTATTATCATGGGGGCAAAGCAAAAGTCAGAACTAGAATTTATTGCATTAATGGCCTTTTTGATGGCGAATGCAGCATTGGCAATTGATGCTGTTTTACCTGGGTTAAATGGGATAGGTGCCAGCTTAAATGTTACCGAGCCAAACGATTTACAATTAATTGTCACCATGATTCTAGTCGGGCTGGGTGTGGGCCAATTGTTTTTTGGCACCCTATCCGATAGTTTCGGTCGTAAACCCATGGTTTATGCAGGTGCTTTCACTTTTATTATAGCCAGTTTAATTTGTGTTTGGGCAGACTCTTTAGCCGTCATGTTAATTGGACGTGTTTTACAAGGCATGGGACTGTCGGCTCCACGAAGCATTAGTGTCTCTATTATTCGGGATTCCTACAGTGGCAATAACATGGCGCGCATCATGTCTTTTATTACAGGTATTTTCATCATTGTACCCATGTTGGCTCCCTTAATCGGCCAGTTTATTTTAGATTATTACACTTGGGAATACATCTTTGGCTTTCAAATTGTTTTTATTTTATTGGTGATGCTTTGGTTTTCTTTAAGGCAAGAGGAGACCTTAAAAAAGGAAGATAAAAAACGGTTTTCTAGGTCACTTTTTATGCAAGGAGCGCGTACATTTTTTGGCATCAAAAATACGGTGATTTACACACTCATTTCAGGATTAATGGGAGGAGCTTTTTTTGTGTATTTAAGCGCATCTAAACAAATTTTTCAAGACCAATATGGACTAACCAACGGTTTTGGCTACGTGTTTGGCGCTTTGGCATTTTCAATGGGTGTGGCCAGTTTTTTAAACAGTTCCTTGGTATTGCGTTTTGGTATGAAAAAATTGGCAACTTACTTTTTAGTGTTGTTCAGTTTGTCATCTGCTACTTATTCCTTACTTTTCTTTAATGGCATCAACCCCAACTTATGGGTGATTATGGTGTTTTTCGCCATTCAATTTTTGGCTTTAGGTTTTATTTTTGGAAACGTAAGATCCTTAGCCATGGAGCCAATCGGTCACATTGCGGGGGTAGGAGCAGCAATTAATGGTTTTATGTCCACCTTAATGTCTGTGCCAATCGCCATTTTTATCGGTTCTTTTATTACTACTTCTGCCTTGCCAGTTTTTCTTGGTTTTTTGTGCTGTAGCCTCTTGTCACTTATGCTGATGCTTTCTATTCATAAGCGAGGGGTAGAAATCGTTAAATAGGGGCAATTGTATTTCAGGTGCAAGCTGATTCTAGTTGTGCAAAAGTATACTTCAGGTAACACAAAGTCACACCCCAACAACTGTTATTCGTATGGGGCGAATTGTTGACAAAATCACCATTCAATCTCCTCTTAAAATCAATCAAATTCATTAATTTCACCTTATCGCAACTGAAAAAAAAATATTTACCCTAACGCAGCTGACCACCTCGCTAGAAAACTTTGTTTTAAAGCATTTTGGTTCAGTGAATTATTGGGTGGTAGCCGAAATTGCAAAGGCGAACGAAAAAAACGGACACCATTATTTGGAGTTAGTAGATACGGTCGATAATCGAACTTCGGCATTAATGACGGCTACCATTTGGGCGGGGACTTATAAAAATATAAGGGCGAATATAGGGAATGATGTTGCTGAAATTTTAAAGCCTGGAAATAAGGTTTTATTTTCTATGCGCATTGAGTTTCACAAGGTATACGGTCTAAAATTAAATGTGGTGGATGTCGACCCAGCGTATTCTTATGGCGAGGTGGAACGCAGAAAACAAGCGACCATTGAACGTTTGAAAACCGAAGGTTTATTCGACTTGCAAAAAGCCTTGTATTTACCGGTCATTGCCAAAAGAATTGCTTTAATTGGTTCTCCGGGCACTGCAGGTCACCGCGATTTTAGGAGTAAGTTGGAATCGAATGCTATTTATACCAATTTCACCATCAAAGAATTTGCCACTTCGGTACAAGGCGATAAGGCGGCAAAAGAATTGATAGAGGCGTTGAAGGAAGCGCAAACTTATGATGTAGATGCCATTGTGATACTGCGGGGTGGCGGGAGCAAGATGGATTTGAATGTTTTCAACGATTATGAATTGAGTAAGCATATTTGTTTGAGTAAAATACCAGTCATCACCGGTATTGGTCACGAGCATGATGAGGTAGTTTCCGATTTGGTTTGTCGAAAAATGTGCATTACACCTACCGCAGCGGCAGAGTTCTTATACATTCAAATCGGTACCTTTTCCGCTCAGTTAAGACAAGGCTTTGATGCCGTTTTGAATCATTCTCGAGAGATGGTGGCAGGATTGAAAGATGAGTTTAATTATTTGCAAAAGTATTTAATACACCATAGCAACCAATTGTTGTTAGAATATCAATGGGAGTTAAATGCAGAAGCCCATAAAATTCAAAAAAACTTTATTCAATTGGTCCAATCCGAAAAGTCGGATTTAGATTTAAAATTAGATAAAGTAAAATCTCAGAGTATCCATAAAATTCAAATTTCACTAAGTTCCGATTTACCCAACCAACTAGAGCGTTTAAAATTGGGAAGTGAAAATGTATTGTCGCAACGCAGTACCCAATTGAATGGGTTAAATGATTTATTAAAAATGTTAGATCCGGAAAGGCTATTGGACGTTGGTTATAGTATTTCTACCATTGATGGGGTAGATGTCAGTGAAATGACAGGAGATTTATTGGGTAAAACCATGCAGACTACCACATCTTTAGGTGTGCTGACCAGTGAGATTAAAACGATTAAAAAGGATTAAAATGAAATTAGAAAAGGATTTAAAATACGAAGAGGCCTTAGAGAGACTGCAAGAAATTGTATCGCTTTTAGAACGCAAAGAAATTAAAATTGACGACTTGGCGGATAAGGTAAAAGAAGCGAAAACCTTAGTCGAATTTTGTCGAGAAAAACTAGACAGAACAGAAACGGAAATCAATAAGATCATTGAGCCAAGTGAAGGTTAGTTTTATTAATACTGGCTATTTTCCCATAGTATCTAAAAATCATTTCCGCTACTGATACAAGTCATTTCACTACCGTTTACTTTAGGGTAATTTAGGGTTATAAAAATTCAAAAAATGAGCACAACGGCATCAAATCAATCTTCAAATACCATGCACGCATGGTCGAGTAACGTTTGGGTACAATTGTTAAAGTTTAAAGCAAGCAATGATCAGAAAAGTTTTAATAACTTAATGCTGGATGCTATGCCAGAATTGGAAAAATATGTGGCGAGTCGTCTGCGATTGGCGCACCATAGAGAGACTTTGCCAGATGGCAAATATGAGGTGAGTGATTTTACCAATGCATTGTTTGTGGCAGCATACGATAATTTTTCGAAATTTAATTCGGCAAGAGATTTTACAAATTGGTTGTATATAAAAATAGATGAATTAATTGAAGACCAAGTTGCAGAGGAAGATTATGATGATTTTTTCTTTCGTGATTTTGGTAATTATTCAAAAAAAGAATGGACGGAATTGGAACAAAAAGTGGCTGCCGCGGATAAAACAGGAAAAGTGACTTTGAATGGCAATACAACAGCAATTTCAGATTCAGGTAAAAAAGTATTGGCGGCTATTTTTAAGTCGGACAATGAACGGCAACATCTAGAAACCATTCGGAATCAAATAGCGGAAAAAGAAATTAATTCTCACCTGGATGTAGTGATGAAACACTTGCCAAAAGAATCGGCCTTGGCCTTAAATTTAGCACATGATCAAGGCGTAGCACCACAAGATGTGGCGGTGATTCAGAAAAAAAGTGAAGGGGAAGTAAAAGCCGATTTAAAAAAATCTAAAACCAGTATTCTCGATAGTTTTGTGGAGAGATATAGGGATATCGTTTTTTAAAATATTGTAAATACCAATATCAAAAAGTATTTTGTTTTGACATATAATATGTCATGTTTTACTATCTTCTCACCAACTTTAAATATTATGCATACTACCACTTTTAATGTAGCATCCATTCCCAGCCAAAAAGGAAAAATTGCTATTGTTACTGGCGCCAATACTGGTTTAGGCTTTCAAACGTCATTGACGTTTGCGAAAAAGGAAATCAAAGTAATAATGGCTTGCAGAAATGAGCAGAAAGCAAAAGCGGCCATGGCCAAAATTAAAAAAGAAGTGCCCCATGCGAAATTGGAGTTTATTGCCATAGATTTAATGGATTTGTCTTCGGTACGTAAATTTGCAGCTACCTTTTTAAAAGAATATCAACGTTTAGACCTACTGATTAATAATGCAGGTATCATGATTCCTCCCTTTCAAAAAACCAAGGACGGATTTGAAAGTCAAATGGGGGTAAATTATTTGAGTCATTTCTTACTTACCGGCTTATTAATGGAGGTGCTGAATAATACCCCTAATGCTCGGGTGGTAACTTTAAGCAGTAAGGCACATGAAACTGGGGTTATTGATTTTGATAACTTGAATAGTGAAAAATCATATTCCAAATTTGTAGCTTACGGGCAAAGTAAATTGGCTTGTTTATTATTTACACAAGAATTGAATAGGCGATTAAAAAAGGCCCATAAAAGCACCATTTCTGTTGGGGCTCATCCAGGTGTTTCCACTACGGATTTGGGCAGACATATTCCTAAAATACCCTATTATTTACTCATGCCTATTTTTGTTTTCATGACGCATAAACCGGCAAAGGGCGCTTTGCCTACAATTATGGCCGCACTGGACAATGAGGTGCAAGGGGGAGATTATTTTGGTCCAATTGGTTTTAAAGAAATGAAAGGTCCTCCAGCCAAAGTGATGGCAAAACCAAGGGCGTACGACAAAGAAGTGGCTGCTAAATTATGGACCGTCTCCGAAGAATTGACGCACTTTAAATTTGACATATAAGTATATTAAATTAGAAAGTAACAGGGCGTTAATGCGCGGTTGTTTTTACCCTAAGATTTACCAAGGAAGAAGGTTTCGTATGGACTACTTTTTCTACCCCTTAGCGTCTGGTTGCTATCGGTAAAACGAGTTATTGTTTAGCTGAAAATTCCTTTTTTCTTTTTTTGAATAAATAAATCATCAATCGTATTCGCATCCCAGTCTTCTTCATCTAATGCCGAGTCGCCCGTTAATTGTTGGTAGATGGTGGTAATAAAAACCATTTCGGAAGCAGAAACAATACTTTGAATAAAAAAAACAATTAATATACCAACGGTGATGCCGAGTACGGGGTGCACTAAAAACAACAAAAAGCCAATAGGAATGGCAAATAATAACATCCCTAAAAAGCTTAAAATGCCAAAGCTAAAAGTAGCACCAATCGATTCTCCCCATTTTTCTTTCATGATTTTACCCGATTTTTTTAATGCTTCTACCGGTCCCACGTTTTCGTAAGCCAATACAGGTACTACAAAAAAGGTAGCGATTGACCATACAATACCAATTATACTGGCAATAATCCCACCTACTGTTCCAGAATTTTCTTGAATAGCCTTAATGATTAGTCCAACCGTAGCAGACAAAGTGGCCCAACCGAGAATAGCTGGAATTCTAGTCATACTAAATTGTACACCTGCTTTAAAAGTTGGCTTTTCTCCTTGTAAATACATGCGGGTACAGTGTACCAAACCGACATTGAAAAAGACAATTACAAAATAAGAAATCAAATAAGTAATAAAGGCAAATACGTAGTCGATTAAAGATCCTTCTTGTACCATTTCAGGGTAGTCGTATCCCCACTTGGCATAGGCTAAGCCCATAAAACTGCCAATTACGAATAGTAGAAATAAAGTGGAAATGATGGGGAATAAAACAAGTTGTTTATTTTTCTTAATCACCTTTAAGCTCGCTATTCCTAATCGCCAACCTTTACCTATTCGACTAAATAATCCCATATTTTTAAATCTTTAATGCAGGACAATTTAAGAATAATTTTGTAAAAATGGAGGTTGGCGCATAGCTGTTTCCATTAATTTCTATCAGAGGAATGGAAAGTGAAAAACAAATTCCAAAAATCGAGCATCTAGGAACACAGTGTTCAGTATTTAAAAATAATAATTAGGATTTAATAATTTTCAGAAGGGTAGGAAATACGAGTAACAATAAAGGAAGAGCAAAAATTAACCCACCAATAACTGTAATGGCAAGGGGTTGATGCAATTGTGCTCCTGCGCCTATACCTAATGCTAAAGGAATTAAAGCTGTTATGGCCGCAAAAGCAGTCATTAATTTGGGTCTTAATCTGGCTGCAATCGAAAATTCAATTTTTTCTATATGCGTGAATTCATTTGGACAATCCAAATATTGTTGATACGTAAATATTGCATTTTCACCGATTATTCCAACAATCATAATAATTCCCATATAACTGCCTACGTTCAGGGCGGTATGGGTAATGTATAAACTAAATAAACAGCCAGCAATTCCCAATAAAGAAAGACAGAGGATACTTAGTGCAATTTTAATTTTTTTAAATAAAAATAAGATAACAATAAATACGAGTAAAAATGCGGAAATGAGAATGGTTAACAATTCTTTAAATGCTTGTTGTTGTTGTTGGTATTCTCCTCCATATTCAATATGATAACCAGTAGGTAAATTTAGTTGGTTTTGTATATTTTTCCGCAATTCATTTAGTGTAGAACCCAAATCACGGTTATTGAGTCTTGCAGTAATTACACCCATTGATTTTTGATTTTCTCTATTCATTTGAGCAACTCCCTTTTTTAGAACAATATTGGCTAGGGTTGTCAACGGAACTAAGGCCCCACTTGGAGTTAGCACATTGCTGTTTTTTAGTGTTTCAATGCTTGTTTTAGTTGCATTTGGATAAATCATACGAATATTAATAATGCGCTCTTGATCAATCATATTACTTACAATTACACCTTTAATTTGTGTTTGAATTATCATTTGAAAATCTGCAGGTGTCATATTCATTTGTGCAAGCTTTTGTACATTTGGTTGAATGGTTAATTCCGGCCCTGCGATTATTATTCCGTCATTTACATCTGCTGTTCCAGCTGTTTTTCTAGTGACTTGGGCAATTTTTTGAGACAATTCATGTATTTTTTCAATGTCATCCCCATATAATTTTATTTCTATGGGTTGAACAGAGCTCATTAAGTCACCTAACATATCACCAATTACCTGACCAAAATCCACGGTTAGTTGAGGAACAACGGCTTCTATTTTTGTTCTTATTTCAGCTGCAACTTCCTCTGTGGTTTTCTTTCTGTTTGCATTTAGTTTAATCAAAAAATCACCTCTGTTTGGTTCCGTGATAAAAAAACCCATTTGTGTTCCCAGTCGTGAAGAATATGCTGCTACTTCTGGTTGATGATCGAGAATATTATTTACAATGGAAAGCATCCTATCTGTTTCTTTTAAACTGGTACCTGGATCGCTATTAAAGTCTAATACAATACTTCCTTCATCCATTTCTGGCAAAAAACCAGAAGGTAATTTTGAAGGGATTATAATGAGTATTACTATACAAATTAGTACGAATGATAGACCCAAAATTGGTCTGTTTAATATTTGATGTATCCATGTTGTACGCGCAGGTTTTATTTTCACTACTGCTTTAATTTTAGTTTTAGAAAAAAGGAGATACAATACCGGGACAATTATCCAGCTAATAAAAAATGAAGCTGTTAAAGCAATTATCATTGTAAAAGCCATGACTTGAAAATAAGCCCCTGCTACTCCTGTCATTAATACAAAAGGAATAAATATGACCAAAGTACTGAGTGACGAACCCACCATAGCAGGAAACAAATGCGAAATGGCATTCACAATACACCAAGTCATGCTTTTGTCGGGATGTTCTTCTTTTATTTTATGAATTTGTTCAATTACTATAACAACATCATCAATCATTAAGCCTATTGCTGCGGCTATTGCACCAAGGGTCATAATATTAAGGGTGTAACCAAAATACTGCAATATAATTAGGGTAAGGGATAAGGTGATTGGAATGGTAAATAACACAACCATACTGGCATTAAAAGCTCTTAAAAATAAAACGACTATTACTAAGGCCAATGCCAAACCAATCCACAATACATCTTCAATACTTTTAATGCTGTTTTTGACAAAATCAGCTTGTTGGTAAAATGGAACTAAACGGACACCCTTGGGTAAAATGAAACTTAATGCAGCTACTTTTTTTTCTATAATTGTATTTACATCCATTAAGTTGGCATTTGGTTGCTTTATGATTGCAATAAGGGGTACATTTTTTCCGTTTGCGACAACACTTACATAGGATTTGGCTTCAGCAAGTTGAATGTTTGCTACGTCCTTTAATCGTATTAAACGTGCTGCTGTATTTATAATTACTAAGTCTTCTAAGTCATTTATTTTATTTACTGCATTGTCTATTATTGTTAAATAAAGTCGATCATAATCTGCTATATATCCGGTAGATTGTAGTAAGTTAGAATTAACGATTGCATTTTGAATCTGTGGTAAGGTTACCCCCAAGGCGTTAATAATATCAGGCTTAAGCACCACCTGATATTCCTTTTCTTTACCGCCAATGACTGCGATACTGGAAACTCCTTTACTGCTTGATAAGTAAGGTTTAACAGTGTATTGTGCTATTTTTTTTAATTCAACTTGCGACAAGTTTCCTTCTAAGGAATACCCCATGATGGGTAGAATAGAAGGATTCATTTTTTGGACAGAAATGGCTGTGTTGGGTAATAAATTCCCTTGGGCTTGGTTAATAAAAGATTCTATTTGAGCCTTTGCAGTATTGATGTCAACATCCCAACTTAGAAATACGGAAATTTCGCAACTACCCCTAGAAGTAGTGCTTCGAATGTTCTCGAGTCCTTCGGTTGCACGTACTATATTTTCAAGTGGAATGGTCACTGAAGCCATCATTTTGTCAACGGGCTGCTGTCCTGCATCCGCAATAATTTTAATTTTAGGGAAAGTGATATCGGGAAATAAGCCAGTTTTTAAATTTTTGTAGGTAAAAACACCACCAATGAGCAACAATAATGCTATAATTAAAAGAGGTTGTTTATAACGGGTTTGAAAATTTTTCATCTTACTTAATTTTTACAAAAGTTGAATCTTGTAATTGGTAACTCCCCTTTGTAATTACTTTGTCGCCAAGGGAAATTAATTGTGAGCTGATTTCAACGAGACTGTCATTTTGAATTAAAATATTTACAGGTGTTTTAACAGCTAAGGTGTCGGCAATTAATTTCATGACCCAAAAATTTGACAGTAATTCATTTGTTTGAATGGCATTGCGGGGTACCACTAGGGCATTTTTATTTTCCTTTAAAATAAAGCGAATGTTAACCTTTAGGTTTTCAGGGAGGTTTTCATTGGGAAGGGCTATTAAAAAAGCTTGTGCTTGAGCAATAGGGTCGATTGTGGGAAGTTCACCCGAAATTTTTGCTTGAATGGTATTTTTAGTCGGCAATTGGATTTCACAAACTGTTCCTATTTGAATAAAATCATGGTATTGAAAAGGGATGTTTACTTGAATGATTAACGAACTGGGTTGAGAAATGGTAGCCAAAACATCTCCTTCTGAAACGTAATCGTTTTTGTTCACATTTAAAAGGGTGACAATTCCATTTTCATTAGTTTTTACATTGCTAGCTTCCAATGTTTGCTTAAATGTGGTGTCTATTTTAGAAAAGGTTTTTAATGCATCTTGTTCTTTTGTTCTTATACTAGCAAAGGGTTGATTTTTATAAGTTTTGTCACCTAAATTGAAATTTATTTTAGAAACAAATCCCGTAATATTTGCCCTTATGATTTCCTTTTTGGTGTATTTGCTAATTCCGTTAAAGGTAATGTATTCTTGCATGTCCGTTTTTGTAACCATTGCATGTTCAACTGGTATGGCTATAATTTGAGCACTATCCATTTCAATTTTTTCTGAACATTGAGCGAAAGTGATTACATTCAATACTGCGAATACATAAAATTTTTTAGTTGTTTTTTTCATTACCAGTTGATATAATTAAATTGGCTATACAATAACCAAAGGTTTGTTTGAATCTGTATTTTCAAAAATTGAGTTTGTCTAAAGTCTCTTGAAATGTTTAAAAAATCAACAATTGAAACTTGTCCTTTTGTCAGTTTAATTTGATACAGGTTGCGTATTTTCTGCTGAATAACTAATTGTGCATCTAAGGCCTCAATGTTTTTTTTTGTTTGATCAATTTGATTTTGTAGACTATTTAAGTTGTTGTTTAATTTTATTTTATCGCTCTTTTTAGCTCTCATTAAGTTTTCTTGATAGAGGTGTTGTTGTTGGCTGAAAATATTTTTCTGTCCCCCATCATAAATGGGGATCGATAATCGTATTCCTCCACTTATCCCAAAATGATGATTAATATGTTTAATGTCGGCCGAATTCACCCCTGTATTGGCATATAAATTCAATTGAGGTTTGTACTGATTGTTAAATACGTGAGTGTTAGCCTCAATTAAAAGTGAATCATTTTTGTACTTCTCATCCAGATATAGGGTGTCTTTTATTGAATTCAATGGTATAATCGGCGTGACTAAATAGGTTGAGTCAGCATATGCTAAATTGCTTAAATTGTATAGTTGGTTGAGGGCATTGTTAAAGTTCGCTTTAATTTGTAACCTTGCCGTTTGTTTGGATGATTGTTCTAATTGAAGCAGTAATAAATCACTTTCTTGAACAATTCCTTTTTGCGTTAAAATTTCTACTAAATCAATTCTTTTTTGTATTTCAAGTAATTCATTGCTTAAAAATTCATCCTGCATCTGAATTTGGTATGCAAGAATATAGCTATCTGTAATTTGCTTTTCTAAGTTGTGTTGAACGAGTTTGTGATTCAGTTTGTCACCGCCTATTTGCAAGTAGTTTTGAAACTGTAAATTTTCTACCAATCTATTGTTTAATA
The DNA here is from genome assembly GCF_003234935.1 of Putridiphycobacter roseus. Taxonomy (GTDB): domain Bacteria; phylum Bacteroidota; class Bacteroidia; order Flavobacteriales_D; family Crocinitomicaceae; genus Putridiphycobacter; species Putridiphycobacter roseus. The sequence goes on along the minus strand of NZ_QKSB01000002.1, from coordinate 450,988 downwards.
AATTTTTTGTGATATTTAATTGGGTACTATATAAGCCACCATTGGATACGTTAATATCATAGCCTACTGCAGTTTGGTCTGGAGAATTGCTGATAGAAATTAGTTGTTCTTTATTGTTAAAGTAGGGCGAAAAATAGAGATCAGAGGTAAAACTTACTGTACTGGCCTTGTTTTGAACATCAATTAATTTTGATTGAATTTCCTTTATTTTAATTAAATTTTTAATTTCACTAATAGCAGGACTATTCCACTTCGATTTTACAATAAAGTCATTTAGTGTGCTTTGCGACAGTGAATTCACTGTATAAAGCATGAATAGGAGTATAATTACGATACTTTTCATACGTATTTTTTGTAAAATTACGTTTGAGAACTGTTTTTTTTCTGTACAAATGAATACAGGGTATAAATTGAATAGGACATTCATTAAAATTCGTGCTTTGTATCACATTCTTACTCGAATAAAATCGTATTATTTCGACTTAAAATGTTAATAAAAACAAGTATTTTTGAATTTCACAGCTTTTTGATTCAATATTGAGGTAGTTGCATTTTATACCTTTGTTAAGGTTATTTTAAAAGAAGGCCCATCAGTGGATACTTGAATAGTTAAATTGGAGAGTACTGCAATTTTTTTAACTATTGATAATCCTAACCCTGTTGAATTATTGCTGTCATTTCCTTTTTTAAACCGATCAAAAATCAAGTCTGCTGATAAAGTTGAATGAGATTGATTGGTGATAAAAAAAGAAGTACTTGTAATTTTAATTTCAATTAGCGTTTCGGGAATCGAATGTTTGATGGCGTTTGAAAGGAGATTTGAAAGAAGGATGTTGGCCAAAAATGGGTCTGTATCAAATATAAAATCACTTTTATTGATGGTATGAATAGCTAATTTTTTTTCAGCAATAAGAGGCATTAATTCGTCTATTTTTTCTGAAAATAAAGTGTTGATAATGACATTTGTTTTGGCAGTAAATTGATTGTTATCAAGTTTGGCGAGTAAGAGTAGTTTTTTATTCAATTTTGATAACCGTTGTACTGATTGATAACAGGTATATAATTTTTTATATGTTTTTGTTGTATGTTCTTCTTGCAATACCTCGTCAAGATGAATGGATATGATAGACAGTGGTGTTTGAATTTCATGAGAGGCATTTTCTGTAAATTCCCTGAGCGTTTTAAAGTCTTTTTGTAGTTTATTGGTAAGCGTAATTAATGCCTTTTTAAGGTCTTGAAATTCTTCAATCTTTGAATCAATTAATACCAACTCTTGGGGAGCATTTAAGGAAAATGAATTTAATTTGTCAAGGTTGTAATAAAAAGGTTGCCAAAGTTTTAATGTCAATTTGTTGTTTAAAAATAATAAAAAACCAAAGACAAGAAGCATAATAAAACCCATTGTAATTCCAATTGCAATCAAAAAGTCCTTATTTTCAATAATTGAATGTCTTACTTTTATGAGGTACCAATTTCCATTTATTTGTTTGGTTGACGTTAATTCTCTATAAGGTTCATTTTCATTTTCTACGGGATCGTAAATCAAAACATTTTTTATTTCTGGTTCAGCTTTAATTGGATTGTCAAGTTTGTAAACTTCAATAATAGGAGCAAGGGAAATAATTTCAGGATTTGTTCTTAATTTTTCGATAATCCTTAACTCATCAACTTTTAATTTTTCATCAACCTCTTCAGAGAAAAAATTTTTCAATGAAAAAAAGAGTAGGAAGCAAGCTATTGGCAGTACAATTAAAATAGTGAAAATATAATTTTGATTTGTTTTTGTTATCAACTTCATACATTACAATATTTATAACCGATTCCATGCACTGTATTTAAGTAATCGGTTCCACCCATAGCCAGAATTTTTTTTCTTAGGTTTTTAATATGCGTATATATAAAATCATAATTTTCAATAAAATCAAGATCCTCTCCCCACAAATGTTCAGCAATTGATTCTTTAGTAAGAATGCGATTTGTATTATTGATAAAATATAACAATAGCATAAATTCTTTTTTAGTCAATACAAGTAATTCACGGTTAATATAAGCCTGCTTTTCAGTCAGACTGATATTTATTTCATTAAAATGAATAACATCAGCACCTTTAAAAATTTTACGCCTAACCAGTGCTTTAATTCTTGAATTGAGTTCAGCCAAATGAAACGGTTTGGTAAGGTAGTCATCCGCACCTAAATCAAGTCCTTTAATTTTATCATCCAATGAATTTTTAGCAGAAAGTATAAGTATTCCAGCGTTTTCTTGTGTTTTTTTTATAGTAGGTAGTATGTCAATACCATTTCCGTCAGGCAAAGTGATATCTAAAATTATTACATCAAATTGATGAGATACCAACCGGTCTTCGGCTTCAAATTTATTTTGAGCGATAATGACCAGTTCTCCCATTTTTTTAAAATAATTGGCAATTATGGTACTCAAATCATTTTCATCTTCAATTAGCAATAATTTCATAAAACGAATTTAATCCTTATTTCTGAAAATTTTCTGTACTTGAGAAATTTACAACTATTATTTTTAAGTATGAATTCTATATGCATATAGCCATTGGCTAATCTTCAATAGGGTTTGAATTCATGCTCGTTTTTGGCATATATTTGCGTTTTAATGTTGACAATACTAATTGCTAAGCTGATGAATGGGTTTGGTAAGGAATTGGATTAGATAACGACCAGTAAGAAACATAAAACCTAAAGCATGGAAAATACCCTTTTAATTACAGGAGCCAGTAGTGGCATAGGACGAGAATTTGCGCATATTCATGCCGAAAATGGTGGGGATATCGTAATTGTTGCCAGAAGAGAAGAATTGCTGCTTACCTTGAAAAGTGAATTGGAAGAAAAAGAGGTTAAAGTTAAAGTCATAGTGAAAGATTTAACGGAACCAGATGCCGTTAAATCTATTTATGAGGAGTTAAAAGCAGAAGGCATACAAATTGATTTTTTGATAAACAATGCGGGCTTTGGGTTACGCGGAAACTTTGTGGAATTGCCTTGGGAGCAACAACATCAAATGATGCAATTAAACATGATTGCTTTGTCGGAAATGACTTATTTATTTGTAAATGATTTTGTAAAAAGGAACAAGGGAAAAATATTGAACGTTTCTTCCACTGCTTCCCTAATGCCTGGTCCGTTGCAAGCGGTATATTTTGCCAGTAAAGCGTATGTTGCTTTTTTAAACAATGCTTTGGCCGAAGAATTAAGAAATACCAAGATAACAGTTACCAACCTAATGCCTGGTGCTACGGAATCGGAATTTGCCAAAACTTCGGGTATGGATAAAACAGCTTTATTCCGTAAAACTTCTACAGCAAGATCAGTAGCAGAAGCAGGTTATGAAGGGATGCTAAAAGGAAAACTAGATGTAATTGCTGGCGTAAGTTTTAGTCAAAAAATACTATTTAAAATGATACCTTTGTTGCCGAAGAAGATGTTATTAAAACAGATTAGAAAAATGCAAGAGGTATAATTTATGAAAGTCATTACAACACTTATTATTTGCTTATTTATTAGTACACAAGTTAAAGCGCAATCCGAAGAAGCCATGGTAGAAAGTCAACAAAAAGAAACGGTATTTTATAAAAAGAAAATGGTCCCAAAAGGAGAGGTCTTTGTCGAGGAAGCACCAGTCTTTTTTACCCAGTCTATTCTTATTCATGCACCTGTAGAAAAAATATGGGATATTATAGACGATACCCCTAATTTTACCAAATGGTTTCCAGGGTTATTAATGGGGAAAATGGTAGACCCTTCCAATAAAGGATTGGGGGCAAGACGAATTGCCGAGACCAAGAATTTTAATTATTACGAAGAGGTAATTGCCTACGAAAAATACAAAAAGTGGGGCTTTACCATGATTGAATCCAATTCAGGTGCTTTTAAAAGTATTACTGAAATGTTGTATTTTAAAGCCGTTGATGCCAATACTACCGAAGTAATTTACAAGGGCGGTTATGAGCCAAAAGGGATCTTTAAATTAATGAAAGGAATCATAGCCAAAAATGTAATTAAAGCATGGGATGCGGCTTTGGTCAGTTTAAAGGAATATGCTGAAGGATAAATCCGACCTTTGTCTCTATAGTGCCGAGCGCATGAATTACGGTTTATTTAATCCACAAGGATAGCATTCACTAGCGTTGTCTTGCGTTTCTACGAAAGGTTGAAATAAGGGAAAGGGATATCGTATGCTGTCAAGTATTAGGTTCTAGAAAAAATGGTACGTTGGGTTTCCCACAATAATTCTCCCTCTTTATTAAGGTCGGCTTTGTATTCATTTAAACGCCATTGTAAAATGGTAAATCGCATGGCCCCCATAAAAATTACCGCCAATTGATCCGCTTTGATGTCTTTTCTAATCGAACCGTCAGCTTGTCCCAATTCGATAATACTTTTCACTTTCTTTTTCTTATTCGTCATGATGTTCAATACCGCTTTGGACAATATTTCTTCATGCTGAAAACTGGTTTCTGCAAAAATGACCATTACAATAGCGGGGTGTTTAGAAAAATGTTCAAACTGAAATTCTATGATGCTTTTCAGTTTTTCAATCCCGGAATGCTCTTCTACAATCAGGTCTTGCATTTTGTATTTTAATCCCAGCCCATAATAGTCGAGTACAGAATAAAGAATGGCGGTTTTATTTTTAAAATGACGGTAAAGTGCCGGCTCTGAAAAGTTCATTTTTTCAGCCAAAGCTTTTGTCGTTAATTGCTGAATACCTCCTTCATCTATCAAAGTAGTAGCTGCATTAATTATTTCTATTTGGCGCTTGGTGTAATCCATGTTGTAAAGTTAAAAGAGAACCACTTATTTAGGCTACTTTTTTTATTGTTTTATTTTTATTCAAGCTTTCTTTTATACGGTCCACGACATAATATACTACGGGAACCAAGTATACGGTAAGGATTAAGGAAGAGGTGACGCCACCAATAATAACCCAGGCCAATCCGTTTTTCCATTCACTTGCTGTACCTTGTGCCAAGGCTATGGGTAGCATACCCACAATCATGGAAATACTGGTCATTAAAATGGGACGTAATCGACCTTTTCCTGCCACTATTAAAGCATCTTTATAATACATACCTTGGGCTTTCAATTGATTGGTGAAATCGACAATTAAAATGGCATTTTTAACCACTAGTCCCATCAACATGATCATGCCTAAAAGGGCAAATAAACTCAAATTACTTTGGGAGAGATTTAAGGCCAGTAAGGCACCAATTACCGCTACAGGAATGGAAAATAAAACCACAAAAGGGTAAATAAAACTATCATACAAAGCCACCATGATGAGGTAGATGAGAATAAAAGAGATGAGTAACACTGTACCTAATGCACCAAAACTATCATTTTGCCGCTTAATATCACTTCCCCAGGTCATTTGCATGCCTTCTGGCAAAGGGTTTTCTTGCAAGTAAGCCAAAACATCATCTGCTACGCTACCAGAGGGGCGACCCAGGGCATCAGCGGTTAAAGTAACCGCAGGTTGACGGTCCTTTCTTTCCAACAGGGATGGCGACTCTTCTTGTATGACTTGGGCAAATTGAGAAACTTGAATAGGAATTCCCTTTGGGTTAATGATGGTCATGTTTTTTAAGTCTTCTACGGTATTTCTATTGGCTTCATCAAAATAGATTCTAATCGGATATTCCGTCCCTGCTTCCGTAAATACTGCCCCGTCATTTCCAGTCAAAGCATTGCGAATACTCATGCCAACATAAGCACTACTTAAACCAAGTTTCTGCATCCATATCCTATCTGGAATAATGCGGTATTCTGGGGCGCCATTTTCTACAGAAAGTTGCACATTGTCTGCTCCAGGAATAACTTGAATAATATTTTTTAGTTGCTTGGCATAAATTTGGACATCTTCAAAACTGGAGCTACTAATGGTTAGTTCAATAGGGGCCGAACGAGGGATGAGACCAAGTGCTGCCATGGAAAAATTAATGCCAGGATACTTTTTTTGTAACGCCACCCGCAAGTCTTGCATAAATGTTTCTGTAGGTTGGTTATCCCTTGCTGTTTTTGGTTTCAATTGCACGGTAAACTCAGTCTTGTTTGCCGACCCAACTCCTAGACTACCAATACCCGTACTTGGACCACCAACATTCGTAAATACCGTCAAGACATCTGGTTGGTTTAATAGGTAATTTTCTATTTGATAAGCAACAAGGTTGTTTTGTTTTAATGCGGTGGTTTTATCAAATTCTAAGGAAAAACGAAACTTACCTTGGTCACCTGTGGCAATAAGCTCTTTTCCAATAATATCTTGTTTGAAAGTGATTGCTGTTAAAGCGAATAAGGCTATAATAATTCCGGTGAATATTAATTTATGACTTAACACCCATTTTAATTGTTTGGCATATCCGTTGGTGAATCCATCCAATTGTTTTTCAAACCAAATTAAAAATTTATTAAAGAAATTAGTGGGTTTTAATGCTTCTTGCTTACCAATTCTAGAAGCCATCCATGGGGTTAAAGTAAAACCGACGAGTAAGCTGGTAAGGGTAGAGGTGATAACGACCACGGAAAACTGCTTGAGCATATCGGCTACAAAAACTTGGAGAAATAATATGGGAAGAAAAACCACAATATCAACTAAGGTGATGGATAAGGCAGAGAAACCAATTTCCATTCTACCATCCATGGCTGCAGTGCGTTTGTCTTTCCCCATGTCTAAATGACGTTGAATGTTTTCGAGTACTACCGTGGCATCATCTACCAAAATTCCAATAATCAGGGACATGGCCAAAAGGGTCATTAAGTTTAAAGTATATCCTAACAGCCACATTACTGCAAATGCAGTGACGAGTGAGGTTGGAATAGCAACCAAAACGATCAATGAGTTTCTAAAACTTCTTAAAAATAATAGCATTACCAGAGATACCAGTAATACCGCCATAATTAAATCTACTACTACCGAGTTTACGGCTGCAATCGTATTATCGGTACTGTCGTCCGCCACTGTAAACTCAACATTGGCCGCTTTATTTTGGTCCGCTATCCATTGTAGCTTTTCTTTTACTTGGGTCGATACATCTACAGCATTAGCGTCTCCTTGTTTTTTTAGTAAAATTCCAATACCGTTTTTACCATTGTACCGACTGATGGAAGAGATTTCTTTAATGCCATCTTTTACAACTGCTAAATCTTTTACGTAGACAGAAATGTTAGGTGGGAATATGGCAACTTGAATATTTTCAATGTCTTTAATATTGCGATATTTCGAAGTGAATTTTACGGAATTGGTTTGGGTATTGGTTTCCAATTTGCCGGCAGGAATATCCATGCCTGATCTATTGATGGCTTCCACTACCTGTGTCATTGGAATTTTATAATAACGCAGTTTGGATTCATCCATCAATACTTGCACTTCTCGCTGCTCTCCACCTAAGATTGTTAACTCCGCAACTCCTTTTATTTGCTGTATTTGAGGTAGGTATTCGTCTTGCATTTTTTGATAAAATACGCTAGCCTCCAAGTTACTTGTAGCACTAATCGACATGATGGGGAGGTCGTTTGGCGACACTTTACTCATTAATGGGCTAAGGACATCATCCGGTAAATCTTTTTGAATATTATCGATATACCGTTGGGCATCTTGCATGGTTTTGTCCAAGTCGGTTCCGTATGCTAGATTGGCAATAATAACCGACGCATTTGGTAAGGATTTGGTCACTAAATAATCTACCCCTTCTAAGTTCGACAGAGCGTCTTCAATTTTTCGGGAGACTGAGGTTTCAACTTCTTGTGGTTCTGCTCCAGGATACATGGTTTTAATCACCACAACTGGTTGGTTAAAGTCGGGCATTAATTCGTAACTCAAGTTTTTAAAACCTATATACCCCATTAGAATAAAAACACTAAAAATGACGATTATGAGGGAGGGTCTTTTAATGGATATTTCAGTAATATTCATGACTAATAAATTAAAGGTTCACTTGTACGTTTGCGTTGTCGTCTATATTGATAAAGCCTCCTGTGATAATGGTGTCGCCAACAGCAACCTCACCTGTAAAGGAGATAAAATTGCCATTTCTTGCCGTAATTACAATGGGGGTTCTGATGGCTTGTCTATTTTTTACCACATAAATGGTCGGGTTTAATTCGGAGCCAATAATGGCTGTAGCTGAAATACGCAAGGCATCTTGGTTGGTGTTTTCTGGTGTAAATGAAATTTCACCAATCATATTTGGTTTAATAAAATCGGTTGTTTCTACGCTAAATTCCACTTTAAAACTATTGCCTAATCCTCCTTTACTGCTCACTTGGCGTAATTCTCCAGGACAGGTTTTTTTTGCGCTTGTTTGAATGTGGTAAATATTGTTTTTGGTGAAATAGTTTATTTCCTCTTCTGGAACATGGATGGTAAATTTTAAAGCCTGTAGATTGATAATTTCAAAAAGCGGAATGGCAGGAGAAGCAAAGCCTCCTTTTTCACAAAATTTCATGGAGATAACCCCGTCAAATGGTGCTTTTAAGGTTGTTTTTGAAAGTTGCTCTAAAATTGTATTTTGTTCCGCCGCTAAAGTCTCTAGCATGTTTTGCGTTTTTTCTAAATTTATGGCTGGAACGGCATCTGAAGCAGTAAGGTTTTTAAAGCGTGCTTCGTCTTTTTTTACGCCTGCTATTTTACTTTTTAAAACTGCCAATTGTAGCTTTAACATGGCGTCATCTATTTTTAATAAAGCCTGCCCTTTTTTTACTTGCTGTCCTTCTTTTACATAAATGGCAATTATTTTACCTTGTAAATCGGCACTTAATTTAACTTCTTCAATGGCTTCAAATAGTCCCGTATACGATTTGGTTTCGGTTTGACTTTTTTTAGAAACAATTTGTCCAAATACCGGAATGTACGCTTCCTTGTCGTAGTGGTAAATTCTACTTTTTGCTTCGGTTTTGTTTGCTGCTAATTTTACAACTACTAAGGCAAACAACCCAATAATGATGAGTATGCTGATGATTCTTTTCATTTTATTTATTATTTGGAATATTATTTGTTAACTTTTTTAAAGAAAGGTCTGCCGCAAGAAATTGGGCTATGCTTTGTACGTAATTTTGTTGCTGTTGCACCCATTCATTTTGTGCCAATAATAGATCATTGACAGCGGTTACGCCTTGTTCGTGTTTTTTTACCTCTTGTGCATAAATAGTCGCTGCTAAATTCATTTGCGCTTCATTTAAAGCTACATTTTGAAAGGCGTTATTCATGGTCAATACCGCATTTTTAATTGCCAAATCCATTTGGTCATTTACAGCTTCTTCTTTGAGTTTTAAGTTTTCTAGCCATAATGCATCTTGACCAATTTTTTTGTTGGTTGCATTGCCATTAAATATCGGGTAAGCAACACGAAGTCCAACGTAACCAATTGGATAAAAGTTTAAAAATGAATTCGGGTCTTGATTATAGCCATATCCTTGTGTGCCATAAGTAGCAAAAAAACCAACGTCAGGTAGGTATTTCGACCGTTTTAAAGTTTGTAGGTCAAGGTTGATTAATTCCGTTTGTAGTTTTAATAAGGCAATGTCTTTATTTTGCTTGGATTCGTAAGTGTTTATAGCTACCATTAATAGATGGTCTTCTACTGTAATGGCATTTGTACTCTGGGTGTAAAGCTGCAAGGCATTGTATAATTGTTGAAGATTCGTTTCTAAATGACTTTTATTCAAAGTGAGTGTCGCAATTTTTAAGGTAATCTTTTGAATGTCGCTTTGATTGGCCATCTTTTCTAAAGCCAATTGCTTTACTGTTTCTTGTATCTTCTTGGTGTTTTCAAGGATGGAGTCTATAAAGTGTAATTGACTATGCAGTAATTGTGCATTTCGATAGATGGTGCTTACTTCAAAATAAATTTCTTCGTAGCTTTTTGCCGTTTCAATGGATGCCATTTTGTTGCGGATAGCTAATTTTTCAATATTCCCCATTAATTCGTTGGAATATATAGGCCCTTGTAGTAAAGCATTGACATTAATGTTGTGTGGTACACCAAACTGTGCCTCTTTAAATTGTCCTTCTGGTCCGCCAAATATTGAAAGGGGCATTAATTGATAAGGTAAAGCTAAATAGTATTTGTATTCGCCTTGAATACTTAATTTAGGTATTAGATTAGCCTTGACTTCTTGTTGTTTTAAAGCTGTTATTTTTTGATTGTTGTTTGCCGTTTTAATTTTTGTGCTATTGGTATAAGCACTATCAATACACTGTTGTAATGTCCATGGTTGCGCGTGGACATTAAAAGTGATAAATAAAAATAGAACGTTAGTAATCGCTAACTTTTTCATGAAAAAAATATATGATGGGTTTAACTGGCGCATTTGACTATTTAAAAATGATTTATCGGTATTTTATAAAGGTGTTTTAAGCAAAATATTGGTTAAAAATTTCCATGGCTGCCACTATTTTTTGATAGTTTACCTGGTATTCTTCCGCTGAAGCAGATTGGATAAATTCTTTTTTTAAATCGATAAAAGGAAGTAGCCATTTGTGTAACTCTTCATGCGATTGTCCTTTCATGGTGCAGCTGGAAGTTAAGCCGCGAATGTGCCCATTTAACTTTTTGCCTAATTCCGAATAGGTAGACAGGTTTTTATCCGCATAACTTTTAATGTCAGCTTCCATGCTTTTAACATGTTGCATCATTTCAGGATTTACCTGCCATTTCTTTCCTTGGTTTAAAACCAGACCATAGGGATTTTCTGTGGCTATTTTTTCAAGCGATTCTTGCTTATTAATGGTCGGTTTATTATCGCCGCAACTGGTCAAGATAAATAAAGCAGTGGTCAGGATTAAGATTTTAGTTTTCATGTTATTTTTTTAATTTAAAGAAGGAAAAGCCAAGTATAAAAACGGCGGTGGTGATGGATAAAGCGCCAAGGATTACAAATATGGGCGATAGACCTAAGTATAATTCGCCTAAAATGCCAAGCGGCATCAATAGACCTGCTAATGCTAAAGTAGAAATTAGTTTTACCGACTTAAGTTGCGCCGAGAACTGGAGTAGAAGGTACCCAATGACAATGTTTAAAAAGGCAAATAAATTTCCGTGTACATGGGCCAGTCGAGATTCAAAGTGTTGCCCGTTTCCGTAAGATTCAGCCCATGCTACCGCATTGGGCGCAAAATCTCTTAAATAAATTAATAAGAAACCGTAAAGCATAAAAAACCCCATGGTGATAAAGCCTATGGCTATGTTGTATTTCCCATTCATAATACAGTAATGTTAGTAATCACTAACAAAGGTAATTTAAAAATTGAATTTATAGGATTATTTTTCAGATAAAAATAAAGTCAGTAGGATTGTTGTTCGTCTAGTTGTCAGAAATACCGTAAGTTACGGTTTTTAAGGGGTGCAAAAAAAAACACCCTACTATTTTAAATAGTAGGGTGTTTTTTATTTTGTACTGGATAAAACAATGCTTGTTTTAACCCTAGTCGAGTTTTATAGTTGGTCGATAAATGACATTACTTCCTCTTTAGTTTTACCGGTTTTTTCTTGAATTTTTCCTAAAAGTTCGTCTTCCTTACCTGCAGCGTATTGCAAGTCGTCATCCGTTAAATCGCCAAATTCTTGTTTTACTTTTCCTTTTAATTGGTTCCAATTTCCTTTGATTTTGTCTGTTGTTGCGCTCATAATAATGCTCTGTTTTAAGTTAGTATTTTGTTTAATTACTTGGTATATTGAAAATTTCATTCCAAATATATAGCTATTGTATATCAGTGCTTTATGTTTTCAGCTGTTGTCTAACTGTGTCATGTTTTTCCCGAACTGTGTAATTATACCAACATGCAATAAGGAAAAATAAAAACGCTAGCTTAATTTAAAGGTCGGATTGGTATTTTTCATAATCCAGCTGCACTGTCTTCACTTTTTTTGCACCTTTTGCGGGACGTATGGGGTGACCGTTATGGATCATTACCGCTCGGGTAATCTCTGCCCCAAATAAAACCACGACTGTGGAGTAGTATACCCAAACTAAAATAATGATAATGGATCCTGCTGCTTCATAAGTGGCAGAAAAATCACTGTTTGAAATGTACCATGAAATAAACAAATTACCCAACATTAAAAATAGGGTTGTGATTAAGGCGGAAATTAGGACATTTTTCCAGCGTAATTTCACATCAGGTAATACTTTAAATACCAATAGTATTACAGCAAATACTGCGATTAAGGAAGTGAAGCTGCTGGTAAGCTCTAGTAGCATACTCGGTTTTTTTCCTAAGCTATTTTCTAGTTTATCGAAAAAGAGGGCCAACACGGAATCGAGGAGTAAAGAAACCAATAAAATAAAGCCTAATGAAATGATCATTCCGAAAGATAGTACTCTGTTTATTAAAAACTTAATAAAGCCTTTTTTAGGTGTGGCAACCACATCCCAAACGCGGTTTAATGCTTCTTGTAAGGAGATGAAAATAGTAGTTGCAGAAAAAAGCAGGGTACTTACGCCGATAATAGTACCTAAAGTGAAGTCACCTGATAATTCAATCCGTGTAATGATATTTTCTACCGTTTCGGCAGAAGCTGTCCCGATAAAGCCTTGTAATTGAGCGACTAATTCTCCTTGTACGGCATCTTGACCCAGAAAAAAACCAGCAAAAACTATAATGGTAATGAGTAGTCCCGGCAGCGAAAAAATAGTGTAAAATGCAATGGCCGCCGCATAGGTCATCACACTGTGACTACTGAACCCGTTAAAGGTTATTTTAGTCACGTTTTTGATGGTGGAAAAAATGGACGGTTTCATATTGGGAATGGAATTTGGTTTTTATGAATACAAGAATGAACCGAAAATACTTAAAAAGTACATGAAAAAATTAAAAACAAGCTTGAAAAAACGAAAATACCTACTAATTGTATTATTTCTATTAATTGGTCTAAGAGTTTTTCTGCCTTATCTTATCAAAGATAAATTGGTTGCAGCCATCAATGCAGTCGAAAACTATAGTTGTACCATTTCAGATGTAGACTTGTCCATTATTAGAGGAGCAATGGTTTTGCAAGATTTTGAAATCATGTTGACGGATAATGAAGTCACAGCGCCTTATCTTTCTGTTGAAACTGCAGATATTTCTATAGAGTGGGCTGCCGTGATAAAAGGGGCAATTGTAGGGGAGATTTATTTAACAGCACCAATAATGCACTTTTCGGATGGAGAGGAAGAAGGACAACAACAGGCCGGAGATGTATCTTGGGTACAGCCGATTTTAGATTTTATTCCCTTAAAAATAAACCGATTCGAAATGGTGAATGGCAAGGCGGAATTTGTAAACGAACACTCAAGTCCGAAAGTAAATTTAGCATTGACGGATATTGATTTTTTAGCAACTAATCTTACCAATGCCGAAAAACAAGCAGGGGAATTGCCTTCTGAAGTTTCTTTAAAGTCTGCTATATACAAAGATGGAAGACTTGAAATTTCTGGCAAAATGGATATCTTAAAAGAAGTACCGGACATGGATCTAGACGGACTGATAGAAAATGTAAACCTAACGGCATTAAACGATTTTACGGAAGCTTACGCCGCCTTCGATTTTGAAAAGGGCGTTTTTTCAATGGCGACTGAAATAGCCATGAAGGACGGTGAGATTTTGGGGTATGTAAAGCCAATTTTGGAGGACGTCTCGGTTTTTGAATCGAAAGAGCAAGGGAAGTGGTTGAATAAATTTTGGCAAGCATTCTTAGGGGTATCTGTAGAGCTAACCGAAAATCAAAGAAATGACCAGTCCGCAACTAAAGTACCTATTAATGGGAAGGTTGAAAAGTTGGATATTGGCTTGTTAAGTACCATTGGAAACTTATTTAAAAATGCATTTATCAAAGCTTTTGAAAAACATACAGACAATACTATTGACTTTGATAAACTAAGTAAAAAACAAAATGATAATACTTCTTTTAAGGATAAGGTAAGGGAGATATTTAATGATTAAAATTTTATACCCTTGTCAAGTCGCTAATATATAAGTGTTAGCAAACATGTGTTCGGTTTAGCGACTAAACTTTTAAAATTTCTTATTATCTTTTCCCTAAAATATAAAAATGCTTATCACCAAAGGAATTACCCTTAGAAATTTAATCAAACGTTCAGGACATCACATTTTATGGCTACTGCTTTTATTTGGCGGCATTGCCATTTGCTATCGCTTGGATTTAATAGGTTTTAGTATTCCTTGGTTACCGACTTCGGTAATTGGTACGGCAGTAGCTTTTTATGTTGGTTTTAAAAATAATCAGTCCTATGATAGAATGTGGGAAGCACGAAAAATTTGGGGAGCTATAGTCAACAGTAGTCGAGCTTTTGGCATGTATATAGATGGTTATATTAGTAATCAATTTGCAACGGAAAAATTAAGTGAACAAGAAATTCAGCATATTAAAAAACGTCTAATTTACCGTCACATTGCTTGGTTGTACAGCTTGAGAAGTCAATTGTTAATTCCAACCCCTTGGGAACATGTTAGCCAGGTTGGGATTATGTCAAGGTACGCGAAAAAAATTATTAAAAGTTTTGGAATAGGGCTTGTAGATGATGAGGTGACCAAGCTCGAATTGTCGGAAATGCTACCTAAAGATGAATATGAGCGCTTGGTCAATTATCAAAATACAGCAACCCAAATTATCAATGAACAGTCTAGAGACCTAAGCATGTTGCGAGAAGCTGGTTTAATTGATGATTTTAGACATGTGGAGGTGATGAAAGTATTAAAAGAATTTTACGAAGAGCAGGGCAAGGCAGAGCGTATAAAAAAGTTTCCGCTTCCGCGACAGTATGCCAACATGAGTCGATATTTTACAGGTATTTTTATTGGCTTATTACCATTTAGTATGATACCTGAATTAATGGCTGAAGGGGATTGGGGATTTTACATGTCAATTCCTGTTACGGCATTAATTGGCTGGGTGTATGTGATGATGGAAGTGGTTGGCGATTATTCTGAGAATCCATTTCAAGGGATGTCTTACGATATTCCAATGCTTTCACTCTGCAGAACAATTGAAATTGATTTAAGAGAAATGTTGGGAGAAACTGATTTACCCGCACCTATTCAAGCCAATAAAGGGGTCTTAATGTAAATGGTATTCCTTTTAAATAGATCGCATTTTGACTGGTAGCGCTGTGCGGAAATTACCGTTTAATAAAGAGGGGCAATTAAAATGACGAGCATTATTTTAGAGAACAAGGTACTACTATATTTATTTAGTGCATTATTTGCTGTTAATCAGTGTCTATAAGGGGTGAAGGTTAAAGGTTAGATCGATTAAACTTTTAATATTTAATCAAAATTCTATTATTTTATTTAAATTGAGCAAGATCAAAATAAAAAAAATCCCTTGAATGAATGAAATTGAAAGATACATTAGCAGTATAATTGAGCTTTGTCCGGAAATTAAACGAGAAGACCTGGATCTTTTTAAAAGTAATTTAGTGGTGAAAAACCATACCAAAAAAGAACATTTGTTTTCCTTTAATGACAAGCACGAATACATGGCTTTTATATCTTCTGGTTTGGTAAGGGCTTATTATACCGATAGGAACACGGAAGAGAAAACGGCTTGGTTCGTCAAGGAAAACGAGTTTGTGTCGGATTATCCCTGCTTCATTTCTGGTGAAAAAAGTTTTTATGGGTTCGAATGTCTTGAAGATACCGTAAGTGTTTGGTTGCCTAAAAAAGCCATTTACGAAGGGTATAAAGCGTTTCCAAAAACGGAACAATACGGTAGACTAATGACTGAAGAGTTGATAGGTCAGTTACAGTGTAGGGTTAGTGGTTTTTTATTTCAATCTGCAACCGAAAGGTATGTGCGATTTACCGAAGAGTATGCAGATTTGATGGACCGTATTTCTTTGGGGCATCTGGCTTCTTATATCGGTGTTGAACGACAAACCTTGACCCGAATTAGAAAGAAGTTACAGTTGGAGGATGGCACAAATGTGTCATAAATAAATAGGTAATTCTCTGCATATTTGTGTTTTAAAAATTGTAGAATGGAAGCCTTGTTTTATGTATTGAATGGATTCACCATAGTTGGCTGGTTGCTTATTGTTTTTTTTCCGAATTATACGGGCGTCCTAAAAATATCAAAATATTGGATTGTCGGTATTTTGAGTTTGGCTTATTTACTTATGATTCCCATTTTAGTAAAACATTTTGATGGGGAAATATTCTATGATTATTCTCATTTAATTGCCCTCTTAAATATAAAAACAATACTGTTGGCTTGCTGGATTCATTATCTGGCTTTTGATTTATTTGTCGGGGTATATATTGTGGAAACGAGTGTAAAGTTAGGGATTAAACGAGGGGTTTACTTGCCATGTTTGTTGTTGACCTTGTTTTTTGGTCCCATAGGTCTGCTCGCTTTTTATATTCAGTTCTTTATCCGAAAATAAATTACGTATAAAAATTATACAACACCTTTATACGATTTTTTTTACCCGAAGCCTTTTTCTTTATATTGAGATTTTGATGCACGACTGTTTAAGGATTTATTGTCTTTTAAAAGGTCTTTTTTTAGTCCGATTGGTGGGTTGCTTTTGGTACTAATTACATACTTCTTCAAGTGCAGTAGCTCATTCTGTCACTGATTATTCCTAAATGTATTTTACTGCTCTGTTACACTCCTGTTTCTTGCTATTTTCTAAGTGTGCTTCAAGCTTTTTTTATTGCTTATGTTAAGGTAATAATAGTACTGTTAAGCATATTTTTAAGAAGTTAATTTTATACTTTTTTAGGTTAATAAAATTTAAATGAACAGGGTAAGTGATTGATTTAACAAAATTTATGGACAGTGAGGGTTATCCTTGTCCCGAACAAAAAATAAATTATGAAAAAATTTTTAATCATTGCCCTTGCTGGGATAACCACCCAGGTCAGTGCACAAACTTATGGCAACATGCCATTTACTACACCACAAGTTTCTAACCCCGCATTTATTGCGCTAAATGAAACGCCGCAGTTAAATGTGTATTCCAAGTTTGGAAAAATGTTTAATTCGCAATACATTGGATATAATAGGTATGCGCCTAAGTTAAAAGGTTCCTTTGGGGTGTATTATAATGGTTTTAATTCTAATTATAATGATTTGTATAGGCAAAACAGAAATAATATAGGTTTGTCTTATGCACGTTTATTTAGCATTAATGATAAGTGGAAGTACGCAATAGGTGCAGGGTTTGATTTTGCAGCCAGCGGGAGTGCTTTTAATGGGGAGACAAGTTTTAATTACGACTTAGGTTTTAATGTGGGAGGTGTGTTGTATGCCGACAAGTTTTTTACTGGAATCAATTATGGAAATTCAATCCATGGTGTGGCAAATTTCGCATGGAGAACGGGCTATAAATTGCAACCATTCCATAACAAAGACTTTAGTTTGACGCCCATGTTAACCATAAATCAATTTGGTGGACATACTGAATTAGAAGGTAACTTAAATATTGCTTATAAAAAAGTGAGTTTGAATTTGGGGTATAATTATGGCGGATATAATGCAGGAATTAGCTATGATTTTAAAAGATTCAAATTGAATTATACCATTGGGAACATGTTTTCTATTGACGAAAAACAAATTTATCACGAAGGTGGCATTCAGTTTAAATTGAACAAAAAACATCAAGGTGGTAAGGATGTTAA
Source organism: Putridiphycobacter roseus (assembly GCF_003234935.1). Taxonomy (GTDB): domain Bacteria; phylum Bacteroidota; class Bacteroidia; order Flavobacteriales_D; family Crocinitomicaceae; genus Putridiphycobacter; species Putridiphycobacter roseus. The sequence continues at coordinate 433,336 of NZ_QKSB01000002.1, read as the reverse complement.
GTTTAACCACAGGTTGTTTTAATCTAAAAACGCTCCCCAGTTAAACTGAGGAGCGTTTTTTTTAATGGTTTGGTCTAGCCAATGGCTTGATTATTTATTTGAATCAAAACTTTCTTTAAGGTTCAGTTTTAATTTTTGGTATTCCATTTTGGTGTTTTCCCAAGTATTTTCGGTGTTTTTCTTAAACGCCTCCCAGTTGTCCTCTGCCTGCTCGTCAATTTCATTCATACTTGCCTGCAAGTCTTCGCGTTCTTCTTCCATCTCTTCTCTTAAGTCTGCGTAGTTTTCTTTTAAATCCTCATTCATCTCAGCTGATTTTGCTTCAATTTCTGCATCTAGCGCAGCCATTTCAGTTTTTAATTCAGCAATTCTACCCTTTACCTCTGCCTTAAATTCTTTTTTATCCTTTACAAAAGCTTCGTTCATCTCACTGTGGTCATGATCGGACTTTAAATGTTTTTCGTGTTGGCTGTTGTTGTCACAACTATTCATTAATACTGGTGTTGCAATGGCTAATAGTGAAAACAATACAATTTTTTTTGTCAATTTCATAAATTTGAGTTTTAGTTAATAATTAAGTTCAAGCAATACAGTCAAATAATTGTACCAAGCTTTTAATATTTGTCTATTATTTAAAATAGGTACAGGGCTGTGGGCTTAACTGCTATGTAGTCAGTGTTTCATGTTTTGTTTGGCTTGAAATTTATTTTTATTAATTTTATTACGGTTTCCAATAAAAGGCTTAGTTTTTCCTCAGCTTGTGGAAAATGATGCCCATCTAAGGTTTAATTTTTTTAATGAATATGGGTGAGTTGTTTGAGTAGTAGAAAGAATATATTTTTTCAATATTATTCTTTTAGGAGTAGTTGTTTTTTATTATATCTTTTAATCAAGTGTTTAGGTTCTGGTTTTGTAGTGTTTTTTGTTGTAAGTTTGTGTAATAGTGGGGTCATACAATTTAAAGACATGAGGTTATTTGTTTTTTTTGCAATGTTATTGGCAAACTTCCAAGTTATTGGGCAGTGCAGTGCAACTGTGGTTTCCAGTAATGGCTATACAGTGACAATTGATATTGACCTAGTATCCATTGCTGCACCGTCTAATTGTCCAAATGGTTACAATTATAATGTCAACTTAAATTATAATATTGTTTTTAGCGGCACAAATATTCCTTCCAATCTTTATACTTTGCAAGGCAACGTGTCCTGCGGTGGCGCAAATACTTTTTATAATTTACCAAATTCAGGAGGCACAGGAAGTACGACAACTACCGGGAACCAATATACCAATGCAACCGATTGTACAACAGCAACTCCGGCTTCTTTAAATTGTTATACGTTGACACTGCAAATTGGGGGACCAGGTTTGAGTAACCAAACGGTAAATATGAATTGTACCACTTTACCTGTTGAATTATTAAGTTTTAAAGCTTATCAACTTGAAAATGAGGTGGAACTGGATTGGAAAACGGCGAGCGAAACCAATAGTGATTACTTTATGGTAAAACACTCTTTAAATGGATTGGATTGGCATGAAATTGGTCAAGTTAAAGGCGCTGGTAATGCTACATTACCTATCGATTACACATACATGCATAAAACACCCAGTGAAGGTTTGTCTTATTATCGTTTACAACAGTTTGACTTTGATGGCGCATTTGAGAATTTACCAATTGTAAGTGTCTTTTATAGAAAGGTTAATAGCAATGGGAAAATTAATTTGTACCCTAATCCAAGTACAATCAATAGTATTAATTTAGAGGGGCTGCAGGAAGAGTTGACAGGCTTTAAAATATTAAATGTACTGAGTAGTGATGTGACGCACTTGGTCGTGGTTGAAAAGATTAATGATTCGAAGTATAAAGTTGATTTGGGGAATTTATCAAAAGGTGTTTATTTTGTAAAAACAAAGTCGCTAACCCTCAAATTTGTCAATTTATAGTTTTGAATTGGTTTTAGGATTCTTTTGAATTTTCTTCATTGGCTTTTGCATACATGGCTTTTAGTTTCTCGGCCCTGGCTACTTTTTTGTCTGCCTCTTTTTGCTTTTTATTTTTAATCATTTTACTGTGCAGCTTTTTATTCGCACCATTTTTAATTTTTTTTGCCATTTTAATTATTTTTAAAGCGTTGTAATTGACCCATAAGTTGTTTACAAAAGTACTATTCTTAATTAAATTGAAATAGTTAAAATGAAGTGAAGATAGATTTCATATTTTTGTAAGTCTAAAAGCAGATTACCGACAAAGCATATTTACGATTAAAAACATTTTTATGGAAAACCTACACCAAGACGTTGCAGACTATTACGGACAAGAATTACAAAAATCGGAAGATTTAAAAACAAATGCTTGTTGTACACTAGCCCCGCCCCCCGTGCACATTAGAGAGGCGTTAAGTTTGGTAGCTGATGAAGTGCAGGCTAAATATTACGGTTGTGGTTTAACCATTCCTTCGGCTATTGAAGGTTTGCGCATTTTAGACTTGGGTTCTGGAAGTGGACGTGATTGTTATATCGCAGGCAAATTGGTCGGCGAAAATGGTCATGTGGTTGGCGTAGATATGACAGATGAGCAACTCAAGGTGGCAAATGATTATGTGGAATACCACCGTGAAAAATTTGGCTATAAAAAGTCCAATGTTGAGTTTATCAAAGGAAATATTGAAAAATTGGATGAATTAAACCTGGAAAAAGGAAGTTTCGATTTAATTATTTCAAATTGTGTGATAAATCTTGCTGCCGATAAGGACAAGGTATTAAAAGATGCTTTTGAATTGTTAAAGCCAGGTGGAGAAATGTTCTTTTCGGATGTTTATGCTGATCGAAGAGTGCCAAGAGCGTTACAAGAGGATAAGGTTTTGTGGGGTGAGTGCTTGAGTGGTGCTATGTATTGGAATGATTTTTTAAATGCTGCTAAAGGTGCTGGATTTACTGATCCACGCGTAGTAGAGGACAAACCAATTACTGTTGAAAATGCCGACTTGGAAACGTTGATCGGGGACATTAAATTTTATTCGGTTACTTACCGTTTATGGAAAATTGATGGACTTGAATCTGACTGTGAAGATTACGGTCAGGCAGTAGCTTATAAAGGTGGTATTCCTGAAGGCGATTTGGCGTTTGAATTGGATGATCATCACTATTTTCCAAAAGGAAAAATAATGACGGTTTGTGGAAATACTTACAACATGTTGCACGAAACAAGATTTAAAAAATACTTTGATTTTTACGGGACTTGGGATACACATTATGGCATTTTTGAAGGTTGTGGGGGTAATATTCCTTTTACAGAAAGTTCAAGTACTTCTGCGGAAGGCAGTTGTTGTTAAATTATACTTAAAGTAAGGTCAAACATAAAATAGCTAGGTAAGTGTAATCGAATGGTGGATTTAAGTCCATTAAATTTTATCGGATTAATTAAAAATTCAATTTAAATAAAGTAAATTCACCAGTGAATTAAACTTTTAAATAGCGTTTGATAATGAGCTTATGAAAAAACTGGAAGCATTTTTTAGTCCTTACTTAAAGACAGAAACTTTTAATAAACTTTTCTTTTTTCTACTCGCTGCATTACTCGTTTTTATTGTGCTGTATTTTTTAAAACGCACCATTACAAGAAAAGTAGAAGACAGTAACAAGAAATATAAAATTAAAAAAGTTGCAAATTATTTATCTTATCTATTCCTTATTGTTTTAGCCCTTTTTGTTTATCGAGATAAATTAGGGAATGTAGGCATAGCAGTTGGACTTGCAGGTGCGGGAATCGCCTTTTCTTTATCGGAAGTAATCACCAGTTTTGCTGGATGGATAAGCATTCTGTTTACCAACCAGGTGAAAGTAGGGAATAGGGTGAAAATTGGAGATTTAAAAGGAGATATTATTGATATTCAAATCTTAAAAACAACCATTATGGAAGTGGGAGATTGGGTAAAAGGCGACTTGTATAATGGACGGATAACACACCTTTCAAATAGTTTTATTTTTAAACTTCCCATTCAAAATTACTCGGCAGACTACCCTTTTTTATGGGACGAAATTGAAATACCATTAAGGACACAGAGTGATTTTGTTTTGGCTAAAAAAGTATTTACCGCAGTTACAGAAGAAATATGTGGGACTTATGCCCAGGACTCTAAAGAAGTTTGGCACGAAATGCAAAACAAATTTAGGATTGAAAATGCACAAGTAGAGCCCATGGTGACCATGACATTTGATGAAAATTGTATCACTTTTACCATTCGATATGTCGTAGATTATACCAAAAGAAGGTCGACTAGAGATTTGTTGTTTACCAGGTTATTAGAAGAAATCAATAAGCAAGAGGGCTTATTAATGATTGCTACGAATACCATGGAGGTTACAAATGTGACTACCCAAAAAAAATAGTCATTTTTCAGTATGGATAGTATTAAAAGTGTAGATAAAGCCAAAAAACAAAGCATTAAAGTCGCTATTTTTGATCCTTTAAAAAGGAAGACAAAACCGCACCGACACCATAATTATTTGGAAGTGGTGGTGTTGTTCAAAGCCAAAGGGACTCACTATATCGATCAAATAGCTTATCAAGTTGATCGCCCAATTGCTTTTAATATACGCAAAGACCAGGTGCATTATTGGGACTTAGGGCCAGCACCAGAAGGGATTGTGATTTTAATAAAAGATGATTTTTTAACCGACTGTGAGGATCCTGTAATCAAAAGTTTATTGCAGCAATTGTCTCCATTTCCATGTTTGATTCCTAATGAAGTGGAGGTGTTAAAGTCTTTATGTCCAATAATCATTCATGCTTTTCAAACCACCTCTAATCGACACGTTAGAGAAGGATTATTAAAGGCTTTTTTAGCTGCATTACACCAGTATTCAAATGTCGCGCAAAGTAAATCGACAGGGGTAAATGCTTTGTGTAATCAGTTTTTAAAATTATTATGGCGTAAAAAAGTGTTGGGAATTAAAGTGGTAGATTATGCAACTAGGTTAAATACCACACCTCAAAATTTGACACAATTGTGTAAAAAGGAGACGGGACGCTCAGCTGCCGAAATTATTGCAGCCGAAATCACAAGTGAAGCAATACGCTTGTTGTTCTATTCTGAAAATAATATTGCTGAAATTAGTCATTTACTAGGCTTTAAAGATGTGTCTCATTTTATTAAATTCTTTAAGCGTGCCAAAGGAATGACGCCAAACCAATTTCGACGTAATCCGTAATTTTTATTATTTCTTTTAATAGGTTAATACTAGGACGCTGTCCATTTTTTAGATTAGACCATTCTAATTTCAAATAGACCATTTTAATTGTGTTTAATGGTTTATTTTTGCAGCTCATTACTGGCGATAAAATGGAAAAAGAGAAAAATAAATTATTAGAAGTAGCACAAGTTTTTTTTAAATTAGGTTTGTTTGCCTTTGGCGGTCCAGCTGCTCATATTGCAATGATGGAAGCTGAGGTAGTGGAAAAACGGAAGTGGATGAGTAAGCAGCATTTTCTTGATTTGGTAGGGGCTACTAATTTAATACCTGGACCAAATTCCACTGAAATGACCATGCATTGTGGACATGAAAGGGCTGGTTTTTGGGGGTTGTTTGTAGCGGGTTTAAGTTTTATCATCCCCGCCATTTCCCTTACAGGTTTATTGGCTTATTTTTATGTTACCTATGGAGAATTGCCGAATGTGGCGCCTTTTATTTTTGGAATTAAACCAGTGGTTTTGGCTATTATCGCCATGGCAATATATAAATTAGGTAAAAAAGCTTTAAAGACTAATTTTCTAATTGCACTCGGTAGTTTAGTCTTGGTGATTTCTTTTTTAGGGGTTAATGAAATTTATTTATTATTAGGCGCTGGTTTAGTGGGTGCTTTTATATTGTATGGCAGTAAACAATACCAGAAAAATGAACTAAAATCATTTACACCGTTCTTATTTTTACAAGGAGGCATAGGTGCTACTTCTTTAATCTCCCTTTCCACCATAAAAATATTTTGGATTTTCTTAAAAGTAGGTGCTGTTTTGTATGGTAGCGGCTATGTATTGTTTGCTTATTTAGATGCAGAGTTAGTGGAAAAAGGTTTTTTAAGTCAGCAACAATTGCTTGATGCCATAGCGATTGGACAGTTTACGCCCGGACCAGTACTTTCAACGGCAACCTTTATTGGGTATCAGTTAAATGGTATTTATGGCGCGCTTATGGCTTCCGTAGGTATATTTTTACCTTCCTTCTTATTTGTACTTGTTTTAAACCCTTTGGTGCCAAAAATGAGAAAAAGTGTATTTCTGAGTAGTTTTTTAGATGCCGTTAATGTCGCTGCAGTTGCCATAATGGCCGCCGTGATATTTGAAATGGGACAACAAACTTTAGTCGATTGGAAATCGATAGTACTCTGTGTTTTGTCTTTCTTAGTGGTTTTTACTTTTAAAAAATTAAGTCCTGTCTGGGTGATTTTGGGCGGATCTCTCTTGGGATATTTACTATTTCTAATTTAATCCTTTTTAACCGTTTTTATTTTTTTTTACAAGACTTAAACCTTTTTGGTTTTTTGTAGTCTATGCTCTTGTGGGCTGTGCAATCAGCGTGTATTTCTGTTATCTAGTTGTATGTGCAACCATTGTTGTTGTTGAGGTATCAGTTTTCTAATTGGTTATAAATTGGAGTGTTTTCATAAAATATATTAATTTTTTAAAATAGTTGTGTATGCAACTAATATTATATTACTTTTGTGCCATGTTACCAAAAGATTTTAAAGATTCACTAGCGCCTAATTTGGGGAGGACAGTAAAAATGATGGAACACCGTGTCGATCATATGCTGACTTCAAAGGGGTTTGATTTGACCAAAATGCAATTTTTATTGCTACATAAGTTACAAGAGCATGATGGGGTAAATCAAAATGATTTGGCCATGTTTTCTAACCGGAATAAGTCTTCCTTGACCAGAGCAATTAATGTGCTGGAAAAGAAAAATTATTTGGCAAGAATTCCATCAAAAGAAGATAAAAGAGTCAATCATTTATTTATTACTAAAGCAGGGTTGCAAATTTTAGATCAAACATCTCCTGTTTTTAATGAAATGTCAGGAATCATCCAAAAAGGCTTCAAAGCTGAAGAATTAAAACTTTTAATAAATATGTTAAAAAGAATTCAAGCGAATGTAAACGAAGATTTCGCTACCCATACATTTATAAATTCAAACAAAAACCAATGAGAAAAATAATCATCACCATATCCGGAATCGCCATACTAGCATTGGGATTTTTAGTGAATCGTTTACTGGCAAATAGCAAAAAAGAGCCCGAAAATAAAATTGAAAATTCTGTAGCATCTGTCTACGTTCAGACTGCTGAAAATAAATTAGTTCCCTTACAAATTCCTACTAGTGGTAGTATTTTAGCCAAAGATAGAATGGAAATTTATGCAGAAGTGACTGGCGTTTTTCAACAAGGTAATAAAGCTTTTAAAGCTGGAACAGCATTCTCGAAAGGTGCAACTTTGATACAAATTAATAATGATGAATTTAAAGCATCTGTGATTTCTCAAAGGGCTGCATTTAAAAATGCAATTACGGGTATTTTACCCGACCTTCAATTTGATTATCCTGCTTCCTTTGATATGTGGAATGATTATTTGAATGCAATTGATATTGAAAGTGATTTACCAGAATTACCAAAGGTAAAATCAGAACAAGAGTCGCATTATATCACGGGTAAAAATATCAGTACCACTTATTATAATATCAAAAATTTAGAAACGCGTCTTAAAAAGTATACCATAAGAGCACCTTTTTCAGGCGTGTTAGTGCAAACGGCTGTTACTGTGGGTTCTTTAGTGAATCAAGGACAAAAATTAGGTGAGTTTATCCGACCTGGTGTCTATGAGTTAGAGTTGAATGTAAATGCAACTTTAAAAGATTTATTGCAAATTGGTAAGTCCGTAAAGTTAAATAACATTGATAAAACCAAGAGTTGGACAGGAAGAGTGGTACGTATCAATCCGCAAGTAAATACCAGTACGCAAACCATTCAAATTTTTGTAGAAGTGAGTGGAAAAGATTTAAGCGAGGGAGAATTTATTGAGGCGGATATTGATGCCCAAGATGTGGTGGATGCTATTGAAATATCCAGAAGTTTATTGGTAAATAACCAAGCAATTTATGTGGTGATTGATCAAGAGCTAAGCTTGCTACCGGTTGAAATTATTTTCGATAACGCCAATACAGCCATAGTAAAAGGTATAGCGGATGGTACGAAAATGTTGTCAAAACCCGTACCTGGAGCATTTGAAGGTATGAAAGTTTCTATTATTCAATAACTAAGCGATAATTACATTCAAATGAAAAAAATAATTTCTTATTTTATTAAATACCCAATAGGGGTTAATATCATTATTATTGCATTTGCAATTTTCGGGATCTTGGGATATAAGTCATTGACTTCCTCCTTTTTTCCCTTGTCTGAATCTAATATCATTATCATAACAACTAATTATCCTGGTGCTTCTCCGCAAGAAATGGAAGAGGGGGTTGTACTTAAAATTGAAGATAACTTAAAAGGGTTGGAAGGAATTGATAGGGTGACTTCTAAATCTAGTGAAAATGCTGCTGTGATTACCGTCGAAACTTTTAGAGAGTATGATGTAGATATTATACTTGCAGATGTTAAAAACGCGGTGGACAAGGTGCCAAGTTTTCCTTCTGGAATGGAACCGCCAATTATTGCCATTCAAGAGGCTTCACGAGAGACTATTTCTTTTGTCGTTAACGGGAAAAATGTGAATTTAATTACCTTAAAACAAAAAGCCCAACAAATAGAAAAGGAATTACGGTTGATAGATGGTATTTCAATGGTTACCTTAAGCGGTTATCCAGATGAGGAAATTGAAATCGCAGTCCGAGAAGCCGATATGCGTGCTTTTAATTTAAGCTTTACTCAAGTTGCAAATGCTGTAGCAAATAATGCCATTTTAACGACCGGTGGTTCTATTAAAACCGAGGAGGAAGAGTATTTAATTCGTGCTTCTCACCGTGCTTATTATGCAACTGAATTGAATGAAATTGTTGTGAAAGCCGATAAAAATGGTAATATTATTCGCTTAAAAGATGTGGCTGAAATTCGAGATAGGTTTAATGATACGCCAAACAGTTTGGCTTTTAATGGCAATAATTCTGTGCGTATTGTTATTAATAATACCAATAGCGAAGATTTAATTACAACAGCTGATAATGTGAAAGAATACATTGCTAATTACAACAAAAATAATGAAGAGATTGAACTTGCTGTTATATCAGATTCTTCAATTACACTTAACCAAAGAACGGAATTATTATTGAAAAACGCTTGGCAAGGGATGTTGATGGTATTGATTATCTTGTCTTTGTTTTTAAAACCTAGACTGGCTTTTTGGGTAGCTTTTGGTATACCTGTTTCTTTTTTAGGGATGTTTACTTTTGCTGGTCAATTTGATGTTACCATCAATGTATTGTCCCTGTTCGGGATGATTATTGTAATTGGTATACTGGTGGATGATGGAATTGTTATTGCAGAGAATATTTACGCCCATTATGAAAAAGGAAAGACCCCTATTCGCGCAGCGATTGATGGAACCATTGAAGTGATTCCGCCTATTTTTTCCGCAGTAGTTACCACTATCTTAGCTTTTGCTACTTTCTTATATTTAGATGGTAGACTGGGGCAGTTTTTTGGAGAGGTTTCCATCATTGTTCTCTTGACGCTTGGCATATCTCTTCTTGAGGCTATGGTAATTTTACCTGCTCACATTGCCCACTCTAAAGCCTTAAATCGAGATGCAAAAACCTATGGGTTTAACCGTGTAGCAGAAAAAGTAATGGTCTATTTAAGAGATACGCTTTATGTGCCGGTCTTAAACTTTACAGTGAAAAATAGATTTATCAGTTTAACGGTTCTAATTGCTTTGTTTTTAATCACAGTTGGCGGTATCAGTGGTGGTATCATTCGAACAACTTTTTTTCCAGAAATCGCCAGTGATAGAATTTCTATCAGTTTAACCATGCCTCAAGGAACCAATGTAAATACAACAGATTCTATTATTTCTGTCATTGAAGAAAAGGCTTGGGAAGTAAATGAAAAATATAAAGGCATACAGTCTACTGGGGATTCGGTGATATTAAATATCATTAAAACCATTGGGCCTGGTTCAGCGACTGCCAAATTAGATATTAATTTATTGCAAGGGGAGCTAAGAGAGTTTTCCGCGCCAGATTTAACCAAAGAAATTCAAGACCTTTCTGGTGAGTTTTATGGGGTAGAAGCCTTAGCTTTTGGCTCAGGGTCACAATTTGGAGGAAGTCCTGTCTCTATTTCTTTATTAGGAAATAATGTATTGGAATTAAAATCGGCTAAAAATGAATTAAAATCGGCCATGTTACAAATGGAAGGCTTAAAGGATATTGCCGATAATGATCCAGAAGGGATTAAGGAAATCAAAATTGATTTAAAGCCGAATGCCTATTTGTTAGGTCTTACCATGAACGACGTAATGTTTCAAGTCCGTTCCGCGTTTTTTGGGAATCAAGTACAACGTTTTCAAAGGGGACAAGATGAAATTAAAATTTGGGTGCGTTATTTAGAAAGCGAAAGAACTTCCATTAAAAACTTGGATGACATGCGTATTCTTACAAGTTCTGGCGACCGAATTCCTTTCAGTGAAATTGCAGAATATACAATTGAACGTGGTGAAATTACAATCAATCACCTAGAAGGACAACGTGAAATTCAAGTGTCTGCAGATATGGAAAATAGTAAAGCCAGTGCTACAGATTTTATGAATAATATAAAAACGGCCATATTACCAGGTATCTTTGCCAAGCACCCATCTGTCTCTGCTACTTATGAAGGGCAAAATAGAGAAGCTTCTAAGGTGATAGATTCCGCAAAAGTGGTTTTTCCAATCATATTATTGCTTATTTACTTTGTTATTGCATTTACTTTCCGAAGTTATAGTCAGCCTATAATTCTACTCATAATGGTGCCGTTTAGTTTAATTGGCGTAGGTTGGGGACATTATATTCACGATTTCCCAATTAATATTTTATCCATGTTAGGTATTATCGCATTGATTGGTATTATGGTAAATGACGGCTTGGTGTTGATCAGTAAATTCAATATAAATTTAAAAGAAGGGATGAAGTTTGATGAAGCTTTAGTGGAAGCAGGGAAGTCTCGTTTTAGAGCTATCTTTTTAACTACCATAACTACTATTGCTGGTTTAGCTCCTCTTATCTTTTTTGAAAAAAGTTTACAAGCTCAATTCTTAATTCCAATGGCTATTTCTATTGCCTATGGTATTGCAATAGCAACGGTGTTGACCTTGATTTTATTACCAATACTTTTGTCTTATACCAATGGCTTTAAGGTGAATATGGTTCATTTTTGGGAAGGTAAAAGACCAACCCATGAAGCTGTTGAAAGAGCAGTGAAAGAAATAGAAGCAGAAAAAGAACATTAAAAAATAAGCATGAAAAATTTATTAATTATAGGAGTCCTACTCTTTAATACCGTAGGGCTTACCCAAGAGAAATTGACGCTAGAGCAGGCAATTGCTATTGCTATGGATAAGAATTATGATATCCAAATTTATGAAAACAACCTAAGCCAAGCGGCCAATAATCAAGACATCAAAAATACTGGCTATTTGCCCACTGTTTCGGTAAGCGCAGGTGGTAATTATTCCAACAACAATGCTTATGTAGTGCGTCAAACTGGAGAAGAACTTAATATTGATGGGATCCAGTCTACCGCGTATAATGCTTCCATTGGGGTAAACTATGTTTTGTTTAATGGCATGTACCGTAAGCATAATTTTGAAAAATTGAAAACGGCATATGAACTAGCAGGAGTGCAAAAGCAAATTCAAATAGACAATACTATTTTAAATGTCTATGCAGCATATTACAATATCGCTAAAAATACCATTAACCTTAATAGCTATGAAGAGTCTTTTGATATTTCTAAAAACAGGTTAAAACGTACGGAATACCAGTTGAAATACGGTCAAAAAACAAGTCTAGATGTGTTGAATGCTAAGGTGGATGTGAATAATGATTCTATTAATTTAATTAATGGGCAAATTGCGTTGGACAATGAGAAAAGGACTTTGAATTACTTATTGGGTTTTCCCGTCAATCAATCTTTTCAAGTGGATGAATCGGTAGAAGTGAATCGATTGTTAGATATTGATTTAATTACCAGTAATATGAAAGAGAACAATAACATAGCAAAGCAATATGAACTTAACAAAAACTTAGCGAAATATGATGTAAAATTAAACCAATCTGGTTGGATGCCACAAGTTTCTACGGCTGTCTCTTATGGATTAAACAATGGTAATTATGGTCCAACTTCTTTGTTTGCGACGCAAAATGCTACCGGTTTAAGCGCGGGACTGAGTTTGAGTTGGGATGTGTTTGATGGAGGAGCTACCAGTACTAAGGTGCAAAATGCAAAAATTGCTGTAGAAACACAAGGATTGTATCAAAGTCAAATTGAACTAAACCTAAGTAATGAATTAGCCAATACTTGGGCTTCTTATTTAAACCAATTGGTGATTATTAATACGGAAGAAATGAATGTGGAAGTGGCGAATCAAAACTTTTTGAAAACGCAAGAACAATACAACCTTGGTCAAATATCTTCTATTGATTTTCGCCAAGCACAATTGAATTTAATCAATGCAAAAGTAAGTCTAACTACTGCCATGTTTAATGCTAAAATAGCAGAAATTCAATTAAAAAAATTGGAAGGGACATTAATTAATCCTTAAATAATTTGTAAACTGCGGTAAAATTTATAAAATATAATTCAATGAAGTTAGGCGCATTTTCAGTAAGTTTAAACGTAAAAGATATTGAAGTTTCTAAAGCGTTTTACCATAAATTAGGTTTTGAAGAAGTAGGAGGAGATATCCAACAAAAATGGTTAATCTTAAGAAACGAAACTGTGACTATTGGCTTGTTTCAAGGCATGTTTGATAGAAATATAATGACTTTTAATCCAGGTTGGGATAACCAGGCTAGTCCTTTGGCTAATTTTGAAGACATTAGAATGCTTCAGAAAAAGTTGAAAACGCAAAAAATTACCATATTAAACGCAGCAGATGAAAGTACAACGGGCCCTGCAAGTTTTAGTATTGAAGACCCAGATGGAAATCCAATATTGTTTGACCAACATGTCTGATTTTTAACCATAAAAAAACGCCTAAATAAAATATATTATTTAGGCGTTATTAAATAGTTTTGAATGTTTTAAGGGGGTATTTAGCATTTTCCCTTAAAATATTTCAAATACAACAAATACTTTTTACAAACGATTCAATAGTATTTTTAACAAATGTAAAACTATTTAAGTCGGATAAAAATCCCTATTTTTGGTGAAAAACTTGCAATGAAAGATGTGTTACAGGTTTTAGAAAAAGCCAACCATACCAAAGGAATAAGTTTTATTAAGGACTACAAAAAGTACCTTAACAAAGCGTTTTATGAAGATAATTTAAGTGATGCTTTAAATCATGTTTTATTTGCCATTGATTATCGCAACAATACTTTTATTCATTTAGGGAAAAATATTGAACAAATATTTGGGATAGAATACCAAGAAATGATGGATAATGGTCCCCAGTATATCTACAATTATTTTTTAGAAGAAGACGTAAAGTTATTGAATTCGAAAACTTTAAAAATCTTAATTCAAATTGCGAAAGAACAAAAAGATAAGGATTTAGAAGAGTTGAAATTTGCTTATAATTATAGAATTAAAACGCCAAAAGGTGAGGTGAAATGTATGTTAAATCGCTATACCAATATCATTTTAGGAGAAGAGGGTTTTCCTTTAGTGATTGTAGGTAGTATGACCGATATATCTGAGTTTTGTAATAACAAAGAACTTTTTTGCGAAGTAACTAGAGTAAGAGAAGGTAGGGAGAGTGAACGTCTTTTTCAGGCTATATTTCCAATTGCAAAAACGGCAAATCAATATAATTTATCCAAAAAAGAAATGGAAGTGTTGAGTATGGTGGTTAAAGGGTATATCTCGAAAGAAATTGCTGACCAAACCAATCGAAGTGTTGAAACCATTCATTCGCATAGAAAGAATATCTTAAAAAAAATGAATTGCCATAATATCACCGAAGCTGCAATGATTGCAAAGGATAATAATTGGTTTTAATTCCTATATTTATAGGAATGATTTTAAGACATAGATACCAACATATAATTTTGCTAGCAGCTGTACTCTTATGGGGGGCTAGTTGCAGTCCTACTGCAGAAACGAAACAGGTCGTTCTTAAAAAAGTGGAACGTGTAGTAGAGGAGGTAAGCAATGTTTCTAATCCGTTAGACCTTGAGTTAAATAATGGGGAAAAGTGGTTGGTGGATACAGAGATGCATGTTGGCATTTTAAATATTAAAAATCAGCTAGCGAACTTTCAAAGTAAAGATTTAGTCGATTATCAGCTGTTGGGTGACCGAGTAGGGGATCAAATTAAAATTATACGCGCCAGTGACACCATGAAAGGACAAGCGCATCAAGAATTTCATAAATTGCTGCAGCCTTTTTTAGAGCTTAAAGATGCCCTGGTGATGGCCACCAGTGTAGCTGAAGGTAAGGCGTTAGTAATTAATATTAAAGCCGAAATACAAACTTTTTATACTTACTTTCAAAGTAAGTAGTTTGCGCTCTTTTTTAGCAAAGCAATATTTATTATAATTTCTTACCCATTAATATTTTGGCTAAAGTGGGCATAAGTTAAAATATAGGATTATATTTGTTAGTGATTACTAACTAAAATTTTATACAGATGAAATGGAAAAAAAATGTATTGACCGTAGTATTGGTATTGTTTGGATTGTTGACCCTATTTTTAAGCAGTTCTGTAATATTTGATTGGTTTGGCATAAGAGCCATGGAAGGAAATTATGTGCCCATTGTCGTTTGGGTGAATTTTATTGCCAGTGTCCTTTACCTTTTAGCAGCATTTGCTATTTATAATGGAGAGTCTTGGATGGTTAAGCCTTTAGTACTTGCCTTGGTAATGCTTGTTGTTGGTCTAATAGGTTTTTGGATACATGTTATCAATGGCGGCTTGTACGAAACGAAAACAATAGGTGCCATGATTTTTAGAACTTTTTTTACAGCATTTTTGATGCTGATGGCTTTTCAGTTGAAACCAAAAAGAAAGTTACCTTAAAATATAGTGTAAGCTAATCTAATAAGGTATTTTCATACTGTCTCTGAATTCATTTATATTTGGTCCGCTTTTAAATTTTGTTAATTGCTGTTTTAAGCGGTATAGGATTGTTTAATTTTGTAACATGAATTTAGATTGGATAAACGAGGACGAGAATGCGTTGATATATGTTGGGGATACTATGTGTTCTTGGTGTTATGGTTTCACAAAGGAATTAGATGGTTTCATACAGGCACATCCAGAACTAAAATTAAGACTAGTACAAGGAGGTTTAAGACCTGGTAACCGGCAGAAAGCAAAAGACATGCGGGATATTTTAATGTCGCATTGGGTAGAAATTGGGGAAAGAACAGGTATGCCTTTTAAGGATGCTATTTTAAATGATCCTAATTTCGTGTACGACACAGAGCCGGCTTCTAGAGCCGTGGTAGTGGTTAGAATGTTGGATCCTTCAAAAGAAATGGCTTTTTTTAAAGGGGTGCAGACGGCTTTTTATCGGGATAATAAAAACACCAATGATTTGGCTACTTATTTATCCTTGGCGAAAGCACATGGTTTAGATCCTGAAAAGTTTGAATCCCTTTTTGAAAGTGAGGAAGCAAAGTTGGCAACAAAAGCAGATTTTCAGTTGTCCGCAGAAATGGGGATACAAGGTTTTCCTGCTTTAGTGATAAAAAAAGGGAAAGAATTTTTTATGCTCTCTAATGGTTATCAAGAATTAAAACACTTGGAAGTTGCCTACACGCATATTATGGAAACAACTTCCAAGTAAATTTTATTTTATTATTTCAAATTGGTTTGGAATAAAACAGGTTTAAAAGTTAACATAAGCCATGACCAGTTATTACTTAAAGAAGCGTTCCCTCCTTGAATAGTTTCTAAGCTTTGGGTTCCAAAAAATTGTGAATACCCTGCGCTTATTTCAAATACATTACTCAATTTGTAATTTACTGTCAGGTCTATTTCTGTGCCTAAACTAGGGTCTAAAATTGCCAAATAGTCAATGACTTTTATAGCATAGTTGTTTTGAGTTAAAAAATAATGGGCGGTAGTACTTATTTTTAATTTATCTTTTTTGAAAGTTAATGGTACATAAATATCCACTAAACCAACTGTGTTTAGGTGATTTCCTACATAGAAATAATCCATTAAACCATTAAATTTATGGTTGGTACCATAGTAAGGATTAAAGGCGTTGTTTTGACTGGAGGTACTGCTCATGTCATTGCCACTCAATATTTCAATTCCTCCACCAAAAGTAAAGGAAGAGGTTGGACGATATTGGATATCGGCAGCTACATAATAGGCATTTTGAATAACTGTTCCAGTGCTTATGGTTTGCGGTAATTCACCTAACTGATAGTAGAAAGCAGCATTGGCAGCAATTTTATTTTTTTTATACACCAAACGACCACCCATGGTTTGACTATAGGCTGTTTTTCTTGTCACATTATCTATACTGTATTGCATGCCATTGTTTAAGACAAGTAAACTTAATTTAAAACTTTTTGCAAGGGGAACTTGGTACCATAAAAATTGCATGTTTTGGTATTGATTGATAAAATAACCAGGATCGGTTATATTTTCGTTATTACTGTTATAAGCAAATCCCGCGTCTAATTTACCTTTACGCTTAAAATCTAATTTTACCAAAGCGGCATCATGACTTCTTGCTTGTTGTGCCCAGCCAACAGCGCCAAAAATTCGCTCATCATCATATGCTATTTCTTGTCGACCTACTTTTAAAGCGACCATCTCATTAAATTGGTACTTGGCCCATGTTTCATGCATGGTAATGCCATTAATGTCCTGAGCGCTTAAGGTAGAAACATCCCCCCAAACTCTTACATTCTGAGCAGTTACTTTAACGGCTATTTTATCTTGTTCAAATTCAAAATTTAAACGGGTTCTTTGGGAGACAAAACTAGCGGTTTTCTGGTTGTTACTCATTAGTTTTTTGTAGCCATGTCTGGCTTCGAATCTTGGTCTAATTTCAGCCGATAATTTAAAGTCTTGTGAGAAAAGTGACAGATTATTAAGCAATAGAATTGCAAATATAAGCGCGGTTTTTTTCATGTTTATTAATTTAATGAGTGGTGATACTTTTTATAGCATTAATGGTCGCTGTTTGATCCATTCCTAGTCCTTCTACTTGATTTATTAATTCTCCGCCAGGATTAAAAACACTGATGATGTTGGAGTGAGAAAAATCTAGGGGAGAAATTTCTTTGTACTTTACAGCAAGAACATTAGAAAATTCTCGCACATCATCCACTGATCCATGCAAGAAAACATGGTTTTCATCATCCATTACATTTTCAACAGCAAATGCTTTGAGTTGTTCTGGCGTATCTGTTTCTGGATCAATACTGACAAAAATATACTTTACATCTTTTATATCTTCTGCAATTAATGTTTTTTCTATATTTCTAACATCTGCAACCAGTCTCGGACAGGCAGCCTTACAGGTCGTGTAAATCATTACCACGACTAAAGGTTTTCCTTTTAAGTCTTTTAAGGTAATGGTTTCCTTATTCTGGGTTTGCCATTTTGAGGTTAAATTAAAAATAGAGTTTTCTGAAAGGAGGTCCGTTTCATCATATAATACTTTTGCTACAGGTTGTGTTAAATTCATTTCGCATACAGGGCAGTGGCCAGGGGATGAATATGTTTTATCTCCTTCACATTGCATAGGGCAGGTGTAAATGTCGTTTTCCACTAATTGGTTGTCTGTACTGCAACTGCTTATAATAAGAAAAATAAATAATAAGGATAATATTTTGATGGTTGTTTTCATAATTAGTATTTTTTATTTTACATCACTTACACACCTAAAACCTAAGTTTCTCATGGCGTAATTTGCTTTTAAACTACCCCGCAAGGCATAACGCATAAACGCGGCATAATCCATTAAGTCATTTGCTCCAACTGCACCGCTTCCACAGAATAGGTTTTTGTCATTGTCTACATCTTTTCTTGATTCTCCAGAGATTAAAATGGAATTAAAATCTGAAGTCCATTCCCAAACTAAACCGTGCATATCGTATACGCCATAATAATTTTTAAAGGTGGAGCCTATGGTGTTTTTATAAGATCTTGGCTTTTCATACCAAGCTAAAATATAAGTATTGTAATTTTTTAAAAGTCTGGCATCCGGAATAGAATCGTTAGCCATGCCTACATATTCCCATTCATCTACAGTAGGTAATCTCTTGTCTAAACAGTCGCAATATGCTTTTGCGGCATACCATGAAATATTTGTAACAGGGGACATTCGGTTCATGTTGTTGGCTAATGTAGTATCGTTTAGCCAACCCATTAAATAATTTTGATCTGCAAAAATTCTAAGTACTTTGTTTTTTTGCCATTTTTGATGCTGCTTAACAAAGGCTAAGTATTGCATATTGGTTACTGGATAAACATCCATATATAAATCATTAATTTTTACTGGTAATGAATCAGTGCCATAAAGGGGGACAAAAGTCCCCCCTTTGATAAAAACCATTTTTGTTTGGGCTTGTAAACCAAGCCAAGTAAAAGTGCTTAAAATAATTAAAATGAGGTGTTTGGTTTTCATGAATTTAATTTAATGAGCGCTTTTAACTTCAGTGACCATGGCAGGAGTGACTTCCGTACCATTATTGTCCCATGAATTGTACACGTAAGTTAATACATCTGCAACTTCTACATCTGTTAAAGTTTGTCGAGTCATTACACTATTGTATGCTTTCCCGTTGACCGTAATTTTACCAGTTTTACCATGCACAACAATTCCAATGGCTCTTTTTATATCTGCATTTAAGTAATCAGATTTGGCCAAGGGTGGAAATGCATTTGGCACGCCTTCTCCACTTGCTTGGTGACAAGCAAAACAAGTATTCATGTAAATTTGTTGACCAGATTCAATTCTTTCTGCTTTAGTTTTATTATCCACCACAGCAGCTTGTGCTCCTTCTCCAGGCATGGATTGAATGGTGCCGCCTTCTGGATGATAGATTCCTTCTTGAACCATTCCCGAATATACAATTAAATTGTCTTTTCCTTCTACTTTTAACATGGCTAAAGCGCCTTTATTAAAGGCTCTAAAAATGGCGTGATCAACAAGGATGAATGTACCAGGAACTTCTACTTTAAATTCCACTATTGTTGCACCGCCGGCAGGAATTAATGTGGTCTGAACATCATGATTTTCTTCACTACCACCTTCAATTTTCACCTTGTCAAATATCTCTCCAATAACATGGAAAGAGGAAGTTAAATTTGGTCCACCATTTCCTACATATAGTCTTACTGTTTCTCCAACTTTTGCAGTAATGGCATTGTCGCCAGTTAATGCACCAACATGGCCATTAAATACCACGTAATCTGCTCTTTCTTCCACCGCTTTAGTCATGTCGAATGCTTGTAATCCAGGTTCACCATATTTTCCTTCGGTGTAAAAATCCCCTTGCATGATATAGTATTCCTTATCTACTTTTGGAAGACCTCCTTCTGGCTCTACTAAAATTAACCCATACATGCCATTGGCAATATGCATTCCAACTGGTGCAGTAGCACAGTGGTAGACATAGATTCCTGGTTGCAAAGTTTTAAATTTGAACATCTTATGGTGACCAGGAGCAACAAAAGAAGAGGTTGCGCCACCACCTGGACCAGTTACTGCGTGTAAATCTATATTGTGGGGTAATTTATTGTCAGGGTGGTTGGATAATGTGAATTCTACTTCATCCCCAACTCTTGTTCTAATAAAACTTCCAGGAACTGTTCCTCCAAAAGTCCAGTAATTATAGGTTACACCGTCTGTCATGGTTCCTTCTTTTTCTATAATTTCCATGTTTACTTTTAAGGTCATGGCTGCCCTATTTCCAACAGGTGCAGGAACAAAAGGTGGTGCTGTAAGTTCTGCTTCCATGGTTTTGGTAACTGGTATTAACGCGGTATCCAGTTCTAAAGAGCTGTCTACTTTGTTTGAGTTACAACTGAAAAATAAGGGGAGCCAGATTAATTGGGCTGCCAACAATTTCATTTTTTTACTTTTCATAATCTTAATTTTTAAATAAGGGCCACTGGATCCTTTTATTTGAGCATAAAAGTATACGAATATACTTTTATTGAATATGTCCTTTGTAGTGTAAATATATGATTTTTATCAGTAAAGCCATATCTACTTATCAAACATTGTTTTAGCGGTTTTTTGAAGGAGGAGTCCGGCTGGTATTTAGAAAATATACTTAAATTTGTAACATGTTATCAAAGTCGAGTAAATATGCATTAAGGGCTGTTTTGTGTTTGGCTATTCATACGGATGAGACTTCTAAAATGAGCCCAGGTACAATTGCAGATAGAATTGATGTTCCACATGCTTATTTAGCTACTATTTTAAAATCGCTGAGTAAAAAAGGATTAATTTCTTCGACAAAAGGAAGAAATGGCGGCTTTTTTTTAACCGCAGAAAATAAGGCAGCCCCCTTAATCAATATCATTGAAAACATGGAGGGTTTAACTGATATTGATGCTTGTATTATGGGCTTGCATACTTGCAGTAATGAAACGCCTTGTCCCATGCATTATTTATACCAACCATTTAAGGTGAAATTATTGAAAGATCTTCAACAAAAAAGCATTGAAGACTTTGCTTTGGCTGTTGAAAAAGGGGAGACTACTATTTTATAGGGCCGGGTTAGGATTCATTAGGTAAAATTGAATTAACTTTGCACTTTTATTTTTACGCATGGAAGGAAATTCAATTTCGGAAAAGGATAGTAGTGTAGATGCTTGTATTGACACGTTAAAAGATTTATTGGCAGATACGAATCAGTTGTTTGAATTGCCCGAATCAAAAAGAGTGGAGCTGATGACCTTGGCAGGACAACTCTCACGACCAAATAAAACCGAGTCCGATAGACGAAGAAAAGATGCTAAAAAGGCAGCTAAAAGAAAAATAGTTGAAAGAGAAAAACACGCCCGTAAAGAAACGGGTATTCGAAGTGCCAGAGAATCAAATGTTTTTGTTGCCCCAAAATTTTTGGACTTACCAAAAGAAAGAAAGTATACCACATTAGATTCGCCACGTAACTGCTACGTTTGTAAAGCGGAATTTACCACTTTACATCATTTTTACGATACCATGTGTACGTCTTGTGGCGACTTTAATTATGCCAAACGTTTTCAAACAGCCGACTTAACGGATCAAGTTGCGGTGGTGACAGGTTCTCGATTAAAAATTGGGTATCATATTACCTTAATGATGTTAAGGTCGGGAGCAACTGTAGTTGCAACTACCCGTTTTCCAGTTGATTCTGCGTTGCGTTTTTCTAAAGAAGAAGATTTTACCCAATGGGGACATAGGTTACATATCCATGGATTGGATTTAAGACATATTCCAAGTGTGGAAATATTCTGCAATTACATAGAGTTAAAATATAAAAGACTTGACATATTAATTAATAATGCAGCGCAAACTGTTCGTCGTCCTGCTGGATTTTTTAAGCATTTAATGGACAAGGAAAATTTGCCAATTCAAGAATTACCTGAATTTGCACAAACCTTATTAAAGGAGCATTTTAATTGTTTAAACGAACTCCAATCTTTGTCGGGTAAAACGGTGAATAAAACAAATATGCCGGTGACTTGGCATGGGGAAGCACCAGGTATTGGTTTAAGAGCCTCTGCGCAATTGTCGCAAATACCTTATAGTTTTGATAATTCTCTTGCAGCCAATGAGGTCTTTCCTGAAGGTAAGTTGGATGCCGACTTACAACAAGTAGATTTACGAAAAACCAACAGTTGGAGATTGAAATTAGGTGAAATTGAAACGCTCGAAATGGTAGAGGTTCAATTGGTAAATGCCATTGCGCCTTTTGTGCTTTGTAACCGATTGTCGGTCTTGATGCGTAAAGAAAATACCGGACAAAAACACATTATTAATGTGTCGGCTATGGAAGGGAAGTTTCATTCCTTCAAAAAAATAGCACGTCACCCCCATACCAATATGGCCAAAGCAGCTTTAAATATGTTGACCCATACTTCTGCCAGTGAATTTGCCAAAGATGGTGTTTATATGAATGCGGTAGATACTGGATGGGTAACGGATGAAGATCCAATAGAATTATCTAAAAAGAAGGAGGAGATGCATGATTTTCAACCTCCCTTGGATATTGTAGATGGCGCAGCCCGTGTACTCGATCCTTTATTAGATGGTATTAATACAGGAAAACATTGGTCGGGAAAATTTCTTAAAGATTATATGCCTATTAGCTGGTAAAAATAAAGCTGATTTTTATTCCAGTAATTTGTAAGTTTCTCGTTTATAGGGAGTAGGATCTGCCATTCTAACTAGTTTGGCGTCTATATTTGACTTTTTAAGTCCCGAAACACCGTAATTTTTTCTGCTGAAGTGGGATTTAGTCCCAAATCATGTAATTTTGTTTTAAGAACAGGAGTATTTTTTATAATGGTTTGTATGTGTTGTTATTAACAATAAATGAGCATTGTTGTTTTATTTTATAAAAATTTAACATTTGTTTCACTTATTTTACTATCTTCATTGAAACCAATAAATTATAATGTTATGAGAAAAAATTTACTTCTGCTTTTTGCTTTTGCGCTACCAGCAGTATTTTCATTTGGACAAGGCACTAATGACTTGTCTGTTGAAGGTTTGTATACGGATAAAGGTAAGATTAATAACCTCTTTCAAACCAGTACTGAAGCACATGTGATCATAAAAAATAACTCTGCGAATGTGGTCACGAATACGCCGGTTACTGTATCGGTTACAGGTGCTAATCCATACTCGATTGTACAAACATTGGCTAGTTTAGCTGCTGGTGCAACCGATACCTTACATTTCACTAATATTCCTATCGTTAATTTAGGTTCACAAACAGTCAATGCTTCCCTCCCAACAGATAATGTGCCTTCCAATGATATGATGGATTTTGCACAGTATGTTTCCTGTGATACAGTTTCACATAACAACAATGGCCCAATCAATCTTGGTGTAGGATACGATACAGGAACCGGTATATTGGCAAATATATATGAATTGCCTGCATCAACCGTTTCTATTCTTGTGAAAAAATCTACCGTGATTATGGCTACTGGTACCGCTAATGTTGGAAATAAAATCAAAGGTGTTTTGTTAAATAGTGCTGGAGTAATTGTAGATTCTTCTGTGGTATATACCATTGCAAATGCTGATTTAGGAAACCCTGTTAGTTTAACATTTTTAAATGGTAATGTAGACTATTCTGGACAAACCATTTACGTGGGTATCAGACAAATTCAACAAACTTCGGGGGTAGGTTTTTTTCCTTGTGCAACACAAGCGCCTGTTGTCGTAAAAGATAGTACTTATTTTGGGTTTGAGACGAATGGTGGAGGCATGGCTTCTTACAATACCTTAGGAACTTTTATGTTAGATGCGGTTATGACAGCAGGTGTAGTATCCTTAAGTTCTGGCTATACCAATGATTCTATTTGTGATGGAGCTCTTGTTAATTTAATTGCTTCACCTGTTGGTTTCGATAATTATAATTTTTCTTTGAATGGTGCAAGTATTCAAAATTCGGCAGTAAATACGTATAGTTTTAACGCTACAGGTACTACTACATTTGATTTGGCATTAAACAAAAATTCTTGTAGTTACGTTATTGGATTAGACTCCTTGACTGCAGTGGTAGATTATACCCAAACTATGAATGAGTCAATTTGTGATGGAGAAAGTTATACCTTTGATGGTCAAAATATATCAACTGCTGGTCAGTATTCCACCTTGTTAAGTGCTGTAGGTGGTTGCGATAGTTTAGTGGTGTTAAATTTGGCTGTAAATCAAACTAGTTCTTTAACACTAACCGAAGAGATTTGTCAAGGGGATAGTTATTATTTTGTTAGTCAGAATTTAACTACTACAGGCGTCTATTCATTTACAACTACTAATGCTGGCGGATGTGATAGTTTGGTTACGTTGAATTTAACCGTAAATCCAGCTTCAGAAACGGAATTAAATGAAAGTATTTGTACTGGGACTACTTACTTCTTCAATAATCAAAATATTTCTGCTGCAGGCGTATATTACGAAGTACATACTGGTGTAAATAGTTGTGATAGTATCGTGACTTTAAACTTGTCAATTGAAACAGTTGATCCAAGTGTGATGGTAAGCGGTGATACCATAACGGCGACTACCACAAATGCAGCGGCAACTTTTCAATGGGTAGATTGTGATAACAATAATATGGCTATAGCAGGTGCAACCTCTAGTGTGTTTAAGCCTGGTGTAACTGGTAATTATGCTGTAATAGTTACTCAAAATGGCTGTACTGCTACCTCTGCTTGTAATAATATAGATTATACTGGACTTTCAGAAGCATTGGTTAATGCAGTTGAAATATACCCTAATCCGGTAAGTCAAGAATTGTTTATTCAACCAAATTCCATGACGTTGACCTCTATCAAAGTATTGACAATGGAAGGGAAAGAAATTTTGTTAAAAACAGATGTGAGTAATGGTATTATTCAAATTGATTTAGGAGAATTAGAGAATGGAACCTATATCTTAGAATTAAAAACACCCAATGCATTGGGTCGAAAATTATTCGTTAAATCTTAAGTTAAACATATAATGTAAAAAGGCATTCTCTTCAGAGAATGCCTTTTTTTATGCCAATTAATTCGTTTCAATCATTTTGAAAGTATATTTTTGCTTTAAATAAAAAAGGATGCGTAAACGTCTTTGTTTTTTTAGTAGGATCGACTATTGGCAAGAATATGCTTGCAGGAAGCCCATTATATTGACAAGGAGTAAAGCGTCTGTCTACCGAATACCATTCAGCTGAATCATTAATGGAAATAGATATACAATCGAAAAAAGACCTAGAATTTGATGTCGTATGCGACGTTTTAGCAGGGTATTGCAAATCGGAAAAAGCCAAGAAATTGGTTAAAAACTTAAAGTATTTTGAGGATATTCAGGCATTAGATAATGAGTTAAAATTAATAGAAGAGATTCAGCTGGTGTACCACGATAATCAATTGGACTTTCCACACTCTAATGCGGAGGACATTGATGATGCCTTAAAAATGCTACGTATTGAAAATGGGGTTTTGATTTTAGACGAGTTAATCAAAGTGTTAAACCTTTGTCAAGGTACTAAATTGTTGCTGCGATTTTCCAAACAAAACCAAATTCAATTTCCATTGGTATTTAAGGCTTGTATGCACATTACTAGGATAGATGATGTGCTGCATATTATTACAAAAGTCCTTGATCCAAAAAAGCTGCAGATAAAAGATAGCGCAACCCAAAGGTTACAAGCTATTCGCGAACAACAAAAATCAAATTTTCAAGCCATAAATAAAAACTTCGAACGATTATTAAGAAATTATAGGGGAGAAGAATTATTAGGTGAAAGCGAAGAAACTCATCTAGATAATCGAAGATTGTTAACGGTGTTGTCTCAATATAAAAAGAGGGTTCCAGGTAAAGTACACGGTATTTCAGCTAAAGGAAATTTCACCTATGTGGAGCCTAAAGAAAATATGCCTCTCAACGAAAGTCAGGATCAATTAAGAATTGAAGAAAGACATGAGATTTATTTGATTCTTGAAAATATTACCAACCAGCTTAGAAGTGAAAAGTCGAACTTAGAGGCTTTTCAACGCTTGTTGGTCCGGTTTGATGTCTTCAATGCAAAAGTAATGCTGGCAGAATCTTACCAAGGGGTAAAGCCGAAAATAGTAAATGAGCAAAAAATTATTTGGAAAGCAGCCAAACATCCTTTGCTGTTGCGACAAAATAATAGTTTAAATTATCCTACAGAAGGACAGGATATTGAGTTAGATGAGGAACAACGGTTTTTAGTGATTTCTGGTCCAAACGCAGGTGGTAAATCCATTACCTTAAAGACGGTAGGTTTATTACAAATGATGCTACAGTGTGGCTTGTTTATTCCTATTGAACCAGGTGGGACTTGTGGACAGTTTAAAATGATTTTATCGGACATAGGTGACAACCAATCGATCGAAAATCAATTGAGTACTTATAGCTATCGCTTGAATAGAATGGCGTTCTTTTTAAAAGTAGCTGACAAGGAGACTTTGCTTTTATTGGATGAATTTGGAAGTGGTTCAGATCCAGAGTTGGGCGGAGCTTTGGCGGAAGTTTTTTACGAGGAATTATACGCAAAGCAAACCTATGCGGTTATCACGACCCATTATACTAATATTAAAATATTAACGGCAACTTTAGCACATGCAGTGAATGCTTGTATGTTGTTTGATACTAAAAAATTATCCCCTTTATATCAACTTTCAGTGGGACAACCAGGTTCTTCTTTTACTTTCGAAGTGGCGGAGTTTAATCACATTGAAAAAGAATTGATTGAAAAAGCGAAACTCAAGGTTTCAGATAATAAAATAAAGATTGATGGTTTAACAGTTGCGCTACAAAAAGAAAAATCGAAATTTAAAAAAATAAATACGGAACAGTTTGCAGCAAATGCCAAAGCAAAAAAACAGATTGATTTGTTTGAGAAAAAGCTTAGTCAATTAACCGAGAAGTCGCAAAAGCAAACCCAATTTTTTGAACAACAAAATAAATTTGTCAACACTGGTAAAAAGGTGTACGAGATGATTCAAAAATATAAAAAACACAAGACCAACAAAGCTTTGTATGAAGACCTGAAAAAAATGGTGGCAATTGAAAAATCAAAAGTATTGGCTAAAGTTAATCCCGTGGAGCTAAATGCAAAATTGAAATTGCCTGACCTAGGAAAACCGATTGCAAAATCTAAGGAAAAAACACCTGGGAGTGTCGATAAGCCTGAACCTGTAAAAGTCGTAAAAAAATGGAAAGTAGGGGATCAAGTAAAGTTAAAACAACAAAACAAAACGGGAGTCATTCAGGAAATAAATGGCAAAAAAATCAAAGTAATGATTGGAAATTTTATATTTTCCACCCAACTTTCTGAAATAGAATAATTTCATTTAAATATTTAATTAATAATAATTTAGACTAGCTTTTTCTGCATTAGCTAAGGTCTGTTCTTGTGCCATTTTTAAAAATAACGGTATCATTACTTGTTTAATTGATAGTATTACTATTATCTTTGTCAGCAATAATAGTATTGTTATTCTATTTTATAGATAAAAGCTCAAGTAATATGGATTTTGATTCCTTAAAAATGAACCCTGTTAAACGGTTTTGGTTGTTGTTAAAACCTGACCAGTCAGAGATTAGAAATGTTTATGTTTACGCCTTTTTCCAAGGGATGGTTTATTTGTCTTTACCCTTAGGAATTCAGGCCATAATTAATTTGATCCAAGGTGGAGATATAAATACATCTTGGGTAGTATTGGTCTCTTTTGTAATTGGTGGCTTAATCATAAATGGTGTTTTGCAGATTAGTCAATTGAAGATTACGGAAAATTTACAACAAAAAATTTTTACCAGGGCTGCTTTTGAATTTGCATACCGTATGCCAAGAATAAAGTTAGAAGCTTTGTACCAGTATTATGCACCTGAATTAATGAATCGTTTTTTTGATGTAGTATCGGTTCAAAAAGGTTTGTCAAAAATACTAATCGAATTTTCTACGGCTTCCATACAAGTCATTTTCGGATTGATTTTACTGTCACTTTATCATCCTTTCTTTATTGCTTTTAGCTTAATTTTAGTAGTACTGGCTTATGTCATTTTTAAGTTGACTGCAAGGGTTGGTTTAGAGACCAGCCTAGCCGAGTCGAAGCATAAATATTTTGTGGCACATTGGTTAGAAGAGTTGGCTAGAACCATGGTAAGCTTTAAGCTGGCAGGAAATACTAATTTACCATTGGAACGAATGGATACGACATTGGAAAAATATATTGATGCAAGGGAAAGTCATTTTAAAGTATTGGTCTATCAGTATAAACTGATGATCATTTTTAAGGTAATTATCACTGCCGGTTTATTGATTATCGGTAGTATCTTAGTCATGGAACAGCAAATGAATATCGGTCAATTTGTTGCTGCTGAAATTATTATTTTATTGGTGCTAAATTCTGTGGAAAAACTCATATTGAGTTTAGAAACTATTTATGATGTGTTGACTTCCTTAGAGAAAATAGGTCAAGTCACGGATATGCCTTTAGAAAACGAAGCGGGTACCGACCTTTCTATGTTGGAGGTAACAGCAGGTTTAAAAGTGGAACTAAATGCTGTTTCTTTTACTTATCCAACCATGCAAGTGGCGGTAATAGATGACTTGAGTATCACTTTTGAAGCTGGTTCGAGTAATTTACTTTTGGGAGATAGCGATTCTGGAAAATCGACCTTAATGTATTTAATTTCCGGACTTTACTGTCCTAAAGGCGGTTATGTGTCTTATCAGGACTTACCCCAAGGGAATTTAAATTTACCAGCACTTAGATCTTTGATTGGGGATTGCTTGAGAGAAGAATTGCTTTTTGAAGGAACGCTATTGGAAAATGTATCCATGGGAAGAAAAGCAGCTACTTTTGAAAATGTACAATGGGCCATGCGCAATATGGGACTTGACGAATTTGTAAAGCAACTTCCTCAGGGATATAATACAGTAATTCAATCTGAAGGGCAACGTTTTTCGAAAGGTATAGTAGATAAAATTTTATTGGCAAGAAGCATAGCGGATAAGCCTAAACTTTTATTGATTAAAGATGCTTTTGCTTCTATTTCACCAGTAGAGCGTGACCGAATTATTCGTTTTTTAACAGATGCGGAAAGGCAATGGACCTTGGTGATTGCCTCTTCAAATAAGTACATAGCTTCTTATTTTGATTATACTGCTTTACTGAAAAATGGCAAGGTAGAAAAGATAGATACTTTTAAAAATATAAAACCCTTTTTAAATCTTTAAGTCATGCTAAATATTTCAAATAACAGTGTTTCTAAAGCCGAAAATTTTAAACATTTACACGTGTTAAAACGGGTGGAGTCCAAACGTTCCAAACGTCTTGTAAAAAGGGTCAGTCTGGTTGTTTTATTACTTTTGATTATTATTGCTTTTTTACCTTGGACACAGAATATAAGAACCAATGGAAAAGTAACCACTTTAAAACCTGACCAGAGACCGCAATCTATAAATACCGTCATTGCAGGAAGAATCGAAAAATGGTATGTACAAGAAGGAGATTTGGTAAAAAAGGGCGATACCATTGCTTTTATCTCGGAAGTAAAAGACAATTATTTTGACCCTCTATTGTTGCCACGAACACAGGATCAATTGACTTTAAAGGAGTCTACCACGGATGCGTATGACAAGAAAGCAAGTGCATTAAATCAGCAAGTAATGGCTTTGGGTAGCCAATTAAATTTAAAACTCCAACAAGCAAAAAATAAACTGCTGCAGGCTGAATTAAAAGTGGAAAGAGACAGTATTGCTTATGTCGTAGCGCAAATGAATTTTAAAACGGCAACCAATCAAGCAGGGCGGACGGATAGTCTTTTTTTTGATGGATTAAAATCAAAGACAGATGCTGAAAATAGAGGGGTAAAAGCGCAACAAGCTAAATCTTATGAAATGGAAGCTAAAAATAAATGGTTGACCAGTAAGAATGAGCAAATTAATAGTCAAGTTGAAATTAGAAATATCACAGCCAAATATGATACGGATGTAGCCAAAATTCAAGCCGATATATTCACTGCCTTGTCCAGTAAATACGATTCGGAATCTATGGTTGCTAAACTAGAAAATCAATATGCAAATTATGCCTTAAGACAAGGGATGTATTATATTCTTGCACCACAAGATGCTTATATTGCAAAATTAGTAACCAATGGGTTAGGGGAAGTGGTTAAGGAAGGGTCTCCTGTAGTGCATATTGTACCGACTAATTATGAACTGGCCGTGGAATTGTTTGTAGCGCCAATTGATTTGCCTTTGTTGAAGATTAACCAAGAGGTTAGGATTATTTTTGATGGCTGGCCTGCGATTGTTTTTTCTGGCTGGCCTAATGCTAATTATGGTACGTATAGCGGGGTTGTTTACGGTATTGATATGTATTTAGGACTTAATGGAAAGTATAGGGTATTGGTGAAGCCTAATCCAAATGCAGCGCCTTGGCCTAAAGCTTTAAGGTATGGTGGTGGAACCAATAACATGATATTGTTAGAGGATGTGTTTATTTTTTATGAGATATGGCGAAAAATTAATGGCTTTCCACCTAATTTTTATACGCAGGAAAATACCCAAAAATCAAAAAAATGACCCGACTAAGCGATAAGTTTTTACTTTTTATTTCGATAATTTTCTTTGGTAGTTTTGTCTACAGTCAAGGAACAGTAAAAGAGGTTTTTACTTTGGATCAATTTTTAGAAATTGTAATCCAGGAGCATCCTGTTGCCTTGCAAGCAAAACTGGCAACGGATAAAGGACAAGCATATCTGATAAAGGCTAAAGGAGGGTTTGATCCAAAGATTTATGGGGGCGCCAGTCAAAAATATTTTGATGGTACACAATACTATAGTTTAATTGGTGGTGGTTTAAAATTGCCTACTTGGT
This sequence comes from Putridiphycobacter roseus, assembly GCF_003234935.1. Taxonomy (GTDB): domain Bacteria; phylum Bacteroidota; class Bacteroidia; order Flavobacteriales_D; family Crocinitomicaceae; genus Putridiphycobacter; species Putridiphycobacter roseus. The sequence continues at coordinate 402,603 of NZ_QKSB01000002.1, read as the reverse complement.
TTGGTGTTGAATTAGATGCCGGATATGATATAGGTCAAGGCAAGTATATTAATCCAGAAAATGCGACGGCAGGAGATGGCTTATGGCGTGCAGGAGTGAAAATTCCGTTAGGTAAAAACTTAATGATAGATGCGAGAAGGGCAACCTTAAAGCAGGCAAAAATTTATGAAGCAAGTTCTGTTGCCCAGGGACAAATGATAATGAATAAACTGGTTTATGATGCCACAGTGGTCTACTGGGATTGGTTTAAAGCTTATCATAAAATGAAGCTGTATGCGCTTGCTGTTGAAAATGCTAGTATTCGACTCAAAGATGTAAAGAAGAGTGCAGTATTGGGGGATAAGCCTTTTATGGATACTTTGGAGTCTCATATAAATTTACAACAAAGAGTTTTTAGTTATGCCAATTATCAATTGCATTTTAAAAATGCCCAAGCAAAAATGGACCTTTATTTATGGCAAAATGGCTACATTCCCTTGGAATTGTCCCCGACTGTTTTACCGCCAAATGTGGCAGATTTGCAGATTGCTGAAATGGATTTACCCATCTTAGCCATGCTAGATAGTCTAAGTAGTTATCACCCAAAATTATTAAAATACCAAGCCGAAGTTGATATTGCTAAAGTAGATGTTCGTTTGAGTAAGGAACAGTTGAAACCGGAAGTAAATATAAAGTATAACGCTTTAAATGCCCCCGTAAATGGAAATCCTTGGCAAAATTATAGTATTAATAATTACAAATGGGGGGCAGAGGTAAGTTTTCCGGTGTTTATTAGAAAAGAAAGGGGTGCTTTAAAATTAAATCAATTGGCATTACAAGATGCACAAGTCGAGATGACCTATTTAAAAGCAAATCAAACCTATGACATTTGGGCGTACTATAATGGTTGGCAGACTTCCATTCAACAAATTAATGTGAGTAGGGATATGGTGACAAATTATACCAAACTTTTATCTGGTGAACAAAAATTGTTTAACCTAGGAGAAAGTAGTGTGTTTTTATTGAATGCAAGAGAAAAATCTTTGATTGAAGCGCAATTGAATTTAATAGAAGCGACCATTAGTAACCAAAAAGCTAAAGTGTCTACGGCATATGCCTTGGGAATATTACCTTTTAATGAATAGTACTTTTAGGAAGGAATATTGTGTGTGTTTTAAACCGTGTAAATGGTTAGTGAAATAATGAAACAGGCTGTCCAATTTAATAGGGCAATAAAAAAAGGGAAGCCACCGCTTCCCTTTCATTCGTTTTCGAATAGCGTGGAATTACATAAAATGAACTTCTCCAGAATCTACACTGTAGTTTGCCCCAACAATGGCAATTTTACCTTCTTTTTCTAAATTTGCTAAAATCGGACTGTGTGCGCGAATTTCATCAATAGAATGTTTTACGTTTTCAATACTTACTTCTTCAATTTCAGCATCCGTCAAATCTGTTTTAGCAGGATGAACTTTATCTACAGCTGGTTTTATTTTAGACAATAATGCCGTAATATTCCCCATCTCCACACGATTACATGCAGAGGTAACAGCACCACACTTAGTGTGTCCCATCACGACTACAATTTTAGATCCTGCTACAGCGCAAGCGTATTCCATAGAACCTAAAACATCTTCGTTGATAATGTTTCCCGCAACACGTGTACTGAAAATGTCACCAATTCCTTGGTCAAAAACTAATTCAGCAGGTACTCTAGAATCTATACAGCTTAATATCACAGCAAATGGAAACTGTCCAGCACTGGTTTCAAACACTTGGGATTGTAAATTTCTTTGTGCCTTTACATTGGCTGTAAATCTTTGATTGCCTTCTGTCAATATTCTTTTCGCGTCTGCTGGCGTTAAATGTTCTTGTATGGCTTTAGTCTGAGTTCTCATATTTTTATTTAGTTTGAAATTTTAAAATGTTGCAATGGACTTTTTGATTTGGTGACGTCTAGTCCTTTGACGCTTAAATTTATATCTCTTGATTTTGCATTGATGGCAAAGTTTTCGAATATCTCTATTACATCATAATGAATAAATTGGGTTTTAGAACCATCAATGATTACTATGGAATTATCTGGAATTTTACTCAAGGTGTTTAATACAGATGCCTTGTTTAAAAAAGTAACGTCTTCGGATAAAGTGATGATAATTTTTTTCTTACCATCTTCCACTAAGTCCCCAGATAGTTCAAAAGGAACCTTAAAATTATTTCTTAATATTATAAAGATGGCTACCACCAATCCCATGCCAATTCCCATTAACAAATCGGTAAAAAGAATACCTAATACTGTGATTAAGAATGGTAAGAATTGTCCTAAACCTTGGCGATACATTTTTCTGAATAAAGCAGGTTTTGCTAGTTTAAATCCAACCACTAATAAAATAGCCGCTAAGGTAGCTAAGGGAATCATGTTTAATAAAAAAGGAATGGTAATGATACTGATTAACAATAAGAAACCATGAAGTATAGTAGATGCTTTGGTTTTTCCACCAGCCTGCTGGTTTGCCGAACTTCGAACAATTACTTGTGTGATAGGTAATCCACCAATAAAACCTGAAATTAAGTTACCAATTCCTTGCGCTCTAAGTTCTTTGTTGGTAGGGGTAATTCTTTTTAAATCATCTTGCTTATCTGAGGCTTCGACACAAAGTAGGGTTTCAATACTCGCAATGGCAGCAATTACAATTGCGGTAATGTAAACTTGAGGGTCTTTTAAGGCGCTAAAATTTGGTCTTTTAAAGTTCGACAAAAAGTCACTGGTTGACGAAGCAATAGGTAAGTCTACTAAGTGTTCTTTTGCAATAGCTAAATCTGTATTTCCCTTAAATAGTATGTTTAAAACGATACCAGCAACTACCGCTAATAAGGGACCAGGAATTAAGCTTAGAATTTTATTTTTTTGAATGATTTTTGCTTGCCAACCAATAAGAATGACAAGAGAGATAGCTGTAATGATTATTACCCCTGGACTAACAAAGTTGAACATGTTGGCTAATTCTGAAAAGGTATTTTCATTGTCTCTTTGGAAAAATTCAAAGTCTCCTTCAGGGTCTTTGTCGTATCCAAAAGCATGTGGGATTTGTTTTAAGAAAATTAATATCCCTATCCCTGCCAACATACCATGTATGACAGAGGAAGGAAAGTAATAGGCAATAATACCGGCACGTAAAATCCCCATTATTATTTGAATAATACCAGCTAACATTACTGCGACCAAAAAGATCTCAAATCCGCCACCTTCAATTCCACCAAATCCTTTAATGGCTTCAAAAACAATGACAGCTAATCCGGCAGCAGGTCCACTCACGCCTAAAGGTGAACCACTTAAAGAGCCCACGACTATACCGCCAATTATACCTGAAATAATTCCAGCTAATGGGGGAGCACCAGACGCTAAGGCTATGCCTAAACATAAAGGAAGTGCTACTAAGAATACCACCACACTGGCAGGTATATCTTTGTTTAAATTTTTAAAAGGGTTGAGGTTGTTTATTTTACTTTGCATAATTGGATTGAAATTATTGGATGGCTTTAAAAATTAAATCGGTATAAAAATCAGCAATTATCGTTTTGCTGTTAATCTCGTCCGTGGTTTTAGGAAAATGAGAGGCAAAATGAGATTGTTCAATAGCGCCATCTACCATGGCAAACACCAACATGTTTGGGTATGGATAATCAGGGTTGATTTGTGAGATAAACGCACTCACTCTTTCAATTACTTGTTTGAACGGATTAAAAAGTCCTTTTTGGTTTTGTTCGTCTACCGTTTTATTGTGGGAAACTTTGATGGATTCCGCAACAATTATTCTATTCAGTATTACTTCATCAATGTGCTCGAATGTTTGATCTGTTTCAATTGGACTGCACAATAAAGTAATGGCACTTTTTAGCTTTTCTTTGGCTGAAGTATGGTTGATGGTCCCAAAAACTAATCGGTATTCCATCCAACTCCAATACCAAGCATATAAATAAACCAATAAGGAACGTTTAGAGTCGAAATAACGGTAAACAGAGCTTTCTGGAGAGCCAATAGCAATACCTAATTTTTTAAAGGTAAATGCTTCAAAACCCAATTGATCAATCAATTCAATACTCTTAGATACAATTTTTTTCCCCAAAACAGAGGATTCAGGGTTTTTTAGGTAAAGGTCCTCACTTACAGTGATATGTATTTGTAGATTCTTCATGTTTAATATATACTTGTGCAAATATAATAGTATTACTATCAATAATGAAGAGAATTACCAGTTTTTTTTATAAAAATGTAAAATAAGACCTGCGAATAATTGCTTATGTGATAATTGTCATTTAAAATTATATAAATTAGACTTATCTTTGTATGGTAATGTTAGGGAATAAAGTGATAGCAATGGTAATGGCAATATTTATATTGACTGTTTTGTTGTTTCCTACTGTTAAGGTGCTTAACTTTTATCAAAACCAAGCGGAAATAACGGATTTACATTGCGTGAATAAAGACAAGCCAGAATTACATTGTGCTGGTCATTGTTACCTAAAGACACAGCTTCAGCTTGAAGAAAGCCAATCACCTGCTGAAAAAAATGACTTGACAAGTTATATTTATTTGCCAATTGCTTTTAACCGTTTACCCAAATCTATTCAAGCCCCTTTCTTGGCTAGGCAAGAGGTCAAATCTCTATCCTTTTTATTGGTAAGAGATGTGCATCATTATATAAATGCAATTTTTATTCCGCCCCGATATCTATCTTAATATTTTGAAAAGAAAACTTCATCAATTATAGATAAATAAACAGAATGAGAATAAAAATATTGAGTATGTTGTTACTATTTTCTAGTACTACATACGCATGTGATGGGTGTAATATATATTCCCCAGTCGGATTAAATAGCACAAAGAATAGACTTAGCGTATATGCTAGACAAAGAAAAACATTAGGAACTTACAACCAGTTGGGGGAGTTGGTAATGAAGCATAGTGGGCATTCTTCCGATCAAGGTATTTGGGGAAAGTCGGTGGTGGAGAGGTACCAAACTTTAGAGTTAAGGGGAGATTTTTTCTTTTATGACAAGCTTCAGTTTTCTTTTGTACTGCCATTTACGAATAACATTCAAACCTTAGATGGGGATAAAAGGTTTAGCTTAAGTGGTATTTCCGATCCAACTTTATTACTTGGTTATAATTTTAATTTTAATAAAGGTAAAGTTGTAGACGCAAGATTGACTGTAGGAGGGGGATTTAAATATCGCTTAGGGTTGATTAATTTAACCTCAGAGAGTTTTATACCTAATCTTGATTTTCAGCCAGGTACAGGAGCGAATAGTGTGATGGCTTTTGTAAACTATAGGTTGACTTATAAGGATTGGAGTTTTTTCACCTCTTTGAATTATAAAAAAAATGGGTTTAACGAATACCATTATAAATATGGTGAAACAGTTAATTCAAGGGTAGATTTTATTTATAAACTCGACTTAAATAAAACCTCTCTTTTGTTTTTGGCTGGTGCTTATGCCGAATGGGCAGGTTATGATGAAGCATATGAAGTGTTTGAAACCACTGGTGGAACTATTTATTTTGCCAATCTTGGGGTGAAATGGATGACACAAAACACCATGTTTCATTTAGACTTTCAGCCGGTGGTGCACCAACAATTGAACGGCGAGAATGAATTACTCACACAAAATAGAATTAACATAGGATTGACCTATGTGTTTAATTAAAATAATAAAAACAGTATAAAATGAAAACAATAAAAATAACCACTTTGGTATTGGCCGGTTTAACATTGGCTTTTACATCTTGTAAAAAAGAAGGATGTACAGATGAAACAGCTTTTAACTATAATGAAGAAGCAAAAAAGGATGATCAATCTTGTACTTATGATCAAAATATTACTTTAAAGTTTACGCAAGAATTTAATGATGTAGCTGTAACAGCTGATGATTTGGATGAAATTAAATTTACAAACGAACATGGTGAAAAATTGAGTATTATTCGTTTAAGATACTCCATTTCAGATGTGCGTTTTTATAAGGCAGACGGTGATAGTGTGTTGATTGATATGCATCACTTAATTGACTTGTCAGATGCGAATAGTTTGTCCACTGTCTTGGCTACAAAAATTAATCCAGGGGAATATACAGGTGTAGGTTTTAACTACGGTTTTACTGCCGAAGATAATGTTTCAGGTGCATACACTGATTTAAACCAAGCAGTTTGGAATTGGCCCGATATGATTGGTGGCGGTTACCATCAAATGCAAATGGACGGTAGGTATATTAATTCAAATGACGATACTTTGTCTTATAACTTCCATAATGGTAGTGCTACGAAAAATCAAAGTACAGGAGAAGTTACGACCAACTATGTTTTTGTAAAATTAGCCAATTCAAGTTTTACGGCAGATGCTGCTAAAACAATTGATATTAAAATGCAAATTGATGAATGGTATAAAAATCCAAATTTATGGGATTTAAATGTATTGTACACTTCTTTAATGCCAAATTATGATGCGCAATTGTTGATTTCAGAAAATGCAAAATCTGTTTTCACACTTGGTGGTATTAACTAAATAAAAATATAACATTATTTTTTAAGGCATCTCATGTTAAATGGGGTGCTTTTTTTATATTTGTTATATATTAAATATCAGTGGTGTATGAATAAGAAAAGGATAGGCATATTAGTTGGAGGTTTGGTCGTATTTATGATTGCATTTTTTTTAATACCCAGTGGCAATGAGGAAGAAGAATTAGATGTCAACGAAGCGGCTAGTGCTAAAATTTTAACTACTTCAGAATTGAGGTTGTTAGATTATGAGGCGAAACAAAACTTTTTAGGTAGATGGAGCATAAATGGTAATTTAAAGAATGCCAGTGCTAAAAAAATTGACAAGGTAGAGTTTGAATTAAAATTTTCAGACAATACTGAATTTGTAATGTATGAAAAAAGTATTGCTGCACATGCCGTTGATCATGCTTTTGAGTTTAAAGTAACGGGCCATAAAAAAGCCACTTTAATGGGGGTAGATATACGCACAGTTTATACAGAATAACGGAAAGCAATGCGAAGAATAAGAGGTTGGACTATGCTTACTTGTGCTAATCTTTAACATTCCAATTCCTTCCGCACGCCTACTAAATTCATTTTTTTTCAACTGTTTCGCCTTCGGCTTTTGCTTTCTTTAAAAATTCCTTAACTTTGCCAATCTAAAATAAGACCAACACCCATGTTTGAAAATTTAAGTGAAAGATTTGATAGAGCGTTTAAAGTCCTTAAAGGACAAGGACAAATTACTGAAATTAATGTTGCTGAAACTTTAAAAGAAGTAAGAAGGGCTTTATTAGATGCGGATGTTAACTTTAAAACAGCAAAAGAATTTACTACTAAAGTAAAGGATAAAGCCATTGGTAGGAATGTATTGACCACCGTTTCTCCAAGCCAATTGTTGACAAAAATTTGTCACGAAGAATTGGTGGAATTAATGGGGGGAGAGCATGAAGATATTAACTTCAAGGGTAATCCAGGTATTATTTTAATGTCAGGTTTACAAGGGTCTGGTAAAACAACCTTCTCTGGTAAATTGGCAAATTGGTTAAAAAACAAACAAAGAAAAAATCCTTTGTTAGTCGCTTGTGATGTATACCGTCCTGCTGCAATTGACCAATTACATGTATTGGGAGAACAATTAGGGGTAGAAGTATTTTCGAATAGAGAAGAAAAAGATCCGGTTAAAATTGCACAAGCTGCCATAACATACGCTAAGTCAAATGGATTTAATGTTGTAATTGTCGATACTGCTGGTCGTTTAGCGATTGATGAAAAAATGATGGATGAAATTGCAGCGGTAAAACAAGCAATAAATCCTACTGAAACTCTCTTTGTGGTAGATGCCATGACTGGGCAAGATGCTGTTAATACAGCAAAAGCATTTAACGATAAAATTAATTTCGACGGTGTAATCTTAACTAAGTTAGATGGTGATACCCGTGGTGGTGCTGCATTGACTATTAAAACGGTAGTGGATAAGCCTATTAAATTTGTCGGTACTGGTGAGAAAATGGATGCCTTGGATATATTTTATCCTTCTCGTATGGCTGACCGTATTTTAGGAATGGGAGATGTTGTTTCTTTGGTGGAAAAAGCCCAAGAACAATTTGACGAAAAAGAAGCAAAAAAACTACAAAAGAAGATAGCCCAAAATAAATTTGATTTGGATGATTTTTATCAGCAATTACAACAAATCAAAAAAATGGGTAACGTAAAAGATTTAATGGGCATGATTCCAGGTATGGGAAAAGCCATGAAAGATGTGGATATTGATGACGACGCTTTTAAAGGCATTGAAGCAATTATTCAATCCATGACCCCAGCTGAACGTGGCGAACCTTCTTTGATTAACGGCTCTCGTAAAAAAAGAATTGCCAACGGATCAGGGAATAAAATTGAAGAAGTAAATAAGCTATTAAAGCAATTCAATGAAACCAAAAAAATGATGCACCTCATGTCAAACAAAAAGAACATGATGAGTATGATGAAGCAAATGAAAGGCATGCGTGGTGGTATGGGAATGCCAGGAATGTAAGCACACAGTGCCTTTTCTATGCACCCAGAATCCTTGTCGCATCAATACGTATATATTTAAGACCGTAGTTTTCTAGAACCTAGACTAGTTGATAAGCTGCTGAATCTAGGGGCTAGCAATTTAGTAGCTAAAAAATGATTAAACTAACAATTCTCGGTTCTGGCGCAGCGACACCTACTTTAAAAAGAGGCGTGACAGCCCAATACTTGAACTTTAACGAAAGGAGAATTTTAATTGATTGCGGAGAAGGGACGCAATTGCAAGTGCGTAGATATGGGGTGAAATTTCAACGCATTCAATACATTTTTATTTCTCATTTACATGGCGACCATTATTTAGGATTGGTTGGCTTATTGTCCTCCATGAATTTATTGGGTAGGGTGAATGCTATGCATATTTTTGCTGCTCCTGAATTGGAATTAATCCTCAAACAACAATTTGAATTAACGTACGTAAAATTGAATTTTGAACTTATTTTTCATCACTTAACTGCAAAAACTACTACTTTGGTATTGGAAGATAAGGTAATGACGGTAAAAGCCATTCCTTTGAAACACCGAATTAGTTGCTATGGCTTCTTGTTTGAAGAAAAAATAAAAGAAAGAGGAGTGGACCCAGAAGCCATTAAAGAATTTGATTTAACCATACCAGAAATTTTAGCTTTAAAAGCAGGTAAAGATGTTATGCGTGGAGAAATTACCATGCCTAACGAAGATGCTACCTTTGATCCGCCCAAGCCCAAGTCTTACGCTTTTTGTACAGATACTAAGTATTTAACTAGATTAGTAGATGAAATTCAGGGCGTAGATTATTTATACCACGAAGCCACCTTTTTGGAAAAAGAGAAAGACCGCGCTAAAGCCACTTTCCATACCACTGCATTACAAGCTGCTACTTTAGCGAAGGCTGCGCAAGTCGGGCATTTGTTATTAGGCCATTTTTCAGCCCGGTACCGTAATACGGATGAATTACTGTCAGAAGCCCAAAGTGTATTTCCAAATACTACTTGCGTATACGACGGACAGGAGTTTTATCTGGCGAAAAACAATTAATAATTGACCAAATTTAAGTTTAACGCTACTAAGATTGTGTTGCTTATTGTCTAGAAGGTTTTAAAATGACTGCTGTTTTTAGTTTAATGTCCTGCACATCCTCTAAGTGTTATGCTTGTAATTGTAAAATTGAATAGATATATTTGAATAAAACCAACTGGAATAAATGAACGCAAATTGTTGGATGTGTTTAGCAGTTCTCTTTGCGGTTTATTTTGTAAGATCCCCTAGTTTTCATACAGGTTGACTAAAAAATAATGAAATGATAAAAAAATATTTTGAACTGAACAATGGCGTAAAAATTCCTTCCATAGGTTTTGGTACTTACAAAACTCCAGATGGAGAAATGGCAATCAATGCCATAAAGAAAGCAATAGAAGTTGGGTATAGGCATATGGATACCGCAGCGATATATGAAAATGAAGTGGGTGTTGGTAAAGGGGTTCAGTTGTGTGGCGTGGATCGCGCAAAAATATTTGTAACTAGTAAAGTCTGGAACACAGAAAGAGGGTATCAATCTACATTAGATGCATTTGAAAAGACACTACAGGACTTAGGTCTGGAATACTTGGATTTATATTTAATTCATTGGCCAGCGAATGCCCATCAATTTGACAATTGGCGAGACATTAATGCAAATACTTGGCGTGCCATGGAACAACTTTACGCGGCAGGGAAAATAAAGGCCATAGGTGTCAGTAATTTTTTACCACATCATTTAGAGTCTTTAATGCAAAATGCCACGGTTATGCCAGCGGTAAATCAAATAGAGTTTCACCCAGGCTTTACACAAAGTGAATGTGTAAAATTTTGTTTTGAAAACAATATTTTGGTAGAAGGGTGGAGACCATTTGGAAAAGGAGATGTTTTTGGGCATGAAGTATTGAAAGTAATTGCCGAAAAGCATCATAAATCAGTGGCACAAATTTGTATTCGTTGGGCTTTACAAAATCATGTGCTCCCATTACCAAAATCAGTTACACCAAGTCGCATACAAGAAAATTTTGAAGTTTTCGATTTTGAAATTTCATCCAGTGATATGGATTTAATCAGCCAAATAGATGATTTAGGATACTCGGGATTAAATCCGGACACCGTTGATTTTTAAGGTGCAAGACCATGGGGAGGTGTGTAATGTGGTAAAAAGAAAGTAGACTCCTATTTTGGGGGTGGTTTGTCGCCTCCTCTCTTTTTTAAAAATAGCGAATATGGAAAGCTGGAAATGAATAAACCGTTTTTAGAAAAGTATTACCGTTTATTCTAGCTAACCTCTTCTGTAAAAATGACCTTACAAAGACGATCTCTGGTTGATTTAACAGTTGACTTTCTAAAAAAAAGTAAGTCAAACCAGAATTTTAAATATTTAAAATAATTACTTTAGTCTAAATAAAACCTTAGCAATTACTGAATTTTTTTGTGCTAAGTAAAACAATCAGTAATAAATTCTAAGTATAATTTAAAAAACAATAGATGATAATAGAACCAAAAACGCGTGGATTTATCTGTATTACCTCTCATCCTGAAGGTTGTGAGAAGAGTGTATTAGATCAAATTAATTACATAAAATCAAAAGGAGAAATACAAGGTCCAAAAAATGTATTAGTAATTGGAGCTTCAACGGGATTTGGTTTAGCTTCGAGGATAACTAGTGCCTTTGGTTCAAAGTCGGCCACCATTGGGGTGTTTTTTGAAAAACCACCTGCACCAGGCAAAACGGCATCTTCTGGTTGGTATAACACAGCAGCTTTCGAAAGAATAGCACATGAAGACGGCTTATATGCGAAAAGCATCAATGGAGATGCTTTTTCAAATGAAGTAAAAGAGCAAACTATCCAATTAATCAAAAAAGATTTGGGGCAAATTGACATGATTATTTATAGTCTGGCTTCCCCAGTAAGAACGCATCCGGTAACTGGAGTGAGACATAAATCGACTTTAAAGCCAATAGGAGGTACTTTTACCAATAAAACGGTAGACTTTCATACGGGAGAAGTGAAAAATATTAGCATTGAACCCTGTACACAAGAAGACATTGAAAATACAATTGCTGTAATGGGCGGAGAAGACTGGGAAATGTGGATCAATGCATTGAAAAAAGAGAACTTACTTTCTGATGGTTTTAAAACCATTGCCTATTCTTATATTGGGCCAAAACTTACTGAGGCGGTATACCGAAAAGGGACCATTGGTAAAGCAAAAGACCATTTGGAAAAAACTGCTTTTACGATTACGGATTCCTTAAAAGATATTAATGGAAAGGCATTTGTTTCGGTTAATAAAGCACTTGTTACACAGTCAAGTTCTGCTATTCCAGTTATTCCTCTGTATATTTCATTACTGTATAAAGTAATGAAAGAAAAGGGGGTTCAAGAAGGTTGTATTGCGCAAATTCATAGGTTATATACCGAAAGATTATTCTTAGATGAAGTACCTACAGATTCAGAGGGTAGAATTCGGATTGATGACTTGGAAATGCGCGCTGATATTCAAGAGGAGGTTGCACAATTATGGGAACAAGCGTCTACCGAAACGCTGCCGTCAATAGGTGATTTGGAAGGGTATAAAGACGAGTTTTTTAACCTTTTTGGTTTCCATTATGATGAGATTGACTATAGTCTTGACACAGAGGAAATGGTAGATATACCTGGCTTACAATAAAAAATTAAAAGCTTTTATTTAAAAGGATTAAAGGGCGTGTGTGTAAAGCAAAAACTGTGGATGCACCGCCCTGGATTTCTTTAAAAAAAATTAAACCATAAGTTAAAAAAAGTAATGGATAAATTGAAGAAAGGGGAGTTTTACGGTAAGCATTACAAAAAATCAACTTTTGAAAATATTATTATTACAGATACGGAATACACACATAGTAAAGTGGATTGGCATTATCACGAAACTCCCTACTTTACTTATCTCCTTCAAGGAAAATTATTCGAATCAAATAAAAAAGAATCCTACCTTTTAGAGCCGGGTAGCCTTTTGTTTCATAATTGGCAAGATGCGCATTACAATATTAAACCGCCACAATATACCAGAGGGTTTCACATTGAACTAAATGAAAATTGGTTTTCAAATGTGGATATTGAAATGATAGATTTTGAAGGTAGTATGCAGCTAAAGTCTCCATGGATTAAAAACCTAGTCAATCAAATATTCCTAGAGTCTAAAATAAATGACCAATATTCTAATCTAAGTATAGAAACGGCATTGATTGACATTTTTGGGACCATAAAAAAAACGGAGAATAAAATCTTGAAACGACCGATTTGGGTGAATAGGTTGCAAGAACTTTTATTAGAGGAAAATAGGAGCTATTCTTTAAAAAACTTAAGTGGGATTCTAGAAATTCATCCAGTACATTTGTCAAGAGAGTTTAGGAGATATTTTGGAACTACGCTTGGTAATTACATGAGACTTATAAAGCTAAATAAAGCTTTTCATCTTCTTGCCTTAAATCAATTTTCATTGACAGAGATTTGCTACCAATGCGGGTTTTACGACCAAAGTCATTTTATCAATAACTTTAAATCGGTATACCATACAACTCCTTCGCGTTTTTTAAAGCAAATTTCTTAAATGCTAATTTTGTACAATTATATGACCTCCTAAAACAATATTTTTGTCTCAAATTACCAATATGAAATTAAATTATATTCTAATAATTATTACTTGTTTGTGCCTGTCGTGTAGCCATAAAAGCGAGACAACTAAAATAATCGATTTGGAGGAAAAAGAGAATTTGAATTTTTCAAAAATTGATGTCTCAAAAAATAAAGCGACTGCAAAGGACTATTTAAAAACTTTTACACGCAATGAGGATAAGTTTCTGAATATTCATTTTACCTTAGATAAGCCATTGATAGAGAGTCTTGAGTTACTCGCACCAGACCTAACGGAAAATGAATGTTTAGAAAAAGGGAATTTTCAATTTTCCTTTTTAATAGATGGGGTAACTATTTATGAGGAAAATTTAAATAAAGGAGCAGGATCGAAAGCGTTTAAAAAAGAACAGTTGGACCATACCATACGTTTGTTAGCGCCAAATCAATTAGATTATTGGGGCTGGTTTATGTGGTTAAAATTCATGAAATTAGGCGGTGGAGAAGAGTTGCTTAAGGAAGGAGGTCATACTTTAAGTATAGCGGTAAGGCCATATATTAAACAAGAGGAATTAAAAGTTGGTAGTCTTTTGGCCAAAGGAAGTATTACCGTCGAGGTAGCTGAAATAGTAGTGGATGAAAGATTAATACCGATTCAAAAAATACAACCCAATAGTGGGTGGGAGATAGCTAAAAATGATTTTAATCCAAAAAAAATAACGGCTTTAAATAGAAGAATAGCGGAGGGTTATTTTGAAGCTATAAATGGAATTGTAGTAATCAAGGAAGGGCAACTTTTATTAGAGGAATATTTTAATGGCGAAAATAGAACTACTTTACACGATTCAAGGTCCGTAGGGAAATCCATGGCATCAACCATGTTGGGAATTGCTATTCAAGAAAATTATATTAATAGTGAAAATGAATTTTTAAAAATTTTTTACGATTTAAAATCTTACACTAATTATAGTGTGGAAAAAGAGATGGTGACCTTAAAATCTCTTTTAACTATGTGTTCAGGGTTTGATGGAGATGACAGTGATTATAACAGTCCCGGGAATGAAGAAAATATGTATCCAACGAATAATTGGGTTGAGTTTACCCTGGGTTTACCCATGCAAGAAGATCAAAAAAAGGCGAAGGAATTTACTTATTTTACAGCTGGAGTAGTTGTGTTGGGAGACGTTATTAATCAATCGGTGCCTAATGGGTTGATTTCTTATGCCGAGAAAAAATTATTTGGGCCATTGGATATTTCCAATTATCAATGGGAATATACGCCTCAAAAAGTTGGAAACACCGCTGGGGGAATTAGACTAAGCGCGCTTGATTTTGCTAAATATGGGCAATTATATAAAAATAAAGGGCTTTGGAAAGGGCAACAAATTCTAACCAAAGAATGGGTTGAAAAAAGTCTAAGTCACCAAGTAAAACAATCCATTGACGGAGATTATTATGGTTATTTGTTCTGGAACAAGACCTATAAATATATGGATAAAGAATATGAGGTTTCTTTTTGTAGTGGTAATGGTGGTAATAAAATTTTCATTTTCAAAGACATTCCTTTTGTAGTTGTTATTACTGCTTCAGCTTATAATAAACCTAATGCCCATTTGAATGCAGATAAAATGATGGTTGAATATATATTGCCAGCAATCATAAAAGGGTAGGGTAATACTTGAAAATCGTAACCCTTAATTTCTGCATAAAAGAGTCCAAATAAAGAGCCTGATTTTTAGGTGAAATGCTTTCTGATAAATAAATGGGCTACTGCCCACAAACATACTGCAAAATAAAGGAAACCAACACTTAATAATAGCCCTACAGGAAGTCCTAGTGTTGCATTTTCAATACTTTGAAAAATCCAATGGGTCGGAATAAATCCAAAAAGAGGTTTAAATTTTTCAGGTACAAAGAAAGCAACAATAGGCAAAAGTACGATCATATTGAATGCTTTGATATAAATCATCCCTTCCATTCTATTTTTAACGATTGAATTGATGGCCAAAGCGTAAACAGGTACCACAAAAGCAGCAAGTAGTGATATGCATAAGTTGACGCCTATACTGATTTCAAAAAAAGGCTGTACGATAAACAATAGGAAATTTAAGCCGAATGTAAAGGAGTAGGGAATTAAAAATCGCGAAAGAATATATTCCAACTTCGAGAGTGGCACTACGCCATACACTTTTGCGACATCTGTTTCTTTTTCATCAATCAAAACCATGGTGCTAATAAAGCTAAATGCTTGTGTATTTTCAATCACGGCAATGACTAAAAATAAAGATAAATAAGGAGCTAAAAATTCATATTTCTCTACCAAAGGTGGCAATCCCCATAGGATTAAAACAAATAGAATAATGGGTAAACCTAACATTCCTTTTAGGGAATTATCTCTAAAAATGATTTTAAAGTCGACTAAAGCAAGTCTTAATATTTTTTTCATACGTTACAAGTATTTATGGAGAGACAATTTTTTTTACAAATCGGTTAAATGCCAACCAATATAAAAATGGCAAGGATACGATAATGGTAGTGTAAGATATGTAGGGGTGGATTTCGGTGCCACTAATTGCATTGTCTATCAAATCTAAACTGCCTTGAATGGGAAATAAGTATTTTGCCCACCCCATGTCTATTATCCCTAAATATTGCAGTAATGGAAGGTTAAAAAAGGCCAAGAATACCGGGATGGAAAGCATGGCGAACTTTAGAAATTCATTTGCATAAGTAAGCATGAACAGTCCGAGAAATGTTGCCATGACACATATTGCCATAGCACCAATGGAGAACGATAAGAGATCAAAGTCAAAACCTTTAACAGAAAATACTAATCCCAAAGAACAAACCAAGCCGACTATGGAGATTGCAAGTGTTTTCGATAAAAGGAAAGTGTGAATGTTTAAAGGTGAGGTAAATATCGCAGGTAATACCTGTTGTTTTATCTCTGTATAGATCGCCAATCCTAAAAAGAAAAAACCAATCACTGAAGGGTCGTTTAAAATGATGGATACCAATAATACATCTAAATTGCCAATATCTTTTAAAAAAAATAAAAGTAGACCATAGATAAAAGTTACCGCTAAACTAATACTAATGATATGGTTTTTTTGTAGCAAGATAAACTGCCATTTTAATTGGGTTAAAAATGATTTCATACCTTAAGTGCTTTTCCGGTTACTTGAATAAATACTTCCTCTAAAGTTGCTTCTTCTGTATGCATTCTTTTAACGTCATCTTCTTGAATAAAAGATAGAAAGTCTTCATTTCTACCTAAGTTTTTTAATGGAAACTCCCGGAGCTCCCCATTGTATAACTCAACATTTAAGGCTTCTTTTCCATACAGTTTTTTTAGGTTTTTCGGCGTGTCGGTAACTTGTAATTTACCATCAACGATAAAGGATACCCGATCACAAATTTCATCAGCGGTAGCCATACTGTGCGTGGTGACGAAAATAGTTTTACCTGCTGCTTTTAAATCTAAAATATGTTGTTTTACTTTGTGCGCGCTGACAGGATCTAGTCCTGTAGTAGGTTCATCAAAAAATAAAATATCTGGGTCGTGTTGAATCGCTCTTATAAAATTCAACCTCATTTTCATTCCTTTCGAATAGGCTTCAACAGGTTTGTTAATGGCATCACTTAAATCTACCATTTCAAAAAGAGAGGCTATACTTTTAACTGGTTTTTTAGAATAAAATGAAGCAAATAAATCCATGTTTTCCTTTCCTGTCAGTTTTAAGTAATGGTTAGGTAGTTCAAATCCGACACCAATTTTCTCGAAATAAGTATTGTCCCAATCCGATAGGTTTTTTCCATCCACTATGGCAATTCCTTCGTATTTGTTGTAAATTTTATACAGTATTTTTTGAGCGGTACTTTTACCAGCGCCTGAAGGACCTAAAAAACCAAACACTTCTCCTTTTTCAATATCAAAATTGATCCCTTTTAAAGTTGGGACGTCATTTTTTGGATAATTAAATACTAAATTTTCTACTTTAATCATACTTTTATTATTGGTTTGATTTTTTATCAAATGATGGTTTCACTAATTGAATGTAATGGTCTACCGTTAACATCAATTTATCTTTTTTACCTTTATAAATGGGAATGTTTTTTTCAATGCTTATTTTTGGATTAATGACTCTGAACTGTATTAAATGTTCTTGGATACTGACGCCTACTTTATATAACATAAACCCCATGACTTGAATCGGAATGTCTTTTCTAAAAAGACCTATTGCTACTTCATGTTTTACCATTTCCTCAAATCCAGCTACCGATTGTTCTAGCATTTCTTGATAAAGGTGCTTAATAGAAGGAGAGTGTAAGTTTTCCATTAATTGAAATAAAAATTGGCTCTGTAAAGGGTTTTCTAAATCAAATTGAACCCCATGTTCATAAAGAGCGCGAAAATAAAACCAAAAATCGGGATAATCTTTTCTTTCAATATGGCCAATGTACTTAAATTTGGTAGTCGAACACACCCCGACTAAATAAAGGAATAAATCGAGTTTGTCTTCGAAGTATTGGTAAATACTCCCTTTTGCAATCCCTATTTTTTTTACAACAACGGTTAAGGAAGCTACATCAAAAGGTTTAGTGGCAAATTCTCTTAAAAAAGCATCTGTAATTAGCTTTCTCTTAGATTCATCTAAATTTAAAAATGTTTGTTTTGGCATTGCTGGATAATTCTAAGTATGACTACCTGGTCATAAAGATAGGGAAGTATTTGTGACTGGCAAGTCATTTGTCTTTTTTTTCTTTCATACTATTTATATGGGTACCAAATAGGTTGGTATGGCGTAAAATGATGTTGTATTTTTTCGCTATTACCTTGTCCTTTCATTCTTTTAGCATTTTTTAATACTAAAGATGGTGGTTTAACCGCCAGAAAAAAGGATATTGAACAATAAAAACACCCAGTTAGAAGTTTGCATACATAAGGGCATAACCTGAGAAATCACTTCCGAGGATTGGTTGTTTTGAAATTTATTATTTTGAAGTACAAAAAAGCAGATTGAAAAACGAAAAATAAACCATATGAAAAAAGCAATTTATCTTACACTTACCGCTGTTTTATTAATGACCTATACCGCAAATGCGCAATTCGATAAATTAAAAAAAACAGTGAATGAAAAAGTGGAAGCAACAAAGTTAGCTTCAACAAGTTTAAGTCAAGAGGAAGTAGGGGCTGGACTTAAAGAAGCCTTAACAAAAGGGGTAGAAAAAGGGGTGGACCAACTTTCCAAGCCGGATGGTTTTTTAAAAGATTTAAGCATTAAAATTCCATTGCCAGAAGAAGCGGAAAAGGTGGAATCAAAATTACGTAGTATTGGTCAAGGGGAAAAAGTAGACGAAACCATAGTGTCAATCAATAGAGCTGCCGAGGATGCAACAGCTGCTGCAAAAGACATATTTGTAGCTGCGATTAAAGGAATGACAATTGAGGATGCCATGCAAATTTTGAAAGGGGAGGATAACGCCGCAACTACATTTCTAGATAAATCGACAAGGGAAGATTTGATGGTTAAATTTGAGCCAATAGTCAAAGCTTCTCTTGATAAAGTTGGCGCTACAAAAAATTGGAATACCATTTTTACGAACTATAATAAATTGCCAATGGTTCAAAAAATAAATCCCGACCTTGTACAGTATGCAACTAGTAAGGCGATTGATGGCTTGTTTGTGCAAATTGCAAACGAGGAATTGAAAATTCGCCAAGATCCTACCGCTCGAGGAACGGATCTTTTGAAAAAAGTATTTGCGCAGTAGGAGGGTAAAACTTCCTGTTTAAATAATTTTCGGTGGACAGCGTATTTTTTTCTATAATTTTTCATGGAAACTATTTTTTTGAATAAGCGAATGATTAGAAGAATTAATTAATTAATTTTATGGTAGGTTTTCATATTGGTGTTTTTTACACAGATAAAAATTTAAATAAACCTTAACCATCATCCAATGAAAAAAATATTTTTTGTAATTATTCTATTTTTTCTGTTTTCATGTAGTACAAATCAAAGAAAAGCAGTTTCTGAGAATGAAACTCAAAAACCTGCCGTATCTCAATTGATCCAAGAAATGGATACCGATAAGGATGGCAGCTTATCTAAAGCAGAAGTGAAGGGGCCTTTAGCAGATGACTTTTCAAATATTGATGCAGATATGGATGGTTTTTTAACGGTAAAAGAATTAGAAAATGCACCTGGCCCAAATAGAGAAAAGCAAAGTCAAATAAAAGTAAATCAAGCAGATATTAATGGTGAGATAAAAACAGTTTCTGTAAATCAAGCTTATTTTATTGCGGAAAATATTATTGGGGAAATTAGACAAGAAAAAATCAATTTATCAGGATTAGAAACATCCTGTTACGTGATAAAAACGCATTCTCAAGCAACAGAACATAAAATGGGACCATGGTGTCCGACACATATAGAGGATGGAATGGATAAAGCAGGGATTTGGTTTAATGCAGGTAAAGTGTATGATATTTCTGGACATTTTATCGCCAATTTAGATGAGTTTTATAGTGACGATAAATGGAAGGTTTATCGAGAGGACGGAAGTATTAGAGTAACCGATACAAAAGAAGGCTGTATCGCAGCTGCTAAACCAAATGTGGAAGAAGCCTACAATAACTATTGTGTAGAGTGTTTACCGGCGTATTTTAAAGACCAAGTAACAACATATGTTATACCGGTAAAACCACAATATTTGAATGTTACACAACATTTAGGTCATGGCGGACTTGGGCTTGCTTTTAATGGGGTGAAATTCGACCCGCCTGCACCAACAGAACTAATATTGGCAGCACATACTATTGCGCCATTAGATGATCATGGTGGACATGTGAATCCACATGGTGGATATCATTATCACGCAGTAACGGGCGGTACCAAAGAAATTGAACAAACTGATTATCATGCCCCAATTATTGGATACGCTATTGATGGTTTTGGTATTTATGCTTTAAAAGATAAGGCAGGTAATTTACCAATAGGTTTAGATGAGTGTGGTGGGCATCAGGATGATATCAGAGGGTACCATTATCATGCTGGTGAGCCAGGAGGGAATCAGATAATAAAATGTTTACATGGTTTACCAGGATATACGGAAGTAGCAGAATAAATTGGTCAACAGTTTTAAATAGATTACCTATGGTTTGCTGCTTAGGAGTAGTAATTATAAGTCTATAAATAAAACTAAAAGTTATAGATAAGAAAGGGATTGCTACTATTAAAAAAAGAATGGTTTGTTAGGTTTAAGATAGGAGAATTCGTTTTACGGAATACATTGTTTGAACAAAAAAAAGCAGTGTATGATACACCGCTTTTTTTGTAATGCATTTCGTTTTACAAAAATATATTATTTCCAACCACCACCAAGTGCTTCATATAGATTTACGATTGCTCCTAGTTGTTGAAGTTTGGTATTGATGCTATTTATCTCTGCACTTAAAGCACTTTGTCTAGCCGTTAGTAAATCCAAGTAATTGGCTAATCCACTTTTTAATAAAGCTTCCGAGTTTTGTTCGGCGGTTCTTAAGGCGTTGACTTCATTTTCTCTAAATGCTATTTTTTTTGTTTCTGATTGATAAGAAAATAAGGCGTTTGAGACTTCGTTACCGGCAATAAGTAAGGTCTTTTTAAACTGTAATAAAGCTTGTTCTTGATTTGCTAAGGCTACTTCTTTTTCAGTCTTTAGTCTTCTTTGGTTAAGAATTGGTTGGGTTAAACCACCTACTACTGTCGCAAATAATGAGTTTAGGCTTAATAATTTGTCTAATTCAATACTTTGAAACCCGCCTGAGGCAGTTAGTATTAAAGAAGGGTAAAAGTTGGCCCTTGCAATATTGGTTTGCTCAAAAGCTTGTATTAATTTATATTCAGCAGCCAGCACATCTGGTCGGTTACTTAATAATAAAGCTGGAACCCCAAGTTTTAATTCTTGGGTAATATTTTGGGTAGCCAAACTACTTCTCTCCAGTTTTTGTCCTGGTTTTCCAAGTAAAATACTCAAAGTGTTCTCTGTTTTAAATATAGCTACTTCAATGTCTACTTGTAAAGCTTTGGCATTGTTGTACTGTGCTATGTTTTGGTCTACCGCTATCTGGCTGGCTTGACCGGACTTTTTCATTGCTTTAATCGTTTCGATACTGCTTTCTCTAGCAGCAATGGTTTTTTCAATTACTTCCAATTGTGCATCCAAGGCCAATAGGTTATAATAGGTGGTAGCGATACTAGAAATTAAACGTGTTTTTACAGCTTGATGTCCTGCGTAACTTTGTAAAAAAGCAGCCTGCGTTGCTCTTTTCTGACTGCGAATTTTTCCCCAAACGTCAATTTCCCAAGATACATTTCCTGTTATGTCGAAACTGTTTAAGCCGCCACTAAAAATAGCACCAAATTGGCTGTTTTCAGAAAATTGTTGATGTGAGGCGTTAACCCCAACATTGGCAGTGGGCAAGTAACCTGCTTTTCCTTGCTTGGCGTAGGCTTCGGCTGCCATTAATTGTTGAATTGCAATACGGACATCCATGTTGTTTTGCAGTCCTTCTTCTATATAATGCTGGAGTGCCAAATCGGTGAACATTGTTTTCCAAGTCACATCTGCGAGAGAGGTACTATCGTTAGATAAGTTTTCTGTTCGGTAAAGTGATTCCGTAGCTACTGCGTCGGGTCTTACATAGTCTTTAGTCACTGAGCAACTTTGTAAAGTTACTAGCAGTCCAGAAATGAATATAGTTTTACGAATATACTGCTTTGTTGTCATTGATTTCATTGTTGTTTGTCTTCAATAGTTTGTACTGCAGGCTTACTAGATACTTTCTCTTGTAACCACTGGAATAATATAAATAAAATGGGGATTACAAAAACACCTAAAATAGTACCAATGAGTAAGCCACCAACGGCACCCGTACCAATAGATTTGTTTCCTTCAGACCCTACACCTTTTGCCATTACTAACGGCATTAAGCCTAAGATAAAAGCAAATGAAGTCATTAGAATTGGACGTAAACGTGTTTTTGCACCATGGATTGCTGCATCTGTAATGCTTTCTCCATTTCTTCGTTTCTGTAAGGCTACTTCTACAATTAGAATCGCATTTTTGGCCAATAAACCAATTAACATGATTAAGGAAATTTGGAAGTAGATGTTATTCTCTAAACCTAAAGCGAGGGTGCTGATGTAAGCACCAAATACGCCAAACGGCAAGGATAGAATCACAGCAAATGGTAGTAAATAACTCTCATATTGCGCACTTAATAAGAAGTATACAAATAAAATACTCAAGATAAAGATAAAAGTAGTTTGGTTTCCTGCACTCACTTCTTCTCTGGTTAATCCTGAGTATGCTACGGTATAGTTGTTGGGAAGTTTTGCAACCTCTTCCTCTATAGCTTTAATGGCGTCTCCGGTACTAAAGCCTTCATTGGTTGCTCCTGTTATCTTGGTAGAATTGTACAAGTTAAAACGGGTTACTGATTGTGGGCCATATACTCTTTTAAAGCTCACGAATTGTGTTATCGGGGTCATTTCACCGGTTCCCGTTTTAACATACATACTGTTTAAGTCGTTTACATCTGATCTATCGTTTGGCAAAGCTTGGATATATACCCTAAATTGTTTACCAAATCGGGAGAAATCAGAGGCGTAAATACCACCGATATAGCCTTGTAAAGTGGAGAATATACTATTTACTGGTACCCCCTTATCTTTTGCTAATGGGACATTAATTTCCATTTCATATTGTGGATATTCTGTACTGAAAGAAGATTGTGCGTATTTAATTTCTGGATGCTTGGTTAATGCTGCAGTAAATTCTTTATTTGCAATATCTAAATCTTTAAATTCACCACCAAATTTGTCGAGTAAGTTTACTTCAAACCCGGAGGAGTTACCAAATCCACGAATACTTGGTGGGGAAAAGAAGATGATTTTTGCCTCAGGGATAGAGTCAACTATTTCAAATAGTTTTTTTGAAATAGCATTAGCTGAAAGAGAGGGGTCAGTTCGTTCACTCCAGTCTTCTAGTTTGATAATACCAAATCCATAATTGCTTCCTGAACCATTTAATAAACTACGACCTCTAATGAGATTAACGCCAACAATACCGTCTACAGTATTTATTTTTTTATATAGTTTTTTGGTAACGGCACTAGTCCTGTCTAAAGAGGCACCCGCTGGTAATTCTATATTGGCAAATATTATTCCTCTATCTTCATTCGGAACAAAGCCAGTAGGGGTTAATTTTGCAGCCCAGAAAATTCCAGTCACGGCAAAAATTAATAATAAAGCTGGTACCCATTTTCTTTTGTATAAAAATTGAAGCGATTGTCCGTATTTATTTACCGTAGCGCTAAACCCACGGTTAAATAAGGTGTAAAAACGTTTTAGGGGACCTTTTCCTTTTAGGGCTTCATCATCTTTATGTGATTTCAATAATAAGGCACACAAGGCGGGACTTAAGGTTAAGGCATTTACAGCAGAGATTAGGATGGCGATAATTAAGGTCACTCCAAATTGTTCGTAAAATACGCCGGTTGGTCCGGTTACAAATGTTACCGGAATAAATACAGCCGCCATTACCAAAGTAATAGAGATGATGGCGCCAGATATTTCACTCATGGCAGTGATGGTAGCAGTTTTAGGGTCCTTTATTCCTATGTCCATTTTAGCGTGCACCGCTTCCACCACAACTATGGCGTCATCTACTACAATTCCTATGGCCAAGACCAAGGCAAAAAGGGTTAAAAGGTTTATGGAATAACCAAAAATACTAAGAAAGAAAAAAGTACCTATTATCGAAACGGGTACAGCAATTGCCGGAATCAAAGTGGACCTAAAATCTTGTAAAAAGATAAATACCACTAAAAATACCAAAACAAAAGCTTCTATCAAGGTGGAGATTACCTTTTCTATGGAAGCATTCAAAAATAAACTGGTATCATAAGGAATAAAAAAGCTCAACCCTTCTGGCAAATCTTTTTCTACAATAGCCAAAGTTGACTTTATGTTTTCTATAATTACTTTTGCATTAGATCCTTTGGTTTGAAATATCCCCATAAATACGGCTGGGTTTCCTAAGCTTTGTGCGTTAGAAGCATATGATTGTGCATCTAACTCAATAGTGGCAATGTCGTTTAATCGAAGAAATTCACCATTTCCTAATGCTTTGATTACGATATCGGCATATTGTTGTTCTTTTTTAAAACGCCCGCTGTAGGTTAATACATAGGAAAATGCTTCCCCATTGTTTTCTCCTAATGCGCCAGCAGCGGCTTCTAAATTTTGTTCTTTTAATGCTGCTGTAATATCTGAAGGAATTAAATTATAAGCGGCTAATTTTTCAGGTTTTAACCAAATACGCATGGCGTAATCTTGTTGGGAGAATACACTTACGTCTCCAACACCACTAATCCTTTGCATGGCCGGGATTACATTTATTTTTAAGTAATTTTGAATAAATGTTGCGTCATATGCAGGGTTTTCTGAATACATAGAGGCGAACATTAATGCACTCGTTTCTTGCTTTTTTGTCGTTACACCTGTTTGTATTACTTCTGCAGGTAACAAAGGGTTAGCACTTGCAACTCGGTTTTGCACATTTACAGCTGCAATATTGGCATCCATTTCTTGGTTAAAATAGACTGTGATTTCCGCGGTTCCATTATTTGAAGCGGTGGAAGTTATGTATGCCATTCCCTCTACACCATTAATTTGCTCTTCAATTGGAATAATTACACTTTCTAATACTGTTTCTGCATTGGCTCCAGGATAAGAGGCGACTACTTTAATGGTTGGTGGCGCAATATCTGGATATTCTTCAATGGGGAGACTGGTAATACTTATGGCTCCAAGTACTACTATGATAATAGAAATGACGGTGGATAATACCGGTCTTTCAATAAATTTTTTTAACATAATTGGAGGTCGTTTAATTTTTAAATAAAGTGGGGATTGGCTGAATAACTTCTTCAAAAGGAGTGTCTATAGGTGAGATTGTCATCTCATTTTTTAATTTCCCAACGCCAGAAACTACAATTTTTTCATCTTTTTCTAGTCCAGAATCTAACACATAAAGACTGCCAACACTTGCTTTTACTTTTACTACTGTAGAAGAAATTTTATTTTCATTATCTACCTTAAATAACATAATATTTCCTTGTTGTTCATAGGTTGCAGCTTGTGGAATTACAGTTGCGTTTTCATATACTAAAGGGATTTGAATAGTGCCACTGTTGCCATTAGTTAATAACTGATTAGGGTTGTCAAATACAGCCCGCAAACTTACGGTTCCCGTTTGTGGGTTAATTTGTCCAGAACTTGTTTGTATTTTTCCTTTTTCCGCATAAGTACTCCCATTGGCTAAGATTAAATTAATGGGTGGGAAATTGGCTAATTTTTCCGTTAAGTTTTTTCCTTTTGCGTGCTCAAGAAAATCTAAATATTGTTTTTCATTTAAACTAAAAAATGCATATACTTTGCTAATGTCACTCACGGTGGTAAGTGGACTAGGATCGCTGGGGCTAATTAAAGAGCCTTCTCTGTATTTTATGGTACCAACAAAGCCATCAACAGGACTTTTTACCGTGGCGTATCCAATGTTTGCAGCTATACTGTTGTAGTTTGCTTTGGCTTGTGCTAAGTTGGCTTTAGCTGTGGCAAGTTGTACCGAACTAATGATGTTTTTTTCTACAAGCGGAATCAGTTTGTCTACTTCTACTTCTGCTACATTAATTCGAGCCTTTGCAGCACTAGCTTCTTGACTTAAAGACTGGGTTTCTAACTTAAATAGAACTTGTCCTTTTCTGACTTTCTGTCCCTCGTCTACCAATACTTTTTGGATATAACCAGCCATTTTTGCCCGCACTTCACTATTTATTACGCCTTCTAAATTAGTAGGGAATTCTTCAAAGCCTGTAATCGTTCTTGGTTGTAGTTCTGTTACTGGAAACATAGGTGTTTTTGCTTCCTTTGTTTTATTTTCTTGTCCACTATTACAACTTTGAAATACTATAATTGCCGCTAATGCTAGGACCGTTATCGTCTTATTTTGTCTCATTTTTTTTCTGTTAGCTTTACTCTTAATTCTTCTACGGAGGCTGTTGCTCCATCCAGAAATTCGATATAATTATTGTGAAAGATTAAATCGAATTTTTCGGTTTCCTTTCCTATGAATTGTTGATTAATTACTTCTTTGTATTCTTTTATTTCTAAGTGCAATAAACGTACTTCGTTCCATTCTTGTATCATACTGTCAATGTGGTGTACTACCATATCTTTATCAATAATAAAATATTTTTTTCGATCGCCTGTTTTGGTGAAATATTCTATTTTTTTTAAATCCTGTAAATGATGAAGGTGACTAGAAATGGTGCTTTTACTGGCACAAAGATCGGTTACCATATCTTCGAATGTGCTTCCCTTTTTTCCTGTAAGTATCACATAGGATAAGATACGAGCCGCCACTGGGGCCAACTGCTCTCTCTTCTCTAAATGGACGCCTAATTTTTCAACCAAACCCATCTTCTCTTTGCAAACATTTTTTTTCATAGCGTTATGTTTAACGTTTTTTCTGCAATCTTTTGTCTTAATTCAAAAGAATAGGGCAAAAGTATATATTTAGTTCGGTTGCGTCCGAACCAATCGAAGTTAAAATCTGTTAAATTTTTTAATGGCCTATTTTAAGGCTTGTTTTGATGGTTTTTACAACGTTTTCATGTTCCTTAAATTATGGCTTAAAGGGTAGTTGATTACGTAAATTTTATGTTGGTTATTTCCAATAGGGAAAAGATTACCTTATCTATTTAAATCGAAAGTTTAAATATTCCCTTCTGTAACCCCTCTATTGGTTAAGTGACATGTAGATTTAAATCAATGAAAAAGTTAAAATAAGGAGAAAGACTTATGGTTATTTTGGCTTCTGGCTTGGTTAGAAAATTTGTAATTTCTATTATTGTCCAGACCATAAGATAGGTTTCCATTTGGATAAATGGGTTAGTTATCCCAATAACTAGCAGGTAGTCATTGTTTGTTTATCTTTTGCGGCTAAGTATTTTGGATTTATTTCAAATCCAATTTGTTAGTCGTATGGGGTGGTGTTACCTCTTGTGATAAAACAAGTAATGATTGTTGCAGTCAGACTATGTCCGCGCGCAAAAAAGCTTAGCAGCTTATGGCTACTATAACCGTAGAGGAATAGGATACCACCTTTTTGTATGGTTAATCTTTTAATCTAATGGCTAATATTTCACCACTGGCGCATATTGTGCCATTGGCTGAAAGGGTCATGTCTACCCATATTTTTCGACCTTCAATACTACGCAGCTTTCCTTTTAATTCCAATGCTACTCCCATTTGGGTAGGTGCCTTAAAGTCTACTTTTAAAGAGGCGGTAACACATCTAATGGGTATGTTTATGCTGCCATCTAATGGAATGTTTTCATTTTCACAAACAAAGGCAGCTGCAGAACCTGTTCCATGACAGTCTAATATGGATGCTAATAAACCACCGTAAACACTCCCAGGTAAAGCGGTATATTTAGGTTCGGGCGTAAAATGTGCTATTGTTTCATTATCGACCATGTATGATTTTAAATGAAATCCATTTGGATTCATTTTTCCACAACCATAACAGTGTGCCAATTCATCTGGGTATAAGTCCTGAATGGCTTTTAAATTTTTTGTGTTCAATTTCATTTTAGTCAAGTTTTATAATAGTAATTTATTACACACTTCTCGCACATGTATCAAATAAAGGCGCTGCATCCCCAGTTTTTGATAAGTCCACTGCTTTTACACGGGTCCACAGTCTAGATAAAATGTGTGCTTGATTAGGTTATGCAATTTACAAATATTCATGTACTTTTTACAGTATTTTACATGACTTTTATGGTGTTATCTATGGAATGATTTAACCGAAGGTTATTTCGGGGAATCGGTTTTGTAAGGTTTTAAATTTGTTGCGGTAATGCGTGGCGTTAACTTGCTTAGTTTTTGTTGGTGTATTAGGTAAGCTGTTCAAATTGAAAAATAAGATGAAACCTTTATATAAAAATAAAATATATGGTCGCCTTTTACTGTGCAGAAATTACATTTTTTCACTGATTTTATTTTGGACCAATACAGTATAGTATGGTAAGACTCAATTTGTTTTAAATTCTTTAATAATTTAAGAACTTGTTTTATTTCAATAGATTAAAGAGTTTGAATTTGGAATATTATTATATTTACATAGATGGGGTGGGGTTATGTAAAAAATGTTAAAAAGGCCTTTCTTAGGGGGGATTACATTTTTCAAATGTATATCTTTAAAAGCGAAATGGTGACAAGGAATTTGTCTATTGAGCTAGGGGGAGAATTTGATGAAATGATTCAGGAAATACATTTTACTAATGGCTATTTTACTGGTTCTCCTAGAAAGGAAAAAGTAGAAGAAAAGACAAGTACACCTTACCACTATTAAACTATTAATTTGACTAAAACTGAAAACATATTAAGTTGTTTTTATTTCCGATTGATGAATAAAAAATAAAGGAGAGATAAGGGCTAAAAAAATCACCAATAAAAAAACTAGAACAAGAATTTCTTGGGGGTAAGTTGCTTTTAACGGGAATTAACAATAAAAAACAAAATGGATATAAAACGTATTTTTACAAATAATCAAAAATGGGTAGACGGTAAATTAAAAAGAGATACCAATTATTTTAATAACCTTTCTAAGGGACAAAATCCCGATATCCTATATATTGGCTGCTCAGATAGTCGAGTGACGGCGGAAGAGTTGATGGGAGTTGCCCCTGGAGAAGCTTTTATACATAGAAATATAGCCAATATGGTTCCCAATACCGACTTAAGTGCCATGTCGGTGATAGATTATGCGGTATTACACTTAAAAGTAAATCATGTGGTAGTTTGCGGTCATTATTATTGTGGCGGTGTAAAGGCTGCCATGGAGTCAAAAGATTTAGGAATACTCAATCCTTGGTTAAGAAATATTCGTGATGTTTATCGTACCCATAGAATAGAATTAAGTAAAATAAAGGATGAAAATTTACGATACAATAGGCTGGTTGAGTTGAATGTACAAGAACAGTGTATTAACGTTATAAAAACAGCTGAAGTGCAAAGGGCATTTCGAGATAGAGGATTGACTGTTCACGGTTGGGTTTTTGACATTCATTCTGGAAAACTAATCGATCTGAAAATTGATTTTTCTAAAATAATGAAAAATGTGATGGAAATTTATCACCTAGAATAAGTATAAAATAATCACAACAGGAATGCCTTTTTCTTTTGTCTCGAAAGGGGACCTGTTTAATAAAATAAACATGGAATTATTAGAGTTTTATCAAAAAGTAAATCAAAAAATAGAAGCAGGTGAAATAGCCGATTTATCTACTTTTAACCCACCAAAACCAGCATATTTTAATTGGGTGGAAGATATATTTTATCCTTTAAATGTCCAGCATTATGGTGATACAAATGCGCTCATTTGGAAATACAAGGAGACACAAAAAGAATTTACTTTTCAAACCATTTACGACAGAAGTAATCAATTGCTAAACCTACTGCGAAATTATGGCGTAAAATCCGGAGAAGTGGTCTACACTATGTTGCCCCTTATTCCTGAAAACTGGTTTGCTTTATTGGCTGGAATAAAAGGAGGGTTTATTAATATGCCGACTGCTACTAATTTAGTAGATAAAGACCTATTGTATCGTTTTGAAACGTTATTGCCAAATGTCATGATAGCGCACCACGATTATGCAGCAGTTATCGATAATGCGGAAACGTTATTGGGTAAAAAAATTAAGCTTAAAATTATTGTTGGCGGTAAAAAAGAGGGTTGGTTGAGTTTTGATGAAATTCTGAAGGAAGCTTTAGTTTGCGAGGCTGCAAAGACCAAATCGGATGATCCTTTGGTGTACTTTTTTACCTCAGGAACAACTGGTCTGCCTAAAATTGTAGTCCATACCCATTTTACCTACCCAGTCGGCCATTTATCTACTTTAACTTGGTTGGGCTGCCAAAGGGGGGATGTGCACTATAATATCTCTTCACCAGGTTGGGCAAAATTTGTTTGGAGTAGTCTTTTTGCACCTTGGAATGCTGGGGCAACTATCTTAGCCAATCAGGTAGATCGATTTGATCCGAAAGAACAATTACAGACCATGGAAACGCTTAAAGTGAGTACCTTCTGCGGTTCTCCAACGGTGTATAGAATGTTTATTCAAGAAAATATTAGCGAGTTCAATTTGAGTCTTCGTTCTTGCTGTGCTGCCGGTGAGCCACTGAATCCTGATGTGATTAGTAAATGGGAAAACGGAACAGGTGTACTTATTAGAGATGGTTATGGTCAAACTGAAACGACCGCTTTAGTGGGGAACATCTTAGGTCAAAAGTTAAAACCCGGCTCTATGGGTAAAAGTACATTTTTATACGATATTGGAATTTTTGATGAATCTGGAACAGAAGTACCAGCATTAGAAGAAGGTATTATTTGTGTGAAAATGACAGGTAAAAAAAATAATGGCATATTTTTAGAATACCTAGATGACCAAGAAAAAACGTTGAATTCATTTAAGCATAACCTTTATTATACCGGAGACAAAGCCTATAAAGATGAAGATGGATATATTTGGTTTATCGGTAGAGATGATGATGTAATCAAAGCTTCAGCATATAGAATTGGACCTTTTGAAGTGGAAAGTGTTTTAATTGAACACGATTATATTTTGGAATCTGCAGTTGTCGCAAGTCCGCACCCTTTAAGAGGGTATTCTGTAAAAGCTTTTGTGATGCTAAAAGAAGGGGTTAGTCCAAGCGAAGAAGTAGCTAAGGAAATATTCTCCTTTTGTGAGGAAAGGTTGGCAAAATATAAAGTCCCTAGAATTATTGAGTTTCCAGCATTACTACCAAAAACAATTAGTGGTAAAATTAGAAGGGTAGAGCTGCGAGCGAATGAAGCTACTGCCAAGTTAAATGAAGCGTTTATTGACCAAGAATATTTTTATAAAAAATATTGAAAATAAGTAACTAACATGTTCCGTGACTTTTGTTGTGCCAATACAAAAGTCATGGATAGTACTTGTAGGATTTTAATTTATTCGGTATAAAGTTTTTTGAAAAAATAAACATCTCATGGAAAGTGCAGGTGAAGCATATTGGTATCACTGATGCGCAGTGTTTGTTTATGGTCGACAGGAATATTACTAGGCATTACCTGTGATAATTCATTTAAATGAATAGCTTCGTAAATTAGATTGTTCATCAAATTTCTCTATGTTTTACCAATTCTTTAAGTACCTCGTTGGGTTTTCATTATCCATCTTTTTTAAAAAAATTGAATTTATTGACAAAGACAGTTTACCTAAAAAAGGGCCAGTTATCTTTGTTTCAAATCACCCGAGTGCGGTAATGGATCCTATTGTAATTGCAACAAAAATTAAAGGAGAACTCAGTTATTGCAGCTGCAGAATGGTTTGGTAATGGGATTAAAAATTGGATTTTCCGGTCTCAATTCAACATGATTCCAGTATTTCGCCCATGGATTGAAAAATCGAAAAAGAAGAGTAACCATAGGATGTTTGAAGCTTGTACAAAAAGTTTGAACGAAGGAAAACGAATCCTCATTTTTCCTGAAGGAACCAGTGTGACTTGTTCGTATATTCGGGAACTAAAAACGGGTACGGCGAGAATGAAGTTGGATTATGAAGGACATCCCGCATCTAAAGAACCTTTGTTAATTATCCCTATTGGTGTCAATTATTCCCATCCAAATGAATTTTATGGTTCGGTGACCATAAAAGTGGGTAAACCGATTGATTTCGATTCAATAGATGTGGAAGGGGCCTCAAAAGATGAGCTATTGTCTCTTTCAAAGTCTATGACAGATAAAATTCAGGAAGGCATGGAGAGTACCATTGTTTCTATTAAACCTGGTGAGGATAAAGTATTATTTGAGGCGGTTATTGCCTTGTGGGAGTCGCCTTCCTTTGAGACGAAACAAAAGATAGCGTACAAAATTGCCAATCAAAAGAATAATCAAGATTTTTTGGCTTTTAAAAAAGATTTAGCTTCCTTTCAAAATGATTTAAAAAATTATGGCCTATCGGCGCAATTTGACAGGCCTTTTTCATACTTTAAAAAGCTGTCTATTTTATTATTGCTCAGTCCTTTTTATCTTCTGTTTATTCTTGCTTTTGCGCTGCCATTTTTATTCTCAAAATTTATATTCAATAGGTATTTGGCCGATAAGATTGATACAGCATACGAATCCGAAAAATTGAACCCTTCCTTTAAAGGGACACTAATTTTTTTGTCCGGTATGGGTATCTTTATGCTTTGGATGATTATTGCTTATCTTGCCATAGGCGTCTGGTCTCAAGCCTGGGGATACGGTTTGTTATTATTTATTTTGGCATTCCCAATTATTAAAATAGGCCTATTCATTCACCATGAATTACTTGATTTTATCCCACGGCTAAAAGATGAAAAAATAAAGAAAAATTATTCTGCGGCCCTTGAAAAACTCTCTCTTAAAAAAAAGAAATTAATCTCTTTTGTGGAATCCCTTTTAAGCCAGTAATTTGTCCTGTTAAATGACAAGGGATTATAACCTTTTTATCTGAACTATTAATCAAACTCATTTTAAATGCTTATATTTAAGGGTGTAACGTTTTTAATTCCGCTGGTGGAATAGAAATTCGGGTGTAAATATAATAACCCATAAGGTCTTGTAGTTCGTGATGATAAACAAGTATATAAATGGTTTAAAAAGGTGAGTTATGAGGAATAAAATTAGATTGGTACTATTTTTAATGATGGGGGTAAATGGTAATTTGTTTGCTGTTGAGTTGCCATTAAATTTGAATAAATGGGATGTTTTAAGTCGTGTGTCGGAAGACAGTAAAAAGTTTACGAAACATGTTTGGAGCAGTATTGCGGTAGACCAAGGTATTAATCATCCTTTGTTTTATCCCTATAATGAAAATATTCCTGGATTGGATAAGAAGACTAAAAATTTAAATCCAGTTTTATTTGATCAACAGCAAACAGCAATTAATTGGAATTTATGGAACATTATGGTATGTCATATTGTTCAAGGAGATTTAACTCTTTATTCTGCTGTTAATCCAGTGGATACGGACGAAAAAGACTATGGCTTTTTAAAGTATCCAATCACAAAAGAAAAGTATATTAACGAAGGGGAGGCGTCTAATGATTGGTCGTATTTGGATTGGTTGAAGCATTATTATTTGGCGACAGAATTTATTGATCCCTTCGCAATGCCCTTAAAAAGTATGGTTTATCCTGATGAAGATTCTTTAATTATTGATGAAACGGATGGTTTTGCTATGGCTGTGTATCCTCAAAGTGAATTTAAATGGTTTCAGGATAAGGATATCATTAAGTATAAAATACGGGAAATATGGACCTATGATAAAAATGGGAAAGTGGTAGATAAAAAAATGGAAGCCATAGCGCCAGTGATAGGGAATAAAGACCAAAACGGTAATATAATGGGGGAGCGTATACTGTTTTGGATTGACTTCAAGGAGTTAAGTCCCCATTTAACCACTTCGTTTATTTTAATTAATCGGTATAAAAAAGAAAAAATTATTTCATTGCTAGAATTTTTCCAGCAACGGGAATTTTATGCAAGTTTATTGGAAGATAAAAAAGCCTTGCTCAAAGCGACAAATTAATTCATTTTATAAGGGGAATGGAAAGAATAAGTAGTGGCAAAATCCCCTTTTAGTTGTTTTAATACATTTTTATTGCGTGTATGGTAAGCTTGTTGTCTGTGGTGACGTAATTTTTAATGGCAAAAGGCAGCCCCAATTTCTTTTTTATTTTTAAAAAGTCTATGTGAAGAAAAAAATAAAAAGGACTACATTTCTTTTTATTATATACATTCGCAAGCACAAACATCCTATATTGTAACCATACCGTATATAGAGTAGTTGTGTATTTCCGCTTTACTGTATAGAGTTTTAAAAAAATAAAAAATAATAAAATATGAAATTTGCTATCTTATCTGCTAACGCTAATCTTTATTCTACCCAAAGAATTATTGAAGCAGGGGAAAAGAAAGGGCATGAAATGATCATTATTGACCATACAAAATGTGACCTTGTTATTGAAAAGAAACGTCCGATTGTTATTTATAAAGACGAGGAAATATCAGGTATAGATGCTGTAATTCCAAGAATTGGCGCTTCTGTTACCTTTTTTGGGACCGCCGTGGTACGCCAATTTGAAATGATGAAAATATTTACTGCTACTGAATCTCAAGCTTTAGTGCGTTCAAGAGATAAGTTAAGAAGTCTTCAAATATTGGCAAGAGCCGGACTTGATTTACCAAAAACAGTATTTAGTAATTATTCTAAAAATGTAAGCAATATCGTAGATAAGGTTGGTGGTGCACCTTTGGTAATAAAATTATTAGAAGGAACACAAGGTTTAGGTGTGGTATTGGCAGATAATAGAAATTCTGCGGAATCCATTTTAGAGGCTTTTAATGGTCTACAAGCCCGTGTAATTGTGCAAGAATTTATTAAAGAAGCAAAAGGGGCTGACCTTCGCGCATTTATTATTGATGGCGTAGTAGTAGGTGCCATGAAAAGACAAGGAAAAGAAGGCGAGTTTAGATCCAATTTACACCGTGGTGGGTCTGCAGATATTGTAAAGTTGACAGATGAAGAAGAAAATGCAGCATTAAAGGCCGCAAAAGTAATGGGACTTGGAATAGCAGGTGTAGATATGCTGCAATCTGAACGTGGACCGTTGATTTTGGAAGTGAACTCTTCTCCAGGGTTGGAAGGGATTGAATCTGCGACTGGTAAAGATATTGCTACCCAAATTATTAAATATGTGGAACGAAATGCAGACCACTAATGTAGAGGTCCTAGGGAAGGATGTTTTGTCAGGAAAAGGATTACATTTAAACCTGGATATTGCCAAACTTCACACAGGGACTAAGATAGAGGTGCCCATCATTATTGAACGTGCAAAAGTACCAGGGCCAACTATCTTAATCACAGGGGGAATTCATGGAGATGAAATTAATGGGGTTGAAATTGTTAGAAAAATTGTCGCTAATGGATACCATAAGCCACAAAAAGGGATGGTGATTTGTATTCCCGTAATTAATATTTTTGGCTTCTTAAATCAAACCCGTCAATTTCCGGATGGTAGAGACTTAAATAGGGTTTTTCCAGGGTCAAAAAGAGGATCCTTGGCAAGTATTTTTGCTTACCATTTAATGAAGGAAATTGTACCACATGCAGATTATTGCTTGGATTTTCATACTGGTGGTGCTGACCGATTTAATGCACCACAAATCCGTATCAACGAAGGAGATGAAGAAAGTTTGACTTTGGCAAAGGTTTTTGGTGCTCCTTTTATTATCCAATCTAAAAGAAGAGAAAAATCCTATAGGGATGCCGCAATTAGTTTAGGTAAAAAGGTCTTGTTATTTGAAGGAGGTAAATCCTTACATTTAAATGATTCAATTACCAATGCTGGCGTAAATGGCGCTTTAAATGTCATGCAGCATTTAGGCATTAGAGATTTTTCAAATGAGTTAAATGAAAGAGCAGTTGAACATAGCGTTACTCCTAAATTAATCGAAAATTCGAAATGGATTAGGGCTGGTTACTCGGGGATGTTTCGTAGTAACGCAATTCTTGGAAAAATGTACAAAAAAGGGGAAGTGATTGGCAGTATTTCTGATCCATTTGGCTTTTTTGAAAAAACCATAAAGGCGCCTTCAAATGGGTATGTTTTTTGTATCAACGAGGCTCCTATTGTAAATAAAGGGGATGCTATTATTCACATGTCTATAGAAGCTTAGGTTTGGATAAATAGTTAATGTCCCTTAAACTGAATGCTTATTTTATTTCCTTGGGAATCGATTATGGACAAGTGATGAAGCCCCGGCTTTATGTCTAATGCCAATGCATGGTTGCCTTTTGTTTTGCCTACATAAGTATTGTCTAAATGCCAAAATAATTGCGCGTTTGCATTGTGGTGTGTGGCTTCTACAATTATTTTTTCATAAGTTTGGTCGAAATTTTTTGGAATTATTACTTCGGTTTGATCTTGTGGATATATAATCGCTAAGCCTTCTGAATCGCCTTGCAAACAATGTTTTGAATACGGAGGGAGATTGTCGTAGTTGGGATGGCTTTTTTTATAGTAATAACTTACTATTGGAGATAGGACGAACCATGTACTATCTGTAATTTCTGAATCCTTAACACAACCTTTAAATACTCTTTGAAAAGCGGAATTGAGATGAATTACTTGGTGATATGTACATGAGGAGGGCATCTTACTCTGTAACGGGGCTGTTACTTGCACTGTTGGACAATTGGGCGAGGGAGCAAGACCAGAAGTCGCACATAAATGAATGTACTTCAGGTTCGATTCAGGGCTTTCAAACCAGCTTTGTTCCGGTAATCTTTGAAAAATATTAAACATCAATGGGGCTGCTGTTGAAACACCCGTTAAACCAGGTCGACCTTCACCTTGGGCGTTTCCAACCCAAACAGCGACCAAATATTTTGCATCATAGCCAACCGCCCAAGCATCTCTAAAACCAAAACTGGTTCCGGTTTTCCAAGCTACTTTTCGAGAAGAAGAATACTTTTTCCACCCGCCTTCAATACCTGGTCTTTGTACTTCTTGTAATGCTTTTGAAATTAGCCACCATGTACCATAATCATAAGTAAGTGCTGTTTTGGTTAGTCGTTCTGAATCGATTAAACGCAGTCCCGTTTTTAGCTCTTTTTCTTCTGTGAAAAATGCATTTAATTTCCTGGCTTGATTGGCGTAAGTTTTTGCGACTTCCCAAAGGGATACTTCTGCCCCTCCTAATATTAAAGTTAAACCATAATTGTCCGCTGAACGATCAATGGTGGTAAAGCCAAGGGCTTTTAATTGTTCGTAAAACCTGACCATGCCATACGATTTTAATAAATTTGTCGCTGGGACATTTAATGATCGCGCCAATGCTTTTTCAGCCCTCACTACGCCTTCGTATTCTTTATTAAAATTGGATGGGGAAAACCCATTAATGGAAACTGGAACATCTTTTAATAGGGTAGAGGGATGTATGCGTCCTTCTTGAATGGCATTGGCATATAAAAAGGGCTTTAGTATGCTGCCTGAGCTTCTTCTCGCCTGTATTAAATCAACATAAGCAGCGTTTGCACCAGCAAAATTTGCATTGCCGACATATGCTTTCACATTGGCTGTTTCTAAATCAATGACCATGGCACACGCATTATTTACGCTGTTTTCTTGTAGGTGCTGTACATAAGCGTTTAAACTAGCACTCACCTGTAACTGAAGTGTACCGTCAATAGTGGATTCAATCCTTTTTCCGGCCTGCCCCTTGCGGGAAATATATTCTAATAAATGATAAGCATTGCTAGGTAAGTCATTTGGTTTTGTAGGTAAAGCCTCTAGTAAGGATAGGGTATAAGTAGTGGAATCAATGACTTGATGTTCCATTAATTTTTTTAGGAGTCGATTGCGTTTTGCTTTTAAAGCGGCACTGTTTTTACCAGGACGAATTAAAGCGGGTGCATTTGGTAAAACAGCTAAAGTAGCATATTCTGCCCACGAAAGCCTGCTTAATGGTCGGTTAAAATATCGCCAAGCGGCGGCTTCAGCGCCAACTACATTTCCCCCATAAGGAGCATGGGAAACGTACATGTTTAGTATTTCAGACTTGGAATAACTGAATTCCATTCGGATGGCTAAAAATATTTCTTTAAATTTTTCCCAATAGGTACGTTTAGGGTTGTGGCGAGACATCCGCAATACTTGCATGGTGATAGTGCTGCCACCACTAATGGTTTTTCCTGAAGCTATATTTTGTTGGATGGCACGAAACATGGAAACAGGATTTACTCCTGGATGCGCATAAAAGTATTCATCTTCAAAATAAAGGATACAATCGGCTAAAGCTTTCGGTACACTGTCTAATTCCGGAAACCGCCATTGCCCATCTTTGGCAATTTTAGCAGATAGTAATTGCCCATCTGCATCATTTAAAATTGTAGCATAGGGGTCATTAAATAACTGCTTGGGAAAACACCAATAAAAAATCAAACTGAACAAAGCAAAGCCAATCAGTTTTCGTTTGTTTACTTTTGATATTTTCATTTTTTTACCACTTCAACCCATCCACCTGCTTTAATAGATGAAATTCTTTCGTCATACATTGGCGCGCAAAATACAGCTGGTTGATAAAAACGTCCTAAGAAAGTGGCATTCAATTTAATTTCAATCGTCACTGATTTTCGTGGATTCAAACTAAAATAAGAATAAACGCGGTCATCTCTAAAATCTTGGTAATCTAACTGCCCATTACCTTCAAAATCGTCATTTATCCTACTGTTAATGATTTGCCAACCTGAAGGAAAAATTTGACTTAATGCTACTTCTTGGTAAGCTTTTCGAATACCTGGGTGACTAACGGTGACAATTGCTTTAAAATCTTGCCCTTGTTGTAAACGTTTAATATCCAGTACCTGTCCTTTCATGTCTACGTAATTGACTGTCATGTGTATGTCTTTTTCCTCACTTTCAATTTTATTTTCAGTGGGAATACCAGCTTGGGTAAAGCTTACAAATAAAGCGCCATCCCCATTATTTTTTACTGAAATATCTCCTGCATTTAATTGCTTGGGTAATAGTTCAATCTGATACATGGGTAATTCCGAACTGATGGACTGTGTTTTTCCGTTGATAATAACGCTACAGTTTATTTTTTTTGAACCTTTATTGGAGCCTATACTTTTTCCGATTGCCAGTAATGCAAATGACCTCGCTTGTGTACTGTGCCACCCTGTATTCAACTCTTTTGCTAGGTCTAAAACTAACTCGCCAGCACGGTTGTAATCTTTAAGGTAGAGCATGGTTTCCAATATCATAGC
This sequence comes from Putridiphycobacter roseus, assembly GCF_003234935.1. Taxonomy (GTDB): domain Bacteria; phylum Bacteroidota; class Bacteroidia; order Flavobacteriales_D; family Crocinitomicaceae; genus Putridiphycobacter; species Putridiphycobacter roseus. The sequence goes on along the minus strand of NZ_QKSB01000002.1, from coordinate 363,446 downwards.
ACGGTCTCTTAAGTCGGAGCCATAGGAATACCCCATGTCACGATAGGGGGTAACGGTATAATCCCGATTGGCTAATTCTGCGGCTGCTTTTTCTCTACCAATAATGGCATATGCTGCCGCCAAACGCCATGCCGCAGCATTGCTTAATCGAGGATCACTCTTTAAACGATTCATAGCCCCTATATCCGGCGATTCTGCCAAAGCTAAAGTGTATAATCGATAGGCTTGAGAAAGGTCACCTTGGTATCTTCCCCAGTTGAAATAGGTATTTCTATTCCATTGAGAAGCCGCACCTTTTTGAAATTTAATCCAAGCTTTAAGCATGCCTACTGGAATTTCATATCCTTTGTTTTTGGCTTCTAATATAAAATGTCCTGCATAATTGGTTCCCCATTCTGAAGCAGATGAATTGCCATCTGGCCAATAAGAAAAACCACCTCTGGTATTTTGGAAATTTCTATATTTTGCTAAAGCCGCTAAAATATTTTCATCTATTTTCTCTTTTTCAACTTTGGTTAAATTGACAAACGAGCCTAAGTATAATTGTGGGAATACGGCTGAGGTAGTTTGCTCAATACAGCCATGTGGGTAACGAATTAAATAGCCAATTTGCTTTTCTAAATTTAAATCCGGGATTTGTGAAATTTGTAATTTTGCTGTATTAGTACCACTAATACCATAGGATTTGTATTTATGTTGCCAGTCACTATTTGTGTTGACCATGGAAAATTCTGAAGACTCCACTACAGGATTTGAAGGACGAACTAATATTTCAATCTCTTCAAAGGCTGTTTCTTTACCCGAACTAACACTTACTTTAAATTTGGCAACACCTAATTTTCTTGCGACATTAAAATCGAAATAAATTGTTTTGTCTCCTGTATTTTTAAAGGTTACCGTTTGTTCTTTACTTCCTGCTGCAATCAATAAATCATTGGTACTTACCTTTACTTTTACATTTTTAATACTTTTACGCATGGAGATTACGTTTACCGGAATTGTCACTTTTTCTGAAGGGCCTAATACTCTAGGCATAGTGGCTTGCACCATCAGTGGTTTTTTGACCTGAACTTCTTGTTCTGTAGCGCCATAAGCGCCTTCATGTGCTGCAACAACCATCACCCGAACAGCACCAATGTAATTTGGTATTTTAATACTGTGGCTTTTTTCAGAACCTGCCTCTAAATAAAATGGTCCGAGGTATTTTATGACAGATTTAAAACGATTGGCAGTAGCATCTGCTTTGTATACTAAACCTTCATCACCTCCTACAGCCAATAATGCAGTCATTTTACCTGTTTGGGCGCTCATTACATATTTATACATATCCCAACTTCTTATGCCTAAAGCTTCCTTGGCATAAAATGTCGACCAAGCATTGGGGGTTTTAAAACGGGTTAATGACAATAAGCCTTCATCTACAATAGCTAAAGTATATGCCATTTTTTGACCATTTTTTTCTTTAACTTTTACCTTGAAATTAGTTTCCGGTTGTACCGTGTTTGGACAAACTATTACTGGGTTTAAATGTGTCTGTGGGTCACTGACCTGCAAAGGAACAACACCGTACATTCTAATAGGTAATGAATTTTTATCTTGCCCATGTGGTTGAATTAAAACTACACTTACATAAACATTTGGTGCCATTTCAGTATTTGTAGGTACTTCAAACTTGGTGCTACCTTCCTTGGCATCTACCCAAAATTGATCTATTACATGGTCGCCTTTTTCAATGGTGACGTATAATTTGCCAATCCCTCCAGAAGGTACGGTAATTGTCGCTTTTTCTCCCACATTATAAGCTTCTTTATCTAACTCTAAGTTTAACATAGAAGCAGCTTCTGTATTTCCATCCATATCGCTATACCAGCCAGCGTAATCCGCATAAAATTCTTCCATGGCACTATGTCCTGATACTGGATCAACAATTCGAAGCATATATTTACCCCAACCTCGCTCAGGGAAGTTAAGATCGTAAATACCTTTGCCTTTGGTGATGCTAAAATAATCCGACATAATTAAATCGCTAGATCTGCGGTTGATGTAACGTGTTAATTCATCTGCTCCATCACCTTCCCACCACCAGTTATAAGATACCTTATAAAGTTCAATTTTCACTTTTCTACTCATTGGGTTTCCCTGTTCATCCACTGAAACCAAGGAAATACCATGACTATCTTCTGTACTCAAAGCATTTCTCCAATTGCCTCCTCCAGGTAATTTTATACCTACATAACTCGCGTAAGGGGAGTATTTAGTTGAGAGGTAATCCTCGCTAAAATCTCCACCTTTTTCAAATACTTTCGTTTTAAATTTCATCTTCAGCATGCCTGGAGATTTGCTAGGTTTTCTCCAATCAAAATTTAGTTTTACTTCACCAGTGTTTGATGTGTATGCCTCACTTACCACAGGTTCATCCATCTCAAATTGATTAGAACGATCGTCAAACTGATAGTTTTCGTAACCTTTGAAAGCAGTTTTCATATTTGCCACTTCCATTTCTACCCTTGTTTTAAGTTGCGCGCCAGGTGCGCCATATAACCATTTAGCACTTACTGTGGTACTGATGGTTTGGTCGCCTGAAATGACTTTGGGTAAATTCAAATCAATCTTAATTCTATTGGGTTTTATCGTTTCTATTTTCACCGCATGTTCAAATTCAGAATTACCAACTATTGCTTTTACTCTCCAGGTGCCAGTGGGTGATTTTTCAGTTGTGTTAAACTTAAAACTGTACATTCCTTTTACCCCCGTAATTGCAACCTTTTTATCGGTTAATTTACCCATTGGATCGTATAATTCCATGACAACAGGATGGGTTTCAGGCAAGGTTTTCAATTTGTCTTCTAAAATAAAAGTCATAAAAAGGGAGTCGCCTGGACGCCATACACCACGTTCGCCATAGATATACCCTTTTATTCCTTGCTTTACCTCTGAACCGCCAACCTCATAAAGGCTTAATGACAAAGCAGAACTATTGTCTACTCTTAAATATCCCCTTTGATTTCCTTTCTTGGCCATTAATAAATAAGGTTTTTGGTGGGCCTTAAAACGAACCATTCCCTTTTCATTGGTGCTATTTGTTGCTACCAATTGGTTTTGAAAATTATAAGCTTCCACCGTTACGCCGCCTATCGCATCAGTTGACCTTAAATCGGTAACCACGACATCAAATTCATGGTCAGCTCCCTCTTTAGCCATGATGCCAAAATTACTGGCCATCACATTTCTACTGACTTGACGTTCGTAATATTTATAATAAGAATCTGAACACGGATTTTCTCGGTCTTCATATTCCGACCAACCTTCAAACCAATTATTGGCATCAAAATAATATTCATTGGAATCAAAATTTAAATCTCTGCGCTTCATTGGACTTGCAATACCTGTACTATCTCCACAAGGGTATAGAGATTGATAGCGTTCAAAAGACATCATTACCCGATAAATAGCGCCTGGTTCAGGTTCAATAAATCGGTTTAAATCGACTTTGAAATTATTCCAAACTCCATAATCAATGGCTTGGTCTGAAACTAAATCCACAGTACCATCATAAACCATTCTTCCAACTCTAGTAATGTTGGATGATCCGCTATGCTGGTTGTCTTGGAAGAATTGGGTGATGTTATTTTCAAAAACTTGGAGGATTCTAATATTTACGGCTTTCAGATTGATAGTCTTAAATGGAAAATTAATTTCACCATTAGATGGCATAATAACTCCTTCTCCAATTAATTCCAATGCTGGCTTCTCTAAGTTAAATTCGACCACCTTTTCATAGTTGGAAATTAATTTATTTCCTTTGCTATTACGAATATTCTGACTGACAATAATTATTTCTTCGCTATCGAGTTTACCAACTGGATAGGCTTTTATTTCATTTTGAATGATGGATAACCGCATTTCATGTCCTGAAGCTAAGTGAATTAAGCCCGTTAAATCTTGTTTTTGGTCTATCGGATCCGAAAATTGGATGGAAAAATGTAATCCTGGCTCTCGAACTGTCGTAGCTTGCAATACTGAAAATTCGTCTAAAGGAGGCATACGGATGGATTTATCCGCTTTTACTGAGACGCCGATAGCTTTTCCATTCCATAATAAATCAATAAACTGTTCTTTTTTACCTCTTTTTACATTTGTAATGGTATAACCATGTGTTTTATTATTGCCGTGTGTCCATACAATATTCAATATTTTCCCACCTTGCTTGGCAGTAAAACAAGCTTCTAAATCGGCGGGTATCACCACATCACTAGTTCTAACGGTGCCAAATATTTCTTGCTTGGTGAAGTCTGTTAAGTCGGTTGGTTTTATGCCTTGAAAATCAACAGATAAATTTTGGTGTATTATCATAAAACTAAACAGCATTTCTCGATAGTTTTCTGAAACGGTCATTAGCTCTCCTAAATGAAATGTAGCTTTGTATTGTTGACCTGATTTTAATTTTTTATTGGGCCTGAATTCAATGGTTTGTTGGTCTAACCAATAGGCTTGTCCTTCTATTTCTGGACTAAAAGAAAATAGGTTTTGAGCCAATGGCTCTCCAGGTTTTGCATTTTGATCAGGTTGAATTAAAACTACTTTAATATTATCGCTATTAGACATTACCCCTGAAGTAAAGGCGTTGACATAATTACTAAACCCTGGATCTACTATAATTTGTGCCGTATTACTTTGGTCGTTTCCGCAACCAATTAATAAAAGTAAGAGTGCGAAATAGAAGATGATTTTTTGCATAACATGTAGAATTGTTGCAGCTGACTGTTCAGCTTGGTGGATAAAAGTAGTTATTTTGATTGATTTTTTATCTCCCTTTATCGGCAAGTTTCCGAATTTTAGCTACCTAATTATTATATGCTACAGCTTGTTAATTATTCGTTTCTCCTTTTTAAATAGTAATTGGTTTGGACTTTCCTGTGCTTGCACTTCCGTGTGTTTTAGACCAATTTACACTGACATAATCCATTTTCAACTTTCTTGTTTGTCTCGGTAAAAAGAGGCTTTCATTAAAAGCGTATTTTTTGCTTTGGTTAGGTTTGAATTATCGGTGTTATAAGTTTGGTGTGGAAAAGGATATAACTTTTATTAAAAGTGAATAGGTCGTGTTTTGATTGCATATTAATGATTAAATTTATAGCAACTTTAATCTTAAATAAAAATGGTTTTAGCGGTACTTATTTTCTTAATCATCAATTTTGTTGCCCTTGGAATTGGGGGGATTTTCACTAGCAAAGGAGTGCGTTCTGCTTGGTATGTAAATGCCAAGCAAGCTCCTTGGACGCCACCCGGTTGGGTTTTTGGTGTAGCATGGACCCTCATTATGGTTTGTTTTGCATTTTATATGGCGTATTTATGGACTTCAATGACCAGTAAAGGGTTGATTATTGGTTTATTTACCGTGCAAATTTTGCTAAATGTCATTTGGAATCCTATCTTTTTTAAATTCCACAAAGTATTACTTGGTTTGCTTGTCATTGCTTCTTTAACACTGCTTATTGGTTTTATGCTTGTTTATTTTATGGACATTCTAAATTGGCGAACTGCTCTTATTTGGCCGTATTTTATTTGGTTGTTAATTGCTACTTCTTTGAATGCTTATATATATGCAAAAAATTAAGGGTGTATCCGTAAGACCAATTTTGGTTATGCCTCATTTTATTTAAGACATTAATTTTAAATTTTACATCACCATTCCATCTTGGCTGGTGGTAAAAAATAGTAGAGATAACATGAAATATGAAATTCTGAAAGAAGAGATTGTATTTGATCAATTTTTTAAAATAAAAAAAGCAAAAATTAGACAGGATTGTTTCGATTCAACAACCATAGAAATTGAGCGTTTGTGTTTTGAAAGAGGAGATTCAGTTGCTATTCTACTCTATGAAAAAGATACGGACTCTTTTTTATTTACCAATCAATTTAGGTATCCAACCATTAAAGAGAAAGATGGGTGGATTTTAGAATTGACGGCTGGTTCTGTGGAGTCTGCGGAAAGTAACCAAGAAAGAATGGGAAAAGAAGTAGCAGAAGAAATCGGTTACCAGGTGAATGAAATTGAACTGATTCACACCTTTTTTGTTTCTCCAGGTGGTAGTTCCGAAAGAATTGCACTGTATTATGCAACGGTTCGTACCAAGGATAAGGTGTATGAAGGAGGGGGAGTAGCTACAGAAAATGAAGACATTCAATTGGTGAAAATAAAGACGAATGAATTGATTAAAGCATTCCACGACAATCGGTTTAGAGATGCTAAAACTATTATTGGTATTCAATGGTTCCTTTTAAATAGGTCAGTTATTGAATAAATAAACGCCTAATTAAAATGACTTCAGTTTTTTCCAAATAAGCGGCTGAATCGTATTTTTATTTTATGCTTTTTATTGAATTTCAGTTGCAATGTATTCTATTCTGATAAATTATACCAATAGCGAACGTTCGTTTGGTTTTTGTAATCGTTTTGATTTATTTTAAGGAAAGTATAAAACAGATTCAAAAAGGGCGTACATTTGAACACCTCTTTGTACATCAAAACTCATAGGCTAAACCTTAACTATAGTTTTATGATTGATGAAGAACTGCAAGAGCAATTGCAATTTGAAGGGCTTATACAAGGACTTATTCAAAATGATTACGGTTATTGTATTGATTTTATTTTACCTGAAATTGTTGTCGGACTGAATGCAAATATTCAAACATTATTAGATGCCGAAAAAATGAAAATTTCTGGTATTGGAAATAATTTTGCATATCAAAAAGATAAAAATATACGCGGCGATAAAATTAATTGGATTGAATTAAGTAGTGTCAATACTTTTGAATTGGTTTATCTAAAAAAAATAGAAAAATTCATCTTGTACTTAAACAAAACCTGCTTCACGGCCATTAATTGTTTCGAAAGTCATTATGCTAACTACGAAACAAATAGTTTTTATAAGCGACATGTTGACCAATTTAAAAATGAAGGTGCCCGTCAATTTTCTATTTTACTTTATCTCAATGATAATTGGCTAATCTCAGATGGCGGTATGTTGGCTTTGTATCCTACTGGTAAAGACCAAATTCATATCTCGCCATTGGGCGGAAGTTTGGTTTTATTTCGCAGTGCAGAAATGGAACACGAAGTACTACCGTCTTTAACTAGAGAACGCCGAAGTATTGCTGCTTGGTTAAAATGTTAATTGCATTATGGGTACGTGTTTATTTTGGTTTTATGGTACTTGCCATGCCTTGATTTTTCGTACAAAAATGCAGCATCTTCACTATTGGATTAAACGATTAATTCAATATCAATTTTTGGCTGAATACCGCTTCTTCTGTTTTAATTTGAATAAAATAAATACCCCGATTAATGTGATCAGGAATTTGAACAGTGGTGCTGTTTCCCGTTAAAAACTTTTTCCATACTAACTGTCCATTTAGCCCATATAAGGTGAAGGCAGATTGACGATCTAATCCATTTATATGGATTTGTCCTTCCGTTGGATTGGGGTAAATTTGTAAATCTAATTTACTAGGAGCTGTTGTTCCTGAAGTACTACACATTATTGGGTTTAACATTTGCCAAATACTATCGTTATAATAGTTTGGTACATAACTGCTGCCTGGTGCGTTCCCCATTCTAACCACAATCAAGTTTTCACTAGGTGATATGTTTAGAATTTGACCATTTTTCCCCATACCAGCATAGACATCTGCTGGCGCATTGGGCATAAAACTGCCTGAAAAAACGGCTTGTAAACTTGGCATCATAAAAGAAGATTGACCGTTTAACCACCATAGGTAACCATACGATTGGTTTAATGTTTGAGAAGGGGTAATCATATCGTTTAAATAATTTACATCATTCATGAGTTGATTACCATCCCAGTTACCATTGTTTAACATCAACAAACCATACCTTGCCATACTTCTAGGTTTTGAAAAGTAAACTGAACTTGTGCCATAGTTGAGATAGAAACCATCCATTCCTGTTGGGGTTTTTAACCTAGGCGTCATAAATAAATTGATGTTATTACCGGAAGCATTTTCCAATACTGTTCTCAACAAAGAGTAGGGACCATTGTGGTATGCCCACCTAGTACCTGCATCTGCTAAGTAAGTCAAACAATTTGCTTGAATACAATCAAAATTAATTCCACTATCGTCAAGACCTGTGGTCATGGTTAATTGATGTCGTATGGTGATTTTTTCTTCTTGCGCATTGGTTAAACTGGTCCAACCATTACCTAAATAAGTAGCAGTTGTATCTTCAATAGAAAGTAAACCTTCCTCTTGTGCTTTTCCAATTAAAAAGGAGGTAATCGTTTTTCCTGCAGAAGCCCAGTACCATAAACTATCTTTAGTAAAAGTATCATAGTATTTTTCAATCACAATTTTACCGTTTTTTAAAACAATAAAGGCCTTGGTGTTTGATTGCTCTAAATAATTATATAAGGTAGGAAGTTGATCGGCACACCATCCTAATTCTGTAAACGAAGTCTCCTCCCAGTTGTCGCCTGAAATAGGTGGAAAATATAAACTTTGCCCCTTAACATTGAAAAAAAAGAGCAGGAGACTAAAACTTAGCAGCATTGATTTCATATCTATTATTTTGAGGGTATGACTAAAACGATATGCTTTGGTTTAATTTATAACAAATAAAAAATACTATGTGATTAGTTGTTGCTCTTTTTTTATCAGACTGCAAGTGTTTTTGTTACGTAGATTTTATTTCTTATTTTAGAGGAAATAAAACACGACTCTTATGCTGAAGCAAATTTTACTAAGCACTTTATTTTTAATACCGTTTATCGGTTGGAACCAGACTACTGTTTATGGTGTGGACTTAAATTCTCCTATTTTAAATGTAATCAATACGAATACCTTGGTTGCAACAACAACTTCTCTTACTTCCGCTACCGGAACGATTGGAGGTTGTAATGGCATGGCTTCTGATCCATGTGGCCTTGATTATGTGGTTTATAAAGTCGCATCCAATAGATATCTTGGTAACATTGACTTGACAACTGGTGTGGTTACCGAAATTGGACTTTTTACGGACAATATTTCCAGTATTGCTTACGATTATATCAATGGCGTAATGTATGGTGTAACAGGAGATGGCGCAAATAATCCGGAAGAACTATATAGCATTAATCTAACAACGGCGGCCATGACTTATGTAATGAGTTTAGGAAACGGAAATGATGGAGAAGCGATTACTTTTAATCCAGTTGATCAATTATTATACCACTGGAGTGGTTGGGGTTTAGGGAATGTAGTTATGGAAACCATCCACCCAACTAGCATGGTAATAACACCTGTTACATTGAGTGGAGATGATATTTATAATGTTGGCGCTGCCGTTTACGCAGGAAATAAATTTCTGGTTTCTGATATTAATGAGCAAACTTTGCATTGGGTTACCACTGCTGGAGCAGTTACAAACACGGGAAGTATCTATGAAATTAAAGGGCTCAGCTACGGCGGAAGTTCTCTACCTACAGTTTCTATTGTTGACAATGACGGAACTGTAATTTGTGACGGTATGGCTATTGATTTAACCGCTAATAGCAATGGTCCAAATGGTTCTTTTGAATGGTTTGATGGAAGCGGTGTTTCCACTGGTATTACAACAGCAACGGTTTCAGTAGATACGGCAGGTACGCTTAAGGTAGAATATACTGATCTTTGTGGGGTTGTTGCAATAGATTCGATTACATTAACAATTGGTACAAGTCCGGTTGTCCAGTTCTCTACGGCTAGTCCAATAGGAATTTGTCCCGGAGATAGTATTTTAATTTCGACGACTACAAGTGGTACTAATCAATGGTATTTAAATGGTAGTGCTATGCCAGGTGCAACCAACGATTCTGTGTATGCTGATGTAGCTGGAATATATAATATGCTACTTACAAATAATGATGGTTGTGCAGATTCAGCTGCAACTGGCTTTTCTGTCACCTTAAACTCTGTGCCAAATGTAACTTTATCTCCTGCTGGAGGTGCTGTTTTCTGTCCTGGTGATAGTGTAGAAATAAATGTAAATACTGGTGGTGGAAATATTCAATGGTATGCTAATGGAGTGTTAATTCCAAATGCCAATTCTAATTCCTTTTTTGCTACGGCAGCAGGCGTTTATAATGTGATAAAAACGAATACTTCAGGTTGTACAGATTCTTCAAATGTTGCTTTGGTTATTACGCAAAGCGCTTTGCCAAATGTAGTTTTAACGCCTAGTCCAACCGTTAATTTTTGTGGGCCAACAACCGCTGATATTATGGTAAATGCTGGAGGTGGTAGCATTCAATGGTATAAAAATGGTGTAGCTATCGTAGGGGAAACTAGTAGTACTTATTCTGTGGCCAGTGAAGGGACTTATAATGTGCTTAAAACAAATACAAATGGTTGTTCCGATTCTAGTGCGATTGCCACAGTTGCAGTAGATACTTGCTTGTTGGGTGTGGAAGGTGTAGAATTAGACTTGTCGGTAAATATTTATCCAAATCCAGCTACCAATCAAGTAATTGTTGCATTTCCTACTGAATGGATTGGCAAGGGAACTTCAATTTCTCTTTTTGGAATGGATGGAAAAAAGGTTATAGAAATCAATAAAGAAAGTGTTTTAACAAATACTATAGAGGTAGATCTAACCTTATTAAGCCCTGGGATGTATGTTTTTCGTATGGTAACAGAAAATCAAGAAGTACTGAAGGAATTGATTGTTAAATAAAATATTTAAGCCTAAATTCTTTAATAGTTTATGGGTAGCTAAGTCTTGATCATGGAGGTAGCTGGATTGTTGGAATGAAAATTGTAACCGTTTTGGCATAAGTATTTCATTTAAATACTGATTAAAAAACGACCATTTATTAAACGACTATTAATGACTATCAAACAACTATTGGGTATAAGTCTGTTCCTATATCTTATCACTGGGTGCATCACTTCCCATAAAACTACCTATTGGATAAATAGCGTAAAAACCACTTGCCATACGGCTACTGGGGAAAAAGAATGCTTGATGGTGAAAAAAGGAGCGGATTTGGACAATACTACTTGGCAAAGTTTTATGGATACCATTGCTGGATTCGAATTTGAGGTTGGATACTTAAAAAAAATTCAAGTAAAAGAAAAACGTATACAACCAGAATCTCCGCTTGGTTCTTTGGTGAAATATACTTTAATTAAAGAAGTTGAAAAACAATTTGACTATATGCATTATTTAGATAAAGAATGGGTTTTGACTAAAATGAATGCACAGGTAGTGGATCTAATGATGGCATTACCATCTCTGGAAATAAATACGATAAAGATGCAGGTCAATGGAAATGGAGGGTGTAATATTTATGGTGGTTCTTTAGATAGTTTAACCGAGAATATTATAAAATTCGGTCCCTTAATGTCTACACGTAAAGCTTGCTTGAACGACAACATAGAATCAGTTTATTTGAAGCTGATGCAGGAAGTAAGTAGGTATCAAATTAAAAACGATTGCCTGCTCTTTTTTAATGAAAAAGGTGATGAAATACTTTCTTTTACACCCAAACCCATTGAAAAAGTGGCAATAAATAACACAAATAAACGCTTACATGATATTTGGATTACCACATCAATAAATGGTGGTGGAATTAAAAGGTTAAGCGCTGTGCCGTATTTGGAAATTAATTTGACCAATCAGCAGGTGTATGGTTTTAATGGTTGCAATGAATTTCAAGGTAATATTAAAGCTGTAGATGTGTTAAATATTCAATTTGTTGACTTTTCAAGTACTATTAAAGCTTGTGAAGAACCTAATTCTGTCGCGTTTATGGAGGCTTTAAGTAAGGTCAATTCCTATCGACTAAAAGGCGTACAATTAACTTTTTTTGATATGAATGACAATGTTGTGCTTTCTTTTATAAAGGGAGATTAGTTACGGAACCTAAAGGTATAGCCTGGTATCAAGTTTATTGTTGTTTTTTTTTGGAATTAAAAATCTGGACCATTGTATGTTTATTTTTAATCCACCATGAATCCAACTTTCCGTCGAGCTGAATCAAGGATAAATGCTTAGTTTTGTCGCTTATTATTGGATAAAACAAAATCATGAGACGATTCCTAAAAATTATTAAGCGTATGTCATTAATAATCGCCATTTTATTGGTGCTGTTGGTCGTTGTCACCTTTTTTTATGTGCATCAAAGCCAATTCGGTAATAATCCAACAGGTGCCAGACTGGAGCGGATAAAACAATCCCCAAATTTTAAGGATGGTACATTTCAAAATTTAAATGAAACGCCTCAATTAGCAGAAGGGTATTCGGTAATGTCCATCTTATATGACTTTCTGTTTGTAAATTATCCGCATACAAGACCAATAGACCTTATTCCGGCTATTCACCAAGATTTAAAAGCAATTCCTCTTGACAAAAATGTATTGGTTTGGTTCGGTCATTCTTCTTATTATCTGCAGTTAGAAGGAAAACGTATTTTGATTGATCCTGTTTTTAGTGGTAACGCGTCACCTATACCTGGGTCTGTAAAGGCTTTTGCAGGGACGGATGTTTATGCAGTAGCGGACTTTCCTAAAATAGATGTTTTATTCATTTCTCACGATCATTATGACCATGTGGATCATAAAACACTGTTAAAATTGAAAGAAAAGGTCGGGAAAGTAATTTGTGGCTTAGGCGTAGGAGCACATTTTGAAGAATGGGGATATGCCCCCGAAAAAATTATAGAGAAAGACTGGTATGAAAGTGTAGATTTGGGAAAAGATTTTAAGGTATTTGTTACCCCTTCTCGCCATTTCTCAGGAAGAGGTTTTTCTCGTAACAATACTTTATGGGTTTCTTTTGTTTTAAAAACACCAAAGCATACGCTATTCTTAGGTGGAGATAGTGGGTATGATTCTCATTATCTTGAAATTGGAAAAAAATACGGTCCAATTGACCTCGCAATTTTAGAAAACGGACAATATAATCCAGCTTGGCCATATGTTCACCACCAACCAGAACAAGTATTACAAGCAGCCAAAGATTTGGGAGCCACACGAATTTTTCCTGTTCACTCTTCTAAATTTGCCCTTTCAAACCATCCATGGGATGAACCATTAAAGGAAATTGTCCGTTTAAATGCAACTTATGATTTCCCTCTTGTGATACCAATTATTGGTGAAATAGTTTATTTAGACGATAGTACACAAGTATTTACAGAATGGTGGAAAGGGGTAGAGTAATTTAACTTTTAAGGTATACCTAAAAGTTAATTACAAAACAAACACAATTCTATTAATGATAGGTTGAATACGGTATGTTGTCTAAAATTGTGACCAGCATTAAAAGTTTAACCTTTTAACGCTGCCTTTACAAATGCTTTAAAAATTGGATGTGGATTCAATACCGTACTTTTATATTCTGGATGATATTGAACACCAACAAACCATGGATGCGTAGGAATTTCAACAACTTCTACCAATCCTGTTTTTGGATTTTTACCAGTAGCAATCATTCCTGCGTTTTCAAAATCATTTAAATAGATATTGTTAAATTCATATCTGTGGCGGTGACGTTCACTGATGGTAGTATTACCATAGGCTTCAAATAAGTGCGAAGAAGGTTTAACTTCACAGTTGTATGCACCTAGACGCATGGTACCACCCATGTCTACTATATTTTTCTGCTCTTCCATTAAGTCAATTACTTTATGGTTGGAATTTTCATCCATTTCAGAAGAATGGGCATCTGACCATCCTAATACATTTCTAGCAAATTCAATTACGGCACATTGCATCCCCAAACAAATACCCAAAAACGGAATATTGTTGGTTCTTACATATTCTATGGCATGAATTTTACCTTCAATTCCTCTTGATCCAAACCCTGGAGCAACTAATACCCCGTCTGAATTTTTAAAAATACTTTCCGCATTTTCACGTGTCACTTCTTCGGAATGGATCCAGTTTAAGTTTACTTGACAGTCGTTAAATGCGCCTGCGTGACCAAATGCCTCAACAATGGACTTGTAAGCATCTTTTAACTCTATATATTTACCAACTAAACAGATGTTTACTTGGTGTTTTGGTGCTTTTACTTTTTCTAAAAATGCACGCCATTCGTTTAAAGCCGGTTCGTTTAATGAAGGTATACCCAACTTTTCCATCACTACAATATCAAGTTTTTCTTCTAGCATTAATAAAGGCACTTCATAAATAGAAGCTGCATCTATTGACTGAATAACAGATTCGTTACTCACGTTACAAAACTTAGCAATTTTTGTACGTATTGAGTCATCTAATTCATGCTCAGTTCTACATACTAAAATGTCTGGTTGAATACCTTCTTCACGCAATTCTTTAACAGAGTGTTGTGTAGGTTTTGTTTTTAATTCTCCTGCTGCAGCTAAAAATGGTACCAAGGTTAAGTGAATAACTAAACAATCCTTTGGTAATTCCCATATTAATTGTCTTACTGCTTCTATATATGGAAGTGACTCAATATCGCCAACCGTTCCACCAATTTCAGTAATTACAATATCGTGTTTTCCTGCCTTTCCTAAAATTTGGATTCTTTCCTTAATTTCATCCGTGATATGGGGTACAACTTGAACTGTTTTTCCCAAAAATTCTCCACGTCTTTCTTTTTCAATCACCGATTGATAAATACGACCTGTAGTTACATTGTTTGCTTGTGAGGTAGCAGAATTTAGAAATCTTTCGTAATGACCTAAATCTAAATCTGTCTCTGCGCCATCTTCGGTTACAAAACATTCTCCATGTTCATAAGGATTTAATGTACCTGGATCAATATTGATGTATGGATCCAATTTTTGAATGGTTACACTATAGCCTCTGGCTTGTAATAATTTTGCCAGGGATGCGGAAATGATGCCTTTGCCGAGTGATGATGTAACGCCACCGGTTACAAATATGTATTTGGTTGAATTTGCCATGTTTTTTTGAGGAATTTTGTAACTCGGGATACAAAGTTAACCACAAAATTGAGACTCAAAAATAGAATTGTGAATTTATTTTTTAAAATGACTTATTATTGCATTTTATGCTTTTTAAAAAACTTGTCCCAATCCCATAAAAACAATTGAACCAGCTCATCCATTCTTTTTAAAAATAAAGGATTAGGTGAGTTCATGGTTTTAAAATAAGATTCTTGAAAATTATTTAAATGATATTTAAAAAAAACTGCTTTCGATAAACCGTATAAGTAATTTTTTGAAGGATAATTAACTTGAGAAATAAAAGTGCGCATTTTTTGAATATTTACATCCAATTCACTCGTTTGCATATCAAATATACTGGCATATTTTTTAATGATAAGATTAGAGAGGTCTTCCACATCATCTATTTCATTATTCTCCCCCAAAAAGGTTAAATTACCAGTGATTACAATCAATAGGAATTGCTGGTAAGCTTTTGGGTCTATAGAAGGGGAAGTTTGAAAAGCAAGGTCTTCATTGATCATACCTGCCACATCTCCGAAACCATTCTCAACCGCTTCTAGAAGTGAATTAACAAATATATTTGCTAATTTATCTTCATCTATTTTTTTTCTAATGGCTAATCCGAACATAAAAAATTAAATTCTTTGACTACAAAAGTACGCCGATTTAGCGCATAATCCAATACAGAATTAATTATTTGTTAACAGTAGAAAGTGATTAATCTATGCTTTTTCTCCCCAGTAAATAGTTGCGATTCCACCAGCAACTATTTTAGCTTGACAATTCTGATAGCCACATGCTTTCATAATTTTTAAAAAATCATCTCCTTCTGGGAAGGCTTGAATGGATTCTGGTAGATAATCGTATGCTGCACTGTCTTTTGAAATAGTTCGACCAATTTTTGGAATGATATACTTTGAATGAAAAGCATAATATTGCTTAATGGGGAATTTTTTAGGTTTTGAAAATTCTAATATTACACCTCTACCTTTAGGTTTTAAAACCCGTAACATTTCAGTTAATCCTTTACTTAGATTTTCAAAATTTCTAACCCCAAATGCCACCGTGTAGCCGTCAAAAGTCTGGTCTTCAAAACGTAAATTTTCTGAATCTCCCAACTCTAACTGGATAATATGGGCGACTTTTTTCTTTTTCATTTTTGCAATCCCCACATCCAACATGCCTTTGGATATATCGACACCTACAATTTTTTCAGGATTTAATTTTAATGCTTCTATGGCAAAATCTCCAGTACCAGTTGCGATATCTAAAATGACTTTAGGTTTGTTCTCTCCTAATATTTTAATCGCCTTTTTACGCCAAATTTTATCAATTCCTAAGGATAGAAAATGATTTAAAAAGTCGTATTTTTTTGAAATATTGTTAAACATTTCTGCAACTTCTTCCTTTTTAGAACTAGCTTCTTTATTGTATGGCTTGACTACTTTTGACATGTGGAAATTAATTGATGGTTTTGATGGCTTCGTTTAATAATTGTTCTTTGTCGACTGAAATTACCCCTACTTTTTCGCAAACTAACCCACCTGCTAAATTGGCGATTTCTGCAGTGTGGTAAGGTTCTAGACCACTAATAATACATAGGGTTGCGACTGAAATTACGGTGTCTCCTGCGCCAGAAACATCTGCAATATTTCTTAAGTGTGCTGGAATAAAATAATCTTTTTCTTTGTACTTCATATAAACCCCATTTTCAGATAAGGTAATAAAGGTATATTGGCAGTTCAATTGCTGGTTTAAATTTTCAACAGCTGCTAAAAATAAATCTTTTTCTTGTGGGTATTTAAAGTCTGTCAATAAACCACTTTTAAGTTCTTTTAAATTGGGCTTAAAAAGGGTGACATTTTTATAGGCCAAAAAATTCTTCAACTTCGGATCTACACTGGTCACAATGTCGTGTTCATTGGCAAATGCAATCACTTGCTCAATTAATGGTGTAGTTAATATCCCCTTGTTGTAATCTTCAAAAATAATGGCATCTATTCCTTCGGATTTTACAATTTCTTTTATTTTCTCTACCAAATTATAAGTCATCACGGAATTAATATCGTCCGTTTGCTCTTGGTCAATTCTTAATAATTGTTGGTTGTTGCCTATGATTCTCGTTTTAACAGAAGTAATACGTTCGTCAGAATATAAAATACCTTTGTTGGAAAGATTTTTTTCGGTCATTAACTTTTCAAATAAGGCACCGCTTTCGTCGTTGCCAATAAATGAACAGATATAAGGTGTTGCGCCTAATGCTTTAATGTTCAGTGCTACATTTGCAGCGCCGCCCAAATGATAAGTTCTGGAATCAAAATTTACAACTGGTACAGGCGCCTCCGGGGAAATTCGATTCACTTTACCATGAATATAAGTGTCGACCATTACATCACCAAGGACAATGATTTTTTTTGCAGAAAAGTTTTTAAAAGCTCTTTTTATTTCATTCATGTAACTTAATTTTCTAAGGTTACACGAATTCTATCTATGGCCTCTCTTAAAGTTGCTTCGTCACTAGCATAAGATAATCTTACGCAATTATCGTCTCCAAATGCTTGTCCTGTCACTACTGCAACATGTGCTTTATCTAACAGAAATAATGACAGATCATTTGCGTCTTTTATTAAATGTCCCTGAATGGTTTTTCCAAAATAGTAAGAAACGTCTATAAAAAAGTAAAATGCACCTTCAGGCAGGTTGACTTTAATGTTGGGTATTGTTTTCAATAAATCAAATACAATTAATCTTCGCGCATTAAAAGCATCTATCATGTATTGAATTTGAGATGGGTCTGCTTCTAAAGCTGCAATTGCAGCTCTTTGCGCAATAGAACAAGTAGCGGAAGTATATTGTCCTTGTAATTTGGTCGCTGCTGCTGCTATTTCCACAGGTGCGCCAATATATCCTAATCTATAACCAGTCATGGCAAATGCTTTAGATAAGCCATTTACTGTAATAGTACGATCATATACTTCAGGGAATTGTGCAAAACTTTCATGTTTTCTTACAAAATTGATGTGTTCATAAATCTCGTCCGACATCACATAAAAGTTCGGTGTCGCTGCAACAACTTTTGCAATAGCTTGTAGTTCTTCTTTTGTATAAGATGCACCAGTAGGATTACAAGGGTTACTAAAAATCATCATTTTAGTTTTTGGTGTAATCGCAGCTTTAATTTGATCAGCCGTAACTTTAAAGTCGTTCTCAAAGGTAGCTTTTACCACTACAGGAATACCACCTGCCATTTTAACTTGCTCGAAGTAGGTTACCCAATACGGGGCAGGTACAATTACTTCATCACCTGGATTTATCATGGCTAATAAAACGTTGATTAAGCTTTGTTTCGCTCCAGTGGATACCACAATTTGATTCGGCGCGTAGGTTAAGCCATTGTCTCTTTTAAATTTTAAAGCAACTGCTTCTCTTAAATCTAAGTACCCAGGTACAGGAGTATATTTAGAAAAATTATCATCTATGGCTTTTTTTGCTGCTTCTTTGATGAAATCAGGCACCATAAAATCAGGTTCTCCTAAACTCAAGGATATTATATCAATACCTTGCTCTTTCAATGTTCTGCTTTTTTGAGCCATGGCTATAGTAGCAGATTCCTCTAATTCATTTACGCGATTGGATAACACAGTCATAAAATTTAAGTTATACACAAAGGTAATGATATCCAAAGAAAAGCACTTGGGCCTTGCCGCTTTTTTTAGAAATATTTTACAATCTTTGAAGCTCGGTTTTTACACCGTCGACTAAGCTGTAGCAAGCAAGTTTATCTTGAAAAACAGAGGCTTTGAATAAAGATTTATTCAATAGCATTCTTACACATTCTTGCACACCTTCTACAATAGAAGGATGTGGATGCACTAATTCTGCAATTGTTTCAATTCCTTTTCCCGATTTTATTTGTAAAGCGACGCCTTGTATTGCAGATGAAGCATGTTCTCCAACAGCACGCATGCCTAGAATTTGCATTTTATCATCATTGGTGACAATGATTTTAAAGAATCCTTGGGTTTTTCGCATGGCAATAGCTCTTGCAATGGTTGAATAATCGAGTTTAACGACTTTGATGGGGATGTTTTGTTCAATGCACATTTGTTCATTTAAACCAACTGCTGCCACCTCAGGTTGTAAAAACATGATGGTACAGACGTTGTCGTAGGACAAGCGTTCTTTTTTATCATCAAACATTTTTTCTACCGCATGTCTCGCTTCAATCTCTCCCATGTTTACTAAAGCAATCCTTCCAGATGCATCTCCAACCGCATATATGTTTGGAATATTGGTCTGGGTATCGTCATCCCCAATATTTCTGCCGTTTGGACCTCTTTTAATGCCTAATTCTTCTAATCCTATATTGTCTATGTTAGATATTCTTCCTACAGAAAGTAAGGCTTTTTCTACCCTTATCACTTCTTTATTGCCATCTTCATAAAGTAATTCATACTCCACTTGTCCGTCAATTATTTCTAGACGATTTAATTGGGCTTTATGGTGAATAGTCACGCCATTATCTTCTAGGTTATTTGAAACCATAGTAGATATGTCTAAATCTTCAAAGGGTAAAATACGATCTGCACGATCAATTAAATATACTTTTGTTTTGCCAAAGTTGGAGAAAATAGTCGCATATTCACAACCAATTACACCAGCACCAACAATTACCATGCTTTTAGGAAAGTCGGTAATATTATCAATACCGTCTGATGTTAATATGGTAACTTCATCCACTTCCATATTTGGTAAGGTACGCGGCGAACTCCCTGTTGCTATAATGATGTTTTCTGCAGATATGATTTTGATCGCACCATCATTTTTGGTGATTTCAATTTCGTGATTACTAATTAATTTACCAGCTCCTCTTTCGTAAAAGAATAAATCTCCTCGGTTTTTTTTAAGTAATTTAAGGTGACAAGAATATTGAAATTTCCTTTCAAATACAGCTTCTTCTAAATTTTTCTTGACATCATTCCAAGATAATTCAAATTTATCACGACCACTAGCTGCAATCATTTCGTTTACATTTCGAACCCTTTGGGATAATTCCCATAGTGTCTTAGAACTCAAAGCACCATGGTAAATACCGGCACCTCCAATTCTTGATTTCTCAATCAAGCAAACTTTTTTTCCAAAATCTATGGTACGCATAGCAGCAGCGTACCCTGCAGGACCACCACCTAAAACAATTAAATCAAATTCGTAACTACTCATTTATTAATAATATTAATCGAATATAAGTATTTATTTAATATCCATTAGCTTTGTAAGCTGAATTTAGGTTTAAACTAAGCATGAAAAAAGAATTAAATAACATATTATTCAACTTTAACAATGATACAAAAAATAAGAAACAAGTTTTAAAAACTATCTATTCTTTTAAGAAAAATAATATGGATGATGTTTTTCATGATGCACATGAAAAAGTATTTAAAAAAATAGATTGTCTAGATTGTGCGAATTGTTGTAAAACCACTAGTCCTATTTTTAGAGATACTGATATTAAACGATTGGCCAAGTATTTGAGGATGAAATCAAGCGCTTTTATTGCATCTTATTTAAGGGTGGATGAAGATCAGGATTATGTGCTGAAGTCTTCTCCCTGTACTTTTTTAAACGAAGATAATACTTGTAGTGTCTACGATTACCGTCCTTTGGCATGTAAAGGTTATCCACATACCGATCGTAAAAATATGTACCAATTAAAAGAGTTGATTAATAAGAATACAGAGATATGTCCAGCAGTGTGTGAAATCGTTTCTATGGTCGCAAAAAAATAAGGATTCCAACCTTTTTAACTTTATTTACGTTTTAATGTGAATAAAAAGGTGTTTTTTTTCGTTCTTTTATCGAACAGAAACTTTAATTTCATAATCTAAAGGAAAAATAAGCGTAATACAAATGACAGGAGGAGTAAATATTATTGATAAATGTAATGCTAGATTTCAAGAAATCTTTACTTCGTTTAATAAGTCTTCTGATGGAAAAATAACCGTTTCTCATTTTGGCGAATTTTCGCAAGATTTGGTCAACTCTTTGACTATTTCTATTGAAAATGCCATGTATGATTCTGGGGATAAAAAAGGAGTTGTAAAACGCATGTTTTCTGTTTTAATTGAAGGATTGCAAAATATTCGTATTCATGGAGAAAGAGATGAGTATGGAACGCAAGTGTCTTTTTTGGTGATTCACCAAAATACAGATGCTTATAAAATTTGCTTTGGAAACTTGGTAAAAAAAGAAAAAATAAAGAAAATAGAAGAAATTCTGTCTTTTTTAAATTCAGAAGATCAGGTAGTAGTCAAGCAGCGATACATGGAGGTGCTTTCTTTAGGAGAGATATCTAGTAAAGGTGGTGCTGGTCTTGGTTTTATCACCATGGCTTTAAAAACAAAACAACCCATTTCTTATCATGCCTTACCTGTTTCCGACGAATTGGCTTGTTTATCTATTGAATTGTCTTTACCCCGAGTTTAAGCTTTTATGACATTTGCTGCATGGGTAAGCTTATAATAAAGAGCTTCGTATTGCGGTAAAATCGCTTCAATACTAAAATTCAATGAATGCGCATAGGCTTGTTTTTTAAACCTTGCTAAGGTTGCGGGGTCCTTCAGGATCGAAATCCCCTTTTTTGCCATGTCGTCAATGTCGCCTACGTCACTTAAATAACCTGAATAGCCGTCTTTATTTACTTCTGGAAGTCCACCTGAATTTGTGGAGATAACAGGTACGGAACTCGCTAGCGCTTCGAGTGCGGATAAACCAAAACTTTCTGTTTGAGAAGGCAGTAAAAATAAGTCAGTGTGACAAAGTACTTCGGATACGTTTTGAATTTTCCCAACCATTTTTACATCATTGCAAATTCCCAATTCCCTACAAAGTTGTTCTAGATACATTCTTTCTGGACCGTCGCCAACTAATAATAGTTTTGCAGGAATTTTTTCACTTATTTTTTTAAATATGCGCAATACATCTTGCACCCTTTTTACTTTTCTGAAATTTGAAATGTGTGTAATGGTTGCTTCTCCATTAGGCGCAAACTCGCTTCTTAAACATTTCTTGTCAGAAGATCGTTCATAGTTGGAGTGTCGTATAAAGTTTGGTATTACTTGAATGTCGTTTGTAATATCAAAGTGGTTTAAGGTGTCTTGTTTTAGACTTTCTGAAACTACTGTAACTGCATTGGAATTATTAATACTAAAGGTAATTACAGGTTCAAATGAAGGGTCTTTACCTACTAAAGTGATGTCTGTACCATGTAGGGTGGTGATAAATGGGATTTCAATGGATTTTGACCTTAATATTTGCTGCGCAAAATAAGCTGCCGAAGCATGCGGAATGGCGTAGTGTACATGTAAAATGTCTAGATTTTCATGTATGGTTACATCTACTAGTTTACTGGTTAGTGCCAGTTCGTAGGGTTGATAATCAAATAATGGGTAGTCAAATATTGCTACCTCATGGTAAAATATATTCGCTTGGTATAAATCTAGTCGTACGGGTTGAGCGTAGGTAATAAAGTGAACTTCATGCCCTTTTTTTGCTAATTCTTTTCCTAATTCTGTAGCCACAATGCCACTTCCTCCGTAAGTCGGGTAAAGTACAATTCCTATTTTCATATCTAAGTGTAAAAATACACTGGAATTTTATGGGGATAAGTTTATTTTAACTTTTTTTTTGAATTTTTATTTTCACAGCTTATACTTCTATTACTTTACCGCGTTGTAAATAGCGTCTTGTATATCCGTTCTAATATTTTGTTTTGTAATTAACCAATTGTTGGCATTTGGATATACTCGATTGGATAGAAAAACGTAAACAATCTCATTTTCTGGGTCTGCCCATGTTATTGTGCCTGTAAATCCCGAATGTCCAAAACTGGACAAGGAAACTTGATTACAAGTAGGACCACCTTCTAAGGAGCGGACTGGTTTATCAAAACCAGCACCCCTTCTATTATTTGGGCAGAATTGACATTTGGTGAAGTCGGCAATTACTTCCTTGGATAAAATTTGTTCTCCGCCATATTCTCCATCATTAATTAAAGTGTACATGAGTATGCCTAAGTCAAGGGCATTAGAAAATAAGCCGGCGTGACCACCTGCACCGCCTATCATGGCAGCGCCAGGATCGTGTACATTTCCCCAAATCAAATTATGTCTAAATATAGTGTCATTCTCTGTCGGCGTAATTTCTCGCTTATTGAATTTTTCTAATGGGTGATAGGTGATGCGGTTTAATCCCATTGGTTTATAAAAAACAGAATCAACATAATGGGCCAAGGTGGTATTACTTTGTTTTTCGATTATTTCTTTTAGAAAATAATAACCAATATCGGAATATTTGTAGCGCTTTTTTCTTAATGAAGTCCCCGTTATTCTAGCAAAAATAGAGTCACGGTAAGCCGAAGTGATGAATAGATTTTCGTCGACTTTAACATTGAAAGTGGTTGTTTTTGTTTTACTGTAATATTGTGGATCTGGATAACCATCTTTTAAGGTACGATAATAAAAAGGTATCCAAGAAACAAAGCCTGCTTGATGGGCTAACATTTCTCTTAAAACTGTTGATTGATAAGGAGTCTTGTCAACGATTTCGGGTAAATAATCTCCAAGTGTTTTATCTATATCTATTTTCCCTTCTCCAGTAAGTTTTATTAAAGAATAGGTAGTTGCAGCAATTTTGGTAATAGAAGCTAAATCATAAAGGTCGCTGTTTTTAACCTTGTCTTTCTTCTTGTAGGTGTGGTATCCAAAAGACTTGTTGTAAAAAACATTTCCTTTTTTAATTGCCAATACTTGGCAGCCAGGATAGGCACCTAGCTGTATACCGCGCATGGCTAAAGCATCAATGGCGCGAATTTGATCTGCTCTTACACCCATTTCTTCTGGTGTACCAAAGTGGAGTCTAGTTGCTTTTTGATAACTTAAACCATCTCCAGCAATAAATTCGGGACTACAGGTAATGGGTAGTTTACCTTTTGGAACAATGCCGCCAAAAATAAGTTCGCCAGCAGACTTTTTTGTAAACGCATTGTCTTGGTAGGCTACTACAATTGCTTTGGTATTAATTTGCGATTTAAAACTCTTTAATACATATGGGTTACCAAATATGACCGAAATTACAGATTTTCTAGCGGCTAATTTATTGTGGATGTCTATGGCTTGTAAGGTAATTCCAAAGTTTCTTTTTGGGTTATTATTTGTACGGTGAAAACCAATAATTATTTGGTCGTAGTTTTTTAATTTTTCCATTAACTTTTCTTCTTCAATTCGAGAAAGGGAGCGAGGTATTTTAATTTCAGGAACCGAATAATAATTATTCATGGATTGGTAGAATTCATTTTTTCCAGTACCACCAATGTTTAAATACACCATGCTTAAAGTGTCCAGTCTTTTTAAGGGTAAGATATTGTTTTGATTTTTTATCAATGTGATGGACTCATCTGCTAATTTACTATTTAATGCTTCGTTTTTACTAGGATTCAAGTTGGTAATTAAATTTTCTGTTTTTATTTTACGGTAATTATCTAATCCAGCCCAAGCTTTCGCTTTTAATATTTTTAGACAAGAAGCATCAATGTCACTTTGCTTAATCTCACCTTTTAAAATAGAAGCTTGAATGGCTTTTATCGCGATAGGCACATCTGCAGGAAATAGTAAGACATCATTACCAGCTAAAATAGCTTTAACATCTACTTCTCCTGGTTGGTAGTATTTAGCTACGCCATTCATGTTTAAAGCATCCGTAAAAATTAAGCCTTTAAATCCTAAACTGTCTTTTAATAGGCCGTTTACTATTTTTGGCGACAAGGTGGAGGCTTGGTTTGGGGTGTTGTCATAGGCTGGGATGTACAAGTGAGCGACCATCATACTTGCTAAGCCTGCATTAATTAATTGCTTAAAAGGATATAATTCTAAACTGTCTAAACGGTGAATATCATGTGAGATTATGGGTAGCGCTTTATGAGAGTCGGTATCTGTATCTCCATGACCGGGAAAATGTTTTCCACAAGCCAAGACATTGTTGTCTTGTAAGCCATGCATATAGGCTAATCCTAATTTAGTAACGTTTTCTTTTTGCTCTCCAAAAGACCGATTGTTAATAACAGGGTTGTTTGCGTTATTGTTAATGTCGATAACGGGTGCAAAATTTACGTGGATTCCTAAAGCGCGGCACTGTTCACCAATTTGTTTGCCCATTTCATAGATTAATTTATCATTTTGAATCGCACCTAACATCATTTGTCTGGGGTATACAGTCGTTGAATCTAGTCGCATGGAAACGCCCCATTCGCCATCAATCCCGACCATTAAAGGCGTTTTGGCAAGACCTTGATAAGTGTTGGTTAGATTTGCTTGAGCGGTAGGGGTACCTTTAAAAAAAATTAAGCCACCTATTTTGTATTTGTCGACTAAGTTTTTAATTTCATTTTCATGGGAAACGCCCTTGTTGGAATAAGCAGCTACCATAAATAGTTGGGCAATTCTTTCCTCTTCTCCTAAGGAAGCAAAAACCGAATCGGCCCATTTATTGGGGTTTGTTATAAAAGCAGGGTCAGTATTTATCGTGTTACTTAGTCGGTTTTCCGATTGTTGGTTTGTTTTTGCAAAAGCCATAAAGCTTAATCCGATAAGAAGGAATAGTGATATTTTATAATTGGCTTTTAAGAAGGTCATTTGAATTGAATTTAGAATTTACAAAGTTATAATAGCCTGTTGCATAAATCCTGCCATTTTAAAAAAACTTGTACACAATTTCCGGTTTAATTCTTTGTGGTTTTCGATAAGGCTATTTGTTGAATTTGGCCCTTTAAGGTGGGAATGGTGAAGGGATTATGGGACAGTTTTAAAGAAGAAGTTCAGAAAGTTAAATACTAACATTTTTTAACAGGGTTTAGATTTTTTATTTAAGCACAATTAAATTATCTTTGTCTTTAAATCCGAACTGTTATATGAACTGGAATAAAATGTCTTTATTTAAAATGCCTAGTCGGACAAGAGAATTTAATTTTCACCCGAGGTATTATGATGAGCGTAAACAACGCTTGCAAAAAAAGATAGATTTGTATAAAGGTGAAAATAAAACAGAAGATAGAATTCGGGCCATTAAGTTTCAAAGTGATTTACAAGATAATTGGGGTAAAAGTCATTATAAATCGCAATCCTTTAAATCGAACATAAGACTAATCATTATTTTGGTCTTAATTTTGGCTGTGTTTTATTACATTTTTATCGGACTTGACAATGTCGGGACCCTCTTAGAATCATCAAAATAAATGTCGGATTTAATTAAATTATTACCCAATCACATAGCCAATCAAATAGCGGCTGGTGAGGTTGTTCAACGACCAGCATCTGCAGTAAAGGAATTGATTGAAAATTCAATTGATGCTGGAGCGACTGCTATTGACTTAATTGTAAAAGATGGGGGTAAAACCTTAATTCAAGTGATTGACAATGGTTGCGGTATGTCGGAAAATGATGCCCGAATGAGTTTTGAAAGACATGCAACTTCAAAAATCGCGACAGCAGATGATTTATTTCATTTACAAACCAAAGGATTTAGGGGGGAGGCATTGGCTTCAGTTGCTGCCATAGCGCATGTTGAGTTAAAGACCAAATTACATGCGGAAGAATTAGGAACTCAAATTTGTGTTGAGGGATCTAAGATTAAATCGCAAGAACCAGTACAAGCGAATAATGGTACGAGTATCAGTGTGAAAAATTTATTTTATAATATTCCTGCCAGAAGAAATTTTTTAGGTTCCAATATTACAGAGTATAAACATGTGTTGAATGAATTTTTAAGGGTCGCATTAGTGCACCCTGAAGTACATTTTACTTTTCATAATAATGGAGATGAAATTTATAATTTACCACCAGCAGGTTTAAGACAAAGAATTGTACATGCTTTTGGAAAGAATTATAATTCAAGATTGGTGCCTGTTCAAGAAACAACCGATATTTTTTCCGTAACAGGTTTTATTGTAAAACCTGAATTTGCCCGAAGCTCAAGAGATCAGATGTATTTATTTGTGAATAATCGATTTTTTAAAGACAAATACCTAAATCATGCGATACAGTCTGCTTTTGAAGGCATGATTTCTTCAAAAAAATACCCAGCATATTTTTTATACTTTACGGTGCCAACAACATCTATTGATGTAAATGTTCATCCAACAAAAACGGAAATAAAATTTGAAAATAATAAGGAAATTTATGCGATTCTCCGCTCTGCAGTCAAGCAAGCTATTGGACAGTATAATATTTCGCCAAGTATTGATTTTGATTTAGAACAAACTTTTGACACGCCTAGTCCAAAATTAGGGGAGATAGTAGCAGCGCCCACGGTAAAAGTGGATCCTAATTTTAATCCTTTTAATACTACCGCAAAACCGAGTAGTGGTGGCGGGAGTTCTTTTCAGGGTGGTCAAAATTCAGCGGTACAACCAAATCCTTCGGACTGGGAAAGTTATTACCATAATATAAAAAATACCTCAGAATCGGAATCCGAGGAAAGTCCGGTCTTGGAAAATATTTTAATCCCTTCAAAAATTGATAATGAATTTCAAAGCACGACAAAGGCGCCTTATCAAATTCATACTAAATACATTTTAACGACCATAAAGAATGGTTTTATTTTGATTGATCAATTTAGGGCACATGCTAGAATTTTATACAATCAATTATTGCAAGACTGGGAATCCTCAACCCGTAAAACCCAACAATTATTGTTTCCAGAAGAATTTGAAATTTCCGCTTCTGATTTTGTTTTTTTACATGAAATTAGTGAAGATTTAACGACAATCGGATTTGATTTTGAATGGGTGGATGGAAAAAAAATGTTGATCAAAGGAGCACCAGCAGAATTAAGCGGCTATAATTTAAAAGGTATTATCGAAGATATTGCAGCGGCTTATAAAAGCTCGGAGCAAAAAAATGACATCAGTATCACCGACTTGGTTTTAAAATCGATTGCCAGTTCTTCGGCCATCAAAGGCGGAACGAAATTAGGTTTAGAGCAAATGCAACATATTGTGGATGAGTTATTCGCATGTGAAAACTACTTGGTCTCCCCACACGGTAAGCCCGTAATGATCACTTATAATTTAGAAGATATTCAGAAAAAATTCAATTAATTATGTTTCAAAACTTATTTAGAAATATCCCAACAGTCACAAAGAATTTGTTAATCATTAATGTGATTTTTTTTATTGCCACTTTCTTGTTCCAATCCCGAGGAATTGATTTGAAAGAAATGTTGGGCATGCATTATCCTTCTTCTCCTTATTTTGAGCCATATCAAATTGTTACGCACTTTTTTATGCATGCTAATATCATGCATATCTTTTTTAATATGTTTGCCTTAGTGATTATAGGGAGTCAATTAGAAAGAGTTTGGGGAGAAAAAAGGTATTTGATTTTTTACTTGATTACTGCTTTAGGCGCCGCCTTTTTATATGGTGCAGTGCAGGCTTTTGAAATTTATAATTTAACAGGGGAACTTTTCCCAACTATAGATATTTTTAATGTCGAAATTGTTGGCAATAGTATACAATATAGAATTGAACCAAATTTACCAGGTTATGATGCGGTATCTAGGATTTATTTAGGTACTTCCTTAGGGGCTTCAGGAGCTATTTACGGTTTGTTAACCGCATTCGCAATGCTTTTTCCGAATACCGAATTTATGTTATTGTTTCCGCCAATTCCGATTAAAGCGAAGTGGATGGCGATTGGACTTGGTGCAATTGCTTTATATAGTGGATTTCAAAATAATCCGGGTGACAGTGTTGCCCATTTCGCCCATTTAGGCGGTATGCTATTTGGTTTTATTTTGGTCAAAATATGGCAAAAGAAGACTGATTCATTTTATTAAGCATTCGAAGATATGAATTTGGTAGAACGAATAAAGTATGAATTTAAGCATGGCGGAAGTTTAAAAACGTTGATTATTATCAATGTATTGGCTTTTTTGTTCTTAAAGCTTATTTATATATTTTCTGAATTATTTAATGCACCTGTATTTTATAAATGGGTAGGCAATACTTTATCCATGCCGGGAGAGCTGTCTGGCTTGCTTTTTCAACCTTGGTCAATGGTGACCAGTTTGTTTATGCATGCAGATATTTTTCATTTGTTGTTTAATATGATAATGCTCTATTATGTCGGTAATATATTTTTGACTTTTTTTTCTCAAAAAAAACTGGTCTTAACGTATATATTAGGTGGTATAGCAGGTAATTTACTGCACACTTTGTCTTATGATATATTTCCTTTTTACATGCATATCAGTCCAATGGGGGTTATTGGTGCTTCTGGTGCTGTGTATGCTTTTTTTGGTGCAATTTTGTATTATAGGCCTACCTTAAATGTCCAATTAATATTTGGTATTAATATTCCTTTTTGGTTATTGGCCCTGTTCTTTTTAATTGGCGATTTTACAGCATTGACTAAACCAGATGGCGTGGCGCATTTTGCGCACATTGGGGGGGCTTTGTTTGGGGTAATTTCTATGTTAAAAGTTGAAGAGCGATCACAATTTATGAATCGCTTGGAACGTTGGTTTTATGGAATTCAATGGCGTAATATTTTTAAGTCAAAACCTAAAATGAAAGTCTACAAAAATAAAGACTATCGCAAAATGAATGACGACCAATATCGAGATTCTAAAAAAGAGCAACAAGATAAAATTAATGCCATTTTAGATAAAGTTTCTAAAGGTGGATACGATAGTATTTCGAAGGCTGAAAAAGAGTTTCTATTCAAGTTTAGTAATGAAAAAAAGTAAAACCAAAGCGAAGACGGGACTTGGTTTGAAGTTTTTGTTTTTCCTGAATATACTGCTCGCATGTTGCATGGTCGGGGCTTATCTAGCGACACATTTCTCCCCGAACAGCATTCCCTATTTGTATTATTTAGGCTTGGGCTATCCAGTGTTGTTAATCTTGTTACTTTTATTTACCTTCTTTTGGATTTGGTATAAAAGAAAATATGTTTTGTTTAATATAATCATCATTGGGCTAGGATGGAACCATCTCCATAATTTTTATCCAGTAAATATGTTTTCACCAGCCATCAATTCTAGGTCGGTAAAGGTACTGTCCTATAATGTTCGAATTTTTAATTTATATGATAAAGCAAATAGGTTTAAAAGTAGGGATGGTATTTTTAATTTTTTAAAAAAAGAGGAAGCTGATATCTTATGCTTTCAAGAGTTTTATCACCAAGAAAATGGTTCTGATTTTGTGACTAGAGATTCTTTGGTTAAATTATTAGCTTTAGATTATTATCAGGAAAGATATACCCATAAATTATTGGATGAGCAATATTTTGGAGTCGCTACTTTTTCAAAATATCCCATTATTAATAAAGGAGAAATAAGTTTTGATAATGACCTGAATAATTTTTGTATCTATTCTGACATTGTAAAAGATAGAGATACGCTTCGGGTATTTAATGGGCACATAGGTTCTATCCGTTTTCAAGACAAAGATTATGCATTTTTTGGGGACAATGAAGCAGGTAAATTGTACCAAAGAGGACCAAAAGAACAAAAAATATTACAAAGATTAAGAGTTGCCTATGAGAAACGCGCCTTGCAAATTGAAAAAATAATGGTAGGGGTTGTTGCTTCCCCATATCCAGTTATTTTTTGCAGTGATTTGAATGATACTCCCGTTTCATATGCTTACCAAAAGGTTAGAAAACAGTTAGATGATTCCTTTGTGGATGTGGGTACTGGTGTCGGTACTACCTATATTGGAAAAATACCTTCTAACAGAATTGATTACATTTTTCATGACCCAAAACTTCAAGCGGTTGATTTTGTAACACATGATATTCATTTTTCTGACCATAAACCAATTTCTGTTGAAATTAATCTTTGAATTTGAAATGGTTTATCATGGATAAACGTTAAAAAATTCCCACCTTTGTGTGCGTCAACAAATTATTAATATTGGACATATGAAAGGAATCATTTTAGCTGGAGGATCGGGTACACGTTTGTATCCATTAACGCAATCGGTTTCTAAACAAATTTTGCCCATTTATGATAAGCCAATGATTTATTATCCATTGTCGGTATTGTTATTGGCAAATATCAAAGATATATTGATCATTTCAACCCCAAGAGACATTGGCGTTTTTGAAGAATTATTTGGAAATGGCAACCATTTGGGCATTTCTATTTCTTATCAAGTGCAACCTTCTCCAGATGGTTTAGCACAAGCTTTTATTTTAGGCGAAGATTTTATTGGAGACGATTCCGTTTGCCTGGTTTTAGGAGACAACATCTTTTATGGCTACGGGTTACCAAAAATTTTAGAAAAGGCAGCGAAAATGGACCAAGGAGCAACCGTTTTTGGGTATTATGTAAATGATCCGGAAAGATATGGCGTGGTAGAATTTGATGCGGATAGAAAGGTCGTTGGGTTAGAAGAAAAACCAACTATTCCAAAATCAAATTACGCGGTTACTGGACTTTATTTTTACGACAATACAGTCGTAGCAAAAGCCAAGACTTTAAAACCATCTAAAAGGGGTGAGCTAGAAATTACCGACTTAAATAAATGCTATTTGGCTGAAGGAACCTTAAATACAGAATTGTTGGGTAGGGGAATGGCTTGGTTAGATACAGGGACTCATGAATCACTTATTCAAGCATCTAATTTTATTGCCTCTATTGAGCAACGTCAAGGATTAAAGGTCGCCTGTTTAGAAGAAATAGTGTATCGAAAAGGGTACATTAGTGATGCCGCCTTGAGAAAACTAGCAGAACCTTTACAAAAAAATCAATACGGCCAATACTTATTGCGTTTGCTCGATAAA
Source organism: Putridiphycobacter roseus (assembly GCF_003234935.1). Lineage (GTDB taxonomy): Bacteria > Bacteroidota > Bacteroidia > Flavobacteriales_D > Crocinitomicaceae > Putridiphycobacter > Putridiphycobacter roseus. The sequence continues at coordinate 331,690 of NZ_QKSB01000002.1, read as the reverse complement.
TCAAAACAATCATTTTAATTTACTTTTATGTTACAAGATATTTTTATTAATAGCTTAAACGGATTTTCTAGTAAAGAAATTCCGTTTTTCATATTTCAATTAATTTTGACAGGGTTATTGGTGCATGTATTTCAATTTCTTTGGAAAATAAATACAAAAGAACCAGTGTCAACTAAGTATACTATTGTTGGGGTTGTTTTTGCGTTTATAGCTGTTGTAGCTAAGTATTCAGTACCATTTGCCATCTTAGCTTTGGCCATTATATTATGGGCAAAAAATGGTAAAAATGATTTGAATCGGTCCTCTTTTTTTAAACTAATTATTGGTTTAATTGGTATTGGAATAGGAAGTGCAAATGTTATCCTAACCTTAGGATTCTTTTTATTATTATGCTTGTTATTGTGGTTGGGAACAAACCGAAAAGATGAAAAAGGAAGGGCTTAAGATTAATTATTCATTTGTATTTTTATTAGTTTCAATGGTATTGTTACTATTGCTTTTCCCGTCTATCAAAAATAATTTTTTAGCGCAAAAAAGTGATAATTTAAAACAATTTCAAAACTTGAAAGATATTGTCCATCTTCCATCTTTATCTAACAATTCAATTTATAGCTACGATCCTAATTTTAAACTCACTTATTCTTCAGATGGGGGAGACCATTATTATGCGTTTGACACTTTAAGACCCGAACAAATTTATTTCCATAACCTTTATCATTATGGTCTTTCTCAGCGTTCCTTGCCTGTAGAGAATAATTTACCCAAATTACCTGCTGTATTGATTAAAGGGAAACAGGCAGACCAATCTATTTTTATTGAAGAGTCGGTTCAATTATTTGCCATAGAAAAAAGTCACGCTGTGCCTGTTTTAAATATTATTGGTTCTGAACAAGGATTGTTTTCTGAAGGGAATGGAATTATGGTAATGGGAATTGATTCCTGGTTTGAATCCGGATTTTATAAACCTTTTTGGGAGAAAAATGCCAACTATACGAGAAGAGGCCAATCCAGTAAACGTAAAGTAACTTTTCAGTGGATTAAAGCCGGTGAAGTCGTTTATGAAAATGCTTGTGACTTTCAGATTAGCGGAAATGCAACTAGAGGTTTCCCTCAAAAATCTTTTAAATTAAAAGTCAACCGCGCAATTGGGGAAAATATATTTAAATATAAATTTTTTGGCAAAAAGGGACTGAAAAAATATGAATCGCTAGTAATTCGTTCTGGTGGTAATGATAATACAAAAACACTTTTTGCAGACGCACTGATGCATGAACTAGCAAAAAACACCCATCTACTGGTTCAAAAAAGCAAAGCTTGTGTGGTTTATATTAATGGTAATTATTGGGGGATTTATAATTTGAGAGAAAGAATTGATCCGTTTTTTATTGCAGCGTACGAAAATTCAAAACCGGAATTAATCAGTATTTTAGAAGGTGCATACGGAGAAGTTAAATCGGGTAAAAAGAAAAAACAAGCTGAATTTTCAAAATTGGTAGAAAGCCACCATTCGTATGATAAAATAAACGACAAAATTGACATAGCTTCATTTGTAGATTATATTTTAATGGAAACTTATTATGGAAACGGGGATTGGTTACATAACAACGCCATTTGGTATCAGGTGGGAGAGGGACAATGGAAATGGTTATTAAATGATTTAGATTATGGTTTAACCTACACAGGAACTAATAATGTAAATAAAAATTATTTTGATGCTGTTCTTAATAGTAATACCATCAATGCGAAACTTTTTAAACAATTAATCGAGGAGAAGACCTTTGTGGCGTTGCTAAATGCTAGAGGACTTGAACTGATGGAGACTAATTTTTCAGATGAAAATATTGAAAAAGTTTTTTATAAAAAAATGAATGGAATTTATGCAGAAATACCAGTCCATATTAAAAGGTGGAGAGGTATTTTAAACCTCGATAAATGGACAGAAAATGCCAATAATAATTTGACCTTTTTATTAAAACGAAAAGAAATATTTTTGAGCCAACTAAATTTATTAAATGATAGCGTCCTTTAAATACTATAATCAATTTATTATATTGATGGTGATCATATATGTGGTTGGTGTATTGGCAACACCTATTGTGTATGTATTGCTTCCTATAGTGTTTATTTTATTGGGAAGAAACAACATGAAATTTGAATTGTTGATTTTAACCATACTTATTTTAATACTTTCCGATTATGTGCCTTTGCGGACAGCCACTTACGATAGTTTAAAGTTTGCAAAAGATTTGAAAATCATTGCGCCTGTGACACTTTTTATTGTGTTGTTGGTGTATAGGAGCACTTTTAAATTTGACACGAAATTTATTATTCCCTTTGTCCCTTTTTTACTTTTCGCCTTTGTTTCTTTGGTAAATTCAATAGATTTTACGATTGGATTTCAAAAAACCATATCCTTTATAATTACGTATTTATCTATTCCAATTTATATAAAAACATTACACGAAGAATCCGGAGAACGATTTTGGAAAGGATTAATCACTTTTTTAATCGGAATGGTTATCATAGGTATTTTTCTAGGTCTTTTTATTCCGGAAATTGGTGTTTTACTGGGGGATCGATTTAAGGGGGTACTTGGGAATCCGAATGGATTAGGTGTGTTTATTTATTTGATATTTGTATTGTATACCGTCTTAAAAGAATATGGCTTAATCAAACTTTCGAAACAAGAAAATAACCTGATATATATCGTGCTGTTGATTTCATTATTTTGGTGTGAATCAAGGAACGCTATTATGAGTATTTCTCTATTTTACGCGACTTTTAGGTTGGTTAAAGTAAACTTTGTATTCGCTATTCTTTTTGTGGTATTCTTCTTAATTTTTGAAAGCTATGTCTTTGATCTTTTGGTATCGGTAATTGAGTTTATTGGACTAGAAAGTTACTTTAGGGTACATACCATTGAGGAGGGCTCCGGAAGGAAAATAGCTTGGATATTTGCCTGGTCTCAAATTCAAGAACATTTTTTTATTGGTGGCGGGTTTGGGTATGATGAGAGTGTAATGCGTGCAAATTATTATTGGTTAGAACGGCAAGGACATAATGGAGGTGTGCATAATTCTTACTTGTCTATGTGGTTCGATACAGGTATCATTGGCTTGTTTTTGTACTTCTTTGGATTATTATATAATTTATTTTCAAATATGAAAGGAAGGTACATTGTACTTGCTTTTATTATTTCATTTTTGTTCAACATTAACTATGAATCATGGTTAGTTGGCTCCTTAAACCCTTTCACCACTATATTATTAATCATACTCTCGGTTTTTATCTTCCAGTTATCCAGTCCAGAAGAGAAAATTGAAAATAGCGAAATTGAATATGCGTAAGAATAAATTAAAAATACTTTTTATTGGATTACTTTTTATCCTTGGTTTTGGATATTACTTGGCGAATGAAAAAGCAAAAGGGTATGGTTATACAGGTGCTATAGATGTTGTTAAAACATATTTTCATAATAAAGATTTATCGAAAAAAGTAAGTGCTAAAGTTTTAAATATTGAAATTGACAAAGGAGATTGGGAATTTATAAAAACCAAACGTCAAATTGCATTAGATCGTGGTATTCAAATTAATGAAGGAGATAAATATGTACCCTGTGCACTTGATGTTGCTGGTGAGAAAGTAAGTGGTGAAATAAGATTAAAAGGACACATGACAGATCATTTAATGTCTGATAAATGGTCGTTTAGGATTAAAGCCAAAGATTCGATAATGGGGATGTACCGGTTTTCTATTCAACATCCAGGAACTAGAAACTATGTGTATGAGTGGATTTATCACCAATTGTTGAAATCTGAAGGGGTTATTTATTTAATCTATGATTTTATTGATGTAAATATTAATGGGAATAACCTTGGTATTTACGCCATGGAAGAACATTTTGGTCAGCATGTATTAGAAAGAAATAATAGACAAAAAGGAGCAATTTTAAGATGGAATCCAACTTTGTATTGGGACTGGAGAATTGATGAGTTGCAAGGGAATTTTATTGATGAGCAGTATTCCCATTTTAGTTCAAGTTATGCGGAACCTTACGATAAAGGAACAGTGAAAAAAGATAGCTTTTTACTGAATAATTATCAAATCGGCGCTAGTTTATTGGAATCCTTTAGAAGGGGTGAAAAAATTACTTCTGAGGTTTTTGATGTTGAAAAAATGGCGCGATTTCACGTAATTATCGATCTCGTTGGCGGGTATCATTCTCTAGATTGGAGTGATGTGAAGTTTTATTACAATGGACTGACCGAAAGGATTGAGCCAGTAGGTTATGAGAGTTTTAGTATTAGACCAACCACAAAAATTGCTGGACAAAGGGTACCCAATAACTTTGAAAAGTTGAAGTTTAATTACCACGATCAACTTTTTTCTGATCCTATATTTTTTGAATCCTACATTAAAAATTTAGAAAGAATTGTTTCTGAAGCATATTTAAATGCCTTTTTCAAAGCAATTCAACCTGAGTTAGACGAGAAAATGGGATTGATTGCGAAAGAATGGGCTTATAGAAAAGTGAGTTTTGAAGGCTATTATGAGAATGTAAGGCTTATCAGAAATAACATTTCTATCCCTAAACCTTTTCACGCTTTTTTAAAAGAAGCGGGAGAGGATTCCTTAGAGATTTCCCTAACGCCTGTGTCCGATTTCCCGATTCAAATTATTGGAATTAAACGGAAGAATAAATTCATAGCTTTAGATAGTGTCATAAATATCCCTGCTAAAGCTAGAAATACCTATACCCATTACTTTAATTATACCCTTAAAAAATCATTTAAAAAGGCCACTAATTTATTTTTGGTTGCAAAAATTCCAGGTAGCAGCTTTCCTTTTGAAGTGGAATTAAATGAATTTCCAAGCTATAAATATGAAACGAAGGAAGAGATGGGTATAGCACCGATAGAAAAAAATGTTTTAGCGGATACTACTTTGACTAAAATAGGGAACGAATGGTATTTTAATACCAAAGCAATCGATTTGGATAAGAAAATTCTTATTCCTGCAGCTGTAACCTTAACCATCTATCCATTTCAAACCTTAAAAATACATGGTGACGGTCAGTTTTTGGTACAGGGCGAATTGGTAATTCAAGGAAAATCAAAAGAAAACCCATTGAAAATTAAAAATGAAAAGTCAATCCCTATTCATGTAATTAAAGGGAAATTTCAAGCTGAAAATGTAAGTTTTACAGGGGAAGGTTCTATTGTTGCAGAGGAAAGTCAATTGATTTTCCACCATTGCCTCTTTTATGATAAATCCACGGATTTAATCGCAGCTACTCGCTCTAATGTATATTTAAATAATTGTTTGTCTGGAGGACTGACTTCGTTAGGTCAGTTTGATGAATGTGAAGTTTTAGTAAATGAGTGTACTTTTAAAAATGGTAACAAATTACTGTATTCCAATGGTTCTTTTTTACAATTTAGTAAAAATAGAATTGAAAACTTTAAGAGCATAGCTACACTCGATTACGCTTCTATATTTAAAACCTTTAATTCTGAATTTAGTGGAAATGACACACTTTTTTTAATGCGAAAAGGTTCTGTTTATAACGATATTGCAAGTAATTTTGATAATAATTTGTTGGGATTAGTACTGTGGAATGACCCAAAGTTTATGGGAGATGCACAGTTTAGTTTTTATAAGTCAAACACGAAAGGAATAAAAAAAATAACCAGTAAAATATGAAATACTTAATTGTACTTTGCCTATCGTTTGGTACCAATGCCTTATTTGCAGATTCAATTGTTTCTACATTTAATCAAACCTATTTGTCTTTAGCTCCAGAAAAGGAATATGATTTTATTGTTAGTGGCCATTTTCATGGTTCTGGAACCAACAAGACTGGTTATCCCATCAATAGTATTTTGGGTAATACCAAGTGGATAAATGAAAGTGGGGCCAAATATTTGGTCTGCCTAGGGGATTTATTTTTAGATGTTTCTAATGATATACCATTTTATAAATCTTCTTTTTTTGAACAATTAAATATACCTCTTTTTAATACGGTGGGAAACCATGATTTGACTGGAAATATATACCAAGAAAACTTTGGTGCAACTTATTTCTCATTTAGAAAAAATAATGAGATTCATTTGTTTTTAGATACAGAATTGAATGATGGCAGTATAAAAGGTGAACAGTTGGCCCTTTTAGAAAAAGTTAAAACAGACAGCAAAGCAGGGGGAATAAAAGCCTTGTTTATTTATTCGCACCGGACAGTGTGGGCTAAGAATTATCCAGAATTAGACCTTCTTTTTAAATTCAATACACAGTCTATGTTTGGCAATAATTTTAGTGAAGTAGTTTATCCCATTCTAAGTGAAATAAGCGCACAAATTCCTATTTATTGGTTTTCGGGTTCTATTGGAGAAGCACCAGCTTCTTTTTTTTACCACGAAGACAAAACAAAAAACATCAAATACATTGGAACGGCAATTAGAGGGTATAAGAGAGATGCTATTTTACGTGTTAACATCAACCAACAAAGTGAACCTACTTTTATTTTAAAAAGTCTGACAGGACAAAAATTAAATGATTTAGAAAGCTATGATTTGAAATTTTGGAGTGAAGGTAAGGTCGAAGAATCTTTTAACTATAGATTGATACCTTTATATATAAAAGGAGTCGTTTTTAGCAGAGCATTTTGGTACGGCATAACGATTTCACTTGTCTTCTTTTTCCTCTTTAAATTTTGGAAGCGAAGAAAAGTTAATCGCGTATAATATCTGGTCGACGTGATTTAGTTCTTGCGATTGCTTCATCCATTCGCCAATTTTCAATCTTTTTATCATCTCCACTCAACAGTATTTCGGGAACTTCATGTCCCTTATAGTTTTGGGGTCGGGTATATACTGGCGGCGCTAATAAATTATCCTGAAAAGAATCCGTTAATGCAGAGGTTTCATCTCCAATTACCCCTGGGATTAATCGAACGATAGCATCTGTTAGTATTGCTGCACCCAACTCTCCACCAGATAAGACATAGCTTCCAATCGAAATTTCCTTAGTGATATATAAGTCTCGGATTCTTTGATCAACCCCTTTATAATGGCCGCATAACATCATGATATTTTGCTGCAAGGAAAGTTGGTTGGCTGTTTGTTGTTCAAATAATTCCCCGTCTGGTGTTAAATATATAATCTCGTCATATGTTCTTTCCGCTTTTAAAGAATCTATACAGTCTGCAATAGGTTGAATGGTCATTACCATACCTGCGCCACCACCATATTGATAATCATCCACACTTTTTTGACGGTGTGTAGAATAGTCTCTAATGTTATGAATGTGTATTTCCACTTTTTTCTTTTCTTGCGCGCGCTTTAAGATAGAGTGGTTAAATGGACCTTCAAATAATTCTGGTAGTACGGTTAAAATGTCTATACGCATATTCCTAATCTTAACGCAAAGATACGTTCCAATGCTAAATAAATGTAACTTAAATTCAATTTTGTATTAAAGTTTTGTATCCCAACCTTGCCCTAAGCTTGTGGATAACATTTATAGCAGTAGCTGCTTTTTATAAATGGATTAAAAAATATTTACTTACTTTTGCTCCTTATTATTTTATATGAGATTAATTATTTTATTGTTTCTGGGTTTCTTACCACTTAGCGCTTTTACGCAAGTATTTTTTGATGCGAAGGACACCATTTACTTATCGGAAGATAGGATTATTAAGTATGACACAGAGCATCAGTATGATGTGATGCTCAACCCACATCTTCAGGATATGATTGCAGCAGACAGTAGTTTTGCTTTCAAATCTTATTGGAATAATCATGTGACAATTACAAATAATCAAAATTCAAATCAGTTGTTAAAAGATACTTTGTGGTTGTGTGTGCTGGATACTATGCATCATAACTTTCAAATACCTGTACATGGTGTAATTACTTCGCATTTTGGTATTCGACATGGAAGGAATCACAATGGTACAGATTTAGATTTGGTGACCGGAGATACAGTTTATGCTGCTTTTGACGGGATTATTCGTTATGCTAATTACCACAAACAAGGTTTCGGTAACTTAATTATTGCAAGACATTACAATGGTTTAGAAACTTATTATGCACACCTATCTAAAAGGTTTGTGGCACCAAATGCCATTATTAAAGCTGGTGATCCAATTGGATTAGGTGGTAATACAGGCCGATCCACGGGTTCTCATTTACATTTTGAAGTAAGGTTTTATGACCAACCTATTGATCCTGAAATCATATTTGATTTTGAAAAAAAAATCATTAAAGACCCTAACTTATTAGTGCATCATGGCGTTTTTGAGCACAGTAAAGTAAGTATTGCTGGAGAATCTACTGGTGGCGTACCTGGTAATCAAAAATATCACCGTATTCGAAGTGGAGATACCTTATCTGCTATTGCTAGAAGAAATAAAACGTCCGTTGCAAGGTTGTGTAAACTTAATAAAATGCGTGTTACAGATACCTTAAGGATAGGTAAAACTATTCGGGTAAGATAGATTGGTAAAGTGCAGTCCATTTATTTGTAATGGCTTTTTTACCATATTTTTCCAGTATATCCTTTTGATTTTTCTCGTGGTTGTAGTTTTGATATTGTCTACTCATAGTGAGTATGGATTTAGCTAACATTGTGGTATCATTAGTATCTACCAAAATAGCGTTTTCTTTATTCAAAAATGCTTCTGGTCCACCGCATTTAGTGCAAATAACAGGAAGACCAGCTAAAACTGCTTCTGCAACGGTCATTCCAAAAGTCTCTACGTTGGAGTTACAAATGTAAAATTGATAACTTGGCAATGCTTCTAATACAGCGGAGTGTTCAAACCTACCCAATAATCTCACATTATTCTTTAAGTGGAGCGCTATTATTTTTTCTTCTACCATTAACCTATCTGGACCATCCCCAATAATTGTCAAAATTAAATTTTCATTTTGCTGTAGCGCCATAGAAAAGGCATTTAATAAACCGGTCACGTTTTTAGTACTATTATTTAAGTCACTGACGCTAATGAGGTTTATTCCTTCTTTCTTTATTGGGTGTTTTAATGGGAATGATTGTATGTAATTCGGTATTACTTTACTTGGATACCCCGTATTGTTTAAAAACGAAGTTTGAAGTTTTGCACTGACCGTGGTTAAGACCGCAGCCTTTTTTAAAGCATGTCGGTAAAACCATTTGTAAATGAAAGATTTTTTTGTGTATGCACCATTTAAATGCCCCGACCAATGTTCTGTAACACAGAAAGGAATTTGTTGGTGTTTATTTAAATAATTAGCTAAAAATAAAGGTCTAATTGGTACGTGAACATGGCAAAGTGAAACTGGAGTTTTTAATGCTGCTAAACCCAGTTTTTGTGCTTTGTGATAGCGGAGTAAATTAAACGGTTTGCTTAAAAAATTACCTTGTTGATAAGTGACTGAAATTTCTTGAACACCATTTTGGAAATTCGAACTGACCGCAAACTTTTCCTTTTGTTTTTTTCCGCGAACATAAATAACGGAAACTTGGAATTGCTCAGACAATAAAATAGCTTGATTTTGAATAAAAATCCCTAACTGTATATCCGTTTCATTTGGATACCATTTGGGTAAAATCAATACATGCTTTTTACTTTTCAATTATTTTATGTTTAAAGAGAACATTTCTTGATCTCCTATATAGCCTTTTAATTTGTCATTTATTTTTACTGGTCCAACTCCTTCAGGAGTTCCAGTAAATATTAAATCCCCCATTTTTAAGGTCGTAAATTGTGAAATGTATGCAATTAAAGCATCTATATTAAAAAGCATGTCATTGGTGTTACCAGATTGAACCACTTGCTCGTTAATATTTAAACTAAAGTCTATATTATTGAGGTCTAGTTGGGATTTCGATATAAACTTTTTCGAAATCAAAGCACTGTTGTCAAAAGCTTTCGCAATTTCCCATGGTAAGCCTTTTTCCTTACAGTTTTTTTGGATATCTCTTGCCGTAAAATCTAATCCCAAACCTATTTCTTCGTAATACGTATGTGCAAATTCGGGACTGATGTGTTTTCCTACTTTATTTATTTTTACTACTATTTCTACTTCGTGATGTAAATCCTTGGTAAAGCTAGGGTAATACATAAAGTTATGACGATTAATTGCTGCATCTGGTTTCATAAAAAAAATAGGTTCAGTAGGCAGTGATGCGCCCATTTCTATGGCATGTTTACCATAATTTCTTCCGATACAGATAATTTTCATAATGCAATTTTTATCACGTAAATTTATGAAATAAGGAGAAGATAAATAATCTTATTGACCAGAAAATTTACTTTTTAAAGCATCTAACTTGTCTTCAATACTTTTTTTAGGTGCTTTTTCAGCTTTTATTTTTTGAATAATTTCAGAAAGTACCTTTTTAGTATAGTGTGGAAAGTCATTATTTAGCAACCATCCATGGTATCCGGGCTCTTTTTGGTAAACTTCTTTTACCGTTTTATTCTTGTTTTTCCCAAAATTGTATATCGCTTCACCAGCTGCATTTAATGCTAATCTACCGCTAAAATCTATGACTTTGTTTTTAGAATTTTGACTAAATGTAGCCAAGAAATCCATGTCATTTTCTAAATTCTCATATCTAGAAAGTTGCGCTTTTAAAATTTCATAAGTCGCAATTGTATCTGCTTCTGCACTGTGTGCATTTTTTAATTCTTGGTCACAGTAGAATTGATACGCAGCTTCTAATGTTCTTTTTTCCATCTTGTGGAAAATATTTTGAACATCTATGCAATTTCTATTTTCCATAGAAAAGTCGCATCCAGCTCTTAAAAATTCTTCCATTAACATTGGAATGTCAAATTTATTGGAATTGTATCCTGCTAAATCAGCATCTCCAATAAATGCCATAAGTGTTGGGGCAAAAGTTTTGAAAGTAGGTTCATCAGCAATTTTTTCATTGGTGATGCCATGGATCTCAATAACTTCTTGTGGTATCGTTTTTTCTGGATTAATTAGTTGTGTCAGTTTTTCTTCACTGCCATCTATATTTATCTTAATAATACCTATTTCAACAATTCGATCTTGTGTTACGTTAAGTCCTGTCGCTTCTAGATCAAAGAATACAATTGGTTTGGTTAAATTTAAATCCATTAAAGTTGTATGTATAATGCTGACATTTCAGGAATATCTAGCTTAATTTCTACTCTTCTGTTTAATTGTCTGTTTTTAGGACTATCGCTACCGTCAGGGTTTGTATTAGATACTGCTGGATTCGATTCTCCAAACCAAGCATTGTCTAATCGATTTGGTGCAATTCCCTTTTCTATTAAATATTTGTACGCTACCAATGTTCTTACTTGAGATAAGGTGGTATTGTATTCTTCAGTCCCAATCCAATCTGTATATCCATCTAATCTTAATGTTGAGTTTGGATGATCTCTTAAGTATTCGTAAATGTTTTCTAAAACGTTTTTACTTTTATCTCTCAAAAAATATTTATCGAAATCAAAATAAAGGTTAGAGAATTCTCCATCTTGAGAAGGTTCACCTTGGTTATTTTGTACTACTGGATCGTTTACTACAATTGGATCTTCTACTACTACTACAGGGTCTTTCACCACAGGATCGTTTACTACAATTGGATCTTCTACTACTATAGGGTCTTTCACCACTGGATCGTTTACTACAATTGGATCTTCTACTACTACAGGATCTTTCACTACAGGATCGTTTACTACAATTGGATCTTTCACTACAGGATCGTTTACTACAATCGGATCTTCTACTACTACAGGATCTTTCACCACAGGATCGTTTACTACAATTGGATCTTCTACTACTACAGGGTCTTTCACCACAGGATCGTTTACTACAATCGGATCTTCTACTACCACAGGGTCTTTCACTACAGGATCGTTTTCTACAATCGGATCTTCTACCAATGGCGTTGTCGTTGTGTTGTCGGCAATATCTGTATTTTCAATCACTTCTTTTAAATCTACCATGTCAATATATTCAGAGTAGACTATTTGGTTGTTGTTTGGATCAATATTCACTAAATAAGCAGAGAATAATACTTCTTCTGTAGGAATGTCCATATTATACGAAATCGTTGTATTCTCATTAATAGAAGCAACTTCAGAAGCATTTTTTGGGGTATTAGTCAATTCAAAGTAGCCTTTTTCATTAGACATGGCGTTACTTTTTATCTCATTTTGATTATCCGCAATATAAATACTTGTTCTATCTTTCGCTTTCTCCGTATTTTCACCATAGCTATGAACAAAGCCTTGAATTTCAACTTTTTCTTCAGTGTCATTACTGCCTACTGCTGATCTTTTATAACTTCTTATTGCATCTTCTTCATTAATTAAAACGATATAATCATCTTTTGGATTGATTTTTTCAAAAGCAAAATTGCCATACATATCTGTTTTAGTCACACGAATGATTTCATTGTCTAGGTTCATTAACGTTACTTCAATATTGCCTGCATTTAAAGTACTATTATGTGCCAATGTTCCTTTTATTCCTGCATTGCTGTTAACAAAACTAGTATTGTTAGGAACAATTTCATCCAAGTCATATTTTGCTTTTACTTCAGTTTCAATGTCAAACATGGCATTTTGAAACTTTGCAGTTTGCGCCAATATATCTCCTCTTTCATTTTTCACATTAGAAATAGAAATTTGTTGGAATAAGTTGTAGGTTTCACATTGTGCTGGGACATGAAATTCTTCGGTATGCGCTCTTGTTAATTCTATGCCTTGTTGTGCGGTGACTAACTCTAATATATAAGTTTGAGCAGGGGGTAATACCATATTGTATTTACCAGTTTTTGGATCAATTAAAAATGTCCCCATTTCTTCGCCACTTTCTTTGTTCGTTATTTTAATTACCCCACTTACTGGAGCATGTGTTTCTGCATAAATAGAATATCCTTTGATATTTGTTGTAGGAATATTTTCACATTCAAAATTTGCGGTATAAAGATCCATATAACCATAAGAACCTGGTCTTAATGAGGAAAAGTATGCAATAGATCCTTCTGCATTTTCAACATAAAAAATATCATTTGCACTAGAGTTAATCGGTGCACCAACATTTATTGGATCTCCCCAGTTACCATCTTCATCTCTTTCTATTTTAAATATATCGTAGCCTCCCATAGTGTTGTGCCCGGTAGATGCAAAATAAAATGATTTTCCGTCAGAAGAAAGAAAAGGAGCATCTTCGTTATACTCTGTATTGATTTTTGGTCCAGCATTGACAGGTGTTCCCCACGACCCATCTTCATTTGCAGTCGAAATATAAATATCTCTTCCACCTAAACTTCCCTCAGCATCAACTGCAACTATAAACATTTCCTTATTGTCTGGCGTAATAAAAATGCTATGGTTCGATTTACCAATATTTACATTTCTATTCATTTTAATTGGAATACCCCAAGATCCAGCACCATTTTTTTCACTTTTCCAAATGCTATTTTCTTTATATATGTAAAGTGTGTTTCCATCTGGTGACATTGAAATAGGTGCTTCATGACTTTTACCGCCATTTATTTCTTTGTTAATGTATCCTGAACTTTTATCAATTACTTTTGCGTTAGTCCATGTGTCGGATGTTTTAGTAGAATAATAGATGTCTTCATAATATTCCCCATCTATACTCTTTTTACTAGCTAATGGTCTTCTGGAACAAAATAAAAGCACATCTTCTTCTTTCGTTAATACCGAAGAGTAGTCTGCTGCATTCGTATTGATATTGTCTCCCATGTTAGCCACTTCAACATATCTTAAGGGTCTTTGTTTACTTAAATCAATTCCATTATTACATATTTCAATTTTTCGGATTAATTCTTTTTGCAACTCTTTTGTGCTAGAAGCATCTGGATTGATGTCTTTTCTAAACAAGTTGTAATAGGAAATTGCCTTTTCAAATTCCCCCACAAAATGATAAGCATCTCCCATGTAATTTAACAATTCAGGAATAGTATCCGTAAATGAAAGATTAATCGCTTCTTGAAAGAAAGACAAGGATTTTTCTCGTTCTACTTTGGAGTCAAAGTACACTGCACCAGCTTCAAACCAATGCTGAGGATCTCTTGATCCACCAGTTGTAGCCTTGTCGTAATAGGTTTTGGCTTTCCAGTATTCCAAGTCTCTTGTGGCTTTTCTACCTTTTTTAACCAATTGTGTAATTTCCTTTTGAGAAAGAGTCTGTGCTTGAATTGTGCTAGTTCCTAGCAACAAAAAACAAACTAATAAAATATAGGCGGAGTAGGACTGTTTCATAGGTTTGAGAATAAGTTGTAACCATTTGAAACAATTATGCGTAAACCTAGCAACCGTGAAGTAGTCGTGATAAATGCCTTATTTAAACAGAATTGTTTCATAAAATTGAAAATATTCTGCTAAATTAAATAAGAAAGCCCCTCCTAAAATTAGAAGAGGCTTAAGATATTAACATTGAATTTTTTAAAATTCTCTATTTAAATCAAATTGTTCTAAATATTCAGCTACTCTTTTGACGAACATTCCGCCCAAAGCACCATCTACAACCCTGTGATCATAAGAGTGTGACAAGAACATTTTGTGTCGAATTCCTATGGTGTCACCTTGTGGTGTTTCAATTACTGCAGGAACTTTTCTAATTGCTCCTAAAGCAAGAATTGCTACCTGTGGTTGATTAATAATTGGGGTTCCCATTACATTTCCAAATGTTCCCACATTTGTCACGGTATAAGTACCACCAGAAACATCATCTGAACTCAATTTATTATTTCTTGCTTTATTGGCCAAACCATTTACTTGTTTGGTTAAACCAATTAAGTTTAAATTATCTGCTTTTTTAATTACAGGTACAATTAAATTCCCTGAAGGTAAAGCTGTTGCCATTCCAATATTGATGTCTTTTCTTTTTATGATTTGGTTTCCATTTACGGATACATTTACCATAGGGAAATCTTTAATGGCCTTAACCACCGCTTCCATAAATATTGGTGTGAAGGTTATTTTTTCACCTTCTTTCTTTAAGAAATTATCTTTCACCTTATTTCTCCACATTACAATGTTGGTTACATCTGCTTCAACAAATGAAGTAACGTGTGGAGAAACTTGCATTGACATCACCATATGGTCAGAAATCAATTTACGCATTCTATCCATTTCAATAATTTCATCTCCTTCCATGGTTGGAATGTTTGGAGTAGATAATTGAACTTGTTTTGTCGGTGCTTGTTTCGTTGTCGCTTTTACTTTTTCTGTCGCTGCAACTGCTGGTGCGCCATTTTCAATGAAAGATAAAATATCTTTTTTGGTTACTCTACCATTTTCGCCGCTTCCAGCAATAGATTCTAATTGCGCCATAGAGATGTTTTCTTTCTCCGCAATACTTCTCACTAAAGGAGAATAGAATTTACCAGATGGACCTGTTTTTTCAACTACTGTTGCAGCATTTGAATCATTTGTCACTTTAGCTCTGCTGCTTTCTGCTGGAGCAGGTACAGAAGCTATGGTGTCTTTTACTGGTGCCGGACTAGCCGCTGCACCACCAGTGGTCGATACAATTGCAATTACATCTCCTACCTGTGCGACTTCATCTTTCTCAAAAAATATTTTTGTTAACGTTCCTTCCACTTCTGAAGGTAATTCATTGTCAACCTTATCAGTTGCAACTTCTACTAATGGTTCGTCTAATTCTACTGAATCTCCGACTTCCTTTAACCAGTTAGTGATGGTTGCTTCTGTAACACTTTCCCCCATTTTAGGGAGCTTTATTTCGATATCTGCCATGCTAGATGTACTATTTTTTTTCTGACCACGAAATTAATGAAATTAAAGGAAATTATCACCTAAAACGTTAAATTAAATTCGTTTTGTTAATTGAATTTAATTGCTTGGATTGGTTTTATTTTTGTAATTAAGTAACTCGGTATTATCAATACAATAAAACAGGTTACTATGGTCAATAGGTTTATTGATAATATATTACTCGCGTTTATTTCTACCGGAACGGCGTCTAAATAATAAATAGCTGGATCTAACGGTAAAACGTTAAAGTATTGTTGGACCAATAATAAGCCAATACCTAGTATGTTTCCCCAAAATAATCCCTTGATTAATAATAATAAAGAGTTATAAATAAATATTTTTCTAATCGACCAATTGGTGGCACCAATAGCTTTTAAAATGCCAATAAAATTTGTTTTTTCAAGTATTAAAACTAATAGAGAAGTGACCATATTGATAAGGGAAACCGCGAGCATCATAATTAAAATTACTACGATATTCATGTCTAAAAAACCAAGCCAGGCAAAAATCTCTTGGTAAATCTCTGTTATTTTCGTCGTTTTTAGTTCAAAGGGTATTTCGTTATATATTATTTCATCCATTTTTTCTAAATCACGCCATTCGTTAATTAGCACTTCATAGCCACCAATGTAATTGTTGCTGGTGCCTTTCCCGTTCATGATGGAAATAGTGCCAAACGGCATTTTTATTAAAGTATCTGATAAGTAGGTGATCGGTTTTTGTTGCAGTAATGATGTGGTACAATCACAAGCAGAATCTATGTGTACTTTTAAAGTGGATTTATCGAAAATTAGTACTTGCTCTTTTTGGTTACTATTTTCATCTAGTGCTGCTTCAAAAATAATGTCTCTATTTTGTTTTCCTGAAATTAAAAATAAATTGGAAGCACTGTATACGCCATTCCATTTATAGGTGTGGTAAGGATAGCTTCCAAAAGACAATCCTTTGATGATGTAATTTCCGTTAATGCAAGAATCAATTACAGTGAGGTTAGACTGTATTCCCCAGTTATTTAGTTGCTGTAAGCTTTGAATAGCAGTAAATATTATTTTCTTATCAAATTCTTCAAGTCCTGTTTTGTATATTCCTTTTATTTTAAATGTTCTTTTTTTTGGGGCGTTGTTTAGGATAAAATAGGCGTTCATTTCATCCATTACTTTGTAGTTTAGGAGTTTCGCTATTTTTTCTGAAATCAGTACTTCGGTAGTGCCATCAAAATCGAGTAAGGTGCCAGCAACGAGTTTGTCTTTAAAAAAGTTTAAATCGTAATCTACATCCACTCCTTTGAATAAAACGCCCAATACATCTTGGTTGACTATGGTGTCTGTATATCCATTTAATTTAAATAACTTAGCATTGGCTTCACTTTGAATGATAGCAGGTTTAAAAACGTATTTCTGTATGTGCTTTACATTTTTATTCTCAATGATTTGTTGGGCAAAAAGAGAGTCGTATAAAATAGGAGAGGATTCCATAGAAGTGTTATTTTCCATATTCGAAATCTGAATGTGTGAACCAAATCCAATTACTTTTTCTCTTATTTTATTTTGAAACCCTGTGACGATTGAAACCGTAATAATCATTACAGCAACACCTATGATTATACTCATTAAAGAAATTTGAACAATGGGCTTTGATATTTGCTTTTTGCCTTCTTTTTGTTTAATGATTCTCTTAGCTATGAAGTATTCTGTGTTCAATGATGTATGTTTGTGCTGTAAATTTAAAACTTATAAAGTAATACCATTACAAATAGAAGAATATTATGTTAAAACCACTCTTAATTTCATTCCTATGTGTTTTTTGTACGCTTGTATTTGGACAGGTAAATCAAGGTTTATATCAAAATGACTCCATTGTGGTCGGTGCAGCCAATTTTGAGAACTACCTACCATTATTAGAAGGAAAACGTGTCGGGTTGGTAGGGAATCAAACATCTATGGTAGGAGAGCGGCATTTAGTGGATATTTTATTGGAGAAACAGATAAAAGTAGTACAATTATTTTCCCCTGAACATGGGTTTAGAGGAGAAGCAGATGCTGGGGAGAAGGTTGCCTCAAAAGTTGACCCTATAACACAAATACCTATCATTTCGCTTTATGGAAGTAATAAAAAACCTACCGATAATCAGTTAAAAAATTTAGATGTCCTATTGTTTGATTTGCAAGATGTAGGGGTACGATTTTATACTTACATTTCTACTTTACATTATGTGATGGAAGCATGTGCAGAAAATAAGGTGCAACTTATAGTACTTGACCGCCCGAATCCTAACGGACATTATGTGGATGGGCCTGTTTTAGATAGGCGCTTCAAATCTTTTGTAGGTATGCACCCTGTTTCTATTGTGCATGGCATGACAATCGGTGAATATGCGACCATGATTAATGGAGAGGGTTGGTTGAAAAGTGAGTTAAAATGTCCGTTAAAAATTGTTTTATGTAAAGGGTGGAACCATCAAAAGTTTTATAAATTACCAATAAAACCAAGCCCTAATTTACCCAATATGCTATCGGTATATTTATATCCTTCTATATGTCTTTTTGAAGGAACGGTTGTAAGTGTGGGTAGGGGGACAGCTTATCCATTTCAACAAATAGGACATCCTTCTTTTAATGCTGGGAGTTATTATTTTACACCAAAACCAAATGTCGGTGCTAAAAACCCAAAATTAAACGGAAAAGTATGCAACGGGGTTAATTTTACCGAAACAGGGATCAATGTTTTACAAAACCAAAATCAAATGCAGTTAGATTGGTTTTTAAAATTTTACGAAAACCTTAATCTTGGCGCCAATTTTTTTCTACCTAATCATTTTATTGATTTGTTAATGGGAAGTGATCAATTTCGAAAAATGGTGGTTGCAGGTAAGACTGAGGAAGAAATTAGAGCTACATGGAAAACTGAATTGGATGTGTTTAAATTAACACGCCAAAATTATTTGTTATACACTGATTTTAATTAATAACGGTAATACAAACCTATTTCTCCTGTTGGTCTGCTTCTAATATTTTTAGTAATGTCGTAAACACCATAGCCACCTTGAAAATTAACGTCAAACACTTTTAAAAAGGTTACCCTAAATCCAATCCCTAAACCGATATTCAATTTGTTGTCTACCTTTAGGTTTTGGTAATATGTTCCATTTTCATATACATAGTAATCATCTTTAGTGCTGTTTAAACTAGCACCCAAATAAGTGAAAAACTCTGAGGTAGCATTTTTTTTAATGGATAGTAAGCCCGTTAATCCAGAATAGATATTAAAGTAATTTTTAGAAAATTGTGGTGCAGCCGTAAGTTGTACCCCAATTTTTTTAGGCCAGTACCTATACGATAATCCAAGGCCAGTTGTGAAGCCGGCATGTAACCCAAAATGATGAGGGCTAGAGGTTAGCTGTGTTTTCCCAGAAAAACTAAGGAGGGAAAATAAACAAATAAGTGCAAAACTTTTCATAAGAATTATTTTAAATGATAATAGAGTCCAATTTCACCAGTTAAATTTCCGCCTAAGTTCTCTACAATATTGTATAAGGCATAGCCCGTTTGAAGGCTTAAACTTAACTCTTTTAAAATATTAATATTTGTGCCAAACCCAAGTCCAACATTAATCGTATTATTGGTCACTAATTTTTCTTCGTAAATGGAGTTACCGAAATCGTCTAAAACTTTTGAATTCACATATTGAAAGCTTGTTTCATAAATGTAATGCGCACCTAAATAACCAAAAACATTAAGCCTGTTGTACTCTTTGATTAAGTATAGACCACTTAAACCAGAACTGACGAAGGCGTTTTTATTTCCATTAAAAATTGGAATGGCAGTGACTTCTAAGCCAATTCTTTTTGGCCAGTATCGGTAAGAAAAGCCATAGCCCGTTGAAAGACCAGCATGCAGACCTATACTGTGGGTGACTTTTGTAGTGTAGCTTTCTTGCGCTTGACTCATACAAGAAATTAGTATGCTGGTTACAATAAATATAAATTTCATATTTAAGCTTTTGATTTAATCAAATTTACTACATTTTATGGAAATAAAACCATAGAATGAATTAAAATAAACAGCTTAAATATTTGGAGACTAACTAGTTTTAATGCAAAGATATGTCTGCAGTAATCAGTGCAGCACATTTTTCTCTTTCTTTTTTTAATTTCTCGAGCTTATTTTTATCTAAACCTGCCAGTTGAAGCGTTTGTTTAAAATATAGGGCATACCAATATGCTACTACGCCAAAAGGTGGGACTATGAATAGGATGTAAATCCAAAGGATCCAAGTGTCCATTAGGTCGAATGCATAATTTAGAAATAAGCAGAGTAAAATGTTAAACAAGGCAAGTACTACATACCCCATAATTAATTTTATACCACTCCAAAACACCCTTCTTTTAAATGTTTTTTCTGTAAATCGCTTCACAAATAAATATGGGATAAGGTGGTGAAAACAACCGATTAAAAATATCGGTAGACAAACGAGTAGTAATAGTCCCCTTAAAAATAGGTTTGGTTTTTTTCCTTCACTATAATCTAAAACCCATTGGTCTTCAATTTGTTCTTTTTTTAATAGCTTAAAATAGCTAGATAAGGTAGATTTTAAAGTGATCCATTTTGGGTCCTCTTCCGAATAATTACCATTTATAAAAGTCGCTAACTTTTGACTGTAACGCCAGCGTGTCTCAAGTTTAATGCGCTCATCAGATTGGTGGTGTGCAATTCCTTTTTTTGTAATGGATTGAATTTGATTATGTAATACAGTTAATTTTTCATCTTCCAAATAGGTCAATTGTTCTTGGAGATTTACCGTAACCATTTTAGTGATTTTAGTAATGGTTTTGGCTTTATTTTTTATGTATTCGGCTTTAAAATCTTTTAAGTGAATAGGTTTTGAATTAGAGACTAATACTTCTGAACGAAATTCGTTTGGATCCGCATAATTAATACCCGAAGACTGAATTTTAATATCCAGTTTCCAATCATTTGCCTCCATAGCACCGAATCCAATTCTAGCAGGTCCTTTTTTTAAAGATTTTAAGCTTCTAATAAATACGTCATCCGTATAGCCTTCTCCAAATATTAAAATAGATTTTTTCTTTCGAAGTAAGTTATAAACTTCTTGAAATACTTGTTCGTTTTTTTCTGCAGAATCGGCACCATTTTCTTTGGTTCTAAATATCGGAATCATATGTGCTGCCCATGTAATAGGTCGTAACCAAGTCTTGAAAATATCTCCTCTGGTTAAAAAAAACAAAACTGGACGTTGTAATTCCGCAATTACCCATGGATCCATAAAAGCACTGGCATGGTTGACAACAAAAATGGTTTGTTCGTTGAATTTTTTAGGCGCATTGACAGTTTTTCTTCTTTTAAAGAATAACAATATTGCATAGGAAATTAACACTTTTAATAAGAAGTACAAAGGTCTCATGGTGGCAAATCTATAAAAAATCGGTATAAATGGGATGCCAAAGTTTGGATAATTAAATGCCAAAGGTTTTATTTTTTATCCTTATTATTGTTTTTGAAGCATGAAATTAGAAAAAACGACAATAGACACTTCTCAATGGGTGCAGGAATACGCCGATTATTTATTTAATTTTGCACTATCCCGTTTAAATGATGAAGATTTAGCAAAAGACCTTGTTCAGGATACTTTTATAGCTGGTATGCAAGGGTTGAGTAACTTTAAAGGAAATAGCGCGGTGAAAACTTGGTTGGTCTCTATTTTAAAACGTAAAATTATTGATGTTTGGCGTCAAAAAGAGACGAGGAAGACAGATACTTTTTCCAGTTATTTTAGTAAAGGTCCCTTAGGAGAAGGTTGGCTTGAAAACCACCGACCGAAAGGAAGGATTTCGGAAATTGAAGAGGCCATGGAAAATGCAGAGTTAAAGACCGCAATATTTGGATGTGTACAAGGTTTACCTGAAAAGTATAAGACTGTTTTTATGGATAAAATGGTGGATGAAAAAGATTCTGAAGAAATATGTAAGGAGCACGATATTACTGCGTCAAATTTCTGGGTAATAATACATAGGGCTAAATTGCAAATGCGAGAATGCCTTGAAAAAACATGGTTCAATGATTGATTGTAAAAAAGCAGCACTGTTAGTAGAAAAAAAGAAGTATGTCAAGCTTCCATTTTTTTCTGTTTTTGGTTTAAAATTTCACATGTCAATTTGTAAAGATTGTAGACATTATGAAAATGATAGTAAAGCCATAGACCATCTTATTAAAATGGTCTATGACAATTCTGCAAAGCTTTCCGAAGAAGAAAAGCAAAAAATGATAGAGAAATTACAAGAAAGGTAGGTTTTACTCTACTAACTGTATACCAGTGTAGCTTTGAGGTGTAATGGTTTTCAATTCAGCTCTCAAAGCATCTGTAACGTCAAGGGTGTCAATAAAGTCTTGTATGCTTTCTTTGGTGATGGCAGCATTGGTTCTTGTCAATCCTTTTAACATCTCATATGGTTTAGCAAATCCTTCTCTTCTTAATATCGTTTGAATCGCCTCAGCAACAACTGCCCAATTATCTTCCAAGTCTTTATTGATTTTAGTTTCATTGATCAATAATTTACTCAATCCTTTTAAGGTTGACTTAAATGAAATGATAGTATGAGCAATTGGGATTCCAATATTTCTTAAAACGGTGGAATCAGTCAAATCTCTTTGTAATCTTGAAATTGGTAATTTTGCGGATAAATGTTCAAACAATGCATTTGCTATACCTAAGTTTCCTTCTGAGTTTTCAAAATCAATAGGATTTACTTTGTGTGGCATTGCGGAAGAACCAATCTCTCCTTCTTTTAATTTCTGCTTGAAATACTCCATGGATATGTAAGTCCACATGTCACGGTTCAAGTCAATTAAAATGGTATTTATTCTTTTCATGGCATCAAACATACTCGCTAAATTGTCGTAATGCTCAATTTGTGTCGTCGTTTGACTTCTGTTGATTTTTAAAATATCATTCACAAAGTTATTGGCAAATCCAACCCAGTTTTCATTTGGGAATGCAATAAAATGTGCGTTCATGTTTCCTGTAGCTCCACCAAATTTAGCGGAGTAAGGCACTGAAATTAATTGTGCCTTTTGAATATTCAACCTTTCTACATATACATAGATTTCTTTACCCAAACGAGAAGGGGATGCTGGTTGACCATGTGTTTTTGCCAACATTGGAATGTTTTTCCATTCTTGGGCATATTTGTAAAGTAATTCAATCACTTCATCCAAAATCGGTAAATATTCGTTTTGAATTGCATCTTTAAGGGATAGTGGAATAGCAGTATTGTTGATGTCTTGTGAAGTCAATCCAAAATGAACGTATTCTTCGTATTTTTCAAGTCCTAATTCATTCAGTTTTTCTTTTACCAAATACTCCACTGCTTTCACATCATGATTGGTCGTACGCTCGGTTAACTTTACTTTCTCTGCATCTGCAAGGGTAAAGTTCTCATACATTCCTCTTAATGCGGCATATTTTTCTTTTGGAAAATCAGCCATAATTCCTACCTTTTGCTCTGCAAGGGCAATAAAGTATTCTACTTCTACTAAAACACGGTATTTTATTAAAGCAAATTCTGAAAAGTAATCTGCTAAGTTTGCTACTTTGTTTCTGTATCTACCGTCAATAGGTGAAATGGCTGTTAATTCGTTCATGGTTTTCAAAAATTAAAAAGGCAAAGATAAGCATAAATAAATTTATCCAACTTTTTTAACCAAATCAAGTAAGCGATTGGAGTACCCTGCTTCGTTATCGTACCAAGCTACCACTTTTACCATTTTACCAATAACGGAGGTCAATAAACTGTCAAATGTAGTAGAATAGGGACTTCCAATAATATCTCTCGACACAATTGGGTCTTCCATATAGTATAGTAAGCCTTTTAAATCATTTTTTGAAGCACTTAAAAAAGCAGCATTAATTTCTGCTACCGTCAATTGCTTATCCATGATAAAGGTCATGTCAGTCAATGATCCATCCGGTACAGGTACCCTAATGCCGCAACCACCCATGGCACCTTCTAGCTCTGGAAATATTTTTGTAATGGCTTTTGCTGCTCCAGTAGTTGTAGGTACAATCGATTCTGCTGCTGCTCTTGCTCTTCTTAAATCTGCATGTGGTGCATCTTGTAACCTTTGGTCTGAGGTGTACGAATGTACGGTGGTGATAAAACAACTTTCGATTTGGCCCAATGTCTTGATTACTTTGACTAGTGGTGCTGCCGAATTTGTAGTGCAAGAAGCATTGGATATAATATCTTCTTTGCCAGTTAACACATTTTCATTTATGCCAATCACTACGGTTTGAATACTATCGTCTTTTGGTGGCGCACTTAGGATTACCTTTTTTGCACCAGCTTGTAAATGTTTACTCGCTAAAGGACGAGTTCTAAATAAACCAGAACATTCTATTACTATGTCTACGCCCATTTCTCCCCAAGGAATGTCTCCAGGATCTTTAAATTGAGTCATTTTTATGGGATGATTATTTATAATTAAATGCGATTCATCATGGGCTACAGCACCATCAAATTGCCGGTGAATAGAGTCGTATTTAAATAAATGTGCCAAAGTAGCTGCGTTTGCCAAATCATTGATTGCTACAATTTCAATTTCTTGGTCTGCAATTGCTAATCTTGTGAAGTAACGGCCAATTCTGCCGAATCCATTAATGCCTATTTTTATTGCCATGGTTTTTTGGTATTTTGTTACCACTAAATTACTGCTAAATTTTAGTTTGCTTTGAATTTTAGGTTAATTTATTTCGAAGTATCTTTGTCCACAATAAAGCAAATTATGAGTTTAATTGAGCATTTGAGATGGCGCTATGCGACCAAAAAATTCAATCCGACTAAAAAAGTAGGTGCAGGGGAATTAGAAATTTTAAAAGAAGCCATTCGTTTGGCTGCTACTTCTTATGGTTTGCAACCTTTTAAAGTTGCTGTGATTGATGATGCATTACTTAAAGCCGAATTGCGAAAGGCCGCCTACAATCAATCGCAAATTAGCGACTGCTCTCACCTTTTTGTTTTTTCTCATTTTACCGCTTTGAATCCTCAATTTATTGATGATTATATTCAACTGTGTGCCGAAAAAAGGGAGCAAGACCATGACTTATTGAAAGGATATGGTAATTTTATGAAAACAACCTTGGGTAACTTCAATGAACAAGAGTTGCACAACTGGTCCTCGAAACAAGCTTATATTGGTATGACCAATTTATTGATGGCTTGTGCCGAATTACGCATTGATGCTTGTCCGATTGAAGGATTTGAAGCTGAAAAATTCAATGAAATATTGGACTTAAACCCCATGGATCTATCCGCTTGTGTGATTGTTTCAATTGGATACCGAGCAAGCGACGATCCTGATCAATTTATGAAAAAGGTGCGATTGCCAAAATCAGATTTGTTCATTTAATTAACTTGCTTTATGCTACCGGAGTTAGACTTTGAATTTTGTCTAATCGCAACCTAAAATCATCCGTACCAATTAAAAACTCTTCTTGGTTTTTAGTTTCAAAGGTCTTAATCTGAATTTCTTTATTGGCTGTTTTCCCATTTTCATCTAGGTAAACTAGTTTAAGTTTTTTACCCAAAGTGGCATAGGCTTCTAACTGATCGTAATACGAACAAGCTATGCTTTTGTACGAATCTTTTTTTACCGACATGTTGGAATGGTTTTGAATGATAAAGATAGGTGTTTTTGGGTCAATAGTCAATAGTTATTAGTCACTAGTCTATTGCTGTTAGTAATGAGTAAAACTATTTTGACTTTCTGCTGATGCTTGTTTTGTGTTTGTAACTGCCGAAATACAGTTTAGATAAATGAAATGCTATTTAAAATGCTTGGACCGCTATGTTGTGTGGTCTGAAAAGGGATGCATAATTAGCATTTTTGAAGAATCTAATAATTAGCCAAATTGAAGTATGTACAAGCCCATACAATTTATCAGGCGCTCTTTCCCATTGTAATTCAGTGTTGTATTTGTTTTTTAATTGTAAATTTACTCATCATGGGTGTTAAAATTCTTTTATTGTCAATTTTTTGTAGCTCAGTGCTATATGCCCAACCTATCAACGAAAGATATCAATTAGGCGTTCAAAACACTATTTTTGGAAGTGTCATAGTATTAGATTCAGGATACATTGTTGCTGGGTTAAATGGAATGGGGACTGCTTTTGGATGGAAAGGTTTTTTCACAAAATTTGATTTAAATGGTGATACCTTAAAAATGAATGAGGTGAGTTCAGATACTATGGGCTTTGATTTTGCTTTCCACACTGATTTAATAAGAATTAAAACAAATAAATTTGCATTATTAGCAACCCTTATTATGCCTAATCGACAATGGGGTTTTCAAGTTAACATAATTGATAGTTCTGCCACTATCGAATTAAATTCTAATATATTTAATATAACTGATAATACATTCTATTTTGTTAATAGAAGTGTAGCCTTGTTAGAATCAAATTTAGATGATAGTTATACAGGCTTAATGTCTGTAGCAAATGAAAGTTCACTGACTACTAATATTCTATTGGTAAATATCTCAAATACTGGCGTCTTAAATTGGTTCAAAATAATACCAGCACCCAACCCAAATGAGTTTCGATTACTTATTCCAAGAAGTATTGTTCAAAAATCCAATGGAAATTATATTATTGGTGGTTTTATATTTAAAACATCAGGTCCTCCTAATGAAGAAAGGGCTCATATTCGTATTTTAGAAGTCGACACTATAGGAAATGTCATTCATACTTTTACAGATACCACTCATCCTATGGATTTAGGCGGAGAAGGTTTAACCTTAACAGTTGATGGTGATTTGATATTTGGACGATTAAGAGGTTTTTGGGATACACAGTATAATGGGTGGAGTTCTAATGCACAAATCGTTTGTTTAGATAGTATTTATCAAGAAAAATGGGTGATCGAATATGGAGACAGTTTGAATATTCCTGCAGAATATAATGAAATATTACCAATTGAGAACAATGAATTTGTTGCTGTAGGAACAATATACAATTTAACCGGTAAAGCAGGAAGCTTAATGAAATTTAATGAAGAAGGTGAAGTATTATGGAATCGCTCATATATTAAAATACCTCGACTTTCGAATCCAAATATTGTATATGGCAATCATGAACTATATGATGTAGAAAGAACCCCAGACAGTGGATTTGTAATGGTAGGTGAAGCAAGGAATTTTGCTAATCCAAACGAACCCATGGGCCAATTGGGATGGCTGGTAAAAACGGACAAACATGGTTGTCTAGTACCAGGTTGCGAAGAGTTTGATAATCCTTCTCCAATTGATACCAGCACTGTGGAACCAATTGATACAGTAATCACTCCAAAACCAACCCCGGCACCTAAAATTATAGTTTACCCTAATCCAGTTCAAAACGAATTAAACATTTATTTTGCAAGCGAAAGTCTTGCCTTAAATGCAACTGCTGCTTTGTACAGTTCAAATGGGCAAATAGTTAATCAATGGCCAATAGCCAATAATTTTATAACCTATATCCTAGATGTGTCGGACTTGGCAAGTGGGGTTTATATTTTAAAAATCATCAATGGAGCAGAGGTGGCTACCCAAAAAGTAGTTGTGGAGTGATGATAGAAAAACCATAGCTTGCATCATTGTGTTTTAATAACCGTTCTTCAACTAAATCGCTTGTTATTCCCGTATGAAAACGGTCTAAAGTTTAACTATGGTTGATACAACCCTGTACATGAATAAATTGCACAAGGTGTTTTTTAATTGTAAATTTACACAGCATGGGTGTTAAAATTCTATTATTGTCAATTCTTTTTACTTCAGTGTTATATGCTCAGCCTATCAACGAAAGATATAAATTAGAAGCTCAAAACACTATTTTTGGAAGTGTCATAGTATTAGATTCAGGATACATTGTTGCTGGGTTAAATGGAATGGGGACTGCTTTTGGATGGAAAGGTTTTTTACACAATTTGATTTTTTAGATGTTCAATTCAATTCTTTTAGTAACCAATTGCTTTAAATGCTAATGCTTTTAATTCTTGTTCTGCCCGTGAGATTCCGTACTTATTGGCAAGGCTTCTCCAATTCTTAACTGAGTTGATCACGGTTTTTTTAATTTCATTAGCCTTTTCTTCTGTGAGTCGAAAGAATTGATGTACTTCCATAGTAAGATCCAGGTCTAGTGAGTTATCATTGGCAGAGATGTTCAGCTTTAATCCTGAAGCTGTTTCTACTGGATTAATATCATATGCTGGTGATAATAACCAGCCTTCCTCTGAAAGAATAAACCCGTGGTTTCTCAAGTGGTCATCTGTATTTGAAACACAAATACTAAATACGATTCTTCTCCATAGTTCTTCCAGATCACCATTGACATTGGCGCCATTTTCAGAAATAAACTCTGCCAACTCTAAATAGCTAATTCCTTTTTCATGATCATCTCCATCTGTATATCCAAGCATGGTCATTGCTGAAGCGAAGTGTATTCTGGTTCCATCTGGTTTTCGATCAAACCGTTTAGTTAGAAATGTATGATAGTTAGATGAGAATTTTTGTGCTTTCGATTCTGCCATTTTTATACCTGCTGCAATGGCAAGTTCATGTGTAACAATTTCCCAACCTCCTGTGTCTCCTTCATCATTTTTGCTAGGAAACTTAGCAATCCAAAGGCTGCCATCTTTTGCCACTATACTTGCTTTGGGTCTGGCTCCTCCCAATGATGCGCCAGGAGCCACAAGCATACTTAGCCATTTTAAATACTCTGGATCGTCTATAATGTCATCTTGCTCTAATTTTAAGCTTATATTTTCCAATTCCGCTAGAGTAGTCCAAGGTGGACTAGCTTGTGCTTTGTTGTCATTTAAGAAAGGACCTAGTTTATCAAGTTTGAAACGTAAAGCTCCCATTCTATGCCCATCAAATACGCCTAGAAGGTAATCTGTAGCAAAAAGTTTTTGCTCTGTTCTTTCTTCTTTTCTGGCCAATGCAGCTTCTCTTCTTCTCATAAGGAGGCTCCCCCAACGGTCAGGGGAGGAGTCCAAAAATAGTCCAAAGTTTGTTTTATCACCAGTTAGATGTTGCTTTCCTGCATATAATTGTAATTCAGGGTCAAGCAATTGCCCATTGTTTGACTGTAACCAATCATTATCGTATTCGAATGAAAATATTTCTTTTCCCTTCAGTCTTTCGGAAACTAGCTCTCCCATAATCATAGGTTCGGGCATTCCTTTCCAATGTGCATAAACGTAAAGATGTCTTTTGTTAGTTGTTTTTGCCATTTTCTATTTGTTTCGTTTTGGCGCTCTTTCCTTGGTTATTAATTTTGCATCTTGAAGCTTTCGACCAAGTTCATCATCTTTTGCTAGCATTAAGAAATCTTCTCCTAGTCGAAGTACCATCATTACTTGTAAGTAAGCACCAATACTTACTCCTGGATCACCTTTTTCAATATGATAAAGAGTCGTTCTTCCAATATTTGCACGCTCTGCGACTTGCTCTGCACTAAGTTTTCTTCTTAAACGTGCTAGTTTAATATTTTCACCAACTTCGACTAATATTTTCCTCGCTTTTGGCAGTAAAACTATCTTTTTGTTAGCCATAATGTTTGTATATACATGCAAATGTAATTAAAATTGTTCGTATTTACAAACGTTATTTTGATGATTCGTGTTTTGTTCGCTACATTGTATAGAACTGATAGACGAAAATATAATTAGATTAATTATCTTAAATAGGTGAATAACGAGGATCAACATATTGTCCCCAAGGCTTATCTTAAACACTTTTGCTCTGAATCTACGCCAAATAAAGTTTTTAGATCCAAACAGATTAGTTACACGGATTAGTGGAGTAATCTTGGCTTAAAACATATTAATTCTTTTTGTAACGCGAGAGATTATTATGAAGTTCATGAAGATTTAGCGAGAGAAAAGAAAATTAAACCCAATAGCAAAGGAATGTCTTTTTTGTTTTAGTCCTTTCGTTTATCATGTTGCTTAAAAAAATAGTGCATCATTTTCTAATCACTGCACATTCGCCTTGAAATAAAATCATAGTTGTAGCTAAGAACTAACAATTAACTTTTCTTTTCTTCATCTTTGTTCACCTTCACCTTAAACTGATATACAATATTTAAAGGGTCGGTTGAGCTGTGTGGATGAATGACAGTATGTGGAGCCGGAGTTTCAGGGATTTTCCAATATTCTTCTCCCAATTGACTTTCCAAACGCTCCATTTCATCCGCTAATTCCTCTTCAATCTCATATCGGTATTTAATGGGTTGTGGCAATTGTTTTCTAAAAAGAATGGCCAGTATGGCGCCGACAAAAAATCCAAAAAAGTGTCCTTCAAATGAAACACCCGGTGTCAGTGGGAAAATACCCCAAATTAAGCTGCCATATAAAAATATAACCAACAAGGAGATGGCTGCCACGCTTAGGTTTTTAGTTAAAAATCCACAAATCATTAAAAAGGAAGTCAAGCCGTAAATCACGCCGCTCATGCCAATGTGGTAAGAGTCTCTTCCAAAAATCCAGACCAATAATCCTGTCCCTAAAAATAGGATGATAAATACCTTGAAGGCAATGTTTCGGTAATTATAAAATAATAACCAAGTAAGCACAAATGCAGGGATGGAGTTATTGAAGATATGAGAATAACCATTTGTGCTGTGTATAAACGGACTGGTGATAATGCCCAATAAGCCACTAAAAGTTCTTGGTTTTACACCGTATTTATATAAATCTAAATGAAAAATAGTATCGTATCCGAACACCAACCACATTAAACCGACTAAGCCCAATGCTAATGCAAGTGTAATTTTTATTATTTTATTTTGTGAATCCATTGTTCGACTTCAGATTGCAAAAACAAAGCCTGATTAAATTTACTGACAAAAAGACCGTTCAGCTAACGTTTGTTAAATCAATTCTACTAAAAGACAAGCAGCAGCTTGCTGACTGAGAACAGTACTTTTTCCATCTTTAAAAAGTAAATGAATGCTATTGTCAAATTGTTCTTTTTGAATTACTTTCATTTCTGTGCCTAATTTTATCTCTTTTTTATTTAAAAAGAAAAGTAAATCTTTAGAGCTGTTTTTTAAGGCAGATAGTTTTACTTTTTGTTCGGGTTCAATAGATAGTAAAGAAAGGAAAACTCTTTCTTGCACCTTACCATTTTTGTCAGGTATTGGTGAACCATGTGGATCAGATGATGGAAAACCTAATATTTCATCCATTCTTTCAAAAAATTTGTTGGAATTTAAATGTTCCAATTCTTCTGCAATATCATGCACTTCTTCCCAACCAAACCCCATTACTTTCGATAAAAACATTTCGGATAAACGGTGTTTTCTTACAATTAAAGCACCTAATTTTATGCCCTCATTAGTTAGGGTGATGGGTTTGTACTTTTCATAGTCTACCCATCCAAAAGCGGCCATTTTTTTTACCATATTATTAGCGGTGGGTGTACTTATCTTCATTTCTTTTGCCAAATCTGTTACCGAAATGGTTTTGTTTTTTTGATGTAAAAAATAAGCTGCTTTTAAGTAATTTTCCTTAGTTGGACTCGACATTAAATGGGCGGTTTTAACAAATATAAAAAAAAAGACCTACATAACATGGATAGATTAATCTAGCTTCTTAAAGTTGTACAACCATAAATATTAGTTAATATAAAAAAATATGTTTCGAATTTTTCACCTTTGATTATAATTGTGGTTTTTGTCTTGGTCTATAGTTAAAACCTAAATATATAGCAATAAATATTTTTTATCTGTTTTATATTCACTACCTTACAGGTAGATTAAAATAGAATAGTGACATTTGAACGGCCTAAATTAAGCAAGTTACCTTACGTTGCTTTGGTCATGCGTGTTTTGGTCGTCAAAATTTATTCTGTATTCTATTTTTGTTATTTAATTATACTTAAAATCAGATGGGGTTGAAATATAGTTTTATATATCCATTTTCACATTGGCTTTTAACATTGATTATTAGTCCTTTTATTGTTATGATGGTGAGTGATAGTCCCTATTTAAATAATATTGGTGCGGTGTTTATAATGATGCTTTTTGGCTTGTTATATTCCTTGCCAACTTTTATCATTTATATCATAGGTTTTTTTATTTTTAAAAAGTACAATATCAACCTATTTATATTGAAAACTAGTCTGATTTTCACCGCATTAATTGGCATGGTATTGACCATCTTATTATTGTTTGACCAAGATGAGTTCGTATTCATTGTTTCTTATGGAATCATTATTAATATACTTGGACTTATGTTACCAATTTCAAGAAAAAAAGACTTGGTCAAAAAATAATTTATAATATCGAGAAGGATTTTGTTTTGTTTGTGGTCTAACTTTTAAATCAATTTATTTAAAAGATGAAAACAGACATAAAAATAAAAGCTATAGGAATGCTATTGATGGGTACATTTTTTATTACAGCATGTGATAAAGCCTGTGAAGAAATGACATATTATCAAGATGCGGATGGGGATGGTTTAGGGAATGCTGCAGTGACTATTCAAGCTTGTGAGCAACCTGATGGTTATGTTTGTGATTATTCAGATACGGATGATAGCAATGTGACAGTGGTTGACAGCACTGATGATTCAAGTGGCATGCATAAAGCTTTTGCAGCATTCGATTCTGATAATTTTAACATCTATGTGGATGGAGATGAAATTGTAATAGAGTCTAATGGTTTGCCTAACCATACTTCACCTTATTGGTCAAATACAACGGCAAGAACAGCGACAGATCCTATGGGGAATACCTTAGTAACGGCAGCAGCAAGTGAAAACCATGCATTGTTTGTCGAGCCTACGGTGACCAGCTATGCACAAATGGCACCAGGGAATATTGATGACTTTAATGGTATGTATACTTTAAGAGTACCTATCACCCCAAGTTTAGCGGCTGTATCGAGTGCTACAGGACTAGGTGCAATTGGTATGGCGATTAGTGGGGCTATGATTTATAATGATGAAGAAGGACCGAACGTACCCTTGGATGATGCAGTAGGATCATTAGATTATACCGCTGCCCATACAGGACCTCAAAGTTACCACTATCACTTGGAAACTAAAGCTTGGTCGAATGATGATGAAAACTTGATTGGAATTATTGCGGATGGGTTTTTCTTATATGGTAGAAAATGTAATGCTACGGGTACTTACCCAAGTGATTTAGATGTTTCGGGTGGACATACTAGTGTTACGCAATACAATACTACAGCAGCGTATCATTACCACATTCAAAATGAATTATACTTGAATCAATATTATATTTTATTCCCTGGGGATTATCAAGGAACCCCTAATGCAATTCAATAACCCTTTAAATTCAAAAATCATGAAAATTACTGTATTATTCGCAAATTTATTACTTATCGCAACGGTTAGTTTTACAGCTTGTAAAAAAGATAATGATGGCACACTTCACGCTGCATTTGCAGAATTTGATGAAGACAATTTCGATATTTCTATAGATGGTGATGAGGTGGTGATTGTATCCAACGGTTTGCCAAATCATACTTCCCCATATTGGTCGAGTTCACACGCGCTTTTTGTTGCGCCAACGGTGACCACTTATGATGAAATGGCCCCCGGAAATATTGATGATTTTAACGGAGAATATACTTTAACAGTTCCTGTAAATCCAGAAAAAGCGAGTAATTCATCTACAACTGGACTGGGTGCAATAGGTATGGCAATTAGTGGTTCTATGATTTATAATGATGAAGAAGGACCGAATGTTCCCTTGGATGATGCAGTAGGATCATTAGATTATACCGCTGCCCATACAGGACCTCAAAGTTACCACTATCACTTGGAAACTAAAGCATGGTCGAATGATGATGAAAACTTGATTGGAATTATTGCGGATGGGTTTTTCTTATACGGTAGAAAATGTAACGCTACGGGTACTTATCCAAGTGATTTGGATGTTTCGGGCGGACATACAAGCACGACTCAGCATGCAACGGAAGCTGAGTATCATTATCATATTCAAAATGAATTATACTTAAATGCATATTATATTTTATTTCCAGGAAATTATCAAGGTACACCAAATGCGATTCAGTAGTTTTTTTTTGTTCATTGTTTTTAGCTTGTTTGGTTGTCAAAATCAACAAGGAGAAGCGCATTTAGTAAAAGAGTCAGTAGCTATTGTTGTTGCTGACTCTTTATTAAAAAGAAATGTGAAAAATGGTAGGAAGACTTATGCAGGGGAAGAATTTACGGGTATTGCAGAAAAGTATTATCCTAACCAACAAATTGCAGAAAGTGTACATTATTTGTCTGGTAAAAAGCATGGTGAAATGACCAAATGGTTTCCAGATGGTAAAATAAGTTTTATAGCCCAATACCATCATGGGAAAAAAAATGGTGCGGTGATTTCTTGGTGGGTGAATGGAAATATGCGTTCAATGGCTAATTTTGATGAAGGGGTGCCAGATGGGGTACAAAAACAGTGGTTTCAAAGTGGTGCTAAGTTTAAAGTGTTAAATTTAAACCAAGGCAAGGAAGAAGGTCTTCAACGGTCTTGGAGAGAAAATGGGAAGTTATATTGCAATTATGAAGCAAAAAATGGTCGGATTTTTGGACTAAAACGTGCAAATTTATGCTTTCAATTGGAGGATGAAAATATTGTGTTAAATGAAAAGGATTCTATTAAATAGTGTATTGGTTTTGCTGTTGTTTGCTTGTTCAAATAAAGCAGCAAAAAAAGTAGTGGTCCTAGCGGAATTGCCTTTTTATGAAGATGCAAGTTTTACCCCCGTATGGATGAGTTTAGAGGACCCTAAACTTAAAGAATTTCATGCAATAAAATCATTTACATTCACGAATCAAAATGGGGAAATAATTAATGAAAAAACTTTTGAAGGAAAGGTGTATGTAACCGATTTTTTCTACACGACTTGTCCTGGTATTTGTCCCAAAATGACCACTAATATGAAAGTGGTCCAAGATGCTTTTCTTACCGAAGAGGACGTTTTATTATTGTCGCATTCTGTCACGCCTGAAAAAGATAGTATTGCACAATTAAAAGAATACGCGCAAAATAAAGGGGTAGTGGATGGGAGATGGCATTTAGTGACAGGTGATCGAAAAACCATTTACGATTTGGGTAGAAATACCTACTTTATTGAAGAGGATTTAGGGCTAGAAAAAACAGAAGATGAATTTTTGCACACAGAAAACTTTGTCCTTATTGATCAAAATAAACACATTCGAGGTATCTATAATGGCTTAAATAAAGCTTCAATAGCACAGTTGATCAGTGATGTAAATATTTTGCTAGAAGAAGGGAAATAAGTTTTTTTTCATGGCATTATCTCTTGTAAAATTAAAGCAGAACCAGCAGCAATATTTCTCACTGGTATTTCATCCATTGGAATTAAAGAGTCTTTAATGTCTTTTAATGTAATATTGCCCTTTCCTAATTCGAATAATTGCCCCATGATCAGTCGTACTTGATACCTCAAGAATCCTTGACTTTTAATGCTCAAGCAATAGGATTTCTCAGGGAAAAAATTGGCTGCGTAAAAAGTATTTTCTACAATTTCACAATGTGTAACTTCACGTGTTAAAATGGTATTTGCTGTCGGCTTTGAACAGTATTTAACAAAGTTATGCGTTCCTTCAAATAGCTTGGCTCCAACTTTCATTTTTTCAATGTCTAAGTGTTTAGGTTCATTGAATAAAATGGCTGCAGCAAATGGATGAGGTTTCTCACCAAAGGAAAATAAATAGATATAGTGTTTGTTGTTTTTTAAACCTAGTGGGTTGTAGCCGGCGGGCACCGATTTTAAACTTAATGCCTTGATGTCATTTGGTAAATTGCTGTTAAAGATTTCAATGAAATTTGGGTCAACAATTTCACGGTCAATATTCAAATAGAAATAAAAAGTATTGGCAGATACCTTTGCATCAGTTCTGCTCTCACCAAAAGTTTTAAATTTTGACTCAGGGAATAAAAACTCAAAAGTTTTGTCAACCATTCCCTGAACAGTTTTATACTTGGGTTGAAACATCCATCCCGAATAACGGTAGCCTAAAAATTGTATGTTAAAGCGATAATGAAAATTCAATTATATAATTTTTTGGGCACGCATTTGTTCTACCATGTCTATTACTGTAGTTTCAAAGGGAATGTATTCCATTTTTAAGGCCGTTTTACTTTTGTTGTTGTTCAACTTTAAGTGGTAACCTACATTGTTCTTTACAAACATTCTGGTGACACCAAACAAGCCACCAATTAAGCTCAATAGCCATTTTGGTGCAAACGATTTTGGTAATTTATAGGTGTTGCCATACTTTTTACTAATTACTTTTGACATGTCTAGAAAAGAAGCAACCTGATTGGATAGTATATGACGTCCTTCTGCCGTATGTTCTAGTCCGTATATATGTGCTTTAGCTATATCACGAACGTCTACAAATCCAAAATACAATTCAGGTGCGCCACTTTTGAATTTTCCAGTCAATAAGTCGGTTACTAATTTTAAGCTTTCTGATTTTGATTGGGTTGTTAAGGATGGTCCCATGACAAAAGCAGGGTTCATCACCACTAATTGCCAATCCGATTGCGCGTTGGCTATTTCCCAAGCTCTTTTTTCAGCCATCACTTTGGAGTAAGAGTAGGGTTGATGGTTCAATGAGCTAGAGGTGTTAAATTGGGCTTCCGTAAATTCTTCCAACCCCATATTTTCCATATCTACATTGTCGCCATGTATGGCAGCAACGCTTGAAGTAAGGACTACTTTTTTAACAGTGCCAGAGTGGTTGGCGGCACTTAAAACATTTTCGGTGCCCTTTACAGCAGGGTCAATTAAATCTCTTTGAGGGTCCTTTACATTTAAAATAAAAGGAGAGGCAAGGTGTGCAATTAAGTCGGCGCCTTTTGCCGGCGCATCAAAGCTTCCTGCTTTCATTAAATCAGCTTCCCAAATCTCAAGTGTACCAGGTGAATCATTAGCTATTTCAGTTAAAAAAGCAAATTTTTCAGGCTTGCTTTTATCTCTAACAGTCAACCTTACCGTATGCCCATTTTCTAATAATCCTTTGGTAACCCAAGATCCAATGTATCCGGTTCCACCTGTTACTAAAATAGTATGTTTCATCTTATTTCTTTTAAGTAAAACAAAGGTACATAAGAAATTTTGTTTTTATCAAAAGCGCCTTAGTCCTTCGTGTATAAAAAAATACCAGCTCAAAAAAGAACTGGTATTTTTATCAAATGTGTTAATTATTTTAAGAGTAAAATTTAGGCTTTTTCTTCCCAAATACTAATGATCTCAATCATAGTTTTTACTGCTTTTTCCATGTCTTGTACACTTACGTATTCGTGCTTAGAGTGAATAGCCATTTCTCCAGTAAATAAGTTTGGACAAGGTAAGCCCATAAAAGAAAGGCGAGAACCATCTGTTCCTCCTCTAATAATTACAGGTTTTGGTGTTACTCCAACTCTTTCCATTGCTTCAATAGCATAATCAGTAACAAAAGGAACTTCTTTAATAATTTCTTTCATGTTTCTGTATTGCTCAACCGCTTTAAAAGTCGCAGTTACTCCTGGGTATTTTGCAACCGTATCATTTAATAATCCTTCTAATCTGTTTTCGTATTCCACTAATTTGGAGGTTACGTGATCTCGGATGATGAATTTAATGGTTGTTTTTTCCATGATGCCATTTACAGAAACGGGGTGAACAAATCCCTCTCTGTTTTCTGTTGTTTCAGGACTCCATGCATCTTTTGGTAACTGATCGATAAAGTCGCTGGCAACTTTTAATGCATTTACCAATTTGTTTTTAGCATAACCAGGGTGTGCACTCACGCCATTTATTTCAATAGTCACCGCATCTGCTGAAAAACTTTCGTCTTCAATTGAACCCAAAGCACCACCATCTAAAGTATAGCCATAGTCAGCAGATAAGCGGTCCATGTCTAAGTGGTCAACGCCTCTTCCAACTTCTTCGTCGGGAGTAAATAATATTTTAATGTCACCGTGCAAATAAGTAGGGTTGTTCATTACGTAATGCGCATAGTCCATAATACAAGCAACACCCGCTTTGTCATCAGCACCCAAAAGTGTTAAACCACTGGCTGTAATAATATCGTCTCCAATTTTTTCGGCCAAGTAGCCATGCTTTTTACTGCTTACAATCTGGTTGTTGTCGTCTGGTAAAATTATATCAGTACCATCCCATTTTGGGTGTACAATCGGTTTAACATTTGTACCACTACAATCAGGTGCGGTGTCCATGTGCGCGCAAAAACAAATTTTTGGAATGTCATTTTTTGGCGAATTACTTGGAATGCTTGCAAAAACATAGCCCCATTCATCCATTTCAGCATTATCAATTCCAATTGCTTTTAACTCTTCCACCAAAACTTTTGCCAAATCTTTCTGCTTCATTGAACTCGGAAAAGTCGTTGAATTAGGATCAGCTGTTGTGTCAATAGTTACGTATTTTAAAAACCTGTCTTTTACAGTATGTTGGTAATTTTTCATGCGATAATTGTTTCCCACAAAGTTAAAATTTATCTTTCAAATACCTTAATATTTTGTACCTTTGTTTGATTAAAAAAATATAAAAAATGTCAAAATATCTTCTTAAAAATGCCACCATCATCAATGAAGGTGAAACCATACAGGCAGATTTATTAATTCAAGGCGAAAGAATTGAAAAAATTGCTGCTAATATCAGTGATCCAACTGCCGAGGTAATAGATTTAGAAGGGAAGTGGTTAATGCCTGGGATGATTGATGATCAAGTGCATTTTAGAGAGCCTGGGTTGACGCATAAAGGAGAGATTTATACAGAGTCTAGAGCAGCAGTTGCCGGCGGAATTACCAGTTTTATGGAAATGCCGAATACTGTGCCCAATGCATTGACACAAGAATTGCTGGAAGATAAATATCAAATCGCAAATAGAAACTCCTTGGCAAACTACTCCTTTTTTATGGGGGCTTCCAATGATAATATTGAGGAGGTATTAAAAACGAACCACCAAAATGTTTGCGGGGTAAAAGTATTTATGGGGTCTTCTACTGGGAATATGTTGGTAGATAATGAACAGACTTTGACTAATATTTTTTCTAAGTGCGATATGTTAATCGCCACCCATTGTGAAGATGAAGCAACGATTCGAAAAAACTTAGCGATTTATAAAGCGAAATATGGCGAGGATATGCCTATTAAGTATCATCCTGAAATAAGAAGCGCAGAGGCTTGTTACCTTTCTTCTTCTCTTGCCGTGAATTTAGCGAAAAAATACCAAACCAGATTACATGTATTGCATTTGTCAACAGCCATTGAAATGGATTTGTTTGACAATACTATTGACTTAAAAGATAAAAAAATTACTGCAGAAGCTTGTGTACATCATTTATGGTTTACAGATGAAGACTATGATAAGAAAGGAACATTAATTAAATGGAATCCTGCAGTTAAAAGCGCAAAAGATAGAGCGGCAATCTGGGAAGGGTTGAGAACGAATAAAATCGATATCATTGCAACTGATCATGCACCGCATACTTTAGTAGAAAAAGATAATAATTATTTTAAGGCGCCTTCTGGTGGACCCTTAGTGCAACATGCGGTATTGGCCATTCTTGAAAAGGTAAAAGAAGGAAATATGTCTTTAACACAAGCAATTGAAAAAATGAGTCATGCACCTGCTATTTGTTTTCAAGTGAAAGAACGTGGTTTTATTCGCGAAGGCTATTTTGCGGATTTGGTAGTTGTTGATCCCAAAAAGTCCTTGACCGTAACAAAGGAGAATTTATTATATAAATGCGGTTGGTCACCATTTGAAGGGGTGACATTCTCACACAGTATTGCAAAAACTTTTGTAAATGGTGCTTTGGTGTATGATAAAGATGCTATTATTGAAAGTCCAACTGGACAACGTTTAAGTTTTGATAGACCATGAGGTACTGGGGGGTTCTTTTAGTTTTTCTTTTTGGCTGTAATTCGAAAAACACGGAATTACCGCCTGCGGATTTAATTGAAAAAGATTTACTCATTGAAACGATTATTGACCTTGAAATAATGGAAGCTTATTACGAGCAAGTGCATAAAAGACCAAAAGTGTACAGAAAAACACTAGATAGTGCTTCGAATCAAATTTTAAGAGAGAAAGGGTTGGATAAGAATCAAATGGAAAGTACCTTGGCTTACTATAGTAATACGCCAGATTCCTTATATCAATTGTATGAAGCAGCGTTAGACACCATTAATAATATGGTAAATTTTAATAAAAACAAAAACCAATAAAATTTTGTTTTTTAATGGTGAAGTAGTATTTTTAAAACAAAACTAATCTTATGAAATTATTTACCAGTTTATTACTCGTTGTTATGGGGTTTTCCTTATCAGCGCAAATTACCATCAAAGAACAAAAAGTAGATGTAGACGGAGCAGAAAACGGCTATTTTGTTACCATTCCTTATGGAGATGAAAAAACCATTGCCAAGGATCTAAAAGAAGAAATGAAATCGTGGAAAGGAAAAT
This sequence comes from Putridiphycobacter roseus, assembly GCF_003234935.1. GTDB lineage: Bacteria > Bacteroidota > Bacteroidia > Flavobacteriales_D > Crocinitomicaceae > Putridiphycobacter > Putridiphycobacter roseus. The sequence goes on along the minus strand of NZ_QKSB01000002.1, from coordinate 291,377 downwards.
TATCGACTAAAGATGTTTATTTTGCAGATGATTGTAAATTAAAAGAAATAGGAGATAATACTTTTGACGCCTACGCAAAAATTGAAGCCCTTACTAAAGGTGGTGTAAATGTTTTAGTGAAAATCGACTTGGGGGGTGCTTTTGTAAATTCTAAAGATCACCCGACTGAATATAAGGTTTTTGAAAAGAAATTATACGATTTTGCAGTAGCGACCGCTAAAAATATCATTGAAGAGGAAGCGAAAGAAGTCGAAAAAATTCAAAAAGAAAAAGAAGATGAGTTGAAGGATATCAAAGAGGAGCTTGAAAAACAAGAAGACATCATCAAAGATGCTAAAAAACAAATTGCCAATGCAGAAGAGGCTATAAAAGCTGGGAATCAAGATAAGGCAAAAAAAGAAACAGAAATTAAAGAAACAGTGTCAAAAGTCGAAATGATTAGAGAAAAGAAATCGGCTGTAAAATAAGTTTATTTATTGTACTTTAAAAGCGTGCTTGATTCATCAATGCACGCTTTTTTTTTAGTATCATTGTGCCCTTGAAAAATACAATGAAATACCAAGTCATTTTAAACCTGATTGTCCTTATTTGGGGCTTGACTGGGATTTTGGGAGATTTTATTCACTTACCGACCAATGACCATGGTAACTTTGAAATTAACCAAGTTGCCATGTCTTTTAAAATTGTATTTTATCGCACAGGTATAGCCGCATTATCTTTGTTATTAATTGGTGTGTTTCTAAAGAAAAGTCGGAAACTATCCCGAAAGGAATATTTTATATTACTAGGAATAGGAGGGGTGATTGCCTTACATTGGTTTGCTTTCTTCTTTGCCATTAAAGTAAGTACCATTTCGATTGGTGTGGTTTGTATGACTTTATCTACCTTATTTACCTCTTTTCTAGAACCGCTTATATTTAAAAGAAAAGTTCGTTTTTCTGAAATTGTGATTAGTCTCTTTATTATTGTTGGTATTGTCATCATTTTCGGCTTTGAATTTAAATATGTCTTAGGCATTACCTTTGGCATTATATCGGCTTTTCTGGCCTCCCTTTTTACGGTTTTAAATGGTAAATATGTTAAAACAATTTCATCTTTTAAAATTACAAAAATTGAAATGATAGGGGCATGCATGGTTTCGGGTATAGGTTTACTGTTTATGCAGGAGTGGAATACTGGACTCTTAGTCATGTCGAAAGATAGCTTTATGTTCCTATTAATTCTTTCCCTAGTGTGCACCACTTTTGCTTTTTTGGTAAGTGTCTGGGTAATGGAATTTGTCACCCCTTTTACAGTCAGTGTGAGTATTAATATGGAACCAATTTATACCATTATTATCGCCTTAATTTTATATCCCAATCAAGAGAAAATGTCCCTAGGGTTTTATTTGGGTGGTGGAATTATTTTATTGGCTATTTTTACTAACGCCTATTTGAAAAAAAATAATAGAAAAAAGGTAAATTATAGTTAATATTTTATTAATTTGACCCCATGTAAATTTATAATTTTTAAATTTGCGACAATCAAAACCAAGAAACTAAACCTATGGACCATAAATCTCTAATCGTTCCCCATGATTTTACAGAAGTCGCGGATGCAGCTTTAAAACATGCACTAGTAATTGCTGCTGCTATTAATGCGGATATACATGTATTGCATGTAGTAGAAAAAAGAACGGAAATTTCAAAAGCAGGAAAAAAGTTAGAGGAAATTGTAAAAAAAATTGAGAATAAAGCGAATATTAAAATCGTTCAACATACCCGAATTGGGAATATTTTTGATGATATTGGAGATTTTGCTTCTGAAACTGGCGCAGAGCTAATTATTATGGGTACACATGGTGCGCATGGATGGCAACATATTACAGGTTCACATGCTTTAAAAGTAGTTACTTCCTCTTCGGTACCTTTTATTATTGTACAAAATGATCAAATTTCTGAAAATGGATACGACGATATTGTGGTGCCATTGGATTTACATAAAGAAACAAAACAAAAATTGACTATTGTCGCTAATATGGCCAAGTACTTTAAATCAAGAGTACATGTGATTATTCCAGATGAAACGGATGAATTTTTACTGACTACAGTAAAGGCTAATATTATATTTGCAAATAAATTTTTCGCAGAAAGAAATATTCAAGTGACTACTGAAATTGCATCTTCGAAAGATTTTGATGCGGAGGTAATCAAATTTGCTGAAAAAACAAATGCAGATTTAATTGCGATAATGAATTTACAAAAAAATCAATTGTTTGCCTCTATTACTGGTAAACATGAACAAGTTATGATTACTAATTCGGCTAAAATTCCGGTATTAATTGTAAACCCTGTTACTAAATCTAATTCTGTGCAGTTTTACTTTGCCCAGTAAAAAGTTTCCATTAAATTTAATGGTTATTTATCAATTTAAAACGGTGGGTTTCCTACCGTTTTTTTTATTAAAAAAAGATGTTTAAATATTGCTTAATATTATTCTTTTCTATTCATTTACATGCTGGTATTTATCCTGATTATCAGGGTTTGATGAATGATAATGAGGGCTTGTTGCCCCCCGCTTCTGAATGGTATTTGAATAAAAAAATTATTAAAAAACAAAAGCAGACTAACCATGCATTAATGCTTTTAACGGTCTCTAATTATGCCGATCAGTCCAATTTAAGGGATTATTTGATGCGATTATATAAGCATTGGAAAATAAAACCAACTGTTTTTGAAAATTCGGTGATACTCTTTGTTTCAAAATCAAAAAATGAAGTGCGATTATTTGTCGGTAAAAAAATTAGCGATATTTTCCCTAAAAAGAAAAGGCAACAAATACTTGATCATACCATTCGCCCAGCGATAAAAAAAGGGAAGTATAAAAAAGGCATTAAAAAAGGAATGATTGAAATACTACCATTCCTCTAAATAAATTTTAACTTTGAAGCCATGTTTTACTGGGTTATTTTAGCTGCGTTAGCAATCGCATCCTTAAGTGGTTTTTGGGGAATTCGTCAAGGATACTCATTTTGGCGACAATTTATTACCGGATTTATTGCTTCTGTTGCTATTTTATCCACAATTGTAAAACTTGTCAAAGAATATTTTTAAATTAGTATAAAACAAACCTAATGAAAATTAACCATGTAGTTTTTAATGAATTTGAACCGGTTACTTTGTCGGAGTGGGAAGCTCAAATTTTAAAAGATTTAAAAGGAAAACCGCTGTCTTCTTTAAATTTTAAGCCGGAAATTGATTTGAACGCTAAAAGCTATTATCATCCCGAGGAATTTAAAGAACAGTTGTACACAAAGTCAGATTTACTGGATAAGAACAATAATGATTGGTTTATTACAGAGGAATTTGTAGACAAGGATTCAAAAGTAACCAATCAGATTATTTTAAAAGCATTGAATGTCGGCAGCAATGGGCTGCGTATTGAACTTGGTGAAAATACAGACTTTGAGCTACTTTTTCAGCAAGTAATGATGGAATATATTTATTTGCATCTTATTTTTCATGATATACAGCAAGTTAAAACATTTTCTGATTTTATAGCAGGAAAAAAAATGGGGAAATTAAGTATAGATGTTCCTTTCTTGACCGAAGGTTTGTCTACTGGAATTTTTCAACATAACCACAAGGATTTAGGATTGGTTTATCAGTCTTTATTAGCTTTAAATGCCCACACACTCTGTGTGAATGGGGCTGCATTCGCAGATTTTGGTGCAACAGCTACCCAGGAGTTAGCCATTATCATGGCAAGTTTAAATGAATACTTTCAAACTTTAACAAACGAAGGGATAGCTATTAGTGGGATTGAAAATAAAATAGCCATACAGGTTGGAACGGCATCTAATTATGTAGTAGGTATCGCAAAAATTAGAGCCTTAAAAGAGTTGCAAGCCCATTTGTTAACGCAGTGGGATTTAGATGCTAATAAATCTCCTTGGATACAGGGTGTTACTACACATAGAAATATGGCGAAAAATGATCGACATAATAATTTATTACGCCAAACCACCGAAGCCATGTCGGCCGTTTTTGGAGGCGTAAATAGTTTGGTAATATCGCCCTATAGTAAGGTTACTAACAATGATGAAATACTTGCGCCTAGGATGGCAAGAAATCTGCAATTGATTTTAAAAGAAGAATCCTATGCTAATCAAGTAGTAGATCCAGCTGCAGGAGCTTATGCGGTAGAATATATTACAGATCAATTAATTGAAAATGCCTGGGAATTGTTTATGGAAATTGAACAAAAAGGTGGGATTATAGCGGCGATTCGATCAAATTACTTGCAAGATTTATTAACGGAAAGTAAGGAGAAATATACCAAAGCTATCAACGAAAAAACCCAAACATTATTGGGGGTGAATAAGTACCCAAATACCGAAGTCGATTGGTTGCGTACAGAAAAAGAAATACCGAGCAAGAAAGGGGATTTTAATGCTTTTAATTTATTCAATTTAGAAAATGAATTCGAAAAGTAAGATGAAAAGAAAAGAAATTAAGCCATTAAGTAAGAAGCGCGTTTCAAATGGGGCACAGCAACCAGCAACTGCTATATTTGATACAGCTGAAGGTATTGCTTTAAAAAAAGAATACATTCCATCTGATTTAGATAAAGTTACGCATTTAGAATTTGTTTCTGGTATCGCACCAAATACGCGTGGTCCATATTCTACTATGTATGCCATTCGACCGTGGACGATTCGACAATATGCTGGATTTTCTACTGCTGAAGATTCCAATGCTTTTTATAGAAGGAATTTAGCAGCAGGACAAAAAGGTCTTTCTGTCGCTTTTGATTTGGCCACGCATAGAGGGTACGATTCTGATCACCCAAGGGTAGTTGGAGATGTAGGTAAGGCTGGTGTAGCGATTGACTCGGTAGAGGACATGAAAATATTGTTCGATCAAATTCCACTAGATAAAATGTCAGTCTCCATGACCATGAATGGCGCAGTAATTCCAATATTGGCTTTTTATATCATAGCTGCCGAAGAGCAAGGGGTTACCCCTGACTTATTAGCAGGGACCATTCAAAATGATATTTTAAAGGAGTTTATGGTTAGAAATACGTATATCTATCCTCCTAAACATTCCATGCGCATCATTTCTGATATTTTTGAATTCACGGCAAAAAAAATGCCGAAGTTCAACTCTATTTCAATTTCTGGCTATCACATGCAAGAGGCAGGGGCTACGGCGGATTTAGAATTAGCTTATACCTTAGCGGATGGGTTAGAATATATCCGAGCAGGAATACAAGCGGGGATGAATGTAGATGAATTTGCACCACGTTTATCTTTTTTCTGGGCCATAGGTATGAACCACTTTATGGAAATTGCAAAAATGAGAGCAGGAAGAATGTTGTGGGCCAAGTTGGTAAAACAATTTAATCCAGCCAATAAAAAGTCCTTGTCGCTGAGAACACATTGCCAAACTTCGGGCTGGAGTTTAACAGCACAAGACCCTTATAATAATATTGCAAGAACTTGCATTGAGGCAATGGCTGCCGCATTAGGTGGAACACAATCTTTACATACCAATGCGCTAGATGAAGCCATTGCTTTACCAACAGACTTTTCTGCTAGAATAGCTAGAAATACACAGATCTATATTCAAGAAGAAACTGGAATCACTAAATTTATTGACCCTTGGGCAGGTTCATTTTATGTTGAAAAATTAACCCAAGAGATTGCGGATAAAGCCTGGGAAAGAATTCAAGAGGTAGAAGCATTAGGAGGGATGGCAAAAGCAATCGAGTCTGGCGTTCCTAAAATGAGAATAGAAGAAGCTGCGGCGAGAAAACAAGCGCGTATTGATGCCGAAAAAGATATTATTGTAGGTGTAAATCGTTACCAACTCGAAAAAGAAGACCCTTTAGATATATTAGAAATTGACAATACTAAAGTTCGTTTAGGTCAAATTGAAAGGCTGAATAAAATGAAGTCGGATAGGGATGAAGAAGCTGTTCAGGCGGCTTTAAAAAGACTAGAAGAAGGATCGCGAGGAGAAGGTAATTTACTCGAATTAGCCATAGATTGTGCTCGAGAACGAGCGTCGTTGGGAGAAATTTCAGATGCCATGGAAAAACAATTTGGAAGGTACCAAGCGACTATTAAATCAATTTCAGGCGTTTATTCAACGGAAGCCATGCATGATAAAGCATTTATTAAAGCCCAACAGTTAGCGGATAAATTTGCAGCGTTGGATGGAAGAAGACCAAGAATTATGGTCGCGAAAATGGGCCAAGATGGACACGATAGAGGAGCGAAAGTTATTGCAACTTCCTTTGCTGATATTGGATTTGATGTCGATATTGGTCCTTTATTTCAAACGCCAGAAGAGGCTGCTAAACAAGCCATAGAAAATGATGTACATGTTTTAGGTGTATCCTCCCTTGCTGCTGGACATAAGACGCTAGTGCCGCAAGTATTGGAGGCCTTGAAAAAGTATGGTCGGGAAGATATACTTGTTATTGCTGGTGGCGTTATTCCTGCGCAAGATTATGATTTTTTATATGAAAAAGGAGTAATGGGGATATTTGGACCTGGAACAAAAATTTCAAAGGCTGCAATAGATATCTTGAATATACTGTTAAAATTTTACGAATAATACTTGTTAATAAACTGTTAATTTCTTTATTTTGCTACTTTTAGGCATTATATTTGAAATAAGCTAAGCAAACGAATTTATTATGAAAAAATTTACATTATTATTATATTTAACTGGTTTACTAACAACGTTCTCATTCGCACAACGACCTGAGTATAATGATTTGATAGTTTACTTTGCAGATGGTAATCTGGAAAAATTGTTAAAGCAAGCGGAGAAATATACTACAGCTGATGACTCTAGAAAAGATGCCATTCCATACCTTTATTTATCCAAAGCTAATTTAGAAATATCTAAAGGTGGAGATTTAGCAGAAGAATTTCCAAGAGCATTTAAAGATGCCGTGAAATATGCTGGTAAAGCCATTCAAAAAGATGATGATGATAGAACTATGTATAATGCAAATTTACCGCATTTTACAGCAGTGAAAAAGGAAGTTTTTGAGCAAATTAGAAATTTAGTAGAGTCAAATGATTATGGAAGATTAATGGGGGTTTTACCATTGATGGAAAAAATTGAAAAAGGAGAAATTGGAACGGCTTTCTTAAAAGCAGTTGCAAAATACCAAAGAGGAGATAAAAGTGGTTTTAGAATCGAACAAAAAGAAGCGTTAGCTTTATTGGATAATTTTGATACTGGTTCTTTAGTATTGAGTGATGACGATAGTATTGAAGAGGCTGCTAAAAAGAAAATTGATAGAGAAGTATTTAAATTCGGTATCATCCAATATGCTAAAACATTAGTAGTGATGGAAGAAACTTCAGAGGCTAAAGCAATTTTAGGTAAAGTGAAACAATTGTATGAAGAAGATAAAAACTTCATGAAAGAATACAATAAGATTGTAAACTAATTTCATAAAAAATATATAGATAAACCTTGACTTCGGTCAGGGTTTTTTTATGCCTATTTTTCCGCCATTTTGATCATCAGGGCTTGGTGTAATGCTATCGGGTTGTCTACATGTAAGCCAACAGTGATTATCGACTTGTGAAAGCCGTAGAGCTGTTTAAGTTCTTGGTGTTTTTTAAAAGTAATCAACATGTTTTGACCTTCCAAGTCTCCCATAGGAGAAAGCATCCTGTCTGTAGCACTTTTTTCAAGTTGTTTATTTGATAGCTCCACACGCGCAATGTCCTGAAAGTCTATTTTCATTTCACTCATCATACCAAATCTCAACTTTAAATGCCGTTGATCGATTACAATTGATCGGTGAAGGATAGATTTCATGAAGCCAATTATTTGAAAAGCACTGTAAATACTAAGCCCCGTGAGTATCCAAGCAAAAATTGGATGCCAACTGTTGAGCAGGAGGTGTAATGCAAAAGTTTCAATGCCAACCAGAAATAATACCACACACATCACAATAACTGTACTCGTGTTTTTGTGTACTGAAAATTCATTTGCTTGTAAAGGCGTTTTCTTCCACTTGTAAAATCCGTAATAAAATACCGCGATTTCAGTGGCTAAAAAAGGAACCAGTTTGGTGGGGACTATTTCAGCACATGTTTCTTTTAATATTTCGTAAAAATCAGTTTGCCTTTCTTGTTGAACTTTGTATGCTCGTGTTGCCTTTCTTATTTTAATGAAAATATAAGAGAAAACAAATAATTCAACCAGTGGTAGACCCCATGTTTTAAATGTATGGAGTAGTGATTGTTCTTCAATCGGAATAATTTGTGAACCAATCACTAATCCAATGATAAGTACGGGGACAACTGTGGTTTTGGGTATGTTGGATTTGCGGATGAGTAAAAAGTAGACGATAGGTACAGTCAGCAATAAATCAATGGTGATAGCTGAGCTTAGAAGGGTTTGATTGGACTGGGATATGAATTTGGCTATAAAAATTAAGCTGGCAAATAAAATTAATGGAATTCCTATGATGGAAATGTTGCGATTAAAAATTCGTTTAGATAACACCATAAGCAATATTTTAGTCTTACAAATTTACATAAAATAGACATGATGTAAGTCTATTAGCCATAGTATTTAAGTATCGATTAGATCCCGCAAAAGTTTTAAATGCTTGCCAAGCTATAAGATGGTACGCTCAAATATATTATTTTTATTTTTTTTAGCTTAAATTGTAACCTGATCTACTTTTAGTGTGACTAATGTAGTATAACTAATAAAATTTATGACATGTATCAAGCAGTAGAAATTATTATTCCATTAGCGGCCTTTGCCATGATTTTTGGAATTGTTTATTTAGGGGTTACTTCACATCACAGAAAAGAAATGGCCATGATAGAGGCAGGAATGAATCCCGATAAAAAAAAGGAATGGTCTCACTCTAAAATTCGAACGGGTTTACTTTTTTTATTGGTGCCACTCGGAATTTTTGTAGGTAATTTACTTGCAATTTACATAGATATTATGAAATCGCAAACCATGGGATTGGTATTCGGTTTTCTCTTTGGCGGAATCGCTTTGGTGAGTGCTTATTTTATTGAAAGGAAATTAGGGATTAACCAAGAGGAAGATTGAGGGTGATAGCGGAAAGTGAACTGATATCAAATATAAAATCCGGAGATGTAGCTGCCTTTAGCCAATTGATTAAATTACATCAAAAAATGGTTTTTGCGGTCATTTATCGAATGGTTGATTCTTTAGAAGATACCGAAGAACTTGCTCAAGATGTATTTGTAAAAGCGTTTAAATCGATTAAGTTATTTGAAGGCAAATCAAAATTTTCGACATGGATTTATAAGATTGCCTACTTTACTGCAATCAATCATTTAAGAAAAAAGAAAATGCTCCAAGTGCCCATCCACGAAGCATGGATTGCTGATGTAGACGAATCGACTTTGCACACCTTGAATGCGGATGACCAAAAGTATTATATTAAGTCAGCCATGAAGTATTTAAAACCTATTGAGCGTGAGTTAATCACTTTGTACTATTTAGAGGAGTTAAGCAATAAAGAAGTAGCAGAGATTACCGGAATGTCCTTGTCGAATATTAAGGTGAGTATATTAAGAATTAGAAAAAAAATGTTGGGAATTTTAAATGCTTTGTTAAAAGATGAGGCAATTAATTTAATAAAGAATTAGGAGATGGATGTAGAGAAAGACCCCATAAAAAATACCGTGCAAGAAGATTTCTTTTCCATAGAGGTTCCGAAAGATTTTTCTGAACGTGTGATGCGTAATATAGAAGTGCTAGCTGCACAAAAAAAGGTAGTTAAACCTTTGATCGCTAAAAAGGCTTGGTACTGGGTTATTGGGATTGCAGCGCTGGTTTTTGTCATTGGTTTTTGGGTTGACATACAAACCGCTGCAGCAACACCTATTGGTTTTAGTCTGCCAGAATTAAGTTTTACGGACTTTAAACTATCGATAAGGTTGTTTGCGATTATATCTTGTATGCTCACGTTACTTACCTTGGCAGATGTGTTTTATCGCAGGTTCAGAAGAAATGCTTAAGGCAGTTGATCTAAGAATGATTCAACCACGGTATAGATTTCGTCGAACTGCTCTTTTGTTGTGCAATAAGGCGCGTTGATGAAAAATACATTGCCTAATGGACGAATCAACATGCCGTGATCAATAAAATAATGATAGGCTATATTTCGGATATCAGAAAAATAGGATCCTTTATCTTTTACTTTAATTTCAAACGCTAAAATGGTGCCAGCCAGTCTGACATCTTTAAGTTTGGGGTGGTTTTTAAACTTTTCGGCATATCCTTTTTGCCAATTACAAATACTAGCTATTTTGTCTTTGGTTTCTGGAAGCGCTAATAGATCTAGAGAGGCAGCAATAGCGGCACAGATAATTGGATTTCCGGTAAAGGAATGGCCGTGTAAAAATCCGCGGGCAAATTTATCGGATAAAAATACATCATGGATTTCATTGGAGGTCACGGTTAATCCTACCGGTAATACCCCACCTGTGATTCCTTTTGAGAAACAAATGATGTCTGGTTTATTTTCAACTTGATCAATAGCGAAAAGAGTGCCCAGTCTATAAAAACCTGTCATCACTTCATCAGCAATAGTCAATACAGCATTTTGCTTTGCAATTCCAATGAGTTCATTTAACCAATTTTTATCGTACATTTTCATACCTGAAGCGCCTTGAACAAGTGGTTCAAAAATAAAACCAGCATATTCATTGGTAGCGAGTAGTGCTGCTGCTTGTGCCTTAACGACTTCCCAATTTTCCGCAGTCGGAAAAGGCAAGTAATCGACATCAAAAAACAAGTGTTCGAATGGCGCGTTAAACAAATCACGTTCTCCTACACTCATTGCGCCAAATGTATCGCCGTGATAAGCACCTTCTATGGCTAGAAACTTACTTTTTGCGTTGCCCTTATTGTACCAATATTGCAATGACATTTTTATCGCAACTTCCGTCGCCGTGGAGCCATTATCGGAATAGAAAACTTTTTCAAAATTACGGGGTAGTAGCTGTACAATTCTTTCTGCTACTTCTGCAGCTTTTGGATGCGTTACTCCTGCGAAAACAGTGTGATCTAAGGTTTGATATTGCGCACTAATCGCTTGGCCTATGTGCGCGTTGCCATGTCCATGCAAAATAGTCCACCAAGCCGAATTACAGTCTATATATTGCTTACCATCTTCGGCAAACAATAAGGCGTCTTTCGCGCTGACAATAGGAAGGGGTGGACGAGAAGTTTGGACTTGCGTAAAAGGGTGCCAAACGTATGCTTGGTCTTTATTTATTAATTCACTCACTATACTAATTCTGTTATATCGTTTACACCAGGGGTTCTTTCAACAGTAAAACCTTCTCCGTAGCTTGTACCTATAGTTCTTCCAAACTCTTTCCATCTTCCTCTTAAAAAATCGAAGAAATCTTCTCCCGATATAGGCGTAAGTGGTGCAGTAGAATCTGGATTAAAAAATTGGGTTTTATAAGCACGAATACTGGCTATTTTTTTTTCTACTTGCTCCGAAATATCAACAATGAAATCAGGTTTAATGTAGCGGTCTTGTATATAAAAGTAGACGGATTTCGGACGCCATTGCTTTTGTTCTTTTCCTTCCCAACTCGTTTTTATTTGCTTTAGTCCCGCTAAAAAACAGGCTTCTCTAACCAGTTGAGAAGCTCTTCCATGGTCAGGGTGACGATCAGAAATTGCATTGGCTAGCACAATTTTCGGTTGGAATCTTCTAATTTGTTCTACTATTTTTAACTTGTTTTCTTCCGATATTGTAAAAAAACCATCTGCCATTTTTAAATTTTCTCTGGCGTGTACTCCTAATATTTTGATGGCAGCCGCAGCTTCTGCATACCTAGTTTCAATGGTTCCTCGAGAACCTAACTCCCCTTGGGTTAAATCTACAATTGCGACTGTCTTTCCCATTTCAATGTGTTTGATAATGGTACCGGAGGCTGAAATTTCAACGTCGTCCGGGTGAGCGCCAAATGCTAAAATATCTACTTGCATGCTATTTTTTTTACAAAGATACAAGAATCAGTAAAGAACAAAAATAACCTTGGTTAATCTTTAGTAGAAATTCCCATAAAATCTTTCCATTGAATTTTAATGTCTTTTTTACTGCTGTTATTTTTTATTTCTATTCCTATGTAAATAAAAAGGGCCAAGTACAGGAGACTATTTAATAGTATGTTTTCTGAAAAGTCGGCATGGGCATAGGCCAAGTACGAAAACATCACCAAAGCACTCCAAAGTACCCCAAATTTATAATTGGTAAACATAGAAAAAGTAAGGACTAAACTAATGTACCATGGGTGAACAGTGGTTGCAAATACATAGTAAATGGTTAGCGCGAATAAAATAGCAATGATAAAATCATTGGGCTTTTTATCGGCTTTTAATAGGCCTAGGAGTAAAATCCCGCCTATTGCTATCTTACTTAAAAGTGGTCCAACTATTTGTGTGGTATCCCATCCAATATATTCAGAATAGGCAAGGTTTACCCAAGCAAAAACACTTGCGTTAAATTGAAAACTTTTAAAATATAGTTGTAAACTAGACAAAAAGTGCCCAATGTTTTGTGCATCTAATAAAATGCCAGCAAAAAGCAAAACAACGAGTATCACGACAGCCGTAAAGCCAACACTGTTGCGCCACTTTAATTTTTTATAGACAAATGGGATAAATAGTAAAGGAATCAATTTGATATGAATGGCCAAGCCTAAAAATAAGCCGGCAATAATCCAGTTATTTTTTAATATATAATAAATAAAACCAAGAATGAAACATAGCATTACTCCTTCAAAATGAAGGTTCCCCGAAAATTCTAAAAGGATAAATGGATTTACAAAATACCATGCTATTTTGTTTTGTGCTTGTCCTAATATTTTTAATATTTTGATACCAAAAAAGAAAACGCCTAGGTCACCGAGGATAATAATAAGCTTTAAGACCACTAAATTTATGCTCAAATTATCTGAAAATAAAGCCGCAATTGCAAAAAAGAATTGATTTAATACCGGATAACAAGAATAGTTAGCTTGCGATAATTCCCCCATCCCGTGATAAAGGGATAGATAATAGTCATTACTTAAAAAAGCACCGTATGAAATTAATTCATTTGGGGTGTATTGATAAGGGTTGGTCCCTTGGAGCAGTAATTCACCATCCCATATAAACCGATAAAAGTCATTGGATAATTCCGGGGATATAAATAAAAGGGTGACTCTAGCGAGTAAACCGACAATTAAAATTTGCTTGATACTTGAATTTTTGGCGAGTACCATCCAGAATATACCAAAAAGTACAGCATATTGGGTGATAAATAAAATGAAATTAGTTCTTTTAGTATATGCTGCAATACTGAATAAAATAGCAATAAAAATGAGGGTAAGCACATAATAAATTACTTTATCTTTTACAATTTTAATCATAGTTGGCAAAAATAATAGCTAAAATTGGAGAATTACTATGATATAACAATAAAAAAAATTATTTTTGCGAGCGTTTAAAAAATTGAAATGGCAAAGAAAAAAAATAATACAAGAGCAAAAGTTAAAGAAGTGTCAGAAGATTTGACAACAACGGAAAACTTTTTAGATAGAAATAGAAAGACAATTATTTTATTGAGCGGAGCTATCTTAGCTGTGTTGGTAGGGTATATTGGTTATTTAAAATTTATTAAAGAACCTGCAGAGGTTGCTTCTCAAGAAGAAATTTGGAATGCTTTTTATGCTTTTGAAAATGATTCTACACAAATAGCTATTGACGGTACTGAAAACTTTTCTGGAATGGAATACATTGCAGATAAGTATAAAGGTACTTCAGGTGGAGATATTTCTAATTATGCCATGGGAATTATGAGCATGGAAAATGGTGAGTTTGAAACAGCACTTGATTATTTAGATAACTGTAGTTTTGAGGATGTAATGATCGGTAACCTATGTATTGGTTTACAAGGCGATTGTTATGTAGAACTTGGGGAATATAAAAAAGCAGCCAAGTATTTTCAAAACGCAGCTAACCGTGAGGCTAATGAATTTACTTCTCCTATGTTTTTGAAAAAAGCTGGTTTAGCTTTAGAAGAATTAGGCGAAACTTCAAAAGCAAATAAATTGTATACCAAAATAAAAACTGAATATGCAAATTCTGAAGTGGCAAGCGACATAGATAAGTATATCGGTAGAACTAACTCTTAAAATAATGGCAACAGCCTTAAAAAATTTATCAGAATACGATAAGGATAATATTCCTGATGGTGCCGATTATAAAATCGGCATTGTTGTTTCTGAATGGAACCATAACATTACTGGTAACCTATTGAAAGGAGCAGAAGAAGCTTTACTTGAAAATGGTGTTTTGGCTAATAATATTTTAGTAAAATATATACCAGGGACTTTTGAATTACCAACCGCAGCACAGTTTATGGCTAATTATACCGAGGTAGATGGTATCATTACTATAGGGTCTGTAATTCAAGGAGAAACTAAGCATTTTGACTTTGTCTGTGAAGCAGCAGCACAAGGTGTGAAAGATGTAGCACTTAAGCATAACTTACCGGTTATTTTTTGTGTATTAACCGACAATAACTTACAGCAAGCTATTGATCGTTCTGGCGGTAAACATGGTAATAAAGGGGTAGAAGCTGCTGTAGCTTGTCTTAAAATGATTGAACTACAAGAGTCTCTAAACCAATAAAATTATTTTTATTTAAAAATAAGCTACTGATTATTAGTTAGTAGCTTATTTTTTGCTCTCACCGGAAACAATTTACACAAAAAATGTTTCCAATATGAAAAATGTAGTTACCTTTGCGCCATGAATGATAAAAAAGCAGATTTTTTATTGGCTGCTTCCAATGTATTTATGAAGTACGGCATCAAAAGTGTAACCATGGATGAAATGGCTAGGCAATTGGGTATGTCAAAAAAAACAATTTATACTTTTGTAAAAGATAAAAATGACCTGGTTACTTCTTGTATTCGATTAGGACATGAAGCTGAAGTAAAAGACATTTGCAGTATTCGTGACAACGCAGAAAACGCAATAGATGAATTTTTAGAAATGAGTCGCGTGGTGAGTAATAGATTAAAAACAATTCATCCTTCCATATTTTTTGATTTACAAAAGTACCACACAAAGGTTTTTACTGAGTTTAATAAAAGTACCAATGAATTCATTATGAAGTCGGTGATTGAAAATCTTACCATGGGTAAAGAGCAAGGATTGTACCGACAAAATATTGATAATGAGATAATGGCAAGGATGTACGTTTCTCATGTGTTTTATCTTTTTAATGGAGAAGTGTTCCCTGCTAATGAATTTAGCTATTCAACGGTGCATTCCGAATTTTTCCGCTATCATATTCGTGGGATTTCAAGTAAAAAAGGATTGATATATCTACAAGATTTAATAAAAACAAAAAAGTACGATTTATAATTATGAAAAATGCAATTAAAATATTTCTAGTTTTTTCCATGAGCTGTTTTCAGGTGATTGGCCAAGAAGGAGAAAAATCATTTAGCCTTGTGGAAGCTGAAGCGTATGCTTTGGAACACAATGAAAATATTAAAAATGCTGATTTAGATGTATTGGCTGCGGAAAAAAAGATTTGGGAAACCATTGCCATTGGATTACCCCAAGCACAATTGGAAGGTCAATTCCAGCAATTAATTGATATTCCTGTAACGGTTGTAGATGCAAGTTTGTTCAATCCCGCTGCACCTGCAGGTTCTGTAATGGAATTCAAAATGGGACAAGAATTTTCAACCAGTGCTACGTTAAGCGTGAATCAATTGTTGTTTGATGGGTCCTATATTGTAGGCTTACAATTTACGAAGTTCTATAAAAAAATATCGGAGACTGCTTTTTTAAAATCACAGCAAGATACTAAAGCATTAGTCCGTGAAGCATATTACAATATTTTAATTGCGCAACAGAATGTCGACCTTTTAGATTCTATTGCTTTAACTACAAAAAAACTTTGGGACCAATCGCAAGGTTATTATGAAGCAGGCTTTTTATTAAAAGAAGATTTAGATCAATTTGAAATTACTTTTAATAGAATGGAATTGAACCTCAAGAATGCTAAAAATCAATTGCTAATTGCTAAAAACATGTTGAAATTACAACTAGGTATAAGCATGAAAGAAACGATTTCACTTTCACAAAATTTTGAAGAAGTTTTAAAAGAAATTGAATCCAATAATCCGGCACTTCAAAGTTTTAACATTGAAAATAATTTTGATTTTCAAATGGTGAACCAACAAAAAACATTAGATGAATATAGTTTAAAAAATGAAAAAGCGAAATACTTACCTTCTGCATATGCGTTTTTATCACATGCGCAAAATGCCTATAGAAGTGAATTTGATTTTTTCCAAGACAAGGCTTGGTATCCTACCACAGTATGGGGGATTGGGGTTACCGTACCAATTACTACAAGTGGTCAAAAAGTGATGAAAGTGCAACAAGCAGAAATAAAAATTCAACAAGATCAAAACAGTATAGAACAATTAAAAAGAGGCCTTGAATTTCAAGAATTGCAGCTAAAAGCCATGTTTATTAATGCTTATGAAAAAATGCATTTAGAAGAGCAAAATGTGTCTTTAGCGCAAAACATTTACCAAAAATCTTTAGAAAGAAAAGAAGTAGGGGCAGTTTCTGCTTTAGATGTTACCCAAAAACAAAATCAATTATTACAAGCCGAAGGAAATTATATAGCTGCCATCATGGAGATGTTAAATTATAAAATTCAATTGGATAAATTATATAATCAATAAATACAATTACCATTAACTATACAACAATGAAACAAATTATCATTTTAACAGGCTTAATTATTGTAATGGCTGCCTGCGGCACTTCATCAAGTGAAAATCCTGTGCTGACTGATTTAATATCAAAACGGGACTCCTTAAAAGCAAATCTTTCCATTGTCAATGAACAAATAGCAGCGGCAGATACTACTAAAAAAGAAGTAATCTTATTGGTGACTACGGAGTCTGTTCGAAAAGAAAAATTCAGCCATAAAGTAGAAATTCAAGGAGAAGTGGAAACGGATCAAAATGTGATGCTGAATGCAGAAGCAAATGGTGTGATCAAAAAAGTGAATGTAAAAGAAGGGCAAAAAGTGTCTAAAGGACAAGCATTGGTGATTATTGATTCTGAAATTATTTCGACTTCTATTGCGGAATTGAAAACAGGCTTGGAATTGGCCAATTTTATGTACAATAAACAAGTAGAATTAAGTAAAAAAGGCTTGGGTACCGAAATAGAGTTGGAGCAAGCAAAGAATCAAAAAAATTCCTTGAACTCTAAATTAAGAAGTTTGGAGGCACAAAAAGGAAAAACAGTGGTTCGTGCACCGTTTTCTGGAATAGTAGATCAGATTTTTACACATACTGGAGAAATGGCCTCTCCTGCTTCACCGCTTATTCGTTTAGTGAATAATACGGACATGAGAATTACGGCTTCTGTTTCTGAAAATTATTTGGGAACCATAGAGGTGGGGACACCTGTCGGTATTAGTTTTCCAAACTATAAAAACTACAGTATAAATTCTAATATTAGTTATATTGGTAATTATATTGATGAAGTAAACAGGACGTTTAGGGTTCAGGTAAAGTTGAAAAATACTGGAGAAAAACTGTTATTACCAAATCAATTGGTGAAGTTGAATATTACAGATTTTAAATTAGATTCTGCTTTGGTGGTCTCTAAAAATGCCATTCTTCAAGATACTGAAAATAATAATTATGTATACGTTTTGACTGCTAGTGATGGTGATTTCTACAGCGTAAAAAAGGTATATATCCATATATTATCTTCTTATAAAGGCCAAGCAGCGATTGAAGCAAAAGAAAAAAATTCAATTGAAGAGAATTCAAGAATTGTGTTAGCTGGAGGTAAAGGTATTACAGAAAAAGATAAAGTTAAATTACAGTAAGCAACCACCACAATGGAAGAAAAGAAAGATAAAAAACAATTTGGATTAACTACTTGGGCTGTAAATAATAGAAAAACGGTCTATTTATTATCCTTTATAATTTTTGTAGCAGGTATTGGTGCTTATACAAGCATGCCAAAAGAAAACTTTCCTGAATTACAAATCCCAGAAATATATGTAGGTATTGCCTATCCAGGTAACTCCCCTGAGATTATTGCAGATAAAATTGCCGACCCAATTGAAAAGGAACTAAATTCTATTGATGATGTAGATGAGATTACTTCAACTTCTATCAACGGTTATGTTACTATATCTACCAAGTTCAACTTTAATGTTACGGCAAAAGATGCCTTACAAGATGTAAAAGATGCAGTAGATAAAGCTAGGGCTAAAAAAGAATTTCCTTCCGATTTACCCGTCGAGCCGAATATTTTTGAATTGGATATGTCTCAAATGGCGATCATGAATATTAATCTTTCTGGGGATTATTCTACGGAGCAATTAAAAGATTATGGTGAAGTTATTGAGGAAAAAATTGAAGATTTGACCGAAATTTCTGAAGTAGATATTCGTGGTGTTCAGGAAAAAGAAATGAAAATTGAATTGGACCGTTATAAGGCCGAAGCTGTTGATGTATCTTTTACGACTGTTGAAAATGCCATCAACGGAGAAAATATTACCATGTCTGGTGGTGAAATGCAAGACGGCAATACCAAAAGAACCATTCAAATTGAAGGGGAGTTCAAGTCTGCCCAAGAAATTGAAAATATCATCATTAAGCAAGACGATTATAAGCCTATTTATTTAAAAGATGTGGCCAAGGTTTCTTTTGCAGATTCTGATACATCTTCTTATGCGAGAGAATACGGTAGAACCGTTGTAATGCTAGATGTAAAGAAAAGAGGTGGAGAGAACTTATTAGATGCTTCTGATAAAATCATGGAGATTTTAGCAAATTTAAAAATTGAAAAAGTAATTCCTTCGGATATTAAAATTTCAGTAACTAATGACCAGTCGGATAAAACTAGAGAAATGGTTTCCAACTTGGAAAATTCAATATACTTTGGTATTCTATTGGTAGTAGGCGTGTTATTGTTCTTTTTAGGAATTAGAAATGCCTTATTTGTTGGCGTAGCTATCCCATTGTCTATGTTATTGTCTTTTATGATATTAAATGGAATGGGGATTACCTTAAACACCATGGTATTGTTTGCTATGGTATTGGCCTTAGGAATGTTGGTCGATAATGGAATTGTAGTGGTGGAAAATATTTATCGTTTGATGGATGATGGAATGGATTCTTTTAAAGCTGCAAAATATGGGGTAGGTGAAGTTGCTTGGCCTATTATTGCTTCTACAGCTACTACCTTAGCCGCGTTTATTCCTTTGGCATTTTGGCCTGGTATCATGGGGGAATTCATGAAATATTTACCCATTACTTTAATTATCGTCTTAGGTTCATCTCTTTTTGTTGCCTTGGTAATTAATCCTGTTTTTACTGCTGTTTGGATGAAACTTGAATCGGATAATGAAGGCAAGTCGCACAAAAGAACTGTAATTGTAGGTGGTATTTTAATCTTACTCGGTATATTATTTTTTACCGTAAGTTTATTTTTAGCGAACGTATTAATTTTTGCTGGTTTGTTTGTGATGTTCAATCACTTTTTCCTAAGTCCTGCAGCTACTTGGTTTCAAAATAAATTTTTACCAATATTAGAAAGTGCTTATGAAAGAATGTTAACAGCAGCAATTAAAAAGAGAAGGGCTTTATGGGTGTTCATTGGCACTTTTTTCCTCCTTATATTTTCTGGTATTCTTTTGTCTATTTTCCCTCCCAAAGTATTGTTCTTTCCGGAAAGTGAACCTAATTATGCCAATGTATTTATTGAAATGCCTATTGGGACCGATATCAAAGAAACAAACCGTATCACGACGGAGGTAGAAAAAATAATCATGAATGAAATATTGCCGGATGAGATAAAAGATACTGTTGGTATGCCTCATTTCCAACATATCGTTCAATCTGTAATTGCCCAAGTAGGGGATGGCGCAAGTGATCCAAGCCGTGGTATTTCTATGGGGAATACACCTCATAAAGCTAGGGTTTCTGTGAATTTTGCAGAGTTTAAAAATCGTGGTGAATACAATACCTCTGATTTATTGAAAAAAATAACAGAAGGTTTAAGACATAAATTCCCTGCGGATGTAAAAATAACCGTTGCTAAAAATGAAAATGGACCACCTTCTGGTTCCGCTATTTCAATTGAAGTTACTGGTGAAAAAAAATACAATGAAATTATTGCCGAAGCAATGAAAATTCAAACTTTCTTAGAAAGAAAGAATGTTTCAGGGGTTGAAAAACTTTCTATGGATGTAGAGACAGGAAAGCCAGAATTGAAAATTAAAATAGACCGGGATAAAGCAAGGTTATTTAATACTTCTACTGGTCAAATTGCAATGGCTATTCGAACTTCCCTTTTTGGTAAAGACATTTCTACTTTTAAAGAAGGAGATGAAACTTATGATATTAACTTGAGGTTTGATGAAGAAGGAAGAGATAATATAGATGCGCTTTTAGATCAAAAATTGATTTTTAGAAATAATAAAGGGCAAATGTTGAGAATACCAATTCGTTCTTTGGTAGCAAATCCTACACCAACTAATACTTATAGTCAGGTTATTCATAAAGATTTAGTGCCAATTGTAACCATTACCTCAAATGTTGATCCAGGTTTTAATGATACGGAAGTGGTGAATGAATTGAAAGGTTTATTGGCTGACTTTGAAACAGAAGGATTGATCTCTGATGGTGTAAGCTATAAATTTACAGGGCAACAAGAAGAACAAGCAGAACAAATGGCCTTTTTATCAAAAGCATTGTTAATTGCTGTCTTCTTAATTTTAATTGTAATTGTTGGACAGTTTAACTCTTTCTCAACACCAGTAATTATTTTATTTGCAGTAGTGTTTAGTTTAATCGGGGTATTGTTAGGAGAGGTAATTTTCCAATTAGAATTTGTTATTATGATGACCATGATTGGTATCATATCCCTTGCAGGGGTAGTGGTAAATAATGCCATTGTATTAATTGATTATACCAACTTGTTAAGGGTAGAAAAAAGAGAGGAATTGGGGTTAGGTGAATTTGAATCCCTTTCAAAAGCTGATGTAACTAAAGCAATTATTGAAGCAGGAAAGACGAGATTAAGACCTGTTTTGTTAACCGCTATTACTACAGTTTTAGGCTTAGTTCCTCTAGCTACTGGATTTAATATTGATTTTGCAGGCTTTTTGCATAATTATGATCCAGATATCTACTTTGGTGGTGATAACAATAACTTTTTTGGTCCAATGTCTACTACCATTATTTTTGGTTTGACATTTGCCACCTTCTTAACTTTAGTAGTTATTCCTGCCATGTATTTATTATTCTTTCAATTTAAAATTTGGCTGTATAAAATTTTTAAAACGCCTATGCGAACTAATCTTTAAGATTTTTAATAAATTGATTTATAAAAGAGCGATTTCCTTGATAGGTGGTCGCTCTTTTTGGTGTTATATTGTTATCTTTAAAAAGATAACAAAGGAAAAAATATAACGGTAAATTAATGGTGGACTACGAAAATAGAAGTATTTTAATTGTAGAGGATGAAATGGATTTACAGGAGTCCATGCGCGTTTTTTTTACAGAAGAAGGTTTCCAAGTACAAGTGGCAAAAAATAAGTTTGATGCAGAAGATAAATTGATTGATCATAAATTTGACTTTGTTATATTAGACAGTGGTTTACCTGATGGAAATGGTCTCGATTTGATTAAAGTCATGAAGACAAATCAAAAAGATTTGGGTATCCTTATTTTATCCGCTAAAAACTCTTTGGATGACAAATTACTAGGATTAGATTTAGGAGCGGATGATTATATGACCAAACCCTTTCATATTGCAGAGCTTAATTCAAGAATTAAAGCCATTTATAGAAGAAGGCAAGGTAGAGAAAGCAACGGCTTAAAATTCAAAGAAATTTATATTAACCTAGATGAACAATCGGTGACTGTAAATGAAATAGAATTACCACTTACACAAAAAGAATTTCAATTACTGGTTTACTTTATCAATAACCAAAGAAGAGTTTTATCTAAGGAGTCCATATCGAATCATCTGTGGGAAAGTCAATCAGATTTAATGGGTAATTTTGACCTCATATATACCCACATCAAAAATTTACGCAAAAAAATAGAAGGGTTAAGTGGCAAAAACTATATTAAAAGTGTGTATGGCATGGGATATAAATTTATTAGTGAATGAAACTGAATAGAAAGGTAACTAATATTCAGTTTATCATTACACTAACTGCAGCGCCATTTGCTTTATTAATCATGTATTTTAGCTTTAATTTTTTCTTGGAGAGAGAAATTGATAAAAAATTAATGTTAGATGAAAGTAAAATAGCCAACTTAATAGAAAATGGTTACCTATCTTATAAAATAAGTCCATTTGCCGGGTTTAGGGTCGTGTCAGATTCTATAGCAATTTCTCAAAGTGTGAAAAATGAAGTGATACTTGATCCCTTTTTGAACAAAAATAGAGAGTTTAGAACACTAACAACCATTAAAAAAATTAATGGCATCCATTATTTAATTTATGTAAAACAATCTCTTGTTGAAAGAAAGCATATGGTGTATGTGATGGTAACTGTGATACTAATATTTATTGTTTTTTCGGCTATTATTTTTCAAATATTCTTCTGGAAAATGCAAAACAAAATATGGCAACCTTTTTTCAATAGTATCGATAAATTAAAAAAAATATCCCTAGGTGATGAAACGTTTCCAAAATTTGATCCATCAGATGTGGACGAATTTAATATGCTTAATAAGGAGTTGAATTTTATGACTAATAAAATATTGTCGGACTATTTAAGTTTAAAAGAATACGCTGAAAATGCAGCGCACGAAACCCAAACGCCATTAGCCATTATTAGACTTGAAATCGAGGAGATCATGCAAGACGATCTGCCGAATAGGGTGCGTAAAAGGATATATAAGGTGTACCAAGCAGCAAATAGGGTTTCCTTGTTGACAGAAAAATTATTGCTGTTGACGAAAATTGATAATTTAGAATTTAACAAATTAGAAGTGGTCAATGTTACAGATTTGATGTTGAAAGAAATTGGAGAACTTGATTTGTTAATCAAACAAAAAAATATTGCGATTTCTGTGCTGGTAAAACAAGATTTTAAACATAGTATGGACCTTTATTTACTATCTATTTTAGTGGATAATTTATTGTCTAATGCTATTAAGCATAATTTTCAAAATGGTAAAATTGAAATAGTTTCTGAACGTGAATCTATCGCTATAAAAAATACAACCTTCGAAAATGTAGAGGTGACAAATGTTTTTAAGCGTTTTTATAAAAGTAGTAAAACTGAAAATTCAATAGGACTTGGATTGTCTATCGTGGAAAGAATAGCAGAAATATCAAAACTACACGTAAAGGTGGAATCATTAGGTAATACCATCACATTTCATATCCAAAAAAAAATCGTGTAAATGAATGCTTGAATAATTAGATTATTATCCTTCCAATTCTTCAAAAAAGTATGAAATTAAACAAAACAAGCTATAAAGTACAGATTTTCTACAGTATTGATACAGAATTGCTACAGATTGAATGGCTATTATTACATATTGTTAGAAAATAAAGTTTGGTTAATAATTTAGCTAAAGAGTTTTCGTATAATAATATAGGATGATTTAAAAGCTGTTCGTAGATATGAACAGCTTTTTTTTATTTTTTTAATCTAGCATTAAATACAATAAAACAGAGTCTTTGTTGGGAATTTAACAAATAATAGATCGATAACACAGATTTAACACAGATTTGATTCAGAATTAGCACAGATTTGTTTTGAATATTTGTAGGTAGCTATTTTTAACTTTCTTTTCATTAAACTAAAAGAATAAACTAAAAAGGGACAAGGGAATTAATAATGGCAAACCTTAATCTATAACTAAATAAATATGAAAAAAATTTACAATTTATTCGTAAAATCTTTCGCTTTGATAGGTTTTACTTTTTCACTAACAAATGCCTCTGCGCAATATTGCACGGCGGGTCCGAGTAGTACGGGGGATTCAAATGTTGAATCAGTAACTTTAATTGGAAATTCTTCCACAATATCTTACACGGGGTGTCCTGGTTTTCTTGGTTTAGAAGATTTAACAGCAACACACAGTACCGATTTGGAAAGAGGGAATCCTTATTCAGCAGATATTATTTATGGAACCTGTGGTGGTAACTATACTGGTTATGGTAAAGTTTGGATTGATTTTAATCAAGATGGGGATTTTGATGACGCAGGAGAGGAAATAGGAAGTACCGCAGTTTCTTCAGCTGCTATACCATTGTCTTCGTCTTATTCTTTTACAGTACCATTGACAGCAACTATTGGACAAACGAGAATGCGGGTAATTCAACAAGAAAGTGGAAGTGTAGGAGCAACTCTGCCATGTGTTACTTTTACTTGGGGTTCAGCGGTTGATTTTACAATTAATATTATTGATTGTTCTGCAGGACCTTCTTATAGTACTATTTCACCTATGAGCTGTGGTTATTATACTGCACCAAGTGGAGCAGTATTTCATGATGCAGGAACTTATTCTGATACCATTGTAAACCATTTAGGTTGTGATAGTGTAATCACCATTAACTTGAGTACAACTAACACTTTCAGTACAATTAATCCAGTTGTTTGTGGAACTTATGTGACACCTTCAGGGAATAACAGTTATGGCGTTAGTGGTGTTTACTCAGATACTATACCAAATGCAGCTGGTTGTGATAGTGTGATTACGATTAATTTAACCAATAACAACTCTGTTAATGTATTTTCTACTTCAGCTTGTAATGTGTATACTTCTCCAAGTGGTATTCAGCATACACAAAGTGGTACATTTAACGATACGATAACAAACGCTGTTGGTTGTGATAGTATTATGACCATTACCTTAACCATGTTTTATAATAATAGTGTAACTATTTTTGTTTCTAGTTGTGGTGGATCTTATACTTCAAATGCAGGTAATGTATATACTGCGACAGGTGTTTATATAGAGAATTTCACTTCAGTAAATGGTTGTGATAGTATTTTATATGTAGACCTTATGGTTGCAGAAAGTGTAAATCAAAGTATTGTAGTGGAGGCTTGTGATGAATGGACTGCACCAGATGGTACCCTATTTACTGCGAATGGTACCCACATAGAGTCTTTTACAAATGTTACTGGTTGTGATAGTGTAAATACTTACTTGGTTTCAATTAACACGGTAAATGAAACTGTTACGTTGGTAAGTGCTTTGACTATTGAAGCAAACGAAACAGGGGCATCCTACCAATGGATTGACTGTAACAATGGAAACGCTGCAATTTCAGGTGAAACAGGACAGACTTTTGTTGCCTCAGTAAATGGTGACTATGCTTGTGAAGTAACTAAAGACAACTGTACTAAAGTTTCAAAATGTGTTAGAATTGGATCTTTAGGTGTTGAAAACGAAAGTACACCATTTAGTATTTATCCAAATCCTTCGATTGGTGTTTTTAATATCGAATTGAACGAAGTGACAGAGAATACCGTTTTAAATGTTACAAATGCTGCAGGTCAAGTGGTGTTTACAAGAAACATTAACGAATCTAAAACTACCATCTCTTTAGAAAATGTAAAAGCTGGAATCTACTTTATCCAAATTAAAAACGATAATGGAACGACAGTTAAATCTTTAGTGATTCAATAATTTAAGTTTGATTTTTTTATGGCGGGGTTTACGAAAGTGAACCCCGCTTTTTTTTGTTCAAAAATGAGGAGTCTAAAAATAATGCATCCTTTGTTTGGAGGGGTAGGCAATTCAAATCATATTTTATGGCATATCTGTATCTCAAACAAAATTTCTCTTTACCGTAAGTAAAGATTAACCTAGAAATTGGTTTTTGGAAAGAATCGAATACTTATTTTTCGCAGCTTATGCTTTTAATAGGTGATTTTTACATACGTCTAAACAATTTCCCAGTGTTTTATCGCATCATTTTCTTTATTTTTACCGCAAATTACAGTTTTAATGTAATTATTTAAACCAATAAAAGTGATAGTAGAAAATACAAAAGTAGATTCCATTTTGGTTAAAAATTTTGAAGGCAATGAAGTTGACTTATTGCAAGCGTATGCTAACCATAATTTATTAATTATTATTTATAATAACCAATGTTTGGGTTGTACAGGAAGGGCTATTCCTTTAGCCTATGAATTTCAAAAGCAATTTAAGAATATACAGGTGATAGGTATACACAGTAGTTTTAATGCAGAAGAAGTGACGGAAAAAGATATAAAAAGCATCTTTACCATAAAAGAACTTCCTTTTCCTATCTTATTAGATGAAGGGCATAAGGTATATGACAAATTTCAATCGGAAGGAACTCCTCAATGGTTACTTATTGATGCGAAAGGAATATTAGTCCGATCTATTTTTGGTTCTCAAGGGAGTGCTCAAAATAGGTTAATGTATGCAATAGAACAATTAGAAGGTGATGCAGGAGCAGCCTGATAAATAAAAACACAGCAATAGTAAATAACAACCAACCTTTTCATGCGTAAGATAAAACAATTAAAATCAGGAGAAACTGCCCCGCAGTTTGATGCCAAGGATATATATAATAAAGATGTGTCATTTATTGCACAAGATAAATGGACCCTTATTTCTTTTCACCGGTATGCATCCTGCCCTTTTTGTGTCGTCAGAACACATGATTTGATAGAAGCAATAGACGAATTTCAAGCTAATGATATAGATATAATTAGTCTATGGCCGTCCAGTAAAGAAAACATGCTTAAATTTATTGGGAGTGAAAAAGCGCCGTTTCCCATGGTTGCGGATATTAAAAAGTTGATTTTTGAAAATTATGGGGTTACCAAGTCCTCCAAATTTTCATTGATTCGATTGATTCGTTATCCAAAAATGGTCTGGAAGGCAATGCGAACACGCTATAAGCATGAGATTATAGATGCAGATCGATATTTATTACCTGCGGAATTTTTGGTTAACCCTTCTGGTGAAATCGTCATAGCACATTACGGCCAACATTATGCCGACCATATCGCTGTAGACAAAATACTGCGTTTTAAATCCTAAGCAAATAGCTTTACTTTTTTAATTGCTCTAAAGCCTGATCTGTATAGAAACCATTTTCTGCAACAATGTCCAATAGTACTTTTTCGGCAGATTGCATTTTATTTAAGCGCAGCAAAGTTTTTGCTTTATACCATTGTGCTTCCTCTTTAAATGGACCGGTATTCAATGCTAAAACAGCATTGAATTCATCCAATGCTTTTTCGTAATCTCCCAGGTTAAAATAACAGAGTCCACCGTAAAACATGGCATTCAGATCGAATTTGTATTGTTCAGTAATGATATTTAGTCTTTTTAAAGCATATTTATACTTATTTTTTGAAAAGTAATACATGGTTTCTTCTAAATAATCTAAATATGGAACGCCCTTGGTTTCGGCAATTAATTCCGGTTTATTTTTGGCGGCTTCTGATTCAAAAGCAGCACTAATTCCGCTTAGTTTATAGGTGGTTTTTTGTACAATTTTCTCACGGTTTTCATAAGTAGAATAATCTAATACTGCTAAATGATAAAAGAATATATAAGGATACACTTTTTGTTTAAAAAGTTTTTTGGCCACTACCTTTGGTTGTGGTTCTTGCACCAAGTCTGGGTCAATTTTGATGTCTATTTTTTCATCCCCAAGCCTTGACTTATCCCTTTTAATGTAAGTGGTATTGTCTTTGAATTGTTTTTCTAATTCTTTACTTTTTATTTGTTGGTTGGGATGAATTTCAGCTAAATTTTCAATGTCTATAGGCAGCATTTCAAGCTGGTTTTCCGGTTGGCCCATTTCTACTTCTTTTTCTATTTTCGGGACATTAAATGTACTTTGTTGCTGAATAGGGCTTGATTTGGTAAAATACAAGGTGGTCATAATGATAAAACCAATAGCTAAAATTGAAATGACTAGCCAATGGTATTGCAGTTTATGCTTGTACAATATATTTCGATTAAAATAGGACAAGGCACCAGGCGTGTTTTCATACCCCTCCATAGCATCCTTTAAAAAAGGGTCCGATAAGGCCTGTTTTTCCAAGTCGTGCATTTCGGCTGTATTCATTTTTCCGCCAAAATAACGGTCCAATGCTATGCGTGTATTTTTATGGTTTAAAGACATCTTTTTCTGCTAAAATCAATTTTAAATTTCTCTTCCCATTTTGAATAAAACTCTTTACTTTCTTTAACTCAAAACCGGTTTGTATGGCCACTTCATCATAACTCATTTTTTTTAAATAAAATAAATCAATACATACTTTTTGCTCACTTTTTAAAAAACCTATGGCCTTTTCTAACTGACTTAATTTGGCTTCCAATAAATAAACCGCCTCTAATTCAGCCTTCGCTTCACTGGGTAATACCATTAAGGTATTTGCTATTTCTTGGGTAGGGTTTTTTTTTCTAATGAATTGTAAACAATCATTTTTCGCCATGGTGTATAACCAGTTTCTTAGGTTTGCGACTTCTGATTTGGCTAATTTAAAAGGTAGTTTTTCAAAAGTTTGCATTAAAATATCTTCGGCATTTTCTTTATTTTTTAAATATTTTAAATTTACACCAAACAACATCTTGCCATACCTTTCAAAAATTTCACCTATAATTTTTGAGGATGGATTTTGAGCATACGCTTCTATTAAGTCTTCATCTGATAAAGCTTTGAGTCGTTTTTTGTAAAACAAGCCTAATAACATAGTGCGTTTTTATAATCCGTGGTTATGGAATAGATGCAATTAAAAAGACAATTCCATAAATTTAAGATTCATTTTTTTCTTTTTTAGCAGCCTCCCAATAAACATCCATTTCTTTTAAGTCCATTTCCCCTAAATTTAAACCATCTTTTTTAACTGATTTTTCCATCCATTGAAATCGATTGATAAATTTTTTATTGGTCCTAGCTAACGCCATTTCCGGATCCACGCCAATCCAACGTGCATAATTGATTAAAGAAAATAATACATCCCCAAACTCTGCTTCCATTTTGTCTTGATCTCCGGCATGCTCTTCTACCTTTAATTCTGCAATTTCCTCTTCTACCTTATCCCACACTTGTGCTTTGTTGTCCCATTCAAAACCAATTCCTTTTACTTTGTCTTGAATTCTTGTTGCTTTTACTAGGGCTGGAAGTGATTTTGGAACACCTTCTAAAATAGATTCTTTTCCTTCTTTTAATTTTAACCTTTCCCAGTTTGCTTTTACTTCCTCTTCATCTGCTACTTTTACGTCTCCATAAATATGCGGGTGACGGTGAATTAATTTTTCACAAACGGTATTCAATACGTCTGCGACATCAAATTGTCTTTGTTCGGAAGCAATTTTTGAATAAAAAACTAGATGCAACATTATATCTCCCAATTCCCCTTTAATTTCATCCATGTCCCCATCTAAAATGGCATCTGTTAATTCATAACATTCTTCAATGGTTAAATGTCTTAATGTTTGCATGGTTTGTTTTTGATCCCAAGGACATTTTTCACGGAGTTCATCCATGATAATCAAGAGCCTTTCGAAGGCTTTTAGTTTGGCTTCCATCATTCTAATTCTTTTTCCTCAAATTTACACTAATTTAGTAGATTTGTAAGTCTAATATATCTATTCACTTGTATAAGTTAAAGAATCTTCTCCGCCATTTTATTTTTATTGGACTATGTGGTCTTTTCACACCTCTCGTGGGGCTTGGTCAAGCCAATAAAAATATAGGTTACTATGCACAAGTAAAAGGTAGTTTTTTAATGGCTCACCGATCTGCCATGTCTCATTTGGTAAAAGAAAATGCTTATGGTTTTGAAATAGGAATAATTAAACACCTACAAAGTTCGATTAATGACCCACAGTATCGTTTTCCAGCAATTGGCCTAAATTTAGAGTACCGAAATTTTGGTTATGATGCCGTATTGGGCAAGGCTTTGTCTATGTCTCATTTTTATAACTTGCCTTTCTACCAAAAAAAAGACTTTTTTATCGATTTTCAATTTGGTACTGGAATCGGGTATATTACAAAAAAGTTTGATTTAGATAATAATTTAACGAACAACGCCATAGGCTCTCACTTTAATGCAAAAGTAACCTTAAAGTTATTATTTACTAAGTACATAAATCGCATTAATTTTGGTGGTGGACTTGAATTATCTCACTATTCTAATGGCGCCATTACTTATCCAAATTTAGGGCTAAATTTACCTGCTGTTTTTGTCCAAATTGGTTTTTTACCTGCCGGAAGAAAGGCTTTTCAAAAAGACGGACATTACGAAGAGGATGTGTTCAAAAAATATTTTAAAATGAAAGTTTTGGTCTCCGCCATATTTTCAGTCAAACAAGTAGGCGCCAATCCTTACTTGCCAAAAAGGTATCCCGTTTTTGGGGTACGTGGCACTTTTCAAAAAAAAATCAGTAAATTATGGTTCGCTGATTTTAGTGTAGATGTGATCCAAAATGAAGCTAATGTCCATGTTTATCCCTATGCCGACTATAGCCAAGCGGATGCCTTGCAGATTGGTCTTTATGTAGGGGCAGCATATACATTTTATAAAAGTGAAATTGTATTTGGTTTGGGGTATTATGTGCGCGACAAAATTAATCCTTTAGGAAAGGTGTATAATAAAATAGGTTACCGTTATCATTTAAATTCAAATTGGTATGGCTTGTTTAATGTACGTGCTAATCTTGGAAAAGCAGATTTTTTTGAATTCGGAATTGGTTATCAACTTAAAAAATGGTGAAGTACTTTATTTATATATGGTTCATATTTAGTTTTATCGCTTGTAAAAAAGCGACGGAGAGGCGTTGTTGGAAATCAGTAGGGGAGCCAGGTAAAAGGAGCCTCTCTATTGCGGATGTTGAAAGGTTTGTCTTGCACAAAAATATCACGTATATCATGCACCAAAATGACTCCAACAAAGTAGTGATTGAAGCCGGTGTAAATATGTTGCATTTAGTTGAGGTAAGAAATGAAGCGGCGGTTTTAACTATTGAAAATAAATCCTACTGTAATTTTTTAAGAGACGCAGATAAAAAAGTCAAGGTACATATCCATTACCCAGCGTTTAAAAATATCTATGCAGAGATTTCTGATTCTATTATTTTTTTAGATACCATGAAGGGCGAATCACTGCATTTAGAAATGCGTGAAGCTGGAGGGGTAGCAGTTTTAACAACGCAATTAAATGATTTAAAGTTATTGGTTTCTGCAGGTCCGGGTAGTTTTGTAGTGAAAGGGTTTGCCAAATATGCCAATTTAAAAGTACAGGGTCAGGGTTTTGGAGATGCGACAGGGTTGTCCATGAAATTTATCAGTATTTATCAAAATTCAGTGGCCAATCTAAAAGTTAATTTACAGGACACAGAAGGCAATGTTTTAATTGATGGTGCAGGATCAGTACTGTATAAAGGGATTCCAAAAAATGTGGAAATTATTCAAAATGGCGTTGGTAATTTTAGTCAATTTTAACATGGGTATTAAAGGTTTTGTTGTAATTTTGTAAAAAATATCGTCATGAAATTAATTTTACTTACCATTGGCTTAATTGCCTTAGCATTTGCAGGAATTGCCATCAAAATTTGGGCAAAAAAAGGCGGAGAATTTGCTGGTACTTGTGCAAGTAATAATGCTAATTTTAATGAAAAAGATGAGCCGTGTAGCTTCTGTGGTGCTCGTCCAGAGGAGAAATGTCAAAGTGAAGAATTGGCTGTCTAATTCCTTAATAATTTAACTGCTGTAACTTTTTGACTGTACCTGCGTCTTAGTTTTAAATCTTATGAGTAGATTTAAAAGTTAACTAAGAATAGTATTGGTATGGGGGAAAAAGTGATTGAAATTAACGGTCTAACAAAAAAGTACGGCAACTTTACGGCAGTTAATCAACTAAATTTAACAATAGAAAAAGGTCAAGTCTATGGAATATTAGGTCCAAATGGAAGTGGAAAGACTACTACTTTGGGAATGATTCTAGATGTGATTAATCCTACCAGTGGTTCTTATACCTGGTTTGAAACTAAACCTTTTGAAAACCACCGAAACAATATTGGCGCTATTTTAGAGCAACCCATTTTTTATCCCGACTTAAGTGCTTATCGGAATTTAGAAATTTCATGTGCCATCAAAAAAGCGCCGCTCGAACGTATTGATTTAGTTTTAGAAAGAGTTGGTTTGTTAGATCGAAAAAACTCAAAATTTAGCGCCTATTCTTTAGGAATGAAACAACGTCTGGCATTGGCCTCTGCATTATTAGGCGATCCAGATGTTTTGGTTTTAGACGAGCCAACTAATGGACTAGACCCACAAGGTATTAATCAAATGCGTGAACTGATTAAAGGAATCGCAAGTGAAGGTAAAACCATTATTATATCCAGTCATTTATTAGACGAAATACAAAAAACTTGCACGCATGTCGCTATTCTTCGAAAAGGTACTTTACTAAAGGCTGGAGAAATAGGAGAACTAATTAAAACGCCTACTAGTTTTGAAATCAATGCAATAAGTAGAGATGCCTTGTTGGAAGGCTTGAAAAATTGTCCTTTTGTGCTTAGTCATGAAGAAAGAGGGGATCATATTTTAGTGGTTTGTGAAACGAATACTACGGGAAGTCAATTAAATGAATATCTGGCGTCAAAACAAGTCTATTTGTCGCATTTAAATAAGTTTAAAATCTCATTAGAAGAAGAATTTTTAAATATTGTAAATAATTAAATTATGACTAAGCAAATTTTAAAAACAGAATATTTGAAGTTAAAAGGAAATACCTCTTTTAGGGTTTTTTCTATATTTTTCCTGGTCTTTTTACCCGTCATTATTTTTACTATTCCCAGTATTATTACAGATGGTTTAACAGGCATTAATACCTATCCGTTTTTACCAAGAGACTATGAAACTACATGGTATTTTACGGCTTATATCGCGAGTTGGTTTAGTTTATTTATCCTATCTTTTATACTGATTTTTCACATCACAAATGAGTATACTTACAAAACAGTGCGACAAAATATTATTGATGGGTATAGTCGAATGGATTTCTTTAAATCAAAATTGTATATGCTATTGACCATAGCAATTATTGCAACTTTATATGTGGCCATAGTCGGATTTTCTGCAGGTTTATATTTTCAATCGTTCGAAGTAGCGGAAGGAATGGATTTAAATCCCATGGATTTGATGGGTGGAGGAGACATGCCAAATCCTATGGATATAATGGATAAAATGACCAATCCTACATTCGTTAGTTTAGATTTTGGAAGTCCATTAGTAGGGATGACCGCAGTACTTTCCTATTTTGTTCAAGTATTGGCTTATTTGGTGTTTGCTATATTTATGGGGTTTTTACTTAGAAAAGGAGCCATAGCCGTTATTGTTTACTTTGCAGCTTTTGTAGTAGAAAGAATTATAGGTGTCCAATTAAATGGGAATGGCCTGGGGTGGATTGGAGAGCACTTACCTTTGCGTGTATTTTCACAAGTCTTACCACATCCAAGTTTTTCAGATTTAATCATGGGCTTGCAATCGGTGGATAATTTGAATCCAAAAAATGTGTGGTTAAGTTTGGTGTATGTGCTGTTATTTTTACTGCTTACTCGATTTATATTTTTCAAGCGTGATGTGGCTTAGGCTGTTAAAAAACGTTAAGGTAAACACCAAGAGGGAATGCATTGAGTATATTTGAAAAATTAACGCCAAGCCCTATTAAAACAAGACTAAAAATAATTATTGTACTCATGTCAGTTTCACTGATTGGGTTACTGTTTCTCCAATTTTTTTGGATAAAAAATGTACTACATACCCGAAAAGATCATTTTGAGTCTACGGTTCAAAAAGCAATTGGTTCTGTTTTACAGGATTTAGATAAAATTGAAAAAAAGGTTTTTACCTCAGGGTTAAAAAAGAGTAAAGGAAACTCTGTTTTTTTGGAAAGTAATAAGCTAGACTTTAGTAGTTTAATTGGTGATGAAAGTACTATAAGTATAGGAGATACAATAATAAATTCGGGGGATGAAAAAACGGATTATATTGTGGTAACAGGTTCTGCAGTCGATAGTGCTACAGGAATTATTGCCGAACATAAAATTGTAACCCGTAGTCTAAATGATTTGTTAGAGTTTCCTAAAAAAGGAGATTTGTTGGGAATCCATGATTCTACTTTTTGTTTTCCGGTCAAATACGGGAATGCCTATGAGCAAAACTTATTGGTAAAGTCACGTTACTTAAACGAAGTAATGCTGAAAATGTTTACCACTAATTTGTTTGATGATATTACTACTAGATTAAATTTGAAAATTCTAGATACGCTAATTACTTCAAGGTTGAAGTCGAATATGATTGACACGAATTTTGTTTTTAATGTTGTAGATAAGGCAGGGAAGTCAGTGAATTTTTCTGGAGAATCTGAAAATTATAACCACCAATTAAAAGGATCTTTGTTTACCTATAAATTATTTCCGAGTGATTTTGTCAGTTCAGGGTATAAATTAATTATTAATTTCCCCAATAAACAACACTTTTTAGCCAAACAAATGTGGCCGAGTTTAATGGCCTCTATATTGCTCATTCTGATAGTTGTTATTGCTTTTTATTCTGCGGTCTCTACGAT
Organism: Putridiphycobacter roseus; assembly: GCF_003234935.1. Lineage (GTDB taxonomy): Bacteria > Bacteroidota > Bacteroidia > Flavobacteriales_D > Crocinitomicaceae > Putridiphycobacter > Putridiphycobacter roseus. Next base: position 256,688 of record NZ_QKSB01000002.1, on the reverse strand, counting down.
TTTTAGACAGAAAAAAGTTTCGGAAATTAAAAATGATTTTATCAGTAACATGACCCATGAATTAAAGACGCCAATCTCAACAATTTCTTTAGCTTGTGAAGCCATTGAAGATCCGGATGTTGCTAAAAATAGTGAATCATTAACTGGCTTTATCCAAATGATTAGTGCTGAAAATAAACGATTAGGTAAATTGGTTGAAAAAGTATTGCAAACCTCATTGATTGAAAAGGGAAGTTTAAAGATCCAAAAAGAAATACAACCTATCCATACCATAGTGCAAGACGCCATTAAAGCATTCAAAATACAATTCCAACGTCAAGGCGGTACTATTGAAGAGGGATGCTTAGATGAAGTATTTATGGCGGTAGATAAAGTGCATTTTTCAAATGTTATTATTAACTTGCTGGATAATGCTTTAAAGTATTCAAATTCTTCACCCTATGCTAGAATTGATTTGATTAAAACGAGTGATGGGATGAAATTATCTATATCTGATAAAGGAATTGGCATTAAGAAAGAAGAACAAAAAAGAATATTTGATAAGCTTTACCGTGTTTCAACCGGAGATGTGCATGATGTAAAGGGGTTCGGTTTAGGACTCGATTACGTAAAGTCAATTGTAACATTACATGGCGGGACAGTTTGTGTAAAAAGTGAATTTGGTAAAGGATCAACATTTAAAATTGAATTAAAAGATGAACGAAAAAATTAAAATATTACTGGCCGAAGATGATTCGAATTTAGGAAATTTATTGTCTACCTTTTTAAAAGCAAAAAACTTTGACGTTACCTTATGTATTAATGGTGAGATAGCATTAGAACGCTTTAAAAGTCAGGTGTATGATTTTGTGATATTAGATGTGATGATGCCAATAATGGATGGCTTTTCTGTTGCAAAAGAAATTAGAGAAACGGACCAAGAAACACCTATTTTATTCTTGACTGCTAAGTCTATGCAAGACGATAAATTAAAAGGTTTTTCAAGTGGAGCAGACGATTACATGACAAAGCCTTTTAATATGGAAGAGCTGGTGGCAAGAATCAATGCGGTGTTGAAAAGAACTTATAAAGACGGTAATAAAAAACAAACCGAATACGAAATAGGAGATATTAAATTTGATTATACCCGTCAAATTATTACCATTAATGGCGAAGTGCAAAAGTTGACAACTAAGGAAAATGAATTATTCTATATTTTAATCAGAAATAAAGATGAGATATTAGATCGTAATGCTGCTTTAAGACATGTATGGGGAGATGATAATTATTTCAATGGAAGAAGTATGGATGTTTACATTACAAAATTGAGAAAACACATTAAGTCATCTGCGCATGTTGAAATATTAAACGTGCATGGTAAAGGGTTTAAATTACTAGAAAAGTAATTTAAAAAGCAACGAATAGCCTTTTTTGAGGTATAAAAAAACCAACTTTAAGTTATCTTAAAGTTGGTTTTTTAATTTAAAGATAAACTTATGCTTTTACTAACTCTTTAATTGATTCGTTGTATTCAAAGACTTGAATAGCTTGATTTAAATCAAAATTTAAGTCGTTTTCTAAATCGTGAATTAAATTATATACTTTAGTTTGTACATTAATGTCTGCATTTTCAGGGTAATTTGGTGTCATTGAAAGTACGGTAGATGGAAATTTTTCTTCTGGGTAAGGAAAATCTCCTGCATTACCAACGGTTTCCTCAGTCGTGAATCCCATTTTTCTAGCTACTTTATAAGTGTGCTTTCCAACAAATGAAACCAATGTATTAATGTTTAGTTGGGCCGAAATGGCAATTGCAGAAATAACCAATTGTTCGGTTATTGCAAAACTTAAACGGCCACGTTGATTGTTCCATAAACCACTAATTTCAGCTGTTAATCCTTCCTCTCGATAATAATTTGCCAAGTGACTTAAGTTGCTGTCTAAATGGGCAACAGCACGTTCTACTGGTAGTACATCTTCCGAATTCGAAATATGAATTCTTGTACCACCTAACAATTCATTTGTTTCCTTATTTCTAGCCGTGATTAAATAAATTTTTTCATCATGCATCCATTTATTACCTGAACTTTTTATCTTATCTGCATCCAAATAACTTATTTTAGACAAGGATTCTTTGTGATAAAAATCATATTCTAAACACAATTCATTGTTTTCTGTTGCTTTAAAAGTTTTAATCTCTACGTTCATAATTACGGGGTTTGATTTATTTATATTTATTTATTTTTTACAATGCTTTCCATGTCCACAAAATATCTTCCAGATTCTGTAAAGAACCCAAGGCACATTCTTCTAACAGAATCGGTAACTACACCACCGCCTAAAGCAACTGCTGAAGCTAATTGTGGCCATGTACGTAAAGTTTTACCAACTTCGTTTAGTGAGCTTTTTGCTCGGGGAGAAATAGTATCTGGAGAGACAATTGCCATTACATAAGGTAATTTCTCTTTATTTGTTTTTAAACTGGCTAATTTTTCTAAACTCAAATCTTCTACTAAACCATGTAATATTGGTCTATCATTTTCCAGGTCAAATCTTTCCACGTCTAATAATCCTCTATCACTGGTCTCCATCACTACTGGAATTTTTAAATCTCTAGCTGCAAAACGAGCTTTAATTTTAATATCCAAACTGTCGCATTCATCTACCAATACATCCAAATTTCCACCGTTGGTTAAAAAATCATTTAGGTTGTCATCTGTGATACCATCTGTAAAGCATTTCAAGTTTAAAAAAGGATCTAACTCCATAATCTCTCTTGCGATAGCAACTACTTTTGAAACACCTATGTTATGTACACCAGTTCTTATTCTATTTAAATTCGACAAGTCTAAGCTGTCAAAATCAGCAATTCTTAGTTCACCAAATGTTCTTTCCATTGCCATAGTAACAGCAACTGCCGAACCCACGGAAAGACCAATTAAGCCTATCTTTTTCTGTGCTAATATTTCACGTTCTTCTAAGGTTATTTTATTTTGATTCCTATTGGTTCTAAGTGTAATAAATTCTTGCTCAGGCACTATATGTACGAGTCTATTTGACCAAGGATAATATACCCAAACACCATAGTCGTCAATGGAGAATTCGCCTAAATAATCACTCACAGCATTTGTAGTGTCATTGTGATCGTATTGATCTATGGGGTTAATGATTTCAATAAGCTCGCTAATTTGACTAAGTATAGAATCAAAAATTTGCACTTTTGGATTACTCATTAATAGATCAAGCTCTGCTTTATCCGTTTTGCTGGTTGGGTTTAAAATGGTGGGTTTCCAGTTCAAGGACTTTTGAACTAAAGTTTGTCGAGGATTCATATTTTGTTAATTTTAGTTATAAATATATATTTATTAGGTTTATATTCATGTGAGTAAGGAATTATGTTAATAACAGTAATTTGTTACTAGCATCTTAAGATTTTAGGTGAAGCATAGCGTTTACTGGTGCTCTTTGCCTAAAAGTTTAGTTTTTCTCCCTGGTTTAAATGGTACATTAATACCATCTAAAACTCATATTGGGTTTAATTTAAGAATAATTATGAAAACATATGGGTTGCTTACTTGATATTCAGTAGCTAAGCTCGTTTAATTAAAAACAGATTTAAGAGGCAATGTTAATTATGAAACATTGCTTTTTCTTGTTTCTAACAAGGACAAAATGGGCGGGATAGTTTGGTGTATGCCTATGTTTTATTTTGTAGGCAGAATGTAAAGAAGAAGAAGGAGGGGAGCTTTGCTACCATTTAAAGTCTTTTTTTTATCCAAAAAAGATTATGTATTAGTGGCAAGCTGCAGCTGTAGTTACGACGATTTAAGACCTGTAGTTGCTTTGTGCTTGTCGGGAAAAACTAATTTTTATTTATTTACAGTCTGCTTTAGCCAGTTGAATAATTGAAAATATACATTTTTACGGACGTTTTTGGGAGATAATACCAGGTCGTGAAGCGCATTTTCTACGGAAATAATTTGAATTTCCCCCTTAATTTTTAACGCATTTTTTTGAATGTGTTTTACATTTAATATCGCATCTCCTTCAAACATTTTATCCGACCATTTCTTGCAATGAACAGATTGTTTTGAATGCATGATTAAAGCGGGGATGTTTAGCGTTGTGCCTTGTTGAATAGGTACTTGTGCTTGATGAATGGCATGGATAAAGCCAAGGTTTACTTTTGGAGCCCTATCTGGTTTCCAAGTCTTGTTATATTGCCATTCTCCATGGTCGTTATGGTGTAAACTTTGTCCATACAATTTTGAAAAACCACCACTTATTTTTATGTCAGGGAAGTGTTTGCCTATTTTTGAAAGTAATGGAATGCCGACTTTACGTATAAGATAAGACTCGTTAAAATCAAAAAAAGGGCTGTTTAAAAATACCTGTTTTACTAATGGGTGATTTTTATTTCTCGATAGGTAATCCATAACAATTAAACCACCTGTAGAGTGCCCGGTAAGTAGAACTTGTTGTATGCCTTCAGATTTCATTTGTGCGAAAGCAGCATTCAAATCCGCATCATATTCTTTTAATTCTCTTACGTTATTTAGTTTTTGATGGGGTAAGTAAGAACGCCCATATTTTCTGAGGTCTATGGCATAAAAATGGTATCCTTTATCATTAAATGATTTGGCCATTTCTGTTTGGAAAAAATAATCGTTTAAACCATGAATATAAAGAATTGCTTTATTACTTGGTAAAGCTTTTCTGCGTATTAAAGTACTTACTACACTGCCTTCGTAGTCACTTTTTTGTGGCATGATGAGCGATTCAAATCCATCACCAAGTATATCTGCAGAATAATATGTGGCTGTTAATGGTATCATAGGTTATTTGAAATATACGCTAATTTTTTGAAATAATCTAATTGTTTTATACTTGATTTAAGAACAACAGAATATTTTTAATGGTAAAGAACCATGTATGCTACAGCATGGTTTTCTGAAATATGGCAATACTTTTTGATGTGATTGTAGGAATAACGATTGCTGTTTCTAAAATGGCTATTTTATTAACTATTCATGTTGAATGTTAATGCTAAAGGTTTTAATTTCTAATTCATTTTGAATAATAAGCAGGTAAGTGCCATTTACTATATTACTGGTATTTATTATAGAATGAAAGTCATTGATGTTTTGTACCGCACATATTTTTCCGGTTAAATTCATTATGGTTACCCTTGCTTGGCTATTTTTAAACGCTGCTTCAATATTTAATAAGGCATCAGCAGGGTTGGGGTAAATCGAATATGCAGGAATAGCTTTCTCTTCTTGTACTGTATTTAAATAGGTTGCTTGTATATTTAATTTTAAAGCAACTGGCCGGTGATCCGATAGGATGGCATCATAACTAGAAAATCCATTGTTGAGGTAATCGTCAATTCGAATAGTTTCAATGCTTGAACCATTTGCCGAAAAGTCATTAAATAATGGTTTAGTTATTAAAATATGATCGATATGGGAAGGCCAGGCTGGGTACGACCAATTACTAGGGACAGAATTAGCGATAAAATCATCTGCAAATAGGTATTGGGTGGGCTGGTTTAGAAAAGGCAGAAATACGTTGTCCGCAGGTAGATCTGTAATTTCATCATTTAAGTCGCCGAGTAAAATAACATTGGTGTTTGTAAAATTAGTCGCTATGTAGTTTTCTAATAAAGTGTTCGCTTGAAATCTTCTATTTTCTTCGTCACTGTCATCATTGTTGTTTAAATAGCCATCTCCACAGCATTTTAAGTGGTTGTTGATGATTGCGAAATTTTGATTTTTATAAGTAAATTCAAGTACTTGTGGGGCTCGCGGAAATGCACTCCAATAGGGGAAACTTGAATAAATTTCGTATGCACTGTTGATACTGATCGTGCTTGTGTTGTAAATCAACGCTAAGCCTGGAAAATAGGATGACTGTATAAAAGTTTGATAAGTGGACAGTTGATTGACCATGTTTTTGAAAGTAACACTGTCGTCTATTTCTTGGCAAGCAATGATGTCTATGTCAAGTGCTTTTAAAATAACCAATACTGAGTCGGCAGTAGTTTGACCGTATTTAGGAAACCACTCCATATTCCAGGTCATCACATCTAACGTACTGTCTGTCCCAAAACTTAATTGATTTAAATGCTGTTGTTGTCCTAAAATAACATAAGGAAACACAATTAATGCAAGTATAAATGTCTTCATTTGTACTATAAAAATACAATGAATTTTTGAGGTAGTTACACTTTTTATAAGATGAGGAGCTAAAGCGGGGAGAGGAAGTTAAACTTCTTCTGTCCCCGTTTCCGTACTTTTTCTTTTAGATTTAAGCCTTTTATTGTCCTTTAAACTTTTTGAAATCATCCACTCCAATTGTCCATTGACACTACGAAATTCATCATCCGCCCATTTTTCAACAAGCTTGAAGATTTCAGGGTCTATTCTCAATACAAAGGATTTCTTTTTAGCCACAATTTATCCATTTAAGCTTCCTGTGTTAATTACAGGAGTTACTTCTTTATCACTGCACAAAACTACCATTAAATTACTAATCATAGATGCTTTTTTGTCATCATCAAATTCAATAATATCTTCCTCTTTTAATTGGTCCAAGGCATCTTGAACCATTCCCACAGCACCTTCTACAATTTTTTTTCTTGCAGCAACTATGGCTACAGCTTGTTGCCTTTTTAACATGGAACTTGCAATTTCAGGAGCATAAGCCAAATAGCCAATTCTAGCCTCCATTACCTCAATGCCAGCAATGGCAAGTCTTTCTGTTATCTCGTTTTCTAATGCTTCGTTTACTTCATCCATTCCCGACCTTAAAGTTAGTTCTGCTACTGCTGCATCAAAATTATCGTATGGATATGAGCCTGCTAATTTTCTAACCGCAGCATCTGTTTGAACCCTAACAAATTCTTGGTAATTATCTACATCAAAAGCAGATTTAAAAGTGTCCTGTACTTTCCATACCAAAATAACATTGATCATAATGGGGTTACCAACTTTATCATTTACTTTCACTCTTTCACTGTCAAAATTTCTTGCCCTTAATGAAAAACTTTCTCTGCTGTAAAATGGATTTGCCCAAAAGAACCCATTGTCTCTTACTGTCCCTTTATAGTCGCCAAAAAGCACTAATACTTTAGATCCGTTGGGGTTTACGGTGAAAAAACCTTTAACTATCAACGCAATAAAAACAAAAAGGATTAAAAAAATTGGATTTTTTGTCAAAGCCATGCCGACAACAAGGGTGATGATTAATAGAACTAAGAGTACTAAATAAGTATAACCACTACTTGCTTTAATATTGTTTTCTGATTTCATAATGATATTATTTTGATATCACAATGATAATGAAAAATTGTCATGTTTGCAAAGTTTTTAGGCATTGATATTTTTATATTGTATCAATAAAATACTGGTATACCCTAAACTTTACCGATAAAGTTAGGTTTCAGTATAAATCAAAATGTAGTGGTATAGCGTTAGGATTAGGTACAATGAAATAGGTCAATGCCTACTGGTGTATAGTTTATTCAGTTGAATCACATACGAATTCGAGTAAATCACCTGGTTGACATTCTAGGGCTTCGCATATTGCGGCTAAAGTAGAAAAGCGTATGGCTTTTGCTTTGCCAGATTTTAATACAGACAGGTTAGCAGTAGTGATACCAATAAGGCTTGCCAATTCTTTACTTCTCATTTTGCGTTTAGCAAGCATCACGTCTAGGTTAATTATTATAGCCATTATTTATACGGTTAATTCATTTTCCTCCTTGTAGCTTTTTGCTAATCTTATAGATTTTGATTGTATTAAAAAGAACAAGCCAATTATCATTAAAAACATAGGAATGATAAAAGTAAGGTCATAACTAAAAATTAGTTTTCCATTAAATAAGTGGTTTACGCCATTTGCAAGAAGCAAAGCAGTTGTAATTATCCCTGTCGCTAAAAAATGATTTCCAGTATTTTTAAATTGTTTTATAATCTCCATAGAGAAAAAGTCATTTGTAGCTAGTAGGCGTGACACTTTTCTCAAATAATTTAGTCCCATCATAAACACAATGTATGCAAATAGGCCAATCAAAATGATGGTCCAGTGGAAGCTATTTAGTGGTGGTAAACTTGTTGCTGTTTCATTTGGAGAAATGATTCCAATGGTGATAAAAAATAAAATTGCGATTAAACCTAAAAAATGTAGAAAGTATAAAATATCGACTAATGACTTAAGGAGGGTGATTTTTTTCATGATATATGGTTTAGCAAGCAAATCTAGTAAAATTATTGTTAAACGATAATAAAATACTGTAAATAGATATTTTTATTATTACTTATCGCACATTTTTTGCTGTTGAAAATAGTAATTGAAGACAATAAATGTTTGATTTTTAATCTATTCTTATGCCTAAAAAAGTCACATCATCTATTTGTTCATAGTCATTTTTCCATGCCTTAAACTCTTCCTCTAATCGCTTAGAGATTTGTTTCATTGGAAGATGCTTGTTATCTAAAAGTAATTGATGTAGCCTTTTTTTCGAGTATTTCTTGTTGCGTTCACCACCAAACTGGTCGGTATATCCATCCGTAAATAGAAAAACACAGTCTCCTTTTTCTATATCAATGATATGGTTGATAAATGGTTTTGGATTTCGGGTATAACCAACATGCTGTCTGTCTCCTTTGTATTCTATTATGCGGTTGTCTCTAATGATTACACAGGAGATGTAAGCACCTGCAAAATAAAGTTGATTTTTGGCTTTGTTTAAGACGCAAAAAGCAATGTCCATACCATCATTGATGATTTGTTCTTCATGAGCGCATAAAAATGCAATCAATCTATTTCTTACAAAATCAAGCGCCTCGGCTGGTGAATTGACTTCAGTTCTAGAAAAAGATTCTCGGACTAAAACATTACACATTAAACTTAATACTGCCCCAGGAACACCATGTCCAGTGCAGTCACCGACGATTAAAGTGGGCAGTGATAATCCTTCATTTGTCCTAATTTGATCCACCACATAAAAGTCACCACTCACAATGTTTTTTGGGTTGAAAAAGATAAATGAATCAGGTACTATTTTTAATAAACGCTCGCTACTTGGTAGAACAGCATCTTGTAAATTTTTCGCATATTGAATACTAGAACTAATTTCTTCGTTTTGTAAGTCTATCACTTCTTGTGCTAATTTAAAGCCTGTAATGTCCCTGCAAATACCAGAATTTAAGACCAACTCACCATGTTTGTTTAAAATGGGAAACGATTTTTCGTTAATCCATTTGATTTCATCATTGCTTATGATTCTGAAGTCAATATCGTATGCAATACCATTTTTTAAGTTTTTTTGAGCATTGGTGGTTAGGATTAAGTCTTCAGGGTGAATTAATGTATCAATAAAGTTATTGTTCTCATAAAATGAATTTCTACTCGCACCTAATATATTGTTACAGTTTGGGCTAATGTATTCATATTTATTTTTTTCTATGTTGAAAAGGTAGAAAACATCATTTAGAGTTTCTGTAATTTGACGCAGAGTTTTTTCCTCTTTGCTCAATTTCAAAGAAAGCTGTTTTTTGTCATTAATATCCCGTACAATCCCGTAAAATCCATCAATTTGTTTGGGATTATCTTTATTGAAAATTGAAGTTACTTTTTGACCAACCCAAAGCGTACTGCCATCTTTTCTTTTGATCATTAATTCGTGTTGGGATTGTTTCAAGCCTTTTTCAAAATGGTCAGAAAATGCTTTTTCAATCCTTTTAACATGTGACTTTTCAATTATGTCTTGAAATTTTGTACCTAAAATCTCCTCTTTTCGGTAGCCAGTTATACTTTCAACCGTGTCGTTTAAATAGGTAAATTCACCTTGAATGTTTGCACTGTAAATGATATCACTCACCGTTTCAATCATGTGTTCAAATTGATTTTTTTCGCTTTGTAAAACAGTAATTTTAGTGCTTAATTTTTGTTGTTTTTTAAATGAAATAATTAAACGAAAAGCAAGTGTTATAACTAGCAGTATTAGCACTATTAAAATTAATTCTATGGTTGAATTAGCTAGTTCCATTTATACTTTAATGCAAAGGTTAAAAATTAATGCACTAATCCAAATAGAATTAGGCGGGGTGATTGACAAATATAATAAAATGTAATATATTAGTAAAGGTCGTTTCTTAATATTATTAGTATGTAGAGATGGCGCTAGTGTCGTTTTTTAATACCATTTTTTTTCTAATTCGAAAATAGAGGTAGTGTAATTAGCGCATTAATTAAAACGAAAACCCATGATGGTCACATCATCAATTTGTTCAAAATCACCTTTCCAGATCATAAATTCTTCTTCCAGTAATTTATTTATTTCTGCCATGGACAAATGGCTTTTTTTAATTAAGAATTGATGTAGTCTTTTCTTAGAATATTTTTTATTTTTTTCTCCACCAAATTGGTCCATAAATCCATCTGTGTATAAGAAAATGCAATCTCCTTTTTCAATGTCAATTACATGGTTTGAAAAAGGTTTAGGATTGTCCATATATCCAATATGTTGTCTGTTTCCTTTGTGTTCTATGGCTTCATTTCCCCTTACGATTATACAAGAAATATTTGCGCCAGCAAAGTACAGTTTACTGTTTACTTGGTCTAATACGGAGAAAGCAATATCCATGCCGTCTTGTATAATCTTTTCTTGTTGAGAGCCTAAAAAAGCAATCAGTCTCTTTCTTATAAAATCGAGTGCTTCGGCAGGTGTGTTTACTTCAACTCTTGTAAAAGATTCTCTTACCAACACATTGCACATTAAACTCAGTACTGCGCCTGGAACACCATGCCCGGTGCAGTCTCCTACAATTAATGTAAGTAATTCGTTTCCTTCATTGGTATTTATTTTATCGACTACAAAAAAGTCGCCACTCACTATGGCTTTGGGTTTAAATAATACAAAAGCATCCGCAATAAAACTAGCGACTCTTTTTTCGCTTGGTAAAACGGCTTCTTGTATGCTTTTAGCATATTGAATACTTAATCCAATTTCTATATTTTGATCATGAATAATATTTTGAGCTTGTTTTAAATCTGTAATATCTCGACAAATGCCTGAATTGGCGACTACTTTTCCTGCATCATCTAAAATAGGAAATGACTTTTCATTGATCCATTTAGTCTCTTCATTAACAGTAATTCGGTAATCAATACTATATGGTATTCCAGATTCTACTATTTTATGAGCAGCTAACAACTTTTTTTCATCTAACTCATGCACGAATAATTTTGGGTAACGCTGATGGGTGTAAAAGAAATCTTTATTTGCACCTAAAATACTCTCACAATTGGCACTGATGTATTCGTACTTTTTATCTTGCATATTATAGAGATAAAAAACATCATTTATAGTCTCTGTTATTTGCCTTAAGGTATTCTCTTGTTTGGTTAATCTTATTTCCGCTTCTTTTTGTTTTGTGATGTCTCTTAAAAAAGACTGAATACTGTAAACTTTTCCATTTTGTTGCGTAATGGTTACGGATCCTTCTACCGTGATTTTTTGGCCTGCCTTTGTTTGCAAGTTATAAACTGTAATGCCTTCAAATTTACCCTTTTCAATCACTGTTTCTAAAAATTCAGTACAATGCGCGTGACTATCTGGATGAATAACCGAAAAATAATTTAAATCCTTTAATTCACTTTCTGTATAGCCTAGTTTTTGTAGCCAAGAGTTATTGGCATATAATACTTCTCCATCTGTATCTATGCTATGTATTAATTCAGATGAATTATCAAACAATTCTCTGTATTTTATTTCACTTTCAGATAATAATAATTCAGCTAATTTTCGGTCATTAATATCCCTTACTACACCATAAAAACCAATAATTTTAGTCGGATCATCTGCACTGAATTTAGAAGTAACTTGTTGGCCTACCCATATGATATTGCCATCTTTTTTTTTGATTTGAAATTCAAGATAAGATTGTTTTAAATTCTGTGCAAAATGATTGTAATAAGATTTTTGAACATGTGCCACATGGTCTTTGTGAATTAATTCTTGAAATCTACGTCCTATATTCTCCTCTTTTGTATATCCTAGTAAAAGCGTTGCGTAATGATTGTAATAGGTAAATAAACCTTTATCGTCTGCTATGTAAATGATGTCATTGACACTGTCTAATAGTTTTTCAAATTGAATTTTTTCAGCTTGAATTCGTTGATACGCGAAAGATTTATTTTTAAGTCTTTTATTAACTACATTTAAACGTATTAATAACAGGATGATTAACGTTATTAAAAATAGAATACTAATGGTGAAAATTAATTTTTCTGGGTCCATTGTTTTTTGCAGCTTTTATTCGTTGTTTCTAGTGCCCAACAAAAATATTTCAGTAAGGTTAACAAATATAATGAATTGAATATTATTATGGTAACTCTCTTTGAATTTTATTTTTATTCTAACAATGGTCTTAATCTTCTGCTTTATGTGCTTTTTTTCCTGCTTTAATAATTCGATCTGCTTCTTTTTTTAACTTTTTTGAAGGTGTATGCTTACTATCTGCGTCTGGATTTGAAATATTAAATGCGGCATAAAAAGGTAAGTGATCTGATCCTATACTAGGTAGTGTGCCAATTTTATCTACATTAATCGCTTTGGAAACAAAAAGTAAATCTAAGGGAAATCGGAAAATCCAAGGTTTAACAGGAAAGGTTCCGTGAATTCCTCTGCCTAAACGTGCGTCTTTTAGTTTAGATATTTTGGCAAATACCTTAGCACTTTTCGACCAACAGACATTGTTAAAGTCGCCCGTTACGATACAGGGTAATTCTTGCTTAGCAATTAATTTACCTACTTGCATTAATTCCGCATCTTTCTGTTTGGCTGTAGGCTTTTCAGTCGGACTAGGTGGTGGTGGGTGAACCCCATAAAAAATGAATTCATTTTGATTTTTGTCGGCCAGTTTCACTTCAATGGCCGGTCTTTCGTCAGAAATAAAATAATGAACCTTACAGGCTATTATTTTTAAATTTGAATAAAAATGCATGCCATACCGGTTTTCCTTGGGTATCTTAAAGTTGTAAGCATACTTTTCTTCTATTTCATGCATTTCCTGCTCCCAGGTTTCATTGGTTTCCATGGTGAGTAGAATAGCTGGTTTCACTTTTTCAACCAGCTGAATAAGTGACTTGTAATTCTTGTTTTTTTGTAAAACATTTACACTTATTAATTTAATTTCGGCTTCGTTATTTGGACTTTTATCTGTAAACTTTCTAAATGGTAAATAAGGTGCTATGAAATATACTTGGGTAAGAATTGCTATTGCAAGTAGGGATAAAACAAATGTATTTAGTGTATTAAAATCTTTAAAGATAAAAAGACCAATAATGAATATTAAGGCTTGAATAAATACCATTTGAAGACGAATGAAGTCGAAAATTCTAAAGGACCAATGGCTGGATGGCAAGGAAGGAGCAAAACTAAAACTCGAAAAAATAATGGCGATAATGATGTATGTTGTAATCAAATTTTGATGGATTTAGACTTGTTTTATTTTTGAAACAAATCATTAAGCGATAAAAGGTAATAATTATCTCTTTTATTGGCGTAATTATTGGGCTTTTATTTCGTCAATTAAATCATGGAGTGTATGTGTTGCTTCCTTCATTAGGGGTAATAATGGCCAAATATGTGGCATATTTTTTCCTGCTATCACTTTCATGGGCACATTAGCATTTTTTAATTTTTGGACAGCCAATTGTTGATCGGGATAGGTAATGTCGTGCTCCGCTAGATATAATACTGTCTTAGGAAAGTGCTCAAAATTGCCGTACAAAGGAGAAATTATGGGATTTTTTAAATCGACTTCCATGGCACACATTTTTTTAGCGCTTAGTACGCCAGTTTTTGATAACATAGGGTCTGTTTTGTCTATTTTATCAATTTGTGGATTAGAAAATGAAGCATCCATTACTGGTGAAATTAATATGATTTTATTAGGGATGGCGTTTTGTTTTAGAATGAGTCGTTGTAAGAGACAGGCGATTAAGGTACCACCAACAGAATCACCGATTAAAGTAATGTCATGGGCTTGGTATTTTTCGAGTGACGCTTGGTAAACAGCATCTATGTTTGCGGATATTTCAATTATTTTATTTTCTGGTGCCTTAGGATAATCGCACATCCAAATGGTAAAATTAGTCTGTTTAGAAATTTTTTTAATTACTGCCCAATGGATTTGTGAGGGACCTGAAATAAATGCTCCTCCATGAATATAAAGTAATAATTTACCGTTCGATTTGTTGGTGCTAACCTCCGTAATACTCGTGTTACGAACCTTAAATGACTTGATTTTCTCCTTTTTAAAAAAAGAAGCTTTTGGATGGTGCACATCCTCATTTCTTAGTTTTTCATAGTTGATAGGGTCTTCACTAAATTCTTTTTTAAGTCCTTTTAGTTGTAATACCAAAAGTGTAAGATAATAGGATAAACTTTGCTTCATTTTCTTTTGTGCTTGTGCTGTTTTTAAAAGGGGGACTTCAAGGCAATTTGTTAAAGTTTGGTCTACGGGCTGAATTGGTTTAATGAAATATAGGCATTTACTGCTAAAGTGTTACCATTTTGTTTTTTTTATATCCTTAAATGTTACTTTTTTGTAAATATTAATGCCAATGATTAATGGTTTATGGAGTACTTTATTTTTGATTTGGCTTTTTAAATAGACGATTAAATAATCCTTTTATACCTTTTTCTTTATAAGCAGGGCATTCTAGTGAGGCGTATATTTCATCAGGAATAGTAAATGCAGTGAGGTATTGTTTTCTCAATTGTACATCTTTTTCAATGGCCAATAAAATAGTAGCAACAATAGGTAAAGCCAAAGAGGAACCAGCACCTTTTCCACTTTTAAAGTGAATATCATTTTTTGAATTCCCGACCCACGTACCCAATACAATACTGGGCGTATACGCAATAAACCACGCATTGGTATAATCTTGTGCGGTTCCTGTTTTACTCGCCAATTGACTTTTAATGTGGTAAGTATTTCTAATTTTTGAACCTGTACCTTGGGCCACTGCTTTTTGTAATATTGCAGTCAGAGTTTGGCAGGTAGCTGCTTTAAATATGCGTTCTGCTTTTTCTACCTTATTTTCATAAATGATGTGACCTGCTTTGTCCGTTATTTTACTGATTAAATGTAATTCATTCATGTTTCCTTGATTGGCAAAAGCACCATAAGCTCTAATTATTTCTAATAGAGAAAGGTCAAGCGTGCCCAGTGCAATAGACGGTGAATTATTGTCTATTGCAGGAAATTTTAACTTTTTACAAATATCGAGGAGTTGTTTCTCTTCCAGTTTGAAAAATAAATCAATAGTAGGTAAATTCATGGAATGAATCAAGGCATTCCATAAAGCAACTTTTTGGTCGGGTGTGGAACTATGGTCTGCATTACTTGGGCGCCAATTATCGTATGCTGGATAATTTTTTTCTTCGTTTTCGAGATAATCACAAGCTGAAAATCCATTTTCCAAAGCCGTTGCGTATAAAATAGGTTTAAAAGCTGAAGCGATTTGACGGTGAGATAGCACCATATCAAAAGGGAGTGCTCTGAAATTATTTCCGCCAACCCAAGTGATGACGGCACCAGTTTTGGGATGTGTAATGAGTACAGATGCGTTGAGCATTTTGGCATAGTGCCATAAACTGTCAAATTTATTCCCCTGAATGGTTTGTGTACTATCCCAATCGAATAATGATAGCTGCCTCTTTTTTTGGTCAGCTGCTAACTGCACAGAAGCGCTTTCTTGTTTTTTTAACCATTTGGCCTTTAAATTATTGGATCTAAGCTCTCTTTCTAGTTGCTTTTGTTTGATCATCAATTGGGCTTGCGCAGCTTTTTCTGCAATAACTTGAATTTTATAATTTAAGGTGGTATGAATTTTTAATCCATCTGTTTCCAGATTGTAATTTTTGTCAGACTCTTCATTGATTTCCGCTAAAATCTCTGCTGTTTTTTGCTTGACCTGGTAGACAAAATATCCAGCTGTAGTTTTTAAATTTAAGTTTTCATAATCTAATATTAATGGCAGTTTTTGTAGACTGTCATTGGCCTTGTCACTTAAGTAAGTTTGATTATTCATGAGTTGAAGTACTGTATTTCTTCGCTGCAATGCATTTTTTGGATGCATTCTAGGGTTGTATTTTGTGTTTGCTTTCAACATGCCCACTAATACAGCTGCCTCTTCTATTTTTAATTCATTTACCGACTTATTAAAAAAACGATTAGCGGCTGACTCTATACCATATATGTTTTCACCAAAAGGGACCGAATTAAAGTATAATAGTAAAATCTCATCTTTTGCGTAAATTTCTTCTAATCGTTTTGCCGTGATTACTTCCTTGATTTTATGGATAGGTAAACTTAAAACGCCATTATAATTTCTTCCAAAAAGATTTTTGATCAATTGCTGGGTAATGGTACTACCACCACCACCTGATTTGTCGCCTAGTAAAATACTCTTAAATAATACCCTTAAATAACTGCGACTGTCATAACCAATGTGCTCGTAAAACCTTTTGTCCTCAGTTGCAATTAGCGCCTCTTTTAAATGTTGTGGAAGTTGCGATAACTTGACATTGGTCCTATTTTCAGCGAAAATCTTTCCGATAATGACATCATCTTCAGAATAAACTAATGCCGCTTCTTCGTTAATAATGCCCGATAATTGTGCCTTGTTGGGTAGGGGACCAAAAAAGTTAAAGTAGACCAATGCAAATAATGCTACGAGCATACCGATTCCCAGAACGACTAGAATTGTTAAATATTTGAACATGCGAAATAGGAATTTTCTTTTCTTGAATTTGAGGTATCTCGCTTTTAGTTTTAACATGTATTGAATGTCCTTTTTATAAAGTCAGGTAAAGTTAAACATTAAAATAGTTCAATTATTTTAAATGGGAAGTGATTTGTTGAAAGGAGGTGGATTGCTAGGGCAGGCGAAATGTTAAAGGGGAATGTACGTTGTCTTGGTTTTTAAAGCTCCTTCAGGAAATTTATTATAGCTATCTGGCGCTCGCCACCTATAAATTTTAGGGCAAAAAAAAACATCAATCGTTAAATTGATGTTTCGTTTTTTATTTGTGACCTGGCTGGGGCTCGAACCCAGGACCCTCTCCTTAAAAGGGAGATGCTCTACCAACTGAGCTACCAGATCTTCCAGCAATCGTTTCCGTTTGCGGGTGCAAATATATATACTTTTTTATTAATGACAAAGTCAGACTTGAACTTTATGCAAAAAAAAATCATGAGGGGAGGTTGTCATTCTAAATACTGCATGTTTTCACTTGTTGGTAACAGGCTAATGCAGTTCCATATGGGGGCGTTCATGCGGTCGAAATAATTTATGTTTTAGGCAATAAAAAAAAGGAAGAATAGGCTTGTAAAATATTGTGTGAAGTAATTGTTAAATGGCTTTGAATATTTATTCCTTTTCCCGAAGTAAAGTTAGGACATAAAACTCTCTCCTTACCAGTCTTGCTTACTGAAGGTTGGTAAAGGTAATTTGTAAAATCCTTCGATTGCTATTGGTTTCAATGCAATTCGCGCAAGACATTCCCGATAGCTATTCCTTAAATAGTTTATTGCAAAAAAAAACATCAATCGTTAAATTGATGTTTTGTTTTTGTGACCTGGCTGGGGCTCGAACCCAGGACCCTCTCCTTAAAAGGGAGATGCTCTACCAACTGAGCTACCAGATCTTCCAGCAATCGTTTCCGTTTGCGGGTGCAAATATATATACTTATTTGTTAAAGGCAAAATTATATTTGAATTAATTTATGTTTTTTTTGGGGACCTAAATAAAAGTTGGATTAATCCTTATATTTGGGCATGAATATTTTTTTAATTGGCTTTATGGGAACCGGGAAATCTAGTCTCGGGAAAAAGCTAGCCAAGCGATTAAACATGCATTTTATAGACTCCGATCAGGCCATAGAATTAGATAGTCAATTATCTATACCCGAAATATTTAGTCAACAAGGAGAAGCAGGGTTTAGAACCTTAGAACACGTTTGGTTAGAAAAAGTAGAAGATCAAAATGCAGTTATTGCACTCGGAGGAGGTACACCTTGTTTTATGGATAACATGGCCCTTATCCAAGAAAAGGGGATTTCTATTCATTTGGTGCTCTCGATAGGGAATATTACCAATAGATTATGGGAGGCTAAAACACCCCGTCCCTTATTAAAGCCATACCTAAACAATAAAGAAGCCTTGGCTACATTCATTAGTAAAAGTATGGCTCAAAGGCTTCCTTTTTACAGAGGTGCTGATATTACTTTTGAAGCAAGTAATATGAAAGCGGTTAAATTAGACCTTTTGGTAAAAATGATTGAAGATCAAATTAATTTAAAGAACGCCAAGATCCACCATTAACGGCTTCAATTCCAGCATTTTTTAATTTACTTGTCGCCATGCCACTTCTTGCTCCTGAAGCACAACATAAAATTACTGGTTTGTTCATTTTTTTAATTGCATTAATCTCTTTGTCAATTCTGTCACCAGGTATGTTTTTAGATCCTTTTACATGACCAGATTTATATTCTTGTGGTGTTCTTACATCAATGATAATTCCACCTCTTTGAATCATGTCAATAATTAAATCTTGTTTTTTTTCTTTGTTGCCAAAAAGGCTTGATAATAATCCCATGGTTTGTTTTTTTTTGTAAAGTTAAGGCTTTAATGTAAGTTGAAATGTAATATTTCTCACCATTGCATTTTTTCAACTTAGGTTTGCTGTCGTTTCTTTACCCCAGTTTGACCAAAGATGTTTTGGTTTTAAGATGAAAGTAAAATAGTTAATGCGACATGATTCAAGGTCGTCTTATCTTTTTATGTATAGCACAGTATTAGCTTCTACGATTCCTATTTTTATGCATTAATTGTTGGCTATTTTTCTTTCCAATGAAAGGAATGAATGTACTGGCAATAATTATTTTAAAATTTAATTTTACACTTTGATGCTTAATATAATACTTGTCCCAAAACAAAGATGCTTTTTTATGAAAAAGAGGCGAGAGTTGTGCTAGACCCGTTAATCCTGGCTTTACTTGCCATCTAAAGCGATAATAATTACCATCCCAATTCAGTCTCATGATGTCTGAATAAGTTAAAGGTCGGGGCCCCACAAACACCATATCTCCTTTTATGATGTTGATGAGTTGGGGGATTTCATCTATGCCAGTTTTTCTCAATCCACCACCAAATAAAACTACTTGTTGATTCAACATGGTTTTAAATTTGAATATCTTAAAAGAAGTTTTATGTATGCCAATTCGCTCTTGTATAAAAAAGGGCGATTCTTTTAAACTTAGCCATAAAAGCAAGGTGATGACAACCAGAAATGGAGAAAGTAGGATGAGTATGGTAAATGCAAAAAAACTATTCAAAAACCACTTCAACATTCAATTAATAACAATAGAAAAATTTACTAGTATGACTAGGATCTGTGGAGCAAAATTTTAATTGATTTGTATAGGTTCCGGTACAAAGTTCTTCGATAGAGCCTGGTAATAAAGGCATATTTGTTCTACTTTCTAATACCCTACTTGAGAAAAGGCCTAAACCATTGTTAATGTTAGTAAATAAAGAGGTCGTTTGCGATAAGCTAGAATTTGGTTCTCCGACAGAAATGTATTTCATTAAATCTACATGTCCTACTTCTGTCACAACTCCTATGTCAATCATTTGGCGACTGGTAACATTTTCATTTTCTTGAATACTTGCCGCCATAAATTGATAAAAACCTTCTCCCGAAAAGGAGACTTGTGCGGAGGCGTCTGGAGAAGCAGGGTTAACGTCACTTTCTGATTTACCATTATTGGAAGTCGCCGACCAAACCAATTGTTTTACAGCAGAGGTATTATCGCTATAGAACTCTCTGTAATTAATGTATAACCTCGTCTGATAGCCAGTTGCATTATATGCCTCACTATAACGAATAAATAAGTTTGAATAACTACCACTACCATTCGCAAAGGTAATTTTACTTTGATTTAAAAAATTGCTATTGTATTCAAAACCATCTACCAGCGAAGTGGTTGCGTCCGCACTATACGCGCCTTCATTAAAAATTGCTTCCAATTTGTAATCATAATCTTCCACTAAGTTCGCCTCATGAAAAATGTATACTTTTTGGCTTGGATAATAAAAGACACCTTCTTCTTTGTTTAGAATAGTTGTATCGTATAAACTCCATTCTCTACCAGTTTTAACACCATTGTTCAATTCAATTATTTTAGCGTCCACTTGTTTAAAATAGCTTGAATCTGGCACTTTAGCAAAGTCGTAATTATTGCCATCTCCTAAAAATGTTTTGGTAATTTTTATGTAATGAATGGTATCATTTGGATCTAATAATCCAAAAATAATAGGGGTAGTAGTATAGTCAGCATTTAAACTTAATTTATTGTCACAACTACTAGCAGCGACCATAAATAAGGCTATAATAAATAAGTTTTTCAACATTGATGCGTGTTTTGTACAAATATAAACATTCAATTGGAAGATGATAAACCATATAATAAGTAATCCCCTCCTTTTGTCATATTATTAATAATCGAGGTGACGTTCCTTCTTTTTATCAAAAATATCATCAATCGTTACTAAAATTGCTGTTTCATCCACGGCACCAAAATCATTATTGACTGCTGTTCCAAAAGTTTTCATGGTGGCAGATAGTCCCATATAGTTGTTGATGAGAGGTGGTATTTTGGCATCACAAGCTCTAATTTCTGCCTGGAGTAATTTATAGCCAACATTAAATGGTTTCCCCTCGATTAGACTTAAAATTCTTCGGTTTTTTATATCGATATCTAAGGTTTGCTTTGGCCATACTAATTTGTCATTGTCCGGAAAATAATAGTGCATAAAAGATAAAATCATGGATTTTGCCAATGCAGGATAAGACTGATACATGGTTACTTTTCCAAAATAGTATCTAATCTTTGGGTTTTCTACTACAATTGCGCCTAGTCCATCCCATAAGTTATCTAGGGAAAATAATCCTTTTCTTGAATTTGCAGGCTGAAAGTTGGGTTGTATCCAAGACCGACCTAATTCGACGGTATATGGGAGGTAATCCGCAATAAATTGCGGTGAAAAATTAAAATAATGTAGGGTAGATAAATCAATGTTACCAGATTTAACGAGTTTTGCACAATTCATAAAGCGGTACCCGCCTACAATTTCTTCTTCTTCTGGTGCCCATACAATCAGTTGTTCGTAAGGAAGTTCCCCCAAGTCGTAATCGTCAATATCTACAGGTTTTCCTGTACCTCCACCTGCACTTGCAAAAGTAAGCTCCCTAAGTCTGCCTATTTCTTGCATTACATTAGGTGCATTTAAATGGGTAATGATATAAATTTCATTATCGAGTTTATTTGTGTTTCTTACAAATTTATCTCTTGTCAATTCTGCTTTGAGCAAAGATTTTTCAATTGGCGGAATGATATAACTGAGGTCTTTATTCATTTTTTAAGGTGTAAACTTTATTTTTAACGTACGCAGCCCATTCTAGGTCGGTTTTACTTTTATCGAATGTATGAAAAGGAATGGATTTCCCAAAATATAATGGATATGTTTTATTTTTTTGTTTGAATAGTTCGTTTACCAAATACAACATTTCTATATTGGTTTTTAATCCTATTCTCTCCCTAAAGTTAGCTAAATTGTAGAAAAAGTCAGACAGTTCACCATCTAAAAATACCGGAATTACGTCTTTTTTAAATTTTCTAGAGCGACTAATAAATGTTTTTTTCCAGACTAAATCTTTGACTTTGTTCTTTTTTTTCCGACTGACTAAGCCGGCAGGGAAAACAAAAATACCTTGCTCTTTTTCAAATTCTTGATTAAAAGCTGTAATACTTTCTTTTGAGTTTGACCCCAATTTATTTACGCCTATGAATAAATTTTGCAATGGTTTTAAATTTAATAGTACATCATTTACCACAAATTTAAAATCGGTCCTAATGGGCTGCATTTCTTGTACTATGGCTAATGCATCCATACCGCCTAAAGGATGGTTTGCGGCAAATATTTGACCACCACTACGGGGAATATTTTCCAATCCATGGACATCTATTTTAATGTTAAATTGCTGCAATACGTAGGTGCAAAACTCAAATCCATCTAAGTTTTCGGTCGCGTTAATAATTTCGTTGATTTCCTTTTGATGCAGAATTTTTTTGAGATAATTTAATAAAAAATTAGGGAGCCATTTTTTTAAACGAGGATTACGATCGTTAATAATTTTATCTAGGTCAATAAATTTATCTGACATATGAATTAAAGTTAAAAAATATTCGTAATTAAGAATGGGTTTATAAAAAATTAAAGACAAAAAAAATCCCTGTAAATTTAATTACAGGGATTAAAATTAAGTTTAATTATCCTAAAAATTCATACTTATAGTCCGTTGCTGGTACAAAAGTTTCCTTAATAGTTCTTGCAGAAACAAATCTTAATAGATTCATATATGATCCTGCTTTATCATTAGTTCCTGATTTACGAGCACCTCCAAATGGTTGTTGTCCCACAACTGCACCTGTCGGTTTGTCGTTAATGTAGAAGTTTCCAGCTGCATTTTCTAACATTTTAAAAGCGGTATCAATAGCATATCTTTCTACTGCAAAAATTGCTCCTGTTAATGCGTATTCTGAAGTCTCATCTAATAACTTCAATGTTTTTTCGTAGTCATTTTCTGGATATACATAAATGGTCATTACTGGTCCAAAAATTTCTTCACACATGGTTTTGAATTTTGGATCTTCTGTTACGATAACCGTAGGTTCAATAAAGTAACCTTTAGATTTATCATAACCACCTCCAATTAAAAAAGTAGCATCTTTACTTTCTTTTACGTAATCAATAAATCCTGCAATTTTATCAAAAGCACGCTCATCAATTACAGCATTCACAAAGTTACTAGTGTCACCAGGAGATCCCATTTTAAAGGAAGATACTTGTTCTTTTACCAAGGCTAAAATAGCTTCCGACTTATTAGAAGGAATGTAAGCTCTTGAAGCTGCAGAACATTTTTGTCCTTGGAATTCAAAAGCACCTCTTGAAATGCCAGTTGCTACATCTGCTACATTTGCAGATTTATGCGCAATGATAAAATCTTTACCACCAGTTTCACCTACAATTCTTGGGTATGTTTTATAAGTAGATAAATTAGTCCCAATTTCTTTCCATAAATGTTGGAATACACCTGTAGAACCTGTAAAATGTAAAGCTGCAAAATCAGGGTGTTTAAAAACAACATCTCCTGCATCAGGTCCATCTACAGTAACCATATTGATTACACCATCTGGTAAGCCAGCTTCTTTAAATAATTCCATGATTACTTTTGCAGAGTATACTTGAGATTCTGCCGGCTTCCATACTACAACATTTCCCATCATTGCTGGTGCTGCACATAAATTTGCACAAATAGAAGTAAAGTTAAAAGGACTAATTGCAAACACAAACCCTTCTAAAGGTCTATATTCTAATCTGTTCCACATACTAGGGTTAGATCCTGGTTGGTCTTTATATATTTGGTGCATATAAGCCACATTGAACCTAAAAAAGTCAATTAATTCGCATGCTGCATCAATTTCGGCTTGCATTACATTTTTAGATTGTGCTAACATGGTAGCCGCGTTCATCTTTGCTCTAAAAGGCCCTGCTAATAAATCAGCTGCTCTTAAAAAAATTGCTGCTCTTTGTTCCCATGCCAAACTTGCCCATTTTTCTCTTGCTGCTAAAGCTGCATCAATGGCATCATTTACATGTTGCTTTGTCCCCATATTAAATTCACCTAAAATATGTTGGTGATCGTGTGGGGGCGACATTTTAACTTTATTGTTTGTCTCAACTAATTGATCACCAATATACATAGGTACATTAATGGTTTGGTTTAACATGTTGTTATAAGTTGCTAAAAGTTCCTTTCTTTCTGAACTGTCTTTTGAATAGCCTTTTACCGGTTCGTTAACTGGTGTAGGCGGTGTATAAATTGCGTTAGACATAGTGTATCTTAAATTTTAAAGTACACAAAAGTAACTAAAAATAATGGGAATATAAAATGATATTGGGGTACTAAACTTAAGGATTAAGTTAGTTTAACTTAGGCTTGGCAATTAATTCAAATCTTGGAATAGCTACTTTAAAAGTCTCATTGGTATCTACCCTTAAAAAAGTATAATTTCCTTTCATGTAACCAATTTCACTGAATAAATCACAACCACTTACATACACATGCTTTTGCCCTGGTTTAATAATTGGTTGTTCACCAACCACACCATCTCCGTCAATAATTTTTACAGGATTCAAAGAGTCAAATATATGCCAATGTCTTTTGATTAATTGGATGTCAAACATGTTGGTGTTTTCAATTACAATTCTGTAATTGAAAAAGTAAATATTATTTTCAATGTTAGACAAGTCTTTTCTGAAAATACTCTCTACACTAATTTTTACGCCATATGTTAATCCAGTGATCATGCTAAACAAATATATAAAATTATTCTAAAACAAAAAATATCTTTTTTTATAAAACGCTTAAACTCAACGTTTGGTTGGGTTTACCTCGCTTATTTTTTTTTATACAAGGCTAAATTAGTATTGAAAATGAAGAATTTACAGGGCTAAATGTATGCTAATTCCTCTTTATTATTTTTTTCAATGGTATTGTTTTGGCCTTTTTTTTATTGTTTCAGGCGTTATACGCTAACGCAATAATTAAAAATAATTATGTTGCAAAAACAATGCCCTAAAGTGAGTAATCATTCTTTTTTCGATAAAATTATTTTTTAAAGCCCATAAAAGGCGAAGCGATAGGTTAGAAAAACTGTCCCATTCCAAATGAAAAACCATTAGATCCCATTTTGTGAATGCCAATTCCGTAATCCAACCTAAAAATAGTTTTATAGTATTTTTTAGTGTGTAATCGCAAGCCAAAACCAACTTGTGCTTTTGTTTCTTTTAATGAAAATAGCATGGCTATTTTTTCACCAGCAGCTCTTAAGGTACCGGCATCTAGAAATACATTACTTTGTAAAATTAAGATTTTATTTTGGTAAATAGTATGCTTATATTCAAGGTTAATAAAATGGATACCTGTTCCACGTTCTATTCTGTTTCCAATGCCTCTAATGTTTAAAAAACCATCTAATACAAAAGGGGTAAAAGGACTTACTTTATTGGTAGACAAGCCAAACACATGTCGGTACGATAAATTACCCTTTTTATGGATAAGAAAATGCTGTACGGTACTTAATTTGACTAAAAAAAAGGATGCCATTGGCTCGTTTTTTGTTTGAATAGTTTCGGTATATAAGGTGCTTTTGATGCCGGAAATTCTTTCATATAAGTAATTAATTTTTTTGAAATGGATACCGCTATTAATTCTGAATTTAAAAAAAGTAAAATCACGCTGTACAAGTGGAATTTCCACTGAATCTAATTGCCGGTACTTTTCATACATAGGCGTAAAACCTAGGTCGACATGGTAGTTTTTATTAAGCCAATATTTTGCATTGAGCCACAATGCATAATTGTCATAATTAAAGAATGATTTTTTTGCTTTAAAATACAAAGGCTCTATGGTACTATATTTACTAAAGACTATGTTATGGCCAAAATTTGAATGTAAATATTTGGGGGTATTGTGGTAAAAAGAAAAGGAATGCCGGTCGTAATATTGGTACCAAGCACCAATGGTTTTTCCTTCTCCTTTATAATTGATATTATTTAAACCAGCTTCTAGTTTGAATATATCTTTAAACCCGCCAATAAGGAGTATTGGAAATATGTAGTTTGCTTCCTCAATGATAAAAGTAAGGCGATAATTTTTACTAGAATCTTCTAGCAAGGTCAGCTTACTTTCCACCTTAAAAAATAAATTTAGATTACGTAACTGCTGGACATCCTTTTCAATGATTACGGAGTCTATTGGCATTCCCGCTTTGCATTGAATGTGTGTGTGTAAAAAAAAAGGTTTTGTCTTTGTTAGTCCCTCAAAATCTATATCTTCTATTTTTTGTGCAAGGATATTGTGCCCGAAAAATATACAAAGAAAAAGGAGCGTTGTTTTCATTATGGCGATATAAATTTAATACCAATATTAAAGGTATTTCCTAGTCCATTATTTACGCCTCGCCAAAAATTAGTGTAGAGCAATTCAATATTCATTTGCTTGCTCACTTGATATTTAAATCCAAGACCCGAGGCCGTGTAATTTGCGGGGATTACCCAGTCCGTAGCTACTTCAGGTTTAATGTTGTAGGTTAGTCTTGGTACATGTTGTGACATGACATAAAGCGTGATTTTTGGTTTAGGAAAATAGCTTAAAAACACACTCAAAGGTAAGTCCAACATAGTGATTTGTTCCTTGTATTTTTTCAATCTAAATAGTAAATCAAATTCTGTAAATAATTGCACCTTGTCCCAAGTTTTTGAGTAATAGAATTGATTCCACCAAGTTATTCTATCCCAGTCGGCCCAAAATAAATTGGTTGTTCCTTCTGCGTTTTTGATGGTTGGAATTTGTACGGTAGATTGTAGGGTGAATTCAGGAGAATTTTTAAAAGGTTGCGCTTTGAATCTCAGTCCTACATTGGTTAAACCAACTCTTGAAGTGGATGTGTTTTTAAATTTAAATGCTTCAGAAATTCCAGAAAAGTTCCCACTGTTAGCTATTTCTCCGGAATACTTAAAGTTAAGATCAATCCCTAAATTAATTCTTTTGTTGTTGGATACCCCATAGGTTATTTGCGCCAAGTGGGTGACAAAAGTTCCTCTGTAATTATTAAAATCAGTACCTGCAAAATTTTTTGCCGATTCGGTATATAAAGTATTAAAAAGAGTAATGTCGTATTGGTGTTTTCTGAGCAAACTGCCTGCTGTAAATGTTTGTAAATTGGTAGTAGAAGAAGGTATGTCTGTTGCTTTACTTTTGAAGACATCTGTGCCGTTTAATTTCCAGTTATAAGGGTAATAATCCAATTTTGTATCGGATGGGATAGGGCTGTCAATATAGGTGTTGATAAAACCTATTACTTTTTGTTGATTACCACCAAAATCGGAGATATACCATTTAAAAATTTGGGACAGGGAAATTTTTTTACTGGCGACATCATATTGTATAAAGTTGGAATTGATCGCTGTTTTGGTTTGTAGATCTAGCAGTTCATCTATGTTTTCAGCGGTAAAAACATTTTTTGTGATAGGCGGACAACCAATAGCGCCGCATACTAAGACAAAGTGGAGGCGAGGGTCAGGAAATTGCTGCAATAAATATTTTTTTTCTAAGGTATTTAAACTGATCATTTTTTGCGCTAAAACAAAATGAGGGTCATCAAAAAAATTAGCTACATTTTGAACGGATGGCGTAGGATAGTTTTCTACTATTCCTGCAATGACAAAAATATTGTATGCATTAATTAAGTAGGCTTTCTTTCCTACTTCTGGAATGGGGTTTAAAGCATAGGCATTTAATAATTGATCTAATGCCAATGGGTTCTCTACCAAATTGGCATAGTTTACTTTGCCACCTACTATATTTTGTTGGTATAAGGTTTTAATTTTTTGCTCTGTGGGAGTTTGACCATTTGAAAGAAATGAAAACAGCAGTATTCCATATAGTAGAATTAATTTTATCATAAAAAATATTGTAATTCGATTTGTAAACTTCCTTCTTGCAAGAAGCTAAATAATAAAGCGTTAAATTCAGGCATGGAAACGAAGGGTTTGACGTTATTGGAGAAACCAAAACCTTCGGTAGGCAGACCTAAAAAACGGTCTAAATCTTTGTTGCTATTTTCATCATCAATTACAGTAATGGCATAGGCGTTATAAAAATCTACATCTTTAATAACGGCAGTTAAATGGCCATTTTTCATGCTTTCTTTGGTTACTTTATAATGTTTGTAAGGTGCTTTTGGGTATTGGTTAGGATAGTTATATAAAAAGATGTAGAGGCAACCATCCTTATTTCTGATTTTACTTAAATTCAAATATAAATTTGCTTGATTATTCTGTGTAATACGTTTATTCGTAAATGAAAAAGTACAACTGATTAGACTGAAAAAAAGAATAAATTTAAGCAGTCTTTTCATAGATGATTTTTTTTTTCGTCGATCTATTTAAGTGAAGGATTGAATTAAAGAAAACAAAGCCATACCCAAAAATCAAAAAGATTAAAAATGGAATCATAGCGTAATCGGCATAATCGAAGGCGATTTTTAAACTAAATATAAAATAGATTAATAAAACTCCTTCTAAATAAGTAACTGGACTCATTTTTTTTACACGATATAAATTGTTTTCATAGCCGCTTTCAAGTACAGCTGCGTTATATTTTGGGGTACGTACAAATGGGGTTTTTCTTCCCATATATCCTTCTATCACAGCAATAGAATTATGTAAAGAAAGGCCCATGGAAATGGCTAAAAAACTAAAGAAATTGATAAAGAAATGTCCGATTGATTTATGCGAGTTTTTTCGAAAAGAAGTGTAATAGAATAAGCCTAAAATAAGCCAACTTACCATAAAAATACTGCTGATTTGAATGATGATCGTATTGTCTAAATTTTGTTTCGCAAAAATTACCGGTAAGCTGATGAGGCCCATAAAAAATATTAATAAGAATACGGAGCTATTGAGCAAATGGAAAAGGGCATGTACTTTGGTCGATAATTTCGTGTCTTTTGAATGTAAAACACGACTAAAGTTTTTCTTAAAACATTCGGCTGCACCTTTTGTCCACCTGTATTGTTGTGCTTTTAAAGCATTTATTTCAATGGGTAATTCTGAAGGGGATTCTACATCCTCTAGATAAACAAATTGCCATTTTTTCAATTGCGCGCGATAGCTTAAATCTAAGTCTTCGGTTAAAGTATCCGCTTCCCAACCACCGGCATCCATAATACATGATTTGCGCCAAACACCTGCAGTGCCATTAAAGTTTATAAAGTGATTTTTTTCGCTTCTTCCTACTTGCTCAATACTAAAATGTGCATTTAATCCAAAAGCTTGTAGTTGTGTTAAAAAGGAATAATCAGGATTCGTATATCCCCATTTTGTTTGTACTACACCAATATTTTTTTTGTTAAAATGAGGAATGGTTTGCATTAAAAAATTAGGATGCGGCTGAAAATCGGCATCAAAAATGGCAATAAATTCCCCTTTACAAATGGCGGTACCATGTTTTAATGCGCCAGCTTTATAGCCAGTTCTTTCGGCTCTTGTTATTTGCTCTATATTAAAACCAAGTGCTTGGTAGTGTTTTACTTTATTGGCGATAATTTCCAGCGTGCCATCTGTAGAGTCATCTAAGACTTGAATTTCTAATTTATCTTTAGGATAGTCAAATTGACAAACGGCATCAATCAAGGCCTCAATTACATAAAACTCATTGTAAACAGGTAATTGAACGGTTACAATAGGTAAATCAGTCAGTTTTTCAGGACTTGGTTTCGTTTTTTTTTGTGCTTTCTTATAATTTAAAACCAAGTTTAATTGTATCAAACTATATAAGAAGATAAATCCCATACACAGGGTAAATACAAGTATTATAATAAAACTCATTAACTAATTATTTAGGTATATAGACGTATCTTTATTTAAAAGCTTACACAGTCAATCTGTTTTTTTCAAGAACCGTTTTTACCTTTTCAGGTACAGCAATCGTTTTTTGTTGGGTAAAGTCAAAACAAACCAGCACAGACTCACCGTATGATTTTAATACTTTTTCTCCTTTATGGATTGCGTAAACATGGTAAGCCAATGTAAAACTGGAATTACCAACCGTTAAACAACTCACTTCAACTTCACAATGGTCTTCAAGAAATAACGGGATTTTGTAGTCAATAACATTTCTTGCCAAAATAATTCCTTCCTTCTTCCAGTCCCAGTCAGGTAAACATTGTGTAAAAAAGTTTATTCTTGCGGTTTCAAAATACTGAAAATAGGTTGCATTATTAACATGTTGTAACATGTCACAATCAGAGAATCGTATTTGTATTTTTGTACTTACCATGGTTTAATCTAGTTTTGCGTAAATGGAATTATTACTTTTAAATTCGGGGACAAGTTCTTTCATTGTCTTTACAATTTCAACATTATCTTGCTCTTCAAATTTATTGATCAATGCTTGAATCTTTAAACTTACCTTGTCAAATTCATAACTTCTTACTTCGGCTTTTAATATTTGGGAGTGGTGTGTAGGCATTGTATTTTCCTCCGTCGCCAATAATTCTTCAAATAATTTTTCACCTGGTCTTAGTCCTGTAATTTTTATTTCAATATCTTTTCCTACTTGTAAACCACTTAATTTGATCATTTTTAAAGCCAAGTCATAAATTTTAACACTTTCTCCCATGTCAAACACAAAAATTTCACCTCCAGCTCCCATATTACAAGCTTCTAAAACTAGTTGACAAGCTTCAGGAATGGTCATAAAATAACGGGTAATGTTTCTATGGGTGACAGTTAATGGGCCGCCGGCTTCAATTTGTTTTTTAAATAAAGGTATAACCGACCCGTTACTTCCCAAAACATTTCCAAATCGAGTTGTAATAAACTTTGTTTTACCCAGATTGTTGGCAGATTGTCCATAAATTTCAGCAATTCTTTTAGAACAGCCCATGACGTTAGTTGGATTTACCGCCTTATCTGTCGAGATGAGTACAAATTTTTCAGTATTAAATTCAATGGCCAAATCAATTAAGTTTTTTGATCCCTGAATATTAGTTAAAATGGCTTCCGAAGGGTTTTCTTCCATCAATGGAACGTGCTTATAAGCTGCTGCATGAAAAATTATTTCAGGTTTAAAGTAGTCGAAGGTTCTTTTCAACCGGTCTAAATTTCTTATGTCACCAACCACCGTTTCCGTTAAATGAATTTTCCCTTTTTCCTTCAGTTCATTTTCAAGATTATACAAAGGGGATTCTGCTTGATCGAAAAGGATAATTTTTTGAGGGACATATTCTGTAAGTTGTCGCACAATTTCACTGCCAATACTTCCTGCAGCTCCAGTGACTAAAATAACCTTATTGCTATATTCATCAAATAGGTTGTCTTTATTTAGTTTAATTGGTGCTCTCCCCAATAGATCTTCAATGTTAATCGGTTTTATTTGTCCTGTAGAGAACTCCCCATTAATCCATGTTTTGGGATCAGGTACATTTAACACTTCCACATCATTGTCAATACAGATTCGAATGATTTCTCTTTTGTGCTTACCGTCAATATTTTTAATGGCAATAATTAATTTTTTAATTTCTAATTCTTTTATTAGTGCTGGTAGTTTAGCGGAGTCATGTATTTTACAACCTTCTAATGATTTACCTATTAATTTCGGATTGTCATCTATAAACGCTACTACTTTTCCATCAATTCGAGCTTCTTTTTCTAAAGTATGTTTGGTGATAACACCATAAATTCCAGCGCCAAAAATAAGGGTAGGGGTGTCGCCTTTTGATTTTTTTAATCCTTCTAAATAAATTAATTTTACACTGATTCTAAAAACCATGAGCATAAAAATGGAAATAAAAAACTCCATGATAATAATGGACAGTGGAAATAAGAAGTTGGAGTGGAGAACAAAGTTTTTGATCATGGAGATCACAATAATGGTAAATGTTCCTGCGCCTATGGCAAATACCACTCTTTTTCCATCTTGCGTACTGGTATGACGGATGACACCTTGGTATGTTTTAAAATAATAAAATCCAGCTGCTCTAATAATCAAATAAAAAGGTAAGCCCGATAAAAAAATATCATATTCATTAGTAAATTGAAAATTTTTCGATTCAAACCTTATGGCATAAGCCAATAGAAGGGATGTGAATGCAATACCTATATCAAATAGGAATATAAACCAACGAGGTGTATTTTGAGTAGGTAGTTTTATCACAATACAAATTTAAATGAATTATTTTAATAAATTGATTAATCAAAAAAAGATACTCCTTCGAATTTAGGAATGTAAAAAGACCAACTTAATACTGCTTAAAATATTCTACAACTTAAGATTGCTGTATCGTCGACATAGTTTTTGCTTCCTCTCCATTCGTCTAGTTTTTTAAAGATTATTTCGTTTAGATCTTCCATAGATAAGGGGTAAAAGTTTTTAACCACTTTAATTAGACGATCGGTTTCGAATTGTTCTTCATTTTCACTTTCTAGTTCAACTACGCCATCTGTATATAACAATAGGGTGGTATTGGGAGATATATCAATTTCTTCTGATTCCAAAAAGGGTAGTTCTGGTAACATTCCTAAACCGATTGTTCCTTTGTTTAAAAACCTTTGTTCTTTTTTATTAATTAATATGGGCCAATTATGTCCTGCATTTACATATTTTAAAGTACGTTTTTTCGTATGGTATTGTCCAATAAAAAAGGTAATGAATTTTTCCCCATTGGCATTTTTATAGACTTTCTTATTGAGTTCATTAATTAAGAACTCTAAATCGAAACGTTGGTATTTAAAAACAGTTCTTAATGTGGCTTGAAAATTTGCCATAAGCATGGCGGCTGAAATTCCTTTTCCTGAAACATCCGCAATACAAATGATGAATTCATCTTCATTGATTTGTATGTAATCATAATAGTCACCACTTACTTTATTGTGCGGTAAGTATTTTGCAGAAATATCTAATTTATTGGTGTGGGGTAAATTATTGGGAAATAAGAGTTTTTGCATTTCACTGGCAACTTCCAACTCTTTTTTTACCACTTCTTGTTTTAAATTTTCCTGAAAAAGTCTTTTATTTTCTAAGGCAACAACGATTAAGTTGGTAAGGGTTTGAATAAAATTTAGATTGGCTAAAGGAGACCCTTCTGTTGCTTTCATTTCTTGCAAGCCGCCCAGTATTAGGTAAGCCAAACATTTGCCATTGTGCAGTACAGGGACAATGACATCAAATTCATTCAAATACATTTTATAAGACGATTCAATGACCGTAATTTCTTTGAATTTTAAAATATCATTTTCTATATCCAATTCTTTGATACTGCCTTTTATGCCAACTTTTAATAAAATTTTCCAATCTTCTTCTTTGTTGAATAAAATGAATTTTTTAAGTCCTAATTGTTCCTTAAGAATAAAATGATAGATGGTTAAAACTTCTGAAAGGGGCTTACTCGAGTTAATGGAATTGGTGATTTCTAATAAGGAATTTAATTTAAAATCCTTATCGTCAATCTTTTGCTCTAATTCTAGTAATATTTTTTCAGAAATATAAGTCATAAGTGCTCAATAATTTGAGGCAGTTTTTTAAAGGCGGCTAACTCTTTAAATTTTGTTCGGGCTTCTCCACAAGGAGATCCAAAATAAGTTTTATTGGCCGGTAAGTTTACACCAACGCCAGACTGTCCTAAGACAATTACGTTTTCATGAATGGTGACATCACTCACAACACCAACTTGGCCCCAAAGGGTAACGTTGTTTTTTATGGTTACACAACCAGCTACACCAACATTGGCAGCGAAAAGGCAATTTTCCCCTACTACAGTATCGTGACCAATGTGCACTTGATTGTCTATTTTTGTACCTTTCCCTATGATGGTCTTACCCGAAACACCACGATCAATAGTTGTTAACGCCCCAATTTCTACATGATTTTGAATCCATGTACTTCCAAAACTATGTAAACGATCGTAGCCACTTTCTTTCTTTTTATAATAAAAAGCATCAAAGCCGATTACTGCATTCGGTCCTATAATTACATGGTCTCCTATTTCTGTATAATCACAGATAACGGCACCTGCATGCACCACACTGTTTTTACCAATTTTCACATGGTGACCAATAGTCGCGTTTGGAAAAACAAAACTGTTTTCTCCAATTTCAAATTCATCTCCTTTGGGTTGTTCCCAAACTTTAAAGGCTCTAAACGTTCGGGTTATTTGATTAAAAACATCAAATGGATTGTCGGAAATAAGGATACCTTTTCCTTCGGGTACTGCAACTTTTTTATTGATGATAATTACATCTGCAGCACTGTTCAATGCTTTCTCGTAGTATTTGGGGTGATCGACGAATACAATATCACCACTTTCAACTTGGTGAATTTCATTGATACCAGAAATGACCAAGTTAGGGTCTCCTTCAAAAGGGCAATTAACCAATTCGGCGATTGTTTTAAGGTTACTTGGCTGCGGTAATTTCATAACACACTTTTATAATAGTATCTAACAGCATAAAAGTAATTATAAGAAGGTTGTCATGACGTAAAAAGCCCCAAACTTATCCATGTTGAATTGTTTAAACCTAATCTTTATTTGAAATTTGTTTGGGTTGGTAAAAATAAAGTCCATAAAAAAATATTAGCATGGAAATTGTACCAGATAGGTATACGAAAGGGATCAGGACAGGGAAGGATAGTTTAAATAAAAATAAGAAGGCAATAAACAGATTAGAAAGTAGGGATAATGCGATCAAAATGACCATGTAAAAAGGCTGTTGCTTGATGGTCCACCCTAAAAGTTGAAGTTCAATTGCCAGTAAAAACAGTATACTTAATCCAATTAAAATAAACCAAGCCTTTTCGAAAGATAGTACATTGAATAAAACTAAAAGCGCATATCCAATTAAACTAAATCCAGTATAAACTAATAATTTTTTAATCGGGACTGGGATACTGTGACAGTGTTCCGCTAAAATGTAATTGAGGGATAATATGGCTGTACTGTAAATTAAAAACATGCTAGTTTTAATTTCGAACCCTGAAAATTCGTTCCGAATAAACAGGATGAGTATAAAGAATATACTAGAGGAAATAGAAATTAAGGTTGCAATTTTAACCCATTTAAATATGTTCATTTGCTTTCAACTATATTTGATTTTAAATTTAGTCGATTTTTTTCAATAATCTATCGGGTTTTTTACTTTTTTTATCGACAAACTTCTTTAAAAACAAATCTTCTTGTTTTGCATTTTTCAAAGGTTTGAAAATAGCGTCTGGTTCTTCGGTGAATTTTATTCTACTTATTTCTTCATTTAAAAAGTAAATATAAATCTTGGAAGATATCATATAGTTTGCCCCTTTAAGTGTCTTAATTTCTTTTTGAGTAATACTATCTTTACTTGTTTCAGAAGGGAAGTAAATGGTTTCCGCATTGTCAATTATTTCAATGAGTTTTACTTTTCCACTGTCTAAGGTTGCAATCATTTTTTTTCCAGCACATTGGTCGTAATGCAGCGAGTCATGCTCCATAGATAAAAACGCATTTTGGTACAGGTATAAGTTTTTAATCGCATCATTTTCTAATTTCATGGTAATAGAGTCAGCACTTACTTCCATGTTGTCTTTCCAAAGTATAGGCGATTTTTTCATTTTAATGATACTATCTTTCTGGCTTATAAATAGCGAGTCGCAGATGCCAAGACTACCACTTTTTTCTAGTATTACGTTAGAATATGCAATGTTTACGGTATTGTTTTTATTTCGGTCACCAGTTTGTATAATAGTGTCTGCTCTAATGGCTAAAGTGTCTGTGGACTGGTATTGCAATATTTTAGCTTTGCCAATTAATTTTATCAAACTGTCTTTTTTGTATAGGTAATTACTAGAAAGGGTTATTTTTTCTAGGCTATCTATAAGGAGGATATTTCCAAAACCTTCTGCATATTCGGTGAGACTATTGTATAGGATACTGTCTCCTTTTATGGTTTGGTTTGGGTTATGAATAGTAGTTTCATCCCACATTTGAATGTCATCTGTTTTAGTTTGATAGATAGCTTTTTTTGTAAAAATTTTAGAGGAATCGGATAGGATTTTTGAAGGGCCATGAATTTGGATGACTTCAGATAAGGTATTAAATTCAAGAGTATCCGAGTATACACTGTAGTCTGGATGTAGAAGTTTAACACTGTCTTTGAATGTAAAAGTTTTGGTTAAAGAGTTATAGGTTCCTTTAGTGGATTCTAGAGTCAGGTCATTTTGGGTGCTTTTAATAAAAGCATAATTGGAGTAGTAGGCAATAGATTGATTGGCATCAAAGCTCAAAGAGTCGGTATTTAGTTTAAAAGTTTTATCTCTTATTTTTACCTTGCTTTGCAGTTTTCCAATATTGGTGTTTCCATCAAAGAATAAAGAGTCGGAATATAAGTTTAAGGTATCTCCTTGGTTGATTTGTACCCTACCATAAGCCCTTACCCAGTTGTCGGTTTTGTGAAAAAAGGCAGAATCACAAAACAGTTTAATGTCTTGATTTTTAAATTGCACATTTCCT
Organism: Putridiphycobacter roseus; assembly: GCF_003234935.1. Classification (GTDB taxonomy): domain Bacteria; phylum Bacteroidota; class Bacteroidia; order Flavobacteriales_D; family Crocinitomicaceae; genus Putridiphycobacter; species Putridiphycobacter roseus. The sequence goes on along the minus strand of NZ_QKSB01000002.1, from coordinate 220,456 downwards.
TTTACTTTAACGGCATCAAAAAATTCAATTGAATTGGTGACCTTATCTGCGTGAATTAATTCAATTTGATTCTCTTGTCCCCAAGCAAAATTAAACAAAAAAATAGCGCTTATGAAGAGCGCTATTTTTTTTGATATGTTAGTTATTTTTTTCAAGTCAATTTTTTACAATCGTTTGGTCTCTATCTGGTCCAACAGAAAGGATTGTAATAGGTACTTGCAATTCTTGTTCCAAATATGTAATGTAGTCTAAAAATTCAACAGGTGCATTTTTCAAATCTTTTAAACCTGTCAAATCAGTATTCCATCCTTTTAACGATTTATAGATTGGTTTTATTTCGTGTGCCGTAATGTCGTATGGTAAATAGTCAAATAATTCACCATCAATTTCATAATGAGTACATACAGAAATAGTATCGAATGAATCCAATACATCAGCCTTCATCATGGTTAATTGTGTTGCACCATTAATCATTACGGCATATTTTAATGCTGGTAAATCAATCCAACCACATCTTCTGTCTCTACCAGTTGTTGCACCGTATTCGTTACCAATTTTTCTAATTTCTTCGCCTACTGCACCTTCTAATTCTGTTGGGAATGGTCCACTACCAACTCTAGTACAATAAGCTTTAAAAATACCAATTACTTCTCCAATTTTATTGGGTGCAATACCTAAACCAGTACAAGTTCCAGCAGTAACGGTATTAGAAGAAGTTACAAATGGGTATGTTCCAAAGTCAATATCTAGCATGGTACCTTGTGCACCTTCTGCCAAAATAGATTTACCTTCTTTTAATGCATTGTTTAAATAGTGTTCGCTATCAATTAAGGTGATTTTCTTTAAAAATTCAAGCGCTTCAAACCATTTAGCTTCAAATTCTTCTAAAATAGGTTTATAATCAAATTCACCAAGCATACTGATATGCTTGTTTTTTAAGTGGTCGTATCTTTCTTTAAAATCGTGCAATTGGGTATCCCCAAATCTAACCCCATTTCTTCCAGTTTTGTCCATGTAAGTTGGTCCAATTCCCTTAAGAGTAGAACCAATTTTTAATTTACCTTTTTGCTCTTCAGAGTAACGATCTAAAATTTTATGGGTTGGTAAAATCAAGTGTGCTTTTCTTGAAATCATCAATCTAGATGGAATATCTACACCTTTGGCTTCTAACTCTTCCATTTCAGCTTTTAGCGTAATTGGATCAATTACAACACCATTCCCAATAATGTTCATGGTGTTTTCTCTAAAAATTCCAGAAGGAATAGTGTGAAGTACTTGTTTTTTACCTTCAAAAATTAAGGTGTGACCAGCATTTGGTCCGCCTTGAAATCTTGCAATGATATCATATTTTGGTGTTACAACATCAACGATTTTTCCTTTACCTTCATCACCCCATTGTAATCCTAATAACACATCAACTTTCATAATTTATTATTTTAAATGTTCTAAAGCATTTTTTAACGAAGTTGCAATATTAAGAACTGTATTTAACTTAGTAAGTAATAAAACATGATTAATTTTGTCAGAGATATTAACAATGTAAAGTTCCCCACCTAAATTTCGAATTAAAGTAAAGCTTTTTATTAAATAGTTTAAGTCCGTACTTGTCAGCAATGGCATGCTTTCTAGGTTGATTATAAACTTTATTATAAGACTATTTTCGTATTCTTTTATTTGTTTAGAAATGATTGCAAACATTTCTTCATCTATACCTTTTCCTTCAAGTTTTATTTCTATCACTTGACCATGTGGAAGGAAACTAACTTTTTGATTCATCTTTTTGATTTATCCGTTCTCCATAAAAATAAAGAGAATGGTGATGAATCTTAACATTGAATAGTTCTTCAACCGTTGCTTTAATTTTTTCAATTCTTGGATCACAAAACTCAATTACATCTCCGGTGTCGGTACATATAATATGGTCATGCTGGCGAAAGCCATAAGCTTTTTCGTATTGTGAGGTATTACTAAATTGGTGTTTTCTCACCAAATTACAATCCATTAATAAATCAATGGTATTGTATAAAGTTGCTCTACTCACACGATATTTTTTTTCTTTCATTTTAATATAGAGTGTTTCTATGTCAAAATGACCTTTCGAATCATAAATCTCACTAAGAATGGCAAACCTTTCTGGGGTCTTTCTCTGTGAGTTATCTTCTAAATATTTAGTGAATATTTCTTTTACTTTATCTTGTAATTCTTGTTTGTCCATTTAAAAAGCTCCTTATAAAATGTAAATATAGTGCTTTTATTAAAAAATTACTTTTATAATAATCCATATTTAATTGCGTTTGTTAATTTTGACCCATATTTTGAAAATACAACAAGCCATATTATTTTGTGCTTTGCTAATAGGAGCGAGCAATGTTTACGGACAACCTGGAAAAAACTATCCCCAATTTGATCGGAAGAATTTTCACTTTGGATTTGCTTTGGGTGGTAACTCTGCTGACTACCGCTATACTTTTCAGCCCGGCATGTATAATGGGGATTCTATTGTCTCCATAAATATAAATAAACAAGCAGGGTTTACTTTAGGCATTATTAGTTCTTGGGATGTGCATGAAATGTTCCATATTCGATTTATTCCAAGTTTATCCTTTCAAGAGAGGGAGTTTAATTATGGTTTATTGCGCAACAAAGAAGTTAATTTTGAAACTTACAGGTTGGAGTCCACTTTTTTAGATTTCCCATTGATGATGAAATTACGTTCAAAAAGAATTAATAATTTTGCAGCCTACGGTCTGGCTGGTATTCAGTACAGCGTAGATTTAGCCAGTCAAAGAGATGTGGTAACCGTACCGGGAGAAGCCGTCATGAAAATGAAAAAACACGACCTTTCAACCCAATTTGGTGGTGGGTTCGATTTTTTTATGGCTTATTATAAATTTGCCATTGAAATAAAAATTTCTAATGGTTTTCAAGACTTGTTAATTCAAGAAAATACCTTGTTTTCAGCTCCTTTAAATTCTTTGCGCTCAAAAGTTTGGTGGTTCACCATTACTTTTGAAGGTTAAGGAAGTTGTCTTTTATATTCTGCTAAAATAATTCCTGTTGCAATTCCAACATTTAAGGATTCTGCGGTTCCATATTTAGGAATTAATATGGCTTGGTCTAACGCTTGCATTATTTCTGTTGAAATCCCATGAGATTCGCTCCCCATGATGAGGGCTGTTTTTTCTTTAAAACTGGTTTGATAGATGTTTTCCCCTGTCAAGCTTGCCCCCGTTAAAATATAATCTGCTGCTTTTAAGGCTGGAAGGATTTGCAATAAATAGCGATAGTGAATGTGTGCTTCGTATATCGCTCCCATGGAAGCTTGTATCGTTTTTGGATTATATAAGTCGACCGTGTTTTTACTGCAAATAATTTGATCTACTCCAAACCAATTGGCCGTTCGAATAATGGTGCCTAAATTTCCCGGATCTTTTACTTCGTCTAATAATAACACGAGCTTCTTTTTTGTTAAATCGAGGTCTTCCTCTTCTTTAAATCTAACGGTGGCTAAAACTTTATTTGGCGTTTTTAAATTAGAAATACGTTCCAAATCACTTTTTGAAATTAAAAAGGTAGAAAACGCTTCATTTTGTTCTGTAATACTATAGTCTTGCGTGTGATAAATGCATTCAATTTTATATTGTTTTTGCGACAATAACTCTTGGATTAGCTTTTCACCTTCTACAATAAATAATTGATTACTATCTCGATATTTTTTTTGATGTAGGGATTTAACGAATTTTATTTCATTTTTAGTCAAAGACATATCAATTACCTTATTAATCTGGTTATTTTTGTAAAGATAGATTTTATAATGGTACTAGTACAAAAATTACGATTGCTTTTCGGTATTTCGCTGTTTTTAATGATGCTTGGATGCAGTCAGGCAAAGTACGTACCCCAAGGTGAATACCTTTATCAAGTGAAGAAGAATTCATTTTTTAGAGCGCCAGAAAACGCTACGATACATTTTTTAAGTCAAAATAAAAAAGATAGCATAGTAAGTTTGAAAGGAAGTTATCCCGATATTTCAATTGAAGAATTATACACTTTACTAAAACCTCAGCCCAATAGAAAATTTAATCTTTTTGTCTACAATAGAATTGATAGTTTAAAGATGAATACCCAAATCGAACGAAAAAAAGAGAAGATAAATGCGGTGAATGAACGTCGAATGGCAAGACAAAATAGAATCAATAAAAAGAGGAATGATAAGTCAAAGGCTAAGGGGGATCGAAATTATTTTCAAAAAGTAGTAAAACTAAAAAAAGAGAAAAAGGGCTGGCGTAATTTTATAGCAACGAATATTGGAGAAGCTCCTGTTTTAATGGATACTGTAAAAGTGCTTAAAAGTAAGGATCAAATACAGTTGTTTTTAAAGAACCAAGGCTTTCTAGAAAATGAAGTTTCTGTCGCTATTCGTTATAAAGAAAAAAAGAAAAAAGCTTATCCCGTTTATACGGTTGTCCCTAAAACGCCTACACGAATTCAAAAAATTTACTTTGATGATAGACCTGAATATAGTACTTTAAAGGAGGAATATTATCAATTCTTGAAAAAGAAAGACACCCTAATTCACATAGGAGATTTATTAAATCAAGATGTTTTAGATACGGAACGGGCGCGTTATTCAAAATTTTGTAGAGACGGTGCCTTTTTCGATTTTAGTAAAAGTTTTATTTACTTTGAAGTGGATACGATAGGTAGAGACCATTTGGCGACAGTTACTTTTAAAATTATACCTCGTACCGAAGAATTAGTAGACGGAACTACCACTGTTATTCCACATACTACTTATAAAATTGGGGATGTAACTTATGTGATAAAAAATAAAAACAAAGACTCTTTTAAGGATTATCCCGCTTATGAAAAAAAACTAGCCGGATATGGTCTTGGAATAGTAGGGGGGAGATACCCATTATTGGATACCTTGTATTATGTAGATTCTGTTTTTAAGAAGAAGTTTATTCTTTTTGGTCCAACAGATGTTTTAGTATACAAAGGCACATTTATTTACAACGAAAAATTGCCTGTTTCCCCTTTCTTAATTGATAGACAGAATTTTTTAGAAATAACAGATGGAGGAGATAACGGATGGTATAAAGAATATTATGTAGAAAGATCTTATTCTAGGTTGCTTGGTCTGGATATTTTTAGTTCCATCACCCCAAGTGTAAAAATGGATGAAGATGAAAGTAGGCGATTGAATGTAAAGTATGAATTAACAACCGCAGACAAACAATTATTCTCCTTTGAACCCAATGCTACAAATTCTAATGGCTACTTGGGGGCATCAATTTCTATGAATTATACCAATAAAAATATATTTGGGGGGGCTGAAAAATTAAAGTTAAGTATTACCGGTGGGGTAGAATCACAGCCTGCGGTATTCGACAAGACGGTGGATGGACAACAAGTGTTGAATTCGGGAAGGACATTTAATACTATCGAGATATATCCAAAAATAAGTTTAGAGTTTCCCAAGTTAATTCCAATGGGGAAAAGGTTACAAAAAACACTTTCAAAAAGATTGTATCCAAACACGGTGATAGATTTAAGTTATAACTTTCAAAAAAGGTCAGATTTTGTTCGGAATTTGACTGAATTTGCCTATTCCTGGAAGTTTAATGAGGCAAAAACTAAAATTCATCAAATTAAATGGCAAAGTTTCAATTTTATTAAGCTTCAGAAATCGGAAGATTTTGCAATCAAATTGGCCTTGCTAAACGACCCTTATTTACTCAACACCTATTCCGATCACTTTTCGAATAAATTTGAATACATATTTACTTACAATAACCAAAGAATACAAAAGGAAGAAGGAAAAAGAAATTATGTTTTTGGAACTGCAACTTTTGGAACTTCAGGTTATTTATTTGATGTTGTAGGGGTGGGATTAAATGATGTTGAAAACGAGTTGAGACAGATTTTTGGGGTGCCATTTACGCAGTTTTTAAAAATGGATTATGATTTACGTTACTACATGAATGTTTCTAAATACAAGTCGAATGACAAAATGATTGCTTATCGTTTATTAGCAGGTGCAGGCTATGCTTATGGTAATTCTCCTTCATTGCCTTATGAAGAGAGTTTTTTTGCTGGAGGTTCCAATGATATTCGTGCTTGGAGTGCAAGGACGATAGCGCCAGGTGGAACGCAAATATGGCGAGATACGAACGCTACTACTACACAGATTTCGGATATGCGACTAGAGTTAAATGTAGAATATAGGTTTCAATTTTCTGATTTTATCAAAGCTGCCATTTTTGTGGATGCTGGTAATATTTGGAAATTACAAGATGATCCTGAAAATCCGGAAGACGACTTAAGTGTGTTTGGTAAAAATTTTGTAACCCAGGTAGCCATGGGTGCTGGGTTTGGTTTACGATTGGATTTTGATTTTTTCATTGTCAGATTAGATGGTGCTATTCCAATTCATAATCCATATATGTTTGCAGGAGAACGTTGGATTTGGGAAGACAGAACAAAATATAAAGCAATTTTAAATACCCTTCCAGATAACTATGTGAATAGTTTGAAAATCCCCTTTTCTCCCACGTTGAGTTTTGGTATCGGTTATCCATTTTAATAATATGAAAACGATTAAAATATTTACTTTATTTATGTTTTTTTTGCCAGCAATTACTGGCTTTTCTCAATTTAAAAATGTCCTTTTACCACTACCTAAAGGAGCTACGTATTTTTATTCGCAAGTAGAACCATCCATTTATATTAATCCTAACGATCCTGCAAAAATTGTAGCTGGTAGCGTAATGAATGATTACTATTATTCAAAGGATACTGGTAATTCTTGGCACGCCAAGTCTATGTATAGTCGCTTTGGGGTAAATGGTGATCCTTGCTTGTTGGTGGATCAAAAAGGATTTTATTATTATTTTCACTTGTCTAATCTAAAAGGGGAAAGGTTAAAAGGGGGGATTGTTTGTCAACGTTCTCGATTTTTAAAAGGTAGATTTAAACGTAAAACACACACTTTTATCAATGGTAAGTTTCACGATAAAGAATGGGCAGTGTCAAATCCAATAAATGGGGATATTTATTTAACATGGACTCAGTTTGATGCTTACGACTCGAGTGATCCACGCGATAGAAGTAATATCTTGTTTTCAAAGAGTAGCAATTATGGTAAAGCATGGTCTTTACCTGTAGTAATATCAAAATACTCTGGTGACTGTAAGGATGATGATGATACCGCAGAAGGTGCAGTCCCGGCAGTAGGTCCAAATGGTGAAATTTATGTCGCTTGGGCAAGGAGTGAAAAAATTTATTTTAATAAATCATTAGACGCTGGTAGTACTTGGTTACCAGCGGAAAAAGAAATTGGTCTGCAAAAAAATGGCTGGACATTAAATGTGCCGGGTATATACCGCTGTAATGGATTACCTATAACTGCTTGTGATATTTCAAATTCAGCATATAGGGGAACTATATATGTTAATTGGGCCGACCAAAGAAATGGAGAGGATGACACAGATATTTGGTTAAAAAAAAGCAAGGATGGTGGCGAAAATTGGTCAGCACCTATAAAAGTAAACTCTGACCAACAAAAGGCACAACAGTTTTTTACCTGGATGACGGTAGACCAAGTGACTGGATTAGTTTATTGTGTGTTTTATGATCGTAGAAATACAAAAGGAAATGAGACAAATGTTTATTTAGCAGTTTCAGACAATGGGGGTACTTCTTTTAAAAATTATAAAATTTCAAATAGTTCATTTCTACCCAATCCTAAAATATTTTTTGGAGATTACACGAACATATCGGTCCATAACGGCATAATTCGCCCAATTTGGTCGAGGTTAGACGATACAAAAATTTCATTGTTAACTGCAATTATCAATCAGTCGGCTTTACTTGGAATCAGCGCTGAATAATTTGAATTTCATCTTTCCCGAAGAAATATTTATGCACACGCGTAAAATTTGATATTCTAGGGGCTAAAATCCCCTCCTTTATTACACTTATACCCGTTAGAATTCTTGCTTCATCCCATAAAGCAGCATCAATAAATGTATTCAAAGTATGCTTGCCACCTTCTACGATTACAGACTGGATATTTAAAGTGTATAATGTAGCAACAATATTTTCTAAAGAGAAGGGTTTTACTTGTATGTATTCTATTGCCGCTACTTTTCCCGACTTTATAGAATTGAATACATATGTTTTTGCGGCACCGTCATTTATTTGATATTGGGCTACATTGAGCTGGCAGTTTGGATCTATAACAATGCGTATAGGACTGGGTCCAGCTACAACTCTGGTGGTTAAAGCAGGATTGTCGTTTACTATGGTTTTCCTCCCTACCAATATTCCAGCTTCTTCTGCTCTCCATTGGTGGACCAAAGTCTTGGTTTCTGGTTGGGTAATCCAAAATATACCTTTTTCCTCCTTGTCCCTTGCCATATCAATCATGCCATTTGCCGATTGTGCCCATTTTAAGATGAGGTAAGGGCGTTTTTTTGCATGAAAAGTGAAGAATCGTTTATTTAAAGCTTGGGATTCTTTCTCCAATACGCCTACTATAACTTCAATGCCAGCGTTCCTTAACCTTTCAATACCTTTTCCCGCAACTTCAGCATAAGGGTCTACACAGCCAATTACAACTTTTGGTATTTTAGAATCAATAATTAGATTAGCACAAGGTGGTGTTTTTCCAAAATGTGCACATGGTTCTAAATTGACGTAAATGGTAGACTCAGCAAGTAAAGATTTATCGGTTACCGCTGCAATGGCATTAACTTCTGCATGTGCCTCTCCGTATTTTTGGTGATAACCTTCTCCTATAATTTTTCCTTGGTGAACAACTACACTCCCAACCAATGGATTAGGTGCGGCATAACCAATGCCTAACTTCGCGAGTGCTAAACACCTAAATAAATACTGTTCATCTGTCGACATGTAATTGGTTTATTCCTTGGTGATTAAGGTGTGTTGAATTGTACCATCATCTGCCGTTATTTTCAAAAAGTAGGTACCTACAGGTATGTCTCTTAAATCAATTTGCTGCTCGGATATGGTATAAGTTTGAATCAATTGTTGGTTTAAATTATATAAAGCGACATTTCCTGCTGAAATGGGAATATTTAAAATGTTTTGAACAGGGTTTGGAAAAACGTTTAATGGTTTTTCTGTAATAGTTTTTGATAAGCCTAAAGTTGGATTTGGATGGTTATATTGTGCTAGAAAATTCCAGGTAATAACTGCGCCTGAAGTATCGTTAACACCAGGGATTAAAAAAATATGATCTGCCCCATTCATTTTCCAATGTTCTAAAGGGGTAGTGCAATCGTAAATTATTCTTTCAATGGTAATGCCGTCTGCCATAATATCGGGAATGTCAATAATAGTGGAATCTGTTCCGTTCCATCCGTTAATAGTTTTTAATTTGTTTATGGTTGGGTTTACCAAACTTAAAGAAGGAAGTGCTGTCCCTGCGTAAGGAACCACCGCATCTGCAGTGCCATGTACTTGCATTACAGGACGTGGAATACTAGGGTTATAAGCCGCTAAATCTATATCCGACATGGTACCAATGTGACAAACAGCAGCTGCAATTTGTCCATCCATGCTATTTAAGGCCGTAAAAGTCATAATAGCCCCCATAGAAATACCGACAAAATACACCCTAGATCGATCAATGTTGTAGTCATCCACCATTTTTTCAATCATGGTTTGAAAAAAAGCAATATCATTGACTGTGGAAGCCAATAAAGTATTGTTATTCCAAGAAGCGGAGCCAAAAGCATTATTCTCTCCCTGCAAATACAAAGGAATAAAACGTGCTGTGTCCGCAATAAAGTTTAACCCAGCATCTGCTATTTCTTGCGCGGTACCACCAATACCATGCAATATTATAACTAAAGGGGCAGATTCTGAATTTTGATAATTCTGAGGTATATATTCAATATAAGAGCGTGTTTCAGACCCTACAGTTACGGACCCATTGTTTTGTTGGGCGAACATTGTAAAGGAAAAATAAAGTGCGAATAGGAGTATAAATTTTTTCATTTCAGTATGATTATCCTTCAAATTTAGATAGTTTTGTCGGCATAACCTAAATTATTTTTTGCTTCTGTATATAAGAAGTGAAAATAAGTAATTAAAAACATATTTAACATGCAAGTAAGAGACCTAGAACCAAAAGCCGTTTGGAACCATTTTGAAGATTTAAATGCAGTGCCGAGACCTTCAAAAAAAGAAGAAAGAGTAAGGGCATTTATGAAAGACTTTGGTAAAAGTTTAGGTTTCGAAACTCTAGAAGATGCTATTGGAAATATAGTAATTAAAAAACCTGCTTCAAAAGGAATGGAAAATCGCAAAACTGTGATTATTCAAACCCACTTGGATATGGTACACCAAAAAAATGAAGATACTGATTTTGATTTTTTAACTCAAGGTATTGCATCATTTATTGATGGAGATTGGGTAACAGCTGAAGGCACAACCTTAGGGGCAGATAATGGAATGGGAGTGGCTTGTGCCATGACTTTATTATCTTCTACCGATTTAGCACATCCTGCTTTAGAGTGTTTGTTTACTGTAGATGAAGAAACAGGAATGACAGGAGCGAAAAAATTAGATGGTAGCCTTTTGGATGGTAAAATCTTATTGAATTTAGATACTGAAGATGATGATGAGATTTCTATCGGCTGTGCGGGTGGAATTGATACCAATACAAGTTATACTTATCAAACTGCTGCTTGTCCTGCTAACTCAAAGGCTTTTAAAATTAAATTATCCGGTTTAAAAGGTGGTCATTCAGGAATGGAAATTAACTTGGGTAGAGGAAATGCCAATATTTTATTGAACCGTCTTTTATTTCAAGTAAGTACAAAATATAATGTTGGATTATACGAATTTGATGGTGGTAGTTTAAGAAACGCGATTCCTAGAGAAGCTTCTTGTAAAATAACAATTAACGAAAGTGATGTTACTGCTTTTGAAAGTTTTTTAAATGCAGAAGCAGCGGAAATAATGGCAGAATTTAGTGTGGTTGAACCTAACTTCAAAGTTGAAATGACAGCTGAAGATTTGCCAGCAACAATTTTGCACCAAGACGAATTTGAATGCATCATGGAAGTATTGTACAATACGCCAAATGCAGTTTGGAAAATGAGTGATAAAATTGAAGGATTAGTAGAAACTTCTTCTTCATTGGCAAGAGTGATTATCAAGGACGGAGAATTCATTACCCAGTCCCTACAAAGAAGTATGATTGAGTCTGGTAAAAATGATGTGGCAACAGCTATGCGTTTAAACTATGCGAGAATGGGTGCAAGTGTGGTTCAAAGTGGGGATTATCCAGGTTGGGCGCCAAACCCAACTTCTTCAATTTTAAAATTAGTCGTAGATAAATACGAAACTTTGTTTAATGCAACACCAAATGTTCAAGCTTGTCACGCAGGACTGGAGTGCGGTATTTTACAAGAACATATTCACGACTGTGATATGGTGTCTTTTGGTCCAACGATCAGAAATCCACACTCTCCAGATGAAAAAGTAAATATTGCTTCTGTTCAAAAATTTTGGGGTTACTTATTAGAAGTATTGAAGGATATACCCGTTAAATAGTGATTAGATAGTGGTCATTAGTTTCTAATGATTACTGAAAAGACTCTGATTAGTATATGGCTATTTTGGAGCATACACGAAAGAATTCACTTTCCTCCCTTGATTGTTTTCAAGGGAGTTTTTTTTGTCTTGAAAAATTTATGAGTCCTAAAAACTAGCGCATGTGACTAGCTTTTATTTCTGTGTTTAGCTTAATAGGTGATTACTAAAAAGGTTGTAATTCGTAAATAACTTTGCTGGATATTATACTAAAGACCAGTTACGCTAAACGCATCACTAATTAACTAAAAATTATTTTTTAGTACCTATGTAAATAAATGCAGGTGGTATATTGATGAGAGAAAAGCGCAGGTTTAATTTACCAAAGAAGCTTTCTAAAAGTTTTTTAGCACTCAAGGAATATTGGTATTGCACATACCGTCCATCTTGCTTTAAAACTTCGTAAGCAGCTTTCACTATGTTTGTCTTTATAGGTTCTGGAATCACAGTCAAAGGAAGTGAAGAAATGACAGCATCTGCCGATTTGATATGGTGTTCAGCAAGTGTTACACCTAGTTTTTCAGCACTTTCGTTGACTAAAATCAAGCGGGGATCGTCTAATTTTGTTTTTAAAATCTGATAGAAATCTTCATTGAGTTCAAAGACAAATATTTTAGCATCTGCTTTTGCTCTTTTCAGTATTTCTTTGGTAAAAACACCAGTGCCCGGTCCTAGTTCAATAATGATATTTGCATTTTTGAAATCTATACGATCGCACATTTTTTTTACTAAAAATCGAGAAGAAGGGGCTACTGCTCCTACTTGTTTTCTTTCTTTAAAAAATGTCTTTAAAAACTTTCTTCTTTTGGGTTTAATTCCTTCCATTAGTCTTCAAATATAGAGATAATTCCATTGTTAATTACACCCAATGCTTTTCCAGTTAGATTTTTTCCAATGAGTGGAGAATTCTTACTTAAGGAAGCCAAATCATCTGCGTTTAGACTGTATTCTAGTTTCGGATCAAATATGGTTAAGTTTGCTCTAGAATTAGCCGTAATAGTCGCGTATGGTAGTTTCATTACTTTTCGAGGACGAATTGCAATGGCATTTATTTTATCACTTAAGTCGAGTCCTGCCACATTGTTTAAAGTAGCGAATAGGGTTTGTGTACCTATCATTCCAAAATGTGCCAAGTCAAATTCTAAGTCTTTATTTTCTTTGTCTTCTGGTGTATGGTCAGAACAAATAAAGTCTATGGTGCCATCTTTTAATGCTTCAATTAAAGCTTGTCTATCTTTTTCAGACCGCAAAGGAGGTAGTACTTTGAAGTTTGAATTGAATCCTAATACTTCCTTGTCTGTATAAGCCAAGTGATGGGCATAAACATCTGCCGTTACTTGAATACCATTCTTTTTTGCGTCTCTAATTAAGTCTACACTTTCTTTGGTCGAAATTCCCGTAAAATGAATGGCACTTTCCGTGTATGCCGTCAAACTTAAATCTCTTTCTACCATTAAGTATTCCGCAATGTTTGGAATCGATTTTAGTCCTGTTAAAACAGAAGCTTTACTCTCGTTCACCTGACCTTCACCAAATATGCTATAATCGTAGGGGAAAGAAACCACTTTAGAATTCACATTTTTCATGTACAATAATGCGCGGTACATGATGCCAGCGTTTACTGGTTGGTGTCCATCCGTAAAACCGATTGCGCCAGATTGACTCATGTCGTAATACTCCGCAATATTTTTTCCTTCTCCTAATTCGGTTAAAGTACCATATGGATATATTTCAACTGGTGAATATTCTGCTTTTTTTCTGACGTATTCAATTTGGGTTTTATTACTCAATGTTGGATTAGTCATTGGGGTTACCGAAACGGCGGTCATACCACCCAAAGCTGCAGCTGTTAAACCACTGCTTAAATTTTCTTTGACTTCATTGCCGGGATCTTGAAAATTTACTTTTGCGTCATACCAGCCATAAGAAACGTGTAAGTTTGGAATTTCCACTACTTTATCAGCAGCCAAAGAAATACTATCTTCTATGCTTGTGATGGTTTCACCTTCAATATAAATATCTTTCACTTTTAAATGAAATGGTCCCTCCGGATCGATAATGGTACATGATTTAAGTAAAATATTCATTTTTTACAGATTTAGGTCGTTTTCCAAAATTTGATTAACGCAATTTCAATTGCTAAAAATAATAAGGCTAAAAATAAAAATAGCCGCCAATATGCTTTGGGTTTAATGTTTTCAATTTCAATTTTACCTTTTTGATTCAATAAAAGTTCTTGCACTTGATTCCAACCAGCATCTTTAAATATTCCAATCAATTCTACCTTCGGAATACTTTCAATAATGGACTCTGTTCTGTCGAAATTAAAGGCCAAGGCATCTTTAAAACTTATTTGATCCGTTAGTTCATAAAAACCAGCTTGTTTTAGTTCGCCATTTAATTGATCGAATAATACAATTTGACTGTTAGATTCATTGACAATTGGGGGAATTAAATCGGTTTTAAATAGAGGGTTGATGAGGTGAATTGGAGATTTTTCTTTACTTTTTTCCTTTAACAGGTAGGCTCCACCTTTTCCAATAGTGTAAAACAAGTCTTTTTTAAAGGTTGCTGTTTCAGCAATTCTTAAAAAAGTAGCAGCAAATAAAGCTTGCTTGTCAAAGTTACTAAAGTCAGCCAATAAAGGTGCTGCTTGTAAAAATAGCCGTCCACCATTTTTTGTTTTTGAATAGGTTAAAAAGGGATTGTTTTCATTAAAACCAAATAGACTGATAAAGTTCTGATTGGAGTTGACCAAGAGGGGGAAATAACTTTTAATACTTGCTTTGGCATAATTTTTTGGCGACTTTTCAAATACCCCTGTAAATAATGGGTCTTTGTCATTAAAATAATTCAAAGTCCTTACTCCTCCAGTAGATTGACTCCTTAATGTCGGTTGATTTTGTGTGGTTAAAAAACTATTCCATGCCTTTAAATTGGCTTTAGCACCAGGAATCATGACAACCGTAGCTCCCTTTTTTAAGTTTTCGTTGATAAGAAAGACTGCGCCACTAGTTAAATCGTTGATGTTGTTAAAAATGACCAATGCTTTATCTTCAAAATCACTTTGCTTTAATTGGCCAATTTGGATACTGGTGTGTTGGTAGAAAGGGTTTACAGCATACAATTTTTCAAAAGTCTGCGGATTGTTTTCCCCTTCATTTACAATTAGAATGTTGGTCTGGTTTTGAATAGTATAGGTAAAATAAAACTGGTCGTCGAAAAATAGCTGATTGGTTTTAATTTTTATTTCTCCCTTTTTTATACCCGCGGTTAAGTGGTTATAATTAATGGTTTCCTCTACAAAAGAGTTTGCACCAACCTTCACTGTTTTTACCCCCTTGTCCTTGCCATTAATGTTAATGGTTAGGGTAAGATTGTCTAATGGTTTATTACTTATATTTTTAATCCTAAAAGCTAAAGTGATGGGTAAATTAATACTTTGTACAGGAGATTCAAACCAAATAGAATCGATAAAAATATTTCCTTGAATTTCGGCTTCGGGTTGGTAAAAGTATAGAGACGTATTGGAAGGAGATAATTTAGACAAGTCACTGGTCGAAGTTTGGAAGTCTGAAAATAGGAATAATCTTTTTTGTTGATTTTCTGCAGACTTATTTAATAGATCATTAGAAATATTTAAAATGTTTAAGAGTGGAGTAGCGGCAGGGGAAAGTTTAATTTCTTTAATACGCTCGGTAATTTCGGATTTGGTATAAAAACGTTGGTCTTTCGCTAAAAGTTCAGAAGTTAACAAAACAATTTTTTCATTTTCTTCAAAAGAAGCTACCAAATCAATTGCTTTGTTTTTTACCTCATTAAGCAAATCTCCATCTTGTCCTTGGGCTTGCATACTAAAGGAATTGTCAATAAAAATAGAAGATACAGTTTCGGTATTTATATTATCAGCTGTTGGAATAAAAGGTTGGGCAAAAGCAAATACTAGCGCGGCAATGGCAAGCAATCGGCTAAATAGAATCAGTAAGTGTTTTAATTTGTTACCCGATTTTGAATCTTCAATGGCTTCGTTCAGTAAATCAACCTTAGAGAAATAGACCGTTTGGTATCTTCTGAAATTAAATAAATGAATAATGACTGGAATGGCTAAAAGCAGTAATGCCCAAAGAAAGTTTGGATAGACAAAATTCATACTGCAAATATGGTAAAATTAAACTGAATGTTCGCCTTATTTGTCAATAGATTTTACAAGTAAATTCTGATCGTAAAATGTTACTTTCAACCCTTAAAACCCCTCATATACTCCTAATCCAAATAAAGCAAAATCATATTTTACCGGATCGATAGGATCAAATTTTCGTAGGTGTGTCATTAATTCTTCCAATGCTTTCCAATCATTCGCCTTTCTTTCAATCAAACCAAGTTTTCGAGCAACATTACCAGTATGTACATCTAAGGGACAATATAATTCTGCAGGAGAAATGCCTTTCCATAAGCCAAAATCGACCCCTTTTTGGTCTTTTCTAACCATCCAACGTAAATACATGTTTAATCTTTTTGCAGCAGAGTTTTTTAAAGGATCTGAAACATGTTTCGTGGTTCTGGATTCGTGTGGTAAACTGAAGAATACTTTTCTAAAATGGTGTATTTTTTCAGCCATATTACCCTGGTGTTCCGCAAAAACACTTTCTATACTGCGTTGTTTGGCGTACAAATTTCTCAAAGAAAGTACAAAATACTGCAAGTCTGTTTTATTAAATGTACGGTGTACAAATTCAAAATCATTTAAATCTTCTTCGCTGGCGTGAAGGATATATTGCAAAGGTTGATTCCCCATTATTTCTAGTATGCGATTACTATTTTTAATGATCATGGGTCGCTTGCCCCAAGCAATGGTTGCGACTATAAAACCAATGATTTCAATGTCTTCCTTTGCCGTGAATAAGTGAGGGATACCAATGGGGTCATCCTTTAAAAAGTAATGTTGCTGGTTATACTTTTCTACCTTTTCGTCTAAAAAGACTTGTATGTCGGGATAAGGAATAATCACAACATCAATCCATCTTTCATTACCAAAGCTCGGTCGGCCATTTTTGCTAATTCCATGTTGTGTGTTACAATCACAAAACTTTGTCCAAATTCATCTCTTAATTTAAAGAATAACTCGTGCAATTCGTCAGAGTTCTTGGAGTCTAAATTTCCCGAAGGCTCATCTGCAAAAATAATTTCAGGATCATTGATTAATGCCCTTGCCACTGCAATTCTTTGTTGCTCTCCACCGGATAATTCACTTGGTTTATGGTCTAAACGGTGCGCTATATTTAAAAAATCTAAAATTGATTTCGCCTTTTCTATAGATTCCGACTTTTTTTTCCCACCCAATAAGGCGGGGATAATTACATTTTCTAATGCGGAAAATTCTGGTAGTAATTGGTGAAATTGAAAAACAAAACCTAAGTGATTATTTCTAAAATTGGCTAATTTTTTCCCCTTTAATTTGGCTATATCTTCTCCTAATATCTCAATTTTACCACTGTCTGGCGCGTCTAATGTACCGAGTATTTGGAGTAATGTTGTTTTTCCCGCACCCGAAGCGCCAGTAATACAAACGACTTCACTGGGAGAGATTGTGAGATCGATTCCTTTTAAAATTGGAAGGTCACCGTAATTTTTACTGATGTTTTGAGCTTCTAACATAGGGGCATAAAATTACTACGTTTTATTATATTTTGTTGTAAATTTGTGAATAATGTTAAACGATAGTGATAATTTTTATCCAGAAAAGCCAAAGCTTTCTATCCCTCCAAAAGGGTCGAATACTTCAAAATATATTTTGATTGTTGGCTTTATGATGTTGCTGTTTAGTAGTTTGTCTAGTGCTAACTATTGGGTAATATTATTTGTTCTTGGTACTGTTGTGTTGCATGAGTTTGGCCATTTTATTGGAATGCGTTTGTTTAGTTATAATGAGCCAAATTTCATTTTTTATAGCATTATCGCACAAAAAGCTAAAAATAGATTTAAGCCAATATCACAAAAAAATAAAATTTTAACCCTACAAATGGGCCCCATACCAGGGTTAATTATTGGTACCGTATTGTTTTATGCAGCCTTGGAGTCTAAATCGGAAGTACTTTTTGTTATCAGCATGATTTTACTGACTATAAATATGTTTTCCCTCTTGCCAATAGATCCTTTAGATGGTGGTAATATCATAAAAAATTTATTTTTCCCAAAAAGTCAGAAACCCTATTTAATATTTGTTTTAATTTCTTCGCTTATTATCATTATTGCAGGGTATTTTACAGGACTGTACATGTTAATGATTCTTGGTTTTTTAATGGGCTTTAAAGTCAGAGGTATTCAAAAAAACATGCTTATTTATGATGAGCTAGAAGAACAAGATATTAACTACAACCAGTCGTATAGTAATTTAACGGATAGGGATTACTGGAAGATTAGAAATGTATTTTTAGATTTTAGTCCAAAATTAGAAAGTATTATACCTTCTCGTTCGGAGATATGGGAAAATGAAAAATTATTATCGAATCAAGTCAAACAGCTATTAAAAGCTGACATTAAATTAGATGCAAGTCCTTTTTTAATTGTCTTGAGTTTTGCCATTTACTTATTTTGTTTATTGATTCCGGTTTATTTGTATTTGACCTACAACGAAACTATTATTGGTGTGTTTCAAAACCTAAGCATGAATGTTTAGTGTTGGCGACCAAGTGGCTGTTATTCACGAAGCCATTGAAGGGGTTGTATTAAAGGTACAATCCAAAAAAGTGAGTATTGAAGACTTGGATGGTTTTGAACGTATTTATAATGAAAAAGACATTGTAAAAATTGCTAAAACCGAATACGAAATAGACGAATTAGATGTTCGTGAAGTTAGTGCCTATGAAATAAGTGCTACGCCAAATAAATCTATTCCCAATCAAAAAAAAGGAAAAATTCAACCAGAACAAAGTCGGTATAATGATTTTGAAATTGACCTACATATTGAGGCTTTACAAGAAAGAAAAGCGTTTTTATCCAATGGTGAAATATTACAAATTCAAATGATGGCTTGTAGGATGTTTGTGGAAAAAGCCATCCATTTTAAAAATAAGAAAGTAGTTTTGATACACGGTAAAGGGCAAGGGGTTTTAAAGAGTGAAATATACCTATACTTAAATCGCTTAGAAGAAACCAAACACATTGGTATTACTTACGAAAGTGGTAGTAAGTTTGTCTATGGTGACGGCGCTACACAAGTAAACTTTTTTTATTAATGCGTCGACTAAAATATATATACCTTCTTTTTATACCATTATTGCTTACCAGTTGTTTTGAATTTATTGAAGACATTAGTATTAATGAAGATGGAAGTGGGGAAATTACTTTGATACTAAATGCCAGCCAAAGTAAAAGTAAGCTCAATTCTATGCTACTGTTAGAAGAAGTGGAAGGTTATCGTGTTCCTAGCAGGGCAGAAATTATTACAAAAGTCAAAAACTTGGAAGATTCATTACGAAAAATGCCTGGTTTTTCAGCGGTGTCTACAGCGTTAAATATGGATAATTTTGTTTTAAAAGTCCATGCTAATTTTGATAAAATTGAAAGATTAAATGAGGTGATTTTTAAGCTATGGTTTGCACGAGATCCTGTAAATGCACAAAGAATGACTTATTACAGTTTTCAGTCAGGAACTTATATCAAGCAAGCAAGTTCAGCCATGAATTACTTGCAGAATTCACTTAAAAGAATAGATCAAAATTCACTAGAGGGATCTAATTATATTTCTTTAAGTCGATTCCAAAGTGCAGTGTCCTCTCAAATAAATGCCAAATCAATTGTTTCAAAAAATAATAAAGTTGTTTTTTTAAAGCTACCTTTGACCGCATTAATTAATAAGCCAGAATTATTTACCAATAAAATTATTACGCATCCATGAAAAAATTAAGTTTCTTATTTTTCACATTTATTTCTCTCCATTTATTTGCAATAAACTCCCCTCTTGAACCCGTAATACCTAGTGATGTAAACGTAGTTTTGCGGTTAAATGGAAAAAAATTGGCAGAAAAAATAGGGATAAATAACATCTATAATTCAGGGATTTTTATGAATTATTTGGAGTATGCTATTTTTTCGGATAATACGAACAAAAAGATAGAAGATATTGGGGTCAATTTAGAAAAAGATCTTTATTTTTTCAGTAAGAGCACGGATAAAATATCTTATTCGGCCTATTTGTATCCAATAGCAAAAGCAAAGCTATTTGAAAAGTACATTGCAGAAAAAAATGGCATGGTAGAAACTGTAAAAATGCAAACTTATACGGTGATATTTTATGAAAATGAACGGGAAGTATTGGCGTGGAATAACCGTTTTGCGGTATTTATGCATTTTGATTATTCCAACTATTCTGATGATGACGAAGCAACTGAAGTAGAGATGTATGAAGATGTGTTAATGGAAGCTGCGGATGCAGTGGGGGAAGCCGGTGTTGAAGAATCAACGGAGTCTGAAGCGGCATATGATGCAAGAATTGAGAAAGAATTGGAATTAAGAGAGCAGGCTAGAAGAGAAAGTTTAGAGAGAAAAAGGAATTTATATTATGCTGAGTTGAACCCCATTTTTAATTTAGTCGCTGGCCAAAAAAGTATATTGGATAATGCGAGTTATGTCAAGCATAAAAATAACATGGCAGACTTTAGTTTTTGGATAAATATGAGTAATTTATCTAGAAGGTATAATTCTTATTATGGTGGGTATTATGGTTTTTCAGGAAGTATTGGTAGCTTACTTTCTACTTATATTGGAGAAGAATTGAGAGGACACTTGTTTTTATATGAAAAAGAAATAAAATTGACAGCAAACATAGGGTATACTGCTGAGATTCAAAAATGGATGAATCAAATTTACACGTCACGTATGCCAAAGAAATTCTTAAAGTATATCCCAAATCAAAATGTTTTAGGGGTTACTTCAATTTCAATGAATTCGACGAAGTTTTGGGAAGCCTTTCCTAAAGTATATACTGAGATATTAAATCAATCCTGGTCAAGAAGAAGACAGCCAGATGAAAAACAAACAGAAGCTTTTGCCGTATTGGCTGATTTTATGAGTATCGTGATAGATGAAAATGACTTGGGTGATTTAGTCACAGGGAATAGCATTTTTATTCTTAAAAACCTACTCCCCGTAAAAGTAAACTATACTTCTTATGAGTATGATGCGGAAAATTCAGATTACATAGAAGTTGAAAAAACGAAGACGGAGATGATGCCTGATTTTTTAATGGTAATGGGATCCGAAAATAAACCTTTCATGACTAAATTATTGAATTTGGCCATGAAAAATAATGTACTATTATCGCGTAAGGGATATTTTTATACAGATGGAAATAACAGAGATTTTCCTTATAAGATCTATTTTTATGTCAATGAAGATATGGTATTCGTCTCTTCAAACGAAAACGAAATTTTATCTTTAGCTGACGGTACTTTTAATGGTGGGGTAGATAAAAAATTAGGGAATAAGATTATCCGAAATAACGGGTATGCGATACTTGATATTAAGGAATTACTAAATAGAATTGACCAAACATATTTAAATGTGACAGATGTGAAACTATTGAATTACGCTAAGGCAAATACAGGTAGTGTTGAGTATTTTAATCGTTTTGAAAATGAAGAGACTAATTATTATATGAGTTACAGTATTCCTGAAAACTTTGAAAATTCAGCAAAGTACTTATGGGATTTTATTCATAAAATGGATGAAATTGATCAGTCTAATTAGAAAATAGGTTTTTTATATCACTTTCTACTAATACCCATTGGTTAACTTCTTGTTTAAAGCTTAATGAACCTGGAGTAGTGGAATATCTTTTCAGTAATTTAAAGCCGAATTTTTCAATCGATCTGTTGGGCGCTTTATTGCTTGCCTTGGGTTCGCAGTATATCGCTTTTAGTCGCAGGTCTTTAAAAAATAGTGGAACAGTTGCTTTTAAAAAATTAATTCCAAATCCTTTTTTACGGTGCTTTGCTTCCCAAATATGCAAATGCATGTGGGCTTTTTCTCCAAAATTTATTTTATTGACATTACAATGGCCAATCGGGTGTTTGTCTAAAGTCCAAATAAAGGCGTAAGATTGTTTTTTGTGGACTGGTAAATTCAATTGATTCGTTAACATTCTAATCAAGTCAAATTTATTAGGCAGTTTATTCAAGTCAACCCCCATGTTTACTAAGTAATCAGAAGGGGAGTGCAACCAGTATTGGACAATGAATGGAATGTCATCAATCTCTAATTTTCGTACGCCAATTCTTTGTGCCATGGGGTAATGTCGGTTAATTTAATTCTAATTTGTAGTCTAATTTAGTTTTTTTTTATGAGAAATTTAAAAAAATTAAATGAACTTGAAACTTTTATTATTGTTCTTTAGTGTGTTCGGTTTTGTTGGATGGTCTTCTTCTCAGGTCAACTCCTTTTCTTCAAGGAGGAAAATTCTGCTGCTTTATTGAAACCTGATCAGAATCTATGGAGCAAAAATTTCTTTGGATAGTAGTCGTAAAATAGCTATACGCTACAAGTATTGCTAAATAGAATCAAAAAAAAATAGTCTTGACGTTTGCCAAGACTATTTCCTTTATCAATAATGTTTATTTGTTTATTACAGATTCATATCATTTAAGTTTGCTAAAACTTCAAATGCTTTACTTACCACGCTTGACTGAACAACTATGGTAAATTCATTCGTAGTTGAAATAACTTCTTCTAAACTAATACTTTTCCAAGCTAATTTTCTTAAGATAAAATAATACACCCCTTCAGTTTGAACATTTGCGGATGGTAGTTTAAGTGTAATGGCGGATAAGTTTTTATTCATAGACAATAACTCATTTTTGTCCATGTTTTCCTCTAAAACACCACTTAATTGTGCATTTACAATCAGGGTGGTTTCATTTATCCCTCTAGATACCGTATAAAAGGAATCATTCACAGATTCTATTTTCTTTAAAAATACAGCTTGATTAGCCGAGATGCCTTGGTAATTCTTATAAGTATACTTCGTTAAGTTACTTCTTACCACAAAGTCGCCAATACCACCAACAATATTTTTAATTTTATTTTTGATGCTGTCTTGTTTACTTAAAGGAAGCCTGCTAATTGCCATTACAATCGTACTTTCTTTGATTGTTTTTTTCGTAATGCCTTCCAATTCAGGTTTAATTTTTCTAGCTAACGCGCTAGTATTTATCAGTCCTTCTGATAGACTTTCGCGAACAAAAGGGGTATCGTCTATTACCTCTTCAATTAATTTACTTAATGACTTCATGTTACAAATGTAACAATAATATATTATTTTATCACATTTGGTGATAAAATATTTTTATTGGTTTTTATTCTATAGTTTTGTTATAAATAATTAAAATTTGAATCATGAACACACCTTGCTTTAGTTACGATATGGCTATTTTAAATGAAACTTTACATCAGTTAAATGATGCAAGTAGTAAGCGTAATTATAAGGTACACTATGCAGTAAAGGCAAACTATAACCCTCAAATATTAGATGCTATTATGTTGAACGGTTTGGGTGCTGATTGTGTAAGTGGACGAGAAATTGCTTGGGCTTTGGAAGCTGGATTTAATTCAGATAAAGTGGTCTTTGCTGGTGTTGGGAAATCAGATGAGGAAATTGCTTATGCTATATCTAATGACATAGCAATGATACATTGCGAAGGTTTACAGGAGGCAATTACGGTAAATGAAATTGCAAAAAGTCAAGGTAAAATTGTAAATATTGCCTTACGTTTAAATCCGAATGTAAACGCAAATACCCATGCAAAAATTACGACTGGTTTAAGTGAGAATAAATTCGGTTTTTCTGTCATTGAATTGAATAAATTAATTTTGATGAAAGATCAGTTGACGAATTTAAACATACAAGGTTTACATTTTCATATTGGTTCTCAAATTAGGGATTTAAATATATTTAAATCACTTTGTGAAAAAGTGAATGATTATATTCGTTTTTTCGAGCTTAATTTCAATACTTTGTCTTACCTGAATTTAGGGGGTGGTCTTGGCGTGAATTACGATAATCCAGACGCGGAGTTAATTCCAGATTTTGAAGCATATTTTGCCACTTTTGAAGCAAATCTACTAGAAAAAAACATAGAGGTTCATTTTGAATTGGGACGTTCAGTAGTAGCACAATGTGGTAAATTATATACGAAAGTATTATATGTGAAGGAGTCTGAAACAAAAAAATTCGCAGTAATTGATGCTGGAATGACGGAGTTGTTGAGACCGGCATTGTATGATGCTTATCACCATATCGATTTTAATGGTATTGCTTTTAAGTCAGATGTTCAAAAATATGATGTAGTAGGACCTATTTGTGAATCAAGTGACTGTTTAGGTAAAGATGTGCAATTACCAGAATTAAGAAGAGGGGATATATTAGTAATTAGAAGTTGTGGTGCTTACGGAGAATCTATGAGTTTAAATTATAACGGTAGAATTAAACAGGCTGCTGTTTATTGCTAAATCATTAGTTTTTTAAGGCGATTGACTTCTTTTCTTCCTCTGTTTTGTATGCCTGCAGATTTATTTTCTAATAAAATTAATTCAATGTTGTCTTTTACTTCGGATGCGAGCTCGGGATATGTTTCGCAAATTTTCCGCAACACCGTAAAAGAAAATGCTTGAATTGCAATGGCTTCCTCTTTGTTTTGAATGTAAGTCAATGCTTTGTCGAAAAGTAATGTAGTTCCTGCTTCTGGAATTTGGGCGCTTTGGAAAATACGCAATACGTTTCGCTTGTAAGCATCTTTTTGTGCCTTTGCTAAACCGTTGATTAATCTCATAAAATAAGGCGCTAACAGGTCGGGCCGCTTGTCGTGAATTTTACTCATAATTTGAGTCGACCTTTGTACGAGGAAAATATTGTCGCTTTCAAAAAAGTCAATAATTTCAGTAATTCGATTTGGAGATTCAATGGCAATTGTTGCTACTTGATTCCAAACTTCCTTGCTGTTTTTACTTAAAATGAGTGTTTCTAAATCCATTTCCTTCGATTGTAAACAAAACTATTAATTTTCTGCATGCACTAACGTTTGATTGTTAATATTCTTTGATAAATTCTTAGTAAACAAAAGGCTTTATGATGTATATTTGTTAGTTGGGGTGTCGTGTCAATGGGGCACTCCTTCACTTTGAAATAAATTAATATGGCTGAAACTGGATCTAATTATACGGAAGATAATATTCGCTCACTGGATTGGAAAGAGCATATCCGATTAAGACCAGGGATGTATATTGGTAAATTAGGAGATGGTGCGGCGCCAGATGATGGGATTTACGTGTTGGTAAAAGAAATCATGGATAACTCCATTGATGAGTTTGTGATGGGGAATGGCCGACAAATTAAAGTGAGAATTAAAGATGGTATTGCATCCATTCGAGATTATGGTCGTGGTATTCCTTTGGGGAAAGTAAACGATTGTGTATCTAAAATTAATACAGGTGGTAAGTACGATTCAAAAGCATTTAAAAAATCAGTTGGTCTAAACGGAGTAGGTACCAAAGCAGTGAACGCTTTGAGTGAATATTTTATGGTGCGTTCTATCCGAGATGGACAAAAGAAAGAATCAGTTTATAAAAGAGGAGAGTTAATTACAGATAGTCCAATTGAACCAACAGAGGAGAAAAATGGGACTTATTTTGAATTTACAGCCGATCATGAAATTTTCAAAAATTATAAGTTTAGAAAACAATATTTAGAAAAATTATTCTGGAACTACTGTTACCTGAACCGTGGTTTAACCATCAATTACAACGGAGAGAAATACCTTTCTAAAAATGGATTGCTCGATTTGTTAAACGATAACATGGATGGAGATCCACTTTATCCAGTGATTCACTTAGAAGGTGAAGATATTGAGGTGGCTTTTACACATGTGCGTTCTTACGGAGAAGATTATTCTTCTTTTGTAAACGGACAGCATACTACGCAAGGTGGAACGCATCAGTCTGCCTTTAGAGAAGCAGTAGCAAAAGTAATCAGAGACTTTTACACCAAGAAATATGAGGCCATTGATATCCGTCAATCTATTGTTGCTGCAGTTGCAGTAAAAGTAATTGAGCCTGTATTTGAATCGCAGACTAAAACCAAATTGGGTTCAACAGAAATTGAGCCAGATGGGCAATCTATGCGTGCATTTGTAAATGATTTTCTAAAGGAAAAATTAGACAATTTCTTGCACCGAAACCAAGAAGTGGCCGACACCCTTGAAAAGAAAATCAAGCAGTCGGAAAAAGAGCGAAAAGAATTGTCAGGAATTAGAAAGTTGGCAAGAGATCGTGCTAAAAAATCGAACCTTCACAATAAAAAATTGCGCGATTGTAGGGTGCATTTAGGAGACAGTAAGGACGATAGAAAATTAGAATCTACTTTGTTTATTACAGAGGGAGATTCGGCGTCAGGATCTATTACTAAATCAAGAAATGTGAATACACAAGGGGTGTTCAGTTTAAGAGGTAAACCGTTAAATTCCTATGGGCTAACTAAAAAAGTGGTGTACGAAAACGAAGAATTTAACTTGTTGCAAGCCGCTTTAAATATTGAAGATAGTATTGAAGACTTAAGGTATAATAAAGTTGTTATAGCAACAGATGCCGACGTGGATGGTATGCATATTCGCTTGCTTTTATTAACGTTTTTCCTTCAGTTTTTTCCCGATTTGGTAAGGAAAGGACATGTTTATATTTTACAAACTCCTTTGTTTAGGGTGCGTAATAAAAAAGAAACTTTCTACTGTTATAGTGATAGAGAGCGAATTGATGCCATTGAAAAATGTGGTAAAGCTGCGGAAATTACGCGATTTAAAGGTTTGGGGGAGATATCACCAGATGAATTTAAATACTTTATAGGGGAAGACATTCGTCTAGATCCTGTGTACATAGGTAAAAGTGCCAATATTGAAGAAATTCTTGCTTTTTACATGGGTAAAAACACGGGCGACCGACAAGAGTTTATTATCGATAATTTAAGACTAGAAGAGGCCGTATAGTTTTATTAAGCTTTAGGCGTGCCAGATAACAGGTTGGAAATATAACGTGTAGACTGGAACTGTTCGAGAATGATCTTGAAAAATACAGTGATGGGTATAGATAATATCATACCTGGAATACCCCAAATAAAGCCCCATAACATTAACATTACCAAAACGGTGATGATGTTGATGGAAAAAGATTTCCCCATAAAAACAGGCTCTAAAATAGTCCCAAATAATACCTGTACCCCCGTAACTGTCAATACAAAAAATGCCAATTGACCACTAGGTTCTAATTCCACCATGGCAAATAAGGATACCGTAATTACAGTGATAAAAGAGCCAATCATTTGAATAAAATTGATAACAAAGCCAAATATCCCCCAGAAAATAGGGAAGCTTACATCAAAAAAGTAACAAGCAAGTCCGGTACCAATACCGGTTAATAAACTCACCAAAAATTTCACTTTTATAAAAGTCATTAAATCCTTTTCAATTTTTAAAAAGGTCTTTACTGAAGCATGTCTTTGTTTTATTAAAATGGTGTGCATTACTTGTTGTACGTTGATAGATTCCGCTAACCATAAGATTACAAAAAATGCAGTCATTAAAGTCATGGTAATCGTACTGCCAACTGTTTTAACAATAGGGGTAATGTTTCCCATAATATTGTCAGAATTGAAAAATTGTAAAAGCAGGTTGTTTTCTGTTTCTAATTCAATGCCAAAATAGTTTTCAGCCCACAAAAGTAGAGATATTAATTTCCCTTCGGCCTTTAAGAAAAACACATCCTTGGTGGCAATAATTTCTTGACTGGATAATTGTATGAGTTGAAAAGAAACTTGAAATATGATAAATATTAGAATAATTACAATGCCAATACTGATGGGTTTGTTGATTTTTCTTTTTTCTAACCAACGCATTAATGGTAGAAAAAGTAAAGAGATAAACATAGAAAGTACAAGGGGTACAAAAATAAATGATAACGTTTTTAACAAATAAAAAACGACTGGTATCACAATAAATAGCAATAAGGTATTGGTTGTTTTAGTTGTACTTAACATCTAGTTGGTCTGAATTTTTTGAATTGCAAAGTTAAAGCAAATCTTCATTTCTTAAATGAATTTATTATACTTTATTTAAATTTATTTTCACGGTATCTGTCCAAGTGTCTTTTGCCTATTTATGACTGTTAGGATAAGAACATTTTTGATTCTTTTTCGTCAGGTAAATAACAATAACTTGGCTTTATTTTGTGCCTGTTTTTTGCAATAATAACATAGACCCAATTTCGCATAAATGCGGGAATAAGTAAAAATACTCCCATAAGATTATTGGGGAATTTTAACTTGGACGCTATTTTTAAAGCGGCAGTAGAGCGATCGTACACCTTTTGATTATCCAAAAGGTAAATCGTAGAGAGGGAGATTTTGATTTGGAAATCTTTTAATTTTTGTTTAGCTAAATCAGATTGTAATGCAATGAATTGGAAATTGTCATTTTTTCTATGTTTTAAAATGTATTGAATAGCATGATTGCAAAACCCGCAATCACCATCATAAAAAATCACTTGAATTTCTTCTTTTCTCATTGTTGTAAAATTACTAAATTTAGCCCATATTAATCTCAATAACATAAAATGAAAATTGGAATTTTACTTTCAGGATCTGGTGTATACGACGGGTCAGAAATACAGGAGGCAGTATTGGCTATGTTGGCCATTAAAGAGGCTGGTGCCGACTATCAATGTATTGCTTTAGATAAAAATCAACACCATGTCATTAATCATTTAACTGGTGAAGAGATGAATGAAACCCGTAATATGAAGGTCGAATCTGCAAGAATCGCGAGAGGAGATGTGGCTAATATCCAAGATATGAATCCCGCTGTTTTGGATGCGTTGGTATTGCCTGGAGGATTTGGGGCGGCTAAAAATTTATCGAGTTGGGCGTTTGATGGTGCAGCTGGTACTATAGCACCAGAAGTAAAGTTGTTAATTGTAAACATGGTGAATGCTGGTAAGCCTGTGTGTGGTCTCTGCGTCAGTCCGGTTTTAATTGCAAAAGCATTAGAGGGGTCTGCAATACATCCTACCTTAACCATGGGTTCTTCTAAGGGGAAATCACCTTATGTGATACCTGATTTTCATGCGGGCCTAAAAGATACAGGTGCATTAATCGCTGAAAAAATGATTGGGGAAGTTTTTGTGGATGAGAAAAATAAAATTGTGACTGCTCCTTGTTATATGATGGATGCAAATATTCTTGAAATTAGAAATAACATCAAAAAAGCAATTGAAGCGACACTTGCACTTATATAGTGACCTGAATATTAGGATTTATTTTTAAAATTTCCTTTAAAAATATATTTGCTTTAGAAGGAGTAATGTAGAGATCGTTATGTGAGGTGGATTGAATAATCATGCCCTTTCTTGCCATGCCAATTTTTAATCCAACTAGAGCAGTTTTATTTAATTGAATCGTCTGTATATTTTCAATAGGTAGTTTTCCTTTTATTGGTCCGGATTGATAAAATATTTTATTTTCCTTTACTTCATAAAAAGTAGAATGCCACATCCAAAGAATAAAGCCCGCAATGAGCATCAATAAAACGGATGCAATGAAAAAGCTATTGCTAAAGCCTTCATTGGAATAGATTACAATTAATGGTATAATGATAAGGGTGATGGAGCCAAAAATTAAAAATCTAAAAAAATTGTCACGCCTACTGGGTACTTTCATTGCAGTCTTTTTGCATAAAGATATAAAAAATATTTCCCTTGGGTGAGATGATTTAAAATGCATCTTATATTTGCAAAATGCAAACGAATCAAACAGTCATCTTTAATTTACCAGACGCAGCCGTATGTATTCAGCCTGAAAATGAATTGGGGATTTCAATTTGGAATGCAACTGAACCCGTTTCTGGAAAACAAGTACTATTTACTAAAGGTATGTGTGCATTTAATCAGACGGACAATGCGGAAGGAATTGAACATGTTTATCCCCATGTTGAATTGTATTGTTTATTACCATCCTATTGGAAATTGGCTTTAGAAGAACAGCAATGGCCTATTGCCATTTTAAACAGATTGATGTTGGCGCCTCAAGAAAAAGGGGTATGGTTTGGACCTGGAGATACTTTTGTGGCAAATAAGCAACTGAAAGTAAATGTTGTTGACACAAAACCCTTGGGCGATCAAGCATTAAATCAGGAAAATGAAGCCATAGCCATTAATCCAATTTTTAAACAAAATTACATGATATTAAACGAGCCAGTTGCTGCTAGTGAGTTTATCGAATCATGGGCAAGCGAAGGGGTTCATTTTTTATCCTTGACGCCTATATTTCAAAAAGAATTTGAATACAAACAAAGTCGTTCGGCTTACGAGTTGTTTGATAATTTTACGAAAAAAAATGTCACAGAATTGATAGATGAATATCGGAAGTTGGCTGTGAAAAAACGCTTTTTCGGGCTGTTTTAAAAGTTGAAGGCTTCCTTTTTTACTGTCTTATTACAAATTATCTTATCTTTAGTCATTCAAAATGAAATTACTGACTAGGATATTATTTTTACTTTTTATCTTCTTAACAAGTTTGACCGCAAAAAGTCAAGGGGAAGGCAATATCTGGTATTTCGGTCAAAACGCAGGCATTGATTTTAATTCAGGAGCTCCAGTAGCATTGTCTAATAGTGCCATGTTAACGTATGAAGGATGTGCATCTATTTGTGATCAAAATGGCGCTTTATTATTTTATACAGATGGAAGTACTGTGTACAATAGTAACCATCAAATAATGCCCAATGGAATGGGGTTACTTGGAAATGGTAGTAGTACTCAATCGGCGATAATCATAAAAAAGCCTAGCAGTACAAGTAACTATTATATTGTTACAACGGATGCGGGTGAGAACAATGGTGCAAATGGAGTGAGGTATACAGAGATAGACATGACTTTGCAAGGAGGATTGGGAGAAGTGCTTATTTCCAACTTAAATGCGATTCTTTTTTTTCCGTGTTCAGAAAAGTTAACAGTAGTTAAACATCAAAATAATACAGATTATTGGATTGTTGCTCCTGATCCATCGGGTACAACTTTTTGGAGTTTTTTAGTTTCAGCCGCTGGAGTTTCAACAGTTCCGGTGATCAGTAGTACTATAAATACTGGAAACTTAGGGAGTCAATTTGGAGGTGGCTACTTAAAGGCAAATAAAGTGGGAAGTCAATTAGCTACAGCTGTTTCTGGATCTTCTTTGTCAGGGACCGTGTTATTTGATTTTGATAATGCTACAGGACTTGTAACAAATCTGATTATGATTGATAGCACTGGTAGTTATGGTCTTGAGTTTTCACCGAGTGGACAGTTTCTTTATCGGACTGAATTTTTATATGATTCACTATTTTCTAGAGGAATCTTTCAAAACGATTTATGGGCAGGAAATATTAGTGATATTGTAAATTCTGAAATATTAATTGGAAATGCTGGTGCTAATAGTGTTGGAGCAATGCAATTGGCCCCAAATCAAAAGATTTATTTAGCAATGTATAATAATGATTCCATAAGTGTAATCAATAACCCTGATGAAGGGGGGCTAAGTGCGAATTTTACACCAAATAGTTTTGCACTTGCATTAAATACAATTTCTACATTTGGTTTACCAAATTATGTAAACACTACTTTTTCAATTTATGAACAAGAAACACATGTGCTCTGTGAAGGAGATTCAATTTCATTATTTAATTCAAACTTTCAAAACTTCAATTGGGCATTGAGCAGTTCTCCTGGAGTTATAATTTCGACAGATACTGTTTTTACAGTCTCACCAAATAATAATGTGAGCTATGTTTTGTATGATGGTATGGATACAGTATTCTTTGATATTCAAGTTCACCAATCCATTCAAGTAGATTTAGGTCCAGACAAATCCTTGTGCGATACGGATAGTATTTTACTAACTAATTTAATTGCAGTTAGCGGAAGCAATATTTCATATTTATGGCAAAACGGTTCCTCCAACGATTCTTTGATGACAAATCAAGCAGGCTTATATTGGCTCGAAATTTCTAATGAAGCCTGTGTGCATAGAGACAGTATTTATGTAAATAATTTTTCAGGAGTGGATATTTTAGTCAATCATCCAATTTGTTTTGGAACAGCTACAGGTTCTATTGCTGCAAATTTGACTGGCAGTTCAGGTAACACATTTGTATTTACCAACTCACAAGGGACTGTTATTAATATTGCTGGGTCTAATGTGGCTAATACATTAACTGCAGGTACGTATTATCTTGAAGTTGTTGGTTCTGATGGTTGTGGAGCTCCAACTCCAATTACCTTGGTCGACCCTCCTCCCATAGCATTTGATTTAAACCTTACTGATCCACTTTGTAATGGAGATGCAACAGGTAGTGTAAGAGTAATCAATATCAATAATTTTCAAGGGAATATCGATTCTATTGCTTATGTCTGGACACCCAACCCGAATGGAAACAATGGCCTGTTGAGGGATTCTATAGGAGGACTTTTAGCAGGTGCATATACCCTAGAAGTGGTAGATGATTTTGGCTGTGTAAATTCTCAGATTTTCACGATTGATAACCCAAAACCTTTGGAAGCAATTATTACCGATATCAAACCAACTTATTGTCGGACCTTAAATACACAAATTGGAAATGGGGTGTTGGCAGCTGTGGTACCAGATGAAACCAATGGAACGCCTCCTTTTAGTTTTGCTTGGTTGAATTTGGAGGATGGAACTACTTCAAATTTCTCTACAGTGGTCATGCGTACCCCTGGTGAAATTGTGTTGACCATTAAGGATGCCAATAATTGCGTGTATGCCGATACCGTTTTACTAGATTCCTTAAATCCGATAGCAGATTTTATCATTGAATCGGATGAATTTATCAATCCAACTGACTATGAAGGTACCGAGTTGTTATCAGTGAAAATCACTAACCAATCCATCAATTTTGCCCAAGCAGATAATCCGTTGTCAGATACCATTTTTCAATGGAACTTATTTCACAATGAATTACCAGCCAGTAATCAAAATTGGTTTTTCTCATATGATTTAAATGAAAAAATAGATACGACTTACGAGGGAGAGCAGGTATATGAGGTATGTTTAATTGCTAAAAATTATAACGATTGTGCAGACACGACCTGTAAAAGTATTACCGTGCATGATTATCCTGTCTTGAATACGCCTAATGTATTTACGCCTGGTGCTTATCCAAATAATGAATTCTTTTTTCCTGCTGAAGGAATAGCTGATTTTGAGTGTGTGATATTCAATCGGTATGGAAAAAAAGTGTTTGAATTTAATGCGATTGACCAAGCTTGGGACGGTCATCATATACAGTCTGGAAAGCTTTGTGCAGATGGCGTATACTTTTATGTCTACAATGCCATGTCCACCAATGGCACCCCTTTTAAAGGTGAAGGGCAAATTACTTTGATTCGGGCAAAGAAATAGGGAGGAATGATGAATAAATCACTATCTTTACACACCCAATTATAATATATGCAATCGAAGGCAAGGACAGTCGAACAATATTTCGAAGAATTACCGGAGGAACGAAAAGCACCCATGTTAAAATTACGTCAAACTATTTTGACGAATATGGACCAGAACTTTGAGGAATGTATGAATTATGGTATGGTAGGGTATGTGGTGCCACACGATAAGTATCCAGCGGGATATCATTGTAACACCGAATTACCTTTGCCTTTTGTTAATATTGCTTCGCAAAAGAATTTTGTAGCTTTATACCATATGGGGATTTATGCCAACCCTGAATTGATGGAATGGTTTGTTGGGGAGTATCCAAAATTTGTGAAAACAAAATTGGACATGGGGAAAAGCTGCATTCGGTTTAAAAGGATGGATCAAATTCCCTTTGAATTAATAGGGGAATTGATGCAAAAAATGACTGCAGAAGAATGGATTGCATGTTATGAGGTAAACTTAAAACAAAAATAAAGTTGAAATTATTTTTAAAAAAGTAATTAAAACGTGTAGGATTAAAAAAAAAATATTAACTTTGCGCTCCCGAAAGTAGTCGATAGGATTTACTTTTGGTAGCGTAAATGACTAAAAGAATAAACGAAGATGTCAAGAATTTGTGAATTATCAGGGAAAAAAGTAATGAGCGGGAACAACGTTTCTCACTCAAAAAGAAGAACGAAAAGAAAGTTTTACCCAAACTTGGTGACTAAAAAGTTTTATATCCCTGAAGAAGATAAGTATGTGACGTTGAAGATTTCAGCTTCAATGTTAAGAACAATTAATAAAAAAGGAATTTCTACTGTGCTTAGAGAAGCTAAGAAAAGTGGAGTTTATAAAGGCTAATATCCAAGAAGATGGCAAAGAAAAGTAAAGGAAATAGAATTCAGGTTATTTTAGAATGTACTGAACATAAAGATTCAGGTGTTCCAGGAACATCTCGTTATATCACGACAAAAAATAGAAAGAATACTCCAGAAAGAATGGAGATTAAAAAATTCAATCCTATTTTAAAGAAATATACTATTCATAAAGAAATTAAATAATTAAGACATGGCTAAGAAAACAGTTGCAAGTTTACAAACCGGTGGTGGTAAAGAGCACACTAAGGTTGTAAAGATGATCAAAAGTGAAAAAACTGGAGCTTATAGTTTCAAGGAAGAAATTGTACATAACGACAAAATTAAAAGTTGGTTTACTGGAAAGTAATTTTCAACAAGTTATAATGTATTTAGCTTCTTCCATTTAATGGGAGAAGCTTTTTTTATTTTAAACATATGGGCATTTTTAATTTTTTCTCAAAAGAAAAAAAAGAGTCGTTAGACAAGGGGTTAGAAAAAACAAAAAAAAGTTTTTTAAGTAAACTGACCCGTACGGTGGTTGGAAAATCACGCGTAGATGCTGAGGTTTTGGATAATTTGGAAGAGGTTTTAATCTCTTCGGATGTTGGGGTGGAAACCACATTAAAGATTATTGATAGAATTGAAGCCAAAGTTGCCAAAGATAAATATGTTTCTACTGAAGAATTAAATGGGATTTTAAAAGCTGAAATCGCTAATTTACTCGAAGAGAATAATTCTTCAAGTGTAGATGGTATCGTTATTCCAGAAGTCGAAAATACACCTTACGTAATTATGGTGGTTGGGGTGAATGGTGTTGGTAAAACAACCACCATTGGAAAACTAGCACATCAATTTAAATCTATGGGTAAAAAAGTAGTGCTGGGTGCCAGTGATACTTTTCGTGCTGCTGCAGTCGATCAATTAATTATTTGGGCAGATAGAGTAGGTGTTCCTATTGTACAACAAGGGATGAATGCCGATCCAGCTTCGGTTGCGTTCGATACTTTGCAGTCTGCCAAAGCGCAAAATGCAGATGTCGTGATTATCGATACGGCCGGTAGATTGCACAACAAAGTAAATTTAATGAACGAATTATCGAAAATTAAAAACGTAATGGATAAAATTGTGCCTGGTGCACCCCATGAAGTTTTATTAGTTTTAGATGGTTCAACTGGTCAAAACGCATTCGAACAAGCCAAACAATTTTCTTTGGCGACCGATATCAATGCTTTGGCAATAACTAAACTCGACGGTACTGCCAAAGGTGGTGTCGTGATCGGTATCTCTGATCAAATGAAAATACCAGTAAAATATATTGGTGTTGGTGAAGGAATGAACGATTTACAACTTTTTGATAAAGTTGAATTTGTAGATTCTCTTTTTAATTAATTTCACACGTAAAAATAAGCTGTTTTGAAAACTAAAACACTCCGTAAAAATAAAGTGAATATTGTAACTTTAGGTTGCTCAAAAAACACTTTTGATTCAGAAGTATTGATGACGCAATTGGTTGCCAATAAGTTTGAAGTAGAGCATGAAGCCAAACAAGATGATTCTGAAATTGTAGTGATCAACACTTGTGGTTTTATCGACAATGCAAAACAAGAATCTATTGATACTATTTTGCGTTATGTAGATGCAAAAAATGAAGGTTCAGTAGATAAAATTTATGTTACAGGATGTTTGTCGCAACGTTATAAGGACGAATTGGAAACAGAAATCCCGCAAGTGGATGGCTATTTTGGAACAAGAGATTTACCGAGATTATTAAAAACATTAAAAGCAGATTATAAAAAAGAATTAGTAGGAGAACGTTTGTTGACCACTCCTTCTCATTACGCTTATTTTAAAATTGCGGAAGGTTGTGATAGACCTTGTTCTTTTTGTGCCATTCCTTTAATGAGAGGTAAGCACGTTTCTACACCAATCGAAGACTTGGTTGCTTCAGCTAAAAGCTTAGCAGCAAAAGGAGTAAAAGAGCTTATTTTGATTGCTCAAGATTTGACTTATTACGGTTTAGATATCTACAAAAAAAGAAATTTAGCAGAACTATTAGAAAACTTAGCGCAAGTTGAAGGTATTGAGTGGATTCGTCTACACTATGCATTCCCTGCTGGTTTCCCAATGGATGTGTTTGATGTAATGAATAAATACGACAACATCTGTTTCTATTTAGATATGCCATTACAACACGGTTCAACTGCCATGTTAAAAGCCATGCGTAGAGGGATTACAAGAGAAAAAACAACTGCATTGATCAACGATATCCGTGTAAAGGTACCAGGAATCGCAATCCGTACTTCTTTAATTGTTGGTTACCCAGGTGAAACTGAAGCCGATTTTGACGAAATGATGGAATGGGTGGAAGAGATGCGTTTCGAACGTTTGGGAGTATTCCAATACTCTCACGAAGAAGATACGCACGCTTATAATTTTGAAGATGACGTTCCGGCGGAATTGAAAAATGAAAGAGCAGAAACCATCATGGAATTACAGTCAGGAATTTCTTATGACTTGAACCAAGAGAAAATTGGCCGTACTTTAAAAGTATTGTTCGATAGAATTGAAGGTGACTATTTTATTGGTAGATCAGAATACGATTCTCCAGAAGTAGACAACGAAGTATTGGTGAAAAAGGATGATGAAACTTACATTTCTATCGGTGATTTTGCCATGGTGGAAATTATTGATGCCGACCATTACGATTTGTACGGTGCTTTGGTGAAGTGATTATTTACCCACAAGGAAAAACTTATCCCCCAACAGGACAAGGAGTGGGGATTTTGTTAATTGTATTGGGATTGTTACCACTTTCTAGTCTATTTTCTAATGCCGCTGCTGTTTTACAAATAGGGCTTTATTTATTGTTGACTTTTCCGCTTACTTTTTTAGGTTGTTGGCTTTTATTTGCAAAATCTGAAGTACTTATAAATCATTCGCCTGTCAATTATTTCGTGGAATCGAAAGGCTTCTTGTTTTTGAAGATAAAGAAAAAAGTTAGTCTGGCAGACTATGAATTGGGCGTTATAAAAAAAATGAATATCGTTTATAGCGTAAAACAAGGCATAGGAAATGGGGTGTCATTGGCTGAGGGGAATTATAAAGAATCTTATTTTGCACGCCATCTTAAAAAGAACAAAATATATGATTTTAATATGGTTTTTAAGGGTTCAGAAAGTCAAGTAATGGATTTTGTGAAAATCAATTTGGTGAATACGCACCTCCTTTTTTTTCATGGTGCTATCCATAAAGAGCGACAGCTTTTTTTTAATTAATAATAATAACTTTTTGATTTACAATATTTAAAAATTTTTATCGTTCTTGTAAAAAACATTTAACAAAAAATAAGGATGATGAAATTATGGTCTATAAGTATTTGTCTTTTTCTTGGAACAGGTCAAGCCTTTTCTCAAAATGAAAAAGCAGCAGCAGATTGGGAAACAGTGCGTCACCATGAAATTGGACTAGATGCCACAGGTTTTATTAAAAAGTTTACCAATATCACTGGTGAATCAGATTTCCAATATCCTATTTACCAGTTTACCTACAGATATAAAATGAATGTAGGTAACATTAGGTTTGGGGCTGGGGGACTTTATGCAGAAAATGAATTCCAAAATTTATATTATGGGGATTCTACCATTAGAAAACGATTTACGAAAACCTTAAACTTAAGGTTGGGTTGGGAATTTAAAACAGACATCAGTAAACGTTGGCAAGCTTTTTATGGGGTTGACTTTAGAGCAAGTTATGGCCAATTTAGGGATGATAATTATACCTATGAATATCAATATTCTCTAGGCAGGGAGTATAATACCGAGACCATAGGTATTGCTCCTTTACTGGGTTTTAGATTTAAAATAACGCCGCGTTTAAGTTTGACGACAGAAGCTAATTTCTCCATTAGTATGACAAAATCCAAAGAAACAATTAAGTATATTCCGTTGAATGATTACGTTCCTATAGTGGAGGACAAAGAATTGGATGAGTTAAAAAGTATTAATGGATACTTTGATGCCCCATTGTCCGTAATATTAACCTTCGATATATAAAATATCACTTAACTAAAAAGCAATATAAAACCTGCTGTTTTGTATTGCTTTCTCTATACTCATCTAATAATTATGGCTTAATAAGCTAGACCTTTAATATGTTGGAGGGCATCATTGGTTTGGAATAGATTAATTATATTTGTTATATGCTTTCAAAGAAAACAAAATATGGGCTAAAGGCACTTTCCTTTATGGCTAAGCAAACTTCCAATTTGCCAGTGCAAGTAGCGACTATTTCAGAAAGTGAAAATATTTCGCATAAATTTTTAGAAAGTATATTGTTGACGTTAAAAAAAGCGGGATTTTTAGGCTCGAAAAAAGGCAAAGGAGGTGGGTATTATTTTATTAAACCACCCGTTGAAATTTTAATGACGGATGTTATCCGACAATTAGAAGGACCCATTGCCATGCTGCCATGTGCCAGCTTAAATTATTACGAAAAATGTGAGGATTGTCCGGATGAAGCAGCTTGTTCTGTACACAAATTAATGGTACAGATTAGGGACAGTACTTTAAAAACTCTAAAAAATAATACACTAGCTGATATTCTGTAAACTAATTGTTTAGGTTGTCTTTAAAACTTTTTAATATTTTTTAAGAAGGAATATAAATAAAAAAAGATAACTTTGTGTCTGTATTCCCTACTAAAACTATAGGGTAAATAGATTAAGTAAATGTTATTAACACAAACTTCTCCAAACAAGACTAATTATAGTACAGATAAATCCTCTGAAAAACCAATACGGAGCATTATCAAATCTATCAGTTGGCGTACAGTTGGCACAATAGATACCGTTTTAATATCCTGGTTTGTTACCGGAACGCTTTCTCTAGCTTTTTCGATAGGAGCTATTGAATTGTTGACTAAAATGCTACTTTATTTTTTGCATGAACGCATGTGGAATACCATTAGCTGGGGGAAATAAAAGTATAAAATGATAAATTTAGAAGCGATTAACGAAGAACTCAAAAACCAAACCCCACACGATATTATAATTTGGGCGTTGGTAAATGCCATTGATCCAGTAATAACCACCAATTTTAGACCTTATGAAGGTGCCATATTACATGCGGTGACTAAAGTGAAAAAAGACATTAAAGTCATTTGGTGCGATACGGGCTATAATACGCCAAACACTTACCGACATGCAAAGGATTTGATGGCCTTATTCGATTTAAATATCCATTTATATGTTCCACAACAAACGAAGGGATATAGAGATGTAATAATGGGAATTCCGGAAGTAGATACCAAAGCACACGAGTTATTTTCAGAGCAAGTTAAATTGGAGCCTTTTCGAAGGGCTATGGCGGCAAACAATCCTGATGTTTGGTTTACTAATCTTCGTCAAGGGCAAACTGCCTTTAGAGATAGCATTGGAATTGTTTCACAAGGAAAGGATAATGTACTTAAAATTAGTCCTTTTTATTATTGGTCGGACGAAGAATTGGACGATTACTTAAAATTGAATAAAATACCTAACGAGTTTAAATATTTCGATCCAACAAAGGTGTTGAACAATAGAGAATGTGGCATTCATAATTAAAATACATGAAAAGAAAGTTAAATATTAATCCCTTAGAAAGCGAATCCATTTATATTTTTCGAGAAGTGGTGGCACAATTTGAAAAACCAGTCTTACTTTTTTCGGGAGGCAAGGATTCTATAACCTTGGTAAGATTAGCGCAGAAAGCTTTTTATCCTGCAAAAATTCCATTTCCTCTTTTACATATCGACACGGGCCATAACTTTCCTGAAACGATTGAATTTAGAGATAAATTGGCCAAAGAGCTTGGTCTGGAATTAATTGTAAGACAGGTACAGGACAATATTGATCAAGGTAAAGTAAAAGAAGAAACTGGTAGATATGCCAGTAGAAATATGCTCCAAACCGAAACACTTTTGGATGCTATTGAAGAATATGGATTTGATGCCTGCATTGGCGGTGCAAGGAGAGATGAAGAAAAGGCTAGAGCCAAAGAGCGTATTTTTTCGGTGAGAGATGATTTTGGACAATGGGACGAAAAGAACCAACGACCGGAAGTTTTCGACATGTTGAATGGTAAAATTGAACTAGGACAAAATGTAAGGGTATTCC
Source organism: Putridiphycobacter roseus (assembly GCF_003234935.1). Lineage (GTDB taxonomy): Bacteria > Bacteroidota > Bacteroidia > Flavobacteriales_D > Crocinitomicaceae > Putridiphycobacter > Putridiphycobacter roseus. The sequence continues at coordinate 180,312 of NZ_QKSB01000002.1, read as the reverse complement.
CAATTTCTAATTGGACAGAATTAGACGTTTGGCAATACATTAAAACGGAAGATATTGAAATTCCATCCATTTATTTTGCACACGAAAGAAAGACATTTATTAGAGATGGTATGATTTGGACGGCAAATGATGTGGTTGTTTTTAGAGAAGAAAGCGAAGCAGTAACAACGAGACAAGTACGATTTAGAACCGTAGGAGACATGAGTTGTACCGCTGCAGTAATTTCGGGAGCCACCACTATTGCTAAAGTGGTGGAAGAAATTCAAGCCTCTACCATATCTGAACGCGGGGCAAGGATAGATGATAAACGCTCAGAAGGCGCTATGGAACAAAGAAAAAAACAAGGTTACTTTTAAAGATTAATAAAATGCAAGTATTAAAAATAGCAACAGCAGGTAGTGTAGATGATGGAAAAAGTACCTTAATTGGTCGCTTATTGTACGACACTAAATCACTGACAGATGATAAATTAGAAGCCATAGAAAAAAGCAGTCAAAAAAAAGGATACGATTACCTCGATTTTTCAATGGCAACAGATGGCTTAATGGCGGAAAGAGAACAAGGTATTACTATTGATGTGGCACATATATATTGGGCCACCAAAAATAAAAGTTATATTATTGCTGATACTCCTGGGCATATTGAATATACTAGAAATATGGTCACAGGGGCATCTACTTCTCAAATGGCAATAATATTAGTGGATGCGAGGCATGGGGTAGTAGAGCAGACCAAAAGACACTTTTACATAAATGCTTTATTAAGAATTAAAGATGTTGTGGTGGCCATCAATAAAATGGATTTAGTCGATTATTCGGAAGATAAATACGAAGAAATTAAAGCAGAAATTTTAAAAATTTCAAAATCCAACGCCTATCAAAACCAAAAATTAACCTTTATTCCATTGAGTGCGTTAAAGGGAGATAATGTGGTCGACTTTTCAGATAAAATGCCATGGTACAAAGGGGAAACTTTATTATCACATTTGGAGTCCATAGAGGTGGGGGCAGTATTTGAAAAAAGTCAAGCCCGTTTTCCTGTACAAACCGTGATTCGACCAAAGTCTGAAAAATTTCATGACTATAGAGGGTATGCCGGTAAGTTATATGGTGGAGCGTTAGCGGTTGGTGATAAAGTAACGGTATTGCCTTCTGGCACTTCCTCTACCATTGAAAAAATTCAATTTTATAATCAAACGTATGATATAGCCAATGCTGGTGATTCTATTGCTATTAGTTTAACAGATGATGTGAATGTAAGTCGAGGGGATATGATTGTGAAATATAATGAACTTCCTAACACGTCGAAAACAGTGGAGGCAACCATTTGTTGGATGGACCAAACACCTTTAGATTTAACTTCGAAGTACATATTACAACATGGTGTTCATCAGGTTTTAGCAAAAGTAACTGCTTTAAAATCTCTTGTTAAACCTGACTTGTCTATGGAAGAAAAGGCGATTGAAAATTTAAAAATTAACCAAATAGGACAAGTATCCTTTAAATTAAATCAAGCAATTTATAGCGATAATTATGCCGATAATAAACAAAACGGGGCCTTTGTTTTAATTGATGTAAAAACCAATACTACGGCAGGCGTAGGTTTTATTGGGTGATGTAATTTGTGTTTATTGGAAAAACTATTTGTAATGAAGCAACCTATTGCAATGGTCGTCCGTATAGCTTTCAAATCAGTCTCGTGAAAAAAATAGCTTACTTATTACTCTTCTTATTACCATGTAGCATCTTTGCACAAACCACTAAAAAAGTAGCTTTTTTAGGCAATAGTTACACGTATGTGAATGATTTACCAAGTTTGATTGACAGTTTGGCAAATCACCAAGGGGATGATTTAGTACACCAACAAAATACACCGGGCGGATACACTTTAAACGGACATTCCACTAACACAACTAGTTTGAGTGTAATTGCAGCCAATACATGGGATTTTGTGGTTTTGCAGGACCAAAGTCAAGCACCTTCTTTTCCATATGCGCAAGTCATTACTGACGTTTATCCGAAAGCAAAAATATTGTGTGATTCTATTCGCGCTGCAAATGCTTGTGCCATTCCAATGTTTTTTAATACTTGGGGCAGGTTGAATGGCGATCCTCAATGGGATTCTATCAATACCTTTTCAAAAATGAATCAACGTTTGTTTAACGCATACGAACACATGACCAAAGTAAATGATGGCATGTTAAGTCCTGTTGGTTTAGGTTTTAATGTCGTTTTTAACGACCCCAATCCAATAGTGTCTCACAGTCAGTTGTACGCAGGCGACGGTTCACATCCGTCCATCTTCGGTTCTTATTTAGCGGCCTGTATTTTTAACGATTTAATTTTTGAAACCCAATCGCAAGCCAATACTTTTTTACCAAATGGCATGACGCAATTGGAAGCAAACTACCTGAAAGGTGTTGCCGACCAAGTAGTGTATGCTGCTACAAGTCCTATTTTCGATTATACTGCACCAGTTGCGGCCTTTAATTTTACCATTAATGCCAGTGATGTTACCTTCAATAATTTGAGCGAGCACGCTTACGAATATGCTTGGGATTTTGGTGACAACAACTCTTCTAACCTTGAAAACCCAACACATACTTATAACCAAACTGGAACTTTTCAAGTGAAGTTAACGGCTAAGTATTGTGGAAGACAAGCGACTTATGAGCAAAGCGTTAATATCACACAATTAGGTATAGAAAATACCACTATTAAAGTGGCTGTTTTTCCCAATCCATTTCAAGATCAATTTCAATTATTAGCGCCTATTAATGCAAGCATAGAAATTGTAAATATAACCGGTAAGGTCATGCAACAATTTAGACAAACTAAGTCGGTACAAAACATTGATTTATCGGATGCGTCTAAAGGAGTTTATTTTATTAAAATTCAATCGGAAGCACAACTAGTGGTCAAAAAAGTGATGAAACAATAATGGACAAGGCTGCCTTTTTTGCAATACTGTTAAAAGATTTGCAAAGAAGCAATGTGATGTTGAGAAAAAAATGGGCAACAATTATCAATGAAAATCAATTTTCTACCCTCGATTTTCTGCCAATACTCAATGAAAAGGAACAAATAGCCAGTCGGTTTTTATGGTTGTTGAGTGAAGTAGGGGAAATGTATCCCGCGATATTAAAAGCGGATTTACCAGCTTGGTTTCAACAATTCGAAAAAGGACAAGTGGCCTTAAAACACGCCTTGCCTACTTACTGGAAAATTGTAGGCGTTCCACTTGAAAACGAGGGGACTGCCATTGATTTGTTGTTTGCTGTGATTGCTTCAAACGAAGCGAATGTCACCATCAAGTCGCGGGCAATATTTGTTTTGCATAATTTGGTCCAAAAGTACCCACACTTAAAAGGAGAGTTTGAAGTCTGTTTAAATGCACAACGCAATAAATACAGCGCAGCATTTGACAAAGGCATTCGAAAAATACTCCGCTGAATTATTTTTTTAAAAAATTAAGACATTTTAAGGATTCGGAGCTAACATTGTTGAGATTTGAATATACTTTTACACCACAAATATTTTTGAAAAAGCTATTTGAATAGCAAAATACTTAAGATTAATGAAAAACATATTTTTTATCCTTACATCAAGCACATTGTTATTCTTGAGTTGTAATTCAAATACAAGCGACAATACATCCCATTCAACAGACAAAACAAACGACAAAGAGATGAATAATTCAACAACAAATTCAAATAGCTTACTTTCAGATTTAAACGCTAAAAAAGCCAATTTTGAAATCAAAGCCAGTGACGATAAAAAAGAAAAATACGCAGCCGGATTGCAAGCGGTAATTGATCAAGGTGTGGTAGATAATGCCATTCAATTGGGAGATAAAGCACCAGATTTTTCATTGAGTAATGCAGCAGGAGAAAGCGTTAGTTTATATGAGGAATTGAAAAAAGGACCAGTGGTTTTGATGTGGTACAGGGGCGGATGGTGTCCTTATTGTAACATTACACTCAGTCATATGCAAGCTGCTTTACCCGATTTTAAGGCACAAGGGGCAAATTTATTGGCTTTGACTCCCGAATTACCTGATAGTTCAATTTCTACAGCTGAAAAAAATGAATTGGAATTTGAAGTCTTGAGCGACGTTGATAATGGCATTGCTAACAACTATCATGTGGTATTTACCTTAACGGATGACGTAAGAGCGTTATATGAAAATGGGTTCGGATTGAGTGCATATAACGGTAGTGATGATGGACGATTGCCATTGGCGGCTACTTATGTAATTGGACAAGATCACATGGTAAAATACGCATTTTTAGATGCGGACTACAGAAATAGAGCAGAGCCTAGCGAAATTCTTGAGGTGCTAAAAGGATTAAAATAATTCCATTCAGTAATAAATTTGTAAAATGCGATTTGAGTTGCAATATTTAAAAGGTTGGATTTTAACAGCCATTTATTGTGTTTCCATTAGTTTGGTTGGTTTCTCCTTTGGTGAAAATATACAGGGGCAAGATGATTCGAATGCGATTGTGTATGCTTTAAACGAGGTTAAAAGCGACCAACAATACTTACCGGCGGCAAGCCATTTAAATTCATTATTCGAAAGTATAGATTTAGGAGATCGGTTACCAGAAAATAAACATTTTTCTGCAGTAGCCATTCTGGATGCTAACAATCAATATGCTGTCCAATTCATTAATTACCATGCGGACATTCTTAAAAATCGGATTCATTTTACCCGAGCCGATCTCATTTTTCCACAACATTATTTTTGGTAATGGTCTAATTAAACTGACTGGGTTTTTCTATTAGAAGAACTGTGGTCCCTTGCGAAAATGTTTTCGCAATCATTTAATTAATCAATTATCAAATATTTTACCAATGGATTTAGGAACAGCCCTTGTGGGCGCAATATTTGTTGTTATCTGTATCATTCCTTTTATTTTAATGAGCAGAAATAGCAAAAAGAAAGCAAAAAAAATGCTACAAAATTTAAACGAAATCGCAGCAGCGAAAAATGGTGTGATTCACGCACATGAATTTTCTGGAGATACAGGAATAGGGATAGACAAAAAAAGGTCGGAAGTTTATTTTTACAAAAGTTTTGATGACAAGGTGTTTACTAATACGGTGGACCTTTCAAATGTAAAAAAATGCAATGTCATTAAAACCAACCGGGTGATTAACGGGGAGTATAAAAACCAAATCTTAATCGATCGGGTTGATTTAGAATTTCAATTGAATAAACCAGCGAATTCAAAATTAAATTTAGAATTTTTTAACGCAGAACACACCATGGTTTTGAATGGTGAATTACAATTAGCCGAAGGCTGGGCAGGTCTGATTAACCAACAGATTTTAAGCAAATAAATAGTATAACTCCAGTCTGTTCAGGCTGGAGTTTTTTTGTGCTTTTTGAATGGTATTTAATTTTTGTACGCCAACCAAATTGAAATTCAATACGTTTATATAATTGCTAACCTCTTAAAATCAATAGTATGAAAAATCGAATCCAAATACGCCAAGCGTTTATTATTGCAATCCTTTTTTTACCAATGATTTTTGAAAATCACGCATCAGCGCAAAATCATCCTTTTCCGACGGAAGATGCGGTTTGGGTAAATCGTTACCAGAGTTATTATCACCAAGATGGATGGTTTACTGTTACGCAAGAAGAAGTAGATAATTTTTGTGCAAACGGGTTAGATACAAGCATCAATAATGTTGCTTACAAACAATTGGATTTGTGTACTGCAAATTCATCCGATTATTTTGCAGCCATTCGTTATACAGTTGGACAGGTTTATATTATACCTAAGGATTCCACAGCGGAATTATTGGTCTATGATTTTACCTTGAATGAAGGAGACAGTAAAGATGTTTACACAAAATCGTCTTGGCCTGGAGAAAATTTATTTACCATGCATACCATTACCATTGATAATATTGATACAATAATGGTGGATGGTAGTTTGCGAAAAGTATTTAATATCCAAAATGTGACTTATCCATACATTGAGGGAATCGGTTCACGTTCGGGTTTATTTATGGAAGCAAACGGCAATATTTCTAATTATTTTGTCGATTTGATGTGTATGAGTCAACAAGGCGTTACCCATTACTCATTGGATGATGGACCACTTGCGCAAGGGATACAAGGCACTTGTGATTTAACCTTGAGTGTTGACGAACCTCAAATTGCGGAAACCCCTTTAAAAGTCTATCCAAACCCAAACCAAGGGAATTTTACCTTAAAAAATGAAAGTGAATTCGAAATTGACCGCGTGAGTTTATACAATCTATACGGACAGCTGATCAGTAGCCAAAATATGGGGTATGCACCCGAAGTTTTCTTTGAATTGCAAGGGGCACCGGGTATTTACTTATTAGAGGTAGTGCAGACAGATGGCAACCGAATGATTCAAAAAATCATCAAAGAATAACTGTAAGATTAGCTGCTTTCATTCGTCTAATGCTTATATTTACTTATTAATTTTTTAGAAAGAATAAGAGCATGGAAAATTACAAAAAAGCGTATATCGCAGGCGGTTGTTTTTGGGGAATGGAAGACTTGTTTAGGGTAAGACCAGGCATTGTTGACACCGAAGTTGGTTATTTGGGTGGGGATAATGAAAATCCAACTTACAAATATCACCCTGGTCATGCCGAAGGCATTGAATTAACTTACGACCCGAAAGTAACTACGTATGAGTTAATTTTGGATTATTTTTTCAGAATTCACAATCCAACTACGGTCGACCAACAAGGAAATGACAAGGGATCTAGTTATCGCTCAACGATTTTCTTTCAGGACGAAGCAGAAAAAACAATAGCAGAAAAAGTTATTGGAATTGTAGATGCTTCAAACAGATGGAAAGCACCAGCAGTAACTACTTTAGAACCCTTTACCAAGTTTTGGCCAGCAGAACCAGAACACCAAGATTATTTACTGCGCAACCCCAATGGCTATACTTGCCATTTTGAAAGATTTGATACTTTCATTCCAGCATAAAATTTAAAATCCAGACCCAAAAGGGCTGGATTTTTTTCTTTTGAATTCACCAGCATTGATTTTATTTCACGGGCTGTTATTTGCATTTATTAAAAATGTTATTGCGGCAATTAACGGTTGTGTTTTTGACTTTTTATAGACTAAATTAATAGGTGTTGCTGCGTTAAGAGGAGGTAATACATCCCTTACGCATTATTCCTAAAGTTCCTTTTACTATCTATTTTATTATATCGCTTTAAATTAACACCTCTAGGAGGAATACTAATTAAGTATTTTTTCCTCTGTCGACAGGTTATTGTAATAATAAGATTACTTTACTAAATTAACATTTAGCAACATAAAAGAAAATCCTCTGCTAACTCGAGTCGGCAAAATTACCTATTTTTAGATGCCGTAAAAAACTAACAACATGAAACAAATCAGTGTCTTATTTATTTTTATTTGTACGCAGCTTATCAGTTTTGGACAAGAAAAACCACAGGTAAAAATAAAATTTTCAGTATTGTATGCTACCTATGATTTTGTTCGGCAATTGTCAGCATATTATCCCGATAGTGAATACAAAAAAGTTTTTAAAAATTCGGCGTTTAATAATGAAAAATACAAGCAACTTTTACAGCAATTCGATACATTAAGGCTTACAGAAACGGTTCCATTTCATGAATACCCTAAGGGTCAAAAATTGCCCTTAAGTACGAGCGATATCATGAGTAAAAACTTAATTTCAAGCAATTCATTAAATGAGTTTAAAACTAAAATGTTTGGCATAATACCAAGTTCAGAACTGCTTGCATTTGCAAATATAATGGATGAATTTAAAACGGTTTATCTTGCTACGATTTACAATCCTAACAAAGAAAAGTTTGAGCAGAAAGTAGCAGAGCTCATTAAATATGTTGAAAATACGAGTCTGGACGATTACTTTCAAACGGGTCTTGCGTTTTATCATACAGCATGGGACAATGCCATTATATTCGAGATCGCAGTAATCCCTTCCATCAATAAAAATGGATTTACCGCAAGTGCTTTTATGAATAATGCTGCAAGTGAAATTCAAATTGATTTTAAAGAATATGATATCTTGTTTTCGGTATTGATGCATGAAATATATCACATTCAATACAACGAAGAAACATTAGCATTTAAAAAAAAGATGGCCGAATGGTTCAAGAAAAACCCATCAAAAAACAGTCAATATGCCTACCTTTTATTAAACGAAGTTTTAGCTACAGCGCTTGGAAACGGCTATGTCTACGAACAGATAAATAAGCAATTAGACGAATATGATTGGTACAATAATAAGTATATCAATTTAATGGCTAAAAAATTATATCCAACGGTAAAAGAATACATAATGAAAAATAAATCTCTGGATAAAGCATTTATAGACAAGTATATTTCTATTTATGACACTAGTTTTGCTGATTGGACAAATGAACTTAACCATATTTTAACTTACCGATATATTCTAGTGGACGAGCCAGCTCATTTTGACTTTTTCTTGATTAACTATCCACAAGTTAGTGCTGCTTATATGGAAGATAGAATTGATTTGTTGAGTTTGTCGCGGTTAAAAGAAACACCAGTCACAAAAATAATTATTGTTTCTAACCATAATTCCAATAAACTAAATGAGATAAAAACTCAATTTTCAGCACTCCACAAATGGAATTTTGATCCCAACCAAGAATTCATTATTACATTTGATTTAAAAGATAAAACCAAGTTAATTATTGTGAATGCAATAAAAACCAGTCCAAATGATTTACTCATCAAACAATTTGAAAATGGCCGCATCCATTAAAATGGCACAAAGACAAAATAGCAAATGAAAACCAAATTACACATATTCAAAGTGGTTGTAAAACATTTGAGTTTTACAAAAGCTGCAGAGCAATTGTATCTATCGCAGCCTGCTATATCTAAGACCATAAAAAAATTGGAGCAAGATTTTAAAACCACTCTATTTATAAGGAAAAGAAACGCCATTGAATTGACAGCAGAGGGAAAGTCCTTTCTTATCTATACAAATAAAGTGTTGGCAATTTATGCGGAAATGGACGAGAAATTCTTGCATAAAAAAGACGACTTTCCCAATTTCATGAATTTTGGCGTGAGTACCACTTTGTCCAACTACATAATTCCCAAAGTAATTGCAAAGTTTAGAGTACAATTTCCACAGACAAAATTTAATGTTATTAGTAATAATTCGCTAAATATTGAGAACTTAATTTTAAATGAAGAGATAGATTTTGGTATCACAGAAGGAAGTATTACAAACCCAAAATTACAATTTGAGAAATTTATTAAAGATGAAATTGTATTGTTAACCAATGTAAACAACAATACCTACCCAAAAGGAAGTATTAATTTAGAAACATTACAAGAAATTCCAATGATTGAACGAGAACAAGGTTCGGGAACAAAAGTGATAATTGATACCTTTTTAAAGCAGCACCAAGTTAAAAAACTTAATGCTGTTGTTTTTTTTAATAGTACCGAAGCCATTAAAAATTATTTATATAATTCCGATCATTATGCATTTCTATCTATTCATTCGATTACGGATGATTTGATAAATAATAAACTCAAAATCATAGACATTAAAGATTTAAGTATTGAAAGATGGTTTTATTTTGTAAATAGAACAGGATATCTTTCCAGTACTTATGAAAACTTCAAGACATTTATCCGTCATAACTATAACTTTTAGTTATACCTAATAACTAATTAATTTGCTTAGTAGTTATTTATACTCCCTACTTTTATATCCATTAATTCTTAGGATATGAAAGATAATGTTTCAAAAATAGTTTACCTCCTGATAATACTAATTGGTCTTTTAGGATTTATGAATAGTCCTACTGCATTGATATTGGGCTTTATTTATGCTATTATTTTTAATAATCCATTTAAATCTTACAGTCAAAAAGCAATTCATTATTTGCTTAAAATTTCAGTTGTGGGTCTGGGATTTGGAATGTTGATAAACGAAACGCTAGAAACGAGTAAGTCGGGATTAAGTTTGACTATTTTTTCCATCCTATTAACCGTAAGCATGGGTATGTTATTGTCAAGAATTTTAAAAATGGATTTGAAATTAGGGCATCTAATTACTTCTGGAACTGCAATTTGTGGAGGAAGCGCAATAGCTGCCATTTCACCAGTTATTAAAGCAGATAATAAGACAATAAGTATTGCTTTAGGAATTGTGTTTCTTTTAAATTCAATTGCTTTATTTTTATTTCCGAGTGTTGGGCATTTTCTTCATTTAACGCAGGAACAATTTGGTATGTGGTGTGCGATAGCAATACACGATACCAGTTCTGTTGTAGGAGCTTCGTTAGGATATGGAGAAGAAGCATTACGAATAGCGACGACCCTAAAATTGTCAAGAACGTTATGGATTATTCCTTTGTCTATTTTTTCAATGTTTCTTTTCAAAACAAAAGGGGAAAAGATAAAAATCCCTTACTTTATTCTTTTATTTCTTTTGGCAATTATGATAAATAGTTACCAGGTTTTACCTGCAGCAACGACCCTGTTTATTGTTTTAATGTCGAAACGATTGTTGATTGTAACTTTATTCCTTGTTGGATCTACTATTTCCATAAAAGATTTAAAAACTACAGGCATAAAGCCAATATTTCTGGCGCTTTTTTTGTGGGTGTTTATTTCCATATTTTCATTAGTCTATATCTTATTTTAATGCACGTTTTTATAAACTTAAAATGTTGCATGAATTGTAAAATGTCGGTTTAGCGTATGCTGTAATTAATTAAGCATGTTCCACAACCTAACAAATGAAGTAATTACCATGAAGACTGTTGATGGGCAATTTATAAAAAGTGTAAATACATTCGACCAGGTTACTCGCCTTAATCAAGCAAGATGAATAATTGGCAAACTCGCGCACTTCAATGGCCATTGTGAGCGCATAGATTCTTTCATGTAGGCATTAAATTAAATGCTTTACACCCTTATAAAACTTCAAGTCCTGACATTAGCCGTATTTTTATTCGGCTTGAATACTTATTTTATATAGTCCGTTAATCAAAGGTTTATAAAAAAATTGAATGGAGGAAAAACCCATATAAATGTACCATAAATCCCCTAGAGTTTTTATATTTGAATCAATATCAATAAAATACAGGACTTGCATAAATGCCACAAGGTGTTTATATCCGCATGTTAGGTGCAAGCGGAAGTTTGTAAAGCAGGTTAATAAAAACACAGTAACCCACAGTTTTCGTTAGACAATTCCCAAGGCAAATCACAGTATTTTCATATGCAAAATTATAGCGGTATTAGTGGTGGCGGACTGCACTCGTAGGTCCAAAATTTCTCTCTGGACTATCTGAAACTGATTGTTGTACTAAACCGTCTATATCACAAAAAAATGGATCATAATTTTATTATTTTAGTTAATAAAATATCATAAATCAAAAATTAAAACAAGTTGGTTCTCACCTCCATACTTTTAACTTCTACTGGAATAGATTTTCTTAGTTTAATTGTTTTAATTATATTTTTTCTATCCTTCTTAACTTTAGTATCAGGATACGTATAGTATTTCTCAGAAGAGGCTGTTTCAGAGAAGCGTACTTCACAAATATTTATATAATCATTAAAAATGGAAGAATTCCACTTGAGCTTTGGAAGTACTAAATACAATATTTCTAAACTGTACAAATTTTTTAATCCAGAAGGTATTTCACTCAAATTGCTTTCAACAATACCAAGATAACGTAATGTATTTAGATTAAAAAATTCAGGGCAAATATAGCTTAGTGATGGTGTTACAAGATAAACTTCATGCAAATGCGGAAAATATGCACTTCCTAATTCTAGGCTATCAAGATTATTAGAATAAATCTCCAATTCAGAAAGACTATCATATCTTACTTTAGGAGGACTAATGTGCTCAGCTGAGTCTAACCTTAACTTACAATATTTAAGTTTTTTACTTTCAATAAGATCATTAAAATCAAATTGTACAATCTCTTGAGACTCTATTTTTAAACACATTAATTCATGATGACTCAATAGTGGTACATGTGAATTATGAAAAGCTTTTGATTTAATAGTACAACTTTTGATTTTATGAAAATCTCTTAGTATTTCAAAATTAAAGAACAGCAAGTTTGGGGCATCTAAAACAAAACTTTCTAATTGCGGGCTTGCACAGAGATTTTTAAAAACAACACTATCTGTATAAACACCATGACAACGGATTTTGAATGTTTTAAGTTGATTAAAGGGCTTTAAATTAAGGTTTTTCTGAAAACACCTGTCATTAATAGAACTACTAGGCCACCGTTTTTTAATAAAATTAACTTCGAATATCTCAATTTCTTCATTAAGGTATATTGCAGGGTTAAGAGAATCTTCTACATAAACAGTAAGTTTTTTTAAACCATCAATTTTTGCTATCTGAAAATGTGAAGGAATGATAATTTCAACATCATGGTTCATTTTTGATAAGTCAGATATCCAGTCATTAAAGAATTCAGAGGCTATTTTTTTATAGGTTTTTCCATGACTAAAATCACATACAACTTGCACTGATCTTATATTTTTTAAATCAGTTATACTGAGTTTACCCTTATAATTATTAAAGAAATTAACAGAAGCGTTGTCTAGTTTTATTATTAAATCTAAATCTTCTTTAATATAGTTAAGTCTGTCTATGTTTCTATAAATCCCTTCAAAAGTTACAGCACCTCCTGATTTGAATGATCCATATCCAGGGGTAGAATAAAATTCAGGATCTCCGTATTTTGTATAATGGTAGTAACTCCTATAAAACGATCTAACATAATGACATTGAGAGTACCCAGTAACGCAACATAGGAGAAAAATATAAAGTACTTTCAACTTTATATTTATCAGAGATCGATATCTATAAAAATTTCTCATTTAAAAAATTTATTATCCCTTAAACCTACTTGCAAGTTCATATTTATTGGTGTATACGAATAACATAATCTTGGTTGTACAGCACGACTTAAATTGCCCAGGTCATAACTGGATTAAACATTGAAAAACAATCAAGAAGCCAGATAACCTTTACAAATACTAGTTTTGAGAATTGAATTCGGGAATTTTCAATTACATTTTTCTTAACTCTTATAAAGTAAACTTAGTCAATATATTACAGTATTGCAAATGAAATAATTGTTAAAATTTAAATTTCCCTGTGTTTATAATGGTCTGAAATGATAATTTTTTTGTGAAATTCATTTTCAGCTTAGCTACGGTTTTGATTTGGGAACTGATTTAAACCAATGCAATTTTTTTCATTCTTATACCTTGAAAATGAAAAGATTACTTTACATTCTTCAAAACCTTTATTTCTCATATTTTTCGAAGGGCATTCGTTGAGTTATTTTTCTTGTATGAGTTGTGTATTTGCGCTAGGGGGCTTCAGTTTTTCTGATGTATGAACTATGCCAGTCTGGTAAATATATAGAATATCTGTTGAATTTCTATAAAGTTTATTACGGATTTTTATACATAGCCCGAACTGGATTATAAGTATAGTGTTTTGTCTAAATTGAACACATGGCCAATCAATTTAACTTCACCTTAAAAAAAGGTGCTGCTAAATAGCTTGGTATAAGTTCTCAAATTACATCTACTGACTGTTTCTTTGTAGCACAAACATAGATTAAAGGTGTCTAGGACGAATTAATATTAGTGTTTGCTTTCAACACATGAAACTGCATCATTTTCTCCTAAAAAAAGCACGTAGTTTACTTTCTTCAGGCACCATGAAAATGACTGGCCCAAAAGGGTAGAAAATCACAAAATAATTACTTTAGCTTATTCAATGGTATGGCGGTTAACTAATTACATCTTTGCTAGGTAATGCAAACAGAAATATAGCCAACCGTTAGGATGCAAGCGGAAGTTGGTATAGGAGGGTTTAAAAAACCACAATAACCCGCAGTTTTCGGTAGACAATTCCCAAGGCAAACCACAGTAATTTTAAATGCAAAATTATAGCGGTATTTGTTATGGCGGACTGTACCCATGGCGACCCAAAACTCAGGCGGTCTGATCCCACGGTGAATCACTGTGTTTTTAAATGCGAAATTTTAACGGTACTGTGTGGCGCGGACTTTTACCTAAGGCGGGAAAAACGCTAAACGCGTAAAAAATTGTAGTGAATTTTGTTTAGGAAAAAGCGAAATGGAATAGGGGGGGACCACTGTAACCACCGTATTAAAAAATTAAAGCAGCACCTAACATAACCTATATTCAATTTGCATTTACCAATTAAAAGCAGTGGTAATTAATAAAATAGCGCCAAAACATGGTTTAGATAGTCTAAAATAATTAATTTAGCCTAAACAATGCCTTGGCGGTTTTCAAGTTACTTTTGTGCAAGGTAATGCAAACAGAAATATAGCCGGCCGTTATAGCCAAGTGCAAAATGACTCAGGACCAAATTAAAAAATCAATCAAGACTTTAAAAGTACAATTGACCTTAGGCCAAAAGGTGGAATATTGGTTGAATTTTATTTCAATCTGTGCATTTCTATATATAATGGGTCATATTGCGATAGAAAATTCTATTCAAAACAGAGAGTTATCATTATCATCTTTACTTGTGATAACTGTGTTTTTAACTTTTTTTAGATACCAATATCTAGGTACAAAACTTAAGGCTCAGAATTCGAATTTAACCGAACAAGAATTTAAACAAGCAAATACTGCAACAGCTATTTTAAATGAATGGGATATTTTATCAAATCGGAAAGACTATTTTACCGCTATTAAAAAGTCAAATTGGATTTGGGAAGGAATAAAAGTTACTGCAATTCTAAAAAACGGAAAACTATATGTAAATAGTATGGTGACACCGTCAGTGAGAGCACACCCTTTTACTTTTGGACATAATAGAAAAAATAAAGTAAAATTACTAGAAGAGTATAAATCAGTTTTAGAAGGAAATGATGTACTTGAAAATGCAAATATAGAACTAGAAAAAAGGGAAAATGATTTCTGGAAGGAATCTGAATGGACTTTAGCGAATACACTAAAGAGAATCGTTGGCTATTTATTTTCAATAATATTCATAATGATTGCTGTTTTAGCAATAGTGGAAGCTAATTTTCAACTTTTATTTTTTGGAGTTTTTCTTTTGATTGTTAGTGGAACATACATTGTTTATGATATTAAAGTAATCCTTGAAAAAAGAAAAAAACAAGGTCATAACAACAAGCATATTTCATAGCTGTTTCGTACCTTACAGCAACGAAAATTTTTACAAACCGTTGGCAATCGCATTTTAAATTAACTGTTAGCATTAACTGGTACTAAAATGAAAAACTTCTTTGCTTTGTTTTTAATTGTAAGCTTTCCGTTGATTGGATATGTTCAAGAATACAGGCAATTAGCTACTTTAACCGAACAAGTTGAAGATTTCAACGTTTTTAAGACGACATTATTAGAATGCCATATTGGAATTTTTGATTATAACGATTCTTTGAGTCTTTATACTAATTTAGGGAAGTTAGAAAAAGCAATAAAATCACATCCATTAACCCAAATTGAGCAATTATCTCTTTACTGTAAATTCACTGCTACAATAAAATGTATTCATACGAGGGTCTATCATAAAAAAATGACGAATATCTCCTTAGATGCCTCGTTTTTGTTGCCTTTTCGATTGTGCTTTTTTAACAATGAATTAATCGCAAGTGAAATGTACTCTTCTGAGCAAATTGCAATAGATAAAAATGATAAAATCATTTCGATTAACGGTGAATTAGTCAGCGACCTCAAAGATTCACTATATCCATTTATTTCATCAGACGGTAACAATATCAGCTATAAGAATCAATTGCTTAAATACAACTTTTTATATTATTACTTTCTCTATAAACAGCATGAAAATGCTTTATCGATTGAATATATTCACAAGGAGGAAACCCTTACACATGACTTTATTTTATGTCCCGCTAAATCAATTAGAATTAAAAAAAATAAAGAAAAAGAATCTATCCGTTTTTCAATAGACACATTGAGAAATTTGGCGATACTAACGCTCCCGGAACCTCTGTTAGGTAATAAAAAGTATAATGAGCAACTAGCTTCTATTATTGAAACATTGAATACCCTATCCGTCGAAAACTTGATTTTAGATTTGCGTGACAATGGTGGAGGAAAAGATCAAAGTTACTTTTCAGGTTTTTTTATCGATACTAAAATTGAATTTAGTAGGATTACAAAAAATCCTTTGCACAATGCCACATATAAGAAATATTTCATACATAAAAAGCACCCTCAATTCGTAATTTCAAAGTTTTTGGGCCGCTATTTTAATGCAAATCCAAACATTAAATATATTATCCCTCAGCAACAATATAAAGGTCAACTGTATGTTTTAATTAACGGGAAAACGGGATCGGCGGCTTCTAACTTAGCTTCAATTTTAAACGAATGGTCCAATGCAATTCTTGTTGGAGAAGAATCTGGTGGTGGTTATAAATCTTACAATACCGGTGGAGGTACAATTCAATTGCCAAATTCCAAGATTCGAATTAATATTCGAACGATTAAAGGCATTAATAATGTTAAAGATGAATCAGAATCTGACAGTGTTACACCAAATTTCATCATCAAAGACGCTATTTACTTTGATGATAATTATGATGCACAAATGGATTTTATTTTTAATATAATTCTAAAACAGGCTATCAGCCAGTAGCAAGGTTTTTAGTGCCAATATTAACAATGATAAATGAATCTAACACCAAAGTTGCTTGCAATAAATGGCAAATTTTACCCAAAACTTAACAGTAAATTAGTGTCGAAAAATAAGCCCTAAATATTAGGATATTAAATATTTAGCATATATTTTTAAAGGTTTTAACTGAAATGACACTTATGAAAACTTCTTTGTACTTATTTACATTGCTATTCATTTTATTTTTTAATGCTTCTTGCAAGACGCTAAAAGGTGTAAAAGAAATGAAGACTGAAACGATTAACCTAAAGGAATATTCGAATGGATTGAAGGACGTTGCTTTTATTGGAATACACCATGTAGGAAAAATTAGTTACTATGCTAATTTAACAGAAACAATAAAGTCTTATAAAGAAAAAGGGTACACCGTTTTTTATGAGCAGCTAAGTGAAACTAATATTGTGAACGACAGTAGCAAGCTGGATATAGAAAATAGAAAAATGAGAAAGATCGTTGGGTTTTATTCCGGGGCTACTGGATACGGAAGTATTATTGAGGATTTTAAGAAAACGGGATTAAAATCTTTTACAGCGTTCGCAAATAAATTAATGGTTCAACCAAGCTACGAAATAATGGGGTTGGACAGTTTAGATTATAACGCTGATGCAAACCGAACAAACTTTGTTGCGGAATTTGAAGCGCGCTTTGGCGGCTTAGTTTTAGACAGCATGGATTATCATACACATTTAGACTCTGCTTATTCACGACCCAATGTGGTTTCTAAATCCAAGAAGAAAAAAATAATCGTAGATTATAGAAATGAGGTATTGGCAAAGAACACGTTAAATTCAAAAGAAGAGAAAATATTAATAATATTTGGCGAAGGTCACAGAAAAGGTTTTTATAAAATCTTAAAAAAAGAAGATAAAAACTGGAAAAAAATAAAGTCTGCCTAAAAGTAGCTGAGAGAAGCTCATCAAGACAGCACAAAGAATCACAGCTGATATAAATGTTGCTGTTTACCATCAAAAAGAAATGTTTAGAAGCCAAGTAACATCATGGATGTGTCGGAACAGTTTCGCTCGAGATGGTTCTTATATAGCTTTTATCTATGTTTTTTAAGTAAACCTGTTGGCGGGAATGATATAACAACTGCAACATAGCATACTCGATTGTCTTTTAACGCTACTTTTCAACCCTTGTAATCCATTGCTGGATAACCTGCGTCATTTAATACAGCGACCTATAAATCAGCAGTAATTGTACGAATAAATTCTATTGAAGTTGAATTGAAATAATCGTGGCTTTTGAAATGGCTTTGAAAACAAATCAATGGTTGCGTTTAAAATCAAATGAAACAATATGATAAGGTGGTGAACGTTTGATTTACATCAAAAAGTATGGATGGTTTGGATCTATGCTCCAACCATTTTTCTTTTTTAATCAGTATCTTGTGTGCGAAAAATAACTGCTTTTTATGGCTTTCTGTGTTTAAAATCACTTTCACTATACATTGACTAATGGAGGAATTATATCAAAAATTAAAAGAATTAATAGGGTTGACGTTAGGAGAATGGGAAACTTTTAAAGTGAAACTCGTTCGTAAAGAATTTGATGCAAAAACAACAGTCACCAAAGCAGGAAATGTGGCGCATCACCTCTATTTTGTCAGCAAAGGATTAATGCGGACTTATCATTTGCAAGCAGGAAAAGAAATGAATACTTATTTTGCATGTGATGCACAATTCATAGCGACATTTTCAAGTTTTATTACCCAAACCGCTTCCTTTGAAACATTAGAGGCCATGGAAGATACACAGGTCTATGAATTGTCTCACCAAGCATTGATTGAACTGTATGAAATGTCTCCAAAATTCGAAAAACTCGGACGCATTTTAGCCGAACAAAATTATTTATGTGTACTCGATAGAACCTTGACTTTACAAACTAAAACGGCAAGGGAAAAATATTTATCCTTCATTAAGAATTATGATCAAAAGATTGTTCAATGTGTACCACAGCATATGATTGCTACTTTTTTGGGAATCGCTCCAGAATCATTGAGTCGGGTTAGAAAACAAATTCTTATTTCTTAACAAATGTCAATGGAGGACTTTTATAGATGCTGTTACTTTGCCGTATAATTAAACACAGCCAAATGAAAAAAATTAAAATCATCAGTTCTACTTTATTTGTTATTGTTATCTCCTGTTTCATTCCCTCTTGTTCTTCAACCATTGACATTTCAAATTATCCAAGTCCTAGTTTTACTAAGGAAACAAAACCTTTGAATAATGAGGTGGCATTTTCCTTATCCATTATTGAAACGGGTTATGCGCAAACAAGGGAGGCATTTGTATACGAAGGTGGCAGTTTGTTTAAAAAGAGAAGACTCTCTCACGTTTCCATTTTAATCCAACATCCCAAGGGAACATTTGTATTTGATACGGGCTTGGGGAGTGAAATAGAAGGACAATTTCACGATAATTTTTCTTTTTTAGACCGTCAATTTTTTAAGTTTACGAAAACAAGCTCACTGAGAGAGACCTTAACGAAAAATGAATTCAATCCGGATGACGTAGATTTTATTATTCCCACCCATCTTCATTACGATCACGCTGGCGGGATAGAAGATTTCCCAAAAGCTGAGGTATGGACTACCAAAGCAGAATATGACCATGCTTTTGATGAGGCGGCAAGTTCATCTGCCTTTATCAAATCACAATATGATGCTGATTTTATCCAGTGGAAATTCATGGATTTTGACAGCATTCCTTATGAGATATTTCAAGAAAGTTATGATGTTTTCAAGGATGGAACCGTTGTTTTGGTAAAATTGCCAGGTCACACCAAGGGTTCAATTGGTATGTTTGTAAATTTACAGTCGGGCAAGCGGTACTTTTTTACTGGCGATTTAACTTGGGCAGTTGAAGCGTTTAGCAGTCTTTCAGAAAAGCATGCTGTGCCTAGAAAGAAAGTGGATGGCGATAGGGAGCAGGTAAAAGAAACCATTGTGATGATGCATCATTTAATGCAGGAAAAACCGACCTTGCATATTGTTCCTGCCCATGATTATAATGCACAAAAAAATATTGCCCGCTTTCCTGAAGTCGAGTGGTAAAATAAGGTGATGCTTGGGTGTTTACCTCATTTCTGAGTAAATAAAATTAACTAGCAAACAGCTTTACCCCCTGTAATTATTGCACACATCTACAAAAGACTAGCAATTGGTAGATTAATGGTTATATTTGAATTGAAACCAACTGGATAGGTAAAAGTCGTAGCTGGTTTATATGGATATATCATTAATGCATTAGGATGAAAAAGTTTAAAACCATCATTAAAATTTTAGGTTTATTGCTATTGTTGGTTGTGCTATTTGTTGGTTTTAAGTTCGCTAAAAAATATTACGCCTCTTATCAGGCTTTAGAAAGCTTAAATAATACAGTTTTAGGAATAGCGATCACTGCGGATGACCTGGAGGCATCAAGAACTTTAGCACAAGGTGAAATTCAGTCGAAAAGATGGATTGATTTATCAGAAATAGCACCCCTTTGGAAAAAAGTTACTGAAAATGATGTACTCAAAAGTGAATTTGAATATTTGAATAATATTGATTGTTATGCCATCACTTATAAGAGTGATTCACTGCTGGTGAATGGCATTATTGTCGAACCCAAAAGGGAAGGGAAATTTCCTGTAATCATATTTAATAGGGGAGGCAATAAAGCGGTTGGGAAAGATGGTAAACTTAAAACACTATATAGTGTGGTGCAATCCGCGTCTATTTTAGCAAATGAGGGTTACGTCGTAATCGCTTCGTGCTATAGAGAAAAAGATGAGTTTGGCGGAAAGGACTTGAATGATGTATTGAATTTAATAAAAACGGCAGCGGACCTGGAAAAAGGAGATTCGGAAAGAATAGGAATGTTTGGATGGTCGAGAGGGGGGATGATGACTTATTTAGCCCTAAAAAATACTAAGCACATCAAAACAGCAGTAGTTGGTAATGGTCCTACAGATTTGGAGCGTCTAATTTTGGATAGGCCCGAAATGGAAACTGAAGTTTATGCAAAATTAATTCCCAATTACGAGAAAAATAAGGCGAAAGCATTAGCCAGTCGGTCTGCTATTTATTGGACAAATGAGTTAGATAAGGATGCCAGCTTACTGATTCTTTGTGGAACTGAAGACCAGCGTGTAAATCCAGAACAAGCTGAAAATATCGCAGAAAAATTAAAGGAAATAGATTATAATTTTACCCTAAAAAAATTCAAGACGGATCATAAATTTTCTGACCAAAAAAAAGAATTGGATACGTTATTGATTCATTGGTTTAATGAAAAACTTTAATTAACATTTAATTACTAAATGACGAAGTATTGGATTGTACTTATCGGAATACTTTTTTCCTTTCAACTGAATGCGCAATTTGTATTAAAGGGTGCGGTAACCGATATGAACGGAGAACCACTTCCAGGTGTGAAGGTTTATGTTGACGGCACTACATTTGGGGTAATTACTGATTATAATGGCTTGTATTTTTTAGAATTAAAAAAAGCAGATCAATATCCTATCCACTTTAAAATGATGGGGATGGAAGATACAGTGGTAACCGTTTTTATTCAAAAAAAATTAAATGTATTTGATATTTCATTAAAAGAAAAATCAATTAAATTAGAATCCGTTGAGGTCTTAGCAAAAAAGATAAACGTTGCGAATACAGTAATCAAGCACATGCAAGACAACAGGAGTAAGATGGCTTTACAAGTCGATAATTATACCTGTAATACTTATTTAAAAACAGGACTTGAGCGCGAGCCTCGAATACAGGATTCAACTGTAAAAGCACCGGCTAAAATGAGTTTAATTGAGTCCATTTCTCAAACGACTTTTATTGCAAAAAATACGTACCACGAAAAAATCATTGCCCAACACGATTATTCCGACAAGGAAGCAGCAGTAGCAGAATCCTTCATTGATTACTACCAAGAAGACATTATCACACCCATTCAAGCGGTAGAAGTCGATCCGTATATTTTTTACGAGAAAGTACAAGATGGTGATTTCAACCTATACCAGCACATGATTGACTTACCCAAAATAGCAGAATACCCCATTACTTCGCCTTTTGGTGCACAAGCTTTCACCAATTACAAATTTGAATTGAACAATATATTTTATGAAAATGAACTGAAAATATATGAAATTCAAGTGACCCCTCGTTTTAAAAATGCTGCATTACTCAAAGGGCAATTGTATATTGTTGCGGACATATGGGCTGTAAAATCTTTCAACCTTTCTATCAACCCAAGTGCAATGCCTTTTTTCTATGATTTTAATGTGATTCAAGATTACGAAAATATAGATGGAAATTGGGTAGTGGTAAGACGAGAATTTACTTATACCATTCAAGAGGATGAAGATTTTATTCGCGCAAATACAAGGGTAAAGCATTCCGACTATGTATTCAACAGGGCCATTAGGGTCAAAGATTTTAAAAATGAAATCTCTAATTATTCGGCGGATGCTTTTAGCAAAGACTCCGTCTTTTGGAATAAAAACAGACCACTCAAATTAAAAGACAGTGAATTACATTTTATTGGAGAACAAGAGCGTATTGATTCCGTTAAACAAAGTGAGCACTATTTAGACAGTGTGGATGCTGTTTTTAATAAAATTACACTCGGAGATATTTTTTTAAGCGGTGTTGGTTTTCGGAATAGATTTAAAGAGCAAGAAATTTATATTGCACCATTATTGGGAAGTTTTGAATTATTTGGAGTAGGTGGGGTTCGATTCAAATTCTCTGGTGACTACTCAAAAAAATTTGAAAATAATCATAAAATAAAAATCAGTCCCTCCTTGAATTATGGTTTTTTAAATAAAGATTTAAAACCAACACTCGCTTTGGAGTATACCTTTTTACCCATGAAATTTGGCAGTGTAGCAGTAGCAGTTGGGAATGATTACGACCGTATTACCAACCAAACCACAGCAGTTAATTATGTGTTAGGCGCAGGCAGCTATATCAGTAATAAATTTGTAAGCCTAGCACACCGAAGAGAGATTGTAAATGGACTGTATGGTCGCATTAAATTTAGTTATGCGGATCGCCAACCGCTAGGAGATATAGAATTAGGACCAATATTCACCTATTTCGAACAGTTAGATACTGCCGAGCCGAAACTATTTCCTACACCCCCTGCATTTAAGCCCTATACGGTCTCCTTTGTTGAGTTTAAATTTCAGTACCGATTTAACCAAAAATACATCATCAAGCAAAATGAAAAATTAATTATTGGATCGGTTTATCCCGAACTTGAAGTGAGTTTTAAACAAGGTATCCCAAACCTGTTTGGCAGTGAAGTGCGATTTAATCAATTAGAATTTAGAGTTTCCGACGAAATTAATTTGGGCAATTACGGGGATTCAAAATGGAAAGTAATTGGTGGTTCCTTTCTCAATAAACAAGACTTAAGAATTATTGAACATAAATTCATCAAGCAGTCAGATGTTGCTTTATTTACAAATCCATTAGAGTCTCACCAGGGAATAGATACCAACTATAACACAAGTGCTCCTTATGTACAAGCCTTTTACGTGCATCATTTTAACGGGTTATTCCTCAATAAAATTCCCTTGATTCAAAAGTTGCGTTTTGAAACATTTGTAGGGGGGAGTTTTATCCTGTTGGACGAGTTTGATTATAACCACTCAGAGTTTTTTATAGGAGTAGAACGAAAATTCCGGTTTTTAAAAGAATATTATAAATTCGCTTTCGTTTATACCGGCCAGTTCAACGATATTGTGCAGCCCTACTTTAGGTTTAAAATAGGCTTTGATTTTTTAAATACTTATACGAATCAATGGTCTTGGTAAATTCCGCGAATTGGGTTAAATTAAAAGGAATAAACCGCTTTTATTCGTAATTCGGATAAAGTGATTTACTTGAATTTTTAGCCACTACTTTTCCTGTAACTGCATTGATTTTTATCTGCTTTTTATATACAATACTACATCCGTTTGTCTTTGCACAATCACCCTTGTCGGTATACCCACTTTTGTAGGTGACAATTTCCCAAACAATTTCCTCATTTTCAGTAATCAGCTTACACACGTCAGCTGCAGCACTTTCACTTTGGTAATACATGTTTTTACGCATTGCTTTTTTTACCGCTTCTTGTCTGCTGATTTTAATTTTTGACGCTACACGCTCTGCCCACTTTTCGGCATCAATTACTTGCTGAAGTGCCTCAATTCCGGCGTAGTTAAGGTGATTGATTGACCGCTCCTTAAAGTTTAATATTATCCTATTGTTGCTGTCTACCATGCCATTTAAATTTCCTTTTTTTGCAATTAAATAATTTAAAGACGAAGGTGGCATTAGCCAATCATAGTCAAAGGGAATCAATACCCTACCATTTGCATCAATCATTCCCCATTTATCGTTTTTGGCGACAATACATTTGTCATTCTTAAATCGGTATGCACTTGCATGTTTTTGTTTTAAATATTGATAAGTAGTACCAACTAAAATGCCATTTGAGTCAAAATATTGAATGCTGTCAGCTGAATGAATAGCGGTGGGGTTATTAGGTGAACTGGGATGTATTACTGCACCATTTGCAATGGAAGCTAAGGGACTTAAATTGCTGTCCAAAATGCTTAAAAATTCCTTGTCCATTACCCAGGTGGTCTTGCCCAAGGGGTTATACCATAAAATGTGATCGAATGCACAATTTATTATTTGAATTCCAGCTGGATTGGCATAACCATCTTGTTCATTTTTTGTGAGTATAACCCCTCCGTATCTATTCGGTGCTACCTTATCAAATTCAAACTTACACTTTAAATCCCCAGCAAGGTCGGCAAAGGCCATTTTATTATCTTTTTTCAAATAAATGAAGGACTTGTATTTCCAAAGCTGGTCATATTCCAGTTCAAATAGTATTTCATTTTCAGTATTGAGTAGTCCGTATTTTTTCTGCTCGAAAGTAATCGCAGTTTGGTCGGTGAAGTTGACTAATTGGCGCGACTTAAAAGGAATAATAACCTGTCCTTTTTTGTTAATGGCCCCATAAAGTCCCTCCTTTTGAACTACCGCAAGTCCGCAAGAGAACATTCCTCTTTCCGATCCTCCACCTGGAGATTGATAGGTGCCCAAAGGAATGATAAATTGACCTGAGGTATCCATATATCCTATTGAATTGTTTAAGTAAACCCTAGCAAGTCCTTCACTAAAGATATCAATTTGACGGTATTTGGCGGGTAATAGGGTGTCGGCAGTTACGGTATTGATTAAACCTCTTTTATAATTCACACTATATTCCGCATAGGTTTGATAATGCACCCTCGAAAGACTATCATATTGCGCATGAGACACATTAAAAGCAACATGGAATAGCCAACAAATGAAGAGGACATTGATATTAGGTTTCATATTGAATAAAACAATTTAGTGGCGCGTATAGTTACAATAAACATAAGTTATTTGAATTTGCAAAAGTTTAACAATCGTTAAATTAACTTTACGGCTAGCACTAAGTTAGCTTTATTTTATAATTTTGAGCAGTGATTACAGCATTAAGAAATAGTCTCCTTATTAATATTCTATGGGGGGTTATGGCACTTTATTTACTTAATATCAGTGTAGATACTGCCGATCTTAACCCACAAAGTGTACCCGAAGATTTATCGATCAATGACCAAGAAAGTATTGTTGAAATTATACTGGAGAAAATTTTAGGGTATGAAAATGCAATCGAAGAATATGACGACAACGATAAGGAGGGACAACATAAAAATTCGAATGTTAAATTAGATTTTATTGCCCGATCATTTGTAATTGTAATAATATCCTTGTTGAATATTGAAACATGCTGCATATAGATTTAACACCATAGTTATCACCTTAATATTTTAGGCTTTATGCAAACATTTATTCATTACTTTTTACACCTTGGTTTCCCATTTTTTATTGCCTTTGTAGCTTATAGAAAAGAATGGAAAAAAGTGTATTTTATATTAATTGCAACCATGTTGGTGGACCTGGATCATTTATTTGCGGATCCAATTTTTCAAGCCGATCGCTGTAGTATTAATTTTCATTTTTTGCATACATATGCAGCCTTGGTTGTTTATGTAGGTTTACTTTTTTTACCCAAGCCTTTTAAAATCATAGGTATTGGCTTGCTTTTTCATATGCTCACCGATTTTATGGATTGCGCAATGATGTAAATGAATATCCAGTTGATTTTAAAAAATTAGCAGGTAATATTGTGGGGAAATAATATGGAAACAAATATTTTAAATTAATTAATGGTGAAAAAATCCCATCAATCGGTTTTGGCACGGATAAAACAGTAGGAGAAGAAACGGCAATAAATACAATAAAAAAGTGGATAGGTCCGGGGTGTCGTCAGCTTTTATTAAAGTAAAATTAGAGGGATTGTAAGCACTCATTGATTTGTGTAACACATCAAAATTTGTGCATAACAGGTATTGTTAATTTTAGTAATTGTAAAACCGTTTAAATATATTTGTTTATAAATCAAAAAAATACGTGGTTAAGATTACGGTTAGTGGTTTATTCGCTCTTGTTTTGGGTTTAATAATAAAAAAATGAAAATACAAATAACAATTTTTGCACTAGCACTCCTGTTTATGGGCTGTAATTCAAATTCGGATAAGGAAAAAGAACTTCTTCAAAAAGAAATTGAGTTATTAAAACAAGAAAAAGAACTCCTCGCTTTAAGGTCAAAAACGAAAGAAATTCCTCAAGAGCCAATGGATAAACAGGAAGGAAAAAAGAAAATAAATAATAACTATTTAATTGGTAATAACGCAGCAGGGAAATTTAAAATTGGTAATCAAATACCATATCCTGAAACAGCTGATGATTATACCCTAAAAAAGGAAACGCAAACTAGAATGACTGAAGAAGGACCTGAAGCGGAAACAGTTTATTTAGTAAAAGAAAACTCAAATGATGTATTAAATATAAAACCTGAATATAATTTTCAGACAGGAGAATATACTCAAAATATTGGAGAGATTATGGTGCTTTCCAGCCTATTCCAGACTTTTGAAGGCATTGGTGTAAACGCAACAATTGAAGAATTTATAAAAACTTATCCTGATTATAAAATATGGTATACCTACGTTAGTGGGATGTATGTGATGGAAACAAAAGCCGTAAATGCTCAATTTATTCTAAACGAAAAGGACTTTATTGGAAAAATAAAAGTCAACAGCGATCAAATTGATCTTAAAAAATCAGATTTCAAATCCACTGGTAAAATAATAAAAATTAGAATAATATAAGGCATAGCTAACGCCATATAAAAACCGTAAAACTAGCAATACAAACATGCTGAGGTATGAAAAAATCAATGAAAAAATACTTTATCATGCAGATAGTAATTGGTTTTGTTTTAGCGTTTTTTGTGTTAGGTATATTATATGGTGGTGAAAGTAAACGCCATCAAGATGCTGTATGGATAATTGCATTAATGGGCAGTTTTGTTTATGCTTTATTAAACGCAGTCATTCACCTATTTAATTTTTCATATGTAAAAAGTCAAAACAAACTTTTAGCATTTGTCCTGCCCATTATTGTTTGGACTATATTTTTGAATTTTGCCTTATATCTGCTGGCAATCAGTTATGGTTTGAGCGCTTCTGATTGGTCATTGCTGATTATTTTTATAGAACCTATTGTGTATAATTTATTACTGCTTAGGTTATTTACAAAATCATAAAAACGGATTCATCCCTAAATTGGTTTTGCTTAAATTTGTACATTATACAAGCCTAAGCAAACACACGTTGCAAAACAGTTTAAGCCTTTGTGATTTATACAGCGGCAAACTCAAATGACAAAAATGATTACAAAAACACACGCTTTTACCTACAAAAATGAAATTTTAATTGAAAGAGCTATTGTAAAGCCACCTTTGACACATGAAAGAATATTTCAAAATCAAGGTTGTTTTATGTACATCAAAAATGCGGATGCCACTTTTCATTCTTCTCAAGAAAAAGTAAAGATCGAATCTAAAGAGGCTATTTTATTTCAATGTGACGCTTATTTTATTGAATTTTTAAACGAAAGAAATGAAGATGAGGTGGAAGTTATTGCCATTCATTTATATCCCGATATTCTCAAACAGATTTATGAAAATGAATTACCCAATACCATTATTGAAGATGCGCTAAACACCCAATCAAAAAAGATAGTAGACTCCAAAATGATCTCTAAATTTATTGAATCACTGGATTTTTATTTTGAAAACCCTAGCTTAGTTAATGATGATTTATTGGAGTTGAAAATTAAGGAATTGGTACTGCTCCTCATTCAGTCTAAAAACATTGAATCTGTTTTAGAGCTGATAAAGAATCTATACACATCCAGACTTACCGATTTTAAAGATATCATTGCCTTACATACTTATTCTAACCTTGGAATGGAAGAGTTGGCACTATTGTGTCAAATGAGTTTATCTAGTTTTATGCGTGCATTTAAAAAGGAATTTGAGACCACGCCAATTAAGTACATCACCAATAAAAGGTTAAAAAAGGCAGAAAACCTATTGCGAAATGCCGAAATGACTATTAGTGAAATTGCATTTGAAACGGGGTATAACGACCCGCAATACTTTACCAGAATATTTAAAAAGAATACAGGAAAAACGCCAACAGAGTTTCGCGCGCAACACAGTAAATAGTCCATGCTTTTCATTTTAAGGAGCGTCAATTACCATAATTTTGATTCAAAACACGCATTTGAATTAATTATCCTCAATCCTGAACTTTATCTCCTTTTTGTTTGAATCAATCAAGCATAAATTTGCACTGTAAACAATACAAAAGCATAATTTATGAAGCAATTAGCAACAAATGATAAAGCCATTCAATTTATAGGAAAAGATATACACGGTCGAAAAATAGACTTAAATGACTATGATGGACAAAAGGTATTGCTTACCTTTTTTAGAGTAGCCACCTGTCCATTTTGTAATATGGCGGTTCAAGAATTAATTAAAGGTCATGAAGCCCTAGCAAAAAAAGGAATAAAAGTGATTGCACTTTTTGCATCCACAGCAGAAGAAATAAATAAATACGCAGGAAAACAAAATCCTCATTTTCCAATTATTGCTGATCCTTCATTTAAAATATATAAACAATACGGCATCACCACATCTTATGGTGGCATGATAAAAACAATGATCAATCCGGTCAATGTTTTTAAAGCAATGACGAGTGGGTTTTTCAATTTAAAATCAATGAAAGATAAACCCATTATTCCTGCAGATTTCTTGATTGATGAAAATCAAAAAATTATTAAAGCACATTACGGAAAAGATTTTGGAGATCACATTCCCGTTTCAGAATTATTGAATTACTAAATCATTGCAGCTGCAACTAACTTACTGGACAAAATAGATTACTTAATTAAAAAAAAATACAAACATGACAACATTTAAAATACACACCATAGAATCAGCACCAGAAGCGTCAAAACAAATGCTTGAAGAATCTGTAAAAGGATTTGGAAGATTACCCAACCTAATGGGAGTAATGGCAGAATCACCAGCTTTGGTAGAGGCATACAAATCGATAGGCGCAATATTTAAAGATAAAACTGATTTTGATGCAGAAGAAGTTACTGTCGTTTGGCAAACCATTAATGTAGAAAACGATTGCCATTATTGCGTGCCCGCACATACAGCAATTGCACATTCAATGAAGGTAGATGAAGCATTAACCGAAGCTTTGCGCAACAATACTGCAATGCCAACGGCAAAATTACAAGCTTTAAAAGACATGACTTTATTAATTGTAAAAGATAGAGGTGTAATTTCAGATGAAAGTATGCAAGCGTTTTTTAATGCTGGCTACAGTACCAGACATTACTTAGAGATTTTAATTGGATATGCTCAGAAAATTATGAGTAATTATACTAACCATGCTGCAAACACAGCTGTTGACGAACCATTCCAAAAGTTTGCTTGGCGCAAATAAATAAGTACCTTTTTTAAGTGTAAAACGAGGTAGTACCATGGTACTATCTCGTTTTTTTTTGTCAAGGTCTTAATGGGTTAACCTCATAGATCGGTGGTGTAAATTCAAAAAAAACAAGAAAAAGTGTAATCAATTGTGCTAAAAGCATCTAAAGCATGACGAACAGTCAAATAAATAGCAAGGTAAGTGTACTTACTTATTGTTTTATCTATTTCAAATTCAAATGAATTTCATTCGTGATATTTCCAAAACAAAGGAGTGTTAATCGATTGCGATTATTTGTTGTGGATTGTGCAGGATTATGGTATAGCCAAACAAGTTATTGGAAGAAAAAAAATCCATGATTAGCTTAACTCTTTTCTAAAACGTAAAGCATCTCGAAACACGCATTGGTCCGTTTGGTATATTTTATGACGGCCACAAAAATCCCTCCTTTAACTTGGCGTGAAGTAATTGCTGCTGTAGGGAAGGGAAAAGCCGAAACAGCTTATTTAAATGCATTTCCCATATAACTTTTACTTCTCCGAATTTGACTAATTGTAATGTCAGTATTTCTTTTAAAAAAAATAATGTATATTTACCTACTGTAATGATTTATAAACTAGTACTGTGTAAAAAGTTCTGTTTTATATATGGTTTGTGAAATTGCTTTGAATCGTATTTAGAGATTTATGATTGACTGATACCTGTCTGTACAAGGCTTAATTAAAAAATGGAATTAAAATGAAGAATAAAGGAGTTGTTGTTGTTTTGTTAAGTTTAACCATGTTAGTTTGCAATGTCAATTTTGGACAAACTCAATTTGAGTTTTCGCCTTATGCTGGTTTTAGTAAAGGATTAAGTGATTATGGTGATTTTTCTAATGGAGGATATGATATTGGAATTGCTGTAGATTACTTTTTCAGGTCAAAATTTGGAATTGGAATGGACGCGAATATACAAAATAACAATTTTCAAAATCCGTATGATTATTCCCGAGCAATGAATGCAAATCCTCAAACTCCTTTTATAATTGTTTCCAACGTAACTGGTCCCTGGTCAAATTTTACGATAGGTGCCGGACCAGTTTACCGGTTTGACTTAAAAAAAATTTACCTAGATGTTTATGCCAAACCAGGTGTCTCAATGGTTAAAAATCCAGTGGCCAATGATGAGATTAAAACAACAATTTTTCCAGATAAAGCAGATTTATTTAATATGGATGGAACGGAAAGTAGAATTGGTTTTGGGGTCACCTCAGGTATTAAAATAGGTTATGATTTTAATGGGATATTTAAAGCCTTTTTTACTTCTCAATATGTATATTCCTCCGTTAAGGTAGATTATGAAACGCGACAGTTAGAAGGTGCATTTTCTTCAGAAACGGAAGGGGAAACTTTCAGTCCAATGCTTGCGATTTTTGATGTAGGTATGACCGACCAGACTGTTGGTATTTCTCATTTTAACTTCAATATTGGCCTGACCTATGCATTGCCAACTAAACGTGAAAAAGAGTTGAATTTACCCTTCGAAAGTAAAAACCATGAGAGGGAATCTACTAAATCAACAAGTATTTTATTCGTCAGGATGGATGAAACACTTTTAAGACAAACAAATAACAAGATTGTTAATGAGGGTGTTCATGAAAATGACAGAAACCGAGTGGGTGACAGAAAGCGAGTGGGTGACAGAAAGCGAGTTGGAGATAGAAAACGAGTGGGAGATAGAAAACGAGTGGGAGATAGGAAGCGAGTTGGTGATAGAAAGCGAGTTGGAGATAGAAAACGGGTTGGAGACAGAAAACGAGTTGGAGATAGAAAACGAGTGGGAGATAGAAAACGAGTGGGAGATAGAAAACGAGTGGGAGATAGGAAGCGAGTTGGTGATAGAAAACGAGTGGGAGATAGGAAGCGAGTTGGAGACAGAAAACGAGTGGGAGATAGAAAGCGAGTGGGTGACAGAAAACGGGTTGGAGATAGGAACCGAGTGGGGGATAGAAATGGAGCTTTTGAAGATGTGAAATCTTTACCAAAGCCAATACAAACGGATTCATTATTAAATAACAAGGTGGTACCTACCGCTAATTTGAATACTAGAATTTTAAATGTTAAAAACGAGCAATCTGTTCAGGTCTCGAATGGAAAATACCAATTAACGGCACCACTTACAGAAAGTGAAGCTAAGAAGGATAAAATAGAATACAATTGGACAATACGGGATGTAAAGCAAAATATGGATATGGAATTTACTGGTAAAACCATTGTATATGACTTTGGAGTGCAAGGTATTTACGAAATTAGTATTACCACTTTGAAAAATAAAAAAAAATGGAGTACCTGTAAAGTAAATGTTGCTTGTGATTAAAAAAAATTCAACATGAACTTTAAAAGTAGTATCTTATTATTACTTGTTTTTTTTTCTTTTCAATATAGTTATGGTCAAGTTTTAAATCCAAGACATCCTGCTGAATGGGAAGAGATAAGTAGTGTTGTCATGGAGTTTCGCGAATTTAAGGAGGGAGTAAATGTCACCAACGAAACGCTTGACCCATATATAAAAACAGCATTAGCTTGTATTCACGAAAAGGTGAATTTTTATATTCTAAATCCGCTAGATAATTATTATTATAGTAAACCCGTCAACCTCGATTCCATTTTTAAAAGCAATGGTATTAGCAGTCCATATATTCATATCATTCCCATAGATACCGTTTTAAGTGCCTTTCCTTGGGTGCGAGATCATGGCTTAAACTTTGTTTTTAGCAATGATATAGGTGATGCTACGGTTTATAATTTTAATAATGACTACACCGGATTATTTTTTGCAAGTCACCTAAATTTTGTAAGTGCTATCATAAAGCCCCGAGATAATAAAAATGATTATTATACAGATGGCGGAAATTTTTTGACAGATGGACATGGTACTTTTAATATTGCTGCAACGGATATTTCTGAAAAACTACCAACTAGTTTAAAGGTTAAATATGATTTTTTTTATAAAAACTTTGGAATTAACCAAACATTAAATGTGCGTGTACCTTTTGTTCACATGGATTATTTTTTTAAGTTAATAGACGAAGAAACAGCGATTGTCTCCTATATTCCAAATAACAATTATGATATAGCAATAGATAAATATTTTGACCATCAGTACTATATTGATCAAGCTTTAATTTCTATAGCCCAACATTTAAAATCTGTTTACGGAAGAGAATTAAAATACATATCCATACAAAACGCACCAACAACATATGATGTAAAAAGTAAAAGTGCTTTGCAGACGTCAAAAGCAACTTATGCTAATTCATTTATCCTAAATAAAACAGTACTAATCCCACAGTATAACATACAACCTTATGATTCCTTAGCGTTTAACACCTATAAGAAAGCTATGCCAGGATATGAAATAGTTGGTGTAAATTGTCGAAAATATGCGCAATATTCTGGAGCTATACATTGTTTGACTAAAGAAATTTATGCTAATCATCCAATTTATGCGAAACATAAATGGTACAAAGGAACGATAGAAAATAATGGGAATGGTTATCCTATACATTTAATTGCAAAATCATCAGATGGCGTTTTAAAAGCTAATTTACATTGGAAGTTGAAGCAAGATAATACATTTCAATCTATTCCAATGACCCTGCTTAGTAAGGATACCTTTGTAACCATAATACCTCCTGTTGAGAAATTGAATACTATTCACTATTTTATTGAAATTGAAAGTAATAATGGTAAAATACTACATAAGCCAATAGTTGCCCCAAATCATTTTTATTCCTTTACCGTAGAATAAAAAACCACTTTTTTGGACTAAAAATTCTGGCCTATTCGCAAACGGTTAACAATATTTAAGTCTTAAAACATTCTAACTAGTATTTTTTATTTTAGCTTTGTTTCATGCAACAAAATTTAAAGTCTGACCTGACCAAACAGCTTATTATAGATGAAGCTTTTAAATTGTTTTATACGAATGGTTTTAAAACCACGAGCATTGATAAAATAATGAAGGAGACTAATTTGAGCAAGGGCGCATTTTATCACCATTACAAAAGCAAAAAAGAAATAGGACTAGAAGTGATTAGCCTTAAAGTGCAAAAAAGGGTGGTAGAAGGTATGATTTTACCTTTAAACGAGCCAGGTAATGCGGTGGATATCCTCGAAAATGTATTTATAACCAGACTGAATGGGTTTTCGGTTTATGAAAAAAAACATGGCTGTCCCATGAATAATTTAATCAATGAATTGGGGGATCACGAAGGCGCCTATCAAAAAGCTTTAAAAAACATCATAGATTTATGGAAAAAGACTTTAGTTGCTCTTATTGAAAGAGGGATAAAGGAAAAATCGATAAAGCAAGAAATACCAAGTGATGCGGTTGCCATTCACTTAATTAGTGCCTTTGAGGGAATTCGAGGCATTCGAAAATTATACGACAATGATGCGGTACTACAAACCTTCTTATCTGGACTTTCCATTTACTTAAAACAACTAAAAGCTTAATTTTTTTAACCTAAAACATACTGCTTGGTATGTTTTAAAATAATATCTACAATGATAAATAATAGAAGAGAATTTATGAAAAAAACAGCAATATTAGGAATGGGGATTGCGGCTACCCCACAATTTGGATTTACCGCAAGTCAAAGTGAAGAGAAAATCGTTGAAGCAATAGAAACTAGACCAAAAGTCTTATTTTTTGATGTCAACGAAACTTTATTGGATTTGACCGCCATGAAAGAAAGTGTTGGTAATGCTTTAGGAGGCCGAAAGGATTTATTACCATTATGGTTTACCACCATGTTACAGTATTCTTTGGTTACCACAGTAGGTGGACAATACAATGATTTTGGAATAATTGGTTCAGCAGCTTTACAAATGGTGGCAGCCAATCACGGTATTTCATTAACAGAAACTGAAGCAAGAGAAGCAGTATTGACTCCCATACGTTCTTTACCCGCACATCAAGAAGTAAAAGCTGCTTTGAGTCGTTTAAAAGCTGCTGGGTATAAATTGGTGTCCTTCACGAACTCTTCCAATATTGGTGTTGAAACACAATTTAAAAATGCTGGATTAACGGCTTATTTTGAAGAACGATTAAGCATAGAAGACATGGGAAAATTTAAACCCCATACAGATGCCTATAAATGGGCTGCCCGTAAAATGGGTGTCGCGCCCGAAGAGTGTATGTTAATTGCAGCACATGGTTGGGATATTGCTGGTGGAATTTGGGCTGGTTGGAGAGGTGCTTTTGTAAGTCGACCAGGTGCTCAACTTTATCCACTTGCGCCAAATCCTGAAATAAATGAGTCGGATTTAAACCTAATTGCGGATAAATTAATTGCTATAAAATGAGACAAATATTAGATCAGATTATTAACGTTTTTTCCATAATTGTCCTCGTGTTTTTTGCAGTCCCAAAAATAATGGGGATGCCTAAAAGTGTGGCTGGTTTTACACAATTTGAAAGTGTACTAGGTATAAATGCCGATTTTTTTAGATTATTCACAGGGGGAGCAGAATTACTAATTGCCATCTTAATTTTGGTTTATATGTTCACAAAAAACAACAAGTTGGGTATAGTGGCTTTTGTTTTTTTATTGGCAACCATGGTTTCGGCTCTAGTAATTGAATTCTTAGTGCGACCAAGTCCAGTAGGTCTCTTGGTAGGCATTGCCATTATATTATCCATCACATCAATTTATAAATTATTAAATATTCAACACCATGAAAAACTTAAAAGGTAAAGTAGTAATAGTAACTGGTTCTTCCAGAGGGATAGGACAGGAAGTTGCTGTTTTATTAGCAGAAAATGGCGCAAAAATTATTGTCAATCATTCTAATAGTGCCGAAGAAGCACAGGACACAGTAAATAAAATTGTACAAAATGGGGGAGATGCGATTGTAATAAAAGCGGATGTAAGTAAAAGAGAGGAAGTAACCACTTTATTCGACCAAGCAATTAAAGCATTTGGTAAGGTAGATGTTCTAGTAAACAATGCGGGGATAATGTTTTCTAAGATGCTAAAAGATAATACACAAGATGAATTTACTAGATTGTTTGATGTAAACGTGAGGGGTATTTTCAATACCCTTCAAGAGGCAAATCTTAAGCTTGCAGATAATGGAAATATCATCAACTTTTCTTCCAGTACTGCAAAATTGATGTTTCCTACTTATTCTTTATATTCAGCTTCAAAAGCAGCAGTTGAACAAATCACAAAGGTTTTTTCTAAAGAAATTGGAAGGGGCATATCCGTAAATGCAATTGCGCCAGGTGCTACCGCAACGGAATTATTTTTAAACGGAAAATCCCAAGAAACCATTGATAAATTAAGCGCTATGAATGCATTTAATCGTTTGGCAGAACCTATTGATATTGCAAAAGTAGTCTTATTTCTAGCTAGTGATGATTCTAAATGGATATCCGGACAAGTCATTGGGGCAAATGGCGCTTTGGTTTAATCGCATAAAAAAATATTGCCTCTCCCCTCAATAAGTTTTGAATACTTAAAAAGTCCATTTGAATTTTTCTTATGGACTTTTTTTTGGACGGTCTTGGCCTAAATAAAGTGGCGGTAATTATAAGCTTGTTTTTTGTAGTAACCTAAAAACTGGTTGCTGTAACCTAAATAATTACTATTTTATCCTAAATTTACAATCGAAATGCGCCATAGGTTCAATCCTAAAGTCCATTGTATAGCACTAAAACAAGCCTGAACCATGCCAACAAATAATTTCAATATAAAAGGATTGACAAATGCCGAAGTAATTGAGTCTAGAGAGAAATTCGGCAAAAACACACTAGATTACAAACAAGAAAATAATTTTTTAGATGCCATTAAAAGCTTGGCAAAAGAGCCAATGGTTATTCTTTTATTTGCGGCATCTCTTATTTATTTAATGAGTGGGAAGACAGGGGACGCCATCTTTTTAGCTTCTGCTATTATTTTGGTATCTCTTATTACTTTATACCAAGATAATAGAAGTAGAAATGCCTTGCAAAACCTAAAAAAATTATCACAACCACATTGTAAAGTAATAAGAAATGGGACAGAGGTAGAGATTAAAAGTGAAGATTTGGTAGTTGGTGATTGCTTAATGGTAGAAGAAGGTACTTCCATTACGGCAGATGGTATTATTATTCATTCCAATGACTTTTCAGTTAATGAATCTGTGCTTACCGGCGAATCTCAAGTTA
Source organism: Putridiphycobacter roseus (assembly GCF_003234935.1). Taxonomy (GTDB): domain Bacteria; phylum Bacteroidota; class Bacteroidia; order Flavobacteriales_D; family Crocinitomicaceae; genus Putridiphycobacter; species Putridiphycobacter roseus. The sequence continues at coordinate 143,420 of NZ_QKSB01000002.1, read as the reverse complement.
TTTTTAAAGATAAAGATAAGGCAGACCATAATATTTTTAAAGGAACTACAGTAGCTAGTGGGTTGGCAATTGCTCGAATTACACATATTGGTAACACAACTAAATTAGGTGAAATAGGTAAGAGTTTAGAAAGTATCCAAGAGGAAAAAACACCTTTAGAATTACAAATAAATAGTTTTGTAAAAGCAATGGTTATTGCTGGTGCTATTGTTTTTATTATTGTTTGGGGGATCAATTATTTTCTTTCAAAAGACTTGTTAGATAGTTTGCTTAAAGCCCTTACCTTGGCCATGAGTATCTTACCAGAGGAGATTCCAATGGCATTTACTTCTTTTATGGCTATTGGTGCTTGGCGATTGATGAAATTGGGCGTTGTAGTGAAGCAAATGAAAACGGTGGAAACACTTGGAAGTGCTACTGTAATTTGTACCGATAAAACAGGGACCATCACAGAAAATAAAATGAGTTTGGCTAAATTATTTACCTTGGATCGACATAGAATTGTTGCACCAAATGAAGCCGAAGGTGTGGAAAAAGAATTGGTGGAAATAGCCATGTGGGCCAGTGAACCAATTCCTTTTGATGCCATGGAAGTGTCTTTGCATGAGTCTTATGGAGATATGGAAAAGGTGGATGAAAGACCAGATTTTCAACTCATTCATGAATACCCTCTTGGTGGAAAACCACCCATGATGACCCATATTTTTGAAAATAAAGCAGGGAAAAGAATTATTGCAGCCAAAGGTGCACCAGAAGCTTTAATGGCGACTTCAAATTTGACGGCAGCAGAAAAAGCGGAAGTTCAAAAAGCAATTGAGACCATTACCAGTCAGGGATATCGTGTTTTAGGGGTTGGAGAAGGGGTGTTTGAAGGGAATGATTTTCCTAAAACACAACAAGAGTTTAAGTTTAACTTTAAAGGAATAATTGCCTTTTATGACCCACCGAAAAAGAATATTCAAAAAGTTTTTGAAGACTTTTACAAGGCGGGCATTGCGGTGAAAATAATTACTGGCGATAACGCGGCAACTACCACCGCCATTGCAAAACAAGTAGGATTTAAAGGTTTAAATAGTATTTCAGGTGATGCTTTGATGCAGTTGACAGAAAAAGAATTAAAGGCTTGTGTGATGGATACCAACATTTTTACAAGAATGTTTCCGGAGGCAAAACTTAAAATTATCAAAGCCCTAAAATCGAATAAGCAAATTGTTGCCATGACTGGTGATGGGGTGAATGATGGTCCTGCTTTAAAGGCTGCGCACATAGGAATTGCCATGGGGAATAAAGGAACGGAAATAGCCAAACAAGCCGCTTCGCTGATTTTGATGGATGACGACCTGTCTAGAATGGTAGATGCCATTGCCATGGGGAGAAAAATATATGCTAACTTAAAAAAAGCCATTCAGTATATTATTTCTATTCATATTCCAATTATTCTTACTGTTTTTATGCCATTGGCTTTAGGTTGGATTTATCCCAATATCCTTTCACCCGCTCACATTATATTCCTGGAGTTAATTATGGGACCAACTTGTTCGATTATATTTGAAAATGAACCGCTAGAAAAAAATACCATGTCTCAAAAGCCTAGACCTTTTACCACTACTTTTTTTAAGTGGAAAGAGTTGAACACAAGTATTGTGCAAGGGTTGGTAATTACCTTAGGTACTTTAGTGACTTATCAATATGCAGTGTACATGACTTATGGCGAAGATTTAACAAGAACCATGGTGTTTACGGTGTTAATTACTGCTAATATCTTTTTAACACTTGTAAATCGTTCTTTTTATTATTCAATTTTGACTACCTTACAATATAAAAATAAGTTGGTTTTACTTATCATTTCTATTACTGTTTCCATCACCGGATTACTGCTTTTTGTTCCCCCTTTAACCCAGTTCTTTAAATTTGAAACCCTTAATTTTCAACAATTTTCAATCAGTGTTGGAATTGGTTTTATATCAGTAATTTGGTATGAACTGGTAAAAATAAAAACCAGGCGCAACTCTAAAGTGATAAAGAATAAGGTATAAACCTAGGTTTTCAATGATAAGAAGTGTGTTTTGTCCATTTTTATGACTGTAAGCTGTTTGTTGTTCCTCAATGATTAGCCGTTCATTTAAATGACAGTGATACTTGTTATCCGTTTCTTCCGTAAATTTTCAGCTGGTTATAATTAATAATCTAAAGTCATTTTTGTCCGTTAAAATTTTCGTTAGAATAGAGATCTTATTTTTACCACGCACATAAGAATTCAATACCTAAGGTAGAAGTAAAATAATAAAAGGTTAGCTTTGAATACTTAAATGGTTAACATGGTAAAAAAAATCTTTGTTGTAGTATTGTTTTGGTTGTTCTTGTTTCCCTTGAAGGCACAGAGCCAAATGTCTTTGGATAGTGTGATTGGAAAGTTATATACAGATTATAATGTGGGGAATCAATTGACTGGTTTTTCTAAGAAAAATGGCGACTTCTATATTCGTTTAAGCGCCAGTTCTTCGGAAGTTAAATTTTGGGACAACCAAACCAATACCTTTTCAAAGCTGGAAATAAGACCTAATTATTATAGAGATACACCAAAAAATAAAGTCGCAGCGGCAAAAAAACAATGGTATGGTCAATATTATTTTTTCGATTTACTGGAAAATTTTGGTTACGAAGGTTATTATAATGATGAAATTGAAAAACAAAAAGCAAAGGACTTCCAGTCTGCATTTGCTTTGGGGTATTGTTATATGCAAAAAGCTTTAAATAAATTTAAGCCAATTTATAAAGGCTTGAAATCAGAACAGTTCGATTTTGAGAAAAATTCTAAAATGAATAAAAAGCAAGAAACTTTGGTGCGTTCATTATTGGAAAAGGTAAAATACCATACGAATGTCGCAATGGAATTTGCAAATTCAGATGCTGAAAAAGAACAAGTAAAGCGATTTTTAGCACATTTTAATACGGTAATGTTCTCCATGTTTGAAGTGCATGCGAAGAAAGTAAATGCAAAGGAGTGGTTTACGGAAGGTATGTATGGATTGGAAGCGGTAGACCTTGCAAAAAACAAGTTAATCGGTGTTGGCCCAGGAGATGTTATTTTTTGTGACCAATCTTATGGAGAATTGCTGTATGTGCAACATCATTATCATATTGCAAAAGGAGCGCTTATTGTTCCGATTCATTTACTGAGGTCTAAGTATTATTTTTCCTATGTTTTATCTAAAATTGGCGTAAAAAAACAGCCCGATTGGTTGTCCCAATTTGATAAATTAAAACCTATTCCTTCAAATGCTACCCATGACTTAAATCTTTCAGAAGCTTTGGAATTAAGTCAGGCAGAAGAAGAAAAAGAATCCAAGTCTGGTTACTATTTTAATTATAAAAATACCAAAATACCAATCGGCAAAAGGTATCGTATTTACCCAACCGATTTATTGCAATATTTTATCATTGAAAATTGCAAAGATGTACCTGTTTATTGGTCGACTTATTATGAAACAGGAGTAAATAATAATTTGGTAATGGATGGGTTTTTACTTCGCTTAATTCCTACGCAATCTAGTAGTGAATATGTGCCGAGTATTAGTGGGATTAAATCCTACGATAAAATTGTAAATGAATTCGAATTTGACCTAAATACCATGACAGCTTATTATAAAGGCAAGTATAGCGCCATTTGTACTAAGACTATTGAAAGTTTAGCAAAAGATGGCGAAATACAAAAAGCCCAAGCGCTTTATAAATTTCAAAATGAAAATTTTACTGACCATGGTAATATTAGTTTGGCAGATGTGGAACTTCCCTTATCGCTAAACCTCCCAACTTATGCAACGGACGCATTAAGGCTTTTATGTAATAATTTTGAACCAGGAATTTACGATAACGCCAAAAGAAGGGATCAAATAAGCACAACAATTTGGAAGTTAAGTACATTTCCAAAAAAGTACGACTGTCCTGAACTATCGGATGTTTTACATGACGCAAAAATATACACTAAGAATACGGTCAAAATTAATCAATTAGAAGATGAAAAGTTACAATTGTCGACCTTAACCGGACAAGCAATTGTTCCTGAAAAATATGATTTTATTCAAAATTTACCTTCAAATTATTATATCGTGCAAAATGGTAATGATTGGTCTGTTTTGGATATTTCTGGAAAAAAAGTGACCAATGAAAAATATTTATCTATCCAACAAATGGGACATTCTTATAAGGTGCAGACCGAAGATGGCTATGGCTTAATTTTAAATAACTTCAAGACTATTATTCCTACTAAATATACGGAATTAAATTTTTCTGCAATTAAAAATTACGCCAATAATTCACAGTTTATTGTGGTGCGAGATAAGGATAAATTTGGCATTTTAGAAATTAAGAATGGGACGAGTATAGAGGTTTTACCTGTTGAATATGATGTTATTGAAACGCTTACGGGCGATTACCCACAATACTTTAAATGCGTAAGAGGAACGGAAATTATTTACTTATTACAAAATGGAGAAAAAGTAAATACTATAGAGACTTTTAATGGAGCTGAAGAGGAATTAGAGGTGGTAGATATGGGCAGAGATGCATTAGAATGGGAGACAAGAGAAAGAGAAAATAAATTAGAAAATGTTGGAATTCATACGGTAACAGAAAATGGTTTGACTGGTGTCGTAAGTATCCAAAGAAACAATTCTTCCAATCCAACAGAAAAATTCAGTCATGACACCATTCCATTGATCTATGATGCTATTAACATAGATAAAGCACATTATAATTGGTTTTTTGCTAAAAAGGCTGGACTTTGGGGATGTGTAAATATTAAAAATGAAATATTGATTCCTTTTAAATACAGCGAAATTGGTCGTAGACATTTAAAGAGTAATACTAAAAGAGGTCTCCCCATTACCTACGTCGCAGTGAAAGATAAAGCATGGGGTGTTTTTGCATGTGAGGGTAATAGTCAAAGCGCATGGAATTTAGGGCGTGAAATATGTGAAATGCAGTATGATTCTATTGCATACAATAAGGATGCTGGTTTTTTAATTTGGCAAGAAGGCAAAGTAGGAGTAGTTTCTACTGTGTTTCCAAATAAGGTGGTACCTCCCGCTTATAAAAAGTATAAAGGAGTTAACAACAATTTTATACAGCCTATCTACACCTTTATAGATGACCAGGATAGAGAGGTTCGGGTCTATAGTGGTGGTGGTTTAGTCGAGTAGTGTATATACAAGCTTATTGCTAATTCAAAACCCTTCAGGAAAAGGTTTTCATGTAGAGAAAGCATAAAGTGATTGGAATATAAAGTTGCTGTAGGTTTACTTTTTATCTTCAAACCAAGTCAACTCCCTGTCGTGATAGTCAACAGTTAAGGTAACATAAGCTTTTGAATACATGCCATTGTTATACTTCGCAATCATGGTATTTTCGATTGGTTTACTGGCTGCCCTATTAAATGTGATTAAATGACGAATGGTTGTTTTATCTTCACTAAGGATGACCAAAATATCTGCTGGAAATAAACCATATTGCGCGGCGACTTTAAAATGCATTTCTTTTACCGAACTGGGGATTACAACCGATAATTGCCCCGTTGCGTGCAATAATCTTTCCGCGTGTTTGTAAAGCGCTTCAATGCTTAAGTTAATGGTGTGTCGGGCTTGGTTCTTTGCTGTTTCCTTTCCTAAATAAGCATCTACAAAATAAGGTGGATTGGCAATAATTAAATCAAATGGTTGCGCAATATTAAAATCTTGTAACTTAGTACATACTGCTGACATGCGTTTATCAAAGGGACTGTTAGCAAAGTTACCCTTTGCTTCAGCACAACTTAAGGCATTGGATTCAATCCCTATAACTTTAGCCAGTGGGTTTTTTTGTGCCTGCATTAAAGCCAATATACCGGTCCCCGTACCAATGTCTAGTATGTTCGAAAAGTTTCCCTTCACCCAAGCACCTAATAGCATTGAATCGGTTCCAACCTTATGGGCGTTTACCTTTTGTTCTATACTAAATTGCTTGAACTGAAAAGCCATTTTTAAATCGGTTCTACTTGATTAGTGACCACGTAATAACGCGGATCATCAATGTCGGTTTGAATAATAGCCGCAAATTTTGGACTTGCCTTTATCAACATAGCATCACAGTCGGGACTTAAATGCTTTAAAGTGACTTTTTTTCCTTTCTTTTCGTACTTTTCCACCAAATTGAAAATAGCTTCAACGCCAGAGTGGTCAGATACTTTGGATTCTATAAAATCAATTTCAATATTGTCTGGGTCTTCGTTAACGGTAAATTTATCCGTAAAGGCTTGAATGGAACCAAAGAATAATGGTCCCCAAATTTCATATACCTTGGTACCATCTGCTTTAAAGCTTCTTCTGGCACGAATTCTTTTTGCATTCTCCCAACTAAATACCAAGGCCGATACAATCACGCCTGCTACAACTGCTATGGCCAAATCGAATACTACTGTCATGGAGGATACTAAAATTAATACAAAGGCATCTGCTCTTGGTATTTTTGTTATAATTCTAAAACTCGACCAAGCAAAGGTACCAATCACTACCATAAACATTACGCCAACCAAAGCAGCAATAGGTACTTGTTCAATAAGAGGGGCAGCAAATAAGATAAAACACAATAAAGCAACCGCAGCAACAATGCCTGATAGTCGACCTTTACCACCAGAATTCACATTGATAATGGATTGACCAATCATGGCACATCCTCCCATGCCACCAAACATACCATTCACAAAATTGGCACTTCCTTGCGCAATACATTCTTTATTAGAATTACCGCGTGTTTCGGTTAATTCATCAATTAAATTTAAGGTTAATAAAGATTCAATTAAGCCAACTGCAGCTAAAATAAAAGCATATGGTAGTATCAATTTAAAAGTAGCTAAATTGATTGGGATATGCGTAAACAAATCCAATTGTAAGCTTGGTAAACCACCTTTGATTCCAGCCGCCGGGTTGCCACTACCTTCTACAATAAAAGATTTTACAGTGTTGGTGTCAATACCACCAATAATTACAATGGCAGAAACGATAATAATAGCAGTTAATGCAGCGGGTACTTTTTTAGTCAGTTTTGGCAATAGAAACATAATGGCCATGGTTAAGGCAACAAAGCCTCCCATAATTAAAAGTTCAGGTACTGGTAGCCATTGTGTCACGGCTTTACCCGTTTCTGTATTCATTATTTTTTCTTTAAACATGCCTAATTGAGACAAGAAAATGACAATAGCCAAACCATTTACAAATCCCATCATCACCGGGTGTGGTATTAAACGTATAAATTTTCCTAGCTTAAAAACTCCAAATAAAATTTGTAGGATACCTACCAATAATAAAGTTATAAATAGGTAGGATATACCAAGGTTGGCAACAGGCGCTTCTAAATGCAAGCCAATTTCATTTCCTGCTTTAATTAGACCCACCATTACAACGGCCATTGCCCCAGTTGCCCCAGATATCATTCCTGGTCTTCCACCAAAAATAGAAGTGATGATTCCCATCATAAATGCGCCGTATAAACCAATCAAAGGATCTATTCCAGCCACAAAAGAAAAGGCTACCGCTTCTGGTACTAATGCCAAGGCAACGGTTAATCCAGATAGTATTTCGTTTTTGGCATTTTTCGTGCCCTTTTTCACTAATTCAATCATGTTTCTAAGAAATAAGTGGGCAAAGATAGTATTTTCAGATTAGCCTTCGAATAATTGAACCCTGTGATTTGTAGGTTGGATTAATTTAAACGATTCTGTTGCCCAAAATATGGACTGTAAATTTATGCTGATTTTACAGATTATCAGTGAATATATTTCTGAAAAGAAAAAGATTGGTTGTCTAAAAAAAACTTAATAATTGATGGTGAAAAAGGTCGTGTCAAACCGAACACACTCTATTTCTTCTGTAAAACTACTGCCTGCAGTTGCTTCACCATAAACTATCTTCACGGTACTTCCTCCCGTTACAGCACAGGTTAAACTGGTGTCCCCCGTTTCATAGAAGGTAGTATTACCAATAGTACAACAAGCTTCGCAATCGGTTTTAAATCCGGTTTTAAATATGTTTAATTGCTCGTCTGGAGAAACATAGTTGTTGTTCAGAATCATTTTTAACCACCCTTTAGCTTCTACACCTAAGTTTACCATGTTAACGTCTTCTGTAGAAAGGTCTTGTTGTTCAATAATCACTTCTTTTGTGTAATACTTGGTATCCTCTATTACTAATTTTATATCATAAATGAGGGTTCTTTCAAATTCAAAAGCATAATTACCATTGTCATCTGCAGTAACTTCCGTTAAGTAGGTGTAATTATTGTTCAAAACACCCGACTGGTATACACGTTGAAATAACTGTATATTTAAATTTGGAATGGGGCCATTGGATATCTGATCGCTGACGTTTCCTTCAATTTTATACAAAATAGCCTCTTTCTTACAACCTGTGAATGCCATTATAGTAAGGATAAAGAATAAAAGGCGGTTCCAGTTTTTCATGCTACACAAACTTAATAAAAATATTTTTCCTATTACAGTTTATTTTTTATTCTGTACTTAAAAATTGACTAAGCGGTAAGAGTAGCTATTTATCTTGTATTTTAAAGGGAGGGATTTGTCTGAAATGAAGGGGATAAGTATTATCGAAAGTCAAAGCATATATTCCTTAATATGGCATGGTATCGCTAAAAAAATAGGGAAAGACTAGGCAACCATAATTTTACTTTACGCTACTGTTTTAAATATTTTAAGCATGGTAGTCGTTGGGAATTATACCTATTATTATAAGGGCCTTATGGTATAACTCGGTAATATGTAAGGCAAACACAAGCTATAGTTAGGTAAATGATTATTTAAATTTTCTCAAGTAACTTTTATAGCCGAAAAAACCATTTCTCATTTAAAACAAGCCTTTTTTAATGAAATGCTTTTGTTCCTGAACAGTAAGGGGATTTTTTATTAAAAAACTTTGGAAGTACCATAAACCTAGAATCAAAAAAGAGGTAAACGGGATTGTTTCACTTTAAAACATTGTTTTTATTAAGGTTTGCCTTAAAAAAAAGGGGGGGGCTTTTCTGTTAATGTAATATTAATTGAATGTTAGTGGTAAAAAATAGGGGGTGTTGATAAAAAAAAGTAAAAAATGGGCATTGATTTATAGAATAAAACTATTTTTGTACAAACATATAATTTATAATTATGGCTTCTCAAAGATTTAATGCATTAGAAGATGTATTGCACAGAACTCCGAATCATAGTACTCCAGACCCAAGAAGGGTATCTGAATATTTTGGAGAAAATACGTTCCACATTAAGGTAATGCGCGAGTATTTACCAGAAGTAGCGTATAAAATGGTGAAGTCAGCAATTGAAAACGGGACTAAAGTAACCCGTGAAATTGCAGATCAAGTTGCTTCGGCAATGAAAGATTGGGCCATTACAAAAGGAGCAACACATTATACACACTGGTTTCAGCCATTAACTGGAGCGACTGCTGAAAAGCATGATGGTTTTTTTAAACCTATCGGACCAGGTGAAGCGATTGAGAGATTAGAAGGAGATTTATTAGTACAACAAGAACCGGATGCTTCTTCTTTTCCAAATGGTGGTATTAGAAATACTTTTGAAGCTAGAGGGTATACTGCATGGGATCCAAGTTCATCTGCATTTGTAATTGGAAAAACACTTTGTATTCCAACCATATTTTTAGCGTATACAGGAGAAGCATTAGATTATAAAATGCCTTTAATGCGTGCCTTAAATACCATTGAAAAAGCTGCTATTGACGTTTGTCAATACTTTGATAAAAACATTAATAAAGTAAACGCTACTTTAGGGTGGGAACAAGAATACTTTTTAATTGATTCTGCATTGTTCAACGCTCGTCCTGATTTAATGATGACAGGTAGAGCTTTGTTTGGTCACGCACCTGCAAAAGGACAACAATTAGATGACCATTATTTTGGTTCTATTCCTGAAAGAGCAACTGCTTTTATGAGAGAATTCGAATATGAGTCTCATTTATTAGGAATACCTGTGACAACTCGTCATAATGAAGTGGCACCAAATCAATTTGAGTGCGCACCAATGTTCGAAGACGTAAACATTGCAAACGACCACAACCAATTGTTAATGGATGTGATGGAAAAAGTAGCAAGAAAACATAACTTTAGAATTCTGTTACACGAAAAACCATTTGCTGGTTTAAACGGTTCTGGAAAACATAACAACTGGTCTTTAAGTACCAATACTGGCGTAAACTTATTACAACCTGGTAAAAACCCAAAGTCAAACATTCAATTCTTGACTTTCTTTATTAATACCATTAAAGCCATACACGACCATGCTGATTTGTTAAGAGCGTCTATCGCATCTGCAAGTAATGACCATAGGTTAGGGGCTAATGAAGCACCGCCAGCAATTGTTTCTGTATTTATTGGCTCTCAGTTGACTAAAATGTTAGATGATTTAGAGAAAAGCATTATGGCTGGAAAAATGACGCCAGAAGCGAAAACAGAATTGAAATTGAATATTGGAAAAATTCCAGAAATTTTATTAGATAATACAGATAGAAATAGAACTTCTCCTTTTGCCTTTACTGGAAATAAATTTGAATTCAGAGCGGTAGGTTCAACTGCAAACTGCGCACACTCTATGATGGTTTTAAATACCATTGTAGCTAATCAATTAATTGATTTTAAAGTAGCAGTTGATAAGAGAATTAATGGCGGAGATAAAAAAGACGAAGCTATCTTAAAAGAATTACAAGGCTTAATCAAATCTTCTAAGAAAATTAGATTCGAAGGAAATGGTTATGGTCAGGCTTGGGTAGAAGAAGCAGAAAAAAGAGGCTTGTCTAACTTTAAAGATACCCCAAGAGCTTTAGAAATTTGGCAAGATAAAGAAACGGTTAAATTGTTTGATGGATTAGGAATTTTAACACCTGTTGAAATCGAAGCTAAACATGAAATTGAATTAGAAAATTATATTCTAAAAATTCAAATTGAATCTAGAGTAATGGGAGATTTGGCGAAAAATCATATCATTCCTGCTGCACTTGCCTACCAAAATAGCTTACTAGAAAATGTAAGTGGTTTAATGGATGTAATGGGAGAAAAAGAAGGAAAAGCTTTGGCTAAGACGCAAATTGAGACCATTAAAGCATTGTCTAACCACATCACCATTATTAGCGAGTCGGTTGACGCCATGATTGAAGAACGTAAAAAAGCGAATAAGTTAACTACTGCCAGTGAAAAGGCATATGCTTATTGCGACAATATTAAAAAGATGTTTGATGATATTAGATATCACGCAGATAAATTAGAAATGACTATTGACGACGAAATGTGGCCTTTGCCTAAATTCAGAGAAATGTTATTCGCAAAATAATAAATTGGTAAACATAAATAAAAGCCACTTCAAGTAATTGAAGTGGCTTTTTTGTTGCCCTTTTAGTTTTTGTAAAAGTCCGCCTAGCTTATAAAAATAAAATGTTTATTCCAATGATGGCGGCAACAATACTGATGACTAAAACTGCACCTGCACTAATGTCTTTGATGGATTTGGCTTGGGGGTGTTGCTCCATGCTGATATAATCTACTGTTTTTTCTATTGCGGTATTCATCATTTCGGCACCGATTACCATAGCGATACAAATGGCAATAATTAACCATTCCGTTTTATTAATGTTTTGATAATAACCAGTTGCAATAACCAAAACAGTTGCCATTATTTGAATAATGATATGCGCTTCCGTCAATGCCAAGTAAATGCCATTGAAAGCACATTTAAAACTTTTTAGTTCTTTTAAGATAAATTTTTTCATATATTTTTTGATAAATAGCACTTCCCAAAACACCCAGTATGGATGCCATAATAAAAGTAGCAATAAATGTCGCAAAATCCGGTATCGGATGAAGGTAAACTATGAAGGCAATAATTAACAAGGTACTAAACCAATACTTCCATTTTTGGTGTATACTGGCGGTCAAATATGGTTTTGTTTGCCTGCGGAAAATAAATAAGAAAAGAGCAAGTAAACCAAGTAGGGAACTCAATAATTGAAACCATTCAAATAAATAGGTCCTGCCCCAAGTATATTCAAATGATAACATAAGAAGCGCTGAACTTTTACCAAATAGACCATGGGCGTGGGTGAAACTGTCCCAAATTAAGTGAGATAAAATACCAATGATGGCCGAAACTATAAATTGTGTCCAGTGTTTACTCAAATAATCTATCCAGTTTTTATGTGCCAAGTAACCTAGCCTTTTTTGAATAAAAGTGGGAGAATGTAAAAGCAATGGCTTTTTTACAATCACATGAAAGATTACTGAAAATATAAAACAAATGGGAAGTTGATACCAAAAAATGGCACCTACTTCATGGCCGTGTATCCTTTCCATTCTCATGCGTAAAAAGTATTCTAGGTCTGGGGTGATACTCCCAATTATCATCCCTGTAGACGACAAGTTGGAAAACCGTTTATGGCAAAGAGGTAAAATTATGGCAGGGTGACTGAAGGTAAAGGGCATATTTAAATGTTTAATGCTATTCGAACTGTGGTTAAATCTTTATCAATAATGTCTTCCAAATTAATTTCTCGTAAGCAAGTAGCGTTTTTTCCACGTTTATAATGTTGCACTAATTGAGGAAGGTATTCAGGCACTATTAATAAGCAAGTGAATAAATATAATACACCTACTTTATTGTAACTTTTGTTGCCAATTAAAAAGGCAACGATTTCCATTTCTCCAGGCATTTTCATTCCATACCCAAGTAATATATGCTTAATGTCATGCTTGATTAAGTTGGGTTTATAGGTCAATTTATTCTTGCGTAAATAAGCATAATAATGGTAACCTATGGTGTTTTTTGGTAGGTCAACATAGTCGCTATATTGGTACTTCCACGACCTGTTTCTTAATAAAAAGTCGGACAGGTTTGTGGCTTGAATGGTTAGCCATTCAACAATTTTCCATCTCATAATCATTGTTTTTATTTATCGTTTTTGGAAGGAAGTCTATCAAAATTTAGCTTTTTATATGCCAAGTATCCCCCTAATCTATAAGAGGGAATAGACTTCCAGCCTTGCGAGTAAATCTGGTATAAACTAAATACACTTTGGTGTATAGTATTTTCGTCTCTCAATTGTGTGCTGTTATTTTCTCCAATATAGGCTTTGATATATGGTAATGTTTCGGGTCCCAATGAAGCGAGGTAAGGAAAATCAACCTGCGCTGCGTCTAAATGAAGCGGGTTTAAATTATATTTCGCAATTATGCCATTCCAATTGAATAGACCATAAAATGTAAGTAGCCCCAAAAAAGTATAGGCGGTTTTAGATAGTAAATGACTGAAACTGGTTTGTTTTGCAATTTTACGCCCAGTAAAGGCTAATCCGATTAAACACATGATTAAATAAATAAATACACCAATCCTTTTATGAGTTAAGCCCCAGTCTGCTATGTAATTATAGTTTTTAATAGCAATCAGCACTATGAGTATGGCATTTAAAAATAACCATGCATAGCTGAGGTAATGCAAAGTTTTAGATTTTTGAAAATTATTGCTGCCTCGGTAAAGTCCCACAACGATTAGCATAACTAAAATAATAGAGATGATAAGAATGTTTATGCCTTGGTGTACTACTTGGGAATGGGATAATTCACTTGCGGTTGGTGTAAGTATGGTCTGGATGTCAACTACTATAAATCCCAATAATAGCAAGCTGAGCATGCTAACTAATAGGATTCCTAATTGCCATTCAAATGGTTTTTTATCTTCTTCGCTTAGGTATGATTCTTTATAAGGCACCTGGTAGGCGGTATTTATATCAATGGATTCTATTTTTTTGCTTGGTCTGAAATAATAAAAGCCATAGAAACATATGGTTAAAAGAAAATAGGAAATAAAAAAAGGCCATTGTATAAAATCAAGATGAATAAAGGAAGTCAATTCGGCAAATTTTGGACTGGCCGATTGGTATATTTTTAAAAATAAAAGCGAAATAAAAATAGGGAGTATTATCAGTAATAATTTCTGGATTATTTTTTTGGTTTGGTCAGTAGATTTATTAAAATAGCCGACTTTAAACTGGAAGAAATTAACCAAGCCTTTTGCCCAAGAAATAAAACTTTGCAAAATGGAGATAGGGAAACTAGTTTTGGGCTGATAATACACGGCAAAATAGTGAAGTGCCGCTATTATATAAATAGGTAAACCTACATCCAGGTACCATAGGCTTTGTCCCAGTCCCGCCATGATCCATAAAATGGCTGCTGTATACCATGACTTATCATGACGAGTAGGGGAGTTGTAGTAATTTAATCCCACCCAAAAGATTGCGATAAGAAGGAGGTTTAAGCCAAGTAATTGATCATACAAAAGACAATTAAGTAATAGGACTAGTAATAGATATTGTTTCTTTTTCATAATAAAAATTTAATTTAAAAGTGCTTTGAAATTCAAAGTAAATATGTAAAAAAATTATAGGTTATTAATGAGCTTTTCTAAGGCATTAATATGTTTATTAAATGCTTGTTTTCCGAGTGCTGTAATTTGGTAGCTGGTATTTGTTTTTTTTCCAATAAATCTCTTTCTAACCTCAATGTATCCAAACTTTTCAAGTCCCGTAATGTGGGAGGCCAAATTGCCATCCGTCAAATCTAAACTCGCTTTTATTTCTTTGTAATCTACCCATTCGTTTACCAATAGTATCGACATGATACCAAGGCGCACACGACTCTCAAATGCCTTATTTAATGCGCTTATATTACTCACTTTTTTCTATCGTATTTAAAGTACATGATGCTGCCGTAAAAAATATGTAAAATACCAAACCCAATAGACCAAAATATTAAGCTGTTGTTTACAAAATAGGCTGCCAATAAGCCCAGTATTAACTCCGAAATGGCCATGTATTTGATTTCTACATTTAAATATTTGGAAGCATTTAATAAGGCCAATCCATAAAATAAAAGTGTAGCCGGCGCTATTAAAGTAAATGCACCTTGGCGATACATTAACAAGATGAAAATACCACCAAAAATAAGGGGTGTAAATAAGCTTTTTAACAGTTTTATGGTAATGGGTTTATTTAAATGATGGTTTAATTTTTTGGCCTTTAAATAGGTGAAAAGTAATCCAAATCCCAAGGCCAATACCAAGGTGCCTATCGCCGTAAAAAAAAGCGAAATGGCCAAGGTGTGATAAGCTTCATTCATTTTTCCACTAATGGTATGATAAAGGCCTAAATTGAAAAAGTTTTGCATTAAATTTTGCGCCAATAATGCACCCAATAAGGCAATTATCCCTGCTACTATTCCAGATAAACCACTCAATGATAAAAATTTGGTGGTCGACTCCATCATAATGCGGATATCCTTTAAATCTTCAATTGGGGATCGTTTTTCTTTTTCCATAAAAGCACTTTGAGATACAAAGTTAATAATTAATAGATGTGCCAGATTAAACGCCTTCCAAAAAAATGTTAAAATTAGGTGTTTGGAATAAAATACTTTAAATCTACCGTAAAGTAACTACCATTTATTGGCGCTATAACATGGCGATTTACAGATTGGTTGACCCAAACCATTTTTGAATAAACTATCGGCCTAAAGGGAAGGTAATAGGATGCGCCTAAATAAAAAACACCTGCATCTTTTGTCCGGTATTCAAAACCATAATTCGCGTTGACGCCAAATTGTAACCAGTTGGTTGGTGTGCTTTCTTGGAAAAAGTAATTTTTCGTATCTCCTAAATTTACATAGGACCCAACTATTGTAGGGAAAAAACTGATGTTTGCACCTCCAGATGCATTCATGTACCATTGGTCCCCAATTTGAATGTATACCAAGGCATTTATTGGAATATTATAATTGATGAGCTTCGTGTCTGTATTTCCTTGGTAGTTAGAATCTAATGCGTCATAGGATATGTTAAAACGTCGGTTTACATAATTAATCCCAGTTTCAATACTAATATTTTTGGAAATACCATGCCGAATAGTTACACCAGTTACGTACCCTAGTTTTTGAACGATCTCTCCTTCAAAGGAAGGTGTTTCAGTTCTTGCATAGGCTTGCTGGTAAGCCCCAATAAATTTGTTAGGTACAATCGGCTTATATTGAATACCCACATATGTTTTTCCTTTTTGTGAAAAACCACTAAAATGAAGGATAAATGTGAATAAAAAAAATACAATTAAAGTAATGCTTTTCATGTAAGTAAATGTAATAGAATTAGAGGAGAATACAGCGCCTTTTACTATTTGAGCATAGCCATTCAATCAATAATTTGTTTTAAAATAACCAATTAACGCAATTAACATAATAAATAAGAAAAAACCAACAAGGACATAGCGCCCAGTCTTATTAGGGATAAAATTTTTCCTAAACTTAGCGTTGACTTCAAAATTAATCTTTTGTACCAAATCAAATTCTCTGTTCTTTACGGCAAAAAGATATAAAATATCACCTTGGTGGTCTTCTGTATCTTTCTCAAACCATAAGTTAGCAGCAGTCATTTTAGACTCAAATAAATCGGCCTCCTCTTTGCTGTTGAAATTCATGACTTTATAAATTTCATTGCCAGGATGATCTCGATAATTTACTAAATTAAAATTTCCTATTCTCTTACCCATTTTGTATTGTATTCAATTGGTTTTCTCTGCCCTTTTGGCCATTCATAATCTTCTTTAACATAGCCAATGTAAAATAATCCAAGACATTTATCTGCGGCCTCTAATCCCAAAAACTCATTCATTACTGGTTCGTATATAAATTTTGGTGTCGACCAAAAAGCACCTAATCCCCATGCAGTACAGGTAAGATGCATATTTTGAATGGCACAAGCTACCGCTTCAATTTCTTCAATTTCTAATATTTTTCCTTGTGGATCTCTAGCCATTGAAACCGCTATAACAGCACCTGCCATTAATGGTCGGTTCTTTAGTTTATCATATTTTAAAACGTTAATCTCTCGCGCATGCGATTGGTAAGTTTCACATAAAAAATTCCCAAGCTTCTTTCTTCCTTCTCCTGTAAAGACTTGGAATCTCCAAGGTTGCGTCATGCCATGAGTGGGTGCCCAAATAGCATTGTTTAATATCTGTTCAATTTGTTCCTCGTGAATTTTTCGGTCAGAATAAAACTCAGGATAAATAGTTCTTCGGTCTTTTAAAACTGCAGTAATTTCACTTAAATTATGTCGCATCTGATAATTTTTAGCAAATATATTGTTTTTGCTCCTGCAATTTTAATATTAATGGAAGAAAAGTGCTGACAGTTTGGTAGGGGAGACTGACAATATAATGGTTCAAAGGAAGTGTTACTGCCACTTTGTCCTCTTACTGGTTTTGGCAATGTTTTTGGTCTCTGCCAAGCATAAATGTAACGAATCATGGGCAGAAAAGATAAAAATAAAGAAGACTTTACAGAAGAACAAGAGGTTAGAGATGAGAACGCGGCAACGGAAGATGCAGTTGAAGAGAAGGCCGAACCTACGATCGAAGAGAAATATAATGCGTTAAATGATAAGTATTTAAGGTTGTATTCAGACTTTGATAACTTCAGGAAAAGATCCATTAAAGAAAAAGCAGATATTATTGGTAGTGCTTCTTCTAGTGTATTAAAAGATATGTTACCGATTTTAGATGATTTTGATAGAGCGATTGAAAACAATGCAAAATCTGAAGATGTCGACGGATTGAAAGAAGGTTTCAAATTAATTCACCATAAATTAGATAGTACGTTAAAATCAAAAGGATTAGAATTAGCGCCTGCAAAAGGTGAAGTATTTGATCCGGAAATTCACGAAGCAATTACAAATATTCCAGCACCAACTGAAGATTTAAAAGGTAAGGTAGTGGATGTAATTGAGAAAGGCTATAATTTAAAAGGAAAACCATTAAGGTTTGCTAAAGTTGTAGTAGGACAATAAAAGAGAATAAAAGAATGAGCAATAAGAGAGATTATTATGAAGTATTAGGGGTTTCTAAATCGGCTTCTGATGCAGAAATTAAAAAGGCATATAGGAAGCTTGCTTTAAAATATCATCCAGATAAAAATCCAGATGACAAAGCTGCTGAAGAGTCTTTTAAAGAAGCTGCAGAAGCATATGAAATTCTAAGTAATTCTGATAAAAAAGCTAGATATGATCGTTTCGGTCACCAAGGTGTTGGCGGTGCTTCTGGCGGCGGCGGCGGATTTGGCGGTGGGATGGATATGGATGACATATTTAGCCAATTCGGTGATATTTTTGGTGGTGCATTCGGTGGAGGCGGTGGTCGCCAAAGAAGTGGTGGCAGTAGAGTTATTAAAGGGTCAGATTTAAGAGTGAAAATTAAATTGAGTCTAAAAGATGTGGCTTTAGGCGTTACGAAAAAAATTAAAGTCAATAAATTAGTCAATGCTGAAGGGGTAACCTTTAATACATGTACTACTTGTAATGGTCAAGGTAGGGTGATGAGAGTGATGGAAACCATGTTAGGGGCCATGCAAACTCAATCTACTTGTCCAACTTGTAACGGTACTGGTAAATTTATTGATAAAAAACCTAATGGTGCAGATGCTCAAGGTTTGAAACGCCAAGAGGAAATTGTAGAAATCAGTATTCCAGCAGGTGTAGAAGAAGGAATGCAATTAAAAGTTGCAGGTAAAGGTAATGCTGGTCCTTTTAATGGGGTTCCTGGTGATTTATTGGTTGTAATCGAAGAAGAAGTAGATGCAGACTTAAAAAGAGAATCTGAAAATTTACATTACGAGGCCTATGTTAGTTTTGTTGATGCAGCAATAGGTGCAGATATTCATGTGCCGCTAGTGGAAGGAAAAGCGAAAGTTAAAATTGAACCAGGTACACAAAGTGGTAAATTATTACGCTTAAAAGGTAAAGGTATTCCTAGTCTAAATGGCTACGGAAAAGGTGATTTATTAGTACATATAAATGTATGGACTCCTAAAAAGTTATCTAAGTCGGAAGAAGATATATTAGAGTCTTTAAGAAACTCAGAAAACTTTAAACCGCAACCGTCTAAAAAGGAAAAAGGTTTTTTTGATAAAATGAAAGATATATTTCATTAAAAAATCAAGCTTATAAAAAAGCCCTGACAGTAAATGTCAGGGCTTTTTTTTGAAATATAAATTTATAATTGCTTTAAAAGAAATAATTCCCTACCTCTTTTGCATTGATAATCAATACAGGGATTTTTTCGTCATTGGTAATTAAGTCTTGGAAAATTCTATCAAATTGTGGTAATATACTATCTGTGTGATAAGCTATTCCGATTAAATCCCCTTTTACTTTTTTGGTGTAATCTAAAATTTCTTTAGAGGCTAATCGCTTAATCGATTCGGTATGGTATTTTACACCCACGGAATCAAATTGCTCTGTAATTACTTTGAAATGTACCGCTACTTTAATTTTTAACGCAGTATCTTGATGGTTTTCTGCAACCACAAATACTTCCGATTTAGTTTCCTTTGCAACCGCAGAGACTACTTGCTCTACTTGTAAACTTTCTTTTGAAACATCAATTGGAACCACTATTCTTTCTAAGTCTGATGGCTTGTAATCTTTTTGAACGATAATAAATGGAATGTGTGTAGAAGTAATGATTTTTATAGCAAAACTACCAAAAACACGTTGCATTCCTTTGGCGCCATGCGTACCCATAATTACAATAGAAGAACGCAGCTCTTTTCCAGCGGAAGAAATATCACTGAAAATATCTCCAATTCTTACAATAGGGTGAATCAATACGCCTTTATTGTCTGTACCCAATTTATGGATCACTTCTTCAAGTTTTGTTTTTGATTTCTTTACCGCTTTACTTTCCTTTACAACGTGTATTAAGTTTATTTCAGCACTTAATTTTTTTGCAAGTGAAATTGCATAGGTTAATGCAACATCCGCAGCACTCGTAAAATCGTAGGGAACAAGTAAATTTCTTGAATTCATAGTCGTTGTTTAATGGTTAAATATAATATTTTTTAATAAGAACCTTCAGTAGGGTAAGTTTTTTTTTAAATTAAGTATTACCCATTAAAATGTTAATATTTATTATACAATAGCTTATTTATGTTAAAAAGGTACACTTTTTTGATGAAAATTTCCCCTTTTAAAGGAATGGTTTTTTTGAATTTGCAAAGAAAGCAATTTATTGTAAATGTCCATCATTTTGAGGTTAAATAAAGATTGTATTTAAGTTAAGTATTTGGTAGCTAATATTCTTAATGAATGATAATAAGGTTCTATTCTTAACCAGTAAGGTTTAATGGGTGAATTTCCTTGATTGGTCGAAAAAAGGAATAAATATCACTAGTATTTTTAGAATATTTAACATTTAATACCGTAATTTGAATTGTTAAATGATGACAAATGCAAATTCAATTTTTTCCTGAATAAAAAAAAAACTTCAAATGAAGAACCTTTTTTTATTATAAATCGTATGCCTCTTAAGGATATTGAACTTGTTGTGAATTAAAAAATACTCTATGAAAAAAATTTACCTGCTTTTATTAAGCATGCTATGCTTTTTAAATTTTGCTAATGCGCAGTCTGGAACAGAATTTTGGTTTGCGCCACCTGATGTTACCTATTTGCACGCTTCTCCTGGTGGCGTACCGATTTATTTAAATATCTCGACTTTTAGTGGGGCAGCAACAGTTACTATAGATCAACCTGCAAATCCATTGTTTACACCAATTGTAGTGTCAATGGCGGCAAATAGTTCTCACCAAGAAGATCTTTCGATTTTTGTCGCAGACTTGGAGACAACGCCAACCAATTCTATACTTTCTACAGGACTTAGAATTGTATCTACGGATACAATTACCGCTTATTATGAAGTAAGTAATACGAATAATGCAGATATTTTTTCCTTAAAAGGAAGGGCTTCATTGGGACAAGAATTCTATATCCCGCTACATAAACATGATGCTTTTTGGAATGAAGATGGTTTTGCTAGTCCGCATTTAGCTTATGCTTCATTTGACATTATTGCAACAGAAGATAATACAGTGGTGACTATCTATTCGCCAGTAGATGTTGATGGTATTCCTGCATTAACACCCTATTCCATTACTTTACAAATGGGGGAGACCTATTCTTGTGGGAATACAGACCAGACCATGGAGTATTTTCCATACTTAGGTACAAATGCACCCGCATTTTCCATTCCTGCAAATCACCCCTCTGGTGCTGTTGTGATTAGTAATAAGGATATTGCTATTACCATTAAAGATGATTCTAACCACAACCCTTCTGGTGGTTGTTATGATTTACTGGGTGACCAAATCGTACCTGTAGGTATTGTTGGTACTGAGTATATTGCCGTAAAAGGCCAATTGAACGCAACGGGTGACGAGAGTGCTTTTATTCTTGCAACTGAAAATAATACAAAAGTATATATAGACGGGAGTGTTACGCCAACTACTACTTTGTTTGCAGGTCAAACATATAGATATGACATGGATTACTTAAGTACTTCTACTGATAATAGTGTATATATTGAGACTTCTAAACCTGCTTACGTTTCTCATGTTACTGGTTTTGGTTGTGAAGAGGGACAGGCTGTTTTACCTCCTTTAGGTTGTGCCGGTTCTGAACAAATTAGTATTATTCGTTCCACTTCAGAAGCTTTCTTCTTAAATATCATGATTAGAGATGGTAGTGAAGGGAACTTTACAGTGACTGGATCAGGTACAGCGGCTATTAATGCTTCCGATTTTCAATTGGTACCAGGTACTGGTGGTATTTGGCGTGCTGCACGAATTCAATTTAACACAACGGAAATTCCAGTTAACCAATCTCATTTAATTTCTAATTCAACGGATGTATTTACTTTAGCTATCGTGAATGGTGGCGCAGGAACGGGCTGTAGATACGGCTTCTTTTCTGAATTTGCTGCTGAAATTTTATTGGATCCAGGCGTAGATTTTTCTGTTTGTGCAAACGATACAGCTGTGCTAGCTGGAAGTATTAGTGGTGGTACTAATACCGGGGAATGGACAACTTCAGGGTCTGGACAATTCTTGCCTGATGCAACAACTTTAACTGCCGAATACGTACCAAGTCCTGGTGATATTTCTGCAGGTGCTGTAACTTTAACTTTGACCTCTACTGGGAATTGTACTCCTGTAGATGACCAAATAACATTAAACATTACACCCGCTCCTATTATGGATGCAGGTGTTGATTTAGTAGTTTGTGAAAATAATGCCGCGGTGAATTTATCCGCGAGTGTAACCATTGCAGCAGGCGGGATTTGGTCCGGTGGTGCTGGTTCTTATTCTCCTAATAATACTTCTTTAATTACGACTTATAATCCAACCGCTGCTGAATTGACGGCAGGTATACTTAATTTATCCGTGGAATCTACAGGGAATGGAACTTGTAACCCTGAATCGGATGTGGTACAGATTAGCTTTACAGATGCACCGATTGTTAATGCTGGTGGTGACCAAACTGCTTGTGCAAATAATCCAGATGTAACATTAGCTGGTGTAGTAACTGTTGCTACTGGTGGTCTTTGGACTGGTGGAGCAGGTACCTTTTCTCCAAATGCAAATGCTTTAAATGCTGTATATACAGCAACTCCAGCTGAAATTGCTTTAGGAAATGTAACCCTTACTTTAACGAGTGTTGGTAATGGTGATTGTAATGCAGTTTCAGATAATGTATCCATTACTTTTACTAGTGCACCTACAATCAATGCAGGGTTAGACCAAACATTATGTGAAAATAATGCCAATGCAACATTGAATGGTTCTTTAACTATTGCTACTGGAGGGGTTTGGACCGGTGGACTTGGTGTGTTTGCACCTAGTAACTCAAATTTGAATACCATTTATACACCTACAGTTTCTGAAATTGCTTCTGGTAGTATTACCTTGACTTTATCTTCCACTGGAAATGGTGACTGTAATACAGTGACTGATAATTTGATCTTAAATTATACCGCTGCACCGACGGTAAATGCTGGTACAGATGTAGCAGTGTGTGCAAATAATGCAGGGGTAGCCCTTTCAGGTAGTATTGTTGGCGCTGGTGGTGGCGTTTGGTTAGGTGGTGCAGGATCTTTTTCTCCATCTAATAGTAGTTTAACAGCTACTTATACACCAACTGCTGGTGAAATTACTGCTGGCTCGGTTACTTTAACATTGGAATCAACCGGTAATGGAAATTGTATTGCGGAATCTGATGATGTGGTCATTACGATTAATCCTAATCCAATTGTAAATGCTGGTCCAAATTTAACGTCTTGTGCAAATAATCCTACGGTTAACTTAGGTGGTTCTGTTCAAGTGGCAACTGGCGGTGTTTGGTCTGGTGGAGCAGGTGCTTTCTTTTCTAGTGCTTCTGATTTGAATGCGACTTATACACCAACTAATGCTGAAATTACTGCTGGCTCGGTTACCTTAACTTTGAGTTCAACAGGGAATGGTGCTTGTAGCGCAGGGACTGATAATGTAAATATTGTAATAACGGATTCACCAACCGTGAATGCTGGTGTCGACCAAACTGTTTGTGGTAATAACGCGGATGTGAGTTTGAATGGTAGTGTACTCCTAGCGAGTGGCGGGACTTGGACTGGCGGTTTAGGTGTTTTTACACCTAGTAACAATGCTTTAAATGCAGTTTATTCTCCTACTACTAGTGAAATTGCTTCCGGTAGTTTAGTATTAACGCTAACTTCTACAGGGAATGGTGCTTGTAATCCTGAAAATGATCAAATGACGATTAACTTTACAGCTGCACCAACTGCAGATGCTGGATTAGATATCAATGTTTGTGAAAATAATACTGCAGCAAATTTAAGTGGTCTTGTGTCTATCGCAACAGGAGGAATATGGAGTGGCGGTAGTGGCTCTTATTCTCCAAATAATACTGATTTAAATGCTGTATATACTCCTTCAAGTGGAGAGGTTACTGCTGGTCAAGTGCAATTAGTTTTAACGACAACCGGTGTAGGTAATTGTAATGTGGAAAAAGATAGTGTACTGGTAATTATTAATCCAAATCCAATTGTAAATGCTGGAAGTGACCAGACAATTTGTGTAGATAATTTATTAGTTAGTTTATCTGGCTCTATTGCAGGGATTACAAATACTGGAACATGGTCAACTAGTGGTACAGGTTCTTTCTCTCCTAATAATACAAGTTTAAATGCTACTTATATACCAAGTACTGCAGATTCATTAAGTGGGGTTTTTGTCTTAACTTTAACTTCTACTAATAATGCCAATTGTTTACCTGTTAGTGATGACATGACGGTGACGATTTTACCAGCAGGTTTTGCTGCTGCAGGTGCAGACTTAACTGTTTGTGGTAATAATTCAAATGTTTCTTTAAATGGGGTTATTACTGGTGGAGCAGTAGATGGTTACTGGTCAACAACTGGTACAGGTGTCTTTACTCCAAATGATTCTACTTTAAATGCAACTTATATTCCTAGTGCCTTCGATATTGCAAATGGTACTGTGGACATTATTCTAACAGCAAATAGTTGTAACGCAGGTAATGATATGTTTACCGTTACTATAACACCAATGCCAGTTGTAGATGCCGGAACGGATATCTTACCAAGTGCTTTTGATATCGTAGCTGGTAGTTTTGAATTGTCATTCATGACTTCTGGTGCTACTTATTGTGCCGAATCCGCAGATACACTTCTAGTAAATGTGGTGGTTCCTTTAAGTGTTGGATTTACAAATTCAGCAGCTTGTAATGGAAATCCAATGCAATTGAACGATACTACTTTAATAATGACTGGTGCGATAGCAAATTGGGCCTGGGAGTTTGGAGATGCTGATTCTTCCGCTTCACAAAATCCAATCCATATTTATGATGCTGCTGGTATCTATGATGTGAAATTAAAAGTAACTTCTTCTTTAGGCTGTGAATATAGTTTGACGCAATCTGTTGAAGTAGAAAATGGACCAACTGCTGGGTTTGACTTCTTACCTGCTGAACCTTTAATTGGTGAATTAGTTACTTTTACTGACTTTTCTATAGATGCAGTGAAGTTTGATTGGAACTTTGGCGCATTTAATGATACCAGTACACTACAAAATCCGACTTATACTTATAACAGTGTAGGTGCCTATGCTGTAACTCAAATTGTTATTAACGCATTGGGTTGTTCTGATACGATAATGAAAACAGTTAATGTAAACGAAAATGGTGTGTTCCCGCCAGCTGTGCCGTCTGGTTTTTCACCGAATGGTGATCAAGAGAATGATGAGTTACTAGTACGTGGTGGCCCATTTAAAACAGTTAATTTAAAAGTGTATAACAACTGGGGTAACTTGTTGTTTGAGTCTAACACCCAGGACTTAGGATGGGATGGAACTTGGAAAGGTAAATTAATGCCTCCTGGAGATTATGTATATACTGTTTATGCCGAAATGGAAGCAGGTGAGGTGTATAGTTTCTCTGGTAGTATTTCAATCCTTAAATAATCCCTAAAAATGATAAATATGAAAAATATATATACTGTAATGATTAGCTTTTTCTTCCTGAATGTTGGAATGGCTCAAGATTATCATTTTTCTCAATTTGATGTCTCCCCTGTGAGTTTAAACCCTGCAATGACCGGGAAATTTAAGAAAAGAAGTTACAAGTCAAGTGTATTGTATCGAAACCAATGGAGAGCGTTAGCAAATAAACCTTTTTCCAATTTTAATATGAGCTACGAAATGCCGATTAATAGAAGATGGGGCGTGGGTGGCTATATTTCAAATTTTGATGGAGCTAAAGTTTATAATGAATTTAACTTGGTTCTATCTGGTGCTTATACAGTAACCAAATTGTCGAATAAAAAATACATCATCACCACTGGTTTACAAGCTGGCTTTATCAATAATAATATTAATGATAGAGACTTGACTTTTAACAACCAATACCAAAGTGGTGGGTTTAATCCGGATATTTCAAGTCAAGAAAACTTGGTTAAATTAAGTAAGTTTGTTCCCGAATTTAACTTTGGTGTTTACTATAAATATTATGGAAAAGGGGGCTTCTCAAATGTGAAACCTTATGGTGGTTTTTCTGTGTTTCATATCAGTAGCCCTAAACAAGAATTTTTGGAATCTACAGATGAAAAAGCGGCTAGATTACCAAGAAGGTTTGTTTTACATGGTGGGGTTTATATTAAATATACAGAAGAGTTTAATATGGAAGTTAAAATGAGAAATCAATGGCAAGGTAGCGCAAGTGAGTATTACTTTGGATCTGACTTTAATTACCGAGTAGATGTAGCAACAAATACGACCATAAAAGGTCTTTTATATTACCGTGTTAAAGATGCTTTTGTAGCTGGCTTTGGTGTGGAATATAAAAACATGACTTTTGTAACTACTTACGATATTACTACTTCAGGAATTAAAGAATTTAATAATAACAAAGGGGCATTGGAGTTTTCAATCCAATTTTCGCCTCGCTCATTTTAAAAAACTAAGCTAACATACCATTGCGGTCTAAAGTTCTGTATTGTATTGCTTCGGCTATATGTGCCGATAAAATACTTTCTGAACCTGCAAGATCTGCAATGGTACGGGCTACTTTTAAAATCCGAGCGTAAGAACGGGCCGATAAGCCCATCTTGTCCATAGCAAGCTTCAATAATCGATTACCATTGTCGTCTATTTGACAATACTTTTCAATCATTTTGGCTGTCATTTGGGCATTGTAATAAATGCCATTTAACTCCTTAAAACGGTTAGATTGTAAATCTCTAGCGGCAATTACTCTTTCCCGAATGTCTGCGCTAGATTCCCCTTTTTCCTTTTGTGTTAATTCATCAAATCTTACTGCTGGGACTTCAATGTGTAAGTCAATTCTATCCATCAATGGACCGGAGATGCGATTTAAATATCTTTTTACAACATATTCGGGGTCTGAATTCGGGTCGTCTGGATCATAAAAATTGCCACTTGGTGAAGGATTCATAGAGGCTACTAACATGAAACCAGCCGGATATTCCACACTCATTTTTGCACGAGATATGGTCACAACTCTATCCTCTAAAGGTTGACGCATTACCTCCAATACTTGTCTTTTGTATTCTGGTAATTCATCTAGAAATAATATGCCGTTGTGCGCCAAAGAGATTTCACCAGGTTTAGGGTTTGAGCCTCCGCCAACTAAGGCCACGTCTGAAATGGTATGGTGGGGACTTCTAAATGGACGAGTAGTCACAATGCCACTGTTGGCGCTGACTAGTCCTGCCACAGAATGAATTTTGGTGGTCTCAATAGCTTCATTTAAAGAAAGGGGTGGTAGAATAGTGGAGATTCTTTTTGCTAGCATAGTTTTGCCAGAACCTGGCGGTCCGACCAATAAAATGTTGTGTCCACCACTTGCTGCAATCTCCATAGCCCGTTTCACATTTTCTTGCCCTTTTACATCCGAAAAATCAACCGAATAATCCCATTGATTTTTTAATTGCTGGTCTGTTATTTTTAATACCTCGGGCATAATAATACTTTCTCCATTGAAATGCATTACTAAATCCTGTAGGTTTTCAACGCCTATTACTTCAATGCCATTTACTATGGCGGCCTCTTGTGCATTCTGTTTTGGTAGTATTACTCCTTTATATTTGTTTTCCTTTGCCCGAATTGCAATGGGTAAGGCACCTTTAATCCCTCTTAAACCACCATCTAAAGAAAGCTCTCCCATAATGATATAATCTTTGATGGTTGTGGCGCTAATTTGTCCACTCGCTGCTAAAATGCCTATTGCAATAGTTAAATCATAGGCAGAACCCTCTTTTCTAATGTCGGCTGGTGCCATATTAATTGTAATTTCTTTGCCTGGAAATTTAAAACCATTGTTGGCAAAAGCCGCCTTTATTCTTTGGTGACTCTCCTTTACTGCGTTGTCAGGTAAGCCGACTAAATAAAAATTAATTCCTCTCCCAATATTGGTTTCAACGGTAATGGGAATTGCTTCAATACCGTAAACGGCGCTTCCAAATGTCTTCGCTAACATAATCTTTAGTTTTAGTATCAAATAGTATTTGTAAGGTAAATTAAATTGACTGAATAGCTATTTGATAAGTGTTGTTTGTAATAAAGTTAAATAAAATATGTTAAACTTAATGTACTATATTACAATAATTTAAATAGTTTCATGTAATGCGTTGAACTACAAATGGTTAAAATCTAATCAAATAAAGATTAATAAATAATCAATTGGTTAGTTTCAGGTTACCGTCTATATTCTCGTGTTTACTGGTATTATTTCACTATTTTTGGATTTCTAGAAAAAGTGATTTATGCAGTTTATTCGACAACATAAAAATGGTTTTATACGGTTCTTCGTATTGCTTCCATTGTTGTTTATTTTAGGGTTTTGTGCTTGGTACACTCTAGAAAGGACTAGTATTAAATCGAGTGTCTTAGAAAAAATTCAACAAGGATTCGCACCGGAAGCACTCATTACTTTTACTTTTTCTAAAGCAGATAGCCAAGAGAAACTCAACTGGAAACACGCACATGAATTTGAGTATTTAGGCGAAATGTATGATATTGTTGCTAGTCAAATAATTAAAGATTCTGTTCAATACACTTGTTTTCATGATACTAAAGAATCTAAATTAAATAGAAGATGGTATAAGTTTATCGGTAAATTAATTTATGATGTAGATGATGAAGAACAAAAGCAAAAGCAGAAGAAAAATAACCTCAAACTAGATTATTTTATTAAAAACAAAATGGGGAGTGCTGTTCATTGTCGGGACTCCGTTTGTACTGCAAATGTATTTTTTATAAAAAGTTTTTATAATTATCATATTTTAGGACCAGCTCCTCCGCCACCCAATGCCTAATTTTTAAAAATAGAAGCACGCGAAGTAGTGTGCTTGTGAGTACGAATTTTTAAAAATTATATGAAAAAAACAATTTTATTGATGTGGTGGTTGGGTTTAACCAGTATAGTGAACGCCCAAATTATTACCATTAAGGACAGCGCAACTGGAAGTCCTTTATCACAAGTTGCCATTATTAAAAGTAACCCTAATGAATTTACAAGTACAAACAAAATAGGGGAGGCGGATATTTCTAGCTATATAGGAGCTGCTAAAATTGAATTAATTTTATTAGGCTACGAGCGCATGGTATGTAGCTACGATAGTTTGAAGTCATTACACTTTCAAGTTTTGATGAAAGATCTTGCTTTTTCTTCGGATGAAGTAGTCGTTTCTTCTTCCAGATGGCATCAGAATGTAAGAGATATTCCATTTAAAGTGACGAGTATTTCACCAAGGGAAGCAAAACTTGCTGCACCCCAAACTGCAGCTGATCTTTTGGGCAGTTCTGGAGACGTATTTATTCAAAAAAGTCAGTTGGGTGGTGGTAGTCCTATGATTAGAGGTTTTTCCACTAATCGATTACTGTATAGTGTGGACGGGGTAAGAATGAATACTGCTATTTTTAGAAGTGGAAATATTCAAAATGTAATTTCATTAGACCCTTTTGCAATAGCCCATACGGAAATTTTGTTTGGTCCGGGTTCTGTAATCTATGGAAGTGACGCGATTGGTGGCGTGATGAGTTTTCAAACGCTAATGCCGAAATTGGCCTTACATGATGATTTTGAAGTGTCTGGTACGGCACTTTCTCGCGTTTCTACCGCAAATCAAGAAAAAACAGGTCACTTTGACTTGAACTTGGCTTGGAAAAAATGGGCCGCTGTAACTAGTATCTCTTCTACGCAATATGGCGATCAAAAAATGGGTAGCTATGGGCCTGAGGATTATTTAAGACCTTTTTATGTGCAAAGAATTGGAGAAGTAGATGTAATGGTAAATAATGAAGACCCAAAAGTACAAACCCCTTCTGGTTACAATCAAATAAACCTAATGCAAAAAATTAGATTTAAACCCAGTAAAAAATGGGACTTTGAATTAGGTATGCATTATGCTGAAAGTTCGGAATATGCCCGTTACGATAGACATATTCAGCTTAAAGATGGATTGCCTCGATACGGTGAATGGAATTATGGTCCGCAGATTTGGCAAATGAATAATTTAAATATTGTGCACCAAGGCAATAATAAATTATATGATCAAATGAATATGCGGGTGGCGCAACAATATTTTCAAGAGAGTAGAATTTCTAGAAATTTTAATGCCGTGGAAAGAGAGATTAATCTGGAAGAGGTGTATGCCTATTCTGGAAATATTGATTTCAATAAATCACTTGGAAAAAGAAACCAATTATTTTATGGTGCTGAATATATCTTAAATCAAGTTTCCTCTTCCGGTGTTTTAACTGATATTTCTACGCAGGTATCTACAATTGGACCGGCGCGATATCCACAAGCTACTTGGACTTCTATTGGTGCTTACATCAATAACCAATTCTATTTAAATGAAAAACTTTTGTTTCAAGGTGGAATTAGGTACAGTTATTTTGACGTAAATGCGACCTTTGATACAAGTTTTTATCCCATTCCATTTACAGAAACAAACACGCAAAATGGTGCATTAACAGGAAGTGCGGGGATGGTTTATAAAGCCAATCACAAGTTGGTGTTGAGTGCCAATTTATCTACTGGGTTTAGAGCCCCTAATGTGGACGATATTGGAAAGGTTTTCGATTCGGAACCTGGCGCGGTAGTGGTACCAAACTCTAATTTAAGCGCAGAGTATGCCTATAATGCTGATGTGAATATTACCAAAGTTTTTGGTAGCTTTTTAAAAGTCGACTTGACAGGGTTTTATACTTACCTAACCAATGCTATGGTGAGAAGAGATTATACTTTAGGTGGTTTAGACAGTATCATGTATGCGGGAGAGCTTAGTAAAGTACAAGCAATCCAAAATGCAGCTTTTGCCAGTGTGTATGGTTTTCAATTTAGCGTAGAATTAATGCTGGGGTCTGGTTTTAGTTTACAGTCAAAAATTAATTACCAAATTGGAGAAGAAGAATTGGATGACGGTAGTGTGAGTCCTTCAAGACATGCAGCACCTACTTTTGGTTTGACCAGGTTGAATTTGAAAAGAGGCGACTTGAGTTTACAAATTTATAGCGAATACATGGCGGAAAAATCATACGAAAACCTGCCAATTAGTGAACAAGCTAAAGATTATTTATATGCTAAAGATAGCAATGGAAACCCGTATGCCCCTGCTTGGTATACCCTCAATTTTAAAGCAATGTATGCCTTTGATGATCGGTTTACGATAAATGCTGGTCTTGAAAATATTACTGACCAGAGATATCGACCGTTTTCTTCTGGGATTACGGCAGCTGGAAGAAACTTTATTCTTGGTATTAAAGTGACTTTTTAAAGTATAAATCATGTCCCAGTGACTTACCTGGTTGCTGGGACTATTTATAGGTGAATAAGAAAGCTAATTTCTAAAATGGACTTTAAAAGTACTGCCTTGTAAAGGTGTACTTTCTACAGTAATTAGGCCTTTCATGGCTTCTATTTGACTTTTTGTAATAAAAAGACCTATTCCCCTAGAATCTTTATGATGGTGGAACACTTTATACATACCAAAGAGTTTGCTGCCATACTTTTCTAAATCAATACCTAGACCGTTATCCTTTATCGATAAAATGGTGTATTCATCTGTTGTTTCAAGACCAATATTTATGACTACACGCTGCTCTAATTGACGATATTTAATAGAATTCGTTAAAAGATTTAATATAATACTATCTAAATAGGCTGGAATAGCGTTAATTTGAACTTTCGCCTTGATGTCATTGATAATTTCTCCTTCCACTTCAATGCTTTTAGCTTTGACGGCTGTGATAGATTTTTCAATATATTCATTCAAGTCTAAAGCCATCATGCCTTCGTCAGTATTTGAATTCATGGAGGCAACTTCTCGTAGGTGACTGATAGTGTCTGAAATATTATTGCATGCCTTTTCAAACATTTGAAAATATGGTGAATTATTGACTTCACTAAACTCCCCTTTCATCATTTTTAAAAGTGAATTCAAATTAACAGTATGGGACCTTAAATTATGTGATACTATATGGGAAAAATTCATTAACCTATCATTTTGGTCAAGTAATTGTTGCATGAGTGATTCTGTTTCCGTTCGAGAGGATTTCAAAGAGGTAATGTCCGAAGAATACATGATCAGTCCTTCAATTTCATTGTTAGTATTCTTCCATGGCTTAATTTCCCATTTTAGCCATTGCTTTTTACCATCAAGCCTTGTAAACTCTTCTTCATCCGACTTTAAATTAGCTCCGTCTAAACAGCTTTTGTAAATTTCACTCCAGCTTTTATCAATGTGTGGAAAAATATCAAAATGAGACTTTCCAATTATTTCGCGACCTTCAATTCCGTAGTCTATATACCACTGTTCGGAAGCTGTGATGTAATTTAAATTCTTGTCAAACATAGCAATGGCGGAAGGTGCTTGTTCAATAAAAAGTTTTATTTGTCTGTAATTTTTCTGTAACTCTTCAATTTCTTTTCTGTTACTACTAATATCTTGGACAATGCCTTTTAAGCTAGTGATTTCTTTCGCTTCCATCTCAGCTTGACCAATAATTCTAATCCATTTAGAATTGTCTTTGGCCGTATTGAACTTTAATTCAATATCAAACTTTTCACCTGTTTCTACCGTGTTTTTAATGGTATTCGATATTTTTTCTTGCTCAATTCCTTTTTGAAAAAAATTTAAACCTTTGTCATAAGTTGGCAGATAATCCGACTCGACTTCAAAAATTTGTTTAGTCACTTTACTCCAAGAAAGTTTTTGAGCCATTAAATCTACTTCCCAACTGCCAATTTGGGCGACATCCATGGTGTCTTCAAATAACTCATTGGTTCTGTTCAATGTATTGCCAATTTTCTTTGTCTCTGAAATATCCTGGTGATAGCCAATCATTAAAATCGCCTTGCCATTTTTTTTACGGGTAATTACTTTTCCTTTGGTCAAAGTCCAAACCCAATGCCCATCTTTATGCTTTAAGCGAACTTCAGCTTCATAACTTTTTGTCTTGTTACGAATATGATCGAATAATTTATTTAATGTAATGTCTTTATCTGCAGGGTGTATTAAATTGAGCCAAAAATTAATATCTATGTTTTTTAAATCTTCCATAGGGTAACCAACCAAACCAGCCCAGTTATTATTAGTCAATACCTCTTTTGAAGGTATATTCCATTCCCAAGTACACAAGTCTGTACCTTCAATTATTTGATCAAAATGATTACTTCTTATTTTTAATTTTTTATCCAGTTCAAAATTAGTAAAATCACCAAAAAATAAAATGGCTTTTTTATTTACCCCGTTACTTTTTGGTGTAAGTAAACCTTTTATCATCAATAATTTTTCGTGCCCATTGATGTGGGTAAATATTTTGTTTGACCTAAAAACAGTCTTGCCACTTTTAACAGCTGTCTCCACAAGATCAAAAGGATTCAATTGGCGGATTAAATTTTTTGAAATAATGGCATCTAAATCAATTTGGTCTGGCTCGAATCCTAACAAAGACCAGAATTCATTAGATATGTGGATTACTTTTTGTTCCAATAAATCTAAAATCCAAATGCCATCAAAAAAAGACTTATCATGAATTAAATCTAATTCCTGATTGATAAATTTCTTGAAATTTTTTTCATCCATCATCTCGTTCTAAATGTAGTCAAAAATAAACAATTATGAAACTTTTTTAATAAATTTGAATTGTTTTACATTTAATTATTATATTTGGGTTATACCCTAATTAACCCCGTATGCAAGATGACAATATGAGCCTTTCTGTTTTTGTAATTGATGATTCAGATGTAGACTCATTTTTAATTGAAAAAGTATTAAGGAAAACTAATCTATTTGATACGATTACACTCTATAATGATTCGAAAACAGCCATGGACTTTATTTTAGATAAAGGAAATAAAAATGATTTACCTGATTTAATTTTATTAGATGTAAGTATGCCTATCATTGATGGATTTGAATTTATTGATGAGATTGAAGAAATGATGGATGATGATTTTTCTCCCACTATTTTTATTCTTAGTAATTCCATTGAAAGACGAGATAGGGAAAACTTTGATAAACAAAGACTTGCAACTGAATTTATTGTAAAGCCTCTGGAAGAAGAAGTATTCCTTGAAAAGGTGAATAAACACTTGCTCTCCTAATTTGACGTATTTACTTGGTTGTTTTTAGATCATTAAATAATCTTTAATTCATCCTTACATTTGTATTTATCCTCTTAAAGTTCAGTTTTAAGTAGCTTGCTAATCCCTTTTTTAGTGATTTATGGAATTTGTATAGATAAATTAAAATGTCCATTAAATCCTACTTGCAATAGAGATAGCGTAGGTGTCCTAAAGAAGAAATAGGTAAGCCAATGATTTATCAAATTATAAGTTTTGTAAATTCCCCTAATATAAATATGCTTACTTTTTGATGCGATTAAATTTAATGAACCATTAGTAAACGTGATGCCTATTTTATTTTAGGTAGAAACAAATTTTAAACCTATAATAGATACTATAAGTGTGAAAATAAAAAAGAGTCGCCAAAAGTCAACAGGCTCTTGAAAAAAGATTATTCCCATGAGTACAGTACCTACCGCACCTATGCCTGTCCATACCGCATACGCAGTACCGAGTGGAAGCACCGCGGTTGCTTTTATTAGCAAATACATACTCAAAAATAAACTGATTATAAAACCTGTGTACCAAAAATAAGTGGTGTTAGCATGACTTAATTTTGCTTTTCCTAAACAGAAGGTAAATCCAACTTCAAATAGTCCTCCTAAAATTAATAATAACCAATTCATTTTTTTGTAATTTAAATTTCGAAAAATTGTTCAAATGATAAGTGAATATATACTTAACATGCGTGTAATAAATTGCATTTTTATGTCGATTAGAGAAATACGGATTAATATATATTGACTTCCCTTTCTAAAACAATATTAAATTTTGCTTTAATATCCTTTAAAATTTCCTCCGATAGGTTGTAAATATCTTTGCCTTCAGCGCCGCCATAATTTACCAATACCAAAGCTTGGTTTTTATGCACACCATAATTTTCAAAAGTCTTGCCTTTCCAACCAGCTTGCTCAATTAACCATCCTGCAGCCAATTTTATTTGCTGGTTAGGTAATTTGTAATGTGCAATATCAGGATATTTTTCTAGCAGCTTTTCAAATTTGGATAGTGAAATTACTGGGTTTTTAAAAAAGCTGCCTGAGTTACCTATCAATGCCGGATCAGGTAGTTTTGACTTTCGGATGTCAATTACCGTATCACTTATGTGTTTTATCGTAGGGTCTTTTACATTATTTTCCCAAAGTTGCTTTTCAATAGCACCGTATGTCGTATTTGTATCGTGATTTTTAGTCAGTTTTAATGTTACAGAAGTAATGATGTATTGTCCTTTTAGTATATGCTTAAAAATACTCTCTCTATAACCGAATTTACAACGCTTTTTAGTAAACCTAACCATTTCACCAGTCTCTATATGAATGGCTTCTAATTCATGGAAAACGTCTTTTATTTCTACCCCATAAGCACCAATGTTTTGCATAGGGGCAGCACCAACACTACCAGGTATTAATGAAAGGTTTTCTATTCCTCCAAAATCATTGTCAATGGCAAACAATACTAAGTTATGCCATTCTTCTCCCGCCATGGCTTCTACCCAAACATGGTCTTTGTCTTCTTTTACTTTGTAAATTCCAATCAATTCATTTTTCAATACAATACCTTCAAAATCTTTAGTAAACAAAAGGTTGCTGCCGCCACCTAAAACTAAAATTTCTTGTGATTTTATAATTGGATCTGCCAATATATCTTGTAAGTCTTTAATACTTCTAAATCGGGCGAAATATTTTGCGGTACAATCCACACCGAAAGTATTATAGGCTTGTATATTTACATTTTCTTGAATCATACCGTAAAATTAATATACAATACAATATTTCGGACCTAGATGTCATTTTATTTTTAAATATTATTTAATAGGTCCCATTATCATAACACACCATTTCTTGTCCTGTTCAGCTTTTGCTCTAGGCATTAAAAAATAGAAGCCAAGCCCTAGTTTTCCATTTCAATTATGCTCCTAATTTAATATGGCCATTTATTCGGGGAATACGAAAGCTTATTATTACTTGGATACCATTACCCAATACCAAGTTTCTTCGCAAACTAATGATACTATAATTGCTGTTTTTATAAAGTCAGTGCAGTGTATCCTCACCAAGACTTTAATTAGGTGGCAAACGTAATTAATGTCGGTGCAAATTGGTCATTTAATAAAAAATATAACTGAGTTATTTACGGATTGGACCTGGGATCAATATCGGCTAAATTAACACAGCTAAAGTAAGCTATTATTAATATACTTATACAAGTAAAACTAATTCACAGGAAAAGAATAGGATAGGAAATGAGTCTTTTAGAACGACCTCAAAGGAAGAAAAAGGTATAGTGCTTCCGCTTAATTTACAGGTCGGTATTTAATTAAATCCCAGGGCTAGAAAAAAAATATCGATCCATTAAGTGTTGTCGTAAAATCTTCTTTTGGATTTAATAGGATTGGCATAAATAATGGTCCATCTTTCAGTCGGCTAATTTTTTCTACTGCAATTGGACTGCAGTTTAGTTTATAGACATTTAAAGTAGTTGAATGGTTCTAAACATTCAAGACATTTATAAAGTGACTGGCAAGGCGTTGAGCCAAATTGACTGGCCAATACAGTGTTATAGGATTTGCAATGCGGACAAATTATCTTTTTATTGTGAACGGTAGGAGGGGAGATACCATCTTTTAACAATTTAGCTTTGGTTTCTTCCGAAAGCCAATCAGTTGTCCAAACTGGATGGATACGTGAAATTACTTCAAAATCATTTATCCCTTTTTCAACTAATTTTTCAGATATCAAGTCGACAAATAATTGCTTGGCAGGGCAGCCGGTATAGGTAGGTGTGATAATAATTTCTACGGCATTCCCCTTTAAGTTGACGGCACGAATTACGCCAAGTTCAACCAAATTAATAATGGGGATTTCAGGATCCGGTACTTCGGTCATCCATCCCCATATTTCTTTTTCGTTTAAGTTTGTACTTACCATTTTGCATCTGGATAGGCTCTCGGCAAATATTGCATATCTGCTAAAATCAATCCTAAAAATTCACTGTGAAATCCTTTTCTAAAATCTAAAATATGTCTTTTTTTATCCGCTGGTCTTTCAAGATCCGCTGCTGCAAACATTTCATTAACCCCTAAATTCCAATTTGCTGCAATGGCATCTGTATCGCTTAAATACGTTTTGTCTATCTCGTCGAATAAAAATAATTCTTCGGTATATTTCCACATCACATTCAAAGCGTTTTGTGTTCGCATTTTACTTTCTTCAGTCCCCCTGCCCAAACGCACTAACCAGTCAAAAGAATGCATTTTACTGTATTCAATTTCTTTTAATACTTTTTGAGAAAGCGCAGCCAATTCTTGGTGCTCATTGGTCGCTAATTGTTTAAAGATTTCAGTTACATAAACATCATGTAAAAATTGACGTACAACTACCCATGCAAAATCATTGTTAGGTTGTTCTACCAATTTAATACAAAAATATTCTCTTTCATTTCTTCTGAAAACACAATCGTCAGGCGTAAAAGCATTATTTTCTAATGCACTGACCAATTTCATTAATTCTTCACCTCTTCCAAAACAATCTAATCCTAAATTGGATAAGGCAATGTCTTCTTCTAAAGTAGGTGCATTACTGCACATTTCAGCCAATCTTTGACCTAAAATAATTTCAGAATCTGCAATTCTTACTAAAAATTTTGCAAAAGGATTTGTTATTTTTATTTGCATCATATTATATGAATTTTACTTCGTCAGGAATTTCATAAAAAGTTGGATGTCTGTATACCTTGTCTTCTGAGGGATCGAAAAAAGCATCTGCTTGTTCTAATGGGGAAGAAACTATTGCTTCCGCAGGAACTACCCAGATTTCTCGACCTTCTCCACGTCTTGTATACAAATCACGTGCATTTTGAATGGCCATTTTTTTATCATAACCATGTACATTACCAACATGTTTAAAAGCTAAACCTGCCTTTTTTTGGATGAATACTTCCCAAACTTTATCTCCTTTTTCCATTCTATATTTTTATTCTAATTCTTTTTATTTAATGTATCAGACTTTTCAAAATCGCTATTTCCACTAGTCGAAATAGCGACTATTGAGCGCCAGCCGAAATATGGTTGTTGAGCGCCAGTCGAAATACGGTTATTGAGCGCCAGCCGAAATACGGTTATTGAGCGACAGCCGAAATATCTGTTTTTTGAGCATATGCATATGCCGCTTCTCTTACCCAGGCATTATCGGACTGTGCTTTTTTATGGTGCTCTAACCTTTCGGCATTACAAGGACCATTTCCTTCTACTACATTCCAAAACTCATCCCAATTAAAAGGACTGTGGTCGTAGTGACCAGTTTCTTCATTCCATTTACAATTTGCATCAGGTACAGTTAAGCCTAAAAATTCAATTTGAGGCACAGTTCTGTCAATAAACTTTTGTCTTAAATAATCATTAGACTCCCGCTTAATTTTCCATTTCATAGATTGACTAGAATGTGCTGAATCTGCGTCATGCGGTCCAAACATCATTAAAGAAGGTTCCCAAAATCTATTCAAAGCATCTTGTGCCATTTCTTTTTGCTCAGGAGTTCCTTTTGCCATTTGAACCATAATTTCAAATCCTTGACGTTGGTGGAAACTTTCCTCTTTACATATTCTTACCATGCTTCTTGCATAAGGACCATAAGAAGTTCTTTGTAAACTAACCTGATTCACGATAGCTGCGCCATCCACTAACCATCCAACGGCACCCATATCGGCCCATGTTAGGGTAGGGTAGTTGAATATACTAGAGTATTTTGCTTTCCCTTCATGCAATTGTTGCACTAATTCTTGTCTTGAAATCCCTAAAGTTTCCGCCACACTGTATAAATACAAACCATGACCTGCTTCATCTTGAATTTTTGCTAAAAGTACTTGCTTTGCTCTTAATGAAGGAGCTCTTAAAAGCCAGTTACCTTCCGGCTGCATACCTATGATTTCGGAATGCGCATGTTGTGAAACTTGTCGGATTAAGTTCTTTCTATATTTTTCAGGCATCCAATCTCTCGGCTCAATTTTTAAATCTTGCGCAATTAAATCGTTAAATGCTACTTCGTGTTTATCCATAATGCTATATATTAATGGTAGTAGGCAAAGATAAAATATTTCTATCAGATTAGCTTTGTCATTGTCCAATTATCCGTGCTTCAATTCAAATTTGTTTTGATTTTAATGTATTTCTCCCTTATAGTAGGCCTTTGTACTTTTAAAGATAATACTTGAATTTTCCTTAATACCACCCATTATATTAATGAAATAACAGACCTACAGTCTTGCTAATAAGGTGAGAGGTAACCTAGGATTTTTTTTCTGGGATTTCATTATTTAAAAAATCGCTGTATATTTGCAAAACTTTAATCTTAAATATTAATATAGCATGCAACTGTATAATAAACTAAGTGCTAAAGAAAGAGCCGCTTTAATTGAAGAAGCTGGAAAAGATAGGATGACTATCTCTTTCTATCAGTACGCAAACATTGGAAATCCACAAATCTTTAGGGATCATTTATTCATTAATTGGGATCAATTAGACGTTTTAGGTCGAATTTATGTAGCCCATGAAGGAATAAATGCGCAGTTATCTGTTCCTGCCGAAAATTTTAATGCTTTTAAAGCACATTTAGAAAGTATCTCTTTCTTAAATGATGTTCGGCTTAATATAGCGGTTGAACAAGACAATAAATCATTTTTAAAGTTGAAAGTAAAAGTGAGAAATAAAATATTGGCGGATGGACTTAATGATAGTACTTTTGATGTTACCAATATTGGGAAACATTTGGGTGCGAAGGAATTTAACGAAATGATAGCGGATGAAAACACTGTTTGTGTGGATATGAGAAACCATTATGAAAGTGAAATCGGTCATTTTAAAGGGGCAATCACCCCAGATGTAGATACTTTCCGAGATTCATTGGATATCATAGAAGCAGATTTAGAAAAAGATAAAGAGGGTAAGAATCTGGTCATGTATTGTACTGGTGGAATTCGCTGTGAAAAAGCAAGTGCTTATTATAAACACAAGGGCTTTAAAAATGTTTTTCAATTAGAAGGTGGTATTATTGAATATACTCGCCAAGTGAAAGAAGAAGGACTTGAAAATCAATTTCTAGGAAAAAACTTTGTCTTTGATCATAGGTTGGCCGAAGAAATAAGTAGTGATATTATTTCAAATTGTCATCAATGTGGAGAACCTTGTGATACCCATACGAATTGTGAAAATATGGCTTGCCATTTACTTTTTATTCAATGTAAAAGTTGTGCCGAAAAAATGAATAATTGCTGTTCGGATGATTGTAAATCAATCATAGCACTTTCTTTTGAAGAACAAAAAGAATTAAGAAAAGGTGCTTTTGCAAGTAATAAAATCTATAAAAAAGGGCGATCAGAAAATTTAAAGTTTAAAAAATAAACAGTAAAACAACAGTATTTAGTTTGGGAGGCTGATCTTGATTTTTTAAAAGTGTGTAAACAAGGTTTTAGTTTGATATATAACTTTCTTGTTTTATTTATTTTAATTTTTTATTAAGGTTAAGGCATTTTTATAGAGCGATATAACAATTTAGTGTCAATAAAGTATTGACTTAAATGAATAGTTATTAATTAAATTATATTATCTTGCGGTAAGATTAAGAATTTCATCAGTTCTAATTTATTATTTATTATTAAAAAAGGCAGTGTTTTTAAACACTGCCTTTTTTCATTGGATACTTTTTCTGTTGCTATTTCAGAATATTAACAGCCCCTTTAAATTCGTAAACTGTATCATCAATTGCATCTTTTGCAGTTACAATCCAAGGATAAGTTCCGTCAAGTACATATTCTCCATTGTTACCATAAGTTCCGTTCCATGTAGCTTCTGAATCATAAGATTGCCATACGATTTCGCCATATCTATTGTAGATAGTCAACTTAAAGTCATAGATGTCAATTCCTGATATAAACACTCTCCAGTTATCGTTGTAATTGTTACCTTCTGGTGTAAATGCATTTGGAGCAAATATATTTACATCATTAATAATTTGTAATTCACCATAAGCTGTAGCAGAACAATTTTTGTCGTTCGTCGCAGTTAATTCTATTGGGTATTTTCCAGGTATTCCATCAGGGTAACTTATCGTTGGTTCAAATTCATCTGTACCGTTTGGTAGACTTGATAATGAACCAAACTTCCATGCATAAGAGTTATCTAAACCGCCGCTAGTTAAATTCACCATATTAGCCATTGGTTCGTACACAGAAATTTGTGATGGGCTAGGGGTGAAAGCTACTTTTGGAGGACCATATGCTTCAATTTCACTTGGGTATTGTGTGGTGTACACACAAGCATCAGACGATTTTAATATCATGGTTACATCATATATGCCAGCATCATAAAAAGTATAGTTTAATGCTTGGTTACCGCTAAGGTTTTGACCGATATAAAGTGAGTGTCCGTTAGATATTTCCCAAGTAATAGAATAATTTACACCTGGAACT
Organism: Putridiphycobacter roseus; assembly: GCF_003234935.1. Lineage (GTDB taxonomy): Bacteria > Bacteroidota > Bacteroidia > Flavobacteriales_D > Crocinitomicaceae > Putridiphycobacter > Putridiphycobacter roseus. The sequence goes on along the minus strand of NZ_QKSB01000002.1, from coordinate 101,818 downwards.
TGTACCGTGTTATCTGTAAATTGAACATCTAAATCAATACATCCATTAGCAGATGTTTTCAATACAGGTACTAAATCAGCAGGGTGAAGAATTGAATAAAATGCGGTATCTGCTGGACAAATGCCGTCGTTCAATACTACATAAGCTTGACCATCTTGGTTTGATTGTGCAATAAATGGCGTACCACTACCGGCGAAATTGTTATCCATATACCAATTGAAAGCATATATTCCTGCAGGATTACCACCCAGACCAACCGCTGAACTAGTTAACTTATTTTCTTTACACAAAGTAATAGAATAGTTTGCATTTGGAAGATGTGGATTTGTTACCACTAATTCGTTTCCGTTACTTCCTGTAGCAATATAAGAATCAATGATTAATTTATCCGGTTCTCCAATTGTAATACCTGGTGCATTTGCACTACAGAAAGCACCATCTGGCAATTCATAATATGCTTGCATGTCATAAATGCCTTGGCATAAACTGTCAAATACATTTACCGTTACCAATGGACCATTATCTATACCGTAATGGGTAGCGTTAGAAGATATAGTGGTAATTTCTCCATCACAAAATGTAAAACAAGATGCATCAAGAGTAGTAGTGTTATCAATTATTACTTCAATAATATCCACGGTTAAGTAAGCAGAGTCTAAACAACCATTGACAGATTCCGCAACATATAAATAAGGTAAAGAATCTAAAACATTATTAGAATTTATTAAAGGATTTACAGGGTTGCCATTAACATCTTCCCATGTCCCAACATTCAATGGTGTACCACCTAAATAATCAAACAAATCAATCATACCAGTTTCTAAACAAACTTGAACCGTAGTATCGTTACCAGCATCTGGTAAAGGGTGTAGGTTAATGTTAATAGTATCTGTTGTGAAACAGTAATCAATATTATATGCTGTTAAAACATACTGTCCACCAACTTGAGGGCAAACAGTAGGATCTATACTAGAGGTTGCAGGCATTCCATCTTGATTATCCCAAGCGAAGAATGAAGCTGCAATAGGAAAACTAAATGGTTCAATAAATTCAATGGTCCAACTAGAAATTGTTCCAGGTGAATTTGTAGCGTTATTATGGTCAACTTCTATTGACCAAAATCCTTGAACTGGTGCGCCTACTAATGCTGTTTCTAACGGTCCACCGTCTGGTAACCATCCACCAAGTGGTGTAGGGAATGGTGCAAAACCGGATGGCCCACTAATAGGTGTGGTAGCTCCTACTCTAAAACAAGTATTGTTGTAATTTGAACTCGTACCACCATTACTCAAGGTTAATGGAAATTGACCAAAACCGCCTGGAGCATTTAAGTATACATCAATATCATTTACATTTCCTTGTGTGATTGTAATACAAACCTCGGCTATAGAGCCAGGAAGGATAGTTGGTAAGCCCCCTTGAGCTACTACAAATAAACTACATCTTGCATTTTGTTGTCCAGCTGCATAAAAAGTGTTACATGTCGGACTCCATGGGTAGGTATAAGAACCTGTATAATCTTCTTCAGCAAAACCATCTACATCTACACAGTCCCATAAACAAATAGAGGTGTCAGGTGTAAAAATATCTGCGTGAATGTCACCATAATTGTCGGCTACTTTAATCGTTACTGTATCTGTTAAGAAACAACTAGATGCGTCTTCTAAAAGATAGGTGGTAGTTATTGTTGGAGTTGCTACTGGGTTAGTACAATTTTGACAAGAGAAATTCCCGCCAATAACCATAGGGTCACCCGAAAGGACACTCCAAGTTAAAGGGCCTTGACCCGAAGCTAATATTTGAGCCGTTTGATTCCCACAAATGGAATCATCAGGACTTAAATTTAATGCTGGTGGAATATCTAACTCAATAGAGAATGTCGCTGAACCAGGTATACAAATCAATTCATTCGCAGTTATATTAATAATTGAACCAGAATAACCAGGTTGATATGTCCAACATACCGTTCCTGTAATGGTATCCAAAGAAGTACTATTGGTCGTAAATGTTGCATTTGGTAAAATGTCTAACACATTTGAATATAGTTGAATTTCATCTCCATCAGGATCTGTAAATGTTAAGTCAAAACAGAAAGCGTCTCCCGCACACATGGATATAATATTATTAATAGTATCTAAATTTGCATTGGTATTAATACTGGAATAGTTGACGACACTATTTGGGGCGACGGGTGAATTGTTTGTACAAATCTCAACCACAAACTGAAAGTCATGCATCATGGAGCCAATTAAATTACCATTAACATCAAACTCTTCAATTAAAATAGTTACCACATAGTTACCAGCTATATTTGCTGTAAATGACATTAATCCTGTATTTGGGTCTAAATTCATTAATGGAATTGGTGCTCCAACAGTATATGCTGGGCTTGAAAAGGGGATTAGATTTCCTGGTCCACTTTGCGGATTTATCAATGAAAAGACAAGCGAATCACCATCAAGCTCCACGACATTTAAAGCATAGAACTTAGGGCTATTAATACAACCATAAGGAATAGGGTCAAAGCCATTATTAGCTGTCCATTGCAGTGATGGAGATGAATTAGTAGGGAATGAAGAAGTATTTAAAATTGTTTCAACATAAAACGATCCTCCATTAGAATTTACAGAGCCATTTCTCGCATTTAATGTATAGGAAACTGTCCATGCATCACAGGGAGGATCCAAAGTAACTGTAACTTGGTATTGGTATAATTGCATACCAGGAATATTTCCACCTTGACAAACTGTTGTTCCTGGACACTGTGAAGTATCTACAGCAGAAATTTCTTCGACTAAAAAGTTAGGTGCTGCTTCTAATTTAAAACCACCACAGTCACTAGAAAAATTTAAATTAGGTGCTGCTGAACCATTTTGAGTAGGCGCTGCTGCACCTGAACAATCTCTATACAACGATAGGGTGAATGTATAAGTGTTTGGCAGACCAGTATAAACATAACTAATGTTACCTCCGGAAACGTGTGAGGCAAATGCATAATTCCCTCCTATAAAGAGAAAGAGAATGCTAAAAATTGCGAATTTTAAAGACTTCATAATATATCGTTTTTTGGTAAACGTAGTTTTTTATATAGGGTTGCTAATTTAAAGAATAATTATTAGGTTTTTTAAGAAAATAGTTACCATTATTAAAAAACTTATACCAATTTGTTAAGTGATTAATAGTTGGCGTGTTGCATATACTTAATGGTACATGCGTAAATTTGGTAAGAAAGGTTGTTTTGGAGAGAAAAAAAACCCATGTAGTGTGGAATTCAGAGATCCTTCTAAATAACAAGGTGTAGAGCTACCAAAAAAGGTCAGACTTCCAATGTTAACACTAATGTGACTGCTTGCGCAGTTTTGGCCTGTCTTCAGGTTTGTTGAGTTGACTCTAAAATAAAAAACGTTAAGAACCAAAATTGTACTACATGGGCGCTAATAAAAGCTAAGGTTATAGTGCATAATTTATATGATTAACCTATAGTATAAAATTACAAAAGTTTTTTTATCCCGCCAAATAATTCTTGAAAATTTGATGTCCATTTTCTGTTAAAATTGATTCCGGGTGAAATTGAACCCCGTAAACGGCTTGATTCATATGTTCAAAGCCCATAATGACACCTTTTTCAGAAGTAGCATTTATTTTTAAGTTTGTCGGGAAGTTTTCTTTTCTTGCTGCCCAAGAATGGTATAGTCCCACTTTAAAACGGTTGGGGGTTTGTTGAAAAAGTTTACTTTCTATGTCAAATAAACAGTATTCCGCAATGCCATGCTTTACTTCATCTTGGTTATAGATTTCGCCACCATAAAATTCAACCAAGGCCTGAAATCCAAGACAAATACCTAGTATAGGCTTTTGATTCACGGTTAATTGAATCAGTTTAAACAAATCTCCAGCATCTTTTGGTAAGCCCGGACCAGGGGAAAGTACAATTTTATCGTATTGGTCTAGCTTGTCAAATGGAATCTGATCATTGTAAAATACATCTACCAATACGTTTGGAGATACCCCTTCTAAATAGTGGACTATATTATAGGTAAAGGAATCGTAATTATCAATGAGTAGTACTTTCAATTTAAATGTTATTTTTGACAAAAATATTCTTTTTATTTATTCCATTTTATTATGAAGAAGGAAATTATTCAAACTGCAGACGCACCTGCGGCTATAGGTCCATATAGTCAAGCAATTAAAGTTAACGGTGTTTTATACAGTAGTGGACAAATTGCAATTAATCCAAATAGTGGTTTATTGGAAATAGACGACATAGATTTGGAAACTAAGCGAGTGATGCTAAATTTAAAGGCGGTATTAAAAGCTGCTGGACTTGAGTTTTCGGATGTGGTTAAGGTCAGTATCTTTTTAAAAAACATGGATGACTTTGATCGTGTAAACCAAGTGTACGCCACTTTTTTTACCGAAAATTACCCAGCAAGGGAAACTGTGCAAGTGGCAAAACTGCCGCGTGATGTAAATGTTGAAATCTCTATTGTTGCGTTTGCGGCTTAAGGGGGTTTTCAGTAGCCTTGGTGTTCTTTAAAAAAAACATGCCAATTAGAAAATAAATAGTCACGACTAAGAACATGATTTTGTCGAAATAACTGATTTGTTCTTCAAAATAGGCAGCTCCTAAAAAAAAGAAAGAAAATAGAATGATACTTAGGTTTCCTATAAAATAAATGATGTAGCCCCATTTTTTTCGACGGTAAATTAAAACAAGACCGGCAAGAGAGATTAACAATAGTAATAATACTACAATAGCATGTATGTAAATAACATCAATGGTAAGCCAATTCATATCTTGGTACCTAATGTTAAAACTGTATTTACCACCAATTTTCCCGTAAGTTTCCCGGATCAAATCCGGATTCTTTAATTGGTCGATAAATGCAATTGATAAAAAGATAAGGGTATGCCAAATGGCATAGTAAAACCAAATTGCAAAGCCAATCAAAACAGAAAGCCTTGTGAACCAATTTGGTTTTTCATTCCCAATTATAAACGTTTTAATTTTTTGAACTAAAGTTTTCTCGTCAAATCTTACCAATGCCATAAATCAAATTTAAACATCCCATTTATATCCACACCATTTCTTAAATATTCTTTTCTGCAGATTAGAAGGAATTTTAACTTTTCGAATGGCACAAATAGGATAATAAGTGCGGTTAGTATTTGGACAAGTAGTTTCAATTATTCTTTCGCTTCTACTAATGCTTAATTGGATATTGTTGAATTCATAAAATTCTAACCAACGGTCTAAGTTGTTCTGAATTTGAATTTGATTGATTGCTATTAATTTATCGCCTATCATTAATCCGGCAAGTTCGGCTGTACTGCCAGGGAAAATATCGGAAATTATGGTTTCGTTATTAATATATTGCGTTTTTATTCCCAACATTCTACTTCCCGCAGAAGGGTTTGGTAAAGTATCTAACTCTAAACCACATTTAAAAAGTGCATCTACAATTAAGTTTTCGTAAGTGTTGGCTTTGTAATAAAAGTTTTCAAAAAAGTTAGGAATAGCCTCTTGGGTATATTTATTGACTAGTTGTATGTAGTCCTCCTCTGTATATCCTATTTCTTTTTCACCAAAAGAAACGTATAATTCCCGCATTAAGTCATGTAAGCTTAAATTGTTGTCCGATTCATTACGGATATTGATATCTGTAATAAAAGCCAATAATGCCCCTTCATTGTAAATAGATACTTTTCTATTCGGTACTCCTTTTACATATCCATCTAACCAAGTATCCCAACTCGATTCTGCAACACTGTGGTTAAATCGACCAAAATTATCTATGTGTTTTTGAATTAATTTTTCCAGTTCGGCTTGGTACCAATTCCAAGTTTTAACTTTAGAAAGACTTAAAAATAAATCTCCCATATAAGTGGTAACGCCTTCCGCTACATACCCTAAATTCGAATAGTTGGGTTGACTATAATCATAAGGCATCATTTCCTTTGGGCGAATATTTTTAATGTTCCAAGTGTGGTATAACTCATGTGAACTTACGCCTAAAAAATCATCATACAATTCATGCATAATAGAATAGGTTGGTCCAAGAGCAATTACAGTTGAATTGGCATGCTCTACACCATGGTAAGTTTTATAAGGGGTAAGTTGGTATAAAAAGTGATATTGTTTGGCCGGAAAACTTCCAAATGCTTTTAACTGTGCAGTGGTAAATTTAATAAAGTCTTTTTTTACTTGTTCCCAATTTAATTGATGGGCACCTTGAATCCAGAGGTGAAAATTTAAATCTTTAATTTTATATTCAAAATGAGTAAGACTAGGTGATGCAATAAAAGGAGTGTCTACCAATTCGTGGTAATCGTGTGTTTGCAATGTGTTGTTTACAAATGGGATGCCTGATGCAATTTGAAAGTCCTTTGGAATGTTTAACGTCAATGAGCAAGGTAATCCTTGTTGGTCCATAATATAAACTAAACAATTTACAGGGTTAACGTATAGTTGTTGCTCATCTATATAGGTAGAACCTGCATTTAATTCTGCGGCATAATATAAATATTCCACAAATATGATTTCTGAATGGTTCGTATCGACTTGCCAAGTATTTTTACTCGTTTTTTTTGTTTTTAGTGGCGTGTTAAGTTTATCGTAAACTTTTAATTGAATTACATTTTTAGCAAAGTCACCAAGTTGATATCTTCCTGGTCGCCAGTCTGGAAAATTTAAAGTTGTACTGTCATTCTGTGCAATGTTAAATACAGCTTTTATTTTTATGTATTGGTTTTGTGGATTGTGGTAGGTAATGGTATATTTCATATGTTCATATTCGCTAAATTCAAAGATAGTAATTTCAATGGCACTTCAGGGGATTATTGCATCCGCAATTTTTTCATTTCCCTTTTTATAAAGCTTCTATTCTTTTCGGTTACTTAATGCTGCTGAGGATTGACTCTTTTACTGCTGTATTGGTCTTTTCAATTAACGCGGAGACCTGTGCTTTTAAAATATGAGTAAGCTTTACATTGGTATACTCCTGGTTGTGTTCAATAATGATAATTGTACTTTTGGTCTTGTCTTGATTTATTAATGCTAAGTGAGAGGGGGGGGGAAAGGGGGACTTACATTAAACTGTTCATGGAAAAACGTGTTTTATGGCATGTTTCCTCCAATATTTACATGGGCTGCTAAAAAAAGTTATGGTAAAGACATCCGTTATAAGTGGGAGTGCTGCTTTCGTCTATGTGTAAATTGGTGTTTTGATGGGGTAACCTAACTTTGAAATGAAGTGGTTAGCGTGATTTTTCTCTTTTTCAGTATTATGGAAAGTAATAAAAAAGAAAAAGTGGGCAAGCTACCTCTATCGCACCGCTCAACCACTTACCCTTGCTATGTTCCCATCCTGGGGGATTCAGCAGGAGCTGGTCGTAAAGGACTTGCCCGCCGCAAAATTATAAAACTTAAATGGATTAGCACTATGAAAAGCAAAAAAAAACGCAGAAAACTGCGTTTTTTTTATTTTTTACATGCCACCAACGACGTTCGCCTTGATATCCAGGTAAGTCTGACTTGGTTGTGTATTTGCTGTCACTGTAATTCTTTTAGTGACTTCTTGTCCAATTTGTCCTTCTTTAGGTTGAAAAACAACATCCATTTCTCCAATTTCTCCTGGTAAAACTGGCGCTTCTGGTTTTCTAGGTACTGTACATCCACAAGATGCCTTAGCACTAATGATAGTTAAAGGTTCTGTACCAGTGTTTTTAAACTTGAAAGTGTATTTGTTATCACTTGGGTAAAAAACATCCCCATAATTATGATCTACTTCCATGTATTCAATAGAGGTGATTTTACTTAGAGGGCCTTTGGTTGGTTTTTGATCCGCCGAAATTTCAGATTTATCTGCATCAGAGAATTGAATAACGCTTTTCCCGCCATCTTTAGAATCAGAACATGCTACTAATGTACCAGCAGCGAATAAGTATAAAATTGTTTTTTTCATGCTATAATTTATTTTTCTTTTTACAAATTTAAAAATCTAGTTTTAATTTATTCAAATATTTTCCTTCAATTAATGTTAAGGCTTCAATAAAAATCTCATCTTCTTCTATGTTATAAATTTCATAGAATTTTGAAAAGTCCCAAAGATTTGCAGCAATTCTTGCTTTGATGAGTGTTTTTATCAGGTGTTCCGAAGTTTTAAACTCGGTTTCATTGAATTCAATTTTTTCATTTTCACAAGCCTGCCAAAATGAATCCATTAATTCTTTATTGGTGATATTGGCTTTTTTGAAATCATCAAACTCAGGATACTGTGATTTTAATTCTGCTCTTTTACCTTCAATATAATCTAAAGCAAAAGTATTAATAATTCCTTTTCTGTTAATTAGACTATATAAAGGAGTAACTTCCAAGGTGTCTAAAGGTACAAAAACATCTGGCATAATTCCGCCGCCACCATACACGGTTCTTCCTAATTTTAATGTTTTTACTTTTAAAGAGTCCGGTAGTTTAATACTATCGGCATGCATAAATTCACCATTCTTAAATCTATTGGTTCTATCTGCGTAGTATTCGTCTGCACCAGTTTCGTATGGTTTTTGAATAAATCTTCCAGAAGGAGTATAGTAACGGGCAACGGTAATTCTAACTACAGAGCCATCAGAAAGGTTATACGGTCTTTGGACTAAACCTTTACCAAATGTTCTTCTTCCAACAATTAACGCTCTATCCCAGTCTTGTAAAGCACCTGAAACAATTTCGGAAGCCGAAGCCGAACTTTCATCCGTCAGTACAATTAATTTTCCTTTTTCAAATGCACCTTTTTTCTCTCCACCATAATAATTGCCACGGTAGTTTTTATTATCTGCAACATATCTTTCTTCTGGGTATGATCTTCCTTTAGAGTAAACAATTAACTTTTCATCATCTAAGAATTGGTCTGCCATAAATTTAGCTACAGATAAAAGTCCGCCGCCATTTCCTTTTAGATCTAAGATTAAATTTTCCATTCCTTGACGTTTTAATGTCTCAATAGATTCCATTAATTCGCTTGGGGTTGTTCTTGAAAAGGAAGTTACCTTTATATATCCCGTTGTTTCAGAAGCCATATAACTACTGGCAACAGAGTTCAATGGGATTTTATCTCTTACCACATCAAAGCTTAATAATTCTTTTTCGCCTCTTCTTTTGATTCCCAACACCACTGTACTTCCTTTTTCACCCATGAGGTGCTTTCGTACATCTGCATTCTTAAGACCAATTCCTGCAATTTTTTCTTCCCCAACCATTAAGATTCTATCTCCAGCTCGAACCCCAACTTTTTCACATGGACCACCTTCAACGGTGTTAACCACCATTAATGTGTCATCTTTTATTTGAAAACGAATACCAACGCCAACAAAACTACCATTGATTTGGCTATTAGAAGATTCTACCTGTGCTTTTGGAATAAGGTAGGTGTGGGGGTCTAATTCTTTTAACATGGCAACAATTGCTGCATCAGTAATTGTTGAACCGTTAAAATCTTCAACATAATTACTTTGTAAATACCCAAATACTTCTTGAAATTTCAAAGTTGTTTCCGCTTGGTTTGAGTTTTGACTAAGTGAATAAAATGGAAGGAGGATAAAAAGGAGGATTGAAAATTTATTTAACATGTTTTTTTTATTTTTAGGTATAACAAATATGATGCCTTGAAATTAAGCATTCATTTAATGGATTGGCTAATTGACATGGATTAATCACGTTTTTTTAGTATTTTTTTTATAATTTTAGTCCAAAATAAATACATGAAATTTACAATCTTACTGCTTCTACTTTTTCTTTATGGCCAAGGCTTTGCACAAATTAACGAATTAAGACCTTATTCTTTAGTCGAAAACGTATATAATATTGAACAAACGAATGTGTATATTACCACCCCTTTGATGGTCGAAAAACGACTTGCAGAGGATGCGCTAAATTCTATTGGAATGGATCGAGCAGGTATTGTGAAGACCACAGATCTAAATTTAAGTAATTCAGGTACGTGGTTTGACTTGCCAAACGGTGATAAATTATGGCGCTTAAAAATGACGGTACCAAACGCATTGGCAGTAAATTTATATTTTAATGAATTTTCTATTCCACCTGGTGCTTATTTATTCGCTTATTCCAAAAATTACCAGGAAATACTAGATGTTTTTACTAGTGAAAATAACCCTGAAAGCGGCTATTATGCTACGGAATACGTAGTGGGAGAATCCATATATTTGGAATATTATGAGCCAAAATCGGTGAAAGGTGCTTGTAAACTGAATGTGGAAGGGGTAAATGGTTTTTATACTATGATTGAACCTTTAAGACCTGAAGGAGATGAACGTGCTGGGTCTTGCCAAATAGACGTAAATTGTTCCGAAGGAGATGATTGGGTGCCACAAAAAGACGCCGTGGTGAAACTAATTGTAAAAAATAATGGGGCTACCGGATTTTGTTCTGGTGCTTTATTGAATAATACTGCAGAAGATTGTACCCCTTATATATTATCGGCGCACCATTGCGCTACAGATGATAACGATAATGGGGCATCTGCCGCAGACTTTAACCAATGGGTATTTGTCTTTAGACATCAAAAAGAATTTTGTGGTAGTGGATTTGCACATGATTATTATTCCCAAGTGGGGGCCACTAAATTGGTGAATTCTCATACAGACGGAGGCATTTTAGGCTCAGATTATATTCTATTAGAATTGAATGATATGGTAGATGAAACAAAAGCACCTTATTTTGCTGGTTGGGATGCGAATAATGTAACCAGTAATAGTGGAGTAGGAATTCACCATCCAGGTGGCGATTATAAAAAAATAAATACTTACCAAACTGCATTAACTTCTTCTAAATGGACTACCTCACCCAATGGTACGCATTGGCGAGTGTATTGGGTAGCTACAGCAAACGGACATGGTATAAATGAGGGCGGCTCTTCTGGTTCTCCATTGTATAACGCCGAAGGTTTAGTGATTGGACAACTTTCAGGCGGACTTTCAGAATGTAATGATGTGACTGCAGGCGGACAAACACAACCAGATTTATATGGAAAAATGTCTTATAACTGGGTAGGTTCAGGCAATATTCAATCTTTAAAATCCTATTTAGACCCAATTGGAAATGGAACGACAAAAACCATGCATGGTAATTATTATTTGTGTTCTCAAGGAAGTGGTACTGTAAATGGTGTAGAGGATATTAATGCTTTAGAAATGTTACAACTTTTTCCAAACCCATCTGTAAATTATTTTCAAGTTAAAGGCGAATATGCGCAATTAAATCTTGTGGTTTATAATCAAATGGGAGAAGTAGTTGTGCAGGAAATAAATATTACAAACCAAGAATTGGTAGATATTAGTCATTTATCTAAAGGTATTTATTTTGTGCAGATGCGTGAAAACGGTTTTCAAACAACGAAAAGAATTGTAAAGTATTAAACAAAATTTCGCACATGATATTTTAAGTAAAAACCGGTGTTAAACAACCGGTTTTTTTTATGGCTTGTATGTTACCATTATACGTATAAGAAGTCTGTTTTTGATGCCATTTCTATATTTACTAATTGGATTATGGCGTACCTGTTTTACCAAAGTAATGGGATTCATTTATAGGAAGATAGAAAAGGAGAAGGGGGTGTTCTATGCAGAAAAACTTTACTTATTACACCTGATTAAGCAGATGCAGAAGGGAGATTAAAACTAGGGCAAAGCAATAGATAATTCCCTATCTACTACATTTTATTTAATAGTAGGTGAATGACATATTTATGTGCAACCATCTTATCCATACAGGAAGACTTATGTTTTTCACCATAAAAAAAAGCGCACCTCAGAAAAGATACGCTTCATTTATAATTGGTGCCCTGGACAGGAGTCGAACCTGCACGACCATAAGGTCACCACCCCCTCAAGGTGGCATGTCTACCAATTCCACCACCAGGGCAAATTGAGCTGCAAATATATAAATAAAAAAAAGGGACAACGTGAATTGTCCCCTTTTTTATTTTATTAATAGTTTCTTATTTTAATCTAACCCCAACACATTCTCCAGCTTTCATTTCAACAATGTCGCTATAAATTAATTGGTCCAATTGATCAAAGATTTTGTATTTAACAAAACGTTGATTGGAGCCTTCTAAATTTTTCGTTTCGTAGGTCGCTATTTCAGACTTACCACACAAGGGTTCTTTTTCTTGAGGATTATTTAATTCTAATGAATCAATTTGTATATCTTCTACATAATACTCTAGAGATAAAACGCCTTCTTTTTTGTCTAATGAATCTCTAATGTATTCATCATACCAAAACATTAAACTTCCTTCATAGGTGCAAAGTAAATTGTTACTTCTTGCTTTCCCGTCGTAATTATTTGCTATTGGATCCGTACATCCATATTTTTTACAACTTGTAATTGCCATTGCTAAGCAAAGAATTGTAAGTGAAGTTATAACTTTTTTCATCTATAGTAATTTGTGGCTAATTTACAATAAAAATATAAAATAAAAGAATTTTGCACCTAAACTTTTAGGTACAATTTTGTTATTTATTTTTGACATAAATCAATTTAAATCTTGAATTTCCTTGGGTTTTTTCTTCAATTTCAAATTTATTAATGGCGTTGAATAAAGGCGTTAATTTGTCAAATCCAAAATTTCTAGCATCAAAGTTTGGTTGTTTCTTCATAATTAATGAGCCTACATCACCAAGAAATGCCCATCCATCTTCATCAGCAGCATCCGCAACGGTATTTCTTAAAAACTTTATTACTTGTGGTGTAATGGCATCAAATTTTCGTTTCACTTTAGTTGTCTTACCACTTTTTGCATCTTTAATCTCTTCATTAGGTTGTAGTATTTCTAAATAAATAAATTTATCACAAGCAACAATAAAAGGGTTAGGTGTTTTCTTTTCTCCAATGCCATACACTTCCATTCCTGCTTCTCTTAACCTGGTTGCCAGTTTCGTGAAGTCACTGTCTGATGACACTAGGCAAAATCCATTTACTTTTTCGGAATAAAGTATATCCATAGCGTCAATGATCATGGCCGAATCTGTCGCGTTTTTTCCTGTAGTATAGCCATATTGTTGAATGGGTGTGATGGCGTTTTCTAACAATATATCTTTCCATTTTTTCAAATGTGGCTGGGTCCAATCTCCGTATATTCTCTTAATTGTTGGGGTACCATATTTGGTAATCTCCTCCATCATTTCTTTAATGTATCTAGATGGTATATTGTCACCGTCAATAAGTACGGCTAGTTTTGTGTCTTTAATCATAATATAAAGATAGTTAATTTTAAAGAATGTTTATTTTTGATTTTAGTTAGATTTTTAGATGAAAAAATGATTGTTTTTGGTCTTTTAGTTTTGATTTACTTTTATAGTTACTCTAAATGGTAGTTAGTCAAGTGTTTAAAATTAATATATTTTTTATTATAAAGGAGTCACACATTAAAAAAATAGATATATTTATTCGATTTTTTTAAATATTTTAAGATGTTTGAGTTCATTAACGTTTACATTACTCCACTGGATTTAAAAAGTTGTTTGGTTGCTATTTTATGCGGTTTTTTAATTGGGGTAGATAGGCAGGTAAAGGGTAAGCCTGCAGGAATTCGAACCAGTATTTTGGTCTGTTTAGGCGCTTATACCTTTGTGGTAATAGCTGGCTCTTTTGAAAATGAAGCAAGCCCTTCCCGTGTAATTGGTCAAGTTGTTTCTGGAATCGGGTTTTTAGGTGCGGGATTAATTTTAGCAAAAGACGGATTAATACATGGTGTTACTTCCGCAGCTATCATATGGTTGCTAGCTGGAATTGGCTGTTTAATAGGTATCGGTAAGTCTGAGTCGGCCCTGTTTTTAACTTTGTTAGCCCTTTTTATATTAGTAGGTATTAACTTGCTCGAAAAAGTTTTCGAAAAATTAAAGCAAGGATTTCACAAGTAATTTATTCTTATAATATATGATTTATCCTAAAACTGAATTAAAATTCATTAGTAGAGAAGTCGGTTACGGTGTAGTAGCCACCGAATTTATTCCTGCAGGTACCATTACCTGGGTGTTGGATAAATTAGACCGAGAGTTTACCCCTTTGGAGTTCCAAAGTATGGACCCCATGTACCAAGAAATTCTAGATTATTATACTTTCAGAAATAACAATGGAAACTTTGTTTTGTGTTGGGATAATGGGCGATATGTTAACCATAGTTTTAATTCAAATTGTTTGACCACTGCGTATGATTTTGAAATTGCCATACGTGACATTCAAATCGGAGAACAGTTAACAGATGATTATGGCTATTTAAATATTTCTGCTCCTTTTCGGGGGATTGATGAAGGGACAAAACGCAAAGTGGTTTATCCAAATGATTTGTTGAAATATTATAAAGTGTGGGACAAAAAATTATTAAAAGTTTTTGATCAAGTTATAGCAGTAGAGCAGCCTTTAAAATCGCTAATTGTTCCAGCTATTTGGGCAGAAGTGGAGGCCGTAGCAAATGGTCCTTCCGAAATGCGCTCTATCCTACACAATTACTTCGCGGACCATAAATGATGAAATATTCAAAAGTCTTACCGCAGTAGGCTAGGACTTTTGATTTTTGGTGTGCTTATGAAAATAATTACTTACCTTGTTTTCTATAAAATCAATTCGAATAAATTTTTTTAAATGAGTAAATCACCCAAAAAAAATAAAGCCAATAAATCTGACAATGTTTTACAAACAACCTCAAGCTATACGTATTCCATAGAGAGTTACAGCAAAAATGAATATAAAAAAGTAGAAGATATTGTTTTTGATTATAAATCTACGAGTGTACAATGGTTGAATATTTATGGGTTAAATTTTGACAATGATTTTAAGAAAATAATTATTCAAAATGGCTTAGATGAATTTTTAATTAACTTGTTAAGCGACGACGATCATAGGAATAAAGTGATTGAATTAGACAATTGTTTATTCATGTCGATTAAAGCCATACATTATAAAAATGAGGAGTTTTTGAGCGAGCAAATGATGTTTGTTTGCGGTCCTAATTTCTTGTGGAGTATACAAGAAATTAAAGGGGATTATTTTGGTCATATTCGTGAAAGAATTTCTGATAATAAAGGGGTGGTTAGAAAGAAAAATGCCGACTATTTACTCTATTTGGTAATTGAAGCAATCATTGATAATTATTTTGAAACTTATGAAGTTTTATTTGAAAAAATACAGCACTTAAAAGATTTGAGTAATGTTAAACCTAGTCCTGAATTTGCGGTAAAACTAGAGAATAATAAACAGGATTTATTTATACTTAAAAAAGCCATTAGTTCCTTAAGAGATGCCATTAATCGTTTTGATAAAATTCAGTTAGAAAACTTTGAGACTAATTATTTTAGTGAGTTAAAAGAGCAAGCTAATTTTATGATAGATGACATTGATTTTGATTTGCAACAATTAGAAAGTTCAATTAATTTAATGTTTAACATTCAAAGTCACCGCCTAAATGAAGTGATGAAGACCTTAACGGTACTTTCTGTAATTTTTATTCCACTTACTTTTATGGCAGGAATATATGGCATGAACTTTAAAAATATGCCGGAATTAAATACTGCAAATGGATACTATATTTTATTAGGAATTATGGCGGTAATGGTAATCAGTATCATTTTTTACTTTAAGAAGAAAGGTTGGTTTGATTAAGACAATTATTACAAGTGCCACTTGCGATTATTTCGTATTCGTCTATTTTAAAATTTTTCAATTCTACCTTGTGAGGGTCGGGAATAGGTAGGCAATATACATTGAGACATTGATTGCAATGAAAGTGTAAATGATTGTGCTGGTGATTGTCAGGCATGCACTCTTGTCCACATAAAGCTAGTTTTGTACTCTCCCCTGCGACATTTATTTCGTGAATTAAACCTTTTTTTAGAAAAGTTTTAATCGTTCTATATAAGGTAATTCTATCATATTTTTCTAAATTCTCTTCGATTACAGTAATAGAAATTGCATTTTTATACTTCAAGAATATCTCTAACACACTGGTTCTAAAATCAGTTACTCTAATGTTTTTTTTTGTTAATAAATTCTCCATAAAACTATGCAACAAAGTTGCAAAATAATTTATCTTTGCAACATTATTGCAAATCTATGAAAAATATTCTTTTACTCTTTCTTTTTGGTCTTAACTTTTTAGCGCAAGCGCAGGATCAAGAATCACATATACTAATCGTAGACGAAAATAAGCAAGCTATTCCCAATGCATTGATCCAAATCAATGCGTTAGGGGTGAGTGTTTTAACGAATGAAGCTGGTGTAGCTACTTTAAAAAAAATGGCAAATGCATCCTATATTGTCAAGGTAACGCATACTGGTTACCATCCACTATTGGGGGAGTATTTTATACAAGCTGATGATACTTTGAGACTAGAGCTTTTATTAGAGCATAGGGTTTTAGATCGGGTGATAGTGAGCAGTGAGACGGGTATTCAAAGGGAAAATATAACCAGTATTCAAACGGTTGAATTAGCATCATTATCGATTTTGAAAAATGAATCACTCGGTGAAAAATTGGCACACTTACCAGGCGTAGATGTTACCACCTTGGGACCAGGAATTAATAAAACTTCCATCAGAGGTTTGAGTGGTAGTAGGGTAGTTACCTATGTCAACTCACTAAGGATTCAAAATCAACAATGGGGCAGTGACCATGGTTTACCGATCACTAGTTTGGGAATAGGAGATGTTTCGGTCGTAAAAGGTCCCGCTTCTCTTTTATATGGAGCGGATGCATTGGGTGGTGTTTTATTCTTTCAAGATGAAAAATTTGTCGAGAATAATACACAATCTTTTAGTTTTGAAACTGGTTTTAATACCAATACAATGGGGACAAATAGTACAGGTGCTTATCGGTTTTCTAAAAATAAATTTAAATTAAATGTCTATGGAAATTACAGTAATCATGCTGATTATAGATTACCAAACGGAAATTATTTGTCGAATTCCAGGGTGAATCAAGTAGCCAATAAGGTTGTTTTGGGATATAATCACAAGAATTGGGTTGCAAAATTCAATTACGATTTCAATAGGGCAAGGATAGGATTGCCAGGTCATTCTCATGATGTAGCGACAACCGCAGAAACATATGAAACTAGTCAACAATCAAGAAAAATAAATTCACCGGCTCAAGTTATTCAAAATCATTATTTTTCATTGGAACAAAAAATATTTTTTAAAAAAAGTACCTTCTTCTTCACTTTAGGTCACACCATAAACCACTTGAATGAATATGAAGAGAAATTATTGACGCCAGATATCATTTTGCACCTTAACAATTCATTGTATCAATTTAAATGGCGATTTAAAATAAAAGACTATGCATTTTTTACTTTTGGAAGTCAAGGGATGCTACAACAAAATAAAAATGGTGAATTTGCGGTAGAGTATTTGATCCCGGATGCGATTACAAAGGATATTGGAGGGTATGGTTTGTTTAATATTAATTATAATAATTGGCGCTTTCAAGCGGGAGGAAGGATGGATCAAAGATATATCAGTACCACTCAAACAGGCGATTTTACAGCATTTAAGGACAGTTATTTAGGAATGAATTATGCCGTAGGAGTGGCGTACTTAACGAAGCATCTTGACTTACGACTAAATGGTACTAGTGGTTTTAGAGCACCTTCTACCTCAGAATTATTATCTTCTGGCATTCATCATGGATCCAATCGATTTGAACAAGGTAATATTGCTTTGGAGACTGAAAAGGCGACCCAATTAGATTTTAATTTGGCGACCAAGTTCCATGATTTAGAATTTACGATCAATCCATTTTTTAATTTGATCTATGATTTTATTTATATTCAGCCTACAGCTTCTGTCATTGATGGTTATCAAGTTTTTGAATATACCCAAGCTGAGTATGCCACTTTGTATGGTGCAGATTTTGCCATTCACTTTCATCCTCATTCCATGCACTGGATTCACTTTGAATCTAATGCAACTTTGATGTATGCACAAGATCAGCAATTAGAAGCGCTACCTTTAATTCCTCCTTTCAATATAAAAAATCAAATCAGATTTGACTTGGATATGAAAACTAAATTTAAAATTGAAAATATTGCAATTCAACATACGTATTATGCCGCTCAGAATAGGGTTTCGTTTATTGAGAGTAAATCGAAATCTTACGCTTTGTATCACCTAAATTTTAATTTCAAATTTGGTAATGAAAATCAATTCAGTTCAAGTTTCAATATCCAAAATATTTTTAATACTGCATATATTCCGCATCTTTCAAGTTTGAAAAGTTTGGGTATATATCAACCTGGCAGGAGTTTTCATATTTCATTGAAATATGAATTTAATCAAGTAAACAAGTAAATATGAAAAACACAAAAAAAATGAAAACACTACTTTTAGCAACTGGATTTGCAGTTGTATTATTTAGCTCATGTAATAAATGTGCAGAATGTCATTATGATTATAATGATGAAGAAATTGAATTAGGTGAGTTTTGCGGAGATGATTTAGAAGCTATTGAGAATGATGGTTTTCATAATACAGCAAACGATACTACTTACGAAGTACATTGTCACGAACATTAACTAAAAAAAGGCTGTTGCAATTGCAACAGCCTTTTTAATTGTTATAAATGTTTAATCTATTATCTTTTCATAAATAAAGTACTTGAAGATTTTGAATCTGATATTACTTGAATGGTATACAATCCGTTACTTAAGTGCGAAACATCCAGCTTAGTAATTTCATTATTCGTTGTGTAGTTCATTAGCAATTTACCATTTAAATCAAACACATTAATTACAGCTACTTTCTGCTCGGTAACTATGTTTAATTCTCCTGCGGTAGGGTTAGGATATAGATTAAAACCTATCGTTTCAATTGTATTAATTCCCAAGCCTACTGTGTTGATGTTTTTAGTGGTGTTAGTCACAATTGCAGGGTTTTGATCGAAGAAAATATGTGCGGTATTTTCAATTATATCTCCTTCTCCCAAAGTTGTTTTTTCTTTAATTTTATAAACTATATTACCATGACTAGCTGGTTCATTGGTTGTACTGTCTGGTAACCAAATTTGAGGAAAATCAAATTTTAGGATGCCATTGCCTAAATCAACCAATTGCATAGGATGAGAAGATTCAATTAATTTAAAAGTACTCAGGTCTAAATTTGAACTTAAGCTATCCATGATGTAAACATCTTGTGCTGGCGCTGTTCCTGTATTTTGAAAACGAATTACATAAGTATATTCATCTTGCACAGATGGGTCCACGATTAATGGTTTATTCACTGATTTATCATTTGGATCATAAGAATTTCCAACATACATACCTAATGTACTGTAATTATTGCTGGAGTCACAATCGTTCGTTCCTGAAGAAATAGTAGAACTAAACACATGGAAAGTACTGTCAACAATTCCTGCAGGTGTATTAAAGTAAATTACATCTGTGTGGTACATATAGCTTGAATTAGAAGATAAAGTCCAAGTAATAGTATTTCCTGAAATGGTATAGTTCGGGTTGTTAATTGAAGAGGTAACTGGCGTAACTCCAGAAGGGTAATCTAGGGTTATTGTGTAGTTACCTGGCCCACTAGATCCGTAATTACCGTATTTTAAATAAACAGAATTAGTCGTGTTTTGGTAGTAACCAATCCATGGTGTTACCGAAGTCCATAAATCAGCACATGATACAGTTGTGACACAATTTAAACCTAAGTTTACTTGGTTGTTGTTGGCACAATTTAAGTTGTTAATTAAAATAGCACTTCCGTTCATAAAAGCTGAATTGTTGCTTTGCCAGTTTTGATCTACACTTACAAATACGTCACCAATACCAAATTGCCATCCAGTATATGAATAGTATCCGTTTGAATCTGTGTATACCGTAATTAAAAAGTTACCTCCTTCTAAGATAACAGGTGCATTTGTATGTATTGTTTCGTTGCTGTCTAATACGCCATTTAAGTTGTCGTCACAGAAAACATAACCATTAATACAGCCTACGCTCAATGAATTGGTGTCACAAATAATTGGAATATTTTTTTCTGCATTAAGTCCACAGAATATTGGAGGAAGAGAATCATTAAAGAAACTAGAGTTATAATAACCATTTGCGTTGAGCCAATTTTGGTCTACAATAAGTTGACCACCAGTTACTGAATTGTCGAAAAAATTAAATGAATACAATCCATTTGGATCCGTTGTCTCTGTATAAATAGAACCGTTAGGTAGTAGTAATGTCAATGGGACTGAACCTAAGACAGTTTCTGTAGAATCTAAAACACCATTATTGTTTGCATCACAAAAAGCGGTACCATCTAAACAGTAATCGATAAACTGTGATGGGTCACAAATCAGGTCAATATAAAAGGAAGTTACATAATTATTGAATCCAAAATCAATGGAAGAAGGAGTAATACTAGATAATAAATAATTATTTGCACTCAACCAACTAGGGTCAATGCTTATGGTATAATTACCGGGAATTACATTGTAATAAGATATTCCATTTGGTGTTAAAGTACTCGTGTAAGTGTTATTTGCATTGCTAATAGTAATAGGTATGCCATTGGTAATTGTACTGTCAACTATACCGTCGTTATTGCAATCTAAAAATGCGAGTGGGTTCAACCAAGCAGAGCATACGCCCATAGTAACATCTAACATAGAGGTTACGGTAGTATTACTAGTCGGGTCTGTTAAGTTTACGGTAATAGTATACATTCCATCTTGTGCGTATAAATGTGAAATTGGAACATTCCAAATAATTGAAGTTCCAACTGTTACTGCAGTTCCGGTATGTAAAGTAGTATCACCGTCTCCCCATATCACTTCTGCATTGTAAACCGAGTTAATTACATTGGAACCATAAAAGGTAAAGTTACCATAGGTGGTGGAATTATAATCAGTACCTTGTGGTGAGATGTTAATGTAATAAGTGGTGTCACACACTTGGTATTGTGTGGAGTCAAGAATTATGGAGGTGATTGTGCTAGTTTGTGCACTTGCCAACATTGGCATTGTCCCCATTAAAAAAAGCAATAAGTATATTTTTGTTTTCATAATCTTTGGATTTATACCCTTAAAACATATTTTATGTACTAAGGGTTGTCTGAAAACAAAATAAAATTTTATTTCACATGAAAAATAATAGATATCAACATGTTGGTATCTATTGTTTAAGGTTGTACAAGTGAAAGAGGAAACTTATTATTTTAGGTGAATTTATTTATCTTGCAGTAATTTCTCTATGTCTTTACTAATGGTCATTGGTTTAGTTATAGGAGAATACCTTTTAATTACTTTACCATTTTGATCTACTAAAAATTTGGTGAAATTCCACTTTATTTTTTTACCTAAAAGCGATCCTTTTTTATCTTTTAAATAAGTGAATAAAGGGGCTTCTGTTTCACCATTCACATCCACTTTTGAAAACATGTCGAAACTTACGCCATAATTAATCATGCAGCCTTCTTGAATATCTTTTTCAGTGCCTGGCTCTTGCCCACCAAATTGATTACAAGGGAATCCTAATATAGAAAATCCTTGGTCTTTATATGTTTTATACAGTTTTTCTAATCCCTCAAACTGTGGTGTTAATCCACATTGACTTGCTGTATTAACAATTAAGAATGGCTTATTTTTGTACTTTGATAATTGGACAGGTTGACTTTGGATATTTTTCACTTCAAAATCGTAAATATTTTTGGTCATTTTTAGTTTGTTTAGGAGATACAAATTTAGCGTTAAAACGCATTAAACACAATCAAATTTATCAGTTATTTTGATAAATTAATTTGCCGTTAAAGAGTTGCCCATCTATGCGGATGGAATAAAAATAAATACCAGAACTTACTGCAGTCCCCATTTCGTTTTTTCCATGCCATGCTATCTGATGTGAACCGCTTAATTTGTTTCCTTCAAATAAATTTTTCACTAATTTACCTTGTAAATCGTAGATGTATAGACTTACATATTTGGGTTCATTTAGGGTAAATGCAATTTGTGTAAAATCGTGAAATGGATTTGGAAAGGCCGTAATATTTGAAGATTTCGATTCCAAAACAACGCTTTTGCTCAAGAATTGATTGGTTAAACTATCCACATTTATATATTCGTCTCCTGGTGCATAGACCATAAAATGAAAATAGACCAAGAACATTTCATCCGAAGTGTTTAAGCCTGGGTTAATATTTTGAGGTGGTGAATTTGGGTTGTGCTCATTATTTACGGTGTTGTCATAAATACCTCGGGCGTATAGTTGAGCGCCAAATGGAATTTTTTTCATGTATTCAAACCAATAAAAATCTTGCCATTCAAAATCCCAATGTGGAATACGAATAAATGGAATGGTGTCATTGTTAGGAGCAATTGCGTATGACTCTATTTGTTTGCCTACCAAATGCATGTGTGGAAAAACGCTGAGGAGTGTAAAATTACTTACCACACCGTTAAAGGTTGCTTCTACCGTATCGATTGAATTTGCAGCTATATTAAAAGACCAGTTTTGTAGTATTGGACTAGCAAATATTTTTCTAAAATTCGGAGTGGGTTCATCATAAAAATAAAAATGTACTTTAGTTTGGTCGTAAGTCCCATAAGAGCCCTCGGGATAGTGCATGGCTAAAATAATATCGGCTCCTGCTTCTAATATCATGCCACTTGCAAAATTATTTGTTGCAGGAAAAATGATGGGGGTAGACCCAGGTGTATATGCGCCCATTAGTTCACCAGCAGAAGGACCGCCACAATTACCGCCAACACTGTCGGTAGTTGCACTATTTGAGGAATCCTTATATACCAAACAGTGGTGTACCGTTTCTAAATTTCCGGGTATAATTTCAAATGCTTTTATTTTTTTATCTTGTAACAAGCCAGAAGGAATAACAAAACAAACATAATCATCTGATAAGTTAGTAGCTTTGCTCATATAAGTCGGTGCATTTATTACTAAATCTGGCGCACCTGGTAATTGTTGGTTGTTGTTATATACTGGTGGAGGAGGAGCCTGGTTTAAATCACCACTTAATGATCCATCCATTACCCAATCTAATATAATGTCCCTATCAGTTTGGGTCAATACTCTCTCTTGGGAATAATGTTGAAAAGAAGTATCTGCCGACCAAGGGGGCATCATGTTATTGCTTACATATGCTTGTATTAAAGGGGCGTAGTTAGCAGTTGTTGCGTAAGTTAAAAAAGAATTTGGTGCTACGCCATTTGGATTATGACATTGGGTACAGTTGGCATAAAAAACTGCTGCTGCTTGATCAGCCCATGTGACTTGTGCATGACTATTATGCAATAGTAACCATAAGAAAGAAAGTAAAATTACACGTTTCATAAGTCACGATTTGAGTAAAAATACAATTTTTATTTGATAAATTTCAGGGCTTTGGCTTTTATCTTAAAAGCTTCCATTTCAGTTTTTAAATCTGCAGGGTCCACTTTTTCTGCTAATTCCGCCGATAATTCTTTAAATCTTTTATCTGCCTTTACGGCTAATGGTTCAATGCTCAATGCGGTAGCATTAAAGCCTAATAAATTCATTTTCTCTAAGGACTTTAGTCTGGATAATGCCACGTAACCTTGTCCTTTTTCAAAAGTTTTACTCAAATCCAAAGTGGCGGAATCCAAGGTCATTCCTTGGGATTTATGAACGGTAATGGCCCATGCTAGTCGCAATGGTATTTGTAAAAATGAGGCCAAGGAGGTCCCTTTGTCGTCGTCAATCGACCATTCTTCGGGACTAGCAATAATTTCTTTTTTACCGGCAATTCTTACTACTGGGAGACCTAGTTCAGAAAACTCAATGATTTTACCAAGTGTACCATTAATGTATCCTTTATCAGGATTATTTTTGACAAACATGACCTTAGCACCTAGTTTTAAACTCAATCTTTCGGGCACTATGACAGATTTTTTTAAGGTGACAATTAATTCTTTTTTACCATGTGTTTTTGCCCAGAAATATTTAACTTTTTCTTCAATTTTATCTAATTCTTCTTCGTTAATCCTGTCTACGTCTGCATTGTGTGTGTATAGTTGTATGGGCGGATTTTCGAGTTGTTTTTCGCCTAACTTCTTTTTTAGATGTGCCTCAATATCCTTATCTACACTCGCATTTCTAATGGCACCTAATACCTCACTAAGGACGTTTTTATCTTGACGAAATTGTTGGGTTAAATAACAGATGTTGAACGCTGCATTTACCCAAGCTGTAGACATAAAAGCAAATTTATCTCTACTTTTTTCGAATGGCTGACCAATAGGAGGTAGCTGGAAAAAATCGCCACACAATACTATTTGAATACCACCAAACGGTAATAGGTTATCTTTTAAATATTGTAAAATCTGGTCAACTAAATTAAGTTGATTAAGATGAAGCATGGAGATTTCATCAATGATGAGCACCTTAGTTTTTTCAATTTTTTTTAGGAGGGCTTTGTTTAAACTTAAAAAGTGTAAGTCTTTTCTTGTCATTTGATTTTTAATTCCCATGCCAACCCAACTATGTATAGTCTGCCCCTTAATGTGCGTCGCTGCAATACCAGTAGAAGCAGTTACTCCACTAGAAATTTTATACTTGTTGAGGTATTGGATAAATTGATTTAAAACATAAGTTTTCCCTGTACCTGCCGATCCAGTTAAAAATACATTTCTTCCCGATTTTAATATGTCTAAAGCTAATTCTTGTGTCACTCGACAAATATAAGTTGAATAATTTCGGATTTGTTATTTTATCAGGGTAATATAAGTAATTAGTTGATATGTATAGGTTTATATTTATAATTTTATTATATTTGATGCGTAAACATAAAAATTTAAAAAAATGATTAAATCTATCTATATATCTATCTATCTATCTATTTGTAGGGGTTAATTCAACTTTATTTTGTCAAGGAGGTAGCTTGACGATTACAAACGATTCCTATCATGAGGACATTTGTGTGCGCGTATTTATTTCTGCACATCCTAGCACTGGAATAAGTCAGTATTATTTATCTGATCCAATTTTTTTTACTTATCCAGGGGAAGTCAAGGTGATAAATGCTAGCCCTGCAGATTTTTCCTTTTATATACCCTATGGCTATCCTACATGGTTTACTTCTGGTAATTTTGTATGGTCATGTGTACAAACGGTATTTAATACTCCTGGATACGCTTGTTTTTCCACAAATTCTCCATGGACAACCATGTTGGCTCCTTTTTATAGTGGAACAATAGTAGAATCACAGTTGAATGCTGATGGATATTTTAATTTGTATGGCCCACCAGGAAATGGTCCTAATATATTATGGCACAATGCAAATGAGATTTCATTAATACCGTAAAATTAAAAAAATGAAGAATTACTTTTTATTATTAAGTATACTTGTTTCTTGTATTTTAAATGCGCAACCATTTATGGTGCAGGATGTAAATTTAATCACGAATGCCCCATTTCCTCCCTTGGCTTCCAATTATTTTAATGCGAACAGTGCTGAGGTTTTTAGGGGGTACAATAAAAATGCATGGTACAACAACTGGTATTATTATGCATTTAATGATGGTGTTCATGGGAATGAATTGTGGAAAACAGATGGGGATACCTGTATGTTAGTTAAAAATACCCACACAGGTTCATTTACAATGGGTAATGGCCAACAAAATCCTTATGGGATAAATCCTGATGTGCTGCAGGTATTTAACGGTATGCTTTATTTTCGCGGAGAGGACACTACGAATGCAACTTATGGTTTGGATACAAAATTATGGATGTATGATGGTATGGATGTAAGTATGGTGCATGACTTTGAATATCATACGAACCTAAAAAGTAATTTATTAATACATAATAATTTACTCTACTTTATTCTAAACGATTCTTTGATAGCGTATGATGGTAATGCCTATACTGCTTTAGCAATGCCAAGTAATTTTGATTTAGGGTCTAGTCATCAGTTTTATTTAAAATCCTACCAAAATGAGATTTATTTTATTGGAGGCGATTTAAATGATAATTCGACAGCGGAAACACATTTCAAATATTTTTGGAAATATGATGGTACTTCTATTATCAAAATCCAGAATAATATTCCAATTCAAAACATGGTTGGCGGAATGCCTGTATTTGATAATAATTATATAGGAGAGTATAACAATCAATTAGTAGTTGTGGCATATGATACCATTCATGGTCAAGAATTAAAAACATTCGACGGGTTAAATTTGGCGTTAATTTCGGATCTATATCCAGGAGATTCCAGAGGTGTTTCTAGCGATTTTATCTCTTTTCAGGGTAAATTATTGTTCCTTGGTAATAATGGTGTGCATGGAACTGATTTATGGGAATATGATGGCGTAAATATAAATATGGTTCATAATTTTAATGCAAATGATACCCTAATTAATTTAAGAGGAAGTTTTGAAATATTCAATGATAAACTATACTTTGCGGCTATCGATTCAAGTTTATCAAATAACATAGAATTATTTCAGTATGATGGTTCTCAAGTACAAATGGTTCGTAGTTTATTTTCTGGTTCAGATTATTTTTATAATCCTTCCACTTTAAAAAAGGCTGGACCATACTTATATTTTACCGCCCTTGATAGTGCACAAGGAATTGAATTATGGCGTCTAGAAGATTGTGAAATTCAAAATACAGCTACCACAAATGAAGTAAGTTGCGGGCCATATTGGAACGGGAACGAATGGTTACATGATTGGATTGCTATAGACACTTTAATGAATGTGTGCAATGGAGATAGTATTTTAACTACTCATTATGCTTATCACCCTATAAATACCACTGTTTCTCAGAACGGCTTTACGTTAACTGTGGCAGATAGTAGTTATAATTACCAATGGATTACATGTGATAATGGAAATGCCATTCCAGGGGCAGTAAGTCCCTCTTATTCCCCTACTGAAAACGGAAATTATGCGGTGATTTTCACAGATCTGATTAGCGGGTGTAAGGACACTTCTACTTGTCAAACAATTGTTGGATTGTCAGTTGAAAACTGGATGAAAGAAAATTTTCAACTATATCCAAATCCCATTATTGATCAGAGATTCATCCTTTCAGGAAAAGAAGTACGCAATGTTTCACAAATTAATGTATACAACGCACTGGGCCAAGCCATTCCTTTTCTGTGGAACAAAGAATCGCCAAATTCATTTGAAATAGAATTATTGGCTTCCCAAAAGGGAATTTATTATTTAAGGTTATTAATGGATAAAGAGGTATTTACTTTTAAAATTCAGCAGTAAAATAGTTTTAATGGATTTTGCACAAGTGTTAAATACAGTAAAAAGCACAATACAATCAGAGTTTTCCTGGATTGTATTGTGCTTGAAATAATATTTTGTGCAGGTAGTTATTGAAAAGATTGATCCAGTTTTTCGAGTTCTTTTACTAATTTATTCATGGTTATTGGCTTTACAATTAAGTTGTTAACCATGCTATATTTTTTAGCTCTTCTTTGGTCTGCAGGATCGTTTGAACTTGTAGTAATCAATACAGCGATTTTATGGTTAAAGGTTAATTTTGAAAATTCATCTAGAAAATCCCAGCCATCCCAAATCGGCATATTTAAATCTAATAAAATTACATCTGGATAGGAATCCCCTTTTTCATGCATTTCCACTAACTTATCATAAGCCTCTTTTCCGTTTTCAAACTCTATGATTTCTTCACTAATCTCTGCTTTTTTAATAGAGTTTTTTGCGACGTATATATGAATTGGGTCGTCATCAACAATACAGATTTTTTTAATTTTTTTCATTAATAAAATATATTTTAAACGTTGTACCTTGGTCTACTGTGCTCTCCACTTCAACATAACCACCCATTGCTTCAATTTGGTTCTTGGTTATAAAAAGTCCTAATCCTCTTGCCTCTTCATGCTTGTGAAATGTTTTATACATGCCAAATAATTTTTTGCCATGTCGTTTTAAATCAATTCCTAATCCATTGTCTTCAATAGTAAGTACCACATATTTTTTTTCTATTTTGGAGCTCAATTTAATAAAACTTTTTCTGTTTTCCGCGCGATATTTTATGCCATTCGTTAAAAAATTTAAGAGTACACTATCTACATACGCATTCAAGCCTAAAATAGTTATACTTGAACCTACATTATTTTGTATTTCAATTTGCTTTTCTATAGCGAGTGCCGAAACATTGTTAATGGCATTATTAATGCTGGCCTGCAATTGAATGGGGTAAAACTCTTCTTGGGATGAATCTTGTAATAATGCTACCTCAGAAAGATGTGAAATGGTATCTTTTAAATTATTGGCAGACAAGGCTAACATTTGAATTATTTCTAGCTCTTGAAATTTTGGGTTCTCGTCTAAAAATAATTCTAAAAGGCTAGTTAAATTGCCGGAATGACTCCTTAAATTATGGGAGACAATGTAGGCGAAATTTTGTAATCTCTCGTTTTGATTTTCGGTCAAAGAAAGTATGTTTTTTAACTCTTTTTCCGCCTTTTTAATAGCGGTGATATCTGTACCTATACCCAAGTATCCTATTATGCGTCCATCAGTATGAATTGGTGTTATGTTAAGAAGGACGGTAAGCTCATTACCATTTTTATTTAAATATGTCCACTCTCTTACGTCAGATCCAAATTTGTTTGCTTCATAAATAAAAATATCAAATCCACTTATTTTTTTTTGATAAGTGGCACTTAATTCTTCCCCTCTAGAAATAATTTCCTCCTTTTTATGTATGATGCTTGCAGAGTGCTTATTTACCAATTCCTTCATGGTATAGCCAAGCATATTTTCGGCTCCTTTATTAAAGGTTTGAATAATTCCTTCATTATCAGTCCCTATAATGGTGACTTCTGTGCTGGCATCTAAAATAGCTTGGTTTTTAGAAAATAGTTCTTTCAATTTAATCTCTGCTTTTTTAGCAGCTGTAATATCTACCACTTGGGAAATAAAGTGTTGTATCTTACCTTTCATGTCTTTTACCATGGAGACTGATAAAATAGTGTAAATAAAGTGTCCTGATTTATGAAAGTATCTTTTCTCCATTTGGTAATGATCTATCTCGCCTGAAATTAATTGTGCCATTAATTCTAAGTCGGCATCTATATCTTCAGGATGTGTGATGGTTTGAAAATTTAGTTTCAATAACTCTTCTTTTTCGTACCCCAGCATTTCAATTAGTTTTTTATTTACTTTTAACCAATTTCCCTTTTCATTCACCAATGCCATGCCTATTCCAGCATAATCAAAACTACCTCGGAATGTTTCTTCGCTTACTTTTAATTTTTTTTCTGTAGCCACTCTTTCTGTGATATCCTCTACAAAACTCCATATTTTTTTATTCCCATTTGTATCCTGTATTACTACCCCTCTTAATTCTACAGGGTAGCGGGTACCGTCTTTTTTAATGTACTCTTTTTGAAAAGTTTTATAATAACCCAATTCGTTCATTTGCTGCAAAGCAATTTCTTCTAATGGTGCATATTCCTTTGGAGTAATGTCCCAATAACTCAATTTCACAAATTCTTCTTTAGTGTATCCAGTAGGTTCAATTAATTTATTGTTTAATTCTATATAGGCTCCAGTTTCGAGGTCATTTAATACAATTCCTAATGGAGATAAGTTGAATAAACCATCCATTAAAATGGTATGGTATTCTTTCTCTTTTTCTGCAGCTTTTCTACCACGAATATCTTGCATGGTTCCAAAAACACGGATTACCTTGCCGTTGACAATTTCGGTTTTAATCATTACTCGTATCCAAAGCTCATTTCCTTTTGGAGAAAATAATTTTCTTTCTTCGTCGTATTCTACTCCAGTTTCGCCAGCCTCTGATATTAATTCAATTATACTTTTTTGACCTTTGTTTTGTACTTCAAATTGTGGTTTTCCGGTAAACTTATATTTATAACCAAGGGGAAATTCCATTATTTCATTCACCATGTCTGAAAGAATAATTTCATTTTCTGCAACATAATACTCCCAAGATCCAATTCTAGCAATTTTCCCAGTTTCTAAAAGTAATTCTTTTGTTTTAATTAAATTTTGTTCTATTTTTTTCCTTTCCGTAATCAGGTATCGAATGGCAATGAATTCGGTGATTTCATTTTTGTCGTCTAAAACGGGATGAATTACTGTATCCACCCAATATATATCACCATTTTTGGCAACGTTACAAACTTCATCTCTCCATACCGAACCGCTTAAAATGGTTTGCCACATATTGTCCCAAAATGATTTTGGATGAAACTTAGAATTGATAATTTGGTGGGTTTTACCCATTAATACTTCATGCGCATACCCCGAAACTTTAGTGAACATTTCATTGGCGTATTTGATAATACCGTTTTTGTCCGTAATAGAGACTAGCGTACTATTGTTCAGTGAAGACATGATGGCTTCATTTCTAGAAAGTAATTCTCTATATTGCTCTTTTGTTTCTTCCGAGCTAGTGATGTTTTGTGCTATGATATAGATTAAATGATCAATTTTAAAACCTTGCCACTTTAGTTTTGTATACTTGTTCTTTGTATTTTCAAATAAGTTAATTATTTTTTTGTGTTTGTCTGAAAATTCTAGTTCTTGGATGTTTTTTTTGAATGTATTAAGTTCTTTAGGGTGAATTATATCAAATATGTTTTGTGGATTCGATTTTTTTTTGTCATTTAAAAATAATTTTTCCCAGGCTTTATTTTCCCCAAAATAATCCCCATTTTCATGGATGATTATACAAGGGTCAGTATTCAAGTCAAAAAAGCTTTTTAAGCTTTTATTCCTAGACTTAAGATGGATATTTGACTTACGTAATTCTAGTAAATTGGTAACTTGTTTAGCGAGTGATTGCAATAATCCAATTTGTTCTTCAGAAAGTTGTTTCGGTTTGTCATCAATCGCGCAAAGGGTCCCCAAAGCATGTCCTTTTTTTGAAATCAATGGAACGCCTGCATAAAAAACTAAATTTGATTTCCCCTTAACAACTGGGTTTTCAACAAATCGTTCATCCAATCGCGCATCATTGACAATCAGCACTTCTTTTGGATCATTGATGGCGTGTGCACAAAAAGAAATGTCTCTAGGGGTTTCCCTAACGTCCATACCATGATGTGATTTAAACCACTGCCTGTTGTCATCAATTAAACTAACTAAACTTATTTTTGTTTCACATATTTGAGAAGCCATTTTCGTAAGGAAGTCATAATCGTCTTCTTCAAGCGTGTCTAATATTTCATACGTTTGCAAATCAGCTAGTCTTGCTTCTTCATTAGCAGGGATACGGGGTTTTTTCATGCTTTAAGAGGTCAATTTTGCAAGTCATTTAAGATTTGTGCAGACTTGCTTAACTGCAATATAATAAATTTAAGGATTAGATTTACATAGTTATAGTTGAAATAATTAGCAGATTATTATTTTTTATATGCTGTGGTAAACAAAAAAATATCCTAAAAAAATATTAATCAATTCTAATACCTTGAGTGGTAAAGGAAAGCCCTTGCTGTCCTGAAGTGGATATCATTACAGCTTCAAATAAGGGGGTTGGGTTCACGGCATTCATTTTCCATTTAAATAGAATGTTACCACCAGTTCCGCCTAACTTTTGAATTTCATCAATTACTATTTCCACTGTTTCCATAGGTAAAATAAAAATGGTTTTTTCAATGTACTTCATGATTGATTTACCATGGGTGTCAAAAAACTCTGCCCGATCAATATAAAGGGTATCTAATTCACTTGTATTTCTGATGCCTACGGTTACAGTTAAATCATGCAGCCTATGTTCGTTTTGGCCATAAATTTGTGAATAAATAGAAAGGTATGTTTTGGCACTGGTATAGGTACTGTCAAAATTTCTATTGGCTATTTTAGCGTTCCAGTCAATTGGTTCTATTTTATAATCGGCTCTTTTTTGATCACAAGAAAAGCACATTAAAGAAATGAAAATGAAAAGAGCGAATCGCATAGTAGAGTAGGTTTGTTTTCGTAAATTTAATGAATTTAGCGGATTAATAAGCGCCGATATTCACTAATATTAATTATATTTTTTATCAATAAATTTTGAGTTTAGCAATCTGGCAACTGCCATGTAATTAGGAGTGAACTGAATTTTATCTCCTACTTTATACTTCACTTTTCCATTGTCTGTTTTATTTTTCCCCAGGTCAATGACTAACATGTCTGAAGTAATACCAACAAAAGTGATACTTTTATCTACAGGTTCAATATCGTTTTTATCCACATCTAGCATCCCAAAATCTAAGATTGCTTTGAAAGATAATTCACCCAAATCATTTTGTTCGTATACAGCAGTGTGACCTATGTTAGCATCTGATATAATTCCGTCGGGAATAAGCTTCTTCTCTTCCAATTCAATGATATTAGCTGAAAATTCAAAGGTATCGATATTTAAATCTTTAAATTGTTTATTGTCATATGGACTGACACCAAAAAATGCCGCTTCCCCAATTCTAAAATGATTAATATCTTTAGGAATCACATTATTCTCTACCAAAGGAAGCGTAATGGAGGTGCCACCAGAAAGGAGTTGTAATTCCTTGCTAAACCTTGCAGAAATTAATTCTTTATACAAGGATAATTGCAAGAGCTTGTCGTAAGTCGGTTCTACGCCATACATGCAACCTAAATTTGAACCTATTCCAATGACTTCAATATTTGAGAGGTTAAATACTTTTTGATAAAAATCCATGATGTCTGCTCTTTGAACACCTTCTCGGAGTTCGCCTAATTCAATCATGATAATAATTTGGTGTATTTTATTGGCTTTCTCTGCCGCTTTATTAATGGCTAAAATTGTTGAATAAGAACTGTTTAAAGAAATGTCGGCGTACTTTACCAAATCTGCCGCATATATTTTAGCAGGAGGCTTTATGTAAATGGTTTTTATATTAGGATTGACTGCTTTTAAGTTTTTTAAACTGGTTAAACGTGAGTCTCCAACAGAACTAATGTTGGCGATTACCTCCTCAGTCAATACATTTTTAAGAAATTCTTTGTCTCCAGAAAATACTTTGGTTACCAGACTCCATTTTATCCCGTTTTCAGCAAAAAAATTACTAAGGGATTTTATATTGTCTTTTATTTTGTTAACGTGTATGATTAATTCTGCCATTATGCAATAATTTTTCGTTTTATACCCGAAGGTAAACGGGTTAATAATTCGTAATTTAATAAGTTACTAAAGTCACTAAAGGAAGCAACAGAAATTGAATTATCTCCTTGTGTCCCTATCAATACCACTTCATCTCCCTTTTCTATTTCTGGACATTCTGTAATGTCTATGGCTGTCATATTCATGTTTACTGTACCTATTACATCTAATCGCTTACCACGGATTAATACTTTTCCTTGGTTACTCAATGAGCGACTAAATCCATGTGAATAACCAACTGGAATAAGAGCAACTTTTGTTTTTGAATTTGTAAAAAAGGAAGTACCATACCCTACAAAAGAACCGGCTTCTATGGTGTTGGTGTCCATTACTATGGTTTTCCACGTAATTACCCTTTTTAATGGGTCAATGTCGGTGCTGTTTTTGGTTATGTATTGCACCAGAACTTCGTTACTAGGAAAGAAACCATATTGTAAAATACCTATTCTTGCCAAGTCGAATTTTGTTTTTGGATATTGTAAAATTGCGGCCGAACAAGCTAAATGAAATTTCGGATGGTATTGTTTATTTTCCTTGACTTTATGTTGTATTTGAGAAAATGTTTTAATCTGACTTTTAACACGCTTATAGTTTGAAATACTTTCAGCGCCTGCTAAATGGGAACAAATACCTTCAATAATAATATGTTTTTTTGCTTTTAAAGCTACTTTTATTACGGCATCAAACTCATTTACATGAAAACCAGTCCTGTTCATTCCGGTTTCTATTTCAATATTTATTTTAGCTTTAATTTTCAACTTTTGTGCTAGCTGAATTGCCTTGTTTAATCTATCGGATTCAAATACAAAAAATGACACTTTGTTTTTAATTACCCATTCCAGGTCATTGTCATGAATAAACCCCATTATCTGAATGGAAACATGTGGTAAAATGGCATTGATTTTTTGGGCTTCATCTGCGCTAAAAACACTGAAATGATCCACGCCCAATTCATGAATTAAAGGACAAAATTGTTTGATGCCATGTCCATAAGCGTTCCCTTTTACAACCGAAGAGAATTTAGTAGTACCCAATATGTTTTGAATAAATTCCACGTTATTTTTTAGGGCGGACCGGGACAGTGTAATGTAGGAGGTTTGGGACATTATTTATGGTGGCTATTTTGAATGATTTTGTAAAAAGTTTGAATGCCTGTATGGGTAATTTCATCTGGGAAATCATAGTCAGGATTATGCAATGCCGGAGAGTCTAGTCCGGCACCTAGACCAAACATGGCTCCTTTAAATTTTTGCGTGAATAAGCCAAAATCTTCTCCCCATTTAAATGGAACAGCCAATTCATGAACATCCTGTTTATTTTCATTGGCCGCTTGTCTAATCCTATTGGTCGCTTCCATATCATTAATATTGGCAAAAAACACCTCGGTCCAATGGTAGTCAACTTTTAAATGATAAAATTTACACAGTTCGTTTATTTTATTTTTTAATGCCGCTATTTTATGATCGAAAAGTTCGAGGTCCCAACTTCTAATGGTTAAATGCAAGGTGCCTTCACTAGGGGATATACCGTATGCTTTTTGTCCAATATTGGAATAAGCGGGCGTTATTAAAAAGAAATTAGCTTTACTAGGTTCATTTAAAGTAATGGATTCACAAAACAAAAGTGTTTTAGCAATTGCTAAAAAGGGATTATGGCCTTTTTCTGGTTCGGCGGCGTGGGCTGTTTTACCGTTAAAGTCAATGATAAGGGTTTTAACATTTGCATTAAAGTTATTTTCTTTAATTACAATTTGATGTAAGGGAAAGCCAGGTAAATTATGCAAGGCATACACATAGTCAAATGTGAGGGTGTTAAAATGATCATTTTCCAAAACTAATGCAGCGCCTTTTCCATTTTCTTCTGCTGGTTGAAAAACCAAGCAAACCTTACCTTTTTCAATTGGAGTTTGACTGAGTAAATTTGCCAGACCTAATAATATGGCTGTATGACCATCATGCCCACATTTATGACTTACATTTTTAAATTTTGATTGGTATTCAAAATCATTAATTTCCTGTATGGGTAAGGCGTCAATGTCTCCTCGAATCATGGTGCTTTCTCCTGGCACATCACTATCAAACTCAACCATCACTCCGGATGGTTCAAAGGTTGTTATTTTTCCATGACAGTGCTTTTCTAAATAAGCAATAATGGTTTGTGTTGTTTTTATTTCCGTTAAAGCAACCTCGGGATGGGCATGAAGTTGTCTCCGAATTTTAGTTAAGGCTGGTAAAATTGCTTGTAGAGATGATTGCATCATAGACGGTTTTTTACTTTTTTAAACGCATTTCTAAATACGGATTTGTAAACCCTAATTTTTCGTAAAGTTTTTTTGCAGGATTTTTTGCCTCCACATGTAAGGCAATGTCACCTTGGGTATATTCAATGGCTCTTGACATTAATAATTTACCAATACCTTTTCCTCGCATAGTATCATGAACAGCTATGTATACCAAAATATTTTCAGGAATATAACCTCCCATACCTGTTTGATTTATTACTACTGCACCTTTTATTTCATCATTTTCTTCTACCGTGAGCACAAAACCTCCAAAAGAAGCAAAAGATTTAATGGCATATTCAATGGCTTTTAAAATGTCTTTTTTGGGGTCACCATACTCTCCTAAATGGGTAAATAAAAAGTCTACTATTTTAGCCTTTTGAATTTCACTTGGTTTATTGATGGCGTTGTATTGTATTGTTTCGTTCATTTGTGTGGTTGAATTATGAATGGATTAATAAAATTAAGCTAACTGATAGGTGATAAAAAAATGCATTTTTTCATCTAAAATCATAAAAAATGACGTGAAAAAGTATGCTTTTTGACAAATTTAACACTATTTTGCGAAAAAACGAATAAAAAAAGGATTGCTTTCCTTTGTGTTTTCTTCGTTTATTTTGTGTGTAAAGCCCACTCTGTCCAAGAGCCATCATACACTGCTTTTTCCCCTTGGTAAACAAGTTCACTGGCCAGTAAAATAATGCATGCAGTGATACCTGAACCACAAGTAAAGACTGTTTTACTACCTTCATGCATTATTTCTTTAAATAATGGGGTTAATTTGTCTATGGATTTAAATTTTCCATTTTCTAATACAGTAGTGTAGGGAATATTGATCGTATGAGGAATGGCCCCGCTTCTTAATCCTTCCCTAGGCTCTGGTGCAGTCCCCATAAATCTGCCACTCGAACGCGCATCTATTAATTTAAATTTTTGCTGGTCTACATGTTGCTGGATGTCTTCGAAATGTTTTACCCAATTGGGTTGAAAATGGGCTTTAAAATCCCCCGTTTTCCATGTGATTTCTTTTTTTGCAATACTTATCTTAAATCCTGCTTCTTCCCAAGCAGGTAAACCACCATCTAAAACCGAAACATTAGTATGCCCCATTAATTGAAAAAGCCACCATACCCTAGGACTAGTGTATACTCCTTTGTGGTCGTAAATTATAATTTTACTAGAAGATTGAATTCCTAATTTTTGACATTCTAGCTCAAACTGTTCTGGTAATGGATACGTGTTGGGGTAGGGACTATTTTTCCTTTGAAAATTATGCTTCAAATCGAATACCCTTGCTCCAGGTATAATTTTAGTATCCGAAGGGTCTGTTCCGGCATCTAATATAACAAGTGCCGGGTCATGTATGTTCTGTTTTAACCAATTTACAGATGTGATTGGAGTCATGTTTTTATTTTTTTGAAATCGTTAAAAAATCAGTGTCACCACTTTTGCTGATGATTACCATCCATTCCATTTTAATTCCTGTTTGTGAAAGTAAATACCAGTCTTCATCTAATACATATAAGTCAGTAGTGTCAGCGAAATGAATATTAAAAGTAGGGTCATCACTGTTTTCTGCTTCCGCATCAATAGCTACCATCCAATCCCCCAAATAATGATGGTCTGTTGTGGCTGCATGGACCGTACCGTTTTCTAAAAATGTGAAGTCATAATCGGCAAAGTCTTCTGTTTTATTCTTACCATCATCATTGTATTTTGAAATTTTCCAAATACCATCTAAGAGGTTTGATTTTATTTGTTTTTGTACATTTTCACTTTTATTTTTTTGGCAACTCGAAACTAAACATAAAGCCAACAATGTGAAGGGGATTATTAATTTAAACCACATAACTTTTCGTTTTAAATGTAACTCAAATTTAAGGAAAAATTAGGTTGAAAAACAGGAAGTTGCAATAATTGTTTTTACTTATTATTCGTTAAATCTGATTTTTTCTAATATCAATTTTTGTAATTTCAAGTCCAATACCATTGCCTATTGTTAAATATCTATAAGCGATAAATAAAGATCGGAAAAATATAATGAAAGGTGACCAAATAGGAGGGAGGATAAAAAAAGCAATTTACTTTTTAAGGCTTTAGTTTCGCTTCAAATTTCGCTTCAGTAGCCATTTTAGCCTTGCTTAAGCTTAAGATGCCATTTTCAATGCTGTAATTATCTATGCTGTTTAAAACTTGCATCAGTTTATTCTCAATCCCAGGTTTTACACAAGTCATCTCAGTGATCACTATATCATTTAACTTTATTTCGGAAGGTTGGTTGTTCATGTAATTTCCATAGAAGTTATTACAACCGCCATTGCCTATTACTTGATTATCTAAGGTGTTAAATTGAATATAGACTTCATGCGTAGCCATTTCGTTTGTGATTTTTTGTCCTTGAAATTCTATTAATTTCCAATAAGTATCGGTGAATTGAGATCCTAGTTTATGTAATGTGTAATTCGCGCTTTGGGTATCAACATTTTTCTCTCCTTCAGCATCTAACTTTAGTATTTTATTTTCTAATACTTGGTATAGGTTATTTTCCTTCCCTTCTTCTCCCATTAAAACTAGCGTTTTCCCATCTTCTTTCCAGTCAAATTCACCGTTTTCAATCGCTGTTTCATTTTCTCCCCCTAAATAAGTAGTGGTTAAAATATAAGTTTGGTTACCCTTTAATTGTAAAGTGGTGTAAATACCCTCGCAATCCTCACAAGGTAATGTTCCAGAATAGCTTCCTTGCCAATCTAAACTATTTTCATTGTCATGCATGTCAATAGTGGATTTCTGATTAGCACAAGATGTAATGGAGTGGATTAATAATGCGACAAGGATTAGTTTTGTAAATTTCATTTCTATGTTTATTTACAGTTGTCTAACTTACACAAACTATAGAAACTCATTCCTTTTCTAGATGCTATTCCACAATTGTCTTTTTTTAATTTCCATTTACGGTGAAAATTTGTACTGCCATTCTTATCCTTTAAAATAATAGTATTTTTATCCATAGACCATGCTCCTGAAACTACTATTGGGTTACTTAAATCTGTTTTATCGCGGTAAGTAAATGATAGGTCTTGATTTAAAGTTAAAGCAACTGGATAGTTTTCAATTTGACATACGCTATAAGTTCCAATTAAGTCTTTTAAATTATTATCAGGAGAAACAAAACCACTTAGGCCATAGAAAAATAATGCAGTAAATAAAATAGTGAATGACTTCATAACGAGGTTATTTTTCAATCAATATACATAATTATTTCAATCTTCCTGAAATTTGTTTGGCTTAAATAAAAACAAAGTCGGCGGTTTATCCTTTCCTTCATTAGAAATATACATGTCTCCATTTTCTAAAAAAGTAATGCCTTCGGCTTGTGGAAATATTTTTTCTGGCAAATGGGTCATGTAAATGATGTCTCCAGATCTATCTATGATCAACAACAATTGGTCAACAGCGGATAATACATAGTAGTGGTGGTTTATTGGGTGAATAGCTACTCCGGATATTCCTAGTTTTACCTTGTGACTGGTTTTACCTTTTTTAGATTTAGTGGGTATTTCAATGTCGTGTTTTAAAGCATACGCTACTACATCTTTAATTTTAATGGTCAATATAGGCTCGTCCATCATTTTTTTGTTATCCAAATGATAGCCATGAATAGTCCTTAAGTCACCCAACCCCTTTTTATGGGTTTGTTTAGATTTGGAACCTATCAGCATCAACCCCGTTTTGGGGTCGAAGCATAGGCCTTCATTATCTTTATTAGAAATTCCAGTTTTTATTAAGTTTGTCTTTATTTTTCTTGCAGTATAATCCTCTATTTTAATAATATCTCCATCACTTCTTAAGATGTAAATTGAATTATTAATATGTGAAATACCTTCATAGTCTGCTGGCTCACCAAAATTTATTTCTTTGGTGATTTTATTG
Source organism: Putridiphycobacter roseus (assembly GCF_003234935.1). Lineage (GTDB taxonomy): Bacteria > Bacteroidota > Bacteroidia > Flavobacteriales_D > Crocinitomicaceae > Putridiphycobacter > Putridiphycobacter roseus. The sequence continues at coordinate 62,454 of NZ_QKSB01000002.1, read as the reverse complement.
GATTTTAGATTGAAAATAAATACAATTCCTAATTCATCTTGAATACATGCTATTTCATCCTTGTTTAAGTCGGTTAAACCAGATACTTCCTCTAAAATTTTAGGCAAGTTATAAGTTTGACTTGGGGCATTTAAATTATATTCTTGCAATGGGTTTGATTTTTGGATGAAACTCATGCCAAATATAAAAATAGTAAAAAGACCCACGAGGCTAATGATTATTTTTTTCATGATAGAGATAATGTTGTAGTAGGTTATTAAAAATAAATAAATACTTAGAGTGCAATCTCAAGGTGTTCTACCTCTAATTCTACCTCTTCTAATTCATCATAGTCTACTTCTGCAATAATATTTATCTTCGTTTTTTCGTCGAAATTAATGGTGGGTAAGTATTTAGACTCTATTTCAATTAATACCTTACCGGTAGCATCTTGAAACCAATAAGTGTCTTTGTTTATTTTTTCAATGACATACCCACTTAGTTTAACATTTGTATCCGATTTATCTAATTGCGCGGCATTTTTCTTCACCTCTAAAACGGTTAACGTTTTGTTGGTGGAATTCGGACCTGTGTATTGTGCAAATGCAGCTACAGAAGTGGAGAATAAAATGATTAAGCTTACTTTTTTTAATGTAGTTTTCATATCGTGTTTTTTAATTATAGTTCAAAATTAAAAACAGATTCTGTAGAATTTTGGGATATTTTGCCAATGGCTAAAAATAAATTATTATTTGATGAATTCCCTTATTATCCACATGGTATTTTATAGTAAAATCATACTTTAAACATATTTGTTGCACGATAGCAAGACCAATACCCATGTTTCCTTGGTTTGCAGTAATAAAACGGTTCATTAATTGTGATGGTTCGCCAGGTATCACTTTACCGGTGTTTTTAATGGTCAAGGATTCTTGCGCTAATTCCACCGTAATAGAGCCGTTTTCTATGTTGTGTTTGACCGCATTTTTTAATAAATTATTTAAGATGATTTCGGCCAATCCAGGATCCATTTCTACCTTACAAACAGTTGTTTTAATACTGGTTTTGATATTTCTTATTTCAATTAAATCTTCAAATCTTATCAAGGCAGCTTTTAATTTATCTTGGAAGTCAAATTGCTTTACTTCATGAAACTCTTCATTGTTTATTTTAGTCAATAATATCAGAGATTTTTGGACTTTATTTAAATCGTTTACTGCTGCGTATGTCTTTTTAATTAACGTCAAATCTTGCTTGTTTTCTACAGCTATCTGACCCATTAATTGCTCTGTATTTTGTTTGATAATTGTCAGGTAAGTCTGTACTTCATGACTCATGTTTTCGGTAAATTCTTTATGGTTGTTGAAATCCGTATTTATTTTATTTAATAAGTTTATAATACTATGATTTAGCTGGTTAAATTCATCAATTTGGTTGTCTTCTAAGGTTGGAATCTCCTTTTTTATTTGATACGCATTGAGTACACTCAAGGTATGGTGAAATGGTTTCCAAATTCTTTTATTTACTGTATATAGAATGATGATAATCATAATTGCCATGATAAACAGGATGCCAACTACAATGAGAAGGGTACCTTCTAAAATGTCATCTTTACCTAATAATAAATGTCTCAATACTATGGTAAAATATTTGTCGTTGTGGGGAATAGAAAATTGCAATTCCCTATTGGGCACCATCTCATTGTCGCCCAATTCTAAAATTAGGGTGTCTTTAAATAGGGTTGGTTGTAGGGTGTCGACTTCATATATTGCTGCAACTTTATGAAAATCGGGTAAAGTTTTATGCTCCTTATGAAATTTGATTAAACGATCTTTTTCGTACGTTAAAAATTCATCCGTTTCTTCATGTGCTATATATTCAATGGTGTGGAAACAAAATACTGATCCAATCAACATTACAGGTAGTAACCAAATTAAAGTACTGCGGTATGTTTTCGTGATTAATTTCATGAATTTGCAGTGAATTTGTAACCGATACCATAGACCGCTTTAATGTAATTTTCACCACCTTTTTCTTGGATTTTTTTTCTAATATTTTTGATGTGAGAATATATAAAATCAAAGGAATCCGAAAGGTCCATATTGTCCCCCCAGATGTGTTCTGCAATCGCTTCCTTTGTGAGTACACGATTTACATTAGAGATAAAAAAAATGAGCATATCAAATTCACTTTTCGTCAATTTAATGGGCTGTTCGTTTACCCAAGTAACTCTTTCATTTAAGTCAATTTTTATGGCATTAAAATGAAGGATATTTGATCCATCAAATTTACTTCTTCTCAATAAAGATTTAATGCGCGCAATTAATTCTGCATTGGCAAAAGGCTTGGTGATATAATCATCTGCTCCTAATTCTAATCCTTGTACTTTTTGATCAGTAGAATTTCTTGCGGAAATGACTATGTTGCCTGTGAGTGGTGACTTTTTCTTTGATGCCTTAATTAAATCTAATCCACTGCCGTCTGGTAAATTGATGTCAATGATAATTAAGTCGTATTCATATATTGCTATTTTTTCACTTGCCATTCGATAATTGAACACTGATTCACAATAAAAACCAGCATTGGTGATGGCATTGGTGATGCTTTCATTAAGTGCTTCATTGTCTTCAATCAAAAGTATTTTCATGGGACTTTTTGTGTAAAATTAAGTCTGAATTTAGGATTAATTTAGGATAAAGTGTAGCTCCTTTATGCCAAAAATAAAAGTAAGGCTAAACCTGCAAATGATTAGCCACAGTTGTCATGTCTAAAATTTACAATTTAATACCCATTAAACAAACATCATCTACTTGAAAATTATCACCTTTCCAAGCATTAAATTCAAATTCTAATAGTGTTTTTAGTTGGTTAAAGGGTAAGTTAAAGTTGGACTGTAATAAGTTGTTGAGTCTTTTTAATTTATATTTTTTAAATTTTGGTCCACCAAATTGGTCTTGAAAACCATCTGACCCCATAAAAATAATATCTCCAGGTTGATAATCAATTATTTGAGGGTCAAATGTTCTATTCTGTTCCATTTGCCACCCGCCAATTGGATACTTATTGCCTTTTATAACCTGCATTTCGGCTTGTTTACTAATATGGATTAATTTGTGATTTGCAGAGGAAAAATATAGCTTCGATTTTTTCTTGTCAATGCATACAATAGATAAGTCTATCCAAGGATTATCAAAGTTTTCTTCTTCTATGTTTTTAAAACTTTCAATAAAACGCTTATCTACCTCTTGTAATATTTTATAGGTTTTTTTTAAACCTTTATTCATGATGGTATATTCAAATAAATTAATGGCCAATACGGATAATAATGCGGCTGCAGTACCGTGTCCTGTACAGTCACCAATTACCGCATAGGATAAGTCGTTTTTTGCGCCAATCCAATAAAAATCACCCGAAATTATATTAAGCGGAATGTCTAATACGAAAGAGTCATTAAAAAGTCTTTGAAAATGTCTAGGCTTTGGTAATAAACCTTCTTGTATGGTTCTTGCTGTTTCTAACTCAGCAGAAGCTGGTTCTGTAAATTTTTTATATTCTGTTATCATTGCTTTATCGGGGTTTTTAGCAATGGTAAAGAAAAGAGAATATGTGGTTTTGAATTTTAAACCAATACTAAATTAATGTTATCATTTATTAGCCAAATTTTAACACGTTTTATACTGCTTATAAATTTTCGAATTCAAAATGATAAGTAGTCCCGTGATCCGTTTTTTCTAAATCATAAAAACCATCTAGTTGCTCTGTGAAAATCTCTATTAGGGAAGTGCCAAAATTATTAGAATTCTTATTTTCAATCCAATTTCCATTGTCGAAATACATCATCATTAGTTTGCTGTTTTCTTCCTTAAGGTGAATCATTATTTTACCTGTTTTCTTGTCTTTTAAGCCATATTTAATACTGTTTGTGATTAATTCGTTTAGAATTAAGGCAATGGGTACAATGGTTTTTAAGTTAATGTATTTAACAGCTGTTGAAACTTCTAATTTTATTTTTTGGGCTGCAGTAAAATTATCTATTAATTCATTGGCAAGGGTTTCAATATACTCTTGGGTCGAGAAATTTGACAAATTATCCGCATTATAGATTTTATCATGTATCAAGGCAATAGCTTTGATGCGATCAATCGTTTTATTCATGGCCGCACTGGTCTTTTCGTCTAAATCGGAACGGACTTGTAAGCGCATTAAACTGATAATAATTTGCAAGTTATTTTTCACCCTGTGGTGAATTTCTTGTAATAATATTTCCTTTTCTTTCTCTCGTTTTTCTGTTTCATTTAATGCAATTTCTAACTCGCCTTGTACCCTTTCTTTTTCTGAAATTTGATTTGTTAAAGAGCGATTCCAAAAATAAAATAAGATAAATAATAGAATGATGACTCCGGAAGCTATGATAAGCCAAACAAATGCTTTTGACCAATTGAATGCATGGTCGTATTGAATGGAGATCCAGTCTTTGCGGATTCGAGCTCTATCTTGTTTACTGATGTTTTTTATTACCTTCTGACAAATATCCCTAAATACTTCATAGTGCGGTGTAAATGCCATGGCTATTTGAACTGGGTCATAATTACTCGGTCCAGCTATTTTTAAATTAGTATAACCTTTGTGGTTCATTTGATAACTGATAACGCCTAGGCTTCCGACAACCGCATCTATCTCTCCAAAACTTAAGGCACTCAAACATTCACTTATAGTTTTGTATTCTACTATTTTAATATTTTTGTATTCTTCAGCTATCAAATCAATGGTCCAAAACCCTTGGGGTAAACCAATGGTTTTATTCATTAAATCCTCCAGTTTTACTATAGAATTTTCATTTATTTTAGTAGCAATTATGATTGGGTCAGATATGATTGGTTCTGTAAATTTTAAATATTTATTCCGCTCTTTATTGATGGCGCAACTAGAAGCCATATTGATGGTACCACTTTTTAGTCCTGAAATGGTTTCTTCCCATGTAGTGCCAATTAGTGGTAAAAGGGTGATACCTGTTTCTTTAGATATTATTTTAACATATTCACTAACGATTCCTGAATGTTTGCTATTTTCATAAAACTCATAAGGGGCCCAATCAGGTACGTAACCAAAATGAATGATAGGATGGGCTGCAATCCAATTTTTCTCTATAGCAGTAAATTCAATTTTTTGTCCAAAATTGAAAAAGCAAGTAAAAAACAAGATTAGAAATAAATAATATTTCAAAATGTGGGGATTTTATGTCGTTATGGTCTATAAATATATGAATTTTATCTTTTAAGCAATTAATATTTTGGTTATTAAGATTAAATGTATGATTTGTTTATTTATCGGTAAGGTTAAAATCCCAAAATAAGTATTCGGTAATGCAGCAATTTATAAGAAAAATAAGCCATGTAGCTAAATGGCTATGGAAATAATCTTTAGGGCCATTATTTATGGTTGCTTTGTATGCCAAGTTTGGTAAGAACATACATTTCTAAAACCTATTGTCGCACTTTTTAACTGTGATGACCGCCAAAGTAAATTACTGCGATTTTCACAGCTTTTTTCAAAATTATAACCATATAAAATACCATGGATAAATGTCAGTTCGCTTACATTACTTTTTAAATGGGCAATAAAAAAGTCTTTGCACAAGTCTCCATTACTGTTTCGCACAAAGGTTTCGTTTTTTTCCATTTCGCTTTCAGATATTGCCATTTGGTGCAATGGACAAAGACAGTTAAGTGAAGGAGCCTTTTTGATGGTTTTAGGCTTGCATAGGGCCAAGTTTTTTTGATTAATAGAGTCTGATTTTTCTTGAATGATTTTATACTGTTGTGGCGTTGGTAAACTGTATTTAGGGTAAGACATAAACCTAGGGTCTGGTGTCATGCCTAAATAATTGCCATTAAAATACTTGGTAATACTGAAGGTGGAATCTGCAGCAGTTGATTTATTAGGTTTGATTATTTTATTTTTTATTAAGGTAAATTCCATCACACGATCCGAGCGCCACAAGGAATAGGAGAGCGCCTGTAAATAGGTGACGCCAACTACTGGGTAATTTCTGTATTTTGGACTTCTTAAGTAAGTGGAAGTATAGTTATGGTAAATGCTATCTAAATCTAACCAAACTGTAGTGTCGGGTAAGATAAAATGATATTCCTGCGCGTTTTTACCAAATATTTTCTGGGTCCAATGCATGAATTCTAACCAACTGAAGTTGGTGATTTCTGTCTTATCTATAAATAAATTATTACTTATTTGAAGCGTGCCAGGCGGTGGATTGTTTTTCTGCTTATTTTTTAAGGTCGTTGAAATAAAAAGTAAACTAAAAATGAAGGTAACAAAAAAGTATTTAGATGTATGCATACAAAGTTTAATAATAAAAGTAGAACAACTATTACTGTTAAAGTTACAGAAAAACTTATGTAAATGAAAAAAAGGCAAATATTAGTCTGCCCTTCCTTTTATTTATGTAAAATAGATTAGGATGCTTTTTCATTGTTTAAACTTTCTAAAATTTCTTTGCTTTTAGAAAGGTCTAGTGTTCGAATAGGAAAAGGAATATCAATTTGATGTTCGTCATACTTTGTTTTAATGGCTTCTACTGCTTGACTTTTTAACAATACAAAATTGCTGGCGTGTGTATTTGCAGTCCAAAACCTTACCGTAAAGTTAATGGATGATCCACCAAATTCATTGTAAAAAACTTCAATGGGCTTATCTTGCATAATCCCTTCCAAAGTCTTTATGGCTTCAACCGTTAATTGGGTAACTTGACTTAAATTTGAACCATAAGAAACGCCAACGTCTAAATCTATTCTTCTTTCCGGACTGCTGGAATAATTAATTAAAGGGTTTTGAAAAATCTGATTATTTGGTATAATGACATCATTCCCTTGAAATGTGCGTACTACTGTAGTTCTTAGTTTAAGTTGTTTAACAGTGCCCGAAATCGCTCCTGTGTCTATTACGTCTCCTATTGTAAATGGCTTGTTAGAAGCCATAAATAATCCCGAAATAAAGTTAGCAGCTATGTCCTGAAAAGCAAAACCAACAGCTATACCTGCAATACCAACTCCTGCCAAAATAGAAGTAACTGTTTTATCTAAGTTAACTATGGACAGCGCAAATAATAAACCAAATGAAATGATTACTATTTGTAATACCTTGGCGAAGATTGCTTTTAATTCCTTGTTGTCCCATTTCGCCAATAAATATTTTTGAAATATGATTTTAATGCCTTTGGATAAGAAGTAGACCCCAACACTTACCGCTATGGCCAATAAAATATTTGGTAACATTTTAATGAACATTGCATACCAATCATCCAATTTACTTCCTATCATCTTTATTTCTTCTCTCATACAACTAGGTATGAAAATATCTTGCCCTAATCTAAAGTTGTTGAAGTATAGTTGTTTATTGTTTTCAGATGATGTGCTGTGTGTAAAAAGTACCCGTTAAATGGGTAATATATTTCCACTTATTGGTTTAATTTAAATACAATTTTAAATCGGGTTCCTGCATTTGAAGTAGAATCAACGGATACTTTAGCTTTGTGTACATCAAATATGTTTTTTGTATTCGCCATACCAAGACCTAAACCACCTTGTTTGGAACTGTAAAAAGGAGTAAATAAGTTTTCTTGCACTTCAGGACTCATTCCAATACCATTATCACTAATTCCTACTTCAACCTCTGTAGAGGTGCTATTTAGTGCAATAATTATTTTGGGGTTTTCAGTTTGATCCAGCGCTTCTATGGCATTAATAATGATATTTGTAAAAGCAATAGTTAATTGCTCTTTATCCCCATAAATTTTTGATTCTTGTGCTAAACCTTCATTTATAAAATCGATCTTTTTAAGCGTGATTCTGTCTTTACAGTTGTTAATGGCGTTTTTTAAGGCATTTTCTATAAATATATCTTGTTTGGCAATCTTTGAATTTCTTGTGTTTTTTAAAAAATTATCAATTAGAGTAGATATTCTTTTTGTATTTCTGTGTACTAAGTTTAACAACATTTTGGCATCCTCGCTTTCTCCAAATTCCAATTTCATTTCTTCCGTTGCCAACATAATATTCGATAATGGATTCCTTACTTCATGCCCTAGTATTCTAGCCATACGACTCATTAATTCTAATTTTTCAGTTCTAATGTTTTCCGCTTCTGCAATCTCTAATTCCGTTATGTCATGAATAACACCTTGGAAATTAGCTTCGTCTTTTGAATATAAGATGGTGGAAATAGAAATGTAAACTTCTAAAATTTTGCCAACACCATTTTTTATTTTTGCCCGCTGTATGTTTTTACCAGTTTTTTTTGAAATAGATTTAAATAACATTTCAATATCATCACTGATTATCATTTTTCTAAAGTCAAAAGACTGGATGTTTTCTAACTGCATCAAATTCTTAAAACTCTCATTGTAACGAATTACTTTAAAGTTTTTGTCTGCTGTAAAAATAGCTTCATGACTATTGGAGAATAAATTGACATACTTTTCTTTTTCTACCCTTAATAATTCTTGCTGTTTGTATGTTTCAGTGGCAAATTTAATTGATTTTGAAATTACCGCAGGGGAAATCGTATTTCGGTTTACAAAATCATCTACACCATCATCTTCTATTAATTCGTCAACCTGGTTTTTTGTACCCACCAAAATAATAGGAATATGCTCTTTCAAACGACTCAATTCATTTAAAAAATCACTTCCTGTCTCGTTACCTAAATGTGTATCCAAAAAGCAGACATCAATGTTTAAACTTTTAAAATGTTCCACACCTTCTTCATATGTTTTTGCCCATTGGGTTTCAACTTGCCACTCAGTAAGTGCCGACATGCAGTTTTTGAGTAATAAGTAATCCTCTTCTCTTTCTTCAATAATAAGGGCCGATAATTTTACTTTTTTCATCAATTTGAATTTCGTTTTCGCTTGTGTAGTTAAAGATAAACTTGTTTTTAAAAAAAAGGATTTATTCTCGGAATACTTCTACTTAAATTGTGTGAATCTCGCCCCAACCTACAATGAATTTGGGTAAAAGTTACTCATAATTGGTTTGTTTAAGGTTTGCTTGATATCTTTATGTGTTGTTAATTAGTGGGTTATTTAAGTAGGCACTTTTTTTGCTCATCCTAAATCGAAAATTAATTATTAATCTTAAAAATAACTAAAAATGGAAAGTAATACAAGTAAAGTAATTTTAGCAGCAGGTGCAGGAGTAGCAATGGGAGTAATTGCAGGTATTTTATTCGCACCAGCCAAAGGTACGGAAACAAGAGACCTATTAAAAGGGAAAGCGGAAGAGGTAAAAGACCAAATTAAAAATAAAGTAAATTCCTTTGAGCCGGCTGATATTTTAGCTTCCTTAAAAAAACGCGTAGCAGAAGGTTTAGTAGAAGGTAAGGATGAAGTTAAAGCAGCTTTGTTAGCAGAAATAAAAGCCTTACAAGCAGAAATTGAAAAATCATAAAAATGGGGCTGACAGATAAAATAAAAAAGATTTTAAACAAATTTGAAAACTATGCCTCTTCTAAAATTGAAGCAGCACGACTGGAAACCGTAGAAAAAACAATCAATATTTCTTCTGCAGTTTTAAGTTGGTTTTTAATTGTAATTATGGGCACTTTTTGCCTTGCCTTGTTCACTGTTCTGGCTATTATGATGCTAGTGCAATTGACGGGTGATTATTTAAGTGCAACAGGTATCGTTATGGGAATCTATCTTTTAGTTTTTGTATTGTTACTCTTGTTTTACAAAAAACTATTGTTGAGACCAATTAAAAATTTACTATTTGGGATTTACCTCTCTACCTACGAAAAAAAATAAGCATGGATAATATCGAAAAATTTCAAAAACTTAAACGGATTAATGAAATCAAAACTATTTTAAATAGAGGGGAAATAGAGGACGTATTTTCTATCGAAAAGCAAAGTATTAGCCTGTTTTCTAATGTGAAAGATTTGTCTTTTTTGGGGAGTGTATTGGTGAAAATTTATAAAAAAATGTTTAAAAAATAAATCCAAAGTAGCAATTGTATGATGACAAAACGACTTTATAGAACTCTAATTATTACGAGCATTATTGTGCTGACTATTTATTATGCGGGAAATGTGTTAATGCCATTAATATTTAGTGGATTTTGTGCCATGTTCGTACATCCATTAGTAAAGCGGTTTGAAAGCATAGGATTACCCTTGGTTGCTTCTTCTTTGATAGTGGTACTTCTTCTTGTGATAGTGGTTGGAACCATTATTTCATTATTTATATACGAAGGAACTGGGATAATACAAGAATTACCTATGTTCGGTGTTCAAGAAGTGATGGAAAATCCAGTGGATGCCATTGATAAAAAGGTAGCAATAAATCTGGAAAGTTACAGAGAGCATATTTTTAGTGCAGTTGCATCTTTTAAAGAAAAAGTAATCGCCATAATTCCAGAAACTATCATTAACATAAACAATGCAATAATATTTATGGTAAGTTGTCCTATTTATATCTTTTTTATGCTGATCTCCAGATCTTCCATTCGAAAATTTTATTATACAAGTTTTGAAAATAAGAGACAACATATGGGAAATGAAATATTGAATGAAATAGAACATGTTTATATTCAATATTTAAAAGGATTGAGTTATGTGATGATGATTGTGGCCACTTTAACCAGTATTGGTTTACTGGCTCTAGGAATTGATTACGCTATTTTTATTGGCATACTTGCAGGCTTATTAACTTTAGTGCCTTATGTTGGTGTTATTATTTCCGCTGCCATACCTGTCGCTATAGCAGTGCTTACTAAAGATAGTTTATGGTACGCTTTAGGTGTTGTAGGTATATTTGCAGTTGTGCAGTTTTTAGAAGGTAATTTTATCACCCCCAAAATTATGGGCGGGCAAGTGGAGGTTAATCCATTGATGGTTATCGTTGGAATTGTTATTTTTGGGGCCATAGGAGGAATTGTAGGAATGATTTTGACCATACCAATATTGGCCTTGTTAAAAATTATTGCTAAATATGTACCTGGTTGGAAACCTTTGGAAAATTTACTTTCAGTTTAATTAGAAAGAAAAACTAAAAAGATGTCGAATAAAGAAATAAAAAAAATAATTATTGTAGATGACGAAGTAGATATATGCTATTTAATTAAAAGCATATTAAAACGAAAATTTGCAGCGAAAATAGATATTTGTAATAGTGTGGAAGAAGCATTGGATAAGCTAAAAGTAGCCCAATACGATTTGGCTTTTTTTGACATGAGATTAAATGACGGAACTGGAGAGGAACTCATCTCTCAAGTACATGAAGAAGGGGAGCCAAAACCCTATATAGCAGTTATTAGTGCTTACACTTCACCATCAGATATGAGCCATTTAAACGATTTGAAAATTGATGAGTTTATTCCAAAACCATTATCTAGTGAAAAAATAATTAACTGCTACCTTGCAGCTACTGCTTAAATTATTATTTTAGTGCTAAATAGCAAAATTCCATGGCAAAAATTCTAGTAATTGACGATAATAGAGATGTTTGTTTATTATTGAAAAGGTTTCTTTCAAAAAATAACTTTCAAGTAGAAGTAGCATACACAGGAATAAGTGGCTTGGAATTATTAAAAAAAACGGCTTTCGATATTGTATTGTGTGATTATAGATTGCCAGATCGTGATGGATTAGAAATGATTCAGTCGATTAAAATCCTCCGTCCAACTGCTGAAATCATTATCATTACTGGTTATTCAGATGTGAAAATGGCAGTAAATGTAATGAAACGTGGCGCATTCGAATATGTGATTAAACCTATATTGCCAAACGAAATTTTACACACGGTGCAACAAGCATTGCTTAAAAAAGAACAAGTAATTGCTATTGATCCCAAATCTACCAAAAAAAATTCTCCTCCTAAAAAATCAAAAAATAAAGGCCTGACCTATTTGGAAGGAACTGGCGTGCGTGCCAAGCAAATCAACAAATTAATTGCACTTGTGGCACCAACAGATATGACGGTGGTTATAGAAGGGGAAAGTGGTACAGGTAAAGAAGTAGCAGCCAAAAGAATTCATGAAGCAAGTAAACGAAGTAAACAAGGTATGATTGCCGTAGATTGTGGCGCCTTACCTAAAGAATTGGCTGGGAGTGTGCTTTTTGGACACTTAAAAGGTGCTTTTACTGGCGCTTTAGCCGATAAGATTGGGCACTTTGAAGCAGCAGATAAAGGGACTCTATTCTTGGATGAAATTGGAAATTTAAGCTACGAGAATCAAATTAAATTATTACGTGTGCTTCAAGAAAGAAAAATCCAAAAAATTGGCGATACGAAAGATAAAAGTATTGATGTCAGAGTGATTGTAGCGACCAATGAAAATTTAAAGGAAAAAGTAGCTAAAGGAGAATTTCGGGAAGATTTATTTTATAGGTTAAATGAGTTTAATATTCTTTTACCTAGTTTAAGAGAAAGGAATGATGACCTTGAAAACCTATGTAACTTTTTATTGCTTAAAGCCTGTGATGAATTAGATCGACCACCAATTAAATTGGATAAAAAGGTAATGGTTATTTTAAAGCAGTATGTTTGGCCAGGCAATATTCGAGAACTTAAAAATGTATTAAAAAGGGCAGCATTAGTTTGCGAAGGAACTGCCATTACAGTAGATCATATTCCTGTAGAAATTCAAAATCCAGCCATTAATTTGGCTCCTACGACTGCAGCGTCAAATTTGACAGATTTAAAATCAGTGGTTGAAGAAGCCGAAAAAAAAGCAATCTTAAAAGCGCTTAAGTTAACAGGGTTCAATAAAAGTAAAACGGCAGCCCTTTTAAAAGTCGATAGAAAAACACTCTATAATAAAATTAAGGCTTACGATATTCTATTACCGGCTTAAAAACCGGAAAGGGCTTTCACAAACTGGGGTGGTATTTCCTCAATGTATCAAATTTGTTTTTTCTGGCACAGGTCTACGTTTATGTTGTTCAGTGTTTTATGTGTTTGTATGTCTGTTGGCAAGATGTCTGCATTATTATTACCAAACGAAAAAACAAAAAATATATGAAAACTACAAAATTAGTATTGGCTTTAGGATTAATGACAACAATTGGCTTAACATCTTGTAAAAAATATGAAGATGGACCAGCATTTTCTTTACAGAGTAAAAAAGCAAGAGTAGCAAATACATGGATGATTGAACAAGCTTATAATGACGGGGAAGATGTAACAGATAGTTATGATGAATATACATTAATTACTACAGAAGATGGGAATGCAGAATTAAAAGCAGCATATTCATTTGGCAGTTTCACTTTTAACTATGAAACAGATGGTACCTGGAAATTTGAAGACAGTGAAGAAACCTTAATACTCGATTTCGAAAATGATGATGCCGACAGGTCTTATCAAATCTTAAGATTGAAAGAGGATGAAATGTGGATTAGAGAGCAAGGGGGAGAAGATGAATTACATTTGATCAGTAAATAATAAGCCTTTTTTTACGCCATTCGCCCTAGTTTATTGGGCGGATGGTGTTATCCTATAATACAAACAATTAAACCTACTATAAAATGAAAAATACAAGCATATTTAATACCTTAAGAAAAGACCATGATATTCAAAGAGACCTTGTTTCAAAATTAGTTGAAACAACAGGAGAGTCTGAGGAAAGAAAATTAATTTTCAACAAATTAAAACACGAACTGGCCATCCATGCCAATGCTGAAGAGCGATTTTTTTACAAGCCACTTATTGCAGCCGATTTAACACAAGAAAAAGCACGGCATGGTATTGCTGAACACCATGAAATGGACGAATTAATTGAAAAAATGGATTCCACTGAAATGAGTTCTGCGCATTGGTTAAAACTGGCCAAAGATTTGGCCCATGAAGTAAAGCACCATTTAAAGGAAGAAGAACATGAGATTTTTCAACTGGCAGGTAAAGTACTGACTGAAAATAAAAAAGAAGATTTAGGCATTGCTTATCTCGACTATATAAATGCCAATCGCGTTGCTTGATAAATGCATGTCATCATATTAAACCAGCGCTATCGGCTGGTTTTTTTTTGCTTGATAACGCATTAAAAAAGCGATTAAAATACTCGTTAATATTAAATAAACGATCAAGGATATTTCTATCCCATACTTATCGGCAGCTACACCCATTATTACTCCTGGTATACCAAAGCCTAAGTATCCTATCATGATATACCCAGATACAACTCTAGGTTTTTCAGTAGGATTTAAGTTTGAAACGCCGGCAAGGGTACCGTAGTATCCAAATCCATAACAAACAACCCCAATAATGGAACAGCCGATTAGAATTAAACTTAAAAACCCGTATATACTGCCAATAGTAAGTAAGGTTAATCCGGTTGGTAGTAATATGTAGGCAATGGTCATGGATTGCTTTATTGGAATTCGTTTTGCTATAGGAAGGAACATAGCACCAGAACCATTGATTAAAAATAAGGATAAACCACTCCAAGCACCCAAATTAAATTTTGCTATTTGGGATGGAATAATAGAAATTACTACACCAGTTGCTGCCCAGAAAAGAGCAATTGAAAAATTATATTGAAAGGCACCTTTTGGAAATAAAGGCAATTGAATTATTTTTTTTGTGCGGTCTGTTTCTGTTTCCGGTAAGGTTAAAGTTAAAAATAACCAAAGAATTGAAAGGGACAAGACAATCCAATAGGTGATCGGAATTAAAGTAGAAACATATACTAAAACAATACTCGTAAATAATGCGCCCCCACCAAATCCAAAACTAGTGGCAATTACAACAAGCAGTGATGCATTAGTCTCTTTGTTGGTTACAAACATCTCCGAGAGGTAACTACTACCAGTTGAAATAGATAATGCGACGGCACTACCTACTAAAATTCTTGCATAAAACAAAGCATAAATATGCGGGTAAATAATCATGATTAATACTGAAGTAGTAGAGAGCAATAAAGCGATTAACAATACTTTTTTCTTTCCAATTCTATCTGATAAACCACCCAATAACAAAGCGGAAGGAACTAGACCTCCAATGTAAGAGGCAAAAGCAAAACCAACCATGCCAACACCAAAGTTTTCATTGTCCGCATATTGTTTAAAAAGAGGCATTTCTAAATTAACAGCCGCAGTTATCAGAAATAAAATACCTGTAATAATATAAATGTTTTTATTTGAATTCATTGCTCAAATTACAAGTGTTGGTGTATGGATTAAAGCCTACATTTTTCTTCTTGTCCAAATATAATTATTAAAGATTGAAGCAGGTCATATTCTAAATAACAATGTTTCTAATTTTTTGTTTAGACTGTTTCAACTGCTGTCTTTTTATTTTAAAGTATCTTTGTCCCAGAATTATTAATCTGTGGATATGATTTATCCCTTCGTGGCAGTATAGCGAATGGCTAAGGTTCTTTTAAATAAAGTCCTTATTTTGATTTATAAAACACCAGTAGTCAAGTTAATGAATGACTGATGGAATGTGCTTACCAATCGCTTTAATCATCCTTCGCCTTGCTATCTTCATTAAACTGCAATTCGTCTTAACTTAGTATAACATGGCAGTGCCAAATCAAATTCCAGAAGGAATAAAAGATCTAATTCTTCATAAGCCAATTTGTGTTGAAATTGGAAAAGACATTCGTTTGCTTAAAGCGAACACAGACTTTGAACTAGCAATTGCTAGTTTGGAAAATGGTCATCAAATAATGATTACAGGAAATTATAGTAATGGCTTGGGCTTGTTAAAAGAATTACAAGAGCACTTGAGCAAAAAGCTACCCAATAAAACTTTTTTGGAGCAAAGGGCTTATCGGAATGCCTTTCGTACCCTTTCAAATTTAATTTTAATAGAAATAAAAAACCATCAATTACACGCGAAAAAGGCACCTATTATCGGATGGTTTGAAAAATTGTATCCGAATACAAAAAACTTTGTGCTGCCATTCCCGCAAGTGCAAGGTCTAAACAGTGCTTGGCAATGGTACCTTAATGGTGTTACGGTGCCTGTTTTACGTAATAAATTACACCCATATTATGGTACTTATTTCCCTACGCGTTTTGACCATTTAATTCTTTTCGATAATTGGTTAAAGCGCTATGAAGGACCAAAAAAAACGGCCATTGATATTGGGGTAGGTAGTGGTGTACTTGCTTTTCAAATGATAAAACATGGCTTTCAAAAAGTATTTGGAACAGATACCAACCCGAATGCTATTGTTGGCTTAAAGGAGTTTATGGGGACTACTAAATTATCCAGAAAATTGGAATTGGATTTCGGTCATCTTTTCGGTAGATTTGAGAAACAAACAGAGTTGATTGTATTTAACCCCCCTTGGATACCTGAATCACACGAACTTGAAAGCATTGATCAGGCGATTTATTATGACCAAAATTTATTTCCGGATTTTTTCAAAAATGCAAAAGAGAGACTTTTACCGGATGGTAAATTGTTGGTCATTTTCTCAAATTTAGCGCAAATTACCCATGTCACAGAAATACATCCAATAGCAGAAGAACTAGCGAATGGTAAAAGATTTAAATTGGAAAAATGCTTGAAAAGAGCAGTGAAAGCTGCTTCTGATAAAACTAAAAGAGATCAAAATTGGAGAGAGAATGAGGCTGTGGAGCTTTGGGTTTTGACACATAATGACTTAAAAACCCTGTAATTATTAGGGGTAATGTAGCCATTCTCGAATTTTTTTTTGCATTGGTAATAAGCATGTTCTTTCCAAATTATTTTTCCCAAGTTGAAAAAAAAAATAGCCAATTTTGGGAAAAATAAAAAGGGAGAAGTAGTTGCTTAATAGTTGATTGAATTTTGTTATTTTTTAAAACCACCCATTAAAAGGCTGATAATAAATAAAACAATTGCAATATAAAATACAATTTTGGCAGCACCTGCAGCACTGGCAGCTATGCCACCAAAACCGAATATACCTGCTAATATGGCGACAATGAATAATGTAATGGATAATCTAAACATAATTTTTGTTTTTAAAGTTCATCTTAAGCATTACAAAAATAAAGCCTTTGGAAGTAACTGCTATTAAACCATGTGTTTATCTTTATTTTTTGATGAGGTATATGTAAAAGTATACCCATTGTTGGGGCTTTTTTACACAGAAAAGCTCTCAAAATCAAAGGGAAATCCAGGAATACTAAAAAAGTAAGTACGGTACATTGCACCAACAAAAAGCAATAGTTTAAAGGTATCTTATTCTTTTACTACTTTACTACTCTTTGATTTGGTTTTGATATAATAAATTCCTGTCTCCAGTTCCGACAAATCAAGTTGTATTTCAGCCCCAGATTTCACTGTTTTTTGAATGTGATTGGTTACATCTTGTCCCAACATATTGTAGATGTTAATCACAGAAAGTTCCTGGGCATTACCAGTAATTGTAAGGAGGTAAGTGGTCGGGTTTGGAAACAAATGAATATCGTTTTCAGTATTTATTAGCACACTTATACTCTCGGAATATATATTATTCCCGTTAAAATCAGTCTGCTTAAGACGGTAGTAGGATATCCCAGGGAAAGGAGTTTTATCCAATGCTTCATAATTTATGGTTGTACTAGAATTACCAGCACCTTTTACTTTTTCAAAGCTATTCCAGTCTGCACCGTTACTGGATCTTTCTAGGGTAAAATAATCGTTATTAATTTCTGATGCAGTTTGCCAGTTTAAGGCGACTAAATTTTCATTAATTAAGTCTGCTGTGAATTTAGTTAAGGTAATTGGTAAAGGGGTTTGGGAAACATTAATGGTTCCTATCGTAAACCTTAAATTATTTTGAATAGCGCTTACCGCTGAAAATTGATAAACATTACCACTTACCAAAGTTGCACCTAAAATAGGATTTTCATCTGCAAATGTACCGTCATTGTCGCTATCTACTAATAATCTTAAATCAGAAGCAGTTACGGGGCCTAGTCCCGTTAAGTCAAAGCGAATATCCACTGCGCCAACATCAATAGCGCTCTTACCGCCATTTACCTCACTTACTCTCCAAACACGTTCTGATCGTGCTTCGAGGGAAGTTGGTATGTCTACAATTTCATTTGCTTGTGTAATGCCATTGTTGTGGCCCCAAATCATAAATTCATTATTATCTAGATCGGTAGGGTTTAGTATGCGAACAATTCCAGAACCTTGGGCTTCTGTGTTTATTTCACTTAGAGATATTCTTCCAATACCTGCTACATCAAAATCATAATCTCCATTGGCAGCGTCGTCCTCGTCATATAAATCATTATGGGTAATAGCTATATCATATTTTGCGGATAAGTAATTTTGGACTAATAAATGATCCAAAGAATCTAAAGAGTGGTTAAAGTGAATTATTTCGGCATAGTCTGCTCCTAAATATTGGCCATAATTTACATTTAAAGCACCTATTGCTAGGTCTTGGTTACTTGCCGACATTATTGCACCTGATTCCGCAGCTACTTTTACAACAGTGCTTCCATCCCTCAATCTGCAGCGTAAATTTGTTGCACGTGTGCCGTCATAGTCCCATCCAAGTATGTAATTAGTCCCATTGGCATAAGCACTTGGTGCACTATTAAACCGATTGTTTTGTGTGTTCACATCTAAATTTATCCTATTGCCATCAAAGAAAAACCAAGTGTATGCATATTCAGTATCAATCGTAAAGGTGATTCTTTTACCTAGTATACCACGTGGTTCCCCATCTAAATTATTGGGTCGTATTACGCTGTAATAGGTAATACCGCTATTACCATCTAAAATAGGAGAATCAGCTACAGCCATTTCATCATCTATACCATCCAAACGCACAATGGGCATACCATTTATACTGCTACTTGTTAAGAATATAGGTTGTGTTGTAGTTGAATTCTGTTTTGCGTCATTGTTGTTACCCGAAAAATCAGTCCATAAACTCACAGCTGTATTGTTTAATTGAAGAATATCATCAGCTTTTAACCATAAACCATTATTGGTAGAATTACCAACACCTCCCGGACCAGTTTGACTACTACCTGAATCCGCAAAAAAGAGGACCAATGAAATAAATATAACCAATTTCATATTTTAGACTTTTAATTCTATGCTATATACATGCGGGGATGCTCAAAAGTACAAAATAGTTGAGAATAGAGTAGGTAGCTAGGTGCCTATTTATCATCATTGGATTGGTGAAAAAGTGCATCCAATAAATAACGAACAAAAGAATAATGTGCTCATACTTTTTTAAAATGCAGATTTACATGGTTTTTAACTTTTCTTGTAATTGATACATTTCATCTCTGAGTCTAGCTGCTTCAATAAAATCTAATTTTTTGGCAGCAGCTTGCATTTCCTTTTTAATTTTTAAAGTAGCATTCTGCAATTGCGGCTTACTCATGTAAGCAATTACTGGATCAGCTGCAATACTGCTTTCGTTAGGGATATTATAATCAGAGATTTCCTTGTCTCCATCTGCCACTTTGGTTTGACGCATGATTTGTTCAACAGATTTTTTAATTTGATATGGTGTTATACCATGGTCTAAATTATACTGGTGTTGAATTTTTCGTCTTCTATTGGTTTCATCAATGGTTTTCCGCATAGAATCTGTAATCTTATCTGCATACATGATTACTATTCCGTTTACATTTCTAGCGGCTCGACCAACGGTTTGTACCAAGGCCCGTTCTGAACGTAAAAAGCCTTCCTTATCCGCATCTAAAATAGCTACCAAAGATACCTCGGGTAAATCTAATCCTTCTCTCAATAAATTTACACCAATTAATGTATCAAAATCTCCTAATCGCAATTGACGGAGAATTTCAACCCTTTCCATAGTATCCACATCTGAATGAATGTAACGACAAGCTATACCGTTTTTGTCTAGGTATTTCTGTAACTCTTCCGCCATTCGTTTGGTCAATGTGGTAACCAAAACTCTTTCGTCTTTTTCAATTCTAATGTGAATTTCTTCCATTAAATCATCAATCTGGTTTTCACTGGGACGGATGGTAATTTCAGGATCTAATAAGCCTGTTGGTCTAATCACTTGTTCAATAATTACCCCTTCCGACTTCTCTAATTCATAATTGGCTGGTGTAGCACTTACATATAAAGTTCGTGGCGTAATCATTTCAAATTCTTCAAACTTTAAAGGTCTGTTGTCCATGGCCGCAGGCAATCGAAAACCATAATCTACCAAATTCACTTTTCTAGCCCTATCGCCACCGTACATGGCTTTAATTTGTGGTAAGGTCACGTGACTTTCATCAATCATCATGACAAAATCATCTGGAAAATAATCTAATAAACAAAAGGGTCTACTGCCCGGTGCGCGTTGGTCAAAATAACGAGAATAATTTTCAATACCGGAACAATAACCAAGTTCCCGAATCATTTCTAAATCGTAAGTCACACGGTCTTCAATTCTTTGTGCCTCTACAGTTTTACCTTCGTATTTTAAAAAGTTTACGTATTTACCCAAGTCCAATTCAATTTCCTCTACCGCATTATTAATAGTTTTTTGACTGGTGACAAAAATGTTCGCTGGAAATATTTTAATGGTTTCAAAATCTTCCAGTTTGGAATTATTCATAGGGTCAAAAGTGAAAATCTCTTCAATTTCATCTCCAAAAAACACAACCCTTAATGCATAGTCTACATAGGCTAAAAATATATCTACCGTATCACCTTTTACCCTAAAGTTTCCTCTTTCCGGTGCCGTATCATTTCTAGAATATAAATTTTCAACCAAGCGCAATAAAAACTTATTCCGACTAATTACCTGCCCTACGTCCAATGGTATAATACTGTTTTCAAATTCAGCGGGATTACCTATACCGTAAATACAAGAAACAGAAGCTACAATTATAACATCTCTTCTTCCCGATAATAAGGCAGAAGTTGCAGATAGACGTAGTTTTTCTATTTCATCATTAATCGACATGTCTTTTTCAATAAACAAATCGGTAGTGGGTAAATAAGCTTCAGGTTGATAATAATCGTAATATGAAACAAAGTACTCTACTGCGTTTTCAGGAAAAAACTGTTTGAATTCACCATATAATTGAGCAGCAAGAGTTTTGTTGTGGGATAGAATAAGGGTCGGTTTATTTAAGTCTTTGATCACATTGGCCATGGTAAACGTCTTCCCTGATCCTGTGACCCCTAGAAGGGTTTGGTAATTAATTCCCGATTCAAAGCCTTCAACAATTTGTTTAATAGCATTTGGTTGATCCCCTGTGGGGTCATATTCTGATACAAGTTTAAAATCCATATTATCCTACGGCGCTGTATAAGGTGTATTTTTCTTGTTTTGTATTTAAGAACACTTCTACATTTAAAAGAATGCCCATGGTGTTCACTATTTTATAAGTCAATTTATAAATACCAGAAGATTCTTGCTTGATTTCTGTTAAATCCATAGAAATGATTTTGTCAAAATCAGGACATATAAATTGGTCTTCAGTTGAATTGCCACAGAAGAATTCGTTTACAAATCTAACGGAGTCATTTTCCATCATACCGACCAATTGCTCTGCTTTGTAATTAGGTTCTACATGGTCAATAAAGTGGGGCATTTGGTGTTGCTCAACTACCGTTTCTAGGTGAGTAGAAAATTTAATGATATTTTTTTTACTTATTTCTGAGTCACCCGTAAATACTACAGATGACGCACAACTACTTAAAAAAAATAAAACAAATCCTAAGAAATGTATTTTTTTCATAGATTAAAATTTAACAGCACTTGCTCTACAGTGCTAGAATTAGGGTAAAAATTTATTATTTTCTGAATGACTCTATCCACTACTGCATCTGGACAAGAAGCACCGCTTGAAATGATAATTTTCTTTGGTAAATCCCTTTCAAATACATTAGTTGTATTCATCTTCTTTCCAATATAGTCAAAATGCTTTAAATGACCTACTTCATTCAACTCATTTTCGTCTTGAATATAATAAGTTGGAAACTTTTCAGCTAATAATTCTACCAAATGGCTAGTATTTGAACTGTTGTACCCACCGATAACTATGGCTAAATCCGCTGATTCTTTGAGTAGTTCTAAAGTAGCAGATTGATTGTCATTGGTTGCATAACATAAGGTGTCTCTGGTGTTCGCAAAATGATTTTTAATAGCAGTGCCATACTTTACTTCAAATATGCCATATAAGTAATCTGTTATAGCTTGGGTGTCTGAAGCCAACATGGTAGTTTGGTTGACAACACCAATTTTTTCAAAATCTTTTTCTGGATCAAATCCAGCACTAACGGCATGACCAAATTCTGCATTAAATGCCGAAAGAGGTCTGATTCCTGCAATAAATTCAGCCAATATTTTCGTTTCTGCCATGTTTTTTACCACCACAGATTTGGCATAGGCTGATGCATGTGAAAAGGTAGCCCTAGTTTCTTCATGATTGTTCTTGCCATGAATGATTACGGTATAATCATCTTCCCCTAGTTTTTGAGAGCGTTTCCATACTTTTTCAACAAAAGGGCAAGTGGTATTGTATTTCTTAGGTGAGATACCTAGATCTTCTAATTGATTTTCAATAGCAATGGTAGTACCAAAAGCAGGAATGATTACTATGTCATTTGGGGTTAATTCTCCCCAAGGTATGATTTGGTTCCCCTTTGTGTCTTGTAAAAATTTCACACCATAAGACTGCAGGTCTGCATTTACTCCAGCATTATGAATCATTTCACTCAGTAAGTAAATTCGTTTATTAGGATTCTCAGCAATCGCTTTGTAGGAAATTTCAATGGCATTTTCAACACCATAACAAAATCCAAAATGTCTTGGAATAATAAATTCTAGCCCACCAAAGTCAAGCCGAGTAGGAGTGAAGTCCTTCTTCCTAGGGTCCTCCTGTTTTCTGAAATTTTTAACCTTGCCTAAAATAGGAGATTTATAATATGTTGGAATGTCGAATGTTTTCATGTGCCTTGCTTAGTACAAATATAGGTATTCTCTTGCAGGTAGAAAAGAGCAGAAAAAAAAAGAAAAAGAGGCTAATTTATATTCGAAAAATGAGTATGAAATATGGCGCGATTTTTGCAGTAATATTCCTTGTATGCGAAGCATGACAATGGCTAGCGGAAAATGTAAAATAAGTAATTTAACAATTATTTAGGAAAGGTTTCCCAACCAATACCGTCAAATTTGCGTATATATAAATAGACAAGGGAATATTAATTTAATTTTTAAGAGGAGATGAGACAGCTAAAAATAGCCAAACAGGTAACGAACAGAGAGACTGCTTCGTTAGATAAGTATTTGCATGATATTGCAAAAAAAGAAATGGTGACAGCTGAGGAGGAAGTAGAATTGACCAATAAAATAAAGCAAGGCGATCAAGTAGCTTTAGATAGATTGGTGTCTGCCAACCTAAGGTTTGTAGTTTCTGTAGCAAAACAATATCAAAATCAAGGACTAACATTGTCAGATTTAATTAACGAGGGAAATATCGGTTTAATTAAAGCTGCCAAACGATTTGATGAAACCAGGGGGTTTAAATTTATCTCCTACGCCGTATGGTGGATTCGTCAATCTATTTTACAAGCTTTAGCAGATCAAGCTAGAGTGGTTAGGTTACCATTAAATAAAATTGGAACCATAGGTAAAATGAATAAAGCATATTCAAAAATTGAACAGGACTTAGGTAGAACGCCTACTGCACAAGAGATTTCAGATTATATGGAAATTTCTTTAAAAGATGTAAAACAAGCCATGCAATCTTCAGGTAAACATGTTTCCATGGATGCGCCTTTGGTAAGTGGGGATGATAATTCATCTAATATGTATGATTTATTGCAAAATACAGAAAAGCAAAGTCCAGACAATGTGATCATGAAAGAGTCTTTAGAGCAAGAGATTGAAAGATCCTTGAGTACTTTAAAACAAAGAGAAGCAAGCATTATTCGACTATATTATGGTTTAGGAGGTAAAGCCTCTTTAACTTTAGAAGAAATAGGCGATTTATTTGAATTAACACGGGAACGTGTACGACAAATTAAAGAGAAAGGAATTCGCAGAATGCGTCAAGCTAGCCGAAGTAGAATGTTAAAAGCATACTTAGGATAAGCAAATTCCCGTTTTTTGGTTTACAATTAAATCCTTCAACTTAAAGTTGAAGGATTTTTTTATGCTTAATACTGTTCTTTATCGTTTGGAAAATCTTTGCTTCTCACATCCTTGATGTACATTTGAAAAGCATCTAACATCTCGTTATGTAAGTTTTTGTACTTTCTTAAAAATCTCGGGTTGAATTCATTGTTGATTCCCAACATGTCATGTACTACTAAAACTTGACCGTCTACTCCGTTTCCAGCACCAATTCCAATGATTGGAATTTTGACGTGTTGGGCTACTCTTGCTGCTAAATCTGCAGGTATTTTTTCAACAACTATTGCAAAACAACCTGTTTCTTCCAGTAATTGCGCATCCTTAATTAGTCTATCGGCTTCGTCTTCGTCTTTTGCTCTTACTGTATATGTTCCAAATTTATAAATAGATTGAGGCGTTAAGCCTAAATGTCCCATAACAGGAATACCAGCTGTTAAAATTCTGGAGATAGAATCAATAATTTCTTTACCACCTTCCATTTTCACCGCATGTCCACCAGATTCTTTCATAATTCTGATGGCGGAATGCAAGGCTTGCTTAGAATCCCCTTGGTAAGAACCAAAAGGCAAATCAACAACTACCAAAGATCTTTCAATTGCTCTCACAACAGAAGATGCATGATATATCATTTGGTCTAAAGTTATTGGCAAGGTAGTTTCATGACCAGCCATCACATTTGAAGCGGAGTCACCTACAAGTATAATATCAATACCTGCTTCATCTAAAATTTTAGCCATTGAAAAATCATAACCAGTTAACATGGCTATTTTCTCACCATTGTCCTTCATTTCTTGAAGTACATGGGTAGTAATTCTTTTTACGTTTGAGTGTACTGACATAGCGTATGCTTTTTAATATAAGTTTAAATTTAGGAATAATTATGGAGTAGACAAGGATACAGGAATTACCTTTCCATTTATCCAATGGTGCGCGTTTAAACCAAAGTCAGCAATGTATGCTGCCATATCAGTAGCCGAAACAGGCGCTTCATATCCTGGAAAAGCTGCTGCTAACATTTCAGTTTGTACTGCACCAAGTGCTAAACAATTAGCTTTAATTCCCAAGGCTTGCATTTCTTCCGCTAAACATTCCGTAAAACTAGCCACTGCTGCCTTTGAGGATGAGTAAGCACTTAGTCCCGCAAATTTTGAGCTGCCTTGAAATCCGCCCATGGAGCCAATGTTTACAATATGGCTGTTGGGTTGCATAAAAGGAATACAAGCTTGACAAGCTTCCATAATTCCAATGACGTTTGTGTTAAATTGTGCGGCAATATCCGCTCTGTCTAATGCTAAAAAAGGCTTGTTTACTAAATACCCCGCATTGTTTATTAGTAAATCAATAGGTGCTCCCGTTTCTTTTAATAAAGCACTTAGTGATTTTTTAAAATCTAATGCATTCAAATCCATTGATCTTACTGTCAGTGTGTCAGCAGAAATTTTTAATAAACTGTCCGTTTGGCGTGAAATGGCCAAAACTTGGTTTTCTTTTACCAATTGTTTAACTAAGGCTAAACCAATTCCGCGACTAGCCCCTATGATTACAATGTTTTTCAAAAGAAATGTTTTTAGTATTCGTCAAAAGATACTACTACCTTGTCTGTAACAGGATGTGCTTGACAAGTTAATATAAATCCATCTGCAACTTCTTCTGGCTCTAATGCGTAATTTAAATCCATCACCGCTTTGCCCTCAATTACTTTTGCTCTACAAGTACAACATACTCCGCCCTTACACGAAAACGGTACATCTGCATCTGCATCTTGTGCCGCTTGTAAAATATTTTTTCCTTTTGAACTTAAATCAAATTGGAATTCTTCATCATCAATAATAACGGTAACAGAAGCGTTTACATCTGGAATTGGTTCATCTGAAGAGTTTTCAGCGCCAGTTACCTCTTTTACTGGTGTGGTAAATAATTCGAAGTGAATGTTTTTACTGTCTTTTCCTTTTCCTACAAAATAATCATTTACTGCTTGAATAATTGATTCTGGTCCACAAGAATAAATATCATCAATATTTTTATCGGCTAAATAGGCTTTGTCTATCGCTTCAATTTTTGCTTTGTTTATTCTACCAGATAAAACATCATTGGCACCTTCTTCTCTGGTTAAAACATAGTGTAAATCAAAATTATTGTTAGCACTTGCTAATGCATCTAATTCATTTTTATAAATAGTTTCTATACCTGATTTATTACCGTAAAATAAGGTTGCCGTACTGCCATTATTAGCATTTAATATATTTTTAATAATAGAAATGATTGGTGTAATACCACTTCCTGCGGCAAAAAAGGCATAGTTTTTAGTCCCATCCGATTTTAATACAAAGTTTCCTTGAGGAGCTAATACTTCTATTTGGTCGCCCGCTTTTAAATTTTGAGCATAAGCAGAAAAAGTGCCATTTTCCACTTTTTTTATAGCAACAGTTACTGTTCCTTCATGTGGTGCAGAACTAATAGAATAAGAACGACGAATGTCCTCGTTATTAATCGTGGTTTTTAAAGTCAAGTATTGCCCTGCTTTAAAGTGAAAATCATCTTTTACATCCGCTGGAATGGTAAAAGAAATGGAAACAGTATCGCTTGTTTCTTTTACTACTTTATCTATGGTTAATAAATGAAATTTTGTATTCATGCTTAAAAATTTTTTTGTAAAAATAATTGTTATCTATCAATTGAGCAGACAATATAGGTTAAAATATCAAAAATAGTTACTTATCGATTTGTGCGACCGTTAAAATATTAGCTTTTACGATACCATCTCTATCTATTTCTGTCAATTCTACTTGTCTAATTTCGTTGACTAATGAAGCATCAAAAGGTATTTTAACTTTCACATAATTTTCGGTAAAGCCATACATGGTTCCTTCGTTTTCTTCTCCTTCAAAAAGCACAGATTTTTCTAAGCCCAACTGAGATTCGTAGAATGCTCTTTTTTTCTTTTCTGAAAGAATTTGAAGTTGCCTACTCCGTGCTCTACGAATATTCAAAGGTACTGCTTCTGCCATTTTACGGGCAGTGGTATTTGCTCTTTCTGAATAGGTGAAAACATGAAGATATGAAATGTCTATGGACTGGATGAAATCAACTGTTTTCAAAAATTCTTCTTCAGTCTCTCCAGGAAAACCAACAATAACGTCGACTCCAATACACGTGTTGGGCATAAGTCGCTTAATCGTGTTTACTCTTTCTACATACAAATCGGTTAAATATTTACGACGCATGGCTTTTAAAAGTGTGTCTGATCCGGATTGTAATGGAATATGGAAATGGGGTAGAAACCTTTTTGATTTGGAGACAAATTCAATAATTTCATTACTCAAAAGGTTCGGTTCAATACTCGATATTCTGAATCTTTCAATGCCTTCAACATCATCTAATGCAACAACTAAGTCTTTAAAGTTTTCTCCCTCTCCTTGACCAAAGTCTCCAATGTTAACACCTGTTAGTACGACTTCTTTTATTTTTGTTGCCGCTATTTTATTTGCTTCTAAAACGGTTTCCGCAACCGTGGCATTTCTACTTTTTCCTCTCGCAAGTGGTATGGTACAAAAAGTACAAAAGTAATCGCAGCCATCTTGTACTTTTAAAAAGGAACGGGTACGGTCGCCATAACTAAATGATGGTATAAAATCCGTCGTCTCCTTGATGTTGGCGTTTTCAATTTTTGCGACCTCGTTTTTTTCAAGTTTTTCTATATGGTCTAGAATGTTGAACTTTTCATTTGCACCCAATACCAAATCAACACCATCAATTTCTGCTATTTCTCCTGGTTTTAATTGGGCGTAACAGCCAATCATGGTCACAAAAGCATTAGGGTTTATTTTCAGCGCCTTTTTAACTATTTGTCGGCATTTTTTATCTGCATTATCTGTTACGGAACAGGTGTTGATAATAAAAATATCCGGTCGATCTGTAAAATCTACTTTTGCAAAACCTTGATTTTCAAAATTTCTTGCAATGGTTGATGTCTCTGAAAAATTCAGTTTACAACCCAATGTATAAAACGCTACCTTTTTATATTGACTCATATCTTTTGCAAAGATAAGGAATTGTAATTAGTCCGTGTTCACTGTTTATTCTAAAAAGTAAATGAAGGGTTAAAAACAATATAGCCAAGGCAAAAAAAAACACCTTTTACTTTATGTAAAAGGTGTTTTTTGTTTTCTCAAAGAGAAATATTTTTATCGTTTAAAGCGCTTCGAAGGTTAATTCTTCTCTTGGCTCAGGTTTTTTAAATTCACCTGATTCCCATAAATCACTTATCTTTCCTAAGGCTGCACTCATCCCATCTTGAAATTTCTCAAAATCTTCTTTGTATAAAAAAATCTTGTGCTTCTCAAATTCAATACGATCTGAGTCATCACCATTATATTTACGTTTACTTTCTGTAATCGTTAAATACAAATCATTTCCTCTTGTTTTTTTTACATCAAAAAAGTAAGTTCTTTTTCCAGCCTTTACCTTTTCAGAAAAAACCTCGTCGTTTCTCTCGTTCATCTTCCCTTTCGTTTTAATAAATTTATAAGATAACAAATGTATCATTGTAAACTTAAAATCCAAAAAAAAAGGTGTGTAAATTCAGTAACTTATAGTAATTCTTTCTTTACATTTTGAATATACTGGAGGATATCTCCTTTTTTTTGAGGTTCAAACCATTCAATAGCAGTGTTCTTTTTAAACCAAGTCAATTGTCTTTTGGCATATCGTCTTGAGTTTCTCTTGATTAATTCAATGGATTTTTCAATGGGAATGATTCCTTCAAAATAATCAAAAAATTCTACATAGCCAACGGTTTTTAAGGCCGTATGGAAGCGAAATGGGATAAGTGATTTAACTTCTTCTTCCAACCCCTTTTCCATCATGATATCTACTCGTTCATTGATACGATTGTAAAGTATTGCCCGATCTGTATTTAATCCAATCCAAATGGGGGTGAAGTTTCTTGCTTGCGCAGTAGATTTTCTATATGCCGTGAATTTATTTCCAGAAACTTCAATTACCTCAATAGCCCTAATCATTCTAGCATGATTATTTTTATTGATAAATTCAAAAACTTCAGGGTTGTGTTCATTTAAGTAATCTTGTAATGGTTTTAATCCTTCAGTACGGTGTGTTTGGATCCATTTTTCTTTAATGGCAGCATTTTTTGGCATTGCATCAATACCATATACTAAAGCGTCGATATATAGGCCGCTACCTCCTACCGCAATGCATACATCATTGGTCTTAAATATTTGATCTAGTAGCGCCAAAGCTTCTTTTTCATAAATACCTGCGGTATATTCTTTTTCAATAGTATGTGAATCAATAAAATGATGTGTTGCCATTGCAAGTTCTGCTGCAGATGGTTTGGCCGTACCAATCGAGAGTTCTTTATAGAATTGTCGCGAATCAAAAGAAATAATTGGGCATTTATAAAACTGCGCCAATTCAATGCTCATAGCTGTTTTACCAATTGCAGTGGGCCCAGCAACAATAATTAGTTGTTTATTTTTATTGTACTTTGGTTTTATTTTAGTTTGAACAGAAAGCATGATAATGTTTAAGTTATTGAATCATTATTTTATCACCATAAAATTTGGGCTCTACACCAATGAGAATATCAATTACTGCTTTAGTTCTTGCTAAAACTTCTCTTAATCTTAATCTGAAACTACTAGCATGACTATAATTTCCAGTGGCAAATCCTATGGCTGCAATATCGTGTTCTTTGGCCAAATACAAAGCTCTTTCTATATGAAATTTTTGAGAAATGATAATTAATTTAGATTGTCCAAAAATAGCTTTTGCTCTAACCACGGAATCCAAGGTTCTAAATCCTGCATAATCTAAGAATATTTTATTGGCCGGAATTCCAGCTTTGATTAAATCATTTTTAAAGGTTTCAGGTTCGTTGTATTGGGTGTTACCGTTATCGCCTGAAACCAGTACAAATTGTATTTTTCCAGCATGGTATAATTTGGTGGTGCCATCTATTCTTTGTTGGTAATAGCTGTTGATGCTTCCCCCTTTCCTGTATTTCGAAGTCCCTAAAACCATGCCTACTTTATGGGCTGGTATGTTTTTTATCGCTGAATAAATTAAGTTACTTGTGCTAGATTTAATATAGTAGTCTGCGGAAAAGACAAATAATGGAAAAATTATTATACAACTAATCACTAACTTTTTTAACCATTTAAAATAAGGTTTATTTGTCATTTTTTTCAGGATAAGCATGTTTGTACTCTGTGTAACGCTCCATTATTTCAGCTACATAATCGAATGTTTGACTACCACGCATATAACCATATTTTACTGCAGGATGATTGTAATATTTTGGGCGAGATAACCCCAATACCATTGAGTCAACATTTCCAAACCAAATGTTGCTGTCTTTTTTAAAATAGGGAGCCAAAGCTCTAGCGTCAATAATATGTGCGCTTCCTGCATTATAAGTCGCTAAAGTAAAGTAAGTTGCTTCTAGAGAGTCAGGTATAATAGCTAACCATTGTTTGTAGTTTTTATTTAGCTTTCGAATACCGGCCTTAATTTGAGCTTTTACACTAGAGCCAGGTCCAATACCATAGGATGCGGCGGTAGCGGGCATAAATTGGAAAATACCAAATGCGCCAGCCCATGAAATTTTATAAGTTTCAAATTTGGATTCTTGGAAAATTAAAGCAGAGATTAATCGCCAATCCCATCCTATTTTGGATGCCCCCCTTTTTATGATGTTATCATAGGGGGAAAGTTGGTTGCCACTACTACTAGAGTATTCGGAGCCGGCTTTGTTTGGTAGCCGCTTTCGGTGAAAATATTTTCTTTTTACCTCTGCAATAGTAGATTTGTTTTTTTTGTCCGCTAACCAGTAATTTAATGTGTCAATTAATTGGTTGGAATTCAGTCTTGCAGCGAATGCGATTTCTTCATCCGAGCTTAGTTTTAATTCAATATTGAGGTTGTCCCAATATATTTGGTTGATTTGGGCAATGTTTTCATCTGTAATCGTATAGTCCAACAGTCCTTTGCTAACTAGTCGTATTATTTCTTCCGTAGAAATGTCACCATCTAACGGTACAATATTCATGTTCAAATTTAAGGCTTCATTAATTTTTTTTATCTGTGTTAAATGAGTGGATTGACTCCATACAGAAATTGTTTTGCCTGCCAATTGCTCTAATTCCGTGATTAAAGGGGGAGGAGGGATGCTGTCTTTTTTGGGGTCGTATTTTTCTGGTATTCGTTGAATTAATACTTGGTGTGATATTAAATGTGGTGTAGAAAAATTGACCATTGCAGCCCTTTCAGGTGTGACTGTTAAATTGTACGCAATTAAGTCTCCCTCAAAATTATAAAGTTTGGTAAAAATGGAATCAAAGTTATGGACAGTTTTAATTTGTAGTCGAATGTCCATGTCCTTTGTAAATTCATGGAGCAATTCATATTCATAGCCCATATTCTTACCCTTGTAAATAAAATAAGATGCAGGTCCATTCTCAGCCAATACGGTTAATACCCCTCTTTTTTCAATTTCTTTCCAATCTACTTTTTTTGGTCCCGACCTTAAGCGGAATCTTTGGCTATCACAAGCAAATATAGATAGGGCAATCATAAGAAAAAGGGAAACTCTAACCATGACTACGAATATACTTAAAAAGTGTGGACATAAAAAAAGGTTGCTATTTTTTAATAGCAACCTTTCGTGTTTAATGTAGTTAATTGAATTTATTTTTTCAATAAATCTCTAATTTCAACTAATAATTGTTCTTGAGTTGGTCCAGCTGGTGCAGCAGGTGCCTCTTCTTTTTTCTTTTTTGATTTGTTGTACGCTTTTGTAATCATAAACAATACAAATCCAACAATAATTAAATTGATAATGGTATTGATCCATTTACCATATCTAATTGCATTTTCTGTAACAGCTTCTGTAACTATCGCTCCTGAATCATCAGTAACAGCAGGTACAGCTTCGGTTAATACTAATTTTAAATCTGCAAAATCTACTCCTCCAGCAAAATGACCTACTACAGGCATAATAATATCATTCACAAATCCATTCACTACAAGGCCAACTGCGCCCGCTAAAATTACAGCGACTGCAAACTCGACCACGTTGCCGGTCATAATAAACGCTTTAAACTCTTTTAACATAATTTTTATTTTTTTATAAGGTTAAGTCGACAAATATAATAGAATTTATGATATAAATCAGTTTTGTTGAATATGAACGTCCATTTGCGGGAATGGGAAATTAATTCCTTCATTACCAAATTCTTTGTAAATTCTTTCGTTCATGCTAAAGAAAATATCCCAATAATCTTCTGTTTTACCCCATACTCTTAAGGTAATATTAACTGAGCTGTCAGCTAAAGCTATAAGACCAATAAAAGGTGCAGGTGTCTTTAGAATTCTTTCATCTTCTTCAATGAACTTTAGCATCATGGCTTTAGCAGTGTCATAGTTGTCACCATATGCGATACCTATGGTAAAGTCAACTCTTCTGTTTTTTTCCATGGTAAAATTAGTCATGTTGCCATTCGCCATGGCCCCATTTGGAATTATTACTGTCTTATTGTCGTTGGTTAAAAGTATGGTATTGAAAATTCCTATTTCTTTTACAGTACCCATCTCTCCTTGTCCTTGCATAAAATCACCAATTTTGTATGGGCGAAATATTAATATCATTACACCTCCAGCTAAGTTGCCCAAGGTGCCTGAAAAAGCCATACCAATTGCCAAACCTGCAGCACCGATTAATGCAACAAATGAGGTCATTTCAATACCTAATTGGCCCATAGCCGTGATTACAACTAATACTTTTAAGGTTACCGATATTAAACTGACTAGAAATTTACTTAAAGAAGGATCAAAGTCTTTTTTAGCGACTAATTTAGCTATGAACTTTGTGATTCTTTTTACTATAAAAAGTCCCACTACTAAAATTAGGACTCCTGCTAATAAGGAAGATCCGTATTCTACTAACTTATCGAACCACCAATCCATATTGGTATATTTGGATGTTCCTGTTAATTCTGTAGCTTTGTCTGACATATTTTTTAAGTTTACTTTTTAATTATAAGGCACAAATATACACAACGATTATGTTTTTTATTTTATCTAAGATTTTTTCTTTTATGTTACATCCTTTTTTTTGGATAATACTGTTCTTTATTCTAGCTTTTTTTTTAAAAAATGAAAAGTGGAAAAAATGGAGCTTTAAATTTGGACTAGCTTTTATATTGTTTTTTTCAAATACTGTTATTTTATCTGAGTTTATGAGGGGGTGGGAAATCGCTGGTCAAAAAGTAGAAAGTGTTGGCCATTATGATGTAGCTGTTGTGCTTGGTGGTATGTCCGAATATAATAATGATTTGGAGCGATTGAGTATCAGGAGGGGCGGGGATCGATTATGGCAGGCCTTACAGCTTTATTATGCGAAAAAAGTCGATAAAATTTTGATTTCAGGTAATAATGGTCACCTCATAGATAGAGGATTGTGTGAGGCAGTTCAGTTCAAAGAAGATTTAATAAAAATGGGCGTTCCAGCGCAAGATATACTCGTAGAAGCTAATTCAAAGAATACACATGAAAATGCGACGGAAACTAGGAAGTTGATTAAAGAGAACCAAAGTATAATCCTGGTAACTTCTGCTTTGCACATGAAAAGAAGTATTGGGTGTTTTAAAAAGGCTGGATTTAATAACTTCGCTACCTTTTCAACCGATCATTATACGGGCAAAAATAGAGGGTACTATTTAGACCAATATTTTATTCCATCTGCTTCCGCTATTGTAGAATGGAACGCTTTGATAAAAGAATGGATCGGTACATTGATGTATTGGATGATGGGTTATGTTTGATTTTGTTGCATCCAACCTTAGTATTTAAATTTAATCCATTGGGTTTCTAAATCAAGAAAACACCAATGAATGACTACTAGTCGATTTGAAGGCGAAACATATTTTTTATCCACTTTAGGAATGGGACATCTCAAAAACATAATTTTTGTTAGTCAGTAAGGGGCATGGTTTTTAATATCAAATCATAGCTCATTAGTAAAGGAGGTTAAAATCACGATATGGGTGCGTTTAACTTCCTTATTAATAGTAGTAATTATTCCAACAACGACTACCATAAATGGAAGTCAAGTCAACTATTTTTTGATAAAATCACATGCTGATTACTCAAAATATGGGCATACTTAGCAGTCTGATGGAAATGACACTTTCTTAGTTTGCCATTTCACTCATAAACTTAATCCGCATTAAACGCAATTGCTCTTCGTCATAGTCACCATCAAACTCTTCAAAAGCTTCCTTTAAATTGTCTGTTTCGGCTTCTCTGAAATATTCGTAAATTTCTTCTTGCTCGTCTTCATCCATCATGTCATTGATATAATAATCAATGTTGATTTTTGTGCCTGATGCCACTATGGCTTCAATTTCGTTTATGATTTCGTCTACTTCTTTGCCATGGGAATTGGCAATAGCATCCAAAGGCATTTTAATATCTACGTTTTTTATAATGTGGACTTTAAGTCCCGATTTATTGATCAATGACTTGACTACAAAGTCTTGTGGTCGGTCAATGTCATTCTCGTCCACATAAGTTTTAATTAGTTCTAAAAATGGTACGCCATATCTAGCTGCTTTTCCCTGTCCAACTCCTACAATATTTGCTAATTCTTCTTTATTGATAGGGTACTGGATGGCCATGTCTAATAGAGAAGGCTCTTGAAAAATAACAAATGGTGGAACATTTTTTTGTTGAGAAAGTTTTTTTCTTAAATCCAATAGTAGTTTATAAAGGTTTTCGTCAGAAACCATATTATTACTACCTTTTGAGTTCATCATAAAATCTTCTTCACTCTCTGCTGCATAATTATGCTCTTTTAATAGCATAAATGATACAGGATTTTTCATGAAAGCCTTTCCTTCTTCTGTTAATTTTAAAGTGCCGTAAGTTTCAATTTCTTTGGTGAGTAAATTGGATACCAAACATTGACGGGAAACTGCATTCCAAAAACCGACATCATGCGCGCTTCCTTTACCAAACAATGGAAGTATATCATGTTTGTAGGCAATAATATCCGAAGCTTGAATACCAGATAAAAAATTACAAACATATTTTGCCTTTTGTTGTTGTTTTAGAGCTTTTACGGCTTCTAAAAACATTAAGACTTCGTCTTTACCTTCAATTTGTTCCCTCGGATTTTTACAATTGTCGCAATGCTTATCACACCTTTTTTCATCAAAAGATTCTCCAAAATAATGTAAAATATATTTACGCCTACAGACAGAAGTTTCTGCGTAGGATACAATTTCATGGAGTAATTGTTTTCCAATTTCTTGTTCTGCAATTGGCTTGCCATGTAAAAATTTCTCTAATTTTTCAATGTCTTTATAACTGTAAAATGTTAAACAGTGCCCAACACCACCATCTCTTCCTGCTCTACCAGTCTCCTGGTAGTAGGATTCAAGACTCTTAGGGATGTCATGGTGAATGACAAATCGAACATCAGGTTTGTCAATTCCCATTCCAAATGCAATGGTTGCAACAATAACATCTACGTCTTCCATTAAAAACATATCCTGATGCCTTGCCCTTGAATTAGCATCTAGTCCAGCGTGGTAAGGTAAAGCATTGATACCATTTACTTGTAGTATTTCCGCAATTTCTTCTACCTTTTTACGACTAAGACAATAGATGATCCCCGACTGATTCGGTTTTGTTTTAATGAACTGAATAATTCTTTTTTCAACTTCTATTTTTGGTAAAACTTCATAAAATAAATTATCTCTATTAAAGGAAGCTTTAAAAATAGTGGCATCCAACATGTTTAAATTCTTTTGAATGTCGTATTGCACTTTAGGA
Organism: Putridiphycobacter roseus; assembly: GCF_003234935.1. GTDB lineage: Bacteria > Bacteroidota > Bacteroidia > Flavobacteriales_D > Crocinitomicaceae > Putridiphycobacter > Putridiphycobacter roseus. The sequence continues at coordinate 26,545 of NZ_QKSB01000002.1, read as the reverse complement.
GTTGCGGTAGCAGTTAAAGCTATAATAGGTACATTACTAATCGCCGCAAATATTTCTCTTAATCTTCTATATTCTGGCCTAAAATCATGTCCCCATTCCGAAATACAATGCGCTTCATCAATAGCAAAGAAAGAAATTTCAACAGAAGTTAAAAAATCTATATTCTCTTGCTTGGTTAATGATTCTGGAGCAACATAAAGTAATTTAGTCTTGCCATTTACTACATCTTCTTTTACCTTTTTTATCTCCGTTTTATTCAAGGAAGAGTTTAAAAAATGGGCAACATCATCCGACTCACTCACATTTCTTATCGCATCTACTTGATTCTTCATTAAAGCGATTAATGGAGATACAATAATGGCTGTTCCTTCCGACATTAATGCAGGTAGTTGATAGCACATGGATTTCCCACCGCCAGTTGGCATGATGACAAATGTATTGTTGCCAGATAGCACGTTCAAGATAATCTTATCCTGAAATCCTTTAAATCCATCAAAGCCAAAATATTTTTTTAATGCTCGGTTTAATTCCTCTTTAGATACTAATTCCATTATTTAAAAACTCAAATTTATAAGGTTGATATGAAAATTGGGTAGTAATTTTTAATTTTCATTATAAAGGTAGGGATATTGATTTGAGTTTTCACGTATATTTTGGAAAAAATGTTAACGAATTGTTAAACTTTTTGAAATTGCTTAGGTGTGTATTATATTTGTAGGGAATAAAAAATTACAATCATGAAAAAAGTATTATTATCATTAGTATTATTAGCTGCTGCAACTGTAGGTTTTAACAACAATTCAATTGCACAAGAAGCAACAACTAACCAAGTCGTAAGTGGACCAGAACTTTCTGTTGACAAAGATGTACATGATTACGGAACTATTGAAAACGGAGCGAATGGTGTTTGTGTTTTTACAGTAACTAACACTGGTAATTTACCGTTGATCATTTCTTCTTGTAAAGGATCTTGTGGTTGTACTGTTCCTACTTGGCCAAAAGAACCAATCGCACCAGGAGCAACTGCTGAGATTAGTGTGAAATATGACACAAAAAGAACTGGACCAATTAACAAGTCTGTAACAATTACTTCTAATGCTGTACAGTCACCTAGAAAAGTAGTAAGAATTAAAGGGGAAATTAAACCTAAACCTGCAGGTTCTGCACCAGTAAATGGTGGACCAACAACACAAGGTTAAAAAAATAGGAAGCTATTCCTAGTAATAGTCTTATCTTTAAGTACCGCTTCTGTTTTAAATAACGGGGCGGTACTTTTATTTATAAGTAAATCGTACATATACCCTAATGCGGAAGTAGGCGTGATTCTCTAGGGTGAATTTGAAAATACAATCAACGATTGTCTTCGTTAATTTTGGCGCGACTTTTACTAAAGTGATGTTTTCCCATAAAGCCATTTTTCTAGAGGAGATGGCGCTTGAACAAATTTTATTTGATCCCAAGGGTAAGTAGATCTCCTACATAAAATCGTAGAGTTTTTTTACCAAATCAGTGATAAACCGATTGAAATAAAAATTAAGGTAACCGTTATTCCGAAAAGTTAAACTTGGTTCATTTTGTCGACAATACAAATGGTTTCTTTTGCTTCTTTTACATCATGTACCCTTAAAATGGATGCGCCATTCAAGCATGCTATCGTGTTTATTGCAGTGGTAGCGTTTAGTGCTGCGTCTGCTGAAATGTTTAATAGTTTATTTAACATGGATTTTCTGGATGCGCCTATTAAAATTGGATGTCCTAATGCTTTAAGTTGGGCTAAATTTTTGACGGCTTCGTAATTTTGATCTAATGTTTTACTAAAGCCCAGACCCGGATCTATAATAATGTCTTTAACTCCCGCAAGTTTGGCTTTGTTAATTTGAATAGAGAAATACAGGGCTAAATCGGGTAAGAGATGCGCATAGGTAGTGTCTTTCATCATGTTTGTGGCGGTGCCTCGCATGTGCATCATGATAAATGGGGCTTTGTGTTTGGCAGCAATGTGGAAAATCTCACTTTCTTCACAACCACCGCTGATATCGTTAACGATACATGCTCCTGCTTTTAATGCTTCGTCTGCAACAGTTGATCGAAATGTGTCAATGGATATGGGGAGAGTGGGGAATTTTTTATGAATGCTTTTTATGGCAGGAAGTACACGTGATAACTCCTCTTCTTCTGTTACAAAATCAGCACCTGGCCTGCTAGAAAAACCACCAATATCAATGATGTCTACTTTTGCGTCTACCATCTCTTTTGCTTTTTTTAAGAGAATGTCTTCATTTTTGACCCTATTCCCTTCAAAAAAACTATCTGGCGTGGTGTTTAAAATGCCCATGACTATTGGGTGTGTAAAAACTCTTAAATTACCTTTCAAATTCAAGCTAAAATTTGGGCTAAAAATAGTATCTTTCACGGCTGAATAATATCTGAATTAATATAATGTCTAAAACTATTGACCAATATAAAAAAGTTATTGATAGATGTCGCTCTATTTTTACTAAAAAAGCGCAAGATTATGGAACGTCTTGGCGGATTTTAAGAGCGAGTTCGCTTACAGATCAAATTCTGATCAAAGCGCAACGCATCCGGACTATCCAAGAAACAGGCGTAAATAAAGTAGGTGAGGATGTAGAAGGAGAGTTTATAGCTATTGTTAATTATTGCGTAATTGGATTAATCCAATTATCTTTAGGTGCTGGAAAAGAAGAAGTTTCTGTGCCTAAGGCAATTTTATTATATGAAGAAAAAGTGGCGGAAGCATTTGAGTTAATGTGTAATAAAAATCATGATTATGGAGAGGCTTGGAGAGATATGCGAGTTTCTTCACTTACGGATATGATTTTGATGAAGATTATGAGAACAAAGCAAATTGAAGATAATTTGGGCGAAACTATCATTTCTGAAGGTGTAGATGCGAATTATTTAGATATGTTGAATTATGCAGTTTTTGCAATGATACAAATGGATGAATTAAAAAATATATAAAACAAAAAATGAGTTTAAGAGATAATAAAATTGAAATTGAAGGAAGATCCCTGCTGTTGAATATATTGGCAATTATTATTAATGTAATTGGTGTGTTTTTTATAGCAAAAGGGTTTCATTTAAGTGCAGGTGAAAACAGTGTCCTATATAAAATAATTGGTTTTGTACTTTTTGTTATTGGATTAGGTGGATTAACAGCGCTAAAAGGAATGTTTATGTTTTCCTATGTTGCACGCGTCTTCGTAGGTGGTTTATTTATAGTGTCTGGATTAGTAAAGGCTAATGATCCATGGGGTTTTGCGTTTAAGTTAGAAGAATACTTTTCTCCAATGGGTTTGAGTTATGATTTTCCATTTTTTGAAAGTTTTACCCCTTATGTTTTAGAATTGTCTATTCTTATATGTATTGTCGAAATAGTATTAGGCGTGGCCGTAATTGTAGGCGGTAAAATTCGTTTGACTTCTTGGCTGCTTGTCTTCATGATGCTATTCTTTTCTTGGTTAACTTATTATACTTATTCTTGCGTAGAAGCGAACGAATTGTTGCGAGAAATGGGAGAGTTAACAGTGCGGGATTGTGTGACGGATTGTGGTTGTTTTGGAGATGCTTTAAGAGGTTCGGTGGGACGTTCATTAACACCTTATGAGTCTTTTTGGAAAGACCTTGTGTTGTTTTATTTTGTCATTATTATTTTTATCAATCAAAGAAAAATAGAGCAAAATACTTACAAGGAGAATTGGGTGATGGCGCCAAGTAGTTTATTGGTCGTTATTTTCTTTTCTTGGGTCTTTGGATGGTATTTCCCTATTATTTTTTACATACTCACGCTGTTGGGCGCTTATATTGTCGGTAATATGAATATTGGTAAGATTGCAAAACCATGGAAAATGGCTGTTTTTGTTGCCTTTACTTCCTTTTTGTTTTCTATGTATACCACTAATTATTTACCAATTAAAGATTATAGGGCTTATCAAGTTGGGAATAATATAAATGAACAAATGAATATGGGAGTAGCGGAAGTTGTTGCCTATAAATTGGTCTATAAAAATAAACAATCAGGCACAGAAAAAGAATTTGATTTAGGAGAATACGAAGTGTATGGTGATACCAGCCAATGGGTATATGTAGATAGAAAAGAAACGTTGATTTCTGCTGGTGTTGATGCACCTATTTATGATTTTGTTTTGGTGACGGATTACGAAAAATTGCCAAAGGAAGTACTTGCTAATCCAGTTTTAGATTCCCTTGTTCAATTAGATTTTGAAAGCTATTATGAAGAAAAATTAGTCGTGAAATCAAAACTCGGTGTGGATACGATTAGTAAATATGACTATCAACCTTACTTTATACCACAAGCAACGGAACCGGATGAAATAGATACTATATTTTATACAAAAATGGATGAATTCTATGGTTTAATGGATCCTTCAGCGCACTATAAAGTAGATGTCACCCAATATATATTAAGCTTAGATAAGGTGATTTTAATGACTATAAGAGATATTGAATCCTATAATAAGTCTAGTATTAGTGACTTAAAGAAGGTGTTGGCCGGTGCGAAAAAGAATAATATTCCGTTTTATATTCTAACACCAGCTACGCAAGACCAAATGGATGAGTTTAGAACAGTAAATGAATTTGATGCACCATATTTATCTATTGACGGTACAGAAATAAAAATTATTGTCCGTTCTAATCCTGGATTATTAATCCTAAGTAATGCAACAGTATTAGACAAATGGGGAAGTAAAAGTATTCCCGATTTTGAAAAATTAACAGAAAAATTTGAAAATTAAATGAAAAAATATATCATTGGAAATTGGAAAATGAATTTGGATTATGCCGAGGCAAAATCCCTTTTGCAAGAAGTTGCGAAAGCGCAGGATTCGTTTGATAAAACAGCTGAAATTGTTGTATGTCCACCCTTAGTATACATTAGTGTGTTTCATGAATTATTGAAAAATAATGAATGGATAAAGTTAGGTGCTCAAAATGTATATTGTGAGAATAACGGAGCCTTTACTGGAGAAGTTTCTCCAACTCAATTAAAGAGTATGGGCGTGTCTTATGTGATTATTGGTCACTCGGAAAGAAGACAGTATTTTGGGGAAGACAATAAAATGTTACTGGCGAAAGTAAAGGCAGTCTTAAAACAAGGGATGACACCAATATTTTGTTGTGGTGAACACCTACAAGTTAGAAAAAGTAACGTTTTTAAAGAATTCGTTATGAAACAAATTGAAGATGTACTTTTTGAACTTAGTGCAGATGAAATGCAAAAAGTTATCATAGCCTATGAACCTATTTGGGCCATTGGTACTGGGCAGACTGCTACTGCAGCGCAGGCACAAGAAATCCATGCATTAATTCGTTTAAGACTTGAAAAACAATTTGGAGCAAAAGTATCCACACAAGTTCCTATTATATATGGTGGCAGTATGAAACCAGATAATGCAGGAGAACTATTGGGACAAAAAGATATTGATGGTGGATTAATTGGTGGTGCCTCTCTAGATGCAGAGAGTTTTGCAGCTATAAGTAAAGTAAGTGAATGAATTATATTGAACTAAATATTGAATTTAAAACATTAGAACCTTGGCGCGAAGTGGTAATGACTGAGTTGGCTGAAAATGGTTTTGAAAGTTTTGTGGATACTAAATTAGGCTTGAATGCCTACATTAAAGAAGAAGGCTATGCCTTAAATGTTACAGAAATATTGGCGCCTTTTTCAGCTCAAATTGAACATTTTCATGAAAAAGAAATTGTAGATGAAAATTGGAATGCAGCTTGGGAATCTAATTTTGATCCCGTTTTTGTAGGAGAGCAATTGGCTATTTTAGCACCCTTTCATGAAGATGATGGCAGTAGAGAATTGGTGATTAGAATCCAACCGCAAATGTCTTTCGGTACCGGTCATCACCAAACGACTTGGTTAGCTTCGCAAAAAATGCTTAGCCTAGACTTGAAAGGTAAAAAGGTGTTGGATATGGGGACAGGAACAGGAGTACTTGCTGTTTTGGCTGAAAAACTTGGAGCAATCGAAATATTTGCACCTGATATTGATACATGGGCTTTTGAAAATGCCAAAGAAAATTGTACGTTAAACCAAACCAAACACGTAGAAGTTGCGCTTGGTGGGGCTGAACTATTAAAAAATATGGCCTTCGATTTAATCATAGCCAATATCAATAAAAATATACTGTTAGATCAAATTGCAACTTATGCAAAGGTGGCTGCGCCAAACGCAACTTTATTAATGAGTGGCTTTTTTAGCACCGACGCACCAGATTTAATTGAGCATGCAAATAAATTTGGCTTCATTTTTGAAAAAGCATACCATAAGGATGAATGGGCCCTATTGAATTTTAAAAAAATATAAGAACATGAAAAATTTACTTATCGGATTTATTTTATTAATTTCTTTTCAAGGAATTGGACAAAACTTTTCTGCTGATCCAGAATCGTTTATTAAACAGGTCGATAAGTATTTGTCTGCGATAAATCGCGGAAAAACTAAAGCTTTTATTGAGGAGTTTACACCCGTGTGGATGAATGAATTCTCTCCTGCTTACCGTTCAAGAGTCGTTTCAACTTCTAATTTGATTTTAGAAAAAAGATTGTCGGGTTACCCTGACTTGTATGGCTACCTTTTCTCTGCATATAGTTTTGTGAAAAATAAACAGCCTGCAGAAAGTTTTGAGTCTTGGCATGCTACTATTGATAAGTTGTTACAATCGAAAAAAGTACAATCCTTTAAAGAGTTTATAGAAACATGCGCGGGTTTGTTCGATAATGGTGTAATATTTTCTAATACCCGACACGAATGGATGGTTGCAGGTGGTACTTATCAATTTGATTTTATCAAAAATAAGCCGGAAATTCAATTTAATGATGTTAAACTGAAATGCTTGGTCATTAATAAAAATCAATCCCGTAAGGCCGACAAGTATTCTGATTCAACGGTATTGTACCATACTACTGGCGTCTATCAACCACTGATTGAAAAGTGGGAAGGTAGAGGTGGTGAAATAAATTGGGCGAAAACAGGTTTGGATCCGTTAAAAAATAAAGCGAGTATTACCGATTATACCATGTCCTTAAAAGCGACAAAAATAAGTTCCGATAGTGCTTTTGTAAATACTGATTTCTATGATAGACCTTTATGGGGCTCCTTTACCGATATGGCTAAATCAGATATTAAAGATGGTAACTACGATTATCCACAATTTATCTCTTTTAGTAAAAAAATTGTCAAAAAAAATATCTTAAAGGATGTGGATTATGTGGGTGGTTTTGCCTTGAATGGTTCTAATTTTATTGGTATAGGTCTAGATAATGAACCTGCTTCGCTTATTTTTTTTAAGGATAATAAAACATTTGTGAAAGCAACTGGCATGCGTTTTAGTATTAATCAAAAAGGAGTTTATGTAGAGGATTGTCGTACTACTTTGTATTTAAATGCTGCTGATTCTATTTTTCACCCAGGCCTAATCCTGAAGTATGATATTGAAAGTATTGAAATGTCTAGAGATAAAGAAGGATTGGCCCAAGCGCCCTTTTCTAATTCTTTTCACCAGTTAGACATGTACATGGATAAATTGGTTTGGCGAAAATCAGACAATAATTTGACCCTAGAATGGAATTTTGGATCCAATAATAAAATTGCAAAATTCGAATCCAAAGAATATTTTAATGCCCGACTTTATAGTCAAATTCAAGGTATGAACGCTACCCATCCATTGGTAGCTGTTTACAAATATTACTATAAATATGATAAAGAGACTTATCCAATCAGTGAAGCGGCAAACTTTATGGGGCTGTCGACTAATCAAATTGTACCTATCTTACTAGACCTTTCTAATTTGGGTTTTATTACTTACAATAGCCTAGATAAAACCATTACTATCTTACCTAAAACTAAAAAGTATATTGATGCTAGGGCAGGGAAAACAGATTATGATGATATTGTGTTTATTTCAGACTTTAATCAAATTACAAAACAACCAGCAACCAATCCTGATGGAACGGAAAATAAGGATGCTGCCAGTTTTAACGAAAGAGCAGATAGATTAAACAAAAGAAAATTTGAAAAAATGAATTTTGGAACCATTAATCTGGTTTCTTTAGATTTAAGCTTAAATGAATTGGATCCGATAAAACTATCGACTGCACAAAGTGTTGTGGTGTTTCCAAAAAATGGTGAAATATTACTTCAAGAAAATAGAAACTTCCTTTTTGAAGGTGCAATTTCTGCTGGTAAAGCAGAAGTCTATTTAGATAATGGCGCTTTTAATTATAGCGATTTTAAAATTAATCTGTCTGAAGTTTCTGCAGCCTTATTTAGGGTTAGACCTATATTTGGAGGCGGTACGAATTTTATACCCATGACGTCTCACTTGTCAAAATTTGAAGGAGAATTATTGATTGATAATGCAGATAATAAGGCTGGAAATAATAGTAAAATCACTAATTACCCGATTTTAAGTACTAAGAAAAACGCTTATATTTATTATAATCACCCTTCCATTTTCAAAGGGACTTACGATAGTGCCTCTTTCTACTTTAAGTTAGATCCTTTCGAATTTGATAGTTTGGATAATTTTAGTGAACAAAATGTTGCTTTTGATGGAGAAATGCGCTCTTCAGGAATTTTCCCCGTATTTAAAGAAAAGATAAGAATACAAGAGGATTATGCTTTTGGATTTAAAACGGTCGCACCAGCAGAAGGTTATCGCTTTTATGGTAATGATGCCAAGTATAAGAACGACATAAGGTTAAGTAATAGAGGTTTGAGAGGGTCTGGTGAAATTAATTTCTTAACCTCTAACACTAAAAGTGAAGATTTTGTGTTTTTTGCGGATTCAACTATGGGGGTGTCCAATTTTATCAACACTTCACAAAGTAAGGCGGATGGATTGGATGTGCCAGATGTAATTGCTAGTAATGCTTTGGTGACTTATATTCCAAAACAAAAAATACTAAAAACGGAGTCGAAAGATGAAAGTATGTATTTGTACAATAGCGAGGTTGTAATGGCAGGGAGAACTATATTAACACCACAAGGGATGACAGGGTTAGGTGCTACTTATTTTGGAAAAGCAGAGTATAAGTCCAAACAATTTGAACTTAAACAAACAGAAATAAATGCGGATACTGCTGATTTTAATTTGGCAGATATTGATACCGTAATGAATAAAGAAATTGTTTCTTTTGAAACGATTAACGTTAAAGGGCATGTGGATTTTAAAGAACGTGTAGGTAGATTTGAAAGTAATGATGGTACTTCAATTGTAAACTTTCCGGAGAATCAATACATCTGTTATATGGATGTGTTTAATTGGTTGATGGATGATGATCAGTTAGACATGGAGAAAAAAGATTTAACTATTGAATCTGATTTGGACATTGCAGAATCCAACTTCTTCTCTGTACACCCAAAACAAGATTCCTTAAATTTTCGATCGCCAAGGGCAAATTTCGACATAAAATCGAAAGTTTTAACGTGTAACAAGGTCGATTATATTGATGTGGCAGATGCACGGATTACACCAGATAATAATATAATCATTATTTATAAAAAAGCAGTAATCGACCCAATGGAAAATGCGGTAATTGTTGCCAATTTTATTACAAAATACCACCAAATCATTAATGCAAATGTGGATATTAAAGCAAGAAGAAAGTATAAAGCTACTGGCGATTATACCTTTATTGATGCCAATAAAAAAGAACAATTGATACATTTTGATGAGATTAGTTTAGATTCAGCCTATCAAACCACAGCGACGGGTAAAATTGCGAGTGAAACGAACTTTAAGTTAAGTGATCAATTTGACTTTTATGGTAACGTTAAATTGAAGGCTTCTACCAAGTACTTAACTTTTGATGGGGCAACTAGAATTAACCATAATTGCGATCAGTTTGCGAAAAACTGGATGAAATTTACCGCAGAAATAGATCCTAACAATATTTTAATTCCGGTGAATGAAAAAATGAAAGATTTGGAAGGTAATGATATTGCAGTGGGCTTAATTCTAAGAAATACTTCGGATTACGACAGTCTTGGCGTTTATCCTGCTTTCTTGTCTTCTCTTGAGAATAAAACGGATAAGGTATTGTTTACTTCTTCGGGTGTGTTAACTTATAACGACCAAGCAAAAGAATATAGAATTGCTAGTTCAGAAAAGTTAATTAACCGTGCTGAAAAAGGAAACTATATTAGTCTGCATACCCAAAGTTGTTCCATGAAAGGTGATGGTATAGTGGATTTAAACATAGATATTCCAGATGTTGCATTATATACAGTCGGAAATATAGAATACATTGCGGCTACCGGAATAACATCCATGAATTTGTCTGGTAGTATTGCACACTTTTACGATAAAAAAGCAATGGAGTTTATGTCGAATGGAATTCTAGCAACTGAAGGATTAGCAGGTATCGACTTTAATAGGACTTCCCTGGAGCAATCTATCAAAGAATTGGTGGATGAAAAAACCGCAGAAAACTTCAAGTCTGATTATACCATCAAAGGCGAAATTAAAAAGGTGCCAAAGGAAATGGAAAAACCTATCTATTTTACCAATCTTAAATTACAATGGGACAATAGAAATAAAGCATTCTTATCTAAACCTATTTCTGGAATCGCAAACTTATATGAGGTGCCAATCATGAGAGATTTTACGGTTAAGTTTGCGATAGCTTATTCCGTTAAAAACGCTGATAGAGGCGATAAGTTGATGTATATGGTCGACCTACCTGGAAATACTTACTATTATTATAACTTTGAAAGACTAAAAAAAGATACTAAATTGCAAGTTTTTACGACAGATAAATTGTTAGAAGCTTATTTATTAGCGCTTAAAGAAGATAAAAGAAAACAGAAGAAATTAGGGTATGAGTTCAGTAATAAAACTATCTACATTGCGCAGTTCAAAAGTTTATTTGGCGAGTAAGTATTTTTGTGTTTAATTTTTGAACCTTTGTTGATTAAGGCCGTATGATAGTTGTAAACATTTAACTAATAATGAATTTTTGAAACAATTTAATTTTAAAATATCATTTTTGTTTTTACTGATTTTTATCGTAATTACAAATATTTCTGTCGCGCAAACAACCGAAGAGATAAGAAAACAGGCGGATGAACTATTTAAAACCGAAGCTTTTCTGGAGGCTACGCCACTTTATTTGCAGTTGTTAAATGTGGAGCCACGTAACCATGAATTGAACTTCAAATATGGCGCATGCTTAATTTATAGCGCACAAGATAAAACAGAAGCGATTCGTTTTCTAAGTTTTTCAGTTAAAAATCCAAGTATTGATAAGTTGGCTTACTTCTATATGGGTAAAGCCTATCATTTGAATTTTCAGTTTACTAATGCATTGACTTATTATGCAAAGTTTGAAGCCGTCGCTTCTCCAGGAGAAAGAAAAAAATACAATATCACAGCGAATCTAAATGCTTGTGAAAATGGAAAAAAATTACTCTCCAATATCACAGATATGATTGTATTGGATAAAGTAGAAGTGAAAAAAGAAGATTTTTATGAACTTTATAAATTAAATAATATTGGTGGTAATCTATTGATAACAGATCAGTTTCAATCCAAACTTGACAAAAAAAATGGGCATAGACCAATTATTTATTTTCCAGATGACTCCCCTTATATATTCTATTCTAGTTATGGAAATGATGAATCTACAGGTCTCGATATTTTTGTAAAACAAAAATTACCAAACGGTAAATGGACAGATGCTATAAAAGTGGTAGGGGATGTTAACACAGAAGAAGACGAAGATTATCCTTATTTGAGTCCAGATGGAAAGTTCTTGTATTTTTCCTCTAAAGGGCACAACTCCATGGGAGGGTATGATGTTTTTAAAAGTAAAGTGATTATTGAAGGTGCTTCTTTTGCAACGCCAAAAAACATGGATTTTGCCATTTCTTCTCCGAATGATGATATTTTATACATTGTAGATAGCCTAGATAGAATGGCTTATTTTTCCTCTGCAAGAGAAAGCCAATATGGTAAATTGTTCGTCTATAATGTTCGAGTAGAAAAAGTACCATTGGAAATGATGGTCTTAAAAGGGGAATTTAAAAATACTATCAACCCAGGTAATCGTGAATTAACCGTTGAAATTAAAAGATTTGGTTCTGATGAAACAGTAGGTACATTTAAGTCTGCAGCAGGGAATGGTAGTATTCTTCTTACGGTGCCAAAAAGTGGGAAATATAATTTTGATTTATCTGTAAACGGCAGTAATATTATTCACAGAGCCGAAGTGACAGTGCCTTATTTAAAAGAGTTTCGCCCATTAAAATTAGCAATCACGCATCAATACGATAAAGCTGAGCAAGAAACAATGCTGGTGAAAACTTTATTTGATGAAAGATTTGAAGATCCAACAGCCGTAATGTCTGAAGTGTATCAAGCACTTTCTAAATTAAATCCTAACGCTAATCAATACGATTTAGATTCTTTAGATAAAATAAGAAATTCGGATAAAATATTTACAGACGTTGGATTGGATGTTTATGCAACACCTGCGGATGTAGAAGATCTTATTAATCGATCCATTGCAGATATAGAAAAAGAAAATGAACAATTGATAGAAAATTCTAATGTCGCTCATCATCTAGCGGCAGCAAAAAGTGAGGCCGCGAAAGAAAAATTATTAGCCGTAAAAGAAATGGTAGAGAAAGCTTTACTAATAGAAGATTCAGCATTAAAGAATAAAAAATTAACGGAGGCTTATAAAATTAATAAAGCTGCAACCAAATTAAACCAAGAAGCAGAAGTTACGATAAACCTAGGATTGGAAATTGAAAAACAGAAAAAAGAAAATGATAAAAGTTTAGTCGAAAATAAGAAAACTTTAACTGCGGTTAAGTCAGTTTCGCAAGATGATAGAATGGCATTTACCAAGTTTGTAGAAGATAATGCTAATGCAATTAGTCAAATAAATGAACGCTCTAGTGAGGACTTTTTTAATGAGATAGTAAAAGAAGGAAATGAAAAGTCAAAAAGTCTAAATGAAATAAATGCTTCTATTTCTGAATTACGTCTCCGAGAGGAACAATTAATGAAAGATGCTGCTCGTTTAAAAGAAACTTTGGCAAATACTAAAAAGAAAAAAGAAAAGGCCGAAATTGAAAGCCAAATTCAATCTGTAGAAAGTGAAAAAGATATCATTCAATCTGAGATTATTAAAGAGGAAGGAAAATTAGATAGATTTAATGAGCAGGATCAAATGGCAATTGCAATGGTCAATGCAACTAATGATATTAAAAGTGAAGATAATCGTACTGCTGAAAACCTAGCGCAAATATCTTCTACCCAAAAACTGAAAATTGGACTGGATTTAAAAAACAGCTCCTTTTTAAACGATCAGGAAGCAGTTAATGATGTGTTTAAGGAAAATCAAATTAATGGGGAGTATGCAGATTTAAATGGACTTAATGAATCTGCCATCATTGCGAGTGATTATAGATCAGTGCAAGAGGTAGAAATAAAAATTGCAGCTTTGAATGAAAAATTGATGCAAACCGATAGTGAAACGGAAAAAGAGAAAATTGTCAAAGACATTGAAAAATTAAATGCCATTGCCTTAGCATTGGAAGAACAAGAAGCAACCGCAAATAATCAGACAACGGATAATGATAATCAAACAGCTGATGTGGATAATCAATCGGCTTTAGACAATGATGTAAATTCGGATTCTACTGTAATGGACATGAATAAAATTACGGTTTCGGATATTTTTCCCGAATATGGGGATAGAAAAAATAGCATAGCCCAGATAAAGGAAGCAAAAGAAAAGAATAAATCTGAGATTGCTTTAGAGGAGCAATTACTTAGTTTAATTGAAAAACAAATTAAAGAAAAGGAGAAAGCTTACGCCAAAGACAATACCAATTTGGTATTGCCAGAAGAAATTAGTCAACTTAAAGAATTAGAAGTCCAAACGCAAGAAAATAGAATACGTATTGTTAATACGGCCGAATCGGTAGATCCTGTGAATGGAGAAGAAACAATTGAATTTACCTATAAGGATGCCATAGATAAGGCAAATCCAAATTATGCATCAAGAGCTGAAGCAATTTATAATTCCTCTAATTCGGATGAGGATAAATCAAATGAAATAAAAAGCTTAAATGCCGCAACCTTGGCGAATGCAAATGAACAGTTACAAGAAGTAGAAGCGCAATTGAATAATGCACCGAATGATGCTAATTTATTAAATGAAAAAACGCAATTGACTAGGTTGGTAAATGAATTGCAATCTAGTAACGCTATTCCAATCATTGAAATTGAAAAACCAAATACGGAAACGGTACAGGTTACGAAATCGGAGGTGACTACCAGTGATTTTATGCCAAACTATGAAACGGATATCGCTAAAATTGATCGCTCAAATATAAATCAGATTGATAAAGAGAAAGCCAAATTAAATTTAAATCAATCTTTATCGAATAAAATAACGAATGAAATTGATTTCATTACAAGTGACCCTATTAAGTCTAAAGATAAAATAGCATTAAAAAGAATTGAAAATTTACAAATGCTAAATAATATCATAGAAGAAGAAATTAATATTAGTAAGGACTTAATAGATAAAATTGTAGCGGAGAATCCAAAATTAAAAAACTCCGTGGAATCTATTTCGCCTAACTATACTTCAAGTTCCTATGAAATTAATAATTTAAATAGTGATGATGAAAAAATACGGGCCATCCAAAAATTAAATGAACAAGCCATTCAAGATTTAGAAGATAAAATTGTAAAAACAAAAATGCAGAATACCGCAAATCCACGTCCAGAATTAAATTATGAAATAGAAGAATTAGTCGCTTTGAAGAAAGAGATACAAAATAATTTTGATAAAGATTATTATGGTGTGGTGATTCTAGAAGGAGAAGAAGCATTAACAGACATTAAAGGAATACAAAAGTTAGAAGATTTGGTGCCGGAATATGAGGATGAAATTCAAGCAATTGATGATAACGCTGTGTCAAGTAAAGATTTAGAAAGAAAAAAAGCAGCGTATAATGAAGAAGTTTTAGCAGATGTAAAATATGAAATTAGAAGGTTAAATAATGGATTAAATAGTACGCCTGAAAATAAAAAACAAATTCAGAAAAGAATAGCCAGTTTAGAAATTATTGAAGCTGACCTAGCTGAAAAAGTAAATGTTAGTAAAGCAAAAGTGGGAGATGATTTGATCAACTATAATATATTGGTAGATGTGGAAGATGTGAATCCTGATTACCTATTAGAAATTGAGAAAATCAATGCACTTGAAGATGAAGTTGAACAAGCGGAAGAGGTAAAAAAATTAAACAAAGAGTCTGTAAAATTGATTGATGAAAAAATAGAATCGATTAAAAAAGATATAGATGAAAATGGAGAAGACAAAAGAAAAACGCTTTTAATTCAAAAGTATGAACAACTAAAAGCCATTATTGATGCAAATCCTGACCTACCAGTTAAAGGAAAATTAAGTCAATTTGACGAAATAGCCGTAAATGAAGCAATTGATAACGACTCTACACAAAATTCGACAACAGGTAAAACGGAAGATGTCGCTTTTCCTGTTATTTATGGCGCAGTAACTATCGAAGACGTAAGTCCAAACTATTCTGCAGAAATGGATAGCATTCAAAATTCTGAAAAGCCCCAATTAGTAATAGAACAAGACAAGATAAATCTATATGAAAAAACATTGAATAAAATAGAGTTAGAAGTTAAAGAGTTGGAAACTTATTTAAGAATTGACTCCCCTAATAAAGAATATGCAACACAAAAAATTTCAAATCTAAATGATTTAAAATCGGTTATTGAACAAGAGAAAGCAAATAGTGAAGCAGCAATAGTGGACCTTGAAACTCCTTCTGAAGTTTTTGTTCAAATTGATGATATCATGCCTGACTATGATTCAAGAAAAGAAAAAATTGAATACGCTTCCAATTCTACAACGGAAAAATTAGAGAAAACTGTAGAGTTAAATAGGGTGGTGATTTTTGAGATTGAAAAGGAAATAGCGAAACAAAAGCAAATAATTAAAGATAATCCAACGGCAGAGTACGAAGCAAATGAAAATATTGAAAATTTAACAGTATTACAAGATGCTATGGGCGTTGAAGTTGAAAATAACTTACGCATGTTAAATGCAATAAGTGATGCTCCGGAGGAGGATGGACAAGAGCAAATGGGAATGTTTGAACCATTGAATCCGGATAATTTTGGAGAACAATTAGATCCTGATCAAATTGTCTTGATTAAAAAAGATGTAAAATTGATTGAAGATTTTGAAAAAGATATCTCTCGCTTAGAAAGAAAAAAATTAAGGGCTAGCGAAGGAGAGTTAGGTAAAATTGAAAAAGATATTTTAAAAGCAAAAACTAAACAAGCGATATTACATAATCGTTTAATAACAGATTTAGAAGGTGTAATTGATGAGAAGTTATGGCTTACTTTGGAAGAAAGTAAATCAAATTCAATTTATACAAAAGGGGAAAGCATAGTCAATGAAGAAATTCGAAATGCAGAAGAAGCCATTGTTATTGCAAAAGCAAAAATCGAACAAGCCAAAGCATTAAGAAAAGAAGCAAATGAAATTAAAAATCCTATTTTGGCGAATGATTTATTCAAAAAAGCTTCCAAATTAGAGTTTGAAGCGCAAAATATGCTGAATACTGCAAGTACGACCTTTAAAACTGCTGTAGTTATTTCCGAATTAACAACTTCCGACTTAGTAATTGTTTCCGTAGATAAGAACATAGATAATAGAGCTTCTTCTAAATTATACGACTTGGCTAATGACTTGGATCGAGAAGCACAATTGTTAGAAACTCAGTCTTCGTACTTAACAGACTCTGTTCAAACAGTGAAGAAAAAATACCGAGCAGCTATTTTGGAACAAGTAGAGAGAAATGAGAAAAAAGAAACTGAATTAAGGGTTAAAGCTGACGATTTAAGATATAAAGCCGGTGAAATTGAGGTTAAAGAACAAGAAGTGATCACTAAGTTGCCAGAGAATATTAATAAAAATGTATCCAATACCGATCAACTTGCGGTTTTAAAAACAGATGTTTATGCTACTTATTTCGATAAAATTGATGGCGGGAATAAGGATTTAGAAAAAGCAACTGAAATTGAAATTCAAATTAATGAGCTAAAGGAAAAGGCGAGTAAGATAATTAGAATGGCTATTGTAGAAGGAGAAGATGTTAGTGCGGAAAACATTCGTGATGAGGAAGAGGTGTCCACTATTATTGAAGAAATTGAATCTTTAAAAAAATCTCAATTGCAATATAAAGATGCTGCCATTACAAAATTTACCAGTGCAAATGTAATATTGGATAACGCTAACGCTAGTGCAAACTTAAAAGAAAATATGATGGTAATGGCTTCCGCAGGTACCAGTCCAGAAACAAAAATTGAGTTAACTGCAGAAGATATAACCACCGATAATTTAACTTTAAACACGATTGGTGAAAATGGGAATAATGTAGACACGGATAGTACGGTATTAAATGAAGCATCTTCAGATTATATTCCACCGAGTAAATTAAATGGTCAAATTTTCAGAAAAACGGACCGTTCTGTTTATTCAAAGGACAACCCAATTCCAGTAAATGCAAAACAACCTGAAGGTTTAGTATATAAAGTACAAGTAGGTGCATTTAGAAATCCTTTGCCTCCAGAGTATTTTAATAAATTTGCTCCAGTTTCAGGTCAAGTTATTCAAACAGGAGTTACGCGATATATGGTGGGGTACTTTACTAATTTCGTCCCTGCGAATGAGGCTAAAACTGAAATTCATGGAATAGGGAATTATAATGATGCGTTTGTGGTTGCTTATTTAAATGGAGAGAGAATTTCTATTGCAAAAGCAAGAAGTATTGAAGAAAGCGGTATAATACCTGGGATTGATACACCAATTATTGCTATACAAGATAATGGAGGTAATAATGATGGAAATACCACTTTAACTGAAAACGATAATATAAATAAGGAGCAAAATAAAGTGCAAAATGATAATTTAAAGGAAAATATAAGTGATCAGGTTACTGGTAAAACGGATGACATTTTGATTAGACCAAAATCTGCCTATGAAATTGAAAAGGCTAGTTATTATACTTCTGTAAAAAATGCTGCACCTGCAAATCAAGTAGAGATAATTGAAGGATTATTTTATACTGTGCAAATTGGTGTATATAGCCAACCAGTTGCTGCAATAGAATTATTTAATGTATCTCCTTTAAATAGTCAATTAACGAAAAGTGGTAAAATTCGATATTCAACAGGTATTTATACCGAGCTTAATAAGGCGACTGAAAGAAAAAATCAATTGGTAGAAATTGGAATTGTAGACGCCTTTGTGACTGCTTATTTTAAAGGAGATCGAATTGCTATCGGAGATGCTAAAACATTAATAGCTGAAAAAGGAGAAGAAATACTTACAAAAGGAGCTTCAGTAAGTGAAGTGAATGCTGTTCAGCAGACTAGATACAATAAAAGTAATGTGTATTATAGAATTTTAATCGGAAAGTATATTAATACTGTACCTAGTAATGTAGCAAATTACCTTTTTAATGATGATAATATCTATTTCGATACGGAGATAGATGCAGACAATAGTGTTTATTTATATACACAAAAGTTCTTTACGATTTCTGAAGTCAAAAAACGTTTGGTAGAGATTAACGAGTTAGGATTTGAAAATATGAAAATTATATCTTTCTATAATATTCAAGTTATTCCGTTTAATGAAGCAAATAAAATATTGAATGATGAACCAATTGATGAATTAACAGAGTACGATTCTTTTGAAGGTATTGATGTAAATGATATTTTTTATGAGGCGGATGCAATTTATTATCGTGTGAATGTCGGAACTTATAACGGGGTAGTACCTAATGACATCCAAAATAAATTAAACACTTTGAGTAAAATTAACATTGAACAAGAAACATTAGAGACAGGAGAACTGTTGATTCATACAGAAAATTTAAATACTTTTGTAGAAGCTAAAGAACAAATGGAAGAAATTAAAGCTGCTGGATTGAATAATCTTGAAATTGTAGCATTTCATAAATATGTTCAGATTAGTGTAGAAAAAGCATTAGAAATTAAAGGCAAATAAAATGGAGGAAACAGAAGTACTAGAGGTCGTAAAGAAAGAAGCCGTTAAAAAAGAGGAAAACTCATTAGTAATTTATAATGATGACATAAATACGTTTGATCATGTAATTGATTCTTTAGTGAAGGTATGTAAGCATGAAATGGTTCAAGCAGAACAATGTACTTGGATTATACATTATAATGGTAAGTGTGCTGTTAAAAATGGAAATTTTAAAATTTTAAAGCCAATGAAAGACGCTTTGAATGAAAGAGGAATTAATTCAAAAATTCATTAAAAATATAGTGTAGAAGTAAAATAATATATTACTTTTGCACTCCAAATAATTGGCCTCGTAGTTCAACTGAATAGAATACCACATTACGGCTGTGGCGGTTGCAGGTTTGAATCCTGCCGAGGTCACTAAGAAAACAAAACTCAGCACTTTAGTGCTGGGTTTTTTTCGTTTTAGCACCTTCCCAAACAAAGTTTGAGGAAGTGATAAAAAGAAAACAAACCAAATCAATGAAATTGATGTGTTTTGTTTTCGGAATTCGGAGCTCAAAGGATCAAGCGCAAAGCGCTTAATCTGTCTCAAAAATATTAAATCCAACCGAACGCAGTTCGCCCACCAAACAAATCAGTAGCAAAGCGCAGCGAGCGTCTCCTCATTCTATACCGAACCGAACGCAGTTCGCCCACCAAACAAATCAGTAGCAAAGCGAAGCGAGCGTCTTCTCATTCTCTACCCAACCGAACGCAGTTCGCCCACCCACCAAATCAGTAGCAAAGCGAAGCGAGCGTCTTCTCATTCTCTTGCTCCAACCGAACGCAGTTCGGCCACCAAACAAATCAGTAGCAAAGCGAAGCGAGCGTCTTCTCATTCTCTTGCTCCAACCGAACGCAGTTCGGCCACCAAACAAATCAGTAGCAAAGCGAAGCGA
Organism: Putridiphycobacter roseus; assembly: GCF_003234935.1. Lineage (GTDB taxonomy): Bacteria > Bacteroidota > Bacteroidia > Flavobacteriales_D > Crocinitomicaceae > Putridiphycobacter > Putridiphycobacter roseus. The sequence goes on along the minus strand of NZ_QKSB01000002.1, from coordinate 6,488 downwards.
GCGTCTCCTCATTCTCTTCCCAATCGAACGCAGTTCGTCCACCCACTAAAAAAGCAGCAAAGCGAAGCGAGCGTCTCCTCATTCTCTACCCAATCGAACGCAGTTCGCCCTCCACTAAATCAGTAGCAAAGCGCAGCGAGCGTCTCCTCATTCTCATGCCCAACCGAACGCAGTTCGCCCCCCACCAAATCAGCAGCAAAGCGCAGCGAGCATCTTCTCATTCCACAATTCAAAATGCTTGCACATTTAAGATAGATTAACCTCAGTTAGTATTTCTAAGAATTTAACAATACTTATAGCTCTAAATTCTATAATTTAACAATCAATAAGTACATTTAAGTCGCTTCATTAAAAAAATAGAATTCGCCAATTATTAAAAAAAACAAAATATATTCAAACAGTAAGCCTTACTTTTGATAATACTAAATGCAACCAAATAAAATACAGTTATGTTAACTTGGAATGATATTATAAAATTTACAATGCAAGGAAATCCAACTCCCGATAGAAGGGTCGAGAAAACAGAGGAGGAGTGGAAAGCATTATTAACACCGGAACAATTTCGAATAGCAAGAATGAAAGGAACAGAACCTCCGGGTACAGGTGATTTATGTCACGCACATGAAGCAGGAAAGTACAATTGTGTCTGTTGTGCTACTCCTTTATTTGATTCGACCATTAAATTTAGTTCTGGTACTGGTTGGCCTAGTTTTACCCAACCGATTAAAAGGAATGCAATCAAATACCATAAAGATACCACCCATGGGATGGTCAGAGTAGAGGTGATGTGTAATACTTGTGATTGTCATTTAGGGCATGTTTTTCCTGACGGTCCTGAACCTAGTGGGTTAAGATATTGTGTGAATTCTGAATCTATGAAGTTAGATAAAGTAGTAGCATGAGTCTTTTTTCGTTAATTCATACATAAAAAGTAAACCATGAGCAATTTAAAACACGATAAAGATTCCAAACGGTTCATATTGCAATTAGAAGAGGATCAAAAAGCATTTATTGAATATGAAATTATAGATAACAAGTATTATCTGACCTACTCAGAGGTTCCAACTTCGTTAAGGGGACGAGGTGTGGGAAAAGAGCTGGTCGAGAAAACATTTGAAATTTTGACTGAAGATGGCCTGAAAGTAAAAGCCATATGTGGGTATATTAAAGTTATTGCTATGCGAAGTGAAAAATGGAAGCATATAATTGAATACTAATTAAAATGATTAAAAGGCATATGGTTTCATCAAAAATTGAGGTTATTTACACCTGTGTTCTAAAGGTCGTTTCGGTTCATGAATCTTAAGAATCTCCTTAAAATCAATAAACAAATAAAATGATAGATTTTATACATTTAAAAAACACGAAAACTTTTTCTAAAATGTTACCAGCGGATGTTTCGGAAGTAAATATTCCAAGACAAGTCGTAAATGCCGGTTTTTCCTTTGTAAATCCTAAAAAAACAAAGGCCGCGGAATGGGTCCATAAAAATTCGGTTTTAATGAATGAATTAGGTATAGACTTTAAATCCGATCAAGAAGCGCTTCAAATTTTAAGTGGGAATAAATCATTTTCAGATTTTAAATCATATGCCATGTGTTATGGAGGCCATCAATTTGGTCATTGGGCTGGACAACTTGGTGATGGAAGAGCAATAAATATTGCCGAAATTGATTTAAATAATCAAAATTGGAAACTGCAATTGAAAGGTGCTGGCCCAACGCCTTATTCAAGAACTGCTGATGGATTAGCTGTTTTAAGATCTTCTATCCGAGAATATTTATGTAGTGAGGCTATGTTTCACTTAAATGTTCCAACAACTAGAGCCCTTTCTATAGTAAAGACTGGTAATATGGTCACTAGAGACATGCTATATGATGGAAATCCAAAAGAAGAGATTGGAGCTGTGGTTAGTAGAATGGCACCGTCTTTTATTCGATTTGGAAATTTTGAAATATTTGCCGCCCGAGAAGATTTGGAAAACTTGCGACATTTAGCAGACTATACCATCAAAAGTCATTTTACAAATATTAAAACTACTGGTAAAGAAAAATACCTTGCCTTTTTTAGTCAGGTTGCAAGTAAAACTAAGGAAATGATGCTGCATTGGCAAAGAGTCGGTTTTGTGCACGGTGTAATGAATACAGATAATATGTCAATTTTAGGATTGACGATTGATTACGGTCCTTACGGTTGGTTGGAAAATTATGATCCAGGATGGACACCAAATACTACAGATCGCCAACATAAAAGATACCGATTCGGAAATCAACCCAACATTGCGCTTTGGAATTTAACTAGACTAGCAAATGCACTTTATCCGTTAGTGAATGAAGTTGATCCATTGGAAAAAATACTTTTAGAGTTTAGAGATGAGTTTCAAATTGAATACACTCAAATGATGTTAGAAAAACTAGGCCTATATCAAATGAATGAAGTGGATGAAAACTTTGTACCTGACTTAAATGCCTTGATGGAAAAATCCAGCCTAGATTTTACGATTTTCTTTCGAGAATTTTCCACAATTAAAGAATTAAACTTTGAATTGTATTGGGAAAGTATTGTTAAATCCTCCTACCTTGAAGAAAATGAATTGGTAAAACAATCAAAAGCATGGCAAAAATGGCTGGATAAATATTTTTTATGCTTAAAAAATGAAAGTATTGCAATTGTAAAACGACAAAAAAATATGCAAGCAATTAATCCAAAATATGTTTTAAGAAATTATATGGCACAAATTGCGATTGATGCTGCAGAAGAAAATGACTACAGCGTATTAAATGAATTGTTCGAATTATTGAAAAATCCTTATGAAGAACAACCAGAAATGAAAAAATGGTATAGCAAAAGACCGGAATGGGCTAACCATAAAGTTGGATGCGCCATGTTGTCTTGTAGTTCTTAATTTTTTAGGTGATGAAACAATATTCAAATCAAACAGCAATAAAGGAATTGAGTCATTTTAACCTCGATTGATAGATTACCGTAGATGTAATACATAAATGAATCGAATTTGAAAACTTTATCAATGCTTTTACCTTTTTAACTCAAGTGACTTTGATTGCTGAATTCGCGAAATCATCCTCTAAAAATTATGGACGAGTACAAGAAGGTAAGTATTTCATTTTATTCACATGAAAGGAAAGGAATTACGGAGTTTGATTTTGAAATAGTATATGCCATAAACAAATTGATAAAAAAATGAAGATAATAGCTTTTGCAGGAAGTAATAGTAAAAAGTCAATCAATAAAGAGCTTGTAACTTATGTTGCTCACCTTTTTGAAGGACATGAAATTGAAGTTTTGGATTTAAATGACTTTCCATTACCTATTTTTGGCGTAGACCTAGAGGCTGAAATTGGAATACCATCTATTGTCACTGATTTTGCAAGTAAAATTTCATCCGCTGATTTTATCGTGTGTTCATTGGCGGAAAATAATGGTTCTTACAACGCAGCGTTTAAAAATTTATACGATTGGGTCTCTAGAATTCCGAATAGAAAAGTATTTGATGATAAACCATTGTTGTTAATGGCAACCTCTCCTGGTGGAAGAGGAGGGCAAAGTGTTTTGTCAGCTGCTTCTGAAAGGTTTCCAAGAGATGGCGCGCAATTGTTAGGATGCTTTTCTTTGCCAAATTTTAATGAAAACTTCAACCCAACTAAAGGTATTCTAGACCATACCTTATTAAAGGAACTAAAACAAACATTAACAGAAGTAAATAACCAACTAAAAAAATAAAATGAAAAAAGCAACATGGAATGGCGTTGTAATTGCCGAAAGTGAAGATACAGTTAATATTGAAGGTAACCATTACTTTCCAATCAGTAGTATTAATAAGGAGTATTTTGAATTAAATGAAACGCACTCGAATTGTCCTTGGAAAGGAATCGCATCTTATTATAATGTGGTAGTAGATGGAAAAGTAAATAAAGATGCTGCGTGGTTTTATCCTACTCCGAGCGAATTAGCAAGATCAATTAAGGATAGAGTCGCTTTTTGGAAGGGAGTAATTGTTGAGTAATCACCAAAAAATAGGATTAGGGGGTGGCTGCCATTGGTGTACCGAAGGCGTTTTTCACGCTTTGATTGGGGTAAACAAAGTAGAGCAGGGATGGATAAGTAGTGCAAAACCCAATGAAGCTTTTTCTGAAGGAGTCATTGTACATTTCGATTCAAGTATTATTTCACTCGAAACATTAATCGAAATTCATTTACATACTCATGCCGCGACTTCAAATCATAAAATGCGGAAAAAATACCGTTCAGCTATATATTTTTTCAACGAAAACCAACAAATTACCATTGCTAAAAGTTTAACTGACCTAGAGTCAACTTTTCCAAAGCCCATTATTACGTTGGTTTTGCAATTTGTAGATTTCAGACTAAATAAAGAAGAACAATTGAACTACTTTTTATCAAAACCAAATCAACCTTTTTGCATAACCTATATTCACCCTAAATTGACTTTATTAAGGAATGAATACAGTAACTATGTCAATCATCAGAAATTAAAATCATTAAACGTATAACTTTTATGAATACTCAAAATTTAACTATTCCTACAATAAACGGTCATAACTTGTCCGCGAAACTTGAACTACCAGCTGATGGCATCATTCAACAATATGCAATCTTTGCACATTGTTTTACTTGTAATAGTAATTTAGGAGTGGTGCGCCATATCAGCCGAGAATTGACTTCAAGAGGAATAGGAGTACTTCGTTTTGATTTTACAGGTCTAGGTAAAAGTGAAGGTGAGTTTGAGAATACAAACTTTTCAAATAATGTGAGTGATTTATTAGCGGTCAATCAATACCTATCTGATAATTATAAAGCACCACAGCTATTAGTCGGCCATTCATTAGGTGGTACCGCGGTCCTTACAGCTGCTTTTCATCTGCCTTTAGTTAAATGTGTCGCAACTATTGGTTCTCCAGCCCAACCCGATCATATTAAAAAGTTGTTGAATTATGATAAATCTAAGTTTGAATCAACAAATTCATTTGAAGCCAATATTGGAGGCAGACCTTTTACTATTCAAAAACAATTTATCGAAGATGTTGAAGCAAGTGATTTATTAGGGAAGATTAAAACCTTGAATAAAGCAGTACTTTTTCTCCATTCTCCTCAAGATACAATTGTTGGTGTTGAAAATGCTGCCAATTTATTCCATCATGCGTTTCACCCTAAAAGTTTTGTCAGTTTAGATGGAGCAGATCATTTACTGTCAAAAAAGGAAGACGCTTTGTATGTTGCTGATGTCATTGGTTCATGGGCGAGCAGATATATAGATGTTAATAAAGAAGGAAAAAAGAAATTGAGTACTGAAGGAGAGCAAGTAGTGGTTCACTTAAACTTAGAAGATAATTTTACCAGTCAAGTTTTCACAAACAAACATCACTTTATTGCAGACGAACCAAAAGAGGTTGGGGGAGACGATTTGGGACCTTCTCCATATGAATTGCTAAACTCAGCTATTGGTGCTTGTACGGTTATGACCTTGAAATTATACGCTGAGCGAAAGCAATGGGACCTGAAAGAAGTATTTGTATACCTTTCTTATGCTAAAAAACATGCTTCAGAGTTAAATATAGACACAGAAGAGATGGGCAAGTTAGATTTCATTGAGAAAAAAATTAAACTAATAGGTAACTTGGACGAAAGCCAAAGATTAAAACTATTGGAAATCGCCTCAAAGTGTCCAGTGCACAAAACGCTTTCTAATAAGGTGCATTTTCAAACTTCGGAAGTTTCATAGGATATATTATATATGGAAGGAGAAATTTTAAAGTCCATAATAAGGTCTTGTGATGCCTGCAAAGACCATTTACCTTTTGAACCTAATCCTGTTTTTTCTTTTACAAAGTCTAGTAAAATAGTTATTATAGGACAAGCTCCGGGTAGAAAAGTTCATGAATCAAATATCCCATGGGATGATTTAAGTGGGAAAAAGCTGCGGTCTTGGCTTGGTGTCAATGAAGAACAGTTTTATAATCCTTCAAATTTTGCAATTATTCCAATGGCTTTTTGTTATCCAGGCAAAGGAAAGACCGGAGATTTACCTCCAAGTAAAGTATGTGCTCCTTTATGGCACAAACAAATTAACTCCTATATATTAAATACTGAATTGACTATTCTAGTTGGAGCACATGCGCAACAGTACTATCTTAAAGGGAAAAAGAGAAAAAACCTAACAGAAACAGTACGAAACTATCATGAATTTCTCCCTGATTTTTTTCCTATTGTACACCCGTCGCCATTAAATTTCAGATGGCACGCTAAAAATGAATGGTTTGAGCATGACGTTTTACCTTCTTTATACGATAGGGTTCACAGTATATTAAAAGTCTAAGGTTAGTTGAAAATTTTCACACCACGTTTACAGGAGCTTAACGTTAATTATATATTTATTTCACAATTAATTTAGAAAAGGCATTGTCAAGTAAAAAAAGAGGTGTATCTTTGCGCCCCCAAACGAGGGTAAA
>NZ_QKSB01000019.1 GCF_003234935.1 Putridiphycobacter roseus | reverse complement strand
AACAGTGGAACAGCAATCGATCCAGTAAACACAGATGGTGCGACAGATAACCCAGATTATTTAGATTTAGATTCAGACAATGATGGCGAATCCGATTTATTAGAAGGACACGATACCAATGGTAATGGTGTAATTGATGGAACAGAATTAGCCCCAGCAGGAACAGATGCAGACGCAGATGGTTTGGATGATAATTTTGACAGCATGCCATTAACGACATTGAACACTTTTACCAATGCAGCCAACGGAACAATCGATCCAGCAACAGACGGCGTATTTGCAGATGCAGATGCACCAGGTTTAGGCGATTTGGATTACAGAGAGTTTGATACAGATGGTGATGGAATTTCAGATTTAATGGATCTGGATAATGACAATGACGGTATTCCTGATCTAATAGAAGATGCAGATGCAGATGGAGATGGAAACCCTTTAACTAATCCAACGGATACAGATGGAGATGGTATTCCAGATATTTATGATTTAGATTCCGATAATGATGGGACTCCGGATATTGTTGAAGCTGGAGGTGTTGATGTTAATAATGATGGTCGAGTGGATGATTTAAATCCAGATGGCACGTTAATTAATGATACAGATGGAGATGGTTTGGATGATGCTTATGATGCCGATAATGGTGGAGTTGCTATTTTAAATCTGGATACAGATGGAGATGGTCAACATGACTTTCAAGATGTAGATTCCGATAATGATGGCATTATGGATATTGTTGAAAACGGTGGTATAGATATAGATGGAGATGGTCAAGTGGATGATTGGAAGGATACAGATGGAGATGGTATCCCAGATTATGCAGATGTAGATCAGACAGGAGGAACGGATACAGATGGAGATGGAATTGATGATCTTGCAGATGTAGATCAAACAGGTGGATTAGATACAGATGGAGATGGTATAGATGATTTATTGGATGAAGACCCAGACGGCGACGGATGGGATAATGATGACCAATCTAATGGAGATGAAGATACAGATGGAGACGGAATTCCTGATTATTTAGACCTAGATTCTGATAATGATGGTACACCTGATATTATTGAAGACGGTGGAGTTGATAACAATGGAGATGGTAGAATAGATGATTTTACAGATTTAGATGGAGATGGTGCTGATGATAATAATATGACATCAGGTCAATTGGATACAGATGGAGACGGTGTGCCAGATCATGAAGATTTAGATTCTGATAATGACGGAATACCAGATACTATTGAAAATGATGTGCCGGATGAGGATGGAGATGGTATCATAGACGATTTCACAGATGTAGACGGTGATGGTTTAGACGATAATAATCCAACAATTATTCCTTTAGATACAGATGGTGACGGTATACCAGATTATTTAGATTTGGATTCAGATGGAGATGGAATTAGTGATATTATTGAAGGAGGAGGAGTAGATAATGACGGAGATGGTGTAATCGATAATTTCGACGACGCAAATGGAGATGGGTTTGATGATAATGATGGTGTAATACCACCAGACACGGATGGTGATGGTAAACCAGATTTTCAAGATGTGGATTCGGATGATGATGGTGTGTTAGACCAAGATGAAAATGATGTCGACGGTGACGGTCATGGTCCAGACGATACAGATGGAGATGGTATACCAGATTATTTAGATGTTGATGATGATGCGGATGGCATTTTAACCATGAATGAGTTAGATGAAAATAAGGATGGTTTCTTAGATGATTGTGATCAAGATGGGACACCTGATTATTTAGATCCTGATCCTTGTGAATTAACAATTCCAGATGTAATTACGCCAAATGGGGATGGAAAAAATGATTATTTCGTGATTAAAGGAATCGGACAATATCCAAATTCTAAAATTCAAATGTTTAATAGATGGGGTAATATTGTATACTCTAATTTAGATAAAGATGGTGGCTACCAAAATGATTGGGATGGAACAAATCAATATGGAATGACGGTAGGGAATAGAGAACTTCCTGTCGGAACTTATTTTTATGTCCTGCAATTAGGAGATGGAAGCGAACTTATAAAAGGATATATTTATTTAACTAAATAAAAAATTAAGAGCAGGTGGTAATGCATTTTATCGCCTGCTGTTTTAAAAAGAGAGCTATGAAAAATATTATATTATCATTTTTTGCCTTAATTGTTGGCTTGCAAGTGCAGGCCCAACAAGAAGCAATGTTTACACATTATTCATTTAATACTTTAGCGGTTAATCCTGCCTATGCAGGTAGTAGGGACGCACTAACTATAACTGGTTTGGGTCGATTTCAATGGGTTAATTTTGAAGGTGCGCCTAAAACAAATACATTAACAGCGCATGCACCAATACTTAATGAAAATTTAGGGGTTGGATTATCATTCTTAAATGATAGAATTGGACCGACAAATTCTAATTCTATATTTATTGACTTAGCCTACAAAATAAAAGTAGGCCCAGGAAAACTTGCATTTGGTTTAAAAGGTGGGGTGAATATGCTGAACAATGATTTAAATAGCTTAACTGCTATTGACGATAATGATGAGTTTTTAGCAGGTGTAAATACGCCTACGCAAATTCTGCCTAACGTTGGTGCGGGACTTTATTATAATACTGAAAAATACTATGTGGGACTTTCAACTCCTAGGTTGTTAGAAAATGATTTTAAAAATAGTATAGTAACCCAAGCAAAGGAAGCCAGACATTATTATCTGATTGCTGGTACAGTGTTTTCAATCTCTAAAAAACAAAATATAAAATTAAGACCAACGGCCTTGGTAAAAGTAACACAAGCCGCACCTGTGGAACTGGACTTAACAGCTTTGGTATATTTTAATGATGTTTTTTGGGTTGGTCCTATGTTTAGGACTGGTGATGCAGCAGGTATTTTAGCTGGCCTTAATGTCACAGATCAGTTTTCTTTTGGCTATTCATTTGACTGGTCATATACCAACAAAACAATTACGTATAAAAATTATGGCTCGCATGAACTCATGTTGAGATATGATTTGTTTTACAATAACAAACAAAAAATTAGATCACCAAGATATTTTTAAAATAGAACTCATGAAAAATTATATATTAGTTTCACTTTTTATTTGTTTTGCCTTTCAAATTCTTGGGCAAGAGGAAAATGCTGCAACCCTTAAAAAAGCAGAAAGTTTGTACGAAGATTATTCTTTTGATAAGGCGATTTCTAAGTATTCTGAAGCACAAGATGGAAGTCCTGAAGTGTTGAGAAGACTTGCAGAAAGTTTTTATAAAATTGGAAATATTGAAAAAGCGGAAGTACTGTATGGGAAATTGGCAAATGGAGAAGGAACTATTCCAAGTGATGTTTATATGTATGCTGCTGCTTTGATGCAAAACAAAAAATATACGGAAGCTAGAGCAGCTATGGTTCAATATAACACTTTAAACCCAGATGATTCTAGAGGTCAAGCTTACTTGTCAAATGAAGATTTAATTAAAGAATTACAAAAAAATAAAGGCCAATTTGCCATTAAAAATTTAGCGATTAATTCTCCCCAAGAAGATTTTTCTCCAGCGTATTTTAAAAGTAAATTGGTTTTTACTTCTAGTAGAGAAGGTGTAGTCCCAATTAGAAGAAAATGGAATTGGAATAAATTACCATTTCTGGATGTTTATGTAGCAGATATTGATGCTGAAGGTGAATTGTCAGAACTAAAGCAATTGAACAAAGTCATGAATAAAAAATACCATGAGGGACCAATTTGTTACAATAAAAGAGAGAACATGATGGCCTATACCCGAAATAATTACCAAGGTAAAAGTAAAGAAGGTGTGGTGAAGTTACAAATATATATCACCAGAAAATTAAGTGGTGATTGGGAAGAACCTTGGTCTTTTCCACTTAATTCTAACGAGTATTCTGTCGGGCATCCTGCATTCTCCACGGATTCTAAATGGTTATATTTTGCTTCTGATATGCCAGGAGGATTCGGGGGAGTAGATTTGTATAAAATTAGTATGGGTACTGATTCTACTTTTGGCGAAGCAATCAATTTGGGAGCAGATATTAATACCGAAGGAGATGAAATGTTTCCTACTATTCACCAAGATGGCATTTTAGCCTACGCTTCAAACGGTCATCCTGGACTAGGTGGATTGGATGTTTTTGTAGTTCAGTTAAAAGAAGATGGTGCACTTGGAAAAATGTACAATTTAGGTAGTCCCGTTAACTCTAATAGAGATGACTTTTCTTTTATTCTTAATAAAAATATGAAATCTGGTTATTTTGCCTCTAACCGTTTGGATGGAAAAGGAGATGATGATTTGTATTATTTTGATTTATTAAAACCAATTACTTTTGGTAAGGAAATTAAAGGTACTGTAAAAAGTAAAACTGGGGAATTATTGGCAAATACCACCGTGAAATTATTGGATGAAGAAGGAAATACCATTGATTCTGTCGTGACGGATGAAAGTGGTGCTTACTCTTTTAATGTAGATGCCGATAAAAAGTTTGCTTTAAGCGGTCAAAAGGAAAAATATTTTGAGGCGGAAAATGTAGTCGATACAGATACAGAAGAAGCTGTAATTGTTGCCGATATAGCATTAGAAAAAGACCCAGGTTTATCCTTGTACGCTCTTGTTACGGATAAAAAAGAAAACACGCCTTTGGCGGATGTAGACATGAAAATTGTAGACAATATTACTGGGGAAGAAATTTTGTTTAAAACTGGGGAGACTGGGGATTATAAAAAGCCCTTAGCTGATAAGAAAATTGACGAAAGAGGTAGTTATAATATTACCCTTGAAAAAGAAGGTTATTTGACTAAAACTGTCACTTATAATGTCTTATTTGAAAAACCTGGTATTTATAATGTACATGAAAGTTTAGATTTGGCAATGGATAAATTAGAGGTTGGTGGTGATATCTCTAAATTGATTGAAATAAATCCTATTTATTTTGACTTTAATAAATTTAATATTCGGGAAGATGCAGCGCTCGAACTCGATAAAATTGTAACAGTGATGAATCAGTATCCCGGGATGGAAATTGAACTGGGGTCACATACAGATTCTCGTGGTTCCGCATCTTATAACATGAGACTTTCTGATAAAAGGGCAAAAGCAAGTGCGAAATATATTAAAAAGCATATAACAAATCCAGATAGAATTACTGGAAAAGGATACGGAGAAACAAAATTGATAAACCAATGTAGTGATGGTGTGAAATGTTCAGATGAAGAACACCAAGAAAATAGAAGAACAGAGTTTATTATTATCAAACTAGATGAAAAAGTAAAGGCAAATAATTCCAGTCCTAATTCTTTATAAAAATTAATTAACTAATCGTTTTAAAGGCTCTAACTTATGTAAGGGCCTTTATTATTAGCGCTATATCTTGATTGTCGGTCGCTGTACTTGATGAGTGGTTTAAAGTAATATTGTGTTAAATTAATGTTACGGTTAGGAAACTATTTTTTTTATCCGTAAGTTCGTTATAACTATATTATTATAAAACAAAAATTATGAAGAAAATTTACTTTATTTTAAACATGCTATTTCTTGGTGTGACAACAGCCTTTGCACAGGGGGAAACTTGTGCAACGGCTGTTTCTGTCAACGCGGGGACTTATGTATCTAACGGTGCTGCTACTGGCGGAGGTGCTTCTACTCAAGGCACCAATGCGGATTGGTATTCTTTTACACCTGTATGTGATGGTGTGATGAGTGTCGGATCTTGCGGTGGCGGTGTGGATACGCAACTTTATTTGCATTCTGGTGCTTGTGGCGCATTGACGCAAGTTGGATTTGCAGATGATAACTGTACTATGGGACCAGGGCAATCTGGTTATGCTTCTGAAGTGGCAAACCTTAATGTTACAGGTGGTACAACTTACTATATTGAATGGACAGATTATTGGTCTTCTGCAGCAACGCCTTGGTTTTTAGAATTTACAATTGGAGGTGGCGTTCAAAATGTGGTTAATGTTCCTTCTATTAATAGTTCTGATATCAGCTGGTCTGCTGCTGGAGCAGAAACGTCTTGGGATATTCAATGGGGACCTTCCGGTTTTAGTTTAGGTGCTGCTTTTTCTGCAACTGTAACTGACCCAACACAAGTAAATACTTTTTACACCATGACAAACCTAATGCCTGAAACAACTTATGATGTATATATTGCAGTAGGTGGTTCTGGTTGTTTTGTTGGACCATTGTCAATTACAACATTGCCTTTATGTCCTGTTCCTACTAATTTAGCAAGTAGTCCATTAACTAATTCTGCAATCTTAACTTGGGATTTAGGAAATGTAGAAACTTCATGGGATTTACAATACGGACCAGCAGGAACACCAATTGGTGATGCCGGTATGGATTTTAATAATACCGTAAATGCTGCTGCAAATAACGCACTGAATATTGCTTCTTGTACAGACTATCATTGGTATGTTAGGGCTATTTGTACTAATTATACGCCAACTTTGTATTCTGCTTGGGTAGGACCAGTTTCATTTTCTACGGATTGTGTTTGTCCAGATCCTTCTAATTTAACGGCTTCTGAAGATCCAAATTCACCATTTAATTATATCTTAGAATGGGATGATAATGGCTCAGGACCACAGTGGAATGTGCAATATGGTGCAACTGGTTTTCCTTTTGGATCAGGGACAATTGTAACTGCAAATTCAAATCCTTATTTATTAACTGGTTTAATACCAGGAACAGAATATGATTATTACGTGCAAGGTAACTGTGGTTCTACTGCGGATTCCATGTCACAATGGATTGGACCATTTACGTTTACTACTCCAATATATTGTGAAGCGCCAACAGCGTTGAGTGTATCAAATATCACTACTTCTCAAGCGAGCATTAACTGGACTAGTCCGAATGCATCCTCTTGGACGATTGAATGGGGTGCTGCAGGATTTACACAAGGGAATGGAACTACTTCTACTATCAATTCTAATAATGCAACCCTAACAGGTTTAACACCTGCCACTGATTATTGTTATTATGTAAAAGCAAATTGTGGTGCTACAATTGATTTAATGAGTAATTGGGCTGGGCCTTATTGTTTTACTTCATTGGCTTCTTGTCCAGCTCCTTCTAATTTGAATGTTGCAAACATATCTGTTACATCTGCTACTTTAACGTGGCAAATTGGTGGTTCTGAAACTGCTTGGGATATTGAATGGGGATTCCCTGGATTTACACCATTTACAGGACAAGAAGAAGGTTCAGCTAGTGTTACAAATGCTATTCCATCTTATTATGTAACTGGCTTAAACTCATCTGCACCTTATGAATTTTATGTAAGTGCAGCATGTGGTGGTACAGATGGTAATTCATCTTGGACTGGTCCATTTCAATTTACTACTATATTAGAAAATGACTTGCCTTGTGGTGCCGTTGAATTATTAGTTGACGGTGTGGTGAATGTGCATACAAATGCAAATTCAAGTTATACGGAAAGTGCAATCGCTCCACCATTTGCTTTTGCTTATGGTAATAATTGGTATAACAGTGCAACTGGAACTTCTTATCCGCTAAAAACAGTATGGTTTAAATTTAAAGCCCCTGCTTCAGGAAAAGTTGAAATTTCTACTGTAAATAGCGTAACCCAAACTAATGATAGACAAACGCAACTTGCATTGTATACTGTTGGATTGTGTTCTAATTATGGTACTTATAATTTTGTGGAAGCAAATACTTTCCATACAAACACTTATCGACCAGCTATACGTGGTTCTAAAATACTGTCTTGTGAATTAAATCCAGGACAATATTATTACGTTATGGCCAGCCATTGGGGTAACTCTACAGGAACAACTGGTTCTCAACCTGGTACTTTTGGAATTTCTGTAACAGATTTACCAGATAGCTATAGTGGAACTGCAACGCCAATTACAATTTGTGGTGATGGATCTGATATTGATTTATTTTCTACTATTGATGGCTATTCTTCTACAACAGGTACTTGGTATAACCCTAGTATTTCTAATCCAGGTTTCACAACACCAGGTAGTGCAAGTGTAATTTCTTTGCCAACAGGTGCTGGAACTTATACTTTTGATTATGTTATTGCTAATGCATGTGGTGCAGATACGGTTTCAACCAGTATTTCTTCTGTAGCACCTTCAAGTGCAGGTATGGATGGTGCATTTACTACCTGTAATACAGATGATGTAGTTTTAATTAGCCACTTAAACGGATTTGTAGACCTAGGTGGTCAATGGACTGATGTTAATGGTTTATTCAATGTGTCAAATGGGATTTTCAATAGTTATGGTGCACAATATGGTACTTATACTTTTGAATATACTGTTGGTAGTGGAAATGGATGTGATCCAGATACTTCTTATGTAAGTATTACTTTAACGGATAATTGTTTAGGTCTTGATGGAGACGCTGCAGTGAGTAACTTAGAAGTATATCCTAATCCAGTAGTGGACGTGATGACTATTGCTAATTTGAATATTGAAGGTCCAGCATCTTTGAATATTTATGATGCACAAGGTAAAATAGTATTACAAAGCGATATCTCAAATTATTATGGAAACTTAACGGTAGACATGACTAAATTGGAATCTGGAATGTATACTTTAGAAATTAATGCTGAAACTGCTGTTGAAAAACATAGAGTGGTAAAGCAATAATTAGATAACTATATAATTAATAAAAGGCTACTCGTAAGAGTAGCCTTTTTTGTTGCCATATAATCAAAGGTTTTCACACTTAAAAATATATACTATTGATATAACATACTATTTCATATTTTTAAGTAAAACCCCTTTATATGGCAAATTCATACTCTGATAATTTATTTGAACTCATAAAAAGTTTGTCCAAATCTGAAAAAAGATTTTACAAATTGTATGCAGCGAGACATACCATAGGTACTAAAAATAACGCCATCCTTATTTTTGATTATATCGCGAAGATGAAAGTATATGATGAGGCATTATTAAAAGAAAAGTTAAAAGGAAACAATTTCTTAAATCAATTTTCAATTACGAAAAATAGAATTTACGAGCAAATATTGGATAGTTTAAACGATTACCATCAAAAAAATGCCGTAGAATCTGCACTAAATAATAGTTTGAATGGCGCTAATATTTTGTATGAAAAAGGATTGTATCAACAATTTAAAAAAAGAATAGAAGCAGTAAAAAGAAAAGCGCAAAAACACAAACTAAATAAAGTATTATTTCGAATTATTCAACTCGAAAAGGCGTTGTATGAAAAACAAGCTTATGCGAGCATGGATAAAAATGAAATTGAAACTTTTATTGCAGGCGAGGTGGAACTATTAGAAACCTTAAAAGTTCAAAGTAATCTATGGCAAATAAAGTCCTTGTTATTTAAAAAAATTAACGAGCTTGGTACGGTACGGTCAAAAGAAGATGTTATGGCTTTAGAATTGATAATTCAGCCTTTAAATGCTATCGAATACTTAGCAGAAGATTGGGAAAGTGCTTATCTCTATCATCATATTACCAGCGGTTATTATTTTGCTATTTACGATATTGATAATTGTTCAAAACACCTGAGTATATTAATTCAATTATACGAAGCAAATCCCGACCTCATCAAACAAAATCCAAATCGTTATTTTTCCATTATAACAAATTTTATTTATTGTGAAACGAAAAGAAGTAACTTTGAAATAGCACAAAACTATTTGAATTTATTGGATAAATTTAAATCAGATTATACCGTTAATAAAGATTTAGAAATCAAGTTCTTTTCTAGTGTCGGTAGCTTGAAATTATTTTTATTTATTGAAACAGGGAATTATACTGAAGCCAATGCTTTGATAAAAGAAATTGACCTCGGCATTGAACAATATGAAGGAAAAATAGGATTGATGCGTTCTGCTTACTTAAACTTTCAAATTGGTGTGGCTTTTCTTTCTCAAGGTGCATTTAAAGAATCACTTACTTATATTAATAAAGTGTTGAATGAAAAAAGCCTATTGCAAAGACAGGATATATATTCCTTTTCACTTTTATTACAATTGATTATTCATTTTGAATTGAAAAACTACCGCTTTATTCCATATATTTTAAATACGACAAAGCGTTTTTTAAAAGAGAAGAATAGATTATACACTTTTGAATCTATTTTCTTAAAGGTGATTCAAAAGATTAAAGACGAAAATCTAAATCGAATGGATGTTGAGGAAGTGCTTGCTTCTTTAACTCCTGAAATAGAAAAATTAAAAGAAGATAAATTTGAGAAAACAGCTTTTGACTATTTTGATTTTAGCGCTTGGTTAAAAAGTAAAATTGAAAATAAAACTTACTTAGAAATAAAAAAAGCAGGATAAAATCCTGCTTTTTTTTATTTCGTTAATTGTTGTAATTACTTACAGTCTTTTTTTAATGTCGTTTCTACGTTTATTTCAACTTCTGTCCATAATTTACTTACGCCATCCGCTCCCTTGTGCAAGTCGCTACAAACGTTATTTAAAGAATCAATGGCATAACCAGCATCAAAATCATTCATATCTATGGTAGTTGCAAAACTGATTTTTTGGCCATCTACTGTTACTGCGCCATTATAATCTTTAGAAACACCATTCATAGTAATCTCTACGTTTGCATCTGTCGCATTGATTGATTTTACAACCCCAGATATAACCTCTGTAGATTCCATTTGGTCAAAAAAGCTTGCTTTAATTTTTGGATCACGAATCTCATTATTAGAGTTTACACCACTCGTTGGAATGGTAAAGCTTGCTCCAGTTAAGGTTTTAAACATATCCTCGGATGCTTGAGAGATCAATACATTCACTTCATTGAAAGTTCCACCAACGGCAGTTTTTTCATTAAATTTAAAGGCATTCCAATTTACTTTTGTACTTAAATCGTCATAACTGTAAGTACAAACTTCTGTTGTTTCTTCTACTGCTTTTGGCGCTTCATTTCCACAAGATAAAAATAGAGTGGCCACGAAACCAAGATATAAATATTTCATAATAGTTAAGTTTTTTTCAAAGTTAGTGAATAATTCATATCAAAAACATCAATTTATTGATAAGCTTCTGGAATACTTTCTTCCAATTTACTAAAATCTTCTAGTTTCTTTTTCATCATGGCACCATGGATGCTTGCGTTTAATTCAAAACCAATTAATAGGGCATAAGCATTTAAATAAATCCAGATTAATATTATCATTACCGTACCAACCGAACCGTATAGTTCATTGTAATTTGCAAAGTTTTTTATGTATAAAGAATAGACCAGGAAGATTAAAATTATTAAAACTGTTGCCAATGTAGCGCCAGCAGATAAAAATTTAAAAGTAGACTGGTTTGATGGTCCTAAATAATAAAGAACCGCAATACTAAAATAGATTATTGTACCAATAATTATAAAACCTAAACTATAATTTATCCAACCATAATTATTGGCGATAAATTCAAAATCCTCGGCGCCAATTTGCAGTAATTTTCGTTGCCAAACCATCAGTAAAAACATAAAGATGATGGAAAAAATAAAGCCAATTACTAAGGCAAATGAAATCATTCTGGTAGAAAACCAAGAACGTTTTTCAAATTTAATTTTGGAGGAATTAAATGACTTTATCATGACTGAAAAACCATTAGAAATAAAGTAAAGCGCCATGATAAACCCAATAGATAATATAGAATTCACCGTCGAATTTTCAAATTCACCTAATCCGTCTATAAGTTTATCGACCAAGATTTCGGGAATAAAACCAGATAAAATAGGAATAATGTCTTGTTTTAAATCAAAAAATGGAACGTATGCACAAGAAACAACTAACACCAAGGCTAAAGGAATTAATGCCAAGTAAAAATGGAATGCCAAAGAGGAGGCCCTGGTCCCAATCAAACCCTTTCTAATGGTCCACATAAAAAAGAAAATGATTTCCCACAATGAAACACCCTCAAAACCAGGAAGAATTATTTTTCTTGTAATGTGAATGGTTTTTCTAACCATGGTTACCCTTAGTATTCTAAATAATCGGATGATTTTGGTAATGATAGTTTGCATAATAATAAAAGTAAATATAATTGAATTTATGTTAAATAATTATTTTGCGCTGATTAGTAAACTTATATTTGACTTTTCAATTCAAAAAAATTTTTAAAAATGATTAAGTACAATCCTAAAACATGGTTTATTCATATTTTTAACTTCCGAAAAAGTGATACATTCATTATTTTGTGGAAAGAATTGGTCTTAATCGCATTATTTACTTTAGGATTGACCTATTTGGAAATTCATTTTATGAGCAATCATGAAATGTTAAAAGGGTTAATGAGTGTTTATTCTTTAGTAGGCTTTGTAATTTCTTTATTATTGGTCTTTAGAACCAATACCGCTTATGAACGTTGGTGGGAAGGGAGAAAAAAATGGGGTGAATTGGTGAATAATTCTAGAAATTTAGCCATAAAAATAAGCACCATGCTTAGTAATCCTGCAGATAAATTATTCTTTAATAGAATGATATCAAATTATGCTTTTGGCATGAAAGAACATTTGAGAGATGGGCTAAGGTTAGAGGAATTAGATTTGACAGAAGAAGAAAAGCTGGAGATTGCAAATTATGTGCACAAACCCAATTATATCATACAAAAAATGTATGCTAGAATTCAAGCAATTAAAGAAAATGGTGAAATAACCCAAGTGGAATACCTAGCAATTGACACTAATCTAAAAACTTTTAGTGATATTATTGGAGCTTGTGAAAGGATTAAAAATACACCCATTCCTTTTTCTTATTCCTCTTTCTTAAAAAAGTTTATTTTTATCTATGTTGTAACTTTGCCCTTGGCTTTTGTAAGTACTTTTGGTTATTATTCTGCCATTATAGCCACCTTTGTATTTTATGTCTTGGTAAGTATGGAAATTTTAGCGGAAGAAATCGAAGATCCTTTTGGTGTGGATGAAAATGATTTGCCAACACAGGAATTGTGTGTGAAAATAAAATCAAATGTGACGGAAATATTACGCTTTTAATACTTCCAGATAACAACTTCTGCAAAGCGGCACATACTTGTCTTTTTCACCCAAAACTAAGGTTTCTACTTCCGTTGTTGTCCTGTGAGAAAAGCTTGCGTGTCCAGCACAAAAGTTACAAACGGCATTTAATTTGATGATTTCATCTGCAAGGGATAATAAGGCAGGCATAGATCCAAATGGTCTGGCTTTAAAGTCGAAATCCAACCCTGAAATAATAACAATTTTGTTTTTGCGGGTTAAGCTTTGACAAACGTTTACTATTTCATCTCCAAAAAATTGTGCTTCATCAATTGCAAATACATCCGTTTTATCTGCAAAGGCATACAATTCTTCTGCATTTGTAATTCCTATTGCTGCTATGCTTTTATTGTCGTGAGATACAATTTCTTTTGTAGCGTATCTATGGTCTAATTGGGGTTTAAAAACTTGAATACGCCGATCTTGCGCAGCATAGGTATGGATGATGTTAATCAATTTTGTGGTTTTACCAGAAAACATGGGACCACATATTACACGTAGTTTAGCGTTTTCTTCAATGGTCGTAAATTGACCTTT
The DNA here is from genome assembly GCF_003234935.1 of Putridiphycobacter roseus. Lineage (GTDB taxonomy): Bacteria > Bacteroidota > Bacteroidia > Flavobacteriales_D > Crocinitomicaceae > Putridiphycobacter > Putridiphycobacter roseus. The sequence goes on along the minus strand of NZ_QKSB01000019.1, from coordinate 8,599 downwards.
TAATGCGGTTTTAACATCCCTTTTGTGAGAAATTTCCAAAATATATCTGTTTTAATCTCAAATATAAACTTAAATTTATACCATTCTAAAAATTGTGCATAACTAAGAAAAAATGGGTAAAACAAATTTCCACAGCTTACAAGAATTGGCATCCAGTTTAAAAGACAAGGTTGAAAAATTAGCATCCGGTAGTCTGCCAATTGATGAAGTAGAAGCGTTGACCGAATCTGCGAAAGAGATTTATGAACGATTAGTAATCATTCGTTATAAATCTTATGAGAACAACAACGAAAAAGTGGTAGAAAAAGTACAGAAAGCTGTGGCTAAAAAAGTAGAGGAAAAAGAGGAGTTAGTAGGTTCGGAAGAAGAATTAATGATGTTTGATTTTACGGAATCTGAGCCAATAATTCAAGAACCGGAAGTAAAAGAAGCGCCAGAAATTGTTCCTGATATTACAATAGATCTACCCATAGAACAAGCAGAATTTCACCCAAACCATGTTGAAGAGAACTTGACGGAGAAAAAGGAAGGTTCTTTGAATGATCATTTTAAAAAAGAAGATGATTCTGTAGGGAATAAATTATCGAAATCACCAATACCGGATTTAAAAGCCCACATTGGTATGAATCATAAATTTACCTATATAAGAGAATTATTTAATGGTAACAGTGAAGATTATAATGTGGCTGTTGAAAATTTAAATCAAAGTGGTTCAAAAGCCGCAGCATTTTCGTTGCTAGAAAATATGCAGAAAGCACACAGCTGGGACTTAGAAAGCCAAACCGTTCTTAATTTTACGGAACTAATAGAAAGGAGATTTACAAATTGAAAATTATAATAAGCATATTTTTTATCTGTAATTTGTTCTTCAGTTGGGGACAAAAACAATATGCTGAAAGTATATTAAATGACCTTTGTAGCGATTATTACGCGGGTAGAGGTTATGTAGAAGATGGTGTGGATAAAGCAGGGAATTACCTGATAAAAGCCTTCAAAAATATCGGTGTGGCACCATTTCCAGGTAGGTCCTATTCGCAAAATTACACTTTTGATGTTAACACGTTTCCTAAGGATGTAGCGGTACAATTAGACAAAGAAACTTTAGTGGCAGGAGTTGACTATCTCGTAGATGCAAATTCAGGAAAAACGGTAGGTACTTACGAACCAATTAATATTTCCATCAATAATTACACAACAGATATAAAGCAGTTAAAAAATAGCTTGCGCTTTAAAACAATTTTGGTTTTTGATGCACGAACGATTAAAAGTAGAGACAGTATTCAGGCTTACCATCAATTGGCTATCGCCTCCACTAAATATTACCCAATAATTTGGGTTTCTGATGCTAAATTAATGTACAGTGTAGGGCGTCAGCAATATAAAAATGCTTTAATCACTGTGCTTGGAAATAAATATACTCCTGCCAAAAAAATAACGATTCAAATTGAACCTGAATTTAAAAAGGACTTCGAAAATAAAAATATCATAGGATTTATTCCAGGAAAAAAAGATAAAAAGTATATCGTTTTAACTGGTCATTACGATCACTTAGGAAAAATGGGACAAGCTATGTTTCCTGGAGCGAACGATAATGCAAGTGGCGTAGCTATGCTTCTTTCCTTAGCAAAATATTATACTTTAAATCGACCAAAATATAGTCTGGTTATTATTTTGTTTAGTGGAGAAGAAGCCGGATTAGAAGGCTCAAAATATTTTGTGAATCACCCGTTTTTTCCACTCGAAAAAATTAAATTTTTACTCAATGTTGATATTATGGGCAGTGCCAGTGACGGTATTACGGTTGTTAATGGAAATGTACACCCAAAGTATTTTAAAAAGTTAGAGAAACTAAATAAAAAAGGAAATTATTTACCTTTAGTAAAAAAACGAGGCCCAACACAAAATTCTGACCATTATTTCTTTAGTCAAACAGGGGTACCTTCCTTTTTTGTATATACTATGGGAGACTGCAAAAATTACCATGATGTTTACGATACAGCTGCCCAAACTAGCTTGAATAATTTTGACCAAGTTTTAGCCCTGTTTATCGACTTTATTGATAAAATGTAAAGACGCAGAATTACCACCATTAGACTTGTATGTTTATGAATAATTAATAAAATTATGCTTACATTTTGTTAAAATAAACCCTTATTTTTGGACTTAAATATTTTTTTATGATCAGGATTGCTTTTATCTTATTAATCACCATGCTGGTGGCTTGTCAACCAAAAGAAACGAATACGGAAGAAAAACCTCAGGTTATTGCTGAAGTAGATAGTTTTAAAATATTATCGGACGCTATTGCTAATGCCTCTTCTGATGCGAAAAATTGGGTGAATCGTGCAGATTATTTTATAAAAATAGGAAATATAAAAGATGCTAAAATTGATTTAGAAAAGGCTATTTTACTAGATTCTACTAATACGACTTATCGGTATAAATATGGTAATGTATTAATAGGAGTATTGGATTTGGCAGGTGCTAAATATAATTTTGAATATGTGATAAAAAGAGATACCATGCATGCAGAAGCTTATGTTGGTTTAGGTAGAGTATATGCCTTAATTGACAATGCTGGTGTTGCAACTGCTTATTTAAATAAAGCGTATAAGATTAATAAAAACTTACCAGAAGCTTACTTTTTAGAAGGATTAATTTATCGCTCAGACTATCAAGAAACAGAAAGACCGGAAAGTTGGAAACGTGCAAAATCATCTTTTCAAACTGCGGTGGAGCAAAATCCAAATTTTTATGATGCACACATTATGCTAGGGGTGATGAACGCGGCAGAAGATAATGTAGAGGCATTAGATAATTTTAATTCTGCATTGGCTATTGCGCCAGAAAGTACAGAGGCTTGGTATAATAAAGGTATTTATTACCAAGAACATAAAAAGTATTCCCAAGCAAAATATTGTTACCGAAAAATAGTAGCCTTAGATACCGCTTTTTATGAAGCTTATTATAATCAGGGTTACATTCAAAATGGTTTAGATAAAAATTACGATAGCGCCATTTACTTTTTTGAAAAAGCAACGTTAATTGATAGTCTTTCCGCTAACGCATTTAACAATTTAGGTTTGGCGCACGAATACAAAGGTAATGATCAAATGGCCATTAAATATTATAAAAAGGCAATTCAACTTCAACCCGATTTTGCGTTGGCTAAAAAGAACCTTGATATTGTATTGGCCAAATAATGAATGTAGTAAACCTACTTAAAAACCCCAATGTACAACAAAATGCATTGGAACTTTTATTTCCAATTATTGGTTTTGTGTTTTTTGATTGGTCTTTTTTAGTAATCATTCTATTTTATTTAACCGACCAATTAGGAGTAGAAATTGCTTATTTAATGCGATTAAAATTCGTAGAGAAAATATTTTTACCCATAAAAAAATGGCTTTTTCCTATAGCAATTGTAAGTAGTGTTACTTTTTTTGTCGTTGAATTCTTGTGGATAGAAAGACTTTTCTTAACCGAGAAATTTGATTGTTCTACCAATTATTTTTGGCTGGAAATGCAACAATTCTTAAAACAAGAGTTTTTGTTTTTTCTACCTGTATTAGTCTACATGAATTACTTTAAGGACAAGATGACTTTTTATAAATCTAAATTACCTTATGAAAATTCTCCGGAAAGGATGTTGGCTTTTCAAATTACAATATATTTGGCGCGATTGACTTGTGTTGGATTAGTGGTTTTATTATGGTATATTTTTAAGTGGAGTGATTTAGCCTTTGTATTTATTATACCAGTTTTAAAGCTGATTTTTGATGCTTGGTTGATGCCTTGGGGTAAAATCAATTTATTCAAAGGAATTTAATTGGTATTCCCAAAACAATCCATTATTTTAGTTGAAATATAAAGGTACTTTACCCATGCGTGAATTTGTGATTTTAGTAAATGAGTTAGACCAAGAACTTGGTTTGATGGAGAAAATGGAAGCACATGAAAAAGGAATATTACACCGGGCTTTTAGTGTTTTTATATTCAATAAAAAAGGTCAAATGTTATTGCAGCAAAGAGCAGCAACCAAATACCATTCCCCCAATTTATGGACAAATGCCTGCTGTAGTCACCCCAGAAAGGGAGAAGATATAACTGCAGCCGCTAAAAGAAGGTTAAAAGAAGAAATGGGGATGGACTGTACCATTGAGCGACAGTTTCATTTTATTTATAAAGCCATATTGGATCAAAATATGATTGAGCATGAACTAGATCATGTTTTTACTGCTGTTACTGATGATTTGCCAAGATTAAACTTAAACGAAGCCAAAGCTTATCGCTATGCATATCCTGTGGATATCTTAGCCGAAATTAAAACAGATCCGACTAGTTTTACGGAATGGTTTAAAATATGCTTGCAAGAAGTCTTAAAAACACATGAAATATGAATGTCTTAATTGCTGGAGGAACAGGACTTGTTGGAAGTAGGTTGACGGAAATGCTAATTAAAAAAGGATATACCGTCCACATTTTGACCAGAAAAAAATTACAAAATTCCATATCTATTAAATATTTTCAATGGGTAATTGGAAAGAGTATAGAGGAGGGTGCCTTTGAAAATCTGTCGGGTATTATTAATCTCACCGGCGAAGGTATTGCAGATGGTCGTTGGACTAATTCACAGAAGGAACGCATCATGAATAGTCGAACCCAGTCTGCTGATTTTTTAGGGACTGGTTTAAAAGATGCAAAAATTAGCGTGCCTGTTTATATTTCTGCTTCCGGTATCAATTATTATGCAAACTCAAAAACTAAAAAATATATAGAAGTTGATCCTGCAGGAAATGGATTTGTGCAAGCGGTTTGTGTACAGTGGGAAAAACACGCTTTTGATTTACAACCTGTGGCAAATCGAGTGGTAGTTTTAAGAACTGGTTTGGTGTTGGCGAGCCAAAAAAGCTTCTTACAAAAGTTTACTTTTTCCACTAAATTTATGGTCGGCGCAGTGTTTGGGGACGGAAAACAATTTATTTCGTGGATTCACATAGATGATTTGTGCAGATACTATATTAAATCATTGGAAGATACAGATATTACTGGCGCTTACAACGCAGGGGTATGTGAAGATGAAAATCAAAATAGCTTTTTAAAAACGTTTAAAAACGTTTACAACACAAACTTCATACCCTTTAAAATTCCTAAATTTGTCAGTAAATTGATTTTTGGAGAAATGGCTATTTTGCTAAATGGTGGGGTAGCAGTTTCGCATCAAAAAATGCTAGAGACTGGATTTGAATTAAACTATCCGTCTTTAAAAACTGCACTAGAAGATTTAAAAAACAAAACCTAAATCCAAATTTTTGATCCTTCCGAACAGTTTTGACAAATGTCAATTTCTGATCGGTTCTTCAGTATTTTTTGTCTAAAATCGTTGTATAAACCATTTTTCCATATCGACTGAAATTCTGCTTTTGAAATCTCACCCATTTTATATTTTGCATCCTTATCGAAACAACATGGAACAATGGTACCATCCCAAGTAAAGACACAAGTACTCCACATACGCCAGCAATAATTGCTCATTTTGTTTTTTAAAGCAAATGTGCCGTCAGCTTTTTCTTTATAACGAGAATATTTTTCATTTTTGGGAATCAATCGATTCCCCTTTTCGTAATTATAAACTTGTATGGTTTTTAAGTTCAAGTTATCGGCACCATATTTTTCAACCCAAGTTTTTACTTCTGGAATTTGATGTTCGTTTTGAGCGGTCACCAAAAACTGAATGGAAACAATGGGGTGTTTCACATTGGCTTCCTTTTTAGCGGCTTGAATATTTTTTAAGCCTTGTAAAACGGTATCCAGTTTACCTTCAATTCTGTAATTTTCATAAGTTTCTTGCGTCGTTCCGTCTAAGGAAACAATCATTTCACTCAAACCAGATGCGACGACTTCTGCGGCAATTTTTGGAGAAATAAAGTGGGCATTAGTCGAAGTCAGAACATAAATGTTTTTAGCCCTGGCTGCTTTTACAAAATCTAAAAAATTGGGATTGATAAATGGTTCTCCCTGAAAATAGTAATTGATGTATTGTAAGTCCTTGCCTAAACTATCTAAAATAGCGGTATTAATTTTTGGCTTTAAATTGCCTGTAGCACGCGTAAATTGCCTCAAGCCACTCGGACATTCTGGGCACTTTAAATTACAGGCAGTGGTGGGTTCAATAGAAATGGCAATTGGATTGCCCCAATGGATAGGTTTCTTGGTCCAAATAGATAAGGTATAAGATAATTTTAACAAGCCAAAATTCCATATTCTAGCAAGGGTAAAAGTTTTAAGTATCTGTAATTTTTTGCGAACCAAAATCTAATTTTCGGACTAAATTACTGCTTTTACTTAGAATACTGGTCGATTAGTTTTATCAATTCATTTTCGGGTACAACCCCTGATTGACGCCAAACTTGTTTTCCTGCTTTGTATAATATCATGGTTGGAACACCACGTACCATTAACTTACTAGCAATGCCTTGGTTTTTATCGACATCAATTTTAATAATTTTCACTTTTTCTCCCCTTTGTTTTGATACATTTTCAAGAATGGGTCCTAAAGCCTTACAAGGACCACACCAAGTGGCAAAAAAATCAACTAACACTACGTCAGATTTACTAATAATATCTCCAAATTTACTCATCTTTTATTTATTAAATATTTCTCTTTTACCATAACTAGAAAACAAATTCATCCAAATGATTCTGCTTAATCTAAAGGCTATAGGTGTAAATAATACTATTCCTATTATAATAATAAAAATATAGGCATAATACGGCGTCTCAGGAAAAAGCACGTAGGTGGCCATAAACAAAGCTACTGCAATGGCAATAGACAATCCATAACTTACATACATAGCACCAAAAAAGAAGCCATTTTCAATTTCAAATTTGTGGTTACAATAACTGCAATGGGTATGCGATTTGTCAAAGGTTTTTAAATTGTAAGCTTGTCTGTTGATATAGTAATCACCTTCCTGACAAACAGGACATTTTTGATTGAGAATACTGTATAGTTGCGAGCCTTTTGTTGATTCCAACATGCTTTTATTTTTTACAAAAGTAAGGATTTTTTTGAAGCTATTTTGTGAGTTTTGTCACTTTTGAATTTAATTAACACCTACACTTACATGTCGTTTGGACGTCGAAGCAAACGATACCTTACAACTATAGCTACGCAGTAGTTGCACTGCTGCACTTCAAAATTCATTGTGACATTTATTGGCAACGATTGCTGTACTCCCAACTATCCAAAATCATCTTATCATAGCTGTGCATTAGTTGCACTACTGCGCCATTATAACGCACACCAATTGTTAATAAAAATGAACTAGCTGCGCAGCTATTATTCATAAATATATAACAAACAGCTAATTGTAATAAATTAATTTTATTCGTAAATTGCAAAAGCAAAATAATGAACGGCTTATGAAATCACAGGATATATTCAAAAAATTAAGGTTTTATAGTTTCATGGTAATGTGCATACTAATGATTAGCGCTAAATGTACAAAAACTACTATTGAGCCCACACCACCAAAAACACCTTTAGAACAATTACCTGCGGCTACCCAAACTGGCGCTAATACATTTGGTTGCATAGTAGATGGGGAGGTCTATATTCCGAAAGGGAACTTTAGTTATAAAGCAATAGAAGGCCCAAGTTATTATCAAAACGAGGGGCTTTTTATAATTAATACATTGAATATTAAGGACTTTGATGATTGGATATATGTATGTATATATATAAAAAATGCAGTTTATTACACTGGAATATACAGCAATATAGGTTACACAACTTCTTCCTTTGATGATAGAGTCGTTGAAGTTTTTCATGAAGATAGTAATGCTTTTGTAGTGTACTCTGTTGATTCAACTGTAAACCATTATGTCGAAATCACTAAATTAGATCTTGATAATAAAATTGTATCAGGCCTATTTGAATTTACAGCAATCACCGAAGATAAAACAGACACCATAAAAATAACGAATGGTCGTTTTGACCTCAATAATTTATTCGTTCAATAATTCTTCCCTCACTTCCGAAAGGAAATCTTAGTTATAAGGCGATAGAAAAACAACGATATGATGAAAATGTTGGTTCACTCCGATTTCTAGCACGAAATGTAAAAGACTTCGGTAGTGGGATAGGAGTATATATTTATGTATATATAAAAAATGATGTCTATTCAACTGGCATCTAAACTGATATAGCATATGCTAGTTCTAATTCAAGCTACCCGGGTGTGGAAATTGTTGATAAGTCGGGCGACATAACCACTGTAGAGAGAAGGTTTATTGACTCTACAAAATCACATTTTATTGAAATTACAAAACTAGACTTGGAAAATAAGATAGTCTCAGGCTTATTCGAATTTACAGCAATCACCGAAGATAAATCGGACACTATCAAAATAACCAATGGTCGATTTGACCTCAATAATTTATTCGTTCAATAATTCTCCCCGCTGCGCAGTAGTTGCACTGCTGCGCCATCATCAACGTACAATACATTTTTTTTCGTATTTTTACTTGTATTAAAACAGGTGTAAAACATACAATTAAGAAAAATACAAGTTATTATTTAACATTAACTGTTGTC
>NZ_QKSB01000018.1 GCF_003234935.1 Putridiphycobacter roseus | reverse complement strand
ATTAGTTAATCTAATGAGGCTTTTTTTTTGCCATAAATTTATTATTTAAATCTATTTCTTTGATAGGAATATGTATTAAAGGAAAAAAGTAGCAGTTACAAATATTATTCTAGCGCAGAAGCAATCGCTTTAAGTTTAAGTAAGCATTCTTGGTATTCTTGAATACTGATGGATTTAATTGTAATGGCTGAGCCAACGGATATGCTTAGGTTCTTTATTTTGTTATTGTAAAGAATAGAACGAATAACCACGTTGAAATCAAATGAGTTATTTGGACCTATGAAGCCTATCGAACCTGAATATACACCTCGTTTAAAGTTTTCGATAAGATCAATTATTTTTGTAGAAGCAACTTTTGGAGCACCTGTCATTGACCCCATAGGGAATAGTGCTTTAATAATTGAATTTACATTTATATCTATAGTTAATTTTGCTTGAACTGTAGAAATTAATTGATGAACTGTTTCAAAAGTATAGAGCTTACAAAGTTCCGTAACTTGTACACTATTTTTAGCTGCAATTTTTGATAGGTCATTTCTAACTAAATCAACTATCATTACATTTTCAGAGATTTCTTTTTGGTTGTTAAGAAGGTTTTTTTTTATTACTTGATCTTCATTAATTGTTTTCCCTCGTTTAGCAGTTCCTTTTATTGGTTGACTAAGTAGGTTAAGGTTGTTTTTTTGTAAAAATCTTTCAGGGGATGCCGAAAGAATATTTATTTCATTGTACGAAAATAGGGATGAGAATGGCGCATTAGTTTTTTGAATTAATTTTTTGTAGGTTTTTAATATATTAATTTTTATTTCGCTTGCTGTGTATTGAATGCAGTAGTTCAATTCATAGGTATTACCTTTTTGTATTTGTTCTTTTATTTTAGTAACATTATTTAGATAATCTTTTTTAGAGGTGGATGCCTTAAGTTCTATTTTCTGAGGAATTTGTTCCTTTTTAAGAAATATTTTTTTCGTAGATAAAATATGTTTTAAAGAGAGGTAATCTTTATTTTCTCCAAAATATAAAATATGATTATTTTTTTTAATTAGAACATTACTTGCTTTAAAGAATAAAGTTTCCGGAAAATGATGAATATCTAAGTTTTTGGATTTAGTTTTCGGAAGTGTTTTATTTTTCAAGTCGTATGTTAAAAAGCCAAACCAGTAGTTTTTATCTAATTTCAAATTGGAAATATCTTGATAAGTATTGTATTGAATATCATTTTTCACATTATTGTTCCAGCCAAGAATGAAATTTTTGTCCCCATTATTTAAGAGACAAAATTTTTCTAATGATAATTTTTGTATAATTTCAAGTTGATCTAACTTGGTATTTAGTGGGTAGTATTTTTTCAAAATTAAAAGTTAAAATTTGTTGTATGATGCTACAAAGTAAAGCTAATGTAATTTAAGTTACAATTTTAGTAAATAAAAACTTTAACTTTGTATTAGAATTAATAATTACATTAATATGAAAGTAGAACAAATTTACACAAGTTGTCTGGCTGAAGCGGCCTATTACATACATTCCAATGGAGAAGCAGCGATTATAGATCCATTAAGAGAAACGGCTCCCTATCTTGAAAGAGCAGAGCGTGATCATGTAAAAATAAAATATATATTTTTAACACATTTCCATGCAGATTTTGTTTCTGGACATGTTGACTTAGCAAAAAAAACAGGGGCACAAATTGTTTTTGGTCCTGGCGCAAAAGGAGATTTTGATTTTTATAATGGTAAGGATAATGAAGAGTTTCCTGTAGGAGATGGAATTATAAAATTACTCCATACTCCAGGTCATACTTTAGAATCATCCACTTATTTGTTAATAGATAAAAATAAAAAAGATCAATGTATTTTTACAGGAGACACTTTATTTATTGGGGATGTAGGTCGACCGGATTTAGCCGTTAAACAAGGAGAATTAACTGAAAAAGATTTGGCAAAGCATTTATTTCATTCATTAAGGGATAAAATTATGCCTTTACCTAATGATGTGATAGTATATCCGAATCATGGTGCTGGTTCTGCTTGTGGAAAGAACATGAGTAAAGAGACTTTTGATACTTTAGGACATCAAAAGGAGGTTAATTATGCATTACGTGCTGACATGACCGAAGCTGAATTTGTAAAAGAGGTTTTAACAGGTTTAAGTAAACCACCACAATATTTCTCAAAAAATGTAATGATGAATAAGGGGGTTAATCCTGAATTTGATAGTATTATTAGTCAAGGTACTGAAGCATTGATATTTGATTTTGTGAGTAAAAAACAAAAAGAAGGTGTTTTAATTTTGGATGTTAGAAGTCAAGCTGATTTTACCAAAGAGCACATTGCAGGTTCCATATTTATTGGTTTGAATGGTCAATTTGCGCCATGGGTAGGTGCTTTAATAAAGGATATTAATCAACCTATTATACTGATATGTCCAGAAGGAAAAGAAGAGGAAGCAGTGAAGCGTCTATCTAGAATTGGATATGATAATGCGATTGGTTATTTAAAAGGTGGTGTACAAACATGGAAAGATAATGGTGGTGCAACAGATTTTATTGAATCTATTTCACCTGAAGAGTTTGAAGCTATTTCGGAAAAAGAAGGCGGTAAAATTAATGTACTTGATGTTAGAAAACCTGGGGAATACGATTCAGAACATTTAATTAATGCAACAAACGAACCTTTAGATTATTTAAATGAAAACATCAGTAATTTAGATAAAGACAAGACATATTATGTGCACTGTGCAGGAGGATATAGATCTGTTATATTTGAATCTATTGCGAAGGCTGCGGGTATTCATCATATCATTGACGTTAAAGAAGGTTTTGGCGGTATTAAGAATAAAACAAAATTAGATAGAAAGGAATTTGTTTGTCCTTCTACTTTAGTATAGGATTAATTTAATCTTAAGTTAAGGCCATCATTTTCTATAAAGTGATGGCCTTTGTTGGTTTTATATAAAACCTCATTACCTTTGTAAAAAAAGACTGTGAAATTTGAATTGACAAAAAGTTTTATTGAAGATATCCAATCTGCGTTGGAGGAAAACAATATTGTTTTTATCAAGGCGCAAATATTTGAATTACATCCAGCTGATATTGCTGATATAGTGAAGCATTTAGGACTAGATGAAGGGAAGCATCTTTTTGACTATTTGGATGAGGAACAAGCTGCACAGACTTTAGTTGAGTTAGATGAAGACATTCGAGAAAAGTTATTAGAATTATTTTCTCCAAAGGAAATAGCGGAACAAGTAGATCAACTAGATTCTGATGATGCTGCTGATTTATTGGGAGAGCTATCAGAGCAAAGGAAAGATGAAGTTATCTCTAAAATGGAAGATAAAGAGCATGCTTCTGAAGTGATTGACTTATTAAGGTATGATGAAGATTCTGCCGGTGGTTTGATGCAGTCTGAATTTGTACAAGTACGTTCTTCTTTTACCGTTAAGCGCTGTATCATTGAGTTAAGAAAACAAGCTGAGGAAGTTGAAAAAGTATATTCAATTTATGTAGTAGACGAATCGGATGTATTACTAGGTGTATTGTCATTAAAACGTCTATTATTTGCTAAGCCAACTTCCTTAATTAGTGAACTGTATCAAAGCAATAATATTAAATATGTAAAAACAAACTCTCATAAGGAAGATGTTGCGGATATCATGAAGCGCTACGATTTGATAGCTATACCTGTGGTAGATTATCAAAATAAATTAGTAGGAAGAATAACTATTGATGATGTTGTTGATGTGATGCAGGAGGAAGCAGAAAAAGATTATCAATTGGCTTCTGGTATTACGGATAATGTAGAGGCTACTGCCAGTGTGTTTAAGAATACTAAGTCTAGGTTACCTTGGATTTTGATAGGATTATTAGGAGGTGTTTTAAGTTCATTAATTTTACAGAATTATGAAGCAGATATTCAAATAAATCCGGTTTTGGCATTTTTTATTCCATTGATCACTGCGACAGGTGGAAATGTGGGAGTACAATCCTCTGCGATTGTAGTTCAAGGCTTAGCGAGTAAAGAGTTTATGTTTAAAGGAATATTTAAACGAATTTTAAAAGAATTATTAGTTGGGGTCTTGATTGGATTGATTTGTGGTATTTTAATTTTTTTATTTAACTTTTTCACCAATACGGATATTATTATGGGGATTACCATTGGTATATCCATTTTCATTGTTGTAATTATCGCAGCAATATTTGGCACTCTGTTCCCCCTTATCTTAAATAAATTAAAAATTGATCCTGCCTTAGCTACTGGTCCTTTTGTCACCACAACAAACGATATATTAGGACTAAGTGTTTATTTTATGATTGCGTTTATGTTATACAATTAATATGAAAATAGGATTTATTGATACTGTTCACCCTATTCTATGGGAAAGTTTGACATCTATAAACCAAGAATGTGTTGATTTAACTTCAAATACTCTTGAGGAGATTAAATTACTTATTTCCGACTTTGATGGAATAGTAATAAGAAGTCGGATAAAATTGGATGAGAATTTATTGAAATCAGCTAACAATTTAAAATTTATAGCAAGGTCAGGGGCTGGTTTAGAAAATATTGATGTCGATTATTGTAATGCGAATGGGATTGTTTTATTTAATGCACCTGAAGGTAATCGAAATGCAGTTGGGGAACAAGCTTTAGGTATGTTATTGGCCTTGTTTAATAATATTATTATTGCAAACAATGAAGTAAAATCAAGGATTTGGAGAAGAGAGGCGAATAGAGGAATAGAATTAGAAGGGAAAACTATTGGTATTATTGGTTTTGGGAATAATGGGCAGGCATTCGCCGAAAAACTGGCTGGATTTAATGTAACGATATTGGCTCATGATAAATATAAAACTAATTTTGGTACGGATAAAGTGAAAGAAGTTAGTTTAGAATTTTTAAAAGAAAATGCGCAAGTGATCAGTTTGCATATTCCTCAGACTAATGAAACCATTGGTTTAATTAATGATTCATTTATAGAGGAAGTCAAAAAACCATTTTATTTATTAAATTTAGCTAGAGGGAAAATTGTAGAAACAAAAGCACTAGTTACTGCTTTAAAGAATAATAATGTACTTGGTGCATGTTTAGATGTAAATGAATTTGAAGACAGTTCTTTTGGTAAAATATTTGAGGAAGGAGTTGATTTATCGGTTGAATTTGAATATTTATTAAATTCGGCCAAAGTGATACTGACACCACATGTTGGAGGTTGGACACATGAATCCTATTTTAAATTAAGTAGGGTGTTATTTGAAAAGTTCAGGAATCATTACCAATTGTAACTTTTTCAAGTAAATTCACTATATGGTTAGATATGCGTGAGTTAATCTCCTAATTTTGAAAACTTATATATTATATCTATATTTGTGAAAACTCAAACAAGCTAATACCAACAAAAATATGAAAAAAGTAATTTTAAGCTTTGCCATTTCTTTTCTCTTCCTAGGAGCAACAAGTTGTGGTGGTGGTGGTGGATCTACCTGTGATGCTTATAGAAAAGCTGATGTTTCTAAAAAGCAATCAAAGAAGGAAATTGTAAAAACTACGGTAAAAAAAGTTATAAAGCAGAAATAAGATAAAAAAATAGACCTTTAAAGGTCTATTTTTTATTTACTTTCTATTTCCCAGTCATATTTAAAATTACAATACTTGTACTTTCCATCAATTCTGATGTAGGCGCTATTTATTTTATTGTCAATCCATTTATCAATTATCACTTGCTTTTTTGATTCTGTACATGCTTTTTGAATCAATTGATAATCGTCATTTAAGTTAGCCATATGTGGATCTGTTTTCCCCAATAGTTTGACTACACGTAATCCTAATTTTTGTTCTTGATAATTTTCATATAAAGATGGTGTTGAGATTTTACCAACGCCTAATCCTTGTATAACTCTATATAATTGTGGGTCAATTTCATTGATATTATTAATGTCCCAATAAAAGTCATTTGTGTATGGGTTAACAATCTTGCCACCATTGAATTTAGAATTCTCATCATTACTATATTTTTCTGCAGCTTTCTCAAAAGGAATCGTATTTGATTTTAAGTCAGCATATATTTTTTCAATCTTATTAGAAGCAATGTCAAGAGAGTTGTCATTTGCTTTAGTCGATATTAAAACATGTCTTACTCTATAATTATCTCCCTTTCTATCCAAAAGTTCTAGAAAATGGTAACCATATTGTGTTTCAAAAACTTGAGATAATTCATTTTTCTTCAAAGAAAATGCTGCAGCCTCAAATTCAGGCACCATAGTTCCTTTTGTCTGCCAGCCTAAATCACCATCTTGCATTTTACTTCCTGGGTCATCTGAATATTTTATGGCAGCTGTAGCGAATCTAATTTCACCTTTCAAAACATCTTCTCTAATTTCTGAAATGAGTTGTTTAGATTTCATTTTATCAGCTTCTGTAATTTCAGGGTAGATAACAATTTGAGCAACGGAAATTTTTGAATTGATATATGGAATACTATCTTTAGGTAATTCATTAAAAAAATGGGTAATATCTTTAGGTGTTATCACTAAGTTTTCCGTGATTTTATCTTGCATAGATTCTGCAAGCATATTATCTTTTATAGTTTTGAAAAACTCCCCTTTAATTTGTGCGATAGATTTCCCGTAAAATTTTTCTAATTCTTCCCTTCCTCCAATTTGTGCTTCAAAATATCTAATTCTTTGGTCAAGACTGGCATTTACTTGATCATCACTCACCAAAACAGAATCAATTTTCGCTTGGTTTAGTAATAGTTTTTGAAAAAGGAGCTCTTCCAGAATTCTACAGTCGTCTGTATTGCTCACTTCCATACCTTCTTGTATGAGTTGTAATTTAGCTTTTTGTATATCAGAAAGCATGATTACTTCTTCTCCAACTTGCGCTACAATTTGATCAATAATTTTACCTTGTGCAATTACGCTAGTCCCACTAAATGCGAAGATGCATAAAAATAAAAAGTTAATAATATTTAATTTTGTTTTCATTTTTAGCTTTTTGTATTAGTTGATTTTTGATTTTCTCTCTTAAATTTAAAATTCTATTATTGATAATTCTTTGCTTAATGTTATTTTTTTCAAACTCAATAGGAGATAAAGCGTTTTTTAACTTATAGTCCAAAATATTGATAAAATAAAAGTACCCGTCTTCATTAATTTTTAGTTCTGATTTCCGCGTAATAAATCTATTTTTATCAATATCATTTAAAGGTATTTCTTTAGTAATATCACTAAAATAGATCCAGTTATCTAAGTCGTAGTAAAAGTTACTGGCATAAAGGCCTGCATATTGTACCAATTGATTTAGATCTTTTTCAGAGTTTAATTTATACCATTTTGAAAGTTTATCAATATCCGGTGCATCTTCTGCTACTTTAATATACATCACTTTCACCAGGTAGTCTTTTAATTGAAAATCACTTTGGTGTTTGTTATAGTATTTCTTTAGCTCTTCGAAGCTTACTACAGTATCTAACTCTTCTTTGATTATTTTATTTTCGTGGTAATGAATTAATAAATTATTTCTGTAATCAATAGTTTTCTTTTCAATAGCATCCAATTCGGGGATGTTTTCGGTTAAGGCTTGGTGTACTAAAATATTTTGATTTATCCAGTTGTTTATATAATCATTTGAAAATGTAATACTGTCTTCAAATTTTCCTTTTTGTTTAACATAAGCTGCGTTCAGCTCTTGGTAAGTTAATGTTTTATCGTAGACAGAAACAATTTTTTTATCAGCTATTGCACTATCACATGCTGTGATAGACCAAACAATAATGAGAAAAAATAAAACCTTATCCATGTGCCCCAAAATTAAACTAATTTTTCTTCAATTTTGAATGTATAAGGGTCTTGAATCATAAATTAACAATAATTAAAATTATTTAAAAGTTTCCGCTTTAAATAAAACTGTTTTATTGATTTCTATGTCGGCTTTAGCTTTTAAATCAGCTAGCCATTTTTCCTGTAATTCATTTTGATAACCTGCAGTGGCAAGTCCTTTTGCTTCTGAAAATTTTCTAACCGAAGAAGGTAAGAAAGCTTCATTATTAAAAATATAATACTCTCCACCTTTTTTATAACACTTAGATTTACCTTCTTTAAATTTAATAGCTTTGCCCTTATCACTAATAAATTCATCTTGGTCTTTATTAAAAGTTCCTTTTTTGAAATCAACATTCAAAGTCGAAGACTTATTTAAAGAATCTTGAATTTCTGCATTTGTCAGTTTTTTATTTTTCAATAATTTAATGGCTTTTTTAGCTGTAGTTTTGTCTTTACATTTATACAGTGTTCCTTTATATCTATCAGGATAAGTAAAATTATTTTTATTTTTTTCGTAATAATTTTTTAAGCCAACGGTATCTTTAGTGGCTTTATTCCAAATTTCGTTTTGCATAATTTCAAAGATAAGCACGCCTTCTTCGTACTCACGCATTAAATTTTTAAAGTCAGGATACTTAGATTCAAGCTGGCTGTCTTCGTAATTTAGAATTAGTTTATTAGTCCAAGTGTTGAATTTATAATCCACATAAGCCTTAATCGCTTTAGGCTTTTCTCTTCTTTGTTCATTAGAAATGTGGCTTAAAAAGTCGTCTAATGTAAAAGATTGATTAGCAAAAGATACAAAAGTTTCGTTGTTGTTAAGATTAAAGGTGTCTTTCCAGTTACCTTCAAATACATTAGCGTCCACTAAAGTGTATGCTTTTAATAGAAGCGCTGAATTTACTTTAAAGTTGTAATTAACTTTAAGTGTATTGATAAAAGATTGCTGTGTACTTTGTGCACGTTCATCTTTTTCCACTTTTAATTTAAGTTCTCTTCTTAATTTATCGTATTCAGGTACATCTGATTGGTGAATTTTCTTCACGATATGCCATCCATACATGGTTTCAAAAGGTTTTGAATAATCTCCTTCATTTTTTAAAGCAAAAGCTTCTTTTTCAAATTCGGGAACCATTCTTTGTTTTGAACCCGCACCGAATTCCGGTAATAAACCACCTTTGGTATTTGAAGATTGATCATCAGAATATTTTTGAGCTAATTCTTCAAATGGTGCACCATTTTCAAGTAACTCATAAATTTCTTTGATTTTTTGTCCATTAATTTCATTTTTAGCATCTTCTTTACTATTGATGATCATAATGTGCGCTACTTGAATTTTTCCTTTTGCGGCTCTTTTATCTGTTACTTTAATGATGTGGTATCCAAATTGTGTTCTAACGGGCATAGATACTTCACCTACTGCTGTTTTAAAAGCAGCATCTTCAAAAGGATATACCATTTGTAATGCTGTAAAATATCCTAAATCACCAAAGTTGCTTTTCGCAGATGGATCTTCAGAACCGTTAGGACCTGCAGCTACTTCATTAAAATCTTCCCCATTAATCACTCTATTTCTAATGGCGATTATTTTGTTATAAGCAATTAAGGTATCTTTAGGGGCTGCATCTGCATTAACTCTAATTAATATATGGCTTGCTCTAACCTCGTTAATCGTTCTATCATAAGCTTCCTTAATCAATGCTTCATTTTTATCTTTATCGATTAAATATGGGCGAGAAAGTTGGGTTCTATATTGTTTAAGTTCATTGATTAACTGAGGAAGAGTATCATATCTTAGACGCTTAGCTTCTAGTATTTTTAATTTGTAATCAATGAAATATTTATTAACATAGGCCAATAATGAGTCGTCATCATAATTCGCTTCTGGATTGTTTTTAGTATAAATGTAGTTAAACTCTTCCACATCATATTTATTACCATCAACTGTTAAGACAGTATTATTTTGGGCGAATAAAAAATTAACTACTAATAAACTTAAGCTTAAAAATAAATGTTTCATTTTGATTGTTGATTTTATTTAATACTATAATTTGGTGCTTCTCGGGTGATCGATATATCATGTGGATGACTTTCTTGCACACCTGCAGAAGATATTTTAATAAATTGAGCGCCTTTTAAAGAAGAGATGTTTTTGGCACCACAATAACCCATTCCGGCTCTAATACCACCAATAATTTGTACCATTACTTCATTTAAATTTCCTTTATAGGGAACACGGCCTGAAATTCCTTCAGGGACTAATTTTTTAACATCATCTTCATCTGATTGAAAATAACGGTCTTTTGATCCTTTTTGCATGGCTTCTACTGAGCCCATTCCGCGATATTCTTTGAATTTTCTACCTTGGTAAATAATAGTTTCTCCTGGGGATTCTTTTACTCCAGCAAACATAGATCCAACCATTACTGTATCTGCACCAGCGGCAATAGCTTTTACGAAATCACCGGTATATCTTATTCCACCATCCGCAATTACGGGAACGCCTGTACCTTCTAATGCATTTGCAACATTATTAATTGCAGTTAATTGAGGAACACCAATACCAGCAATAATTCTTGTGGTACAAATTGAACCCGGTCCAATGCCAACTTTAATTGCATCTGCTCCAGCTTCTACCAAAAATAAAGCTGCTTCAGCTGTGGCAATATTTCCAGCTATAACATCTAAATTCGGGAATTGTTTTTTAACTTCTTTTAATTTTTCAACAAAGGTCATGGTATGTCCATGCGCGGTATCAATTACTACTGCATCTACTCCTGCTTTTTCTAAGGCAGTTACTCTTTCTAAAGTGTCGTGGGTAACCCCAACTGCAGCAGCCACTCTTAATCTACCAAATTGGTCTTTACAAGAATTTGGATGTTCTTTCACCTTAATGATATCTCTATAAGTAATTAATCCTAATAGTTTATTGTCTTTGCCAACTACAGGAAGTTTTTCAATTTTATGTTGTTGTAATATTTCTTCGGCCTGTTCTAAACTTGTTCCTTCAGAAGTAGTAATAATATTTTTTGAAGTCATGACGTCGGCTACATCTTTATTATTATCCTTTTCAAACCTCAAATCACGATTGGTAATAATTCCCATTAAAGTTTTATTCTCATCAACTACTGGGATACCGCCAATTTTATTTTCTTTCATCAGTCTCAATGCGTCTCCAATTTTTGCATTTAAGTCTAAAGTAATTGGGTCTAATATCATTCCACTTTCCGACCTTTTTACTTTTCTTACCTCCAAAGCTTGTGCTTGAATGGTCATGTTCTTATGAATAACACCAATACCACCTTGCTGTGCAATTGCGATAGCTAATGCGGATTCAGTAACTGTATCCATAGCTGCTGAAATAATAGGGGCGTTTAAAGTAATGTTTCTTGTAAAACGAGTATTTAATGTTACTTCATATGGAAGTACATTAGAGAACCTTGGAACGAGTAAAACATCATCAAATGTTAAACCTTCTTGAATTTGAGAGAAATTGTTAATTGCCATGATGAATTTAATTTTAAAATAAATTCGTGCAAAGGTAGTAAAAATGAAAAATAATTGGAAACAATTAGCCTATTTTACTCTAAATATTTGTTAAATAAAAAATATTTAAGTATTTTTTTTAGATATTTGTAGCATGAGATTTACTGTATCAAAGCGTTTTTTGTGGTTATTAACTATGCTGTTAATGGTTAGGGTAGGCTATGCACAGAATGCTAATCCATCTAAAGATTCTATCCAGTTTATTCAGTTAACAGGTATTGTGGTAAATGATAGTATGGAAAGGTTGCCTTTTACGGCCATTTACGATAGAAGTACAAAACGAGGTGTAATTGCTGATTATTACGGGTATTTTGCCTTGGTTGTTCACCCAGGTGACACGATTCAATTTTCTTTTATTGGGTTTAAACAAAAAACATTTGTGGTACCTGAACCAGATAGTAATAATGAATTAAGTATAGTGAGTTTGTTAGAAAGTGACACTATTCAATCGGTTCCGGTAGACGTATATCCTTGGCCTTCAAAAGAAGAGTTTGCGGATGCATTTGTCAATTTAAAAATAAATAATGATGCTATTACTCGGGCAAAAGAACGTTTGTCTCCTCAAGAAATGGCATTTGTCTATGGCGATATTGGAAGTGATCCAAGTTTATCGTACAATGTTCAATCACAACAGTATTTAAATCAGATTTATTACCGAGGTCAACAACAACCCAATAACTTATTGAATCCTTTGGCTTGGTCTAACTTTTTGAAAAGTTTGAATAATGGTGACCTTAAAATTGTTAGGTAGTAAAGTCGTTTAATTGAGCCATAGTTAATGGTTCTTGTATAAAGTCAATTTTATTTTCCTTACTATTGATTAAAGCATGAACATGTTGAATCCCATTTGTTAAAATCAACAAATCTGCATTTAGGGTAGCATGGTATTTTGCAATTTGGTAGAATGTATCAGCCGTAATTTTAATGTGTGGAGCTTTGCATTCCACAATAACGGTAGGTTTAAGCAGTGTATTGAAAAGGACGATATCACATCTTTTAGCCATTTGATTGTATTTAACTTGGTATTCCGATTTCATTAAGTTTTTAGAATAGCCTAAATATGTGGTCATATAATGAATGTAATGTTGTCTTACCCATTCTTCAGGAGTCAGTAAGACATACTTTTTTCTTAGAATATCCCAAATCTTTTGATCTTTGATTTTCAATTCGGCTTTTGGTAAGTTCAATAATGGAAACATGTTTTACAAAAGTAAAATAAATATATGGTTTACTAATCTATGTATTATCTTTGAATTCTTGTAATAAAATCAATGTATGCATTTAAAGCAACTCCAATTAATAAATTTTAAAAATCACGGGGAATGTCAGTTCGATTTTACACCTGATATTAATGTATTTATTGGAGATAACGGAGTGGGTAAAACCAATATTTTAGATGCGATAAATTATTTATCTCTTTGTCGTTCTTTTTTAAATGCGGTGGACAGGCAAAATATTAAGATGGGAGAATCTTTTTTTATGATTCAAGGTGAGTTTATAAGAGCGGATAAGACCCATAATATTATGTGTAGTGTTCAGGCAGGACAAAAAAAGAAGATTAAGAAAAATAAAAAAGAATACGAAAAACTGTCAGACCACATAGGTGAATTTCCAGTAGTAGTGATTTCTCCATACGATTCCAATTTAATTTCTGAGGGAAGTGAAGTGCGCAGAAAGTATATTGATAGCATTATATCACAACACAATAAACGTTATTTAGAAACTTTAATACGTTACAATAAGGTTTTGGCGCAAAGGAATAGTTTGTTAAAGAGGTTCCAAGAGTATCGAATTTTTGAACAGGAGTCAATTGAGGTTTGGGATTTGCAATTAGCTACTTTAGGGGAAGAGATTTTTGAATTAAGAAATGCATTCTTTGTTGATTTTTTACCGAAGTTTCAGTATTTTTTCAATTTATTGACGGGTGGAAAAGAAGCGATTGGCATACAGTATAATACACAAATGGAGGGACATAATTTTTTAGAATTATTGGAAGGTGCTCGACAAAAAGATGCAAGGGTGGGGTATACCACCGTTGGAACACATAAAGATGATTTAGTATTTACAATTAATGGTAATCCAATTAAGAAGTTTGGATCACAAGGACAACAAAAGTCTTTTTTAATAGGTTTAAAGTTGACACAATTTGATTATATCAGTCGTTTGACGGAGAAGAAGCCGATTCTTTTATTGGATGATATTTTTGATAAGCTAGACCATAATAGGGTGGAGCGATTGATGAAGATGGTTTCGCAGGGATTATTTGGGCAAGTTTTTGTGACAGATACGGATGCAGAGAGAATTGAAAAAGTTTTTAATAATATTGATATTACACCAAAAATATTTGAATTAAAATGAAGAAAAAAAGAGAAGTAAAAGATATGAAAACTGCAATTGCTTCTTATTTGAAGGCGAACGGTTTAGATGAGTTATACCAAGAAAGACAAGTGCTTTCAAAATGGGAGGATTTAGTAGGTAAGCCTATCGCTTTACGGACAGATTATGTGACGATTAGAGAGAAGGTTTTGTATGTTGAATTGAGTTCTGCAGTAATGCGGGATGAACTGTCTAAACATAAAACTCGTTTGATGAAACTAATAAATGATGAAGCGGGATTTGAAATGGTTAAATCCGTTTTTTTAAAATGATATGCTTATATTCGTTTCTATAAATAACAAATTATGAAAAGAACTACTATTTTATTTTGTTTGGCATTGTTTACGTTTTCTTGTTCGAACTACACACCTGAACAAGGGGAAGCGGCAGACTTTATGTGTGAATGTATGAGTGATGAATCTATTGACGATATAGATATCCTGTACTATAAGTGTAACGAAGAATCAAAAGCTAAATTTGATAAAACAATCTATAGTGATGAAGGTTATGCAAAGGCACTTAATGAAAAATGTCCAGAATTAAATTTAGTTTCCGAGGAGTCTTAAGAGTTAATTACTCTTTGTATGTATAAGAGATTGATTCTGGAAAATGTTCTAAATTTAGAATTATTTCTTGTTGACCATATCTGAATTCACTGATATCAAAATTTAACGTTTTTTGCACTAATTCGCGACAATCGTCTTCAATTGGGTGGTGGTATAATTTGATACCTCTTTTTGGAGGTAGGGATTTCATGATAAAGGAAGAGCCTATCAAGTCAAATTCATGTTTTTGGCAACCACCTTGGTAGGTTATTGTAATCGAAAGTATATTTTTAGTCAAACTAGCTGCGATAATATTATAGGAGGCGGTATTTTTATATTTTGCCCAGTCTTGGGTTAGGATACCTTTTTTCGCATTGGGGATCACTTCTTCTGCAACTTTTTCTTCTTGTTTTTCTGTCGTTTCAGTTACCTTTTTACTATTTGCACAACTAAAAGTCAATAGGCTAGTAAGGAATATAAGTGTAAAAATTTTCATTTATTTTTTTTGGTTTTGGTGAAGATAATAATTATTAAAAATAGAAAAAATATTCCGATTGGAATGAAGGCATCAAAAGGAAAAGGGACATGAATTAATTCCTTTTCCTCATTGATAATTTTTGGAATATACTTTTGAATGGTGTCATTTTTTTCAAAAATGATTTTTTCTTTTAACATCTCATAATCAAACCTCCAGTATTCAATTCTTGGAAAATATTTTCTAAAATTTGGAGTGTTATAGTTTTGTAATACGTGTTTGGCTTTTATTCTTTTTACATTTTCAAGGATGCTTTTGTCCTTTTTATCATAAATTCTGGCAATACTGTAAGCAATATATGCTTGATTTAGACTTACATGTTCTTCCAAGATTAAGCCCATTTCATTGAAGCATTGTCCAATAATGGGATCATCTTTATGGATGTACATTACAAAATATTCCAGTACTTTTTTCGCGCTATTTAAAGGGGTAATTATATTGCGTTGATAAGCAACGCTACCTTTTTTGTTTTCTTTTAATTCGGCTTGACTAAAATCGAAAATATTTTCTACGTTGCTTCCTTGCAGGTATTTTAATTTTTGGGCATTTAAAATTGCAATAAAAAAATCATCAAAAGTATTTTTTGGTCGTACATAATTGTTTTTTATAATCCTATCAATGGTTTCAAAATCGTATTGTATATAAGCATTTAAAAGGTGAAGGTGGATTATTTGGATGTATTTAGGGTGGTTTTTTAAAAGGACATTTAGGTAGTATTGGGAAAGTTTGACGTTATTAGTGAGTAGGGTTATTTCTGCAAATTGCATGCTGTCTTGCAGACTCCAACTTGATTTGTCTTTTTTTTCGAGTCGATCTAATTTTTTAGCTAGAATATCGCTATTCACACCCCTTTCGAATTTACCGAAGGAGAAATATGGGTTATATTCTTTTTTGTATTTTGACGTTTGAAATCCTTGACTAAATCCGTTGAGACTTAATGCAAGTAGACAAAAAACAAAAGATATTTTAATGAGCTTCAGAGAAGGCATATTCAATTATATTTGCGCCCATTTTCAGGGCTTCCATTCGTTTTTCTGGGGTATCGTTATGGACCACCTGGTCTTCCCATCCATCCCCTAAATCGGTTTCAAAAGTGTAAAAACAAACCAATCGACCTTCATAGATTATTCCAAAACCTTGTGCTCGATTATTGTCGTGTTCATGGATTTTAGGAAGCCCATTAAATTTGTATTTCTGTTGATAAATTGGATGTGTGTTAGGTAGTTCGATCAGGTCATTATTCGGGAATATTTTTTTTAATTCCGTTCTAATATATTTATCCATACCATAATTGTCATCAATGTGTAAAAAACCACCACCAATAAGATAGTTTCTTAAGTTTGTTGCGTCTTCATTTGAAAAAACGACATTACCATGTCCAGTCATGTGAATAAAAGGGTAGTTGTAAATGTCATTCGCGCCAACTTCTACTGTTGCAATATCCTGACTGATATTAGTATGTAAGTTTTGATTACAAAATGTAGCAAGGTTATTAAGCGCAGTTGGGTTTGCATACCAATCTCCTCCGCCATTATATTTTAATAATGCAATTTGTACGGTTTGCTCTTTGGTTTGTTGTGTCGCTGAAATATTAAATAAAGCCAAACAAATCAGTGCGGTTATGAAATTAAATTTAAAATATGACATGCTACTATTCCTGCAGTTTCTGTTCTTAATCTTGTTTTTCCTAAGCTTACGGGCTTAAATTTGTTTGTAATCGCTAAGTTAATCTCTTCTAAGTTAAAATCGCCTTCGGGCCCGATTAAAATACAATTATTTTTTTGAGTAATTTGTTCATCTTTAAGTTCTGTTCTTGGTTTATCTGCTTCACAATGGGCAATATAATACTGGGTATTTTCCGAATTGTTTTCCTTTATAAAATCATGTAATTTGGTAAGCTCATTCAAAATTGGAAAATGATGGTTGTTAGATTGTTTGGATGCTGCAATAAGAATTTTTTCCCAACGTTCAGTATTTATTTTTTTTCGTTCAGAGTTTGCACTTAAAATAGGTGTAATTTCAGTTATACCGATTTCTGTTGCTTTTTCTAAAAAAAATTCAATTCTATCATTGGATTTTGTTGGTGCAATTGCAATGTGAATATTTGTGGTAGGTTTTGCTTGTTGAAATTTTTCTACTATTTCAAAAGTCAGGTTTTTTTTGCTGGGTTCTATAATTTTTACCAGTGCAAAGTTTCCTTTTCCATCCGTTACATTTATGTGGTTACCAGATTTTAATCTCAATACCCCAACTGCGTGATGAGATTCATCCGGTGGAAGATTTAGATCATTTAAATTATTGCAAAAAAAAGTATGTTTACTAGTTTTCATTCAAGGAATATGTACTTTTGTCAAATGTATAATAAAAATGTATGTTGCCAAAGCCAAAAATAGTTTTTTTATACTCAGAAATAGCGGGTTATTTTTTAGCATGTGCTGAAGAATTAGCAAAAACAGCAGATGTGTTAATCGTTCGCTGGCCTATTAATAAGGAGGCCCCTTTTGAGTTTAATATTTCAAAAAACATAACCATTATCTGTAAGTCAGATTATGATAATGAAGCACTGTCAAAAGTAATTCGAGATTTTAAGCCTACAAAAATAGTTTGTTCTGGTTGGATGGATAAGGATTATTTAAGTATTGTAAAACAATATTATCGTCAAATACCTACTATTTTAACTTTAGATAACCATTGGGTTGGTAGTTTAAAACAACATATCGCATCTTTATTGTCCCCTTTTCTTATTCGAAATAAATTTACACATGCATGGGTGCCTGGTAAACCGCAGACTAAGTTTGCAAAAAAATTAGGGTTTAAAAACATCACGACAGGTTTTTATTGTGCGGATGTTGCTTTACATGAAGCTAATTTTGATTCGAATAAAATTATGCCTGTTAAACAGTTTTTATATGTTGGAAGGTATGTAAAACACAAATCAATATTTGAAATGTGGGAAGCATTTACTACTTTAAGTGATGCAGGTAAATTAGACGGTTGGGAAATGATTTGCGCTGGAACTGGAGAGGCGTTTGAAGCAAGAACAAAACATGCAAAAATTAAACATTTGGGTTTTATTCAACCAAAGGATTTGAAGGAACTAGTAAATAAAAAACCGATTTATATTTTACCAAGTTCATTTGAACCATGGGGTGTTTCTGTACAAGAATTTGCGATTGCAGGTTGTCCTTTAATGATTAGTGAAAATGTAGGGGCGGCAGAATTATTTTTAGCTCCTGGCAAAAATGGTATTTCCATACAACCTTCGGTGGATTCCATTAAACAAGCTATGTTAAGTTTTGCTGATGAGACCACAAATCGCTTGAAAGAGATGGGACAATATTCAAATAAACTAGGAACAAGTTATACCCCTGCGCTTTGGGCAGAAAAATTATTAGCCATTAAATTATGAAGATAGGAGCAAATAATATGAGACACTTATCCACGAAAATGTGCATGACTCGAGATATTGGTGTGCATGGAAATTTATTTGGAGGGTCACTTATCTCTTGGCTTGATGAAGTAGCAGCGACTTGGTCTTGTGATCTTTGCCGTAATCCTAATATGGTGACTGTTAAAATTAACGAAATGGTTTTTCAGCGTCCAGTAAAAGTAGGGAATCAAGTAAGTATCTACGGAAAAGTAAAAGACGTAGGGAATTCTTCTATAACCTTATACATTGAAGCAAAAACAAAAAATTTTTATTCAGGTGAAGAAGAATTGGTTTGTTCCACTATATTTATTTTTGTAAGGATTGGAGACAACGGAAAGGCGACGAATATTAATCCGGATGTGAAGGAAAACTTGATGACTTTGATTTGAAGAAAATTTTAATTATACAAACCGCTTTTATAGGTGATGTTGTGCTTGCCACTTCTTTGGTTGAAAAGTTACACCAGCAATATCCCGACTGTGCAATTAGTTTTTTGGTCCGGGGAGGAAATCAACATTTGCTAGAAGGACATCCGTTTTTGAAAGAAGTTTTAGTTTGGAATAAAGGGGCACATAAATTAAGAAACTTATTTCGCTTACTGCAAGTGATACGTTTAGAGAAATATGATGCTGTGATAAGTGCACACCGATTTGCGTCTTCCGGTATTTTAACGGGGTTTAGTAAGGCGAAGTATAGAGTAGGGTTTAAAAAAAATCCTTTTTCTTTTAAATTTACCCATAAAGTTTTACATAAAATTGGTAACGGCAAGCATGAAATTGAACGCAATCAAAAGTTGATTGAATTTTTGACGGATAAAAATCCAGCCAAACCTAAATTGTACCCGTCAAAATTAGCCTTTGAAAAAGCACAAAGTTTAAGTAATGGACATCAAATTATTTGTATGGCCCCTGCTTCCGTATGGCAAACTAAACAATTGCCAAAAAGTAAATGGTTAGACTTGATTAAAAGGTATAATGCTGAAAAAATTCAAATTTATTTATTGGGTGGACCAAATGATGCCGCTCAAAATGAATCTTTAATGGCCGCTTCTTCTCAAGGCAATGTAAAAAATTTAGCAGGAGAATTGAGCTTTTTAGAATCTGCTGCTTTAATGCAGAAAGCAACCATGAACTTTGTCAATGATTCTGGGCCATTACATTTTGCGAGTGCAATGAATGCACCTGTAACCGCTTTCTTTTGTTCAACCGTACCAGCGTTTGGATTTGGTCCATTGTCGGATCAATCTAGGATAGTTGAAAATATGGATGACTTAGCCTGTAGACCGTGTGGACTCCATGGATTTAATAAATGTCCAAAGGGTGATTTTAAATGTGGCAATGATATCGATATATCGGCTATTAAACTTTAGTTTTTACTTTTGTCCAAGATTTAATTTGCCATTTGACTTTAGCGGTACAGATATGATTTCCTGCAGTGTCATAGGTTTCTACGAGGTTAATAATGCTGATTTTATTCTGATTTTCAAGTGGGTTTAATATGTTGTTTTGAAACCAGTCTGCAGATAATTCACTTTTTGCAATGCAAGCTTTTTTTGCTTGGTAATGGTAAGTCATGATAATTTCTTCCATAATTAAGCGGTATTTAGAAAAGTCTAACTGTGTCATCAATAGGAAGCCAGAAGCAAATTCGGAAGTAGTGGCTAATGCGCAAGCGTGAATGCCTTTAATGTGATTTAAGTTTTTACGCTTGTAGGGAATACTAGCTTTGATGGCATAATCCTCTAATTCACTTATTTTGATACCATGAGGCTTGTTAAATGGGATTGTAAAACCCAATATAAAGTTTAGCTTTCTTAAGCCAAAATCACTTTTTTTTGCATCATTAACGTATTTACTAACATTCATATTATATCATTTAAGACGATTAAATTTAAATTCTAAGGAGGAATCCTCACGATTCTCTATAAAGAAAACAAAAATCCATTAACTTTATGGCTTTAAAATAAAAAAGTATGAAAAAAGTAGTATTGTTATTGGTAGTCTTCATGTTTGGTGGTTTGTCATCATTTGCAACAGAAGGAATGTGGATTCCGTCTTTGATTGATATGTTTTACTCCGATATGAAAACGTATGGTTTAAAACTAGACAAAGATCAAATATACAATACCAATAATACTTCATTGAAAGATGCCGTTTTACAATTTAATGGCGGGTGTACTGCTGAGTTAGTTTCAAATGAAGGCTTAATATTGACTAACCACCATTGCGGATTTGATGCGATACAAAAACATTCATCTTTAGAGAACGATTTATTAAAAAACGGATTCTGGGCAAAAGATAAAGCATCTGAATTGGCCTGTCCTTGGTTACACGTTACTTTTGTTAAGAGAATCGAAGATGTTACATCTCAGGTTTTTAATGGTGTTACAGCCGAAATGGACCTGTTGTCAAGAAGCAAAACGATTGAAAAAAACATCAAGGAACTAGAGAAAAAAGCAGTGGAAGGGAACAGTTATCAAGCCAAAATAAAACCATTTAACTTAGGCAATGAGTATTATATGTTAGTGACGCAAGACTTTAATGATATTCGATTGGTGGGAACGCCACCTTCTGCAATAGGTAAATTTGGAGGAGATACTGATAATTGGGTATGGCCAAGGCATACAGGTGATTTTTCAGTTTTTAGAATTTATTCCAATGATTTAAATGAGCCTGCCCAGCATAATGTTGTCAACAAACCTTATCAACCATTGCATTTTCTACCGATTAGTTTAAAGCCAATTCAAAAAAATGACTTTACTATGGTTTATGGATTTCCAGGTTCTACAGACCAGCATTTTTCTTCTAAAAAACTGCAATTCTACATGGCGCATGAACGCCCTTTGCGAATTGCAATGAGGCAACAAACCATTGATATATTAAAACCTGCCATGCGAGAAAATGATTTAATCCGTATTCAATATGCATCTAAACAAGCGAGATTAGCAAATGCGTGGAAAAAATGGATTGGTCAATTAAAAGGCTTAACAGAGTTAGGGGCTTTGGATAAAAAGAAAAATTGGGAAGAAACTTACTTGCTAAAAGCAAGTGAAAGAACTTTATGGAAAGAAAAATACTATCCATTAATTGAGCAGTTGGCAAATTTACAGGAGAATAATGGAAAATATGAATTGGCATTTGCCATGTTAGTGGAGTATTTTTATTATGGCCCAGAATTTATCAAGTATGCGCAAAGTTTTAACACACTAATTCACGATTACACAAAATTAGAAGCGGATGATTTGCTGAATGCGGAAGTGGAGAAGTTAAAAAAAATAACCCAAAGTTTTTTCAAAAATTATAATGTGGCCATTGATCAAAAAATATATAATGCCTTAACCCCAATGTACATTGAAAATGTAGACGCTGCATTGTTACCAAGTGGATTAAAAGAAAACTGGGCATCTATAGGAGCTAAAATATTTAAAAAATCTATTTTTTTAAATGAGGAAAAAATGATGACTTATTTAAATGGTTTTTCTAAAAAACAACATAAAAAATTAGCGAAAGATCCGGCGTTTTTACATGCTAATTCCATTATCAACGCTTATCGTGAAAAGGTAGCTCGCGCTTTTTCAAAATTCTCACAACAAGAAGAGGAATTAATGAAGTTGTATTTAGAAGGGATCATGGTAATGTTTCCAGATAAGAAGACATGGCCAGATGCCAATTCAACGCTAAGAATTACTTATGGCAAGGTAGATGGGTCTGCTCCTTATGATGGTATGACTTATAAACATTATACGACCATAGATGGTATATTTCAAAAAAATGCAGAAAATAATCCAGACTTTGAAGTTACTGATCGTCTAAGAGAATTGTATTTAAAAAAGGATTATGGCGCGTATACACAAGACGGTGAATTGTGGGTTTGTTTTACAGCTTCAAATCACACTACAGGTGGAAATTCAGGTAGTCCGGTAATTGATGCGGAAGGAAACTTAATGGGGATTAATTTTGACAGAAGTTGGGAGAGTACCATGAGCGATTTTTATTTTGATGAATCACGTTGTCGTAACATTGCTGTAGATATTAGGTATGTTTTATGGGTAATTGATAAGTATGGAAATGCGAAGCACTTAGTAGATGAAATGACTTTGATTAAATAAAAATGTAAAAGTTTTAATAACTTTTTTCTTAAAACGAGATACTTATTTTTATATTTGGAGTTCATACTAACCTTATGAAATGTCTTTGAAAATTGAAGCAACAGCAAAAACACCTAAATTAAAAGTTATTCCTTCTAAAGGTTTAATTCATGTTTCAGGTATCTCAATCCCCGAAGACCCTAGAGCTTTTTACCAACCTTTTCACGACGCTATTGATGCATATATTGCTCATCCCCATGAAAAAACGTTGGTAGAATTTAAACTGGAGTACTTTAATACTAGTACTACTTTAATAATTAGAAATTTAATTAGAAAATTACAGTTATTAAATAGTAAAACAAATCTAAAAATTTGTTGGTATTACGAAGAGGATGATGAAGATATGCAAGAAGTTGGGGGGGAGTTGAAATTGCTTTTCCCAGATTTAGAATTTGAGATTATTGAGGTAGATCAATTTTAAAAACGGGTGGTAAATTTCATAAAAAAATATTATGGAATTGTAATTTTACTTTTAGGCTTATTCATTTACTTTGGTAATGATTATTTAAAAGATGCCAAATTACAAGATTATTATTCAAATCCAGAAGTACAAGATTTATATATATTCCAATTTGATTCAATTTACGCACCGTATTTATTGGAGGAAATAAAAAATGATTCCTTTTATTTTTTTGTACATTCTTTTAACTTTAAAAAAAACATACCAGACTGTAAGCAGGTTTTAAAAGATTCCTTTCGAACAGAAATGTATTATATTTATTCAAAGGTGGAGCTTGACAAAATGATGCGTGAAACCAAAATTTCAAAAATTTATAGACTATGCCAATAAGAATTAGAAAAGATAATCCTGGTTCCGGGAACGGTTCTAAAAAAACATATAAAACAAAAACTTCCAATAGTAGTAGTGGTGGTGGTCTAGGCTCTGGAATTGGTGGGGCATTGTTACCGCTTGCCATGAATTTGTTCAAGAAAAATCCAAAAGTTGTATTGATTCTTGTGGTAATAGCTGCGGCGGTTTACTTTTTGGGTGGTTCGAAAATGTGCTCTTCTGAAAATGGAGGCGGTAATGCCTTAAGTGCTTTGTTTAGTACTGGGTTAGATATGGATCAAGAAGTTTACGATAAGGCCGAGGTTTTTGAGCCTTTGGCGGATAACATAAAAAATCCTTTACCTGAAAAAATTAGTTTGGCAGAATATTGTCCAAAAAGAATGAATCAAGGACAACAAGGATCTTGCGTTGGGTGGAGTAGTGGTTATGCGGCTAGAACCATTTTATTTTCAAAAGCGACTGGAGAAAATCCAAATAATGTTGCCTTTAGTCCTTCGTTTGTTTATAATCAAATTGCGTTAAAAGATTGCCAGGGGACTTATTTACAGAAAGCAATGGAATTAATGTATAATAGTGGTGCTTTGCCTTTTTCAAAATTTAGTTATAACGAAAATGATTGCGGTAAGCAACCTACTGATGGACAGATAAGAGAAGCTTCAAAATATAAAACAAAAGGATTTAATAGATTGACGAAAGATGGTAACAATTACCAAGTGGATTTATTGGCCATCAAGCAAAACTTATCTCAAGGTGCACCTGTTGTTATTGGAATGATGGTAGGAGGAACTTTTATGAGTAATATGAATGGTCGCAGTTTATGGACGCCTACTAATAAGGATTACAGCCAAAGTGGTTTTGGAGGACATGCCATGTGTGTGATTGGTTATGATGATTATAAGACAAATGAAGAGGGGGCATTTCAAATAATGAATTCATGGGGTGAACAATGGGGAGATAAAGGATTGTTTTGGATCAGGTATTCAGATTTTGAAGAATTTACAAAAGAGGCATACGGATTATATCCAATGGGGGATGCCCAAAAATTTTCAAGCCAAAGATTAAGTGCTAAAATTGGTGTTGTCATTAATAAATCGGCAAAGTATATTCCATTTGAATATGCAGGAGGAATGACTTTTAAGAATACGGTTCCACTAATAGTAGACGAAGACTTTAAAATAGAGATTACCAATTCTATTGAATGTTATGTATATGTTTTTGGAGAAGAAAAAGATGGTTCAAGTTATACCTTGTTTCCTTATACTGCAAAACATTCCCCTTATTGTGGGATAACAGGTACTAGAATGTTTCCTAGAGATTATTCATTATACCCTGATGAGACAGGAAAGCAAGACCATATAGCCATTGTGGTGTCTAAGCAAAAGCTTGACTTCAATAAATTAAATGCAGCAATTAATGCCTCAAGTGGTGATTCTTATGAGCAGAAAGTTTATGCCACGTTAAAAGATGAATTGATTGAAGATGTTTCTTTTAATGCAACGGAGGGGTTAATCTCTTTTGATTGTGATACAAAACAAAAAAATGCGGTTGCTTTAGTATTAGAATTGTCGAAATAACAGGTTTTTATTCTAAGAAAATGCCAAAGGTGTTCATGAAATTTTGATAAAGCAACATGGTAGATATTATAGAATGGCTATTTTCCGTTTTGTAAACAATTTTACCTTCGCTTGTAAAATCAGCATTTTCTGCATCTTTAAAAATATCAAAAGTCACTGTGTCTAAATTTTTAATGTATTGAAAATCATTCAAAATGGTTTGTATGACATTTATTTTCATATTTGCTATGATCTTAGGTGGGTTTTTTTCATCTTTCTTAAAAAAGGTTTTATCTATGAATTTACCAGGTTGTGCAAATAAGGAGAAATAATGGCCTTTTGTCTCGTTTGGTATAAAGGATTGCTGTGTTTGGTATAGGTTAAACAATTTTTCACTCAAATGATATTGCAAGAATAACTTCCCTTGAAGATTTAATACCATGGAGTCTTTACCCACCGTGATATTTTCATTGCTATTAAGCTTATTTAAAAAAGTAGACCAGTTATTTTTGTTTAGAATTTCTAACTCCATGTTTACATGTGGATAGATATCAATTGGAATGGTATTATTGGTGGTCATCAATGTTGTTCCGTCAAAATTTAAGGCCATTTGATTGTATTCGGGAATTTCGTGATAACTGTCATGGAATATGAAATTAAAGGCGTTGAGTAGATTTAAAGAGGTTATTAAGCTTAGTGCAACATCTTTGTCAGTTTTATACTTAATGGGCTCTAGAGGGGTCGCACTTGCTTTAGGGTGGAAGAAACCAGATAGTTTGATTTGCTTTTGTTCAAAATTTAAACTTAAACACCCTTCGTTTATATGGGTGGCATTGCTGATGTTAATGTACGCATTGATTTCATTCTCATCTTCAAAATCATGGGTGATTTTATTACTGGAGTTTATAGATTTAACTTTGGATTGTAGGATGTTATTAATATGGGTCGTAACCGCAGCTTGTTGGGATGAAGTACTTAGCTGTATTAAAGCATATTTTTTAGTGTAATGTACTTGGTCTACTGATGTTTTCTTTTGGATAAAAGATTCGAATTTACTTTTGTTTTGTAGTGGAATTACAGCATACCAGACATAGTTATTGGCCCATTTTTCGCAAAACAGCATGGCCTTGCTATTGATTTCAATGCCAGCATTCATTATATCCTTAAAATTTTCGGTGCTGGAATTTTCTAAAGCGATCAATTCACTGTTTTGTGCATTGAAAACTTTTTGATATACTATTTCTTTGATGAAATTTTGAAGGTTAATTTCTATTACAATCTCACTTTCTTCCGGAATAAGCTTATAAATATCGTCAGTAGGTTTAAGTACTATTTTTAAACCAATAAAAAGTATGAAAAGAAAACTAAGCAGAAAAAAAAGGAAAGAAATATGCTTAATCGAATGGTTCATTTTTTATCGTACGTCAAATTTATAAGAAAGTTATCATTTCTTAATTTTTATCCTCTACATGAAGTGGGTGTAATAAATCCATAATTGTTTTGACGGGACTAAAACAATTGGAATCAATTTCATAAAAAAGTGTTAACCAGTTATACATAGCGCCATTCCAAAGACCAGGTTCTTCAATATACTTAATACTTTTACCTTTGTTCTTTTTTTGTACTAGAAAGTAATGGTTTTCATTTTTAAATTGGTGTAAATCATATTTTTCATTTTTATGATTTTTTAGGCCACACACTAAGTATACTGGGTTGAAGTGGGTAGCATGGAGGGAAATGTTTAGTTGTTCTGTGTTTTTATCAATTTGAGATTTTTCAATAATCTGTTTACTTGTAATGCCATCTTTATCTCTTACCCAAAATGGTCCACCACCTGGTTGGCCTTCGTTCTTAACCATTCCACAGATTCTAATTGGTCGGTTAAAATAATGAATTAAAAAAGTTTTATTTCCCAAGTCTTCTTTACTTAAGCCCAATTTGTATTCAGCGTTGATAGCTTCAATAGATTTTAGGTAATCATTATTCTCCTTTAATAATTCACGAACAATGGCAAATACTTTTTGTTGAAATTGAATTAGTTTTCCGCCAAGAATTTTTTGGGTTTGAATGGAGTTTTTTGCTTTTGAATAATGCTGTATGTTGTCAATGTTCTTGATGAAAACAATGTCAGAATCAATTTCGTTTAAGTTATGAATTAAGGCACCATGTCCTGCAGGTCTTTTTAAATAAGCACCATCTTTGAATTTTACAGGGTGATTGTTTTTATCAAAAGCAAAAGCGTGTGTTTTTTCATTCTGTTCAGAGAAAAAGTAATTAAATTCAATACCAGTAATTGCTCTTAAAATTTGAATTGTTTCTTCAATTTCTCCTTTAAACTGTGGATTGATAGTGAAATGAAAATTAGCATTGTCACCTGCGACTTTAGAACCTTGAATAATGTGTTCTTGAAATGGGGTGATAATAAATTTTCCATATCTGTGAAATGGAATTAAACCCTTTGGTAGTCCACCTAAATTAAGGTGTTTGTCAAGAACAATAGATTCAACTAAATCGCGAATATTTACGGTGCCAAGTTTTATTTCTTTTTTGTAATTGATTGGAATTTTATTAAAAAAGGCAAACTCATGAATGCTATTGAGGAATTTTTCAACGGTTTTTATGGTGTCAGGTTTATAATCTTTGGTGTTATTTAAATAATCAAACATGGTATCAAACATTCTTGAGCCAGAACCTGAAGCAGGAATAAAGAAGGTAATGTCTAATTTTTCTTTTTCTTTATCAAAAAAAGGTATTAGTTGAAGGGTGTCGTTTGAATCAAAAGATAGAATTCCATCTTCCATTCTGCATGGTCTTACTAATTCTATAGTTGGATTGCCTGCAGTTATTTTATTTAATTGGGCTTGTATTTGTTCTTCCAAAATTTTATTTTTAAGTCTAGGACATTTAATTAATGGTTGTTGGGCATCAAATATACATTATATTTTAACTTTGTTTTATATGTTTTTTAAACAGCTTCAATTTCTTTTACAATCTCTTATTGAATCCCCTAAAGGGTTAAACGAGAACGAAATTAAAATAATTTCTATAATTGAGTCTATTAAAGGGTCAAAGAATGCCTCAGATATTCATAATCGATACCTTACATTGTTGGAAAACAAGCAATATATTGAAGTGATTGACTTAGGTACAGGTAGGAATAACGGAAATAGGTTGAGAAGAGTGAGCGATATTGTAAAAACGGCGAGTATTCTACCTAAGTATGGCTTATTGTATCAATCGTTGATAAAACAGTTTAATTTTGAGTCAGCGATTGAATTAGGGACTAATTTTGGATTGGGGACCAGTTATTTAGCCAAATGTGTGGACAGAGTTTTAACAATTGAAGGGTGTCCTAATATTGCAAAAATTGCAAAAGATACTTTCCAAACCCTTAATTTACATAATATTACATTGACAGTTGGGGCTTTCGACGAAAATTTAGATAAGACAATGCCTTATTTGGATAAACCTTGTTTAGTTTACATAGATGGAAATCACACCTATGAAGCTACCCTGAGGTACTATCAGTTTTTCAAAGAAAATGCAAAAGATGGTTCCATTTTAGTTTTTGACGATATCTATTGGAGTGCAGGTATGCTCCAATTTTGGAAGGAAATAGAGAAAGATCCTTTCATTTGTATCGATTTAAGAAGAGTTGGAATTGTACAACTATTACCAACTGGCAAACAAAAAGCCATCAAAAGAATTTTTTAAAACTCTGCCACTAATTTAAGATTTAGTCTGAACCCAGAGAGGTAATTTGGTATGGCATAATATCTACCACTTATGTCTTGTAGCCAGTTATAGGAAACCACATTCTGAAAGTCGAGTAAATTGTAAGCATTTAAACTAATAGATAATTTATCCAATTGATTTAAGCCTTTTTTATTTTTGAATTTAGCTTGATTTTCGACATTGATTAGATCATAAATAATACCGAGATCTACTCTAAAATAGGCCCGACTTTTTAATATGTCTTGGTAACGATTAAAGGTAGGCGGACCATAAGGTAATCGGGAGCCATATTGCATATTGACAGCGATTTTGAAATTTTCATAATTCGGTATTTTATCTTGAAAGAAAATAGCAAATGTGATCAATTGTTCAGTTTGTTTTGGAATATAGCCAGGATATATAACGGCACTGTCGGTTATTGTTTCATAACCTTTAACCGCTACTTCTCCTGCCTCATTATAATATTCTGTATAGACATCTCCAGCCAAATCTTCCTTAATTTGTAGTAAACCAATTTTAAAATGTGACTCTACACCTTTGATAAATTCTCCATTAATTTTCGCGTCAAAACCATAAGCAAATGCTGTGGCATTATTTTCAGCGTAGTACCTTATTTTTACATTATCAATTTCGTATGGGTTTATATCCCACATGTGTTTATAGTAAGTTTCTGCAACAATTTTAAATGGGCGACCCCACATTTGTACATATACATCCATACCCAGAACATTGTGCCAGGATTTTTGTGCTAAAACCGACGGGTTGACGAATCCATACAAATCACGCATTTCTCGATACGAAGGCGGTTGAAAATACAGGCCAGATGATAATTTGAACCTCACATTCCTTCTACTGGTGTTCCCTTCTTGCGTAAGTAAATAATTTCGAGGAGAAAATGACATGTTAAAACGCGGAGTAAGCCAAGGTTCATTATTAAAGAAGCGATACCCTCCTCTAACTCCAAAAGTGAAATTTAAATTGTTAGGTGCATTTAAAATGGTATCTTTTTTGAATAAAATATATTGAAGGGAATCGGTTTTTATTTTTTGTTTAAACGTCAGTATTTTTGTTTTTCTTTTCACTCTACTAATTGTGTATTGTGCAAAAGAGGTTACATTAGTGTTAGCCGTAAAATTACTAGTTTTTATTAGGTTCGCGATACTCAGATTGTCAATGTCTAGTGGAATAATATAGCCGGCAGAGTCGATAATATTCCATTCACTTAAAACGTCATTGTATTGTTCATATTTATGATTTAAGCCCCAGTTAATGGAGGAGTTGATGGCAGTTTCTTCGTCTTTATTTTTAGTGTTGAATTGGTATTTACTCGTAAAAGCCGTAGTTATTACCCAGGTTTCTAAATTGTTTCTTGCATGGTTTAAAAATCCACCAACACCTATGTTTTGGGTTGAATCTCCAAATTCTTCCTTAGACGGATCCGTTTCTAATGTATTGATGAGGTATTCTCCAAGGATGTCATATTCTTCATTTTCATCTGAAAAAAACGTAGAGGTGGTAAGGTTAAAATTTAACTTTTTATTTACTTTCCACAAATATCCTACTGCACCAGTGAAAGTGTTAAAGTTTGATCGTTCTTCCCCTTCATAAAATATTTTCAACTGATAGGCTTCATTCACAGTTCCCCATTGTGTTGTTTTTGTTTTTGGAATAAATTTGTAATTGTTATGTGCAAAGTGACCTAAAAAAAATATCTTCTGGTATGAGTCTTCATTGTTGTATACCGTGTAATAGTTTACCAATGCTTGGTAGTCAAAAAAGTTAGGAAAGTAATCTCCTTTTGTCGGTAAGGCGTTAAGTACATAAGCATTGGTTCTGTACCTTGCTCCGGTTATAAAATTACCTCGATTTGCTTTTCCAAAAACATTTTCAATATGAAACTCAGCTCCCATTAAACTTAATTGTGCGGAACCTTTAAATTCGGTAGCTTCTTTATATTGAACATCTAAAACAGAAGAAAGCTTATCGCCATAATTCGCATCAAACCCACCCGCTGAAAAGTAAATGTTTTCTACAAAAGCGGAATTGATAAAACTCAGTCCTTCTTGTTGACCAGATCTTGCTAATAATGGGCGATAAATTTCAATGCCATTGACGTAAATTAAGTTTTCGTCATAATTTCCGCCTCTCACATTGTAATTGGAAGTGAGTTCATTATTTGAAGTAACCCCAAGTCCGGTTAATTTTAAATAATCCTCAAAATTGCCAGTACTAGAGGGTATGACACCAATATCAGGTGGTTTAATTTTTTCAATGGTACTACTAATTCTTTTTGACTCAACAATTACCGTTTGTGTTTCATTTTGCCGTAGAGTAATCGTCCCTAAATTTAAGTCTATATCATGAATTCGAACATTTAAACTTTTTTGTTCATAGTTTAATGCAGTAATAATGATAGTGATACTACTGTTTTCTTTGGCGGTGAGTTGGAATGTACCTTTTGAATTAGAAGTGGTAAATAAACTAG
Source organism: Putridiphycobacter roseus (assembly GCF_003234935.1). Taxonomy (GTDB): domain Bacteria; phylum Bacteroidota; class Bacteroidia; order Flavobacteriales_D; family Crocinitomicaceae; genus Putridiphycobacter; species Putridiphycobacter roseus. The sequence continues at coordinate 6,725 of NZ_QKSB01000018.1, read as the reverse complement.
TATTAGCTACTTTTACGAGTACATTTTCAATTTTCCTACCTTTTTCATCCACAATTCGTCCACTAATATTGACCGTTTGTGCCAAAGTCAAAATGGGTAAGAAGAAGTATAAAAGGAATAAATAATGAAGCTTCATGAATCGTAACTAAAGTTATTTGAAAACGGTAAAAATAGAATATTATTCTGAGTAAGTAACTCTAAGAATTTTATTTGTATTGTTTTGAATTTGGTATTTATCATCAATCCTTTCATTTACAAGCCATAAAACTCCTGATTGGTCTTTTAAAAGAAGTTGTTTATTCTTTTCAAAAATACTTTTTTTATGGTCAATGAGGTAGTCAGAAATACGCTTTTTACCTTTCATCCCAAAAGGGTGAAATTTTGTATTTTTATAAACGTTAGTCAATGTTAAAGGTAATACTATTAGGTCTTTATTCAAATAGGCAGCATTTTTCTCAAATTGCATGGTTTCATTTGGCGCAAGGGTTTCAAAATGTAAAGTTCCAAATGGTGTTTTAATAGTAGCACTCAAATCTGTGATTTGAAGGGTAAACTCAAGAAAGTCTGTTTTGGGTTGAATTTGAATTTGGGACCTGTCCTTCAAAAAAGTATGGGTCTTGGTTTCTAGTATGGCTCCATTTGTAGCATTCAGTAACTTGGTTAAAGAACTAATTTGTGCACGTTGTACTCCAAAGTCTTTAAATAATCGAATTAAAAAGAAATCTGCTAAATTACTTAAACAAGTGAGTGGATAATAAACATAGTTACTTTCTTGTTTTTTATGCTTGTTTTCAAAAAGCTGTACTTGTTCTGTTATATACTGATCGACATCACTCAATTCATCCATTAAGGGTTTCATCTTTTCAATATAATCGGGTGTAATACTTTCTAATAAAGGAATAACAGCATGGCGGATATTATTTCTTCTGTATTTTAGTTTTGCATTACTACTGTCTTGTCGATATTGTATATCATGGTCGTTAATATACTTTTCAATTTGTTTACTAGATATGTTGAGTAATGGTCGAAATATATTATCTCTTTTTGCGGGTATTGAGGTGAGACCTTTAAGACCTGTCCCTCTCAAAGTATGGATATGGAATGTTTCCACTTTATCGTTTAAATGGTGTGCGGTTAAAAGAATTCCTTCTTCTGTCATTTCAGAAAACCATTGGTACCTTATGTCTCTAGCGGTTAATTGGATATTCTTTTTTTGAGCATTAGCAATTTGAAGGGTGTCAAACGATTTTATAAAATAAGTGAGTTGGTGTGCTTCCGCAAATTTTTTTATAAATAAGGCGTCTTCTATTGACTCTTGCCCCCTTAAGTTAAAGTTGCAATGGAGTAGTATTGGCTTCAGGTTTAATTTTAAAAGCAGGTGTGTTAAAACCATAGAGTCTTTCCCCCCACTAATGGCAATATAAAAAACCTGTTTTTTATAAGTAGGGTTAAATGCTTTAAGTATTGATTCAAATAATTTTTCCATAACAAAAAAAAACGCCTTGCATGACAAGGCGTTTCAAATTTAATTAAAAAAAAGGATTAGAATTTAATATTAAATTCTACTCTTCTATTTTTAGATCTTCCTTCTTCTGTTGCATTATCTGCAGCTGGTACAGTATCACCATATCCAGTAGCTTTTAAACGCTCAGCAGCAATTCCTTTTTTAATAATATAATCTCTGGCAGCTTCTGCTCTTTTCTGAGATAATGTTTTATTGAATGTAGCATCACCAGTATTATCGGTATGCCCATCAATTTCTAGCTTGTAATTTTTATTTTGAGCCATTACTTTTACTACCCCATCAAGCGCTTTAAAAGACGCTTCTTTAATTACTGCAGAGCCCGTGTTAAAAAACAAACCTTTACGTGCTTTAGACATGATTTCAACATTTTGTTTGAAATTTTTAGGACAACCATTTTCTTCTACAATACCAGGTACTAATGGACATTTATCATCTAAGTCCGTTACGCCATCTCCATCAGAATCTGGACATCCTCCCGTACCTGCTGTTCCTGCAATGTTTGGACATTTATCATTTTTATCTTTTACACCGTCTCCATCAGCATCTTTTCCTGAAGCGAAAGCATAACTAAAACCAATAGAGTTATAAAGGAAAGAATCGTCCCATTTACCTAAAATAACACCATCCATTCTATCACTTACTAAGTAATTGTAATGTGTTTCTAAAGAAGCGCTCCAATTTTCAGTGATATTAAATTGAAAGCCAACTCCCATAGGTAAATTAAATTCAGCAATAGGTTGCTCTTTAACACCCGTTGTCTTGTCTGTGTAAACAGATACAGCATCACCAATTCCTAAGAATAAATATGGGGCAAAAAAGTGGTCTTCTTTTAAAATATAGCCATTATTAAATTTATATTTTACGGCTAAGTTTAAATCAACAAGGGAATTACTGAAAACATTTCTGTCTACCATACCGTGTTTTAGTTTACCCATTAAATCAAAAGAGGGCGTAACATATTTAGAAATGTTTATCCCAATTGAAGGGTGTACGCCATTAAATCCAAAAAATTCGCTGCCATAATCACCTTTGTATTCAATAGTTCCAAATTGGAGACCAATAGAAAGGTCGTTATTGACTGACTGTGCCTTAATTGTTGTAAAAGCTGTGCTAAAAATTATTCCAGCTGCTAATAAAATCTTTTTCATAGTTTCTTTTTTCACAAAGTTTGCTACAAAAATAAAGTCTTTTTACAAAATGAGGTTATAAAAATGAAATTACTTAATATTTATTAGCACATTACTTTTGAAAAAGCAGGCTATTTTAATCAAATGATTGGTTGACATTGTTAGACATTTCGATTATTTTTTCGAAATCTTCAGGAGTTAAATCTGAATGAAAAAAGTGAATAGGATTCACTCTGTCTTTATTCTTCATTACTTCATAATGTAAATGTGGACCAGTAGATTTACCAGTAGTACCTACATAGCCGATTATTTGACCACGCATTACTTTTTGACCTTTTTTCACATTGAATGCATTTAAATGCGCATATCTTGTTTTGTATCCGTAACCATGGTTAATTACGATTGAATTTCCGTAACCCCAAATTTTCTTTTCTACCACTTCCACAACACCATTTCCAGTTGCCATCACATTGGTGCCTGTTGGCGCGGAGAAATCTAATCCCTGGTGCATTCTTTGGGTGTGATAATGCGGGTCAATTCTAACCCCAAAACCGGATGCAATTCTAGTTAAATCTTTATTTGTGATTGGTTGAATAGCTGGAATAGCACCAAGCATGTTTTCTTTTTCAGTTGCTAAATTTTTTAACTCATCAAAAGAAAGGGATTGTGCGTAAAGTCTTTTTTCAAGTGCTTTAATTTTTTTTGCATTTTCAATAAGCTTTTCAGATAACTCATGTCCTTTTAAATCTTCAAAATCTTCCGCGCCTCCAGTTCCCATTTTTCGGTATTCGCTAGGAAAAGGCTGTGCATTAAAAATGACACGGTAAATGCCGTTATCTTTTTCTTCAATATTTTTTAAAACTTCATCCATCAAGTTTAAACTCTCTGTTTGATTTTCTAATTTAGTCTGTAAAAATTTATTTTCTTGCTTTAGTTTAGCTTCTGATGGTGAAATAAACCACAAAGAAAAAACAAATTGAAAAACAAAACCTAAAACTATTGCCGGTGCAATAACTAAAAGTGACTTGAGTAATTTTTGTCCAAAAGTAGATTTTACTTTTTCGTAATCAAGTGTTTCAATATTATATTTATACTTTTGACCTCTAGCCATAATTTGTATTTTATATTCAATTGCTTATAAATATGCTTTTGAAAGCACAAAATTAAGTGAATTAGCATAAATTTGTACCGTAATTTTGAAATTTAACATTTATTTGTGATATCTAAGTTTGATAAAACAGTATTTTTGATTCAAAATGTGCTGAAAATGAATGCTTAATATAAAAGTAATTTTAAAACATGAAAACTAAAGAAATTCGAGAAGTATTTTTAAATTTTTTTGAGGAAAAATCTCATAAAATTGTTTCCTCTGCCCCTATGGTAGTTAAAAACGACCCTACTTTAATGTTTACAAATGCGGGAATGAACCAATTTAAGGATTTCTTTTTAGGATATAATAAAGCAAAAGACACGCGGGTTGCGAATACTCAAAAATGTTTGAGAGTTTCGGGAAAGCATAATGATTTAGAAGAAGTAGGGGTAGATACTTACCACCATACAATGTTTGAAATGCTTGGAAATTGGTCTTTTGGAGATTACTTTAAAAAAGAAGCAATAGGATGGGCTTGGGAAATTTTAACGGAAGTGTATAAAATTGATAAGCGTAAACTTTATGTAACCGTTTTTGAAGGGGACAAAGAAGATGGTCTAGGTGTAGATCAAGCGTCTTTTGATATTTGGAAGCAATACATAGATGAGGATAGAATTATTTTAGCCTCTAAGAAAGATAATTTTTGGGAAATGGGTGAGTCTGGTCCTTGTGGTCCAGCTTCCGAAATTCATGTAGACATTAGAAGTGAAGCTGAAAGAGAAAAAGTAGACGGCAAGTCTTTAGTAAATGCTGACCATCCTCAGGTTATTGAGATTTGGAACTTGGTATTTATGCAATACAATAGAATGGCAGACGGTAGTTTAGATAAATTACCTAATAACCATGTGGATACTGGAATGGGATTAGAGCGATTAGCTATGGTGATGCAAGGTGTTACCTCTAATTACGACACGGATCAATTTCAATATTTAATTAATTTTATTGCTAAAAAGGCCAATAAAAAATACGGGGCTTCTGAAAAGCTAGATATTGCCATGCGTGTGGTGGCAGACCATATACGGGCAATTGCATTTTCCATCACAGATGGTCAATTACCATCAAATACAGGTGCAGGTTATGTCATTCGTAGAATCTTGAGAAGGGCAGTGCGCTATGGTTATTCAACTTTAGGGTTAGAAGGTCCTTTCCTGTATGAATTATCGGAAAAATTGGGAGAGATAATGGGAGACGCTTTTCCTGAATTATTGAACCAAAAAGAAACGATTAGTAAAGTTATATATGAAGAAGAGGTTAGCTTTTTTAGAACTTTAGCCCAGGGTATTAAGAAATTAGACGGGATTATTGAGAGTGCAAAAGCCAAAAATGAATTGATCTTAGACGGAGAAGTGATTTTTGAATTGTATGATACGTTTGGCTTCCCAATAGATTTAACGGGATTGATTGCACGAGAAAATGACCTGCAAATAGATGAAAATGGTTTTAATATCGCATTGGAAAAACAAAAAACGAGATCAAGGGCAGCTACACAGGTGAGTACTCAAGATTGGGTGCAATTAAAAGAAGATGATAAGGAAGAATTTGTGGGGTATGATTTTTTAGAATCCGATATATACATTACAAAATACCGTGAAGTAAGTCAGAAAAAGAAGAAGTTTTACCAATTGGTTTTTAATTTAACCCCTTTTTATGCACAGGGTGGAGGTCAAGAAGGCGATACCGGCTTCATTGAATTAGATGGTGAAAAAGTAAAAATATTCGATACTAAAAAGGAGAATAATTTGATTGTTCATTTGGTGGATAAACTACCAGAAAACATAAATGGCAAGTTTAAAGCTCATGTGGACACTAAAAGAAGAAGATTAGTGGAGGCAAATCACTCTGGAACTCATTTGTTGCATCATGTCTTAAGAGAAGTACTTGGAACACATGTAGAACAAAAAGGATCTTTGGTAAATGAAAAGGTATTGCGTTTTGATTTTTCTCATTTCTCAAAATTAAGTGAAGAGGAAATCTCAGCTATTGAATCAAAAGTAAATGCGCTAATAAAAGCCAATATAACTTTAGACGAAAAAAGAAATATTCCAATTAAGGTCGCTGAAGATATGGGGGCAATGGCTCTATTCGGTGAGAAATATGGAGATGTGGTAAGGGTGATAAAATTTGGAGATTCTGTGGAATTATGTGGTGGGACTCATGTGAGTAGTACTGGTATAATTGGTTCTTTTAAAATTGTTACAGAATCTTCTGTAGCAGCAGGAATTAGAAGAATTGAAGCTATTACTTCTGATGCTGCTGAATTATATTTTTCAACAAGAGTAACGCAATTTGATGCAATAGCAAACTTATTTAATAAGCCTAAAAATTTGGTGAAAACAATAGAGGAAACGCTTGCTAAAAATGCGGTGCTTCAAAAGCAAATTGACGCACTTAAACTGGAAAAAGTAAATTATATTGGTAAGGATATTGAAAGTAATATCGTGGAGAAAAATGGGGTACATTTTTTAAGTGAAAAACTTAATTTAGATAATGATAGTATTAAACAAATTGCCTTTAATTTAAAGTCAAAATTTAACCCGTTTGTCGGTGTGTTTGGAGGAAGTAATGATGGGAAAGCCAGCTTGACTATTATTTTTACGGAAGCTTACGCAAAAGAAAATGATTTAAATGCCGGTGGCATTATTAGGGAAGCGGCAAAACTGATTAAAGGTGGAGGAGGTGGACAACCTTTTTATGCTTCTGCAGGTGGATCAGATGCGAATGGGATAGCGGAAGGTTTAAAATTTATTGAGGAAAAAATATTTGGAGCATAAAGCATCTCCTTCAGTACAAAACATAACAATAAAAAGCCCTGTCGATAAATGACGGGGCTTTTTTTGAAATAATTGTGTCACGTCCTGAAATAGCGATACACTAAAACAGTAGTGTAATGAAAACATCAGAAAACATGGGGTATGTGAAACGT
>NZ_QKSB01000017.1 GCF_003234935.1 Putridiphycobacter roseus | reverse complement strand
ACAACCGGAATCCGAGACAACTATTAATGCTAAGGTATAAGTTCCTATTTGATTATAGGTGTGACTTGGTTGCTGGAGGTTACTCGTAGTATTATCGCCAAAATCCCATTCGTAAGATTGAATACTTCCTGTAGTAATACTTGAATTATTAGACAAAGTGATTGCATCTAGCACACAGGTATCGTTTACGGTAAAAGCCGCAGTTGGATTTGGGTCGATTGTTATTGGTTTAATGATGCTATCAAAACAACCTAAATCTGATTCGGCATAAAGCGTAACGTTATAAGTTCCTGCGTTTGAATACCAATGTGTTTCTAAAGAATCTAAGGCAGTGGTGTTGTCCCCAAAATCCCAATGTAAACTATCAATCACACTGCCCAAACTAAGGGTACTTAGGCTGATAAAGTTAACAGAATCTGAAAAACAATTTTCGTTAGAGATAAAATCAACTGCAGGTTTGTCATCAATGTTAACGATTATGCTATCAGATGTTTGACAGCCTAAATTGGATTCAGCAGTAAATTTCACCTTAAAAGTACCAGCAGTGTCGTATGCAAAAACAGGGTTTTGTATAAAAGCAGAATCTCCACTACCAAAATCCCAATAATGATGATCAATACTATATCCACCGATAATAAAACTTGAAGCGTCGAATGTAATACTGTCTCCTAGGCAACCATTTCCGCCTGAGTTAATAAAAGCAAATGGATAAACAGATGGGATAGCTTCATAGTTAGCTCCTTGACAATTGCCACCTAAGTTGTAAACAGCGGTATAATTCCCAAGGTTATAAGGGGTAATGTCTATGGTGCTATTTGTTTCTCCAATCAAAGCAATAGAGTCTTGAAACCATTGCCAAGTTCCACCAGTAGTGTCTATACTTGCGGTTAGCAAATAATCATTGGTACAAAAACTGCCAGTATCGGTTATCTGTATATCATATAATTTACTATACATTAAGTCTAGGTTGTCAAACATAATTCGATTCCAATTGTAAGAAGTTCCGACATAAGGAACCGTCAAACAAGTTTGGGTGAGCGCTATGCCGTAAGTAGCAATAGTGGGCGAGAAATTGAAAGAAAAAGTGTGCCATGTACTATCAAATGGCACTGTTGGACTAACAGAGTCTAGGACATACCAGTTTGGATCTGCACAATTTTGATTTTGGATAGGAATATTACCACAATTCGCTGTTCCCATTAAAGAAATATGAATTTTATTGTTCCAATTATTGTTCCAATTAATATTGCTCCACGTGTTAAATGCATCCACATTTATAGTATACGTGTTACCTGGCATAAAAGGTGCGTTCAAACAAGCATTTGCACCTTGGTTAGTATTACTGTTGGTATAATTATAGTTGTAAAAAGCCATTGCTAAAAATCCATTAGCGACACTTAGCGTGCATTCTTGGGGTACATTATAATAAGAGGAATTCGTGTAATAATCACTACAACTATCACAAGAGTTTTGATATTGCAAGGACCAGCTACTATATATGTTTTGGGAGGTCGACCAATCGTCTAAACAATTTAAATTATTATTGTTATTGTAATAATAAACATCTGGGCAACAGGAAGAATTGTCAAAATTTGGATTTGGAATAGCAGATGACCATTGTGCATTTAAGCCGGTGCTACAATCGCAGTCGGGGTCATTTAAATCAATTAAACCATCCCCATCATCATCCAAAGCGTTATCACATATTTCTTGTGAAAACAAGGAAATGTTTATTAGAAGTAAAAAAATAGTTCCAAAAATACCTTTTAACATAAATTAGTATATCTACTATATAAACGTTATAATTTCCAAATGGTTGCCTCTGTGTTAATCAGAAGGTGGTTTCTGAGCTATTAAGTCTTGGTAATTAAGCGGCTATTTTAGTTAAAGATGTTGTACATGTTGGAAAGACAAAATCCATACAAAATAGTACACCATTTTGGTTCTTCATGTGGAATAGATTTGTAAAATATAAGAATGCAAGAATGAGGAAATAAAACAACTATAGTTTTAATACCTCAGTCTTGCACTTATTAATGAACTGGCTTTAGAATAGTTTAGCTAACTTTATTTCCAAAACGCATGGCTTTAATCATCCAAGTTGGCAGTCTTTTTTCGGCATCTCTTTTGCTTAAATCTAAATACCAATTTAATTTTTTCATTAAAGGTACTTTATGTGTTTCTACAAATTCTATTAAATTTCCGTCAGGATCTTCAATGTAAGAAAATCTTCCACCTGCTTCACCCATATCAAATGTACTACCACTGTCTACGGTAAAAGGAAAGCCTGCGGCTGCGCATTCTTTTTTTAGGGTATCCATTCCTCTTACGTCGAAACAAAGGTGAATAAATCCCCAATCTCCCCATAATCGATCCTTGAATATCTTAACAGGTTTTCTTTCTAAAGCTTGAACTAATTCTATTTGAGTGGGGCCTAATAATTCTGAAAAAGGACCTTTTCTTTCTTGTTTGTGTTTCAGTAATACTCTTCTGTATTTTTGGTTTCCAGTTGAAAAACCTTTTAAATCTTCAAAGTTTCCTGTTTCATCATACACTATGGTTTCATAATCCAATACATCTTGGTATAATTTTAATGCAGCATCAATATCACTTACACCAATTAAGGCACCAGCAACACCACCACATTTTGAAGGGTGTTTAGTATCCATTAGCCATCCGGATCCTTTAACTACATTAAAAATATTTCCATTTGGATCTTCCACAAAAAAGCTTTGCTCTCCAGCAGGATTTGTAGATAGTTCACCAATGAATTTTGCACCATTTGCTTTCATATGTGCAAATGAGGCAGCCACATCATGCGATTTAATACGACAAGAAAAAGTACCTAAGTCCCCTAATTGAATGTCAAATTTCGCTTTGTTTGTAGGTCGACTGGTATATTGCCATATTTCAAATCCGCCGCCGCCTTCCATTGAAATGGCCAAAGAAGCAGTTCTTTTCTGTATTTTATCTCCAGTATATTTAATCATTAAGGGTGCTTCAGCAGCATCTTCAAAAATTCGGATATCCATGCCGAACATGGTTCTATACCATTTCCAAATACCCTGTACGTCGGGAACGCCAATTCCCATTTGTTGTATGCCACAAATTATTTTTTCCATTGTTGATAAATATTTAAAGATGCAAATATAAAAAATTATTAGATTGGATTAATAATTGATACTTTAGCCAATTGTAATTTATGAAATTATTTACTTTATTTCTTTTTGTTCAATGGTGCGCAGTAGGATTGTACAGTCAAACTTATATTTATAAGGGAGAAGGCAAGTATAATAGAGATGTTGCATTTACGATAGATAAAAACAAAGTGTATCACGGAAACGGGAATAGTGGAAATACCGTGATTTATACCATTGAAAATAATAAAATTTATTTTGGGAATAGCACTTCTACCTTTCAATTAGCTTATACCATTGATGGTAATAAAATATACAGAGGAAATTCCAAATTTACGGATGATTTACTCTACGTGATTTATGACAATAAAGTATACAAAAGTGACTTTAGAAGTCCTATGGATTGCTTGCTTACTTTTGAGGATGCCAAGGTATATTTTGGAGATTCCACATTCGATAATAACTTGATATATTCCTACAGCTCTAAGGAGACTTACGACTTGACTATTTTGACTTGTATTTTAGGACCTTATTAATATTTTAAACATTTATGAAGCGTTTTTTAAACTTATTATTTATATTGATTTCTACTTACTCATTTGGTGTTAAGGTGAATCCTGTTTCTCCAGCCCAAATGGAATCAATGACCTTGGTGAAGCGAATTAATTTCGATCAAATTGGTGGTGTATTGTACCAAGATGAAGTCCAGAATTTTGTCATAGATTTTGATAATTATCGTAATTATTCTTTGTCTGTAAACGACTCTATTTATCCTACCTTAAGTAATGGTTTGGTATTGATTAAAGATTTTCAATTAGGGGAGCATTCTATTGCCTTGGTGAAGACGGGGGAAAAAACAATAAAGAAGAAATTTAAGTATAATAGAACTGCACCGTTGATTACAAATGATGCAGTAGTTTTTGGTTTGTTATTCTTGGTATTAGTTTTAATTTTTAGAACTGCTGAAATGCCAATATTCAAAAAGTTTTATGGCATTGTACCTGCTTTGTTATTGTGCTATTTTATTCCGGCTATTCTAAATTCTCTCAACATTATTTCCTCGGATATTTCAAATTTATATTTTGTTGCTTCTCGTTATTTATTACCTGCTAGTTTAATTCTTTTGTGCTTAAGTATCGATATTCAAGGAATCAAACGATTGGGAGGCAAAGCAGTTATCATGTTTTTTGCAGCGACTATTGGGATCATTATTGGTGGTCCAATTGCTTTGTATTTAGTTTCCTTAGCCGCACCAGAAGTACTGACTGGTGGATTATGGCGTGGTTTAGCGACAGTGGCGGGTTCATGGATTGGTGGTGGTGCAAATCAGGCAGCTATGTTGGAAGTGTATCAAGCATCCGATAAGTTGTTTTCTAAAATGATTATTGTAGATGTAGTGGTGGCTAATATTTTTATGTCAGTATTATTATTTGGAACTGGCCAAAATAAGCGCTTGAACAAATTCTTTAAAGCAGATGATAGCGCCATAGAAGCATTAAAAACTAAAATGGAAGCCTTTCAAAAAAGTGTTGAAAAAGTCTTGACATTTAAATCCTTGACTTATATGCTTGGTATTGTTTTTGGTCTTGTGGGCTTGGCACATTTACTTTCTGGTTATATAGCACCAGGTATTGAAGAATGGTTAGAATCCATCAAGTCTTCTTCTCCAAATGCAGCAATATTATTCACTTCCTTTGGCAGTGGCTTCTTTTGGTTGGTGGTTTTATCGACTATATTTGGGGTGATTTTATCCTTTACTAAGGCCAGGAATTTTGAAGGAATAGGAGCTTCTAAAGTCGGTTCTTTATTTTTGTATATTCTAGTAGCTACTATTGGTACGAAAATGAATATTGCTGAAATGATAAGGGAATGGAATGATTTTGTTTACTTATTTGCCATTGGTCTTATTTGGATATTAATTCATGCTTTGTTTTTGTTTGTAGTGGCTAAAATTATTAAAGCACCTTTCTTTTATGTAGCGGTAGGCAGTCAAGCTAATGTGGGTGGTGCTGCATCTGCTCCTGTGGTTGCCAGTGCTTTTAGTCCAGCATTAGCACCTGTTGGTGTTTTGTTAGCTGTGTTAGGTTATGCTGTTGGTACCTTTGGTGCCATATTATGTACTATATTAATGCAATCTATTTCTGTATAAAAGTGAATAAAATTTTAACAGTAATATTATTCTTTTGCTTTACCTTATCTGCTTGGACGCAAATTAGGGTAAAAACTTCGACCATTGATTTGGGGGATATTTTAGAAGATAATGGCGTGGTAATTGCCAGCTTTGAATTGCTTAATCCCTATTTTAAGGATACCATTACGATATTAGATTATAGCACTTCTTGCGGTTGTACTGCTATATTAAATGAGGAAACCTTTATTTATCCCCGACAAACCATTCAACTAAAAGTATCTTATGATCCCAATGATCGGGTTGGACTTTTTGCTAAATCCATTCATTTAAAAACTAAGACAGGACGATACGAAGAAAACAGTCTGTATTTAAAATTGACAGGAAACGTAATTGGAAAAGAAAAATTACAAACCGAAGTCCCCGTAGCATTAATTGATTACAAGGTAGCACCCATTTATTTTTACCCCATTACAGTTTTTGATACTTCTTTTTTTGATTTAAATAAGATAATTGACTTTGTAAATGATATTACTTACGAAATAGACTACTATAATTTTACAACGGTAGGTATTGAAATTAGGGTAAGGGATAAAGCACAGATTGAGCAATTAGAAATATTAATGGCTTATTACAAGCACAAATTAAAAAGAGAATTAAACAGACGACAATATGGGGAAGGCGCATTAATGTTCGCAAATACTGTTTTTATAGCGGATAATCGCATACCAGCTTGGTCTGTGGCCCAAATAAAAGTATACTCCAATAAATTTAATGCGGATGCATTGACAGAAAGTGTAATTGAAGTAACAAAAGTAGCCCCCGTAAAAAGAGATGTTCGCTTATTGGCTTATTCAAGTGAGGAAATGCCGAAGGGTAAAGATTTGGTGGATAAACTAGACTTAAGTACAGTTAATGCTAAGCTGTTTAAAAATGGTAGAATTGATTTAAACGTAACCGTGAAAGTTCCAGCATCAAAAGGAAAAAGGAAGGCGCGTAAAATTGGAAAAAGCTTGGATAAAAATTTATATAGAACTTTAAAAAAATCCAGTGGTATAACCAAAGCAGATTACCAAATAGTAATGGACACCATAGCCGTGCATGCTAAGGAAACATATGAAGTAGAAGTGTATGATGTGGCAGATAATAATAAGATACCCACTTTAAAATATGTCGAAAAACCAGAGTCGGTAATTGTCCCTTTGTTACCAACCTATAAAGCACAAATGTTTACTGCCCAGGAAAATATACTTGAAAATTCGGCTGATTTTAAACAGTTTTGGAATGCATTGTTAGCTTATACAAATACCGGAAATGAAGTCCAAATTACCATAGAATCCTCAGGTTCTAATTATCCAAAAAAATTAGCGGGTGATCCATATGCTATCGCACAAGAAAAAGGAGAGAAAACAATGGCTTGGATAAAAGAAAAATATTTTCAAGCCACTGGAAAAAAACTATTGGTTGAATTAATCGTTAATATTCAAGGACCAAGCTTTGAAACTCAAAATTTTACGCAACCTCAATATTTTAATTTTGAATACATAAAGTTGGTGCCTAATTATTTAAAGTCACGAAACATGCCTTTGCGTCCAATTAAACCAAAACCATATATTGTTAACTATGACTATTATTATGTAGGGATAGATACTGGCTCTATTGTGTTTCAGAAATTTGCAGATTATTTAATTTATGAAGTGCAAAAAAATGGATTTGTAACCCTCCGAACAGAATCAAGCGCTTCACATATTCCAGTAGATGAAAAACGCTCAAATGAATATTGGGCATATAGTCACCTGCAAGTAAGTAAAGAAAGATTGTATGACTACTTGAAAAAGAGATTAATTGATCCAAATAGGGTACTGATAACTAATGAAAAAATTGTGGTACAAGGTATTCCTTATGATAAAAAAACGCCAATTGTTAGGTATCGAAACTTTCAATATGTAACTTTCGTTCCTCAAAAATACTTATAACCCATGAAGTCTTTGATTCTTTTCTTTTTATTGTGTTCCACTATGGCTTTTGGTCATAAGTCTTATATTTCTATTGCGACCATGGAGTATAATGAAAAGTTAGGGCAAATTGAAGTATCCTTGAAGTTAACAGCGCATGATTTTGAACACATTCTCGACCAAAAGTTTTCTAAATCCATTCATATTGAAAATGTATTGGATAGTAGCGAAGTAGGGCAGTTTATTCAAGCTTATTTAATGGACCATTTTACCATAAAATCTGACGGTCAAGCAGCAAGTATGCATTATGTAGGTAAAGAAGTCACCTTAAGGGATGATTTGTACTTTTATTTTACGTTTAAACCTATTTTAAACCCATCACATATAATCATTCAAAACTCCATTTTATTTGAACTATTTTCGGAACAACAAAACCGGGTACACTATAAATACAAAGGAGATTTTAAAAGTGGTACTTTAACAACTAAGACAACTGTTTTAACAATTAAGCAATAAATTACATACCCTCATGAAAAAACTAGTTTTATCTATTTTTATTTTCGGATTGGCAGGACAATTAATTGGTCAAGATCAAAGTAAATTCAAGCAATTAAAAGAAGAATTAGCTACACCTAATGTATACAGGACAGCCTCAGGCGCTCCTGGTCATGAATATTACCAGCAAAAAGCGGATTACAATATGCAAATTGTATTGGATGATGCGGCGCAACAGATTTCAGGGAAAGAAACCATTACTTATACCAATAACTCCCCAGATGTATTGACTTATTTATGGGTTCAGTTGGACCAAAATATGCGGGCAAAAGATTCGGATACAAAATTAATTTCAAGTGAAGATATTAACAAATTTAAATACCCTGGTAGTTTACAACGTCATTTTGACTATGCAAATTTTGATGGTGGCTTTAAAATTGAAGGTGTGACTGATTATGCAGGCAACAAACTGACCTACACTATTGTGAAGACCATGATGCGAATTGAACTTCCAAAACCAATGTTATCTAAAGGAAAATTCTCTTTTAAGATTGATTGGCACTACAATATCAATAACCGCATGGAAATTGGTGGTCGTTCAGGTCTAGAATATTTTGAAAAAGAAGATAATTACATTTATACCATTGCACAGTTTTTTCCTAGAATGTGTGTTTACAATGATGTGGAAGGATGGCAAAATAAGCAATTTTTAGGCAATGGTGAATTCACTTTACCTTTTGGTGATTATGAGGTTGCGATTACGGTCCCTTCTGATCATGTTGTTTCTGCAACCGGCGTATTAAGTAATGCAGGTAAAATATTATCGGACGATCAATTGGATAGATTAAAAGAGGCTGCTGATGCTGAAAAACCGGTTTTTATTGTAACTCCCGAGGAAGCATTAGAAGCAGAGAAATCTAAAGCAAAGGATACTAAAACCTGGAAGTTTGAAGCAAAAAATGTAAGGGATTTCGCTTTTGCTTCTTCTCGCAAATTTATTTGGGATGCACAAGTAGTGAAACAAAAAACAAAGGATGTAATGGCTATGTCTTTTTATCCAAAAGAAGGAAATCCATTGTGGGAAAGGTATTCTACTAGAGTGATAGTGCAGACTTTAAAAACGTATTCCAAACACACGTTCGACTATCCATATCCAGTTGCAATTTCGGTACATACCGATAGAATAGGGATGGAATATCCCATGATTTGCTTTAATGGTGGTCGTCCAAATGCAGACGGTACTTATTCTGAAAGAACTAAATATGGGATGCATTCTGTGATCATTCACGAAGTTGGACATAATTATTTTCCAATGATTGTTAATTCCGACGAAAGACAATGGACTTGGATGGATGAAGGATTAAATACATTTCTACAATACTTAACAGAACAAGAATGGCAAAGAGATTACCCTTCTCGAAGAGGTCCAGCAAATTTAATTGTTGATTACATGAAAGGGGACAAAAGTAACATAGTGCCTATTATGACAAATTCAGAATCATTGTTGCAATTTGGTAACAATGCTTATGGGAAACCAGCAACAGCTTTAAACATTTTACGGGAAACAGTAATGGGGAGAGAGTTGTTTGATTATGCCTTTAAAACTTATGCTACGCGTTGGATGTTTAAACACCCGACACCTGCTGATTTCTTTAGAACCATGGAAGATGCAAGTGCCATAGATTTAGATTGGTTTTGGAGAGGTTGGTTTATGACTACAGACCATGTAGATATTGCCTTAAAAAACGTATCTCATTACGAATTAAATACCATGAATACGGAAAAGGAATTGGCATTTAACGAGTCAGTTGCTAAAGCTGGACCAAAAAATATCAGTGAGATAAGAAATAAAACCGCTATTAAGCAAACGGAAAACGAACGCGATCCTAGTTTAAATGATAAATATATAGGTGTAGATGAAAATGCATTGTCTGAGGCTGAAATTAAAAAGAATGAACGTATTTTAGAAAATCTTTCGGATAAAGAGAAAGCTTTACTTGATGCAGGATACCAGTTTTATCAACTCGATTTTGAAAATATAGGCGGCTTAGTGATGCCTATCATCTTATCCTTTACTTTTGAAGATAATTCAACCGAAGTGGTTCGTATTCCTGCAGAAATATGGAAAAGAAATAACTTTGAAGTATCGAAAGTGTTTATTTTTAAAAAACAAGTAAAAAATATTCAACTGGACCCATTTATTGAAACTGCAGATACCGATACTGGAAATAATGCATGGCCAAGTCAAGTGGTACCTAGTAGATTTAATATGTTTAAAAGCGGAAGTCGTTACTGAAAAAATAAAATATGGCCGAAAAGCAATCTAAGAAAAAGTTAGCATTACATTGGAAAATAATGATAGGTATGGCATTGGGAATTCTGTTTGGAATTGTCATGCTGTATGTTTCTAATGGACCTGATATCGTAAAAGATTGGATTAAGCCATTTGGAAGTATTTTTATTAAATCCTTAAAGTTAATAGCCATACCATTAATTTTGGCTTCTTTAATTTCGGGTATTACCAATTTAAAAGACATTTCAAAATTATCTAAAATGGGAGGAAGGACTATTGGTATTTACATTGTGACTACTATCCTAGCAGTTTCCATTGGTTTAGTTTTGGTCAACTTGGTGAAACCAGGTAATTCTATCACGGATAAAACCCGAACTGAATTAGTTAAAAATTATTCTGGAGATACGCAAAAGTATAAGGATGAGGCAAAGCGTCAAAAAGATGCTGGTCCGTTACAAGCATTAGAAGATTTAGTGCCTGAAAATATTTTTGCCGCTGCGACTTCGAATAGAAATATGCTGCAAATTATCTTTTTTGCTGTCTTTTTCGGCATCTCCTTGGTATTGATTCCTGAAGAAAAAGGAAAAACAGTGCAATCCTTTTTTAATGGGGTAAATGAAGTGATATTAAAAATGGTCGATTTAATTATGTTGGCTGCTCCTTACGGCGTATTTGCATTATTGGCGGCCTTGGTAGTAGAAGCACCAAATCCCGACCTGTTTCAGGCCTTAGGTTTTTATGCCTTGACCGTTGTTTTTGGTTTATTAGGAATGATAGTTATATACATTATCATCATGTCCGCTTACACCAAAAAGTCTCCTAAATTCTTCTTGAATGGTATTGCTCCAGCTCAATTATTAGCATTTTCTACCAGCTCAAGTGCAGCTACTTTACCAGTAACCATGGAAAGAGTAACGGAACATTTAGGCGTAGATGAAGATGTGTCAAGCTTTGTATTGCCAATTGGTGCAACCATTAATATGGATGGTACAAGTTTGTACCAAGCTGTTGCTGCTGTGTTTATTGCACAAGCTTTTGGAATGGACCTGACTTTAGGTACACAATTGGGAATTATCGCTACAGCTACTTTAGCTTCTATAGGTAGCGCCGCTGTTCCAGGCGCAGGTATGGTAATGCTGGTTGGAGTGCTGGGGTATGCAGGTATTCCTGAAGCAGGTTTGGCTTTAATTTTTGCAGTAGATCGTCCTTTAGACATGTGTCGTACAGTGGTCAATGTTACTGGTGATGCAACAGTGTCAATGATTGTAGCAAAATCTATCGATAAGCTGGGTGAACCAAAGGTTAAGGATTGGGATGATAACTTTGTTCAATAGATATGTTGATGACTTTTAATTTGACTTATCATCTAAAACTATATAAAAGAGTATCGGCTTGCATAGTACTTGTGCTTTTATTTTTTTCTTGTCAAAAAGAAGAGATTGTTCCGAATGCTGAAATATATAAAGACATAGATATTTATATTCCAAATACAATTACAACAAATACCTATGGCAATTCAGTATTTACAGTAGAAATAGCTATAACTAATGATAGCATCAATGATTTTCATTTTATCATTTTTAATAAAATGAAGTATAAAGTATTTGAAAGTTTTAATGCTTATGAAACCACTTGGAATGGCCAATATAATAATGAGTTTGTACCTTCTGATGTTTATACTTGGGAGCTCAATTTTAGACTTGGAAACGGGAAAAAGAAATTTTTAGCTGGACATGTTTTTGTGCTTAGTTAAGGTTTCAAAAGAATAAATGTAAAGAAACTTCATGAATTTTATTAAGTATGCCGGAGTAGTTGTACACTTGGTAATCTTGACTATAGGTTAGTTTGAGTTTGTTGAAATTTAGTCCAATACTAAATATGACTGCATTATTAATTCTAAAAAAGGATCCTAGACTGATTATTTTGTATTTAGCATTAAAACCAAAAATAATTTCTTCAAATCTCCCTTGTTTTGAATACATAAATTGTGGAGAAATTACTACGTTCTCCAATATATTACTGTAGTTTTCTAAGTTGAAATTTAGTCCCAAATGAGCGATATATTTCCTATCTAATTTTATTTGGTCTTGTAAAAATGATCGCCTTGGTTTTAATAAGTTTTTTACTGAAAAGCCACCATAAATCAAAGGTGAGTATATGGCAATTCCAGAATTAATATTTAGATAACGTATTGTACCCCATAAGTTTTGATATACAGCTCCTCCTGGTAGATCGCTTGTGGTATAAATAAATCCAACGCGCGGGTCAATCTGGTCGCCAAAATTCAATTCATTCCAATTAAAAAAATTTTGGTTATACCCTGCTTGAACACCAACTAAGAGCGTGTAATTTCGGGACAGCTTTTGGTGAAAGGAATACGTTAAGTAGGCTGCATTGTTTATATAAGTATTATAACCAACCATTTCGTTTACCAAATTAAATGCAATACCTCCCCTTAATTTTCGATTGTAGCTATCAATTGAAACGGTATTGGTATTAAAAATTCCTGTATTAAAATTTTGGTATCTCGAGTTGATATGAATACTAGGACATCCATGGTCTGCACCAGCCAAAGCAGGGTTCAGGTAAATTGGGTTATTGTGAAATTGGCTAAAAGTAGGGTCTTGAGCTAGACTTGTTTTAAAAATTAAAAGCAAAAGAGTGATGATTTGTATTTTTTTGAAAGATTCAGGTTTTAAGATAAACACAGAATTCCTTTTTTTACTTTGCATTTTTTTATACACACTTAAAGATAATAGAGGACTAAAAGTATTAATAATTACTTTAATCACGTCTTTTATTTTACTTTTTAAAGACTGAAGATAACATATTGCCACTTTTAGCGCAAAAAGTTATAGCTATACGCCATGTTAAGTAAGTACCCGAAATAAAACCTATTATATGGATGGTACAAGTTTGTACCAAGCTGTTGCTGCTGTTTTTATTGCACAAGCTTTTGGAATGGACCTGACTTTAGGTACGCAATTGGGAATTATCGCTACAGCTACTTTAGCTTCTATAGGTAGCGCCGCTGTCCCAGGCGCAGGTATGGTAATGCTGGTTGGAGTGCTGGGGTATGCAGGTATTCCTGAAGCAGGTTTGGCTTTAATTTTTGCAGTAGATCGTCCTTTAGACATGTGTCGTACAGTGGTCAATGTTACTGGTGATGCAACAGTGTCAATGATTGTAGCAAAATCTATTGATAAGCTGGGTGAACCAAAGGTTAAGGAGTGGGATGATAACTACGTCAAGCCTTCAACACATTAAATATAAAATATATCCCTATTGATGGATTTAACATCAAAATCAATGGTACCATTTTTGGCGATAAATAGGTCAATCATGTCACCAACCATAGCGCAACTCAATGGGTTTTGATTATTAATGTCTAGGGTGGTTAATTCCTCTTCAATACACCAAGCAATTGCATCATTAATTAATTTTGCGGCTGCATTTTCGCCTAAATGTTCCAACATTAAGGCCACCGATAAAATAGCTGCCATGGGATTACCTTTGTCCATTCCTTTTATTTCAGGGAAGGCGCTATGTGAAGGCTGGAAAATTGTGGTTGAATTTCCTGTAGAAATAGCAGCAAGTAGTTCTATTGAACCAGAAATTTCATGGACTAACCCCGTTAACTTATTATCAAACATATTGCTGGTCAAAATAACGTCAAACTGAAGTGGATTAACTAGCAATTGAATAGCCGCTTGGTCGATATCCAGATGTTTTAATTGTACGTCTGGGTACTGTTTTGATAATTTTTCAATTACGTTTTTCCAATGTGTTGATATTTCAAAAAAATTAGCATTCTCCATTAAGCAAATAGTATGTTTTCTTTTTTGAGCGGTTTGAAAGGCTAAATGCCCGATACGTTCTATTTTTTTAATGGAATATTCGGATAATTCACTTGGACTATTTTGATTCTTTTTTTCTGGTATAAATTGAATACTTTCTGACATTTCTTGATAAATAATCATATCTGTCCCTTTAATTATTTTTGACTTTAAGGGTGATTTAACCAAGAGTTGTTGGTGTATTTTTATCGGACGAATTTTGGCGAATAGACCTAAAAAATGGTGCAGATTTAAAAGTCCTTTTTCGTTCTGATTTTTAATATTTATATCTCTATCCGCTGTAGAATCGTCAAATGTTCCCAATAAAATAGCATCTGCTTTTTCATATTTTTTTAAAGTATTTTCTGTAATGGTTTCTCCGGTATGGGTAATGGCAGCCGCACCAATCCAATCATAATTTAATTCTATTTGGAATGAAAATAATTCTGCACAAGTAGTTAATACTTTAACTGCTTGATTAATAACTTCTGGCCCTATGCCATCTCCAGGTAAAACAATAATATTATATGATTTCATAAAAATGATTTTTCAAAAAATTCAACGTCAGGTCTAAGTTTAACTAAGTAATCTATTTCGTCTACGCCATTAATTATACAAGCTTTTTTGAATGGGTTTATTTCAAATTTTTTCATGCAAATTCCAGGTATGTCAATTTCCTGCTTTTCTAAGTCAACTGTAATCAGTAAGCCTGGTTGTTGAATAATTGCAGAGATCGTTTGCTCTATTTCGTATTCGTTCAAAACAATGGGAATAATACCATTGTTAAGGGCATTATTTTTAAAAATATCTGCAAAACTCAAAGCTATAATTATTTGAATGCCATAATCTTTAAGTGCCCATGCTGCATGTTCTCTTGAGGATCCGCACCCAAAATTAGTCAAGGTAACTAGTATGCTACCTTTAAATTCTCTATTTAACCAAAATTCCTTTACTAACTTTTTGTTTTCATAACGCCAGTCAGCAAACAAACAATCTGCATAATCATCTAAATCAATTGCTTTTAAAAATCGGGCAGGAATGATTTGATCGGTATCAATATCGTTTAAAGGGATGGGAATGGCAGTAGATGTAATTTTGGTTAATTTTTTCATGTTATAAATATTGTCGTGGGTCTTTTATCGTTCCATGTATTGCTGCCACGGCTGCTGTGGCGGGACTAGCAAGGATGGTTCTTGCCCCTTTTCCTTGTCTACCTTCATAGTTTCTATTAGAAGTAGAGATACATAAAGCGCCCATGGGAATTTTGTCATCATTCATTGCCAAACAAGCCGAACAACCAGGGGATCTAAATTCGGCACCAAAGGATTTAAAAATTTCGACCAGTCCTTCATTAGCAGCTTGTTTACTAACGATTTGAGAGCCTGGTACTATCCACATTTTTACACTTTTAGCTTTTCGTTTACCTTTTATTATTTTGGCAACCAAACGTAAATCCTCAATCCTACCATTGGTGCAACTGCCAATAAAAACATAGTTTATTTTTTTATCTATTAGACTTTCTCCTACTTTAAAATTCATGTATTTTAAGGCATCTGTTTCCTTATTTTTTTTGGTGATAATATCATTAATTCTAATACTTTGGTCGGGACTAGTTCCATAAGTGATCATGGGTTCGACATACTCGGCATGAATGGTTATTTTTTTATCGAAGACCGCATTTTTATCTGAATTAAGAGCCGTCCATTTTTCTTTTAGTTTTTCGAAAGCCTTTCCTTTTGGAAGCGTAGGTTTATCTTCCAGGTATTGATAAGTGGTTTCATCTGGTCCAACCAAACCTCCTCTAGCACCCATTTCTATACTCATATTACAAATGGTCATTCTTTCTTCCATGCTTAGGTGGGTAATTCCTTCTCCAAAAAATTCTATAAAATAGCCTGCCCCACCATTTACACCAACTTTTTTAATGATGTGTAATATTAAATCTTTTGCAGTTACCTTGCTATTTATTATTCCTTTTACCTCTATGCCTAAGGTTTTGGGACGTGACATGATGACACATTGTGCCGCAAATACTTGTTGTATTTGAGTGGCACCAATTCCAAAAGCAATGCAACCAAAAGCACCATGGGTACTGGTGTGACTATCACCACAAACAATGGTGATACCTGGTTGGGTTAAGCCTAGTTCTGGACCAATAACATGGACTATTCCATTGTGTTGGTCTCCAATACCATAATATTTTACTTCGTGCTTTGCACAATTATTTTCAAGTGTACTAACTTGTAACTTCGACAAAGGGTCTTGGATGGGGAGGTGTTGCTTTTTGGTTGGAATGTTATGGTCCACCGTTGCAATAGTTTGTGCAGGTCTAAATAAATTTAAGTTTTTATTTTCTAATCCATTAAATGCCTGTGGACTGGTAACCTCATGTATAAAATGTTTGTCAATATATAATACATCTAATTCTTCCGATATTTTTTTTACTACCCTTGCATTCCATATTTTTTCAAATATTGTTTGACTCATGCTTTGGTAATTAGTCGGTTAGTATAAGTATAGTCTTTTATTGGGTTTTGATTTGCAGATATTAGATAAAACATCATTCCTGTTTGCATCACACTTCTGTCTGATAGAAATTCAGTTGACAATGCTATGCTATAAACATAGGTTTGTTGCAATGTATCTGTAGTTTTATTTTCTTTAGCTATGCATAACATCCCTATAGAATTTTGTTCTTTACTTTTGGAAGAAATACCAATATTTGGGGTGTTTTTACGGACCATGATTAGCTTAATGATTACAAGAAGACTAATATTGATAATATAAAAGAAATAACCGTGTCAATTTTTTTGATTATTGGGATGTTAAACTATCTTTATATTATTGCAACTTACTGGTAAGGTGTATTTAATGGCAGTAAATTTTTCCAATGTCTAAACAGTTAACAAACCAACTTTTCGTATTGATAAAATCGCTGAGTAAAGCAGAGAAACGCCATTTTACGCTATATGCAAAAAGATCATCAGGAGCTAAAGAATTGAAATTTTTGGCGCTATTTAAGGTCTTGGATGGACAACAAAAATATGATGAAGAAAAGTTACTGAAAAAGATTCCACATGTGAATAAGACACAGCTTTCTAATTTGAAAGCACATTTATATGATCAATTACTGGTAAGTTTAAGGTTGCTGAATAGAAAAGAAGAGGATTTGCACATTCGTGAAATTGTGGATTTTGCAAAAGTATTATACCAAAAAGGTCTTTTTTTACAAAGTTTAGCGCAATTGGCTAAAGCTAGAACTTTAGCGGAATCGAGTAATAAATTAACCTTGTTTTTAGCGATTTTAGAATTTGAAAAATCTATCGAATCACAATATATTACCAGAAGTCACAAAACTAGATCAGATGAGTTGACCCAAATGACCCAAGAAACTAGAAAAGTGATCAATATGGAAAGCCAATGGTCTGACTTTTCTTTACAACTTTATGGTTTATACCTAAAAATTGGACACGTAAGAAACAATGCGGATTATAAAAAAGTAACCCTATTTTTTAAACAAGGTTTACCGCTCGAAAAAGACTTAACATTGGGGTTTTATGGACAGGTATATAAATTGGAATCTTATGTTTGGTACCATTTTATTGTGCAAAATTTTGAACAATGTTATAAGTATTCAAGGGCTTGGATAAATGTGTTTGAAAAAGAGCCAAGTTTTAAATCCATCACTCCAGACATTTATATGAAAGGCTTACATAACCTAATTTCGGCACTTTTCTTTTGTCAAGATAATCAGCGATTTTCTATTTATTTTATGGAGTTAAATAACTTTATTACGGATAATACTGCCATTTTCACTCAAAAAAATAAAATATTAGCCTTTCTATATCTCGAAACAGCCAGACTCAATCAATATTTTTTAAATGCTGAATTTTCAAAAGGAATTATGTACCTGGATGATTTAGATGCACAAATTTCTAGCTATGATATATATATAGATGAACATAGAAAGTTGGTGCTTTATTACAAAATGGCTTGTATGAAATTTGGCGCGGCAGACTATAAGGGCTGTATTGATTATTTAAATAGAATTATCAATAATAAAATGAGCCATTTGAAGGAAGATATTCAAAGTTTTGCTCGAATTTTAAATTTAATAGCACATTACGAATTGGGTAATGACGATTTAATTGATTACCAAGTCCGGTCTACTTATCGATACTTGTTAAAAGTGAAAGATTTACAATTAGTACAAATAGAAATATTGCGTTTTTTAAAACGTTCCGTCTATATGAACCGAATCGACATTACGGAAGATTTTAGGGACTTAAAAAATAAATTAGAAATTATTTTCACTAATAAATTTGAAAGAAGACCATTGTTATACCTTGATTTATTGGCTTGGCTAGAAAGTAAAATTCAAAACTTGTCTCTTGAAGAGGTACTACAAAAAAGGTTGAACAAAGGGGAGCACTGATATTTTTTTTGGCCAAAACTTTTTTATTGCGGCTGTCGATATTGGATGGGATATCTTTCCATATTGAAGTATAGAATCCTTGGTTTATGCAGTGTAATTGTTCAAAAACAACAAAATTTGACGAATGTAAATATTGTTTTAATGCTAGATAACTAGTGTTTTAGTATATGATTTGTTATTTTATATAGTACTTTGTATTGCATAGTACTATATAAATGTTTAGATTTGTAAAAAAATCGAATATGAAAGTCGACAATACGAAAGCACAAATGCGGAAAGGTATTTTAGAATACTGCATATTGATGTTGCTTTCAAAAAAAGAGGCCTATCCATCTGAAATAATAGCTGAATTAAAGTCTGCAAAATTAATTGTAGTAGAGGGGACTATTTATCCTTTACTGACCCGATTAAAAAATGCAGAATTGTTGCGTTACAATTGGGTAGAATCAAATGCCGGACCTCCGCGTAAATATTACAGCATTACCGTTACAGGAGAATTATTTTTAAAAGATTTAAAAACAACATGGGAAGAATTGGCTTTTGCCGTTAATGCCATTTCAAAAGCTTAAGTTATGAAAAAGACAGTATCAGTAAATATAGGTGGGTTTGCTTTCAATATAGAAGAAGGTGCCTATGAACAATTAAGGGCTTATTTAGCCGCAGTAGAAAATAATCTGGCAACTGATCAAGCGGAAATTATGCATGATATTGAAGCGAGAATTGCAGAGATTTTTAAAGAGAAATTAGCGGGTACCAAAGAAGTGATTGATGAAGGGAATATAGAAGAGTTGATTGGTATTATGGGACAACCAGAAGATTATCAAGAAGGAGAAGAAACTTTTGAAAATCAGGAACAAAGTGCGCATTCAGATACAGCTCATGATAATAGAAAGTCCTTATACCGTGACATGGACAATGCTTCTGTTGGTGGGGTATGTAGTGGATTAGCCAAATATTTTGATGTGGATCCATTGTTTATTAGGATTTTATTTGTTCTCTTCACTGTGTTTGCTGGCTCAGGACTATTATTGTATCTGATTTTATGGTTGGTGATTCCAGAAGCTAAAACAACAGCAGATAAATTAAAAATGAGCGGAGAAAACATTAATTTAGAATCGATTAAATCTCATTTCAATCAATTAGGACGCGATATTAATCAAAACTTAAAGTCAAAAAAATTCAATAAAAAAATAAATAAATTTGTTGATTCCTCGGTGAGTACAGCTAACCAGGTAGCCATTGTTTTACAAAAAATTATAGGTACCGTATTTATCATAGCCAGTATTGTAGCTTTATTCTTTTTTACCTTGTATTTAATGGGGAATCAAGACATCATTCCGTTTACTTCATTTATCATAGCCGATAGTTTATTTGATTTTTCATTGCTCATTTTTCCAACTGTGTTGTTGGCTAAAATTGCCTTTGTTAGTATTGTCGTAATGTTAGCTATTCCACTGGTATCATTCTTGTTGGCAGGGGTGAAAATGGTATTTAATTTAAATGGAGAAGTGCCTAAGGCGCTTAAAATTATCTTGGGTATCCTATTTACATTGAGTGTTTGTTTTTTGTTTATTGCAGGAGTCAGAACAGGTGTCCACTTTACACATGAAGGTGAAATTGAAAAGACTTATGAAGTGACTAATAAGGAAGCAGTAATTCAAATAGCGTTTGTGGATGGACCATCCAATTACTTTATGAATAATAGTTTGTATTTCGGACCGCAATTTATGGATGTAAAACAAGACTCATTTGGATTGCGAAATATTGCGCTTCACTTGTCAGCCACTACGGATACCAATGGAATAGAAGTAAAGGTGATTAAAGAATCACATGGTATTAGTCAAATGAGTGCAAATGAAAATGCAGTACAAATACAATATGAATTGCGTATTGTAGACGGCGTGATTCAATTGCCTTCATACATGTTGTTAAACAACGCGCAAAAATTTAGGGGACAAGCTGTGGATGTTTATGTGAAAGTACCTGAGAATACAATTGTTGTATTGAATGAAAACGCTTATAAGGTGGATTTTTATATTAACCACAATAATTATTACAAACATTATTCAAAGTATGGCAGACGAGTTATTGAAAAGAGGTGGAAAGCGAAGGATGGAAAATTAATCTGTGAAAATTGCAGGGAAGATTATTGATTATTGTAAAGGTGGTTTAATTTTAATTTAAAAGTAAATGTTGTTCCATGGGCAGTATCAATTTCATAAGATCCGTCAAAATGCTCTATCAAAGTTTCAATTAATTCTATTCCGAACGAATTTGGTTTAGAAGGTGGTATCCATGTTCCTGTATCTTGGTACTTAAAAGTGATGCCATTTTCTTGCTTAAGGATTTGAATCGTAATACTACCTTCTTTTTTATGTATAAAACCGTGTTTAATTGAATTCGTGATGAGTTCATTCATGATTAAAGATAGTGGTACCATATCATCCATATGTAACCTATTTATTTCTGTTTGAATTTGTGTGGAAACCGCACAATTTGTAGCATATGAACTGATTAAATCTGCACACAAGTTTTCTAAATAAAATTGGAGGTCTAAATCATTTACCTTGTCTCCTCTATAAAGTTCTTCATGTATCAAGGCCATGGTAGATATTCTGTAGATAGAATCTTTAAAGGGGGCTGTAAGTGCATCTTCTTTATCAATTTTGTACAATTGTAAACGCAAAAGACTTATAATAACTTGTAAATTATTTTTAACGCGGTGATGGATTTCTTTAATCATGGTTGTTTTCTCTAAGGTGTTTATTTTAAGAGAATTATTAGATTGTATGAGGGCGTTTTGGGATTGTTCAAAATCTTTTAATATTTTATTTATCATAAATATAAATATGATCGTACAAGCAAGTAGATTTAACACATATTTTACTGCAGGAAAATCAGGGCTTAAGAATAAATCGTTCATAGGAGGAGCGATTTGTAAAGTGATAAGAATTTTAAGGGAGATTAAACTCATGATGTTAAAAACTAAGTAAAATAAGGCGCCCCTTTTACCCACCGTATAAAATGCAAATAAAGTGATGTTGATAATCCAAAACATACCGCCATGATTTCCAATGTAAGTACCCGAAATAAAACCTATTATATGGATGATTACCGCGTATCCAATATTGGTAAACACCGCTAGTTTATAATTCTTTGTTTTTTTAACAATTGTATAACAAATGGTCGCTATAAATAATGACCCAAGTGCTTGAATAAAATACATTTTTTGATCGAAATAAGCAGAAAAAACAATTAGTAGGAAGCATATGATGGCAATAAAATAAACATTTTCAGTCAATTTTAATCTTTTTAATTCTCCTACATTTTGTTCCGTTGTCATGGTTTCAAATTTACAATTGTAGCTTCCCAAAAATTAGGGTAACTTTTATTAACACATTCAGGATCCGTAATATATAGTCCGTGAGGTGTAAGTAAGGATGCAATGGCAAAAGCCATGGCTATTCTATGGTCTTTATGAGAATTAATTTGACCAGAATTTAAATTCCCTTCACCATATATTTTTAAAACATTGTCGCCTGCTTTAATGGTTAAACCTAATTTGGCAAACTCTTCTATTAATACAGTAGCTCTATCGGACTCTTTATACCTTAATCTTTCCGTACCAAATATGGTCGATTTACCTTGTATTCCGGCAGCTAAACTTGCTAATACAGGAAATAAATCTGGACAATTTTCAGCATTAAATTCAAAAGGTTTTAATACTTCTGGCGGAATTATTTTTAAGGTATTGTTCTCCCATTTTATTTTTCCGCCAACTAAATGAACGACTTTTAAAATCGCAATATCGGCTTGTGTAGAATTTGGATTTAGATTCTCAATTGTGATCCCATTTTTAGAAAGTAATCCATAAACAATCCAACAAGCAGCCCCACTAAAATCTCCTTCAATGGTAAAGGTATTCAAAGGTGGAGTATAGGTCTGTTTACCTTTGATATGATAAGATAAATAATCGTTATTTTGAATAGAGATACCATATTTTGCTAAAACAGCTATGGTAATGTCAATATAAGGAGTACTGACAGCGTTTTCTACCTGCAATACGGAATCTTCTGCGCACAATGGTAAAGCCATTAATAAGCCAGAAATGTACTGAGAACTTAAATTACCATCCACGGTATAGTTACCACCTTTTAGCTTTCCTTCTACTTGAATGGGTAAGTAATTGTTGTTTAATTGCACTTTTAAACCCATTTCAGGAAGGTATTTTTTAAACCAATGCATTGGTCTATTCAAAAGGGTACCCGTTCCAGTTATGGTGTAATTTTTATTGAAATGACTTACGATAGGGACACTCAACCGGGTGCCTAATCCCGATTCTCCAACAGACAACTCGTAAGCAATTTTTCCTTTTTTAGGAAGGATGGTGATTTGTTCATTTTCCCAAATAATTTCAGCGCCTAATTGGGTAATAATTTTTAAGATGTTTTGCACATCATCACTTTGGTTAATGCCAAGTATTTTTGAGCTTGTATTTGCTAAAGCTGCAGCAAATAGTACCCTTTGTCCAATACTTTTAGAAGTCGGTGCTTTAACCGTTTGTATGGTATCATTTATGTGGATGAATTTACTCAATCTCCTTGGTTTTATTTAATATTTTGGTTTGTCTTGCGACAGATTCTTTATGGATACTTTTTAAAATTCCCTCTACAAATTTCTCACTTAATCCATTATTTAAGCCAAATTTAGTTCTTGTTCTTAATATTTCTGACCATCTATCTACTTGTAAAATAGTCATGTTATTATCTTTTTTAAACTGTCCTATAGCATCAATTACTTCAAATCTTTTGATAAGATTTTTAAGTAAATCCGCATCAATTTCATCTATTTTACCTCTTAAGTTTTCTAATATAGAATTTTCCCCCGTATTTGGTGTTAATTCACGGATGATTATTTTCTCTAGTATGTTTTTAAAATTAGCTGGTGTAACTTGTTGTTGTGCATCACTCAAGGCCTTGTTTGGTTCATGGTGTACTTCTACCATTAAGCCAGTCATGTTCATGTCCATTGCTTTTTGGGATATAGGTAAAATTAACTCCCTTGTTCCACCAATATGACTGGGGTCACAAATAATGGGTAAGCCTGGAAAAGCTTGCATTAGTCCAACTGGGATGCCCCAATTTGGAACATTCCGATATTTAGTTTTCTCATAGGAAGAAAATCCCCGGTGAATCGCAGCAATATCTGTCACCCCAGCTCCTTGAATTCTTTCTATGGCACCTACCCATAAATCTAAATCAGGAGTAATGGGGTTTTTGATCATAATTGGAATATTTGTCCCTTGAATGGCATCCGCGATTTCTTGAACTGAAAAGGGATTTACGGTAGTTCTAGCACCAATCCATAATACATCAATACCCGCCTTTAAAGCTTCCTCAACATGCTTTGCATTTGCCACTTCGGTGGCAGTAGGTAGCTTTGCTTTTTTTCCTGCCGCTACAAGCCATGCTAGTCCTACAGACCCAACCCCCTCAAATGTGTTCGGTCTAGTCCTTGGTTTCCAAATTCCTCCCCTTAATAAATTCGTGTTGCCATCTTTGGCCAAGGCAGTCGCTATGTAGTCAATTTGTTGCTCACTTTCTACACTGCAAGGTCCTGCAATTATATAGGGTTTGTCCGTTTTTTTAAACATAGGTGCTCATGAATTTTATAATATCAATAATCCGTTTTCATTCAAATATTCAAAGTTTTTTGAACCTAAAAAATCAGAAAGATCATAATTGGGGGTGAATATAGTATCTAAGTCTTTTATTCTGCAACTAGCTGCGTTGGAAATGTGACATTTTTCTAATAGGAGGGCAGTTAAGTTTAAAACCTCTTGCTTGCCTTTTATTTCAAACTGGTTATTTTTTGTGTTTATTTTCAAAGCGTATTTATTGCTTTTAATTTGCACCATTCTATCAAGTATGATTTTTGGACCAAGCCATACTATTTTTGAAGTTGGTTTAATCGCTACGGCTGGACTGTTTTCAAGGGCAAGTTCAATAAAGTTTTGGGCTAAAGTTGTTGGTTTTATATGAAAGTCAAACCATGTTTTTAGTGGTAGATCAAAACCGGTCCCGCGCATGTAGTTATGTAAAGATGTTTTTAATCCTTGACTGTATTTTTGGTGGTCTACTCCAGAAGTATCTTGGTGTGGAATATCGTTATTAGCAAAGCTTCCTTTGTCTTCCTTTGTAGCCAATACTTTAAATCTTTCCGGATTTATGCCGATAGGACTATGTGCGGTCATGGCAAATTGATGCCAAAAACCAGATTGCACCAAATTTGCCTCAAATAGCTGTCGAACGACTTCTAAACTATTGATGGTTTCCGCATCTGTTTGTGTAGGAAAACCGTACATTAAATAACCATGTACTAAAATTCCAGCTGCTGAAAAATTTTGCGTTACTGTAGCGAGTTGTTGTAAATCTACCCCTTTGTCAATTAACTTTAATAAGCGATCCGAAGCTACTTCAATTCCACCTGAAACAGCAATACAACCTGAAGCTTTAAGTAACTGACATAAATCGGCAGAAAAGCTTTTTTCAAATCGAATATTTGTCCACCAAGAAACACTTAATTTTCTGTGCAGGATGGTCAAAGCCAATTCTCGCATTAAGGAAGGTGGAGCCGCTTCATCCACAAAATGAAAGCCTGTCTCGCCAGTTGCTGCTATTAATTCCTCCATTCTATCTACGAGCATGGCCGCAGAATTTGGTTCATAGTCTTTTATATAAGATAAACTAATGTCACAAAAGGTACATTTTCGCCAATAACAACCATGGGCTAAAGTAAGCTTGTTCCACCGGCCATCACTCCATAAACTATGCATGGGATTTGTGACCTCAATCACGGAAATGTAGGACTTTATTTTTAAATCACTATAATCTGGTGTACCAACATCTTCTTGTTTAAAGTCTGCGATAACTGGATTGTCAAAATAGGTGACAAGTCCATCTACCAAGGTCAATGTTCTTTTTAAAGTCTTTAAATTGGTTTGTGACTGTACATGCTTTATTAATTGTAAAATGGGTGCCTCTCCATCATCTAAAGTAATAAAATCAATCCACTCAAAAACTCTTGGATCTTTAATGCTCCTTAACTCTGTATTTGGGTAACCACCCCCCATGACAATTTTTGTGTTGGGGGCTATTTTTTTTATATGTTGTGCACATTTCAAACCAGCGACTAAATTGCCAGGAAATGGAATCGATAATGCGACCAACTGGGGTTGTGTTTTTCTGATTTCGGTACCAAGTATTTCAAGTGTGACTTGATGAATATAACTATCCTCTTTTTGAATAAAATCATAAATCTCATCAAAATTATTGGCACTTTGACTCATTCTTTCTGCATAGCGACTAAACCCGAAAAGTGGATCAATATTTTCGACAATAAAGTCGGAAATGTCTTCTAAATACAAGGTGGCTAAATGCTTTGCCTTGTCTTGCTGTCCCATTTGACCAAATGCCCAGTCTAAGTCTTCCAAATCATTAAATCTGGGTCCTTCTGGTAAAAAACCTTCTTGTACAATTGCGTTTGCTAAAGTTGGGTTCTGGCCTTGCAAAAAATGAATAGTTGCATCTATACTACCAATATAATCTTCTTTTAAATCAATAAATCGCCGACTTTGTTCACTGCAATTTTCCCAAGTTACCTTTTCGAAAAGCGCAATTAAACCTTGGGTTGAAAAAATATTTAGTATGACATCAATTCCCAAATCAAGTTGTGCGACAGAAATATTTTGGGTGTTTAAAAAACCTTTTAAATAAGCCGTTGCTGGATATGGCGTGTTCAATTGTGTAAAAGGGGGAGTAATTAATAAAATATCTTTTGTCAAAACGAAGGGAATTTAATTCAAATTTACAGTAAATTACCGAATCTAGATTAATTCTTAAGACAGAATCATAAATCATTTTTAAAGATTGAATTTTTTGTGCTAAAATCATTATTTTAGCAGAAAAATAACATCATATGAGCAGTATTTCATTCCAAATATCTAATAACGTTGGCTACATTACATTAAATCGTCCAACTGTTTTTAATAGTTTTAACCAAGAAATGGCTTTTAGTCTGCACAAAATATTAGACGAGTGCAATGCAAACGACGAAGTAAGAGCAATACATATTACAGGAGAAGGAAAGGCTTTTTGTGCTGGTCAAGATTTACAAGAAGTAACTGATCCGAATGGACCAGAATTGAGTTCGATAGTGAGCGACCATTACAATCCAATTGTAGCGAGGTTAAGAAGTATTGAAAAACCAATAATCGCTGCAGTAAATGGTGTCGCAGCTGGTGCTGGAGCAAATATAGCATTGGCTTGTGATATTTGTGTGGCACATGAAGCTGCGAGTTTTATTCAAGCTTTTAGTAAAATTGGCTTAATTCCAGATTCTGCAGGGACTTATTTTTTACCCCGTTTAATTGGTATGCAGCGTGCAACAGCTTTAATGATGTTGGGGGATAAAATTGCTGCAAATGATGCTGTGGCTATGGGGATGATTTATCAAGCATTTTCTGAGGCAGAGTTTGTAGAAGGCGCAAAAAAAATTGCTGAAAAACTAGCTAAAATGCCCACCAAAGGATTGGGGTTAACTAAAAGAGCGTTGAATCAATCTTTCAATAATGATTTAAATCAACAATTGGCCTTAGAAGGCGAATTGCAAACCATTGCTGGAGAAACCTATGATTATAATGAAGGTGTGAATGCTTTTTTAGAAAAAAGAAAGCCTACATTTAAAGGGAAATAGAACAGTTAAGCATGAAGCAATTAATAATTGGATGGTTCATTTGGTGCAGCGTTTTCACTTTTGGACAAGGCAGAGTGGATGGTTTTTTAAAAGGAAAAGGTAATTTAGATATTGCCTTGGGTAGCAATTATGAAGCCAATAAGCAGTATTATGCTGGAAATAATTTGATAAACCTATCAAGAGATATTTTGAGCTTTAGCGCTTTTTTCGCCTATGGGATTACGGATAAATTAGATGTGAATTTTTCGGTACCTTACGTAAGTGTAAATAGTGCTGAAAAGAGTATTCAAGATCCAGCTTTATTTATTAAATACCACATTACATCCATTTCATTAAAAGCGGGTGACCATAACTTAGGTAAACTGAACTTAATATTTGCTGCAGGTTTTTCAGCCAATATCAACGATTATCAGACTGCTGGAGGCAATGCAATTGGACAACAAGCCAAAACAATTGACCTTAGACCAGTCATTCATTATCAGGCGAATTCCGGTTGGTTTGCAACCTTACAAGGCGGCTATAATTACAAGTTTGAACCTGTACCGGACGCCATTCCCTTTGCATTGAAAGTTGGTTTAGCTAAAGCAAAATGGTATGCAGATGTTTGGTATGATGGGCAACATGGAATTGGAGGTTTCGATTATCTAGGTACGCCAGCGCCACCTTCTTTTAGAGAATTAGGGGTCAGTTATCACAAAATAGGAGGGACATTTTATAAGCCAATCAATCAATACTTAGGTGTTTTTGGTGGACTATCTTACATGTTGGCAGGAAGAAATATATCAAAAGGAGCTGGTGGTAATATTGGTTTTGTATTTAAACCGGCGATTAAAAAGTAATAATTTATTTAAAATTTTATAGAAAAATGATTGAAATTGGCGTATTAGGAGCAGGATCAATGGGGGCAGGAATTGCACAAGTAGCATCACAAGCAGGACATAAAGTGGTGTTGTGTGATTTAAGTGAGGAACAGTTAAGTAAAGCGAAAGCTAACTTGGGTAAAGTTATGCTCAGGTTGGTGGAAAAAGGTAGATTGTCGGAATTAGAGGCCAATGATATTCAAAGAAGAATAAATTATTCCACAGACATGGGTGACTTTAAGAATGCTGGTCTAGTAATTGAAGCCATTGTGGAAAATATTAAAGTAAAAAAGGATGTTTTTGCTACTTTAGAAAATATTGTAAATGATACTTGTGTCTTGGCTTCCAACACCTCTTCCTTATCCATTGCTTCCATTGCAGCAGCATGCAAGCAACCAGAAAGAGTAATGGGAATCCACTTTTTTAACCCCGCGCCATTAATGCCTTTGGTAGAAATTATTCCAGCAGTACAAACAGATGAAAATAAATTAAATAAAACCAAATATTTAATCGATTCATGGAAAAAAGTGACGGTTTTAACTAAAGATACACCTGGTTTTATTGTCAATCGTGTAGCAAGACCATTTTACGGGGAAGCATTAAAAATATATGAAGAAGGTGTTGCTGATTTTGCAACCATTGATTGGGCAATGACTGAGTTGGGTGGATTTAGAATGGGCCCATTTACTTTGATGGATTACATAGGTAATGATATTAATTATACGGTAACAGAGTCTGTTTTTAAAGCTTTTTATTACGACCCACGTTATAGACCTTCTTTTACACAAAAAAGACATGCAGAAGCAGGTTGGCTTGGTAGAAAGTCGGGTAGGGGTTACTTTAATTATGCCGAGGGAGCAGAGAAAGCTTTACCGAAGGAAGATAAAATACTAGGTACAGAAATATTAAATAGAATTTTAGTAATGCTGATTAACGAAGCAGTAGATGCTGTTTTCTTAAATATTGCCTCTACTAAAGATGTTGATTTAGCCATGACCAAAGGGGTGAACTATCCAAAAGGATTGTTGGCTTGGGCCAATGAAATAGGTTTAGAAAATGTGTTGTCTCAGTTGGAAAATTTACACAATGAATACGGGGACGATAGATACCGTCCTTCTGTATTGTTGAGAAGAATGGTGAAAAATAAGGAAGTGTTTACTTTTTAAACCAAGTAAGCAGATTCCTGTTTACCAAATTGAACTTTAATCTTGTCTTGAAGGGTGGTAGAAATTGCCATCCCTTCAAAGTCAGCCGAAATTGGAAACCTTCGGTGCGTTCTGTTGACTAAAACAGCGGTCTTTATAGAATGAATATTGGTAGATAATAAATGGCGTACTGCATGAATTAAAGTCCTGCCAGAGTTAATCACATCATCTACTAAAATAACATTGGCGCCTTTTAAATCTTCTAATGAAATATCCATCACAATGGGTACTGTTAGAGGCGCATCTTTGTTTATTTTAATGTTGAATAAATGTATGCCACCCTTAAAATCATCTGCTGCAATTTTCTTTAATGCAACGACTAAGCGTTCGGCAAAAATAAACCCGTTACCATCAATACCGCCTATGAATAACTGGTCTTCCTTGTAAAAATTCTCATAAATTTGAAAGGCAATCCGTTCAATTCTTTGTTTGATTTGTGACTGGTTTAAAATTTCTGTTTTCATAAAATTATTTTACACTGCGTTCATTAAACAATACATACCCGTAACTAAGTTGTAAAGAAAGTGGTTTTTCTTGCTGTCCGTAATAATTGACGGTGGCACGGATAGGACCAACAAAGGAATGGTAAATTAAGGAGGCGGAAGCTAATTCAAACCGACTGGCAAATGGTTTTGAAAATGAAGTTTCTCCATTTTCATTTAACATACTTTTTAAAGGTTGAAATAGGTACGCTTCAATTCTTAAATCTAATTTATCTTTTAGGGTGAAAATATTAATTAACCCTATTGCCGCATATTCGTTAGAGCGATAATCTTCGTAATAAACAGTTTGTGCATCAGGAAAAGGGTTAAAGTTTTGTGCAGACAACTTGGATACTGTATAATTATGCAAATTAGGTTTGTAGGCGTAATACCCCTCCAGATAAAATCCTAGTCGATAATTTTTATAATCTAAAAAGTAATCGACATATTTTAAATCCAAATAAACCCAGTTTCTAAAAGTATTGTCCTGTGAAATATTATTTGGAGAAGTAGATCCTGGAACAGTGTTTTCGATTGCATGTACATATCGTGAAGAAATTTCAAACAAAGAACCACTAGATTCAAAAGATTTTCTGTTAAAAGTGTTTCTGGTATATTTAATCCCTGGAGAATAGAATAGCATGCTGGTAACATCAACAGTATCATTATCTAGGTAATCGGAAGACTGATAGTATTCATAATTGTTAACGCCATTTTTAAAACTAAACTCTAACTTTCCTTTTGTAGCAACTTCCACATTGTATTTTACGCCCCAAAAAGATTCATCTAATATTAAAAATGAAGGTTGCACATCTTCAAAAAATATAGCAAAATTGGTAAAGTAATCCCAACGACTTCTACTATACATAGGCTCTATATAGGTCTCGTTTTTGGTGGGTAAGTGTAATTTAAGTCCTGTTTTAATAGAACCATAAAAATTACCAAAATAGGCATTTGCATAAACCGATACTGGGGTGATTTTAAAATCGTTATAGGATAGCTTTAAAAACCCAGTATTGACCGGGCGAGAAGAAAAATGTCCGCCAAAGGAAGCTTTTAAAGGTTTTTCTTTCCGGACGTATAACCCAAGTGTTTGGGTGGAATCTTTATAGGCCTCAATACTTGGAGAAAAGGAATGAATATAATCAGACTGGTATAGTTTTAAATACCGGTATTTTAAAGTTTCGTAATTTATACCATTTTCCTTCTTTAGTTTCATCAACTTTCGGTTTATATAAGCGCTTTCATTTGCATTTATTCCCGTTGTTTCAATTGCATCAAAAGAAAATTTTATTTTTTTGTCCAGGTATTTTTTTCTTCTTGCTTTTAAATCCTCTTTATTTTCAATTCTGAATATTTGGGATTTAATAGAGTCCACTTTTAATAATGCGGCTTGATAGCCAATCGCTATCGCACTATCAATTTGGTCAAAATCAAAAGTACCTATGTTCCCTAAATCAGGAGATATGATGACACCATTTTCACAGGGTAAATTGTAATTAGAATGCTGGGAGAATAAGTTTCTTACTTGAGACATTAAATCGTCATCTAATGGTGGTGGTTCATTATAGGAAACATTACTGCCAATGATAAAATCTATATTGAACTCATCAAGTAAACTATTTGCTGGGAAGTTATTGTATAAACCACCATCAAAAAGTAGTCTACCATCTAATTTAACGGGACTCAAAAAAAAAGGATAAGCCATAGAGGCCCTGACTGCCATATTTAAACTGCCCTTTCTAAACGTAATGCTTTCTTTGGTGGTGATGTCTGAAGCAATACATCTAAAAGGAATAAACAAACTGTCGAATGAATTATTCGTTGCACTTGGATTAACGCCTAATAAATGTAACAATTCCAAGTCCAAATAGGTCGAATTGAGTAAATTTGTGGGTAAAGATTTTTGAATAATGGAATCTTTTGAAAGTTTTATGGATAATAATTCTGCATCAATATCTGCATTGTGCAAATAGAATTTATATTCTTCTTCAATTAATCCTTGGGACATTAAAAAGAATTTTTCAGACTTTGCAATGGCCTCAATTTGTAAGGGGCTAAGTCCAGAAGCATATAAAGCACCAACCAAAGCTCCAGCAGAAGTACCTGTAATATAGTCAATTGGGATATTGTTCTCTTCCAGTGCTTTTAAAACACCGATATGGGCAAAACCAGTTGCACCACCACCACTAAATACTAGACCAATTTTTTGAGTCATTCCAAAAAAGGAATAAAAAATCAATAAAATAGACAGCATTTTCTTCATATGTAAGCAAAAGTAAGTTTTCTTTTTTTAAAAGAAAATAATATCAAATGATAAGTGCTTATATTTGCAGAAAAAAAAATATGCAAATTGTAGCGAAAACGTTTTTTGGATTTGAAGACCTATTGGAAGAAGAGTTAAAAGCCTTAGGAGCAAAAAACATTGAGAAAGGTAATAGAATGGTAAAGTATGAAGGTAATAAAGAGTTACTTTATCGTTCAAATATTTGGCTACGTACTGCAATATCTGTTTTAATGCCTATTGAAACTTTTCAATTTAGAGATGAAGATGATTTAAAAAAGAAATTGAGTTACATTAAATATAGTACTTATTTCTCTGTTACAAAATCTTTTGCTGTAAAAGGGGCGGTAAATTCCAAAGAATTTAATCACTCTCAATATCCTTTAC
The DNA here is from genome assembly GCF_003234935.1 of Putridiphycobacter roseus. Classification (GTDB taxonomy): domain Bacteria; phylum Bacteroidota; class Bacteroidia; order Flavobacteriales_D; family Crocinitomicaceae; genus Putridiphycobacter; species Putridiphycobacter roseus. The sequence goes on along the minus strand of NZ_QKSB01000017.1, from coordinate 20,887 downwards.
TATTGTTAAAAGATGCCATTGCAGATCACTTTAGAGATAGTTTTAATAAAAGGCCAGACGTAGATAAATCTAAACCTAATGTCGTTTTTGATTTACACATTCAAGACAATGAGTGTACGGTATCTCTAAATAGCTCTGGGGCGCCTTTATTTCAAAGAGGATATAGAAAGAGTGTTGGTGAAGCACCTTTAAATGAAATTGTTGCAGCAGCCTTAATTATGCGATCTGGTTGGGATAGAAATTCAGATTTGATCGATCCTTTTTGTGGGTCTGGTACCATTCCAATTGAAGCAGCTTTGATGGCCAATGATTTACCACCAATGATTGAAAGAAAAAACTTTGGTTTTAAACATTGGAAAGATTATGATGTAAATTTATTTGAAGCTTTGCAAGATGAGATTCCAAGAAAACCAAAAGCGGGTTTAAAATTTAAAATAATTGGGTCGGATACGGATACACAAATGATTCTTAATTCAAGAGAAAACTCTAGAATGCTGCCAGTGGATAATATTTTAAAATTTGAAGCAAAAGATTTTAAAGACCAAGAAGCACCAAGTGATAAAGGGGTGTTAATTTGCAATCCTCCTTATGGTGAACGTTTAGAAATTGAAGCATTGGAAGAGTTTTATGGTGAAATTGGCACTTTCTTTAAACACAAAATGGGTGGTTTCGATTGCTGGATAATTAGTTCTAGTACAGATGGATTAAAGTCTGTTGGTTTAAAGCCTGCTAAAAAAATCAGAGTATATAATGGGGATTTAGAATGTGATTTCAGAAAATATGAAATTTTCCCAGGTAGCTTAAAAGAACATAAAACTAGAATTACGGAACCAAGAGGAAGAAGACCTAAAACGAAAAAATAATTACGATTACTTATCGGCTGCTTTGGTTTGGAAATCAAGCCAAAGCGGATCGTTAGGTACTGGTGCAATAATGCTAACCATTTCCTTTTTTATTGGATGTTCAAAAATTAATTTTCGAGCATGTAAATGAATGGATCCATCTTTATTCGGTCGCTTAGCACCATACTTTAAATCACCTTTTATAATACATTTAATGTTAGACAATTGCACTCTTATTTGGTGGTGTCTACCTGTAAGTGGATTGATTTCTAAGTAAAAATAGCGGTCTCCTTTTCCTTTATAAGTATATTCTAATTCTGCTTTTTTACTTTTGTCTACCGGTTTAATGTGCGGGTAGCTTTTATTTTGTTTTTCATTTTTTAATAGATGGTCTACTAAATAACCCGTTTTTTGGGGGGGGTGTGCTTCGGTAATGGCCCAATATATTTTATTAATCTCTTTGTCTTGAAACATTTTATTTAATCGAGTTAAAGCTTTACTCGTTTTTGCAAACATTACAATGCCAGAGGTGGGTCTGTCTAATCGGTGAACAGTACCTAGGTATACATTACCAGGCTTATTGTATTTTATTTTTAAATATTCTTTGAGCAAGTCATTTAAAGGAAGGTCTCCCGTTTTGTCCCCCTGTACTATGTCCCCACTTTTTTTATTGATAATAAGAATGTGGTTGTCTTCGAATAAAACTTCGGGTTGGTATGGCTTGGACATAAGTATAAAATTAATTGGCTAAAAGTACAAATAGATAAATCAATGACAAAAAAAAAGGCCTCCTTATCGGAGACCTTTCTATAGTAAATGCTGTAATTAGTTTACTTTAGTTGATAAATCAGCTCCCGCTTTAAATTTAACAACATTTTTTGCTGCGATATTAATTTCTTTACCAGTTTGTGGGTTTCTTCCAGTTCTAGCTGCTCTATTAGAAACAGAGAAAGATCCAAATCCAACTAAAGAGATTTTATCACCTTTTTTAAGTGCTCCTTCTGTAGCAGTAATAAATCCTTCTAAAGCTCTTTTTGAGTCAGCTTTTGATAATCCTGAGTTGTCTGCAATTGCATCTACTAATTCTGATTTGTTCATTTTTTTGTTTTTTAAAATTGGTTAAACATTTATTTGAAACGAATATATATTTAAAATCCTTAACTTTCAAGCGTTTCAAGGGAAAATTCCTTTATTTTGTTAATAAAAGTGGTTGATTGTTAATAAACCCCCATATTTCGCACTTTTTCGGCATTGCTTTATTGGTGCGGGTTTGCAAGGTGCCATTGTAGAATATCGAAACCTTTTAGAAAATCTGAAGTTTTCATTCTCGTTTTTCCTTCTAATTGTAAGTTTTCTATTTTTAAATAGCCATCTGTACAAAGAAAGAATAATCCTTCTTCGTTGACTACTATGGATTCCTTATTCGAATTAATAATTTTGGCAGGTTTACTCTCAAATATTTTTAGGTTTTTTTGTTGACCTTCCTTATATAATATAGTATATGCCGTTGGGTAGGGAGAAAGGCCCCTTATTTTATTGTGGGTAGCTTTTACGGTATTGTCCCATTTTATGAGACAATCGGGTTTGAAAATTTTAGGTGCATGTGTTGCTTCTGCAGCAGGCTGATCAATTGCAGTGGCTGTACCATCAAATATTTGACCAACGGTTTTACTTAATAACTTTGCCCCAACAACCATTAATCGATCATGTATATCCCCTGCAGTATCGTTAGGTGCTATGTCAATTTTTGAAAAATCAATTATTTTTCCAGTATCAATTTCCTTTTCAATAAAAAAGGTAGTGACTCCTGTTTGTGTATCCCCATTTATAACTGCCCAATTAATAGGCGCCGCACCACGGTATCTCGGCAGCAAGGATCCATGCAAGTTAATGGTTCCTAATTTAGGCATGTCCCATACCATTTCTGGAAGCATTCTAAACGCAACGACAACAAAAAGATCCGCTTGGTAAGCTTTTAACGCTGCTATAAAGTCTGGTGATTTCAATTTTTCCGGTTGCAAGACTGGAATATTTTGGGTTAAAGCAAATTCTTTAACTGCCGAAGCTTTTAATTTTTGTCCCCTGCCGGCTGGTCGGTCCGGTGCTGTGACAACCGCTAAAACATCTATTCCAGTTTCAATTAACGACTTTAAAGATGCTACTGCAAAGTCGGGTGTTCCCATGAATATTACTTTTTTACTCATAATAGTATCGATTCATTTTTTTATAATAATGCCACAAATATATAACAGATAATATGCCTGTCACCAGAAAGTAAATATATTCAACGGTCCATATATAAAATATATCCCATTGGTAAACGAGTATCACTTGGTAAGAGAAAATTAAATAAATAAGGATAGAAACAATTTCAATGAGCATGGCATGAAAAGTCTTACCTAAAGCGGAAACAGAATTATAGAGAATGGCGACTACCGAAAATATAAGCATAGACCCAAATACCAATTGTAGTATTTCTGCTGATTTTTCAATGACTAATGGATTGTCTGAAATTAAACGTACTAATAAATGGGGGTAGAGTATGGCACCATGAAAAAATAGCAAATAGAAAACTACACTCAAAATCAACATTTGTTTAATCGACTTTTTTATTTGGATTGGATTTTTCTTCCCATGAAAGTAAGAAACATAGGTTCGTGTTGTAGCGCCAAATCCAAAAATAGGAATAAAGGAAATAAAAAATAAATTTCTTACTACATGGGATACTTCTAAATTAAAGGCGCTCCCTTGTTCTATCATGCTAAAAAATACAAACCAAACAGCAATAGATAAAAATCCACCAATCATTAAAGGATAACTGAGTTTTATTAATTGCTTAAACCTACTGCTTTCAAATTGTTTCACCCAAGTGAATTCAAAACCTTTTAAATGTTTACTTTTAATTAAATAATAAAATAATAATAAACAGGTAGCTGCTTCCGAAATTGTAGAGGCAAGTGCAGCGCCAGCTAGTCCCATTTCTGGTAAGCCAAATCGGCCGAAAATTAAGCCAAAGTCTAAGAAAATATTAAGAACAGCTAAAAATAAAGAAGCATAAATAATGATTTTTGTTTTTCCTATACCTATAAAAAAAGACATGATGCTCACTTGGATACCGGCAAAAATTAAACCATACATGCGGTAATTTAAAAATGTTTCCATGGCTTCACCAATGGGCTTGTTGGCTACAAAATTTTGCGTGAAAAGAGGGATAAGCAAAAATAATATGCCAATAAATACAATGGATAATGTCATTTGAATGACAAAAGAATGGTTTAAAGTTCTGTTAATGGCAAATGGTTTGTTTTTGCCAAATTCATTCGCAATCTGAATTTGTGTTCCATCTCCCAAGCCCTTGTTTAGCATGAAAAACACTAAATACAATAAGCCGGCGTTGTTGGCAGCATCAAAGGCTACTGTACCTAACTTATTTACCAAAATCGCATCTGTAATCATGACAATGTTTTGGATGAAAGTCCCCAACATTATTGGAATAGCAATTTGAATTATACTTTTTTTGTCTACTTTTAACATTATAGAAGGATGAAAAGATTTTTCAAAAAAAATCTCGTACAAAAATATAACAATGTTCAAACAATTTAACATATCTATTTTATTTATTATATCCTCTTGGACATGTAGTTTGCATGCTGCAATTGATTCTACTTATTTTAAATTATTAGATTCTGCCGAGTTGTACATTACTTTTTTAGAAAAGGATCAACAAAAAGCGGATATTTATTTTGACCAAGCATATGATTTGTTGAATGGATTAAATGATCCCTTAAATACAGCAATTTTTTATTTTCGAAAGTCTAAACTTGAAATGTTTAGAGAAAACGTAAAGCTTGGGGAGAAATACTGTAAAATCGCTTTGGCTGAGTTAAAAGGAGAACAGAATAATATTTTGTATTACCAAATAAAGCACCGATTAGGAAATGCTTATTACATAGAAAATGAATATAATAAAGCCGTAAATCAATATTTGGAAATAATATATTCCGAAAAGAAGGAAGAAGAACTGAGTGAAGAAGATAGATTAGAGTTAAAAAAAATAAAAGCCTACTCGTACAATAATATTGCTGGGATAAATTATGTACTATCTGCTGAAAATAATGCAATTAACTATTACGAAAAATCAGCAGTACTTTTTGAGGAATTAAATAATGAGGCAATGCTAAAGTATTGTTACTTTTATTTGGCTAGTGCTTATATCGACAAAAAAGAATTTGAAAAAGCTAGAGAAAATATTTTGATAGGATTGAAAATGGTGGATGAACAAAATAATACCATTGATGTAGCGGATTTTTATTTGACATATAGTCACTATTTTTTGGAAATTAACCAATTAGATTCCGCTAAATATTATATAGATAAATGCCTATTAATTTTTAATGAATATGATGATGTGCTTTCTATCCATAAAGCGAATGTATTCAAAGGGGAGTATTTATTGAAAACAAATAAGTATCATGAGGCTATTGATATTCTAGAAAATGGTTACCAAGATTTAATAGAAGGGCATTCTAGGAAGCTTCAATTAAGAATTGAAGAATTGTTGGCAAAGAGTTACATGGAGATTAATAATTATCGAAAAGCATACGAATACATTAATCTAGCATTGAAATCTCAATCTAATATTTTGCAAAACAATGAAGATTTCTTTGCTTTTGAATTCGATAAACGAATTAAAATGAATCAAATTTTCTACCAGGATAGTATCCAAGCCATATCTGACAATTTAAAGATCAGTAAAATTGAATCTGATTTAAAGGAAAAGTCGATTTTAAATAAATTTCTATTTTTCGCTGTTCTCGTTTTTCTATTGATAACAGTTGGCCTATTTTATATTGTGAACAGAAATATGAAAATCAATAAAAAATTAAAAAGTTCTATTAATGAAAATAATATTTTATTTAAAGAGGTGCACCACCGTGTAAAGAATAATTTTCAGATTATTTCCAGTCTAATGAATTTACAAAAAATGGCCGTGGACGAACCAAAAATAGATGCTATCTTAAATGAAATCCAACAAAGAATAAACTCCATGTCATTGGTACATGAACTATTGTATAAGCATGACGAAGTGGATAGAATTGATATTTATGAATATGTGAAAGAGTTGGTGGTTTCGATTGAAAACAGTTACAATAATGCAAAAAAGGAAATTAATTACCATATTCAAATCAATAAAATTGAATTGGTTTTAGAAAAAGCCATCCCACTCGGGTTGATTTTAAATGAAGCGATTACAAATGCCATGAAACACGCATTTGTAGGTAATGATAAAGGTGATATTTGGATTGAATTATCCAGTATAAGCGAGACGCATTATCAGTTAATTGTAAAAGATAATGGTATAGGTACTTCTGGCGTAAATTATCGAAGTGACAATTCTCTAGGTTTAGATTTAATCGAAATTCTTTCTGAACAGTTAGATGGTAAAGCCGAAATTAAAAATGAAGATGGTATGCTGGTTAAAATTATTTTTGAAAAATAATGGACTTAAAAATCAATGTCTAAATTAAACATTTTTCTAAATTTTATCAGCGATTCGTTTTCTTTACTGAGGTCATCAAATACGGATTTATTGTCCGTAAAACTTGCTTTTTTAGCTTCAATCATGTTGTAATTCAGACTGATATTTGAGTTTTTTAATTTTTTTCTTAAGAACCCTATAAAATCTGGTTTAATAAAATCTACTTCCTTTACTTGATTACCATTATTGAGGTCAATAGTAATGGAAAAGTCTGAAGCTAGTCGGTGATTGGCAGCGTTGAGGGTAGAGTATAAGCTACTTTTTTTCTCTCGTTGTAATTTTAATACATAAGAACGCCATGCGTGATCTAGTTCTTCGGTTGTAAAGGTTTGGTTTTCTTCGGCCTGTCGCGAAGCTTGAACGTCTTCCTTATTGTTCGTTTTTTTTATGGGATTAAGTATGCTGTTAATACCCACGTTTGCAGATCGAAATTCACCTACAGGTCTCCCAATTTTTTTTGGAGGAACACTGGTAGTCGCGGTATAGGACTTAGTGGGCTCACTAGAGACTGATTGCGTTTCTTTAGGCGCAACTGTTGGAGTTACTTTTGCGTCTTGACTGGTAAAAGGAATAATTTCTATGGGGAGAAATTCTAAGGTGACTGGGTCAATTAAACTTTTTTTTTTTCAATATTCGATTGAATAGAGGATAATTTCATCAAGGAAACCTCTACGTGAAGTCTTTTATTTTTACTGCCTTTAAAATGGTGTTCCGTTTCTTTTAATAAATTTAAAGCTACTAAAATAAATTGAACAGAACAGGCTTTGGATTGCGCCAAATATTTATCCTTAATATCATTAGGTACTTCTAAAAGTTTGAGAGAAGCTTCTTCTTTACAAACCAATACATTTCTTAAATGCTCTGCCAAGCCAATAATGAACTGTGAACCATCAAAACCTTTGTCTAAAATATCATGATAAATCAATAAATTACTACTGATATCCGAATTTAGAGAAGCATCCACTACTTTAAAGTAATAATCGTAATCCAGTACATTTAAATTTTCAATAACCGATTCATAAGTAATGTTTCCACCACTAAAAGATACAATCTGATCGAAAATAGATAAAGCATCTCTCAAAGCACCATCTGCTTTTTGTCCTATAATATGTAAAGCTTTGTCATCTGCTTTTACCGACTCTTCCTTCGCTATGTGTTTAAGATGGCTTACTATATCATCTACCTTTATTCTATGAAAATCGAAAATTTGACAACGGGATAAAATGGTGGGTAAAATTTTGTGTTTTTCCGTAGTTGCTAAAATAAAAATGGCATGCTCTGGTGGTTCCTCTAATGTTTTCAAAAATGCATTAAAGGCAGCTTGAGATAACATGTGTACCTCGTCAATGATAAATATTTTGTATTTACCGACTTGAGGTGCTATTCTAACTTGGTCAATTAAGTTTCTGATGTCTTCTACAGAGTTATTGGAAGCAGCATCTAATTCTAAAATATTAAATGAATGGCCTTCATTAAAAGAAGTACAAGATTCACAATTGTTGCAAGGCTCCGCATTTTCATCTAAATTAAAACAATTGATGGTTTTGGCTAAAATTCTTGCTGTAGTCGTTTTTCCAACTCCCCTTGATCCGCAAAATAAAAATGCTTGTGCTAAATGTTGTTTGTTTATAGCGTTTTTTAAAGTCGTGGTAATAGAAGATTGCCCCACAACAGTGTTGAAGGTTTGTGGTCTATACTTTCTGGCGGATACTACAAAATTGCTCATAATCTTTAGAGCTGCAAATATAATTTATCTACTTGTAAATTGATTATATTTATCCGTTTTTCTACTAATTGTTGATAAGTATTGGATTTCCGATATAAAAAACTATCTTTGCACTCAATTTTAAAAACAAATAATATGAATAGGTACGAAACTGTTTTCATTCTAACTCCCGTTTTGTCTGAAGAACAGGCAAAGGAAGCAGTAAAAGTCTTTGAAGATTATATCACTACTAATGGTGGTACAATCAAGCACAAAGAATTCTGGGGTATGAAAAAAATGGCATACCCAATCCAGAAAAAAACAACTGGATTTTACAATTTAATTGAATTTGAAGCTGATGGTGAAATGATCCGTAAGTTAGAAATCGAATATAAACGTGATGAGCGTATTATGAGATTTTTGACTGTGAAAATGGAAAACCATCACATTGCATTCGCTGAAAAAACTAGAAGTAAAGCTACTGCTTAAGTATTAATCAATTAAAAGTAAAGAATTATGGCATCAGATATTAGATATTTAAATCCGATCAGTATTGAAATTAAAAAAGAGAAATACTGTAGATTCAAAAAAAGTGGTATTAAATATGTGGATTACAAAAATCCTGATTATTTAATCAAGTTTATTAATGAGCAAGGTAAAATTTTACCAAGACGTTTAACAGGTACTTCTCAAAAATACCAAAAGAAGGTAAACAAAGCAGTAAAAAGAGCGCGTCACTTAGCTATTTTACCGTATGTAGCGGATATGATGAAATAATTTTATTTCACATTTGTTAAACAATTAAAAAACTTATCATGGAAGTTATATTAAAGAAAAACGTAGATAAATTAGGATATAAAGATGAAGTTGTAACTGTGAAAAATGGTTACGGAAGAAACTTTTTAATTCCTCAAGGTTATGCAAAATTAGCCACAGTTTCTGAAAAGAAAGCGCATACAGAAGTATTAAAACAAAAGTCACATAAAGAATCTAAAATTCAAGAGGATGCAACAGCTGTTGCAGCTAAATTAGAGACTGTAGTGGTGAAAATTATTTCTAAAGTAGGAGAAAATGGAAAGATTTTTGGTTCAGTGAATGCTGTATTAATTTCTGAAGCATTAAGAAAAGAAGGTGTTGAAGTTGATAGAAAATCTATCAAAATTAAAGATGAACCAATTAGAGAAATTGGAACATACGAAGCAACAGCTAACTTACACAAAGAAGTAAAGCAAGATTTCAAATTTGAAGTAGTAGGAGAGTAATTCTTTCAAACTTTAAAAAATATTAAACCTCGACCATATGCGTCGGGGTTTTTTTATGACCTTATTTTTCTTGAAAGTATTTGTTGTGATGAAGACCATTTGGATACATCCACAATTTGTTTTCGTTGCATACCATACGATTGATTATTTTATAAGTCTCAATCCATTTTGAGACGAGTTCACTTTGTGCCGAGCTCACTGGCCCAGTATTCCAATCCGCGTCTAATGTAAAAAGTTGTTCTCCGTATTCCATATAATTATCAAAAACAAAACTCGGAATGTCGCTCCTGTTAATGGTCAATGGAATGCTTCTGTTTGCGCAATATGTTCTGCTGGTGTCAAGTCCTTCACCAATAAAGTGCTTTTGTGGAGAGAATGATAAGTCAAAATTTTGTGCTAACAAGGAGAGTAGGCTTGGGGCAATGTCGATATGCGAACACATACCTTTAAACGTTGCCGCTTTTGTAATAAGTGGGGAATAAATAATTAATGGTACATGGAATCGCTCTAAAGCGTGTGCTCTTAAGTTTAAGTTGATAGCATGATCTCCAACTATAATAAAAATAGTGTTTTTAAACTGAGGAGTCTTACTACATGCTTGTATAAAAAAACGCAAATCATCATCCGCTGCAATAGCCGAACTGATTATTTTATGGGGGATGTTAATACTGTCAAGTTCTAATCCGCACTTAGTAAGCCTGCTTTTTAGGTAGTCCTGATTGTAGTAGTGGTCGTCAGCCAAGTTAAAGGGACTGTGTACCGTAATAGTTTGGTAAATACTAAAAAATGGTGATTTAAATTTGTTAGCGTGCATGTCGTCGAGTGATTGACTGAACAGCGCTCTGTCATTGTAGCCCCAGACATAGTCGCTTTGTTTATTTGATTTTTTTTGGTATTTAGTCGTATCGAAATTATTGTCAGACGTAAAGTAATCAATGCCATTGTATTTTATAAAGTATTCAATTTTATCAAATAATTTCCAGCCACCATAATAGTAGTTTGATAAATAGTCATTTTCTTTTAAGTATTGAATGATACTTGTTTGGTTTGGATATCTGCTACCATATGCATTGGCGTAAAATTGGCCCATAAAACCGCGTTCACTCGTTCCAAAAGGTAAGGAAGCTAAAATGTTAGGCAGTACACCAAATGAGCGATCGGCATTGGATAGGAAATGTGTCCAATTTAAACCTGCTTTGGCTAAACTATCGGTGAATGGTGTTAAACTACCACCTATACAATTACTTTCGCCAGAAAATGTACTGGATAGACTTTCAGAGATAATAAGTACAATATTGGGTTGTATGCTGTCCTTTTTAAAAAAAGATCCTAAGACATTCGAATCTTCTGAGTCGTAAATGAAGGGTAGGTTCTTATGGGTGAAGTTTCGCTGCGGGTAATGGGTTTGGAAATTTATGATGGCTAATTTTTTTGTCACCTCACTGTCATTTGTTGTTCCATATGCTTTAGAATAGCTGTCTATAAAAAAAATAGGTTTTGAGTTTCCTAATAAAAATTGATACGCTGTATCGAAGGCTTGAAATTCTTTAAATAAATTTTTGTGAGATAATACAGCAATTATAAAGCATGCTAGTGTGGTATAAACCACAATGTTTTTCCGGAAATTTCTTGCTTTAATGCGCTTGTGTTTAATGAATAGCAGGATGATGGTAAACACGATAATAATAAAGTTCATGATCCAGAAATAAGACCGGTTTCCACTCATCTCTGTATTGGCAATATGGTAGAGCTCTTCAAAGGTGAATTCAAAGAGTATTGCTGTTAATACCGCATTATTCGTTAAAAAAAACTGAGTAAATATTAACTGAATAAAAATGATGAAAAATATAACAATCCTGATGGTTATTTTATAAGTGCGGAAGTGAAGAATTGAAATTAAAAATGCTGGAATGAATAATATCGCACCAGTGATAAGTATGAATAGGGTGTCGTACTTTACACTCTTTGTGAAGAATAACTGTAAACTTAACTGTTGGTCTGAATGATTATAAATGTAGTAATATTCACCTAATCTAATCAGCAGGAATACAAAAATAGTACTTAAAAAAAGTATGGCATAGTCGAAGAGGAATCTTTGTATGTTTTGTATTTTAATTTTTTTCATTTACCTGTTACCTCTATTTTTGTTTGCCTTTATTTTTTCAGCCACCTGATCGACTGTTGCTGTATTAAATTCTTTATTTATTCCGGGGATTGCCTCTTTGGCTTTGCTGTATTTTAAAAACTCGTACAGTAATTTCTCTCTACCATATTCATTGGTTGAGAAAATGTCGTTACTTATAGCGCTACTAATACTTGTTATTTTACCTATGAAGTAGTTTTGGTGGAATTTTTCCTGCTCTATTGAAAGTGTTAACTTGGCATTAATGATTTGCTTGTATTGCTGCCAGCTTCTTCTTTTATGTCTTAAAAAGATACGATACGCCCTGTATTTATTGTTCTCTTTATCGAATAATAAATCAATTTTGCTTAAAAGCGAAGCAATGGAAACTAATAGAATGAATAGGTGAAGCATGGGGTTAATAATTAAAATAACTTTAATGAAGTCAAATGTAAATACAACATTTACAAGGTGGTTGTAGGTTTTTTCTTCGTTATTTATAGTCATGTAGTTTTAATAAACGTACTAATATATATAAATAATATACAACGACTACTTTTTAAATGATAGTTAGTGCATTATTAGTCTGTTAATGAGTTTGGATCAACGATTTTCACCTAGATATAGGTATGGTTATTTCATTATTTTTTTTAATTATTTCCGAAAAATAAATTATGATTAATATATAATAATTAATGTTTATCGTTAAATATGTAATTTAATTCATTACATTTACAAAAAAAAACAATATGAAAAATTTAAATTTTAAAAGTGTATTCGGAATTTTGTTCTTGATTGGACTTTTCATTGTCATTAATAAAGTGGATGATAAAAGAATCTTAATGGGCATCACAGGTATACTTGTGGTGATTTTTTTGTTTAATTTTTTAGTCCGAAAAAAGCCTGGTTTTAAATCTTATTTCTTGAGTCCATTCAATTTATTTTCTTCAAAAATAACAGTGAAAAAATCTTTTGACCTTTCAAAAGATATATTGGTACCTAAATTTAAAGAAGTACTAGAAGCTGCTGATTTTAAAATTGGTTATAGTGATGAGGCTGCAGGGGAATTGTTTGCTTATTCCAATATTTCATGGAAGTCCTGGGGCGAAAATATTTATGTTGATGTAAATGAAAATGGAGATGTTGTGTTTACATCAGTTGCAATCATTGGTGTTTATAGCTGGGGAAAGAACGAAAAGAACTTAGAGAAATTAGTAGAAACATTTGAATCATCATTAATTATATAAGTATGGCAATTATAGTAAATTTAGACGTGATGATGGCAAAGCGTAAAATGCGCTTAAATGAATTATCCGAAATTGTAGGGGTGTCTGTAGTTAACTTGTCCATTTTAAAGCAAGGCAAGGGAAAAGCTATCCGATTTTCAACCTTAGCCGCTATTTGTGAAGCCTTGTCATGTCAACCTGGAGATATTTTGGCATACGAGGACGATCATTCTTTAGAGTAGACTCCTTTAGTTTCTAGTAAAGGAATATAGATTTGAGTCTAATGCTGTACTGAAATAGTCTTTTTTTTTGGCTTAGGGTATTTGTGTAATATTAAAAATCTGTAATTCCTCAGTTGTTTACTTGATGGTTGTCAGGTTTTAAATTGGTAATATTCAATAAATTTGTTGTGCAAATAAACAGCACATGAAGTTTACAAAAGAACAATTAGAAGGGGCAAAAACGCGCAAAGATTTGATGCAAATTGCTTCAGAAAATGAGATGGATATCCGTAAAGTCACTAAAAATTTAAAGTACTTAATGGAGTTAGAGTCTTTACAAGCTGAAATGGTAGCGCTTCAGAAATGGATAACAGACAACAATAAAAGGGTGGCTATTATTTTTGAAGGTAGAGATGCAGCAGGTAAAGGCGGGGCGATAAAGCGTTTTAAAGAGCATTTAAATCCACGTACTTCAAGAGTAGTTGCTTTGTCTCGACCAACAGAAGTGGAACAAGGACAATGGTATTTTAGAAGGTATATAAAAGAATTACCAAACCCTGGTGAAATTGTATTTTTTGATAGAAGCTGGTACAATCGTGCAGTGGTTGAGCCTGTAATGGGATTTTGTACAAATTTACAATATGATCAATTTATGGTTCAAGTACCCGAATTTGAACATATGCTGCACGAAGACGGGTTAGTCGTTATTAAATTTTGGTTCTCTATTTCGAAACAAGAACAAAAGGAAAGATTTGACGATAGACTTGGGAATCCATTAAAGCAATGGAAGTTTAGTCCCGTAGATATGGAGGGACAAAAGATGTGGGATAGGTACACTTTTTTTAAACAAGAAATGTTTAGTAAAACGCATACCAATTTTTCTCCGTGGATTATTGTTAAAACCAATGATAAAAAAACAGCAAGGTTAGAAAGTATGCGCTATGTCTTGTCCCGTTTTAATTATAAGGATAAAACAGAATCATTAGATGGGTTAATATCTCCAGATCCTAATGTTATCATTCGATATTATAGAAATGCCAAACAAATAGATATTTAAAGTAATGGAAGCGACTACTAAAATAGAATTAACAGAAAGCGAAGTAGATTTAATAAATACTAAATTGGGACTTCGAAACTTATTTTCGTCAAAAAAAACGGATGTCAAAAAGGCATTAAGGTACACCAAATATGAAAATGATTTAACAGATCGACAAGTAGAAATGGTGAAACTACAAAGTTGGGTGATTAAGGAGCGAAAAAAAGTGGTGGTTATTTTTGAAGGTAGAGATGCTGCTGGAAAAGGTGGTGCTATTAGAAGGATTACCGCCCATATTAATCCAAGGCATTTTAGAATTGTTGCGTTAAATAAGCCTACTGAGGATGAAAAAGGACAATGGTATTTTCAACGATATGTCAATAAACTGCCAAAACCTGGTGAAATCGTATTCTTCGATAGAAGTTGGTATAATAGAGCCATTGTTGAACCTGTAAATAACTTTTGTACCCAAAAAGAGTATTCCGTTTTTATGTCTCAAATTAATCCATTTGAAAAAATGGTTTTAGATTCTGATACATTTCTAGTGAAAATTTATTTTTCTATCAGTAAAGAAGAACAAATTAGAAGGTTTGAGGATATTAAAAAAAGTGATTTAAAGCGTTGGAAAATATCTCCAGTAGATGAACGTGCCATTGCATTGTGGGATGATTATACTAAATACAAAGATGCTATGTTTGAAAATACAAATGAGGCTCAAGCACCATGGATGCGTATTGATGCCAATAAAAAAACAAATGCAAGAATTAAAGCGCTTGATTATATATTAGAAAATATACCCTATGATAAATAACCATGTTTAATTGGTGATTTAGAAAATAAAAAAACCAGTCCGTATTGGACTGGTTTTTTTGTAAAAATATTTATTTGATTACATTAACATGCCGCCACAAACATTTAAAGTTTGTCCGGTGATGTAACCCGACATATCAGAAGCTAAGAATACTGTCGCATTAGCTACATCTGCAGGTGTACCACCTCTTTTTAAAGGAATTGAATCTCTCCATCCTTGTACCACTTTCTCGTCTAAGGCAGCAGTCATTTCCGTTTCAATAAATCCTGGTGCAATGGCGTTACATCTAATGTTTCTCGAACCTAATTCTTGTGCAATAGATTTGGTAAAACCAATCATTCCTGCTTTTGAAGCCGCATAATTTGATTGTCCAGCGTTTCCTGAAACACCTACTACTGAACTCATGTTTATAATAGAGCCTTTTCTAGCTTTTAACATGGGACGCATTACAGCTTTGGTTAAGTTAAAGGCAGACTTTAAGTTTACGTTCATTACTTCATCCCAATGCGCTTCTGTCATTCTCATCAATAAATTATCTCTTGTAATTCCAGCATTATTTACTAAAATATCAATCTGACCAAAAGCTTCCATTACTTCGTCTGCTAACTTTTGTGCAGAATCAAAGTCTGAAGCATTTGATTTAAAACCTTTAATAGATCCACCATCTGCAGCTAATTCTGCTTCTAATGCTCTTGCTTTCTCGTCGGAAGATAAATAAGTGAAGGCTACTGTTGCACCTTGTTTTATAAATTCTTTGGCTATTTCTTTTCCAATACCTCTTGAGGCACCGGTGATAATAGCTACTTTACCGTCTAATAAACCCATAGTTAATTTTATTTGGTTCAAATATAGAAAATTTATGGCATAAAAAAACCCAGAGGATTAATGTCTGGGTTTAATATTATCTTAGTAAAAGATTAACTTTCTACTGGTGGCTCAATCAAAATTCTTCCACAGTGCTCACAAACAATAATTTTCTTTCTTGCTTGTATGTCTAATTGTCTTTGTGGTGGAATTTCATTGAAACAACCGCCGCATGAGTTTCTTTCTACTGAAACTACCGCTAAACCATTAATTGCATTATTTCTTAATCTTTCGTATGCAGCAACTAATCTTGGTTCAATATTTTTCTTTGCTTTATCCGATTTTTTAATCAACTTTTCTTCGTCAGCCTCCGTTTCGTTGATAATCGCTTGCAATTCTTTTTTCTTAATTTCTAAATCGTTGGTACGCTCCGTTAATTTAGCTTTTGCTTCTTCAATTGCTTCCTTTTTAGATTCAATTCTAAATTGTGCCTCCTTGATTTTTTTCTCTGCTAATTCAACTTCTAATCCTTGAAATTCAATTTCCTTAGATAAAGAATCGTATTCTCTGTTATTTCTAACGTTTTTTTGTTGCTCGCTATATTTCTTTATTGCAGCACCTGCGTCAGTAATTGCATTTTTCTTGTTAGAAATATCAGTTTCTAATTCAGTCAACTCATCATCCAACTTTCCTGCTCTGATAGATAATCCTTCAACTTCACTTTCTAATTCTTCTACCTCTAAAGGCAATTCACCTCTTACGGTTCTAATCTTATCAATCGAAGAATCAACTTCTTGTAAATAATAAAGCGCATTTAACTTTTCGGTAATAGCGCTATCTGTATTTTTTTTAGCCATCTTTATTTAATAATATTTTACAGGATTTGTAACTCTTTCTGTTAAATAGGGTGCAAATTTAATAAAATTTTCTGATAAAATATCATGAATTAACTCAATTGTGAATTGCTCACTTTCATAATGACCAATGTCTGCGATAATAATATCTTGCTCCGCATCAAAAAATTCATGGTATTTAAAGTCTCCTGTGATGTAAATATCTGCCTTTACGTTTTTGGCTTGTGCCAATAAAAAACTACCAGAACCACCACACCAAGCAATTTTTTGTACCGTCTTTTGTAAAATGTCTGTGTGCCGAATGACTTGACATTTAAATGTCTTTTTTAATTGATCAAAGAACTCAAGTGTATCGACTGGTTTGTCTAAACTGCCATACATACCAGCGCCAATTTCGGTATTGGCATTGTTCAGTGTAAAAATATCGTATGCAACGGACTCGTATGGATGTGCTTGTAATAATGCAACAATAATTTGGTTGCGTTGCGATTTATTGATGATGACTTCAATTTTAATTTCTTTTTCAAGCTGTCTTTTACCAATTTCACCTACAAACGGTTGGGCACTATCATTTGCCTTAAAACTGCCATCTCCCTCTAGTGTAAAACTGCACTCGCTATAAGCACCAATCTTTCCAGCTCCTGCCGTATACAAGGCATTCAACACCGTTTCTTGGTGTGCCATGGGGACATATGTAGCTAATTTTTCTAAATTTCCATAGGTAGGCGCCAATATTTTTGGGTTTGTGATACCCAATAATTGACCAATTTTATAATTCACTCCCTTGGCATAATTATCTAAATTGGTGTGAATCGCATAAATGGCAATATTGTTTTTTATGGCTTTAATCACTGTGCGTTCAATGTAATTTTTACCGGTTATACTTTTCAACCCCTTAAATACAATTGGGTGGTGAGCAATAATCAAATTACATTTTTTTTCTATGGCTTCATCAATCGTAGCTTCTATGCAGTCTAAGGTGATGAGTGCATTGGTGATTTCCCAATTTTTATCACCACAGATATAACCTGAATTGTCGTAAGACTCTTGGGTACTCAATGGTGCTAAGGATTCTAAATAGTTGGTGATTTCTTTTAGTAGCATGCTTCAAAAATAATTCATTTTTTTGAAGCAGCAATTTGTGGAGTGATTAAAATAATATTCCTTAAGAATGAATTATATTTGTACTCCCTTACTCAAACTATACAATGGCTAAACCAATCGAATCACAAGAAGAATTTATTGAAATATACGGTGCGAAGGTCCACAATTTAAAAAATATTGACCTGAAAATTCCTCGAAATAAATTAGTTGTATTTACTGGTTTAAGTGGTAGCGGAAAGTCTTCGCTTGCTTTTGATACGATTTTTGCCGAGGGACAAAGAAGGTACTTGGAAACTTTTTCTGCCTATGCCCGTCAGTTTTTGGGTGGACTAGAACGACCAGATGTGGATGAAATCCTAGGCTTGAGTCCAGTAATCTCGATTGAACAAAAAACAGTAAACCGAAGCCCGAGATCTACTGTGGGGACGGTGACAGAAATATATGATTTCTTGAGGTTGTTGTATGCTAGAGTGGGAGAGGCTTATTCCTACAATACTGGGGAGAAAATGGTCAAGTATTCCGACCAACAAATTATTGATTTAATATTAGAAAAATTCGAAGGCCGAAAAATAGTATTGTTGGCGCCAAAAGTAAAAGGTAGAAAAGGACATTACCGTGAGCTTTTTGAACAAATATCTAAAACGGGCTATTCCAAAGTAAGGGTTGATGGTGAGATTATTGACATTACCCCAAATATGCGTCTCGATCGTTATAAAATTCACGACATTGAAATGGTGGTCGATCGAATTTTGGTCAATGAAGAGAATACGCAAAGGGTTACAGATGCCGTGAAATTGGCTTTAAAATTTGGTCAGGATGTGATGCAATTAATCGATTTTGAAACAGGCGAAACCGCACAGTTTAGCCGTTTTTTAATGTGTCCAACTACCGGGATTTCTTATGCCGAACCAGAACCTAATTTATTTTCTTTTAACTCGCCTTACGGGGCTTGTAAAAAGTGTAACGGACTGGGCATGATTTCGGAAGTGGATACGGATAAAGTAATTCCTGATCCCAATAAAAGTATAAAAGAAGGTGGGATTATTCCGCTGGGTAAAATGAAAAACGATTGGATTGGAACCCAAATTGAATCCATTTTAACGGCTTATGGACATAAAACGACGGATAAAATAAAAGATATTGATGACGCCTTGATTCAAAAACTCTTATTCGGCTTTGAAGAAGTATTGACCATTGGTGATGAATCTAAAACGGTAGACTTTGAAGGGATAACTAATTTTGTGTTGCGACATTATGAAGAAAACCCCTCTGCTCCAGTAAAAAGATGGGCCGATAGTTTTATGAACCAAATTACTTGTCCAGTTTGCGAAGGGACTAGGTTAAATCAAGAATCATCTTACTTTAAAATAAATGAAAAGAGTATTGGTGAATTGAGCCAAATGGATGTAGTGGAGCTGCACGAATGGTTTACTCATGTTGCTGAAACTTTAAATGAAAAACAATTAAAAATTGGGAAGGAAATTCTCAAGGAAATTAAAAACCGTTTGCAATTCTTAATTGATGTCGGTTTATATTATTTGAACTTAAACCGTTCTTCCAAGACTTTAAGCGGTGGTGAAGCGCAAAGAATTCGATTGGCGACTCAAATTGGATCGGAATTGATGAATGTGTTGTACATTTTAGATGAACCTAGTATTGGATTGCACCAAAGGGATAATTCTAAATTAATTGAAGCCTTAAAACGCTTGCGAGATGTTGGTAATTCTGTAATTGTAGTGGAGCACGACAAGGAAATGATGGAAGCATCAGACTTTATTGTGGATATCGGTCCCAAAGCAGGGATTCATGGTGGAAATATAACACAAGCTTCAACTATTGGCGAACTCAAGTCGAGTGGTAGTACTACTGCTGGATATTTGAACGGGGACTTAAAAATTGAAGTACCAACTACTAGAAGAAAAGGGAACGGAAAGAAATTAGAATTGATTGGAGCAACGGGACATAATTTAAAGAACATTGACTTAAAAATTCAATTGGGGACTTTTACTTGTATCACCGGAGTGTCGGGGAGTGGTAAGTCTTCTTTGATTAACCATACTTTGTACCCAATATTAAACGCGCACATTTACAATGGGGTAAAAAAACCATTGCCTTATAAAAAAATAAAAGGACTAGAGCATTTAGACAAGGTCATTGATATTGATCAAGCGCCGATTGGTAGAACACCGAGGTCGAATCCAGCAACTTACACGGGTATATTTGGAGATATACGTAATTTGTTTGCGGATATTGGAGAATCAAAAATACGTGGATACAAGGCCGGAAGGTTTAGTTTTAACGTAAAAGGTGGTCGTTGTGAAGCCTGTAAGGGTGGGGGACTGCGTTTAATTGAAATGAACTTTTTACCAGATGTTTATGTAGAGTGTGAAGAATGTCAAGGTAAAAGATACAATAGAGAAACCTTAGAAGTAAGGTACAAAGGGAAAAATATCAACGATATATTAGAAATGACCATTGAGGATGCGACCTTGTTTTTTGAAGGTATTCCTAAGATTAGAAAAAAACTGGAGACTTTATTGTCTGTCGGATTGGGCTACATAAAAATTGGTCAACCTTCAACCACCATTAGTGGTGGAGAAGCACAAAGGATTAAATTAGCGACAGAATTATCCAAAAAATCAACAGGAAATACCATTTATATTTTAGATGAACCTTCCACAGGTTTACACTTTGAGGACATTAAAATGTTGTTGGCGGTACTGAAACGCTTGGCGGATGAAGGCAATACGGTATTGGTGATTGAACACAATATGGACATTATAAAAGTAGCCGATTATATCATTGATATCGGTCCTGAAGGCGGAAGACATGGCGGGGAGATTATGATTGAAGGAACCCCAGAAAAAATTTGCAAGGCGAAAAATACCAAAAGCGATACGGTAACCTATTTAAGGAAAGAGTTGGTTTAGTGAAGAGTTAATAGTTATTGGATATTAGTTTTGGGAAAGTAATGTTTTTATTTATTTACGGATATGATACTCGAGCACTCATATTTCAAATCTCAAAACTAAAATTCCAAATTTCATGAAGGTAGTTGCTATAGTCCAAAAGCTAACTGCTTAACTCCTGACTCCTTAACTCCTTTTTCCTAGATGCTAGAAGATAGACAATAGTATTCATTATTAAGATTATAGTAGCTAAACAAAATACAAGTGTCAGTTCGTCCCGATAGCTATCGGGATTCTGAATTTGGCAGTAGCCAAAAGCAGTTGTATCAAGAACAGAACGGAATTGCTAGCAGCAAGATACTAGACGCTAGATACTAGATGCTAGACAAAAGTATTAAAACATAAGTGGCTAGTCAATGATATTACGTCTTAATTTAGACTAAACGCTTTTA
>NZ_QKSB01000016.1 GCF_003234935.1 Putridiphycobacter roseus | reverse complement strand
GCTTACGTCTGTAAGTGATTGTATTTTACAATAGCATTACCACAAAATTCAACCAACCCCAAACAAAAAACCGCCTTCACAACGTGAAAGCGGTTTTAAAGTTTATTCAGTGTAAAAACTGATTTTAGGTTTGAAGATTAAGGCATGCGTACATTTGCAAATTCATGAGCTTACTACTGTAAGTGATTGAATTTTCAAATAGCATAACGCCAATATTCAATGGCTAAAATCGGTTTTATACAAGGCCTTGGTCGATCATGGAGTCTGCAACCTTCACAAATCCTGCAATGTTTGCACCTTTCACATAATCCACATATCCATTTTCATCTGTACCATATTCCACACAAGCTTCGTGAATAGAAACCATAATGTTGTGTAATTTTTCATCTACTTCTTCAGCAGTCCATGAAAAACGTAATGAATTTTGTGACATTTCCAATCCTGAAGTGGCAACACCACCAGCATTAGATGCTTTTCCTGGAGAGAATAATATTTTCGCTTCATGAAATGCAGCAATAGCTTCTGGCGTAGAAGGCATATTTGCACCCTCAGCCACACAGATACATCCTTTAGCTAATAAAGTCTTCGCTTCTTCACCATTTAATTCGTTTTGTGTAGCACAAGGTAAAGCAACATCAATATCGCAAGGTGCATTCCAAACTCTTTCACCTGGAAAAAATTGAACACCTTCAAATTGGTCAGCCATTTCTTTAATCCTACCTCTTCTATTGTTCTTCAAATCTTTTAAGAAGTCCAGTTTTTCAGTATGAATTCCACCAGGAACATAAATGTATCCAGAAGAATCTGAAGCGGTAACTACTTTTCCGCCTAATTGTAATATTTTTTCAATGGCATATTGTGCTACGTTACCAGAACCGGAAACCGCAACAGTTTTGCCATGGATAGAATCATCTTTAGTCGCTAACATTTCTTTAGCAAAATAAACTGTTCCGTATCCTGTTGCTTCTGGTCTGATTAAAGAACCACCCCAGTTTCTACCTTTACCAGTTAAAACACCAGTAAATTCATTTCTTAGTCTTTTGTATTGACCAAACATGTAACCAATCTCACGACCACCTACTCCGATATCACCAGCTGGTACATCAGTGTTAGGACCAATGTGACGTGCTAATTCAGTCATAAATGATTGACAAAATTTCATCACTTCATTGTCTGATTTTCCTTTTGGATCGAAGTCAGATCCACCTTTACCACCACCCATTGGCAATGTAGTCAATGAATTTTTGAAAACTTGTTCGAATCCTAAGAATTTTAATATGGATAAGTTTACAGAAGGGTGAAATCTTAATCCACCTTTGTAAGGTCCTATTGCTGAGTTAAACTCCACTCTGTAACCTCTGTTTACTTGAATTTTTCCATTATCATCTAACCATGGAACTCTAAAAATAATAGTTCTTTCTGGCTCCACCATTCGCTCTAATAAATTAATTCCAGCGTACTTAGGGTTTTCATCCATAAATGGAATAATTGCTTCTGCAACTTCTTCAACTGCTTGTAAAAACTCAGTTTCGTGACCGTTGGTATTTTTTACCTTAGCCATAAACTCATCTATTTGAGCTTGATATTTATTTGACATGATTTAGGTTATATAGTTATTTGGAGACAAATTTAATTGTTTTTTAAATATAACATTGGTTTAACATCTAATACTTGTAATTTCTTGTCATTATTGTAGGAATCCTATTTGTTATAAAATCGTAAAAAAGGGCTTATTCTGTTATAAATCAAAAGAATTTTAAGTACTTAATATACAAATTTGTATGATTTCAATTTGAAATAGATGCCGGACTTCGAGTCCATAGAAAAAATTGCCATTTTTTCTATCCTCAGCCCTCGGCGGTTTATTTAGTTAACATCCTCCCGACGGCTGAGGGTGTTGATATGCTAGGGTATGACATTTATTTTTGTGCCGGACTTCGAGTCCATAGAAAAAATTGCCATTTTTTCTATCCTCAGCCCTCAGTGGATAGCATAAGGTTATTAGATAAAATACAAGAATAGTTGGATTAGAAAAAGGCACAACTAATAGCAATATTGTCTTCCTCCCGACGGCTGAGGATTTAATAGATGGTAATCTATTAAATGGCCTCGAAGCCTGAGGTGGGTGATTTTATGGCTATCTTATTGGTTTTGGTATTTCCTTGGTAATATCAAGGATTAAATCAGTAAATTGCATACAATTAGTTAATAAGATTGCACATACAATGAAAACAATAAAAGTCATATTATTTTTTACTTTGTCATTAGTATTTCTAAGCACCTCCTGCGAAAAACAAGACCCTGAACCAGTTTTTACCCAAGGTTTTTCTTGTAAAATTAATGGGGTTGAATGGGTCGCTAAAACGCCTACTTCTATTAGTGGGCCAGTGCCACTTTTTGTTGATTATATTGAAAATACAGGTGAGCTTTATTTGACAGGTACGAAAAAAGATAATGATGTAAATATTTATCAAGTGATAAGTATTTACCTGGTAAATATTTATCAGAAAGGGGAATTTAAAATTGAAACTTTAAAAGGAAATGGAGAGGAATCAGTTGGATTTCTTTCTTTGAGCAACAATATAGGTTGTGCAGGCTATTTGCATGACAGTTTAAACCCTGGGGATATTGAAATTTGCAAATTTGATAAAACTAAACGAGAGATTGAAGGCAAATTTAATATGACTTTAATTAACAGAGACTGTACAGATAGCTTGATGTATATCACAGATGGCCAATTTGCCTTAAGGTATTAATTCCCTACCAGTCCAAAATATTTAACAAATAAACCTAAAAATCACCTGTGCTGAGCATATGTCGAAGTATGAAAAACTTAATCACTTTAATATTTTTTGGAATCATGATGAATTTCAAAATACATGCACAAAACCAAATTGTAATAGATAGCACTTGCACTGAGCTTAGCCGAAGTGTGCCATTTACCTTTGAAGAACAGGTTGCCACTGTTTTTGAACATGTGGATTTAATGGAAGTTACCAATGGCAATGGATTGTTGTACGAACATGGGTTTCCGCTTTATACCATTGAACCAACTTTAATTTGTTAATTACATGAAAAATTTGTAAATTGATTGACTCGAAAGTCAAAAAAACAAAACGCTCGTTTTATGAAAACAATACAAAAACTAATACTTTTATTTAGCACAGCACTTTTCTTTTTAAGTGCCTCATGCGAAAAACAAGACCCCGAACCAGAATTTACGCAAGGTTTTTCTTGTAAAATTAATGGGGTTGAATGGGTAGCTAAAACGCCTACTTCTATTAGTGGGCCTGTGCCATTGCTAACTTACTATGATCAATCTGTAGGAAATTTGCAATTAAAAGCAACAAGAAAAAATTCGGAAAACAATATTTATGATGTCATAAATATTGTTGCTAACAATATTTATGAATCTGGTAAATATGAAATGGAAACAGAGTATAGTAATAAGGATAAGCGAGTTGGATTCCACGATAATGAAAATAATTTTGTTTGTGATGTTTACTTTCATGATTCTTTGAGTCCGGGTCATCTAAAAATCTGCAAATTTGATAAAACCAATAGAGAATTATCTGGCACATTCAACATGACTCTTATTAATACTGATTGCATTGATAGTTTAATGTATATCACTGACGGTAAATTTGCTTTTAGGTATTAATAATTTAAAATTTATATCAAAAAAACTCAAAATTATGAAAAACTTAATCACTTTAATAATTTTTGGAATTATTGTAAGTTTCAGAATACATGCGCAGAACCAAATTGTAATAGATAGTATGCCTTTTACCTTTGAAGAACAGGTTGCCACTGTTTTTGAACATGTAGATTTAATGGAAGTTACTAATGGCAACGGGTTGTTGTATGAACATGGCTTTCCGTTATATGATATTGGATTAGAAATAAATTTTCGTAAATAAAATTAAATCAGTAAATTGCTATTACAGAGATTTGTCTTTTGCGAAAAACGCAAAAATAAAAACCATTTGCGCAATTCAATAGTTTTAGCCAAAAACAAGGCATTACCTTTATAAAAACATAAGATTATTCATATGAAAAATTTACAGAAATTAGTACTCTTATTCAGTACAGCTCTTTTCTTTTTAAGCGCCTCCTGCGAAAAACAGGACCCCGAACCTGTTTTTAGAGAAGGTTTTACCTGTAAAATAAATGGGGAAGAATGGATAGCTAAAACGCCAGCTTCAGTTGGTGGTGCTATTCCAATAAGTATTACTTATAATGAAAATTCAGGCTGGCTTCACATAAGAGCAACAAAAAAAAATAGTGATGAAAATATTTATGATGATGGAAATTATAAAATGTTTGGGGTAAATATAGACGGAGATGAGATGGTGGGTTTTTTATCCTTAGAAAATAATGGAAATTCATGCGCAGGCTACTTGCATGACAGTTTAAACCCAGGAAATATTGAAATCTGCAGATTTGATAAAACTAAACGAGAGGTTGAAGGTACCTTTAATATGACTTTAATTAATAGAGATTGCACTGATAGCTNTAATGTATATTACAGATGGTAAATTTGCTTTTTGGTATTGAGTTTTAAACCGGACTTCGAGTTCATAGAAAAATTGCCATTTTTTCTATCCTCAGTCCTCGGTGGTTTGCTTCATTAACTTCCTCCCGACGGCTGAGGATTTAATAGGTGGTAATCTATTAAATGACCTCGAAGTCTGAGGTGGGTGATTTATGGCTATCTTATTGGTTTTGGTATTTCCTTGGTAATATCAAGGATTAAATCAGTAAATTGCATACAATGAAAACAATAAAAGGCATATTATTTTTTACTTTGTCATTAGTATTTCTAAGTGTCTCCTGCGAAAAACAAGACCCCGAACCAGAATTTACGCAAGGTTTTTCTTGTAAAATTAATGGGGTTGAGTGGGTAGCAAAAACGCCTGCTTCGATTAGTGGATCTGTACCTGTCTATGCAAGCTACATTGAAACTACGGGCCAATTTAATTTAACAGGAAGTAAAATAGATAAAGATCAAAATATTGATCAGTCTATATATATATATATCAGGGTGTAAATTCCTTGGGGAAATATCCAATGAGCACGCTAAACGGAGATGGAGGTGAAATTGTTTCTTTTCTATCTGTAAGTGGGAATATTGGTTGCGCAGGCTATTTACACGATAGTCTAAACCCAGGCAATATTGAAATCTGCAGATTTGATAAAACTAAACGAGAGGTTGAAGGTACCTTTAATATGACTTTAATTAATAGAGATTGCACGGATAGCTTAATGTATATTACAGATGGTAAATTTGCTTTTTGGTATTGAGTTTTAAACCGGACTTCGAGTTCATAGAAAAAATTGCCATTTTTTCTATCCTCAGCCCTCGGCGGTTTATTTAGTTAACATCCTCCCGACGGCTGAGGATTTAATAGATGGTAATCTATTAAATGGCCTCGAAGCCTGAGGAGGATGATTTGCTAGGGTATGACATTTATTTTGTCAGTGCTATACTTTACTTTTAAGCATTAATCCAACCCTTTAACGCAACTATACCATAAATTAAACAGTCTTAATTTTAATACCTGTTTTTAATTGTTTAATTTAGTGTTATGAAAAGAATACTGCTGGCTTTTGCAATCGCCCTTTCTATAAATGTGCTTACTGCCCAAGAGGTGGAGCAATTGGTAGGTGATTATAAGTTTGTAGAAAACAAAGGACAATGGCCAAGCAAAGCACTTTATAAAGCGGATGTGAGTTTTGGGAATGTTTGGTTAGAACAAACAGGTATTTTGTATCAATTTATTGATGCAGATGATATTCATCATGCTGATTTTTCTGCAAAAACAGTGGAAAATCCACAAATTCGTGAGCAATATTTATACCTACAGTTTTTGGGTTGTCAACCCAATGCACAGACCTCAAGCCGTAATAAAACGAGTGAATACTACAATTATTTTATAGGAAATAACCAAGATAGATGGGCAAGGGAATGCTATGGATATTACGATATTTCTTATCATGATTTATACCCGGGGGTAGATGCCAGAATATTTGAAAAAAACAGACAATTAAAGTATGAATTTAAAGTCGCTCCCCAAGGAGACCCAAATAACATTCAGCTAAAGTACAATGGTCAAGAATCGATTAAAATATTAAAAGATGGACGATTAAAAATAAAAACAGGACTCGGAGACATCTTTGAAGAAAAACCAGTGGCTTATCAAATTAAAAATGGTAAAATTATAGATGTACCCTGTCAGTTTAAATTAATGGATGGTGTATTGAGTTTCGACTTGGGTAAATATGATAAAGACATTGCGTTGGTGATTGATCCAGTACTTGTATTTGCAACCTATTGTGGTTCCGTTTCCGATAATTTTGGAATGACAGCGACTTATGCATATGATGGAAAAGCTTATAGTGGCGGAACAGTATATGGAAACGCTTATCCGACCCCTGCTTTGGTTTGGAATTCGACTACCAATATTACGGTTCCTAATGTCAGTAATTCAATTACAACAGATGTTTTTATCAGCAAATATTCAGCAGATGGTACTACCATGCTATGGACTAATTTTATAGGAGGCGGTGATAATACACAAGGAACTGAAACGGTGCATAGTTTAATTTGTGATGCTGCTAATAATATTTATTTGTATGGCGCAACATCCAGTACCGATTTCCCCATGATGAATGCCTATCAAAATACACATGGGGGCGGATCTACTTTTTCTGTCCAGTTTAATGGCAGTAATTTTGGGTCAGTGGGCACCGATATTTTTGTGTCTAAAATCAGCGCTGATGGATTGAATTTGTTGGGGTCAACTTATATGGGTGGATCTGCCAACGACGGAGTGAATTATAAAGTGACATCTGGAAATTACAGTACTGTTGCAGCTTATGATTCCTTGACTTCCAATTATGGGGATCAGTTTCGAGGAGAAATTATGTTGGATGCAGCCAATAATGTGTTGGTGACTTCCAGTTCTCGTTCAATAAATTTTCCAGTTCACAATGCATTTCAAGCGAATAATGCCGGTCAACAAGATGGGGTGGTTTTTAAATTGTCAGCCGACTTTTCAAGTTTAATGTGGTCGAGTTATTACGGTGGTTCACAGAATGATGCGTGTTACTCTGTTAAAATTGACTCTTCTTACAATGTTTTAATTGCTGGTGGGTCATCTTCAAGCGACTTACCAAATACGGTAGGAGGATTAAATCCAAATTATATGGGCGGAAAGACGGATGGCTTTGTTGCGAAAATTATGGGAGACGGATCTAGTGTCATTCAGTCGACTTATATAGGGACAGCGGCATATGATCAAAGTATTTTTGTGGAGATTGATCGGGACGATAATGTGTATTTAGTAGGAGTTTCAGATGGAGCTATGCCGGTTGTCAATGCGGGATATTCCAATGCCAATAGCGGACAATTTATCATGAAATTGAATCCAAGTTTAACCAGTATAGATTATGCAACCATTTTTGGAAATGGAAACGGACAACCTAATATTTCTCCAGCTGCTTTTTTAGTAGATGTTTGTGGAAATGTGTATGTGTCGGGATGGGGGGCTAATATTTTACAAGGGACAGGTCTGAATGGGATGCCAGTTACTGCTAATGCCGAACAAGGAACAAATGGAGATGGTTTTAATTTTTATTTGTTTGTTTTAGAACGTAATGCAGCCAATATTTTATATGGTTCGTATTTAGGTGGTGCCTTGTCGCAAGAACACGTAGATGGAGGAACTTCTCGTTTTGATAAGTATGGTGTAGTTTACCAATCAGTATGTGGAGGTTGTGGTGGAAATTCTGATTTTCCAACAACTACTAATGCTTGGTCAGCCAATAATTTAAGTTCAAATTGTAACAACTTAGTTTTTAAATTCGATTTTCAAATTGTGCCAGATGCCGATTTTACCGTAAGTGAATTGTTGGGGTGTGCGCCATTAACCATTAATTTTACTAACCAAAGTACCGACCCAAATGGTTCGGTTTGGGATTTAGATGCTGGAGGAACAATTATTCAAGCGGGTTCAAATCCAATTGTTTTATACGACCAACCGGGACAATATGAAGCGATATTATACATTACCGATACAATTTGTAATTTAACAGATACTGCAAAAAAAATAATTACTGTTTATCCCGAAGTGAAATTGAGTTTGCCTAACGACACCATTATCTGTGATGCCGATATAACTAGTCTCGATTTATTAGCCAATAGTTTTGGTACGGCAACCACTTTTATATGGGATGACAATGATGATTTTTCAAGTCCGTTAAATGCCGGAGGGTTGGATTCTGTGATTACTGTTTCACCAGTGAATACTGTCACTTTTTATTGCAAAGTTTCAAATGGTAATGCCTTGTGTGATCAAACTGGGTCAGTGACCATTCAATTCAGTTCGGGGATAATTGATGTAATGGCAGATGCAAATATATGTGCTGGTAATAACGTAAACTTACAAGCTACTTTTCCTTCGGGCTTAAACATCACAGCAGATTGGTCACCTAAAGATTATATTACTTACGAAAGTCCAACTACTGGTTTAGCAAAGGCAAATCCACCAAAAACACAATATTATTATGTTACCGCTAATATTAATGGCTGTATTTTTTATGATTCAGTTTGGGTAAAGGTCGATCAATTGCCAAGTGATTCTGTTTATATTATTGCAACGCAAATAGAGGTTGTTGATGGTGGAACGACAATTTTATCTGCTATGCCAAATCAACCTTATTATCATTATTTGTGGTCGCCTGCTGCAAGGGTGGAACAACCCAATAACCAAACGACTAAAACTTATTCGATTACAGATGATACAGAGTTTACCGTTCAGGTGACCAACGACGCTTGTACAAAAACAGCGAAAGTACTCATTAAAGTACTGGAGTTTATTTGTGGTGATGTTTATGTTTTTGTTCCAAGTGCTTTTACGCCGGATAGCGACAATGTGAATGATCAGGTATTTGTGCGTGGATATAATATTGAAGAAATGAATTTTATGATTTTTGACCGTTGGGGAGAAGTTGTTTTTGAAACACAAAATCAAAATGAAGGATGGGATGGTATTTTTAGAGGAAAACCACTCGACCCCGACGTATACGTTTATCACCTACAAGTAAAGTGTGTAGATGGTCAAGAGAATTTAATCAAAGGGAACATTACCTTAATCAAGTAAGTGAAAAAATTATTGTTCACCATATTTTTTATTGGTAGCCTATACGCTGGTATTGGACAAGATATTCACTTTTCACAATTTTATCGATCTCCATTAATGTTAAATCCAGCTTTAACGGGTAATTATAATGGAGACTGGCGATTTACCGGCAATCAAAGAAGCCAATGGAGAGCAGTTTCAAGGGCTTATAATACATTTGGTTTTTCGGTTGAAAATAATGAAGGCGACCTAAAACCAAACTTGTTTTATGGCATTAATTACATGAATGATGTAGCTGGTGATGGAGATTACCGAACCCATGAATTTAATTTAAGCGTGGCCCAACAGTTTTTATTCAAATCTAAATTGGCGCAAAAGCTTGTGGTCGGCGCTCAGTTTGGTATCAACCATAAATTAATTGACTTTAACGCATTTAAATACGATTTACAGTTTAATGGTTATAAATACGACGGCAATTTACCTTCAAATGAGCTTTTTACTAATGAAAGATACACCAATGTAAATTCAAGTTTGGGTGTTTTTTATGCGAGAACTTTTAAGTCGGCATTAAAAATTGAAACCGGTGTGGCAGCCTTTAACTTAATTCGACAAACGGAAGGTTTTATTGGAAACCCAACGATTGTGAGAGATCGTAGATTTGTCGTTCATGCCAATGCTGTTTATCCCATTAATTTTGAATGGGATTTGATGCCTGGTGTATTGTTTCAAACCCAAGGCGTATATAGAGAGTTAAACATTGGATCCAATATTCGCTATGTACAGTTAGATAAAAAGGGGGAGTATGTTGCACCTTATGCAGGTTTGTGGTTTCGTGCCAAGGATGCTGTAAATATTGTTGCAGGACTGTATTACAATAATTGGGTTGCAGGTATCAGTTACGACATTAATATTTCTCAATTATCTCCTGCCAGTAATGTTCGAGGAGGATTAGAGCTTTCTTTTCAATATATTTTAGATATTTTTAAGCCGAAAAACATTCAATACCGTATTTGTCCTGATTTTTTATGAGACTGACCTTAATTCTGTTATTATTTTCTCCATTTGTATTCGGACAGACTTATGTGCAATTGGTAGAGCATGCCGATAAAAAATTGATGGAAGGTGATTATTACGGCGCCATATTATACTTTCAACAAGCCATGACTTTTGATTCAACTTCAGTTGAAATTAATTGGAAAATGGCCGAAGCTCAAAGAAAATATAAAAACTATGAAGTGGCTGCCACATTCTACGCGGCTGTTTATGAAAAAGAACAGGCGAGAATATACCCAATGTCAATTTTTTGGTTGGCAAGCATGTTGCAGCAAACAGGACAGTATGGGCAAGCAAAGCAAGCGTTTAAGTCAGCCAAAAAAGTTTTTAAAAGAGATAGAGAATCTTATGAGTATCTAAAGGCCGAACAAGGGTTTAAAGCTTGTATTTGGGCTGAAAACACCATAAAATTGAAAGGAGATGAAAATGCAAAGCCCATTAGTGGTCCAGTAAATTCTAACGATACAGAGTTTGCCCCAAGAATCACTAAGGATAAGTTTTATTTCACCGCTTTAAAGGCAGATACGATAAAACCTACCGAAGAAGTAAATAGTAAAAACTACAAATTAAGTATTTACAGTGCCGATAAGTTTAACCGTACTTTTTCAAATGTAGAAATTGTTAGTGGAGAAGGCTTGGCGGACTACAATTATGGAAATGGTTGTTTTAGTACTGACGGAAAACGCTTTTATTTTACCCGTTGTGATGCCGGTAATAATTGTAAAATATTTGTGGGTAAGCTGGTCGATAATAAATTGACTGATATCGATAGCTTAGGGGAGGTCATCAACGATTATGCGGCACAAACCACTATGCCACACATTACGGTAATTAACGGAGAGGAATACTTGTTTTTTGCATCCAATCGATACAAATCCATTGGTGGATACGATATTTGGGCTTCTAAAATAACGGATGGCAATCAATACAGTAAAGCGTTTAATTTAGGCAATAAAATCAATTCGATAGAGGATGAGATTAGTCCTTTTTATGACAGGGAAACAGATCGTTTGTACTTTTCTTCCACTTGGCACATTGGGTTTGGTGGGTTTGATATTTTTTATAGCGAAAACACTAGCAGTGTCATGCAATTTGGGGAAGTTGAAAATGCTGGTTTACCTTTTAATTCTCCGCAGAATGACACTTATTATACCGTTGATCCTGAAAATGGTGATGCTTACTTTTCATCCAATAGAAAAGGAGTAAGTTATTCGGTGAACCCCACTTGTTGTAATGATATTTTTGTGATGAAAAATTCAACACTCATCAAACCAAAAGCTTTTCGTTTTCCCGACTTAGCTACCTTAAACAAAGTATTGCCGGTTAAACTATATTTTCACAACGACGAACCCAATCCTAAAACTACCGATACCGTTACACAGTATAACTACATTCAAACCTATCAAAATTATTTACAACTAAAAAAACAATACAAGTCGGCTTATAGTAAAGGGTTAATCGGAGAAGAATCGGAAGATGCAAAGGAGGATATTGAAGATTTTTTTGTGGAATACATAGAACAAGGGGTAGCCGATTTGGAGGAATTCACCCGTTTACTAAAAATAGAACTATTAAAGGGACAAGCCTTGGTAATTTCCATCAAAGGTTTTGCATCCCCTTTGGCAAAATCCGACTATAACGTCAACCTGACCAAGCGTAGAATTGATTCCTATAAAAATTACCTCAGTGAAATTGAGGGCGGTTTTTTTGAGCCTTATTTAAAAAACGGGGCTTTGCAAATTGAAGCCATTCCTTATGGAGAATACACAGCCAATGCTTTTGCAAGTGATAATGTAAAAGACCAAAAGAATTCGGTATACAGTAGAAAAGCAGCCATTGAAAGAAGAATTGAAATTCAGTCTGTCACTGTGCAAGATGAATCAGTATTGCCTATCAAAGTAAGTCCATTGGTCTACGATTTTGGTATGGTAAACACAAGTGAATTATTGAAGCACACTTTTACCATTGAAAACCAAGGTTCAGATACTTTACACATCAAAGAAGTGATTGATGAGTGCGCTTGTACCGGCTCTAGTATAGAAAATGAAACCATTCTATCAGGGGAATCTGTTACTTTAACTACCAAGTTTAGTCCCAACGACATCCAAGGCTTTTCAGTCAACCGAATTTTAATTGTATTTGAAAACGGTTTCACCAAAGTATTGACGACTACGGCTGAAGTTGCTCAAAATTAAGCGAGTGTAAAAAGCCAGTAAAATCAAAAGGTTTCAACTGTTTTTGAATAAAGCTCTGAAAAATAATTACTTAATAATTTGCTTTAGTTTTTTTTTTTTTCATATTTGGAAGAACAAAAGTAAATAAAAAAACTGTCAGTTCGAGTGATCCGTCGGTAGACGGATAACGTTGTGCTGAGCTTGTCGAAGCATATCGAGAACAAGTTTTTGTGCTCAATTAAGTAGAATAAAAAACCAATCCCCGTGATGAAAATTAATCCAAATATCCTAGTTTTAACAATATGTACATTCTCGCTATTGGCCTGTAAAAAAGACCAAGCTGAAATAGCTGCGTTTAATAAAAATTGTAGCTGTGCGGAAGAGGTGAGTGCTGAGTTTTTGATAGAAAACGTCAGTAACTTTAGTAATTACAGTGTTGATACTGATAGTTGCCATGCTGGTAGAAATATTCGTTTTACTGCAATAGAAGAAAACGCCAATTATACATGGTATATTGGTGCAGAAGTGCTAACTGAGCGGTCTTTTGTGCGTTTTTTTCCAACGGATCTAGCTGGTCAAAGTATTCCAATTTCTCTCAAAGTTGAAAAAACGCCGAATACTATTTGTTTGCCATATGATGACGGCTTGGATTCTACTGAGAGATTTCTCGGAATAGCTGATCCTTATAATTCCTTTGATTTTTACAATACCCCCCAACCTCAATGGGAAGGTACGTTCAGAATGAAAGAAGAGGGCGGAAAAGACAGTGTAGATATTAAAGTTTATTTGGGAGAGGGGAGAAATACATTAGGAGAACCGTTTCAAGATCTTTTAATTTTTGAAAATTTGAGAGGTACTAATGATTCCCTTCAATTTCAGACAGGAGCAGCGTTCTACAATATTATTTTAACAAATGGGAATGCAATAGGTGTAGGTTGCCTAGATGATGGCTATTTTAAAAGATTTTACCAAAACAATACTTATGAGATATTTCTTCCAAAAGAAGAAACAGAATACTGTTCAAACCGAAAAACATATCACTTAAAAGGTAGAAAAATAAACTAGAAAGTGACTACTAAAAAATTTAAATATATGAAAATATTATTTATAATGCTATTAATGCCATCACTTATAGTGTATGGTCAAACAGATTGTAAAAATGATGTGAACACTGATTTTACAAATCCTTCTAATAATGCTTTGCCAAGTATCGACGGATCTCAGTATTTAAATGGATTTGATTGGTTTCCAATTGTGGGGGGTATTTATGATGAGTATCAAACTACGAACATCAGTTTCGGGGGAGTAACCATTCCTGAGATGAATAGTATTATGACAGCAGCCTATATGCATTATCGATACATTTGGGATGGGCCTTTACCACTAAGAGAGAATGGTTGGGAGCTACTGTTAGTTAATTTAGGGCGTTATCCAGATGATATAACAACTATTACTGTCGGTAATTCGCAAGGTACTAAACCTTATATCGTATTATACAATCGCTACTCAGCTACAATCCGAGTTTTCGTTAATTACGGATTAGATAACACAGTTGGAAATGGCGCTAATGATATGCTTATTCAATTAACATTTGAGGACCCAACCAGCGAAGAAATAAATGGTAATCTAAGATTGTATGATGGCCATGATCAGGCCTTGGGTGACTCTACTACTATCACTTCAGTTTCTTCTGTTGTGCTGGCTCCCGCAGAAGGACAAAATTGGGCCAGTGCTGATTTTAAAATTTCCTATGACCCTTGTGTATGTTACAGACCGTCTAAATTACGCTTCGATTTTGAACAAATAGCTCAAACTAATATTCAATTGCATGGCCGATCAATCACCCTTCCTGATGAGCCCTTAATTAATGGTAATTTAGGCACTGATTTAACTGAGTTTTTGAATGGTTTTGTTTTTGCCAGAAAATACACCACTACTTTGGCCAGCATACCTGACTATGTATTTGAACCAGACTATAAATTACTCACATTTGATGAATTAAGAGTTTATATTGAAGAAAATAAACATTTACCAAACATTCCTTCTGCCGAACAATATGAAGAAACAGGTGTAGATTTAGGTGAGTTGAACCGTTTATTATTGGAAAAGGTAGAGGAACTGACTTTATACACTTTGCAATTAGAAGAAAGATTAAGTAAATTGGAAGAAGAAAAATAATTTAATAACGAAGCAAAAACTGTCAGTTCGAGTGATCCGTCGGTAAACGGAATAGCGTTGTGCTGAGCGATAACCGTAGCGAGTTGTGCTTAGCTTGTCGAAGCATATCGAGAACAAGTTTTTGTGCTCAATTAATTACAATAAAAAACCAATCCCCGTGATGAAAATTAATCCTAATATCCTAGTTTTAACAATATGTACATTCATGCTTTTGGCCTGCAAAAAAGACCAAGCAGAAATAGCGGAGTTTAATAAAAACTGTAGTTGCGCCAGTGAAGTGACAGCGGAGTTTATCATGGAGGAACTTTCTAATCCGTCTTCAACGGGTAAATTTACTGAAACTGATACAATATTCAGAGGTAAAAATGTAAAATTTACACCCATAGAAAAAAATGCTGAATACACTTGGTATGTAGGTTCTGAAGTTATATCTGACAGTGTAGTGCAAAGGTATTTTGATGAAAGCTTAGCTGGAGGGAATTGGCCCATAACACTAGTAGTTGAAAAATCACCCAATAAAATTTGTTTGCCTAATGATGATGGTTATGACTCTATTACCAAATATTTATATGTATCTAATCTTCCTATATGGAATAGTCCTGATGCTATAGTAGGACCAGTGGAAGGAGATTTTAGAGTAAAATCTGAACATCTCCCCGATAGTTTTGATATTAATATTGATATAACCTATTCCCCTCCGTATGTTTATTTTAATATAATTAATTATGACGGTTTTGGTAGTAGCTGTATTCAACAGGCTCAACCCAAACAATTAAATTACCGCCAAATGTGGGGTTTTGAAGGGGTAAGTACTTCGCAATGTGATGCTATGAAAGGAGATGTATATGTAAAAATGGATGGGATAGTAGAAATGAATTTTGAATTTTTTCATCATCCAGATTATCCAGGATATGCTAAAAGACAATACTTAGGAAGAAAACTATAAAATTATGAGAAAAAAATATTTTAAATTTATTTGATCACTATTATATTTAGCATAGTGAATAGAGGATATGCGCAATGCGACAATAATGTATCAACTAACCCAATTAATCCAATAAATAATGCATTGCCTGATGATGCAACAGGTGGGACGCCATACAGCCTCGATTCACGTTATTTAAATACGTTTAATTGGTGGACACCATCAAATTATTCGTTAATGAATATGCAGTTTAACCCTGGTGCACCCTATACTACTATGGAAAATATTCAACCTAATACTTTAGCAGCGTATTATGGATATCTATTAAAAACACCGGTATCTGGTGGTCAAGAAATGAATCATGAAAATGGGTGGGAATTATTATTATCGAATTTAGGTAGGTATCCTGATGGTACAGTGCATTCTGTAACAATATTACAAAATGTACCCTATCTTGTTTTTTACAATCGTTATAAAGGTGTAGTGAGGGTATTTGTTCGTTATGGAGATAATACTTATCCAGGTTCAGCAATCAATGGTGTGAAAATTAATTTGTATTATCTCCAAAATTCTTTATTTTCAAATTTATCAGGAATTTTTCGTTTAGGTGAAGGTATAGACAGAAGCTTAGATCAAAATACAGCTGTAGTAAAATTAACAACAGTTGCACCCACCAATGGGCAAGCTCACTTTTGGATGAGTGGTGATTTTCAGGTAGCTTATGACCCTTGTGTATGCAATAATCTAACAGATATTTCTTTAGATTTTGAGTTTTTTACTACAACAGATTTAAAACTATATGGTAGAGCAGTAACAATTGACGAACCCTTGATAGATGCAAACGATAATATTATAGATAACAATGGCTTTTTAAGCGGTGTGGATTTTACAAATTCACAAGCTGAAAATGGATACGTAATATACAAAAACATGGGGTCAATGGTAGAGGATTATGTTGCCAGATATCACATATATGATTCCTTACGTACTGATGCTAACATGCATAATGCCGAAGTTGAAAGGAATTTGGCTATATTAAAGGTATTTAAAATAGTAGTAAAATTAGGGCTGACAGTAGCAACAGGTTCACCAGAAATGGCAACTTTAGCAGTAATGGCTCCAGATTTGGCTTTTGATACCACAGCTGCATCACAAAAGAATAAAAAGGCTTTTTACAAAGAAGTAGAAAAAATTT
Source organism: Putridiphycobacter roseus (assembly GCF_003234935.1). Classification (GTDB taxonomy): domain Bacteria; phylum Bacteroidota; class Bacteroidia; order Flavobacteriales_D; family Crocinitomicaceae; genus Putridiphycobacter; species Putridiphycobacter roseus. Next base: position 42,857 of record NZ_QKSB01000016.1, on the reverse strand, counting down.
TAGGTCAAGAATTTAACACTTACGTTAGTGAAAATTATAAAAAGAAAACCATTCCTGAAAAACCTGTTATGCCCACAGTATCTCGTACAGAAATGTATTTTGAAGGTCAGTTATATCAAGAACAATTAATACTCGGGCCAACATTCAGTACGCCAGGTTCTTTTGTTAATCAAGGCTCAAATATTTTAAATGAGCCAAATGATGTTCAATCATATCCAATTTATAATAACCCTTTAGGTATTTTTACTTTGTTAGAAAGTCCTAAAATAGATATGTCTTGGAATAGAACAGAACCAGAATGTACGTTTCATGATTATTTATATTCAGGCAGTATAGTAAATGTAAATTATTCTCGGTCTTTTAAAAATCAATATCAATTTAGATTAGCGGAGCCTTTAAATTATTCATTTAATTCTACTTTAAACATTCTTGATTACAGTATTGAAAGTGCTATTGTAGCAGAAATAGAAACAGAACAATCCCATGGACATGATTGCTACACACTTTATGGGTTGAGTTTTCCAGAATGTGAAAATTTAAGTATTAGTGGGGTTAATATGACTAGTAATAATCACCCTATTCTAAATTATAATGAAAACTTTAAGATGAACTCTTCATTTGTTCCAATAGATGGGATGCTTAATTTTGTTTCAGAATTTTCTTCTATTCATTCTGAAAGTTATAATCAAACATTTGGTCAAGCGCAAGCTTCTAGTCCAAATTTTCAAGATTCAATTTGTCAAGTAAGAATTAATGAAATTGATTACAATGAATACACCAAACCAAACATTAAAAATGTTTATTTGAAATTACTTGTTAATATAACCTACAATGATAGCACAGATAGTGGTGAACCGCATGAATATACTTATGTTCATACATATAAGATTGATATGGATAATAATTTAACTTTATATCAGAATAATTATTTAGTGCCAAATATTAATTCTACCGTATACAATTTATCACATTTTCCTGATAACCTTGTTCTAAATAATAAACACTTTAATGGAGGGCCGGCTAATATTATTGGATGTGTAAAAGATGGAAATTCTTATTATTGTAAAGCCAAAGACACTGTAATTATTCAAGGAGATTTAACTGTTGCTAATGGTTATAAGGTTTATATTCAGGCAGGAGAAGAAGTTGTAGCGCTGCCAGGTTCATCAGTTTCACCAGAAATCACTTTATTTATCGCGCCTGTTATAGATGAAATCCCAATGCCACCTGCAACTGAAACTTATGTTCAAAATTTTTGTACTGGCAACAGTCCTAATTCTGATGGTTACAAAGCTAATGTTCCAAAGTATTACCGAGTACAAGATCCAGCAAAACCAAATACCGAACCAGATGATAAATCACGATTATATGACTTCGACTTCACACTTTTTCCTAACCCAACAAATGCAAACATTGTTAGCTTACAATTAAATAGAGACTCTGACATTGACAGCTCAATAGAAATTACCATGCATGATGTAACGGGAAAGTTAGTGCAAATACAAAGCCAATCAACAGGCGCAGGAATGTATACCATAGATGTGTCAAATATTGAGTCCGGCACCTACTTTGTTACAGGTAGTACCTATGGGAATAAAGTAACCAAACGTTTAATAGTACAATAAAAATGAGACTAACAATTTTTACAATAATATGCTTACTGACAATAACAGCCTGCAACAAAGAAAAGCGCTTTTCAAGTAAGCTCATGAAAGGGCAGACTTGGAATGTTACCGCAATAACAGTAGATGATAAAGCATTGGCACCAAAAGGGCAGTGGCTCATTACCACAGATGTAGGTATTTATGATTCTGTACCCAGTGCCAAATGGATAGATGGGGAGGAAGATGCGGTATTCGAATGGCAGTTCCAAGACAAAGGAGAATCGTTTTACTTAAGCTATGTGCAGCAAAAAGATGAGGTAGATGGCAATTTATTGGATACCCTAGATTACTTTGCCTACTACTTAACTGGGAAATATACAGTTGATGTCCATAAAAAAGACCGAATGGTTTTTGTAAGCAAAACAACCTTGGAATACGAGGATAAGGAAGTTAAAATTGAAATTCAGCGGTGATGGAATTGGTTAGATGCTAACATCTTTTTTCTACCATGTTCTCGATACGCTTCGGCTATCGCTCAGCGCAACGCATCCCAACGAAACTGTAGGAACTCCCGATAGCTATCGGGACGAACTGACACTCGGCTTTTGTCTTGCCACTTATGTCTTAATACATGCTAGTTTTGTCTAGATTCTAGTGTCTTTCTAAAAAAAAGAAGTTAAGCAGAAAGGAGTTTAGAAGTTAAAGTTTGGGGTTAGCAATTGGCAATTTGCAAAAAGGAGTTAGTGTAATTGGTTTTTAGAATTTGACTTTTTCTAGCACATTCAACATAAGGCAAAAAGTCTAACGACTAATTACTAACTACTCAATACTGTTTTTGCAAAGCAAAAACCCTAATATAAAAAATTATGATAAGGATATCGTACTTCAAAAATAGCTTTCACTTCGTCGTATAACACCTTTTTAAATTCGTCAATATTTTCTTTTTCTTGGGCTGAAATGAAAAGGCATTGGTGTTGGCTTAATTTTGCCATCCAGGTATCTTTTAAAGCTGCCAAAGCATATTTTTTACCTTCTGGGTGATAACTCAATTCAGCTTGACTAGGATTGTAAGCATCTAATTTGTTAAAGACCACAATTGTGGTTTTTTCAGTCTTGTCAATCTCCGCCAATGTTTCGTTTACCACTTTATAATGATCTTCGAAATTTGGGTGGGAAATGTCTAAAACATGCACTAAAATATCTGCTTCTCTTACTTCGTCTAAAGTCGACTTAAAAGATTCTACCAATTGATGTGGTAACTTACGGATAAAGCCCACTGTATCGGACATTAAAAAAGGCAAGTTTTCAATCACCACTTTTCTTACAGTGGTGTCGAGTGTAGCAAATAATTTATTTTCGGCAAACACTTCCGACTTTGAAATCAAATTCATGATGGTAGATTTACCCACATTGGTATACCCCACCAAGGCCACGCGCACCAATTGTCCACGGTTACCTCTTTGAACAGATTGCTGCTTGTCAATCTCAATCAATTTCTTTTTAAGTAAAGTGATTTTCTGGGTAACAATCCTTCTATCGGTTTCAATTTGAGACTCACCTGGTCCACGCATCCCAATTCCACCCTTCATTCTATCCAAGTGCGTCCACATGTTAGTCAAACGTGGTAATAAATATTGGTATTGCGCCAATTCTACTTGGGTTTTGGAGTGGGCGGTTCTTGCCCTGCTTGCAAAAATATCTAAGATTAAATTATTTCTATCCAATATTTTAATCTCTAAGGCCGCTTCAATATTCCTTAATTGAGAAGGAGACAATTCATCATCAAAAATGGCGACATCAATTTCATTGTTTTGCACATATTTGCGAATCTCCTCCATTTTACCCTTTCGGATATATGTTTTAGGATGAGGTTTGTCGACCCTTTGTAAAAATTTATGTTTGGTGACAGCACCAGAAGTTTCGGCTAAAAATTCGAGTTCATCAATGTACTCTTTGGTCATTTCCTCTGTTTGATTAGAGGTAATGACGCCTACCAAAATAGCCGTTTCTGGTTGTTTGTCAATAGAAATATGTCCTTTCTCCATGCAGTTTTATTTAAAACCAACTTCCACCTAAACCTCTAAAAGGCCAAGGAATAGTCGCGATTAAAATCAATAATCCAATAATGTAAAATGTTTTAATGGTTTTTCTTTTCGCACTGGCTTCAGTTTTCTTTTTAGATTTAGAATAGCCCATAGTGATTAAAACAATGGCGATTAACATACCAAAGATGTGTTCTACATTAAAGAATCTAGCAACACTATCTTTCATAAATCCTTCAAAAAAGTTTACTTTAGGACTAGTAAAGTAAAGGTAAAGCCCAATAACTAATTGAATATGAAAAGAAATTAAGGTAAATAAGGCCAATTTCTTTTCCATTGCAGAATAAGGTTTTCCTTTTGAAGTAAAACTAATGATAATGGCCGCTAAAATGAAAAATAAAGCAATCCATCTTAGGCCTGAATGTGCGTGAAGTAATCCGTTATACATATTTTATTATTTTTACACAAAATTAGCGATTACCAATAAGTAATTTACATGTTCAAGTATATTTTATTTTTACAATTTATCACAATGAGTTCTCTGGCTGTGTACGCACAACAAATTGAACCGGAAAATGGGGTGCAATCCTTCGATAATACTTTGTATGCAATCACCAAGGTGAAAGTTGTACTGTCGGCTGATGAGGTCATTGAAAACGGTACCATTTTATTTCAGAATGGACGTATAGTAAAAGTGGGTAAAGTATTTTCTTTGCCAAAAAATGCAGTCGAAATAGAAAGACCGGGTGCTACTGTCTATCCCTCTTTTATTGAGCCTTATTCCGACTTAGGAATTAAAAAAGCAGTTAGCTTAAAAAAAGGAAGATCGCCACAATTGAATAGTCTAAATGAAGGACCTTATTATTGGAACGAAGCCATTCATCCGCAAGTCAATGCTTTCGATTTGTTCGATAAAAATTTAACCAAGTCTAAAAAAGAATTGATCAATAATGGTTTTGGTGTTGTCTCTGCACATCAGACTGACGGTATTATTAGAGGGACATCTGTCGTTTATTCTTTGGGCGATTTGGGACAAAAACAAGAGGTGATTTCAAATAAAGGGGCACAACATTATTCATTTAGTAAAGGAGTTTCTAAGCAAACCTACCCTTCTTCCCAAATGGGAGTAATTGCTTTAATGCGACAGTTTTTATACGATTTTGAATGGTATTTCTCCTCCCAAAGGGTAGTATTGACCAATCTTTCGTTTTTGGCCATGCAGGGTAACCAGTCATTGCCTCAAATATTTGAAGTTGGAGATAAGCTAGAGTTGTTGCGGGTTAGAAAGATTGCTGTGGAATTTGATCTTCCATTTACTATTTTTGGAGGGGGGGATGAATACCAAAGAATTGAAGAAATTAGTGCTGAGGTAGATACCCTAATTATTCCTTTAAACTTTCCAAAGGCCTATGACATTACCGACCCTTTTATAGCGCGTTACATTCATTTATCCGATTTAAAACATTGGGAATTGGCGCCTTATAATCCCTATGTGCTACACAAAAACAAAGTAAAATTTGCTTTTTCTTTATATAAAACAAAGGTGAAAAAGGAATTTCTTTCTCAAGTAAGAGCAGCAGTCAAACATGGTTTACCGCAAAGTGAAGCATTAAAAGCATTGACTGTGCACCCGGCTACCATATTAGGAATAGAAAAGGAAGTGGGTACATTGGCAAAAGGTAAACTTGCTAATTTTATCATTGCCAAAGGAAATATTTTTGAAGATGGAGAAATTATAGAAAATTGGATTAGGGGAGTAAAGCACCAAGTGAAGCCATTTAATGAATTAAAAATGGATGGTGATTATACCTTTAATATTGGTGGAGCAATATATGAAGGTAAATTAAAATTTGCTGGCGCAAAATCTAGCGGAACCATTACAAGTTTTAAATCAAAATTAGACAGTGCAACTCAGGTGACTTCAAAAGATACCATGGAGTCAAAAATGGTAATCAATCAAAGTGGTCAACAATTTAGTGCTGTTTTTAAGGTGTACAACCAAAACCAATCAGGTTTGATTCAGTTGAATGGAAGCGTGCATGAAAAATTAGGTGTGATAGATGGAAATGCATTGTTGGCAAACGGAGAATGGGTGAAATGGAACGCCATAAAACAAAATAAAGCGGAGGACAAGAAAAAAACATTTGAGTTGAAAATAGATACTTCAGCATTGAAAAACATGACCTATCCTTTTATGGCATTTGGTTTTGATTCATTGCCGGAGAGCCAATCTTATTTTATTAAAAATGTGACCATTTGGACCAATGAAAAGCAAGGCATTATCAAAAATGGAAACGTCTTTATCAAAAATGGGAAAATTGAAGGCATAAACCGTAAAATCAATACTTTTTCAAATAATACAATAATCATTGATGGAGCAGGGATGCATTTAACCAGTGGAATTATTGATGAACATTCTCATATTGCCATTTCAAAAGGGGTCAACGAAGGAGGTCAAGCCAATTCGGCTGAGGTTTCCATTAGAGATGTTGTGCGGTCAAATGATATTAATATTTACCGACAATTGGCCGGTGGGGTTACTTGCTCGCAATTACTGCATGGTTCAGCCAATCCAATTGGGGGGCAGTCGGCATTAATTAAATTGAAGTGGGGCTTTTTGCCTGCTCAAATGTTAGTCGAAAATGCACCAGGCTTTATCAAGTTTGCCTTGGGAGAAAATGTAAAACAGTCCAATTGGGGCGATCATAATCGCGTGCGTTTTCCGCAAACCAGAATGGGAGTAGAGCAGGTTTATTATGATGCCTTTACAAGGGCTAGGGAGTATGAAAAAGCTTGGAAGCATCATTTAAATCTTAAGCCAAAAGAAAAAGAAGGTCACGTTGCACCGCGAAAAGATTTAGAAATGGAAGTGGTATTGGAAATCTTAAAGTCCGAGCGTTTTATTACTTGTCATTCTTACATTCAAAGTGAAATTTTAATGTTGATGCGCGTTGCCGATTCTATGCAATTTACCATCAATACTTTTACCCATATTTTAGAAGGATACAAATTGGCTGACATCATGAAAGAACATGGAGCAGGAGCTTCTACTTTTTCTGATTGGTGGGCCTATAAATTTGAGGTCAACGAAGCCATTCCTTATAATGCGGCAATTTTAAATAAAATGGGTATTGTTACCGCTATTAATTCAGATGATGCTGAAATGGGTAGAAGGTTGAACCACGAAGCGGCAAAAATTGTAAAGTACGGAGGTGTTTCAGAAGAGGATGCGTGGAAAATGATCACCTTAAGTCCAGCAAAACTATTGCGGGTGGATGATCGCATGGGAAGTGTTAAGGTTGGAAAAGATGCCGATATTGTACTTTGGTCGACTAATCCATTGAGTGTACAAGCTAAGGTAGAGAAAACCTTTGTGGATGGTTTGTTGTTGTATGACGCGCAAAAAACCATTGAATTACAAAAGAGAGATCAATTAGAAAGAAAGCGTTTGGTGGAGAAAATGTTGGTGGAAAAGCTAGCTGGTAAGTCAACCCAAAAACCGGTGATTAAAGTAGAACGTCATTATCATTGCGATACAGAAGGCGAGTAAAAAGATTAAGAATGAAAGCAATCATATTTATATTTATCGGATTAGTTGGACAGGTTTTAATGGCGCAGGTGCCAGCACCTATTGCGCAACAATACAATCGAATTTTAATTCAAAATGGTCGAGTGCATACCGGTCTTGGGAAAATTATACCAAGAGGTGTGGTGGGCATAGAAGAAGGTAAGATTATTTTGGTAGCGAATGCACTGACTTATAAAATGGAGTCGAGCAGTTGGGATACCATTATTAATATTCAGGGCCAAGAATTGTATCCTGGTTTTATAGCTGCTAATAATACCATTGGTCTGACGGAGATTGATGCAGTTAGGGCTACAAACGACTACCGTGAGGTTGGCTATATCTCTCCACATGTTCGTTCCTTAATTGCTTTTAATTTAGATTCGAAAATCATTTATACCATTCGAACAAATGGCGTATTAATTTGTCAAGCAACCCCACGTGGTGGTTTAATCTCGGGTACATCATCTGTATTTGGTCTAGACGGCTGGCATTGGGAAGACGCAGTGATTTTAAAAGATGATGGTATTCACGTGAATTGGCCATCAAGGTTTTACCAAACAGGTTGGTGGGCTGCACCAGGCTTGTTGAAGGAAAATGATAAATATGCAACAGTTATTGAAAGTTTAACTGCTTTCTTTAAGGAAAGTCAGGCTTATTTGAGTGAAAAAGACCAGGAGCAAATTTCAATAAAGCACGCAGCAATGCGCAATGTTTTAATGGGTAATGGACGAATTTATTTTCATGCAGATTTTGCACCTGAAATTAATGATGTGATTGATTTTGCAAAAGTTTTTAAAATTAAGTATCCGGTAATTGTTGGTGGTCACGACGCCAGTTTTTTGGCGGATAGGTTAAAGGAAAATGATTTTACAATCATGCTTTCCAAACCGCATCATTTACCCTATTTTGAAGGCGATCAACCTTATGATAATTATCAAACAGCAAAATTGTTACAAGATGCTGGCTTGTTGTTTTGTATTCAAAATGCAGGAAGTATGGAAGTGATGAATGCGCGAAATTTACCTTTTTTGGCGGGTACAGCAATGGCTTATGGATTGACAGAAGAACAAGCTGTTGCATGTATTTCTTACAATGCTGCAAAAATTTTAGGAGTCGATCATTTGGTAGGTTCCATAGCTGACGGAAAAGTAGCGACCTTGTTTGTGTCAAAAGGAAACGCGTTGGACATGCGTACCAACAACGTTTCCTTAGGAATGATTAATGGGCGATTTATTGCCTTAGAAAATCATCAGATGGCACTTTCCAAAAAGTACCATCAAAAATATCAATTGACGGATTAAGAAAAATACCTAAAATCTTGTTGGTCTTCAATTTTTTGAAGTGTTTCGTAAATCAATCTTATACAGTTTTCAACGTCATCTTTATGCGTCATTTCAACCGTAGTATGCATGTATCTTAATGGTAAAGAAATCAAACAAGATGGCACGCCTTTGTTAGAATAAGCAAAAGCATCTGTATCGGTTCCTGTTGATCTTGATGCAGCAGCTCTTTGGAAAGGGATTTTCGCTTTATCGGCTGTTTTTATTACCAAGTCTAACAAATTGTTTTGTACAGCAGGACCATAGGTTAAAACCGGTCCATTTCCACCCACAATATCGCCTTGCACAATTTTGTCGAGCATTGGTGTTTGCGTGTCGTGACAAACATCCGTCACAATAGCCACATCCGGTTGAATTCTTTCGGCAATCATTTGTGCTCCTCTCAAGCCAATTTCTTCTTGAACTGAATTGGTAATGTATAAACCAAACGGCAATTCAATTTTGTTTTCTTTTAATAGTCTTGCTACTTCTGCAATCATAAAACCACCCATGCGGTTGTCTAATGCACGACCAACATATTTGTTTTTATTTAAAACCATAAATTCGTCTGGATAGGTTACTACACAGCCAACATGGACTCCCATTGCTTCAACTTCTTCTTTGGTGTTTGCACCACAGTCTAAAAATATATTATCTGGTTTTGGTGCCTTTTCAGTCTTATTAGAACGGGTGTGAATCGCTGGCCATCCAAAAACAGCATCCACAATTCCTTTATCCGTATGGATTAGCACTTTTTTCGAAGGTGCAATCTGGTGGTCAGATCCGCCATTTCTTCTTAAATAAATAAAGCCATCTGGTGTGATGTAATGTACAAACCATGCAATTTCATCTGCATGGGCTTCAATTACTACTCTGTATTTGGCTTCTGGGTTAATGATGCCAACCACAGTGCCATAATTGTCTACCCAATAATCGTCAATGTATGGTTTAATGTAATCTAACCATATTTTTTGACCTTCTTTTTCAAAACCTGTTGGAGAAGGATTATTGATGTATTTATTTAAAAAAGCAAATGATTTTTTAGTAATGATATTTTTCTTTTTCATGATAATTTGGTCGATTAAAATTTGGGATAAAGGTACTTTATTTTCTAATTTATCGATTTTTTATGAAGGAAATTTAATAAAATGTAATTTAAAAATAGGGTAGTATGAAATATATTATTATTTTTGTTAGTTATTGGGCTTTTTAACTGATTTTGTATAAATTAATTAAAAGGACAAAGTAATAAATTAGACTAATTTAATTAAGTATGAAGAAGATTTTACTTCTATTAATGTTGTTACCATTAACAATGTTTGGCCAGAAAGAATATTCTGAAACAGCAACAAAACTGTTTGAAGAAGGTAACGTGGCGTATCGTGCTGGTCAGCATGATGTTGCGTTAGGATTGTATGAGCAATGTTTAGCTGCTGAACCACAATATGTGGAAGCAATAGTGAATATTTCAGCTGTTAAATTCGACCAAAAAAATTATGTAAAATCATTAGATTTTGCAAGGAAAGCATATGGTATTGAAAAGGTACAATATGCTATTTTTTCTCAATTGGGAAAATCTTACTACATGAATAATTATTTTGATAGTGCAGTTTTTTTCTTAGAGAGAATAAAAGTTTTTCAAAAACTATCGGATGAAGAAAATTATTTTTTAGCAGCAGGTCGTGTAAAAACAAATGATTTTGTTGGCGCTAGAAAATTAGCAGAAAGATTGGTGGAGAAAGCACCGGAAAATTCTGACTATTTATCCTTGAGAGGAAATGTGTATTACGGTTTGGGTGAGTATGAAAAAGCCATTACTGATTACAATATGGCCTTAAAACAAGAACCGAATAATTTATATATCTACAGTAATATTGCGAATGCTAATTTGAAATTAGACCGTCCGGATGCTGCTTTAGGGTTTATTGATAAAGGTATCCAAGCGGCAGAGGGTAGAGATAAGGTTGCTTTTTTAATTTTAAAAGGTAACTATTACCAAAGTGTTGGTGACTTAGATAATGCGGAAAAGTTATACGACGAAGCTTACGCAATTGATAATACCAATCCTAATATTTTAGTGAATCAAGCAGGTGTATTAATTGATAGAGAGAATTACCAGTCTGCTTTAGAGAAATGTAATTTAGCGATAGAGAAAAATGTGCAATTGATGGAGGCATATTACAATAGAGGTATTGCGAATGAAATGTTAAGAAATGTGGAACAAGCATGTGCTGATTGGGAAGAAGCTTTTATTTTAGGTTCTGAAAAAGCAGAGAAATTTTTAAATAGTCCAACTTGTAATGAATAAAAAAATGATGAAAAGAATTACATTAATAATATTATTGTTTTTTAGCTATGTTGGGTTTTCTCAAGTAGTTGATGAGCCATTTGATAAATTAGTGCTTGGCGATAAACCTGGTTTTAATGCTGCAGTTAAGCAAATTAAATTAGGAGATATAGATTATGAGCGAGGTAGCGAAGATGATATGGCTAATGCTTTGGAGCATTATGTAAAAGCAGATGAATTTCATTCCAAAAGTGCTTATTTAAATTATAGAATGGGTGTTTGTTACCTTTATAGTAAACAAAAGTTTAAAGCTAAGAAACATTTAGAGTTTGTTAAAGCATCTGGTGGAACGGTAGAGGATTATCCAGATTTGGATTTTTACTTGGCAAGATCGAAGCACTTGGATGGGCAATTTGATGATGCCATTGTGTTGTTTCGTTCTTATAAAGAAACATTAGGTGACTCAGATGAAGAGATGAAATTCTATATCAATAAAAAAATACAAGAATGTAAAGTCGGAAAAGAATTGGCAGCGCACCCTGTTAGAGTATGGGTTGATAATTTGGGTCCTAATATTAATGGTCCATATTCCGATTTTGGTCCAGTAATTTCTGCTGACAATAGAGAGTTGTATTTTACTTCTAGAAGACCAGAAGGAAATATTGGAGGAGAAAAAGATGAAACTGGTTACCATTATGAAGATATTTATACGGCAACAAGATCTTTTGGTGAAGATTGGGGGGCAGCTAAAAATATTGGAAAAGATGTGAATACAAAATCTCATGATGCTACTGTAGGAATTTCTCCTGATGGTAAATCTTTGATTACCTATCATGGTATTAGTAGAAAAGATGGAAATCTTTTAATGACTAAAAGAGATGATGCAGGTAATTGGGAGAAGTTAGTAGACATGGGGGATGCAATTAACTCAAATTATCATGAAGAAGCAGCAACTTTATCTTTTGACGAAAAGAAACTCTTTTTTGTTTCTGATAAACCAGGTGGTACAGGTGGTCATGATATTTACTTGTCTTTATGGGATGAAGGTAAAAGTACTTGGGGAGAGGCTAAGAACTTAGGAACTGTTGTGAATACAGAATTTGATGAAAAAGGAGTTTTCTTTCATCCAGATAATAAAACATTGTATTTTTCTTCTGCAGGACATAAAACAATGGGTGGATTAGATATCTTTAAAACAGAATATAATTCAGAAACAGATGAATGGTCTGAGCCAGTAAATATTGGATATCCAATTAATACACCAGATGATGATGTTTATTTTGTACTTTCAGGTAATGAAAGATACGCTTATTATTCTTCTTTTAGAGAAGGTGGTTATGGGGAAAAAGATATTTATATGATTACCTTTTTAGGAGAAGTTAAAAATCCAATTTTTGCAAGTTCTGGACTAGTAAATGGAGAGTTAGACTCTTTACGTGATATCAGTATTGCGGAAAGTATGTACATGAGTAGAGACATGGTGATTGTTAGAGGAACGGTAACTGATGCAAATACAGAAGCACCAATTATGTCTACAGTTACTTTTACAGATGTTGCAACTAACAAAGTGATGTATGAATTGACACCAGAAGAAGATGGTTCGTTTATGTTAGCCGTTAAGTCTGGTTATAATTATGCGATTACTTCTACTAAACCAGATTATACAATTGCTTCTGATAACCTTGTTGTGAGACAAGAGGATGAGGGCAAAGAATTTAATTATGATTTCCTAATGGAAAGATTAACACCAGGTGTTGAATTTACTTTAAGAAATATTTATTTTGATTATGATAAATCTACTTTAAGACACGCTTCAGTAGATGAATTAAATAAATTATTGAAGATTATGGAAGATAATGCTACATTAAGAGTGGAATTGTCTGGACATACAGATTCTAGAGGTACAGCAATTTATAACTTAGCTTTATCAAAAAGAAGAGCTAGAGTAGCAAAAGATTACTTAGTTTCTAAAGGGATCGCTTCTAACAGAATTGAAACAAAAGGATATGGTGCTAAACAATTGGTTGTTTCCGATTCACAATTAGAGAACATGAGTTCTGTAAGAGAGAAAGAAGAAGCACACCAAAAGAATAGAAGAACGGTGGTAACTATAATCGAAAAATAATATAACTATTAATGTTAATAACTCCGTTAAGCAATTAACGGAGTTTTTTTATGCTTAAACAATATGAAGTATTTTTTATTAATGTGTTCTTTTGGCTTTATTACATCATGTTTTGCCTTTGGTTTAAATGATTTTTACAAGTACAATGCAAAGTTGGCACAAAAAACAGATTCAGTATATCAAACACTGACGAAAGAAGAAAGAGTGGCTCAAATGATTGTGGTGGCGGCAGGGCGACTAGGACAACCGGCCTCTGTTATTGAGCAGTTAATTACCAAAAATAAAATTGGTGGTATTATTTTATTGAATGGAACCATGCAAGGTTTTACGGAAATGAAATTGGCGTATCAAAAACTAAACAAAGGATTGCCAATGATATTTTCTGCGGATGCGGAACCCTCTTTAATTGCTTATAAAATTAAAGGCTCTTCACCGGTGAAAAAAGCAAATGCCATGTTGAGTAGGGAAGAAGTTTTAACTTACACTGAAATAATATGTAAGGACCTAAAAAAGATTGGTATCCAATATAATTATGCGCCAGTGGTGGACATGTCACCAAATAAAGTGGTCAGTAGTCGGAGTTTTGGCAATAATGCGGATACTGCCCAAGCTTGGGCAAAAGTATTTATAGAGACTTCTCAAAAAAATGGCATTGTCGCAACGGCTAAGCATTTTCCAGGTCATGGTTATGTGGTGGGAGATACCCATAAACAATTGGTTTATATAAACGGTGAAATGAAAGAGGTGAAAAACTATATCCCTTTAATTAATAGTGGTGTTATTTCTATTATGGTGGGCCATATAGCCGTAAAAAATAACGCAAAATATGAAACCAATGATTTACCAGCAACCTGTTCTAAAAAAATGGTGACTGGATTGTTGAAAAATGAGTTAAATTTTGAAGGTATTGTGATAACTGACGCCATGAATATGGGAGGGGTAGTTAAGGTTCCGCAATGTGAATTAAAAGCTGCTCAAGCTGGTTGCGATATCATATTAATGCCTGTAAACGCTGCTAAAGCTATTCAAGATATTGTAAATGAGTTGTCCATTGATGCTGATTTTGAACAGCAGATTGCAGCTTCGGTCAAGAAAATAATTCGTTTGAAAATCTGTTTAGGCCTTATTCATTAATTAAAATAAACAGTCGACTTCTTTTTTATTAAAAGGATTAGAAGTATATTCGCAAATTCTTAAATTAAACTAAATAAGCAGTAATGGCAGTTATTGGAAAAATACAAAAGAACTCATACCTTTTATTAATCGTAATAGGATTGGCTATGTTAGCCTTTATTTTCACGGATAGTTTCAAGAACTTCGGTGGTGGGGAAGAACCACTACCTTCTGGAACCATCTTCGGGGAAGAAATGAATGAAAAAGAATTGAGTGATTTACAACAAAGTTATGTAGACAGGGAAAAGCAAAATGCTTCTTACCAAGGTACTGATTTTGATGCTGAAGCTGAAGATAACGCAAGAGATCAAGCTTTTAATGAGTTGGTTCGAAAGAAATTAATGGGGCAAGAGTTAGAAGCGCTTGGTTTGATGGTTTCCTCTGCAGAGTTGAACGATATGGTTTTAGGAAATAACATACACCCTTGGGTTTCCCAAATTGGTATGTTCAAAAATAATATTGGTGAATACGCTAGAGATTCAGTAGTGAAGTATTTAGATGGCTTACAATCCGGACCAGATCCTTCTGTTGATACTGCACTTTATAGTAGATGGAAAAATGCAAAAATCCAATGGAGTGAATTTGAAAAAGAATTGAAAGATGCAAGAGCGACCGATAAATTTATAGCATTAATTAAAAAAGGCGTTTATGTGAATTCTTTAGAAGCGAAAGATAGTTATGTAGGAAACAACGAATCAAGAGACATTACTTATGTGATGCATCCTTACGGAAGTATTACAGAGGAAGAAGTTGGTTTTACGGATGCAGACATTAAAGCCTATTACCAAAAGCATAAAAATGATAAATTATATTTGCAACAATCCCAATCTGCTGATATAGAATTTGTACAATTTCCAGTTTCTTATAGTGCTTTAGATTTAGAAAGAGCGAATGAAGAAATGGAAAGCTTAAAAGTAGGTTTTGCGCAAACAGATAATAATATCTACTTCATGGCTACTAAAGGTGAAGATAAGTTCTATTCAGATACTACAGGATTTGAATTAGGTGGTGATCAGTTTATAATGGATGTAGCAGCAAACAAATACGAATACCCTGCTTCTATAGATGAGTTGGTGCAAAATAGTAAAAAAGGAGATGTTATTGGGCCTTTTAAAACTTTGGATCCGCAAACAAATGCAACGCAGTTAGTAATTGCAAAAGTAAATGGATTTACTTCTCAAGATAGAGCTTGGGTAAGACACATATTAATTTCTACTAATTCTCGTACAGATGCCGAAGCAAAAAGTTTAGGCGATAGTTTAATACGTGTAATTAATGCAAAAAATAACTTTGCTGAAATGGTAGATAAATTTACAGATGATCCAGGTTCAAAAGCAAATGGCGGAGAATACAAATGGTTTAAAAAAGGAGCCATGGTTGCAGAGTTTGAAAAAGCTGCTTTTGAAGGACAAAAAGGTAAATTGCAATTAGTGAAAACTACTTATGGTTACCATATTGTGGAAGTATTAGGGCAAGAAGCAAGAAAGCTACCTAAATTAGCCCCAATTAGAAAAACGGTTAAACCAGGGGTTGAAACGATTAAAGAAGTTGAAAATTTAGCATATGATTTCATCAATGAAGTGGAGACTGCTAAAGATGATTCTGCTTTTTATCGTGTTTCTAAAGAAAAGAATTTAGTAAATAATTATGCAAAAGTTGTTTTGTCCTCTCGTTTTGTAACAGGTTTTAAGGATTATAGAAAAATTCAAAAATTTGCTTTTGCACAAGATGCGGAAGAAGGAGATATTTCAGGACCAATCTTGGATAATTCAATCATTAAAGTGGCTTATATCACGTCTAAAGTAGACGAAGGTGTTCCTAGTTATGAAGCTGTAAAATTACAAATGAAAGTTCCAGCTTTAAGAGAAAAACAAGCAGCACATTACATAGATATTATGTCTGGGATTAAAAATATTAATGAAGTTGCAAATACAATTCCAAGTGGGCAAGTAAAAACTGCTAATGTAAAGCTTGGTACTGGTAATATTCCAGGTGTTGGCGGAAATGAATACAAAGTGGTAGGTACAGTATTTTCAATCGATAAAGAAAATGAAGGTGCAATGCTTACGCCATTAAAAGGTGAAGCTGGTGTGTTTTTAATTGTTTTAGATAAAGTGAATGAAGTAGCTGAACAAGAAGATTACACCGCCGAAAAGGAGTCTATATTAACGAAGCGAGCTGCTACTGCAGATGCAAACGTAATGCGGGCGCTGCGGGATAAAGCAAACATTGTCGATAATCGACAAAAGAAAGCGGCACAAGGAAGATAATTTATAAAAAGCCTCAACTTTAAGTTGGGGCTTTTTTTATATAAAAAAATATGGAACCAAAAAAACCTAGCCAATCTTTGGCGGAAAGTACGAAGTTAGTTTTACCTAATGACACAAACACTTTAGGTAATTTATTTGGTGGAAGATTATTGGCTTGGATGGATGAAATTGCCTTCGTTTCGGCTAATCGACATAGTAAAAGAGTTGCGGTTACCGCTTCGGTCAATAATGTGACCTTTGACAAGCCAATTAAATTAGGAGATACTGTTACGCTTAGAGCAAAGGTTTCCCGCGCATTTACCTCTTCTATGGAAGTGATTATTGATGTGTTTATTGAGGATAAGGTGTCTGACGAAATAATCAGTAGCAACCAAGCTATTTATACTTTTGTAGCTGTAGATCAAAATGGTTTACCTATCGCTATTCCTGGATTGGTTCCGGAAACGGAAGAAGAAAAAGAAAGGTATAATGGGGCCTTGAGAAGAAAACAATTAAGCTTAATTCTAGCGGGGAAGATGGCGCCCAAAGATGCCACGGAATTAAAGGCTTTATTTAGTTAGCCTTTAAAATCTCTTCTGCTTTATTTACCATTGATTTTATTCCAGTATACAAAGGAACGCGCTGGTGCAATTCTGTAGGTTTAATGTCTAAGATTCTAGTAGCACCATCTGATGCTGTACCACCTGCTTGTTCTGCTATGTATGCAATTGGATTACATTCGTACAATAGTCTTAATTTTCCGTTTGGAGCAGACTGTGTTGCAGGGTAAATGTATATTCCACCTTTGATTAAGTTTCTGTGAAAATCTGCAACTAACGAACCAATATACCTACCTGTAAATGGTCTATTGGTTGCTTTATCGATTGTTTGCGCGTATTTTATATAGTTTTGAACACCTACGCTGCAATTGAAAAAGTTACCCTCGTTCATGGAGTATATTTTTCCTGTAGCTGGAAATTTCATGTTTGGGTGTGATAAAACGAATACACCAATGCCTGGATCGTATGTAAATCCGTTCACCCCATTTCCAGTAGAATAAACTAACATAGTAGATGAACCATAAATAACATAACCAGCGGCAACTTGTTTGTTACCTTCTTGTAAAAAGTCGGTTAACTCAACAGGTTGTCCTTGCGGACTAATTCTTTCGTAAATACTAAATATGGTACCTACTGACACATTAACATCAATATTGGAAGAACCATCTAATGGATCCATGGATACAATATACTTTCCTTCTTTATTTAAGGGAATAAAATCTTCATTCTCTTCAGAAGCAATACCACAGATTACTTTTCTTTTTTCTAATGCTTTAATAAATTGATTGTTGGCGAATATATCCAACTTTTGCTGCTGTTCACCCTGAATGTTCTCAGATTCTGCAGCACCCAAAATATCATTTAATAAACCTGCTTTGTTAATTTGATGGCTGACAATTTTGGAAGCCAAACGTATAGCACTTAGTAGACGTGAAAATTCGCCGGTAGAACCTGGGTAATCTTGTTGTCTTTCAATGATAAATTCTCCTAATGTTGTCACTTTTTCCATGCTAGCTATAATTATGTTGCAAATAACGTAAAAAATCAGTTAATTTCAAGCTAATTTTCCGTTATCTTTGCTTAAATGAAAATGATTAGTAAAATATTTGGTCTGGTAGCAATGTTATTTTATACTACCAATTTTTCACTGGCACAATGTGTCATGTGTAAAGCACAAGCTGAAGCGCAATGGGAAGAAAATGGTTCCGGAATAAACACGGGAATTATATACATTATGGTTATACCATACATCATTTTATTTGCCATTTTTCACAAGCAAATATTTAGATTTTTCAAAAATTGGCGCAATATGAATTAAAAAAAGTCAACCCGAAAGTTGACTTTTAAAATATTTGAAATCCAATTAATGGATTATTTAATTTGATTTGGATCGTTTTCTGCTATTTTGTTGTAGTCCACTTGACGTTTCATCCAATATGCAAATGCTACGAATCCAAAGATTAACGTTACAATCCAAGGATAATCTGCTAAAGGCTCCAAAGTATTTTGAAAAACCCAATACATACCGTCTTTTATTCCGTAAAAAATATCTGATGAACTCATTTCTTATTAGTTTTGTGCAACAAATATAATTATAATTCTTGTTTTTAAAAACGATTAATTAAAAATAAATGATAAAACTTTTTAAATCTAATATACCGTTGACTGTTGTTATATCGGTTTTACTAGTGTTGGTTTTTTCTAGCCAAGTATTCTTTAATCCAGAAATATTTAAGTATTATTTTTTTGATTGGTATGCCCCATTTTTAAACTGGATTTATGCCCATCAAAATATAGAGTTCATTTTCTCTGTTTTATTTGTTGTGATTACTGGAATACTGCTGAATACGGCTTTTAATAAAACCAGTTTCTACATTAAATCTACTGCTTTACCCATCTTTATTTATGTGACGGTGATGTCGACTTTTGGCGGGTTTTATTTTCAGACTTCATTGGTCGTGGATTTAGTATTTGCTTTGACTTTTTTGAAATTAATTGAATTAGATCAGAATAAAACAGCCATCCATATTGGTTTTACTGCTGGTTTAATTTTAGGAATAGGGTTCTTGTTTTCTTATTGGATCTTACCCGTTGGTTTTTTGGTATTTTATAGTTTGGTTACTTTTCGTCCTTTTGTTTTTAGAGAATGGTTGGTTACTTTATTAGGGATGTCATTGCCATTTGTTTACCTTTTGTCAATACAGTATCTATTTATTGAAAAAACAACGGTACAACCTTTACTTTTGTCTCAAAAAGTGGTGGCATGGAATGTTTATGATATTTCGGCCTTTATTCTTTTATTAATTATCGCGCTACTTGGAATTATTGGTCTTTTTAAACATTTTAAATTTGTGAGTATTATTGAAAGCAAACAAATTAATGTACTCTTATTCTTTACCGTTTTAACTGGACTTTTAAGTCTTGGCATTTACCTTATTCATGGCGTTAATTATTTCCTATTTACAGTGCCGTTGGTGTTTATTTTATCCATTTATTTATTGAATACCAAAAGGGAAAGATTGATGAGTATTCTGTTTTTTCTACTGTTGGTATTAAATATGTTGAGAATTTTTGTCTTTTAGTTGAAAAAGAGTTGGGATTAGTTTTGGTTAAATAGTTACCTTTGTAAACTTAAAAAACGTATTAAATGAAATTTGGAGTAATTACTTTCCCTGGGTCAAATTGTGACCAAGACATGGTTTATACATTAGAAAGCATGTTGGATCAAACCGTTGAGAAGTTGTGGCATAAAGATCCTGATCTAAAAGGTGTTGATTTTGTAATCTTGCCAGGTGGGTTTTCTTATGGCGATTATTTGCGTTCAGGAGCTATAGCCAGTTTTTCGCCAATTATGCAGTCTGTAATAGAACACGCTAATAAAGGTGGTTATGTAATGGGAATTTGTAATGGATACCAAATGTTAACAGAAACTAATCTGTTAGGTGGTGCTTTATTGCATAACGACTCTCAAAAGTTTATCTGTAAAAATGTGTATTTAAAACCTGTTTCTAAATCTGCAATTATTACACAAGATTTAAATGTTGAAGAAACTTATAAAATTCCAATTGCGCATGGTGAAGGTAGATTCTTTATCAACGAAGATGGATTAAAAGAATTACAGGATAATGATCAGATTCTATTTCAATATGCTAACGAAGCAGGTTTAGTAGATGATACTACTAATCCAAATGGTTCAATTTTTAATATTGCTGGGACGACTAATAAAACCAAAAATGTATTTGGTATGATGCCTCACCCAGAGCGTGCCGTGGATCCAAACTTAGGTAACCTAGATGGAAGAAAATTATTCAAGTCTATATTAGATAATCTGGTTTAAATAAAATATACTGTCTAGTCCTGCAGGAATCGATATAGATGATTAGGATTAAATTTATTAATTAAAGCTGAACAAGAATCGCATTGTTCAGCTTTTTTTGTTTATCAGTTATTTTTTATAATCTTTTTTATTCCTGTATTTGTCTGTGGATAAATTTTGAAGGACGGAATGGAGGCTTGCAGCCGCATATATACTTATCCCATATTTGACAATTTGCTTATTCACTGCTTTTTGCTACACAAAATTTCAGTTTACGTATTCTATTTTCTCTGGTTGGCATGCGATTTTAGTAAGGCATTAGCGGTATATGGAAATCCCTAATCCCTAAGCGATATCAGAGCCACTACTTATTTGCGTTATTTTATGGTAGGAGGTAACTGTTCTGTACCATGTACCACCCGAACCGCCTATTTTGCGCATAACTTAACTTTGCTTTCAAACGCATGTGTTTTTATTACATTGTTGTTTTAGTGAATCGCTATTTCAGGTCGGCACTAACGAATACAAAAAAAGGAGCATCAATTTTGATGCTCCTTTTTGTTAATATTTGATGGGTATACTTTTATTTTAAAGTAAAACTATTTTTTCCAATTTTTGCACCTTCACACCAAAGTTCAGCAGTGTAATTTCCTTTTTCAATTTCTGATGTTAACTTGTAGAAGATACATACGTCAATCACTTCTTTTTGGTAATTGATGGTTTTCTTGTCTGAGTACACCATGCTTTTACCACCTTCCGTAGCGAATGAATTGCCGTTACTACTATATAAAACATTGCCGTTTTGATCTAATACACGCATGTAAACTGTTTTGTTACCCGCTTCTGATATTTTATTTGCTGCTATAGTAAAGCAAGATCTGATGTGTGTGGCTCTTGATGCTCTATCCGTTTCTTTATAAGATCCAGTGTTTCTTTCTCTAATACCTTCTGAAACGATACTCAAGGCACTTAATTTAGCGCCTTCACTTACTTGTCTCGACAATGTTTCTGCTTTTGACTGTAAGTCATCTCTATCCTGAATTACGGTGGTTAAATCGTTACGTGTATTCGTTAAATCAGTTCTTAATGTTAAGTTTTCTGTATTTAACGAATCAATAGTTCTAACATAATCTTTCATGATAGATCGTAAAGTTTCTGTTTCTTTTTCTAATTTAAAAACCTTTCGAGCATAGTATTTTTTATTACCCTTTTCTTTCTCTAATTCACCCAATAAATTTACAATCTTGTCTTTTTCTCTTAAGATACTGTCGTTAAGATTTGTATTTAAAGCTTCCATTGTTTCGTAGTCAGCCAACATGTTTTGTAGATTTTCTTTTAAATCTTCCCCAGCAGCTAAACCTTGGTCATATAACAGTTCACTCATTTCATCTCTTTCACTACTGAGCTCTTTGTTTTGAAATGTTAATTCATTAATTGTTTTGTTTTTGCTAGATAGTTTCCAACCTAAAAAACCAGATAATAAAAGTAATGCAATTATAATTAATAGGTAAAGGCCATTTTTCTTTGACTTTTCTTGGTACTCGGTTATTTCACTCATAATTGTGGGTTTTAATTGTTAACTAGTTTAGATCTTAAATTTTTCATAAAAGTAGAAGCGTAAACGAAGTCTACCACTTCTTTATTATCTGTTCTTATAATTTCTTTATTATTACCTTCCCACCATTTTCTACCTTGGTTAATGAAAATAATATGGTCACCAATTTCCATTACTGAATTCATATCGTGTGTAATTACAATAGTGGTCATGTTATATTCGTAGGTAATTTCTTTTATTAAGTTGTCAATTAATATAGACGTCTTAGGGTCAAGGCCAGAGTTAGGTTCATCACAAAATAGGTATTTTGGATTCATGGAAATTGCACGTGCAATACCAATCCTTTTTTGCATTCCACCAGAAGTTTCCGCAGGTAAAAGGTCATCTTTCCCAACTATTCCAACTCTTTCTAGACAAAATTGCGCTCTTTCTTTACGTTCTTGTTTACTCATTTTTGTAAACATTTTTAAAGGGAACATGACGTTTTCTAATACCGTTAAAGAATCAAACAATGCACTGCCTTGGAATAGCATGCCGATTTCTTGACGGATTAATTTTCTATCGTTTCTTCCCATTTCAGAAAATACCCTATCGTCATAGATTACTTTACCTTCATCTACCTCGTGCAGTCCAACAATACATTTAGTGAGCACTGATTTTCCTTGTCCAGAAGCACCAATGATTAAATTTACTTGACCAGGGTTAAATTGTGCAGATATGTCAAATAAAATTTGCGTATCCCCAAATGATTTTGATATGTGTTTAACTTCAATCATACTTATATTAAGACTAATTGGGTTAAAATATAATTGGCTAAAAGAATAGTTACAGAGGCAGCTACTACAGAGTTTGTACTTGCCTTACCAACTTCTAATGCTCCACCTTTTACATTGTAGCCATAATAACAGGCAATAGAGGTGATTAAAAATGCAAAAACCATGGTTTTGCCTAAGGCATAGTATAAGTGATGCTGATCTACATTCCAAAATGCACGAAGACCAACGATATAAGTTTTTGTAGAATATAAATTAGAAGTAATACCAGCCAGCCAGCCACCTATTAAACTCAATAGCATAGAAAGGATAATAGCAAAAGGAAAAAATAATGTGGTCGCTAAAATTTTTGGAAGCATTAAAAAACCAATGGAGTTAACCCCCATAATCTCTAGTGCGTCAATTTGTTCTGTAACCCGCATGGTGCCAATTTCGGAAGCAATATTAGAACCAACCTTACCTGCGATAATTAGAGATATGATGGTTGGTGAGAATTCTAGTATGGTAGATTGTCTGGTAATATACCCAATGGTGTATTCCGGCAATAAAGGAGAACTCATGTTTGAAGCAGTCTGTAGGGAGATGACACCGCCCATAAAAAATGAAAGAAATCCAATCAACGGTATGGAATTAATGACAATGTTTTGTGCTTCTGTAAAAAAACGTTCCCAAAAAACGCTCCCTTTCTCTGGTTTAGAGAAAACAAACTTCAACATCATGAAGTATTTACCGATATGTTCGAATAAGTTCATATTGGCGCTAAATTAATTAATATTTTTCGCATAGCATGGAAAGGGGCTTTAGTATTATATGTTTTTTTAACTTTGGGTTTTAAAATCAAAGAAATTATATGGAAATTCTCTTGCATAAAATGCATACCAAATTGGAAGACGTCGTTCAGTATAGCTTGCAAAGTGGCGCTGAAACCATTAATATGAACGCTTTAATAGGACAAGATATTCGGTTTACTTTTAAGCAAAATGTGCAATGTGGGTCTTGTGGTAAAAATTTTAAAAAATTATTTGCGCAAGGGTTTTGTTATAATTGTTTTATGTCTGTGCCAGAAGCAGCCGAATGTATTATTAAACCAGAATTATGCCGTGCTCATTTAGGGGAAGGTAGAGATGTTGCCTGGGAAATTGCGCACCATATGCAACCACATTTTGTTTATTTTGCGGTAGCTTCTTCATTAAAAGTAGGCGTTACACGTACCACACAAGTTCCAACGAGATGGATTGATCAAGGCGCTTCACAAGCAATACGGATCGCAGAAACGCCTTATCGACAGTTGGCTGGACAAATAGAGGTTGCTTTAAAATCTTCTTTTACAGATAAAACAAACTGGAGGAGAATGCTTAAAAATGAAATAGGTTCTTTTGATTTAGAAACCGAAAAATGGCAATTAGAAGAACTTTTGCCTGCGGATTTGAGCCAATATATGACAGAAGATGATGAAATAATAGATATCAATTATCCAGTACTAATGTATCCCGAAAAAGTAACTAGTGTAGGGTTTGATAAGCTCCCGGTAATAGAAGGTCAGTTATTAGGTATCAAAGGCCAATATTTGATTTTAGATAATGGCAGAGTATTAAATATTCGTAAACATGAGGGCTACATAGTGGATTTCGATTTTTAAGCTAACTTGTCATTTTCTTTGTGACGGGAGTGATCTCTTTTGGTTTTCTTATCTAGGTTTTTAATTAATGCTTGTTCCAAGTCTATACCGGTTTGGTTCGCTAAGCAAATCAACACCCATAATACGTCCGCCATTTCATCTCCTAAGTCTTTGTTTTTATCCGATTCCTTTTCAGATTGCTCCCCATATCGTCTGGCAATAATTCGCGCAACTTCCCCAACTTCCTCTGTGAGTTGTGCCATGTTGGTTAATTCATTGAAATACCTTACACCATAGGTTTTTATCCAATTGTCTACTAATTCTTGTGCTGCTTTTATGGTCATCTTATTGTTTTTGTTTTGAGTCTAATATTATAGTAACTGGGCCATCATTTGTTAAGTTGATTTGCATATCGGCGCCGAACGTACCTGTTTTAATTTTGTTTGGTAATGCTATTTCAAATTTTTCAATCAACTTATTGTACAATGGAATTGCAATTTCAGGTTTTGCAGCACCTATAAAGGAAGGTCTATTGCCTTTTTTGGTTTGCGCAAATAGTGTGAATTGACTTACACAAAGCAACTCGCCTTCAATAGTCAGGAGGGAATGATTCATTTTGTCCTCCTCGTCCGAAAAAAGACGCATCTGAACGGTTTTTTTTACAATATAATCTATGTCTTCCTCCGTATCAGCCGGGTCAATTCCAACCAGCAAGACTAAACCACGACTGATGCTTCTCTCTTCAATCGCGTTGATCCTTACTTGGGCATTACTCACCCGCTGAATGATGGCTCTCATTGCTTGTAAATGTTTTGTCTGTAATTTTCAGATTCATCATCTTCAAACATGTTTTTATAGTTTTGGTACCTGCTTTCAGCAATTTCCCCGTTTTCTACTGCTGCTTTAACCGCACATTTTGGTTCGTTAATGTGCATGCAATTACTAAATTTACATTCCGACATGATTGCTTTCATTTCAGGAAAATAATGGGATAAATCTGCTTTATTGAAGTCTATTAAGCCAAAAGCTTTAATGCCTGGCGTGTCTATAATAAAACCGCCTCCTTCTAAAGGATGCATCTCTGCAAAAGTGGTGGTGTGTTGTCCAGCCATATTGGACGCAGATATTTCCGTTGTCCTAATATCTAATTCAGGGGCTAATGCATTCACTAAGGTCGATTTTCCAACCCCACTGTGCCCACCAAACATTACTTTTTTGTCTTTAATTTCAGCTTTTAAAAATTCAGCAGTAGCTGGATTTGTAGCGGATATATTCAAGCAACGATAACCAATTTTTTCGTAGACAGATTTAAATTCATCTAATAGGGTTAACTCATGCGCGTTGAACAAGTCTACTTTATTAAAAAGCATGGTTACGGGAATATGGTAGGCCGCCGCAGTTATTAGAAAACGATCGATAAATCCGGTACTCGTTTCTGGTACTACTAAAGTGACTAATAAATATACATGGTCGATATTGGCTGCAAGGATATGTGATCGCTTGCTTAAATTAATCGATTTTCTAATGATGTAGTTTTTTCTAGGCAAAATATGCTTAATCACCCCCTCAAATATATCTTCATCCTCGATTTCAAATTCAACATTGTCACCTACGGCAATTGGATTAGTTGATTTAATGCCCACAATACGTAACTTCCCTCTAATCCTACATTGCCATTCTTGTAGGTCGGCAGTGAGTACTTTGTACCAACTACCAGTGGATTTTATAACAGTTCCAGTTTTCAGTTTTTTTGTCAAAAATAATTATAATCTTTTATACTTGTTAAATAATGTTGAATTTGACGATAGAAAAAATAATAATTAATGATTATTTTTAAAATTAATTAACTTTACCAGCTTTCCATAGATTATGACCCCATTAAAACAATTAAAATACGATCAGGCCTATTTACGCATGGCAATAGAATGGGCAAAACTATCGCATTGTAAACGTAAACAGGTGGGTGCCATAATTGTTAAAGATAAAATGATTATTTCTGATGGTTACAACGGTACACCCTCTGGATATACTAATTGTTGTGAAAATGAGGCGGGTGAAACCGAATGGTATGTTTTGCATGCAGAGGCAAATGCTATTCTTAAGGTAGCAAAATCAACACAATCTGCAGATGGTGCTACATTGTATATTACCTTATCTCCTTGTAAAGAGTGTAGTAAGTTAATTATTCAATCCGGTATTCAAAGAGTGGTTTATCATAAGCAATACAAAGATGCTTCGGGTATTGATTTTTTAAGAGAATATGGAATTGAAATTACTTTAATAGAATCAGTATAGTATGAGCAAGAATTTTAAATTTTTATGGCCTTTATTGGTTGCTATTGTTTTTGGAGCCGGAATTTATATTGGTACTTTATTTATTACTAAGGATACCATTCAGGTGACGGAGAGTCAAACAGACTCTAAAATATCGACCATATTAAATATTATTGACCATAAATATGTGGATACTGTCGATTATCAAGACTTATTGGAAAGTTCTATTGATGGAATGATAAAAAAATTAGATCCACACAGTCAATATATACCACCAAAAGATTTAAGTCTTGTTAACGAACAATTAGATGGACAGTTTGGTGGAATTGGAATTCGCTTCTTAATTCATGATGATACTCTAGTAGTCACTCATGTTTTAACGCCTTCCCCTTCTCAAAGTGCGGGATTATTGCCAGGAGATAGAATAATAAGTGTGGATGATTCTGTTTTAGTAGATATGAAATTATCCAATCAAACGGTAATGACTTTATTAAAGGGTAAACCAAATACCAATGTTCTGTTAAGTGTTTATCGTGCAGGAAAAATTCTTCCTATAAAAATTGAGCGTGGCATTATAGCGGTTAACAGTATTGATGCTAATTTAATGTTAACAAAGGAGATCGGTTTTATAAAGTTGAGTAGCTTTACGAACCATGCTGGACGTGAGTTTGTGACTGCTGCGCGGGAATTGAAAGCACAAGGGATGACAAAGCTAATATTCGATTTAAGGAATAATGGTGGTGGCTTTTTAGATGCTGCAGAGGTAATTATTGATCAGTTTTTAGGCGCAGATAAATTAATTGTATATACCGAAGGACGCCGTACAGGTAGGGTGAATTATGTTTCGACAAAGCGTGGTATTTTACAGGATGTAGAATTAATTATTCTCGTTAATTCTTTGTCTGCTTCAGCCAGTGAAATTGTGGCAGGTGCAATTCAGGACAATGATCGGGGCCTTATTCTCGGTCGTCGTACTTTTGGAAAAGGATTGGTACAAGATCAACAAGAGTTTAGTGATGGAAGTGCTTTACGACTAACAATTTCTAGATATTATACGCCTACGGGAAGAAGTATTCAAAAACCATATGGTGAAGGAGTAGATTATGAGAATGATTATTATAATCGAATTAAATCTGGAGAATTGTTCGAGGCAGACAGTGTTAAGTTTAACGATTCCTTAAAGTATACCACCCCAAAAGGTAGGGTAGTGTATGGCGGAGGAGGTATCTTTCCAGATGTATTTGTACCTAATGACACCATGGGAGCAAGCTATTATTTGACTAGCTTGTATTATGGAAGTGCTTTTAACCAATGGGTATTTGGTTATCTAGATGGGAAAAGAGACAAATGGAATGACTTTGATGCTTTTAATAATGGCTTTATATTGAGTAACGTTTTGTTTGATGATTTTATAGATTATGCGGCGTCGCATTTAAAAATTGAGAAAAGACCACAAGACATTCTACATTCCAAAAGTATCATACGAAATAGATTGAAAGCTGAGATTGCCCGGCATTTATTTGAAGAAAATGGCTATTACCAAATATATCTTGAAGATGATCTTGACGTACAAACCGCTATTGAAAGCTTTAGTAAGAAAGATTTAATTGGTTATTTGAAGTGAAAAGCCACCATCCCAACTTGTGAAATAAGGTCTTAAACCCCATTCTGCTGGTCCTTGTGTTACTGTGCCATCCACAATGCTATATTGTGAGTCGGAACAAGGGTCGTTGATGATAAAATAATTTTCTTCATCTACTACGCCAATGGCACAAGTAGAGTCCGGTGTATAAGTAGTATGCCTGTCTAATGCGACAAAAGTATTAAAGTTTCTGTAGACAATAATACCTCTTGAACCTCCATTCACATAAGCCCACCCTCCAGGGTTATTTAAATTTTGATACGCAGGTAAATTTAAATTGATATAAAGATTTACTGGGACTTCCGGTATAGGGTTTACCCCTTTTTTATCACAGCTAGAAAGGATGAGTATGAAAAATAAGGCAAAAAATGCTAATCTGTTGTATATTTGTTTTATGCGTAATTTCATCCGTGTTTTTTTTACAAAATTAACGATTATAATCGGATTATTATTGTGTGTGTCTGTGCCTGTTTTTGGTCAAAATAAAAGTGAAAATGCGCCTAAAGAAAAACGAAAAAAGGTAAAAGTAAAAAGTGAAAAGAGACTGAAAAAGGATAAGAAAAAGGCGATTAAAAAATACCATAAAATGCAAGACAAACCAACAAGGAAGCGGATGAAGAAGGCTTCCAAGAGTTCTATTAGAAGACAAAAAGGTAAAAGGATGGTGCGTCGTAGACTTGTATAAAATTGAAATAAGCTGTAAAATAAATCATTGTAAAAAACAAATTCTACCTGTATTTTTGCTAGAGGAATTAAAAGTTAAATTTTTGTTAAAAATAATTTGGCGGTTCAAGTTTAAAATATCTATATTTACCGCTCTAATGTGTTTTACGAGAATTTAACAAATACACACACCTATGTTTACAAAATTAAAATTTTTAGTCTTAACACTCTTATTGTCAGCCAGTCTTGGGTTTTCCCAGACAGGTGTAGGTACAATAAAAGGGTCAGTAGTTGATAAAGAAACAGGAGAAGAATTACCTTTCGTAAAAGTTGTAATTTTTCAGAATGGAACTCAAAAAGGGTTCGCCTCTACAGGGTTAGACGGTAAGTTTATTATCGCTTCACTGTCTCCGGGAGAATATGATGTTGAGCTAAGATTTGTTGGCTATCAGTCTAAACGTGAAGAAGGCGTTGTGGTAAATAGTGATAAATTAGTGATAAGAAATTATGAACTTTCTGTTTCTAGTGAGCTTTTAAATGAAGTAGAAGTCGTATTTTATCAGGTGCCTTTGATTGATAAAGATGGTGGCGCTTCGGGTGCGACGGTAACTAGAGATGATATTTCGAAAATGTCTGCACGTTCTGCAACTGGGGTTGCGCAAACGGTAGGTGGTGTTTATTCACAAGAAGGTTCTGGAGAAAGTTTAAATATTCGTGGAACAAGAAGTGGAGATAGTTACTATTATATAGATGGTATTAAAGTAAGGGGTTCTTCAAGTTTACCTAAATCTGCAATTCAAGAGGTGTCTGTAATTACAGGTGGTGTTCCAGCAAATTACGGTGATTTAACCGGTGGTATTGTTTCTATTACAACAAGAGGTCCGTCAGCAAAGTATTTTGGTTCTGGAGAATTAGTATCTTCTGGGTTTTATTTGAATGGAGATGATCCATTAGGATATGATGGAAAAGTATTTGGATTAGATAAGTATGCTTATAATTTAGCGGAGGGAATGATTTCAGGACCTTTGTTATTGAAAAAAGATTCTTTAGGAAATAAAACTGATATTCCTATTTTAGGATTCTTTTTGTCTGCAAATGCAACAGATCAGTTAGATAGTAGACCATTACATAACGGTGGTGCTTATAGAATCAAAAAAGATGTAAGAGATGATCTTTTAGATTATGAAAATGGTTCTGGTCCGTTAAGACCAAATAGTGAAGGAACCGGTACGTATAATAATACTAGTTTTTTAAATGAAGATGATTTTGAGCAAGTAGATTGGAGAATGAATGCACGTTCTAGAAACTATTCTGGTGCTGGTAAATTAGATGTAAATGTGGGGCCTTCTATGAATTTAACTTTTGGTGGGTCTATGAATTACGGAAATAGCTCATTATACTCTAGAAATAATTCATTGTTGAATTTTGAGAATTTTGGCGAAAATATAAGTTATGATTGGAGAGTGTACGGAAAATTCACACAAAGATTTAATAACAATGTTGAAGGGTCTACTTCAAAAATAAAATCAGCTTATTATTCATTAATGGTAGATTATTCTCAATCTCACTCCAAAAGTCAAGATGCTACTCACGAAGATAGAATATTCAACTATGGTTATGTAGGGAAGTTTAAAACGATTACGGTAAATTCTTATGAATATACTTCTGGTGGAGATAGTTTAGTGCATAATGGCTTCCAGGATGTAAATGTAGAGTTTACGCCATCTGACCAAAATGAAGCTTTGGCGGCGATTACTTCTCAATATTATCAAATTTATGATGGACAAACTACTGGTCATTTTGAAAATTTAAATCAAATTAGATCTGGTGGTGCATTGGTAAATGGGGAAGTGCCAGACAATGTTTACGGTTTATGGGATAATATTGGTTCTCCATATAATTTTTATGGCTATACTCAAAACGATCAATTAAGAATTACAGGGTCAGGAACAATTAATTTAAGTGACCATGCCATATCATTAGGTTTTGAATATGAGCAAAGATGGGATAGAAGTTTTACTTCAAATACTACTAATGGAGGTCCGATTGGTTTATGGACAGTGTCTAGACTTTATTTAAATTCACATATTAAAGAGATTGATAGAAATAACATTGTATCTAATTATTATGAAGGTACAGTGCCAAAAATAACTTACAGTAGATTAAATGCTTCTCCAGGTGAATACTCAGGACAAGCAAATAGTGACCAACAATACTTTTTTGATTATTCTGTTAGAAAAGCACTTGGTGAGCAAAACGGTTTAGAAGGATCGGATTTAGAAGCATATATTGATGGAACGGATTTTATTAATATTGATGAATTAGATCCTAACTTCTTTAATCTTGCTATGTTTTCACCAGATGATTTATTAAATTCAGGTAGTCAGATATTTAGCTGGAGAGGTTATGACCATACTGGAGAAAAAGTAAAAGGAGCTACAGATATTAATGATTATTTTCAAGATACAGATGAGTTTGGTAACTACATAAGAAAAGTAGGTGCATTTCAACCTATTTATATTTCAGGTTATATCATGGACAAGTTTGCTTTTGATGACATCATCTTTAATGTGGGTTTAAGAGCGGATATATTTGATGCAAATCAACCAGTTTTAAAAGATCCTTATTTGTTCTATGGTGCTAAAACGGTAAAAGAAGTAAGCACGGTTAATGGAAACGCTGTAGAACATCCAAGTAATATTGGTGAAGATTTTGTAGTCTATGTAGATGACAATGAAAACCTAACTAAAATAAACGGTTATAGAAACGGAGATACTTGGTATGATGCGACAGGGAAAGAAACAGAGTCTGTATTGATTGAAGGATCAAAAGGTATTGCACCTTATTTAAATGATCCAGAAGCTACTTCTCCAATTCCAGATGATTTTGAAGATTATAAAGCGCAAATTAATTTAATGCCAAGAATAGCATTTTCCTTTCCAATTTCAGATGAAGCTTCTTTTTTCGCACATTATGATATCTTGACGAAGAGACCAACAACAGGTAATATTTTCGACCCAACGAATTATCAATTTATTCAAAGTACTGTAATTTCAAATCCAAATTTATTACCTGAAAAAACAATTGATTATGAAATTGGGTTTCAACAAGTATTAACTAAAACATCTTCTATTAAAATATCAGCCTTTTACAAAGAAGAGAGAGATAAAGTACAGCAGATTGGTGTGATAAATGCTTATCCAGCTACTTATAGAACTTATGGGAATAGAGATTTTGGTACCATTAAAGGAACAACAGTTTCTTACGATTTAAGAAGAACAGGGAATATTAGAATGACGGCTTCTTATACCTTACAATTTGCAAGCGGAACTGGTTCAGATGCGAATTCAGCTTCTAGTTTAATCTTAGCTGGTGAGCCTAACTTAAGAACTATTTTACCATATAACAACGATCAACGTCATGCCTTTACTTTTGTAGTGGATTACCGTTATGGTGGCGGAAAAAATTATACTGGTCCAAAAATTAATAACTTTGGTGTTTTCGAAAATACTGGTTTGAATTTAACTGCTAATGTAGGTTCTGGAACACCATATTCTCGTCAACAAACCATTACAGCGGCTTCTGGAATAAACCCAACTACATCTGGTTTAGAAGGAACAGTAAATGGTTCTAGATTAGATTGGATTTATAGAGTGGATGCACAGTTAGATCGTAACTTTGAACTTACTTTTGGTAAAAATGATGAAAGTAAAAAACCTAAAGTAGCTTATTTGAATGCTTATTTAAGAGTATCAAATCTATTTAATATTGTAAATGTCTATACCGTTTATCGTTCAACTGGTAACGCAAATGATGATGGATTTTTATTGTCTTCTTTAGGCGAAAGTGTTACGAATTCGTCGCTGGATGCTAGCTCATATTATGATTACTATTCGCTAGTAACTAATAACCCTTTTAACTTAGGGTTACCAAGAACCATTCGTTTGGGTGTAAAATTTGATTTTTAAATTATTGTAAAGAAATAATGAACATGAAAAAAATAGGAATAAACTTAATTATTATTATTGCAGGACTGGCAAGTTTTTCATTTGTCGGCCCAAATGCGAAAAATAATACGGGAGGATTGGATGGAAGAGCGGCAGGATGTACCTTTTCTGATGGATTTATCTTTATGGAATTCAATAATGTGAAAGCAAGAATTGAAACAGGAGGGATTTTATGGACGGAAAGAGCCATTTCAAGAGCAGCTTATGAGGTGCCAAAAACAGATGATTTTAAAGGACCAAAAGTGATTTATTCTGGTGCATTATGGATGGGTGGAACCGATAATAATGGACAGTTAAGATTGGCTGCACAAAAGTTCGTACAAGATGGTCCTGATTTTTGGGCTGGTCCTTTGTCTACTTTTGGTGGTAATCCAGGTAATTATGATCCAAGTTTACCACAAGATGCTAGCTTAAATATTGTTAGAGCAAATGGTGATGCAGAAATTATTCCGGAAGAATGTGCGAAATATGATCAGTTTTTTACCATTGATAAAGGTACAGTTTTAAGATTCTCTCAGTGGTGGTTATGTCAACAAGGATTATTGCCAGCAGATGAATGTGAAAGTGTAACTGAATTATCTGCTGATACCATGCTTAAAATTTTAAATTGGCCAGCACATGGAGATGTTTCTTTGGGACAAGATTATTATTTAGCACCTTTTTATGATAACCCTAATGGACCAGAAGGTTTAAATGGGAGATATGATCCAATTATTGATGGGGATTATCCTTGGTACGACCTTAATGATGATGTGGATTGTAGAGACGATAGAAGGGTAACACTTTTTGGTGATGAAACGAATTGGTGGGTATTTAATGACAAGGGGAATATTCATCAAGCTTCTCAAGGAGAGCCTATTGGTATGGAGATTAGAGCACAAGCATTTTCTTTTGCTACGAATGATGAAATTAATGACATGACATTTTATAATTATGAAATGATCAATAGAGGAACGCAAACATTAAAAAATGCTTATTTTGCACAGTATGTTGATCCAGATATTGGAGGTAATTTAGATGATTATGTTGGATGTGATGTTGGAAGAGGATTAGGTTTCTGTTTTAATGGAGATGGAAATGATGATGCAGGTTCTAGTCCTTATAAATGGGGTGCAAATCCACCGGCAATAGGGATTGACTTTTTTGAAGGTCCTTATCAAGATGCTGATGCAGGTATTGTAAATTTCCCTGGTTTACCTTCTGGTGATAATCCATTAACGGAAAGTACACCAGCAGGATCTCAATTGGCTTATGAATATAAAGGTATTCCTTACGAAGGTTTAGGTATAGGCTATGGAGATAGTATTCCGGATAATGAACGTATGGGAATGAGAAGATTCTTTTACTATAACAACGTGGCAGGTGGTATATTGGGTGATCCAGATACAGCACCTGAATTTTATGGCTTTATGGATGGTTTTTGGGGCGCTTCAGGTAACCCACAAACTTTTGGGGATAATGGTTTAACTGGTTCTGTGCCTTCTAACTTTATGTTTCCTGGTGATTCAGATCCTGCAGGATGGGCTACAGCCGCTGCTGGGCAAGCTCCAGATGTTTCTGCTGGTGTGGAATGGTCTGAGATTTCTGCTGGTAATGCCACGGGTGATAGAAGATTTGCACAAGTTGCTGGTCCCTTTACTTTAAAGCCTGGTGCATTGAATAACTTAACTGTAGGTGTAGTTTATGGAAGAAGTTTTGATGGTGATTTATTAGCTTCTGTTAACGCCATGAAAACTGCCGATTCAAAAGCACAAAGTTTATTTGATGCTTGTTTTGAAATTTTGGAGCCACCATTGGCACCAAAAATGAGTATTCAAGAAATGGAAAATGAATTAATTATTCTATTAGATGGTTCTCAAACAGGGACTGAAGACTATGAAGAAATTGATGAAATTAATATTCCGATTAGAGACGAAGATGGTAATTTAAACGATCGATCATATAGATTCCAAGGATACCAAGTTTTTCAAATGATTAATGCGGATGCTTCTGTATCGGATATCACTGAAATTGAGATGGCGAGATTAGTTGCACAATGTGATATTGTGGATGGTGTTTCTAAATTAGTGAATTATGAATTTAATGAAGAAGATGGAATTTCTGTACCAAAAGTGAAGGTTGATGGAGATGATAAAGGTTTACAACATTCTTTTAGAATTACGGAAGATTTATTTGCAACTGGTGATAGAACATTAATAAACCATAAGAAATATTATTATATCGCAGTTTCTTACGCACATAATGAGTTTTTAAAATATGATCCAAATACTGCAGATGGAATCCCAGGACAAAAAACGCCTTATTTGGTTTCAAGAAGGTCTGCATCTTTTGGTCAAATTGAAAGTGTTACTGCAATACCGCATAATCCAAGTGTAGAAGCAGATGGTACTGTTTATGGTACTTATTATGGTTGGACACCAAAAATTAAACAAATTGAAGGTGAAGGAAATGGTGGAAATGAATTGGAATTATCAGCAAGTTCTTTACAAGAAATTTTAGAGAATAATGAAATAGATGTGGTGGAGTACGCTAATGGTGGTGGACCAGTAGATGTTAAAGTTATTGATCCATTAAACTTACAGTCTGGTGATTATATTTTAGAATTAGATAAAAATGCTGGAATTTCTAGAGGCGCTGTTAAATCCGATACTTATTGGAGATTGATTAGAACTAATGGTGGTACTGTGGATACAGTATTATCGGATTATACAATTGGTACAGCAAATGAACAAATTATTCCTGAATGGGGTATCTCTGTAAGTATGCAACAATATGAATATGGTGGTGAATTAAACTCTACAACATGGACAACTTCTCCAATTTCTAGTAGCATTAAATTTGCAGATTCTTCTAAGATTTGGTTATCTGGTGTAATGGATTCTGATATTAACTTCACTACCAACTGGATTCGAGCAGGGTCAAGTGTTGCTCCTGCAGATGATGATGAGTCATGTAGTCCTACGCTTTGGGTGAATAATCCTTGTTATTACTATGATAGAGCACCTATTACTGATGCTTCTCAATCATGGGAAGGCGTGTTAGATGGTATCATGACTTCATTTAAATATGTAGGATACGAAGTATATGGAATGCCTATGGGGAATCCTGGTGATAATCCTACTACAGAAGCTAACGAAGGATATTTTAAATTATCTACGACGCAATTTAGTACTTTTAATATTGCTCAAATGCATGATGTAGATGTTATAATTACAAGTGATCAATCGTTGTGGACTAAATGTCCAGTAATTGAAATGAATGATAATGAAAATCAAACGGTTGGTGGTTCTGATGTATTAGAATTAAGAGGTCAGGCTTCCATTAATAAAGATGGTTCTCCTGTAACAGATGGAGATCAGGGAATGGGTTGGTTTCCAGGATATGCAATTAACGTGAGTACAGGTAAAAGATTAAATATGCTTTATGGTGAAAACTCTTGGTTGGGTGGCGATAATGGTAACGATATGATTTGGAATCCTTCTCATAGATATGTCACTTCAACAGGTGAACCTTTAATGGGGGGTATGCATTATGTTTATATCTTAGATGCTGTAGGGGATATGCCAGTTTATGATGAAGGTAAATATGCGCAAACTAATTTAGCTAAAAAGACCAAAGCTGGACATGAAGCTGTATTTGATTATTGTACTTGGATTGCTGAGCCAATGGGAATTGAATTCCGTGAGAATTTAGAAACGGATGTTACTATTAAAGCTAGAGTAAGTAAACCTTACACCGAAAGAGATGAAACTAAAGGTGCCAATAAAGGGATGCCAAAGTATGGTTTTTCTATTACGGAGTCGGATAGAGTTCAAACTGGTGTGACAAGTGAATTAGAAAGTTTATTAGACATTATTAATGTGGTTCCTAACCCTTACTATGCATACAGTGAATATGAAGATGGTAGACTAGATAATCAGATTAAAATCACAAATTTACCAGAAGTTTGTAACGTGAAAATATTTAATATGCAAGGTTCTTTAATTAGACAGTATACTAAAGATGATCCACTGACTTCTTTAAATTGGGATTTAACCAATACCGTTGGGGTGCCAATTGCAAGTGGTGTTTATATTATTCATATTGAGGTTCCAGGTGTTGGTGAGAAAATATTAAAATGGTTTGGAACTATGAGAAAAGTTGATTTGGACAATATTTAATCTGTGGTTATTAAAGGAAAAAATTATGAAGATTAACAAAATAATAAATAACTCAATTGCTATAGCGGGATTGATGTTGATAAGTACTAGTGCCATTGCAGGTAATGGGGATAGAATTGGATCCGCTGGTGCTACAGAATTATTAATCAATCCTTGGGCTAGGGGTATAAGTATCGGAAGTTCTGGAGTGGCTAGTGATATTGGCTTATCCTCTACTTATACTAATATAGCAGGTTTGGCTTTTACGCCAAAAACCGAAATCATGTTCGATAGAACTAACTGGTTAGCGGGAGCAAATATTAATGTAAATACTGCTGGTCTTGCACAAAGAATAAGTGAAACAACTGTTTTCTCAGTGGCTATCACTTCTTTATCTTATGGTGAAATTGATATTACTACAGTAAATCAACCGGAAGGTGGAATAGGTACTTTTAAACCTAGAGCAAATAGTTTTAATGTTGGTTTAGCACATGAGTTTTCTCAGTCTATCTATGCCGGTTTTAATTTAAAAGTAATTTCTGAATCTATTGCAAATATTAAAGGTAATGGGGTAGGATTTGATTTTGGTATTCGATATGTAACGGGTGAACAGGATAATATTAGATTTGGTATTGCATTGAAAAATGTTGGACCTACTATGGCTTATTCAGGAGATGGTTTAGCTAGCTTAATTCAATATTCTGAGACTGGTGAGTTAGCTTCTTTAGAGCAAAGAGCTGATGCATTTGAATTACCTTCTTTGTTGAATGTTGGTGCAGCTTATGATTTTAATTTTACTGAAACTGATAAGTTAACTTTATCAGGATCTTTTTCAGCAAATTCTTTTTCTTATGATCAATTAAGAATAGGTGCCGATTACGGTAAGGAAATTGGAAATGCTGCTTTTCATTTAATGGCTGGTTTCGTATACGAAAAAGGGATTTTTGGTAAAACTTATGTTGTAGATGGAAGAGCTACTGCATTGAGTGGACTTACTGCTGGTTTATCCGTAGATGCCATTGTTGGAGAAAGTAGAAATAATTTAGGGATTCAATATGCTTATCAAGCTGTTAATCTATTTAGTGGAATTCATACAATTGGATTGGCGATTTCTTTAAACTAAAAAATATATTATCTTTGTAATTCAAGAGAGCCCAAAGGGCTCTCTTGTTACGTTTATAAAACAATTTATTATGAGTGACATTAGTTACTATACACCAGAAGGTCTAAAAAAATTAAAGGATGAGTTAAAGCAGTTAGAAACTGTAGACAGACCATTCATTACGCAGCAAATTGCAGATGCAAGAGATAAAGGGGATTTATCTGAAAATGCCGAGTATCATGCTGCTAAAGAAGAGCAAGGGCACTTAGAGACCAGGATTGCAAAATTGAAAAATATTGTTTCAAATGCACGTTTAATTGATGATTCAAAAGTAGATAATTCTAAAGTTTATATTTTATCGAAAGTTACTATTGAGAATGTTAAAAATAAAGCGCAAATGGAATATACTTTGGTAGCTGAAAATGAAGCCGATTTGAAAGAAAAGAAAATATCTATTGACTCTCCTTACGGTAAAGGTCTGCTGGGGAAAAAAATTGGTGATATTGCAGAGATTACTACGCCAAATGGTATTTTGAATTTTAAAGTGATTAATATTTCAAGATAATGGCAAGTATCTTTACAAAAATAATCAATCGTGAGATTCCAGCACATATCGTTGCTGAAAATGATCAGTTTTTAGCTTTTCTCGATATTTCGCCTTTACAAAAAGGGCATGTATTGGTCATACCGAAATTTGAGGAAGATTATATTTTTGATCTTGAGGATGAACTATTGTCTCAAATGATGCTATTTGCAAAATCTGTAGCAAAAAAGATAAAAAATGCTTTTCCAGCTGCAAATAGAATCGGTGTTGCAGTCATAGGTTTGGAAGTGCCACATGCACATATTCATTTGATTCCCATCAATAAAATGAATGACATGAATTTTGCAAACGCGAAACTTTCTCTAAATGAAGAAGAATTAAAAGAAATAGCTGCAAAAATAGCAAGCAATTAATAAAAAAATTATAAATTTGCACTTCCTTAAAAAAGTACTACCAACTTTATAAAAGGAAGTGGCGGTCCCGATAGTTTTCGTGATGGTATACGCCACAAAATAAGAAATGCCCGAGTGGCGGTCCCGATAGCTATCGGGATGGTAGACGCCACAAAATAAGAAATGCCCGAGTGGCGGTCCCGATAGCTATCGGGATGGTATACGCCACAAAATAAGAAATGCCCGAGTGGCGGTCCCGATAGCTATCGGGATGGTATACGCCACAAAATAAGAAATGCCCGAGTGGCGGTCCCGATAGCTATCGGGATGGTAGACGCCACAAAATAAGAAATGCCCGAGTGGCGGTCCCGATAGCTATCGGGATGGTAGACGCCACAAAATAAGAAATGCCCGAGTGGCGGAATTGGTAGACGCGCACGACTCAAACTCGTGTTCCAAAAGAGTGCCGGTTCGAGCCCGGCCTCGGGTACAAAAAAGCCCCGACAATAATTGTCGGGGCTTTTTTTTATGGCTTATTGTCAAGGTATTTAGTACTTTAATCTTTTGTATATTTCGTTAAACATGATGACATTTAGGATAAAACGGTAGTTGTTTTAAATCAGCAATTAAAGTTTGTTTGGATTTTGAGCAAACCTTGTTGTGGTTATTAATAAATATAAATGATCATTAAAAAACTACTAAATATTATTGTATTAATTATTCATTTTAATTTATCAAGTATAAAAAATTACCTAAACAGTTCAATTGTTTAAGTTATTTTTCTTCAAAGTGCTAATATTTCATTTTTATCATTCCAATACCAGCTTTTCTGTTTTCAATATTTCCAAATCATTAGCTATTTTAAGCACATAAATACCTTTTGAGAATGAGCTAACATCAAGCATGTAAGTAGTGTAATTGCTCGTGATTGCCCATTGTTTTACTATTTGCCCATTAACATTATATAAATATGCTATTACATTTTCATGAGCTATTTGAGATGCATAATAAATATATAATTCATCATTGGCAGGGTTAGGGAAAATTTTCAAACCAATTTCAGATTTTGGTTTCACTGGCGGCTTTCCTGCTGTATCAAATTCCTCGCATCCGGGCACCAAACAGCCGTGCTTATCTGTTTTTACTAACCAACCTAATTGCCCAATGGGTTCGGGGTTGCTAGCTTCAAAATTTTGTGATTGCCCTACCATGACGAAACCACTATCTGGGGTTATATCCACATCATATAAAATGTGGGTTGGGAAATTGTTTTCGTTATCCAAAAACTCAACTTTACGATATTTCCTACTCCAGAGAATCGCCCCACTTAAATTAAATTTTAGTAACCATCCGCCAGTGTGGTAACCGTGAAGATTAATATCAGTAGTATCTAACGACCTGCCTACAACAACAAACGTGGAGTCAGTTAATTCTAGAATATTCTCAAAGTTCATTAAATTTTGTGATGTTTCAATCCCC
Organism: Putridiphycobacter roseus; assembly: GCF_003234935.1. Taxonomy (GTDB): domain Bacteria; phylum Bacteroidota; class Bacteroidia; order Flavobacteriales_D; family Crocinitomicaceae; genus Putridiphycobacter; species Putridiphycobacter roseus. Next base: position 2,426 of record NZ_QKSB01000016.1, on the reverse strand, counting down.
TGCTCAATTCTCCATTCCTCCATTAAATTTGCATTCAATTTGACAATACGAGCTCTATAGTCACGAGCATTACCATTCTGTACAAAAGTGCCATTCTGCCCCCCGTAAATGTAGCCTCCATCCATAGTTTGGGAAAGGCCATTGCAACCATATGCTAATTGGTCGGCGGGGTAAACTTTTGTTTGAATGATATTACCCAAAGTGTCAACAATTAATATTTTTGTATTGTCTCGCCAATCGGCATTTGCTGCTGGAGTATGCGTTTGAGTACCCCCAATCATTAGTCTATCAGGGGCTATTTTAATAAGGCTAGCGGCATTAAAAATTCTAAAATTACCCGAAATGCCATAATACGTTTGGTGCCACAATAACTCTCCTGATTTGCTTATTTTAAACAGTGCTGTACCACCTACTAAATCTGAATATCGAGAAACATTAACTGTTCCATAATAAGCACTGTCAATAGGGTCTTGCAAAAAACCACCAGGTTGTAAAACCCAATCATCAAGATTTTGGTTATATAAGTCTAAATACGTTTTGAATATTAGCGTATCTCCATTCGTGTTTAGTTTAATAAAGCCAAAATGAAAATCACTTGCTAATGGTGCAACAGTGAACGTTTGAGCAAAATTACCATCCAAAGTTTTAATTAAATTTGGGCTCTCCCATAGAATATAATTTGCTGAATCATTTTTATAGTAGGTTGTATCGGCTATTGATCCATCTAAATTAAACTTAATAAAAACCCCTTCTTGAAGGTACGGAGGAATTAGATCTTTACTTTTTCCTATTACATAATAACATGATTCAGTTGCAAAAACACTAGAAAATATGGTTGCTCCAGCTGTGCCGACATCCAAACGGATATTAAGTACAGGTTGGGCCTTGCATAAAAACGCAAAAAGAAATATAAAGTAAAATAGACTGATTAACCTCATGATGGAATGCACATTAGTTTCAAATTTAAGGAAAAAAAGATTAGGAAAATCTTTTTGGAGTGTCAGGTGAAGTTGTTGCTATGTTACTTGTAAGTGTTCTCGATACATCCCGACGAAACTGTCGGGACACTCGAAGGGACAATGCAAAACAAATTGTCAGTTCGAGTGGTTTTTGAAATGGATGGTGAAACCAAACCGTTTAAAAAATTTCATGGAGAACTATTCCAATACCAGCTTTTCTGTTTTCAATACTGAATTACCATCAGAAACCTGCAAAACATATAGCCCTTTGGCAAATTTGCTAACATCTATCATGTAGGTAGTATTGTTTGTGTTTACAGAAAACTGCATGACTTGTTGCCCTTGTGAATTGAAGAGCGTTGCTTGTGTTGACTGGAGATGGTTTGCATTAGCATAATACACATACAACTCATTACTTGCTGGGTTGGGGTATAATTTTAAACCTATTTGAGGTAAACCCGTTTCCGCAACACTTAAATCATCAAACTGCTCACAGCCTGGTACCAAACAGCCGTGCTTATCTGTTTTTAACAACCAACCTAACTGACCAATAGGTTCTGGGTTACTAGCTTCAAAATTTTGAGATTGACCAACCATGACGAAACCACTATCTGGTGTGATAGCAACGTCGTATAAGACATGGCGAGGAAAATTGTTTGTATTATTATCTGGTAATACTTTTTGGTAAAATCTTTGCCAAAGAATGTCTCCATAAATACTAAATTTAATTAGCCAACCAGTACCAGGTACACCATTCTGCGCAGTGAAATTTGTGTCCATAGATCTACCAACACCCAGAAAAGTGGTTTCATTTAAACTTAATATATTTTCACAGTTTATTAGACTTTGTGATGTTTCAATGCCTTCCATAATTCGCCATTCCTCATCTAAATTGGTATCTAGTTTTAAAATTCTAGCCCTAAATCTTTTTGCATTTCCATTCTGAACAAAAGTACCATTCTGCCCCCCATAAATATAGCCGCCGTCAATGGTTTGGGAAAGACCATTGCAACCATATGCTAATTGGTCGGTGGGGTAAACTTTTGTTTGAATGATATTACCCAAAGTGTCAACAATTAAAATTTTTGTATTATCTCGCCAATCGGCATTTGCTGCTGGCGTGTGGGTTTGTGTGCCGCCTATGATTAACCTATCTGGTGCAATTTTAATAAGGCTAGCGGCATTAAAAATTCTAAAATTACCCGAAATGCCATAATACGTTTGGTGCCACAATAATTCTCCTGTTTTACTGAGTTTAAACAGTGCTGTACCTCCAACAAGGTCCGAATAACGATATACATTAACTGTTCCATAAAATGCACTGTCGATAGGATCCTGCAAAAAACCACCAGGCTGAACAACCCTGTCATCATTATTTTGCTGGTATAAGTCTAAATATGTTCTAAAAATTAAGGTGTCGCCATTTGGTTTTAGTTTAATAAAACCAAAATATTTGTGACTACCAAT
>NZ_QKSB01000015.1 GCF_003234935.1 Putridiphycobacter roseus | reverse complement strand
TAAAAATCGCCAATCTCCTGAGTATTGGGAGGAAAATCCCCGCGTAAAATCGCAATTAAAAAAATGTTCTTGGTAACAAATATTCCTGCAAGTTAAGCAGCTTTTTTCAGAGAATGCCAAGGTTAGGTATACTGTGGGGTGGTATTTTTTTACTGTGGTTTACTCCAATTCAACAAATCGCCAATAGCATGTAACAACCGAGTAAAACACACTAACTGCTAATCACAAAGGCTGTCGTTATTTATATTATTTACAGTGTTCTAACCGTTTTCAGGCATATATTACTCCTTTATATTTAAAAATAAGCCCTAGACCAATGGGTGTAAGCGCTTAAAAACAAGTAGGTAGTCAAATGTAATGAATAAAAGCTTAAAAGCTAATGCTTTGTGGTGAATTTAAACTTTATTTATTTGAATGGTTGTGTGTTAGGTTAAACGTGAGCAAGGGGTAGGGTATGGCCGTGTTTTGCGGCATGGGTTAAGGGATGATGGCCCTTGTGTTGTGGGGGATATGAACTGTTAAAGAGCTTGTGTTTTTTAAAAGGAATGCCTTTATTTATTTCTAAAAACAGCATTGCATATGCTGAAAACGATAGCAGTGTAAATCCGGTTTTATTAAGGAATTGATGTAAAAAAAGCTTGTTTCTAAGCTCTGTGCATGGGTAGCTCCAGGCTATTTTTATATTCAGAACAGTCAACTCCAATTTCTGTTTTAATTTTTCAGTGTTTTGTGAAATTAAAGCCAATTGAGTTCAACTGGTCGATAACATTTTAATGTTTCTACATTACCTGTTTCAAAATTTTCGAACTTGCCAGCTGATGCTATTATTATTCCCTTGATCTTTTTTCCTTCATTCATTCCGGTTCCATCTAAGTCTGCATTGCCATGGCATTCAATTTTATTGTTATCATCAAAACCTACAGAAAAGTATAATGTCTCAATTGCTCCAATTAAGTCACCTTTTGTAATTTTAACACTAATGTAAAAAACACCATCTCCTAAATACTCTTTTACCACAACACCTTCAAAGCTAATTCTCTTTGTTGGTTTAATCTCTTGAGAAAATAAGGTTGTTGATAATATAATTCCAAATATTAATAAAAGAGTTTTGGTTTTCATAGCCTTTAATTTGTCTGTATTGTGGGTTTTAATAAATAAATTCTTTGTATGCACGCTTGCGTTTGTTTAGGGCAAGTAGGGTAGTAGAAAGCGATAAACTTTCAAGTTTGCACTGCGCCATATTTTTATATTTTGTTTTTAACTTATTCATTTTAAAAGCCAAATTAAAAACTTGGTGTTGTTTGAAAATAGCATTGAACTTTCGTAAATCACTAAACGCCCTATTTGCTATATACAGTGTTGGCGGTTTGTTTTTTTATTCCACAGGATATTTCGATATGCTGGGTTCGCTCTGTTCAAAAAGTCCTGATTCATAAAAATGATTTGCCATTTTTAAAGCATCTCCATCAGCGTGTTTTGTTGCGCTTAACTCATACCATTTAGGCATAGACTCATTCTGTCCTACTAATTCTGTATTAGTTTCTGAAATCATTTGGATTAAGTCATTCAAGTCGTTTTCGTCAAATAGTTTTACATAAAAAATACTTCCATAGCTGTTTACACATAGTTTTCCTACCGGCTCCCATATTGCATTTTGACAATTATCTGTTTGCATTGTGAAATGAATGTAAGACACTATTTTATTTTGTTCTAAGTCGGAAATTATTTGGGTTATTTCTTCACAGCTTTTTGAAGCTTTAAATTTTACAGGAATTTCTTTGAATTTATATTTTGAGCTATTATGGATTGTATACTCGTAGTTTTGGTCGAGTTGTTTTACCGTTGAAATGAAGTTTTGTATTTCTATGTCGCTATTTGTTGTGTCAATACCAATCAAAACATAGTCATTTGATAATTCGCCCAAATAATGCTCAATCCCATTGTAGTATTTGAAGTCTTTGAAATCACAACTACTTTGAGTTTGGTTTATGTCAGCATCTTTGTTACAACTTGCAAAAATCAAGGTAAAAATAGTAATGGAAAAGATTAAATTTTTCATAGTTTTTCTTTTTACTATTGTTAAAATGTAAGGTTGGTTAAAATGGACCGCCAACGTTTGTGTATGTTGGGGTTGCTAGCCCGAAGGGCAGCTATGCAATATACATATTGTTACATGCTGTTTTATTTTACAATGTACTATTTTTTAACATTCTACACCTATTTGTATATCGTTTTTCTTTCAAATTCGTTCATTTTGTCTTGACATAACTGCGAAGCACATCATGACCTCCTAAAAATAGACACTTAGGGAATAAAACGAACCATAATCCCGGTAGCTATTGGGGCAAGACCCGTTCAAACAAATGAATTCATCCTTCGCAAAACAAATCCCGATAGCTAACGGAAACGGTCGAGTGATTTCCGCTAATCCTAGTGAAAATTCTAGGTCTCTCTAATGTTTTTACTTGAATTCAAGACATTTCTTTCTGATGGTCAAGGCCAACTTAAACCGCAACATTCCCATCAAATTCTTTACTTTCAATTGCAAATCGGCAATCTCCTGATTTTCGGGAGCAAATCCACGTTTAATACTGTTAAAATTGAAATCAAAAAATGTTCTCGACATGGATTTTCTTGAAGTTTTTAGTCATGTTTATTTTTAAACAAGCTTGGCAAGGGTTATTCTCTTATTCCTACTATATCATAGTTCCAACCAGCACCTAATCCACCTAGGTTATCAATACGAAATGTAATTTCATCCATATCAAAAAATCCACCTTTATGCTGATAATGGTAGCCTGACTTTGTAATTAGACTACCATCTTTATGGAGTAATGAAGTGATTTTAGTATTTTGTTCGAAGGCTATTGTAATTTTTTCATTAGGGTTTTCCTCTCCATCATAATCGGAGTACAAATCATTTTCACTATCCGTGAATTCATATCTACGAATTTCACCAGTATAGAAAGAAGTATCATATGTGGTTTGTTCTCCATCCATCCATGATTCCCTTATTATTCTAAAATTAAAGTCTCCAAGATATTTAGTTCGGTAATCTTTTATTGCAACATTAATTTCTTCTTGCCCAGTCGCCCCCTTATTGTCATATGCAATTGTTGAAAATTTAAATGTTCCCTCATTATACATTTTTGCATCCTGCCAGTCGTATTGATAAGGAGGTGCATCAAAAGTTTTTATTAAGACCCCATTCAGTAGCAATTCCACCTTTTTTATCTTTTCTTCCGCATCATGGGGTTCCACTATAATGGATAGGATTGTATCTTGCTCAATCACAAGATTATTTTGAGGCGCTATAAAATGGATGGTTGGACTCTGGTTATTTTTTTTCTTTTGGCAAGCCATTACAGTGAATAGACTTAATAATGTGATAATAATTATTTGTGTTGTTTTCATATGCAGGTGGTAACAGGTCTTCATGTCTTTTTAATGTTTACAACATCCGAGTAAAGCACAAAGTACAAATCACCAAGATTGTTGTTATCTGTTTTATTTAAGCATGTTTTAACCATTTTCAAGTATTTGTCACTCCTTATATTTAAAAGTAAACATTTGTAAATTGGGTATAAACGCTTAAAAACAAGCCATTAGTCAAATATAATCAATAAAAATTTAAAAGCTAGTGTTTTGGGGTGAATTTAAACTTTATTTAATTGAATGGTTGTGTTTTAGGTTGCATATGGGCTAGAGGAGGAGACGCTGGTGTTTTGCTGTATGGGTTTAGGGATGATGGCCCTTGTGTTGTGGGGCGGAGATACGAAAATTCAGTTGAGTGCAAAGATTGATGCGCGTGCAAAGACTTATATTTATTATCGTTCACCTATTTTTACAGGTACCTAGTTATAGGGCGTTTTTATTTCATTTCTTCAATGGGCACTTGTTCTTTAGATTCACTTATCAATATCGCATAATCTATGAACAGTAAAGTATTCTTGCCTTTTAGTTTTGTCTTGTTATAATCTTTAAGAAACATTTTTATTTCTACCAAATCCGTTCCAATTGAATAAGGGGAATTATCTTGATTTAATTTAAACATGGTCAAATCAGAAAGCTTCGACTTTTTTAGATTTTTTATTCCTTTAAAGTACTCTCTCCAATAGTCTGAAATACCAAAACCTGCTTTTGTTGTGTAGTTTTTATAATTTCCATTTTTGTCATATTTTTTATCCCAAAGTACTTTACTATCCGTTAAATATCCCATTATTGTAATGACCTTATTTCTTTCGTAAACCTCATTTTCGATTAATCGAGTGAAAAATGAAGGATAATTTCCTTCACGCTCTTTTTGAATATGAAAATAACCGTATTTCGCAAATTGTTTTTTATCCGATAAATTTAATTTTTGATGTAAAAACATATAGTTTTCAAAAACGATTTTTTCTCTTTCTCTTTTGTCTTCGAAATTGTGATTAATATTATTGATAATGTGGTCAAATATTTTAATGTCAGTGATTAGTTCTTTGTATTTTTCTTTGTTTGTTAAATAATCTTGGACGAAAGGTTTTATAATGGAATTAATTTCTTTATCCCACATTGAAAAATCTAATTCCTTTTGATTACTCAATTCCTTTAGTTTTTGTCGTGCTTTCCAAGTATGATCGTCTTTTGTTAAATGCAAAATATGTTTTATTGGAAAACGGTATTCATTTACTACGTCACAACCAATCACTTTAATTGGTTGATTAGGGTGTTTTAAATTTAAGGCTCGTATATTTTTCCAGTGATTAAAAGTTTCGATTGTTCCTTCTTGAGCAACCATAGTTTGGAAAGATAGGGTCAGTTCCTTCAATAGCTTTTCATCTCCTGTATTGAGGTATTCTTGAAAATAGAACGCTTGACTATAATTAGTTTCAATGATATAGTAATCCAAATCATTTTTTTCTACCAATGAACTTAGCAAACTAAGCTCAGCGTCATAAGTTTTCGCACTTCCGTGCAATGCGCCGAAACCAATAATATTAAAATCAGTTTCCGTTATTACCGGACTATTCTTTCTTAAATCAATGCTATTATTGGATAAGTAGTCGGTTCTATCTTGTCCAAATGTTATTTGAACCAGTAATAGTAATAGCAATGTAATTTTTGTTTTCATCATGCAGTTTTTTAAATGTTAACGGCTGAGTAAATTTTCGTTGTTGTAAGGTGCGAAACAGCTATGAAATTTGCTTTTTATTAGCAAATTGTTATTCCAATATCAATTTATATTTTTGTTTTTTCTTGTTTGAATTAAGTTCTATAAGGTAAACTCCGTTACTTGCTTTAACTTCAAACTGGTAAGATGGTATGTTTATGTTTTCGTCATTATATATTAGTTGACCTGTACTGCTATAAACTTTTAGAGAAACATTCTTTAAACTACCTAAATCTATATTTATTAGTCCTTGGCTTGGACTTGGATAAATGACTACTTGATTAAAAAATGGATCTTTTTCTAAACTGACATTTGTAATAAAGAAACAAGAGGATGTGTCGATACAACCATTTTCCGTTATTTCCACAGCGTAACTGCCGTTTAAAGTTGCTGTATATGTCTGTGATGTTTCTCCAGAAATAATTGAATTATTATTATTGCAGTCGAGCCATTGATAGCTAGCACCAGATTCATTTGCAAATAGAGTGATGCCTGTTTGTAGCACTGAGTTGTCTATTGGATCGACTGTTAAATTGAGTGTTACCACTGAATCACATCCCAACGTGTTGGTTAATGTGTGAGTTGCAGTGTTGTTATTCGTTGTGTATGTAATTCCGTCAATCCACGTCAAAGAATCACAAACTGTTTGAACATCCATGCCTATCTTGCTATTAATTATGGTCAAATTAAGTGTTACTACCGAATCACATCCCAATGCATTGCTTAATGTATGAATTGCGGTATTATTATTCGTTGTGTATGTGATTCCGTCAATCCACGTCAAAGAATCACAAGCTGTTTGAACATCCACCCCTAACGAGCTATTTAATATTGTCAAATTCAAGGTTACTATTGAATCACATCCCAATGCATTGGTTAATGTATCCATTGCAGTATTATTACTCGTTGTGTATGTAATTCCGTCAATCCACGTCATAGAATTACAAGCTGTTTGAACATCCACCCCTAGCGAGTTATTTATTATTGTCAAATTCAAGGTTACTATTGAATCACACCCCAACGCATTGATTAATGTATCAGTTGCTGTATAATTGCTAGTCATATAAGTAATACCATCAATCCATAAAAAAGGGGCGCACTCTTGTAGTTGATCTACTCCCGTAGTTGTTTTGCATTGCTCTAATTTACTTACAAAGATGTCTGTCTGACCATAATGTGTTAAAGACATTGATCCATTATTGGTAGAATACGAGATTGTATTACCATATGCACCGGTACAATAAAGATTGCAAGCGCTATCTATTGCAATTGATTTGCTGTAATCTCCACCTGTACCACCAAAAGTTTTAACCCATTCAAAATCACCACTACTATTTAGTTTTTCTGTAAATATTTCGAGACCAGAACCACCTTGTAAACTTACTCCTATGCCTGGGTTAAAATCAACAGTATGTCTAAAGGTTCCGGTTATATATAAATTCTCATTATTATCGGTCACAATATAAGAGGCCAATTCGTTTTGGATACCTCCAATTGTTTTCCCCCAAATAAAATTTCCGTTAATAGCATTCAATTTTTGGAAGAAAATATCACTATACCCATTACTGTAATGTAAATCTATAGGTACTTGAGGGTTAAGGTCTATAGTATCGGTGAATGTTCCTGATATATACACGTTTCCACTGTTGGTAGCAAAAATATCAGTCCCCATATCCATACCTGTACCGCTAATTGTTTGAGCCCATGAGTACAACCCAGCAGAACTAAGTTTTAAAACAAAAACATCATATGAGGAGTTATTGGATGTAATAGAATTGTTATTGTCAAATTGAATAGTAAATCTATATCTACCTGTTATATATACGTTAAGCAATGAGTCAACAGACAAGGACTGTGGTTGAATATCACCAGTATAGGTAGTGACCCAAACTAATTGGCCTAATGGGTTTAATTTCTGGATAAAAATATCATAACCAGAACCAACAGTGGAAGAAACATTATTTGTTGCGTTAGGATCTGGATCAAAATCAGCATTACCGCTAAATCTTCCTGTTAAATATGTGTTTCCGACTTTATCACATTCAATATCCTGAATGATAATAGTAGCTACTCCACCATTTTTTTTCACCCAAACAAATTGACCCAATGGATTTAGTTTTAGGATAAAATTATCCATACTGCCGTTACTTTGTAAATAATTAGGTATCCCTCCAGGGTTGAAATCAACATACCCTGTAAATCTTCCTGTAACATATACGTTATTATTGTTATCCAAAGCAATGCTATTGCCTTCATCAGTAGAAAGATTTCCATATGTAGACGGATTACCAATCCCTTTTGCCCAAAGCAAATTTCCTAAGGAATCATATTTCTGCACAAATATATTATAGCCACCATTAGCTGATAGGTAAAGTGAATCTAGACCAGGATCAAAATCAACTGTATTTGAAAAATATCCAGTTGTATATACATTACCTTGATTATCTACTGCAATTGAATTTCCTCTTTGGTCTCCTGTTGTGCCAATTCCTTTTATCCAGTCATAAGTGGGTCCCTGTGAGAAAACATTCCAGCCATTTAAAAAAAGTATTATAATTATAATTTTTTTCATCAGATATTTATTTTTTGTTAGTTGACTTGAGTCAGTAATATTATCCATGTTTACCAACAACTGAGTAAAGTACAAATCACCAAGATTGTTGTTATTTATATTGTTTAACCCTGTTTTAACCGTTATTTACTATTTATTACGCGTTAATTTAAAAATAAACCCTAGACCAAAAGGTGTAAATGCTTAAAAACAAGTCAGTAGTCAAATGTAATAAATAAAAGCTTAAAAGCTAATACTTTGGGGTGAGTTTATGCTTTATTTGTTTGAATGGATGCATGTTAGGTTAAACTTGAACAAGAGAGGGGGTGCTCGTGTTTTGCGGCATGGGTTTTCTTGAAGTTATAAAGGATTTTTAATCCATGTATAGAATGCTGGGCAAATTATTGGTTTCCATACTTAATTTCAACTGTATTCTGATTAAAAATAGGATGATTGAAATAATTTCGGTAGCATTTAATGTGATGCACACAGCATTGTTTTATCCATTAATCTTTATCTTCAAAATCGATCATATCTTCTTTCCATTCGGGAAATACTTTAGTGGTTTCTATTTCGTCTAACGTCTCCACATCTTTTAATTTTCTTTGTATGGCCCTTGTTCTTTTACCCATTACATCATCTAATTGGTTTAAGCCTGTTCTGATGTTGTTTTGCGCTTTGGCCATCATTCCGCCAAAATTTTCAAATTCTTTTTTAACCGCTCCTAAAACATGCCATACTTCACTACTTCTTTTTTGTATGGCAAGTGTTTTGAATCCCATTTGTAAGCTGTTTAAAATTGCAGCTAAGGTGGTTGGTCCCGTTACGATTATTTTATAATCTCTTTGCAAGGTTTCGAGTAAGGCTGCCTTTCTTACTACTTCTGCATAAATTCCTTCAAAAGGCAAAAACATAATGCCAAAATCTGTTGTATTTGGTGGGTCAATATATTTTTCGCTAATATCTTTGGCCATCTTTTTTATTGTAGTGTCTAATTCTTTTTGAGCAAACTGAATTTTGTCCAAATCGCCATCATCATAAGCTGCTTGCAGTTTTTCATATACATCTTTGGGGAACTTAGCATCCACGGGGAGCCAAACGACAGAATCATCTTCATTTTTTCCTGGCAATTTTATAGCAAATTCAACTGTTGCTGCACTACCTTTTTTTGTTTTTACGTTTGCTTCGTATTGGTCTGGCGCAAGTATTTGTTCTAAAAGCATTTCAAGTTGCACTTCTCCAATTCCTCCACGCATTTTCACATTGCTGAGCACTTTTTTTAATCCGCCGACATCAGTGGCCAGATTTTTCATTTCTCCAAGCCCTTCTTGAACAGATTTAAGTTGTTTCCCAACCGTTTCAAAGGATTGTGTTAAGCGCTCGTTTAATGTTTTTTGTAGTTTTTCATCCACTGTTTTACGGACTTCATTCAGTTGTTTTGCATTATCCTCTCTAATCTCCTTAAGTTGATTTTCGACGGTATCATTTATGGCCTTAATTCTTTTTTCTGACTCTTGATTAATTTCGGTTTGTTGTTTGCTAAAATCATCAAATCTATCTTTTAATAAGTCATTAAGTCTTTTGGTATTTATTTCAAATCCTTCTTTAAAACTATCCAAAGATTTTGCTAATTCTTCTCTTTGATTTTTTGATAACGAACTTGTCTCTGCTCTATTTCTTTGAAATTCGTCTTTAATTGATTTATCCGTTCTTTCTAATGATGTGTCAAACTTAACGAGTGAATTTTTTGTTTCCTTTAAATTTCCCTCCACATCAAAATCGAGCTTTATTTTTTTTGATAAAGTGATCATTAAATTTACAGCTAGCAAAATAATCAATATTATAAGTAGTATTATTTCTGTTGTCATATTTGTTTCTTTTCATTAAGGCCAACTAAAGGCGAGTGGTTGGTAGCAGAAAGCAATTAAATTTCTTGTTTGCGCTGAGCGAAAACCATGGGTTTCAATTTACTTATTTTTATTAGATAAATCAACGCTTTGCTGGTGTTTGCTGCTGCCTTACAGGTTATGTAAAGTGTTGTGAAAGCTGCTATTATTTAATCAAAATCAATACTATAGCAATAATTGCAGGTAGTGATTGAATGAAAAATATTTTCTTTTCCGCGGTTATTGCTCCATAGATACCGGCAATTGCAACACATGTCAAAAAGAAAAGAGAGATATTTAAATTCCATTCGACATTAGTAATGAAAAATGTCCAAATTAATCCGCCTGCTAAAAAACCATTATACAAGCCAAGATTTCCTGCTAAAGCTTTTGTTTGTCCAAATAATGCATCAGGAAAACTAGTAAATACTTTTTTTCCTCTGCTCTCCCACGCAAACATTTCGAAAAATAAGATGTAGCAGTGAACAAAGGCTATAATACCTGTTAGAATTTTAATTGCAATTTCCATTTTTTTTAATTTTTTAGGTTTGAGTAAAAGTAACCATTTATGGTACGTTGTTTAGCAATACGATTTACTTTTTTTGTGTTGCTTCAAGCTTCTTGTTTTCGAATATTTTCATCATTAAAATATCGTTTTAAAAATGCTTCTAAATTCAATTTATTAGTGGAATTACAAGAGATAATAAATAATAACAAAATTAGTAATAAGGTGTTTTTCATTTTTTAGTTAATTACAACAACCGAGTAAAGCACAAAATTTAAAACATTAAAATTAGTGTTTTTCTGTTTTTAGCCTTTTAGCGTTGACTTTTAGCACAAAATAATAAATAAACACTTAAAGCTAGTGTTTTGGTATGAATTTAGACTTTGTTTAGTGGAATAGTGGGGGATAAGTGTGAGGTTGGCGAATGCAGTGTTGTGCATTGTTTTTATTTGCCATTCCATTTTATTCAGGAAGTCCAGCGCTTGGGTAAAAAACGTTGGAAGATGTTTTGCTTTTTGTTTGTAAATCGTTGGAGTGTACCCTCTGTTGTTTCTCCCATTTCATTCGCTTTTAAAAATTCGCCAGTCTCTACATTCAAGCAAGTTAACCACATGCCACCGTGTGCAAAAGTATCTATGCAAATCGTGTGACCAAAATCTGCTATTTTTCCATTTATCCGAGCAGTATGTCCGCAAATCACCGTTTTTGCAGGATCATACTCCAGGGGCTGTTCATATTTCTTATGAAATAAATGATGCTGATTTTGTTCCTCCAAGGGCGTGTTACTTTCTAGTCCTGCGTGAACAAAAATGAATTTTCCAATTTCTAAATAGGGCAGACAAGTATCGATAAAATTCCAATGGGATGGATCTATGTCATGCATCCAGTTTAGGTTGTCCTCCATTTTGTAAGAGTATAAAGTATGGTTGCCACCATAGTTTTCTGTCCAAGCTACAAATTTCACCGGAGAGGTTTTGGCAGCCGTCATCATTATTTCATGATTGCCAAGTATAAATTCAAAGTCAAATACTTTGCTTTTTGCAATTAACCAATCCAATACTTGCTTGCTGTCGTTGCCCTTGTCGATATAGTCGCCCAGAAAAACTACTTTGTCATGCGCCTTTATCAAGCCCTGTTGAAAAATGGTTTTCAAAGCGTTTAGACAACCATGTATGTCTCCAATTGCGTAAATAGCCATAGTTATTTTATTATAGTTTTAGTCCACGTACTTGTTGGTAAAATCTCTGTTGTTTTATACCTTGTTGGCAACTTAGAAATTTATTTCACACCAGCATGTGCGACCTTCAAAAACCTAGTAAGTTACTTTTGATTTATTTTTCAACTTATCTTCTACTATAGGATACAGGTCGTAAGTCGGGTAAATTTCTGTTTTAAAAGCTTTCCAAGCAGTCCGTTCAATGGCCAAATTTACAGCGGCTAACTTTGAAGCAGGAAGTTCTAATACCACCATTTGACCAATACCCATCACCACGAACCAATTGACTACAGCAACCCCTTCTGGTGGAAAATTTTCATAAAACCCTTGGTCGGTCCTTATCTCTTCAATTTCGTATAAATTCATACTTTGATCGTGTTTAAGAAAAATAGTCAATAACAATTTATCATCAACTTTTTTGGGGCTAGTAATGCTATCATTCGATTGCGCAAGCGCAATAATTTGTAGTAAGAATAATGAGAGTAATAATGCGTATTTCATGTTCTTTATTTTTAGATGTTTGTTTATTTAATAGCCAGCCTGTAGAAAGGGTTACTAAGCGTAAATTTTAGTTTTGATCCTACTTAAAGTTTCTTGAGAAATATTGATGTAAGAGGCTACAATTTTGTTGGGCAGTCGCTTTACAATGTTTGGATTTATTTTAAATAATTGTTTGTAGCGCTCTGCTGCATCTAGTGTGGTAAAAGAAATCAACCTTTTAGCATTATTCACATAGGCTTTTTCTAAATAGATACTATAAAAATCTTTCCATTTAGGCATTCGTTGCATCAGCATTCTAAAGTCTTCGTGCGTAATGTAAAACAGTTCACTATCTTCAATAACTTGAATAGATTCTTGGGCAGGTTGGTTGGTAATAAAACTCACGAGTTCAGTCGCGAATTGATTTTCAAATGCGATATACCGCGTAATGTCTTTTCCATGATCATCAATGTAAAACAATCTTAGACAACCTTTTTTCACAAAATAACTGACCTGACTATTTTTTCCATTCGCTAGTAAAATTTCATGCTTACTTTTTTTGATGGTATTAAAATAAGACAATACTGTTTTTAGTTCTTCATCTTCAAGTTCAATATTCTTTTTCAGGAAATGGATGAGTTCGATTTTATCGTTCATTTATTGATAGTCTTTAACAAATTTACGATAATGAATAATATCCTGTATGGAAAGGACCATCAAATTATGTGCTTTTGCAAATTGTGTAATTGTGTCTGCATTCGCCATTGTTCCGTCATCATTCATCAATTCACAGAGCACAGCTTCGGGTTTTAGGCCAGCCAATTTCATTAAATCTATACTGCCTTCTGTGTGTCCTTTTCTGCCCAGTACACCCTGGTCATTTCCTCTCAAAGGAAAAATATGTCCAGGCTTAGCCAAGTCACTGTCTTTCGCATTTTCATTGCAAGCAGCACGTATGGTGGTCATCCTATCTTTGGCAGAAACGCCAGTGGTTACCCCTTCTTTTGCTTCAATGGTTATGGTAAACGGCGTTTGAAAACTACTCGTATTTTCCTTTACCATATAAGGTAAGTTAAGTGTGTCTGCTTTTGCATTCGTCAAACAAAGACATACAATACCACTGCATTTTCTAATCAGCAATGCCATGTGTTCCTCTGTCATGTTATGGGCCGAAAATATCAGGTCCCCTTCATTTTCCCGGTCCTTGTCGTCAGTTAAAATAACGCCATTACCATTTTGAATATGTATTAATGCTTTTTCTAATCGTTCTTGACTTTCGGCGCTCCCCGTCACTTTTGTATCTAATGTTGCTAATTCCATTTTAATTTGTAGTTAATTTTTCGAGGGCAAAACTACTGTTGTTTTCTACCAAACTTATTGATGTAAGTCAATAAATTGAAGTTTTAAAAAAAACTTAGCATTTTTTGATCCTTGAAATTAAAAAGTGTTGTAATTAACGGATGCGTAATATTGGCATTTATGGTAAACATTACCCGTGAAAGACCATTTTCACTTTTGTAAGCACAGGTATTTATCCCTACTTATTTTTCAATGATTAGATTTTAAACCATTTAAAATTCTGTACATAGGGAATACCCTATGACAATTTGGTAACCATGCCCATATCTTTGGACTTAAATACGGAAAGAAAAAATTTTAAACTAATCGCTGAAGTTTAGCAACAATTAAAAAAATCATGAAAAAATTAAACTTATTATTTGTAACACTTTGTAGTACTCTTCTTGGTCATGCTACCATTTTAACGGTTGACAATAATATTGATTCACCGGCACAATATGCAGTCCTTCAAACTGCGGTTGATGCTGCAAGTGATGGGGATACTATTTATGTAGTTGGTTCACCAACCATTTATGCGAATACTACCATTACAAAAAAAATCCATTTAATTGGAGATGGTTATAACACAAACAAACAAGATCCGGCAATTTCAAAAGTGAATAATATACTGCTCAGAACTTCAGCAAGCACTACATCAACGGGGTCGACTATTGAAGGTCTTGAAATCTCGAGTTTAAGTATTCAAGGAAATTCTTACTCGAGTTCCAATACAAAGTTTATTGATAGTGTTACTGTTAGGTTTTGCAACATCACCTATTCTTTAGTCCTTAATAAATACGTTTCTTATATCACGATTAATAATAATATTGTATACCAAATTTTGAATATTGCTACCACAAGTGCTGCACAAGGTCAGAGTCATATAGTTGCTAAAAACAATATTATTCGAAGCAATTCCTATGTAGGAAATGCCTATCATTTTGCAACATTCAGCAACAATAATTTCATTTCTACAGTTACCACTTCACAGGTCTCCAAAAAAGTAAATTTTAACAATAATATTTTTCACGGCATGTCACCCAATCACTATGCCACTAGTCAAGATGGGAATATTTACACCAATAATATATCTTACTCTACTTCTAATAATGTATTTGACATTACGTTTCCCAATTCAGGGTCTGGTAATTTAGAAGGTGTAGATCCGCTATTTGTTTCTAAAGCTACATTAACTGCTTTTGATGCTATGGATGATTATAATTTACAAGCTGGTTCACCGGCTCTAAATGCTGGTTCAGATGGCACTGATATTGGAATTACAGGGGGAACGAGTCCTTGGCAAGAAGATGGTGCAAGTACCTCTGGTTTTATGTATGGTCGCGAAGCAAGTATTCCTCAAGTAAATGAAGTGAATATCCAAAACTCAAACCTACCAATAGGTGGAAACTTAATCATTCAAGTAAAAGGACAAACTAACCCATAATAACCACTAAAGAATATATATTATTATGAGGTATTTAATAATTTCAATCGCATTTTTACTGTCATTTAGCTTACACTGTCAAACGATAAATAGTGGGGAGTACTTTTTTGATAGTGATCCGGGTTATGGAAACGGTACGCCGATTCCATCATTTACGGCCAGCAATAATGTCAACTTTAACTTTACGGCAAATACTACTGGTCTTGCAGCAGGGTATCATTTTTTATACATTAGGTTTAAGGACAGTAATAATGAATGGGGAATATACGCCAAAAGAGCAATTCATATTCTTGCACCAATCCCAACGGTAAGTGCGCCACCAAATATCACTTTTGCGGAATACTTTTTTGATACAGATCCTGGCTATGGAAACGGCATAGCATTCCCTTCCTTTACTGCAAACGACAGTGTTGACTTAAACTTTTTAGCCAATACGAGCGGACTATCAGCAGGCTATCATAAAATTTTTATTCGACTAAAAGATGAAAATGAAGAATGGAGTATTTATGCAGGAAGAACCATTTATATTATGGAGCAAGCCGCAAACACTATGGCAAGTGTAAATATTACCAATGCGGAATACTTTTTTGATACGGATCCCGGCTATGGTAATGGCGTGATGCTACCATCCTTTGCGCCGTCAGATACTGTTGACCATTTGTTTAGTGCACCGACTACAAACCTTGCTGCAGGTGTTCATCAATTGTATGTACGCTATAAGGACTCTTTAGGAGAATGGGGAATTTATGCAGGGCGAGCGTTTGAAGTTTTAAATTGTTCCAACCCGATACCTAATTTTACGGTGCAATCCAATTGTGCGGGCGACTCAATCACCCTGGTGAATACATCAACCAATGCAGATTCCTTGTATTTATGGGATTTTAATGATGATCAGGTCTGGGACAATTTCACAGCTGGTAATGTCACGTTTTTTCCTGCTTTCACGGATAGTGGAAAGGTAAAATTAAAATTGGTGAATAAGGTTGGTTGTACCGATAGCATTTCGTTGACGATTATCCTTCCCCAGCCACAAGATACCCTGTTAGATTTAATCGCTTGTGATTCTGCTTTAATTAATGGGAATTGGTATTTCACCAATCAGTTGGTAATCGATACCTTGGTGACAAACGCTGGTTGCGACTCCATTGTAAAAACCAATTTAAGTCTCTACTCTGGCAGTAATTCAAGCATAAGTGTTACAGCATGTAATAGCTACACATTAGCTAATGGTACGGTAATAACCAATTCGGGGACTTATGCGGATACTACTTCAAGTGTAAATGGTTGCGATAGCATCATCACCACAGTTTTAACCATTAACCCTGTTGGGGCTACAAGCACTACGCTTACGGTTTGTGATTTTTATATTTCTCCAACCGGCAATATGTTGACCAATACGGGAATATATAAGGATACCATTACCACTTCAAACGGCTGTGATAGTATTATCACTACTAATTTAACGGTAAATAGTATCACTGCAGGAACCATTTCATTTAATGCGGGTAGCTTATTCGTAAATGCAACGGCAGCGAGCTATCAGTGGTTAGATTGTGATAACTTATTCTCTGAAATTTCAGGCGCAACCAATCCATCATTCTCACCAACAATCAATGGTAATTATGCTTGTAAGGTAATTGGTGTGAATGGTTGTGTGGACACCACAAGCTGTACCATGGTCAATAATGTTGGATTAAATGAAGGGAGCACCAACGAGCATGCCATTTTAATATACCCAAATCCAACTACCGATATTTTAATTGTAGAAATGGATGAGCAAAAAGCATTGGACATTAAAATATATGACGCTGTAGGTAAGGTGGTGTATTCCCAATCCACATCCAATACTGCCAAAGTGGAAATTAATATTTCTGAATTGGCAGCAGGGCAATATTACATTCACCTTTCTAATAATTTATGCTATACTTCAGAAAAAATAGTTATTCATTAATGGGAGAAAAAGTGATGTTTATGTTTTTATGGATTTTAATAAGTGAAGTGTAGTAGTTAGGTGAGAGAGGGGAGGTGATTGCAGCGTTTTTAACGAACACTGGCAACAGCTCCCCTTACTTTTATTGGATTGGCCAATTACGAATGAAATTTTGACGCTTTTAAGTCTCTAGTATAAATCCAGGTAATATGGACATTTGAATTGCCTTTAATGGTGAATCAGCAAGTCATAAAAGTAGCGTTTGAACCGTTTTTGATAGTAGTTATTTATACTTGTTTTCAAAAAAATCTTTTCCGTCTCTTAAAATGGAGCCATTAATGATTTGACCAAGATTTAAATCAATTTTGATGCCATTAAATAGCGTGTATTCTAATTTTACAAATCCATATTTTTCAGAAAAGTAAGCGGTCAATTTCGATTGTCCTATCCTTGAATTGGCTACCGCATTAACGACTATGCAATCTATTTTTCCGAACTCCGTATCTATTTTTTCTTTACCAATAATTTCATAATCATATTTTAGTAATAATCGACCTTCCCATTCTCCCCATATTTTATCCGACCAATGATTGCCAATACGCATACTATCCGACCATTTATATCCAATTGGTTTGTCTAGTTTTATATAAGGAAATGGACAAGTTTCTAATGATTTAAAGAACCCATTTCTTGGTGGGTGCATCCATATGTTTATATTATTTTCAACAATACCTGTTGAGGATACTGAAGTTGGATTTGGCGCATAACTGTATAAGACTTCGGTTTGTCTTAAGTTCGTCCTTTTAAATAATTTGGGTTTTAATACGGTTAAGTGAATTTCTGAAATTTTAAGCGAGTCCATATTTTCAGTAAGCACAAAAGTATCTGTTTCATTCTTTTGAATAAAATAGTCTGAATTATTAGCTAGAATATTGAAATTAAAAACAAATGTTTTACCAAACGTGTAAATGCTGTTGTCTTTATCCACGTTGTTTTTTTCAATATGCAAACCATCATATTGCTGTCCCAATGCTAAATTTGAAATGAATAGGATAAGTGTAAATAAGGTGTTTTTCATTTTGTTTGTTAACGGTGTTGTGCAAGAAGAGTAGGGCATTTGATAAGCACTAAGCGAATGCATAGCAATGCGCCAAATACAGGAGAAAGGGGAGTATACCTATTCGTTTTCTTTAAATTGAACATTCCTCCTTTAAAGTATTCTCCATTAGAATTCTAAATTCATTATTGTTCCTACATATTACGATTTTTTTAACTGAATAAAGCAATAATTTCTTATGCCATCTGTTATAATAAATATAATATAAAAAAATATAATTATGAAACTTTTCCCAGTATTGTGCTTGTTAATGATTTTATCTTCATGTAATAAAGATAAATCAAATTGTGTTGCTAAAAATTCTCAAGGAGATCGAATGTATGAAGTTGTTGGATTGGACGTATGTGAAAGTCAAATATCGACAGAGAATGGAGAATATTGCGATTGTGAGGAAAGATGATCGTGTCATCACGCCATAAGTAGTTACTGTAACTATTTATAGCGTGATTATTGCTAACAGTTTGTATTTGAAATGTTGCCACTTAAAATACAATAGATTTCTATTTATCAACTAGTTAAATCTATGATTTTGTTTTACTATTTCTGTTCTCCATGCCAACCACAGATTTGATAAACTTTATAAATAGGTAAAAACTTTTGGTTTAGCACTAACTTGCTATGGCTGATAACTGTTGTTATGCCCCGCTTTTATTTCTATTATCTGCTACCAAATATTAGTTTTGTGGTCAAATAATTTCCCTGTAAGTTTGTACTGACATTGTCATTTAGGTTGTAATTTGCTATACAATACTGTGTTTTAACTTGTAAGAATAATTTTTGACCAATTAAGTACCGAAAACTTAGTCCGGGATTTAAAATAATACTAGATTTTCCGATTTCAGTGTCTTTGTCTGGATTGTAGTAGGTAAGTCTGCCATATCCAATACCGCAAATCCCTTCAAAAATAAGCCTTTCTTTACGCCACAACTCTCGAGCGTAGTCAATTGTTAAATGTGCACCAAAAAATTCATTTCTTGTCAAAATACTATCCCCAAATTTTATTTTAATAGGTTCTGTGGTGTGATGGTTAGGCCAACCTATTAAATCAAATGTTAAACCGTAAGCATTTTTTTCGTCTTTAAAGTCAACAAGAAAACCCAGTAATAGTGGTTTTCCCAAAACTTTATTTGCATTGTCAGGAACCCAAGTACCAAGACTTAATCCCAGATAAATACCTTTTTTTTCCACACCTGAGCTATGCTGTCCAAAACATTTTGGAATGATAAATAGCAATATAAATAATGTTAGAAATAGTCTTTGCATTTTCGTATTTTAATAAGTTGCACAATACTAACTGCAATTTATTTTAATTGCATGGACAGTTTTCAAATATTTAGGAGCCATTTTTAATCGTTTATTGGAAATCGCTAAATATCCAAATCAGCGCCTTTTCCTTAGTCGCCCTATAGATGGTATGGTGTTTTTCATTCGGTTCATCTTCATACTTCCAAATTAATTCACCTTTTGAATCTTTCAATTTCTGTTCTAATTTATTGGTATAGGTAGAAATATCCGTTACACTTGACCCGGCATACCAAAGCTTTTTATTTGCATAATTATTTTCTTCGGTTAAACTTTCAAAATTTTTAACCAAATAATTTTCATTAAACCACAAGGAAGGGTCCATGGCAATATAATAGTCAAACATAGTTGGTTCTAAAATTAAAGTTTCAATAATGAATAAACCGGCCAAAGATTCTCCTATGATGGCTTTTTGATTGTTGGTGCTGTACCGTTGATCGATCTCAGGGAATAATTCCTCTTTAATGAATTTTCTAAAATTTTCAGCCCCCCCCGGATTTGGTATGTACTTTAGGTCATATTCAATATTTGATGGACCTGCTAAATCTCTTCTTCTTACTGTGTTTTCAATGCCTACTAGTATTACATTCGGCATTTTATTTTGCTTAATGAGCGTGTCTAATGTATTTGCAATATGCGGAAAGTCCTCCTTTATTCCACCATCAGGCATATATATTACCATCAAACTGTCTGTAGTACTGTCATAGTTAGGTGGTGTCCAAATATTAATGACGCGCTCTTCGTTGATGAATTTTGAAAATATCCTTAAGCTGTCGTGTGCGGGTATGGGGTCCTTATAAATAATGGATTTATTGCCGCAGCTGGCAGCGAGCACAAGGACTATAAAGAAAAGGATATTTTTTTTCATCATTTTTTATTTATTATAATGGGCAAATTAGTCGGGAAGTTTTGTAACGATTCTTCTTACTGTACAGCCGGATTATGATTTTTATTATTTCGTTTCGCGTAAAATTTTCTCCATTTTTTTGCCCTTGGCCAATTCATCCACCAATTTGTCCAAATACCTTGTTTGCCGTGTCAATGTATTGTCGATATCTTGAATTTTATAACCACAAATACTCCCTGTTATCAAGTGTGCATTGGGATGTATATTTGCTTGTTCAAAAAAGACTTTAAAGCTTACTTCTTCGGTGATGAGTGCTTGAATTTTGTGATCATCAAAACCAGTCAACCAGGTGATCACTTGATGCAACTCCTCTTTTGTCCTGCCTTTTTTCTCTACCTTGGTGACGTAATGTGGGTAAACGGAAAAAAACTTCAATTTTGCTATGCGTTCATTGTGTTGAGGTGTTACTTCCATTGCGTAGTGTTAATATTGGTTTGGGCTGTATAAAAATAAACATTTTTTATAAATACCGAAAAGAAGTCTAGTATCTAACATCTAGCACCTAACCTCTCCAGTCATTTTCAACTAATTTCCACGGTGAAAACGCTTCCATCACTGTCGGTGAGGAACAAGCAACCTTTCTCGTCGCTATAATGACTGCCACAATTGTAGAAAGTAAGGTCTTTTAAATCAATGTTGGCATAAGGCGTAATGGATTCCTTACTGTATTGGTATAAAGTGCCATCCGCCGTTAAAATGAATGTCTTTTCCAGCGCTTTCACATGAAATATTTTTCTACTGCTTAAAGCAATTTCTCCAATGCCCTTTGATTCATGGTGTTCCCATTTTTTTCCATTAAGGGTATACGAATAATTAACGCCTAGCATTACCATTTGTTTTAATTGATGATCGTAACAAAATTCAAAATCTATATCAGAGATGTGTTCGTAGGGCCTGCTCTTTCGTAAGGCAATATTTTCTTTACCTTCCTGGGCGTGAATTTTATTTGCAAACTTAGCCCATTTCCCATTTTCATAAACATAAGTCATGCTATTATACGCTGAATAGCCACCAGGTTTACCGCTATTACCACCTGCAACTACAATTCTATCGTTTTCGGGATCATGAAAGGCTTTAAATAACCATTTTTTTGCCAAAGTATCGTCTGGCGCATGTTCGGTAATCCAAGTATTGTTTTCTAAATAAAACACAGCACCATTAATGGCCACTACGTATAGTTTACCATCCTTATAAAGGGAAGCACTTCGGTCAATGTCTCCCGAAATTTGAAGACCTTCTTGAAAATTAATCCTGTTTTTCCAGCCATCCTTTTCACTCAAAACACAGAGTGCTAAAACCCGACTGCCGACATTGTGCAATTGTCCGTCCACATAAATCGAATCTGTACTGCCAAAGTAATTGATTCCTTTTTCTAATTTCGTATGCTCAATTTTAACTTTTTTGAATGTTTTCATGTGTGTTTTGTTTTTTTGTCAAATATTGTTCCTCTTGATTTAGCGGATTTATTTTAAGGGTAAGTTTAATTTTTTTAAGCCATTGCTTTTATACTATGCTTCAAACTCAAAACATTTTTTGAGCATGTACACCTGGTCTATTATTTTACCTTGTTGCAGGATTGCAATTTTTAAAAATTCCTTTTCAGTCGCGACATATTTTAACTTTAAATCTTTCATTTCATTGGTTTCGTAATAGGCACCATAAACACACTCAAAAGGATTGTTTTCGACTTCGTTGGTGAATATGGACAGTAGAATCATTTTGGTCGATTGGAGGTCTTTACTTTTATAACCAATAATTCTATGGTCCTTTTTCATGTTAGTGGTCAACCAAATGCTACTGTCTTTTTGAATCAGGGCCTTTTGCATGTATGCTGCATCAATTTCCGGAATGATTTTTACAGAACCATTACAGGTTTCTCCTTCCGCTACGCCACGGACCCAAATTTTTAAGGTTTTAATGCGTTGATCAGTCAATTCCTTTAAATAATATGCCTCGCATGTGGGCTGAATAGAACCGTAATGGATGACGGAATAATCGGGATATTTCATGGCCATTTCCGCATTTCGAAATCGGATCCAAATGCGTTGTGATTTTTTTAAATTGTCAATGAATACGGAATCGGTTTGATAAGCTGATAAAATAGTTTGATAGATTTCATTGAGCTGCTTGTCTGATTCTTTATAAGCGACCCGTGCTGTCTTGTTCATTTCACTTTGGGTTTGGGAAAATCCACTCCAGTTAAAAGTCAGCAATAATATAAATAGGATTCGGTTCATTTCTTATAGGTCGGTTAAGTTTGACGGTAATTAACTATCATTCAGTTTGCCTAAGGTACAAAACAGTTGTGAAACTCAATGTGTATTATACTTCTTTTTCCCTATCCTGTTTTTGTAAAAATAAGGATACCAACCATAATCCATTCACCTTTGCAGCAGCATTCATTTTTCTATAGCCAATAGGCTTAATAAATTTTTATTAATAATAAATGCAAAATAAAATTGTTAGACTAATCTAACTTTATATATTTGCACCAGCTAATAATTAGTTTTTGATTACCTAAATAAATTAAAATGATTCGAGAAGTATTCATAATGATGTGTTTTGTATGGACAGGGAGTTTGGCATTTAGTCAAAATGGGTCGATAAATGGAAAAGTTAAATCGGGAAATGAAATAGTTCCCTACGCTAAGGTTTCCCTAATGGGGACCAATCATGGCGTAATTTCTGACATGAATGGAAATTATGTCATAACAAATATTGCAGCAGGGCAATATACACTAGTTGCTACTTTTATAGGGTTCGAAAGACATGAAGAAATGATCTCTGTTTTATCTAATGCTAAAACGACCATAGATATTGACCTAAAGGCCAACCAGAAATCATTAGATGAAGTGGTTGTTTCCGGTACCATGAAGCCCATGTCGAAGCTAGAAAGCGCTGTCCCTGTTGAAGTGTATACACCAGCATTTTTTAGATCCAATCCAACAGCTTCTGTCTATGAAGCATTGTCGAATGTCAATGGGGTGCGACCGCAAGT
The DNA here is from genome assembly GCF_003234935.1 of Putridiphycobacter roseus. Classification (GTDB taxonomy): domain Bacteria; phylum Bacteroidota; class Bacteroidia; order Flavobacteriales_D; family Crocinitomicaceae; genus Putridiphycobacter; species Putridiphycobacter roseus. The sequence continues at coordinate 40,400 of NZ_QKSB01000015.1, read as the reverse complement.
AAATTGTGCCGTGTGTAATACGGGGGATATTCATATTAATGGATTAGAAGGGGCATATACCATGGTACTGATAGATGGCATGCCAATTGTGAGTGGTCTTTCCACTGTTTATGGCTTAAGTGGTATTCCTCAATCCTTGATTGAGCGGGTAGAGATTGTAAAAGGACCAGCTTCTACCTTATATGGTTCTGAAGCAGTTGGAGGAATTGTTAATGTCATTACAAAAAATCCAACGAATGCACCACTTTTTTCAGCTGATGCTTTTGTTACTGGCTGGGGAGAGGTAAATGCGGATATAGCCGGTAAATTCAAAAAGGGAGATAAAGTTCAATCCTTACTGGGGGTGAATTATTTTAATTACTGCAATAAGGTAGATAATAACAACGATAATTTTACCGACTTGACTTTGCAAAATCGATTATCTATTTTTAATAAATGGAACTTTAAACGCAAAAGCAATCGGATTTTTTCATTGGCGGCGCGGTATGTTTATGAGGACCGTTGGGGAGGAGAAATGGATTGGACGCCACAATATAGAGGTGGAGATGATATTTACGGAGAAAGTATTTACACCAGTCGTTGGGAGCTATTTGGAACTTATCAACTTCCCCTAAAAGAAAAAGTTTTATTCACATTCAGTGCCAATTCACATCAACAAAATTCGGTGTATGGCGACACTTGGTATATTGCGGACCAACGCATTGCTTTCGGACAATTAACTTGGGATAAAAAAATTGGATTAAGACATGATATATTGTCAGGAGTGACCATGAGGTATACTTATTATGATGATAATACGCCCGCTACCAGTGATTTTGCAACCGCATTAAACATGCCTTCTAATACTTACTTACCAGGTGCTTTTATGCAGGATGAAATTAGTTTAAATGAATACAACAAACTTCTTTTAGGGATTAGATATGATAATAATTCGATTCACGGAAATATAATTACACCGCGATTGAATTATAAATGGCATTCAAAAAGTAAGAAAAGTATCGTTCGATTAAGTGCGGGAAGTGGGTATCGGGTTGCCAATGTATTTACCGAGGACCATGCTGCTTTAACTGGTTCCAGAACCGTTGTTTTTCTTTCTGATTTAAATCCAGAAACATCTTGGAATGGTAACTTAAATGTGATTCAAAAAGCATTTACAAAAAAGGGACTATTTATGACCTTCGATTTTTCTGCTTTTTATACTTATTTCGACAATAAGATTTTTGCAGATTATGAAACCAATCCCAACCAAATTATATACGATAACCTTGATGGTTATGCCGTGTCAAATGGTGTTTCATTAAATGTTGATTTAACCTATAAAAACTTTAGTCTGCTGGTAGGTGGAACCGCCATGGAAGTATACAGCGTGAGTGATGGTGTAAAAGAAAGACAGCTTTTGACAGAGCAATTTACAGGGACATGGACCTTAGGTTATAAGTTTGTAAAAGCAGGATTGAAACTAGATTATACTGGTAATGTTTATGGTCCTATGCTTTTGCCTGTATTGGGAGAAAATGATCCAAGACCAGCTGAATCGCCTTGGTGGAGTATCCAAAATATTCAATTGACTAAAAGTTTTACAAATATCAAAGGTCTAGAGTTTTACGGTGGTGTAAAAAATCTATTAAATTGGACGCCATGGAAAAACATGGATGCTAATATTATTGCTAGAACTAACGATCCATTTGATAAAAACGTAACTTTTGATACGGATGGCAACGCAATAGCTACGCCAAATAACCCATATGCTTTAACTTTTGATCCTGCTTATGTGTATGGTCCAAATCAAGGAATTAGAGGCTTCTTTGGCTTCCGTTACACCTTCGATTAATAAGAATGAGCAACATTGGAGTCGTTATTATATTTTAATGGATAACTTTAAATTTGATAATCAAATAATGTCAAATCACAAAAATGATACATAGTAGACTACTCATTTTATTTTTACTGCTATTTTTTAAGCAAGGCTATGCGCAGTCAGATAGTCTACACACTTTTTCATTTGAAAATGTGGATAGCTTAAATGCCGTTAAAAGTAAAAATGTACTTGTTTTTTTTCATACCGATTGGTGCAAGTATTGTCAATTAATGAATGAAACAACCTTCAAAGACAAAGCAGTTATTGAATTGTTAAATGATAATTTCTACTTTGTACCTTTTGATCCCGAAAGCGAAACGGATATTGAATTCGCTGGAAGAAAATTTAAATATATTCCGAATGGTAAGGAGACAGGAATGCATGAAATAGCAATTGCCTTGGCTAAAATTGATGGAAAAATAAACTATCCTTCCATCTGTATGCTCAATCAAAATTATGAGATTGTATTTCAATATAACCAATTCTTATCTGCACCTGATTTGATAAAGGTACTGGGGGAGGTTTTAGCTAAAAAGTAATGCTTTTCCCAGGTAAGTTTAATTGTTGAAACAGTTTTTAAAGTGGATAAATTATGGGTGCTGTTCCCATTTTAGCTTTCATGGAAGTCAAAAACTTTAATACAGAACGGTAATATAACCTTTGTATGCGCTTTTGATGTTTTCAAAATCTACAAATGAAATGGATAGACGTAACCCCCGATTGTACAAGCTCACCTTCGTAAGTACCATCCCAATTATAATTTGGAGCATAACTTTCAAATATTATTTCTCTCCAACGGTTAAAAATGTTTAAGCGGGAGGTTTTGCTGCAACTAGAGTTACATCATGAGCATTTTGATAGCGTCCTTCACTTGGTAAAAAACAGCTGTTGCGTATAAAGCAAGATTCGTATGCACCTTAATGGTCAAAGAAGTTAGGTATTGAAAGTTTAATGCGTTAAAAACGGACCGGTTTATGCGATACATTTCCGTTTCATTATTTCCGACTTCCTAATCTATTTTAATAAATTTTTTGTCCACTTTTCGATCATCCATATTTAATTGTATTAAATAAGGCCCGTTTGGAAGGTGACTGATGGGTATTTGTAATTGGTTAATAGCCGTTAAAACTTTTTTTCCGCTCAAATTATAAACGGAAATCTCAAGATTTTGAAATGGAAATGTAAGGTTGATATTCAAAAAGTTATTGGTTGGGTTGGGGTAGATGTACAGGTCATTTAAATGGGGCACTTCATCATTAATAGCATTGAAAATTGGACAAGTAGCTGTAGCCGAAAAATTAGCATCCGCCCATAAATTAAAGTCTTGTAAAATGCTATCGTGGGTATGGTATTGAAACTCGTATGGCCAAGGTTCTATGTAGCGAATGTTTAAGCTTTTTGCCTGTTCAAAAACAGTAAGGTACAAGCTGTCTTTAAACCTTTCTAGTTGGTCAGACCGTCCAATAATCTGCGCATATTTATCTCCTTGAAAATTAGAAATAAAATTAATTAAATCGGTTTGATAGGTCGTTTTACCTGAAATCCACCACATGCCTAAACCTATCCTATTGCATAAACTGGCATCATTGGCCAAGTCATTGATAATGGTAGCGGGTACCATAGTATCGTGGTCTATTTCATGTACTTCAAAAACTATGGGTTTGTCGGGGAAAGCATTGGCGAAACTTATGGTAGTTGACTTGGCAGCAGTAATCCATTTTTGTTCCGTAAATCCATCATTTGAAAATGCTGTCAAATCCACGCCATTCAAATGCCCTTCTACGCCATTCACTGACATTTGACTGACATAAACATGGGATAACATAGTGTCGGTGCCAAATTCATTGCCCAATTGAGTGATGAGTGCTGTCAATTTTTGTTCGCAAATACTATCCCACCACAAGGGCAAGCGCCAAGTCTGGTTTTGATATTGAAAACTATGAAAATGTACATTCAAGGAGTCCATTAACCAAGCAGGACTACCGAAGGCACCTGCGGGAATTGCCAAAGCATATTTTAATCCGGCGCTGGTTACGGTATTTATTTTAGTATTGAGTGTGGTAAAATTATAAACACCAGGTGATGGCTCTATGTCTGCCCATTTTTCAGTGATTAAAACTCCTCTGCTTTCGTTGTGTGCAAGTACAGCTGGGTTTGTGCCATTTGTTCCTGCATAGCAACCCAGCGGTTTTACAATAGTTTGAGCAATAATTTGAGGAATGAAAAACAGGAAAACTAGGAACAATAACCTATTCATGACCTTCTTTTTTATTTCTGCTCCAGTGGATTTCCAAAATACATGAGTTCCCAAACAGCGTTGGAACTTGCATATTTTTCAATGAGTTGATCCGCCTTATACACTTTTATTTCGGCCTTACCTGTAAATCGAAAATATGCTGGTTCTATGTCTGTAAATAGCTTTGCCATTCCGTATTTCAATCCCTTTCCTACTGCAGCCTCAAGTAAGTCGGCCTCAACAATGGTTTTTTCTTTAAAAAGATAATACTCATACCTGTATTCATCTTCCGGATTATCATAAATAAAAATGAGATGATCACTGATGTCTTTATTTAAGGTCGGATGCATTTTGCCATAAGTACCATATAATTTTACTTGCTCCCCATTGTCGGCAATTGTTTTTCCATCTTTTGATATATTAAAAACGATAATATTATCGTTATTGAATGCTTTATCAGCAATCATTTCAGAGGCAATAACATTGTACGGTCCAATTTGAGCCCTCGACCAATACCAATGGTTAAATAACTTTACCATAGAAATATTACCCCAATTGTGATCGTGATAACAAGAACCAGAAGTATTAACGGTTTCGTTTTGATATTTATAGGAAGCATTAATTTTTCCTTGTGGTACCGAAACCACCCAGTTGAATTCTTTATCTTCTGCTTCACCAAACACCATATGTCCCGTTTTGGGTCTCCAACTTTCTGTTGTCCTGTCTATTTGGGCTGTAAAATTAATCTCCTCATTTTCAAAGTGAATTTCATAGTTTTTTAAATTTCCAACAATATAACTTTTACCAATTTTAACATGACAAGAGTCTTTAGCAGCAAAAAAGTCTTCAGGCTTACAATAGACGGATTTTTCTATCTTACTGCCATCCGCTTTATCAATACTGATGGTGGCATATGGCTCAAGGGCTTTGTTTACACTGGTCATAAATTTGGTGTAAAATACAATTACAACAGTACTGCCATCCGCTAAATGTGAATCAAAATACCACCATTCATAAGTCCCTTTTTCACCAGAACTTCTCATACCATCTTCCCATTTTTCGGGCACATTACCTTCCACTAAATGATACTTTTCAAAATCATTGCTCACCTTGGCCAAATTTGTTTGCACAGTCTGCCCAAAAGTACTTTGAGAAAGGAGTAGTAAAAGTGCTGAAGATAATAGTGTTTTGAGCGCTGCTTTCATGATAAGTGTTTAGTTATTAATATACAAAAATAATAGAATCTTAAAACCATTCCTCAAAAAAGAACCACCCTTTATGAACAAAAATGAAAACATTTATAGTTTAGCTGCTACCGCAACCTATTTTTTGTCAGTGGAGATTATCCCATTTTTGGAAATGCGAGATTTGCTCACCGCTTTTTCAAATACAAAAAGTCAGCGGGCTTAAAAAAGGTATAATAAAGGGCTTTATACATATTCTTTCTGGTTAAATTTGAACCAAGTTCCAATTGTACCGTCTCATTTTTAGCCGCATCAATTTTTAACGGTCTCGTTTTACACCAATCAATTTTTGCATATATTTCATGGTTTGTTGCGGGGACTTCAAATGATTTTGTTTCTCCGTCTCTAAGAAAACCTACCTTTACCCCATTAATATATATGCGAATTACCCTCGCCTTGTTGGCATATTGTTCCACGCGTGTAATTTCAATCGTTTTTGTGTGCATGCTTTGGATTTTGATGGATGCTTGCTCAAATTTAACCATAATTCAGGACTATCGATTACTGTGAAAAAATTTAATGGGGAGCGTTTTTACGCTTTGAAAACATAGCATGATAAGCTTGGCATACTGATAGGTACTTGAATGATTATTGATTTAACTTTTATCGGTAGGGGATACTGTTTAGCGTTCAATTCCCTGCGCTACAAAAGCTGGGGAGCAAGGGATACAATGACTGCGCAACTTATGACCTTTTCAGTTTTGATTTAATACCATGATGTATAATAAAAAACGTCATCCATGCGGCAATGAAAACGTTAACCATAAAATCAATACGAGCACGAATAAATGCTTACTTGATTATAAACCACTAAAAAAAGTAGTAATTTTACGTTTTTGGTTTCATATTTGATTTATCGCTAATGAAGCAAAAAACTTAACCTTATGAAAAAATTATTTTACACTTTAATTGCGGCAAGTACTTTATCTGCATGTAGTCTATTGGATAGTGCTATAATTATAGACAAACCAAATTTACCAACAGTGAATATTTGTGATAATGTGGCGACAGATGCAGATGTGACGAACATGGTATCAAAAATAAAAGCAAAATCATTTAAAGAAGAAAGAATGGCCCGTGCAAAATTGGTGACAAAGGATTATTGTTTTGTGTCAAACCAAGTGGTAAACATTATGGATGCTTTTAGTTTTGAAAATGCTAAGTTAGAAATCGCAAAAGATTTGTACGACCAAACAACAGATAAAAATAATTATGATGTTGTGGTGGATGCTTTAGTGCACAAAGCGGACAGAGATGAATTAAATAAATTTATATTACAATAGGTAAATACAGCTAATGCGATTGCCATTTAATTGCGCATAGCTAGCTTCATTTTTTAAAGGGTTAAGATTATTAATGGCGGAATAGAAAGTCAGCATGGCTTTTTATAATTACCGAGCTAATTCAAACGCGGTAAATGGTGGAAGTTGATAGTATTCACATGCGCATGCTTCCCAAAAGGACGAACTATAATTATTTTTACTAGGAAAGCCAAAGCTTTTACTAAAGCTGTCGTTGTCTATTCCATTCGTAAGATGGACCGTTTCAACAAATATTTCTTCTACGTTTTCTATAGCGGTATACGCTTTGTCCTTTTCATGTTTATAGTCGTATTTTCTATATATTTTCGAGTAAACCAAATGGTCAAAATTGTCAATTGAAAGGACGTCAATAGCTTCATTAACTTTAAAAACTAAGGTCACATCACACTTTAATTGTATAGCTTCGAATTTGGCAAAACTCCGCTTTTTACATTTAAATATATTATCAATGGTAAAGGTGACTAAATTGGAATCTCTTTTTACAGTACCGATTTTTATACTGTCTTTCGTAAGAATATCCCTACTTTCATTTGAACCTTGACTTAAGATTAAATCCTTGCGTTTAAAAAAAGTTGTAGGTAAATACTCCGTTAACGGCGGTGGTGTTCTGGCAAGTTTCATGCTTACCATTACTTTTTTTGTTTCAATATTTGCGTTATAGGCAGTATTTTGATAGGCCCTATTTGCTTTTAGCTGTTTCTGGTAATTAATTTTTCTTCTTTCTGTCAGGTAGGTGACCAAACCATCCGTATAGTATATTAAACTGTCATCATTTGTTTGGTAACTCCGATAACAAGCGTCAATTACTTGTTGTTTTTTAGGGATTTTTTTTGCAGAAACAAGCACTTCGGATAAATCAATATTTACCTCATTCAGTACAATGGTGTCATTCCATTTAATGTTTTTTCTAAGAATCACTTGACTATCGTAACTGATGTGGTTAAAATGGATACTGTCGGATAAGCTTTGGTTTTCTATTTTATGCCATTTTACCATTCCTTTTCCATTAGATTTAGCCAGTATGTTTTGTTTACTGTTGCATATTTCAACAAGGGCTATTGGCGAATTATTTTGGTCGACAATGGTAATTTGAGAGTATGAATGCGTGTAAGTAAATAAACAAAAAATGATGAGTATGAATTTCATGTAAGTCAGTGTTAAAAGTATCCGTAAGCTTTTAGCTGTCATTGTCCAATTAATTAAGGCAGTCTTCATCAGTCTCACGCCAGGTTATCGGTCAAAGTATTACTTGTAGTCAACATGTCGACCAATGACCAGTCAAATATAATAATATAGTTGAAATTCAATTTGTTAAAAAATTATAATGGATAGCTTAATGAAATAGAGTAGGGTCAATATTTTATTGGAGCCTAGGAAACAATAGTTGGAAAGCCTGTAAAATTACGCTGAACAATACCTGAAAAAAGAAATATAGCAGCTTAGACTTGTATAAAATTCAATGAAAAGAACTGAAATAGTATGGGTTAGTACTTATTTATTAATTAAATTAGCTTTAAAATCAACAATTATGAAAAACTCAATAGCCATATTATCCGTCCTATTACTAAATAGTTTCTCTAGCCATAGTCAGGCTCAAATTAATTTAAATTTTAACCAAACAAATGCCACTGTAAATACAAACGGTGTTTTGTTTTACGATACCATTAACCAAACTGCGGGCTATGAGGTCCCCAAAAACTTGGGAAACCATGCCATTTATTCAAGTTCATTTTGGTTTGGTGGTGAAGATGTTAACGGACAGTTAAAATTAGCAGCTCAAAAGTACCATACAGATTCCGATTTTAGCACAGGACCATTATCCACTTTTAGTGGTGGTTTAAATAATGGGGTGCCTTATGGTGATGCGCAAACAAATGCTGCGAGTATTGCCTTGTCTAACAAAATATTTACCATGGATAAAAGTACCATTCAAAACTTTATCACTTGGTGGAATTGTGAAAATGGCATCACACCACAAAGTCAGTGCAATAATGTGGTAGCACCAAGTAACAATGAAATGCAACAAATACTCAATTGGCCAGCACATGGAGACGTTGCTTTGGCGCAAGATTATAATATGGCACCTTTTTACGACAATCCAAATGGGCCGGAAGGAGCAAACGGAAAATACGATCCGCTTATTGATGGTGACTATCCTTGTGTACCAGGACACAGTAATGCTTTTATCCTATTTAATGATAAGGGAGGAGTTCATTCTTCGGGTGGTGATCCAATAGGATTAGAATTTCATATGATGGTTTATCAATATGCGTCAAACGACTTTTTAGACAATACCACTTTCGTCAATTTAAAGGTGATCAATAGAAGTACTCAAACCTTGTCAAACTTTAAAGTGGCTAATTTTACGGACCCAATGATTGGAGACTACAGTGATGATTATGTTGGAAGTAACCCGAGTAAAAACATGGTTTATGCCTATAATAGCGATAATAATGATGCTGAATATGGCGTAGATCCTCCAGCGATTGGTGTTGTATTACTAAATGCCCCAATGAGTGTAGCAGGGGTGATGAATAACCAAAGTGGCATTCCCGCTATGCAAACGCCTAATTTAGCAACTGAATATTGGGGCTATATGAATGGGGAATGGGGAAATTCAGGACTGCCATTTACTGACGGAGGAAATGGATATAATGGTACCATACCCACTAACTATATGTATGATGATATTAACAATTGGAGTGAAATAAATGAAGGACAAACGCCAGGTGACAGACAAATGTTTTTAGCTTCTGACCAAGGTACTTTTGTTCCTGGAGGCGTTAAAGAATATGATTATGCATTTATATATGCTCGTTTGGGAGACCATTTACAGAATGTAGACAGTTTATTTAGCATAGCGGATAAAGTTCAATCATTTTATGATGGTCAATCAAGTACTTGTCCGCATATTTTTGATCCAACATTAGGAACAGATAAAGTGGATGACCAAATTAATAACATTAGTCTTTATCCAAATCCAGCGCAAGATCAATTTAAAATTGCGATCGAGGGAGCGTTTGATGTAGAAATTTATTCCATAGCTGGTCAACTGATTTATCAAGCAAATAGTGTACAACCACAGCAAAACATTGCAACACCGAATCATAGTGGTATCTACTTTGTTAAAGTTCGCCAAAATGGGCAAACAACAACTTTGAAAATGATAATTGAATAAGGGAGAAGTAGAAGAATAAATTTAGTTTTAAGGGGGAGGGTAGTCAATTTGGCTATCCTTTTTCTTTTGTTCTAGCGCTTAAAAAGTAACCTGTTAAACGATAGATATACTTCTTTTATATTGCGATAAAAAAGGATGCGTGATAGGTTTATGATCCATTTTTTTCTCAGTCTTTAACGAAAAAAAGTGGCAAAAGCGAAAGCTCATGCCACACAAAATAATTCGATAAATATTTAAATAATTTCCTAAAGTTTTTGCTCCTGTTTTTATAGGAGTACAAGTCAGTCTAATTCAATAATATAATTCAATTCTGCCCATTCTACAAAGTCATATTCTTCGAAATTCTTTACCCATTCTTTCTCTTGACCTGCTGGTACGTGAAAAAATATGGTGCATCCTGCAGTTTCACTAGAAGTTTCCTCTTTTAGTTTTAAAATTTGCATTGCGCTTAGCCAATCAGCTTGGTAGGAAGAATTATTCATATCGAATAAGGTTGGAAAAATTTTTATCCCGTTCGTTTGATTATCTAGGCGTCCATAAACTAACGAACCATTTCCATCATTGGTATAGGTTTTTGCCTGGAGATAGTCTAAAACATATTGCAAGCTATCCGCATGAAGTTCGGAAGTATAAACTTGCGAATGAATTTGTTCTACTTCATGGTCTAGACTATTGATAAAGTCAAATACTTTGTCAACCGTATAATCTCCCTTTATTTTAACCAAAACATCCGTAGGGACATATGCTCCATTTTTGTCTACATTTTGCTCCTTTTTACAGCTTAAAATGGATAAAGCAACAAGCATTAAAGTAATTCTAAATAATTTCATAAGTATAGTTTTTAGGCTTGATGCATTATCCTGAAAAATGGTTGCTTTTTGAATGAATTCGGTTGACTAAAATTAGGTATTTATGTCACCCAGCTTTGCAATAACTGCTAATTGAATTTTCATGTCCAATGGCAAACACCTAGTCCGGCCAAGTAGTTTGATGGGGTATGTGTGCTATATTTTTTCGATAATGCTGTATTGATTCACTAATTTCTTTCCTTTGTAATAAGATATATTGGAAATAAACCCATTGTCATGGTATTTAAAAAAGTATTTAGTTTTTTTCTGAGCACCTGTAATTGAAATGAGTTGTTGCTTGGTCTTGTTAAACTCAAGCTCTATGTGCATTGTTTTATTTTGGATACGCTCCATATCTAAACTAAGCGTGCAAAAACATTCATTTTCTACCATGCTGTTGCATTCTAATTTGCTGTTTTGCATTAGAGAATCAATATTTGTTTGCTTCAAATAGGATAAAAAAGGAAAGTATTTTATGGCAAAATTAATGGTGAGAGGAGCTACCATATAATTATTGAAATGATATGGAAAGTAGTAGATTTTGTTCGTCTCCTTCACGCTATCCGTGAGTATTATATCAAGATTTCGTTCACACTTTCTAATATCTGTTCTCCAATCGAAGGAAGGTTCTTGTGTCTCTATCCATCTATTTTCAATGGTGTCGATAATAAAAATGGCGCTAGCAAATGGATTGCTGCAAACTTTTTCTCTTACTTTTCTGCTAGAAAGAATGAATACGGTGTCATTTTTTATTTCATATCTACCAAATTTAAACGCAGGTGCTATAACAGGGGATGGCTCTCCATTTTCATGTTTTTTTTGATTTTCTAGCAGTTTTTTATCTGAATATAGATAGCTACTATCATTTATTAACTCGTATGTATATTTCCGTAATTTATTATTACTTATTCTGCTATAAGAATTTACTTGGCTCAAGCCATCCAAAGTGCTAATTAAAAAAAATACAATGAATAAATATTTCATTTTTATGATGGTTAACGGTGGTTTAATTTTCTTTGCGATAAGGTACGAATCAGCTATGAAATTTACTTGATATTGTGCATTGTTTTATTTAATATAGATAGTTCATCCAAAATATTACGCTTAAATATATCCAAAATAAGGTAAATACTATGTGCATAACTGTTTCAAATGTTTTTCCTTTCCATAATTCTTTAGCGTAAGCGAAGAATTGTAGGAAAAGGCGCATTGTCCAGAATATTGCGAAGCCCAGTGAAATGGTTTTACCAAGGTTTGTTTCTACCAGTGCTGTACTTGAAGTCAAGCACAAGCAGCCCATGAGAAAAACTACCAGTGCCACAAAAAAAGTATGAACTTGCATCATTTGTTTGTTTATCAGACTTAAAGATTTCAGCTCTTCTTTCCAATTAAAATATTTTGGAAAAATGACGTGAACGCAGGCCAATATAATTAAGGCAATGCCAATTACTTTAAAGTGTATTTCCATTTGTTTCTAGTATAAATGTGGTGATAAATGGTGTAGTCTTTATTTCTCCGACTATTTTTAAATTTGCTTCTTTAAAAGTCCTCAGCCACGTTGATTTGGAATGAAAATGGAAAAAGCCAATAGTGTATGCCATGCAATTATTAAAGTCACGCAAATGCTCTGTGACAAAAATCTGATGTTTAGGAATCGTTACACGCTCAAGTTCTTTGAAAAAAATTATTCTCTCTTTTACCTCCCTAATTTCATGTGCGGATAAAATTACCAAAACAAAATCAAATGAATCACTTGAAAAAGGGAGACTTGTTGTGGAGACTTGAATGGTGTTTTCATTGGGTGGATAGGCCAATCTTGCCCTTTTGATCGATATTTCAGTATGTTTTTTTGGATCATAAAAATCGGCAATAGTCAACCTACCATTTGGAAATTTATTGCTGATTAACTCGCTTGTTTCATCAAATCCAGCACTAATATTTAAAATGTTTTTACTTTCAGATTTCGGAAGCCACTTAAGCGCATATAGTCCTGAAAGGTCATAAATATAAAAGGAAATAAGAAGTGAGATGTTTATGGTAATAATTGCTAAAATTGCAAACCAATATGCTAAAGACTGAAGTAGAGGAGGTAGATGCGTCCAGAAAAGTAATAGCAAGCCAAGGATTAATCCGCTAGCTAAATAAAAGTGCCAATTAAAACGAATGATGTTGAATACTCCTTGAAAAGGCTTTCGTTTTATTTCCATTTCTCAATCCTTCCTTTTTTCCAATAATATGGAATATTCTTAATGATAAAAGCATTGGCCAATACCGAACCATGAAGGTCTAGTTTATTTAAAAAATCAAATTTGTAGTTGATAACCTTCACGGGTACTGGTTTCCAGTTTTGGCGAACACCTTGGATTATTAAAATCGACTTCTTCTCTTCGTTATAGGTGAAAGTATGCGGCAAGGGCCCTGCAAATTTTCTGGCATCCTTCCAATCAACAAATGGCGAATTTTGAGGTAGACTTACTTCACTTTCAGGTTGGTCAAAAGTTAGGTGGAAATTTGAATTTTTAGAACTAATGGTTGTAAAACTGTTATCAAAACTTTCTTTTATGTCGGTTGTCGTATAATTATAGTGAGTGAAAATATTACCTAAAAACTCCATTTTCTTTTTGTCTGTTTCTGACTTAATAATATATAGACCTCTTAAGCTCTTTCCATCCTTATTTTTATAACGAACAAAAATTCGATATCCAATTAAGAAGAAGTTATTACCCATAAATTTGGGAAATCCTTTGGGGCGTAATCCTTTGGTTTGAACCATAGCAATTGCAATAAATGCCCACTTATCTTGAAAAGTGTCGAGTTCTAAGCACTCAGGAATTAAATCTATAAGCTGTTCCTTTGGAATTGCAAATGTTAAAACCAGTGAGCGCTCAAAAAAAGCTTCCACAGCAAAAGGATGATTTTTTAAAAATGACATGGCGCTTAATTATTGTTTTAGTTTCCTATTGAGAATAAACTCGTTGTAATATACGAAACCTATAAAAAATAAGGCGAAAATTGAGTTTACTCGACCCCAAAGTAAGAGATCAGGTACAAGAATAAATTCCATAATATTCATGGTTGCAACAATGGCTATTTGGACAATTGCATTTAGTTTCGATTTGTATCTGGTTAAAATCCAGACTGCCATCACCACTTCTGAAAATCCAATTAAAATGGTTAAAGCTCTTGCATGCTCAGCGCCAAGAATTCTTGCAACTATTTGTTCGTGGCGTGGTACAAGATTAAGTACCTTGCAAAAAAGACCGTTTGCAATCCAAATAATTGAAATTAGAATGGTCAATACTTTATGTAGGGGGGAATTTTTCAAATTTTTCTTTTATTCACTCGCTTTTCTACGCTGTTATTAGCTTCAAGTTTCAATGCCGTATTTTTTGATTTTAAGATAAAGGGTGCTTCTATCAATATTTAATAAGTTAGCCGTTAATGATTTGTTGTTTTTTGTCTGGACAAGTGTTCGTTCTATCAGTGCTTTTTCATTGTGCTCTTGAATAAGCTTCAGGTCTGTTTCGTTTTTTTCTAAATCACTGTCTTTGTTGCTTAACATTTCCAATGGAAGCACATCAATTTGTGCTATTTTCGATTTAGACAAAAGTACCACACGATTAATGATGTTTTTTAATTCACGAATATTCCCCGGCCAATAATAATTTTGTAAAGCTGAAACTAATTCCTCCGAAAAATGAGCAACAGCCTTACCAAGTCGTTGATTGGACTGTTGCAAAAAATAATCAATGAATAAAGGAATTTCATCTTTCCTTTCTCGCAATGCGGGTAACTCAATTTTAAATTCATCCAGTCTAAAATACAAGTCCTCTCTGAATTTCTTTTCAAGGGAGAGTTCCTTTAAATTTTCATTGGTTGCAACAATGATTCTAACATCTATTTGGATGGTTTCATTACTCCCAACTGGTTGTATACATCTTTCTTGAATTACTCGGAGTAGTTTTACTTGGACGTCATAACTCAAATTACCAATTTCATCCAGAAAAATAGTCCCTTTGTCTGCCGTTTTAAATTTTCCAACTTTGTCTGATTCTGCACCTGTGAAAGATCCTTTTTTATGACCGAAAAGTTCACTACCAGCGAGCTCTTTGGATAATGTTCCACAGTCAATGGCTATGAAAGGTTGGTTTTTTCTTTGGCTTAAATTATGAATTTTCCTTGCGGTATGTTCTTTTCCCGTCCCACTTTCACCTTCAATGATAACGGTAAGTTCCGTTGGCGCTATTAACTCAATTTGTTCTGTTACTTTTTTTGAAGGCGCACTGGTACCTAGGAGGAATTCCTGTCCTTCTATTGTTTTTGAATGGTTAATCTCCGCTTTATCTTTTGATAAGGCAAGGTCAATCATCATCAACAATTCTTCGTGATTTATTGGCTTAGTAATATAATCGAAAGCACCTTTTTTAATCGATTTGACGGCCAGCTTAACGTCATCAAACCTGGTCATGATAATGCTTACCGTTTTTAGTTCTAATTCATTCGCTTTTGAAATGATGTCTAATCCAATGCCATCATTTAGTTTGTAATCGAGTAATAATAGATCGAACGGTTTTGTTGTTAAGGTTTTTATAGCCTCTATCACACTTGAACAGCAGGTAATTTCAAAACCTTTTCTTGTCAGAAATTTCTCAAGAATTTTGAGGAAGGTAATATCGTCATCAACAATTAAAATTGACTGCATAAGTAGGGGTATAGTTAAGCTTGTTGTCAAATATAAAAAAAGCCAGAGCTAAACTCTGGCCTTTAAGCGTAAATAATTTCAAAAAAACTTTAATTAAGCAATAACAACTTCTCCTTTGTCGTTAAAAAGTAAAGTTTTAACTTCTTCTTCTTTTAATACTACCACTTTGTACATTTTACCGCCTTCTTCTTGTTCAATTAACCAAGCTTTTTGCGCTTGGTATTCTGCATATTTTTCACTTTTAAGTGTTGCTTGTACAGCTTCTGGTAATTCACTTAATTCTATTTCAATTACTGCTTCGCTTACCTCTTCAATACTGGTACTTTCAACCTCTGTTGTGTTTTGAGCAAATGATGTTCCCATTAACCCGAATGCTATAGCGCCTGTTAAAATTACTTTTTTCATAACTGATTTTTTTTAATTTGTATTTTTATTATTCTCTCTTTCCCTTACGCCATTAATATGCCAGAACATAAATAAGTTTGTAATACGCACATTGCTAGGAGTTAATACTTTTGAATGAAGTGTGGTGTAGTGTAGTATAATCCTACACTTTGTTTTATAGTCCTACAGATTTGAATGAAAAAGCGGCATTACCGAACAGTAATTTTACCAAAAGGCAATCACATTTAGAAGCTTCATTGCCGGTATTGGGGGATTATTTAATGGGGTGTTTGGGACGCGAAACAGTTTATGGTTTAGGGTTATTTTGACCTTTAAGGATTTCCAATTGTTCTTTTATCCTTTGATTGGCATCCATCCAAAATGTATTCAAATTTTTCACGCCTTCCATGGCAAGATTTATATCCGTGTTTCGAAGTTGTTTTTCAATTTCCTTGGTATTCTTCTGAAAGGTTTGATCTACTTGAGAAAAACGAGAGCTTAGCTTGTGAATAATAAAATCAATACTTTCCTTATCTGTATTTTTAATGGCTTTATCTAGCTCAAAAAGCGACTTGTCGTTTTCTGCAACTATGGTTTCTAATATTTCTATTAGATCATCCGTATCATTATCCATATAATTTCGCAATGAAGAAAAATGGATAAAACTTTGCTCGGGGGTATCGACTAGGGTAGGATTAAGTTCAATGTCCAGTAATAACGCAATTTGATTTAAGAAAACAGTTCTTTTGATGGGTTTAAACATGGCGGCATCAAAAGCAGCCATATTTTCTTTGTCTATTTTGTCCAACATTACATTTGCGGAGCATACCATTGATTTTGGAAATGGATTCAACCTTGTTTTACAAGCCTTTAAGAATTCGTAACCATTCATTTCGGGCATTTTATAATCCACAATAATTAAGTCGAACACCTTGTTGTTAATGGCGTCAAGCGCCTTTTTAGGGTTGTTGTACAGCTCTATTTTTGCACCAGTTGGCAGCAGAAATTTCTCGTAAAGGGCTGTGATTAATACATCATCATCAATCACTAAGATCGATTTGTTTTGAAGTATATTTTGATAGTTACTTTTCAGGTAAGGTGCAGCATGCGTAGGCTCATTTTTTTCCAGTACTCCTTTTTCCAAATTCAAGGAGAAGATAAATTTAGCGCCTTGGTTTATTTTGCTCGAGACTTTTAATTCGCCTGACATTTGCGTGACCAGTTTTTTTACAATCCCTAAACCAAGTCCAGTACCTTGTGTTTTATCGTGATGCGTGCTCACTTGGTGAAAATCATTAAATACATCCTTTTGTTCCTCTTCCGACATACCAATACCGGAGTCTTCCACCGTAAATTCAAGGGCATAATGACCTGCTTTCTCTTCATTTTTCAAGGTCAAGTTAACGAATCCTTTATCCGTAAATTTAATGGCATTATGAATTAGGTTATAAAGAATTTGTTGGATTCTATTTACATCTGTAAGCACCACTAAAGGGGTAGTTGGCAAATCAAATTTGTATTGCAGTCCTTTGTTTTCTATGTAGGGGATAAAAGTCTCCTTCAATTCCTGTAATGAGCGCGATAAGTCGGCGTTTGCCTTTTTAATTTCAATAACCCCAACATTTATTTTTGCAATGTCCAAAATTTCATTCGTCATTTGGTACAAATAGTTGGCGGATGCTTTTAAAGCCTTGATGTTTTTACTTTCACCTTCCAACAAGTCAATATAACCAATGATGGAGGTGAGTGGCGTTCTAATTTCATGGCTCATGGTGTGCAAAAAACGTTGCTTTTCTTCTGACTCTCTCTTCGCCTGCTTCTCTTTTAACTCTAGGGTTCGTTGGTACATTATACTCCGATTAATGTCTTTAAAAACTCTATAAATAAGGAAGATTGTAAAAATTGTAAATCCGAGAATGGTTAAAATTAGATAGTTTGTTATCCTGGCTGTTTCTGCCTTGAGTTCCGCTAGGTAATCCTCATAAGAAGAATATTGTTCAAGGATAAAGTCCTGTATTATGCTTTCCGTTTTTTGATTAATACCAAAATTCAACGCATAAATTTCTCGTTCAATATTTTGAATATTTTGGATGTATCCAATTCTTCTCATTTGAATTTTTTCAAAAAGCAGCAGGATATCGATACTTTCAACGGAAGGGTCATTATTACTTTGATCTAATGTATCCACAACTTGTTGCGTGGTTGTGTCCATCTCAAAAGTCGTAGTTGGTTTTTGAACATCATCTTCGTTTTGACTTCTTTTTTTTGCCCCAAATATCCGTCGAAAAAAATGGAGGTCCTTATTATTGTTCTCTGTTAGTTTTGAATCACTATCCGCAGCTTCAATTTCATTTTTTTTAATGTAGGAGGTAATTTGTCTCGTTATAATGATGGAGTCTTTTTCGGTTAAAGTTTTATTTTTTAAATCTTCTCGAATTATTTCGTCAATGGATGACATGAATTTTTTTTCACCAGCTTTCCGCAATGCTTTTAATTGAAAGTTTTTGTGCTTTAGGGCGACCAGTATTTTTGGGATGGAATCTAAACTCGAAAATTGTCTGAATTTGGACTGCACACTATTGGCTTGAATGGTTTCAATATTGTTGGTGATATCTATAATTATGGAGTCTATTAACTGTTCAGACAACGCTACTGTGTCATTTAAAAATTGATTGTTTAACTTGTTGATGTCCAATGTTAATCGATCGATTAGATTCGATTGTTGTTTGGGTTCAAACCTGGATTCGATTGTACTGTTCAGGTGTTTTAGGCGGACATAGAAATATCCACCAACTACAGATAATAATATAGTTGCTAATATAAAAAAGAGTAGAGTTTTTCCTTTTAGACCAAACATAATCGGCTGTTAATAATTAATTCGAACCATTTTGTGAAGTTAAAGATACTTTTTAGTTCATAGAAAATATAGTGATCTACTTACTGATTCTCGCCACTACAGTACGGTTTTCAAATAGTCTTTTGATTGTTAGTTTTTTAGTGGGGGAGGGCAGTGTTGATTTCTCTTCTGTTTACAATATGGTAAATTGGTTAAAACCAGCAATTAATTTTATACGGTGTTGGGTTTAGTTATTATCAGTATACTTTTAAAAATCAATTCTAAAAGGTCAAGATTTTTATTGAATTCGTTTGAGTTTATTAAAAAATTAACATGGTTCAATTACTCTTGCTTATAAAAAGATTGGATTCACTTCTCTTAATTAACTCACACCAATATATCCATTACCTTTTCGAATAATTTTCAGGTTCATAACTTCATAAGCGAATTAAATGCTTGTGTCATTTGAGGACGGAGTTTATTCTGGTCAAATGAGTTATTAAGAAATATATCTATAGTTGTTACCCAATACCGGCCATCACTACTTGTTTCTTGAATTAAACTGGTATTATCTTTTACGACAAAGGTCATTACAGATTTTGAATCTTTCTCTTCAAATGTAATTTCCTTTAATGCTTTTAAAGGGATTTTATATTCCGTAGAAATGGTATCTAGAAAGACATCCGCGACTAATATTTCGTTAATGATAATATTTGTTTCCTCAAAGCTAACACTGTATTTATATGTTGTCCCTTCATTATCTTGATATTGGTGTAATTCTATTGTTTCTTTAACCCAGTTTTGAATTTTATCGTCTATTTCTAATCCATCCGCATAGCGTGTGGTACTCATTAACTCTCCATTGGCAGTGTAATTATTTACAGTGCCATTACCATTTATTATGGTTCCTTTGTTCAGTAAATTCCCTTTGTTGTCAAAACAAGAGTTTACAGCCATCAGCTTGCCATTTTTCCAAAAATGAGTCTGATATAATTGACCATTTTCGTGATAATACTCCCATTCGCCATCCCTTTCAGTTCTATCAATTTTCATCCAAATAAAATGCATGTCGGCTGTTTGCTTGTCTGCAGATATTATATATTCTGTTGTTTTATTATTATCAAACATTTTTTCATTTGTGTAAAGCTCGTTGCCAGAGATAATTTCTTTGTACTGCCCTTTGCATTCTTTCTGTAGAAGAGGTTCATACTTAAGACAAAAATCTTCATAATCTTTATATTCATAAATGTTTACTTTTTTAAAAACTCCATTCCCGTCATATAGCTGATTGATAAATACTGGTCGGTCGGTATATGTTTTAGCAACGTTACCTGTTCCATTGGCCATACCTACATAATTAAGTGTACTTTTTATAGACACGCCATCTAAGTCATATTCGACGTACAAGTAACCTTTGTCAATCGTATCTTTCATTTCTTTTTTATAATACTTTACAGCTTCATCTAAGTCTTTTTTACATCTTTTGGAAAAATAATCTATAGGTACATACGTACCTTTGTTTTGTAATTGTCCATTTTGGTAGTACGCCTTCCATTCGCCAATTTTATTTTCGTTTTGGTACTCGCCTATTGCTTTTAAATTGCCATTCTCGTAATACTGTCTATCCATTTGAGCATTTAAATAATGGATACAGAAAAAAGGTATTAATAGTAAGATGTGTTTTTTCATAAATGATTTTTTCATTTAGTTTTACGCTCGGCTATATTTCTGTTTGCATTACCTTGCTTAAAGTAACTTGATAACTGCCAAGGTATTGTTTAGGCTAAATTAATTATTTTAGACTATCTAAACCATGTTTTGGCGCTATTTTATTAATTACCACTGCTTTTAATTTGTAAATGCAAATTGAATATAGCTATTGTTGTAAGCAGTTATTTATATATACTGTAGCCATAAGGATTGATTTTCCACAAGCCATCATCAATTATGATATTGTAAATTTCATTATCAACCGATAGTTGGAAATGTTTATCATCAATTTTGGTTAAAACTGCTGAATCAAATTTTGATTTGAATAGACTCAAATTTTTCACAATTGTATCTTTTTCTTCATCAGATATATAGTCTTCATTTTCCTCATCAACAAACTCTGATAATATTTGATTTAATTGATCCTCCTTATACACACAGAGATATTTCAATACATAAACTATATCATCATTTTCAAAAGCTTTAATCAGGGAGGCAAATAATTCATGAATATTATTCTGAGGATATTTAAATAAATTTTGTTTTACTTTTTCAAGCTTATTCAATTTTCTCTTTTTGGGTTCGTTATAGGTTAAATCAATTTTATTCTTAGGAAAAGACACGTCAATGTTTATGCACATCACACCCTGATAACTATTATCCGGAGTTCTTAAATAAGTATTTCCATCTGGAAAAGTAGCAGTCGTATACATTATTGAATCCATAAGATAACTATACATCTGTCCATCACTATTATTTTGCCAGTGCTTATTCCTTGAATGGCGATACTTTTGATAAATTGCTCCTAGAACAGCACCATTCCCCTTTCTGATTCTCGAATAGATAGTGTCTTTATATTCACTTTTGTTCTCATCCCAAGTTTGACCATTATTGAAAATAGTGTCCAGATGAAATTTAGATTTTGGAGAATCAAACCATTCAATACCTATAAAACATCCGTTTTCTCCAACCTGTATATGTTCATTACTCATATCAATAGTAACCCATTCATTTCCTGTAGTGGCGGAGGCAATAATATTAGATTTCGTTAATTCCTTATCGGGTTTTGTTTCAAATTCATTACATGCATAAACGTGAATTCTAAAATACGCATCTGGATAACCTAAATCAGATACGTATACATTGATGTTTTTTAAATAACCTGGAACTGAATATTCATTCGGAATCCATGTCGCTTTTTCCTCTCCATTTTTGCCAGTGCTGACATAATCCGGAAATCTTGTTTTCTTTGGTTTTTTTGTAATTCCTAAGTTTTTGCGTTGGTATTTCATTTTTTTTGCAGTCACCATAACTTCAGAAAGATTTTGTGTACTTGGGTTTAGTTCAACTGCTTTATTTTTAATGATATCCCTAACTGCGAAATGTCCATTGTTGTATCCAATACATGAAATTATGATGGAGTCTAACGCTCTAAATGATGAATCCAATACAAAGAATCCATTATAATCGGAAATTACTCCTTTCAACTTATTGATTGATTTAATATATGCATAGGACACAGGCTCTTTGGATTCAGAATCGATTATTTGATTCTGGCCTATACCTGAAAGAAAAGTAAGAGAGAATAATATTAGGATTAAATATTTCATTATGGGCAATTCTTACTAACGGTTGGTGTTGGATAAGTAAGGAAATGTTTAGCGGTTAATTTTTAAGTATCTTCTAATCAAATATAAACATTTTGGTTTTATCTTTTCTAGTCTAAAAGCCAAATTTTATATTTGGTGGACTTGAGTAAAGGTACGATTTTTCAGTTCAGTAGAATCTCCGCATTAACTATAGGTAGTGTTGTGCTTTCGTGTTTTATTTAAGTTTTATTATTTTCTATTTTTTCTCTTAGATTTTTATAATCGGTAGTATTACAAAAAAGATTTGAAGAAGGAATGCTTTTTTCAACTCCAGCCAGACTTCTATATATTTTATTCTTTTTAATCACAATTTTATCAAATGAATATTCTTTTTTTAATGGCCCTAATAGAGCCATTGTTGTGAGTTTTTTAGTCTCTAAATCTATTGAGAAGTAAACTTTTTTATATGAAGAAATTAAACCATAAATCATAACAATTAGCATTATAGGATGAATCCATTCACTTGCAGAGTTGAGTATAATTAATGTAATGAAGATCAACGACATTAAAATGAAAAAAAGTGTAACATTAATACTATAATGGACATTAACTATGTTTTTTTGCTCTGTCATTTTCGTTTAGTTTAGGTATGAAGCACAACGTGATTGTGTATGGTTAGTTGCGTGGTTAAGCAACTAATTTAGCAAATAAATCATAGATAAAATATTCCGCAGGAATGTTCGTAAGTCGGCAGTGACCAGGAATTTAATTATACACGGTGTTGTGCGTTCGTTTTTTTTGATATTAATATTGTATGGATTTCATCAGTTCCGTCAATTTTTATATAATTTATTGGAATCAATTTATTTATCACGAAATGATTTGATTTTAGTGTTTTTTCTAAATTGTTCAAATTATGATAATAGAAATATGTTCTATCTCCATTACTTCCTGATATATAACCTGAATTCTCATAATTACCATGAATAAAACTCAAGTATAGTATTCCATTATCATTCAGTAAATATTTACAGTCAGAGATTAGTTTTTTACAATCATTATTAGATAAGTATGGAATACAAAACCCACATATTATAGCATCAAATTTTGTATTTAAACTATCAATTTTTCGACAGTCCATAATTTCAAATTCAGCCGTTGGATTATTTTTTTTAGACAATTCAATCATATTTTCTGAAATGTCAATTCCTTTTATTTTTAAATCGGCTTTTTTTGATAGAAGATATTTGGTTATGTTTCCTGGTCCGCAACCAATTTCCAGAACTGAAGAATTTGTCTTTAAAATTAAATCAAGAAATACATCATATGAGTCATTGTACAAGTCTAAATTCATAAACTTATCTTGGTAGATTTCGGCAACTTTATTCCAAGTCTGAAATGTTACTTGATATTTATCCATATTTCAGTTTAAATGAGGCACAACAACCGAGTAAAACACACAAACTGCAAATCACCAAGATTGTTATTATTGTCTTGTTTAACTGCGTCTTAACCGTTTTTAAGTATTTGTTACTTGTTATTAAAGGTTTAGTTTAAAATAAACATTTGTAAACCGTTATACAGACAAATATAATAAACAATCTCAAAAAAATTAATGGTGTCGCTTTTATTTGCTGCTTTTTAGTTTGATTGTCTGTGGATTAACTTAGGGTGCTTACAAAGGTAGGGTGGGACAGTAATTAGACTTTACTTTTTGTGGATAGGCCAAAAAAGATGACGTTTGAATAAAATTAGGCATTTATGCCGAACAGCTTAGCTGTAATTTTTATTTTTTGTTAGCATATGTTTTTAATCATTATAAAAGACATTTTTTAATTTGTCTCCGCGACTAGTTAGAGAATCATCAAAATATCGATTCTCAAGCAGGAATGATCTGTTTTTTTTGTCATCAGTATATACACTTTGTTCTAGATTATCAGCGTCTATTTTATTGTCGTTTTTAGTTAATTTTATTTCTTCAATTTCTTTTCCACTTAGTGTAAGAGTAATTTGGGGTACCCCATTTTTGAGTCCATAAGAGACAAGAGTGTCATTCAAAAAGGAATCTAGGTTTTCTTGATAGTATTCTGTATATTCAAAATCAATTGAATCCAGAACGGTTGTTTTTCGCAAATGATATTCAAACCTTTTGGGGTGTTCAGAATTAACTTGTTCTAGTTTCAGAATTAATTTATCCTCTGCTGTTTTTTCCAATTCTAATGTCATATCAAAGCTCCAACTGTCTCGTCCCATTAAATAAAAACCCTCCTTCTTTACAAAAAATGCTTGTGCTGTAAGATCGTTTGACATATTGCTGAAATACATTTCAGAGGTTTCTTTATCTATATTCATTCTATACAGTTCCATGAATAATGAGTCGTTTGAAAAGTAAAAGTAAGTTTCGAAATCTGGTTCGGGTTCACCTAACACTTTTTCTACAATCCACAATGAAGAGGCCGCAGGATAAAACTTCTCTTCTTCTTTAAGATCTTTCTTCTTAATTTCATTTGCGCAAGAAATTAAAAGTAATATAATAAGTATAGGGTTTAACTTTTTCATTAATATATGCTATCGTTTGAATAAAATTAGGCATTTATGCCGAGTTGGGTAGCAGTTAATTTTATTTGTTGTTGTAGTGTCGTTTTTTATCTTTCTTTCAGCCAAACAATATCTTTTTTAGGTTTTTAGCTTTTGCTATTTTAATTCCGTTCCACTACTAAATATGAATTTTGGTATTGTCTTTTTCAAGATACTTGAAGTCAAAATCATTGTGAAATTAAATCCAATAGTCAGTGGCTTTTCTCTACTTCTGTCTGTGTGAATTTTCTTTTTTCTCAAAACTGCTTTATAATTGGTTTTCTTGGAAGCCATTTTTTGCATAAAGTATTACTTAATTTTATCGCGAATACTGATGAAAATATTATCAACTTCTTGAATAGAGTTGTTATCAAAATTCCCTTTATCAATTTTTATTTTTCCTCTGGTTTTTAATATCAAACAATAATGTTTAGATGTTATTAATATATCTTCGATATCCACTATCCTGTATTGTTGAATTCCTCTAAAATTTGCAAAGTTCAATTGGATCATTTGTTCATTTACTTTCAAAAAACCATTTCTGTAAAATGACCAATACCTATAGATCCAAATTAAGCCGCCAATCCACCATACGTATGGAAGTATACTCTGAAGCCCCGCGTTTCGCCAGCCTAGGAAACCAGTTAAGACAAACAGAATGCCTACTGCTAATAGCAAATTTTTCCTTCTGAATTCAAATTCTCTTTCCATAGCATCTAGGTAATGCACTACAACAACCGAGTAAAGCACAGAAACTGCAAATCACCAAGATTGTTGTTATTTATAGTGTTTAATAGTGCCTTAACCGTTTTTTAAGCATTTGTTACTTGTTATTAAAGGTTTAGTTTAAAACAAACATTTGTAAACAGTTAAGCAGACAAATATAATAAACTATCTCAAAAAAAATAATGGCGTCGCTTTTATTTGCTGCTTTTTAGTTTGATTGTCTGTGGATTAACTTAGGGGGGTTACAAGGGTAGGTAGGGTAATTAGAGTTTACTTTTTGTGGATAGTCCAAAAAAGATGGTAGGATGGCGGTAAGAAATCGTTGTGCATTTCAGAGCACAAACCTATCAGCCCGTAAAACCGTTCATTAAGTGTTATGTAATTGAAGTTTAGCACCTTTTGTGCAATGTTTTTACAGCGTGTTGGCAACTGGCGATTTTTGATAATATAATTTGTCATCATCAATTATTCTCCAAATTTTAAGCAATTTAGTTTTAAGTACTGATTCTTGAGGGTTCTCAATAATTGTCCAAGATAAAACTGTACAATTATCGTCAATTTTTACAATCGGTTCTTTAGACCTAGCTATTTGTAAAATAGCATTTCTCTCGCAAATATTTTTATCAAATTTAGGTTTATCCGAATTTGTAAAGACAAATATTACTAATACAACTAAAGGTATATACCAATATTTTTGTCGACTTGAAAAACTGCTCAGAATAAATATGGTCGTTTTTGCAAAAATAAACATTAAACTTAACGTTATTGGTATGATTGTATCATATCTCAGGACATAAGGTCTATAGCTTCGATATCCACCAAGCGGCAATAGTATTATATAGATCAGAGCAAAAAAGCCAATCCATTTGAATATATTCAAAAGTTTTTTGCCTTCTGGAGTCCTAATTTTATAGCGAATAATTAATGTGTTAATGGTTAATGTTAAAAATAAAATAGGAAATCCTAATTTCTGGGTAAACGAATAATATATTCCTTCTGGTAATCTTGAATACAAAACAGACAACGGTATTTTATTGCTTAAATCAATTGAATTGTAACTCCCAAGGAATAAGGAATACAATGAGAAAATACATATCGGTATCAAATAAAAATAATTTTCATTGGGTATGTTTTGAATTGCTAATTTTATTTTGGTAAATCTATTTTTAATAGCTGAGTTGTTTAAATTTTTAGTGAAATAATATGTAAATATTAATAGACTAACCACTAACGATATCCCTGGATTTAAAGGACCGCTTAAACTAGATATCAAAGCCAGTGGAATCCATAAATATTTTAAGTATTTCATTCTTTTTAATTCTAAACCATAAAAATGTTTTAAAAAAAGTGGAATAAAATATATAAGAACAAAAATAGTTGGTAGTGCATAGAAAAAGGTATATGTAGTTGATGGGTCAATAATACCCATATAACTCCTATAACCGTTTGTCTGAAACAATGGCGTTATTAAAATTGCTGCCACTAAAAAATCGAATTTTAAAATCCCTCCTGCGATTAAGAGAGAAAGTAAAAATATGATTATAACCTGAATCATTGTCTTGGCTAATGCACATGATAAGTAAGCACTATTAATTGGACTTGTAAAATTTTGAATAAATAACGGAACATTATTGAAATATTCATAAAAACTCCAATGGCAAAAAAATCTATTCGGATTAGGATATGTGTTATGCTCTTTAAAAATTTTCAATCCCAATGGACTAGCAAGAATTGGTTTTACATCATCAGCAGGAACAATCCCTCCTGCCATATCACCATCAAAAGGGGTATGATAATTCTGTAAGAATGTATATCCAATATCAGCTAATAATAATGTTATTAGTAATAATGCAAGTACTTTTTTTATCATAGTTATTCTGTTGTTAGATGGTTCTTTTCGCTTGCACCTAACGGTTTGAATAAATTTCTATTTGCATTGCTTAGAAGAATGTAATTAGATGCCCGCCAAAGCATTGGTTAGCCAAATTAGTCATTTTTATTATACTAAACTTTGTTTTGGTGTACATTTCAGATAACTAATACATTTGATTGTAAATGTATATTGAATTTAGTTTTTGTTACCGACAGTTTTTATTATTTCTTGTACCTGTAATCACTTATTATCTTGTTTTCGATTTTAAAGTCTGAATATGCTAAATTCCATTTCGTGTCTTTTGGTTTGGGATCTTTTGGTTTTCGCATATCATTATTTCCAATTTGAAAGATTACATTTTCCGTTTCCCATGTTATCAAGTTCCAATAAGTAATCCATGCTTGCAAAGGATGAGTCTGTTCGTAGGATTCATCCTTTCCAGGGGCCCCAAATTTATCATTAAGTTCGTTTACCAACTCATTTTTTTGAGTCTCATTCAAATACGAAACTGTAATATTTAAAACAATGTTATTTAAAAGAGTCAAAGCAATAGCAGAGTCTGTTTTTAATTGCCAAATAGCAATCGGTAGTCCTTCATAACTTACAGGGAGTTTGTCATAATTTTCATTATCCCACCCGTCAAGGTAGTTCGGAAAGTATAGATCGCCCATTTTTTTAAATATGGCTGTATCCACCATTTGGCCTATTTTATATCCCTCAACTTCTAACTCACCGGGGTAATTGTATTTCTGAGTACAAGCTGTTAAGAATATAGAACTACAAACTATTAATGCTAAAATATTTCTCATTACATTTTTTTATTCTGGCCAACAACCGAGTAAAGCACATCAACTGAAAATCACCAAGATTGTTGTTATTTATATTGTTTAATAGTTCCTTAACCGTTTTTAAGCATTTGTTACTTGTTATTAAATGTTTAGTTTAAAACAAACATTTGTAAACAGTTATGCAGACAAATATAATAAACAATCTCAAAAAAAATAATGGCGTCGCTTTTATTTGCTGCTTTTTAGTTTGATTGTCTGTGGATTAACTTAGGGAGCTTACAAGGGTAGGGAGGGAGGGTAATTAGAGTTTACTTTTTGTGGATAGGCCAACGCCTGACTAAATTTCTGTTTGCATTACTAGCACAATGTAATTAGATAACCGCCAAGGCATTGTTTAGCTAAACTAGTCATTTTTATTATTCTAAACTATGTTTTGGTGTACTTTTCAGAGAAGTAAACTGCTCATTAGTAATGCATATTGAATTTAGTTTTTGTTAACTACTGCTTTCTGTACCATGGTTTTAATTAGAACTGTGGTTCCGTTCTGGTTTAGCTTTTTTTTTTCAACTTTACTTAATAATTATGAATTGTTTTTTACCAACTTGTTCAGCAGACTAATTTCTTCATACGCATCTCTTTCAAGTACATTCCTCCTGCAGTATGAGCTCATTCTTCCAATCTTTTTTGAAATTGTATTGGAAGCTGATATCAAATATGTTTCACCAAGTTCGTAGTTTATACCGCAATTACCAGTAGATGTATATATTTTAACGACAGACTTTTCAGAAGACAATGAATAATTAGTTTTTACTTCCAAAGTATAAACACGCATAGTTCTTAGATGTTTTCTTTTGTACCCCTTTTTAATGATTTCTTTCTCAATTTTCAAGACCTTACCTAAAAATATTTCATTGCTAGATTTTGAAAACATGGCGGAGTCAATTTTCATTTGTCTATCACGACATGAACATGCATAAATACTACTGGTAGCAAATAACAGATATACGAATAAGATTGATTTGAATACATTTTTCATAGGCATGTACTTTAATTAATATGTTTGAGAAGCAAAGTAGGTAACCACTAATCCCAAATAGTTCATAACGCTTGACAATATTTCTGTTTGCATTAGCGCACAAATGTAAATAGATAACCACCAAGCCATTGTTTAGCTAATCTAGTTTTTTTTATTTTAAAACATGGCCACGTTCTGTGCTACCTTGGCTACATTCCCTTGTAAATTTTGGGTTACTGTGGTTTTTTCACCCCCTTACAAATCTTCTTCCGCTTGTAGTTAACAACCGAGTAAAGCACATAAACTGCAAATCACCAAGATTGTTATTATTGACTATATTTAATAGCGCTTTAACCGTTTTTAAGCATTTGATACTTGTTATTAAATGTTTAGTTTAAAACAAACATTTATAAACAGTTATGCAGACAAATATAATAAACAATCTCAAAAAAATTAATGGCGCCGCTTTTATTTGCTGCTTTTTAGTTTGATTGTCTGTGGATTAACTTAGCGTGCTTACAAGAGTAGGGAGGGACAGTAATTAGACTTTACTTTTTGAGGATAGTCCAAAAAAGATGACGTTTGAATAAAATTAGGCATTTATGCCGAGCTGCGTAGCTGTAATTTTTATTTTTTGTTATGCTTTTGTTTTTTATATGTTGCGAATAATAGTCTAATTTTCATTAAAACAACAATTAATATTGGGATAACTGCAATCACTCCTATTGAAAATTTGAAAAGGCCCAAGTTCTCTTTATAAACAATAAAAGCACATGAGATTAATAATGAAAAATCAATAATAAATGGAATCCAATTTACATTATTTATAAATCTTCTAAACCCAATTCTATCTAAAATTAAATCGAATAAAATTGAGAACAAGAAAAATATCCCATTGAATATTAAAAATAAAGAGCATGCATATGCTAACGATTTTTGCTTATACGCAATTAGCCAAATAAAAATAAAAGCAACCCATATTTTTAGATAGGATTTCCAACTTCTTATTTCTGTTTCAGGTTCTATTTTATGGTTTAGTTTGGAACACATTATTTAAAAATATTTTTAAATTTTGTCCATAGACCACTATTGCTTTGTTCTTTTTCCGTAGAATTCCAATTGGCAGCTTTGTAAAGAGCATCAAAACTACTTGACAATTCAATATAGTCGTTACTCCATTTATTAGCAATTGCCAACTCTTGAAATGTACTCGTTGGTAAAAATTGAATTTTAAGCTTTTCTAGTGTTTTGAAACTAAGTTTTTCTAGTTTTTGAATGTCAGATGATAACTCAAATTTCAGTTTTAACGGGTCAGTAATTTCTGAAAAACCTACTATGGTATCTTCATTAATTTTAGCTTCAATAAGCTTAGTTACCCCTACTAAAGCCATAAAATATTCATGGAATGGTATTTTTTTCATAAAGTATGCAAAGACTTCTACATCACATGATTTATTAATCTCAGAAAGTACTTTTTCGGTATATTCTTCTGAAGTTTTTTTATCTGTTATTAATTGAATATCTTGAATGAAGCTATTTATTTTATTCCACTCTGTATCATTAATGGACCTTCTTTCATTGTTGACGAATTTTAAAAACCCATCAATGTCTCCACCATAATAATTATATGTATCGATTTTATCCTTGGTTATCATTATTTCTTTATGATGTTATATTTTTTCATAGCATCCTTAATAAAAAATGCTCCTTGGTCACCAAGATTTGGAACATACACAACTCCATGAAAAAGCACATTAAATGTTGCATAAATTTCTTCTGCGAAATCGCATAATTCATCTATTATATCATAGTTGTAACTGATTGATTAGGTTGTGATTAGTTTATTTGTTCTTCTGTAACAGATTGTAATTCTTCTATTTTATAAGAAACGTATTTTTCCATAATTCCAACTTTAGGACTCAACTTAGCCTTTACTTTTTCGTTTCGTTTATTGATAACCTTGCTCAGAACGTTTTTGTATTGTGGTTCATTTTTTAAGTCAAGATATAGTATTTGTCTATTAAATTTATTTTCAACTGTTATACCTACGATTTCATTCCAGCTAATCTCTTCAAGTTCCGCTGGGTTATTAATCGTTATACCTCTTTCTGCAATGATTACACTAGGTCGATTCTTAGAATTATTAAAAATTTGCCAAAAACCATAAAGTCCAATAGGTAATAATAATAAAACAGATATCCATTCATTTCCACCTAAACTTGTCAATGAAATAAGATATATTATCGTTCCGAAAATTGGAAAAAATAAAAACATCTTAATAATTTCTGTCTTCCTAAACTTAGGATCTGTATAATATTCTTGATTCATTCTATTTATATTAATTACAACAACCGAGTAAAACCCATAAACTGCAAATCACCAAAATTGTTGTTATTTATATTGTTTAATAGTGCTTTAACCGTTTTTTAAGCATTTATCATTCGTTTTTAAAGGTTTAGTTTAAAATAAACATTTGTAAACAGTTAAGCAGACAAATATAATAAACTATCTCAAAAAAAATAATGGCGTCGCTTTTATTTGCTGCTTTTTAGTTTGATTGTCTGTGG
This sequence comes from Putridiphycobacter roseus, assembly GCF_003234935.1. Taxonomy (GTDB): domain Bacteria; phylum Bacteroidota; class Bacteroidia; order Flavobacteriales_D; family Crocinitomicaceae; genus Putridiphycobacter; species Putridiphycobacter roseus. The sequence goes on along the minus strand of NZ_QKSB01000015.1, from coordinate 8,947 downwards.
ATTAACTTAGGGTGCTTACAAGAGTAGGGAGGGAGGGTAATTAGAGTTTACTTTTTGTGGATAGTCCAAAAAAAATAGGTCGCCATAGGTATAGCGGTGTGAACGATAACAACGTCAGGTCATGAAAATAAAAGATGGAACTAAAAAGTTTAGATTGTTTTATGATCATAGACCGGTAATCCTAAATTATGAGCTTGAAAAAAAAGTGATGTAGGTATAATCTTATTGCTTAACTTCGTTTTAGAAAAATATGCCATTGCTATGAAAAAGGTAAGTATCAAGACTATCATAAACGCGCCAATTGAAAAAGTATGGGAAGTGTTGACAAATATTAAAGCTTATTCCGACTGGAATCCTTTTGTATACGATATATCGGCTGATCAAACAGTACCTGATGTGGGTTGCCAAATGTTATTTTCAGTTAGTTTTAGCAATGGAAGAAAAACAAAATCTAAAGAGTTGGTGACGACCTTCAATTCGCCGCAAAAAACGGATAATAATACCGCAGCGTGGGCTTATCGTTTTGATGGGTTTATACATCATATTTACATGACTCGAGCTGTCCGAACGCAAAAACTAAAAGTATTGTCTGATGGTACTACTGAATATTCTTCTGAAGAAATTTTCACTGGCTGGGGCACATCATTTATCCCCTTAAAACAAGTGCAAAAAGGATTCGCGTTACAAGCTAATGCTTTGAAAGAGGTATGTGAACTGTAAGCAAAGAATCCTTAAAGTGTATTTTCACAATTTACTTTTGGTCTTTTAATACCAAAACGTTGCATTAAGTCTTAATTTTAGCTGCAGTTAGATTAAAAAACTTGACTATTTCAGGCATAAAACTCTCCAATGATGGGTATTTATCTCTATTGTTATCATATCGTTCTAATTCCTTTACTAACTCATCAGTCCATAAAAAACTACTGCTTAACTGCTCATTCAATTCATTTTTGATTGTTGCTTTGTCATAATTATGGTCCTTCATATATTTAATAACTGAAGCTCTCACCAAAGCTTCATCATACATAGTTTTCCAATTACCATATGCTTGTTTATTCATTTCATCTTTTACTTTTTCAAAAATGATAGTCCCGCTTTCTTGAAGTTCAGCATGATATTTCTCTACAAGATGATTTACAAATGAATGATTAAATTCGTGTAAAAGTGTTGGGAAATATTCCTCTATTTCATAAGTAGGCATGCTTAAACTATCAACACTCCAGGTGCCCATTATCGCATATATTACTTCATTACCATTTTGGGAAAAGATTTTTGGGCCATAATTTGCACCACCATTTCCCAATCCATTTATTATGCTAAACGCTCCTTTAGGCTTTGCGCCATAAAAATTTTGATACCATGCCACGTCTAAATTTTGATATACTTTTTTAAATCTGTTGGAGGCAGTTGTGTAAAGTGCTTTATTTTTATTAAAAAAAGTTTCACAGTCGGTTTCTATGTAAAATTCATTTAACAGTTTTATAAATTTTATTGCGCTTTCTTTTTCCCAGGGTTCCTCAAGTGACTTGTAAGGAAATGGGTTTAGTAATGGTGCTAAATTTGGTGGGTCAGTGATGTGAATAGCCATACTCATCACTGCACTAAAACCAATTCCGTCTTCCAATAATTCATCCTTTACATACTCAATTAAATCGTGACTTTTAAATTCCTCAAAATGATTTTCTATGCTTTCGACATACTTTGGAAAAAGGTTTTGACTATATTCATGGCTACCTGCAAGTCTAAAAACAATGCTTAATAATTCTACACGTATATCTACCTTAGGTGCTTTTAAAATGGTTTCTTTTTTTTCGTTTCCCCTTTCTTGAGAATAAGTACTTAAAGTGATTAAAATAAAAAATAGTCCTATTATTTGTTTCATTTAATATATCTGTATTGTTTATCCTCAGGGATGTAAAACGTCTCTGCTATATTTCTGTTTGCATTACTTAGTACAATTTAATTAGATATCTACCAAGACGTTGATTAGCTAAACTAGTTATTATAATTATTCTAAACCATGTTTTGGTATCACTTTCAGAGAAGTAAAATGTTTCTCAGAAAAAGCAAATTGAACACAGGTTTTGTCAGTTACTACTTTCTCAATTATGGTTTTAAATAGTATCTGTAATCCTATTTTTAGGTGTTTTAGGCGCAGTCATCAAACCCAACGCACCTTACAATCTTAATTAGTGGGGTACAGGTACTGAATCACCTTTAAATTCAACTTTTATTAATTTAAAAGATATAATTGTTCCATCATATAATGTTAAATGTTGTTGTACGAAACCATATTCTGAGTGATATAAAAAGTTGTTTTTACTTTCTCCGAGAGTTGAATGATTAGCTATTGCATTAATGCGCCAGCAACTATCCAACACGACATCTCCGTAATTGTAATCTTCATTTTTTACAACTGTATAATCTGACTTTACAGTCCCTTTAAAATTGTCCCAGCCTAGCATGATTTCCAAAGAAGAGTGCCAATTACCACCAATATTTAATGAATCTAATTCTACGCATGGAAAAGGCGCAACTTCGGTATAAACATATTGATTATCTCGAAAAGGATGAATCCAAAGCTCTTTACTCGATTCAATAGCACCAGTGCTGCTTTTCTTAGTCCACCAAACGGAGAAGTCCTCTCCTTTTTTCTTGTATATTTTTTTATACTTTTCAAACTTTTTACGCCTTGCGTTTATCGGGTTTACGAAATGAATAAAATTGCTATCCGTATTGTAATGAATATAAAATTTTGTTTGTGTTTTCTGAACCCATGGTTCACCAGTTGGCTGAACGACTATGTTTTCCGTAGTTAAAGTGTCTCCATCTTTTTGCACAAATATAGCTTCATAAGTGTAAGTTTTGTTTTTGTTATAAACTATCAGAGCGTCATTCATTTCTTGACTGAAGGACAAGTTATAAAATGTGCAAATACTGATTATGACAATAAACGGTCTTGGCAATTTTATTTCTTTAAAAGCTATCATAAGTTGTTTTTTTACTTTATTGAATACGATACAGGAATTTACACCCTTATCGTCGCTTGAGCTTAACGTTTGCGTAAACAGTCGTTTAAATGCTGTTTTGCATGTTGTTATAGCCGTTAATTTTGAATTGTAAATTCACCTTTCTTATTAATATAGCCCGTTTTTTCGTCACTAGTTACAAGAGCGAATCCATTAGAGAATGAAAAACCAGACTTATATATTATTGGTATAGTTAATTCGCCTTTTTCATTTAAATATCCAATTTTACGATTTAATTGCACCATAAACATACCGTCACTATAGGTGTATACCCATTCGTAAATAGGTTCCACAATATATTCTCCAATTATCGATATAACTCCATATTTACCACCCAGTTCAACTACAGAAAAACCGCCTTTAAAAGGATATATTCTATCAAATTTTGGTTCTATTTTAATATATCCAGATGTATCAATCATACCCCATTTACCATTTGATTTAATTGTAGCCATTCCTTCTCTAAAATTTCCCGCAATATCAAATTTAGGTTTGATGACTAGTTGACCCAAACTATCAATAAAACCATATTTTCCAGCAATATTCACCAGTGCTAAACCTTCGTTAATACTACCAAGTTCTTTATAAATAGGATGGACTTGATAACTGCCAGTTTTGGTTATAAACCCACACTTACTGTCGATTTTAACCCATGCAAGTCCATTTGAAAATGACTCTACTTTATCATAAATTGCAGGAATTACCAGCGTGCCTTTGTTGTCAATAAAGTCAAATTTGTCCCCAATTTCTATCCATGCTAGTCCTTCACTAAATGGAGCAGCAAAACTATATATTGGTTGAATAATTATCTGACCTTGTTTATCAATGAAACCGTATTTATCGTTGAGTACTCTGATTCCATTTCTTTCCGTAGGGTTTGAAAATTTAACCCTCGATAAACCATCACTAAAATCTTCTGCAAGTTGAAATTCAGGCTTAATTGCAATCTCCCCATTTTCATTAATAAAGCCATACTTACCATTCTTCCTTATTTTCGACAATCCTTCTTGGAAATGAGATATGTCTTCAAACTCTGGATTAATTATGAATTGTCCCTCTTCATTAATTAGTCCATATTTACCGTTTACTTTTACTCGCGCAATTCCTCCTTTAAATAATCCGATTCGATCAAATTTCGGTTCAATTATCACTTCTCCTTTTAGGTTAACTAGTCCATATTTCAAAGTACCGTTGATTTCTTTTTGAAATGGGTATAATTTCTTCAATTCCTCCTTGGTTTGAGAAAAGCCCAAAGTTGAATTCAATAAAAAACAGGAGAAAATTAAAATTACTTTTATTGTATTCATATAATTATTTGTTGGCTACGTTAGTGTAAGCTTAGTTGCGTGAATTAAGCGAGTAAGTAAAGTAAAACCAAGCAATTAATTATACACGGTGTTGGCAACTGGCTTTATCCATTCAATTTCTTATTTAGATAACTTATTCTGAATATTATCAGGATCGTTTTCTAATCGTTCTTTAAGAAAGTCTTGGTAAGTATAATTGGTGTTATCACTTTTTTCACGGTAATGCATAAACGATTCCCAATATGTAATTCCCGGAAGTGCTGGATAAGTTTTCATTATTGGTAACACATTTAGATTTGCGTCAATTCCGTAATGTTGTTTTGAATAAGATAGATGATATAAAATATTATTTTCAATATCTTCCCAAATAAATTCTGAAGGTAAATTGTCCATTTTATCTTTCTCACTACTAAATCCAGTATAATTAGGATTCCCTAATTTTTCTTTGAGCGTTTTGAGTAGTTCTTCAGATTGTTTAGTAACTGAAATATCTAATTGATATCTTGTTATGATACTATCCTGAATATTAAAATATACAACAGCTTTGTTTTCATAGTTGGCTTTTGGATTCTCACCAGAAAGATTTATTTGATTAAAAATCAATATTTTATCAGAACCTGTAGATGCATATTTATTATCACCATTAGTTACTCCATTATCATATGTTGCTAATTTTATATCTTTTGGAATTATATCCGAAACTTTATCTTGATTCAGTATGATTTTAGCTAAATCAAAATCAGATTGAGATTGGCAACCTTGTAATAAGGTGAATGATAAAAGTATACCTAGCATTATTTTCATTTTCTTAATTTTTAAAATTAGTCATTCCGTTTTTTTTAGCTTGTTGCTAACAACCGAGTAAAACACACAAACCCCAAATCACCAAGATTGTTGTTGTCGTCTTGTTTAACTGTGCTTTAACCGTTTTTAAGCATTTGTCACTCGTTTTTAAATGTTTAGTTTAAAATAAACATTGGTAAACAGTTATGCAGACAAATATAATAAACAATCTCAAAAAAATTAATGGCGTCGCTTTTATTTGCTGCTTTTTAGTTTGATTGTCTGCGGATTAAGCCGTTTGAGACTTTCTGATTTTATTAAATTATAGTTATTATGCATTGGATAGATCTTTTTTCAATTTGTCGACTAAAAGTGAATCTTATCTAATTCATCCTTTAGAAGTTTAAATTCTTTTTTCATATTTGGCTTTATAATTAAAGGAAATAATATTGGGAATAATATTTTGATGAAACCTTTAGGAGTAAGCGTAAGAGATAAATGAATTTTAGTTTGATTATCTTTTGAGTCTAGATCCCAAGAAATATCTGCAAAAACACCTTTTCCTTCAATAGTTTTGTATCTAATTCTTTTGTTATTTACAAGTTCAACGAACTCTAAGACCATTTTTCCTGTTTGACCATCTTCTTCAAACCTTGAACCTAATTTCACCGGTTCTTCAGTCAGAAGTTGAGCACTTTTAATAGATAATATCCAATCTCCTCTTTTCTTTACGTCTGTTGCGTAATTAAAAGTTTCTGTTAATGAGGTAGATGTGTAAAATATATTTTGATAATTATACTTCATTATTTAATTTTAATATAAAGTGAACTTTTTAGAAACTATTTAATTATAGCAATATTATTGCACTTTAGAATAGTCAATTTTACCATATTTCCCTTTTTTATATTCATTGAAAGCAAGATGAATTTCATCTTCATTATTCATAATAAAAGGGCCATGAGCTATCATTGGTTCATTATAAGGTTCTCCAGCTATAAACAGAAAATCCAACTCTTCTTCACCTTTATTTGTGAGGGTGATGTTTTTTCCAAAATCAGAAAGTTCAGCTATTTCTAATGGTGCTACATTAATATTATTGTCAATGCTAAGATTTCCCTTTATGGTATACACACCATATTGCCATGTATCCTTAGCTAATAGCTGAGTAGATTTTCCCGCAGCCAATTTTATGTGGTAAATACATTGACCTAAAAAAGTTGGGATAATGGACTTACTATTTTTGTAATCGCCCAATAATACGCGTAGTAATCCTGCTTCGTTTGGTAATTGTATTTCGGAAATATCTTCGCTTTGTACGGCTAAATAATCAGGGTTTTCGGCTTTGTTTTTGGCAGGTAAATTCAGCCAAAATTGGAAAGCATGAAATTTCCCTCCTTTTTCTTGCAAATTCAAAGGAGCAAACTCATCATGGGTGATTCCGTTTCCAGAATTCATCCATTGAATACCTCCACTATAAACAATTCCTTCCCCACCATTGCTGTCAAGGTGATGAACGCCACCTTCGATTACGTAAGTAAATGTTGCAATTCCTCTGTGTGGATGCTCAAAACTACCATCTGGTAATTCTGCCGGTTTAGGGTCGTGTGTTTTTTCAACAACATGGTCCAAAAAAACAACTGAACCTATGGCATTAAATTTTGGGTTGGGCAAACTTCTAACTAGTGCTGTCGCGCCAACCATTTCGTTTCTGCCTTTGTATATTTTCGCTTTTAAAGTGCTCATTTTTTAAGTTTTTTATTTAATCTCTTCTTTCCCATTGCTGTGCAAGGCAAACCTTCCTTTATCTCTTGGATGAGCTACTTCTCTTTGTTTCCATGGCCATCCACCAAATTGAGTTTTGCCGAACGCTTTCATGGTTTCTCTTATTTCTTCCTGCGTATTCATCACAAAAGGGCCGTGTTGTACTACGGGTTCACCAATAGGGTTTCCCTCTAGAATTAAAAAATAAGAATCGGAAGCTCCATTTTTGATTAAGATATCTTCTCCTGCTAATGCCTCAATTGTCTGTTTAGCATCTATTTTAACTCCCTCAATTTCTATTGTTTCTCCTTTGTAATAAAAGATAGATCGATTCGCATTTGAGTTAGTTTTCGGTAGCGTCCATTCGGCATTTACTTCCATTTTCACAGTATAAACTCCAACTGCATTTTCTGTTCGCGCTGCCCAAGAGTTTGGTGTTGCATCTAGCGACTTAACTGAATGGATTCGACCTGCAATTACTTCAACTGTCGTTATTTTATTTGCAGAATCTTTATGGTTAATTACAGGAATATCTTCATTCCACAGCATTTTAAAATGTGGCTCTACCATTTTAGAATAACTGGGGAGGTTCAACCAAACTTGAAAAATTTCAAGCGGATTGTCTTTGTTTTCATTCAATAAAGGAAACATTTCTGAGTGTTGAACACCTTTTCCAGCCGTCATCCACTGAACATCACCTGCCATAAAACGGCCTGCTGCTCCTAATGAATCGGTATGATCAACAACGCCTTCTTTATTAATTGTAATGGTTTCAAAACCTCTGTGTGGATGATACGGAAAACCAGGAATACTTGATCCATGGTACATTCTCCAATTTTCATTTACACTAAAGTCTTGACCTATATTTCTTCCTTTTAATAGGTCACTATCCACTCCCATTTGCGAATTTCCTTTTGGATATTCATCTCTGTGGTAGGCGCAGAACAAAAATGGGTCTTGAGTTTTCCAAGGAAATCCCAAGGCTTCTATTTTTAAAATTTTATTCATGATTTTTTGTTTTGTGGTAAAATACATTTGATACAGCGAGTATTGCTAAGAAAACCAGAGGCGCTGCAGCCGTTGAAACAGGGTCACCGGCATTTAAATGAGCTATAAAAGCAGATATAAATACAATGCCAAATCCAGCATAAGCCCATTCTTTTATTTTTGTTGGAATTAGTGGAATAATTAGAACCAAAGCGCCAATAATTTTGAACATACCCAACTCTTTAACAAAGAAACTAGGAAACCCTAATCTACTCATTTCAATTATAACTTCAGCATTCGTAAAATAGTTGATTGCACTAAGAATCATCATTAAACTGATAATTACTGTTGTGATCCAAAAGATTATTTTATTTTTTTTCATTTCATTTTTTTTAAATGTTTCAGCAAAGATACCTATATTAGCTTTCTAAAAGATAGTAGTTACCTAAAGGTTAGTGATTAATTGTTTATGAAAAAATCAAATCCAACAGATTGTTCTTCTGCAATAATACCGGTCCGAGATGCATTGGATGTTATTAGCGGTAAATGGAAAATTCTGATATTAATCTCTATTACGCACGGTAATAAGCGATTTACGGAAATCCAAAAAAGTGTTCCTAAAATTACGGCAAAGGTGCTTTCAAAAGAATTAAAAGACCTTGAAGAACACTTGTTAATAGAAAGAAAAATTATTGATGATTATCCTGTTAGGATTGAATATTCTGCTACTCCGCATTCTCAAACCTTGTCTAAACTTGTTAAAGAATTACAAGATTGGGGGGTAAAGCACAGAGCAAAAATTATTGGAAAGTAGATTTAATACACTTATATTATTGCTAACGTTTGACTAAATTTCTGTGTGCATTACTTAGCACAATGTAATTAGGTAACCGCCAAGGCATTGTTTAGCTAAACTAGTCATTTTTATTATTCTAAACTATGTTTTGGCGTACTTTTCAGATAACTAAACTGCTCTATAGTAAATGCATATTGAATTTAGTTTTCCTAAGCTTGTAATAAATTATATTTATAATATTATTAACAGGACAGAACAGGGGAATAAGACCATGTTAGGTTTAG
>NZ_QKSB01000014.1 GCF_003234935.1 Putridiphycobacter roseus | reverse complement strand
GACGGACAATACCAAAACCAATTTGTCGCCCAAGCAGCCTACGTTTGGAAAATAGACTTCACTGAAACCATGTCGGATAAGAAGCATACTTATTCGGGCTATGTTACGGTGGTGAGATAGATACTAGAGCCTAGATACTAGATACTAGATGCAAGATGCTAGACTTAAGATTATAGTCTTTATTGTCATTTTACAAAAAGCTAACGGCTAACGGCTAACGGCTAACGGCTAAAAACTAACCGCTAGCTTTAAATTCTTAACTCCTTTTTGCTAAAACCTTAGACCTGAAATTCCAAATTCCAAAAAGCCAACAGCTAATCGCTAAGTGCTAACCGCTAACTGCTAACTGCTAAAAGCCAAATTGCAAATCTCACACCTACGCCACCTTCCCTTATCCCCATTTAAATTCAACACGAACAAAAGAACCATTTATCTAAACAAAAGCTTAATTTTATTATTTTAAAACTTTTTTAATGTTGCTTAGTCTAAATCACCGATAAAACCATGGACCTATTCAATCAAAACCCCATGGCAAATTTGTTACCTTATGAAGGAACAGTAATTTTGCATGGCAATATATATACTATTGCAGAGGCCAATACCCTTTTCAAAACATTATTTGAAGAAATTGAATGGGAAAACGACCAAGCATACATCATGGGAAAACATATTATTACCAAAAGAAAGGTTGCTTGGTATGCCAATGAAAGTTACGATTACACTTATTCAAACGTCACCAAACGCGCCTTGGTCTGGACACCCACCCTACTTAAAATTAAAGAAAAAGTTGAGCAGACAACTGGCTTAACTTTTAATTCATGTCTGTTAAATTTGTACCACGACGGATCAGAAGGAATGGCTTGGCACAGCGACAATGAAAAAGCATTACGCGTAAGTACCGACATTGCTTCGGTGAGTTTTGGTGCGGAAAGAAAATTTAGTTTTAAACACAAAACCAGTAAAGAAAAAATTGATGTATTTTTAAGTCACGGTAGCTTATTAATGATGCAGGGTACCACACAAGAGTATTGGCTACACCGTCTACCACCGACAAAAAAAGTACAGAAACCAAGAATAAACTTAACATTTAGAACCATACAATATACAAACTAATGGATCAATCAACAATCAATGACTTATTAATCGCTTTGCGTCCTGCTATACCACAAGCAGTGGTATCCTCAGCTACAAACGAAGCCGAAGCATTTCAAAATAATACCTTAAGACCAGTACTCAAGTTTTTAAACCACACCATTTTGAGTACCGTTCAAGCGGGCATACTTCGAGTGAATAAACAATTTACAACCCTTTCACCTACTAAGCAAGTTGCGCAAATAAAAATGTACCTCAATAAAAACCAACAAGTAAAGGCCATATTGCAAGGTCATGTGGTGGGATTATTAACCAGTGATGAATTGAAATATTACCATACCGAATTTAGCAACACCAACAAACGCATTCAACAAATGTTAGAGACGAGGGTATTGGATCAAATGGAATTCTTCCATTAATTTGACAAAGTTTAATTTATTTTATACCTTTGAGTATAATACCAAATAGTATAAAATGAATTCACCATTTACATATGGCTCCACCGTGAGCGACATTTCCTTTACGAACAGAGAAGATGAGTCGGCCAAGCTATACCAAAACCTGACCCAAGGCATAAACACCACCATTATTTCTCCAAGACGTTGGGGCAAGTCATCCTTGGTGGAGAAAGTGATTAAGGACATCAATAAAAAAGAAAAGAAAACCAAAACGGTGATCATAGACCTCTTTGCTTTTGCCAGTGAAGAAGCATTTTTAGAAATATTTGCACAAGAAGTCATCAAGGCCTCTTCGAGCAAGTGGGAAGATTGGGTAAAATCAGGAAAGACTTTTTTTAAAAACATTATTCCTAAAGTATCCTTTGGCATTGATCCCGACACGGACTTTAGTTTGAGTTTTGACTGGGATGAAATTCAAAAGCACAAAACAGAAATATTAAATCTGCCCGAAACCATTGCGATTAAAAAAGACATACAATTGATTATTTGTCTGGATGAATTTCAGAATTTAGCGACTTATAAAAACTTTGCTGTTTTTGAAAAGCAAATGCGGGCCAATTGGCAAAGACATAAACATGTTACTTATTGTTTGTATGGCAGTAAGCAACACATGATGACGGATATATTTAACAATCCATCCAAACCCTTTTATCGTTTTGGAGACATCATGATACTACCAAAAATCAAGACTGAAAGTTGGACCAAGTTCATACAAATGGGCTTTAGAAAAACAGGAAAAAAAATAAGTAAGAAGAATGCTAGTTTAATTGCAAATATGATGCAAAATCATTCTTGGTATGTGCAACAATTGGCACATTATACTTGGTTAAAAACCCAGGATATAGCCAGCGAAGCAGAAATTATGAAGTCACTCATAGAGTTGATTGGTGCCAATTCTCCACTCTACCAAATGGAAGTGGAAAATTTAAGCACTACCCAAGTCAATTTGTTAAAAGCAGTATTAAAGGGAGAAAAAAAATTCACCGCAGCAAAAGTAATGGAACAATATAGACTGGGTACGCCAAGAAATGTTTCGAAAAACAAATTAACCTTATTAAAGAGTGACATCATTCATGAAATAGATGGCCAATTTGAATTATTAGACCCTGCTTTTGAGTTGTGGTTCAAGCAAAATTATTTTAAACAAAACTATAAATTGTATGCACAGTAAATTAGCAGCACAAATAGCCACAGTGGAATCATTAATTCCACATATGGCTAAGCAAAACAATGCCGTATCTGCCGCAACAGTCGGCTGGCATATTGATCATTTGCTGTTGGTATTCATCAGTACTTTCAAGGTGTTGATCAAATCTGATCCGACAGCATACAAATGGCAATTTAACAGGAACCGTTCCCTACTTAAAGTTTCAAATAAAATACCCAGGGGAAAAGTGCGTGCACCAAAAGCGGTAATAAACAATAATGAAGTGAATGAGGCAGATTTACTGGAAGCGATAAAAAATGCAAAAAGTATATTGGAAAGGGGTAAAACATTGGATAAAAACGCCAATATGCCACATCCATTTTTAGGTCCATTGAATTTAAAAAATGCCTTTTGGTTCCTCGGCTTGCACAATCAACACCATATGCATATTATTGAGGACATTTTAAAAGCAAATAGTAAACCATGAAAGTTATATTTATACTCGATTACATAGGGGTCTTTGTTTTTGCCATGAGTGGAATTTTGACCGCTTCCAATAAAAAAATGGACTTTTTTGGTGGCTATATCATTGCATTTGTCACCGCATTGGGTGGCGGAACCCTACGAGATTTATTGTTGAACATAGAAATTGGATGGATACTACACACCGAATATATTTATATAGCCATTGCCGGAGCCACCTTTGCATTGCTCTTTAAAAAAGCCTTCAAATATTTTAGCAGGACCTTATTTATATTTGATACTATAGGGATAAGCATGTTTACTATTTTAGGGGTTCAAAAAGCATTGAGTATGGAATTACCTGTTATTGTTGCCATAATGTTAGGAGTAATTACCGCAACATTTGGTGGGGTAATACGTGATATTTTGTCGACTGAAATTCCTTTAATATTTAGAAAAGAAATATATGCTACCGCCTGTATTGCTGGAGCCATTTTATATGTGATTTTACATCAATTTCAAGTGGCGGAGAGCCTAAATATGATCTTATCTGGTTGCTTAATCATTGGAATAAGAACCATTGCGGTAGTAAAAAAGCTACGCCTGCCATTGTTGAATGGAAATATATAATTTACTTGACCCCATTTATTTTCATCCATCCTGAAAACAGGCTGCATGGCATGAATTTGAAAATTTTGTCATTCCATGGATGGAAACATACCAGGGCCGAATTGAATAAAGGCGTAGACCGACAAGGGGAAATTTTATGGCTGAAGACAAAGAAAGATTAGATTTTATACATTTAAAAGAAGCTATCTTCCAAAAAAGTCTATTCGTTAAGCGCGGAAAAATAGAAACTACTACCCTATTAAAAAATTCATTTGGTACCTGTTCTAATTTAAGCCAGTCTTGCCCATAAAAATGACACCTTTAACCTAGGGAAACTTTCTATTTCAAAAGTTCTTCGCAACTATTACTTTAATTATTTAATAAACATTGTGATTTCAATACCAGTAACAGTAGCTTAAAAAACCTTATCTTTATCTCTACAAATCATTGATCCAACATACCTATGAATTACCATTCTATTATAGCAGCACAACAAGATTTTTTTAACAGTAACAAAACCAAAGACCTTTCCTTTAGACTAGCGCAATTAAAGAAAATAAAATCCTTATTAAAACAAAATGAGGAAATGCTTTACGAAGCGATCTATAAAGACTTTAAAAAATCTGCTCATGAAACCTACTTGACAGAGTTGTCACAAGTTTATCATGAAATAGACATCCTGCTTAAAAAGCTCAAGCATTGGTCTAAAAGAAAAAGAGTTACCCATGGTTTGGCAAACTTTCCGGGTAAGAGTTTTATTATTCCAGAACCTTTAGGTGTAACTTTGGTGATAGGTGCTTGGAATTATCCATACAACCTATCCCTAACCCCTCTAGTCACCGCAATAGGCGCCGGTAACACGGTTGTATTAAAACCAAGTGAAATACCTACACACACTGCGCATGCAATGGCTACTATCTTAAATGAGAATTTTGATCCTAACTTTATTTGTGTTTGCGAAGGTGGTGTAGCGGAAACCACCGCTTTATTAGAAGAAAAGTTTGATAAAATATTTTTTACTGGCAGCACTACGGTCGGTAAAATTGTTTACCAGGCAGCCGCAAAAAACTTAACACCAGTCACCTTAGAATTAGGCGGGAAAAGTCCGACCTTTGTATTGGCAGATTGCCACCTAAAAAATACAGCAAAGCGAATTGTATGGGCTAAATTTTTAAATGCGGGACAAACTTGTATCGCACCAGACTATGTATTGGTGGAAAAATCGATAGAAAAGGAATTTTTAAGTGCTGTAAAAGAAGAAATTGAAGCACATTATGACCAACATAAAATTGAAGAAAATTACCTGCAAATTATCAATGATCAAAATTACAAACGTTTATTAGGCTTAATAGATGCGCGCAACTTATACATGGGAGCGAACACCAATGCAGAAGATCGATTTATCTCTCCTACGGTTTTACAAAACGTAACTTGGGACGACCCGGTTATGCAGGAAGAAATTTTTGGTCCAATACTACCTGTACTTACCTTTACTGATTTGCAAACAGCAATTGATGCGGTAAAAGCGAGACCCAAACCCTTGTCTTGTTATATTTATTCCGACAATACGGTACAAATTGAAAAAATATTAAATGAAGTTTCTTTTGGTGGTGGGGCAATCAATGACAGTATAATGCATTTAACCAATAGTAAACTACCATTTGGCGGTGTAGGCATGAGTGGTATGGGAGCTTACCATGGCGAAACCGGTTTCCAATCTTTTTCACACTATAAAAGCATCTTAAAAAAGACGTCCTGGTTAGAACTTCCTGTTAAGTATACCCCTTATACCGATAGCAAGAAAAAAATAATAAAATGGTTAATGGGTTAAGCGACTTCGAAGGAATAAGGTAACAGTCCATTAGAAAATGAATCAAGGAATTGTTTTGCTTTTTAACACTTATAGCATTAGAAAAAACAGCAAGATTAAAAGTGATTATAATCAGAATAATAACTGCTCGCCATTATGTTTTATGCCAACCATATTCGTATATTTGATGGTAATTAAAGTACTTTGTGCATTCTCCAAAAGGAAAATTTAAAACGATTGAAAACATAAATCAATGGAATTTAAAGATTATTATAAAATTTTAGGCATATCTAAAACTGCTACTGAAAAGCAAATCAAAAGTGCATACCGAAAATTGGCACGTAAATATCATCCAGACTTAAATCCGAATGACAAGACTTCTGAGAAGAAATTCAAGGAAATTAACGAAGCCAATGAGGTATTGAGCAACGTTGAAAACCGTAAAAAATATGATAAATACGGCAAAGATTGGAAACATGGTGAAGCTTATGAAAAAGCGAATCAAGAACGCCAACAGCAGCAGTCAAGTCGACAAAGTTATTCTGGTGGTGGATTCGACAACCAAGACTTTTCCGATTATTTTGAATCTATGTTTGGTGGTGGCGCACGTGGTTCTTCCCGTAGTCAACAAAAATTTAAAGGACAAGATTTTCAAGCAGAAATGCAATTGGATATCAAAGATGTATTTGAAAAGCACAGCAGGGTATTAACGGTCAACAATAAAAAAATAAGATTAACCATACCTGCAGGAATCAAAAATGGACAAGTCATCAAAATTTCTGGAAAAGGAGCCCCAGGATCAAATGGTGGACCAAATGGAGATTTATTCATCACCTTTACCATTATTAACAATACACCTTTTAAAAGGGATGAAGCGACATTATACAGTACTGTAGAACTAGATTTATACACCGCTGTTTTAGGTGGAGAGATTAATGTGGACACCTTTGATGGTAAAGTGAAGTTAAAAGTGAAACCCGAAACACAAAATGACACCAAAGTCAAGTTAAAAGGTAAAGGTTTCCCTGTATATAAAAAAGATGGTCAATTCGGCGACCTCATCATTACTTATCACATAAAGACCCCGACTAATTTAAGCGAAAAAGAGAAAGATTTATTTAAAGAATTACAAAATTTAAAAGCTAAATAATGGAAGCACAATTTATACCAACCCGAACCATTTGTTTGCACTACGAAATTGAAATTACTTTTGTCAAAGAATTAAATCAATATGGTCTCATTGAAATTGAAGAAAAGGAAAATGAAGCCTATATTCACCAAGACCAAATAGCGGATTTAGAAAAAATATTAAGGCTATACAATGAGTTAAAAGTAAATTTGGAAGGCATTGATGTCGTGCTAAACTTATTGAAAAAAGAAGAAGCTTTACAAGAGGAATTAAATACTTTAAGAAACAGACTCAGTCTTTACGAGAACGAATAATTAATGCACCCGCATAAAAATTGTCTTATCGCTTAGTATAGCCCTACAATTTTGAACGATTTTTGGAATCGTTTGGTTTTGGAATGCATGCAATAATTTTGTATTTTTAAATCTAGTACACATTATTGTTGCTCTATTTAAAAACAAAACCTAAATGGCTAAAGTGATTATTGATATACCTGAAGTTGAATTAGCATTATACAATCAACTCATTAGCGAGAATACGCAAATAGAAAGAAAAGGAAAAACCATGCCTTATACTGCTATTAATGGACACATGTTTTCTTTTTTAGATAAAACAGGTACCATGGCGTTAAGACTTTCTGAAAAGGATAGAACACTTTTTATCGATACCTTTAACACCCAGTTAATGACACAGCATGGTCGTGTAATGAAAGACTTTGTCGAAATCCCCAACACCCTTTTAAAAGAGGGCAAAAAACTAGCCATATATCTCCAAAAAAGTGCTGATTATACTGCTAGTTTAAAACCAAAGCCGAGTAAAAAATAACCCAGACTTAAAAACTAAAACTTGCAACATTAATTTAAATAATCGCCTATGCAATTCCATTCTTTACTGACCATTATTTGTCTTGGCTTACTAAGTTGCAATCAGGACCAAGCCGCCTCAACTGAAAAAACGATTGCATTGGTTCCTTTAGTAGAAGAAACTATAGAAGCCGAAACAATAGAGGAAGCATTTATGGCATATCCACTCGATTTTGAGACGGCAACACCTACAGCCGTAAAAATAGTTAGGCTAGGCTTGACACATGAAGCAGAGTCACCTGCCAACTTAGAAAAAATGAGCTGGTTAGGTTTATACCAATTAGACAGTGTTACCGCAATATTAAAACAAGTCAGTCCTATAAAAAGTATTGTTTTTGATGCCGTGGTGGACGAAGACAGTACGGAAAAAACAGGCGTCCAAATCGACCTAGCGGAAAGCGAAGGATTATTAGCCATCATGCACGGACCAGATTATTTAAAAACGGCTAGTTTAACTACACCATATATGGCAAAGCGTGAAATAATGGTTGGAGAAAAGCAACGTTTTGAATTTGAAGGTAAGACCTATGAATTGCGCGCTGAAGGAAAACAAGACTCCTTAATAGCAGGTTGGGATGGTACAACGCATTATAAACTATACCTAGCCGAAATACTGGACGGAAAGACCATGCATACCACACTATTAGTCTCTACTTTATTTTTTCAGGAAGCAGGTATACGAATATTATTTATGGGAGACTTGGACAATGATCAAAAGTTAGACTTATTGATAGAAACGTCAAACAAGTATTCCTACGCTGCCCCAGCTATTTACCTATCTAGTTTTGCAGCAAGAAATGAATTAGTAAAAATGGCAGGTTTAAGTATTTTTACGAGTTGTTAAACCAAAGACCAAGTCCCCCAAAAAAGTAAGGACATATATTTCTAGGTACAGCTTGTTCTTTCCAAGTTGGGAATGATTATATTAGAACCACCAAGCAATAATTAATTTATAGCTGGTATAAATCCCTTACTTGATTATCTAAAAAAATGACATACGATTACATTATAATAGGCAGTGGTTTTGGTGGCTCGGTCAGCGCATTAAGATTATCTCAAAAAGGCTATAAAGTACTTGTAGTTGAAAAAGGAAAATGGTACCAAGCCAAAGATTTTCCTAAAACCAACTGGAATTTCAGAAAGTGGCTATGGATTCCAAGACTGCGGTTTTTTGGTATCATGAAACTATCGATATTCAAACATGTCGCTATACTTTCTGGAACAGGGGTTGGTGGTGGCTCATTAGTGTATGCCAATACCCTACCCATTCCCAAAGCAGCATTTTTTAAAACAGGTAGTTGGGGTAATCTTGGGGACTGGGAAAAGGATTTAGCCCCTTACTATCAAACAGCTTTAAAAATGTTAGGCGCCAACAAAAACCCCAAATTATTTGATGGAGATATTGGGCTTCAAAAGGTAGCCGAAACTTTAAAGTTAGGCGATAAATTTGATGCAACCAAGGTGGCAGTTTATTTTGGGGAAGCAAACATTACTAAACCCGACCCTTATTTTAATGGAGAAGGACCAGAAAGAACAGGTTGCAACTTTTGTGGGGCTTGTATGACTGGTTGTCGAAATAATTCAAAAAACACCTTAGATAAAAATTACTTGTATTTGGCCCAAAAGTATGGTGCCAAAATAATAGCCGAACAAGAAGTCTATGCTGTTAAACCAATAGCAGCTGAAAATGGTGAAAAAGGGTATGAAGTCGCTATTAAATCGAGTACTGGTATTTGGAAGAAAAAACAAAAAATCAGGAGTAAAAACGTTATATTTTCGGGAGGAGTTTTAGGCACAGTCAAACTTTTACTTAAGTTAAAAACAAGTTCATTACCCTTATTGTCTGACAGATTAGGAGAAGACATTAGAACTAACAATGAAACCTTGGTCTCGGTATCAAGTCTTGACAAAGACAAAAATTATTCAAAAGGTGTGGCCATTGGCAGTATTTTAGATACCGATAAAAATAGTCACTTAGAAATTGTACGTTATGCCGAGGGATCAAACGCTTGGAAATTATTGCACCTCCCCTATGTCACCGGTAAAAATGTATTGGTTCGTCTAGGAAAAATTTGTCTTGCCCTATTTCGTTCACCAATTAAATACTTTAAAATATATTTTGTCAACAGTTGGGCAAAAAAAACAGTGGTCCTTTTATTTATGCAAACTTTAGATAGTACATTAAAATTTAAGCGTAATATTTTTGGTGGCATGGGGTCAACAGTAAGTTCAGGTAAAAAGCCAACACCATTTATAAAAGAATCGGTACAATTGGTCAAAGCCTACAGTAAAGCAATTAATGGAGTAAGTACCTCCTTTGCATTAGAGACCTTGGCAGGCATTCCATCCACAGCACATGTTTTGGGAGGTGCGGTAATGGGAGCAGATAGAGAACAAGGCGTAATAGATAAAAACAATAAAGTATTTGGTTACCCGAATTTATACGTTATTGATGGGGCAATGATCTCTGCTAATCCAGGCGTAAATCCATCCTTATCCATCACAGCGATTGCCGAGCATGCTATGGACCAAATACCCTATAAAAGTAGCTTAAGTTGATGCCTATAACTTTTATTAAAATCGCTTTTATAATTAGGTAATAAAGAGGAATTAGCACATTAAATAAACTTTATTTTTATCTTTGAACCGCGCGTTAAATATTAAAGGAACTGATATACTTGTCTCCTACCAAACAACTAATGTAACCCTATGATTGCTGCTTATTTTCAAAACTTACTTCCTTTCACAGCAACTGAATTAAAAGATATTTTGGCGCATTTTGAAAAAGAGCATATTAAAAAGAATCAAATTTTAATTAGGGAAGGGCATGTAAGTAACAAGTTATATTTTGTTGAAAAGGGAATTGGGAGAAGTTATTACCTGAAGAAAGATGGCAAAGAAGTCACCCAATGGTTTTTTGGAGCCGGTAATTTTATGGCAAGTGCCGATAGTTTTTTTCAACAAACCCCGAGTTTTTATTACTTAGAAGTAATAGAAGACAGCATTGTTTATACCATTACCAAAGAAAACTTAGAATTATTAATTACGAAGTATCGAAAAATGGAGACTGCCATCCGTTTATTAACCATTGAAATTCTTTCAAAGTTTGTCCATAAACTAAACGCCATTCAATTTCAAACTGCGCGAGAGCGTTATGATTACATGCTGACTGAATTCCCGGACATTTCTTACCGTGCCCCTTTGGGACAGATTGCTTCCTATTTAGGAATGACCCAAGAAACATTAAGTAGGTTAAGGAGATCGGAACTTTCTTAAAATCAATTTTTTTCACTTTTTGATTTAGGTCAAAGGATTGGTGTAAATACATGCGCAACTTTGCATTGTAATTTAAAACCAATCAAAATGCACTTACTCCGTTCAAGACTCGGCATACTTATCATGGCCATTGCTTGCTTTATTAATTTCCATTCAAACGCCCAACAGCTCGACCCAATTCTGCAAGATTTAATTCAGAAAGGCCTGTCTAAAAACCATCAAGTTAAGCGTTATCAATTAGATGCAGACCTTGCAAATACGGATGAAAAAATGGCCAAAGCCGTTTACCTTCCCAAGGTGACTTTAAATGGCAGTTACACCCGACTGAATGATGACATCACTTTTGATGAAAACACCCAAAACCTTTTAATGTCCACCCAGAAACTACTCATCAAAGAAGCGATTGGTATTCCCTTTAACACCCCATTACCTGCAGGTGTACCATTAACAGAAGCACAAAACCTTCAAAATAAAAACATTTTAAAATCATCCGTCGATTTAAACTGGGTATTGTTTAGTGGATTTGCGGTTAAGAATGGCGTTAAAGCCAGTCAACACAAAGCAGCTTCCATGAACTATTTAAGTTTAGCGGAACAAGATAAGGTAGCCTTAAAAATCATAGAGACCTATGACCAACTTGCCTTGGTTTATGCTTCTAAATCGGCACTAACCACCACAGAAGATTATTTAAAAGAGCAAACAAAATTTGTCACCAAAGCCATTGAAAATGGTTTAGCTACCCCAATAGACTTAAAGAAAATTGAACTAGCACAATTACAAATGGCGGGTAAATTTTTGGCTTTCGAACAAAACAAAACCTTGTTAGTAGAAGTACTCCATCAGCTAACAGGTGAAAAGAAAGAAACTTTGGCTTTACTTCACCCTAAGTTAGATTTAATTGGAAACGACACCATATCCAACACGGAAAAAAGAAATGAAATAAAAGCTTTAGAAGAAGTAGACCAAGCCTTACAGTTTAAATCGAAAATGGTAAAAAGTAATTTTATTCCTAAAGTGGCACTTCAGGGCCATTATGAGTTTATAGAAAAAGATTTATCCTTATTAGATCCGATTTGGTATGTAGGAGTTGGCGCAAAATGGAATGTATTTGACGGCAATCAAACACGTTTAACCAATAAAAAAGTACAAATTGAGAGTGATAAATATAAAGACCAAATAACAGAAGCTACAGAAATGGTTGATCTTAGTATTATCAAATCAGAATTAGACTACAAGGCAGCAATTCAAAATGCACAAATTGTACACAAAGAAATTGAACTTGCTGAAGAGACCTATTTAATGAGTCGGGAGCAATACAAAAATAATTTAATCCCCATTAACGTCGTACTAGACGCATTAAAAGATTTGGAACAAGCCAATTTCAAATTACAAAACTCCCTTTTTCAACAACGTAGAGCCGTTACTGCACTTTTACATGCAAAAGGTATCTTAAAATATTAATCTAAATAATTAGCATCAAAAAATGAAATCACAAAAAATAATAATCATTGGTTTAACCGCCTTGACCCTTTTTCAATCTTGTACCGACCAAAATATAATTACCGACCAAAGAGGTAAAGTCAAATTTGAAACCATTGCAGTAACCAGTAAATTAGCTGGGCGGGTACACACCCTATATGTAAGTGAAGGACAAACCGTTTCAAAAGGCGACACGCTAGCTTTTATTGACATCCCGGAAGTGAATGCCAAAATGATGCAAGCAGAAGGAGCCATCACTGCTGCGGCAGGGCAATTAAAAATGGCCTATTCAGGTGCGACAACCGATCAGCTGGCACAAATAGACGGGAAAGTACAAGCAGCAGACGCGCAATTAATATTTGCACAAGAAAGTTACAACCGTTTAAATGCCATGTATAAAGACTCTTTAATTAGTCTGCAACAATTAGAAGAAGTAAAAATGAAAAGAGAAATGGCCAGTGCACAAGTCAAAGCACTCAACGCGAAGCGTACCGAAGTTAGTAAAAGCGCGAGAGGGGAACAATTAGCGCAAGCACAAGGACTATTAGATAGAGCACTTGGCGCCAAAGCAGAAGTGATGACAGCAGCGAATGAAAAATACTTAATTGCACCTGCCGACATGACAATCGAAACTATAAGTCTGCAAGAAGGAGAACTTTTAACTCCTGGCTATGCCTTATTCAACGGGTACAAAAAAAACACCGTCTATTTTAGATTTACCATCCCGGAATCAAAAATCTACAATTTTAAGGTCGGACAAACTTTAACCATTGAAAACCCATATATCACCCAAGAGACTACTGGAAAAATAGTAGCCATCAAACAATTGGCACATTATGCAGACATTACAAGCACATCCCCACTCTATGATTTATCGGAATCTATTTATGAATTAAAAATTATTCCTACAAGTCCAGTAGAAGAGCAATCCTTTTATTTGAATGCTACCGTATTATTAAAACTTTAAACCATGAAAAAATACCTAAGCTTAATTCGTATTGAATTTAAACGCATTTTTTCGAATAGGGTATTGTTGGCCATATTTTTTGGCGCCCCAATTCTATACGGTATATTATTTGGCTATGTATATCAGCAAGCCAAAGTCACGGACCTTCCAATCGTTATTATTGATCAAGACCAAAGTCCAATCACTGGAAAAATAGTGGATGCATTTGAAGACAATGAAACCGTTAAAGTACATGATGTAAGATTTTCACCAGGTAATTTATTGGAAGAAATGCCCTTTGAACAATATGCTGCAGTAATTACTATTCCCAGCAATTTTGAAGCCGATATTCTACAAAAAAGACATCCCGAAATAAGGGTAGATTTAAACATGGCGAACATGGTAAATGCGAATACGGCGAGTAAAGGCATCCAGTCGGTATTAATGACCTTGAATGCAGGTTTTGAAATTGAAGGATTAAAAAAGAAAGGACTTCATCCATTGGCAGCAAAAAACAGTTACGAGAGTTTTAAAATTAACTTTAATAAATTGTTTAATTCCAGTGGAAATTATGTCACCTTTATGTTACCCGGTTTATTGGCCGCCATTATGCAGCAAATTATTTTCTTGGCCTTGGCTTTGGTTTTTGCACGTGATTTTGAAGATGGTTATTTTAAAACCTTGGTCAAGGAAAGTAAGTTTTCATTGTACCATATCGCCTTAAAATCATTGCCATTTATAATAATGATTCCATTCATGTGGGCAGTGGTCGGCTCTTTTATACCATTTTTCAAAATTGATATTGACATATTCAATCTTCCCATGTTGACTTTAGTTGCACTTTTAACCATTGCTTCCATGTGTATTGGCATGTTGTTTTCCATTGCAATTCCAAGTCAATTAAAGGCCACTGAATTGTTGATGGTAATCTCCACACCTGCTTTTGTATTGAGTGGTTTTACTTGGCCGACTTCTACTTTTCCGTCCCCAATCACCGCTGTTGCCGAATACATTCCACTGACTCAATTTTTAAGTGGTTTCCGAAAGATTGCCTTTTACGGCGGAGATTTATCGTCCATACAAAAAGAAGTGAGCATACTGTCAATTATTATAGGAATTACGTTTGTAGCCATGGTTGTATTACTTCAACTTAAAATTCACCGCACACGCAAAAAACAAGCAAAATTAGCTTAATTAAAATGGGATTTACGCATTAAAAATGAAATAGAAAAGCAGTTGATAAAATACCACCCTTTGACCCAAAACAAGACAAAGATGACCAATAAAAGCAACCGGCTATAGAATGATGCGTTAATGGAGTAAGTATGAGATTCTATAGCCTGTTTTTATTCCTTTTTTTATTCCAGGAGCCTTCATGTGCCCAAAAGCTTGTTGAAAAAAGTGATTATTTATCCCTTCAAACCGGATGTATGGTTGACCGTTATAATTCTTTGGGTGTTAAAATATTTTTTGAATATAAAAAAGACTTGGAGAAAAACTGGCAATATGGCATTGCTTATGAACACTCGAGGCACGCTTTTTTTTCGCAAGTGACGCCGGTTATCAAGTCCCCAGTAATACCAGTCAGTTAAGTTTAAATGGGTATTACAAATTAAACCTGATAAAAAACAGTTTGTTTTGGACCGCAGGATTCGGTGTTGGTGTCCTGCATGTTTTTTGGGATGAAATCAATAAATTTGGCCCCACCGTAAATGCCAGTCTGACTTTAAATTTTAGAATCAGTAAGAGAATATACATTGAAACTGCGCCATTATTCGTTATTCTACCAATCAATCGAATTTATTATTCCCCTATTAAAACCAATGACATCAATCACTTCTATGCTGTTTCAGCTATTCCCATTGGACTTAAGGTAAAATTATAAAGAATATTGCTTAATTTTAAGACCTATGAATTCAATTAAAAAATTACATCAGGTCATGTTAGCAGCCTTATTTTTCGGCTTATTTTCATGTGCAACTATTCCCGAAGGAGCGAAAGCAGTTGCAGGATTTGAAAAAGAAAAATATTTAGGAAAATGGTACGAAATTGCCAGAATGGATTTCAAATTTGAAAAAAACTTAAACAATACTACAGCTACTTATTCTGTAGGAGAAGGCAATAAAATTAAGGTCGACAATCAAGGATACAATACTGTCAAAAAGGAATGGACCCAAGCCATAGGTAAAGCAAAGTTTGTGGAATCTGAAAATATCGCCAAATTGAAAGTTTCTTTTTTCGGACCGTTTTATGCGGGCTATAACGTATTGGCCATTGATAAAGATTATCAGTATGCCTTGGTTGCGGGTAAAAACTTAGACTATTTATGGATACTATCGCGCAAAACCAGTATTCCGGCTGAAATCAAAACCTCTTATCTGGCTTTGGCCGAAAAAATCGGTTATCAGACTGCGGATTTAATTTGGGTAAAGCAGGACAAAACGAAATAAAAAATCATGCAATGGTGAAATTTTATACCAGGCTTCCTCAAAGTTTGAAATCATATTTTGAGGAAGAATTAAACGATTACAAACACATGTTAGCACAAGGACAATTAAAAAGTGCTTGGAACCATTTAGAGCGGGCACATATCATTGGACAGCGTTACCCTTTTGCACATTCATTCATCCATTGGAAAATGCTTGGTTTTGGATTTAAAATTAAGAATAGAAAAGAAATTCTCGGTCAAATTCCGAGACTGGTATTTGGGGGTGTTAAATCATTTGTAGGTAAAGTACCTGTCGGCAATCCGGGAGGTGCTAATGTTCCGCCCTTAAAATCATTTCCCATTGATAAAGAACTACAAGCGGTATTTATTAAAGCGGGAATTCAGCTACAATAAAAAAATAATCAAGTTGAAAAAATTAGCTCAAGTATATGCGCAAAAGCCAAAACAATTATTTTTAGTGGATGGGTTTGGCGCCTTAATATCTGCCTTTTGTTTAGGGGGACTGCTCCCTATGTTTGAAGTTCAGTTGGGCATTCCACACTACATGTTGATCTCCTTGGCCATTTTCCCTTGCCTATTTGCTGCCTTCGATTTTTTTTGTTATTTCAGTAGAACAAGTCAAGCTACGAACTGTCTTAACATCATTGCCACAGTCAATATTATTTATGCTGCCTTATCGCTTGGACTAACCATCTATCATTTTGGTACCATGCACCTACTCGGCATTACTTACTTTGCTATTGAAGTAATAATTGTACTGGTAATCGGTATTTTAGAATTTAAAACCATTAAAATACTGGTCGACAAAAATAACCACAGCCTAACTTGATCTATCATGAACTATCACCATAAAAAATTTAAAGTGATTCACAACTCCGAAAACGGTATCGTGGATGAAGAGATGATTTTTCACTATGTTCAAATTGGAAATATACTCACTTGTGATTATAGCGGGGCAAATATTCGCAAAGGACAGTTAATTGGACTTGTAGATGAAAATGGCTGCATCAATATGCGCTATCAACAAATAAATATAGCAGACGAACGCATGACCGGTACTTGTTTTTCCACGCCTGAAAAATGGCGCAATGGCAAAATAAGATTGCATGAAAAATGGCAATGGACTTCGGGGGAACAAACAGCCGGAACTTCGATTTTAGAAGAAACTTAAAAATTGTTATTTTCATCACATTCATTCCCCCTTCTTTCCTTTTAAAATATTAATTTTGGGCTTCGAGTACAAATAATTTTCTAAGAATAAACAGACAACAAAGACAAATGAAAGATTTAAAAAACAAAAAAGCGATCATTACAGGTGGTGGTAGAGGATTGGGAAAAGCAACAGCCATTGCATTTGCAAAAGAAGGAATTGACGTAGCCATAACAGGAAGAAATGAAACGGTATTGAAGGAAACGGTTGCCGAATTAGAAGCACTTGGGGTAAAGGCCATGTATGCTACATTTGATGTCAGTGATTACGAAGCGGTAAAACCAGCCATTAAAAGTTTAGTAGAAAAATTAGGCGGTATCGACATATTAGTCAACAATGCTGGAATTGCTGCATTTGGCACATTCAACGACATGGAAGTAAGTCAATGGTCGCAAATCATTCAGACCAACGTGATGGGCATGTATTATGTTACCAAGGAAGTTTTACCCTTTTTAATTGCACAAAACGAAGGAGAAATCATCAATGTTTCTTCAACAGCAGGCTTGAATGGTAATGCAAGTACATCTGCCTATTCTGCATCTAAATTTGCCGTAATAGGCATGTCTGAGTCTTTGATGAAAGAGGTAAGAAAAAACAACATTAGAGTTTGTACATTAACACCGAGTACAATCGCTTCTGATATGTCCATTGAATTAGGAATTGCGAGCAAAGATTCAGAAGACAGTGTTTTACAACCTTCTGATTTTGCTGAATTGGTATTGGCGGGATTAAAATTACCAAAAAGAGCCATGTTAGCAAAGGCTTCTTTATGGTCGACTAACCCATAATAGGTTCAAAATAAATATTGAAAAGGAAATTTTATTCATTTAAAATTTCCTTTTTTTTGTGCTCCTTTTTTTAAAAGTCCTATATTGAACAGTGGACAAGTAACCAACGACAGATGAAATCGATATTAATAATTTTAGGACTCACACTTTTTATTTTTAATGCCGAGGCACAAGCGGTTTACACGGCTAAAAAGGGTCCCCGATTTATGCCAGGACATTACCATGTAGTCATTCATGTGGACAGTGAAATGGTGCGGTATGAATTGTTTAATCATTGGTACAACCAAGCCTATGCGCAGTATCGAGACCTTACCATTCCCATGGACAGTTTAGCTGCTTTTAATGCAAAAAACGACAGTCTTCAAATCGTACTACAACCTGATCAAGTCAAACTTGTGGACCGCAGATACAAATTAAAAAAGCGGGTGAAGCAAACCGCATTATGTTCTGAAGCGCCTGAGATGCGAAAAATTTCCTATGCCAACACCATAGCGAATAAAAGTGATGATATAAAAATTTACAATTTATACAATTACGAAGACCTCAAACTTCCCTTGGGGGAATTTAAAACTTTAGTCGATAAAAATTATACTGAATTATTAAAGCCACAAGGCTAGTTTAAAATCCCTTAAAAAATAATCCACATGGCCATTCATTCTACCTTAGTCCAAAAAGCAACTTTTAACGAAAGCATCAAGACCTATATTTTATGGTTAGTCGCTTTTTTTCTGGCCATTACTATTGTGGGCATCCCCTTGCTCCTTATTTGGTTTTTAGGTCTTGGACAATACATCAGTAAAAGGTATTACGAAAATTTATCTTGTCAATTAACCGACCGACACCTTGAATTTAAAAAAGGTGTTTTATTTAAAGTAGAAAAAACCATTCCCTTGGAAAACATTCAAGACTTGACCTTTTTAGAGAATCCTATATTGAATTACTTGGATTTAAAAATACTAAAAATAGAAACGGCTGGACACAGCAACCCGCAAGGCAGTGACATGAAACTCATTGGCATTGTTAACTCGGTTGACTTTAAAGAAAAAGTATTGAACCAAAGAGAGTTGCTAAAAACTGCGGCACCATCCAATTCAAACCAAGCCTTTGGCGATAATGATCAAATTGTAGGATTATTGACTGATATCAAAGCGATTTTGAATGCAATCAAGGACAAATGAAAAAGATAACTTTTTACTTTTTATGCTTTTCATGCATAGCTTGTACCGATAAATCATTAAATAACATCACAAACCTGTCGTTAAACACTTTTTTAAATGAAGACAGTTTGGCCATGCTTGCTTTTTACGCTGAAAATAAAAGCAACGAATTACCTAGCAGAAACATAGGAACTGTGGGAAATGGAAAATTAGAAAATGCCAGTCTCATGCCTTTTTATGGCAGCAACTTCAATTATTTTGACCAGGATAGTTATTTAGCAAAAAGGGCTTTTACCAGCAAGATTGTAAAAACTATTATTTTAAATACTTATGATGATCTAAAACTAACTGTTCCCAATAGAAAGTTTTTCTTGATGGAATTATCCAATATTCATGGAGGGGAAATGTCGCCACACCGCACCCATCAAAATGGACTTAGTGTGGACTTTATGATGCCTAAAACAAAAAACGGAATCGCAAATTATGAATTGGATACCTTGGGCAAAGACCATTACTTTTTAACTTTCAATGATGATGGAACATACCATGATGATAAAAGCATTAAAATTGATTTTGACCTCATAGCCAAACACATTTTATGCTTGCATGAAAATGCAAAAAAGGTGGGCTATAAAATTGCTAAAGTGATTATTAAAACCGAATACAAAAATGCCTTATTCAATACGCCAAACGGAAAACTATTAAAACAAAGTGATATTTATGTGGTTAAAAACTTGAGTCCAATAGTAAATGCTATACACGACGATCATTTTCATGTAGATTTTGAAAAAAAATAATGGAACCACAATTATGAGTACAATCAAATACATTCCCATTGAAACCGAGCGTCTAACTTTAAGAAAAGCGACAGAAAGCGATTGGGAAATCATTTCCTATTTGCGATCAGACAAAGTGGTGAATCAATTTGTAAAGCGAAAGTCAGCCGAAACCAAGGACCTTGTACTGGAGTTTTTGGCGAGAATTGACCAGGGTATAAAAGCAGAAACCTTATATTATTGGGCGATTACTGCAAAACCAGATCCGACTATGATTGGTAGTATAAGTCTCTGGAATTTTTCAACAGATGGAAAAAAAGCGGAAGTCGGCTACGATTTAAGTCCTGCGTTTCACAAAAAAGGCATCATGGCAGAAGCTTTGAAACGGGTGATTAAATTTGGATTTGACACCTTAAAATTTGAAGTGATTGAAGCCTATACCCAAAGCAATAATAAAAACTCCATCCAATTATTAACCAAGCAAGGTTTTGAATTATTGCCTGATAAAAAGGATGAAGACAATTTAATGAACCTAGTTTTTGAGATCAAAAAGTCTGAATAAATTTTAATATTTATTCACATTATTAAAATTTTAAGAATAAAAAGTTCTTCTAATCCTACACAAATCTCAAATTTTATTATCTTTATTATTATCAAATAATTGAAACATGGGAAAAGGACAAGACGCAAAAAAAAGCGTTAAAAAAGAACCGTTAAAGACGGCTAAAGAAAAAAAAGCAGAAAAAAAATTAAAGAAATCAAAAAGTAATTAATTTCATTTAACCACATTAGCTGGGTAGTTTCTAACGAAACTACCCAGACTAAAACCCACATTATCAACACTACTCCCCCACTTCACATCATTTCTCGATCTTGAACCCCTATCGCTTTTGGATGCGATTTTACACCAGGAAATCTTAAAAAATATTAATTTCTTTTTAAATTACTTGGAATAATCATTCCAATATAGTTATATTTGCAGGGTGAATAAAAAAGAAACCATATTAGCTGCAGCATTAACTTTGTTAACCGATACTGGCGTACACAACACCCCAATGTCTGCCATAGCAAAAGCAGCGGGGACAGGTATGGGGACCATTTACAATTACTTTCCGAACAAAGAAATATTGATCAACGAAATATATGTAAACATCAAAGCCGAGGAAAAAACAATTTTTCAAGTCTTTGACGAAAACGTACCAATTCAGACCCAGTTTGAAGACTATTTTAAAGCCATCATTACCTTTTTTATTGCAAACCGGGTCTACTTTAAGTTTATGGAACAATTGCAGGCCTCTCCCATCATCACACAAGAGAGTCGCGATTTAGGTGGCGAATCGGTAGCTTCTACCCGCAGATTATTATTAAAGGGACAGCAAGACAGGATCATTAAAGCCATAGATATCAACGAAATTATGGTTTTTATTGGAGGTGCGATCATGTCTTATTTAAGGTGGTATTTTAATCAAGAAAAGCCCAATAAAAAAGCATTAACCAATCAAATCACCATGGTTTGGGACGCCATTAAAGCTTAAAAAAATTTAAAACAAAATTGGAATGAACATTCACTCCAGTATAATAATAAACAAATAGCATCATGAAAAAAAATGTATTGATTACCGGAACCTCTTCAGGAGTTGGATTAGAAAGCGCTGTTTTATTTGCTAAAAATGGCTTTAAAGTTTACGCGACCATGCGGAATTTGAAAAAGGCTACCGCTTTATCCGAAAGAATAGTCCATGAAAAACTAGACATAGAAATCATGCAATTGGATGTGTCAGACAATGCATCTATTCAAAAGACGGTGCAAGCCATTATCGCAGCAGAAGGAAAAATTGATATCCTGCTCAACAATGCGGGTGCAGGCTTTGCAAAAACACTAGAACAAGCCACGCAAGCAGAAATTGATTGGGTAACAGATGTCAACTATACGGGTGTGGTTAGAACAACCAAAGCGGTATTGCCATATATGCGTGAAGCAAGGTCGGGACACATTATCAATGTCACTTCAGTTGGTGGATTAGTTGGTCAACCTTTTAACGAATTGTATTGCGCCGCCAAGTTTGCGGTGGAAGGATTTACCGAAGCCATGGCTTCTTATATATCGAAACCATTTAACATCCATTTCTCCATGGTTGAACCTGGCGGAATTACAACAGAATTTATGAACAGTGCGGTTGCTAAAACAGCGGATGAAAAAGGTACAATGGCGACTGGTGAATATGCCCCAATTTTTGAAAAATATATGGCAAGTTCACAAAATAGATCCAAAAATACAGAAGTCTCCACCTTCCAAACCAGCAGTGAAGTGGCTGCAGTGATTATGGATGTGGTACATGCTGAAAATCCGCCATTACGCGTACGCACTTCTGAATGGGCAGAAAACTTATGTCGTTTAAAAACGGAAGCAGATCCAGACGGCACTAAATTAGTGAATGCAGTAGCAACTTATTTCTTAAATTAAAAAGACGTGAAAAAAGTATTAAAAATTACCGGAATTATATTGTTAATTCCCTTGACTGTGGGTCTCATTATCTTTTTCTTTTTCCCTGGAATACTGATTAATCAAACCAATGCCAGTTATGCTAGAGCTGCAAACCTGGAACAGAAAACCTTGATGGTAGACGGCTACAATGTCCATTATTATGAAAATGCTGCAAGTGAAAAGCCCGTTTTAGTGATGCTACACGGTATGGGTGACGATAAGAGCAGTTTCCTACAAACGGCAGCATACTTAAGCAATCATTTTCGTTTAATATTACCTGATTTGGCTGGACACGGAGACAATGAAAAGAAGCTGGGGCTTGATTACTCCATTGGTGGACAAGCAACTTTTCTAAAATCATTCTTAAAAGCAAAAGGAATGGAACACTTTAGTTTGATTGGCAACTCTATGGGCGGACACACAGCTGCCGCCTATGCCATCAAATACAAGCAAGATGTTGACCATTTAATACTCTTAAATGCGCCCGGCATAGTTTTAGATGAGCACGTTGTTTACACCGGGTTTGGTGAAAAAATTAAAAATAAAGCGGAATTAAAAACGGTTTTAAACCGTGTGTTTTACCAAGCACCTGATCTGCCTGGACCGATTGCAAATTATATGATTGAACAGGTGAACAACAGTAAAGAATTTGTGGACGGCACTTTAATTCCAGCCATTAAAAACGGACCATATTTCAATTTAAAGGAAGAGGTGGTAAATATATCCTCTCCAACACTCGTACTTTGGGGTAAACACGACGAAGTGGTGAAATTTAATGTAGCAGAATTCTACAGAGATCACATTCCGAATGCTACCTTACAACTATTAGACAAAGCGGCACATTCTCCTCAATTGGAAGTCCCACAAGAAGTGGCTGAAGCTGTGGTCAATTTTGTGTTGAAATAACCATAATAAAAATACTTTTTTATGTTTCACGCATTGCATCAATTTTTAAAAACGGAGCGGGCCTTATACCTCTACGCAGGTATCATAGGCCTGCTCTCTTTATCCGCCGGGAGTATACTTTATATTTTCCAAGGCCCGCAGTATTTCGCCCTGGGCTTAATATTCATTGGTTTGTTAGAAGTGTTGGTCATGTTTCCATCCTATTTCCGATATCCCATAAAAATAAAACAAAAGCAAGATTTGCTTCAAAAAGAAGCGGCTGCCTTTGTTAAGTCTGAAATAAACATATCCCATCAAGCCATTCAAACCTTTGTCCTGCTAAAAAGAATCTATGGCTCGCTTTTCCTCGTCTTTAGCATATCCCTCCTATTATTTAACATGAGTTCTTGGTTAAGCGGTCTATTGTTTGCCTTATGCATTCATTTAGCATTCGCCATTGGCATAGATTACTTTGGGGAAAAATTTACCAAAATATACCTATCTGCTTTGACAAAACAGCCAACCTAAAAAAGAATAGCTTTATTTGTATTTACCTATCTATACAGTCACCCATCCTCTAGAACTATTAAAACTCAGGTCGACTTTATGTCCCCCATTATAAATGCGGTAAGTAAATGTTTATTGCATTAGGCGAACCAGAAAAAGACAAGCTTTGCCATGGTTATTTTAGCTGTCCCGTATTTTTGTTTAACGATTTTTTAAATTAATTAAACAAAACAAGACTTGTTCGGAGACTTTTTTTGTACTTTAGCTTTTCATTTACATTATGAAAGTACTACTAACAGGTTCCACGGGATATATTGGCAAGCGATTATTACCTATTTTAATTGAAATGGGTCACGAAGTCGTTTGTTGCGTCAGAGATCCAAAAAGGTTTGACGTATCGGCATCCATCAAGGATAAAATACAAGTTATTACGGTAGATTTATTAGACGAAGCCTCTTTGGCAGCTATTCCAAAAGATATTGACGCTGCCTATTATTTAGTACATTCCATGTCCACTTCGGAGGACTATAAATCATTAGAAGAAAAATCTGCCATCCATTTTAGAAATGCACTTAAAAACACCCAAGTCCAGCAGGTTATTTATTTGAGTGGTATTGTAAATGAAGATAAACTATCCAAGCACTTAGACTCTAGGAAAAATGTTGAAATTGAATTGGGAAAAGGCGCGTATAACTTCACCACTTTACGTGCTGGAATAATTATTGGTTCAGGATCTGCCTCCTTTGAAATAATTAGAGATTTGGTAGAGAAACTACCTGTGATGATTACGCCAAAATGGCTAGACACCAAATGTCAACCGATTGGAATTTCGGACGTATTGGCTTTTCTATCCAAATCATTATTCCAACCAAAAACGTATAATAAAAACTACGACATAGGCGGACCAGATATTTTATCTTATAAAGAGATGCTTTTAAATTTTGCCGAAGAAAGAAATCTAAAACGGAAAATTTGGGTAGTACCAGTCATGACACCAAAACTATCTTCCTATTGGTTATATTTTGTCACCTCCACCTCTTATAAATTAGCAAAATCACTAGTCAACAGCATGAAGATTGAGGTAATTTGTAGAGACAATAGCATTAATGAAATCTTAGGTGTTACCCCTATTTCCTATCGAGAAGCCATTCAAAAAGCTTTCCTTAAAATAGAGAGTAATGAGATTCTTTCCAGTTGGAAAGATGCTTATTCGAGCAGTGGTTTAAGTTTTAATATTTCCGATTTTATCCATGTCCCTTCTTTTGGTTGCTTTACTGACAAAAGGTCGAAAACCATAGAAAACAGAGAAGCTACCATTGAAAAAATATGGCGAATTGGTGGAAACACTGGTTGGTATTATGGCAATTGGTTATGGAGCTTAAGAGGCATTATGGATAAAATGGCAGGGGGAGTTGGCTTAAGAAGAGGACGTACCAGTGACATTGCGATACATGTGGGCGACACCATTGATTTTTGGCGTGTATTATATGCCAATAAAGAAGAAGGAAGACTGCTTTTATTTGCAGAAATGAAATTACCTGGAGAAGCTTGGTTAGAATTTAAAATAGTAGACAATAAACTAGAACAATCCGCCACATTTCGACCATTAGGTCTCGGTGGAAGATTATATTGGTATGCTGTTTTTCCATTCCATGGATTTATTTTTAACGGCATGTTGAAAAGTTTAGCGAAACAAAAAAAATAAGGGGGAAAACTTCCAAACCTATGGTTGGATAGCACCTCGCTTTTTCATTTAACGTACTGGAGCAGCAAGCGGATTTAGGCATGTTTAATTTTCGGAACCGTTTCCCATTAAATAGTATTCCTAACCATAGGAAAGCGAGTGTTAGGATGAATAAAAAAATTCACCAAACCACAATACTTATTTTACTAAAGAATTATATTTGTTTATCCGTTTATAAAGGCACAGCTATTTTGTGCAGTACATATGGCTGAAAAAAACAAATATGAATTTAAACAACGCCTACGAAAGCAACGAATTAATAGACCGTTTACCCAAACACCTCAAACAATTCATCAAGCCACAAAATTACACCGACTATTCTCCTATTAACCAGGCAGTATGGCGTTATGTCATGAGAAAAAACGTGAAATACTTGGCAGAAGTAGCGCACCCCTCTTATGTGAAGGGCTTAAATAAAACAGGAATTGGTACGGAAGAAATTCCTAGTCTCTATGGCATGAATCGAATATTGAAAGAAATTGGGTGGGCTGCAGTAGCGGTAGATGGTTTTATACCACCAAATGCCTTCATGGAATTTCAAGCCAACAAAGTACTGGTGATTGCATCCGACATTCGCCAATTAGAAAATATTGAATACACCCCTTCTCCAGACATTATTCACGAAGCGGCTGGACATGCGCCCATCATTGCTAATCCCGACTATTCAGAGTTCTTAAGACGTTTGGGCGATATTGGTTCCAAGGCCATACTATCTCAACACGATATTGATTTATACGAGGCAGTAAGAAAGTTATCCATCTTAAAAGAAGCAGAAAGTTCTACCCAAGTTGAAATTGAAATGGCTTCAAAAGCGGTGGAAGAATTACAACTGAAAAAAGTAGCCTTTTCTGAAATGGCTAAAATAAGAAACTTACAATGGTGGAGTGTGGAATATGGCTTGATAGGTGATATGGACGCCCCAAAAATATATGGTGCTGGTCTACTCTCTTCCATTGGGGAAAGTAAATCTTGTATGACAGCTGCCGTAAAAAAAATTCCCTTTTCTATCCAAGTAACGGAACAAGATTTTGACATCACCAGTCCACAACCTCTTTTATATGTCACCCCTGATTTTTCCTATTTAATGGAGGTTTTAGAACAATTTGCAAATAGTTTAAGTTTAAGAAAAGGTGGCGTTAAAGGACTTCAACAACTCATAGCCTCTCAAATGGTGGGCACCATAGAATTAAATACAGGCTTACAGATTTCAGGTAAATTTACCCAAAGTATTGTAAATGATGACAAGGAGGTGATTTTCTTTAAAACGGAAGGTCCCACCGCTTTGGCATATCGTGAAAAAGAATTAATTGGACATGGCATTGAATATCACCAAGAAGGTTTTAGTTCTCCTTTAGGGAAATTAAAAAACATCAACCTTGCCATTGAAGACATGGGACCATTTGATTTAAAAGCATACAATTTTTATGACAATGAATGGTTATCCTTCGAATTTGAAAGCGGGATAAAAGTAAAAGGATTAAACATTACTGGAATTAGAAATATTCGTGGTAAACTCATGCTGATTCAATTGACAGAATGTACCGTTACCAATGGAGACCAAATACTATTTAAACCAGAATACGGGACTTTTGATATGGCCATAGGTAGTGATATTATTTCGGCATATGCTGGCGCTGCCGATCATGATTCCTTTCCAAATTTATATGCGGCATCTAAAATGCAGACTATCCAACCTGTTAAATCGGCTACCCAATTAAAAATAGAAGACCAGTATGCAAAAGTCAGACAAATAAGAAATGAAAGCCGGACAGAAACTAAACAGATAGCCCAAATATTTGAATTAGTTGCACAAGACTTCCCCCAAGAATGGTTGTTGCAATTAGAATTATTAGAATTGGCAAATGACAAAGACTTAAAAAAGAAAATACGTAACTCCCTTACGGCAATTACTGCACAAAAACCAGGACTTACCCAGCTGATTATGGAAGGAATGGCATTATTGGAAGTAAATGCTTAATTTAACAACTATGAAAATAATACTCTTACTGCTATTTTCCCAACTTTACCTATTTAGTTTCACCCAACAAAGGGTTTACGACGAAGCACCTCATGGCTATTCCTCTGACTTTACCGCCTTCAACAAATACATTGGATTTGATTTTACAAGTCTCGTTGAACAGACCTTTATGCAACAGGATACAAGCAGTATTGGCGTTTTTATGGAAGACACATTGTTAAAAAAGGATTTACTTTCTTTTTATAAAAAAGTACAAGGAGTACCTGCCCATTCCAATTGGAGAATACATGGGCATTATAATGCATCATTTGGAGACATTTCAGGGAGTTATGATGATTTTACCAAACAATGCCCAGAAAGGATTTATAAAAACAAATTAATTATTTACCAAATAGAACCAGGTATAAATACTTGGATGCATATTGATTATGCTTTCGAAATGGAGAATAACGCTATTATTATCAAGGCTTTTAGCGCTAAATATCTTTACAACAACTTCGGTGACGCGCCAAGTAAACTTGCATTTAACCAAAGTTATCCAAGCGGGTTCGATCGATTTAACGAGATGAGCAGTCAAATTTTTAAACCCAGTACTAAATACCAAAGTACTATCGATTATCGTTTGAAAAGTTTAGCCGAATTCGAAAGGCGGAGAGATACAACACTTGGATCATTAGCTGACATGAATCAAACATTTTTTTACGAAAGCATGCAATCCAATCTCTCCTTTTTTTATGGCAGAGAATGTGGCAGACTATCCTGGATGGCCTTAGAAAGTAAAAATTATGAAGCAGCCCTAAACATGGCAAAAAAGGGATTAAATTATGACCCCGAACAGGAGTGGATTAAAACCAATTTGGCTTTAGCTTATTTGTTGAATGATTCCTATGATGAAGCCATAAAAATATATGATCAATTAAGTGATAAACTATATGTTTTATATCAAAAAGTCTATCTCGAAATATTTATAGAAGACATTGAAAGTTTACAGAAAAAAAGCATACAGCATGACAATTTGGACAAAGCCTTGTTGTACTTGAAAGGAAAACAAAAATAATTTACGACATTCCTGTGCTCCAGTAGCCGGTAGAAAAGTCACTCCAAGATTAAATCATATTTTAATTTAACTAAAAATTAAAGCAAGTAACCGTATGGCCACTCCTCAAAAATCAGCGACAAAAGCAAGATTACACCCTAGAAATAAGAACCGCGACCGATATGACTTGAAGGCATTGATAAAAGCCGTGCCTGAGCTAAAAAATTACTTGACGACCAATAAAACAGGAGAACCTTCGATTGACTTTGCCATTCCGGCCGCCGTTAAATGTTTGAATAAGGCTTTGCTTAACCATTATTATGGCATTAAAAATTGGGACTTCCCTGTCCAAAACTTGTGTCCCCCCATTCCTGGTCGTGCCGACTATTTACATTATTTGGCCGACTTATTGGGCAGCGGCAACAAGGGAAAAGTTCCCAAAGGAGCGCAAATTGTAGGGCTTGATATCGGAACTGGGGCTACTTGCATCTATCCCATACTCGGGCAAAGTATCTATGGATGGAAATTCATAGGGGCTGACATTGATCCAAAATCCATTGCTTCGGCAAAAAAAATTATAGCTGCCAATCTTCCATTAATTGGTAAAATTGAATGTCGACTACAAAAAAATCCGAAGGCTATTTTTAAGGGCTTACTCAAAAAAGAAGAGCGCATCACTTTTACCATGTGCAATCCCCCATTCCACGCTTCCTTGGCAGCTGCTCAAAAAGGCAGTCGAAGAAAAGTGCTTAACCTAAAAGGAAAAAAAATGCCTAGCCCTACCCTCAACTTTGCAGGCAATACCAATGAGTTAATCACCCCTGGTGGAGAATTACAATTCATTAAAAGTATGGTGACCGAAAGTGCCCAATTTGCTCAAAATTGCAAATGGTTCACCACTTTGGTCTCTAAACAAGAAAACCTGAAGGCCATATACCAAGCCCTAGAAAACGTGAAAGCAAAAAAAGTTAAAACCATTCCCATGGGGACTGGCAATAAAATCACCCGCATTGTCGCTTGGGCTTTTTAATCCATAAAATCATCATTAATTTAACTTTTGTAAAAAGCTGGTATTCATATATTTTATTATATTTGAATTATAATCAACGGAATACAGTAATGGAATAAAAGCCATTAGTGGTTTATATTCGCGTGTTAGGTTTCATACCCAACATGTAAAGAGTTTAAAACCGCATAATTGATTTTCCGCAGTGAAAACAATTAGTATGAAAAAAATAATCTACAATTTTAGTATTGCCTGACCTTTATTTTCAATTAGTATTTAACTGTATTTTGCCAGCGATTTCGAGGAATTGTCATTTGGAAGTTTAGTTTAACTATATTTACAATATGAAGGAATTAAGTCTTGTCATTTTTTTTTTAGCAACATTTTCATTATGTGCTCAATACCCAGCCTTTA
Organism: Putridiphycobacter roseus; assembly: GCF_003234935.1. Lineage (GTDB taxonomy): Bacteria > Bacteroidota > Bacteroidia > Flavobacteriales_D > Crocinitomicaceae > Putridiphycobacter > Putridiphycobacter roseus. Next base: position 42,011 of record NZ_QKSB01000014.1, on the reverse strand, counting down.
ATTCAGTGTCAGGGCTTGAGCATTTAAGCCTTTCCAATGTAAAAAGCGTTGGTGAAGCTATTCGAGTAGATCGTTCGGGAAACAAAATTTTTGCAGGTGGATTCTATGGCACTGTTGATTTTGATTTTTCTTCAAGTTCTGCTACTGCTTCAGAATATCCAGGTCTGTTTGTTAGTAAGTATGATAGTTCTGGAAGTATTTTGTGGGTGAAGACTATTTCAAATAGTTCGGAGGTATATTTGAAAGATATGGAGATTGATTCGCTAGGCAATATTTATATCTGTGGATATTATGATGGAGGAATTGATTTTGATCCTGGACCTGGTGTATCAAATTACTTTTCAAATTTTTATTATAGTGGTTTTGTTGTAAAGCTAGATAGTAATGGTATTTTTGAATGGGCTAATGACTTAAATTCAAGTATTTCAACGACCTGCTATGATTTAGTTTTAGACGACTCGGCTAATGTTTATACAGTAGGATATTTTGTAGGTGCACTGGATCTTGATCCCGGTATTAATTCGTTCAATGTCACAAGCATTGGCAGGCCCAGTGGTTTTTTACAGAAAGTTGATACAGATGGTAACTTTGTTTGGGCTCATACATTGATTTCCACAAATCAAAGTCCAAACTTCTATGAATCAATTGCTATTGACACAGATCAAAACCTTGTGTTATGTGGTTGGTCTACAGGTTTTTACAATGATTTTGACCCAGGAACTGGAACTGTTAATCTCCCTGTGGGATCAAATACATTTGTTCAGAAGTTATCAAAAAATGATGATTTTATTTGGGTTAAAGGTTACCCCTTAGCTTATTCTGGATTATTACCTTATCTTGATCAAGTAACTACAGATGAACAAAATAATATTTACTATACAGGTGCACATAGCAGTAACATAGACTTTGATCCGGATCCTACCAATGTGTTTTATTTACCTTTTACGGGACTAGACGATAACTTTGTTGTAAAATTTGATGCATCAGGCAATTTTATTTGGGCCAAATCATTTGGTACAGATGGTGTTGATGGAATCACTTGCTTAATTACTGATCATAATTCAAATATCTATATTGGTGTAAGAATTTCAGGAGAGGGAGACTTAGACCCGGGACCTGGAACAGCTTTTATTACTACAAATGGAGGTGTTGACGCATGTTTGATTTCTTTAAATTCTTCTGGTGATTTTAGATGGGTATATCATCTATCAGGAGCAGGAAATTCTTGGAGTTTTGGCAAAGCAATATATGATATTACATTAAATCATGATAATTCACTTTTATTTACTGGTGTATATATGGATTCGGCCGATTTTGACAATGGACCGGGATTAAGTGTATTAGAATTACCAGCTGGCGATATGGGCGCATATTGTGCAAATATTGAACGGTGTGTTACAACAAATATAACAATAATAGGAACAGGTTGTACGCAATATATTTCACCAATAACTAATAAAACTTATTATTCATCTGGGATATATGAAGATACAATTTATTATAATCCAGAAGGTTGTGGATATACTTATTTATTGGACTTAGATATAAATCAAATTCCTTTTACAAGTGATACAATTGTGGTCAGTGATTGTACACCTTATGTTTCGTCATTTACTAACAAGACTTATTCTTTATCTGGGATCTATGAGGATACTACCATTATTAATTCGCAAGGTTGCGGCCATACTCATGTTTTAGACATAGAAATAAATCAGGTTGATGTTTCAACTACAACTATTCTAAACCTGATGTCGGCAAATAATACTACAGCACAATTTTATCAGTGGATAGACTGTCAGACAATGACAAGTATTTCTGGTGCAAATGCCCCATCTTATGCAGCAAACGCAAATGGAGAGTATGCTGTTATTATTGATGATGGTAATTGTTTAGATACTTCAGAATGTATCGTAATACAAGGACTTAATGTTGATGAGAATATAAACTATAAATTTTCTGTTTTTCCGAACCCTACTTTTAATTCATTATTAATTTCAATTGATTATGATGATATTTCAACATTAGAAATATATAATTCAGGTGGAAAACTTCTTCTTAGCCAGAATATTTCAAATCAGTTTTCTATCAATACTAATGATTTACCTCAAGGTATCTATTTTGTTTCTTTAAAGTCACCAGACTTTAAACTAGTTACAAGATTTGTAAAAAAATAATTAAAAACGAAAACACAACAACGAATAAAATTCACCGCTAACGCGATTCGGCATAAATGCCTAATTTTATTCAGCCGTTATCTGCAATAAAACAAAACGTGAAAGCAAAAAAAGTTAAAACCATTTCTATGGGGACTGGCAATAAAATCACCCGCATTCTCGCTTGGGCTTTTTAAATTCATAAGGTCTTAATTATTTTAACTCTTGTAAAAAGCTGGTATTCCTATATTTTATTATATTTGAATTAAAATCAACGGAATACAGTAATGGAGTAAAAGCCAGAAGTGGTTTATATTCGCGTGTTGTGTGTAAGCTATAAAAAAATGTCAGAAATAAAATCAGAGATAAAAAAAATGCAAAAAGAATTAGTTCTTCAGATTTTTGAAACTACAAAACTTAGCTACGAACTTCAATTTCATCCAATTAAATTCTATCTTGAAAATTCACAAAAAACAATTCTTTTATGTGAAAAAGAATTAGAAGAGAAATACAATAAATACAATGAACATATTCAATACTTAATGGAATTGAGTGAACTAAGAAAATTAACTACTAAACAACTTCCTGATATTTTAAATAAATCTGTTTATTTAACAATATACTCAATGTTTGAAAATGAATTTTTTAAATTATGTGAATCTCTTCAAAAAATCGAGAATTTAAATTTAGGCCCCAAAGATTTAAAAGGAGGAAGTTATATTGCTCTCTGTAATAATTACATAAAAAAAGTTATAAACGTAAATTTGGACAGATTTAAAAACGAATGGGAAATTACTGAGAAATATCAACAAATCAGAAACTTAATAGCACACAATAACGGAATCATAAAACCAAATAATAAAGAAATTATAAAATTTATTAATACAACAGAAGGGATATCCTTTGATAAAAATTCTCTTTTTATAAATATCGATTCTGTAACTTTTTTAAATATGTTAATTGATCATCTAGTCAAATATTTAAACGATATAATAGATGAAATACAAATTCAAAAATATAAGTAAAGCCAACACACAACACCGGCTAAACTTAATGTGGGTTTTTAGGCTTTCTCGAAGTTTTTGGCTTATTTACTTTGTCCGCTTAAACTTATTTGATTAGTTTTAAGTCGATAAAGAAAAAACTGAAAAATAAGTCTTAGCTAAGTGGCTCGTCCGATAAATCTCGATTTATCAACTCCCACACTAAGCTTAGCCAAACCCGTTATCTGCAATAAAACAAAACGTGAAAGCAAAAAAAGTTAAAACCATTTCTATGGGGACTGGCAATAAAATCACCCGCATTGTCGCTTGGGCTTTTTAATCCACAAGGTCTTAATTATTTTCACTCTTGTAAAGAACGGACATCCTTATATTTTATTATATTTGAATTAAAATCAAGTACATACCCTTTTAAAAGTGATAAATTATGAAATTAGAAAAGATTTTAGATAAACTCGGGTCTATTGAAAAAAATTCCTTCATTAAAATAATTGATAATATCATATCTAAAAATCCAAAAAATGGAAAAGTAATTGATAAGATTTTAAGCTCAACTGACAAGGGGTTAAAATCTGTAGACAACCAAAATATTTCTACCATTTTTTCACTTACAGCTAACGAATTTCAAGAACATATAAAATGTGAATTTCAAGAAATATCATCTCAATTAGATATTTTAATCGACATCATTATTAGAGATGGGAATTGCATTATTAAACAAGATTGGTTTTCTAGACTTTACGAAACTGAAATTAAACAGTTAAAGAATAGAATTAAAGATTTAAATGCGGACTTTGAAAACGATAAATCAGAATTAAGTGCAAGTAGAAAAAGAGATTATAAAATTTATAAATCATGTTTATACACAGCGTATCACAATGACATTGTAAATAATAGAGACGCTAAAATAACTGCGGACGAACTATCTATTATATTAACACTTTCAAAAGAATTAGGCCTTTCACAAGAAGAAATAAAACTCATCAACTACTCTATTTTACCTATTAAAAAATTAGACGTACAAGAAGTTATAAAAAGTTTAAAAAACATTGGTGTTATCTTTTATTCTAACAAAGAAAACACCATTTATGTTGCAGATGAAATGGTTAGGATTTTAAGGAAAATCAGAAAAAAAGAAGTAGCTGAGAAATTCTTTAGAAGGACACTTAAATTATTGAGAGAGCCTATTATTAATCAGATTGCTAAAGAACATAATATCGATAGAAAACTTTCTAATTCTCAAAAAATTGAAAAATTAATCAAGGAGGGTTTATCTTTCACCAATTTGTTAGCCGAAGGAATTCATAAGACTGATAGTAATTTAACAGAAAGGAAGAAATCCTTGAATGAACTTTGTGAAAAAGGATTACAAATAGACAATTTGAAGGGAAGTACCATTGAAGAAAAAATTAACAGTTTAATTGAACATTTTGAAAATGTAGAACGGGACGAAAAAGTTGGTATTTCTCTTGATGGGTTTGAAAAATTATTGACTGAATTAAATTTATCCTTACCTAATTTAAATAATGCCATCAGAACACAATTTGAATTTCAAGAGGAATTTGTATTAAAAGCAGACTTTTTACTTGATTATAACATCAAACCAAGAGATATTTTAGATTTAATTGAGAAGAAAGATTCAACTAAATTCATTAAAGACAATGGTGTTAAACAGAGAGGTGATGATACACTAAATATTCTAGAACATTATAAAGATGTTGACAATCTATACTTAGAAAATTACGAGAACGTTGCCTATAGAAATCTAAATTTATTGAAAGACAACGGTATCACTGTAAAGGAAAGTGAATTGGGAATTAAGTTTGAAGACTTAACAAAGATCATATTCACAGGCTTAGGTTTTAATGTAGACGAATCCTTAAAAAATCAATTGAATACGAAAAAGGATATGATGGATATCCTACTCAATTTAGACAACCAAGAAATTATCATTATTGAGTGTAAAACAAGTAAAGAAAGAGGGTATAATAAATTCAGTTCCGTGTCAAGGCAATTAAAATCATATCAGAATCTAGCCTTAAAAAACAATTTGAGAATCGTAAAGATATTACTTATTGCACCTGAGTTTAGTGACGACTTCGTAACTGATTGTGAAATGGACACCGAAATGAATTTGTCACTAATTACTGCCGCAACACTTTCTAACATTTTTGAGGCATTTAAAACTTCAAAATACCCGACTTTTCCACATGTATTGTTTAGAGACATAGTAATAAATGAAGATCGAATTATAAAAGCCTTGAGTAAATAACCTAATAAGTTAATTTATAAAGACTGACATCCCTATATTTTATTATATTTGAATTAAAATCAACGGAATACATTAATGATAGTATAAGCCATTAGTGGTTTATATTCGCGTGTTAGCTGTAATTTAAAAAAACTCATATAATGAAAAATAACATTCTATTTCTATTTCTATTAATTACGATAATCAGTTGTAAGGAAAAAAACGCAAAATCATCAACTAATGAATCAATTCCTAAAGAAACAACTAACGAAAAAATTTACAATGGAACAGGAAACGTAACCCAAGGATTAGCGGAAACACAAATTAAAAGTCTTATTTCTTGTAATCAAGGAGGTAGCAGAATTTCAGGAGTTGGAGAAATAAAAGATGATTTAGGAAATAGTTGGACAGTTCCCGGAATTAATCATTTCAACGAAACGACCAAAGCTTCTGATTTATATAATGAATGTAACTCTATAACACCAAATAATCTTTCAGAAATAGATATGAATTCCGTTCCTGTCTTTGAGATAGATTCGGACGGAGAAATCATTACAGGCTATCTTTTTGCGGATAATTATTTTGAACTTTACATTAACGGAAAATTAATAGCAGTTGACCCAATACCTTTTACACCATTTAATTCAAACATTGTAAAATTCAAAGTAAAAAAACCTTATACAATTGCAGTAAAACTAATAGATTGGGAAGAACATTTAGGTTTAGGTTCAGAAAATAATAGAGGAAAAGATTTTCATCCTGGAGATGGAGGTTTTATAGCCAGCTTTAGTGATGGGACTATTACAAATAGTAAATGGAAAGCACAAACTTTTTATACTGCACCTATTAGTGATTTAAGTTGTTTAAGTGAAATTGGAGAAAAAAGAATCTCTTCAAATTGCAGTACAGATGGAGTTGATAATGGAACAGCATTTTACGGTATTCATTGGAAAATTCCAGAAAATAGTTTTGACGTTACTTTCAATGACAGCCAATGGCCAAATGCGACCACATATACTGAAGATGAAATAGGAGTAAATAATAAAAAAGCATATATGAACTTCATAGAAAAATTTAGTGGAAAAGGTGCTGAATTTATTTGGTCTACTAATGTCGTTTTGGATAATGAAGTCATTGTTCGTTACAAAGTGGAATAAAAACTACAGCTAACACCGTATATAATTTATTGCTAGCTTCTCGCCTACTTACGAAAGTCCTCGCGGACTTTCTTGGTCGGTAATTATTTACTAAATTAGTTGCTTAAAACACGCAACAAACCATATACAACAACGTTAAGGGTAATAAAACAATATGAAGATAATATATATATTAATTTTTTTTAATGCACTTGGTATAGTCATAGCAGGTATATGGTTCTATCAGGAGGACTTTGAATTGGAGCCACTAACGGTTATTATAGCCTTTATGCTGAATGTTACCGGACTCATTTTTACTCAAAATAAAGTTGAGAACAAACAGACTTTAGGGAAAAAATTAAAAGGGAAGACCCACTTTGAAGACAATGAGCAAGAAGCAGTAAAAGATATTAACGCAAATGAACAAGAAATGGGAGTTGATATCGAGGGAAAGAAAATTACCTTTAAAGGAAATAAACAATCATAAAATTATCTATGTCAGAAAATTGGCTTGATCGAACTGATTATAAAGCACACATTAAAACTTGGGTTAAATCAGATAGATTAAATCTTATAATAAGTGCACCTGAATTTCAAGAACTTGAGGATGCAACAAATTGGATGGGAAAGCTTTCTAAAGATTTCCAAACTGTTACCATTTTTCTAAATTCAAGTTATGACACTCCTGGAACTGGTTTAATGGATCAAGTCACAGATATACTGGGTAATAAAAACTTTAGGAAATACTCAAAACTAAAAAAAACAATTGTTAAAGTAAAAATTAGCCCTTCTTTTAATCCCGTTATGGGTAAGGAGATTACCTCTGAAGAATCAGTCAATTTCGTAAATAATACTCAGTCACAAATTGTAGATAAACAATTTTTATCAACTTATCAGCTGGAACATCAGAAATCGAGTCTTGTAGCTCCCTTTTTGAACGAGTTGTCCGCAATTTCTAAGAAAAGCAAACTTTTACTAGTCTGTCGTTTAGATTTAGACCCAGAAATCGAATTTTCAAAATCATTTCTAAACTGGCTTAAGAATGATTTTTTGAGAAAATTAAATATGCTAAGTAATATTAAAGTCTGTTTTCTAACTAATGAAAAAAGAAATATTTTAGAATCACTTGTTAAGTATTCTGATCATATAGCTCTAAATGCACTAGGTTTAAAAGATATATTGCCAGTTGCAAAAACTAAAATTGAAGAGCATGAAACATTCTGTAAAACAATTGTAGATTTAGATACAGATGAAATTGACTACAGAACATTTAAGTTTAAATTAGATAAAATTAGCGAAATCAAATGAATTCAACTGGCTTTATAACTAATCTCGAAGATAGTCTTAATGTAGATGAAATACTGGCAGTCTCAATATTATCTGTGCCTTCCTTTTTGAATGATTCAATTGCAAAAGAATTGCTTGAATTAGACATTCTTTCAAGTTCAAATAATGATCTCTTTTCAAAAATTCAATGCTATCCAATTTGGAAAAGAAGAAGTGAAAACTCTTGGATTATAGAAAATGACATTCGAAATGTCTTTTTAAAAAAATTAAATGGAAATTCGCAAAGTATAATTGAATCTGTATATAAAAAATTAGAAGATTTTAGGCCAAACCTTATTCAATCTTTAAATACACGAGAATTGAAAGACTTCTATATTCAAATATCACGGCTATCGCTTGCATTGCCTGATAAACAGGAAGATGGGATTCAATTGTTTCGTTCTTTGTATGATATTTCTGAAACTTATAAAATACACACGACTTCTGAATTAATCTATAAATATCTTGAAGACGGATTAAAAATAGATGTTGATGCAAAAGAGCTTCCTTCATACATTTTAAACGCACTTTTTATGAAAGGAATGTATGCTTATAATAAGCGCAAGTATGATGAAGCATTAAAATATTTAACTCCTGTGTGGCAAAACCATGATAATTCAATTTTAAGTTTGAAAGACGCAGGTATTGCTTCGCATATAATAGGTTTAATTTGGAGTAAGAAAAAATATCGTTTTGAGGAAATTAAAGAAGCGTTTGATTCCAGTATAAAAATAAGAATAGAAGTTGGTGATCAAATTGGTCTTGCCCAAACTTATCACAGTTTGGGTAATCTGTATAGTAGTCGAAAAATGCTTCCTGAAGCTGAATGGGCATACAATGAAAGCTTGAAACTTGACTTACTAAATGATAACCAAAATGGAGTTGCCCAGGTTCATCATAGTTTAGGAAATCTGTTTAGCCAATTCTCAGCACATTTTGATAAGGCAGAAAAAAATTATAAGAAGAGTATTCCGATACTCAAAAGTGAACCTGACAATTATGGCCTCGCACAAGTATATCATAGCTTGGCAAATCTTCTAGCAAAAATTCCTGATAGGTTTATTGATGCTTCCAAGTTCTATGAAAATAGTATCAAATTGGGACATGAGGTAGGTATTAAAAGACACTTAGCTCAAGTGTACATGAATTATGGGATCATGCAAATGAAGAATAATAACTATCCTGAAGCATTAAAGCTATTAACTCAATCGTTGCAGTTTGAGAAAAAAGACCACTTTCGATTAAAAATTTCTGCCCTAATTGATAAAATAAAAACAACCCTTAACAAAACCTAAATTTCATAGCCGTTTCGTACCTTACAGCAACGAAAATATACTAAACGTTAGTAGCAATTCCTCCCTTTGTGGAAAAAACAAATAATTACTTTAAGCTAACTTTTAATTAGCTAAAAAAAAGAAAAAAACACGATTGAAAAACAGAAATACTAACGGTTGTTTTTCAGAACGATACAATAACGTTAGTCAGAATAAAACAAAATGTGAATGAAGAAAGAATACACTATTGGATATTTTTTAAATGAACGTCACATTGATTCCGCATTTAAATTATTAAAAAAACAGATTGAACAAACTAGTCCTTTGTATAATACTCTAGACTTTAAAATTTACAGAGAAGAAAGAAAAATAGATAGTTTTAATTCTAAAACATTCTATAATAATTTTATCAAAAATGACACTTTATATTATTTCAAGAACCAATTTTATGTCCTTGATTTTTTGGGAGTTCAATCAGCATATAAAAACAGAAAGTATCATTTTCTGTCTTTTGAATCTCTAATTCTTTTTAATGCAGTTGGATTGTATATACAAGAATTACTAACTCAATATCAAACTGATTTTGACTCAATCTTGAATAATTCTAACGGGAAAACATTCTATGGAGGTAGACTAAATTATGAAAAAGCTGAAAGCTCCACCATTTTCTACTATGATGATTATCAAAAATTCTTAACAGCAAAAGAAAAACTTACAAAGCCCTCAGAAGGAAAGGTGAAATATGTTTTGACTGTTGATATCCAGGCTTTTTTTTATTCTATCGACCACAAGAAATTACTTTCAATCATTGATAATAATGCAACAAATATTGCAAAAAAGTCAATGAAATATGATGAAAACACCGTAGCATCCATTGACTTTTTACTAAAGTATTTCATGAACGGCGAAAAAGGCATCCCTGTTGCTTCGCAGAACATTGTAGCTAGTTATCTAAGCTCTGTCTTTTTTTCTCCGTTTGACCAATATGTAGTTGACACGTATCTATCAAAATCAAATATATCATATATAAGATATGTAGATGATTTCTATTTAATATATGAAGTTCCTGATTCTGAATTAGCAAGTGTGGTTAGAAATGAGATTTACACAATCGAAAATGATATTTCTGATTTTTTATCAAATGAGTTAGGTCTTACAGTTAGTACTATTAAATCCAAAAGAACAAAAATTGACTCCGTACAAAGCTATTTTGAATTTCTAACAGTTTCGCATACAACCAGCCCAAACGAGCAAGAATTAGTGGGAATTGAAATAAGAGATATTGTTCAGGAAAGGGAGACGGAGGGAAAAAATGCTCCCACTATTTTTAAAGAATGTATTGATATTGTTTCAGTTATAAAAAAGCAATTAAATGACTATCATAAAATCGAAATCAGTAAAAAAGATTCCAATTACTTGAACAACATTTTAATTAATCCAACTGTACTATCATATTCTAAAAGTGCTATGGCACTAAGTATTATTCGTGAGGAAGAGATTTTACTTACTTATGAATCATTTGACTACTTACTTGTAAAATTAAAAGTTCTTCTGCACCTAATCACAATTCAGCCAGACTCTAGAACATATTTTCATTCATTACTACTTAAGGAATGTAGCAGTAGTGTCAACATAAATCAGAAGTTAATGTTAATCGAAAGATTTATTTTGCAATTGGAATTTGTTTCTTTCAAGGATAGTAAAGAAAAAATTATATCAAAAGCAGATATTCAATTTTATAAAGGTGAGTACCGCAGTATCTTATCATATTTTACAGCTGAAAAACCTAATAATACCTACTGTACATTGTTAAATAAGATGCTTAATCCTAATATTATACTTATCGACTTCAAGCCAATGTATGGTGTTAGGTTTTTAAATAAACTTGAAAACTCATCACTTTTACAACAAATTAAGCAAAGACATTTAAATGAAAAACTTGGTTTTTTCAATGTTGCATTTAATCACCTTCTAAATGAATTCCAAAACATTGTTGAAGCTGCATACTTTAATAGGAAAGATAAAAATGCATTAGAAATTCGTGACAAACTTGCTCAAAAAGGATTTAAGACAAATGATGTGCTATTTGTAAGTGACTTTTTTAAAAGGAGAAATCAAAATTCAATTTCACACACAAACCACAATGAATTAGGTTTTTGGGGCGTATCTGAAAAGGAGTACTTCAAATACAAAAAAAGAATTATCCCATTAATAAAAATTATATTTAAGAAGATAAAATAGCAGATAACAACATGCAAATTTCATAGCTGTTTCGTACCTTATAGCAACGAAAACATGCTCAAGCGCTCTCTTTAATTAAAACAGAAAAAACACTACTGCTAAATTGCTAGTTTAATTTAAAAAACAGAAAATAAATGAGACTCATTACTTTTATCGCATTTTTGCATTTGACAGTTCATTCGATAGCACAGATTCCAAATTATTTTGCGCATAGTCCCAGTTGGCATTGCACAGAAGCGCCTAGCGGAGGATACACTACTTATAATTATTACTTGAGTGGCAACGACTCTGTTGTCGGCGGATTTACCTATCATCAACTTTGGACTAAAGGAATAACGCCATGGTCGACTTATTTTAATCAATTTAAGTTATTAGTAAGACAAGACGGGCAGTCGATTAGGTATTATGATGCTAACATGCATGCTGATTTACTATTATCTAATTATGATTTAGTGGTTGGAGATAGTTTAAAACATGCGCACAATGCTGTTTTTGGAGATTTAGACACACTTGTAGTTCAAAAAATCGATTCCATTATCATAGGGTCTGAATACCGTAAGCAATTCTATTTTGACACCTTGAACGCTGGTGTGCTGATCACAGAAGGAATTGGATTTCAACTGCATGAAAACATGGTAGAAGGCGAATTTATAGCGCCGATTGCTATCGCTTTCGGAACAGGATACGGGATTCATTGTTATGGTCAAAATGCAAGTTCGTTATGGCACTCCGACGCAAGTGATACAACATTTTGTGACCTTGATATAACACTGGGACTAACAGCATATGAAAAGTCAAAAATCATTTTGTTCCCTAACCCTGCATCCAATGAAATTACGATTTCGTCTGCTATCGAAATTCAGGAAATTACAATTATAGCTATTGATGGAAAAGAATGTTTGAAGAGTTACAGCAATAAAGCGGATATCAGCTCTTTAGCACATGGTTTTTATGTAGTTAAAATAAAAATGGTCAACGACTTGACGCTTGAAAAATCACTGCTTGTACAGCAATAAAAAAACAAACAACATGTTCTTAGCAAAAAAAGAGAGAAAAAGCAAACACAGAAAAACAAATAGAATTTTATTTCATTTTATTACTTTATTACTCTTAATTTCTTGTAATACAATTAAAATTAAAGAAAATGAAAGGGGAGTTCTTTTTAAACGTTTTGATGGTGGAATTGATACTTCAAAAGTTTACTTACCAGGAAAACATTCAACAACGAAATGGAATTATTTTAAAATCTATAATATTTCATCAAAAAGTGGAAGTGTTGATTTAGTTGAAAATGAACAAAAATTCAAAATTGAATACACTTATAAACCAATTCCTGAAAAAGTTAATTTATTAGAGTATTACATAGGTGCAGATTACCAAAAATATGTTCTAGAGCCCGAAATCAAAAATATGTTTTTGGAATTAATAAAAAAAATATCCATCAATGAAATCGAGGTCGTATTGTTACAAAATTTAAAACCCATTCTTAACAAAAAATATATTGATCTTCAATCAGTTAATTTATTAGAAATAAAGGAATAACAGTATCAGACAATAATCGCTAGATGCAATTGAGAAAATGAGACCAGCATTAAATCTATTAATAATAATTACCTTGTTAGGATGTAGTAATTCCGAACAACAAAACACTGTTGAGAGTTCTAGAATAGCACTAGTTCCTGAACCCGATAAGCATTTAAGAGAAAAATATGAAAATAAAATAACAGATTTGAGTGCTAGTGACACTATTATTTTGACTGAATCTTTAAAGATTGAAGACGAGCCTGTAAACGAATATCTAACAGAAGAACTTAAACCCATTCGAAAGAATTTTAAGAGAATTAATTCTATCATAAAGTGGACTGCAATCCAACATGCAGTTCTTTGGGAAACAACAGAAGGTGGACAAGTAGAATTTTATTACAATGAAGAAACTTTAGAAAAAATAATTGTTCGTCATTTTGGAGAAATATCTAAATATTTAGCTGAATATTATTTAATTAAGGGCGAACTTTCATTTGTCTTTGAAAAATCTTATAATTATAATAGACCTATTTATTGGGATTCTACTAGCATGAAAGAAATTAGTGATAACCAGATTTTTGATATTGAAGCATCTGAAATTATTGAGGAAAGAAGTTATTTTCATAAAAACGAATTAATTCATCAATTAAGTAATCTAGACTGCGGTGCACCTTTTGCAGATGACTATCTTAAGAAAGAACAACAAAGAGTTCAAAGTGAATTTAAAAGACTATTAGAATTAAAAAAAGCACCTAACAATATATATAACAAATAAGGACTTTATAAATTGTTAAAAGTAGAAAGATAACAGCAATCACCGTCGAATTTACAATTTGACAATCTAAAGAAAAGTATCCGTAAACATTGTAAATTCGACTAAATGTTAACCTTACAAGTAACTATATTTTATATCTCTTAACCTTCTTATACAAACCATCTGGTCGATTATAATTTTATAAAAATAATTGTTTAAAGCTTTGGAAAAAGTATCATTTCATAGTCGCCCTGCTCCTAGCAAAGTTTTTATGTAAGACTAAATTAGCCCAGATGGCCATAAAAGTTATTTTGAATATGATTATTTGTTTACTTCTATTACTTTTATAGTTTTAACGTACTTATGATCACCTTCTGTCTAGCTTGTCGCTATTTTTTTACTAGAGGATATGCTTCAGTCAAGTTGAATTTTCAATAGAGGCTAAGCATTTTAATTGGGAGGGGAATTGGTGTTACGGATTGTTCGCTTATTGTTTGATTAAATCAATTTCGCGTAAAGCTGCAATCAAAATGGACAAAAAGAGATATGGTTAGCTTCAACTAATCGATAGGTAAATTAAAGAGGCACTGAACGATCAAATGGTCAACAGTCACCTACTGGTAAAATTGAAAATGAAGTAATAAATTATGGTTGTAAAAATGAAAGGTTCAGTAAGTTTTATTAAAACAGTATTATTTTTATTCTGCTTGCTATTTGCACTTTTAAATGGTGTTTCGCAGAAAAGTGAAACGACTCTTATTTTCCAAAGTCCAGATATTATTCAACCTGATCAGGTTATTTCTTCGCCAAATTCTGAATACTTTGTGCTCACCGATAAAATATATGCAGGCCATTTGTCCTATGCAGTATTTCAAGTCAAAAATCACACTTTAATTGCTTCAGGCATTATCTCGCTGCCTATTGAAGGGCAGTGCTTTAGTATTGAAGTTATTGGATTAAGCAATGATGGCAAACAGATGGTTGCTGAAAAAGAATGCAAAGTTTTTTTGGAGGATAGACAATATTTTGTTTATGACATTGAACCAGATAGCTTGATTAATGACATTGAAATTGATTGGTCGCAATCAGATGATATGGATGGATACTTTAAGTTAAATTATGATTTTGATTTTAGTTCCGCATTTGAAATTTCTGAATTAAAAACTAAATATGTGCTAGAATTCAACAAAAAAATCTACCTAAAAGCAGAGGACACTGACGAAGAAGTTTGGCAATCACCAAAGCAAAAATCCTCTATCTATGAAAATCGTTCACCAGTGTATTTAGAAAATAGTGTGGTGGTACTTAGTGCAAAAACAAGCAAGGATAAAAACGAGCAATTCATCTGGTATGATTTTTTAAAGGAGGACACTATTTTTAGTACTAAAAATCCTTTTGGAGGGCTTGACTACAACTCATATTTAATAGAAAATAAGTTAGTGCTACCATTAAAAAAGTACCCATTTAAATATGCTGAATTCCAAGTAGAAATTGACTTGAGTAATGGCCATTATCATGCCTTTAACTACGGTAGTATGAATGAGAATAATGGAAACTTACAGCACAGTGCTCGAGCTATTATTGTAGACAGCACCAAAGCAAATTCTCCATACTTTGTGGATACACATCAATCATTATGGCACATTTTTAGAAAGTACTACAATAGAGACGGCACCTTGAAGGTTGACTCAATTCCAGGACGAATCAATCGAGAATTTTATCCTGCTACCTTTTGGAATAGAAATGAATTAGCAGACTCTTTAGCCTATAACTGGTACGTTTTTTCTGCTTTCAATAATAAAGTGATTTATATGGATGTGAAATCTGCTAGTCTCTTTAACACAAGCCTGAGGCAGGAAATGAACCTTCAGTTCTGGAATGGCAATAAAATAAACCCAGCAGAGCGAAATATCAATTTGATGTATGTTGTAGACGGTGGGCCATTTTTCTATGCGGATGACTTATACTATATGACCAATTCGGATTTACAAGGCATAGTAAATGTCAAATATAAAGGTAAAATATACCCCTATAAACAATTCGACCTTAAATACAACCGCCCTGACATTATCTTAGACAGATTAGGTTATGCCGATCAGGTATTAATTGACGCTTACCATTCAGCTTACTTAAAACGCCTAAAGAAAATGGGCTTTACCGAAGATATGCTGCAAGATGATTTTCACCTGCCAGAAATCCAGATTGAGAATCTTGAAGCGTTGCCAACCTTGCAAGATCAAGGCAGTGTTGATTTAAAATTGAAATTAGAAGACTCAAAGTATAAATTAGATCGCATAAACGTTTGGGTGAATGATGTAGCTATTTATGGTGCAGATGGCATTTCACTTAGAGATAAAAATACCCAAACCTATACTACCACACTGTCCGTTAACTTAACTAAAGGGCAGAACAAAGTACAAGTATCTGTTTTAAACAAAGCTGGTGCAGAGAGCTATAAGGAAACAATTAATATGGAATGTACAGCAGGTAAAAAAACACCTGACCTTTATATCATTACAATTGGTGCAAGTGTATTTGAGCAAGCTAATTATAATCTGACTTATGCTGCTAAAGATGCAAAAGACATAGCAACATTGTTCTTAAAAAGTAAAGCTTATGATTCCGTTTTTACAAAGTCATTAATAAATGAACAAGTAACTAAAGCAAATGTATTGGCTTTAAAATCATTTTTTGAGAAAGCTGACATCAATGACCAAGTCATGATATTTATTGCGGGACACGGTGTTTTAGACTTGAATTATGATTACTTCCTTGCCACCTACAATATGGATTTTGTGAACCCAAAAGAAAAAGGATTAGCTTACGAAGACTTAGAAGATTTATTAGATGGTATAAAACCATTAAAGAAGACGCTTTTAATTGACGCATGCCATAGTGGAGAAGTGGATAAGGACGAAATTGAGTTGGCTTCAAATGTAGATGCTGAACACGGTGAAATCCGTTTTAGAGCTGTCGGTAACGCAGTTCAACAAAAACTGGGAATGCAAAACACTTCTGAATTCACCACCTCCTTATTTTCTGATTTAAGAAAAGGAACAGGTGCTACAGTAATATCATCTGCTGGTGGAATGGAATTTGCCATGGAAGGTGCAGAATGGAAAAATGGTCTTTATACTTTTTGCCTATTGAACGGAATTGAAAGTAATCAAGCAGATTTAAATAAAGATGGCGAAATTTGGCTTTCTGAATTACAAAAGTACGTTTCAGAACAAGTAACTGAGCTGTCAGGAGGAAAACAACAACCTACGGCAAGAATAGAGAACCAATCCGTCGATTTTAGAGTTTGGTAAATTAAAATTAAGCTTAACAAAGAACAAATTTCATAACAGTTTCGTACCTTACAGCAACAGAAATTATGCAAGAATATTGTCATGTAATGGAATCAAAATGAAGTATCTCCCAATCACAGTATTATTTTTTATCTTAAATTTTGACTGCTACGCAGCAAAGCACTTAAACAACACGATTCTCAGTCCAAATGAAGCTAGTGCGTTTGTCGATTACCTTTTCAGAAACTACAGTGCGGCGCAACCAGGTGCCAGTATTATTGTAATAAAAAATGGAGAAATTGAACTTGTAAAAAGTTATGGGTATGGAGATTTAGAAAATAATATACTTTCAACCCCACAAACCAATTATCGCATTGCTTCTGTAACCAAACAATTTACAGCAATGGCAATTATGCTACTCGTTAACCAAGGAAAACTTACTTACCAAACAAATTTGAAAGAGCTATTTCCTGAATTTCCTTTGTATGGCAAAGACATTACAATTGAACAGCTGCTAACCCATAGGTCTGGTCTTGTAAATTATAATCGTTTTCTTAAAGCGGGACAAACGGAACAGATGCTTGATAAGGATGTATTAAATGGTCTTATGAAAACCGATAGCACCTATTTTAAGCCGAATACAAAATATGCCTACTGCAACAGCAGTTATGCTGTTATGGCGCAAATTGTAGCAAAATTATCCCGACTTTCCTTTGCCGATTTTATGCAAAAAGAAATATTTCAACCCTTAGAAATGACGAATTCTATGGTATATGAAAAAGACAAAGCAATTAAAAACAGAGCATATGGTTATGTTGTTAAAGACACATCCATAATTTTCAAAGATCAAAGTTTGTATAGTGCCATACAAGGTGATGGAGGAATTTATTCATCTGTTATGGATTATTATAAATGGGACCAAGCATTGTACACCGACAAATTATTGCCGTTAAACAAATTAGATGCTGCCTTCTACAATTATGATGAACACGGAAAATCTGAAGTCAAAGGATATGGCTATGGGTGGAAAGTGGATTATTACAAAGGGATTAAAATATTACAACATGGCGGCTCATCCATTGGATTTGGAAGCCACGTGATAAGAATACCGAGCGAGAATATATCGGTTGCTATTTTTACAAATAGAAGTAAAAAAGGTCAAGAATTGGCCAACAGCGCTAAAGCATTGATCAGCCATTATACAAATGGGAAATTTCAAATGCCGTTCCAAATTGTATTAGAAAAAGAAATTGAGCAGAATGGAATAAATAGTGGCATTAAAATGTATAACCAAATTAAAACAGATACTGTCAATTATTCATGGTCGAAAGAGGCACTCTTTAATTTTGGAATTAGCTACATTAACAATAATAAGAGTGCTGAAGCTTTGAAAATTTTTTCCTGTCTAGCTAGTGATTACCCGAATTATTTTGGCGGATATTATGGCAGCGCGGTAATCTATGAAAAAGAAAAAAATACGAAGAAGGCCATAAAGTATTGCAATCTAACCATAAAGTATTGTACTGAAAATCAAGAATGGGCATCCGTACATTCAAAAAAAATGATTGCAGCATTAACAAAATAAAAGTGCTTAACAACAGGTTAAAAAGTATTCATCATTCAAGCGTAACGCAAAAAAACACATCCAAATGAACTTAGGCAAGTTCAAAATTCAGAGGAGAAAAATAACATACTTTTCTGAAGAAGAATGTATCTTGTTTATTTCTTATTTAAACTTTCTAAAAAAAAAAAACCGAGTAGATATTACATTCAAGCCCTAGCAGATGGTGAGGCATTTACTTTTAATGCGCAATCGCTTCAAATTGCTGCTGCTCATTCTAAAAATTGGGAACGATTTAACGAAAACGTTCTTCCATTTTTTTGAAAAAGTAAAAGGTGTTTTTAATTCCTATTGTTTTTGCAATATTTATCTTCGATTCTCTTGGATTTTTCTCTAAGATTGAACGTGCTTTTTGGAACCTAGCCTCCAGTATAATATCTTTTGGAACTTGCCCTAAAAGAGATTTTGTTTTTCTCACTAAGGTGCTTTTAGAAATCTCAAAATGCGCAGCAATTGCTTCTATTCCAAATACAGAAGAATGCATATTTTCGAATATAAACGCATTTAAATCTTCGTTAAATTTTTGAGCAAATTTATTCAAACTTTCTTTTTCTTCCACCTTTAGTGCTGCGTCAAATTCATTAATCACAGCAAAAGATTGGGAAGCTTTTTTTAAGTGCATCATTAACTCCTCTTTCATAAACGGTTTGTGTAAGTAGGCGTCTATTCCTAATCGGAGCATTTTTAGTTTAGCATCACTATCTGTTCGAGCTGTAAGTACGATTATAGGTGTTTTTAATTTTTGTTTTTTTATCTCCATTACCAATCCTTTTCCGTCCAAAACTGGCATCATATAATCCGTAATAATCACATCAAAAGTTTCATTTTTTAAAATATCTAAAGCTACTTGTCCATTTTCGGCTTCGGTTACCTCATAATCGTCCAATAAACCTATGATAAAATTACGCATTTCAGTATGATCTTCAACAAGTAACACTTTAAGCTTAGCGTTAACTACGGCGTCGGTAGCATTCCCTTTTTTAAGCATTGAAGTACGTTCTAAACTATCTAATTTCAGCAGTGATTTCTGAGGAATTTGAATAGAAAAAATAGTAGAGATATTAGAGATACTTTTTACACCTATAGTAAAATGATGCGCTTCGATAATACTTTTAGTAAACGACAATCCAATACCACTACCCTGGCTTTTAGTAATGTGATTTTTAGATTGAAAAAAACGATCAAATACTTTTTCAATATCTTTTTCTGGAATACCAATACCCGTATCTATTACCTCTACATTTAAATTCACCCCCTCTAAATATACTTTTATTACCACAGCATCTCCACTTTTTGTAAACTTTAGCGCATTACTTAATAGGTTATTAATCGACTTAGAGAACAAGTAATTGTCGATATTAAAAAGTAAATTTTCCGTTCTGTTTTCTATTGAAAAAAGCACACTTTTAGCTTCAAATAAATTTTTGAAATTGGAATAATGTTTATCAAAAAACACAGCTATATTTACAGGAGCAAGATCAAGATGAAAATCTTTATTATCAATTTTACTAATGTCCATAATATTATTAATAATAAACTCAACTTGTTCCACTTGGGCATTTATAATATTAATTTTCTCTTCTGTTTTTTCTTTCGAGTCTTTTAGATCTAGTTGTAAGGAATGTCCTTTTATCAGCGTAAGAGGCGTCCTTATTTCATGAGAAAGGTTTACATAAAAATGCGACTTAAACTCACTTAACTCTTTTAATTCGGCTTTTTGTTTTTCTAATAGTTCTTTATCTGATTGTACTTTATCTCGTTCTAAGGCTAACAGTTCTTCATTGATTAAATTATTGGATTTAAAATAATTTAAAATAAGAACGGGAGTTAGAAAAACGATAATGCTCTCAAAAGGCATTAATCTATCCACAATTTCTGCAGGGTAAACAACATAAAAATAATACGGGGTTAGAAATAGTAAAAAGCTGATGGCTAATACAAGGTAGGAAGTGATTTTTTTTACATAAAGCGTAATTGCAATAGGAGACGCAAGTAAAAAAGTATATTCAATAAAATGACCTGGAGAAATAACTATTGCAGCAAAGCAATTTATGATAATAAACAAGATCATAAAGAGAAATCTAGCCCATTTAAAATGGTGATTTTTATTTAAAAAAAAGATACTAAAAAGCGAAGTAACTATAGTTAAATGAGCGAAAAAAGCTTTGGCATCAAAAAAATCAAAGGTAATTGTATCGTGATTTATGTTCTCAATAATTAGGTGAGATATAACATCCAAGCCATAAAAAACAAGCACTAGATGTCCCCAAGTTAAACAGTAGATATTTAACAAACGAATTTTTTTATTCCAGACATTGGAATTGGAAGTTTGGGTTCCAGCACTAATAATCTGTTGATATAAATTTTTCATGGTCAAAACTATTAAGTATAAATAGATAACAAAAATGGAGATAAAAATGGAATAATAATTCCGTTTTGAACGAATTGACTCAAATGGAGGGTTTTTGATTCAAAATGAATGATTATTGACTTGTAGTAGATGGTTTTTGAATCATCAGATTTTACACATAGGCGTAGGTTTGCAGTGTAATTAATCGAGTAAAACACAACACAGGAATGAACAAAAAACACGAACCAATTAAAACGATATATGCTGCACTATTTTAACCCCAAAAAGAATTAATAACCATAAAATCAAATAAAAATCAAGAGTTACTTATAAATAAACCTAGCTCTTTAAATAAAAACAAAAACAATAAAAATCATGAAAAAAACAATCACATTACTCTTAACCCTTACTACAATGAGTGTAGGATTAAACGCACAAACGTTGCAAGAAAAACTAGCTGCTAAAATTTTAGAAAAAACAGGAGTTGCTAAGAAAATGGAAGATAAGGCAAATGCTACATCAACTCCATTAGATCCGAATGTTAGTAATTCAAAAATAGGAATGACATGGGAAGATAAAGAATATGATTATTTCAACTCTTTAGGACAACCGGATGGTTACCGAAAAGTAAAAATAGAAAAAGCAGGAGATGAAGTTACTGCTGTCTGGATAGGTACCATGAAATATGTTCCAGATGAAAAGGGTAAATCTGATTTTGTACGATATTTCATCAGAGAAAAAGATGCTCGTTTTGCTGTTGGATTTACCGAAGAGAGAATTCTTATTTATCAAGTGCATAATGGAGGTACAACGCTTAGTAATAATGGCTCTGTAAATAAAGGCGCTACGAAACCTGAGTTTGCGCAATTTTTGAGTTATGTAGAAAGTGCAAAAACAAATCAAGAAGCCGAATTAGCGGCTTATGCAAAAAATGAATCAGCAGCAGCAGATAAAGCGGCAGCCGTGAAAAAAGAAAAATGGTCTATTGAAGGGAAAAAAGTTTCTAAAATTGAAATTATTGATCTTGATGCAGCTCATTCAAAAGGTTACTATAGATCTTTTTCTTTTCAAATGAAAGCAACACTTGCCAACGGTAAAACAATTTCTACTCGTGATGGTGGTTTTTGGTCGGATTATGAAATTACTTATGCAAATGCAGATATAAAAAACAAAACCATTCAGGATACAAGATTTGTAAAAGATGACAAAGTGATTATTACTGTAAAATCAAAATTTGATTCAAAAATAGTGGCTACTGCTGATTTAGTAATGGATTATAGTGAATCATTAACCATGGATTTTAACTCTAAGAACTGGGGGAAATCGGGTACGCCTATGAAAATAGAAGCTAAACAAAGAAAACATGCAGTTACCGGTAAAGATGTTATTATGCTTAGAGTAACAGATTTATCAGGTTGGGCACAACCAAAATACTTGATCATTGATGCAAACCAATCGCTAATTGTATGGACAAAAGGACATAAAGGCTATAAAACTGCAGGAAATGGAAATGAAACTGGACCAGGAGAAAATGGTGGAAATGGTGGAGATATAACTGTTTACAAAGATTCAAATGTAACAAGTTTAACTGTAGAATACACAACAGATGGTGGAATCGGTGGAGCAGGAACATATGGTTACAACAGAGGAAGCAATGGTAGAGATGGAAAATACAAAGAGATAATAAAAGCAGTTAACTTTTAATTTGTAAAAAATAAGACGCGCTGATCGATAGTCCTATTTGATACAATTCACTAAAGTGTGTCCGTCATTATTTAAGGGGGTTGGATTTATCATCTAGCCCCCTCTTCATATATGGTTTAAAATTATTGCCGAAATTTCTTGTCCTTGTCTAACTTTTCAGGATAAACACTATTTGGAAGCGGACAATGATTTACTTAAACAGGTACTCATGACATTTCAATATGATATGGATAACGGAAGAACCCCTTTATGGCGTGATGATTTAGCGGATAATTTCTACTTGGCCATTAAGGTCTGGGAGATAAAATTATACAGCGTAAAGTAAAGCTTGTCTATTATACTTGAAAAGAAAAAACACCTATTCACCTATAAACCATTAGCATTTCGGCCGATCATTCCTATGGTATTTTGCGTGGAAATATGACTGACCATTCATGAAATAACTTGCCCACGCTGGAGAATTCTATGGAGTTAATTTCAGTAAACAGTTTATCATGAAAAGGAAAATTTTATCACAAAAATTCAACTTTGCAATTACGCGCCAGCGTTTTAATTCTCGATAGATTGCGATAAAGAACAATAAAATAATTAGTTTAGCGAAACCATGCTAGGTCACCATCTAATTAGATTGTACTAAGCACTAACCATAGAAATATAGCCCAGTGACGGGCAATAGCCCTTAAAACAAAACTTAATTTTAATAATTTATATTTAATAAAAATGAAAAAAATAAACCTCGCAATGCTGATCACGCTAATGAATTTTAGCGCATTTTCACAATGGAATCCATTGAATATTAATTCAGGTACAGCATCTTTAAATGATGTCACGTTCCTAAATGCAGATACTGGATTTGTAGTTGGAGGTAACTGGTCTGCACCAAACTCAGCATATTTTTATACCAATGATGGCGGAACCAATTGGAATACATCAACTATTTCAACTTATGCATTACAATCCATTCAATTTTTAAATGACACCTTGGGATTCATTTCAACCAGTCAGGCTACGCCCATGGATTTGTGTTACAAAACCATTGACGGTGGTGCAAACTGGACAAGTTTTAATACTGCCCTTTACAATGACGGTAAAATATATTTTAAAAGCATTGATAAAGGTTTTCATTATTCTCCCAGCAATGGGGATGATGTAGCTTTTACTTCAAATGGAGGTACTTCATGGACGCATTACGCGAATGGGACATTCGGTGGAAGTGGCATTAAAGACATACAATTTCCAACGGGAAGTAGTGTTGGATACGCAGTAACAGCATGGGGTGGTGAAATATACAAGACGATTAATGATTCCACATGGACGCTTTCAGGTCAACCTACTTCACAAACTTATAATTCGGTTTATTTTGTGGACGATTTGACTGGTTATGTACTGGGTACAGATACTATTTTGAAAACCATAGATGGCGGTGTTAACTGGTCGATTGCTAATGCGAATCAAGGAGGTTTGGATATTTATTGTGATGACGCCAATAATTGCTACGTTTTAAGTTTTAATACTATTTTAAAAAGTACGGATGGTTGCAGTACGTTTAGCACCATGTCAGGAATTACTGGAAGTCTTAATTCTTTTAACTTTATAGAAAATACAGCATATGCCGTAGGTGATGGTGCTTACAAACTTGGGGGAACCAATTCCATTGCTGAAACAGCAATGGCGCGTGGAATTAATGTTTTTCCGAACCCAAGTAACAATGCAAACTTTAGCATTGACATCCCCAAAACACTTTCCAGTGAATTAACTATAAACGTTTATAGTCTTGATGGCCGAATCGAATTTCATCAACAAGCATACAGTAACGGTACGCAACTTAAAGTTGAAACTAATTTACTGAATGGACTTTATATTATTGAATTAACAGATGGCATTAATAAATTTAATTCAAAAATTCAGATAGATAAGTAAAGTTACCCAATAGACCATAAATAAAGGCTTTTCAAATACTATCCTGCGATAAAATCAACGACACGGTGGTTAATTAAAATCTTTTGAAAAGTAATAAACCGACAGGATAATACTTTTTTATGGCCTTGGGTTTTCCTTATTATTCACCTGTAGCAATGCGCATATGAAACACATTTTTATCATTGGACTATTACTTTTTGCAGGTTCAGCTTACGGACAGGCGGACAGCTTGAGATTACCTGTTGACTCCACAAGTACTGCTACACCTGACGACTTGGGTTATCAGGTTTTTATTGGCATTAAAGCGAATGACTTACAGCAGGTTGTTAATTTGGCTTTTACCCAAGCGGAAATGATACAAATAAAGAGAATTGCCAAAGTACCTGAGGTATATATTCAAAAAGAAATTAGCAACGCAAACCAAGAACACCCTGGCGAAACAAGAGTACGTGTGGTTAAAGTGCCTGAAGATTTTGCAGAAATAAGACGTTTCTGGGGGAGAAAACTAAGTGCTGCTCGTTTGGAATGGGATCAAGTTTCGTTTGTAAAATGTCATTACAAAATTATAGCGGAAAATAACATTGAACACACAGATATACTGGTTCAATTAAAGATTAACAACGAAAATCTATATATTGAAATAGAAGCCACTAAAACTGTTGCTGGTCAATGGAAAATAATTGAAGACATGACTTACAAAGTAAACGGTGAAGCCTTTATTGAATCACTTAAAAATTAATTTTTATCGGCATAAACGAGCAAAAAGCGAGTATAAAACTTAACTTTCGGTGAAGGCCAATTCATAAAAATTCAAACAACATGTATCGCTTCAAATCTATTTCTACAATTATTTTTCTATTAGTATTGCCCCTGGTTTCAATCGCACAGCCATCCAATTTAACCCAGGAGTATTATCAAAATAAGCAATTAAAATCTACAGGAGTCCTCACAAACGAAATGAAAACAGGCGTTTGGACGTATTATTTTGAAAACGGAAAGGTTAAAAGTACTGGAAAATACAAAAAAGGCAAAAAAATAGACACTTGGAATTACTTTCACAAAAATGGCTATTTAATTGCCAAAACAACTTATTTCGATAGCACTGACATGCGCATTGCTCGATTTTACGATAAGGAAGGAAACCTTTCTACCATAGCCAACTACAGTAGTGATGTTATAAAAGAAGGAAAATGGGAGTCTTTTTACAAAAACAAACAAGTACAGGAAATTGGGAATTGGAAAGCGAACGCCAAAGATGGTGTATGGAACTACTATTACGAAAATGGACAATTAAAGGAAACCACACACTATAAAGCCGGTGAGCTTGAAGGTGAATCTAGCACCTATTACGAAAATGGTAAATTGCAAGAGACTGGTTTTTATCTAGAAAACAAAAAGTCGGGGCTGTTTAAGCTTTATGACGAAAACGGGGCTTTAGACAAGGAAGGGAGTTACGAAAATGATTGGCGAGTTGGCGATTGGATTTGGTATTTGGAAGATGGAACAGTTTTCAAAACCGTGAACTTTGATCCAGTAGATGACGTGGTAGAGATCATTGACCTGTCAAGCCCCAATGATGGGTTTGACTATTACGATAACGGTCAGATAAAAAATAGATTTACCAAAGATGACCGTGGGAAATTAAATGGAGCCTGGACTTATTATTACGAAAATGGGCAGATAAAAGAATTTGGGATTTATAAAAATGACCAGCAGATTGGAGACTGGAAAAAATACCACAGCAATGGAACCGTTTTTGAAACCACCTTACACGATAGCGAAGGAAATATTATTGAAGTAAAAAGGTACCATAAAAATGGAAAACCGGCTAGAATCGGTAAAGGAAATGGTCCAACTTACCGTTGGATACAATCCTATGATATAAATGGCGTATTGATTGATTCGAATACCACCTCATTTAAATGGATGACCTACAATCGTGAGGGCGCACCTTACCGCAGTGGCGCATATAAAAACAAAGTGGAGGACGGAGATTGGGTGTGGTATTACGACAATGGCCAAATAGATTTTGTTTTTACCAAGAAAAACAATGAAAACGTAGCCTTAAATTCGTTTTATAAAGATGGCAGTAAAAAGGAAGTTTCTACCTACGAAAACGAGTTGAAAACAGTAGAAAAAATATACTATCAAAATAGCAATCAACTAAAACACATCAAAACTTACAAAAACGGCAGCAGAAACGGAAAGTGGACGGACTATTACGAAGATGGCGCAATAGCTGAAGTGAGCAGTTACGCAATGGGAAAAAAAGATGGTGTTTGGCAAGCGTTTGATCCGGATGGTAAATTGATAAAAAAGGAAGAATACAAACTCGGAGAAAAAGTGGGTATTTGGGAATTTTATCGAGAAGGTATTATTTGGGAAAGGATTAATTGGAAAAAAAACATAGTCATTACCTATGACGAAGCAGGTGAAATCGAAACTACCGAAAAGATTAATTTCTAAGTCGAATTAGCCTATTTTTTCTGGCATTTTAAATGCAGACCATCACCTAATAAATCTTTATTTATATGATAACCGTCATATAATTTTTGGACCATAATGATTAAATTTATCCACAATTTAATTTCCTATGGAAGACATGATTTTATACGATAGGTTGCAGTTTGCATTCACTATCACATTCCACTATATTTTCCCACAATTGACGATGGGTTTATCCTTATTAATTGTGTTTTTCAAATGGAAATTTCTTAGGACTACTGTTGAAAAGTACAACAAAGCGGCAAAGTTTTTTATGAAAATATTTGCCATTAATTTTACTATGGGGGTAGTGACAGGGATACCAATGGAATTTCAATTCGGAACCAATTGGGCAAAATTTTCTGAGTTGACAGGCGGAATAATTGGTCAAACCCTAGCCATGGAGGGGATGTTCTCTTTCTTTTTGGAATCATCCTTTTTGGCACTCTTTATTTTTGGTGAAAAACTAATGGGACAAAAACTGCATTTTTTAACTGCTTTTTTGGTTTTCCTCGGCTCTTGGGCCAGTGGCTGGTTTATTTTGGCAACCAATGCTTGGATGCAACACCCAGTAGGTTACGAAATATTAGAAAATGGAAAATATGTGTTGAATAATTTCTCCGCAATTTTTGGTAATCCTTGGTTAATACCTTCCTTTTTACACAATCAAATGGCTTCGGTGGTTACCTCCTCTTTTGTAGTGGCAGCCATAGGGGCTTTTTATATTTTAAGAAACAAGCAAGTTGAATACGGAAAGTTGTTTCTTAAGACAGGAGTGGTTTTTGGATTAATCGCTAGTTTATTGGTCGCTTTTCCTACCGGAGATTGGAATGCAAAAAACGTAGCCAAATACCAACCAGCTGCTTTTGCAGCCATGGAAGGTATATTTGAAACCGAGGAAGCAGGTGCTGAAATTGTACTGGTTGGACAACCCAATATGGTGGAGAAAAAATTAGATAACAAAATTGCGGTCCCCAATATTTTGAGCTTTTTAACTTACCAAGAATGGGATAAACAAATCCCGGGGATGGATCAGTTTGAAGCAGAAGAATTGCCAGATAACATTCCGGCCCTGTACTATTCTTATCACATCATGGTCGGTTTGGGCACTATATTTATTGGCATAATGGCATTGGCTTTGTTCATGATGTGGCGAAAAAAATTATTCACTTTTAAACCATTGCTTTGGTCGATTATGTTTTTGTTGCCTTTCCCATACATTGCCAACATCACTGGTTGGTACACGGCCGAACTGGGCAGACAACCCTACTTGGTGTATGGCTTATTAAAAACAAGTGAAGGGGTCTCCCCTACTGTGTCGTCAGGAAATACCTTGTTCACCTTAATGGGCTTTATTGCATTGTATATGCTACTCGGCATCTTATTCTTGGTTTTGGTAGGAAAAACTGTTAACGAAGGACCAAACACTCAAAAACATTAAATATGGAATTATTTTGGTATATCACAATCGCAATCGTATTGACCGTATTCTTTATTTTAGATGGCTACGATTTTGGAGCGGGAATCATTCATTTGTTTTTTGCTAAAGATGAAAAAGACAAAGCAGTAATCACCAAATCTGCTGGCTTGTTTTGGGACTCTAACGAAGTGTGGCTCGTGGCAGCTGGGGGCATGTTATTTATGGCTTTCCCCACGTTTTACGCTTCCGTATTTAGCGGTTTTTATCTGCCCCTCATTATTGTGCTTTGGCTTATTATTTTTAGGGCAATTGGACTGGAGTTTAGGGGACATTTTAAATACCAAATGTGGAAAGACATCTGGGATAAAGCTTTTGGTGTTTCTAGCTTATTACTTGCCTTGTTTTTTGGTATTGCATTAGGCAACATCATACGCGGCGTAAATTTAGGCGGATTTGAAAATGGAGAATCGGCTTATGAAGCCCATTATTTTTTCTTGCCTTTGTGGGATGGTAGTTTTAGTCCACTTACCCAACACCCTGGTGTGATTGATTGGTTTACCATTATCATTGGACTAATTGCAGTGGTTACTTTGGCTATTCACGGTGCCAATTGGATTATTCTGAAAACAAATTCATCCATCAACACAAAACTAAAATCGGTTATTTTCAAACTGAATATTGCCCTTGTGGCTTTGACCATTCTCTCCTTAGTCGTTTGGCAATATGTCAATCCAACTTCATTGACAAACTTTGAAGAAAGACCTTACCTTATTCTATTTCCTATGGTTTATACCGCCGGTTTAATTGGCTTATTTTTTATCAAAAAACTGAAAAAAGAAGTGTACGGATTTATATTTTCTACCTTGGTCATTGTGGGTGGCATTACCTCCTCATTGGCCTCTATTTTCCCCGCTATCCTCCCCTCCACTAATGCGGCAAACGAATCTCTTACCATTTACAATACCGCTGCAGAAGATTACGGATTGTCGGTTGCATTATCTTGGGCTATTGTGGGTGTAATTTTAATAATTGTGTACTTTTTAGTGCAGAAAAAATTAATGAGCGGTAAAATAGACGACATGGATTACGGCCATTAAAGCTTAACAGATGACGGCTACTTTAATTTCACTTTTAAGCATATTAATGGGTATTGTTGGGGCAAACCTATTTGGAGTATTTTATAAAAAGTACTCTTTTGGACTCGTAGGCAATACCATTGCAGGTGTATTTGGCGCCATTTTCACCATCAAATCCTTTGGACGCTTGGGCTTCAACCCTCATTTTATCCTAGAAACAACCACCGTAAATTATGGCTTATTGGCACTCAATTTGTTGCTATCATTCGTCAGTGGTGCCGTTGGCTTACTGCTGATTGCAAAACTAAATCAGAAGTTTAATCCAAAAAAAGAAAATTAACCTACTCGTATGGTCGCTTTGTGGTGAATGGGAAAATTACAAGAATTGGCAATAAAACACAATTCATTTGCCTTGGTATGCAATTCTTTAGCCAGTTCAATATCCTTAGCATTTTGTAGGGTAACCACAGGATTCAGTGCCACACTTTTAAACCTCCCTCCTTCTCCAACGACTTCTAGTACGCCTTTCGATTTATCGGTATACGACAGAACCGCTATGTTATGCTGCGCGCAGACGTACAAATAAGACATCATATGGCAAGAAGTAAGTGCCGACAATAACAAGTCTTCGGGGTTCAATAAATTGGTGTCTCCTTTAAAGCTTTTGGCAGCCGACAGTTCCAATAATTCTTTATCCGCTATTTTCACTTCGTGATTTCTACTGTAGTTTCTTGGGTTTTCGGTATTTTCTCCCGGATTGAGTTCCCAGAATAATTCCGCTTCAAAAATTTGACTAAAAGACATAAGGTTTGTTTAAAAAATAAAGGTACACAATTGCCTTACAAGTCTAGCTGATTTACTTTTTTTAGCCCCTTATTTTTTGCTGGACGAAATAAAAAAATAAATCCTTCATTTTACTGCTGTTTACCTATTTACAATGGTTAGATTTGAATGAAAGGAAACTACAAAGCTGAAAGCGATTTAATGCAATAAACTTTAAATTAGCACAATGGGCTTGTGGTGAAATTAATATTTAAGCGCATATATTGTCAACCGTTAATGAAACCCCAATGAAGTATATTCAAATTCTTTTACTTTTATTACTTTTCCAACAATGCACCGAAACAATTGCGGATAAGGACAAGTACTTTCTGGATAGCGCAAAAGACGAACGATTGGCCAATATCTATGTCAATATTTTTATTGGAGACAATAATTCAGATCCCGAAAAATTTAAAGTGATTCACTTGGAGGTATTTGATCATGGAAAAAAGAACAATAAGAATACCATTTTAATAAATAACCAAGCCTTTAATTTAGCAACCGTAAAAAGTAATTATTACACGACCTATTCGTACTACCAATTAAGTGAAAATAAAAAAGAGAGGGATTATTTAATAGAAATAATTTTAGCAGACAGTTCAAGGCATCAATTAGCCTATATAAAGCCGAGACAGGATTATACGGATATAGACTATGCGGTGCCAAAAAAATTTACTGCAGCTGAAAATCTAAGCTTAACATGGGAAGGCATTTATGTTCCAACAGTTTTAAATATTAAAAAAGAAATCTACGACAAAAAATACGCGCATGCCCTTCACCGCAATGCTTACCAGAAAGATTATATCTATAACCATGAGCTGACCACAAAAAATGGCAGTTATATAGTAGATAAATCGGCTTTTGAAGATTCCTTAACAGTTACCGTCGGCTTAAGCATTAGTTTTAGAGTAAGAGAAAACGGCGCCATCAACCCCAGCTTGCAAAGTGGCAGTCAATTTATTTACGAAAATGAAGTGCTGTACCAATCCATACTGGATGAGTAGGGAGTTTGAAAATAAGTTAATAGCATTGCTGAATGAGTAGACATGTAGTAAATTAAAACATAAATAATTTTAAAAATGAAGACATACGATACCCTTGTAATCGGTGGTGGCCAAGCCGGACTTGCTACCGCATATTTTTTAAGGCGCTACAAGTTAGATTATCTTGTTTTAGATGATCAAGCGCAAACCGGAGGGTCCTGGTTGGGGACTTGGGACAGTTTAAAATTATTTTCACCGGCGGCATTTAGCTCGCTACCGGGCTGGGCAATGCCACAAGGAGCAGCAGAATATCCGGGTAAAGCAGCCTTCATTTCTTATTTAAATGAATATGAAAAACGGTATAACTTTCCGGTACAACACCACACCAAAGTACTGTCCGTAATCCAAGAAAATGAAGGCTTTGCCGTAGCCACCAATAAAGGTACTTTTTACAGTAAAACATTGGTCAGTGCTACCGGAACTGCACAACATCCTTTTATTCCAAAATATCCAGGTCAAGCCATTTTTGAAGGGGAACAATTGCATTCTTCTGGGTATAAAAATGCCGACAATTATGCCCATAAAAAGGTATTGATTGTAGGTGGCGGAAATTCTGGTGCACAAATTTTAGCCGAAGTATCAAAAGTTGCGCATACCGAATGGGTCACCAGGAAAGCACCTCGTTTTCTGCCAGATGATATTGATGGTCGTTATTTGTTTAATGAGGCGACCAGTAAGTTTTTAGAAAATAAAGCAGACCATCCTGACATCAAAAAACCTTCTTTGAGTGAAATAGTAATGATAGATTCGGTTAAAGAGGCTCGAGCACGCGGTGTATTGCATGCCAAAAGACCATTTAAAGCTTTTTATGATAAGGGAGTTATTTGGGAAGACGGTACCAAAAGTGCATGTGATATTGTAATTTGGTGTACTGGATTTAAGGCCAATTTAAACCATTTAAAAGACTTGAATATCATCAATAACAACAGGATAGAAACGGAATATACCCGTGCGAAACATATTCCCAATTTATGGCTTGTGGGTTATGGCAGTTGGACAGGCTTTGCTTCTGCTACCATATACGGCGTAGGTAAAACAGCAAGACAAACCGTGCATGAAATTGTAGATTATTTAGCCTAAATAGTAGTAGCGCAAAACAGCCAAAAAATTACCCAGCATAAAAAAAGACGCAACAACGGCATGCGGATGTTACATCTGATTTTCTGTATGATTTGGCAGGTTACCCTCTTGTTTGTTATTTTGACCTAGCAGGAAAGAGTTGCTGATCCATACTGCGATTATAAATGGTATTCTCATGGTTTGTATTTGTTTTATTCTGCTTTACAAATTTAACCCCAAGGGCTTTTCTTTTCATGGACTATCGTCAAGAAGTGAGCAAAAATGCACGAATATGCGATTCCCATTACAGCTTTTTCCTTTAAACCACAGCGCATCCAATAAAAAACCAATAAATAAAAGCTAGTCCATTAATTTTTAAGGGATTGTTTATTATATTTGTCTGCTTAGTTGTTTATAAATGTTTATTTTAAACTAAACATTTAATAACAAGTAACAAATGCTTAAAAACGGTTAAAACAAAGCTAACTAGTCGATAACAACAATTTTGTTATTTACATTAGTGTGTTTTACTCGGTTGTTATGGTTCATAAAAAATACCCTTATGATTGATTTAATTCAAGCTGAATTGGAGATACGAAGAATCCTAAATGTTAGATATTCGAATATTAAAACAATTGACATTTACACAAAAAGGTTTATGGACTTTGTCAGGTATTATCCTGCAACGGAACCAATTGATATTAAGGAAGCAGAATTAAATGCTTATATTAAAGTCATTATTAGCAAAAAGAGTTCACGTAGTCTAATCATGCAATTTATTCAAGTTGCGGAGTATTATTTTAATCACATACATAAAAAAAGTTTTGTGATTTATAGACAAAACATACCTAGTGCACGCGAAAAAGAGATTAATACTCTAGAACAGGAGCAGGTATTTCTAATGATTGACAACTTCGAAAATATGAAACATAGAATCATTTTTGTCTTAGTGTATTCATGTTGTTTAGAATTAACTGAGTTGTTGAATCTAAGAGTTTCAGATATTAATTCAAAGAAGGAACCTTTTTATCTCCAAGTTAGAAATGCTAGTGGAGATGTTGTCCGTAAAGCGAGTATATCACCAAAGATTATTGAGTATTTAAATGAATATTGGCAAACCTGCATAACCAAACCACAGGAATACTTGCTTGAAGGACCTGAAGCAGGAAAAAAATATGGAAAAACAAGTGCTGAGAAAGTAATTAAGAAGGCTTTTGAGGAGAATGGAATGGTCAGTGCGTTCGTAGTGAAAACTCTAAGAAGAAGTTATATGGAGCATATGGTTAGTTTGGGTATTCCAATTATTTCCATTCTTGAGAAGTTAGATGTCCATCATTTTGACAGTATAAAAAAATACACGCGAGCTATTCATGGTTCTGTGAAAATAGACTTTACGCCGCTTGACAAGCTTATTGGGAAGCCGAAAATAAACGAACCTGAAATTGAGGATTTAGAACAACTAGTATTTACCTTAAATTCAGAAGATGAAAAAGAGTATTTATTAGAAGCGATTCAATGCTTTAGGGCAGGAGCATTAAAAGCGGGGATTGTTTTTTCATGGTCATCATTTATTCGTATTTTACAAAACAGATGTGAAAAAAAAGGGTACAAAGCAATAAATGAGGCTTCGGCTAAATTAAAATTCAGAAAGAAATTTGAAAAAATATCTGACTTTGAGTCGATTAAAGAACTGAATTTACTGAAACTTGCATTCGAATTGAAGGTAATCTCAAAACATCAACTTTCTCAAATGGAAAATAATTTGGATTTAAGAAATCATTGTGGTCATCCTAGTTCCTACAAACCTGAAATAAATAAGGCAAAGGCATTCATTGAAGATTTGGTTAATATTATTAAAAACGAACCATAACAACAAGCAAATTCCATAGCTGTTTCGTACCTTACAGCAACGTAAATTTGCTCAAACGTTAGGGAGCAATACAAAAACTAAAGAGAGCTAAAATGAATTTATCAGTAAAGTATAGGGCAATTAAAGAGATAAAATTTAAAAGTCCTATTATCTTACCTTTGGTAATACTTGCAATGTTGCAATTGTCGGCGTGTAAAAAAAAAGTTGGGTGCACAGATGCATCTGCAGTGAATTATAACGAGTTTATTGATTCTCAAAATGAAGACAATTCATGCTTTTATATTTCGGAATGTTATGTAGAAGTATACGAAAGTTTTGTCAATAAAATGTTAGATGAGGGAGCTGTTAAGATTGAACTTCTGCACGAAGATTCAATATATCCTATTTACGATTCCGCTGAAACATACAACATACAAAATTACGCAGATCTGTTTACATTCTTTGTTTTGTCATCAGAGGGTAATAAAAAGCATGACACAACAACTTACGAATTAGTATCATATATAACCCAGGGGGATGTACTTACCTTGCCAGGAAAGATTGATTGGATTGGAGGCCTCATTTCAAAGGTTATAATTGACTAGTAAGTCTATAAATTATGAGAAAAGAAATTATTATTTCAATTATACTATTTATTGCTTTTACCGGTCTTAGTCAAACAAAAAGAATAACTACTGGAGATGGGAGCTTAACAAAGGAATTGATTTATGAAGATGACCCTTCAGTTCTGCCTAAATGGGAAATAAATATACAACCTTTCAGTATAGGTTTAAGTCCAAATTTTATTGGAGCATATCTTGAACCAAGATATAGATGTGAGAACTTGTCTTTTTCTATGCCACTAATGTTTTCATATTCAAAATACGATTTAATTCCGGCCTATAACGACACTGTGAGAGCAATAGATTGTAAGCTATTGGGTCATTATGAATTAACAAGTAAAGAAAGCGTAAAGGAAGAGATCATAACCATAAAAAATGATAGCATAATTTGGAGAAATATCAATAGGAATAAACTTAGTAGTTATTACGGAGACTTTGGAATAGGGTATTGTCAATCAGGTTCATCTTATCAAAAACACAAGATATATGGACCTACTATTTCATTTGACGGCGGTGCAATCAGAACTTTGGAATTAATTTTCGGATTTAGTAGGGAAAAGTCAAAAGCAATTCATCTTCAGATTGATAGTGTTTCAATTTCTCAATTTAGAATTAATCGATTATATGTAAATGGGACTTTAGGATTAGTCAATGAGTTTGATATGTATTTTTCGCAAGGATACTCTTATAATGCTGCCGCACTTCAGGATGCTAGGGCCTCAGAATTTCTTAAATTTATACCTTTTGGTTGGAGAATAGGATATTGCTTTAGTAAAAGCATAAAGCATTCATCTAGTGCTTTTACTTTTGGAATTGAAACAGGCCAAAAAGCACGCTATAAACAGATAGGTGTTGGTATATTAGGTTGGACAAGTAATCCTAGATCATACAGTAACACGCTATATATTAACATAAGATTTGGATTTTCATTTGGAGGAAAAACAAAATATACACGGAAAAAAGCACCTAACAACGGGTAAATTTCATAGCTGTTATATACCTTACAGCAACGAAAATATGCTCAAACGTTAATTAAATATTAATGAAATCAAAATATTATTATAGTTTCATATGCCTCTTTTAGCTTGTTCTAATAAGGAAGTAGCAGAAATTGAAAATGACCAATATTTGAAAGATTCAATGCTAACCGTTACCTCAATATCAGAAAAACCAATAAGTGAGTTTACATTATCGGAAACTGAAACCACTAGAAATGGCGACAAAAAATTTGGTTTAAAAGAAAATAACTCTTTTTTGTACGATCATGTAAATTCAAAATAAAGTAAATAGATAGTATATTTATAATTTACGAAAAGCCACTATAAGTCACAGATTAATGGCGTTTTTTTGGTTTAAAAACCTTTTTATGAAACAATTAAAATTATTATTAATTATAACCTCATTGCAGGCCTGGTGTGTTTTTAGCCAGGGAGACACTGTTGAAATTGATGTGTTTGAAGGGGAGATTAAAAGAATAATCTTAGAAGACAACCCATCAGTTTTACCTAGATGGGAAATAAACGTAAAGAAAGTATTTTGCAATCAAATATCAAGAAACTATTTGGGAGTTCATTTCGAGCCTAGATTTCATTTAAACAATCGACTTATTGTTTCTGTTCCATTACAAGCTGCAGGTGATTTTAGTGGTAGTGTATTATTAAATTGGATGTTTAATAGTAAACAGAAATCGAAGAATAAGAAAATTATGTTAAATTATTGGTCTGAAAGTGATTCACTTATATATTTGAATCAACGAGTTTTTACGAAGACTAGATATTTGAATTCACAATATTTATATTTTGGGTTAGGACGTTCTCGGTTTGGTTATTCTTCTAAAAATAATAATATAACCACAACTGTAGTAAGTAAGATTGATGATGTGCACTTAGGAGCAAGTTTTGAAAGGTCAAGGGCTTATAAGGCTGTAGCTATAGATAAGTGTTTCTTTAATTCAACAATTATCATTCACAGATTTAAAGTTAACTTTACTTATGCTCTGAGCAACAGTCGGTCATATCTTTTTTTAAATAATTCTTTGAAAATTACAGGTAATGAAATTTTTAGTGATTTTGAGTTTAATCCTTTTGGATGGAAATTAAGTTATGAATATCAAAAAGGATTTAGAAATTACACAATTAGTTCTTACACATTAGGTCTTGGTGTTGGCCAGTTTATTGGCTTTGGTTTAGGTAATTCTGAACCTGTTATTTTTAACCATATTAATCAGTACAAAATAGATTATATCACTCCATATTATTTCAAGCTTAGCATTGGACTTTCTCTTGGAGGGAGGACGCTTTATTCTAAGCCAAAGTGATAATGTCCTGAAAAGTATAATTTAATTTTTTGAGGTATCGCAATTAGAGGATAGGATTCGATAAAAATATAGAATGGCGATAAAGACCGTGATTTTTGGATGGCCCTTCGAAGATATAATTCACTGTCATATAAAATAACGGCATGTAATGGCTCACAGTTAATTTCTTCTTCGATTGTCAGTAATTCAACCTTTTCATAAATTCGGCCTTCAGTTACTTTTTTAAACGATTTAAAAAAATGGGTCAATCAATAACAAGCAATAAAAGTAACGCAATAATTTGTGATTCGATTTAAACCTGAATAAAGCAGAAAATAATTAAAAGTAACAAAACCTATATTTCATTACTGTTTCGTACCTTACAGCAAGGAAAACATGCTCAACCGTTGTAGCTAATTGATATGAAACTGGAATTAGATAAATACAGAAACAGACTATTTGATATTTTATTAAATGAAAATCATCATTGTAGATTTGTGGAGTTTATTGAGGAGCTTCATAAAAATACATTTTCGAAAAAAGAGATTTACGAATTGTTTCTTGAATTCCATAAAGAAATTCAAATTGATACTAGAATAAATAATAATGAATCAGTTTATAACAGATTGAGTGATTTTATGGATGGGTTTGTAGATCAAGGAATGAGTTTTAAAATACTCCCAACTGAATCTTATAAATAATAAAAACAATTGAAATCATAACTTTAGCGTTTCTTGACTTGAATGTAGCAAATAATTGTGTTTTAACACTTACAAAGAAAGAATATGAGTGAACCAAGGAATCATCATTACGTATCACAAGTGCTTAGTAAAAAATTCTTATCATCAGAAGGGAAAATCTATAAATACAATCGAAATAGCACTTATCACGTATTTCAAATTAAAAATTCAACCAAGAAACTTTTTTCTGAATATGATTTAAACTCGCGAAAAGAACATTCTGGAGAAATTGACCACAGTTCTGTTGAAACATTATTAAATCAAAATTTTGAAAATGATTTCAACATACATTACGACACAGTAGTAAAAGCAATAAATTTAAAAATCGGTTTAGAAGCCACAATACCGAATTATGATGAAGTCATAAATTCCTTGGATTATCTTTTATGGATGGCTTTAATTGGTCA
The DNA here is from genome assembly GCF_003234935.1 of Putridiphycobacter roseus. Taxonomy (GTDB): domain Bacteria; phylum Bacteroidota; class Bacteroidia; order Flavobacteriales_D; family Crocinitomicaceae; genus Putridiphycobacter; species Putridiphycobacter roseus. The sequence goes on along the minus strand of NZ_QKSB01000014.1, from coordinate 3,647 downwards.
AGCAAGACATCCAAAAAAAATTGAATTAAGAAATAATGCTATTTGGAGTACATTATATAAAATGGCTGAACTCGCAACAGATGAGCTTAAACATCAGATTTATGCACTTTATAATAACCGATCTGATTTAAGGAATAAAACTCCAATTAATTTTAAAGAATTAAAAGATGGTATTAAAGAACTTATGGGTGAAGTTACATATTCAATCAACTTAGCTCCTGAAAAAGACTTTTTTATGCTTCCAGATTCAACAGCCGTAGTTGTAAGGGTGAAATTACATAATGATATTTTAAATGATAAAATTTATGTAAATAATTCTGAACCAATAGCGTCAGTACTAATGCCTATAAATAGTAAAATACTTATTTCTGTAACTTCAAACAGAATAATTCCCAAAGAACTACAGGTTTTCGGGCATGGTATTTATGATTTAGAAAGTGAATTGGTTAAAGCTTTTAATAAAGTAATTTTAGATAATTCATACGGTGAAATTGCCTGCGAAAATGAGAATTATTTAAAATTATTCATAAAAGATTTTGGGTAGAATTACATTTTAAATAAAAAACAACAAGGAAAACTAGCCACACCAAAACCTATATTCAAATTCCATTTACCAATCAGTTATTTAGTTATCTGAAAGTGCGCCAATACATTGTATAGAATAATTAAAATGACTAGTTTAGCTAAACAATGTCTTGGCGGTTATCTAATTAAATTTCTGTTAAGTAAAGCAAACAGAAACATAGCCAGTCGTATGGCATTAAAACGAATCAAGTAACAAAAAATAATAACTGAAAATAATATGTTTGGAATTAAACACATAAAATTTGACTCAATGACTTATGTTCTTCATTTTAAAAATGGAAACATAAAAAGAGAAGGAAGAGGACTATCATTTTTCTATTTTGCACCTAATAGTTCAATAGCGGCAATTCCAATGGGAAGTAATGACTTGCCATTTGTTTTTAATGAATCTACAAATGATTACCAAACGGTAACAATTCAAGGACAAATAAGTTATAAAATAAACAACCCAAAAACATTAGCAGACGTTCTAGATTTTACGGTTCAGGATAACGGACAATACAAAAAGAATGATATTGAGAAACTGAATCAAAGAATAATCAATGAAGCACAGACTGCAACTTCTGCATACATTCACGGAATAAAACTGAAAGAAGCAATACGTTCTGCAAAAGCAATCGAAGAAAATATTACAGAAGGACTAAAATCTTCTACAGCAATTGGTATGCTTGGAATTGAGATTCTTGGTGCAAATATTCTTGCCATTCAAGCAACCCCAGAAATGGCAAGAGCATTGGAAACTGAAACACGTGAAAAACTGCAGCAAGAAGCTGACTTGGCAGTTTATGAAAGACGAAATTTTGCAGTTGAGCAAGAACGAATAATTAAAGAATCAGAACTAAATACAGAAATTGCGGTTGAGGAAAAACAAAAACAAATAGCAGAAAAGAAAATGGAATCTGATGTTCAAAAGGCTGAAAACCAAAGAAAATTGAGGGAAATGCAGTTGGAAGCTGATATTTCAGTTGAAAATCAGCGTAAATCGCTTATTGAACAAAAAACAGAAAATGACAAAAAAGAAGCGGAAACAAAGGGTTACGTATTAGAGACAACTCTAAAACCATATAGAGATATGGATTGGAAAACTTTGACTGCTTTAAATAATAATTCTGACCCAAGATTTAATATTTCACTCGCATTTAGAGAGTTAGCAGACAATGCTGAAAAAATTGGTAATTTAAATATTAGTCCAGACTTATTAGATTCAATTCTAAACGAAAAAGGAACACCTAAAAAATGAGTTTTGAGTATGCAATAATCGTAAAGAGTAAAACTCGTTTAGAATCACTAATAGAAAGATTTAATACAAAGGCTCAAGCCAAGTTCTACATAGAAAGACTTGGAGGAAATTTTGATGAGTATGAGATAGAAGATGAGATCTTTAAAAACTCATTAAATTCTTTACAAACACAACTATCAAAAGTAATTAAAAACAAAACTATTGACAGACAATATGTTTCTTCTTATATTTTTTCCAAGAAGAATATAATAATTGTGATTGGTCAAGATGGACTTGTAGCAAATACAGCGAAATATTCTGACAATCTTCCCATAATTGCCGTAAATCCAGATATTGAAAGATATGATGGGATATTGTTGCCTTTCAACACAATGAATTTTATTCAAGGAGTTGAAAATGTGCTAACTAATAAGTTCAACTCAAAAATTATGAGTTTTGCCGAAGCAAAATTGAATGACGGTCAAAGATTGCTTGCTTTTAATGATTTATTCATTGGTGCTTCTTCTCACGTTTCTGCTCGTTATAAAATATCATTCAAGAACAAAACGGAACAACATTCATCAAGTGGAATCATCATTTCAACTTCCGCAGGTTCAACAGGATGGTTGAGTTCAATTTTTAATATGGCTTATGGTGTTACTAATATGTTTGAAAAAAACCTGACACTTAAACAGCCAAAACTAAAAGAGAAGGATTTACTTTTTGCTGTTAGAGAACCGTTTAAAAGTATTAGAACTCAAACAGAAATGACAGCAGGAATTATCAGAAATAACACCTTAACAATAGAATCATTTATGCCAAATAATGGAATAATATTTAGTGACGGCATTGAAAAAGACTTTTTAAATTTTAATAGTGGCTCAATTGCGACAATCGGAATAGCAAAAGAAACAGCAAACATAGTAATGAATAGCACCATACAACAATAAATATAATTAGTAGCCACCTATCGGCAGGTTAATACTCATATTCAAACATTAGTAACCATTAATAATGAAAACACGCTTGTTGATTATATCGCTTTGTTTTGGTTCTTATACTTATAGTCAAGATGTGAATAAAAATTTTCTGGGACTGCAATTTGGAGGTCAATCTATAGTAGGGTTTTCATATGACAGAACCATACTTCACCAAGGGAAATTACTACTTAATGGAGCAACCGGGGTTGTACTTAATGAATATGCAGACGACCAAGATCCTTTAGATCGGCCTATTTATGGCTTGAATTTAGGAATGATTGCGCTTTTTGACTTCAAATATGTTTTTATTGAAAGTGCGATATATGCTTCACCATATTTTTACAAATCATTTACTTTTATAAATTATTATACTTGGTTGGGTTTAAGAGTGTCTTCAAAAAAAACAAGCGGTGGATTTGCTTCTGTTGGATGGACTCCTTCCTTACATTTTTCAAAAACCCCTCCGAACCATTATAATAACGTTCAAATTGGAATTAAAGCAGGTTTTAATTTTTAATAAAACATATATGCAAGCCAAGTATTATTTTACCCCCCCCTAACCTCTGTTGGAACGTTAAATTAAACCGCAGGCCATCCAATAAAAAAAAGCTAGTCCATTAATTTTTAAGGGATTGTTTATTATATTTGTCTACATAACTGTTTACAAATGTTTGTTTTAAACTAAACATTTAATAACAAGTAACAAATGCTTAAAAACGGCTAAGGCAAAGCTAACTAGTCGATAACAACAATTATGTTATTTATATTAGTGTGCTTTACTCGGTTGTTAACTACAAGCGCAAGTAGGTAAAAAAGGGTTTAAAAAACCACAGCACCCCACAGTTTTCGGTAGACAATTTCCA
>NZ_QKSB01000013.1 GCF_003234935.1 Putridiphycobacter roseus | reverse complement strand
ACGTTTCACATACCCCATGTTTTCTGATGTTTTCATTACACTACTGTTTTAGTGTATCGCTATTTCAGGACGTGACATTTTTTAGACATAAAAAAACCCAGACTATCGGTCTGGGTTTTTAATAAAATTATGAAGGCTTATTTTTTATTTGCCAATTGCTCCATTTCGTTACTCGTTACAGAACCTTTTTCTACTCTTATTTTACCACTTCCTTCCGTGGCAATTAATACATTTGTATCCGTTACTTCTAGAATTTTTCCGTGTATACCACCAGAAGTAATTACTTTATCTCCAATTGCTATACTTTCTCTAAACTTTTTGGCTTCTTTTGATCTTTTCATTTGTGGGCGAATCATAAAGAAATAAAAAACGACAGCGATTAAAATTAATGGTAAAAACTGTTGTAATGCACTTCCACCTTCAGCGGCAGCTTGTAATAAATTTAATTTCATGTTATTTTTGTATTTAAATTTTTTCAGTCACTTCCCCAGTAATAGTTAAAGTAGTAACTGAAGGGTTTGTATTTGCTTGTATTCTTACTGTTTTTCTAACGATTCCCACTCTATTTTTTGAATCAAACGTCACATCAATCTGAGCGGTTTCTCCTGGTTGAATGGGTGCTTTTGGCCAGTTTTCCGGTACAGTACAACCGCAGGATCCTTTTACATCAATCAACACCAAGCTTTTATCACCTGTATTGGTAAAATGAAAGGTATGCTGTACTTTTTCACCATCCACTACTTTTCCAAAATCAAAAGCATCTTCTTCAAAGGAGATCTCGGTTGGTTTTTCGAGTAAAGCAGCAAAATTTTCTTTTCTCTCTTCAGCCAATTGTCCCGCATTATTAGTACAAGAAACAAATGCACCTAGTGTTGTAATAATTAAAAATATTCCTAATTTCATTCTATTGTTTTAAGTCAGTAGTCCCCTACCGGTTTTTTTAATCAGTCCTTCATTGGTTAGTACCACAATTGATTTATCTAATACCCCATTGATAAAGACTTTACTTTGCGGAGAGCTATAAAATTTAGCAATTTCAATGTATTCATTCAAAGATACCTTGACAGGTATTGAAGGAAAGACAATTAATTCTGTAATGGCCATTTTTAAAATAATGATGTCCATTTTCGCAATTCGATCTAAATCCCAATTTTTGGTCAATTTGTTAATCAATTCATTGTTTTCAGCATCTCTATCCACAATGTTTCTCATTAAGCATTCCACAAAACGAACTTCATCTTCTTCGTCTCTAAACAAAGGTAATAAGTTAATTTCATCTTCCAACTCATGTTCTTCGGCATTTTTAATGGTTTTAATCACCATAGAACAAACCAAATCAATATCATCTTGCCAATAAACGGTTTCATTTTCTAAAAAGTCGTGTAACAGGCCAAAGTTTGCAATTTCAGTTTTAAACAATTCGATTAAGAACTGTTTGTCATCCGCAAAACTTTTATCCTCACTATCCATGTAAGTTTCAAAAATTTCACTTTCTGTAATTGCCAAGAACATTTTTTTAATCAAATCATTCTTCTCAGCAGAGCTCCAGTTTATCTTTCTTGATTCGGACTTCCCTCTTAATTCTTGATTTTCCTTCAACAACTTAATGATTCGGTTATCAATAAACTTTGTATTAGGTGTTAAATCATCTTGACTAGCAACTCTTCTTAGTTTTCGTTCTTCAATTCTTTCAACTGCAAAACCTTCTAATTCTTCAAATACCAATAAAAAATAAATGTACAAGTCATACATTTTACTCATAGAGCCGAATAACTCTTTTTCGAATTTTTTATATTCCGCATCTTCTGTTTGATAGAAGGCATATAATATCTGTAATGTCTTTATTCTTAAATGTCTTCTGTTTAACATTATAATGGTAATTTTACTTTTCCAATTGCATTAATTCTTTCCTCAGCCATGGCATTCGCAATTTTATATGTCGGCAAGTTTTCGTTTTCAGAACGATTGATGATATTAAGTGTAGTTTGGTAAATATCTTCTGCTTTGGACATAGCCCATTCGCTAGTTAATCCTTTTACTTCTGCAAAACAATTAATAACACCACCAGCATTCAACATAAAATCAGGTACATATAAAATACCTTTTGTTTTTACTAATTCACCATGAACATCTTCCAACTTTAATTGGTTATTAGCAGCACCAGCTATTATGTCGCAATTAAGGCGAGATAAAGTGTCGTCATTTACGGTTGCACCTAAAGCACAAGGTGCATAAATATCCATATCAATGTCATATATTTCCTCTAATCCAACCACTTTAGCGCCATATTTTTCAGAAACATTTTTTAATGTCTCTTCATGAATATCTGTGATATAAATCTCTGCATTTTCTTTGGCTAAATTCTTTACTAAATATTCGCCAACATGACCTACCCCTTGAACAGCAATCTTTTTTCCTGTTAAAGAATCGGAACCATATTTTGCCTTAGCAGCTGCTTTCATCCCCATATAAACACCATAAGCTGTTACTGGAGAAGGATCCCCACTTTTACCTGGTAAACCAACCACATGATCTGTTTCCATGTTTACCCAAGTCATATCTTGCGGAGAAATACCTACGTCTTCTGCAGTAATATATTTACCACCTAGACTTTGAACAAATTTTCCAAACCTTCTAAAAAGCGCTTCGTTTTTCTGTGTTCTAGAATCTCCTATGATTACTGCTTTACCACCTCCTAAATTCAAACCTGAAATAGAATTTTTGTAAGTCATACCACGAGATAATCTTAAAACATCATTCAATGCTTCCAATTCATTCGTGTATTGCCACATTCTAGTCCCGCCTAAAGCTGGCCCTAAAATGGTATTATGTACTGCAATAATTGCTTTTAAACCAGTTGCATTATCATTACAAAAAAGTAATTGTTCATGATTATACTGTGTCATCCTTTGAATTATAGGATTATTTGCAAATTCAGATTCTTTTATATCTTTTACCTCGAACATAAAATGTAAGTTTATTTTTATATAGACTAATTGATGTTTACTTTTGATTAATTTTGTTGCAAAAATAATCAATTAAATGTCTTCACTCTATTATTTAAACAAATTTTTATTCAAATATAAAAGGTATCTATTGCTTGGTATTCTATTCATTTTTATATCCAATGTTTTTGGTGTAATGATGCCTGGAGTTGTGAAAGATACCATCAATGATTTAGTATCTTCTGATTTAACAAATGGCGACGTAAGTTTAGGAGCGATATTAAAAATAGCCTTGATGAGTGCTGGATTATATGTCTTTTATTCTGTTTTAAAAGGTATATTTTTATTTTACACCCGCCAAACGATCATTAAAATGTCGCGTTATATTGAATACGACTTAAAAAACGAAGTTTACGATCAATACCAAAAATTATCCTTCAATTTTTACAAAAAAAATGCTACGGGTGACTTAATGAATAGAATTAGTGAAGACGTATCTAAGGTCAGAATGTATTTAGGACCTGGTATCATGTATACCATTAACTTAGTCATCATGTCGGGATTAATTATTTTTGTCATGTTAAGGGTCAGCCCAATTTTAACACTATACGTTTTAGCACCACTTCCAGTCATGTCTGTTTTAATCTATTTCGTTAGTTTTAAACTAAATAAAAAGAGTAACTTGGTGCAGTCCGAACAATCTAAATTATCTACTTTTGTACAAGAAAATTTTTCAGGAATTCGAGTAATCAAGTCTTATATCAGAGAAAAAGAATCTATTAAAAACTTTAATACCCAAGCCGTAAATTATAAAGAAGCCTCCCTATCTTTAGCTAAAACTTCTGCGCTTTTTATGCCGACGATTGTTTTTCTGATAGGATTAAGTAATATCATCACCATTTATTTAGGGATTTTACAAGCGAGAGAAGGGTTGATTAATGCAGGTGAAATCGCACAATTTGTAATCTTTATCAACATGTTAACTTGGCCTTTTGCTTCTGTTGGCTGGGTGACTTCCTTAATCCAAAGAGCGGCAGCTTCTCAAGCTAGAATTAATGAGTTTTTAAAAGAAACGCCTGAAATTATTAACCCTTCTACGGAAAAGGTAACTTTTGCCAAGGAAATTGTTTTTAAAAATGTTGGCTTGGTCTACGAAAACTCTGGTGTTCGTGCTTTAACAGATGTCAATTTTCAAATAAAAAAAGGAGAAACCATAGGCGTTATTGGTAAAACCGGTTCAGGAAAGTCTTCTCTTGCTTACCTCCTACTTAGATTGCTAGATCCCACAGAAGGAAGTATAAAAATTGATGGTAAAAACTTGAATGAATTGAATATTGATAGTTGGCGAGATTTAATTGGCTATGTACCCCAAGAACATTTCTTATTTTCCGATAGTATTAGAAACAATATTACTTTTGGTTTGAAAGCATCCGATATTCCTGACGAAATGGTTTTTAACGCTGCTAAAAGTGCCGGCATTCATGAATCTATTTTAGAATTTCCCGCACAATATGAAACTAAATTAGGAGAAAGAGGAATTAATCTTTCTGGTGGTCAAAAACAAAGAATCTCTATCGCAAGGGCACTGATTAAGCAACCTGAATTTGTCATCTTTGATGATTGCTTGTCGGCAGTGGATAACGAGACGGAAGAATTGATTCTAAACGCCATTCAAAATCAATTAAAAAATAGTACCTCCTTTATTATCAGTCATAGAATTTCGAGTATTAAATATGCCGATAGAATATTAGTGCTAGATGAAGGGAAAATTGTAGAATCCGGTAAACATGATGATTTATTAACCTTAAACGGCGCTTATGCTTCCATCTATGCGAAGCAAAAGCTTAGCGAAGAAATTAACACCTTATAAAAAAAAGTTTCTAGAGCACAGTGCTGCTATTGTGTTTTATTTTACCCCTACGAAACCAAGTAAGGATAGCCTAATAAGTTCGCTAAATATTTTAAACTTAAGAAGGTTATGATGCCTGTTCTTTTCCGCCAGGTATTTATCCTAGAAGAATTTGGGACTAATTATCAATCGTTTTTCATTTTAGATAAAGCAGTATTGATGGGTGGATTTTACCTAACAGGATGTCTGAAGACTACTAAATAATTGCCATTTTCTTCAACAAGAAAGAAGCGTTCATATTTTGACAAATTCCTGATTTTAAAGTATAATCAAAATACAACTCATCATTTTCAATTTCTGCATCAAAATATAGATTAGTGATATTATCCAACTCTTTTTCAATTTCACATAAACCTAAATCATGCGTAGCAATAATACCTGCAGAGTTTGACTTGGACAATTTGTGCATTAACTGAATAGATCCTTGTTCTTTATCCTTACTATTCGTCCCTTTTAATATTTCATCTAAGATGATAAAATATGGCTTTTCAGCAATGGCATCTATGATGGTTTTAAGGCGAACAAGTTCTGCATAAAAGTAAGAAGAATCAGACTGTAAAGAATCATTATTTCTCATACTAGTAATCAAACGAATAGGGTTATATTCAAAAGAAGTTGCACAAACAGGTAATCCAACGTTTGCACTAACAATACTCAAGGCTACTGTTCGTAAAAATGTACTTTTTCCAGCCATATTTGCGCCGGTTATGATATCAAATTCATTGGTACCAATTTTAAAATCATTATTGACTCTTTTTTTAGCATCTATCATTAAATGCCCCAATTGTTTTGCCTGGATAACATCATTACTTTGCTTATTAATTTTTGGAAAAGTATAAGTTGGGTGATTATAGGAAAAATTACCTAAACTGTTATTCGCTTCAAAATAAGTAATGGCATTGAACCAACCTTCAATATCTTGGACATGATTTTTTAACCAGGTATCAATTTTATTCACTTGACTAATATCCCATAATAAAAAGCCATTCCCCAGCACAGCAAAGAGGATATTATTTCTTTGGTCTAAGGCACTCAAATATTTCGAAAACTCATGTATTAATTGAGAAGCACTCTCCCCCTCTTTTTTAACATTAGCCTGTACCTCTTGGTTTAATTTTGCCCTGAACTCTTCGGCCTCTACACTTGCTATTGGGTCGGCATAAGAACTAAATACTTGTTTTAACTCCGACAAATGCACATTAAACTTATTGATTTTACCGACGTACTTACCAGAAATAAAAAGGCCTACAAAAAACAAAAGTAGAAGTGGTAAATAATTGATGAAGTCAAAAATATAGCCAATTAAAAAAACCAGCGTTAAACCTTGAAATAGGTATTTAATTTTCTTGAAAGAAGGATGTACAATGGCTTCATAGGCCTTTAACCAATCCATGACTACTTTTTGCGAAATAGCAGCTTCCATGGTATTGATTTTAGCTTGAAATTTTTGACGCCAATCGGCTTTATTTGCTAATTCCTTAATCATTTCTTGCTTTTCTTCAATTCCATCTATTTCGTTAGCAGTTAATAAATTTGCTAATTTTTTCTTGCCTTCTAAAGAATGTGTTCTATTAATGATATTAAAAATGGAACCTGGACCAAACACATCAATATCTGCGGCGTAAAAATGATTACCATCTATCAACTCTTCTCCATTAGCATAAGCCAAGTCTCCTTTAGTCAAATAGTCAATCTCTTTGGTATTGATAAAAACCAAATTTTTTAAAAACCCATTTTCCTTCTTTAAAGCAGCATGTTTTACGATCAGCCTTAAAAAAACAGCAAAACCAATGACAGCAATAGCAATAGGCAATAGCTTGATAGATAAAGTTAAATAAATACCTAGACCAGTCACTAAAAAAATCAATAAACGCAAAAGTGCGAATACCAATAATTGTTTTTTATTCTTTTTTAAGTCCACTTCATATTGAAGCAATTTTTCATTGTAAAATTCAAGAGGTAAATTATTCATTTAGCTTAGGTAGGTTTTTGATTTTTAATAACACGCCAAAACAAAGCAGGGATAAAACGTTTGAGATAAACAGCTTTAATTTCCTTATTCCCTACAAGGATGGATTTTTTCTTTTTTTCAACGGCTTTAATAATTATGTTCGCACAGGTACTTGCTGGCATTCCAGTTTCTTGATTATGATCCATTACACCATGAGCTTCCCCTGCCGCATTAATAGCGGAGAGTGAAATAGGCGTATTAATCTTACCAGGATAAACTATGGTCACAAAAATATTATTTTTAGCTTCTTCCAACAACAAACTTTCATAAAAACCTTGTAATGCATGCTTTGAAGCTGCATAAGCGGAACGCAAATAAAAGCCAAATTTACCCGCAATACTTGAAATAACTACAATATGACCCGACTTTTGAGCCTGTAGATAAGGCAACAATGCTTTGGTTAGACCAATATTACCAAAATAATTCACTTCCATTATTTTACGATCTATCGAAAGAGGCGTTTCCGCGACAGTACTTCGTTGACTAATTCCGCCATTATTCACCAATATATCAATCCTACCAAAGGCATCTATTAAAGATTTAACAATGCCATCAAAAGTGTCTATTTGCACTAAATCGAGCGGTTGAATAAAGGATTCTTTTGGGTTGGTTAGCTCAGCTTGAACCTTTTCTAAGCTTTCCTGATTCCTGGAAGATAAAATTACAAAATCTCCCTTTTCATTATACAATTTTGCAATCGCCTTTCCTATTCCTGAGGAGGCTCCCGTAATCCAAACTATTTTCTTATTATTCATTTAAAAATTGCCTTAAAAAAAATCAAAATTATACAATTAAAGTATATATTTGACCTAAATGTTAAACATATTAAAACTCCCGAAAATAAATTTTAAAGATTTCCATAGTCAATCTATGTTTATCCTTTCCTATCGCATTGTTGCACTTACTTCCATTTTTTTTTCTATACTCTCCATAGTACATTTTAAATCAAGGTCTTTAACTTTCTGGGTATGTATCACTGTATTATTGCTTAGTTTAGCAGGTATATGGTATATGCGGAAATATGGAAAGCATTTTATTATTGCAAAAGTAATTATTTTTATAAGTACCATTTTAATTCAAATTAACATCTATAATCTATTGAATCCGGACAGGTACATGGACATGATATGGATTTTAATTATTGTACTTTACAGTTTTTACGCCATTGGTTTGGTTTGGGGCGTAACAACCTTGTTAATCAACTTTTTAGGGATACTATTCTATCAATTTTTTGTCGTTAGTCCTGACTTGAAACCTTTTAATACTTATAGTTCTGCCCAACAAGTGGATTATGTACTGACTGTTGTTTTTGGTGGTATAATGATTTGTTATTTATTGATATTGTTTTATAAAACACAGAATATAACCAATTTAAAATATCGCGCTGCCAACGAAAAATTAAGAGTCAACAATAAAGTAATGTTGGAGCAAAACAAAGAGAAATCAGTGATGCTTAAAGAAATACATCACCGTGTAAAAAATAATTTACAGGTAATTACTAGTTTACTAAGGTTACAATCCAAAGATATTGAAGACCCTGAGGTAATTAAACAGTTTAACGAGGCAACCAATCGTGTAATTGCCATGTCTTTGATTCATGAAAAAATTTACCAAACCGAGGATTTATCCAATATAGATTTATCGGCATATATTAAATCATTAACAGATGAATTAATTCGTTCTTATTCGGTTAACATACCCGTGCAGACAGAAATCAAAGCAAATTTAAATTTCATCACCCCTGACTACATGGTCCCGTTTGCCTTACTAATCAATGAATTAACCTCCAACTCCTTAAAACATGGCTTTAAGGATAAATCTTCTGGAGAAATAAGAATTTCAATTTTTGAAGATAACAATACGATTGCATTTGACTACCACGATAATGGTACTTGGGATATTAAAGCAGAGAAAGTATCATTTGGCATAGAATTAATAGAAACATTGACGGAACAATTAGAAGGAACCTATACACGTACAACAGAAAACGGAACGAAGTACAGTTTTGTATTTCCAATTAACATTTAACTCATGCAAAAAAAACTAACCATTGCAATTGATGGCTATTCATCTTGCGGGAAAAGTACCATTGCAAAAGCAATTGCTAAAAAATTAGGATATGTATACGTAGATAGCGGTGCTATGTATCGTGCAGTCACCTTATATTTAATGAACCAAGGGATTTTAAAAGATAAAAATTTCTTGATGAAACAAGTTTTAGCGGCTTTACCAAACATTCAAATTGACTTTGTATTTGATCCACAAAAAGAAGTTGCCGAAACCATGCTAAACGGTCAAAACGTAGAAACTGAGATTAGAAGTCTAGCTGTTTCTCAAAGAGTTAGTCAAATAAGTACCATCAAAGAAGTAAGAGAGAAATTAGTCGAATTACAACAACAACTTGGTGAAGCAGGTGGTGTAGTAATGGATGGTCGGGATATTGGCACTGTTGTGTTTCCAAATGCGGATTTAAAATTGTTTATCACTGCCGAAGTCGACATTAGAACAGAGAGAAGATTGCTAGAAATGAAACAAAAAAACAGTGCTATAAACTTTGAAGATGTCAAACAAAACTTAGTCGAAAGAGACCGAGTGGACATGTCTAGAGCAATTTCTCCGCTTATTCAAGCAAAAGATGCTGTAGTAATCGACAATTCTAATCTCTCTGAAACTGCCCAGTTTGAACTAGTTTTAGGACTAATTAAAGAGAAGGAATTGTAATTAATGTAGATTAGACTTTTAATAAGAAGGAATTCAAAAAAAGTTTTATTAATTTTGCCCAAATTAAAATTATCAAAAAAAATGAGTGTAAATAAAATAGTTGAATTATTAGGAACAGAAGGTGAATCATTATTAGCCCATGAATGTAATACCATCCCTAAATCAATGATTCACTTACCGGGTAGTGATTTTGTTGACAGATGTTTTGCGCAAACAAATCGTACACCACAAGTGTTAAAAAGTTTACAATCATTATATGGTACCGGTAATTTAGCAAACACAGGTTACTTATCCATTCTACCAGTAGATCAAGGTATTGAGCATTCTGCAGGTGCATCATTTGCACCGAACCCAATGTATTTTGATCCAGAAAACATTGTAAAGTTAGCAGTAGAAGCTGGCTGTAATGGTGTTGCCTCTACTTTTGGTGTTTTGGCATCATGTGCTAGAAAATACGCACATAAAATTCCATTCATTGTTAAATTAAACCACAATGAATTTTTATCTTACCCAAACACTTTCAACCAAATTGAATTTGGCTCTGTAGAAGACGCTTGGAATATGGGAGCTACTGCAGTTGGTGCTACCATTTATTTTGGTTCTGAAGAATCAGAAAGACAAATTGTGGAAATTGCACAAGCTTTTGAAAGAGCACACGAATTAGGTATGGCTACTATTTTATGGTGTTATGTGAGAAACAATGGATTCAAAAAAGATGGTGTAGATTACCACACTTCAACTGATATTACAGCACAAGCAAATCACTTAGGGGTAACCATTCAAGCCGATATTATTAAACAAAAATTACCTACATTAAATGGTGCTTATCCAGCAATTGGCTTTGGTAAGTCTCACCCTAAAATGTATTCAGAATTAAGTTCTGATAACTTAATAGATCTATGTAGATACCAAGTAGCAAATTGCTATATGGGAAGAAATGGATTAATTAACTCTGGTGGTGCATCCACTGGTAACGGAAATACTGATATTCAAGATGCAGTTAAAACCGCAATAGTAAACAAAAGAGCTGGAGGACAAGGCTTAATTTTAGGAAGAAAAGCTTTCCAAAAACCTATGAAAGAAGGTGTTGAAATCATCAATTTAGTGCAAGAAGTTTACGCTAATGATGAAATTACTATTGCTTAAAAAAGATTATTATGGTTTGGTTTAAAAGATCTAAAGACGGTATAACAACATCTACCGCAGATAAAAAAGAAACACCAGAAGGACTTTGGTACAAATGTCCTACTTGTAAAACGGTAATTTCAAGAGACGACCATGCCGAAAACTTATACGTTTGTGCGACTTGTAACCATCACGAAAGATTAAGTTCAGATGAATATTTTGCTATTCTTTTTGATGAGGATAAATATACTGAAATCGCCAAAGGATTATATTCTGCAGACCCTTTAAAGTTTAATGATACTAAACCCTACCCTGCTCGTGTAAAAGCTACACAAGAAAAAACAGGTTTAAAGGATGCCATTAAAGTTGCCCATGGTAAAGTTAACGGGGAAACATTAGTGGTTGCAGCCATGGATTTTAAATTCATTGGTGGTTCATTAGGAAGTGTCATGGGAGAAAAGATTGCAAGGGGTATTGATAAAGCCATTGCTTTAAAATCTCCTTTTATGATTATTTCTAAATCAGGTGGTGCCAGAATGATGGAAGCTGGTTTGTCTTTGATGCAAATGGCAAAGGTTTCTGCTAAACTTTCACAACTTAGTGATGCAAAATTACCATATATCTCTTTTTTAACGGATCCTACAACTGGCGGCGTTACCGCTTCTTTTGCCATGTTAGGAGATATTAATATTTCTGAACCAAATGCTTTAATCGCTTTTGCTGGACCTAGAATTGTAAAAGAAACGATTGGTAGAGATTTGCCAAAAGGTTTCCAAAAAGCAGAATTTGTTTTAGAGCATGGATTTTTAGATTTTATTGTAGAAAGAAAAGATTTAAAAGAAAAAATTGGACAATCTTTAGTGATGTTTAAAGGTTAAAACCCTTTTTAAGCTATCTCGTAAATATTATTGACCTATTATTCCTATAACAAACAACAAATATGTTGAAATTATACAAACTTGTTGTCTTGCTATTCCTTACCACATTTACTTATTCCCAAAGTACAAATACGAGTTGCATAAATGCAGCTCCTATTTGTGCGAATGGTATTTCATTTACCACTGGTACTAACAGTATAACTCCTGCCGTTGGAAACAATTACGACTGTGTAAGTTTTGCAGCCAATCCCAGTTGGTATTATTTTGAAATTGCCCAAGCTGGCGATATCCATATGTCCTTGCAAGGAAGTAATGATTTAGACTTTGTTATCTGGGGTCCATTTACGGATACTACTGCAGCTTTTAATGCCTGTGGAAATCTTGGAAATGCCCCTAATCCATTAGGGACTGTTGACTGTGGCTTTATCGGCGGTAATACTGAATTCCCCGATATTTACGCTGCCGCAGTCTCCGAGATTTATATCATGATGCTCAGTAATTTCGCTGGCGTTTCCGTGAATACTACGCTAACCCAAACTGGAGGAAGTGGCTCTTTTGTTTGTCCGCCACAATCATTTTATGGTGCACACATTCAAAAAGGAACCGCATATTATGATATGAACCAAAATGGATTAAAAGAGCCTGGAGAGTCTTCTCTACCTAATGTAGCAATCGACATCACACCGCTTACCAATTCCTTTTTTACGAATGCAAATGGGGATTTTTATTCCAGTACCAACGACAGTACTACTACTAATTATACCGTTTCTGCAACCTTACCTAATTGGTCGATTACCAATACACCGGCTAATTATACTTTTCTATTAGATTCTCTTAATTACACAAAAGATTCACTTGATTTTGGTTTCTTTCCTGACTCCTTGTATTACCATGCGACTATGCATGCCATTGATATTCCCAACCATTGTATTACCAATAATGTAGGTTGGTTTAACTTTTTAAATGATGGTACTGAGCCTATACATGTACAAGCCGCAATCACTTTAGATCCTGACCTAGTTTTTGTAAGTGCATCCGTCTTACCAGACTCTGTACTTAATCAGACCATTTATTTCTCCTTTGATTCTATAGCAGTTTACAAAAACATCTCTGTTCAATTCACCACAAATTTAAATGGCAACTTATCTATTGGAGATATGGTGCAAAACCAATATCATTTATCCATATTCGATTACAATAATAACTTAGAAAAGACCTACGGGGACTCCACCATCAACTCCGTAGTATGTTCTTATGATCCAAATGATAAAACTTCTTTTATTGCTAATAACGCTGCACAAGAAACCATTGCTATTGGCGACTTTATCGATTATACCATTAGGTTTCAAAATACCGGTACTGCAGAAGCCATTAATATTGTAATAAAAGACACGGTTGACTTTAACCTTGACCTGAATTCATTTCAATTTTTATCCAGCAGCCATTTAACCGAAGTGACCATAGATAATAATAGAGAAATATCCTTCCTCTTGCATAATATCCACTTACCTGACCATATCAGTAATGAACCAGGAAGTCATGGTTATATTACCTATCGTATCTATCCAAATCTTAATCTAGACCCAAATACAGTAATTAACAACACCGCATATATTTACTTCGATAATAACAGTCCGATTATTACAAATACAACGCTCAATAAAATGGCTTGTTATATCCTTCCAGATAGTACCTTGAGCCAAAATGACCAACTACTTTCTGTTTTGAATGCCCCAAATTATTCCTATCAATGGTACCTGGACAGTTCCATTTTGACCAATGCAACTGCTGCAGAAGTTCAAATAAACGGGGAAGGCCTTTATCACATAGTCATAGTAAATGAGTACGGTTGTACTTCTACCGCTGAATTTGATTTTGAATGCATTAGTACAATAGATTCAATGGCAATTATACAACATGAAAATAACACATTATGGACCATAGATTCCGTAAACTACAGTTATAGCTGGTATTTAAATGGCATATTATGGAGTGGCGCAACAGACCATTTTGTAACCATTAATGGGGACGGTGAATATACCGTTATTATTAAAAATGAATACGGATGTCAAGCTACTGGAACTTATAACCAACAAGCGGTTGGATTAGCAACCTATGAAAATAAAAGAATGATTACTTACCCAATTCCTGCAGAACAGCAGTTAAACATCCAGATGTTGGGGAGTAATACAGGAATTTCCAATGTAAAAATCACTAATTTGGCTGGAGAAATCATGGTGTTTTTAAAAGGAAATCACAGCACTAATATGACCATTGACATTAGTGATTTCTCCAAGGGAGTCTATTTAATTACAGTATCCAGTGATGGAGAATCTATTTTGACTGAAAAATTAATTAAAATATAAATTGACATATAAAATAAATACCTATCTTTGGACCCAAATAAATAAATCACATAAGAATCATTAAAATTAATATTGGCATGTATTTAACTAAAGAAACAAAAGAAGAAATCTTCAAAAAGCACGGTAACTCTGAAAAAAACACAGGTTCTGCTGAAGGTCAAGTTGCATTATTTACCCATAGGATTTCACATCTTACAGGTCACTTAAAAAATAATAGAAAAGATTTTGGAACGCAAAGAGCGTTACAATTGATGGTAGGTAAAAGAAGAAGTTTACTTGACTATTTAAAAAAGAAAGATATAGAAAGATATAGAGCTATTGTTAAAGAATTAGGTTTAAGACGTTAATCTTGACAACATAGAATTAATAGAAAAAGGCAATTGAATAACTTCAATTGCCTTTTTTATTGAGCACGTATACAATAAACAAAAATAAAGACGAATTGAGATAAAAGAAGCCCTCGATTCAAAAAACACAAATTATGAATGTAATAACAAAAACAATTGATTTAGGTAACGGTACCGAAATCTCTGTAGAAACAGGAAAATTAGCAAAGCAATCAGATGGTTCTGTTGTTGTAAAAGCTGGTGGAACTATGATTTTAGCCACAGTAGTATCCAATAAAGGAGCTAAAGAAGGGGTTGATTTTTTACCATTAACGGTTGACTATAGAGAGAAATTTTACTCTAATGGTAAAATACCTGGTGGTTATTTAAAAAGAGAAGCCCGTCCATCTGATGATGAAATTTTAATCATGAGATTAGTAGATAGAGCATTGAGACCACTTTTTCCAAGTGATTATCATGCTGACACACAATTAATGATGCAATTAATATCTTTTGATGGTGTAAATATGCCAGATTCATTAGCTGGTTTTGCTGCATCTGCTGCCATTGCTGTTTCTGACATTCCATTTAATGGACCAATGTCTGAAGTTAGAGTGGGTAGAATAGATGGGAAATTTATTGTAAACCCTACTTTTGAACAATTTGCTGCATCTGATTTAGATTGTATGATCGCTGGTACTGCTGAAAACATAGTCATGTTAGAAGGTGAGATGTTAGAGATTTCTGAAGAAGATATGGTAGAAATCATTAAAGTAGCACACGTTGCCATTAAAGAACAATGTGCCTTTCAATTAGACTTAGCGTCAAATGTTGAAAAAGCTAAAGTGAAAAGAGAATATGCGCACGAAACGCATGATGAAACTATTCGTGAAAAAGTAAAAGCAGCAACTTACGAAAAATGTATGGCTGTTGCACGTGAAGGAAACCCTTCAAAAGAAAAAAGAAGCGCTGCTTTTGATGAAATCAAACAAGCTTATATCGATTCCTTAACGGAAGAAGAATTAGCAGTTGAAGCTCCTTTTATTTCTGTATATTTTAAAGATTCTATGAAAGCGGCAGTTCGTCAAGTAATCTTGCATGAACGTGTTAGATTAGATGGTCGTAACTTTGATGAAATTAGACCAATTTGGTCGGAAGTAAATTACTTACCTTCCGCACATGGTTCAGCTTTATTTACAAGAGGGGAAACACAATCTTTAACTTCCTTAACTTTAGGTGGTAAATTAGATGAGCAAATGATAGATTCAGCTCAAGACAAACGTTTTGAGAAATTTATGCTACATTATAACTTCCCACCATTTTCAACTGGTGAAGCACGTCCAATTAGAGGGGTTTCCAGAAGAGAAATTGGTCATGGTAATTTAGCTTTAAGAGCCTTAAAAAACATGTTACCACAAGGTGACGAAAATCCATATACTATTCGTTTAGTTTCTGAGATATTAGAATCTAACGGTTCTTCTTCAATGGCTACTGTTTGTGCCGGTACAATGGCATTATTAGATGGTGGTATTAAAATGAAGAGACCTGTTTCTGGAATTGCAATGGGATTAATCATTGACGAGACTGGAACATTTGCAGTATTATCTGATATTTTAGGAGATGAAGATCACTTAGGAGATATGGATTTTAAAGTAACGGGTACTGAAAAAGGTATTACAGCTTGTCAAATGGATATTAAAGTAGATGGTTTACCATACGAAGTTTTAATTCAAGCATTGAACCAAGCGAAGTCTGGTAGAGCACATATTTTAGGAGAAATGATGAAAACTATTTCTCAACCTGCTACAGAAATGAAATCTCATGCCCCTAGAATTGTTGGATTCACTGTACCAAACGATATGATTGGTGCAATAATCGGACCTGGAGGAAAAATTATCCAAGAGATTCAAAAAGAAACGGAAACTACTATTACAATTGAAGAATTACCAGATGGTCAAGGTTCAGTTCAAATTTTAGCGACCAATGCTGATGCAATGGATGCAGCAGTTAAACGCATTAAATTAATTGCTTTCCCACCAACTGTTGAAGTAGGAGAAATTTATGAAGGAAAAGTAAAATCTATCCAATCTTACGGATGTTTCGTTGAAATTTTACCTGGTACTGATGGTTTAATTCATATTTCTGAATTAGAACATGGTCGTGTGGAAAAAGTAGAAGATGTTTGTAAAGAAGGAGATGTTTTAAAATTCAAAGTTATTGGTGTAGATCCAAAAACAAAGAAATATAAATTATCTAGAAAAGTTTTGTTGCCTAAACCTGAAGCAAAGGAAGAAGCTTAATTTGAATTAATTTCAAAACAAAGTACATTTTAAAACGCTTGACCAAATGGTCAGGCGTTTTTTTTTACACTTATATTTTGTATCTTGTAACCCAATTATATATTATATGCACAAACTACTACTGTTTATTTTGGTGGGTACTTCCACTTTTTTTTCTACCTTTTTATTTTCTCAAAAAATCTATTTGCAACAAGCAGCAAATGCTATTTTTCCTGGTGCTGCAATAGTCAGAGATAACCTAAACTCCCCTATTCCATCCTATGTAAAATACGGAGAAGGTAATGAAAAAACAAAAACACAAACTTTTACGCTCCTTCAAAAACTTTATAAATTGAATGATCAGGTAACTTTTCAACTGATAGATACCCATACGGATAAACTTAACCATATCCATTATAAATACCAGCAAACAGTGGGTAATATTCCAATTGAAAATGGAATATTACTATTACATACTAAAAATGATATGGTATACGCATTTAATGGAAATGCTTATGACTTTTATACCAATACCTCTAATCCGGTATTAAGTGAAGCAAGTGCCTTATCTATTGCCTTAAATCACCTAAATGCCGACCAGTATAAATGGGAGATTCCTGCAGAAGAAAAACATTTGAAAGCAGAAAATAAAGACATCCATGCTACTTATTACCCAAAAGGAGAATTGGTTTACATGAATAGTGATCCAAAAGAAACACCAAAATTAGCATACAAATTTACAATTTATGCGCATTCCCCCGTTTCGAAGGCCGACTATTATATAGATGCTACGACTCAAGAAATTATATTTATCAATCAAATAATTAAGGATATTGATGTGCCAGGTACAGCAACTACAGCATATTCTGGTAATAAAAATATTGTTGCTGACAGTTTTGGAAGTAACAATTACAGGTTAAGAGAGAGCGGAAGAGGAAATGGTGTAGAAACGTATGATATGTCCCAAGGGACGACCTATGGAAATGCAGTGGACTTTACCGATACCGATAATAATTGGAATAATACAAACGCCAATCTAGACCAATACGCAACAGACGCGCATTGGGGCTCAGAAATGACTTATGATTATTACCTACAAAACCATAACCGAAATAGTATTGATGGAAATGGGTTTGCTTTAAAAAACTATATCCATTATGATGTTAATTATAACAATGCTTTTTGGGATGGTACTCGAATGACTTTTGGAGATGGGAACGGTTCTTCTACTAACCCGCTTACTTCTTTAGATATTTCTGGTCATGAAGTTACCCATGGACTTACTTCCAATACTGCCAATTTAGTATATGCAGATGAATCTGGTGCCTTGAATGAATCATTTAGTGACATTTTTGGAACTTGTATTGAAAATTTTGCAAGACCATCCAATTGGAACTGGACCGTTGGAGAGGATATTGGGCTTACTTTTAGATCCATGTCAAATCCAAATGCATACGGTGATCCGGATACCTATTTCGGAAACAATTGGGCCCCTTTAGGTGGCGCGGATAACGGCGGCGTTCATACCAATTCAGGCGTACAAAATTACTGGTTCTATTTATTGACGGATGGTGGGGCTGGAATCAATGATAATGGAGACTTTTATATTGTCTCTTCCTTAGGCGTTACTTCCTCTAGTGAAATTGCTTTTAGAAATCTAACAGTTTACTTAACCCCTAATTCAAACTTTAATGATGCAAGATTTTATGCTATCCTTTCTGCTATTGACTTATTTGGTCCCTGTAGTGTTGAAGTGGAAGCCACTACTAATGCTTGGTATGCTGTAGGTGTTGGCGGCGTATATGTCCCCTTTACCGTAGCAGACTTTACTGCGGCAGATACGATTTTTTGTAGCGCTCCTGCCCTAGTTAATTTTCAAAACTTAAGTATCAATGGGATTAATTTTACTTGGGATTTTGGAGATAATACAACAAATTCAGCCGACATTAACCCTAACCACACTTATGGTAGTAATGGTAATTATGATGTTAAATTAGTCGCTGATGGAGGTGCCTGTGGTATAGACTCAGTTACACTTACTAGCTTTATCCAAATTGACACGTCTTTAAATTGCGTCATTGAATTTCCAGCAGATAACAGTACCCTCATACAAACTGCTTGCAGTGGTACCATTTACGATAATGGCGGTGTGAACGGTAATTATGGAGACCAACAAGATGGTACGATAATAATTGCGCCAATAGGTGCAGACTCTGTACGAATAGATTTTAATAATTTTAGTGTGGAAAGTGGAAATGGACCAACTTGTAATTACGATTACTTGGAAGTGTATGATGGTAATAGTAGTACCGCCCCTTTGATTGGATCTTACTGCGATAATAATCTTCCTCCAGCTTTCATTACTTCATCTGGACAAGCTTTGACTTTAGTCTTTCATTCTGATCAAGCTTTAAATTATTTTGGATTTGATATCTCTTGGAATTGTTACTTATCTCCTAATATTCCTGTGGCCAACTTTAACAGTTCTGATTCAGTTTCTTGTAATGGCTTTATTCAATTTAATGATTTATCCCTGAATGGACCAACCAATTGGTTTTGGGATTTTGGTGATAATCAAACTTCTAATATTCAGCATCCAACTCATACCTACACGACTAACGGAACATATACCGTTAAACTAGTTAGTAGTAATTTAAATGGCATGGATTCGCTTATTGCAACCAATTTAATTGTGATTGATTTTATTGCTGTACCAATTGCTTTTGGGGACAGTATTTGTGAGAACCAAATGGCCAATTTAAGTGCTATTGGAAACGGTAATAGCAAATGGTATGATGCACCAACAAATGGCAACCTATTAAGCAGTAATAATAATTACCAAACAAATGCTTTGACAGGCAACAGTACTTTTTACGTGTCAGATTATATTTCTGGTCCTGCTTTTAATGCTGCAGCTCCTTCTACCGCAATTGGTGCTGGTGGATTTTTTAATGGGGAACAACATTTAAATTTTAATGTAAATGAGTTTTGTATTTTAAAAACAGTAGTCGTTAATGCAGGAAGTAATGGCAATAGAAACATTGAGTTAAGAGACAATACTGGTGTAGTGCTGGACAGTAAATTAGTAACATTAACCACTGGCCAACAAACCGTGACACTTGATTTTGAACTTAGTCCTGGACAAGATTACCAATTAGGTACATTGTTAGGCAGCCAACCCGATTTATATAGAAATAATGCAGGAACAAATTACCCTTACAACAGTGTAAACGGAGAAATTGAAATTACATCTTCTTCTGCAGGTACCGATTTCTATTATTATTTTTATAATTGGGAGTTAGAAATGCTTGGCTGTGAAAGTCCAAGAGTTCCTGTTGAAGCAATTGTATCTCCTGATTTTGACTTAGATTTTGATTTACCTTCTATTATTTGCACCTATGAAACAAGTATTAACTTAACCCCTACTGTTAATGGCGGTACATGGTCTGCAAATTGTAACAATTGTATGGATAGTAATACAGGTGTATTTAATGTCACTAATGCTGGAATCGGCATTTGGGAAGTTACCTATACAGCGACACAAAATTGTACCAAGACCATTAGTAAAAATATCCAAGTTTCTAATTGTTTAGGACTGAATACAGCAAAGGCAAGCAATATTGTAATGTATCCTAACCCAACCCAAGAAATGGTAACTGTAAAATTTGACCAAGAAATTATCCGCCTTATTAGAGTGGTGGACATTAGCGGTAAATTGATCTTAGAAAATACTGTGAAAAGTAACATAGAAACCATAGATGTTTCTGTTTTTGAGGATGGTCTTTATTTTATACAGTTTTATGATGATGACCGCTATTTAATCGACAATAAAAAATTAATTAAACATTAACCCATAAAGCCATTCCAATTGAATGGCTTTTTTTATCTTCCAGTTATGGATAATTTTATAAGTATTAATCCCTACAATGGGCAAGTGGTTCACACCTTTAAAGCCATTTCAGAAAAAGAATTAGAGGAGAAATTAAACCTAAGTCAAACTGTATTTCAAAGCTGGAAAGCAACAAGCTTAGCAGATAGAACTGACTTATTGAAACGCGTAGGTAGTTTATTAAGAGACAATACCCTTGAATATGCTAAAATGATTACGTTGGAGATGGGTAAACCCATTCAAGAATCTATTGGAGAAATCAATAAATGTGCTTTGGTCTGCGATTATTATGCCGATAATGCAAAGGCTTTTTTAGCAGATGAAGTAATTCCAACCGAAGCAAAATTAAGCTTTGTTAAACAGGATCCAATAGGAACTATTTTTGCGGTTATGCCTTGGAATTTTCCGTTTTGGCAAGTCTTTAGGTTTTTAGCGCCAACCTTAACAGCTGGTAATAATGCGGTATTAAAACATGCTTCTAATGTTTTTGGTTGCGCTGCATTAATAGAATCCATTTTTTTAAAAGCCGGTTACCCTATTGGGGTGTTCCAAAACCTAATTGTACACCACAATCAGACAGAAAAAATAATTGCACACAAGACCATCAAAGCGGTTTCTCTAACAGGAAGTGAAGCTGCAGGATCTGCTGTTGCGGCCATTGCAGGAAAACACATTAAAAAATCTTTGCTAGAATTAGGAGGAAGCAATGCTTTTATCGTTTGGGAAGATGCAGATATCGATCAAATTATTCAAACCGCAGTAAATGCAAGAATGTTGAATAATGGACAAAGTTGTATTGCCGCCAAAAGATTCATTTTACTAGAAGGTATTTATGATGAATTTGTAGATAAATTTAAAGCCGCAGTATCTACACTAAAATCAGGCGATACCATGGATAAAAACACTGCAATAGGTCCCTTAGCAAGAATTGATTTAGCAAATCAATTACAGGAGCAAGTACAGACCTCTATTAATGCAGGTGCCGTACTTATTTTGGGTGGCCAACAAAAGGATTGTTTCCATGAACCAACAATTTTAGGAAATGTTAAACCCGGTATGCCTGCCTTTGACGAGGAAACATTTGGTCCTTTAGCTGCCATGATCAAAGCCAAGGACATAGAGCATGCCTTTGCATTGTCTGAAATGTCAACTTTTGGATTGGGTATCACAGTTTGCACACAGGATATTGAAAAAGCACTTTCCTACGCTGGACGAGTAAGCGACGGTGCCTATTTTATCAATGAATTGGTGAAATCTGATCCTAGATTACCTTTTGGTGGCACCAAAAAATCAGGATACGGTCGAGAATTAGCCAAAGACGGCATATTGGAATTTGTGAACCGTAAAACGGTTTATGTCAAGTAAAAAAACAAACAGGGTTCGGGTACAATACATATGAAAGTTTGTTTTACCTAAGAATTTCTTAATATCACATACTTTAAATAAATAATTAGCGAAACATGCATAAAAAAGCAGCTAAAATACATATCGTTGGCGCTGGAATAAGCGGCCTTATTGCCGCAACAGTTTTAGAAACACATGGCTATCATCCTATTATAATTGAAGGGACAGCAAGTGCGGGAGGAAGGGTTAAAACGGATATAGTGAATGGATATTCCTTAGATCGAGGTTTTCAAGTTCTGCTAACCGCCTATCCTGCTGCACAAAAATATTTGGATTTTCAAAAATTAGATTTACAGTATTTTCTACCAGGTGCCACTATTTTTGAAAATGGCAAACAAAAAACAATTGGCGACCCTTTAAGAGATTTAACCTTTTTATTACCAACCTTATTCTCTGGTATTGGGAGCATAGCGGATAAATTAAAAATTATAAAACTTAATCAGTTACTGAAAAAAACAACCTTAGCTGAAATTTTTTTAAAGCCTGAAATAACCACTCATGCATATTTAGTGAATTTTGGTTTTTCACCAGCATTTATCACTCAATTCTTTCAACCCTTTTTTAGTGGAATATTCTTAGAGCCAGAACTTCAAACTTCTAGTAGAATGTTTGAGTTTGTATATAAAATGTTTGGTGAAGGTTCTGCTGCCTTACCAAAAACAGGAATTGAAGCCATTCCTAATCAATTAAAAAATAATTTAAAACAAACTACCTTCCTCTTTAATTCCACGGTAAAAAACATAGAAGAAGGTAAAATATCGCTTACCTCTGGCTTGGAATTAGTCAGTGACTACACCATTGTGGCAACAGAAGCCAGTCCACTTATTAAAAATTTAAGAAATCAAGAAACGACTTGGCTTTCTTGTGATAATTTATACTTTGAAACCGACGCTAAAGTCATACAAAAGCCGCTTATTGGACTGATAGCAGATAAAAATGCCCTAATTAATAATCTATTTTATCCAAATACTTCCAATGAAAAGCAGGCTTTACTATCTGTAACAATCGTAAAACCACACCAACTATCCCCTGAAGCATTAATTAACGAAGTTAAAAAAGAATTAAAGCTGTATTGCGGGATAGAAAATGCTATTTTTTTAAAGCATTATCCAATTACTAAAGCTTTACCAAAATTAGATGGTCTTAAATATGAAATATATCCCTCTGAAACCAAATTAACCAACAGTATTTTTTTAGCAGGGGATACCCAATTGAACGGCTCCTTAAATGCAGCAATGATTTCGGGAGAAAAAGCAGCATTAGGTGTCATTGAATTGCTTTCTAACACCATGCAATAAACCATTAAAGCCTACCTATATGTTACACCTCTAAAAATAACAGCTTAACAATTTTTTATTAGCCGACCAAGCTTTATTCTACTATTACCTTGAATGTCTTCCTATGGTCCGCATTACTCACTGTTATAAACAATATTCCAGTTTCTCCTTGTAGATCCATAGTGTATAAAACTGAATTCACTTTAGTTTCTTGCAATACTGTTCTTCCTATAGCATCCTGTATTTTGATATTGACACTACCCCATCCCTTTAAATCCATATTAATTTGCCCATGAGTGGGGTTTGGATACAGTAAAATTTCAGGTATTAATTCATTTTCCTGCAGCCCCAAAGTATTACAAATATCACTTTCCATTTCTTGCTGAGTTGGGGTAAACAAATTATCTTCAACATCATATGAAGCAGTAAAAGTTCCATTTTCAAAAAGCTGACTTATCGCACAATAGTCCGTTAATTGGTCGTTATATTTAATGTAAAGCTGCACTCCTATAGAAGAAATATTATCCAAACCATTTAAGGTCGTTAAATCATCATTTCCCTCTATATAAAGTCCGTTTACGCCATTTAAACTTTCCAATCCATCCAATGATGTTACGTAACTACTGGTAATAAATAAACCATTATTAATTTGGGAAAGGACATCCAAGCCTTCCATATTTAAAACACCGGGATTTCCAGTAAAATAAAAATCACTTCCTATAGTCGCTAAGCTACCTAAACCGTTTAATGAAGTCAATACAGAATTGTAAATAAGTTCAAAGTCGCCACCAATAGTAGTCAAATTACCTAGACCAGCCAACGAGGATAATAGGTGGTTATTGGTGATGGTTAAATTAGTTGAAATACTACTTAAATTGCTCAAAGCAGTCAAATCAATCAAAGACGAATTTTCTTCCATAGTAAAATTATTCCCTACACTAGTTAAATTATTTAATCCCGATAAGGAAGTTAAAGAGTTGTTCCCTTTAATATAAACCCCATAGAGACTTGTATAACTGTACAAGCCATTTAAGGATGTTAAACTATTGTTTCCAAGCACCTCTAAAATGGCACCTAAACTGGATAAGTTATTTAAACCAGTCAAGGCAGTTAAAGCCGTATTATCATGGATTCTAAGACTTCCACCTACAGCAGATAAATTATTGAGCGCTACAATAGAGTTTAGCAAAGGATTGTCATCAAGAATTAAGTTATTGTCTACTTTAAGTAAACTATTCAAGCCATTCAAGCTTAACAAAGCATCATTTTGTAAAATAGATAAATCAATTCCCACATAAGAAAGGCTGCCTAACCCTATCAAGGAGGTCAATGAATCATTGTTATGGATATGCAACTTACCTCCTACCGAATCGATAGTCGATAAACTACTTAAATCATTAATTTGCGTACCGTAGATGTATAAATTCCCTGTGATATATGTATAACCATTACTTCCAAAATTATCTAAAGTCGCTTGATTGTAAAAGGTTTTACTCCCAAAATAAGTCAAGGAAAAAGAGTGGAAGGAAAATAATAACAAAAAGACAGACAATAAATTTAATTTATTTTTCATGATCATAATTTTTAAAAGACAAAACTACAACTATTTTAATAAATGAAATACCGCTATTCTTTTTTCTTATTTCTTCTTTTAATACCATAGAATGATAGCGTTATACCGCCTAATTTAAGATTCATACCCTAAACGCATTTAGCCTATCTATTTTGTAAAACAAATGAATTTATTACCTTAGTATCCTCCTTAGCTTTAAAAGCTTTATGCGTTTACCATTTTATTTATCGAAAGAGTAATCCTATCAAGGAGGGTATTTTTGTTAAAGAATTGGATGCATGGTTAATTAGAATAATAAAGACATATGAAAGGAAGAAAAAAAATAGTAATCCCGTTGCCTAGCTATGGCTTTGATCCTTCCGAAGTCGCAATTCCTTGGCAGTTATTATCCAAACAAAATTATACTATAGTTTTTGCTACACCTGATGGTAAAAAAGCTGCGGGAGATAGCAGAATGCTCAATGGGAAAGGTCTCGGTTTGTTTAAACCGGTATTAAAAGCCAGGAAAGATGCCGTACAAGCATACCAAGCAATGGAAAAAAGCAACGAATTTTGTAACCCATTAAAATACGATATTTTAATAGGAAAAGATTTTGATGCCATATTGTTACCGGGCGGACACGACAAAGGGGTAAAAGAATATTTGGAATCTAAAATATTACAAAAGTTGATCGTCCATTTTTTTTTGGAAGAAAAACCAGTTGCAGCTATCTGTCATGGTGTCGTACTTGCTGCGCGTAGCATTAATCCGGAGACAAAAAATTCTGTAATTTATAACTACAAAACAACAGCACTATTAAAATCTCAAGAACTATTAGCTTATCGCTTAACCAAATTATGGTTAAAAGATTACTACCTTACCTATCCAGAAAAAACAGTGGCGGAAGAAGTGGCCTCAGTATTATCTACTAGCAGCAATTTTTTAAAAGGTCCAAAACCAATATTTCGAGATGACACCAATCATTTATCTAGAGGTTTTACCGTGAGAGATAAAAATTATTTATCAGCACGTTGGCCTGGAGATGTTTACAGTTTTACTTTTGAATTGATGCAAATGCTAGAGAATCCATCAAACAAAATACAGGAAAATTAACGCTTAGAAAAGCCATATTTTGAAACATGTATAAAACGGAACGATTAAGATTTAACCTGTTAAAAGAGGACTACCTGAAGGATTTAACGCATTTATTCTGTGAGAATCATTTGGTAATGCAATCCACCCTTAAAGGGAGTGTTTATTCAAAAGATGCATTGCAACAATTAATAAAAGAAGCATTCATTTCAACAGCAGAAGAGCAATTTGGATTTTTATGCATCACTACCTTGAAAGCAGATAAATTGATTGGCATTACCGGCTTGTTAAAATGTCAGTATTTAAACAAAGATAATTATGAATTTGGTTTTATTCTTCATCCAGATTATTGGGGTAAAGGATTGGCCACTGAAATTGGAAAGTTTTGGCTAGATTTTGCCAAAAACACACTGAATTTAAGTGAAATTATAGCAACAGTTAATCCAAGCAATAAGGCATCCAATGCCGTCATGGAAAAACTCAATATGACCTATGTAACGGAATTGGATACCCAAACGCGTGGAAAGAGATTTCTTTATGTAAAAACATGGTAAAGAAAAACCATTTCTGAATGCATAAAGAATGGTTGGCCCAACCAACCAATTTATCATTCAAAATTACTGAAGTGCAGATAAAAAAATGATCGTTTTAATTACTACATTAGTCCTAGTAAAAATTTTCAGCTTTTAAAATATTTAAACCACCCAAACTTTGCAAGCGTTAATCGATAAAATAAAAAGTCAAATCCAACTTAGCCCCAAAGCAGAAGCGTATCTTTTTTCAATTGGTAAAGTGAAAGAATACCCCAAAGGAACGATCTTAATACGTCAAGGTCAAGCTGTAAATAAAACATTTTATGTCACCGGTGGTTGTTTAAGGTCATTTTGTGTGGACAAGAATGGAAAAGAGCATACGCTACAGTTCGCCATAGAGAACTGGTGGATTAGTGATTACATTGCCATTCATAACCATGAATTAGCGACACTCACCGTAGCATGTATTACCGATTCTAAACTGATTGAGTTTGACGCAAAAGCACTTAACCATATATTGACATTGTTTCCAGAGTATGAGCCATTCCAAAGATATATTTTGGAGCGGCATTTAGTGAGCTTGCACAAGCGAATTTTAAACCAACTACAATTAACAGCGACCGAAAGGTATGATTTGTTTTTAAAACAATACCCAAATATTGAGCAAAGTACACGCAATTATTATATTGCATCTTATTTAGGAATTACACAAGAAAGTTTAAGTCGCATTCGCGCTAAAAAAGCCTAGACTTCATTTCTTATCCTAGGTCAATTTTCTTGGGAATACTTTCCTTTACCTTTGTATCAAATTAGTATAAACACTTAAACAAAAACAAAGATGAAAGCATTACAAATAATTAAATATGGCGAGATTAAAGATAGTTTAGCCTTTAATAAGATCGAAAAACCAGTCGTTCAAGCACAAGATGTATTGATTGAAGTAAAAGCTGCTGCCATTAACCCAATTGACAACATGGTTATACTTGGGAAATTACAAGGCATGCTACCAATACCCTTCCCAAGCACTTCAGCCTATGATGTCAGTGGTATTGTAGTTGCGATAGGAGAAGAAGTAAGTGATTTTAAAATTGGAGACTTGGTTTATTCCAGAGTACCGCAAGAACAAATGGGAACGGTTGCCGAGTTTGTTTCGGTAAACAATGCAGCAGTTTCATTAAAACCAATAAACATTACTTTTGAAGAAGCTGCAAGTATTCCATTGGCTGGTCTTACCGCCTTACAATCACTAGAAAACGCTGGAATTAAAGAAAACGATAGGGTTTTAATCCATGCAGGTTCAGGTGGTGTTGGTAGTTTTGCAATTCAGTATGCAAAAGCAAAAGGAGCCTATGTATATACCACTACTAGTACCCATAATGTAAGTTGGGTTCAAGCGCTTGGCGCTGACCGGGTGATTGATTATAAAAAAGAAGATTACAAACACATAGTTAAAGATGTTGATATCGTATTTGATACGCTAGGACAAAATTATACTGCGGAAGCTTTTCAAGTAATTAAAAAAGGAGGAGTTGTAGTAAGTATTGTTGGACCATTAGATGAAGCGAGTGCTAAAATGTTTGGTATGGCTGACTACAAATTACCGGAAGCATTCACAACGCTACTACATGAAAAAGAAGCCACTTATAAGTATATTTTCATGCATCCAAATGGCGCACAATTAGGCCTGATAAAAACAATGATTGAAGCGGATAAAATCAAACCCATTATTGATTCCGTTTATCCGTTCTCCAAAGCAATTGACGCTTATACTCATCTTGCAACTGGAAGAGCTAAAGGCAAAATTGTAATAAAAATTGAATAAATAATCTTCCCTCTTTTCCCCCTTAACTAATCCACCTAAAAAATTAGTTAAGGGGGATTCCCTCTCTTCATTCCTTATTAGAATACACGTGTATCCTATACTTTAACTCATTTTAAATGGTTGCATTATTTTATGACTTCCATCCCTACACCATCTGTCCTCCATTTTGTTAAAACCACAGTTAACGTTTGCAGGTTTACACACCTGGGATTACCAGATTATATTTGTGGATGTTTTCTGAATAATCCGCCAAAGCATAATGGTAGACCTTGTATCTATTATAATTCAAACATTTTAACTCGTTAATCATGTTCTTTTTTTTGTCATAATACACCTCCACTACACTTTCCATATTATGAATGTTCGCGATAAATTCTCCTAATTTTTCTTTATTAATTTTCATGCTATATTTATTTAGTATTGTTCGTTATGTTGACTTTGGTCTAAACCAAAGTTTTCTAAGTCCCTATTTACTCGCATAGGAATCAATTTATTGGTAATTTTATAAAGAAGAAAGGAGATAAAAAACACGGAAACAAACACCACTATAAGCGCCACTAAATGCACAATAAATGTTTCTGTCTCCCCATATATTAATCCTACATCCTTTGCAAAAACAGCGGTTGCTACCATGCCAAAGATTCCAGCAATTCCATGGGTTGGAAATACATCTAAGGTGTCGTCTAATTTCGTTTTGTTTTTTACAACTATTGCTGCATAACTCAAACAGGCACCAAGCACACCAATAATTAAGCTTT
This sequence comes from Putridiphycobacter roseus, assembly GCF_003234935.1. Classification (GTDB taxonomy): domain Bacteria; phylum Bacteroidota; class Bacteroidia; order Flavobacteriales_D; family Crocinitomicaceae; genus Putridiphycobacter; species Putridiphycobacter roseus. The sequence goes on along the minus strand of NZ_QKSB01000013.1, from coordinate 54,086 downwards.
GTAAAACAGTAACAAAACCAGCTGCGGGTGTAATGGCTACAAGACCGACTACAGCACCAATACAGGTACCAACTGCCGAAACTTTCCTTCCCTTAAATAAATCGATTAAAACCCAGGTTACCATAGCTGCTGCACTGGCACAAGTAGTGGTAGCAAAACTCATGGCCGCTTCACCATTGGCTCCGAATGCCGATCCGGCATTAAAACCAAACCAGCCAAACCACAACATAGCCGTTCCTAAAAGAATAAATGGAATATTTACGGGTTGATTGGTCTTGTTAATTCTGCTACCCAAAACCATGGCTCCAGTCAAAGCAGCAATACCAGCCGACATATGCACAACAGTCCCCCCAGCATAATCGAGTACGCCTGCTAACTTTAACAAACCATCCGGGTGCCAAGTCATGTGACATAATGGTGCATAAATAAAAGTTGAAAATAATAGTATAAATAATAAATACCCCTTAAAATTAATCCGCTCAGCAAAACTTCCGGTAATCAACGCAGGGGTGATTACCGCAAATTTTAACTGAAACATAGCGAACAAAATCATAGGTAAATTTGGACTTAGTAATGCGTTTGGTGCTAAACCAACATCTCGCATCCCCAAAAATGTCATTGGGCTACCTATAAATCCATAAACACTATCACCAAAACAAAGGCTAAAACCTACTAACACCCACCAGATAGTTACAATACCTAAAGCTACAAACGACTGAAGCATGGTGCTAATAATATTCTTCTTACTCACCATTCCACCATAAAAAAACGAAAGTCCTGGTGTCATAAAAAAAACCAAACATGTTGCGGTAAGCATCCATGCTATGTCTGCATTATTCATATAGTGCAAGTATAAGTAATATGTAAATTACCTAATGTAGACCGCCATGTTATTACACTTTTATAAAATAAAATTTAGTATATTTATACTTTTATAAAATATAATTCATTTTTACCACCATTACCCACTCATGATTCGAACAATCGACAAAACAGACAAGCAGATTCTATCCTTATTAATTGAAAATGCTAACATTACACACAAAGAAATAGCCAAACAGATTGATGTTTCTCCTGCAACCATTCATTTAAGGATAAAAAAAATGGAGCAAAAAGGGGTAATAAAAGGAGCTTCTGTAAATATAGACTACCAGGTCATTGGTTATAATTTAACAGCTTATATCGGTATCATTTTAAGTCGGACCAAAGGCTTGGAAAAAGTAATGAAAGACTTAATCAAAATACCTGAGGTCACTGTAGCAAATATTACCACAGGACAATTTGGGGCTTTTTGTAAAATTAGGTGTAAAGACACCAATCACATGAAAAAGGTCATCTTTAAAATAAATGCACTAAATGGCATCATTAGAACAGAAAGTATGATCAGTATGGAAGAGACCGTCAATGATAAAAGTCGGTTGTTCAATAGTGCTTTTGATTTTTAACGCAAGCAAGCTCCTAAATTTTAATTAGTCAATATCACCATCAATAATTTCATTGTCAACATTAACTTTCTTGTTTGGTCTTTTTCTTTCTATCCAATTCATTCTTGCTTTTAGTATAAAGTAAGTTGGAATAATGACCAATAAGGAGTTGATTTCAATTTTCCCTTTTGTCATGATAAATAATCCTTCGGATACCACTCCCCCAATGATAAAACTAAAAATGATGAACTTAACTTTTTGACTCATGTCGATTTATTATTTAATGATAGAAAAATTACTTAATTTAATAATTCAATGGCATTTGGTTGAATACTGATCGCATTCACGTTCGCCCCTAACAATTCTCCATCTGCTTCCATCCATTGCTTTTCTCCATTTATTTTAATGTTTGTATTAATTGTCTCAAAATAATGAACTTGGGGATGATTTATCCGCACACCTTTTTTTAATCGATTTAAATTTAACAAATAAGCGAAAACACTGACATTTCCAATGACGGTAATATTTAACTTATTGTTGTTTATTTTTGCATCAGGGTTAATGACCAATCCATGTCCAAATGTCGACCCATTACAAAATGCAACCATTAAGAATTTGCCTTTGAATTCAAAATCATCTCCTGTTAGTTCAATATAGGCCTTTTTATGCAGAAAAAAGGTCCTTAGAATTGCAATGGCATAAGATGCCTTCCCTCCTAACCCTCTATTTCTTTGTCGATTTAATAACTCAACTACTTTTGCACCAAATCCAATATCAGCCACATTTAAAAAAAGTGTTTTTTTTGACTCAGTTTTTACGATCCCGATATCCACCAATTGAAATGAGTTGTTTAATATTTTTGAGAGGAATTCTTCTGGTGATTTAATAAACAATTGGCCCGAAAAATCATTTCCGCTTCCAATAGGAATCACCGCTAACTTTATTTTGGACAATTGGTTTAAACCAATTCCATTGATTACTTCATGACAAGTTCCATCTCCTCCTACCGCTACAATTAAATCGGTATCAAAAGCTATTTGGTTGGCTATTTCTATCGCATGCTTTGTACTTTGTGTATAGTAACTTTCACCTTGTAATTCAGTTGAATCATCAACCAATGCAATTACTTTGGTCGCAAATTTTGACAATTTTCTTGTACTGTTAATGATAAAGGCCACTTTCATTCACCCTAAATATAATCAAATCGAGTGATAACCGACATACTCCCTTATTACCATCAATTTATTGGTGTAAAACTTAGGATAGACTATCCTAATTTCACAAAAGCAAACTTACTTTCCAATACAGAAATTAGCAAAAATATTCCCTAATAATTCGTCGTTTGTAACTGAGCCTGTGATTTCTCCCAAGTGGTGTAAACTTTGGCGGATGTCCATAGCGAGTAAATCCCCAGGGATTTGCATTTCCAATCCTTCTGCAACCTTATTAATGGCATCTAAACTATTGGTCAAGGCTTCGAAGTGACGAATGTTAGTTACAATGGTTTGATTTTCGACTTTTAAAGCACCTACTGCTGCCGTTAAAGCATCCATTAAGTGGTCTTGGTTCGTTTTGTGCTTGGCCGCAATGAATACACCTTTGCCTTCTATGTTTTTAAAGTCTTTTAAATCTACTTGATCAATTTTGTTAAAGACAGGGATAAAAGTTTGGAAACTTTGGATATTTTGCCCTTTGAATAAATTAATCTCATCTAGAATGGCTCTTTCTGTATTTTCAACCAAATCGATAATTAGCAAAACAATCTCCGCCTTCTTTACTTGTTCAAATGAACGTTTGATGCCCATGTTTTCAATTTCATCATCCGTCTTCCTTATACCAGCAGTATCGATAAAACGATAAGAAATGTCATTGATCATAATTTCATCCTCAATAAAATCACGAGTAGTCCCAGCAATGCTAGAGACGATTGCTTTGTCTTCGTTCAATAAGGAATTCAATAAGGTCGATTTCCCCGAATTTGGCGTACCTACAATAGCAACAGGAACGCCATTTTTAATCACATTTCCCAGTTTAAAAGATTGCTTTAATCCTTTAATCTCTTTTTGAATAGTATTAATTAAATTTTCCAATTGACTTCTGTCGGCAAATTCAACATCTTCCTCCGAAAAATCTAATTCCAATTCAATTAAGGAAGCAAAGTCCAATAATTGTTGGCGTAAATCTTTAATTTCTTGACTAAAACCACCACGCATTTGGCTTATGGCCACTTGATGTTGTGCTTTAGAGGTAGAGGCAATTAAATCCGCCACAGCTTCGGTTTGAGAAAGGTCCATTTTACCATTCATAAATGCACGCATTGAAAACTCACCTGGCTTTGCCATTTGCGCACCTTTTTCAATAAGCAATTGAATGATTTCCTGTTGGATATATACTGAACCGTGACAAGCAATTTCAATACTGTCTTCTCCGGTAAAAGAAGTTGGGTTTTTAAATACGGTTACCAACACTTCGTCGATCACGGCATCATTCGACCTGATTTCACCAAAGTGAGCGGTATGCGATTTTTTATCGGATAGGGATTTAGAAAAAATGCTTTCCACAATTGGGAAAGCATTTGGTCCTGAAACTCTTATTACTGCGATTGCTCCCATTCCTTGAGCGGTAGACAATGCGCATATTGTATTTTCTGAAAGATTTGCCATAATTATTAGTCCAAATATACCAACTTATTGGACTTGAAATAGCCTGAACAAATAATTCTTTTAGGAACGCATGTAAGCGTTTAACATCCACAAGGTTTTCTCTGTTTGGCTGATATAATCACTCATTAAACTATTGGTTCCTTCATCATCTGCTTGGTCAGACAAGTCTAATATTACCCGTTCTTTTTGAATCAATGTAGAAAAGTTGTCTATCACATAGCCAACTGCTTCCTTCCCTATATTGTCACTTTTAATCGACTTGATGGTTGAAATCTCCAGATAATCTTCCATTCTATGTAAAGGTGTACCACCTAAGGTTAAAATACGTTCTGCTATTTCATCTACCTTAAGGACAGCATCATCATAAAACTCTTCGAATTTAATGTGCAATTCAAAAAATTTCTCTCCTTTAATATTCCAGTGAAAACCTCTCACATTTTGATAAAACAATTGGTAGTTCGCCAATAAATCGTTTAGTTTTTCACTTAGTTCTTGTACTTTTTCTTGGTTTAATCCTATTTTATTTTTCATGACTTAATTGTTTTGAACAAATTTAAGCAATAGGATAGATTATATCAAATTGAATGCCCTTATATGTATATAGACAGTATCTATTTTTGGTGATATAACGGCGTAAACGGATAATAAAATTCAGATTGTGAATAAAAACAGAAAAAAGACTTGTTATAAACAAATCAAAGCTATATTTTTGAAGTCCAAATCAAACAAGTCTAAAAATGTCAGTATTAGTAAATAAAAATTCAAAAGTAATTGTTCAAGGTTTTACAGGTAGTGAAGGAACTTTTCACGCTTCTCAAATGATTGAATTTGGAACAAATGTAGTAGGTGGTGTAACACCAGGAAAAGGTGGACAATCTCACTTAGACAGACCAGTATTTAATTCAGTAGCTGAGGCCGTAGAAAAAACAGGAGCAGATGTTTCTATTATTTTTGTACCGCCAGCATTTGCTGCTGATGCAATTATGGAAGCTGCTAATGCAGGTATCAAGGTAATTATTGCAATTACGGAAGGAATTCCTGTTAAAGACATGATTATAGCAAAAGAATACATTAGTCAGTATGACACTACATTAATTGGACCTAACTGTCCAGGTGTAATCACTGCAGATGGTGCTAAAGTTGGAATTATGCCAGGATTTATCTTTAAAAAAGGTAAAATTGGTATCGTTTCTAAATCTGGAACTTTAACTTACGAAGCAGCTGACCAAGTAGTAAAAGCTGGTATGGGTATCACTACTGCAATTGGTATTGGTGGAGATCCAATTATTGGAACTACAACGAAAGAAGCTGTTCAATTATTAATGGCAGATGATGAAACTGAAGGAATCGTAATGATTGGTGAAATTGGAGGAAATTTAGAAGCGCAAGCTGCTGAATGGATCAAAGAACACGGAACTAAGCCAGTTGTTGGATTTATAGCAGGTGTAACTGCTCCAGCAGGAAGAACAATGGGTCACGCAGGTGCAATTGTTGGTGGTGAAGATGATACAGCAGAAGCGAAGAAAAGAATCTTAAGAGCTTGTGGTGTACACGTGGTTGACTCTCCAGCAGAAATTGGTAAAAAAATGGCTGAAGTATTAGGCGTTACTGCTTAATTACAACTATTATATATTATTTAAAAGGACGTATTCTATACGTCCTTTTTTTTTAGGCCCAATTTTATTTTTAAATAATTCTTTGTTTGGGTTTAAACCTTTATTTATTTTATGAGTCTAAATTGAAAAACTACCTATATGAAACAATTATTAATCCTACTATTGACCAGCAGCTCATTCATCAGCTTCGGTCAAGTATCAGGAGAAATTATCTACAACACCAAAGTGAACATGCACGCTAACTTGCCAGCTGGCGAACGCGGTGAACGAATGAAACAATTTGTTCCTGAATTTATGGAACTGAAAAATCAACTACTCTTTACAAGTGCTGAAACCATGTATAAAAATATGCCTGCCGAAGAAACTGCTGCAAGTAACTTTAACCAAGAAGATGAACGGCAGCAAAGAATGATGAAAAGAATGGCGCCAGTTGGAGATATTATTTACACCAATATTGAAACGCAATTAGTAGTCGCTAAAAAAGAATTTATGGATAAGGTTTTTTTAATTAAAGACACTTTGAACCTTAGCAATTGGAAGTTTACCAGTGAGACAAAAGTATTTGGTGACATGAACTGCATGAAAGCGGAATACATTCCCAAAGCGGGCGACTCTACCAATATTTATGTATGGTTTACACCCGAAATACCTGTCTCATCAGGACCAGATGGTTATGGTGGTCTTCCTGGACTTATTGTTTATTTAAATGAAAATGAAGGTGAAAAAGAAATATCCTTGTCAAAAATAGTAATGCGTGACCTAGAAAAAGGGGAAATTGAAGCTCCTACCAAAGGGAAGGTAGTGACACAAGAAGAATTTGACGCCATGCGCAAAAAGAAAATGGAACAAATGAAAAAACAATTTGAAGGTAAGGGACATGGCGGACCTGGTGGACCACCTCCAGGAAGACATTAATAATATAAAATATAAGCAATGATAAAAAGTATTATTACTACTGCATGTATACTTGTAGCATCTCTCGTATATAGCCAATCTTCTAAAATCTCTGGTCACTTGATGAATACTGACAAAGAAAGTATTGTAGGTGCATCCGTAATGCTAATTGGTGCTCAAGATTCTATTTTGAAAACCTATTCTGTCACCAATAAAGATGGTGTGTTTCATTTAAACCATGTCAAAGCTGGCGAATACCTGATAAAAGCATCATTTTTCGGCTACCAACCATTTGAAAAAAATATAAATGTACTTGAAAATGCAAGTGATTTAAACTTAGGAGACTTGACCTTGATAGCTAAAATACTTGACGAGGTAGTGGTTAGTGGTCATTATCTACCCATTCAAATTAAAGGAGATACCGTGGAATACGATTCTAGAGCTTTTGAAGTAAAAGAACACCAAGTTGTGGAAGACTTACTAAAGCAATTACCTGGTGTCGAAATTGAAGAAGATGGTACCATTAAAGTACAGGGGAAGACAGTAGAATCTGTATTAGTAGATGGCGAAAAGTTTTTTGGATCAGATGTGACAATTGCCACAAAAAATCTGCCTGCAAACGCAGTTGCTAAAGTTCAAGTGTTCGACAAGAAGTCAGACATGTCGCAATTTACAGGTGTGGACGACGGGAGCGAATCCCCTACCATTAATTTAAAATTAAAAGAAGACCATAAAAAAGGGTATTTCGGAAATATTGAATTAAGTGGTGGATCACAAGTACCCAACAACCAGACCTTAAGGCACAAAACGAAAGGAAATGTACATTATTTCCATAAAAAATGGCAATTATCAGTCATTGGCATGTCTAACAATGTCAATGAAACTGGCTTTACTTTTTCAGATTATTCCAACTTTAAAAGCGGTATGAGTGGTATTTCTCGATCCAATTCTGGTATTAATGTTAATGGTGGTGATGTAGAAAATGGTTTTTTAAATACTAACGCTACAGGTTTTAATTTTAACTATACCCCCACCAAACAAACCACATTGGCCTCTTCTTTTTTCTTTAATAACTTTAACAATGAATATAATGAAACTGTAGACCGAGAAACTTATTTTAATGATTCTACAGTGTATACGAATGAAATAACTACTCAAAATAACATTTCTTATAACAACAGAGGTAGTATTAGTCTAAAGCAAAAGTTTGATTCCACTCATTTTTTTAATATCGATTTAGATGGCGCCTGGAGCAATACGGATTATTTAACTAAAAATTATACTGGAAATTTAAGTAACGATCAAAATATTGTCAGTGCTTTTAATACTGATCTTGGTCAAAATACTTTATCTTATGAATACAGCGGAGACATCAATTACCGCAAGAAATTCATTAAACCAGGTCGATTTACTGGATTTGGATTAGCCTATGACTACACAAATAATGACCAAAAAACTGGTCTAGAATATTTAAACACCCTATATAACTCAGGTGTTCCCATTTCTTTTTTAACGAATCAAAAGCAAATCTCTATTCAAGAGACTAGCGCCATAGAGGGGAATTTTGTTTGGTCGGAACCATTAACTACCAATCAATTATTGGAATTTAATGTCGACTATTTATTAGAAAATGAATCTAGGGATAAAAAGGTGTATGATTTGACAGATGGCTTAGAGAAAATCAATGATTTATTAACGGCTACTGGTGCTTACACGAAAGCAACTTCAGACTTTGCAGTAGCACATAAATACATTTCCTCTACCATGAAAACAACCATAGAAGCAAAATATGAAATGTTAAATTTATCGGGAGCAGAAATATTCTCCACACCAAAAGTGTACCAATATGTATTGCCAAAAGCCACTATCAACTGGGATGTAAATAAAAAAAGCAACTTAAGGTTACAATATAAAACGGCAACCAATGCACCAACACTAAACCAATTACAACCTTTACTAGACAATACGAACCCTTCCCAGGTAGTCTTAGGAAACATCAACCTGGAGCCAGAATATGAACACAGTTTAAATTTGAGATACCGAACGTTCAACCAGTTTAACTTCACTTTTTTTATGGCTAATTTAACCGGTTCGTATACGCAAAACAACATTGTATATGCTCAAAATTTAAATGCGGACTATGTGCAGGAAATCATCCCAGAAAACTTTGGCACAGAAAGAAGCATCAGTTCATTTTTGGTTTATGGGTCTTCCCTTCATGCCATAAAAACTAAGTTTCATTTTGGGAACACCGCGTCTATTTCTAACGGATTAATAAACTTAAACAATGTGCGTGATGAATACACGACATATCTTTTAAGTCCTTCTATTAATATTGAAAATATTGGTAAAAAAACATGGGACTTAAGAGGTGGTTTTGCTTACAACTACTCCCTTAATCGGTATAAAGACAATGCTTCTTTTAACAACAACTTTCAAAACTATAACTACTATGGAGACATTACTTATAACATTAAGGATAGATGGGTAATTAATGGAAAAGCAAAACATTATTTTTATCCTGACTTCACCACTAATAAACAACAATTAATTGTCGATTTTAGTATTGGACTCAACCTTTTGGAATCTAGAAAATTACAAGTATTTGTATCTGGAAACGATTTACTGAACCAAAACACTGGCTTAAGTCAAAGTTATACGCAGAACATTTATGAGCAACAAACCACACTTACACTTGGCCGATATGGTTTAGTTGGTCTTAAGTATGCCTTTGAACGGTTAGGTGGTGCAAAAAACTAATAAAAAAGGGAGCAATTATGCTCCCTTTTTTATTTTAATATGGGTAGAGACAAGCTTATTTTTATAAGGTCGTTTAAAAAATATCACAAGACAAAATACTTATAAAGTTAAAGCTATTTAACACCCCAAAACTTTAATTTATTCCGTCAGTTCGACTTTCTCCTTAATCCAATGGGTTTTTGAGTGGTTCTCTTCCCCATTTTATGCTGGCACTTATTTTAAGTATTGATTATTATTAATTCTTTGTTGAATGATTCTTGCATATTCTTTTCCCATTTTAATATTATAGGTAGTATAGGCTTCTTGCGCATATAATAAAGCTTGATCCAAGTTTCCGTATATCTCTTCATAAATCGCCATATTATAAGTCGCTCTTCCCTTTGTCTTACTCTTAGTTGACGCTGTCATTTCCTTTCTCCAAATCTCCCCAGCTCCTTTCCAATCTTTCACTTCCGCTTTTCTATTGGCCATTTTTAAAGCATCAGAACCTTTTTTATAAAAAGTTCGATAAACACTTACTTGCTGATCTAATAATCGAGAAGCATAATACTCCCCCATTCTACTACTCAAATTAATTACGCCCGGCTCACGGTTCGCAATTGCAGCCAACGCCATAATGGGGGTTATTCCAGAACCGGAAGAAACAAAATCATTGGTTAAAATAAATTCATCAATAATTTGCTTGGTTTCCACATCATAAATACGCCAACCAGTTTTTATAAAAGTAGTCACCGTTGCCGTGTGTTGCACAAATGGGATATTACCCAAGGGCGTTGCCTTATTTACTTTTTGGGTACCGTATTTTAATTGGGTATCGGTATCATACAATTCTAAAGAAAAAAGCAATTGTGCATTATTTCCACTTGTTAAATCCGCAACTTCATCCCAATTTAATGGATTAGGGAAATTGGCTACCGGGCCATTTACCACGGATAAACTATCTAATATTTTAATGATTTTCATTTGTGGATTTAGGGACAACTGATCGAAAAAAGAAGTAATAATTTGTTGCGCGCCTTTTTTATCGATATCTCCTTCTAAGGTTAACCCTTTTTCGAGAATATCAATCACCTTAGAATTTCCGGTTGTAAAAGAACGATTGACAACGGCCGCTGATTGAAGTTCCGGCGCAAGATAAACCGCCGCAGGTTGCGTAATTGTTAAATAAACCTGTTGCTTACAAGATGCTAACCCCAATACGATAAAACTCCATAATAAAATGTATTCCTTTTTCATAAATTGTATTTTTAATTGCCCAATTTTACTCATCTCTCGAACGTAGAAAAGACAAGTTAAATTTACTCAAAAAAATGTATTTTTCACATAAAAAGAAAAGCTTTATGTCATAATCAGCAGGCGCAACATTATAATAACTAACACTTAACTACGTTATTCAAGTAAATTCTTTGATTATGACCAAATACTTTTTATTATTCGCCATAGCTTTAGTAAGCTGTAAAAAAACAGCGCACAAGCTAAACTTAGCAGCTTATTTGAGCGAAAACGCTGCTTTAGAGCAAGGAGACATTCTTGTTTTTGCTGCCAAAGCAATAGACCCAGAACTTTACCCCCAAGGTACTGGCAATATAAAACCCACTGTCTATTTTCATGCAGAAAATAATGCTGATGACTTTAAATATTTTGAATTAAAAGACAAGGAGGAACCGTATGATTACAAATCATACAAACCAATAAACAAATACCCAATAGTGATAGAGCCTTTATTTAATGGTGAAGTAAGTTCATTTTCAATTCCAACCGAAAATAATGAAAAGTTTATTGTGATAACTTATAAAAGCAGTGACAAGCTTTACGTTTCAAGTCCGATTAAACTGGAGACAAATAAAATTGAAAAAGCAACTGAAGATTTATTAACCATTACCACAAGTAATAATACAGCTACATTTACTTGGGAAGATAAAACAGCACAAAGTAATACCACTTATTTACAATTGATAAATGACTCAACAGGTACCCTAATTTCTGGCACCTATACCCAAGATAAAACATTTACTACTGCTGATTTTTCTAATGTGACCGATAGGTTTATGGAAACAAACTTGGCATTAAACCCAAACTCTAAATACTACATTTCTGTAATCGGAATAAGTGAAAACAATTGGGCAAACATGTTGGTATCAAAAGTTTTTTACACCCACTAAAAGTACACTGCTACGGGATGACAGCTGGTAAAACCAACTTACTACTTTCCCTAGTTATTACAAATGACTGCCATGCATTTTAAAGCACCTTGCTTGACTTTAATACGGAATTTGAAAAAACAAAGAAAGCCAAAGTAGAACTTTGGCTTTCACATCTTTTATAAAGACTTTCTTATTGTTATAAGTACTTACTTGCTTATCCGCCGGTAAATAATTTCACCACATCATTTCCATTGGCATAAACCAATAATGCCAATAAGAATATCATTCCTGCTACTTGTGCGTATTCCAAAAATTTCTCATTTGGTTTTCTACCAGAGATAATCTCATAAGTTAAGAACATAATATGTCCACCGTCCAAAGCTGGAATTGGTAAAATATTCATAAAGGCTAAGATAATGGATATTAAAGCCGTATTTTCCCAGAACGACTGCCAGTTCCAAGTCTTATCAAAAAGACCACCAATAGCACCAAAACCACCTACACTAGTCGCTCCTTTAGCCGTAAACACATATTTAAATTGTTTTACATAATTTACTAAAGTGGTAAAACCAGCCTCAACCCCTCTAGGTATACTGGCCAAAAAGCCATAATTAATAGTCGTTATTTTGTCTTCTATATTCGATTGCAACGCCACACCAATACTCCCCATGGAATCCACTTGCACTTCTAACGGTACAAAATTACCATCTCTTTCAACCGTAATGGCTAATAGTTCGTTTTTATTTTCTTGCACCAAGTTTCTAAATTCATCCCAATAAGCAACCTCTTGTCCATTGACACTTTGAATGACATCATTCTTTTGTATACCCGCTTCTGCAGCTACACCATAGGTGGAATCAATTATTGCTGGTAACCTCATGGTAAAAGGGTTCATAGCCCCCTCTTTAAACATAGTCATGTCAATATCTTCAGGCAAAACTATGCTTTCTTTTTCCCCATTACTATGTAAAACGTCAAATGTTCTTGCATCATTTAGGGCTATCTCTAATCCTAACCTTGAAATATCTTTCGGTGTTTCTCCATTAATGGCAATAATTTTATCACCATCTTCAAATCCAAACTGTTTAAAATAAGTCTCAATTGCAAACCCATTTTCGGCCTTATCAGCAGTAATGACTTGCTCTCCCCAAGCGAACATTAAGAAAATATAGATAACACAACCCAAGACTAAATTTACCGTTACTCCACCAATCATAATGATCAAACGTTGCCAAGCTGGCTTAGACCTAAACTCATAATCTTCTGGTGGTTTAGCCAATTGTTCCTTATCCATTGATTCATCAATCATACCAGATATCTTCACATATCCTCCTAAAGGAATCCATCCAATTCCCCATTCTGTATCTTTAATTTTCTTTTTAAAAATAGAAAATTTATAATCAAAAAATAAATAAAATTTTTCCACACGCGTATTGAACCATCTTGCAGGTAAATAATGTCCGAATTCGTGTAAAACTATTAATAGTGAAAGGCTCAATAACAATTGTCCGCCTTGAATAATGTATTCCATGGTTGAATTTTGAAAAACACAAAGTTAAGGGTTTTATTTTTTTATCCTTCTATGGAATCACTTGTAATTTGATTTTCTTTCTCAAAAAATGTTAAAGTAGCTTCTAACACCCTTAATAAGTCGGGAGGCAACTCTGTTTCATTCCATGGATGCTTGGTTTGGAAGGTGTGTCCTGCACCCTTTACTATGCAGATTTCCGTATCTGTCCAACGAGAAATCATAATCCCCTCACTGATACTTACCGCCAAATCCATATCTCCATGTATTTGTAAAAATGGTTGCTTTAATATTTCACAAGCTACTTTAATATCTAGTTTACTTTTATGTAAAATATAGTCTTCATACATTTGGTAATAATGGGGCATCTGTTGTTTGGTTCTTCCATTTTCAACGATCCTTTCCCCTGCTATTTTCCAATCATCCAACTCTTCATCCACCGGAAAACGTTTTTCAATATCTGAAATACCTGCCCAAGAAACTATCTTATTAATTCTTGGATCATGTGCCGCATGAATAATCGCCATTCCGCCACCTCTACTGTGCCCAATTAGGTAAACAGGCACTTCAAGCTTTAACTCACTTAAATACTTATAAGTAATTGAAGTCATTTTATTTAAATCAAACAATTCTAGGGAATAATTATTATTTCCAAAAGCATCTAAATCCGGAAAATCAATTGGATTTTCAACCGTTCCACCATTATGTGAAAAATTAAATTTAACAAAACCATAGCCAGCATTTACAAAATAGTTTTGTACCGCATTCCATGCACCCCAGTCTTTAAATCCCTTATAACCATGCGCAAATAGAATAATTGCCTTCGGCTCCTTTGGTATTTGAATATCGTAGACAGATATCCTGTTATTACCGCCAATGTATTTTTTGTTTATCAGTTCAATCATAAAAGCTATATTTATACCTTCATTTTAGTTGAAGTATAAATGTATAAACAATCTTTCAAAATGCCCTTTAAAACCATCATTTTAGTATGCTTTTCCTTTTTATTGTATGCCTGTGGTACGCCAAATGGTAAAATGAAACAATTTGGCAATCTAGAAATATATTACACCAAAGAAATTGATGTAAGCTATGTAGATGCTTTGGGTTCTTATTTTCAAACGCATCAATTAATTGCTGCAGATAAAACACAATCTGTTAAATTGACCAGTAATTCTGAGGAATTTGTCTTAAAAATGATTTTAAATCCCGAATACGATAGTATTCCAGCTAAAATGTGGAAAGATATTGTATTTTTAGAACGTGCAATTGACACTACTGTATTTAAAAACCTTAATTTTGCACTTGAAATTACGGATGCCTATTTTAATCCATTAATCACTAAGTAAATTGAAAATTTCAGCTTCCATTTATTCCGACAAGGAAAACGATATACTGACAACAATAGAAAACTTGAATGCTAACCACGTGGACTTAATTCATGTGGATTGTAAAGACAATTTAGGTGTTTTTGAAGACATTAAGACTATTCAACAACATTCTGATATTCCAGTCGACTTGCATATCATTACAGATGATGCAACTAAGTTTTACAACGAGCTTATCGCTTTAAATGTGGAATACGTTACCTTTCAATACGAAGACTTAATAGATAAAAAACTAGATATTCCTAAAGAGTTTGATGGAAAACTAGGCTTAGCTATTACTTCAAATACACCTATTGATGTGTTTGACAACTACATAGATAGCTTTGATTTTATTTTATTTATGGCGACAGTTCCAGGGGAAAGTGGTGGAAAGTTTGACCATAGTAATTTTAGACGCATTCGAGATTTTAAAAAGAAATATCCAAATAAGCGCATTCATGTAGATGGTGGTGTAAATGGAGAAGTATCGTTTATACTCAGGAACATGGGAGTTTACGCTTCAGTGTCTGGCTCATACCTATTCAATGCCAGTACCATTGGCTCCGCTTTATTAAACTTAAAATTAAATGAGATTGAGTCTCATTTTCTAGTCAAACACTTTATGTTAGACCTAGATGAGTCACCCTATATTTTGGATACAGAATTTGACTTAGAAAACATATTAAATGCCATGAAAAAAGGGCATTTAGGATTTACTTCAATTGTCGATAAAAATCATATTTTTAAAGGCATTATAGGTAATGCAGACTTAAGGCAAGGCTTAATGAATCATTTGGACGATTTAAACCAGTTAAACCTTGAAGAAATGGTAAACAAAACACCATTAGTGGCAAACGAAAACTATACCGTTTACCAACTATTAAGGTTTGTCAAAAAGCAAAATAAAACAATACTTTACCTACCGGTAATAAACAATAACCAAGCGTTAGTTGGAACAATTAATTTTATGAATTTAATAAAAGGAGAATTATGATTATTCACTTAAAGAAAGAAATAGGGAATACAAAAGCTAATGAAATCGCCATTAAAACAAACTCGTTTATAGTGGAAAAAAGAGACTTTTTTGTCTTGATTTCATCCTCATCATTAAAAGAAGTACCTAGTGAATTTAGGGAACATGTATTAGATAGCTATGTTTTTAAGGACGACATGCAATTGGCTTCACGTGAATACCAAAAAGAAACCAGAACCATACAGTTTGGAAATGTAAAAATTGGTGGAAATACAAACAACACCATCATGATTGCTGGTCCATGTTCGGTGGAATCAGAAAGCCAAATTCAAGCTTCCTCTGCCCTATTAAAATCACACAACTTAACCATGCTACGTGGTGGTTGCTACAAACCAAGAACCTCACCATATAGTTTTCAAGGTCTTGGTTTTAATGGACTTCAATTATTAGACAAAATGCGAAACCAACACGGTTTAGCCATTATTACAGAAGTAAGAGATGCGACGCATGTGCACGAAGTAATTGAGCATTCTGACATCATTCAAATTGGTGCAAAAGCCATGTATGACCAAGGAATCTTAAGAGCTTGTGCAAAGACACATAAACCGGTAATGATTAAACGTGGATTTGGTTCTACTCTGCAAGAAACTGTTCAATGTGCTGAATTTGTACTCTCCGGTGGAAATGATAATGTGGCAATTTGTGAGCGTGGTTTAAGAACTTTTGAAAACAAAACTAGATTTACACTTGACTTATGTGGTGTAGCTTACTTAAAAGAATACACCAATTTACCTGTTATTTTAGATCCAAGTCATGCAATGGGACATGCATATGGTGTTCCTGATTTGACAAGAGCTTGTATGGCAATGGGTGTTGATGGCTTAATTATTGAGGTACACCCAGACCCATCTGTAGCAAAATCTGATGCATCACAACAATTGAATCACGACCAATTTAATGCCTTGATGCAATCTTTACCTGCTATTGGAAATGCTGTTGGAAGAAAATTGGTGTAAGCATTAATCCATTTTGTAAATACAAAAAAAATGAAAAAAAATATTATTTTATTGTTTAGTTTTTTAATCATTCAATTTGCTGGTTTCAATCAGCAATTGAGTGAATTAAAAGGCCTTGACAATGCCCACATTGCTGAATTTTATATTAATTATTTAAAAGATGGCGTCTTGTTGGTTAGGCTACAAAAAAAGCAAAGAAAAATTGATATTTTAACAAGAACTGGCAATCTTGCAGATGCAGAAAATGTGCGCCAAGAACAATTGAAAACCAATAAGTCTATTGTCGCTGCTTTCAACGATAAATTTACCTTCTGTCCAACTTATTTTTTCTACAGTGACGACTCAAAATATGTCGCCAATAACCAGCTGGACAGTGTAACGTTTTTAGATGTTATGCTCATGCCTAAATTAGTTAAATTTGATTCAAATGTTAATTTTTTAACCGCTGAATTTGGTATTATCAAAGAGGACACCGCATTAAATTATGCAGGAAATAGACTTGACGGAGATTACAGATACTATAAAGATTCATCAAACCGAACCTATAAGAATGATTATTATAACGGTGGAACAAATATGAGTTTTGGCGCTTTATTAATAAAAAGTAATATTTTTATTCAATTATCTCCTCCTTTTCCTTTTTATGCCCGAACACTCGCTACGCTTCCTATTTTAAGAAGAAGTCACAACAAGGTAGTTGAAATCATGAATAGCAAATTGATTGCTTATTACGAGCGGCTCTATGGCATGGAATAAAGTTTACTTTGAAACAATATATAATACTTCTGACTTAGGTATTCTATAGCGTTCAAATACTTCTGTCGGTAATTCCTTAGAAAAATCAACCACTTCTACATTAAATCCAGCTTCTCTTAATCGGTCAGGATAATTTAAACCATACAATCTCACATGATCGTATTGCCAAAAATGCTTCTCTCTCTCTTCAGGAGTAGTTATCGACCAATCTTCATAAGTTGTAGTACGAGAAGTATCGATAGGCACTTGCATGATTCCCCAGCCTCCAGGCTTCATAATTCTATACAATTCTTTCATACATTGTAAATCATCTTTTACATGTTCCATTACATGGTTACAGAATATTACTTCGTATTGGTTATCTTCTAAGGGAATATCATGTAAATCAAAATGTAAGTCTGCAATTGGCGACAATAAATCACCAGTGACATAATCTAAATTCTTTTGCTTTTTAAATTTTCCATGAAAACATTGCTCTGGTGCTATGTGCATCACTTTTAAATCTGGTTTTGTAAAAAAATCTGTCTTTTGTTTTAAATACAACCACATCACACGGTGACGTTCTAAGGTTAAATCGTAGGGACATAAAACATTATCTCGGTGCGCTACATCAGAACCATAAGATAAAAACTTACGGAACTTATGCTCACATACTGGACATTCTACCTTGTCGCCTTTATACACCAAAGGTGCAAATACTCTAAAAACATAACTCAGCCTAATCAACATTGGTCGAGGTAAGTTATTCAGTAAATACTTATATATTTTTTTCATGCTAATCGATTTCCGCGCACGAAGATAAGAAATAAATTTTCAAGTGCCTTCGCTTAATCCTGTTCAATTGTCGCGAAAAAACACCTTAAAAATTGATTTAATCTCCTATTTACGCTTTATTCTTCCTTTCAAAACCCCTTCTATTTCTTTCAAATTAACATTTTTTGCTTTTAATAAAATTAAATAATGATACATCAAATCTGCCGCTTCATTTTTAAACAAATCTATATCCTCATCTTTGGCTTCAATTACCAATTCAACAGCCTCTTCTCCTACTTTTTGCGCCACTTTATTAATCCCCTTTCGATACAATTCATTCGTATAAGAATCTTTAATGTTATTATTAATTCTATCAGATATAACAGCTTCTAATTCATATAGAAAAGACGTGTCAATTAAAGTAGAAAAACAAGAAACATTTCCAGTATGACAAGTAGGACCTATTGGGTCAGCCTTTATCAACAAGGTATCCTTATCACAATCTAACTGAATGCTTTCTACGTTTAAAAAATTCCCACTTTCTTCTCCTTTCGTCCACAATCTTTTTTTACTCCTACTATAAAATGTTACTTGTTTTTCTGCAACGGTTTTAAGGTAAGCCGCTTCATTCATATAACCTAACATCAATACTTGAAAAGTGTCTTTGTGCTGTATAATTACAGGAACTAAACCGTTCCCTTTTTTAAAATCTATTCTCATCTTACTGGTATATTATATATGTTTAAAAAATTTTTAATAGAGGATATCGATACAATGTCTTCGTGAAATATACTAGCTGCAAGCGCGGCCGTTGCATTGGTTTGTTTAAATACATCATAAAAATCTTCCTTTTTCCCGGCCCCACCTGAAGCTATAACAGGTATATTGACCAAGGCACAAACCTGTTGGATGACATCCAAAGCAAAACCTGCCTTAGTACCATCTTCTTTAATGGAAGTTAATAATATTTCACCCGCTCCTAAATCTGCCACTACTTTTACCCAATCTATGGTATTTAAATTAGTTTCTTCAAGTCCTCCTTTTGAAAATACTTTCCATGCTTCTCCTACATAATCCGTATCAATGGCTACTACTACACACTGACTTCCAAAATTATTTTTAATGGCTGTAATTAAATTTGGATTTTTAATTGCCGCGGAGTTAATACTCACTTTATCTGCTCCCGCTTGTATCACTTTACTAACATCTTCAATAGTACTAATTCCACCACCAACCGTGAATGGAATATTAATATTGGCTGCTATTTCTTTTATAAGAGGTACAAAAGTTTCCCTTTTTTCGGCAGTAGCAGTGATATCTAAAAACACCAATTCATCTGCTCCTTCTGCAACGTATTTAAGCGCCAATTCTACAGGGTCTCCTGCATCTTTTACACCAACGAAGTTAATTCCCTTCACCACTCTTCCTGCTCTAATATCTAAACAGGGTATAATTCTTTTCTTTAACATATCCTTCCTAAATCTTCTAAAGTAATTTTCCCTTCGTAAAAAGCTTTCCCTATAATGGCACCAGCGCAACCTAATTTGGCTAGTAATTCTAAATCTTGCAAGGAAGAAACGCCACCACTCCCAATTAAATCCACTTTAGTTTCCGCTATTATTTCTTTGTACAAATCATTAGCGGTGCCAGCCAGCATGCCGTCTTTACTAATCTCTGTACATATTACATGTTGGACGCCTTTGTCGCGATAATTTTTAATATAATCCACTACATCAATTTCGGAGGTAGCTAACCAGGCATTTGTCGCTATTTTTCTATTCATACAATCTGCACCTAAAATAATTTTTTCTTGTCCAAATTTAGACAACCAATCTAGGAATACATCTGGTTTTTGAACTGCAACACTCCCTACAATAACTTGATCGGCACCGGCTTCAAAAGCTTTTACTAGATCATCTTCCCCTCTTATGCCACCGCCAAACTCAATCTTTAAATTCGTTTGCGTAGCTATCTCCTCCAATATTTTATTATTAACTACTTTATTCGCCTTGGCTCCATCTAAATCCACTACATGTAAATATTGAACACCATGGTCTTCAAATGACTTTGCTACTTCTAAAGGATGATTATTATAGATTTTTTTTGCATCATAATTACCTTTAGTCAGTCGAATACACTTTCCATCTATGATATCTATTGCTGGTATTATTCTCATAATTTTAAAAAATTTAATAGTATTTGCTCCCCTACTTTTGAAGATTTTTCTGGATGAAACTGTGTGGCATAAAAATTATCGTCTTCCATTACCGCGGAAAATGGTTGAATGTAGTCGCAAACAGCTGTAGTTTCTCTGCTTATTTCCGCAAAATAGCTATGTACAAAATACACATCCTCTTCTGCTTGTATATTTGCAGTTAGTTTCCCAGATCTTTTTACTAAGTTATTCCATCCCATATGTGGGACAATATCTCTGGGCGGAAACAAGCGAACATTGGCATTAAATATCCCCAAACATGCCACGTCTCCCTCCTCGCTATGTTTACACATTAACTGCAACCCTAAACAGATCCCTAAAAAGGGTTGTTTTAGGGATAAAATCACTTCATCTAGTCCTTTTTCTTTAAGGAATTGCATTGCGGACTTTGCTTCACCAACGCCTGGAAGAATTACTTTACTTGCATTTTTTATTACATCAATATCATTAGTAATCACACTTTGGTACCCTAAATTTTTAAGTGCGTTTTGTACTGATCTGATGTTACCAGCATTGTAATTTATAATCGCTATCATAATATTCCTTTTGTACTTGGTATTTTATAATCCTCTGTTTTTTTTATAGCCATTCTTATCGCCTTAGCAAATCCCTTAAAAATGGCTTCAATTTTATGGTGTTCATTCGTTCCACTTGCCTGGATGTTTAAATTACATTTTGCGGCGTCAGAAAATGACTTAAAAAAGTGCATAAACATTTCTGTAGGCATATCCCCTACTTTTTCCCGCTTAAAATCAGCTGCCCATACCAACCAAGGTCTACCGCCAAAATCAATGGCTACTTGTGCCAAACAATCGTCCATAGGCAATAAAAACCCATATCTTTCAATCGCTTTTTTTGATCCTAAAGCTTTTAAAAAAACCTCTCCTAGACATAGGGCAACATCTTCAATAGTATGGTGTTCGTCAACTGCCAAATCACCCTTTACTTGAATATCTAAATCTATATTTCCATGTCTAGCTATTTGTTCTAGCATATGATC
Source organism: Putridiphycobacter roseus (assembly GCF_003234935.1). Lineage (GTDB taxonomy): Bacteria > Bacteroidota > Bacteroidia > Flavobacteriales_D > Crocinitomicaceae > Putridiphycobacter > Putridiphycobacter roseus. The sequence goes on along the minus strand of NZ_QKSB01000013.1, from coordinate 32,977 downwards.
AAAAAATGCCAATCCAGTATCTATGTTATTTTTTCCATTGCCATCCAAATTCAATACAATATCTATATTGGTTTCGTTAGTTACCCTTTTCAGACTAGCCACACGTGCTTCATTTTTTAAAAAATAGTAAATATCTGCCCAACTCTTGGTACTCAATATGGCGTCCTCTTGCATGTCACCAATAAATATACCGGTACAGCCTAGATTTTTTGCCAATTTTAAATCACTTGATCGATCGCCAATTACATAAGAATTACCCAAATCATAGTCGCCATACAAGTACTTATTCAACAACCCTGTTCTAGGTTTTCTTGTTGTTGCATTATCTGCAGGAAAACTTCTATCAATCAGCACCTCTTCGAATACTATCCCTTCATTTTTAAATGCTTGAATTATTTTATTTTGTACCGGCCAAAAAGTCTCTTCAGGAAAAGAATTCGTCCCCAAACCATCTTGATTGGTTACCATCACTAGTTCATAATCCAATTCAATGACAATTCTAGAAAGAAATTGGAAAACACCGGGATAAAACTCTAACTTCTCAAAACTATCCAACTGAAAATCAACCGGTGGCTCAATGACTAAGGTGCCATCTCTATCTATAAATAATACTTTTTTCATATTTCATATTTTTTTAAAGCGCTAATCAAAGCATTGTTTTCTTTGGCATTACCGACACTAACCCTAATAGAGTTGGCCATAATTTTGTCCCTATTTCTGACCACCACCCCATTAGCTAATAAATAATGATAAATAGCCTCTGCATGGTTTACTTTGACCAGTATAAAATTGGTTTCAGAAGGGAATATTTTTTCTACGATTTGTAATTGGTTTAAAGCGCTTATCAGTTTACTTTTCTCTTGTTGAATCCATAATATATTTTTCTCGTAAACAGATTTATTTTTCAACACCTCTAAAGCTTTATCTTGATTGAGTTGACTCACATTATAGGGTGGTTTAACCTTATTTAATAAACTATTAATAAAGTCATTGGTGTAAGCAACACCTAGTCTTATCGCAGCAGCTCCCCAAGCTTTACTCAATGTTTGTAGTACAATTAAGTTTGAATAATCAGCAATAGATTTATTCCAAGAAGCCTGTCCACAAAAATCAATATATGCTTCGTCGATTACAACAATACCTTGAAAATTACTACAGATGGAAGCAATCACTTTTTGATCCATCAGATTACCTGTTGGATTGTTAGGCGAGCATATAAAAATAATTTTCACTTTAGAATCCGTATAAAACGCCTCCAATGCACTCCTTGGGATTTGAAACTGCTCATCCAATGGAATTTTAATATATGCTACATCATTGATATTTGCAGACACTTCATACATGCCATAAGTTGGGGTAAAAGAAATCACTTTATCTAATCCTGGTCTGCAAAATATTCTAAAAATCAAATCAATAATTTCGTCACTACCGTTGCCTATAAAAATATTATTTTCTGGAATGGATTGACTTAAGGACAAGTGTTTTTTTAATTCATTTTGATAGGGATCAGGATATCTGTTCAAGTTACCAAAGGGACTTTCGTTTGCATCTAAAAAAATGGCATCCTCTCCATTAAACTCATCCCTTGCACAGGAGTAAGGGGTTAAATTCAGAATATTGGGACGAACTAGTTTACTTATTTTCTTCATCTTCCAAATTATTTAAACGCAGGGTGACAGCATTTTTATGTCCGTATAATTTTTCTTCAGTAGCCATCACCTCTATGGCTTCTCCTATATTCTTAATCCCTTCTTTAGAAAGCTCTTGAAAAGTAATTTTTTTAACAAAACTATCTAAGGAAACACCACTATACGTTTTTGCAAAACCGTTAGTAGGTAAAGTATGGTTAGTTCCGCTGGCATAATCACCAGCGCTTTCACAACTATAATTCCCTATAAAAACAGAACCTGCATTAGTAATTTTATCTACCAAATTTTCAGTTTGCGTAGCAGCTAGTATTAAGTGTTCGGGTGCATAAGTATTACTAAATAGTACACAATCTTCTAACGTAGAAAAGAAAATCACCTTACTATTTTCAAGGGCCAATTTTGCAATTGCTTGTCTTGGTAAATCCACTAATTGTTTTACTACCTCTGCTAACACTTTTTCGATCATCACTTTGTCATTTGAAAGTAAAATCACTTGACTGTCTACACCGTGTTCTGCTTGTGACAATAAGTCGGCAGCAACAAATTCGGGTACAGCTGTTTGGTCAGCAATAATCAACAATTCACTTGGTCCGGCTGGTAAATCAATAGCTATTCCTGCTTGTTGCGCAAATTCTTTCGCCTTTGCCACAAATTGATTTCCTGGTCCAAATATTTTATCTACTTTTTGAATACTTTCCGTCCCATAAGTCAATCCAGCAATTGCTTGTGCACCTCCCATTTTATAAATAATGTCTACTCCAATCAATTGTGCAGTATATAAAATACTAGCTGGAACTTTCCCCGACTTTGAGACAGGAGTACAGAGTACAATTTTTTTACACCCTGCAATTTTAGCTGGAATTCCCAACATGAGTACGGTAGAAAAAAGCGGTGCAGTACCTGCAGGAATATACAGTCCCACACTTTCAATAGCTACAGATTTCCGCCAACATTTTACGCCTTTGGTAGTTTCAACTATTGGCTCCACTATATGTTGACTTTGGTGAAAAGCAGTAATGTTTTTTCTAGCCACTTCAATTGCTGCTTTTAATTGATTAGGTATCGTTAAAATTGCAGCTTCAATTTCTTTTGGAGAAACAATTAAACGATCTAGATTGACGCCATCAAATTTTGCATTGTATTGGAAAATAGCCAAATCTCCTTTTTGCTTAACATCCAACATGATCTGTCTTACTGCATTGTCCAGTTTTTCTTCTTTTATTATCGGTCGTCTCACTAAATTTGACCAATTACTTTTTAAGGGTTGTTCAATTATTTTCATTATAATACCATTTTATCAATTGGAACGATTAAAATATCTTCGGCACCAGCCTCTTTTAAAGAATCAATAACCTCCCAGAATTTTTTTTCTTCAATTACAGAGTGAATAGAACTCCACCCTTTTTCTACCAGTGGAAGAACCGTTGGACTTTTTAAGACAGGTAAAATATTTGAAATTGCAGCTACCTTATCATCCGGTACATTCATTAATATATATTTAAACTTTTCTGCCTTTTGCACAGCTTTAATTCTAAACAATAACTTATCGAGCAACTTTTCTTTTTCAACATCCAATTGATTGGATTTGACTAGTACTGCCTGAGATTCTAGGAGGACAATACTTTCTTTCAGTCCATTTTTAAACAAGGTGTTTCCGGAGCTTACAATATCACAAATACCATCTGCCAAGCCAATATTTGGCGCAATTTCTACCGAACCTGAAATGTGGTGAATGTCAGCATTAATACTATTTTTCTCCAGAAATTTTGTCAAAGTATTGGGATAAGAAGTAGCAATTTTTTTACCTTCGAAATAAGATAAATCCCCTACTTCTACTTTTTTTGGCACTGCCAAGGATAATTTACATTTTGAAAAACCTAACTGTTGCACCGTAGTTACCTTTTTCTCTTTTTCAATTAACAGGTTTTCTCCCACTATACCAATATCTACAATACCATCTTCTAAATACTGTGGGATATCCGCATTCCTTAAGTACAATACTTCTAATGGAAAATTAGTGGCATTTGCTTTTAATTGATCTTTTCCATTGTCGATAAAAATTCCACAGGATTTCAATAAGTTAATAGAATCTGTGCTTAATCGACCACTTTTTTGGATTGCAATTTTTAGTTTACTCATTTTTAAATTAAAATATCTGAGTAAACAAAAGGATAGAAAACAAAAAACCCATCTGATTTACTCAGACGGGTTTGAAAATATTTTTAAATTATACCTATATCAATTCCTGTTCGCCTGAGAGCAAATATGAAAATGATGATGATGTAATTGATTGAAATTCATGTTTTGTTTGTTGCAACAAATCTAATTCATTTAATTCGAACTTTGGGTTAAAAAAGTTACGTTTTTTTTCTAAATAAGGATAAAAACTGTTGAAAAATACCACAAACGACTATTATTAAAAAGATTACGTAAATTATTTTTTCATAATTTTTTTCTTATTTATCCTGAAGGAAACAACCTATTCCGATTATTTACCCGTTAAAACCAGTGTAAAATTCCTGATTTATTGTTTGACAATCTTATATTCCGACTTGGCATAATTGGACAATAAAGTCACAATATAAACCCCCGGAGCCAATTCTTTACCTTTAAGAATTTCTACCGTTTCATTCAAAGCAATGGGTGTATTTTGAATCAATATTCTACCATTTGCATCCGTCAAATTGTAATTAACGGCGTGGACACATTGTTCGTTTAAGGTAATGTACAATTCATTATTGATCATTGGATTTGGAAATACATCCGCCACAATACAAATAGAGTCTGTTGACAAGGAATCTGTTACTGAAGGATCTGTTGGGACAACTTTTAAAGAATCGACTTCTAATTTCATTTCTGCAAAACCAGCACAATTTCCACCGTAGTTGCTTTCGCTGGTAATCAATAAATACTTTGCTACAGCTCCATTAAAATTCAACACATTTTGTCCTTCGTAGGTGTTTTCACCTGTACCTTGGTTAAAGGTTACTTCACCGTATTCTAACCAGGTAATGCCATCTGAAGAATAATCTATATTGGCTTTTTGTATGCCATCACTCAATAAGTCGGGTGCATTGATGTTCCAAATATTCAATGTATACATTTTCATTTCAGTTCCAAAATCATACATAATCCAATGTGACGCTGGTCGTGTTGTATTTGGATTCTCCGTTTTTTCACAAGAAATCCATTGGTTAAACCAGGTGGTATTATGCCTTTCGGGATAGCATTGCGAAAATCCGTTGGTGGCTAAAGTAAAGAGTAATATGGTCGAAAGTATATATTTCATCTTACATGGTCATGAATCCCATTGGGGGATTTTGTGTGTTTAAAGTGGCCAAATTATGGAAATTACCCACATTCGGAAAAATGGTTGACAAATCGTTTGGTTCCACACCATACCAAAGTGCCAATTCAGAAAACATGGAATCGGTTGCTGTGGTCGGCACCAAAACGCCACCATCTAAATATTGTGGACTGTTAATTTGTAGAGAAGGATAATTTCCGTAAACGTTATTTCCAATTACATCTCCTCCCATTAAAATCGCATTTCCGCCCCAAGCATGGTCACTTCCGTTTCCGTTTGAAGTCAGTGTTCTTGCAAATTCTGACCCTACAAAAGTGGTCACATCACTGAAGACGCCCATTTCGTCCAATACATTTTTAAATTCTACCATGGCATCATTTACCTCTTGCATTCCATTGGCATGGTTGATCAATAAATCATCATGATGGTCCCAGCCATTGTGTTGCACAAAAAATATTTGTCTTTCAAAGCCTAAAGTATCTCTTACCGCAATTGTTTTAGCAATCATTTCCATTTCTTGAGAAATACTTGATGCAGAAAAGGCCGTATTAAAACCTGGTAAACTGTTTACAGCTTGTTCAAATTCTATACTCGCCTCAATTGACTTTCTAAAAGTATCCGCATAAGTTTTTTGAAAAGGGTCGGAATAATTGTGTGCCAACAAACTATCGGTCATTGCCCTTCGTTCTTGGTTATTGCCCCATGTTTCGTTATAATAAAAAGGCAATTTAGGACCATTCTGGTTCATGGCAAATTCCACGGTTTGATTGCCAAATTGAAACAAATTTGAACCCGACAAGGAAACATTCATGGAAATATTTTGGTTGATATTGGTCGATCCCAATAAATCTGCAATTTGTCCGCCCCAGCCTACATTTACTCTCTGGTCAGCACGACCAGAATGCCAGTGATTGTATTGATCGAGGTGTGAAAATAATCCGACAGGAATAGGCGCTGTACCCTGTTGGTATTGGTTTACTGTAGTGGGTTCTATCAGTGTCCCTACATTTGCAACCATGGCCGCATCTCCTTGGTCAAACAATTGTTTGATACCTCCCAAATTTGGATGTAACCCGTAATTATTTCCTGCGATTCCAAACAAGTCGTTTTGAGGAATGGCGAGGTTTGAGCGGGTTGTTGCATAATCGTTATACTCCGAAGTAGTATTCGGCATAAGCATGTTAAAAGAGTCATTCCCCCCACCTAAGAATACAAACACCAAGGCTTTGTAATTTCCAAAAGGCGGCGGCGGCGGTGCACTCATCATGGCATTTACCGCCTTAAACTGTATCATTGCAGAAACAGGTGCTGAAAGTCCTAAAGCAGCCAAACTAGCTTGCTTTATAAATCTTCTTCTTGAATTATCGCCTTTCTGTTTCATGTTTAATTATTTTAAGACCACATAATCGGGACTAATCATTACGGTATAAACTGCTAATCTAATTTTTGCATCAATGCCCGACAAACCAGGGTCCAAAGCATTTAATTGGTTTTTTATAATCGACCTTGTGTTTTGCGACAATTGTCCGTGGCATAAATAAATATCTAAATAATCAATCAAGGCATCTTCATCTTTTGCCAATTCAGTCAGCGAGGTCAAGTCGGAAGTGGTGATATGACTATTCAAAGCATCTGAAGAATAAGACAAAAATAAAATTTCTGATTCTACCCAATAATAAACCATATCAGTATAACCAATGCTCGTTCTGGTATTGTGGATTTCAAATTCTGGTCCAACCAAATTGGCATTTGCCAATGGGCCGTTTGGTGAAAAAGCGGGACTATAAAAATTAAATACCGTTTGTGCATGCAGGGGTGCTTGATCTACTCGGTCTCTCAAAAAACTTGGGTAATTAAAATACCTTCCACCTTGGTGTGGACTATTGCCTCCAAAAAATCTAGCAAACTGTGTGTACCGCAATACTGGTTCTCTTAATTTCCCTTGAGCGGGGTCGTTTATAGCTGCACAAGTCCTTGCTTCTGGATGCATTAAAATGGTACTAAAGACTTTTTTCATATCTCCCCTAACACCTTCTCCATTATCATTAAATGCTTCAGCTACTGTTTGAATATAGTTAGGCGAAGGATTAGACTTTACCAATTGCTGAATCAATCGCTTGGCCATAAACGGACCAACATTTGCGTGGTTAAACAAGTGGTCAATCGCATCCGCTATATCTTCTTTTCCGGTTTGACCAGCAGGAATAACATGGCCATCAATAATTGTTTTTTGCCCCGCTTCATGTTGGTCTTCATACATCATCATGGGCACCTTAAAATCTGCAGCCCATGTTCCTAAATAAAAATACAGGTTACCACCATCTTCTCTAGCTCCAACTGAGAGTCCGGTAAAAACCTTTGCCAATTCTTTAATGTCATTATTGTCGTAAGTTGGAATTGGATTACCGTTTCCATCCAATTTTTGAGAACCGTCGATATTCAATTGAAAAAGACCGATACTGAACAACTGCATGATTTCTCTAGCATAATTTTCGTCTGGATGAATATTATTCGCAGTGTCGGATTTTGGATTATTTAAATGGCTCAAGTAAGCGCCCATGGCCACGTGTTCAGAAATTTCTGACAACATGGTTTTATAATTCCCAAAAGCATTTCTTATTAAAATATCGTAATAGTCTGACACACCAATACCATAACCTGCCAAGTCGCCTTCAAAAGAAATGACCATAATTTGGCTCAATGCATAAGCCGCTCTTTGTCTCAATTGATCTTTTGCCAACATGGTATTGGTCCACCAAGCATAACTGGTATGTCTGGCATCTGGTCGATAAGTATAATTCGAAGAGTCACCACCGTTGGCTATGTAATTTTCGAGACCGATATCATAAGCCATTTGGGTAGAATCCGCCAAATATGTTGGTGACATTGCCAATTGATTGGCTAGCCATTTTTCAATACTGTTATTGGCAATCCAATCTATTTCATCAAGTGTTCCTCCGAACCCAGCTTGGGTCAAGAAACGGGTGGCTTCCATTTTTTTTGCGATCAGTCCTTCTCCTTGCAAGGTGTTTTGAGCTGAAGCAGTATAAATTCCTGGATATATTTTCGCGTTGTGACTACTGGTTACGGTAACACCTTGTGCATTTCCTGCCCCAATATATTTTTGCGCGACTATTTTATGGCTGAAAACCAAAGAAGTACAAAACAGTACAAGTAAATAGATTTGCTTCATTACCAAAAGTCGTTTTTTAAATGTAAGAATTTTTAATTTAGGAACCATAAAATTTAATTGAAAGAAGTGGAAGTTATCTACTTTTTTCAGAACGATACTAGAAGCTAGACACTAGATGCTAGACGCTAGACAAAATAAGTAGTTAGACAAAGTTATTACGTCTAGATTTAGTTTAACTGCTTGTAAAACTATACTTCTATCCGACACCAGAGGATTGAATAGATTGCAAACTGTTCAATAATCCCGATAGCTATATGGAGATTGAAATTGGCAACAGCCAAGAGTAAGTTTTAGCATTAAAATAGTAGATTTTAGATGCTAGACAGTCAACATATGTCCAAACTATGCTTTCGTTCCAATGTTGTACCAACCTAGCTAAAACTAACTGTAATCCACTGCAGTTAAATAAGCAATTAAATTTTTCCAAATAAAGAAAAAAACTTCAAAATTTCATCAAAAAACTAACCTAAAAACTTATTATACAGCTAATAATTATTTAATTTGGGTCAAAAATTTAAAATTTATTTTATGAAATACTTTATTTACTTTTTTTTTTCTTTCATTTCCAATTTATTTATGCACAATACACGAGTATTCCTGATGGTGCATTTGAAATCTATTTAATCAACTTAAACATAGATTCGGACCCAATTGCGGATGGACAAATTTTAAATACTGATGCGGAAGCCCAATCCTCCCTGTTTATTAACGCTCCATTTATAAGTGACTTGACAGGTTTGGAAGCTTTTAATAATTTAAATGAACTACAGGTCAGTCAATACAGTGGCAGTTCTTTTCCGATTCACACCATGGATTCTTTAAAGGAACTAACCCTTTCATATGTTGCAGTAAATAATCCAGATTTAAGTCAAAACTTAAAATTAGAAAAAATTCATTTTTCCAATTCAACAATAGATTCAGTGAACATCATGACAAATACCGAATTGAAGTATATTTACTTATCAAATTTAAGCTGTAATAGCATTAATTTTAGTCAAAATCTAAATTTAGAGATTCTACTTATTGGAAATTTAGGGTTAGATTCTCTCGATATCAGTTCAAATTACTCATTAAGAGAGCTGACTTGTTCTGACTCATTAATTGAACTTGATATATCTCAAAACCCACTATTAACGTATTTAAATCTCAATAATAATTTATTAACATCTTTAGATTTGAGTCAAAATGAAAAAATAAGGACACTTTTCATGGAGAACAACTTAGTCACTTCTCTTGACTTGAGTGAGCAAGACTCCTTAGAAAAACTAGGTTTAAAAATTAATCTATTAAACGCGCTGGATGTGTCCAATTCTAGCAAATTAGAACTTTTAGATTGCGATTCGAATAACATTCAAGTGTTAAACTTACAGAACAACCATGAACTTGAATGGATTAATTGTGCTAGCAATAATTTGCATCAACTAAATTTACAAAATGGCAATAATAGTAACATTTTGATAGATTATAAATTTGACGTAAGAAACAACCCAAACCTTACCTGTATACAAGTAGACGATATTGCTTTCAGTAATAACGCATGGATTAATAAAGATAATCAGTCATATTTCAGTTTAAATTGTCAATATGATCTTGGTGTGCAAAATAAAAATTCAAAGTATCAAATATTATTATTCCCCAATCCAAGTGATGGAACATTTCATGTTAACACACAGGATGACAAACATGTATTAGAAATTGAAATCTATAATACTTTAGGACAAATAGTATATTTCGAGAAAATTAAAGAGTTAAATGATTTAACTATTCGAACAAATTTGAACACTGGAATATACTTGGTAAAACTCAATTCAAATCTAATTACTCAAGTTAGAACAATGATTGTAGAATAGTGTTTGCTAATTATTTAATTGAAAATAGACACTAGAAGCTAGACAAAAGACATAAGACATAAGACATAAGACAAAAGACAAAAGTATTAAGACACAAGTACCAATTATTAAGACAAATGTTAATCGCTAATTACTAAAGGCTAAAGGCAAAAAGCCAATAGCTAAAGGCTATTAAGCTAAAAGCTATAAATCCCTATCCTACCATTTTTTCCAGACAGAAAGACATAGGAATCACTGAATTTAACGGTGTAGTAAGCCCTTTTAGTCAGTAGCTTCCATTTTTCGCCTTGGTTGAGGGAATAATAAGTCCCCATACGGCCGGTGGCGACGATTAACTTGCCATCCTTAGAACTTTGAATACTGCTCATATAACCTGGTAAGCCTTTGCTAATGTTTGTCCAACTTTGGCCACCATCATTGGTAATGAATGTCATACTATCACAATAAGAAGAATCTAAATAACTGCCACCAGTAATAACACCTTCTTGTGCATTCCAAAAAGAAAGTGCATAAATGCCATAAGAAGCTCCAGCAACCATTGGCGTATTTAAATATTGCCAACTTTCCCCCATATCGGTAGACTTTAATACTCGAGTCACTGCTCCCCCACCTGTTCCTATATAAATGGTACTGTCTATTAACTGCATACTGCAATTACTGGCTGCGTAAGCCGCTTCATTTACCAGCGCATTGGGCAAACAATTGGTATCCATCCAATGCCATGTTACTCCACTATCCACAGTCTTTAAAATAGAAAATTTTGAATCGATTGGGTCGCCAAAGGCAAAGCCAATGCCTTGGTCGTTTATACAAATACCATCTAAAAACAAATCGCTTTGCTTAAAAACAGTTTGAAAAGCACTATCGTTTTGCAGGTAGACATTTCCTTCTTTGCCAGAATTGATACAAATTATTGACTTTTGTGGACCAATAACTAATCCCCTCAGGTCTTCTGCCCCAGAAATAGGTACATTATCAACTTCACATAAGTTCACATAATCAAAAGTGGTGACATTGCCTTTTTGACTGCCGATATACAATAAAGAGTCTTGGTAATCTAAAGCCCTTGCATGCGTTTTGACACTGGTTTCACCTTGATATAATAATTGAATAGAAAATGGATTACAACTCGTGAGCAATAAGGCAAAAAAAAGACTAATAGTAAATCGATATTTCTTCTTGTGTTTCATCTTCATAATTGCTGCGATACGCTCTTTTATCCATACAAGTATAAGTAAATTCAATGGAATCGGATTGATGGACCAATAAGGATTTAAAGGAAGTATTATTAAAATCAATGAGTTGATGTTTAAATTCATCACCACTCACCCATTTATAAATTAAGGTATCTGCATTTTTATTAAAACTAAAATTACCTTGTTGATAGGACCAATTCCCGAAGGACTTTAACTTATTAATCACAAAAGTATGGTCCTTATAAAACACTATTGTCCACCTCTCCTTTCTATCTGTTGGTATTTTTTCTACACCGTTAACCATTTGACTTTTTAACAACCAGACTTTTGCACCATTGTCGTGAAACAATTCATAGGGTGCAATTTTAATCACTTCCGCTTGCCGATCGCAACTGCAAAGCAATACCATGAAAAAAGATAAAATTATATTTCTCCACTGATTAATAACCAGCATTGAAATTAGGTAAAAACAATTGATTGATAGAATCCTTTAACGCTTCTTGGATAAAATACCCATTGATTTCTTCGACATCAACTGGCTCGTATTTTTCTTTATCCCAAGCATGTTTGATTCCAATTAAACCCATTTCGGGATCTTTATACCCCATTAACAAATCGTTATAACCTGATTCAGTGGTTCGATATTCCATTAAAAAACCTAAATAACGGTTAATAATTTTATACTTGTTAAAGCTTTTTTCAATGACCAATACTTGTTTTACAGGTGAGTCATACACTCCTTCTTTCATTTCTAGGATAAAGCTTTTAGCCAAATCAATATTTGGACCAACCGGAAAGATTCTAAATTTTGTGTAATCACACAATGCAATGGTCGTGCTGGTATCGGAAAGCGTACAAATTTTCAAGTCTTGCATGGCTTTTAACACCACTTCATTGTCAATACCTGGATAATCATTTTCGACCAAAACGGTGTCACTCGGAAAATAGTTATCTATTTTATTTACGCTGCTTTGATTATTACAGCTTACCAATATAAACACAGCCAAAAGGCTATAAAAAAGTACTTTCATTTGATTATAATTTTTCAATGGTTCCACCCAATTTGATAGATTTAGACAATTCTACCGGATTTCCCTTATAAGAAATAACACCTCCAGCTTTCACCGTTGCAACAAGAGAATTGGTAACATTTAATATTATTTCTCCACCCATTTGCACCGTTGCTGCACAAGTTTCCACCAATAAAAATGAAGCTCCAATTAGTCCTCCAGCATTGACATCCGCTTTTAAATAAGTTACTTTACCATCCACATGTATTGAACCGCCTGAAGAAACTTTGACCAATAAATTTTCAGTATTGACTTTAACGTCAATTTTTCCACCTGCATTTACAAACAAGCTTAAATCATTCGTGAAGGGGGTTTGGCAAGAGATTCTCACCCCTCTTTTTCCTTCAATCTCAATCAACTCTTGGTAATAAATATCGATAGTTAAGTTACGTTTCACATAAGTATCATACTGCAGCTGAACGGTCAATATAGTATCAATAATGGAAAATAAAATAGCCTCATCAGGTACTTTAGCATCTTTATTATCAACCACAATTTTAGAAACATCCCCTTGTATTAAGTTGACTTCATAATTACCAATAATCTTAACTTTATTAAACTTCCCTAAAGTCTGCTCAAACTGACCAGCTTGGGTGGTAAAAGTTAGTAAAATGAGTATAATACTGGTGAATATTTTTTGCATCATTATTAAATTAAATGGGAAATACCTTGCTTGCTTCATTTTCCGCTTTCTGAAAATAATTCATATCAATATCATGTTTAATGGCCTGGTCATCTAGGTAACTTATAATTTGTTCGGTTGCCATATTTCCAACCAAATCGTCAGCCGCCATTGGGCAACCACCAAAGCCTTTAATGGCACCATCAAATCTTTTACATCCTGCTTTTACTGCCGCATCAATCTTTTCAGTTGCTGTTTCTGGCGTACTGTGCAAATGTGCCCCAAATTCTACTTTTGGAAACTCATGAATTAAATGCTTAAATAAGTAAGTTATATTTTCCTTATTCGAAACACCAATAGTATCGGAAAGTGCTAAAATATTAATGTCTAATTTCTCATGTAAAGTCTCTGCCCATTTTGCAACCACATCTACATTCCAAGGATCTTCGTATGGATTTCCAAAAGCCATGGATAAGTATACTACCATTTCTTTATTGTGCTTCACGCATAAATTTTGAATAGCTTCTACTCTAGTCAATGATTGTTCGATACTGGAGTTTGTATTCCTTTGTTGAAACGTTTCCGAAACGGAAAAAGGAAAACCTAAATAATTTATTTCTTCAAATTGTACGGCATCATTGGCTCCTCTCTCATTGGCTATAATGGCCAATAATTTAGATTTTGTATTGGTTAAATCTAATTTAGAAAGTACTGCTGCAGTATCTTTAAGTTGTGGAATTGCTTTCGGAGAAACAAAGCTACCAAAGTCAATGGTATCGAACCCAACTTTTAATAAATCATTTATATAAGCTGCCTTTACCTCTGTTGGAATAAAATCATGCAAGCCTTGCATGGCGTCACGTGGACATTCAATTAATTTAATCATTTTGTATGTAATAAGTTCAACTTAGCAATTTCTTTATTGATGGATTTCACCAATTTTGGTCCTTCATAAATAAAGCCTGTATATACTTGTACCAAGCTAGCACCTGCTTTTATTTTCTCAATCGCATCCTTGGCTGAATGAATGCCACCTACACCAATAATTGGAAAGGCGTGATTAGAATTTTTAGCCAAGTAAGCAATTACTTTCGTACTTCTATCTTTCACAGGTTGACCACTTAGTCCACCATTTCCAATTTTATCCAATTCGGCTTCACTCATTTTCAAATCTGCTCTGTTAGTAGATGTGTTGGATGCAATTACCCCTTGAATTTTAGCGGCAAGAACTACCTCAATAATTTCATCCAATTGTTGGTCATTTAAGTCCGGTGCAATTTTTAATAAAATAGGTTTTTGTTTCTTTTTGGAATGATTAATAGCTTGCAAAGCATTTAATAGTTCTAAGATAAAATCTTTGTCCTGCAATTTTGCCATACTACCGACATTGGGACAGGAAATGTTAACGACAAAATAATCTACTACATCATGGAGTTTCTCGAAAGTTTGTTTATAATCCTCAATGTATTGATCGGAATCACTTTGGGTATTTTTTCCAATATTTCCACCAATAATGGTATCGGTTTTTCTATTTTTCAATCTTTCCACTAAGGCATCCACCCCTTTATTATTAAAACCCATTCGATTAATGAGTCCACGGTCTTCTTTCAGTCTAAAAAGTCTTTTCTTAGGATTTCCTTCTTGTGCCACAGGGGTAACGGTCCCTACTTCAATAAATCCAAATCCAAAAGCAGACAATTCATTAAAAAGTTCTCCATTTTTATCGAATCCAGCTGCTAGTCCAACTGGATTCTTAAAATTTAAACCAAATAAATTTTGTTCCAATTTTTTATCCTTTACCGTATAGACACGACTTAAGATACTGGAAACAAATGGAATTTTATGGACAAATTTGATAAATCCAAAAGTAAAATGGTGTATTTTTTCCGGGTCGAATGCAAATAAAATAGGTCGGATAATCGCTTTGTACATGAATTATTTTTTACAAAGGTAAAAAATGCCTTTCATTTAGCTATTTGAATCCAACGATTTTTAACAATTCAATTTATTTCGACAAGGAATACTTCAGGGGGGATAATCTCATTTTTTTTCCTCCACCTACATCACCTTGAATATTTTCAAAGTAAATTTCACTATTCACGCCTTGTTTTAAAATTGCATTTTTCATTTCATTTGTCAGAGCATTGCTATTATTTTGATACACTTTTGCACCAAATTCGGTGACGACATGTAATTCAAAGCTTAGCACTTCTATTTCTGAATCCGTTAAAATATTGAAATTATTTTCTACTTCAGACATTTTTAATTTTCCGCCAATTTTCCCGTTTATTCTTGGGTGATTATCTAAGTAACCCGACCTAACATTTGCTGATTTATCTAATGGTTCTGATGGCTTTTTTTCTTTTTGAACAGCAGGCTCTTCTACCATTGGTTTAACCGTATTTTCAATTAAAGTATTTGTGTTATCATAGTTGTTTTTTTTTTCGTTTTTCACTTTTTTTAATTCTCGCTTATTTTCATGCGGTGATTGCATGGCCAAAACCTTTTCTGGAGCAGGTTCCATCACTTCAAGGCTGACTAATTTGGCTTCCAGTTTTGGGGAATCATTTTTCACTATTTGCAAAGCTTGCTCCTCGGGTTTATGGCTGGAGGAAGTAAAAGTATATACTCCCCCCAATAATAAACCGATCGTTGCCATTCCTGTCACCCCAAAAAACCAGGGTGACTTTCGAAAAGGCCTTTTAATAATTTCATGATTATTCATTAATGTATCAAAATCTTTTCGCTGTACAATCTCTTCGGACGTCAACTTTGGTCGATCTAATTTAATATTATAATTGTCCATATGATTTTCTATAAATTTTTTTCATTTTATTTATTATTCTATGCGTTTTTACTTTGGCGTTGTTTTCAGTCAACTCCAATATTTCTCCAATCTCTCGGTAAGATCGTTTTTCAAAATAACGCATCTCCACCAACTGAACTTCCTCTTCTTTTAAACCGCCAATAATACTCAGCAGTACTTTTCGATTGTCTTCTGTTCGGTCTTCCTCCCATTCCTCTATCATCCCTTCTAATTGAAAAGACTCAATACTAACAGTTCTCTTGGCTTTCTTATCTCTAAACGATTGATAGACTTCACTTTTGGCGATCCTGTATAACCACGACGAAAACGGGACACCTCTATATTCATATCTTTCAATGTTATTCATGGCTTTTAAAAACACCTGACTGGTGACATCAAAAGCAAGTTCTTTATCGTCCATCCGCTGGTAGATATACCGGAAGATTTGTTCATAATACTTGTCGTAAAGTGGCGCGAACCGCTTTGGATTTTTTTGCGCCGCTTGCACCCACAGAAGCTCTTCTTTTAGCTTTTCCTCTGTGTGATGGTAAATGGGATTAATTGGCATAATTACTTTGTTTTGGTTTTGGTTTTTTTTTCTTGCATTAGCATAACCAACTTTAAAGAATTGGTTACAACTTATCCATTTAAACGCAAAAAGCCCGGTTTTATTACATTTGTGGCTACTTTTGTTTAATTCATATTAAATTGTTGATTTCAATCTGTAAATATTAAATGATTACTTTTGATTCTTTTATATATTTGTCAAAACGTTATCCATGAAACAATCATTTTTATTTTTATTAGCAATTCTCAGTATTTTCACCATTGCTTGTAACAAAGACAAGACAGTAACCGCTTGTATTGAAATGGATAAAACTACCATTAATACCGGAGAATCAATCACTTTCACCTCTTGTTCAGAAAATGAATGGAGTTATGCTTGGACAATAATCGGACCTGATTCCGCAGTTGAAAATACTATGGGTTGGAATGACATCTATTTTGTTCAGAAATTTGATACTCCGGGGAGTTACCAAGTAAAATTGGTGACCTATAGTGACTTTTCTTTCTTAGGAGAAAGTGCTAAGGATTCTGCTAGCTTTACCGTTAACTAATTTTCGTAAGCACCAATCGTTGGTGTACTTACATTTCTTGCGCTACCAGTTATATCTGTTGTAAGACCAGTTAAATTATTTCCTGCACCAAACAATGGAGAAGCGTCCATTAAATGAAAATCAAAAGTGAATACATCAGTAAACAATGGATCTTGATTCCAAATCATGTTTGTAAAATTAGTATAATTATAAACCTCTTCTCTTTTAGATAAGCAGTTTCTAAATACGACATCAAAAGGTGCTGGACTTGTAGCAATGGTATCGACCACCAATTCATTTTCCACATTGCCGTACATGATACAGTTATCAAAACTGGTATTCAAAAAAGGCCTGATGTAAATCGTATTTTCTACTTCAAAATAATCTTTAATGGCAAAACTTGGTCCGCCCCTTGAGCCCTTCCAATAATTTACCATATTACAATGCTTGAATTTTGCTTCTCCGCCAGCAAAAAGATAAACAGAAATGATTCCTGCATCACCAAAAACAGAATTCTCAACAGTGACAATGGGTCCTGCATTTAAAAACAAGTTATAAAACTGACTATTTTGAATGATGGTATTCTGCAATAATAAAGTTTGTGGTCCACCAGTAGTATCTACGCGCAATCCAATGGCTGCATTTTCAATTTTGGCATAATTGATGACTGAGTTTTTTGATTGGGTCAGAATAATTCCACCCCACTGCCCTGCTTGATCATCATAGTAAGACTCGAATCTATCGTGTTTAAAGAGGACTTCATTTTCATAGGAACCATTGATTACTAAAGTACTTTTATAGACATAGAGGTAAGAATTTTTATGTCCAAACACTTCTGTACCTGCTGGAATAGTTAAGGTTAAATTAGAATCTACACCTGGAAAACCAACACCTGCAATACCATATATTACATGTGGTTTATCGTTCATCCATGGTTCGTTATCACTTACAATTTCATTGACATGAAAATAGGCATCTTGTCCCCAAACCACCAGCTTGACATATTGATTTTTGCCATTGGTTTTAAAACGGATAGAGTCTTCAATAACCAAAGGAAGGATTCCGTTGTTCACCGAGAGGGTAACCTCTACAAATACAAAAACAGAATCGTCGCTTTTTAAAGTAACCGCTTCAAAACTATCCCCTGAAACACCATCTACATTAATATTAAAAGGAGAATTACTTCCCCCCATTAATTCAATTTCTTCAACCAGGATAGGCAAAGTATTTTTATTGTAAAATTTCAATCTTTTAGTCGTCGACCCAATGGTGGTAAAAACGGTATCGAACAAGACCGTATCTACCGAGAAACTCAAATTTTCTTTAGATAATATTGTATTTTTCTTGCAAGAGGATGCAAAAATTAATAGTAATAGTACAGTAAGGGTTAGAATATTTTTCATAAATTTGTTACCTCAAAGATAGTATACGTAATTTAAATAAAATTATTTTACGATTATATTTATTGTTATTAAAAATAAATTTAATACATTTGCACTCCGATTTCGGAAATAAAATTGACGCATTAATATAGAATTAAAATGAAAAAAGGAATTCACCCAGAAGAGTACAGAAAAGTTATTTTTAAAGACATGACTAACGAGTATGCATTTTTATGCAATTCATGTGCACCTTCTAACGAGACTATTCAATGGGAAGATGGTAATGAGTATCCATTAATTAAATTGGATATTTCTTCAAAATCTCACCCATTCTTTACTGGAAAATTACAATTTGTGGATACTGCAGGTAGAATCGATAAATTTAAGAACAGATACGGTAAAAATTTAAAGAAATAATTAAAAATTATTTATACTTTTATAAAGCCTCAATTTTGAGGCTTTTTTTTTACCCAAAATTTTATGAAAATACAGTTTTCTGATAACGACAAGCATTTAAATTTCGCTCCTCTCACCTTAACCCGACCAGTTGCAAAACTAAGGCTTGGTATGTTAACCATTGAAGAAACATGGCAGCGATTATTAAACTTTTCAAAAACTGACACATTTTACCAGACTGAATCCTATTTGCAAACACTTTTTCCAGCGGATGAAACTGCGGATTATCACATTGCAGCAAATTGTAAGCCTGGCGTTACATTAATTCAAGAAATTCAAAGCCTACAAAACAACCAGTCCTTATATTTAAACAATGAATGGATTTGTACGAAGGGCGAAAAAAATGCGAACAGAATAGATTCACTTTGCAAAACTTCAATCCTCCTACATGAAATATGGGATTTGTTCCAAAAAAATGAAGCTGCGGCTAAAATAGATTTCAATTTATTGACCAAAGACAAGCAAAGCGCACTTATTAGTGACAGTAATCAAGTGATGGGTAGTGAAAATATTTTCGTTGCACCTGGAGCAAAAATTGAATGTGCTATTTTAAATGGTAATACTGGTCCTATATATATAGACAAGGATGCGGAAGTAATGGAAGGTGCTATTATCCGTGGCCCTTTTTATTTGGGCGAACACAGTACGGTTAAAATGGGCGCTAAAATATACGGCGCGACTACTATTGGTCCAGAATGTAAAGTTGGAGGAGAAATATCAAACTGTATTCTTCAAGGCTACAGTAACAAAGGTCATGACGGGTTTATTGGTAATTCTGTAATTGGCGAGTGGTGCAATCTAGGTGCCGACACCAATTCATCCAACTTAAAAAACAATTACGGAAAATTAAAAATACACAGTTACAAAACCAAGACCTTGGTTCAAACGGATAATATATTTTGCGGGGTGATGATGGGTGACCATTCCAAAACAGGTATAAACACCATGTTAAACACCGCCACAGTTATTGGCGTATCTGCCAATGTATTTGGCGGCGGATTTCCACCCAAATACATCCCTTCTTTTTCCTGGGGATTAAACGATCAATTTAAATTCGATAAAGCCATTGAAGTAGCAACTAACATGATGAAAAGAAGAAATATTACTTTAAGTCCTGCTGATATCGATCTATTAAAATATTTATACCAGACTGTTTAAATTTGGCACAAAGGTTGACTTACTACAGGACTGAATACAATCATTCCAAAAAAGTAAGAAAAACAAGCTTTTTTTGACAATTTCAAATAGGTATTCATTAATTAAATGACAAACTGACAAAAAACTGAACATATGTCTGACTTTATGCAAGAAGATTTTTTAGACTTAGCAAACATTATCGACCAAGAAACTGAATTCGTTCCGCTCATCTCTGATGAAGAGGAGGATAGTATGAATAAGGAATCCATTCCTGAAGTACTACCCATATTACCCTTAAGAAATAACGTATTATTTCCTGGCGTAGTAATACCGATTACGGTTGGACGAGATAAATCTATCAAACTAATAGAAGAAGCCTATAACACCAATAAAACGATTGGCGTTGTAGCACAAAAGAAAACCGATATACAAGAGCCAACCAAAGAGGATTTACACACTTTGGGTACGGTTGCTACTATCATTAAAAAACTAAAAATGCCGGATGGTTCAACGACCATTATCATACAAGGTAAAAAAAGATTTAAAATTAACTCATACATTCAAGAAGAGCCTTATTTCAAAGCTTTGGTGACAGGTATTGTTGACGAGAAGTTAGACATGACCCAAGCCAAAAACCAAGCTTTGGTGGATTCCATGAAAGAAATGGCTTTAAAAATCATTAAAGACTCACCAAACATTCCTTCAGATGCTGCTTTTGCCATCAAAAATATTGAAAGCCCTACTTTCATGGCTAACTTTATTTCTTCGAATTTAAGCAGTGATGTACATCAAAAGCAAGAATTATTGAGCATTGCAAGTATTGATCAACGTATTGAAAAAGTGTTAGTACACTTATCGCACGAGATCAAGATGCTTAAAATGAAGAACGAGATTCAAAGCAAGGTAAAAGTTGATATTGATAAACAGCAAAGAGAATACTTTTTGAATCAACAAATGCGTACTATTCAGGAGGAATTAGGTGGCAATCCAATTGAGGCTGAAGTAAAAGAATTTCAAAAGAGAGCGACAAAGAAAAAGTGGTCGAAGAAGATTCAAAAAGCATTTGATAAGGAAATAAAAAAATTCCAAAGAATGAATCCGCAGAGTGCAGAATATTCTGTACAGTTAAATTATATTGATTTATTATTGGATTTACCTTGGAACAAAAAAACAAAAGATGTTTTTGACTTAAAAAGAGCGCAAGCCATTTTAGACAGAGACCACTTTGGGTTAGACAAGGTAAAAGAACGTATTATAGAGTACTTAGCGGTATTAAAACTAAAAGGAGACATGAAGTCCCCTATTCTATGCCTATACGGTCCTCCAGGTGTTGGTAAAACATCCTTAGGAAAATCAGTAGCTGAAGCCTTGGGGAGAAAATACGTAAGAGTTTCTTTAGGCGGTGTTCATGACGAGGCAGAAATTAGAGGCCATAGAAGAACCTATATTGGTGCTATGCCAGGTAGAATTATTCAAAACCTAAGAAAGGCAAAATCATCCAATCCAGTATTTGTATTAGATGAGATTGACAAAGTGGGTAGAGACACGCACGGAGATCCTTCTTCTGCATTATTAGAAGTTTTAGATCCAGAACAAAACAGCACTTTTAACGATAATTTTGTCGAGTTAGATTATGACTTATCTAAAGTCTTGTTTATTGCTACGGCGAACAATTTAAATACTATTCAAGGTCCATTGCGAGATAGAATGGAGATCATTGAAGTATCGGGTTATACTGTTGAGGAAAAAATTCAAATTGCAAAACGTCATTTAATTCCACAGCAGATAGAGAATCATGGTATTAAAAAATCTAATATTTCTATTTCTGATAAAATTTTAGAAATTGTAGTAACAGATTATACTGCGGAGTCAGGTGTAAGGAGTTTAGAGAAAAAAATTGCTAAAATTATTCGAAACCGCGCAAAATTAATTGCCATGGGCGAAAAATTCAATGTAGTGGTTCACGAAAATGAATTAAAAACAATTTTAGGTCCTGCACACGGTAAGGATAAATACATTGGCAATGAATTTGCAGGTGTGGTAACCGGTCTGGCATGGACGCAAGTTGGTGGAGACATTTTATATATTGAAACAAGTTTAACCAAAGGAAAAGGTAAATTAACCTTAACTGGAAGTCTAGGCGACGTGATGAAAGAATCTGCAGTATTAGCACACCAATACTTAAAAGCAAATGCAGAATTAATCAATGTGGACTCCTCTTTGTTTGACAGATGGGATACACACGTACATGTTCCTGAAGGAGCCACCCCAAAAGATGGTCCTTCTGCAGGGATTACAATGTTAACCGCAATGGCTTCTGTATTCACCCAGAGAAAAGTGAAAAAGAACCTCGCAATGACTGGTGAAATCACATTAAGAGGTGCCGTTTTACCCGTTGGAGGAATCAAGGAAAAGATTTTAGCTGCAAAACGTGCAAATATCAAAGAAATTATTTTGTGTGAGCAAAATAAAAAGGATATTGACGATATTAAGCCAAGCTACTTGAAAGGCCTTAAATTTCATTACGTTAAGACCATGGATCAAGTCTTGAAAATTGCATTATTAAAGGAAAAAGTGAAGTCACCAAAAATAATTGATTAAAAAATTACGATTTTGATTTGAAAGAATCAAAAATCAATTATATTTGCACCCTCTAAGAAAAAAAACACAATTTATTTGTGTTTGTGCGGCGAGGTAGCTCAGTTGGTTAGAGCGCCGGATTCATAACCCGGAGGTCAGGAGTTCAAATCTCCTTTTCGCCACCAAAAACCAGTTTAGATTTTCTAAACTGGTTTTTTTTTTGCCCAATCCCGAATGAAGCTCGCTTCAATGAGCGGATGGGGCAAAAAAAAACCAAGCGCGACAGCGCTTGATGGTTTTTGATGATCAGCTCCCCCCCTTAAGATTCACGTAAGTAAATCTCCTTATTAATTCTTCCATCAAGCAATGTTCACGAAGTGAACGAGCAGTGCTAGTAAAACAACAAACAAACTTCACGCAGTGAAAAACAAACTTCACGCAGTGAAAAACAAACTTCACGCAGTGAAAAACAAAACTTCACGCAGTGAAGAACAAAAACTTCACGCAGTGAAAAACAAAAACTTCACGCAGTGAAAAACAAACTTCACGCAGTGAAGAACAAAAACTTCACGCAGTAAAAAACAAAACTTCACGCAGTGAAAAACAAAACTTCACGCAGTGAAAAACAAAACTTCACGCAGTGAAAAACAAAACACAACAAATTACCAATACTTAAAGAAATGCACAACATTTCAGTCTTCACACTTTTGACCATCATGTCTGAAACATTCAATCGATCATT
This sequence comes from Putridiphycobacter roseus, assembly GCF_003234935.1. Classification (GTDB taxonomy): domain Bacteria; phylum Bacteroidota; class Bacteroidia; order Flavobacteriales_D; family Crocinitomicaceae; genus Putridiphycobacter; species Putridiphycobacter roseus. The sequence goes on along the minus strand of NZ_QKSB01000013.1, from coordinate 9,890 downwards.
GACTTTGTGGTCTCCATCCAAAAACAGTTCAATTTCTATATCTTCAACAACGATTGCCATTGTAGACAGACTGATGCTCCAATCGTATAACTTTAATGCCTTGTCTTCATTTACGTTTTACACACAAGGTTCATCTTCAATAATTGCTTTTCTTTCTGACTGTACATAAAGTTCATTATTTAAAAGAAAAAAGCAGTACACAATAGACTGAATATGTTCCATCATAAGACTGTAAGATATTATGCTTTCTCAAAAAAAAATGGCTAAAAATAAAGCTATCCAATTAAAATAAAAAGATCCATTTATGCATACTTTACACTAATTTACATTCTATAACAGCTATTTTATATGAATGTCACGTACCTTTAATTAAAACCTAAAAAATTGCGCTATGCATAATAAAATAATATTTCAACTTACAATAATGGGTCTATTTTCATTTTATGCTTGTTCTCAGAACAATGACCAAGACAAGTTAAACCATTCCGCTGCAGCAGTGGCGACTGTTAAAACGGAGCCACATTCCTTTGGCGGTTGGTACTGTCCAGATAATTTAAATGGTTTTCCTGCTGTAGATATTTCAGATTGGCAAAATGTACCTGTGGTACATGATCGACTACCAACAAAAAGCGAAACACAAAATGGGACCTCTTTGATATATATTGACCAAGAAAAATATCCAAATGCAAAACCTATCGTAATGCCTTTACCACGCTTGGCAAAGTACTATAATCATTCTTCAAAAAGAGAAGACTATATTATAGTAATACAAGCAATACAGGTGCAAGAAGATTCAGTGGTTGGCTTTAGGTTATTAAACGGTGGAAATGGCAGTGCAAGATGGAATGAAATTCAATGGGTAAGCACGGATGACATAAAAAAAATACCTGTTACCCAATTTGTTTCCATCCAACTTCCTATACTAGCATCTCCAGATAAGATATGGGACGTGATGACCAAACCAGAAAATGCCCATCTTTTTAAGCAGGTGTTAAACCAGCAAAAATTATTAAAACCTAATTGGAGAAGTACAACTAATGTAAATTATTTTTATGGTAAAAACGGGACCTTAACTGCCAATTATGCGGCTTTATTATTCGGTAATTATTATATCCAAAATGATTACCAGCAGGAGAACTACACAGAAAAATTTTTATTAGTAGAAAATAAAGAAACCAATCAAACCGAATTAAAAATAGTTTGTGGACCATTTGCTGCTGATTTCGACGTGCAAAAAACTATTTTAATGAACTGGGCAAAACAAGTCAAACTATGGAGTGAAGCGCCCTGAATTCAAATTTCATATGATTTGAACCTAAAACTCATCTTTTTCACAAAAAAATATTTTTTTTAAAGTCCCAGCATATATAAAAGAGAAAAGGCCAACGTAAGCTACAATGGTAGTACTCTTTTATATTTTCAGAAAATAAGGGACCTATAGTCATTGGTTTTTATCAGTTTAAACATAATTGGTTTGATTATTGATATGTCCAATAAAAGTAAGTCTAATTCCGCTAAAAAAAGAAGCATTAGATTGTACTGTAGTTAAAATTGAATTTTATTGCATTGGTATATTTTCATTGCTACAACAGTTATTATTAAAGGTTATAGCAATGAATGTTAATTATTTAAACTATTTTACGCATACTTTTAAAACTGTTATGTGCAATAGCTGTATTCATTTTAAAGAGTAAACTATGTATGATAGGATAAAAAATTATTTAATTGGGGATGCAATAAAAAATGCAAAAACTATTTTTGAAGTCACCAAATTAGAATTGATATTTCATATCGTATTAATTTATTTGGTAATTTATTTTTTAGGAACCATACCAGCATTAATAGGCAAGTATTGGCTGATTGTCTCGGCGCAAATATTTGGTTTCTCTTTTATCATTGCCATGGCCATTGCACTAAAAGTAACTAAAGACATTCGATTACCCCGGAAAATATGGTTTGTTTCTGGAATTGTTTTCACCCTTAGTTCTGCACTTCTAAACAATGGACAAGCCTCCTTTATTACCTATTCCTTTTCCATGGTAAATGTGGTGATTTCTTTCTTAATGTTAGGCCGTTTTTTACGAAATATTGCAGTGACATATTACAGCGTTTTTTTAATAATTTCGCTTTCAATAACTTTAAACCTTTTACCAAAAATTAACCTGCCTTATGATTTGGATAGGGAGCATTATTTTTTTGAGCAACCAAATATTTATGCTATTTTAATTGCATTAACTATGATTACTTTTATCATACATAGTTTTATAAATTCTCAAGCGCGTGCAAAATTAGAAGTGCTAAAGCAAAGAGAAACTTTAATGCTACAAAAAGAAAAACTGGAGCGAAAAAATGACACCATAAAACTAAGTATAGAATTGGCTTCAAAAATTAAAGACATTGAGCAAAAAAGTGAGTTTGAAATAGAATCTTATTTTTCAAGTAGTTTTTTCTTTCATCAACCAAAGCTTAAACTACCTGGAGAGTTTTTTTGGGAAAAAAAAGTAGGTGACATTGTATATTTTGCTTTGGTCGACACTGGAGAGGTTGGCATCCCTGGATCAATGTTTACATTCTTAGTAAAAAATGGCTTAGAAAAAGCCGTAAAAAAAGAAGAAAATAAATCTCCTAAAAGTATGCTTCAATTTTTAAATCACTTTATGAATGAAAGCCTACTTAAGGTAAACAATTTAGATTCTAATATTAGAATTACTTTTTGTCAATACAATTACCAATCCCAATCGCTTCATATATCTGGCGCAGGACAACCATTTATAGTTCAAAAAGGAAAAAGGTCTAAAGCTTACCACCCCAAATACCATAAATTAAGTTATTTAAGTAAGACACATGAATTTGATGAAATAAATATAAAACTAAATACAGGAGATATTCTTTATCTTTTTACAGATGGTATTGCTAAAACGAATGCTGACCATGAAATGGGAGATTACAGTCTTTTTAAAGCGCTTATAAGAAATTCAAATCCTGACAATTTTAATGCAACAGAAATGGCAATTACCAGTCATTTTGAAGCTATAAAATTAAGAGAAGAACAACTAGATGATATCACCATTATAGGTTTAAAAATATAAATTAATGTTAAAAAAGCAATACTTCAAATTAAAAGTGTTTCTGTTGGGAGCTGAATTTGAAAATAAACTTGATTTATTTGAAAAAGTAAAAACGGAACTGATTTTTAATTTACTTTTAATATTCTCCTTTATCTATTCCATAGGGTTTATTAAAATTCTTGTGTTTGGTTATTGGTATTTATTTTTTATTCGAATAATAGGACTAATTATTTTTGTATTTGCATTTATTGCGCTAAAAAAACAACAACATTTTCGTATTCCATCCGCCATTTGGTCCTTAGGAATAATGGTATTAGGTATACAAGGGTTATTGGTCACAAACGGACAAATTACTTATGCGAATCTTGGTTATTCCTTATTAAACATCAGTATCATTTTTCTTATGTTAGGTAAAACCTTAAGAATAATAGCTTATGTGTATTACCTATTATTTTTAACCTATGGTTTAGCCGTTTATTTTCAGCTAATTCAAAACTTAAAAATTGGACTAGATTTTGGGTATGAGCAAACATTTTTTAACCAAAATATTGCTTTTGCAATGATGCCTTTTTTCTTACTTATTTATGTGTTGTATGCTTTTATTACATATGAATTTAGGGTAAGAAACAAATTAAATGCCCAAATAGAAATCATCAAAAAACAAGAGTTGGATATTCACAATACCAACCTTACCATGAATAAAAGTATTCAATTTGCCAGTCAAATTCAAAAAGCTTTTTTACCTAGTTTAAAAAATGTTCACCAGTTTATTGAGGACCGTTTTATTTTATTAAAACCGAAAAATGAATTATCGGGCGATTTTTATTGGTCGGCTGTTGTAGATAATAATTTATTTATCGCTATCATAGACTCTTCAGAAAATAACATTTCTGGTGCTATATTAAGCGCCTTATATTTTGATGCATTAGATACTGCTGTAAAAAGAGAGAAGCTTATTGGTCCCCAAGAAATCATCAAATATTTAAATGAATTCATTCAATCAAACGCAGACATTAAAGGAGTAAAAGATGGCATTCATATTTCAATCGTTAGATTCAATAATCACAATAATAAACTATACTTTTCTTCTGAAAAAAACAGCCTTTTGATTGCTAAAAAAAATAAAGACGTAATTGATGAATATAGCGCAAGAATAGTTTCTATTAAAAACCAACCTTTAAAATATAGCGAAGAAATCATTGAATTTGAAAAAGGAGACAATCTTTACTTAAGTTCGGATGGTTTTGCAAATCATTTTGAAGGATTCGATAATATTAAATTTAAACAAAGTGTTTTAAAATCGTTCCTTTTAGAAATAAAAGAGGAACCAATGGCAACACAAAAAATACTGTTAACAAACAAATTATCTAGCTGGATTGCGGATGACATTCAAGGAGATGATGTTTGTATGGTTGGCATTAAGTTTTAAAGAAAAATGTAAGAAAAAAAACACTTCTAACAGTTTCCAACTATATTTGACCTGAAATATTTTGAATGTCGACTACACTGCTATCTTCTCCACTACAAGGTTTCACTGATTTTAGGTTTAGAAACGCACTGAATCAATATTTTGGTGGTATCGACACTTACTTCGCGCCATATATTCGTTTGAACGGAAAACTAGACATAAAACCAGGTTATCAAAGAGATTTAATACCACAAAATAATACGGTAAATACTTTACATCCTCAAATCATGACTAATGATGCGGATGAATTTTTATTTGTCATTAAATATGTGCAGGACTTAGGGTATAAAGAATTAAATTGGAATTTAGGTTGTCCCTACCCTATGGTCACCAAAAGAGGTATGGGGTCTGGACTCATCTGTCAACCTGAAAGGATCAAAGAGATTTTAACCCGTGTATACAATGAATCCGACATCACGATTTCAATGAAAATGAGGATGGGGTATGACAATGCAGAAGAAATATTGGATACTTTTCCAATATTGGATAAATTCCCACTTAAAAACATAGCCATTCATGCCAGAATAGGCGCACAACTTTACAAAGGAGGCGTAGATTTAGATGCTTTTGATACTTGTTTGAAACACAGTAAACATAAAATTTATTATAACGGTGACATTACCTCTGTAGCTAGTTATAGAGCATTAAAAAATCGTTTCCCTACTATTGACCATTGGATGATTGGTCGTGGATTAATCTCAGATCCATTTTTAGCGCAGATGATTAAGGAAGATACCGAAGTTTACCCAGAAAATAGAAAAGCATTGTTTACCCAATTTCACGATACACTTTTTGAAGGATATGCTTCAGCCTTATCAGGTAAAAGTCATGTACTGACAAAAATGACCTCCTTTTGGGAATACTGGGCAACAACTTTTGATAATCCCCATAAAACCTATAAAAAAATTAAGAAATCAAAATCAATACCCGCTTATGAAGCTGCAGTTGGTGAAATTTTTCGAACACTTTAATTTTCCATTTGCTAACTGCCCTTTGCTTTCTTTAATTTTCTTCTTTTCATTGATTAACTTTACCCCATAATTCGCCTACATGCCATTTAACATTAACGACCATCAATTGCCTATTGTTTCAGTGACTGCTGAAGTAAAAGAAAAGCTTATCCAACACAATACACTAATTTTAAGTGCTCCTCCAGGCGCTGGGAAAAGTACGCTTTTACCATTGGCATTATTGGATATGCCCTTTTTAAAAGGGCAAAAAATTGTGATGTTGGAGCCGCGTCGTCTGGCGGCCAAAACCATTGCACAACGATTGGCTGATTTATTGGGTGAAAAAGTAGGTGATTCCATTGGCTATCGCATTCGATTTGAATCTAAGACCAGTGCGAATACTAAGCTCGAGATTCTTACTGAAGGTATATTGACCAGAATGTTGCAAAGTGACAATGGCTTGGAAGGCATTGGAATGATTATTTTTGATGAATTTCACGAGAGAAGTATTCATGCAGATGTGGCCTTGGCTTTGGCAAGGGCTTCCCAAGAAATACTGCGGCCCGAATTGAGAATATTGGTGATGTCGGCAACCTTAAACATGCCCGAATTGATTGACTTATTAAAAGCACCTTTTGTGCAAAGTGAAGGGCGACAATATCCGATTGACGTTAAGTATGTCGACCAAAACGACGAGCAAATGATGGCTGAAACCACTGCTCAAGTCGTGAAAACAGCCTTAAAGCAAGAAGAAGGAGATATTTTGGTTTTTTTACCCGGACAGCGAGAAATAAAAAACTGTGCAAGTATATTGCGGCGATCATTTGACGATTTGGCGGTGCATGAACTTTATGGAAAGTTGCCCTATTCTGCCCAACAAGCTGCGATAATGCCTAACCGAGATGGTAAGCGAAAAGTAGTGATTGCCACAGCCATTGCCGAGACCAGCTTAACCATTGAAGGGGTAAAAGTAGTCGTAGATTCAGGTTGGGGAAGAAAAGCGAAATACGATCCAAAAACTGGATTGTCTGGCTTAGTGACTTATCACATCTCAAAAGATTCTGCAGACCAAAGAGCAGGACGGGCTGGACGATTGAGTCCAGGAACATGCTACCGCATGTGGTCCAAAGGAAAACATGCCCAATTGGCCAAGTTTAATGTGCCTGAAATATTAGAAGCCGACTTGACGCCATTGGTCTTAGAATTGGCTGCTTGGGGAATCAACGATCCTAATACCTTAACATGGCTTTCTCCTCCACCCGCATATGCATTAAAAGAAGGTACTGCGACACTCGAAAGCTTAAACGCCATTAAGGATAGTAAGCTGACCGAACACGGAAAAGCCATACAAAAATTACCTTGTCACCCTAGAATTGCCCATTTGTTATTGATGGCCATTGAAGATGACCAAGCACAATTGGGGACAGATTTGGCTGCTATTTTAGAAGAAAAAGATCCATTGCCAAGAGAAACAGGAATCGACATTAATTTAAGAATTGAAGCCTTGCGCAGGTCGAGGAAACAAGATAAAAAAGGCGGAAAATTCTCAAAAATTGAAAAGGTAGCCAGTCAATACCGCAGAATGCTTAAAATAGAAGTGGACAATGCTACATTCGATCCCTTTGATACGGGTTTATTACTGGTACACGCCTATCCCGAACGCATTGCATTTGCAAGACCGGGCAACAATGCCCAATTTCAATTGGCCAATGGTAAATTTGCCATGGCAGGACACAAAGACGACTTGGCTTATGAGCCTTGGTTAGCCATTGCCCACATGAACGATTCCGACAAAATGGGCAGAATTTACTTGGCCTCTCCACTTAATCCAACCGATTTGAAACCATTTGTAAAAAATGTCGAAACTATCCAATGGAATTCCAAAAAAGGAGGATTGATTGCGACCAAGGACACCAGAATTGGGAGTATTATTTTACAGTCAAAACCCATTCTTGACATTGAACCTGCCGAAATTGTAGCTGCCATTTCGGAAGCGATCATCAAGGAAGGCGCGCATTTATTAGACTTCAACGAGGAGGTACAACAATGGCAAAATAGAATTATCACCCTACAAGCCTTGAATCCAAACCTCCAATTTCCAAAAGTGGACACAGCCTCCTTGTTAGCAAACAATGAAACATGGCTTGCCCCATACCTAAATGGCATAAAAAAAGCAGAAGATTTAAAAAAGATTAACCTTTTAGAAGTATTGACCCACAGTTTAGATTTTGAACAACAAAAAACATTAAACAAGTTAGCGCCTACTAAAATTGAAGTACCAAGTGGCTCTCACATCAAGCTCGACTATCAAGCAAATGGAACCACTCCTATCCTACCGGTCCGTTTACAAGAAGTTTTTGGCTTGATGGATACACCAACCATCAACGAAGGAAAAACAGCTGTATTAATGCACCTATTATCCCCCGGTTTTAAATTAGTACAAATCACTGGGGACTTGAGTAGTTTTTGGGAAAATGCTTATTTCGCAGTCAGAAAAGAAATGCGTGCCAAATACAAACGACACGCTTGGCCTGAAAACCCATTGGAACATCCAGCTATTTCGGGGACCAAAAGGAGGAATGGACTTTAATTAGATACTAGACGCTAGATGCTAGAAACTAGACGCTAGATGCTAGAAACTAGACGCTAGATGCTAGAAACTAGAGGCTAGAGGCTAGACGCTAGACAATAGACAAAGCACACAGTATTTCTCTCCTTGAGGCATGTACTGAGCTATTGCCGAAGTGAGGGCCCCGATAGCTATCGGGGAAGGGAGGTGAAAATTTTAGTGAACCTATCTACAAACTACTGAACTATATTGTTTACAAGTATTTAAATACGTTTGTTTTATTTTTTCTTACAAATCAGACTACACAAGGCTTTCAGACCTAAAACACTACTAAACAGCTTAAAAACTGCATATTTTCGACCAAACGACTTATTCTATCGATTACCCCCCCCCATTTTTGTAGACGAAACACCTAAAAACAATGATATAGCTACTGTATTTCAAGTTTTTACATTTTTTTAATTGCTTTTTTATATGTAGCTTGCATAATTAACATAAACATGGCCGTGTTTTATTTTTTATTAATCTTTAAAATGAAATAATATGAAAAATTTAAACAAATGGCTGCTAAGTGCAGTTTTAGCAATGGTATTGTCTAATGGCTTTGGACAAGCACAATCCATAAAAATTGATAACAACTATGTAGACGACATTATATTTCAGGTTTTTGCAGTAAATGATTGTAATGACCCAAATTGGCAAGTGGTAAGTAATGTTGTTATACCAGGTAATTCAGGAACTATTGTTTCTCCATTATTTGATATTGCTGTATATCCAAATGCGGAATGGATTTGCGTGAGGGCTGCGGTGTATGGTGAAGTTGGTTATTATGCCAAGGACAACCCATTTATGTGTTCAAGTATTATCAATTATCCATTCGGTAGTATGGGAATGAATCCACCAACTAGTCTAACTATAGTCACATGGATTTCATCATTCTTAGTCGAAATCAATTAATTAACACCAACAATAATTTCCAAAGAACATTTTGTTCTTTGGAAATTATTTATATTTGAAATATAATGAAACTAATCTTTACTGCAATATCTATCGTTATTTATTTTTTTGGAATCTCCCAAGAGATATGTGACAATGGTATGGATGATGATGGAGATGGGTTGGTTGATTTGTTGGACGAAGAGTGTTCTTGTTTCATTAAAAGAGATATTATTCCTAACCCTTCGTTTGAAAACTTGACTCCTTGTAATCAAAATGGATCTTCTGTAAATGATTTCAATAAGGTACAAAATTGGGAGGTAAGTTCTACAATGGCATTTATTTATAGTAATATTTGTCAACCAAATACCATCCACAATTCAAATTTTATACCTTCTGTTGTGGCTGGTCAAAACTATATTTATTTGAGTATTTTTAATGGGAATACATACGCAAATTTAATACGTTATGGTGCTTTGGCCGCAAGCACTTGTTTAAGTGATACTTTATTTGCTAGTCACACTTATGTATTAAAAATAAAAGGTAATCATCACTATAATCAAAGTTACCAACTTTCGCCAATGTCAAACCCAATCACCATAGAACTTTTTGGGAAGCCAACATGTACGGCCGGAATTCCAACAAGTAACCAATGGTTTAATAATATTGATTACTTAACAAATATTGATCCTAATTGGTCATATTTATCTTCGGATACTTTTAGTGTTGCTCCTAACAATTGGGAACAGTTTAACTTAGTTTTTACTCCGACTGTGGATATGACATCAATATCAATCACTGGCTTAACGCATGCAGTATCAACAACGCAAGACAATGGTTACAACTTGTTTATTGATGATTTAGAGCTATTTGAAATCCTTATCCCCGACACTATTACT
>NZ_QKSB01000012.1 GCF_003234935.1 Putridiphycobacter roseus | reverse complement strand
ACAATGATATCATTGTTCAGCTTTAATTAATAAATTTAATCCTTTAATAATCTGTATCGATTATTTAGGACTAGACAACTTAAACGTAAACTCTTGTTGTCCTTTGCTCGGCTTGATAGAACAACCAATGGCTTTTGTAATAATCGTACTTTGTTTTTTACCTTTTTCTAATGCATTAATTACATCTTCTGTAGTCTTAGCATCCATACAAAAAAGCCCTGACGATAAACGTCAGGACTCTTTCTCTATTTAACTTAATCGTAAACTCTTATTATCCTTTGCTCGGCTTGATAGGACAACCAATGGCTTTTGTTAAATTAGGATTGGGTTTTTCACCTTTTTCTAACGCTGCAATTGCATTTTCAAGAAATTTTTCCTTTACATCTTCCGGAGATTTAGCATTGTCGTCAATGGCACCAATGTATTGTACTTTGTAATCTTGGTCCAATAAAAAAACATGGGGTGTTCTCACCGCACCGTATTTTGGATATACTTTTGATCCTTCATCTACTAAGTAAACAAAAGGAAAGTTTTTTTCTTGTGCGCGTTTTTGCATGGCTTCAAAGTTTTCCATTTCATTTTCTGGACTATTAGAATTAATGGCAATAACAGCATATCCTTGAGGAGCATAAGTATTGTGTAATGCAATTAAACGGTCTTCATATAGCTTTGCAAACGGACATTCATTGCAGGTAAAAGTTACAATATACCCCTTGGCATTTTTAATACTTGACATGGAGAACATTTCTCCATCCACATTCTTTAAATTAAAATCTGTAGCGACTTCTCCAATTTTATAACCACCAATTTCTTCTAATGTTCTGGTTTGTTCCGGACTACCACCTCTAGGTGGTCCTTTTCTGTCACCGTGTGGTGGTCCTTTCCTGTCGTCACCGTGTGGTGGCCCTTTTCTGTCGTCACCATGCGGTGGTCCTTTTCTATCCCCATGATGTGCTTCTGAACCTTCCTCATTGGTTTTGGTTTCGTTACTACATGCCGTAAATACTGCGACCGATATACCGATAAAGGCAATTAAAATACTAATTCTTTTCATTTTTTCTAGTTGTTTATGGTTTGATTAATTTGATTTTCTAAGTCCTCCAAGCTTTCAAAAGATTGCTCAAAATAGGCACGTTTATTATTATTAAATACAATGGTGAATGGAATAGCGCCCGACCAATTTGGATCAATTTTATCAATCCAAGTGTTCGCGTCTGGATCGTCTAATAGTACTACTTTTAAATTTATATTTTTCTCGCGTAAAAAAGGTTTTAGTGTACTTTCTATTTCAGCCGGAAAATCCATGCTGACTAATACGACTTCCAGCTCAGGATGCGCATCAGCCAAGGCTTGGAAGTAGGGGAGTTCCTTCACACAAGGCACACACCACATTGCCCAAAAATTGACAACAATTGTCTGCTCCTTATTCGTTTGTAAAAGAGGAGCTAATTCTTCAAAGTTGTAAACGAGTATGGTATCATTTGTGCATGTCTTTTTGGTTTCCATCACATTAACTGCAGGAACGCTTTGCTCACAAGCAGAAAGCAAGAGCACTGATGCTAAACAAACAAAACAAAACCGATAAAACACACCTACCATTTGAAACTATATTTCAAGCTTTGACTCCGTTTTCTTGAAAAGGTTTAATGGCGGGTTATTTTTTTTTAATTCACTCATTTAAATGAAGGTAAATTTTACAGGCTTTGCACATACGCGTGTAAATACAAGAAATAATTACCTGCGTTTTATTTTTAAAGGTAAGCATGACTCCTGTGTTATTTTTAGCTATGCACGTTTGCGGTTAGTCTGTGTTGTTGTTAAAGCGAAGGGCAGCTATGCAAAATACATTATGTTACCTGCTTTTTTTATTTTTCAATGCTTTTCTTTACCACTATAAAATAACTAGATGCACCTTTATAAATCTTTTCGGATGCAACCGTTTGAAAATTTCCATTTGTGATTAAATCATCCAAATCCGTACTTTTAAGTCTTCTTATTGGAATTGGAATAATTCCAATGGTACACATTATTTGCACAAGTCGAATTTGTAACCCCACTAAAAAGGACAATTTACCACCTAAACAAGGTGTTACAGAAATAAACAAGCCATCAGGCTTTAATAATTCAGCTATTCTTTTTACAACATCTTTGGGATTAGGAATGGTGTGCAACATATTAAAAGCTAGTATTCTATCGTAAGATTCTATTTTGTGTTTTGCATCAAAAATATCTGTTTGAGAGAAAATTATATTTTCAATTTTTTTATCGACTGCCTTTTCTTTAGCAATTTCAATCATCTTTGATGAGATGTCAATTGCGTGTATTTCTTGAACATAGTCGGCAATTTCACAAGACACGGTGCCTGTTCCGCATCCGTAATCTAAAACAACATGACTGCGCTCTAAATACTTTTTAGTGTTTTTTCGAGACTCACTGTGAATATATTCAAAACGTTCTTCTGTTTTGTCGTAGTTTTTTGAAGCAGTATCCCAAAATCTTTTTGATTTATTCATTGTAGCTTATAATAGGAAGTGATGTTTGAGTAGGTTGTTGTGTGCATTACTTAGCACAATGTAATTAGACATCCACCAAGGCATTGTTTAGCTAAACTAGTAATTTTATTATTCAAAACTATGTTTTGGTATACTTTTCAGATAACTAAAATGCTTCCCAGTAAATGCATATTGAATATAGGTATTGTTACCCAACGTTTTTAAACATTGTGGCAATTCGTTTTTCTGCCTCTACTTTTGTAATTCCAGTATAGAAATCTTTTACAAACAAGTGGTCAAAATCTTCATGAGGGAAAATTTCGGGCCTCTCATTATTACCTTTTGTAATTACATCACAAGGAATTCTAGATGTATGCTCATATTCAGCAATGTCATTGCAGAGCCATCCAAAATAACTGGCCTCATGATTTTGCTTGTTATAGTTTGCCTTATAATCTAAATAGCTTTTCTCACTTAAAGAAACCCACAGTCCATATTCTAAGAATTCACAAGCATTATTCAGTTTTTGAAGTAGTCTAACTCTAATGAAGCGATCGCTTTGGTCTGCATAGTGAATTTCGCAAAAGTCCGAATCCAATTTTCCTAGTTCTGTTTTTTCTATATCTGACAGGAATGAATAATTTGCTGGTGCTTTAAAAGCCAAAGCTGGCCATTCCGCATGCACTTGTCCGCATAAAGAGCATTCAAATCCAGTGGATGTATTTTTTTTTCTTTTCCAGAACATTATTCAAAAGTTCGATTCAAGGCGATTGTCAACATAAGACAAAAATATAAAAATGGCATTGCACTTAAAAAAATCCAAAGCAAATTGATTCGGAAATTAGACTTATGTTTTGTAATCAAAAGTATTGTATTAATTATAGAACATAAAACACCACCAAAGAAAACAAGCAGTGAAATCATATTACCATACTGGTAAACCCACGTTCCTCTATAAGGTTGAACTAAATACTTTAAAAGTATAGCACTTAAGCAAAATCCTATAATCAGAATGCCACTTTTTTTAGTCCAATTTATATTTCGTAGTGTAGAGTTCAAAGTTTTGTCCAATGATGGGTAACATCCGAATAAAGCACACTATTACACTTTATTGCTTTAATAGGTTATTGTGCCACTAATTTAATTAAAAAAACTAATTACTTAAATTTCAGACATCTATTTATTAAAATAAAAAACACCCATTCAGAAGCACTGAAAGGGTGTTTACTTGCAAAAAATAACTGAAAGGGTGTTTTTGCTGCTGGTTGATGAGTAGAATTTCATCTACTTGTATTTTATGGTTGTTGAGGTTTGTGTAAAAAGTCGTTGTGCTGGCCTTTTATTCTCTTTTCAATGCATATTTTAAACCTATTGAAAGTACAATTCCATAATTACGGGAATTGCTACCTTCGATAATACTCGTAATACTATGATGAAACCCACATGCAGTGGATAGTAGAAAATTTGATGCTATCTTATAGTTAGCTCCAACCTCAATCAAACCGCCAAGTTCAACCTTTCTAATATAATCTATATCATAGCTAGTACTTTCTTCTGTGAGCCCTTCAGTAGCGGGTATTATTGATTTAGCTTCAAGTAGCAATGCTGGAATAATTCCTAGATTAACAAAACCAGTAATTTTATTTCCAAATAAAAAACCACCTTTCAACGGCATTGCAAAATAATCTAAATTGGTTTTAATAGATGATGAAAAAGTTGGTTTTCCAAGCGCATCTGTAAATATAATTTCATTACTAAAACCTTTTTGGAAGTATAGGAATTCTACTCCTATATTAAACTTTTTATTCAATTGGTAATCGTAAGTCAGACCATAATTAAATCCAATTCGATTCTCAGTGTCAGAGAGAAAGCTTGGGTTTATGTTTGTCGTGCCTATACCACCTTTCAGCCCAACAAAGTGATTTTGTCCATAACAAGGAATTAAAGCCATCATTGTTAACACAGTAATTATTTTTCTCATTATTATCTTTTTTCTCATTATTATCTTTTTTCTATCTAAACGTAAAACAGCAATTCATTAGCACCAAAACCCGTATTAATTATAACTATTGTTAGGCATAGGCTATTTTAGTTATTTCCTTTGATAGCTGCCTCTGCCCAAGGTTCACGAGTCTCTTGCTCGCGCGCTTCATAATCAATATTCCTCCCTTGTGTGTTGTGTGTTTTTTTTATGCTAGCATTGGCAGATGAAGCTTTTTCATCAACAGTTCGTCTGGTTGGAACATTGGGTAGAGCCGCAAGCACGGTCTCTAGGCGCGTTAGAATTTCGGGCTTTACTTTTGCTAGATTTTCTTTTTCATAGGGATCTTCTAAAACATTGTATAGTTGATGCTCTCCAACGTCTCCCTCACGTACAAGTTTCCATGGATAGTCAAATACTGCCCTACCAGAAGCTGAACCAATAATCAATGGATTTCGTTCGATTTCAATACCACTGTTTATTGCCGACCACATACTTTGTCCACTTTGGATCTCTAAAGGTGATGATTCACCTCCAACAGCATCAAGTAAAGTTGGTAACCAATCCTGAATAGCGATTTGTTGATCTAGTGCCTGACCTGCGGTGATGTGATTTGCCCACATAATGAGACCTGGCACTCGCATACCACCTTCCCAAGGGGAGCCTTTGCCACCTCTTAAAGCACCATTATTAGAACCAAGAGATAACGATCCTCCATTGTCACTAGAGAAAACCACAATGGTATTTTCTAGAATACCTTGATTCTCTAACGCGTCAATTATTTGGCCAATGCCATTATCTAGTTGAGTAACCATTTCAGCATAAACATATCTATTGCCCGCCTTAACATCTTCATTTAGGCCACTGTTTTTTGGTGTAGTTTGCAAAGGTGCATGCGGAGCATTATATGCTAAGTAGAGGAAGAAAGGGTTATTGGGATCACGATCGTTAATTATCTTTTTTGCTTCCGCTGTGAATAGATCGGTAGCATGTCCTTCTTCTCTAAGCGATACACCTTCCCTTTGCCAATCCAGTCCACCAGAATAAACATGCGTGTAATAATCTATAGAACCACCTAAAAAACCATAGTGTGAATCAAAACCCCTAGAAATCGGCCAGTAGTCGGTATTGCCAATACCTAAGTGCCATTTCCCAACCATAAAGCTTTGATAGCCCAAATCTTTAAAATATTCAGGCATTATTTTTAGGTCAATTGGCATGCCATTGTCATCTGAAATAGGACCGTCAATGCCATAATAAAGAGGGTTTTGTCCGGTTAGAAGACTAGCTCTAGTAGGACTGCAAATAGGATAAACATAGTTTCTATTTAGTGTCATGCCCTTGCGTGCCATTTTATCTAAGTTAGGCGTAGCAATTTCGCTACCGTTGTAGCCCACGTCACCGAATCCCATATCATCAACCAATATAAAAATCACATTGGGCTGATTTATAGTATCAATATGACTGCTAGTATTGCTAGTTGATTGGTTTGTATCGGTTTTTGTGTTGGGTGAGCAGGCTACAAAAAAAATGGCTATGATAATCGACAAAACAAAATTTAATTTTTTCATAATTTTTTATAGTAATTTTAACAAAACACGAGACTTCTTTTAAACTTTGTTATTTTCTTTTTATAATCCTCCGACGAAATTAAAATAATGTTATCAGATACAGAGATGTGTTTAACCTAAAGTGCTAATGTAAAAAAAAAATAGTTTTTTTCACACTTTGTTAGACATAAGTTTCGTTTACAATTTAATGACAGAAAATCCGATATGTATATTTCCTGTTTCTTTGTCAACAAATAATTCTCTTTCCTTAATTGTTCCATGACAAGTATTTTCAGAACAAAAAAGTGAACCTCCAGCTAATCTTACTAATTGATTATTTTCATTTTCTGTTATGTCCCATACATTTCCAACAATGTTCACCTTATCTATTTCCGAAATAGGTAATCTATTTTCTGATACAATAGTACGTTTATCATTTTTTGCAATTTCCCAATATTCATCATAATTCGGAAGTCTTTGTTTTGACCATTTACAATAAGCTAATGCGTCATTGTAACTTACTTGAGTAACAGGAAGTTTTCCTGAATTAACACTATTAATCCCATCTGGCTTTCTCCAGGTTGCATGATTAACTTTTTTAAAATTGTAAACATCAGTTTGTACTATTGACCACCCATATTTTTCTGCATCTGTAACGTATTTAGTTTCATTAACAAAGTGTTCAAATTCTGAATAAGAGACTGGTTTTAAAGCTAATTTATCTTCTTTACAAGATGGAAAAAGAATTAAAAACAAAAAGGAATATTTCCACATAACCAAACTAATCTTGTTTATTTGTTTTGTACATAATTAAAATTTCATTGTCTTTTCAGCTTATGCCTAACGCCCTGTGTATGGTGTCGTAGCATCCCGCAGGGTGCTATGCACTATATATAATGATGGCATTAGTTTGTTCTTTTAAATAAAATATCCTTTACAGTTCCTTCAGAGGCTGTATAAAAGGATGTTACATTGTTTCTATCGTCTCTGATGAAAGTATATTTAGTTCTTTTATTTGCTCCAAAAACATCTTTTACACCCTCTTTCAGTAATAATCCTTCGTTGTTTGGGTAATTTAGAAATAATTCATTATTAGAAACAATTAATTCGTATGTTACATTAAGTTCTTCAGAAAAGTAGATACCTGAATATTCGGAAACATTTGGATTTGGATTCGTTGTTAATTCAATTCTTTCAAAGTAAAAAATGGCACCTCCAAAATCTACAAGTAGATCAGATTCTGAATTTTCTTCTGTAAGAAAAGTATATTTCACGGAGGCATTATCAATTCTAGAGAAGGATTTTTTTGAGTTGGAAATAAGTTGAACAGGATTTTTGCCAAAACTACTCTGGGCATTAAGAGTGTCATTATTTATGAATAGGTTCATTCTCAAATCGCTATTTAATTCTTGATAATGCCCGATTACTTGATTCAATTCCTTTTTATTATGCCTATATGCTTTTTGTGAACTTTTATTTTGAGGAAGTTCTTGGGTAAAAAGGTCGAGTATTTGATAAGATACATTCACAGCATTGATATGTTCAGCATTCGCGAATACGATTACCCCAAGGTTTAAGTCAGGCAAACAGATGAATTGTGACCGCATTCCTAAGTCACGACCACTATGGTTAAACGTAGTGTAGCCATTATAAGGTGTGACAAACATTCCGCGAGCGTGTAGCATTTTTTCACCATTATTCAGCTTATCAAGATCAGTGATAAAATCCGATATATATGAGTACTTATGATTAGTGTCAAGAAAAATTTGAGACCAAATTGTTAAGTCTGAAATCGTACTTTCCATACCTCCAGCTCCAACACAGAGTGTTAGTGACTTTGGTTGTTTATAGTTATTTTCTTCTTTATAATAGGAATAAGCTCTATTCTTAATGATTCTTTCTAAATCACTTCTGTAGAAAGTATTTGACATACCAAGAGGCTCGAAAAGTTCCTGTTTAGCAAATTTATCAATCTGCATTCCAGATATTCTTTGAGTTATGAGTGCTAATAAAACATAGTTTGTATTTGAATAAAGTATTTTATCTCCCGGTTTATTATTTATCCCCTTTTGCAGAAACATCAGCTGTTGAATCATTCTATTTGTATAGCCTTGGTGTTCATAATCAAACCCTGATAAGTCTAATAAGACATTGTGATTTCGAATTCCACTGGTGTGGCTTAATAAGTGTTTAATTCTTATTGTATCTCCATAAAAAGCTAATTCAGGAATAAACTTTCTTACATCATCATTTACGGAGAGTTTTTCTTGTTTTTCAAGTATTGCTATGCAGGCAGATGTAAATTGCTTGGTAATTGAAGCAATTCCGAATATAGTAGAGTCATTAAATGGGATATTGTATTCCAAATTCATTAACCCATTACTGTTGTGATAAATAAGTTCGCCATCCTTAACAACACCAACTGTAAGACCGGGACTCAATTGGGTGTCTACCTGTTTAGATAAAATTGAATCTATTCTTTCATCAATACTATTTTGACCAAAAGAGTAAGTGCTAAAAATTGTAAAAACTAGAAGTAGAAATTTTTTCATTTTTATTAACTGTAATACAGAATTAGAAATAAGTAACGTTTTTTAATTAATGCTAACCTATAGTGTATGGTGCGTATCCCGTATGGTATGCACTATAAAACTTGTTGTAGCCAGTTTTACTTGTTTAGGGTGAAATATTTACTATAAACTTTATTTATGTCAAAATCAGGTGAAATAATATGACCTTGTCCTTCAATTGTAAAAACTTCAACACTTTTTACATTTCCCTTAAGTTTCGACATTGTACTATTATTTAATTTTATCCAATCTGCTTCATCTAATTCACCACCAGCTAATAATATTTTGTAGTTCTTCCATTTCTCAGAAACTTCATTGGTTCCTAGACCACCTGGAATTGTTATAATTCCTTCAAATAATTCAGGTCGGGTAGAGGCAAAATTATATGCAGCTAATCCGCCCATTGAGGTTCCTGCTACAACCCAGCTGTGATTGGTTACTTTGAGGTTTTTCATTACATCAGCAATAAGATGGTTTATCTCAGAACTGTCTAACTCAGAAAGAGGCCTTCCTGAAGGGCCAAGAGGTAAGACAGTGATATAGTTGTCGAAATATTTAGAATCAAACAATGTATAGTAACAATAGTTTACTATTTTTTCATTTGCGTTTCCACCTGAAAGCCCAAGAAACACATTATATTCGGTCGAGTCATTATAGTTTGTTGGATAGACTATTTTGTAACTGAATTTTGCTGTATAAGTATATTCAAACTGCCTTGATTCTAATTCAAGTAAAACACTATCAGGGACTTCAAAATCTTGTCCATAACTAACGAAATAAAGGCTGAATATGATTATGCAAGAGACTAGTTTTTTCATTTATGTTTTTTTAATTCTGACTAATGTTTTTGTATCGTTCTGAAAAACAGTCGTTAGTATTTCTGTTTTTCAATCGTGTTTTTTTCTTTTTTTCAGCTAATTAAACGTTAGCTTAAAGTAATTATTTGGTTTTTCCACAAAGGAGGAATAATGTATAACATTCGAATAAAGCACACTATTGCACTTTATTGCTTTTATAGGTTATTGTGCCACTAATTTAATTAAAAAAACTAATTACTTAGATTTCAGCTATCTATTTTGTTAAAATTAAAAACCCCCTTTCAGAAGCACTGAAAGGGGGTTTGTTTGCAAAAAATAACTTAAGCGTGTTTTAGCTGCTGGTTGATGAGCAGAATTTCATCTACTTGTATTTGGGTCAGTTTAGACTTTTTACCGTTGAGGTCGGTCAATACTTTATTGATTAACTTTCCTTCTACCGCTATCATCTGTCCCTTTTTGACATACTTTTCAATCAGCTCTGCCTTCTTTCCCCATGCGACCAAGTTATGCCATTGTGTTTTGATTGTTTTCCCGTTGGGATCAAAAATGGTTTCATTTGTCGCCAACGAAAACTTGGCTAATTTCACCCCATTGGTGAATGTTCTGATGACTGGATTGATACCTGTGCGTCCAATTAAATTGACTGAGTTGTGTACTGTGTTCATAAGAAATGTTTTTAATGGTTGTGATCATCTTTGTAATTTGAATTTGTTGTCGTTGGTTTAAAACTTACTTCTTATTACCCAAAAGCAATAATTCACTGACTTGAATTTCGGTTCTATACCTTTTCTCTCCTTCTTTTGTCTCATATGATCGACTTACAATTTTGCCTTCTACAGCAATCTCTTGTCCCTTTTGCACATACTTCTCAATGATGTCCGCTGTCTTTCCCCAAGCAACGACATTATGCCATTGCGTGTCCGTTATTTTTTCTCCCTTTGCATTTTTGTAAGTTTCATTTGTCGCCATTACCATTTTAGCTAATTTGTTACCACTTTCAAATGAAATGATTTCTGGTGCTTGTCCTAAATTTCCGATTAATTGTACTTTGTTTCTTAAATTGTTCATGATACTGTTTTTTATAATTAATACTAGTTTGTAATTTTTCAGAAGTCCGTTTGAATTGTTTTTTGATTTCCGATACCACAAAGTAAAGACAGGATCAAATCTTTAATCGTACTTTAAACATTTGTAAACGAATAATAGTCGTTTGTAAGCGTTTAAAAATGTTTTTAAGATTGATTATTAATAGTTTATAATGTGTTTTATAAACTTATTTAATTAAATAATTATGGACTATTTTTTTTACAAAGTAGATTTAGGCGTAATTTACGCAGGATAAATTGTACCTAGAAAAAGGAATAGGAAGTAAAATAGACGGGATAAAGGCGATTATTGCTTTCTTTTTATGCTGGATGCACCACTTAATTGTTGATCGATTATACGCCCATTACCATAGTAAGTTAAATCACTTGCACCACTTAATTTTGCCACTATATCAGCATGTGTATGTATGGTGACATCACTTGCTCCTGAGCAATCAATAATCGTGTTTTGTCGCACATTTAATTCCTTTCCCTTGAGTTTTGAAGCGCCACTTAATTTGACTTTTAATGTTTTTGTAGATCCATCTAACCTAAATTTTGAAGCACCAGACCCTTCTATTGTGATGTCATCAGTTTCTAATAGGTGTGCGGTTACTTTGGTTGCACCGGATAAGAATATACTTAAATTTTTAGTCTTAAATTCGTGTAGATTTATCTGACTTGCGCCTGAAGCTTCAATAGTATTTATACTTTTAGAATAGATGGTAGCTTTGATATTTGCATTTTGATACCCATAGCCATCTTTTAATTTAAAGACTATTTTTTCACCAAATTGTGCGACTTCCAAGTAGGGGGCTAAATTTGAATTACAGGAAATAATAACTTCATCCTTTTCTGCATAATGTAAGTCCGCATTAAAAACACCGGAAAATTCGAGGGCATCAAAATCATGGAAATCCATTTTTTGTGTAACGATTTTACTGTCTCCAACAATACCATTTTCATTGTAACTACAGGCTGTAATTAGTAATGAAAAAAAGAAGAAATAAATTATTTTTCTAGCGTGTACCATGATTCTCGAATTAGAATACCAAGGTAGCAAATAATCAGAATATCTACAAGAATAAATTAAAGCAGGTAATTATTTTTTTGCCCGAATTAAATGGACCGTTCCTTCCCCTTCGAAAGGAGTACCATTTGTAGACATGGCTTCGTACAAATAGAAGTAAACACCTTCTGTACATGGTTTATTATTTAAATAATGATCGCCATTCCACTTATCGTCAATATGGGTAAATTCATAAACAGGTAAACCATACCTATTCATCATGATGCAATGGAAATCTTGAATACCTTCATAGGGAAAGAAGAATTCATTATTAGGAAAGGCACCAGGGGTAAATACATTAGGCACTATTAATAAAGGATAGTCGTGTACAACGATAGATTTACAATGCATGTCGACGCAATGATTAAAGTTTTTAGCAATTAAACAAACTTCATAAATTTTTTCACCAGCATACACGGTATCTATTGCTTCATCATAATCCAAACTTAAAAACCAATTGTCAGGTACTTCATTTGTGTCTAAGCTCCATTGAAAAATGGTATCAGATAAGGGGTTCCCAATTTGCGAAAAGTTTTGTGATTCGTTTTCAAATTTTACCGTCATCAACTCTGTACCTTCATACTGGGTTGGACTAATGAACTCGTCTGAATAAGCACTAAACATTGCTATCGGGTTCAAAGAATCTACATAAATAGAATCTACAAAGGAGCAGCCATTATCGTCCTGGATGGTTAACTGCATGAAGCCTGGTGTGCGCACTACAAATGTAGAAAAGTTACTTTCATCTCCATTTACCAAATTTTTCCATTGATAAATCAAATTCCCAACACCAGAAGAGTCTGGTAGGCCTGCTCCAGCAACTACACCGTTGCCATTTTGGTAGCTTGCTGTTCTGCAGTAAGTAGGAGAACCTATCTCCATGCTGCTTTTTAAAGGAGGAGGATCTAAAATATGAAATATTTGATGTACAGTGCAACCAACACCATCTATAACTTCCAATACATATTCTCCCGCAGGAATAGCATGGATTTCAGTTTCTCCCAGACCATTATTTCCAGTTAAGTTCGGGGTCCAATTATAGATAAGAGAATCAAAACTACCTTGGTAATCTAATATGGTATCTATTGCAGCAACTCCTGTCGATAGTCCGTGACATAAGGGGTGGGTTAAGTTAAAAATAGGCAATATTATTTTTGGGTCTATTAAATCTACATCCATTTGATGGTTACATCCTAAAGAATCAGTAATGCGAATGGTATACACACCAGCTATTAAGTTGTTTGCTGCATTTGTTCCAGCGGGACTATTGATGACTTGTCCAGAATTATTCAGGATATTAAAGCTAAAATTACCTGGAGTTGTAGAATTGACAACTATAGAACCCGTTGCTGTACCATAGCATTGTGGCGCGTTTACACTTGGAGATATATTGATCATTGGAGAAATGGTTTCTATATTAAAAACGGTATCCCAAACACAACCAGTTTCATTGGTAATTTGAATACTCCAATTGCCAAAGTAAAGATTATTAAAAGCGACATTACTACTATCGTTCAATACTTGTGTGTTGGCTATTAAATTGTTAGGGTCTATTAAGGTAAAAGTATAAGTCCCCGGGTGTGATCCACCTATAAAATTTAAAGTCATATTGGCATCCTTTACGCCAAAGCAAGTTTCTTTTGTTGCGTTAAAACTAAATTGATGAAAGTCATTATTTCTAAACCTTAATGTATCGGAGTGACTGCAACCGCTTGGACCTTCTGTATATAAAATCACTTGGTTTTCTAGGTGGTTATTAATTAAAAAGGTACTATCGTTGAAAAAAGTGAGCGTATCATTTAAAGTCCAATAAAAATAGGTGATGGAGTCTGGTTGCCCCACACTTGAAATATTGGTTAAATGAATACTATCTCCTTCACAAAACTGATAAAAAGCGGCTGGATTAGCATTATAGGTGGCACCATTTACAGTTAAATTAAAGTCAGCTTGTGGGTATGGGTGTACCAGAAAAGGGGAGGTAATAGTATCCGTGCAACCATTATCAGCATATGCAATTAACATTGCATTATAGGTGCCACTACTGGGGTAATTGTAATTGGTAGAGGTAGCATTACTATTTTCACCATCCCCATAATACCACATATATGTGGCTGTATGGGGTAAAACAATGCTGGTAATGTTTGTAAAGTCAAGGGAATCTCCAAAACAAAGGTCCATGGTGTCTAATGCATTTGCAGGATAAGTATTATTGTTTAATGTAAATTCAAAGTCTGCCGTCATGTCAAAGTAATAGGGTATGATTTGGACGGTAGTATCTGGACAGCCATCTGCTGAGAATACCACGTGGAATACTTCGTAATTTCCGGTATCTAAATAATGGTGATCGGGATCTTCTAAAACCGAATTTAAATAATCCCCAAAGTGCCAAGTATAATGTTCTATTTCACCGGCAATAATACTCGATTGGTCGGTAAATGAAGCCTCACCAGTACATTGGTCAATAGTATAAGAGAAGTTAGCAGTTGGAAAAATGGGCGGACTCAAATAATAGTCAATTTTAGTGCAGCCTTCCGGTAAGATATAAAGTGCGGAATATAAACCAAGACCATAGAGTTCAGAGTCCAATATTGAATCCGTTTCTCCAACCAAAGCTATTCCTTCTTTGTACCATTGCCAGGTACCACCAGTTAAAGTTGTTGCAGCAGTGAGTATGGCTTCTTCTTGACAGTAAAGACCATTATAGGAAGAGATGTTGCCTGGAAAGTTTTTCGTACTATCAATGTTAATATCGTCTATATAATAGTAATTAACGCTACCACTGGCAGGATCTAAACCGTTGCATGCCCCACCAATTGCAATGGCATTAATGGCATAAGTAGGGGTAAAAGTTAATGAAACGGAAACCCATTCACCAAGACTATCAAAAGTCATTGTTTGCACGCCCAACTCCGTCCAGGAATCAATTCCTGTTGGACAGGTAGAGCCATTCCATGGTAAGTTGTTACAATCGGGATTTCCAAAAAAAGTAAAAGCAATAGAATCGTTCCCAGAAGCCCATGCGGCATGAAAATTTATGGTATACGAAACGCCAACTTCCATCACGGAATCTAAACAGGTACCTATGTATTCATTGTAATTTGCTGAAGTAATAATGCCAACATAGCCACTACCGCTATCAGGTAATGGAAAATTTGGTGGACTAATCACCGACATAAAATCGCAAGTATTAAAATAATCACTGGTGGCATTGGAAGCTTGAATCCAATCTGCTGCACAATTTAATTGAGCAATGCCAGATGGACAGCATAAGGTATCCTCAAATCCAGCATTCGGAATCATTTGATTTGGTTGGGGAAAAACTAAAGAGCAAGAACAATCTGATTGGTCTAATAAATCAATCAACCCATCTCCATCATCATCTATTCCATTATCGCATATCTCTTGTGCATGCAAGTCAATACTGCACATCAAATATAAGAAAAGTAAAAACCAGACTTTATTCACATATATGGATTACGGCATTTAAAAAATGCTTATACTATAGTAAACGTAAAAAAATAGGTTAGGGTTGACTGTGAAGTAAATAAACTTTAATATTTATTTATTTTATATCGATAGCTGATCGCGGTTTTTTCTTATTCTGCTTTATCTTCTTTTCTTTTTTTACCTTGGTTTTTTTCTTTTTTTCAGAATGTTTTTTACCGTCATTTTCAATAACTACGGCCGTATGTTTTTCTCCGGTGCCAGCAGAACCTTCTCCCGTAGGGTCAATCCAAGTGTCTTTTTCGACTTTAAATTTAGTCTCCCCAGTTTTTTGATCCGTATAATATCTTTTAATGGTTTTATTAGATTCATTCCCTACTTGTATGTCTTTTTGGTAATGCCAAATTGCGCCATCCCAAACATAGGCATCATAAGTTAAATCAGGAATATAAAAATCATACATTCCTTTTAGGTTTTCTGCTTCTGGAACTAAGTGATTAAAAACAATTTTGTTTAGTGCTGGGAGATACTTTACACTCACAGTAGCTTTTTCAGAATATTCAAAAAATATTCTTTTCTGTATTTGTGTCGATTCTTCGTTGGCTTCAAATAAAGGATAGCCCAGTTTTAATTTATTCCCCCTAAACCAAAAAACTTCTAGTATTTTTTTATTACTGCTTCTAGTGTTACCATTAAAACCTAAAACAGTATACAATGTCTTTCCTTGCTTTTTAAGCGGAATGATTTTATAATATAAGGCACCATACCATTTGTTAGGGGTAAGTTGTGTTCTTGGACTAGGTGGAATGGTATATTTATCTTCTTTAAATTCTATGATTTCATTCTTTCCAAAAACACGCCCTTTCTTTACCATGATACAATAGTGCTTGTGGTTCAATTGTGTGGTTTCTACATTCCAGTTAAAGAGTCTGAATGCTTCGTCTGGGGAAACCAAGGTGGACATGCTGTTCAATTTTGTAAATTGATAAGTCATTACATCTGGCTTTTCAGCAGCTTCTAAAACTGCTTCGTATAAGTTTGAATTGGCAAAGTCTAACTCGGCATCTGTTTTAGCCGCCCTCAGTTCATTTAATAACGAAACTAAATTATTTTCTATACCATTCCAGTCTGACGTTTCTTGCGAAAACGAAGTAAAACTGTGAAGCAATAAAATTAAAATGAGGTAGCGCATAATGGTATAAGCAAATTTAAAGATAATGTCACAAAGATTAAGCCTAAATATTATAAAAGATAAAAGGTAAAGAAACAAGCGACGGAAAACAGTAAGGTACTCAAAGCAACTATTTTTAATTCAGGATCGAATTGGGCATATGCTTTAGCTAAAATTACTCTTTTAATATGAAAAGTGTGTATCAGTCCAACTAATGCTGAAATGATTAACAAAACACCTTGTTGTCTACCATCAGTTTGTGTCATTACAAAAGTGAAAATGGCGATATATGCCAGTAAAAATAAGGTGTAATGATATTTTTTAGCATGTTTCAATCCAAGCTTTACGACTAGGGTGTTTTTACCAACTTTCCCATCATTTTCAATATCACGCATGTTGTTGAGGTTTAAAACAGCAGCAGAAAATGCGCCAATGGCAATGGCTGGAAGTGCCATCCAATAGTCAATGGTTTTAACTTGTAAATAGTAAGCACCTAATACACCAACAAGACCGAAAAATATAAAGACAAACAAATCTCCCAATCCCTGATAACCATAAGCTGATTTACCTACGGTATATTTAATGGCTGCTCCAATGGCTGCAATTCCTAGGAGGAAAAAGATAAATAACATGAGGTCCATCTTTAAGGCCACCAACAAAAGTCCAATACCACTGAGTAACGAAAGTAAAGCAAAAATAATCACTGCTGTTTTCATTTGTTTTGGGGATATAGCGCCGCTTTGTATGGCTCTTTTTGGCCCAACACGGTCTACATTATCTGTTCCTTTTATGCCATCACCATAATCATTAGCTAAATTAGAAAGAATTTGAAGTAGTAAAGTCGTAAGAATGGTCAACCAGAAAATGGTAGGATTAAATGCTCCTTTAAAAACAGCCAAAGCATTTCCCATTAATACAGTACTTAAAGCCAGTGGCAGTGTTCTTAGGCGAAAGGCACTAATCCAATTTTTTAACATGTTGCAAAAATAATTAAATGCTATTATATTTACGTCCTTATGGAAGAAAAAAAGAGTTTAATGAAAACCTTGATTGAATTGGCGGAGATTGATGGGAAACTCATAGAAAGAGAATATGCATTTTTATGGGCAATAGCAAGTCAGCTCGGCTTGAGTAAGGAGAAGTTTGAGGAATTGTTTCAGGAAGAAATACCCTTTAATCCACCTGCCAATGAATTTGAACGAATTATCCAATTTCAGCGCATGGTATTGATGATGAGTGTGGATGAAAATGCAAGTGAGACGGAAGTAAATTACGTAAAGGAAATGGGCTTAAAAATGGGACTGAATCCAATGTCCATTTCAAATGTGTTGCTTGAAATGAAAAACCATCCTAACCATATGATTCCACCAAATGTATTAATCCAAATTTTTCAACGACATCATAATTGACGGTCGGTATAAAAACTATTGGCTTGTGCGGTTGAGGTTAATGTCAAGTCGTTAATACAAACATGTTTTGGTAGGGTAGTGGTATAGTAAATCACTTCGGCTACATCTGCAGGTGTCATGACATCAAACCCATTATAAACGGCCTTAGCCTTTTCTTTGTCTCCATGAAAACGGACCTCAGAAAATTCAGTTTCCGCCATTCCTGGACAAATTTGCGTCACTTTTATACCAAGGGGAAGTAAGTCAATACGCATGGCTTTTGAAATGGCATCTACTGCATGTTTGCTCGCACAATAAACGTTACCGTTTAAATACACTTCTTTACCTGCTGTAGATCCTATATTAATGATGTGTGCTGCATTGGCTTTTTTTAGATAAGGCATCACTGTTTTAGAAACATACAATAAACCTTTTACATTGGTGTCTATCATTTTATCCCAGTCAGAAATGTCACCATCTTGTATGCGACTCATGCCGCTAGCTAATCCTGCATTATTAATTAAAATATCAATACTTTGCCAAGGAGCAGGTAGCGTATTTAAACTTTTTTCAACCGCAGTTTTATCTTGTACGTCAAAACATAAATCTAAAACTTCCACACCAAAACTAGCTAGTTCTGCTTTTAAAGCAGTAAGCCTTTCTTGTCTTCTACCTGTAATGATGAGGTGATGACCATTTTTCGCAAATAATTTAGCCGTCTCTCTTCCGAAACCACTCGTTGCTCCTGTTATTATTACACGTTTTGCCATTTATTCTTCCATGTTATGAAATACACTATTCACATCTTCATCTTCTTCTAAGCGTTCTAAGAGTTTTTCTACATCCGCTTTTTGCTCTTCGTTCAAGGTTTTCATTACTTGAGGAATTCTTTCGAAACCAGATGAAAGAATTTCAATCTCTCTACTTTCTAATTCTTTTTGTAAATCACCAAAGCTATTAAAAGGGGCATAGATGACAATACCTTCCTCGTCATCAAAAACTTCTTCTGCACCAAAGTCAATTAATTCAAACTCTAATTCTTCTACGTCTAGGCCTTCTTTGTTAATGGTAAAATTACAAGTATGGTCAAACATAAATTCTACTGAACCTTGTGTGCCCATGCTTCCATCACACTTATTAAAAGCGGCACGAACATTGGCCACCGTTCTATTGTTATTGTCGGTTGCAGTTTCCACTAAAATGGCAATACCATGTGGAGCATAACCTTCAAATAAAACTTCTTTATAATCCGAAGTGTCTTTATCACTGGCTTTTTTTATGGCTCTTGTTACATTATCCTTCGGCATGTTCACCGCCTTGGCATTTTGAATGATAGCTCTCAATCTAGAATTAGAATCGGGATCTGGACCGCCAGCTTTCACTGCCATTACTATGTCTTTTCCAATTCTAGTAAATGCCTTGGACATTGCTGACCAACGTTTTAATTTTCTACCTTTTCTAAATTCAAATGCTCTTCCCATGACTAGATTTATTTAATAAAAACAAATTTATAAAAATACATTTAGCCTACAAGAAATTAGGAATGTAAATAAAAAATCATTTGATCACTGGAAATAGTTGTCTTGAGAAGAAGCGGATTGAAGCTTGCATCAAAAAAAGAATAATTATGTTTTAATAGCGGGTTACTATTGCCATGGTCAACTAGTAAGACAATTGATACTAAAATGTGCATGCCAAACGAATGTACTTCATTAATGTAATAATGTTTATGCGCTGCCGAAGTAATATTTTCCCATAAAAATAAAAACCCAGACAGTTATGGTCTGGGTTTTAAAGTTAAGCTAAAATTAGCTTTTAGTTTTCTATCACTTCAGTTGGATTTTCAACTTTGTTGACAAAACTTAGATGATCATCTACAACACCTACATTTACAGTAGTTCCTACTTGAACTTGTCCGCCAAGAATACTTTTAGAAAGGGCGTTTAGTACCTCTTTTTGAATCATTCTTTTAATCGGTCTAGCACCAAATTGTGGGTCATATCCTCTCTCCGTCATCCATTCAATTGCCGTATCAGAAACTTCTAATTGAATTTCATTTTTATGCAAACGTTTGTTCAATAAATCAATTTGAATGTGCAAGATTTCTTTTACGTTTTCCTTTGTTAAAGGTTTAAACATGATGGTTTCATCAATTCTATTCAAAAATTCTGGACGAATTGTTTTTTTCAATAAATCAAAAACATCTTTCTTCGCTTGTTCTACCAAAGCATATTTGTCTTTAGACTCTTCGTATCCTTCAAAGCTAGATTGAATGATGTCGGAACCTAAATTAGAAGTCATGATAATAATGGTGTTTTTAAAGTTTACCAATCTTCCTTTGTTGTCCGTTAATCGACCATCATCTAATACCTGTAGTAAAATATTAAAGACATCTGGATGTGCTTTTTCAATTTCATCTAACAAAACAATAGAGTAGGGACGTCTTCTCACCGCTTCCGTCAATTGTCCACCTTCTTCATAACCTACATAACCAGGAGGTGAACCGACCAATCTACTCACTGCGTGTCGTTCTTGGTATTCACTCATGTCTATTCGCGTCATGGCATTTTCGTCGTTGAATAAAAATTCAGCCAAAGTTTTAGCGAGTTCTGTTTTACCTACACCTGTAGTACCAAGAAAAATAAAGGAACCAATTGGTTTTTTCTCATCTTGTAGTCCAGCTCTCGATCTCCTTACAGCATCTGCAATTGCACCAATAGCTTCGTCTTGACCAACCACTCTTTTTTCAAGTTCATCTTCTAGTCTTAACAATTTAGCACGTTCACCTTCCAACATTTTATTGACAGGTATACCGGTCCATTTGGAAACTACATCTGCTATTTCTTTGGCATCCACTTCTTCTTTTATTAAAGTAATACCATCATCCGAAGCCTGTAATTCTGCTTTTAACGCGGCTAATTTTTTTTCAGTTTCTTGAATTTTACCATATCTAATCTCCGCTACTTTTTCATAATTCCCTTCTCTTTCCGCTTTTTCCGCTTCTAGTTTCAAGTCTTCTAAGGCTTCTTTAGCACTTTGAATACCTTCTAATCGGTTTTTTTCATTTTGCCATTTAGCAGAAATACGGTTTTTTCTTTCACTCAATTCAGCCAATTCTTCGCCTAATTTGGCTAGCTTTTTTTTGTCATTTTCTCGCTTTATGGCTTGACGTTCAATTTCAAGTTGCATGATTTTTCTTTCCACTTCATCCAATTCCTCTGGTTTAGAATTGATTTCCATTCTCAATTTTGAAGCAGCTTCATCAATCAAATCAATCGCTTTATCGGGTAACTGTCTTTCTGTAATATAACGTTGTGATAATTCAACAGCAGCAATAATAGCTTCATCTTTAATCATTACCTTGTGGTAATTTTCATATTTTTCTTTAACACCACGTAGAATAGAAATGGCATCTTCTCTACTTGGTTCATCAATTAATACGGTTTGAAAACGACGAATCAAAGCCTTATCTTTTTCAAAATATTTTTGGTATTCATTTAAAGTAGTTGCGCCAACTGCTCTTAACTCTCCTCTTGCCAAAGCAGGTTTTAATATGTTTGCGGCATCCATGGCGCCATCTCCACCTCCAGCACCAACTAGGGTATGAATTTCATCAATAAATAGAATGATTTCTCCTTCTGCTTTTACTACTTCTTTTACAACGGCTTTTAAACGTTCTTCAAACTCACCTTTATATTTAGCACCTGCAATTAAAGACCCCATATCTAAAGAGAAAACAATTTTAGATTTTAAGTTTTCAGGTACATCACCACTTACAATTCTATGCGCGATTCCTTCTGCAATAGCAGTTTTACCAACGCCAGGTTCACCTATTAAAATTGGGTTATTCTTTGTTCTACGGGTTAAAATTTGTAGTACTCTTCTTATTTCTTCATCACGGCCAATAACAGGGTCTAATTTTCCGTTTTTAGCCAATTCATTCAAGTTTTTGGCGTATTTACTCAATGATTGGTATTCGTTTTCTGCACTTGGAGAAGTAACAGATTCACCGTTTCTTAATTTCATAATAGCTTCTTTTAAATTTTTGGGCTGTATATTATGGTCTTTTAAAGCTTTTGAAATGGGATCGTTAATTCCTAACAATCCATACAACAATAACTCAATGGAAATGTATTCATCTCCAAAACTCGACATGGCTTTTGTCGCATTTTGTATGACCGTGTTCGCATTATTTGAAAAGTATATTTGTCCTCCACTAACTTTTGGATAACTCTCAATCTGTTTGTTGACAATTTCCTCTATAAAGGACCAGTTTACCTGTAATTCATTTCCAATAAAAGACAAAACATCTTCGTCTATTTTTAGAATTGATTTTAAAATATGTGCAGGCTCAATAGTTTGTTGGCCTAAATCATTCATCATGTTTTGAACATGCTGAATTACCTCTTTGGATTTATGTGTAAATTTTTCTATGTTCATTGGTTTCTTTTTCTTTTAATGCGACAAATTTCAGTCCAAATCGAATTTACAAAATAAATCGGAAATAATAGCAGTAAAGTGCTGGTTTCTCCGACTTAATGTCAGTATTGATGAGGTGCTACTGGCAAAAGGTCAGGTATTTCAGCGCTTTTAAAAGCAAATTATTAAAAATCAATTTTTGAAGCTTAATTTTTAATAGTTTTAGCACATGAAGGAAAAGGTTAAATTGTGGGATAAAAATTTCAAACCATACATCAATGAATCGGAGATTTCAAAGGCCGTTTCAAAAGTTGCGCATCAAATCAATATGGATTATGCAGGTAAATGTCCTGTTTTTGTTATTGTATTAAAAGGATCTTTTTTATTTGGAGCGGATTTATTGAAAGAGATCGATATAGACTGTACGGTTGAATTTGTACAATTTTCATCTTATGAAGGTACAACATCAACTAATGAAGTAAAGACTTTAATGGGAATCCCAGCAAGCTGTAAAGGAAAAGAGGTGATTATTATTGAGGATATAGTGGATACCGGACAGACCATAGAAAAGATTTATAATCAGTTTATAGATTTTGGCGTGAAGTCTTTAAGCATAGCGACCTTACTTTTCAAAAAAGAAGTGTACCAAAAAAAATATCCAATTAATTATATAGGTTTAGAAATTCCGAATACCTTTGTAATTGGATTTGGTCTTGATTACGACGAGTTAGGACGAAATTATAAGGAAATTTATTCACTAGAAAATCAAAGCATGTTAAATATCGTTTTATTTGGCCCTCCAGGCGCAGGAAAAGGCACTCAAGCCACTAAATTAGTTGAAAAGTATAATTTATATCACTTATCCACTGGTGATGTATTTCGAGCAAATATTAAAGGAGGAACTGAATTAGGGCAATTAGCCAAAAGTTATATTGACAAAGGACAATTAGTACCAGATGCGGTTACTATTGCCATGTTAGAAAGTGAAGTAGAAAAACATCCGGAAGCAGAAGGGTTTATTTTTGACGGTTTTCCGAGAACTAATGTGCAAGCAGAAGCTTTGGCTACTTTTTTAGAGAAAAGAGGTACAGATATTCAATTAATGTTGGCATTAGCTGTAGATGAAGAAGAGCTAGTGAAAAGATTATTGAATCGTGCAAAAGACAGCGGTCGTTCGGATGATGCAGATGAAAATATTGTAAGAGATAGAATCAAAGTATACAATTCTCAAACTGCTGTAGTAGCCGACCATTATGCTAAAGACAACAAACACGTTGCAATTGATGGTGTGGGAGATGTGGATGCGATTACAGAGAGATTATTTGCTGCAATTGACGCAGTAATTTAATAAAAAATATACATTTTCACCCTTCAATGTACTTATATTGAAGGGTGTTTTATTTTAAAATAACAAGGCATGTCCAATTTTATTGATTATGTGAAAATACATTGTAAATCGGGTCGAGGTGGACCAGGATCAATGTATATGAGAAGGGAAAAATATATTCCAAAAGGCGGACCAGCTGGAGGAGATGGTGGTAGAGGAGGACATATTATTTTGAGAGGAAATAAGCAATTGTGGACTTTATTACCCTTAAAGTATCGTAAACACATCAAAGCAACACATGGCGATCCAGGTGGAAAGAATGAAAGTTCTGGAAAAGATGGGCAAGATGTAATTGTGGATGTTCCTTTGGGTACTATCGCAAAAGATGCGGAAACTGGAGATTTTTTATTCGAGATCTCAGAAGAGGGAGAAGAGAGAATAATTATGGAAGGTGGAAAAGGTGGACTTGGAAATGTGCATTTTAAAACCTCTGTCAACCAAACACCTCGATATGCTCAACCCGGTATTCCCGAAAGAGAAGGCTGGATTATATTAGAGTTAAAAGTATTGGCGGATGTTGGTTTAGTAGGTTTTCCAAATGCTGGTAAATCGACTTTGTTGTCTGTACTTTCAGCTGCAAAACCTGAAATTGCGAATTATCCATTTACTACGCTAACGCCAAATTTAGGTATTGTGGAATACCGGGATTATAAGTCATTTATTATGGCAGATATTCCAGGGATTATTGAAGGCGCCTCTGAAGGAAAAGGATTAGGTTTAAGGTTTTTGAGACATATTGAAAGAAACTCATTATTGCTTTTTATTATTGCAGCTGATTCTGATGATATCAAAAAAGAATACGAAGTATTATACAATGAATTAGAAAAGTTCAATCCTGATTTATTAGATAAACCAAAACTATTAGCAATTTCTAAATCTGATATGTTGGATGATGAATTAAAAGCTGAAATAGCAAAGGATTTACCAGATGTTCCTAATTTATTTATCTCTTCTGTAGCCCAACAAGGTTTGGTGGAGCTAAAAGATTTAATTTGGAAATATTTACAATAAGATTAAGCTATGTAATTTGGGGGATAAAGTATTATTACTTTTATCCCCTTTTTTTTGGCATATATTTTTTATACAGGAACTTTTTTTGAACAGCTAAACGAATCTTTTTACCAAGAACGTACGACTTATTTTAAGTCCACTATTTTGAAGCATTTATTGGTAGCAAAGTAGGAAATCTTTCTCCGAAAACGAAGTCCCCCATTTTTTAATCACCGCTA
Source organism: Putridiphycobacter roseus (assembly GCF_003234935.1). Classification (GTDB taxonomy): domain Bacteria; phylum Bacteroidota; class Bacteroidia; order Flavobacteriales_D; family Crocinitomicaceae; genus Putridiphycobacter; species Putridiphycobacter roseus. The sequence continues at coordinate 64,092 of NZ_QKSB01000012.1, read as the reverse complement.
TAATGCTTAATGAAGGCGATTGTATGCTATGTTAATAAAACAGCTTACAAGAAAAATATGGCGGCGATAATAAATATTAAGATGATGACTAGGTATTGCCAAGCATCCAAAAAATACGGATAATATTTTTTAAGTTTTTCTTTCATTTTAATTATATATATATGCTTCAATTCCTTTTATATCTATTACGGTGATAAGCCTTTTATTCACGGAGATAAATTTTTCTTTTTTTAAATGATTAATACTTCTAGACAAACTTTCCCGAGAAGTACCAACAATATTTGCCAAATCTTCTCTGGTTAAATCTACACCTTTAAAGTCAGGGTGAATTGCTGAAAATCGGTTTTGAAGTAAAAGTAAAAACAAGGCCAGTCTTACATTTTGTGATTTTTGGGATAGAACCCCTATGATGTTTGCCAACACACCAAACTCATGTGCCATATTAATAATAAGCGCATCTTTGAGCGCAGGTATTTCTTCTAATATTGCCAAAAAATTATTTCTACTGATAAAATTGACGACCACATTGCCCAATGCCTCGCAGGAATCTTGGTATCGCTCATCAGAAAGAAGTGCATGGTAGCCAAATAAGTCTCCTTTAGAATAAATGTAAAATATTTGCTGTTGATGGTTAAGTACCGTTTTATACTTTTTTACCTTTCCTGAAATCAATTGATATATGCCAGTTGGAATGCCTTCTTCGTAAAAAATTTTGTCTCCATTGGAAAACCTAAGCGTTTCTTGGCTTTTTTGGATAATATCCAATTCTGTTTTATTTAGCCCCTTTAATAAGTGACTACTTTTGAAATCAAATTGTGCGTTAAAACTCATAAAAAACCAAACTTAACAAATGTTACATATTTTACTCGCAAATGTTACGTAAAGATATATAAAATATTACATTTGTGAAATATTTTATGAAAACGAATTTCAAAGTAGGTGGATATGTTTTTGGGTTATGCCTGATATCCATTCTTGTTATGGCAGGAGATTTGTTTTCCGATTTTTCAAAAACTAGTCTTACCGTTTTTCAAATGGAAATAGAGGAGGAAGAAGATGTAGTGGTAAATGATTGCTTTATTGTAAAGGAAACAAAAGGGAATGATGGTACTAAAAACAGGTATTCTTTAGCAATTATTTTTGATCAACTATTACCCTATTTTTCTCCCTTGCTTATCTCTGAAAATGGTATAGCCAAGGTTCGCATTCGCAAATTACCTTTTTATATTCTTAACTGTTCACTGGTAGTTTATTCTTAAAAATCAGTTTTTTATCTCTATTCAATCGATTCAGATTGAAAAAATAATTACTTAACGTATTTAACGGATATTTAAATAATGACCAATTCATTCAACGAAAGCGCGACTTTAAAAAAAATATCGCATTTTCTCCCCGCTCAAGCACCTTTAAAGGATTTTGTGCACCACAACACCTTACATGCCTTTCAAAATTTAGAATTTTTTGAGGCCTTAAAATTGTCGGCCAATATTTTTGGTAACCGGACACTTTTAGCTTTATCAGATTACCGTAATCGGTATATAAAAGGGGAGATTACTGATCCGGTTATCGATTCGGTAATTACTACTGTAAAGGGCAAGTCTCAGATTGACCATTGGAGAGAAAAAATGTTTGCATTGGAAGAGCCTACTTTTGTACAACCAAGGATTGGGAACTTGAGAAAGGTTTGGCAAAGTGATTATGGTATAGATATGGACGGTATGGTTCGTCCCAAACTGATTCGATTAATCAATGCATATTTAGATCAAGGAATAGCGATTAAGGGATTTCCTAAAACAAATATGAACTTACTTTCTACTATAATGGAAGTACAAGAACATAGTTATGCAAAACTCTTTCATTCTAAAAAAGCGATTAAACTGTTGTATAAAAAAGATAAATGCTTATCCGATATTTTATATTTAATTGTTGGTGATGATCGTTATTTTGAACAATATTTAATTGACCAACAATATACCCATCCAGGAATTTCAGGAATGGTATGTGCCATTGAGAAAAAGCCTGACGCAATTTATGTTCCAAGGCCAATCTCTTTATTTGAGTTTATTTATTTGGAATTATTATTAGAGTTAGAAGCGCTAGAATCTGCTGTAAATCGGAATTTCAGACCACTTGCAATTGGAGTTGAATTTGAGCCAGAGGATATTTTTAGAAAGGTAGAAACGAATGATTATTGGGAAGTTTTGGCTTTATGGCAAAGGTCATTTGAATGGATGTTACATGACCAAGTTTTATCGGGTATTAAATACGCAAAGCGGGTAGAAACGGATGAAATAAAAACACAAGCTTTCTTTTGCATGGATGATCGGGAGGAGAGTATCAGAAGGAATATTGAAAGGTTACATCCCAATTGTCAAACATTTGGGACGCCTGCACATTTTAATATTATTGCAAAATTCAAACCTGAAAATGCTAAATTTGCCACTCAAATTTGTCCTGGTCCCTTTACGCCAAAGCACTTAATTAAAGAATTGGACAGGAAATCTACTTTTAAAACGGACATTCATTTTAACAATAATACACATGGTTTTATCATTGGATTTATTGTTTCTCAAACCGTTGGTTTTTGGTCTAGTTTTAAACTATTATTGAATATTTTTAATCCGAAGGAAAGCGTAGGGCAGTACAATGCACAAAACGACCATATGGACTATGGTTCTACTTTAATTTATGAAAATCAGGGTGGCGCAAAAGAAGACGATTTAAATGTTGGATTTACGGTAGCTGAAATGATTGAAATGGTGAAAGGGGAATTGTCCAATACTGGTTTAACAACTGGTTTTGCACCTTTAGTATACTTTTTTGGTCATGGTGGCAGTAGTACGAATAATCCTTACTTTGCAGGGTATAATTGTGGTGCCTGCTCGGGCCGTCCAAGTAGTGTAAATGCAAGATTGTTTGCCAAAATGGCGAATCGAAAAGATGTACGAAAAGCCTTAGCAGCGGATGGTATTTTAATTCCAGAATTTACACATTTTATAGGGGGGTATCACGATACGACACAAGATACATTTGTGTATTTTGACGAAGAGGAAGTTCCTGATCATACATTAGAATTACACCAATCAAACAAACGCCAATTTGGTCTTGCTTTAGACATGAATGCAAAAGAGCGTGCAAGACAATTTTTACTGGTTAACACAAAGCAATCTGCACAAAAAGTGCACGAAAAAGTAAAAAAAAGAGCTTTGTCTTTGTTTGAACCACGTCCAGAATATAACCATTCAAATAATGCCCTGTTTATTGTTGGAAATAGAAAATTGACTAAAAATTTGTTTCTAGACCAACGGGCGTTTTTAAATTCTTATGACTATAAATCAGACCCAGATGGCAAACTATTAACCAATATTTTAAATGCGGGAACAGGGGTCTGCGGCGGGATAAATTTAGAATATTTATTTTCTACTGTAGATAATGAAAAGTTAGGTGCTGGTTCTAAATTGCCACAAAATGTAATTGGACTTTATGCTATAGCGAATGGGGTAAAAGGGGACTTAAGACCAGGGTTACCTTATCAGATGATTGATGTGCATGATCCAATTCGAATACTAACGGTAGTGGAACAAAAACCTGAAGTTGTTTTGAAGGTGTTAAAGGATAACCCTGGAACCTTTGAATGGTATGATAAAAATTGGATGAAACTTACTGTTTTTAATCCTTTTGACAATGAATTATACATGCTTATTGATGGGTCTTTTGAACGGTACCAACCGATTCAAGAATCAATTCCAATACTGAAGGATTTTGAAAAGTTAATCGAAAGTTCTTCAAAAAATTTACCTATTCACCAATTAAATTAACCGTTAGAATGGAAACTATATTACCTATATTTCTAATTATCCCTTTTTTGGGTTTTTTAGTCAGTTTGATGATACCAAGTAAAAACGAAAACGGTATCTTTTTATCTATGGCCATACCTGCTGGTGTCCAAGTGCTATTCGGTATTGGATTTACTTTGTACTGGGTATTCCAACAGCACGATTCTTTAAATATCAAGGAAATTACCCTGTACAGTAATGGACATTATCATTTTTTTATCGATTTGTTGTTCGATAAAGTCACCGCAACTTATTTAATCATGTCTAGCACACTTACCTTTATGATAGCCATGTTTAGTAGAGGTTATATGCATAAAGATAGCGGATATAAGCGCTACTTTAATACCATGATTTTGTATTTTTTTGGGGTGCAAGTGATTATTTTTTCTGGAAATTTTGAAACTATGTTTATCGGTTGGGAGATTTTAGGTCTGTCTTCTTTTCTTTTGATTGCTTATTATCGCGACCGTTACTTGCCGGTAAGAAATGGATTCAAAGTATTTTCTATGTATCGAGTAGCGGATATTGGAATTTTATTGGCCATGTGGTTTATGCACCATTTGTTTCATGAAAATGTGACTTTTATTAAATTAGAGAATGTAGCCTTTGTACAATCGCATATTGCGGAAAATATGGGAGTAGCAATACTGGTCTCTTTTGCCATTATTTTAGCAGCTAGTGTAAAGTCTGCACAATTTCCATTTTCCTCTTGGCTACCAAGAGCAATGGAAGGTCCAACACCATCCAGTTCTATTTTTTATGGCTCCATTGCGGTGCATATAGGGGTGTATTTAATGTTGAGAACTTATCCTTTTTGGCACCACATTTTATTTGTACAAGTCAACATTATTCTCTTGGGACTAATCACGGCAATTGTTTCAACCAGTATTGCGAGAGTACAATTTTCAATTAAGGGACAAATAGCTTATTCTTCCTTGGCCCAAATTGGTATCATGATGGTAGAAGTTGCTCTTGGGTTTGAAACCTTGGCACTGTTTCATTTAACTGGAAATGCCTTTTTAAGATCTTATCAACTATTAATCAGTCCTTCTATTGTGACTTATAAATTAAGAGATCAATTTTTTAATTACAAAGGAGCCGAAGATAAAACAATGAATAATTGGCAATCTAAACTTTATAATACCTTGTATGTTTTATCCTTAAAGGAGTTTTATATGGATAATTATATTTATAAATACTTGTGGTTTCCGGTAAAAAAAATAGGCGGTAACTTATCCAAACTAAATACTAAGACAGCCATAGGTATATTTATCGTTATCAGTGTTTTTTCTGGTTATTTATTCCTTTTTTATGATGTTGAGCAATTAATGTTCGACCAGTATTTGCCGAATGTATTTGGCTTATTGGCATTGGCTTTTGTGTTAAGGGCATTTACTATTCGAAAACATCCTTATGGCGCTTGGATTTTATTGGTGCTGAACCATTTTTTAATTGCTTTTGCAGTTTCATTTAATGCGCATTTCGATTTCTTTGAAATCGAACTTTACCTCTCTGGCGTGGCTATAGCAGGAGTGCTAGGGATAGCAGTGATGTATTTATTATCGAAACAAGAAAAATATAGTTTGGATGATTACTATGGACATGCGATTGAACACAAATACAAGGCAATTTTATTTTTATTGAGTGCCATTGCTTTAGGTGGGTTTCCAATCACCACTACTTTTTTAGGAGAGGATTTAATTTTTTCTCATGTGCAATTAAATCAACCATTTTTAATGGGACTATTGGCCATAAATTATGTGGTGTCTGGTATTGCCATCATGAGAATTTATGCAAGAATTTTCTTAGGACCAAATCATAAATGGTATCGCCCAGAAGCAAGAAGGTCAGCATAAACCTTATCGTAATTTAAAAAAAACATACAAAAATACACACTAATAAAACACACAAAAAAAATGAATACAATTGAAAAACCAAAAATGGGCCTTCAGGGCTTAAAAGCCCATTTTCTGACAGACCTAACCTCAGGTTTTTTAGTCTTTTTACTCGCATTACCACTTAGTTTAGGTATTGCTAAAGCCAGCGGATTTCCAGCAGCAATGGGGGTATTAACAGCTATCATTGGTGGGTTGTTTACTGTCTTTTTTAAAGTGTCTGAATTAAGTATCAAAGGTCCTGCAGCCGGACTAATCACCATATCTGCAGCGGCAGTACTTGAATTTGGTGGTGGAACACATGGTTGGCAAATTGTTTGTGCCTTGATCGTTGTCATGGCTTTTCTGCAAATCATAATGGGATTGTTAAAACTAGGCTCCTTGAGTGATTTCTTTCCCCATTCTGCAGTACATGGTATGTTAGCAGCCATAGGTATAATCATCATTGCCAAACAAATTCCAGTGCTTTTAGGAGATGATCCAACATTGTATAAAGGAGAAGGACCAATAGCGCTATTACTGGACATTCCAAAATTTGTGCTGCATTCCCATTGGCATATCGCAGTAATAGGAGTTGTGGGACTTATAATTATGTTTGTTATGCCCAGGTTTAAAGTTAAGTTTATAAATAAAATTCCTGCACCCATGTTGGTGCTTTTGGTAGCAGTTCCGCTAACTATAATTTGGCATTTCAAACAAACAGAACCAGAATATTCCCTAGTTGCTATTGGCGATTTTTGGGGCAGTTTAGCAATCAATGCGGACTTTTCAGAAATAGCAACTTTTGCTTTTTGGAAATATGTTATTATGTTTTTATTTGTAAGTACTTTAGAATCATTACTCACTGTAAAAGCAATTGACAGTTTAGACCCCTATAAACGACAATCTAATTATAATGGAGACCTAATAGGGCAAGGAGCAGGAAATGTTATTTCTGGATTATTTGGTGGTCTGCCAATGATTTCTGAGGTAGTGCGTAGTTCCGCTAATATTGGTTTTGGAGCTAAAACAAAATGGTCTAATTTTTTTCAAGGTGTTTTTCTGCTTTTGGCTATGATTTTTATTATTCCTTTAATTGAATTAATTCCCAATGCTGCATTAGCTGCTATGTTAATTTATGCGGGATATAGATTGGCGGCACCTAGAGAATTTATCCATACCTATAAAGTAGGAAAAGAGCAGTTGGTGATTTTTCTTATTACAGTTATTGTCACGCTTGCAGAAGATTTATTATTGGGGATTTTAGCTGGAATTTTAGTCAAATTTATTTTCCATTTAGCAAATGGTGTGAGTTTTTCAAATTTATTTTCCGCTCGGGGAGAAATAATAGACGTAGATGGTACCAGTACATTAGTGGTGGAAGATGCCGCAGTGTTTTCTAATCTAATTTCATTTAAGAAAAAACTTTCCACTATCCCCGATCAAAATAATGTAGTTATCGATTTTGAAAAATCGAAATTAGTCGATCATTCCTTTATGTCCTTTATTCATAACTATCAAAATGAAAAAAGAGAAATGGGCATAACTTGTGAGATTATAGGACTGGAAAATCACAAACCCTTTTCTAGTCATCCACTTGCTACACATAAATTAAATAAATGAGAATGTCAGGTGTAGTGTTGCGTTGGCATGGTGTTGGTTAAGTGGTTTTTATAGTAACTAGTAGACCAAGGTCTAAATTTTAACATTAAATTTTGATAACGTTAAAATCTTAAAGGAATAAGTGGGGTATTTCATTTGATTTTCATGTACTTTTTATAAATTTGATAAGATATCTCAAAGGTGGACTATCTATTTCGCTTCACATTTGGTAAATAAAAATTATTATGAATCAAAATATTACTATTCCTTTTATTGAAGGAGATGGAATTGGACCAGAAATATGGGCCGTTACTAAACAGATAATTGACAAAGCAGTTGCTGTATCTTATGAAGGGAAAAATAAAATAGAATGGGTAGAAATTCTTGCGGGAATGAATGCAATAGAAAAGACGGGCCTTCCTTTACCTGATGAAACGATAGCGGAGATAAAAAAACATAAAATTGCCATTAAGGGGCCGCTAACCACTCCTGTTGGAGAAGGTTTTAAATCTATCAATGTGCAATTGCGACAAATTTTAGATTTGTATGCCTGCGTGCGTCCAATGGGATATATTAAAGGCGTAAAGTCAGAATTGAAACATCCTGAAAAAATAAATATGACTGTATTTCGGGAAAATACCGAAGATTTGTATGGTGGTATCGAATTTAAGATGAATTCAAAAGAAGTACATGAAATTTTAGATATCGTCAAAAATTCGAACAGTAAAGGGTATGTTCATTTTCCTGATACGACTGCTATTGCATTGAAAATAGTATCCAAACAAGCCTCTGAACGTTTAATCAGATCTGCTATAAATTATGCCATTGCGCATAAACTACCCTCTGTTACCATTGTACATAAAGGTAATATTTTGAAATTTACAGAAGGTGGATTTCGTAATTGGGGGTATGCATTAGCCAAGGAAGAATTTCCAGACCAGACTTATACTTGGGATACGAAAGATAGCGTAGATACGAGCAATCGAATTTTAATCCAAGACCGAATAGCAGATGCCTTTTTTCAAGATATTATATTAAATCCGCAGAAACATGCAGTAGTGGCTTCCACAAACTTAAATGGAGATTATATCTCGGATGCGATTGCTGGTTGTATTGGTGGTATAGGTATTTCCCCTGGGGCAAATATTAATTATAAAACGGGTATGGCCATTTTTGAAGCAACTCATGGCAGTGCGCCTGATATAGCAGGAAAAGACATTGCTAATCCACTTTCCTTAATTTTTTCTGGCGTGATGATGTTGCACCATATTGGTTGGACTGCTGCGGCTAATTTAATAGATGCTGCAGCTAAACAATTAATCTTAAAAGGAAAAGTGACTGGTGATTTATCAATTACAAAAGCAGCTTTGTCCTGTTCTGAATTTGGTAAAGCGTTGATTGAAGAAATGACATCCGCTAATAAAATAAACGCATTATCTGATTTAAAAGATATGGCGAATTAATTTTTTTGTCTTGTTGACTGCCTTTCATGTTATTTTTTTTTAACCTTTGCCGTCATGTTTTTAGCGTGGAGTAAAGTTTGAAGCATAACCAATGACCAATGATGGAACGTATTTTAATTAGTACTTCAGTCTATTGTTCTGGTTAAGACTTTTATGGAAATGATATTTCATGGTAACTTTTAGACGGATATTAATTATGGATAATTGGACGGAAAAATTAGATAAGAATACGAATGACTTTATCCAGCATATTGCTGCTTTAAATTCGGTTGAACTAAACTGGCAACCGAATTTACAAACGTGGAGTGTTACACAAAATTTGTCACACCTCATAAACTTTAACCGTTCTTATTTCCCCATTTTTAATCAAATTAAGGCAGGGAAATACCAAACACCATGGCTAGGTAAATTTGGGTTTATGGTCCGTTTTATGGGAAAAACTATTTTAAAGTCGGTACAATTAGACAGCAAGAAAAAGTTAAAAACTTTTCCAATTTGGGAACCAAATACAGAGGAAGGAATTAGTAGTCTCAAAAAATTTCAAAATCATCAAAATAAATTAAAAGAAATGATTTTAGAAATGCAAAACTTTGGGGATGTCGTACTGGCTTCTCCTTCCAATAAAAATATTGTATACACCTTGAATAAAGCGATTGAGATTATTTTAGCACATGAAGAACGACATTTAAAGCAGATCAAAGGGGTGATTTCAAATTTAGAGGAAAAAGCTTGATAATAAGTTTTTTACAACTTAAATATATCAATTATTTGGCAGTCATACCCATATGTTAATGTTGATTTACCAGTAAGTGTATATTCTCCAGACGAAGAAGAACCGTGAATAAGATAATCGTAAGTACCAGGCTTTAAATGATCGAAAGTGACAGCATTTAAATTGTTTTTACTTTCACAGTTTGGCGCAAGTTCATGCACAGCTACTTCTTTACTCACGTCCCCAATGGTAATGACGCATATTTCATCTGATGCCGATAGAATTGGCGCAGAAAGATAAAACAAAAATTTAGCTTCCTCTGCTTCCACAATATCTACTGTTTTACTTCCTTTCTTCCAATTATCAGTAGTATTTAAACTATTTACCGGTAAAATAGAAATGGTAAAACTACCAACGGGTGTATTTTCAGGTAAAGTGTAAGTAGGGTTTATTTCTATTATTTCTACACCTCCAAAGTCCCACTTATAAAATTTTGAAGACTTTTCAGTGGTATTAGAAACTGTAATTATTTCTCCTTGCTTATATGTCGTTTTATCCGTGATGAATTCACCATTTTTTTTACAGCTTATCAATAAAAGGCAAATTATTAGTGTCGTAAATAAAAATTGTTTTTTCTGCATAAATTATATTTAATGGACAGTGTAAATATACACATAATTAATATACAACTTATTAACGGTTTTATAGAACAGTAAAAAAAGAGTTGATGCTTTAGTTTTCTTTCGTGTAAAGCCCCCTGGTTTTTATATGAGGAGGGAAAGAGGGGAGCGGTTAATGTTGAAATCCACGCTTTTTAATCATGCCTCCTTTTAAATCTTTTACACTGGTCATTACAATAAATGCTTCCGGATCGACACTGAGAATTTCATTCTTTAATTTAGTTATTTCAAGTCGGGTAACTACAGTATAAAGTATCTTTACATCCGTCAATGCTTTTGAAGAGACATCATATCCTTTTTGACCTTCATAAACGGTAACACCACGCCCAAAATTACTGATAATTGTTTCTCTAATCTCTTGACTTTCCATGGAGACTATGGTTACGCCAATATATTCTTCTACACCCTCAATAAAAAAGTCGACTGTTTTAGAGGCTGCTAAGTAGGTTAACATGGCATAAAGTGCCGTTTCAATAGATAATAAATAGGTAGCTGTGGCAAATATTATAATGTTAAATACCATGATTAAATCACCAATGGTAGCACCTGTTTTTCTCCCTAAAAATATTGCCAAGACCTCAGTCCCATCTAAAACAGCACCACCTCTCATGGCTAATCCAATACCTGCTCCTAAAAAGAAACCTCCAAAAACACTTACCAATAATTTGTCTTCTGTAATACTAGGAAATTCTAAATAGTGAATAACCAAAGCAAGTCCTATTATGGCAACCAGACTTTTTAAAGCAAAACTTCTTCCAAATTGACGGTATCCCAGGGCTATAAAAGGAGTGTTAATTATTAATATTAAATATTCTAATGAAATACCGGTTACATTTTGTACCAGTAAAGATATACCAGTTACGCCACCATCAATAAATGAATTTGGTAATAAAAACCCTTTTAGCCCAAAGCCAGCACAAAATATTCCAATTATTATTAGCGTGAGGTTCTTCAGTGTTTTTTCCTTGATTTTTTGAGGCATAGTGTTCTAATGGTGACTAAAGTACGAATATAATATAGATATTATTTTGGAACTGTATTTATTTCATAAAATCTATCCCTTTCTAAGCAATAGATGCCTTCATTTAGGGATAAAAAGTTGGATTAGTTTTGATTCTTATAATTTTCTTGATTTATTATAACTATTTTATGACCTTTAAAAATGAATAACTGATTTATGGATAAATTACCGCTGAAAAAAGAACGGCGACGACGCTATGTTTTGGAATTCCTGTCCATATTCATTGCTGTTATCTCTGCTTTTGCATTGAATAATTGGAATGATTATAGAAAAAATGTACATGCAGAATCAAAAATTTTAAGAGAGATTAATAATGGTTTGAGTAAGGATTTACAAGATTTAAAGCTTAATGTCAAGGGGCATCAAGTTGGCTTACGTGCTTGTAAAGTGTGGAACCAAATATTGGTTAAAGGGACCTATACAGGAGATTCTATTCAAGAGCATTATTTAAATTTAACCAGAGACTTTATAAATGTCCAGAATGTTGCAGGTTATTCCACCTTAAAATCGAAGGGATTAGAAGTAGTCCGTAATGACAAATTAAGGCAAGAAATAATCTCACTGTATGAATACGATTATAATACCCTTCGTAAATTAGAAGAGGAGTATGAGGAAATGCAATTCCAAAAAAGCTATTTCAACACCATCAATTCAATGCTGGCCCCACAATTAAAATTTAATAATGCAGGTAGGATAATTAGTATTCAGCAGCCTTTCAGTATTTCAGTTGGTGACCATCAAATAATGAGATCCATTTTATTGAAAATTTATTCTAATCGACTTTTTATACTACAATATTACCAGCAATTAGAATATCGTTTAAAACATTTACAAAACAGTATACAATTCGAGTTGGGTATTTAAAGGTACCAGCTAAGTGTGGTTATTTAATTGAATCTAACAATTGCATTTTTAGCTTTTGCATGGAGCTCGATTTAATTGGGGGTGTTTCTGCTGCGATTTTGTCACCTAATTTATTGCTTTAAAGGAGTGGGGGAGAAATATTTTTTCATCATTTCAATAGCCGAAAAGAAGTTAGATGTTTTGTGTAAATTAGAAACGCAGGAGAATGGTTAATGGGTTTCGAAATTTGGAATTTCTTTTTCTCTAGCATAAGGGTAAGAGGCTACCTTTTTTAAAGAATAATAACTGTTCAAACCTGAAATTCCAATACTATTGGCAACTTCTAAGTTAATATCATTGTCTACCATGGAATCGTCAGGTAATATCAAGTGTTCAATTTCTCCAATGATTAATATGGAATTATTGGATTTAATATGGATTGATTCCTTTAGTTTCATCCCCATTTTAAAAGTACTTTCTTTAACAAAAGGGGCTTGAAAGTCTGTGATAAATTCTTCGGATAGGTTACAACGATCAAATTCTGAAATAGATTCCTCAAACTTTGCTGAAGTGTAATGTGCATTTTTAATAAAAGAAGACTGAACATGGTTGATGGTGTAAAGCTCGTTTTCCATGATGTTATTGTACGTGTTCCTTGGAACATCAGCGGTCGGTCTCATCATAAAACCTAATAAGGCAGGATCGCTGCCAATATGGACAACAGAACTAAATATGGCTAAGTTAGTCTGCGCTTTTTTATTGATTGTACCAATTAAATTTGCCGATTTTATGCCTGAAACAGCATTGATTATTTTTAGTCTTTTGACACGGTCTAATGCCTCTATTTCCTTTTTGCTAATGTGCATTTGTACTGGTTTAGTGCTTGCTGATTAAAAGAAATTATCTTTTACTAATCTTGTTATTACTTATCGATTTTTGACGGGTGCATTTAAAACGATCAATGGATTGCAACCTCTTCCTTAAATGTTTTTGACTATTGCCACTATTTACCCTTTTTCTCCAACGTTTAAAACTACCTGTTTTTAAGTTGGAACGCATGAGGTAAATGACGTCTTTTTCTGCCAATTTGAATTGAAACAGTATCGCTTCAAATGGTGTACGGTCTTCCCAAGCCATTTCTATAACACGGTCCAATTCCTCAATACTTAGTTTAAAATTTGTTTTCATTTACCGTTACACTTTTTCCCAAATTTGGTCTGCGTTCAAATAAAAACTTCCTAGCGAAGTAAATTTGCATTCATGTGGGGCTATAAGAGATAAAAAATTTTCTCCATTTTCTCTTTGGTATAGATGATAGGTCTCCCCAATAATAGGCTCAAAATTAAAAATAGCTTTAAAAATAAGATTGTTGTACTCAAATTCAGCCATCATTTCTTGATAAGCATTTTGTAATTCTAAATACCTTGTAGCCACCTTATGGTTCACTTTATTAATGCTTCTGTTTTTCCAGACTTGGGTATCCGTTGTCGTAATTACTGGTGCCCCAACATTTGTTGGGTACGGCTTTAATGACGCGTCGTATTGATTGGTCTTTGTATTAAAAACAACATTGTCTGGCCTTTTTTCTTCCTGCATAAATTCCTTAAATTAATTCTTCTATCTTTTTCATTACTTCATTGGCTTCTTGCACCTTTTCATCACTTCGTTGCCTATTAACAGTGGATAATTGATGTGCTTCATTTAGCAAGTTTTTAAATTTAATTTCCAATTTTTCTTTTTCTGTTTTCTTTTTAAATAATCCGAACATATTTAATTTAGTTTGTACCTAATGATCAATTCCATTTTTATTCTGTGGCTAAAGATACGCAATGTTTAATCATTTATCAAAAAGATTAAACAAAAAGAAGTTTATTGCTTCCTTTTATTTTTTAGAATAGGATGAATTAAAGGCAGTATACAAGATTAAAAACCTTTGTGAGCGTATGTTTTTCAATGTTTTTAGCAGGATAATTAGTGGGTGCTTACTTCTGTTGTTTTTATCGTGGGTTCTTTCCTAATGGTGAAAACATTTAATTGCTACCTATTTTTTCTAAGGATGTTTAAGTTGTTTTTAAGTGATTACTTAAGAGGTTCTCTTTACACCATAAACCCCTTGAACAATGTGGATGGGTTTTCTTTTATGGAGAGAAAATGATAGTTTTCAAATGACATAGTAAATGAACCACAAAAAATATGGATAAATTTTTATGCTAAAAGCGCCAATTATTTTTAATATAATAATTCCGTTATTAGGGGGTAAGTCCTTGTTTAAATTCGGGATATAAGTTGTACTAAAATCAAAAAACACTAACTTAATAAAAAACGTAAACCGAGATAGAAGGCGTATAAAAAATGAAGTATTTGAATGCGCTTTAAGAGCTGTTATATATTACACCATGCAATGAGAATAATGAAAAATTAAAAAGACCTAATGGATATTAATCAGGTCCTTTTATAATTTTTATTGATTAAAACAATACCTGATCGACAATGCACCTGAGTCACCTCTAAAGTAACTTCCGCCATAAAGATTGAATATGGGTTTCCAGTCTAATCCAATGTTTAAGGGGAAAAAGTCTAAAGTGTATTCAATTCCTATAATACCATCTACACCAAAGGTTTTTCCATACCCTGAATTTGTTCCATAATATGAATAATAGATACTGTTATAATAGCCAGCATGTGCGCCAAAACCAAAATACCAATTTAATCTTTCTGTATTAAATGCTTGATTATGAAATTCCAATAGCCCAGTAATATTTATACCGTTATATCGAGTCGTTAATAATCCTTCTACAGCTACTTTATTTGACATAAAATGTTTAGCCGATATACCTTTGTAAAAACCGCCTCTTACACCAACAGCACTTTTATATTCGCCTTGTGATTTAACGGAAAATATAAAAACCATAAACAGCATTACTAATCCAATTCTTTTTTTCATATTATCTATAATTATATTATTTACAATGCAAAGGTGAGTAAAGCGGAGAATAAGATTTATAGGGTAAACCCTGTAATGCGTGAATTAATTCATTTTAATTACTTCGAAATTATTTTTTAGAAGTATTCGTATTTATTCAAATCATAAATACGTTTATTAAAATGCTGGTAAAGCCTATGCTATTGGTAGGGGAGATTACTTCTTCATGAGTGGTCAATGCTAAATTTTCAGTAAAGACATTTTCGCGTAAGTACTGGGTTAAATGAAGCTCTAATTACAGCTATTCTGGTAGCTAAAAAGAAGATTTTGTCAACACTTGGCTTAAAAGAATTGCTGGCGGAGAGTGAGAGATTACTTACGTGATCTCTTTTGTGTTTTCCTTAACAAGCATGAAAACCAATCATTGCTTCGCAATTTTGAGGTTTTGGAGGTCGTAAAGTTGTTTTCTTAGGTTGTTTTTACTCGAGATTACTTACGTGGTTTTTTTTTCGAGTTTGAAAACTTTTCATTGCTGCGCAATTTTTGTTTTCTTAGGTTGTGTTTACTCGAGATTACTTACGTGGTTTTTTTTTCGAGTTTACTTACGTGATCTCTATTGTGTTTTCCTTAACAAGCATGAAAACCAATCATTGCTCCGCAATAGGTTTTTTGTTTTAACTCCATTTTTCAAAAGCTGAGGCTTTTAAAATGGTTTATAAAACAAAAAAACCATCAACAATGTTGATGGGTTTTCTTTTGCGGAGAGTGAGAGATTGAAAACTTTTCATTGCTGCGCAATTTTTGTTTTCTTAGGTTGTGTTTACTCTAGATTACTTACGTGATCTCTTTTGTGTTTTCCTTAACAAGCATGAAAACCAATCATTGCTTCGCAATAGGTTTTTTGTTTTAACTCCATTTTTCAAAAGCTGAGGCTTTTAAAATGGTTTATAAAACAAAAAACCCATCAACAATGTTGATGGGTTTTTTTTTGCGGAGAGTGAGAGATTCGAACTCTCGGTACCTTGCGGTACGCTAGTTTTCAAGACTAGTGCATTCGACCACTCTGCCAACTCTCCGCGGCAAAAGTAGTATTATTTTTTTATTCAACGAATGTTTTCGAAAAAAAAATAAATTTTTCATTGAATTGTATAAAAAACAATGCTTTTTTAGGGGGGAGGGTAGTTTTTTCAGGTGATCTTTTATTGGAAATTGAAAACTTTATATTGCTGCGCAATTTTTGTTTTCTTGAGGTGTTTTACTTGAGATTACTTACGTGGTTTTTTTTCGAGTTTGAAAACTTTATATTGCTGCGCAATTTTTGTTTTCTTAGGTTGTTTTACTCGAGATTACTTACGTTCGTTTTTATTTTGAGTTTACTTACGTGATCTCCTTTGTGTTTTCCTTAACAAGCATGAAAACCAATCATTTCTTCGCAATAGGTTTTTTGTTTTAACTCCATTTTTTAAAAGCTGAGGCTTTTAAAATGGTTTATAAAACAAAAAACCCATCAACAATGTTGATGGGTTTTCTTTTGCGGAGAGTGAGAGATTCGAACTCTCGGTACCTTGCGGTACGCTAGTTTTCAAGACTAGTGCATTCGACCACTCTGCCAACTCTCCGCGCCAAAAGTAGTGTTTATTTTTATTCAGCAAAAGTTTTTGAAAAAAAAAACAAATATTTTTTTCGAAGATTTTATAAAACCAGCATATACAGTAGTTTCAGAAAAAATATTTTTTTTAATCAAACTGATAAACTTTGCTTAAATTTGAAGAATCATGAAAAAATTTATCCTGAGCATTATTATTTATTCAATTTCTTTGGTTGGATTGGCAAAACCAAGAGTGTTTTTTAACTATCATATTTATTATACGGTCGACCATGAACCTTATGTGGAAACGGCTTTACAATTTGCAAGTGGTTCTCTTAAATTTATGGCCAATGAAAATGGTAATCTAGAAGCAAATTTAGAGATTACGCAAGTCTTTATGCAAAATGAAAAAATTATTGCAGTCGATAAATATGTTTTAAAGTCTCCAGAAATGAAAGACTCTATTGTAGATGATTTTTTTGATATGCAAAGATTTAAATTGTCAACAGGTAAATATACTTTTGACTTATCTGTGAAAGACTTAAATAGCGGAGAAATTATTGAAGGTAAATTTGATATTGAAATAGAAAAACAATTAAAATTAAGAGTTGAATGCGCAGATGTAGCCTTCATTCAAGACATTACTAAATCAGATGTTAACGATAAATTCACTAAGAATGGTTACCGAATGATTCCATATTTCACCAATTTTTTTCCACCAGATTATGACAAAATAGTGTATTATTTAGAGCTGTATAATAGTATAGAAAATTTTGATAGTACCATGCAGTATGTGGCAACGTTTAATATTCGCAAGAAAGGAACAACCAATAACCTAGAGAGTTATTTTCAATATAAAAAGTTAAAATCTGCTCCAATAATCCCAATTATTAATGTGTTACCAATTCATGACTTAAAAACAGGAGAGTACGAATTGGTTATGCAAGTATTTAATTCAAAACAAGATACTTTATTGGAAAAAATTACCCCTTTTAAAAGAAGGAGTATTATAGAAATAAAACCAATCGATATTACGAATGTCGATATTGAAAATAATTTTGAAAAAGAATTATCTTCAGACTCGGTATTTTACTTTGTGGCTAGTTTAATGCCAATTTCACCACAATATGAATACGAAAGGATTAGAAAAATGCTCACGGCCAGGGATACTACATACTTAAAACGGTATTTTTATTCTTATTGGGTACAATCCGCACCGGAAAATCCTTTTAGAGGATGGCAAGACTATAAAATACAAGTCCAATATGCCGAAAAATTATTTGGTACACAAATAAGAAAAGGCTTTGAAACTGATAGAGGAAGGATTCATTTGAAATATGGTCCCCCTAACTTTATTACAGATCAAGCAAATGGTACTAGCGCATACCCTTACCAAATATGGCAGTATTATAAAATAGGCCAAAGATCTAACATGCAGTTTATATTTTATAACCCGGATTTAGTGACAAATGATTACCCGTTGCTGCACTCAGATATGCCTGGTGAAATTCAAAATACCAATTGGCGGCAGGAACTTTTAAAAAGAAATACTAAATCAGGCGAATCTATGGATGGAAATAGCGGTATTTATTTCGATAATTAGTATTTTCGCCCCTCATTAATCGGAATCATTGGATACAGCAATTGTCATATTAAACTATAATGGTAAAAAATACTTAAAAGATTTTTTACCTGCTGTAATGGCAAATTCAAATCATGCGAAGGTGTATGTTGCCGATAATCAGTCGACTGATGACTCGGTGGCGTTCTTAAAATCAAATTACCCAGAGGTTACACTTATAATAAACCCATCTAATGGTGGATTTGCTACAGGGTATAATCAAGCACTACAACATGTGCCTGAAAAGTACTATGTTTTATTGAATTCTGACATTGAAGTGACCCCAAACTGGTTAGCTCCTTGTATTGAACTTTTAGCTTCAGATGAAAAAATTGCAGCGGTACAGCCTAAAATATTAAGTTACAAACAAAAAACTCATTTCGAACATGCAGGTGCAGCAGGAGGTTATTTAGATAAAAATTATTACCCATTCTGTAAAGGTCGAATTTTTGAAGTAGTAGAAGAAGATAAAGGTCAGTATGATCAAGAAAGTGAAATTTTTTGGGCAACGGGAGCTTGTATGGTAGTAAAAGCGGAATTGTACCATGAAATGGGTGGCTTAGATGACGATTTTTTTGCCCATATGGAAGAAATTGATTTATGCTGGCGCTTAAAGAAAAGAGGTTATAAGCTAATGTATACGCCAAAATCTTTTGTCTACCATGTAGGTGGTGGGACTTTAGATTACATGAATCCAAAGAAAACGTACCTTAATTTTAGAAATAGTTTGTACATGATTGTCAAAAATCACGAACATCACCTTTTTACAAAAATATTTTACCGATTAATTTTAGACGGCATAGCTGCTATGATGTTTTTAGTCAAATTTCAATTTAAACATTTTGCAGCTGTATTTAAGGCGCACATAAGTTTGTATGCGAATTGGAAAAAATTAATGGCTAAAAGAAAAATAATTAAATCGGAGAGTACTACTTTTAATAAAGCCGGTTTGTATAAAAAAAGTATTGTTACCCAAAAGTTTATAAAAAAAACAAGTGCATTTTCAAAGCTAAATCCAAATGATTTTTACAACTAAAAAAATAGACGTTGATAAATTGTGAAATTTAAAGTCCCGCGAATTGTACCTGTCAAAGAAATTAATATAATTTTGTCAAATAAATAAAGAATATGGAGATCGAAGCATTAAAATCAATCAGTAGTCAAGTAAGAAGAGATATTATTAGAATGGTGACCGCTGTTCAATCAGGTCATCCCGGTGGTTCTTTAGGATGTGCCGACTTTTTGACATGTTTGTTTTTTGATGTGATGAAATTAGATCCAAATGACTTTAAAATGGATGGTGTAGGAGAAGATTTGTTCTTTTTATCTAATGGACATATTTCACCAGTACTATATAGTGTTTTAGCACACAGAGGATATTTCGATAAATCAGAATTAGCGACTTTTAGAAAATTAGGCTCAAGATTACAAGGTCACCCAAGTACAGACAAAGGTTTACCTGGTATTAGAATGGCTTCAGGTTCATTAGGACAAGGTCTTTCTGTTGGACTTGGTGCTGCACAAGCAAAAAAATTAAACGGTGACGATCGTATTATTTATACCCTACATGGTGACGGAGAATTACAAGAAGGTCAGATTTGGGAAGCAGCTATGTATGCTGCTGGTAATAAAGTGGATAATATAATATCTACCATTGATTATAACCACAAACAAATTGATGGAGATATTGATGATGTACTACCTTTAGGAGACTTGAGATTAAAATGGCAAGCTTTTGGATGGGATGTACTTGAAATGGACGGACATAATCATGCTGAGATATTGAGCACTTTAGCAAAAGCTAAGGAAATGACTGGAAACGGTAAACCAATTATGATTATCATGACAACCGCAATGGGGAAAGGAGTCGACTTTATGGAAGGAACACATAAATGGCACGGTTCTCCTCCTTCTCTTGAACAAGAACAAATAGCTTTGGGTCAATTAAAAGAAACTTTAGGCGATTATTAAACATGATATTCTTTTCATTTCCATATTATTTTAAATTTTAATCATGAAAAGAATATTGATCATTTTTTGTTGTGTTTTTTTGACTGTTCACGCTGCAAGTAGTCAGGAAATAACACGCATGTTGTTTATTTTTGATGCCTCTAATTCCATGAATGGTACTTGGGAAGGTTCTACGAAAATAGAAAGAGCAAGAGAAATTTTAAAACAGACCATTACCGACCTAAAAGATATTCCAGATTTAGAATTGGCTTTGCGAGTTTATGGTCACCAATCACCAATTAAACCTGACTATCAGGATTGCAACGATACCAAATTGGAAATTCCGTTTGCAGCAAATAACCATGACGCAATTATTAATTTTATTGAAAATGTGGAGCCAAAAGGGACGACACCAATTGCAAAATCTTTGGAAGCAGCGGCTGGTGATTTTCCAGACCAAACTACAAGAAATGTAATTGTTTTAATCACAGATGGGCTAGAAGCTTGTGATGGTTTTCCTTGTGAAGTTGCTAAGACTTTAAAAGATAAAGGGGTAGATGTAACTCCTTTTGTAGTTGGTTTAGGTATTGATTTAACGTATTTGAATGATTTTAACTGTATCGGTCGCTTTTATGAAGCTTCTACTTTAAAATCATTTGAAAAGGTGATGAAGTCTGTTATTAGTGATGTTATTAACAACACTACGGTTCAGATTGATTTAAATGATATTTCTGCTAATGCTACGGAAACGAATACCACCGTGTTATTTTATGAAGCTGGGACAAAAAAGTTGAAATATACTTTTATGCATACTTTGAATTACCAAATGAATCCAGATACTATTACTATTATAGATCCTGAATTAAAATATGATGTAGTAGCGCATACACTTCCGAAAGTGACTTTGAAAAATGTGAGTATCCTTAAAGGTAGACATAACCATATTGACTTAAATACGCCTCAAGGTTTACTAAAAGTGAGGATCAATGGGAAAAGTACAAAAAGTAACGCAGAGGTAATTGTGCGACATACAAAATCGCCCAACACCTTAAATGTCCAAAAAATAAATGAATCACAAAAATATCTGGTGGGAACTTATGATCTAGAAATATTAACTTTACCTAGAATCCTAAAGAAGAATGTTAACATTACCCAAAGTAATTATAAATATATCGATATTCCTGGAGCAGGTAGACTATGGATTCAATCATACAAACCTATTGTAGGACAGATATTTTTAAGGTTAGAAAGTGGGGAATTAGAATGGGTCTGTGACTTACCAGCGGAAGAGAACCAAGGATCTTTTCATTTACAACCAGGGGAATACCAAATTGTTTACCGATTAAAATCAGCAACATCAACAGATTATACTTTATACAAAAACTTTCAGATAATTGCTGGAGACAATATTAGTTTAAAATTATAAATACCAAGAAAATTAAAAAATGGCTATGGAAAATATAGAAATAATTGATCAAAAAGACACGCGTTCAGGGTTTGGAGCAGGACTAGCAGAATTAGGAGATACAAATCCAAATGTGGTAGGTTTATGTGCCGATTTAATTGGTTCTTTAAAAATGGACGCCTTTAAGGCCGCTCATCCAAAACGTTTTTTTCAAACAGGAATTGCAGAAGCCAATATGATTGGTATGGCTGCAGGTTTGACTATTGGCGGGAAAATTCCTTTTACGGGAACTTTTGCTAATTTTTCTACTGGTAGGGTTTATGATCAAATTAGACAATCTGTAGCTTATTCTAATAAAAACGTTAAAATTTGTGCTTCACATGCCGGATTAACATTAGGAGAAGATGGGGCTACGCACCAAATATTGGAAGATATAGGATTGATGAAAATGTTACCAAATATGGTAGTGATTTCTCCTTGTGACTATAACCAAACAAAAGCGGCAACCATAGCAATTGCGGATTATGTTGGACCAGTTTATTTGAGATTCGGTAGACCAAAAGTACCAAATTTTACAGCGCCTGATCAAAAATTTGTGATCGGAAAGGCAGATATGTTAAGTGAAGGGACTGATGTAAGTATTTTTGCTACAGGTCATTTAGTGTGGAAAGCAATTGAAGCAGGAAGAGCTTTAGTAGAAAAAGGAATATCAGCTGAAATAATAAATGTACATACGATTAAACCTTTAGACGAAAAGGCAGTCTTAGATTCAGTTAGAAAAACTAAATGTGTAGTAACGGCTGAAGAGCATATGATGAATGGAGGATTAGGAGATTCAATTGCACAATTATTGGCAAGAAAATTACCTACACCACTTGAAATGGTAGCCGTTAATGATACTTTTGGACAAAGTGGAAAAGGGGAAGAGTTATTGACTAAGTACAATATCAATACACCTAATATTATTGCAGCAGCCGAGAAAGTAATCGCAAGAAAGTAATTAGTTACTGTATATTTTTGTACAAATTAAAGCATGCAGAAAATAGCTGATAAGGATTTATTGGATCAATTTAAAGTCAACCCACAAGTAGGCTTTAAATTGATTGTAAATGCTTTTCAAGAACGCGTATATTGGCAAATAAGAAGAATGACCAGGAATCATGAGCATGCAGAAGATATTATGCAAAATGTATTCATCAAGGCCTGGAAAGCGCTCCCAAATTTTAAAGCCGAATCGGCAATATATTCCTGGTTGTATAGAATTGCCTATAACGAAACCATTACTTTTCTAAATAAAGAAAATAAAAACCCTACCCTTACTTTAGATGATAGCATTATTGAAAGTGGGGCCAATGTAAATGGCAAAGATTTTTCTAGTGAGGAAATTTCTGAAATTTTAATGAATGCCATTGCAACACTACCCGAGAAGCAAGCACAAATTTTTCAATTAAAGTATTTTGAAGACTTGAAGTATCAAGAAATATCAGACCTATTAGGTACATCAGTCGGTGGATTAAAAGCCAGTTACCACATTGCCGTAAAAAAAATTGAAACCTTTATACAAGCACTTTAAACCTTTTGTAATAATTTAGGTCATAAGCATAACATGGAACCAAAAAAAGAAATATTAAATCAATTAAAGAAAGCGGCAAAACCAAAGTTGCCTGAAAATTTCTTTGAACAATTTAATGAAGACTTGATGGGAAATATTGAGTCAGAAAATAAATTATTTAGCCTGTCTGATTTGCAAAAAAACGAAAAACCTACAGTACCAACTGCATTTTTTGAAACGTTTGCCGAAAGTATAAGTGCTGAAGTAAAACCTAAATCAAAAATCAAGCATTTATTTGCTTATATCTCTCTAGCAGCAGCAGTAATTATTATATTATTTAGCTTACCCTTAATGACCAATAATAATTCAAGTGAACAATTGGCAGAAACTTATACCGCACAAGAAGAAGTATTATTATCTTACGTTTCAGAGAATGATTTGATTGATTTTTATACGGAACCATCTGAAATCACCAACGAAAACGTCCTAGAAGAAGTCTTACTAGACGATATGGATTTTGATGTATACGATTACTATTTAGAACAATAAGTTATGAAAACAAAAATATTATTTTTATTACTCATCTTGAGTTTTGGCACAGCTACATTCGCACAAAAAGGGCATATAGACCGTGAACAAATTGAAAAAGAAAAAAAAGCTTTTATTACAAAAGCAATGACCTTAACAGCGAGTGAAGCCAAGGTCTTTTGGTCGAAATATGAAGCTTATGAAAGTGAAAAGCGCAATTTACACCGAGAAGCTCGTAAAATTAAATACGCATTAAAAAGTCAAGATGTATTGTCGGAAGATGAAGCATATGATTTAATTGAGAAAATGCTTAAACTAGAAGAAAAGTCGGCTAAAATGGAGTTGCGTTACTTAAGTGAGTTTGCCAGTGTTGTCGGTAAGGACAAAGCGGTAAAGTTTTTTAAAGCACAAGATGACTTTAAACGAGAAATTTTCAAAAAATTAAAGAATCTTCCTCCGCCACCACCAAAAACAGATTGATTCAAAATTTGCTTTTAGGTCATGTATTATAGTTTAAAACCATAAATTTGTAACTATAAAATTGAACATGACGAATAGAGATACATTTTTAAATTTGCAAGCCCAAACAAGTCAATCTCCATACTTAATTGAGGTTGATAAAGCGGAAGGTATTTATATTTGGGACAAGGCAGGAAAGCGTTATTACGATATGATTGCCGGTGTAGCGGTCAACAATATTGGGCATAGACATCCTGCTGTCATTGCGGCTATTCAAGCGCAAATTGATAAGCATTTGCACGTGATGGTATACGGCGAATATGTACAAGATAGTCAAGTGGCCTTAGCTAATAATTTAGCATCCATATTACCCCATTCACTCAGCTGCTCTTATATCGTTAACTCTGGAACGGAAGCCATTGAAGCGGCGTTGAAATTAGCGAAACGAGTAACAGGACGACATCATTTGGTCGGCTGTAATAAATCTTATCATGGCAGTACGCATGGTTCCATGAGTATTTCGGGAAATGAAGTAAAAAAGGCAAAGTTTCGTCCATTGCTTCCAGCAATCAATTTTATAGATTTTAACGATATCGATTCTCTTCATTGGATCACGGAAAAAACAGCTGGTGTTTTAATTGAACCAGTTCAGGGAGATGCAGGAATGCGCGTGCCTGATCCAAATTTTTTAAAAGCATTGCGTGCTAAATGTGATGAAGTAGGCGCTTTGTTAATTTTTGATGAAGTGCAAGTTGGTTTGGGTAGAGTAGGAAGCATGTTTGCTTTTGAACAATATGATGTCATACCAGATGTGTTAGTCTTAGGTAAAGCATTGGGAGGTGGCATGCCAATTGGCGCTATGCTTTCTTCTTATGAAAACATGCACGAATTGACTTATGATCCCATGTTGGGACACATTACTACTTTTGGTGGACACCCAGTGGTTTGTGCCGCTGCAAATGCTTGTATAGATGTCTTAAAGTCTGAACCTTGGATGGAAGAAGTGGAAGCAAAAGGAGAATTATTGGAGACGATTGTCAATGCGCATCCAGATGTAATAGAAATAAGGAGAAAAGGTTTGTTTTTTGCCATTGAAATGGGCTCATTTGATCGTGTAAAAGCGGTGGTAGATAAATGTCTTGAAAAAGGTTTGATTGGCTTTTGGTTCCTTTCATGTCCAACAGCCTTTAGGTTATCGCCACCCATATCCATCACAAAGGAAGAAATGGAAGCTGCTGCCAATATTATTTTAAGAGCGATTGAAGAAACAGCCTGATTTATATTTAGATACTACCAAACCAATTCGCTTCGACTCACGTATTAATGGTTGAACCTAACATTAGTATGATGAAATATTTATCGATTGTCTTTTTATTTATATCCGTACAAACTTATAGTCAAAACTATCTTGAGCTATTTTTTGATGGTGCCGATACTACAGATTATTCCATGGTCATTGAACTGGACACTGCAGCTGAAAATATATGGCAAATTGGTCAGCCTCAAAAATCGGTATTTAATGCAGCTTTTACATTGCCAAATGCATTGGTTACGGATACCGTATTGACCTACCCAGTTTTGAATACTTCTATTTTTCAATACGGTGTACAAGCATTTTATAATTTCGGTATTACTGCCATTCAATGGACTCAAAAATTAGATATTGATTCAGGTGATATCGCCTTAATTGAATATTCAATAGACACAGGACATACTTGGGTGAGCGTATTTGACAATCCATATACTTACAACTTTTATGGATATGAATCCATTAATGTAGATACACTTCAAAATGGTGATATTGGATTTTCAGGTACCGATACAAATTGGAGAGACATTTGGTTGTGCTTTGATTTTTCTTGGATGAGTATGCAAGATTCCATTATTTTACGTCATGTATTTAAATCTGATTCTATCGCCTCTCAAAATGATGGATGGATGATTGATAATATGTTACAACATCAAACATTTTTTCATACCATAGGTGAAACTCCTCAAGAAACTTACTTGGAAGTATTTCCTAACCCCACTAGCAATCGCGTAAATATATCAGTAAAAAAGACGAATACATTTCATATCATTGAAGAATTAACGGTGCTGGATGCAGCTGGTAGGGTCTTAGAAAAACATGTTGAAGTTCCGACTAAATTTTTTGTGGACCTGGCAGATTATCCAGCTGGGATTTATTACATTAAAGTGAAGACCAATTTACAAACTGAAACGAAAAAAATAATTGTTACACGATAGGCCAGTGAAAAAATCTTTCTTTTTTTTACTATTATTAAGTGGACTAATGTATAGTATTTCACATTATCCAAGTCCTGAGTCATATATATTTCCCGTTTTAAGTGCTTTCCCCAAAATGCCAGTAAACACTTTGAATCCAGTAAGTAAAGCAGGAGTGGAGCTGGGAAGGTATTTGTTTTACGACCCAATTTTAAGTAAAGACAGTAGCCTGTCCTGCAGTGCTTGTCATCAACAGGAATTTGCTTTTTCAGATGGGAGAATCCGATTTAGTGAAGGGGTAAATGGAGGACAATTAATTAGAAATACTCCAGCCATTTTTAATTTGGCATGGAATGAACAATTATTTTGGGATGGAAAAGCGAATAATGTAGAAGGGCAAGTTTTTTTTCCTGTCCGCGATCACATGGAAATGGATTTAGATTGGCAACTGGCTAGCCAGCGAATTAGTGCTTCTATATTTTATCAAAACTTGTTTCAAGCTGCCTTTCCAGAAAAAGCGATTGATAGTTTAACGATTGCCTATGCTATTGCCCAGTTTGAGCGAACGATTATCTCCTATAATTCCCGTCTTGACAAAGCTTTGAGA
The DNA here is from genome assembly GCF_003234935.1 of Putridiphycobacter roseus. GTDB lineage: Bacteria > Bacteroidota > Bacteroidia > Flavobacteriales_D > Crocinitomicaceae > Putridiphycobacter > Putridiphycobacter roseus. The sequence goes on along the minus strand of NZ_QKSB01000012.1, from coordinate 37,202 downwards.
AGAGAAGTGTTTTTAACAAAAGATGAGCTAAAAGGCATGGAGCTAATGAACGACCAAAGTAAAGGGAACTGCTTGCATTGTCATCCTACTGATGCACATTTTGTTGGGACCACAGGACAATTTTCGAATAATGGATTAGATACTTTTAGTCTTTTTACCACTTTAAAAGATGAAGGAAGAATAGGGGTGACAAAAAAGAAAAAAGATTACGGATTGTTTAAAATTCCCAGCCTAAGAAATGTTGCTTTAACAGCCCCATATATGCATGATGGTCGGTTTGAAACCCTTGAGGAAGTGCTCGATTTTTATACCAGTGGTGTTCAAAAAAGTGCAACCATAGATCCCAAGATGCATTTTGGAAACCCTAATGGCGTAAATTTAACAGCTTTAGAAAAAGCGCAAATTATCACTTTTTTAAAGGCATTAACCGATTCAGTTTTGATTGAAGATAAAGCTTTTTCTAATCCTTTTTAGATTGTCGGAATTGGTTATTTATTATTCCTTGGGTGAAAAGAAATAATGGCTTCTCTCAGGTAGTCATTATTCAAGTGGGTGTATATTTCTGTCGTACTTATTGATTCATGTCCCAACATGTCTTGTACAGCTCTTAAATTGGCCCCTCCTTCCACTAAATGGGTGGCAAAAGAATGACGGAAAGTATGTGGACTGATGGTTTTGTTGAGTTGTATTTCATTCGCCAGGTCTTTTACAATGGTAAAAATCATGACACGGGTCAATTGTTTTCCCCTTCTGTTTAAAAAAACAAAGTCCTCATGTCCCGGTTTAATTTCCATATGGTTCCTTACGTGCTGGGTATACCAATTGATTTCTTTTTCCACTTGTGGGTTAACGGGTACCAATCGCTCTTTGTTTCCTTTTCCGATTACCCGCATAAAACCTTCTTCAAAATAAATATTGGTCAATTGCAGGTTTACTAATTCGCTAACCCTTAAACCACAGCTGTACAAAGTTTCAATAATGGCTTTATTCCTATGTCCTTCCGGCTTAGAAAGGTCCACAGCACCCTTGAGGGCATCAATTTCTTCAATGGTTAAGACTTCGGGCAATTTCCGTCCCAGTCGCGGTAATTCTAATAAATCAGTTGGATCGTCTATGATTTCATCTTCGATAATCAAGTAGGAATAGAAATTTCTAATTCCTGAGATTATTCTTGCTTGTGATCGGGCTGAAATACCCATTTCGGCTATCCATTTCACCAGCTTTTGCAAGTCTTTTAATTCAACAGCGACTGGATTTCGGATTAAGTTGACACTAAAGAAATCCGACAATTTATCAAAGTCACGCATATAGGCATCTACACTATTTATTGATAAACTTTTTTCAATTTTTAAATAGTTTTGATAATCCTTTCTATATTTATCCCAAGATGAATTCACTGCAAATATTAGTATTAAATGGTCCGAATTTAAATTTACTCGGAAAAAGGGAGCCAAGTGTGTATGGGGCTAAAAGTTTTGAAGATTTTTATGTGGAGCTAGGGGAAAAATTTCCAGCTATACAATTGAATTACTTACAAAGTAATTTAGAAGGCGACTTGGTGACGAGTATTCAAAATTTGGCCAATAAGTTTGATGGAATTGTTTTAAACGCTGGCGGCTATACACATACCTCCGTAGCCATTAGAGATGCTATTTCAGCTACTAATATTCCTGTAATAGAAGTACACATTTCAAATGTGACCAATAGAGAATCTTTCAGACATCAATCGTACATTACACCTGTTTGTGCAGGATTAATTATGGGCTTTGGCTTAGAAAGTTATACCTTAGGCGTGCAGGCATTGTGCCAATTGATTCAAAATAAACAACAGTAAAATTAAATCTATGAAAGTATTGCTCATTTTATCGCTAGTGCTCGGTGTATTTGCTTGTCAAAAATCAAATCAACATGTATTTTACGAAGTTGTATTAGAAACTGGCAATTTGAAACCAGATGACATTTTATTAAAACCCTTATATGCCAAAGAGGAAAGCCAATGTGGGGCCTTATTTTTGAATAAGGATACTTTGCGGGTTTACAATAATTTCGACACCAATCAAGTATTCATCAACCTAAAATACAAGTATGTAAAATTGGACTCCGGTTTGTATGACGTGTACACCTTTGAAGATGTATACATCCAAAAGAATGAAAGTTATATTTTGAATTCCGAATTAAGGAAAGATAATGCTGTATTGGCTTTTAAAAATAATAAAGTTAAAGTATTGGACAAGGCAATTAATATCGTGGAACGAGATTCAGGCCGTATCTCTTACTTGAAAACAAGTAAAGATGTGAATGGCTTAGAATTTACCGAAATTTACACCGTTAGAAAGTATATAATTAATAAAGTGATTTACGAGAAAGTAAGTTATCCTTGTGACTAAATTTCAAATCCTTCTTCAATTGAAATTACCTGTTTTTGAGCGTTTTCATTTTCGTCGTATTCAGACTGGTCGTGGGATTGTAAGATGATGATGTAAACGATATCTGCAATCAATCCGATAAAAGCGTAGAACATCATGGCAAAAATCATGAGGCTGTTATTACCCGAGAAAATGAGAAATAGGGACAGCACATTGATCAGTATAGCAATAATCAATGTAATTTTTGCGAATTGATAATTGGCAATTTTTTTAGTCAATAATTTAGTCCCAGCAATAATGTAAATAACGTTGACCAGTAGCATGATTAAAGAAAATACCATGATGTATTGAATGATGTGTGGTTCAATTTTAAAGATGGTATTGTTCACCGCTTCCAATGAATTTTCGAAGGATTCAAAGTTTTCATTAAATGTTGGATTTAATCGCAGACTGTCGTTGTTTTGAATCTGATCTTTTGTTATTCTGCTGAAATTTCCAATAAATTCTTGTTGCACATTCAAAATCATTGGGAATACAATCCTGTACAATTGATAGAAGGCACCTAAGCTGCCCATAATAATCATTAGTATTCCGACGGTTTTACCCCAACCTGGTACTTTTTTTATGCTCATTATTTTACATGGATAAGTATAATGGTAATGTAAGCAACATAGGTACCAAATAACATCACCCCTTTTATTCTACCCAGTTTTTTACCAATTAACATCAAAGGTAAAAGAGCGGCAGCAATGCAAAGCATCCAAATCATATCATTATTTAACACGACACTTTCCACCGGAATAGGTTTTACAATAGCTGTTAAGCCTATTACGGCCATGATATTAAACAGATTAGAACCTATTAAATTACCTATAGATATATCCGTTTCCTTTCTAAAAGCAGCTACTGCGGAGGTAACCAATTCTGGAACCGAAGTGCCAAAGGCAACAACAGTTACCCCAATAACTGTTTGACTCATACCTAAATTTTGGGCAATATCAATAGCGCCACTGACCAACCATTTTGCGCCGAAAAATAATCCAACTAATCCTAATAGAACATAAAAGAATGCTAAATAAGTATTCATTACCGGTATTTCATCTTCTATAGGTGTTGTAAGAGCGGCTTTCTCTTTTTTAGTCGTCTTCCTTGAATTAGTAATCAACAGTACTGTAAACACTACTAAAATACCAAACAATATAATACCTTCCCAAGTTTCAATTACCAAATCATAGGCAAATAAGTAAAATAGGATAGAGGCCCCCATCATCATAGGCCAATCTATAATTTTTGAATTTCGATCGACGATAATGGGAAATATTAAAACAGTTATACCAAGTACAAGGGCAATGTTAGCAATATTAGAACCTACCACATTAGCGATAGCAATTTCGGGGTTACCACTTAAAGCGGCGTTTAGACTGACGATTAATTCAGGAGCGGAAGTACCAAATGAGATTACGGTCATACCAATTACCAAAGAAGAGATGTGTGCTTTTTTCGCAATACCAACCGCACCTTTTACTAAAAACTCGCCACCAATAATTAACGTGATAAGCCCAAGTATTAAAATTAAATAGCTCATTCCGTATCTATTTTAGGGTTATTTTCTTTCGTCTTAGGCTCCGCCATGATAGCTTCTTCAATCCCTTTCATGGGGTCTTTAATCCCTTTCATTGGATCTTGAATATCTTTGAAGTGATTATTTAAATTTAAATCTCTTTTCATTTCAGTAGCGGACCTTGTGATGTCTCGTTTAATTTCATCTGATGCGTTTCTAATTTCGCGCATCCCTTTTCCTAAAGTTTTGGCGATAGAAGGAATATTTTTAGCACCAAATAATATCAGTACTACAAACATGACAAAAACTAATTCTCCAGTTCCAAAATCGTTTAAAAATAAAATTACTTGCATAGTCTAAAACAAAAAAGCCTTCCAAAGTTAAGGAAGGCTTTTTAAATTATATCAATTTCAATTAAATTTTTTCTTCTTTTTCTTTTTCCAAATCAATTACTGCAGGTGTTGCAATAAATAGAGAAGAGTAAGTACCTACAACCACACCAATCATTAAGGCGAAGGTAAATCCTTTAATAGATTCTCCACCGAATAAGAAGATGATTAATAATACGATAAAGGTAGATACAGAAGTATTAATAGTTCTACTCATGGTAGAGTTTAATGCGTTATTAATGATTTCTTTGTTGTCTTTTTTACGAGATGTCGCTAAAAATTCTCTAATTCTATCAAACACAACCACGGTATCATTTATAGAATAACCAACTACGGTTAATATGGCTGCAATAAATGCTTGGTCAATTTCCATGGAGAATCCAAATACACCCCAGAAAATAGAAAACAAACCTAACACTACTAAAACATCATGTGCCATAGCTACTAATGCACCTAAACCATATTGCCATTTTCTAAACCTGAATACAATGTATAAGAAAATGATGATTAAGGAGAATAAGATGGCGTAGAATGAACTAGATCTTAAATCACTAGAAATAGTTGGTGCAATCATTTTACTTTCCGGAATATCATAAGCTCCTAAAGAAGCTAATCCTTCATTTAATTTTGTTTCAACTTTGTCACTAGCTTCTTGACTTGCATCAGTAATTAAGTATTTAGTGGTAATAGAAACGGTGTAATCATCATCAACTGCTTTTACCGTTGGAACTGATCCAAATGCTTTTTCAAGGTTTTCTTTTATTAATTTATTGTTGGCAACTTGGTCGTGGAATTCAACTTTATAAGTTCTACCACCTGTAAAGTCAACCCCTAAATCTAACCCTTTAGTAAATAAAGAACCTAAACCAATTAGGATAACAATACCTGAAATAATATAAAATTTCTTTCTGTTTTTAACAAATTGAAAGTTGGTGTTTTGGAACCAGTTTTTTGTAAATGAAGTCGTAAATTTAAAGTCCATGTTTTTAGACATGGCATAGATGAACAATAATCTAGAAATAACAACTGCTGCAAAGAAGGAAGTAAAGATACCCATGATTAAAGTAGTAGCAAATCCTCTAATTGGACCTGAACCAAATACGGCCAATACAATTGCAGTTAATAAAGTAGTAATATTGGCATCTAATATAGCAGCCATTGCTTTTTGGAATCCTTCTTGGATGGCCACTTTTAAGCCTTTTCCAAATCTCATTTCCTCTCTAATTCTTTCAAAAATAAGCACGTTCGCATCCACTGACATACCAATGGTTAAGACAATACCTGCAATACCAGGTAAAGTTAAGATTGCTTTGAAGGAAACTAACATTCCTAACAATAAGAACAAGTTAAAAATCATGGCAATATCTGCAATTACACCGGCTTTACCGTAATAGAATACCATGTAAATCAAAACAATTAAGATGGCGAATAAGAAAGAGTACAATCCTTTTTGAATGTTTTCAGCTCCCAATGTTGGTCCTACTGAAGTTTCATTCACAATTTTAGCAGGAGCAGGTAAAGAACCAGCATTTAATAAACCAGCTAAATCTTTTCCTTCCGCAACCGTAAAGCTACCAGAAATACTTGCTCTACCAGTCGACATTTTTTCTTGTACTACAGGAGCAGAATATACAAAATCATCCATGGTAATGGCTACAGAACGTCCAACGTTCGCTCCAGTTAAATCTTCCCATTTTTGACTACCACTTGGCGTCATGTTCATTCTAACATCTACTTTACCAAACTCAGTTCCAATATCAGCTCTTTCAATATCTTCTCCAGATACTGGCGCTCCAATAGTAGGTACTTTAATAGCATATAAATAAATAACACCCGTTTCTTGACCGTCATTCATTACCTCTTTAGCACCCCACATGAATTTTAAATCTGCTGGAAATTCGTTTTTAAAAGTAGGATGGTTTATTCGAGAGTTAATTAAACCTGTATCTTTTACTAATGCTTGACCAATTACTGGTCCTTCTTGGTAACCAATTGGTGTTCCAGCTTCATCAAATTGAAATGCCAAATAAACCAAAGAAGTGATAGGCGCTAATTTTTGTCTTTCGTCTAAAGATAAAGAATCCGTTGGTGTTTCAGCAACATCTGCTAAATCAGGAGTAGCAGTAGTATCTACACCTGCTAAGTCTAAATCTAAATCTGTTGCATTTTCTACTGTTTCAGTAACAGCATCTAGTAATGTAGTATCTGTATCTAAGTTTAAACTATCTTCTACTGGTAAAATATCACCATATAAAGCTCTACTTAATTTTCCTTCCGCATCTATTAAGGTATTCGCAATACCGTCTGTTACGTTATCGTATACTTCAAAAAACTCTAGGTTGGCAGATGCTTGTAATCTTTTACGAATGTATTCTCTGTTTGTAGCACCTGGTAGTTCCACAAAAATTCTATTTGCACCAGCTTGTTTTTGAATCGTTGGTTGGTTGATCCCAATTTGGTTAATTCTTTTAATGATGATAGTCTCTACACCTTCTAATGCCGAACTCGCTTTATTTCTTAAAAAAGAAACAACTTCGTCATTGGAAGCGTTGGAAGGAACTTCATCCGTATTATATCGGTGAAATAATTTAGCTAATTTTCCATCAGGAGAATTCTTTTCGTAAGCGGATTGAAAGTTTGAGATAAAATCACCGTCCCCTTCATTCGTCGTAGCCATTGCGCTATTGTATGCCGAAGTAAATTCTTCTTTTTGGGTATTGCCCGCTAAGTTTTGGATTAATTCAGGTACGGAAATTTCAAGTGTTAAACTCATCCCACCTCTTAAATCTAAACCAAGATTTAATTCTTTTTCCTTACATTCCTTATAAGTATAGTTCATAAAGTGAACTTCCTCATTGTTCATGGAACTAATGTATGCGTCTTTGTAATAAGCGAAAATTTTATCTACATCTTTTGGATTCGATAAATCCAAAGTATCACCTATGCCAGTAAATTTTGTTTGTCCAGTGGCTTGAATTGAATCTAATGCCTCTTGTGCTTGCGTAACTGCACGTTTCTCAACTTTTCTGGCAGCAGTGGTGAACGATAATTGATAGATAGTAGCTATTACTAGAGCTATGGTAATCGTCCAAAAGAATCCTTTATTTCTCATTTTAATTAGTTAATTATACACTTAGTGTTTTTCAAAGCCTGCAAATATAAAATTTCAAACGTAAATAACCAATACTATTTGATAATCTATTTCATAAAATTTATTTTTTGATTTTAAAATTATCCCTAATTTCAGATTGATTTCATAAATAAGGGTTAAATTTGCACCGAAATTATGCCTATCATGAATAGATTTATCGCCTTCTTTTTTTCCATGAAATTTATGTCACTTTTGGTGCTAACTTTTTTTTTAGCAATAGCAATAGCCACAGGTGTTGAGACATATTATGATACCACTACCGCTAAGTACTTTATTTACAATGCAAAATGGTTTGAGTGGATGTTCTTTTTCTTGTTCATTAATTTGGTATATAATATCTACCGTTATAAAATGTTTCGGATAGAAAAAATAGGCTCATTAATTTTTCATGTATCGTTTTTAATTATCGTAGTTGGTGCTTTCGTTACTAGGAATGTTTCTTTTGAAGGAATAATGAATATTAAAGAAGGGAAAGCCTCTAATACTTTATTGACAACGAATACCTATTTTCAAGTCCATGTCGACGATCAAATTAACCAATATGAACCTTCTTTTGAAATATTGTTTTCGGACAAATTAAATCAAGCTAAAGCAGATTTTAACCAAAAATTATCCGGGGTTGGTCTGGGTGGTTTAATGGAAGATCATGTGTCTTTGAATATGGATTTTCATTTTCCAGATGCTTCTCGACCAATCTCTATTCGATACCATGATTTTTTACCAAAATATTATGAAGTAGATACTTTAGAGTCGGTGGAAAATGGAGATGATTTTTTACATATTGTTACTGTTGGACAAGGCGGAAGAAAAAATAATTATCTAGGAGATGGTTACGATATTCAAGAGAAAGGAATTATAGTAACAACGGATACCACTTTATTAGGTGCAATTAGGATTTTTAAAACGGACTCTTTAGATTATGTCTTTTCTCCTTTTGATTTGAATTATTTACAAATGCGTGACCAAAGTTCTGGTGTGATTCCAAGGGATACTTTGGTGCCATTCTATCCCATGAGATTATATGAATTGAACGGGGTTCAATTTGTATATAAACAAAAACTTAAAAATCAGAAAATGGTTAAAAAAGGTGAGCTAAATCACCCTGAAGGTCACCACACTATTCAATTAGAAGTAAAGGAAGGTGGAACCTCTAAAATTGTAAATATTTCAGGAGAAACTGGGAATTATCCAGAATTTAATGAATTTTCCATGAATGGCCTTAACTATAGAATTTGTTTAGGTGCGAAATACCTTACCGTACCATTTTTTATCCACTTAAAAGATTTTCAATTGGAAAAGTATCCAGGCACTGAAAATCCATCTTCTTATGCGAGTGAAGTGACATTAATAGATACCATTAAAAATAAAAAATTCGACCATAGAATTTTTATGAATCATGTATTAGATTATGAAGGGTATCGCTTTTTTCAATCGAGTTATGATCCAGATGAATCAGGAACTATCTTATCTGTTAATCACGATTGGTGGGGTACAATGATTACTTACATTGGTTATGTTTTGATGGGCTTAGGTATGTTTTTAGCTGTATTTACCAAAGGTAGTCGTTTTAGGTTCTTAATGAATAAAGCCAAAGATGTGAGACAAAAAAGAGAAAAATTATTGAAGGTTTTAATTTTAGTATTTGGTTTAATTCCTTTTACAAGTCATGCTGTTGAAACATACACACCAATTGATCAAACGCAAGCCGATAAATTTGGTAAGCTGATCATACAGGATTTTGGTGGTCGATTTATGCCAGTCAATACCATGGCTGATATGATTTTAAGAAAGGTATACCGTGGTGTAAAATATGATGGAATGAATGCTAATCAAGTATTTGTAGGATTGCATGTGAATTTTGCACATTGGTTTAATGCGCCTTTTATTTATGTGTCAGGAGATTCCACCAAAAAGATATTGGGTATTGAAGGTAAATATGCTAGTATGCAAGACTTTTATGTAGATAATTCTGCGTATAAGTTGACGGAGTTTGTGAAAAATGCACAAACCAAGTCGCCTAGTAAACGAAATGTATTTGATAAAAACTTTATTAAAACAGATGAACGTTTTAATATTATTAGAGGGGTAGTAATGGGGTATTATTTAAGAATATTTCCAATGAAAAACGATCCAACCAATACTTGGTACGCGCCTGCTGATAATTTAACGAAATTAACAGGAGAAGACAGTACGTTTGTAAGTGGCATTATGAATATGTATATTTATGAGGCAAATGCTGCCCAAGAGACTGGTGATTGGTCAGCAACGGACAAGGTTCTAAATTTAATTGACACCTATCAGAGAGGTGCTGGGAATCCCGATTTATTACCGAGTAAATCAAAAATTGATTGGGAAATATTTTATACCAAATCAAATGTATTTGAAAGATTAAATAATTTGTATTTATCGCTTGGATTAATATTGTTGGTTGCGCAGTTTGTCAATTTATTCCGTCCGAAAATTAAAGTGGGTATTTTTAATAAGGTGGCTACCATATTATTTATTTTATTAGCCCTTGCACATGCGTTTACCCTAGGCTTACGTTGGTACTTGTCGGGACATGCTCCTTGGAGTAATGGTTACGAAGCTATTGTGTTTATTTCTTTTATTACAGTTGTAGCTGGTCTTTTGTTTTCAAAAAACTCAAAAATTGTATTGGGCGCTACTGGTATTTTAGCTTGGCTAATGTTGTTTGTAGCACATTTGAATAATATGGATCCACAAATTTCTAATTTAGTGCCTGTATTAAAGTCTTATTGGTTAATGATTCATGTCGCAATCATTACTGGCTCTTATGGGTTTTTAGGGCTTTCAGCAATTTTGGGAATCATCAATTTAAACATGGATATTTTCAAAACTAAGAAATCACTTAAAAGAATGAACTTAACCAGTAAAGAACTGCGCTACATTAGTGAAATGGTAATGACAGTTGGTTTGTTTATGTTAACCATAGGAACTTTCTTAGGAGGTGTTTGGGCAAATGAATCATGGGGACGTTATTGGGGTTGGGATGCAAAAGAAACATGGGCATTAGCTTCTGTGCTGGTATACACAATTATTTTACACTTCCGTTTTATCCCAGGTTTAAAATCCGATTTTGTTTTTAATGTGGCTTCCATGGTTGGTTATAGTTCCATAATCATGACTTTTTATGGCGTAAACTTTTATTTAAGTGGACTGCACTCTTATGCTACTGGTGATCCTGTTCCAATTCCATCTTGGGTGCCAATAACTGCAATTGGATTTGTGCTTATTTCTGTACTTGCTTATTTTCGAAAAAAACGTTTTAGCTAATTATAGTTTTACCGAAGTTTTTATCGATTTTGTAAGCGGTGTATAGTAGGATAGAAAAAAATAAGCGTCTATTTTTTATAGCATAAATCGGTATGGTTATTATTTTAATAGAAGTGGATTTGTTTTTTTAGCCAATTTCCATACGAAAAGTTTGATCCAATAGTTTTTTCGCAGCCATTAGCTGTTGAATTTTAAGAAATTCTACTCCAATTTGGCTTTGACTTTAAAATGTTGCGCAAGATATTTGCAATGTCTTGGTGTTCTGGCTTTTCTAATCGCGGATCCATTTCAAATAAATACCTTGCTTTATCTCTTGCTAAGCTTACAATTTGACCATCCTTGGCTAAATCGGCTAATTTAAGGTCTAAAACACCACTTTGTTTAGTACCCATAATGTCTCCTGGACCTCTTAATTTAAGATCGACTTCTGAAATTTCAAAACCATCATTGGTACGGACCATGGTTTCCATTCTTTTTTTAGCATTTTCACCCAACTTGTATCCTGTCATTAAAACACAGTAGGATTGTTTGGCGCCTCTACCGACTCTTCCTCTTAATTGGTGCAGTTGTGATAGACCAAATTTCTCTGCGCTTTCCACAATCATAACACTGGCATTAGGTACATTTACACCAACTTCTATTACTGTGGTGGCAACCATTATGTTTGTAATTCCTTTTACAAACTGTTGCATTTCAAATTCTTTGGTCTCAGCACTCATTTTCCCATGGACGATACTTACATTATAGTCGGGACGGGGGAAACGGCGAGAGATGGAATCATACCCTTCCATTAAATTGGCGTAATCCATTTTTTCAGATTCTTCTATTAATGGATAAACGATATATACTTGTCGGCCTAGTTTAATTTCGTTTTCAATGAATTTAAAGACTTTTAATCGGGAGCTTTCAAAATAATGTCTAGTTTGAATGGCTTTTCTGCCGGGAGGAAGTTCGTCGATTACAGAGACATCTAAATCACCGTAAAATGTTAAAGCCAATGTCCTTGGAATTGGTGTTGCGGTCATGACCAATACATGGGGTGGAAGTGTGTTTTTTTTCCATAATTTAGCCCTTTGTGCTACGCCAAACCGGTGTTGTTCATCAATGATAGCGAGACCTAAATTTTTAAATTTCACTTTAGGTTCTATTAAGGCATGGGTGCCAATTAAAATATGAGTACGACCACTTTCTAGGTCTGCATGGATAATTTTCCTTTCTGATTGTTTCACGGATCCTGTCAACAAGGCTACATGTAAGTCCATTTTAGATAAAAATTCTGATATGGTTTGAAAATGTTGATTTGCTAATATTTCCGTAGGCGCCATTAAACAAATTTGAAAATTATTATCAATGCCAATCAGGGCTGCTAATAATGCGACCAAAGTTTTTCCGCTACCTACATCACCTTGCAGTAACCTATTCATGTGCTTGCCTGTGCCCATGTCTTTTCTAATTTCTTTGACTACTCTTTTTTGTGCATTGGTGAGTGTAAAAGGTAGGTGTTCCTTAAAAAAGGTGTTAAAGGCATCACCAACAGCATCAAAAACATATCCTTTGATCTTGTTTTGGGTGATTTTTTTTCTGGTTAAAAGCTCTAATTGAAGAAAAAATAATTCGTCAAATTTCACCCTTAAAGCTGCTTTTTTTGCCATTTGCATGTCTTTTGGCGCATGCATATTTAGGAGTGCCAACTCTCTCGGTATTAAATTAAGTTCTTGAATAAGCCAGCTTGGTAAAGGGTCGTTTATTTTTCCTGGTATGTCGACTAAGAGATTTTTTATAATCGTTTGAATCCCTTTGCTGTGTAAATTCTTTCTGGTCAAATGTTCTCCTGTATGGTAAACTGGTTGCAGACCTAACTCTTCACCTTTTAAGTTTTCAACAAGCTCTAATTCAGGATGTGCTATTGAATATTTTAAACCGTAAGCCTTTGGTTTACCATATACCCTATATTCTATGTTTGGTTTTAATTGATTCTTAATATAACTAACTCCTTTAAACCAAGTTAATTCAACTGCGCCTGTGCCATCTGAAAATTGAGCAGATAACCTTTTCCCTCGGCCTTTTCCAACTTCTTGTATTTGGGTGATTTTTCCTTTTAATTGTACAAAGCCTTCTTCATTTTTAATATTGCCGACTGTTTGATAACTCGAGCGATCCACATAACGAAAAGGAAAATATAACAATAAGTCTCTAAATTGATGAATGTTTAATTCTTTTCTTAAAGTATCTCCTTTTTGGGGACCAACGCCTTTTAAATATTCGATTGGAGTGTCTAAAAAGGTTGTTACCATAAGTTATTTCAATAGTGATTTTATTTCCTTATTTTTACAAAAATAGAAAATCAATTTGATGATTGGAAAAAGATTTGTGATTTCATTATTATTTTGCAGTTCGTGCATGTTTATATTTTTATCGAATGGAAGAAATGATGTAAATAACAAAGGCATTCAGGAGTTGGTTTCAGAATTAAAAGTGACAGATGTATTGCTGCGTTTAGGGGGTAAAGTACCAAATCATCATATCTATAAATTAAATAAAGACAGTGTTGCTATTGGTTATGAATTAATTACAAAAGGAAAATTGGAAGAAAAAAATAGCAAACGTTTGTCCAAGTTTTTTGTCTGCATAGATTGTCACAATACCGTGAAAGAGGTTGCCGATTTAAGTGTTGAAAATACGGAAGAGCGATTGGCTTATGGTATGGCAAATGATTTACCATTTTTACCAGCTTCCACCTTTTATGGGTTGTATAATAAAACACATTGGTATAATGGTGATTATGAATTGAAATATGGTGACTTGGTGAAGCCTGCTAGAGATAGTTTAATTCACGCCATTCAATTATGTGCTGTACAATGTTCTCAAGGCAGACCAATGGAAAGTTGGGAGCTGAACGCCGTTTTACATTATTTTAAGTCCATTGAACTTTCCATTGCAGATTTAAATTTGAGTCCGGATGAATTAGTATTACTTTCGGATGCTATACGTACAAAGGATAAAAAGGGGATTCAAATTTTAAAGGATAAATATACCCAAGCAAATTCCGCCACTTTTGGGGAGGTAGAAATTCCTGTAAAAACCAATTACCAACCCAATATTAACCATGGCGCGTATATATTTAAAAATGGTTGTTTGCATTGTCATGGGATGGGGAAGAATATTAGTAATTTTGAATTTGATGAAAGTAATCTTACTTTGTCTTTTTTAAAATCACAATTGGAAAAGGCATCCCATTTCACGGTTCCTTATCTTGTGCGAAAAGGGACTTACGCAGTAAATGGGAAGAGACAGTATATGCCACAATATACTTTAGAAAAAATGAGTGAAGAGCAAATGTTGGATTTACTGGCTTATATTTCGACAAAAAAGCAAAAAGAATGAAAAAATTTTGGATATTATTATTTCTGAGTAGCTATTTTGTTTCTGGTCAATCGGAGGATAAGGAAAAAGTATGGGATACATTTGAAAGTACTAGAGGGTTATTTAACCACAGTACGGAAATGTTATACAAAAGACAGTTCGAGTTTATAGTGGCCCATAAGTTTGGCGATATAGCCGGTCCTGGAGCGGTAGGACGTTGGTTTGGTTTAGATGATTTGGCAGATGTGAGAATTGCATTTGAATATGGTCTTTCCGATAAGTTTAATGTTGGTTTAGGTAGAAGTAAAGGAGTAGGAGTGATTAAACAGGTAGCAGATGGCTATGTAAAATATAGAATATTACAGCAAGATAACCAAAGCCCTTTGAGTTTGACTTGGGTCTCTAGTCTTGCATTCTCCTATGCTAAAGCAAGTAGTAACCCAACTGCAGAAAACGCCTTTAATAATTTTTTGGATCGTTTAATATACACCCATCAATTAATGGGGAGTAGGAAATTAAATGATCATTTTTCGCTTCAGTTAAGTGTAGGTGTTAACCATAGAAATTTTGTGTTATTTGAAGAGGTCAATACAGTTGGATTTATAGGCGTAACAGCAAGGGGACGCTTTAATCCTTTACTTGGTGTACTCGTAGAATATAATCATATTTTAAACAAAAATGCAAGCTCGGAAAATAAAGATCCACTATCTTTAGGTTTAGAATTGCTAACTGGAGGACATGCATTCACTTTTATTATCTCCAATGCGAGGGGAGTGAATGAAAATTTATTTATTCCATCCACTGATGATAATTGGTTGAAAGGTCAATTTAGACTCGGATTTTCCATCACCCGTAAATTTAAGGTATGAAATTAATTTTTATTGGATGTATATTGTTTCTTGTAATTGGAAGCTGCACCAAAAATAAAGCTTTAGAATTGGATTTATTAGAAAAATATCCATGTATAGATACTATTTCTTACGACAAAGTAATAAAAGTAATAATGAATCAATCTTGCAATACTTCGGGATGTCATGACAATACAAATGCAGCTGGTTATACATTTACAAGCTACGAGTTAGTGAGTAGTAATGCGGTGATTATTGATCATGTGATGAGTCACAATGGTACTGTACCAATGCCTTTGAATCAACCCCAGCTTCCAGACTCTATTCGGGCTAAATTTAAATGTTGGATGAAACAAGGAAAACTAAATAACTAATACCCATGACAGGAAAAATAAAAAACATATTCGGATTACTTTGTTTATCTACCTTTACACTTTATTCCTTTTATGAAAAGGAGAGCAATACTGTAGTAGATTTTAACCCAAGCGTGCATATTCAAAATTTTTCATCTAATCCTCCTACAGGAAAAACAGGAGCGCCAAATGAATCGACTTGTATCGATTGCCATAATGGTTCGGTTTTATCAGCAATAGGTGTAGTAGATGTTAGTTTTTCAGGTTTAAATAACAGTTATGTACCTGGGCAATTGTATAACCTTGAAGTGAGTGTGGCGTCGGGAGCTAAGAATGGATTTGAAATGACAATTTTAGATAACAATGTCCAAAAAGCAGGTGATTTTGTAAATGGAGCCAATACAAGCACTGCATTGGCTGGCGGTAGGGAGTATATTAGACATTCAAGTTCAAATGGTATAACCAGTTTTCAATTTCAATGGACTGCCCCAGCAACAGAACAAGGTGATTTACGGGCTTATTTTTCTTTTAATAAATCCAATAGCAGTAGTTCAACTTCTGGAGACAAAATTTATGTGGGAAGTTATGATATTCTATCCTCGGTACCTGCATCTGTAGTTAGCCTAGCAGAAAATAATACGAAAGTGAATGTGTTTTGGGATGATTTACATCAAAATATACAGTTAAATTATCAATTGAATGAGTCGGCAAAATTACAGGTAAATGTACAATCATTAAATGGCAAATTAATTCAAAGTACCACACTTGGATTAAAAGAACCTGGGCAATACCAAGAGGTTTTAGCGACAAATATTCACAAAAAAGGGCTGTATATTGTTTCCGTTTTTGTGAATAATAGCGTTTTTAATCAAAAATTGATGTTAAATTAAGTTGAAAAATACATTACATTTTTAGTTCAAACATTTTATAGTTTTATCTTTGCGTTTCAATTTTAAATTATTAGAAAATGGCAACGATAGATTCGTATGATTTTAACGGAAAAAGAGCTTTAATTCGAGTTGATTTTAATGTTCCTTTAAATAAAGAAACTTTAGAGGTAACAGATGATACAAGAATCAAAGCAGCTTTAAAAACAATTAAAAAGGTACTGAATGATGGCGGCTCTGTTGTTTTAATGTCACATTTGGGTCGACCAAAAAATATACCTGAAGCTAGATTTTCATTGAAAAACATACTTTCAACCGTTGAAAAGGATTTAGGACAAAAAGTTTCGTTTGCTTCAGATTGTATTGGAGAACGAGCTTACGAAAAATCAAGTAATTTAAAAGCTGGAGAAGTATTGTTATTGGAAAATTTACGTTTTCATGGTGCAGAAGTAAAAGGAGATGAAGCCTTTGCAAAAGCCTTAGCAAAACATGGAGATGTTTATATAAACGACGCTTTTGGTACTGCACACCGCGCACACGCTTCCACAACGGTAATCGCCCAATTTTTTCCAAACGATAAAATGTTTGGCTATTTAATTGAAAAGGAAATAAAAAGTGTAAATGCAGTATTAAACTCGACTGAAAAACCTTTGACAGCTATAGTAGGAGGAGCAAAAGTATCTTCCAAAATCACTATAATTAATCAATTAATTAATAAAGTAGATAATTTAATAATTGGTGGGGGAATGGCATATACGTTTGTGAAAGCAATGGGTGGTAATGTCGGAAATTCATTGATAGAAAAAGATTTTATTGAAACTGCTAACTCTATTATGGTTACAGCAAAAACGAAGGGCGTAAATATATACTTGCCTGTAGATACTGTTGCTGCAGATGAATTTTCAAATGATGCAAAAACGCAAAATTGTTTAACCAAAGAAATTCCAGATGGCTGGATGGGATTAGATATTGCGGAAAATGCGATTAAAGAATTTACCAATGTTATTTTGAATTCAAAGTTAATATTGTGGAATGGACCAATGGGCGTTTTTGAGTTAGAAAAATTTCAGAATGGTACTAAAGCAATCGCGCTAGCTGTTGCGGCAGCGACACAAAAAGGCGCTTTTACCTTAGTAGGTGGTGGCGATAGTGTAGCGGCGGTTAATTTATTTGGCCTTAGCGATCAAGTTAGTCACGTGTCCACTGGTGGTGGCGCTATGTTAGAATATTTAGAAGGAAAAGAATTGCCTGGAATTGCGGCAATTAATAATAAATAAAATAAAGTAAGATGAGTGAAGTAAAAAATAACGCTAGTTATGGCGTTGGCATGAGTATCGGACAAAGTTTAAAAAGTCAAAACTTAGAAGAAATTGATTTAACTAGTTTTTTAGATGGTATTAAAGATGTTTTTAATGATAAAGCAAAAATGAACCCTGAAGAAGCAAATGAAGTAATTCAAACTTATATCAATTCTATAAACGAAGCAAAATTTGCAACAAATAAAGTGGAAGGAGCAGCATTTTTATCTGCAAACGCACAAAAAGAAAATATTACAGAATTGCCTTCTGGATTACAATATGAAGTAATAAAAGAAGGTAATGGTGCTAAGCCATCTGAAACAAGTGAAGTGACAGTGCATTACCATGGAACATTAACAGATGGAACTGTATTTGATAGCTCTATTGAAAGAGGTGAACCTGCAACGTTTGGTGTAAATCAAGTAATTAAAGGATGGACAGAAGCTTTACAATTAATGACTGTAGGATCTAAATATAGATTGTATATTCCAGAACATTTAGCTTATGGTGCTAATCCGCATCCACAAGGACCGATTAAACCATATATGGCATTAGTTTTTGATGTAGAGTTAATTGATATTAAAGGATAAGCATGCGTTTTTTCTATCTTTTTATCCTTTTGTTGGGCATTTTATCTTGTAAGGATAATACTTCCGATAAACAAGTGGAAGTAAAACCCGCTTTACAGGCCCTAGCCTTTGATAATTATTTTCAAAAAATAAGTTATGCTATCGGTTTAGATCATGGTAAAGCAGGGGTTGCTTTTTATTCTAATGCCAAATTAAAAGGAAAATTTGATGTAAAAGCAATTGAAAAAGGTTTGGTTGCCTATTTAAATTCTGACCCTTTGGACATTCCTTCAAG
Source organism: Putridiphycobacter roseus (assembly GCF_003234935.1). GTDB lineage: Bacteria > Bacteroidota > Bacteroidia > Flavobacteriales_D > Crocinitomicaceae > Putridiphycobacter > Putridiphycobacter roseus. Next base: position 18,828 of record NZ_QKSB01000012.1, on the reverse strand, counting down.
CGCAGTAGATTCCGTTTTAAATTTGTATTTAATGGAAGATGGAAGCGTGGATAGTTCAAAAGTTAGTCGTTCAATCGGGAGTTATGCCATTGGTGTAAACGAGGCCATTGTATTGGTAAGTTCATTTGTGGATAAACACATTGAAAATGAAATTGTACCTATGACTTTAGTAAAAGGAATACAAGATGGTTTTAATGGGGTAGAGACCAATTATTCATTGGAGGATGCACAATTTGACTTGACAACTTACTATGCTGATCTTAATAAAAAAGCAGGAGAAGCATTCCTCTCAAAAAATAAAGAAAACCCGGCTGTGGTAGAAACGGCTTCTGGTTTGCAATATAAAATTTTTGAGGAAGGAAATGGGGTAAAACCAAATACTACCGATTCTGTAGCAGTTTATTATGTAGGTCGATTTATAACGGGAGAAGAATTTGAAAGTACAATTGGATTAGAAAGTCCAGTACGTTTTAGTTTGTTTCAAGTTATTAAAGGTTGGACAGAAGGGATTCAATTGATGAGGGAAGGGGCTAAATACCGTTTTTATGTGCCATATACTTTGGCTTATGGAGAAGAAGGTGGAGGACCAATAGAACCTTATTCTGCTTTGATGTTTGATATAGAATTAGTTAAAGTTATAAAATACCAACCAAATCATTAAAGGAAAACAAGCAAAGGGCGGATTATTTTTTTAATCTAACTTATATCTGTAACTTTGCAAAAAAAATAGTAAAAAATGAGCGATAATAACCATCAAGTAATTTCATTGAATTACCAATTGTATAAAGACAATGTTGAAGGAGAATTAATTGAAACAACAGAAGGGAAAGAGCCTTTAGTGTTTTTAACAGGATTAGGTCAAATGATTCCAGAATTTGAAGCAAACGTTGCAGTGTTAGGAGAAGGAGAAGAGTTTTCTTTTGGAATTAATGCTGAAAACGCTTACGGAAAAAGAATTGAAGAAGCATTGATTGAATTACCAATTGACATGTTTATGCAAGAAGGTGAATTAATGGAAGCTGTAGCAGTAGGTAATATTTTACCAATGCAAAATCAAGAAGGACAAGTACAACCTGGAAAAGTATTAGCGATTAATGAAAAATCGATTAACTTAGACATGAACCATCCTTTAGCAGAACAAAATTTACATTTTAAAGGTGCTATCTTAGAAATTAGACCAGCTACTTCAGAAGAAGTTGAGCACGGACATGTACACGGTGAAGGTGGACATGATCACTAAAAACTTTTAAATAATAAGTTAAAGCCCCTATCTTTTCTAAAGATAGGGGCTTTTTTTTGTCTTTTAAATTTAGCTAAAGACATAAATTAATTTAGGTAACATTCCTGTCTTAAAAAATGGATGTATTCGTTTTTATTTTAATTGTTCTGCTTTAGCTTATTGATTTTAACAATTGTGTTATTAATTTTTTCAATGTAAGGCAAGTGTATTATCTTTGTCTACTATAGTAAAGTATAAAAAAATGAACACATTACTCACAGAAAGTATCCAAAAAAGTATTTCGTACCAAGATTATCGTCAATTAGTTATAGATTTATATGCCGCTGGTAAGTCCACCACAGAAAATGGACCAGACACCTTGTTGCCGTACTCTAAACTAAATATCAGTCGCATGAAGCGATTGGATAAAACGACAAAAATTTCAACTGCTGTAGAAGCGGCTATTAAGTCGATAAATAAACCCATTACCTGGTTAGTAATTACCGAAGGTTGGTGTGGGGATGCAGCACAAAATTTACCAATAATAAATGCTTTAGCTGTTTTAAACCCAAATATAGAATTAAAAATAGTGTTAAGAGATGCGAATGTTGATTTGATGAATGCTTATTTGACCAATGGCGGTCAAGCCATTCCAAAGTTGATTCAAATTGAAGATGGAGAAGAAACGGCCACATGGGGACCAAGACCAACCATGGCGACAAAAATGGTAAATGATTATAAAGCAGAACATGGTAGCTTAACCCCCGAATTCAAAGAAGCTTTGCAAGTATGGTATAACCAAGATAAAGGGGTAAATACCATAGAGGATATCTTAACTTTATTAAAATTAGAAGTGCCTAATGTCAGAGTTTGATGGTACCAATCGGTCGCATGTAAAAGTGGGAGGTGAAGTAGAAATTGTTCAAAAACACCACCAACAGACAGGGGAATTGACCTGGGGATTTGTTAAACGATTATTAACTAATGCTGCAAAGCATCCACATGGCATAAAAGTGCAATTAAAAACCGGGGAAGTAGGGCGCGTTAAAAATATAATTTAAAACTTTTCAAAGGACGATTCCACAACCATATGGATAATAGAATCGTCCTTTTTTATTTATCTGTTGTTTCTTTTGGTCTTGCCGACCACATGGCTAAGAACTGTCCTGTACCCATCTTTCTAGCGGCCATTTTAGCTTTCTCAGCAAGGGCTCCTTCAAACAAACTATCTACTGTAGTAAACCATAATTGCATCCATTGTCCAAAATGCTTTTGAGAAATACTGTAATTTGCTGCCTGGTCCACTTTTCGGTGCACTTGTGTTGGACTTCCCTTGAATTTAGGTATGCCAAATAAATTGGTCTCCCAAAAATCTGTCAATTTTTCTAAATGGACTTGCCAATGCGCTTCAGGTATGTGTTTATTGAAAATAGGGCCAAGTAAATCATCTTTTCTAATGCGAATATAGAATTGATCTACTAGTTTAAATACGTCTTCACGGGTCTCAATGTTTTTCATTTTTATCTTTTTAAACATAACAAGTCAGCATCCATAGCTTGGACCAAACTTGAAATGGTATGCTGCTCTAACATTTCTTTTAGTTGTACTCTAATTGCAACAAATTTAAAATGCATGGGACAAGGGTTTTTAGCGTCACACTTACTCAAACCCAGACCGCAACCTTTGTATAATTTGTCTCCATCAAAAATTTGTACTATGGTACTTAAATAGGTCGTATTTAAATATTGTTGTTCAATTTCAAATCCGCCTTTTGGTCCTTTATTAGATTTTACAATCTTATTTTTAGTCAATTGTTGTAAAATTTTGGCGGTAAAAGCAATTGGTGAATTAATTTCATTTGAAATCATAGTGAGATTTACTTTTACACCTAATTCACTTTGTTGGGTGATGAAAAGTATGGCACGTAAGGCGTATTCACATGATTTTGAAAACATAGCACTTATTTTTAGACAAAGATAAGACTAATCATTAAGTATCGGATGTTTTTGTCCGAAATAAGAATTTTTTCCTTTTACAGGTAACAGTATAGGTGATTTTGATGCAGATTTATATTTATAAACCCTTCATCTCTAGGTATAGTTCCTCGACTTTGGTTCTTGCCCAAGGTGTTTTTCTTAAAAACTTTAAACTTGACTTAATAGAAGGGTTGCTATTAAAACAATTGATGTTAATTTTGAAGCCTAAATGTTCCCAACCATAGTTTTCTACTAGTTCATCTAAAATTTGTGCTAATTTTACACCATGTAAAGGATTATTTGGTTGCGCATCTGTCATTTTTCAAAGATAAGCATTCGCCAGAATATATTAAATGTCCTTTTTAAATAATTGAAAATACCAGTTTGTATGAATACCCAAAGTATATTAAAAAACCTAAATATTGAGACCTTAAATGCCATGCAGCTTGCAGCAGTAGAGGCAAGTAAAACAAGCCAAAATATGTTATTGTTATCCCCTACAGGAAGTGGGAAAACTTTAGCGTTTCTTTTGAGTTCATTACCGGGTATTAAAGCAGACGAGGGTATCCAATTACTGATTTTAGTGCCGACCAGAGAATTGGTTTTGCAAATTGAATCTGTCATGCGTGCCATGAAGTTAAATTTAAAAATATCGACTGCTTATGGGGGGCATGCTTTTAAAGTGGAGCAAAATAACCTTATTGATCCACCTGCTATATTAATTGGCACACCCGGTAGAGTAGATGACCATTTGAAAAGAAGAACTTTTGACCCTGCAACAATTACAAAAATTGTATTTGATGAATTTGATAAATCCTTAGAATTTGGATTTACCAATGAGATGGAATATATTTTGAGAAAACTAAAAAATTTAAGCCATAAATTCTTAGTCTCCGCAACTGCAGCGATTCAAATTCCAAGTTTTGTTGCTTTACCAAATTTAAAAACAATCGATTTTCAGTCGGTTGAAAAACCAAATTTTGAGTTTAAAGAATTGACGGTCTTGGCAGATGAAAAGCTAAGTGGATTAGTCATGATTTTAAGCAGAATGAAAAAAGGGGAAAATGCATTGGTATTTGTAAATCACAGAGATGCAGCAGATAGAATAGGAGTGTTTTTAAATGAATTCAATGTGGCGTATGCTTTGTTCCATGGTGGTTTAAAGCAAGAACAGAGAGAGTTTGAGTTAATTAAATTTAGAAATGGTAGTGCAAATGTACTTGTCGCAACCGATATCGCGGGAAGAGGTATTGATATTCCTGATTTAAGTACTGTAATTCATTATCAATTACCGACTACCAAGGAGGTATTTACCCACCGTAATGGAAGAACTGCTAGAATGAAAGGAGAAGGAACAGTGGTGATGATTCGAACAGGGGACGAAAATATTTTAGATTATACAGATGAAAATGTAAAGAGTTTGCAGTTATCTGAAATAAAAGCAATTTATCCGCCAGAATGGACTACTTTTTATATTGGAAAAGGTAAAAAGGATAAGATTAATAAGATGGATATTGTCGGTTTTATGATGCAATTCGATTTTATGAAAAAAGAGGATTTGGGCTTGATTGAAGTCAAAGATTATTTTGCTTACGCAGCAGTTAAAAGTCAGCATGCTAAAAAACTAGCAGCACAATGTGTGAAAGCAAAAATCAAAAATAAAACCGTTAAAGTAGAGATTGTCAAGAAAAGATATTAACAGGTTAAAGTACTATATAACAGGTCTTAATGCTGTTTGTTAAATAGTGTTAAAGGAATATGGTGTATTAAAAAAACATTTTTTTTGTAAGGATTAAAATATTACTGCGAAATTTGACAAAATCCCATTTGTTAAAAATAACCCTATATTTAAAATGTACAAATTATTGTTTTGTTTATTAACTGTTTCCACCATTGGATTTACGCAATCAGAAGACATCAAAAAAGAGCCACAAAAAGCATTTGTTGGTATTAATTCCAGATTGTCCTATTTGATGTTGGATCCAAATCAAAATTTAAGAAAAGAGTTAATCTTATTAGAAGAACGTCAAGCGCACCCTTCTAAGGATAAAATGTTGACTATTGGAACTTCTATCCTAGCAATTGGGGACTATCAAAAATCAAATGTAAATTCAAAGTTTGGTTATTTAATGCGTCATCCCACCACGAGTAATCAAATTGGTTATGAAGTTAGTGAAGCGGTATTGCATTCTTGGCATTTTTCTGTAATGGGACAATTAAATAGTTGGATTACTACTTGTGTTGAACTTTTATATAATCCAGAACAAAGCTTTGGTTCAGGTACAATTACGTCTATTGAAAGAAACCAAATTCAATTGAGAAAGGGATTTGTTTTGTTGGGAGACTTAAACAAATCACCGTTTTATTTTTCTTTGGGTAAAATGGATGGCCCTTTCGGCCAGATGGGAACCGTTAGTCCATTTACAAATTCTACTACTTGGCACGCTTTTGCTACTTTAGGGTACGGTGCACAATTGGGATTTAAAACTAAGAATTTTAATGCAGCCATCATGGCGGTACAAGGTGGTTCTCAATTTAGGGCTTTAAATTCTTCTGTTGCAGGAACCAATGTTCCTTCTCGAATTAACAATGGTATTGCGGATGTAAATTATTCCTTTAATTTTAACGATAACAATAAGTTGAAAATTGGTGGTTCTTACGTCTTAGGTTGTGCATATTGCCATTCTTTTCCAGTGGAACATTTTGGCGATTGCGCAGATTCAAATCCAGCATATTCTGTATATGGGCAATATTTTATTAAAGATAGATTGAGAATTCAAGGGAGTTATACCAAAACGGTGAACGTATGGCCTGGAACTCATAATCCAATCCCACCATTAGATGTGTTTGCTGCAGCAAAAGTAAGTGCCATGGACTTAGGCGCTAAGTATGATTTTAAACTAGATAAAACAGAGGATATTGTGTACTCAATTTCAGGGGAGTTCTCCAACTTCTTAGCAGGTGATGCAGGATCTGATTGGGAATTTCAAAATCAATATATCTTAGGTTTTGCCGGTTTAGTAAACGAATCTTCAAGAATTTTTGTAGAGTTTTTTAGAACGGAAGGTTTTGTACCCTTAAATTTTGTCAGTGGCGGAAACATGGGACCTGGTGAAACAATTTCTGATCGATCTGCTAAAAGTCATGGTATTGTAATTGGTGCCATGGTTACTTTTTAAAAGGAATTATGCTTAAAGAACTCCTTCTCTTTTTGGGGTCAACAAGAAACCTGTAAGTATTTGCTATACCTGTTTATTCCATTTAAATCCTTATATTCATTTCTATAAATAAAATTTTGGAAGGTGTATTATGGAAGTGGAAGATGATTATTTGGCATTAAATAAAAGGGTTTGGGATAACAAAGTAGCAGTACATCTTCAGTCTGACTTTTACGATAACAAAAATTTTTTAAAAACTCAAACTTCTTTAAATGAGATTGAATTGCCTTTTTTAAATTCGATAAAAGGTAAAAAAATATTGCATTTACAATGTCATTTTGGGCAAGATTCCATTTCCTTAGCCAAATTAGGAGCTTTGGTTACTGCAGTTGATTTCTCCCCAAAAGCAATTGACGCGGCGAAAAATTTATCGCTCAAAACCGGGGTGCCAGTGCAGTTTATTTGTAGTGATATTTACGACCTTCCTAATCATTTGGAAGATGAATTCGACTTGGTTTTTTCTTCTTATGGCACCATTGGTTGGTTGCCAGATATTAAAAAGTGGGCAGCTGTAGTAAGTCATTTTACAAAACCAGGGGGTAAACTCTTATTGGTAGAGTTTCATCCTTTTGTTTGGATGTATAATGATGATTTTTCTGCATTGACCTATTCTTATTTTAATGATGAAACGATTATGGAAGAAGAGACTGGCACTTATGCAAATCGTGCTGCGGATATGAAAGCAACCATGATGACATGGAACCACCCACTAAGTGATGTTTTTCAAAGCCTATTCCATAATAATTTTAAGATGAAGGAGTTTAAAGAGTATAATTATTCTCCATATGATTGTTTTCAGGGTACAAAGGAGATAGGGAAAGGGAAATATATAATTGAAAAAATGGGCCGTAAATTACCCATGGTATATGCTTTGGAAATGGAGAAATTATGCGATTAGCGTTTTTTATTTCCAGCCTATTTTTAAGTATTTATCCCATTTGGGCACAAAGCATGGTAACCGTCACGCCATTAAATGCACAAGTTTCAGAAACTTCGGGACTAGTGTTTGTTGCAGGGAAATTAATTACGCATAACGATAGTGGAGGAGCAGCAGCATTATATGAGCTGGATACAACAACAGGGGATGTAACGCGCACTGTGGTGGTGCAAAATGCTTCGAATATCGATTGGGAAGCAATTACTAGAGATGCTGATTTTATATATGTCGGTGATTTTGGAAATAATAATGGTGACCGGACAGATTTAAGCATATATAAAATTAGTATTGAAGATTATATAAATTCTACAAATGATACGGTAGTAGCCGATACCATTCAGTTTTCATATGCCGACCAAACGCAATTTAATAGTACGCAATTCAGTACTAATTTTGATGCGGAAGCTTTTATAGTCTCCCAAGATTCATTGTATATTTTTACTAAAAATTGGGGTAATTACTGGACCAGTATTTATGGCTTGCCTAAGCAAGTTGGTAATTATAGTATTTCAAAAATAGATAGTATAAATGTGCAAGGTTTAATTACGGATGCTTGTTACCATATTCCCGCTCAAAAAATTTGGTTAACAGGCTACACCTTCTCTCCTTTTCTAGTTACTTTAGACCAAGTTGTTCCCCCTTATTTTAGTAATAGTTCCCTTACAAAAACCAATGTTACCACAACAGCATCTGTTCAAATAGAAGGCATTATTGCATTAGATGCGCATACTTATTATATTTCATCTGAGACACATAGTTCTGGCGAAGCAACGCTTTATAGGGGGAAAACAATTTTTACTTTAGGATTAAAGCATCATGCAGCAGTAAAAGTTCTGGTTTATCCCAATCCAGTGGAAGATTTTATGCACATCCAAACCGCATCTACGCCTATTAAAGTATTTGTTTTTGATACCATGGGGAAAATTGTTTTGACCGGATCGTCTAGCGTAATTGCATGTAGTGAATTGAAACCTGGTTTATACGTATTAAAATGCATGGAAGCCATTAATAACCAACATTTATTGACCACCAAATTTATGAAGTATTGACCGCTAGTCAAGCCCATATTATTGTAGATAAAATTCCTTGTAAATTACGGAATAGGTTTTTACAGAAACTGCTTTCACCAAGGATTTATTCCAGATTTATTTTATGGACCTTATTAATCCTACTACATGACTTAAGTAATAATATTAAGATCATATTATTGCTGTTTACTTATTCCATTTTAATGGGGATAATAGTCTATGAAATTAAAATATTTATTACTAAAATCACCCTATTAAATGCAGAAAATATCTCCATAGAATATATAAAATGGTCAAAACACAAGCGTATTAAAATAGTAAAAGAGGAGATGACTTATAACATTAGAAATGCCACAAACGTAACTATTCTAGACGATAGGGTTTTATTTTATAATCAAGAAGAGTTACTGTTTAGGCAGTTTGTTCTGAGCGATAAATGGAAGCTAAGTGAGTTGAATGCACTGGCTAATCAATTTAAAGCAATGGAAATCAAAAGACCGTTTGGAGAGAATCTTTAAGGGTTTTTTAATTACTCAAAAAAAGTAGGGTCTGTATAAATGGTGAACCTATTTTCGCGACAGAAACCAATAATATGGATACCAAATTCTTTGGCATAGTCGAGTGCCAAGCTGCTTGGACCAGAAATGGCGATAATGGTGTGGATTTTAGCTCGAAAGGATTTAATGACTATTTCATAGGAAATTCTCCCACTAAAAAACAAGGTTTTAGCCATGTCTAAATTACCTTGGAGTATCAATGCTCCAACCGATTTATCTAAGGCATTGTGCCTACCAATATCTTCCTTGCAGGCAAGTAAATTTCCGTGCACATCAAAAAGGGCAGCGCCATGTATAGAACCAGTTTGTGGAAATATTTTTTGAGCAGCATGCATTTTATTTTGCAAATCAAAAATAAAAGGAGCAGTTAACTTTTCAGTCGAACTTAAGCGCTCTCCTGATGCTCCCAAGTCACTAATACTTTGTTTCCCACAAATTCCACAGGAAGAAACAGATAATAAGCTCCTGCTTGATAAATAACCTTTACCAAGCAGTTGCTTTTCAATTTCAAGGTCTATTTCTATCACTGTATTCTCTTCATCCTTATGGATAGTCAGTTGGTGTGGGGTGTTTTTTTTAATCACATCTTCGGCATAAAGTAAACCCAGCGCCAATTCAACTTCCTCTCCCGGTGTTTGCATCACCACAGTGAAGGCATCCCCATTAATAGAAATTTGAAGTGGCTTTTCCACAGTTACAATATCTTCTACTTTTTTGGGACCAGTCTTCTCAATCCTTATTCCTTGGTATTTCAATCCAGCTTCCATTATTTAAGACAGTCCTGAAATTTTTCCATTATTATCGATAAACATATTTTCTGAAGCCGGGGTAGTGGGTAAACCAGGCATACGCATCATGTTTCCTAAAATTGGAATGACAAATCCCGCACCTGCAGCAAATTCAAATTCTCTTACTGTAATTCTAAAGTCTTTTGGTCTTCCGATAAGAGAATCGTCATCTGAAAATGATTTTTGTGTTTTAGCCATACAAATAGGTAATTTGTCGAGTCCTAATGCATTTAGCTGTGCCAAGCCTTTTAATGCTTGTTTGGTATAGTCTACACCATCTGCACCGTATATTTCTTTGGCAATTTTATCTATTTTTTCTTTAATTGGTAATTCCCAGTTGTATAATGGAGTGAATTGGTTAGCGCCAGAAGATACCTCTTCGACTACTGCTTCAGCTAATTCAATCATACCGTCTCCTCCTTTTGAAAAACCATGTGCTAAAATTGCTTTTACACCTAATGTTGCGCAACGTTCTTGCACTAAATTAATTTCTTCTTCGGAATCCGTTGGAAAAGCATTGATAGCGACCACAGGGTTTAGTCCAAATTTCTTAATATTTTCAATGTGTTTTTTTAAGTTTTCAAATCCAGCTTTTACTTTTTCAAGGTCTGGCGTATTGTAGGCATCTTTACTCGCGCCTCCGTGGTGACGTAATGCTCTAATGGTAGCAACTAACACAACGGCCTCGGGTTTTAATCCACCAGAGACACATTTGATGTCTAAGAATTTTTCAGCCCCAAGGTCGGCTCCAAAACCAGCTTCAGTTACCACATAATCAGTCAATGAAAGGCCCATTTTTGTAGCTAAAATAGTGTTGGTTCCTTGTGCAATATTCGCAAAAGGTCCGCCATGAATAATAGCTGGATTACCTTCCATGGTTTGCACTAAATTTGGTTTTACCGCATCTTTTAACAAAATAGCCATGGCATTTTCAGCCTTTAAGTCACGGGCATAAATTGGTTGCTTATCAAAAGTTTGCCCGACATATATATTGCCGAGACGGGTTTTTAAATCTTCAAAATTTTCAGACATGCACAAAATTGCCATTACTTCAGAAGCAGGTGTAATGTTAAATCCATCTTGCCGCGGAATGCCATTTGCAGTTCCTCCAAGTCCTATGGTAATGTCTCTTAAAGCACGATCATTCATGTCCATTACACGTTTCCAAGCAATAGTTCTAGGATCAATTCCTAAGTTTTTAGATTTACTATGTATGTTATTATCAATTAAAGCAGAAAGTAAATTATTTGCTTTTTCAATGGCAGAAAAATCTCCTGTAAAATGTAGGTTTATATCCTCCATTGGTATCACTTGGGCATATCCGCCACCAGCTGCACCACCTTTAATACCAAAAACAGGCCCTAAAGAGGGTTCACGCAATACTACAGTAGTTTGTGCACCTATTTTATTTAACCCTTCTGTTAATCCTATAGAAGTAGTAGTTTTTCCTTCTCCAGCAGGTGTAGGAGACATGGCAGTGACTAAGACTAAATGGTGTTTTTTTATTTTATTTTCGTCAATAAATTTTAAAGGTAATTTTGCTTTGTATTTACCATACATTTCAATATCATCTTCTGCAATATTTAATTTTTCAGCTATGGTTTTAATATGTCTAATTTCGGATTCTTGTGCAATTTCAATGTCGGATTTCATCTTTTGTTGTTGTTTTAAATTTCGACTACAATATAACTAATCTATGACTTTAAATGAGGTTACCATTAAATGAATTTTAGATTAATTTTGGACGCCTATTGTTTCCTTTTTTTTAAGATTAATCAATAGTCTTTTATTGCTACAGTTATATTTATTACTAGCTCGTTACAAGTGGTAAGTTCTCTATTTTTAATGTGTGATTAATCGCTGGTGTGTGATGTCTTGGCAGCTTGTTTATAATGGTTTGTAGTTTATTTGTTTTCCGTTAGTAAATACAAGGTGCATGTGTCAGTCCAACTGATAGGTCTGTAGCCGTCGGTATTATTAAAAATCATACCAAATAACTAATGATTATTTCACCTATTGTGCCGTGGTATCGTAAATGTTGTTTATCAGAAGATAAGTCATTGCGGTTAAAGTTTGGTTATTTTTTGACTGCTATGACTAAGGGTTTATTTGTTGTCTAAGGCACTCATAAAAAATTAGAGCAAAAAAAAAGACTTGTAAAACAAGTCTTTTTTTTGATTTATTATTTTGTTTTAAAAATCGTCCATGGTTTCAGTTCTACTGTATACTTTTTGATAGTTATTCAATTTAATAGAAAGTGTTAAAGAAATTGATGGGTATAAAGGTTCTCGTATAGTGTACAATTCAACATTTTCTGTATAAGTATTACTGATGTTTTTTTGTGTTTTTAATATGTTTCTCGCTTGAATAGTTAAACTGTATTTATTTTTACTAAATCCTTTTCTTAAAGAAGCATCTTGTGTGAAAAACCCTAATGATTCACCTTGTGAAGTGACAGTATTACTGTTATACCTTGAGACTAATTGTAAGGTAAATCCTTTTAATGTAAATGAATTCGTTATTCTTCCATTCCAGTTAAAAGATTCTCTACTGTAATCAACGTCTTCAATTTCTCCGTTTAATTGGTAGAGATACAAGTTAGCAGCAGCATTTATTTTCCACCATTCTTTTGCGGTGTAATTTATAGATGGTTCAAGGCCATAAGATGCAGAGTTACCGATATTATATGGGCGAGATATTAAAACACCTGTTACATCTTCGTATACTGTTGAAATTCTAGTAATGATATCACTAACCGTCCTTACATAGGCTTCTAAACTGAAAAATCCTTTTCGTGCTATTGGTTTGATATAACTAATTTCAAATGCATTAATATATTCCGGTGTTAAATTTGGATTTCCAGTTCGCACATTATAGGGACCTTCCCAAGTGACAAAAGGTTCAAAATAATAACTTCTTGGACGTTGAATTCTTCTGGAATAACTAAGTAACAATTGACTTTTATTTTTCAAGCTATAAGAAAAGTGTGCAGAAGGAAATAAATCTAATCGGTTAATGTTAGCAAAGTCATCAAAATTAGTAGAGGTAATGGTACGGTATGTATATTCTGCTCTTAATCCAATTTGATAGCCCAATGATTTAAGTTTTCCACTGAACATAGAGTAGGCAGCATGCACATCTCTTTTGTAAAAAACTTGAGAACTATATAATGGTGTAAAGTCGTAAGTGTTGGTCGTTAAATTTAAGACATAGTTTTTTCCATCATCCATACTCGATCCAAATTGTGATTGCAATCCTGCTTCAAATTTCTTATCGTTTTTAAGTGGAAGTTTATAATCAACATTAAATCGGTAAGAGTCTGACGGACCAATTTCAGTATACAAATTACTTTGAATAATATTTCCGTTTCCGTCATAAGAGGTAGTGGTATCATTTTGTTCCACGTCTACCAGGTTCATAATCGCTTTCATTGAAATATTATGTTCTTTATTTCTTTTGATATTATATTGATAATACAAACTAGAAGAGCTATTGAATAAGTCAATATAATTATGTTGGTCGGTATGAAAGGTAGAGATTAATTCATTGTTATTGTAGTTTTCATATGCCAAGTCGGAAAAAGGAACCATTAATCGATCATTTATATTTGTTTCAATTGCAAATACATGGCTATTGTTAGGTGTGTATTGAAATTCTACTCCAAAACCTTTCGAATTATTTTTCCAGTCACTTTGCCCGTCAGAAATTAATTTATTAGTCAGGGAGTCGTAAGTGGTAATTCTTTCGGTGTAGGTTTCACTAGGACGGCTTCTATTTCTAAAGTTACCAGAAATGTCAAGTGTGAATTTTTCTTTTTTTAGATTCACGGCAATATCTCCACTATAATTATTAAAAGTTCCAGCGCTTAAATTACTCAACAAACTAATGCCTTCTAATTTACTTTTTTTAGTAATGATATTGATAACACCACTAGATCCTTCTGCGTCAAACTTTGCAGATGGGTTCGTAATAATTTCTATATCTTTTATGGTACTTGCAGGAATAATAGCAAGGGCATCACTAGCATCCATAGCTGTGGGTATTCCATCTATTAATAAAGTAAAACTAGAGCTTCCACGTAGGCTTACATTTCCATCTACATCTACAGTAACCGAGGGTGCATTCGCTAATATTTCTACTGCTGTTTGGCTAATATTTGTGTTTTGATCTTCGACATGTAGGACTTTTTTATCAATTTCATACGTTACAATTGGTGCTTCACCTATTACTTCCACAGCATTTAAAACGGTAGGACTTATGGCCACATCTTTTAATGTTTTGGTAATGTTTTCTTGGGTAATATCTACTTCAATTATTTTTTGATTGTAGCCAACAAAACTGATTTTTACAGTATAAGCGCCTGGTATTAAGTCACTGATTGAAAAAATTCCTTTATCGTTAGTAACCACACCTCCTGCCATTTCATCTGTACCTTTTTTCAAAACTAATACAGTAACATACCCCATGGCTTGATTTGAAGTAGAGTCTATTACGTTTCCAAAAATCTCTCCTTTTAAAGCACTTTTTCCTGCAGGACCGCCTGGTCCTTGACTCCAAGCACCGAATGTAATAAAACTGATAAATAAAAAACTTAAAATTTGGCGTATCATTATTTTTTCTTTTTAGACTCTTTTTAATTAAAAGGGTGTATTGGATTCTTGTTAAATATTGTGAATCTGGATTCCTTTAAGAGGCTATTTTTTTGCAAAGATAGGTAGAAAAGCATAAAGTTAAAAACCGCTTAACCTATTTTTTTTCTAGACTTAAGGTCTAGCATTACAATAAAGGCAGTAAGTCCCCAAACCGGCACTGTTGCTTTGTCGGTGTCTAAATAATTATTTAAAAAACCGTGTGCAAAATAAGTAATTAGCCCTAGTATAGATACCAATAGAATAATCCTAAGGTTTGAGGGGGGAAGTTGGTTATATAAATGGATACCGGTATAAATAATAAATCCAACCAAAATTAGCATTAATAACATACCAATTAATCCTTGTTCCGCTAGTGGTCCCAAATATTCGGAATGTGCATTACCTCTATTTCCTGAACTGGTAGAGATGATGGTCAGGTTACGAGAAAGTTGAAAAGGGGCATAAACCATAGCAAAGGTGCCTGGGCCCCATCCCATAAAAGGCCTTTCTTGCCAAAGTAAAATTGCCGAAGTCCACCTATTGATTCGCTCTAAATTGGATGCATCTGAAGTAATGTTCGCAACCGATTCAATTCTTTCATCTAGGTTTTCGGTGGCATGTTCTGCATCATTTCTTTCTAAAGAATGTTGAATTTCCACAAAATTAACTGCTATATACGCTATTCCTACTAAGCCTATAATGGCTAAATATTTAAATCTTACTCTAAACCGAATGAGCAGGAAAACAACAAAAGCGCCAACTATGGTTAGCCATGCTGCTCGGGTATACGACATGATAATGGCTATGGTAAATAATGGTATTAAGGCAAGTAAAACTGCTTTGGTATAGCCGTTCTTACGGTTAATGTAATAAAGTCCAAATAAAATAGGGTAGACCAATGCTAGTATAGCACCATAAGAAGTATGGTCTTTAAAGAAAGGAAACATTACCCAATGACCAGAAGATTCGGAAAAATTGTTTAATGCATGGTTAAATAGGGTATAAATAGATACCATTGCCATGGCAGTGATAAAGAGCCAAAGAAAATAATAAATTCTTTTTTCATTTTCGGAGAAGAAAATAATGCCATAAAAATAAATGGGTATAAAAAACCATAGTTTAGTTAGTAAAAACTTAAAGGAGACTAAGGGTAATTCACTATTAAAGGCAGTAATGAGTATCCAACAAAGTTGAAGTAAAATAAGAATAGAAATGGGGTGTTTTAAAATGGCTGGACTAAAATTATTGTGTTTTACCTGGTTTAAAACTATGAGCAGCAACATACCAAATAATATGGGTTCGGTGGGTAAAAATAGGCCCACATTTGAAGCCACAAATTCCTCTACATTGACCGAAAGCGGGGTAAAGAAAACAATAAAATAAAATAATTTATCGAAATGAAAAAAAGCAACATAAACTATCACCAAAGCAAATGGTAGTACATTCAATAATAGATTACCTTTATAGGTCATATAGGCGTTTGTAATGACAAATAATAATGCCAAAACATAGGTCCAACGGCTATGTAGTAATGCTTTCAAAATATTTTACTTTGAAGCTGATTTTAATTCTTTAATTCTTTCGTTTGCAAGTAATATAAAAATGGTAAAAACAAAAGCTGAAAAAGTAATGATTAATACAATAATGGACCGTTTAGGTTTTGCTTTCTTATCGGGCATTTCGGCATAACTATGGCGAATAGTTTGCTGAATGTTGGTCTTTGCATATTGCTTTGCTTGGTCATTTACGTCTAGTATATTAGAGTATCTTAAACTGAAAAATTCGGATAAATTGGAGTAAATATCATAATCGGGACCATAAGCCTGAGAAGAGTCAATTTTCTGTTTTATTTCTTGTGCCGTACTTTTATCTCCTGATTTTTTCGCGGTGAAAAAGTTGGCGTATAAATCGCCCCTTTCATCTTTACTCACAACACCCGCATTACTTAACCCTTTTAATCTATCGTTATAGTCTCCCATTTCTTTTCGAATCAAAGCGACTTCGTATTCTACCGCATGCATAGGACCAACTGCCCTGGTACGAATCATTCTATTCATTACCGTATCTACTAAACGGACTATGTCATTTGCCATATCCATTGCTATTGCTGGGTTCTTATCGAAAACATCAATATTAATGGAGTTGTATCTGGTACGACTGAATACGACATTATCTTCGTAAATTTTTTGAAATTCAAATTTGGGATTAGACTGGTCATCTTCTATTTCATAATGTGTATATAAATGATAAGCATTTGTGAGGCTGTCTCTAATTTCTGGGGAAACCAAAACCTGTAACAAACGTTCTGCATCTGCTTCATCTCCAAACTCAACAACAGAGCTTCTTGAATTAGCATTAAAATCTACTGAATTTGATTTAGTAGGGAATACAATTGCTCTTGCCATATAGTAATTTGGCATGAGTAATGAAACTGCAATGGCAATGACAAATGCAATACCAGTAACAATAAGGATGGTTTTACGCTTAAACCATAATAGTTGTAATAATTCGTTTGAATTAAATGAAGTTGATTTTTCCATAAATAAAAATAAAATGCAAAAATAGAAAACTATCTTTTGTTTGGGTTGTTTTTAATGCTAATTCCTTTGGAACGCATAAATTAATGATTTCTTACCATTAGACTTCTAATTTTAACTGGCAAACTTTTTGAATGTCATCCGAAGAAATATTGAGGTGAGTGACAAAGCGAATTCTTCCTTTACCGAAAGCCGTTACTAAAATTCCTTCCGCTTTAAGTGCTGCAATATAATGGTTTTGTTTGGTTGCGTCCTTTAGTACTAATACTACAATGTTAGTGGTTACTGGTAATACTTCTGCTACCCAAGTTACAGTTTTAAAATGTTTTTCAAGTAAACTAGCATGTTGGTGATCTTCTATGAGCCTATGCACATTGTTTTTTAAAGCATACAATCCACCCGCAGCAATGATACCTGCTTGACGCATACCACCGCCCAAATATTTCCTTACTCTTCTTGCTTTGTGAATAAAATCTTTAGAACCTAATAGTACAGAACCTACTGGAGCTCCTAAACCTTTAGATAAACAAATGGAAATACTATCGAATGGTTTTCCATAAACTTTTGGATCGCATTGATTTACGGCTAAAGCATTGAATACCCTTGCACCATCTAAATGTAATTTTAAATTATTTTGGGTGCAAAAATCTTTAATTTTAAGAATATCATTAAAGTCATAAACAGCGCCACCACCACGATTAGCAGTATCTTCTAAACTTACTAATTTAGTAACCGGGTAATGAATATCATCCGGGTTGATTTGGTCTTGCAATAATTCTGGAATAATTCTGCCATTATTTCCTCTAATAAAGCGAGGAGAAGCCTGTGAATTAATCATCATTCCACCACCTTCATAACGATAAATGTGGGACTCTTCGTGACAAATTATCTCGTCGCCAGGTTGTGTATGTACTTTTAAGGCAATTTGATTGGTTTGTGTTCCTGATGAACAATATAAACCAGCTTCAAACCCAAAGTGTTCGGCTGTATATTTCTCTAACTCATTTACTGTGGGATCTTCTTCGTAAACATCATCTCCTACTGGAGCTTGTATCATAAAATCAAGCATTGCTTTACTTGGTCTTGTAACGGTATCACTTCTAAAATCGATTGCCATATTATTACTTCATTTGAAAGGGTGAAGATAAGGAAGATTTTGTGAAATGTAGATAGATTATAAAATTGGAAGATTGGATAAGTCCATGTCGATTCAATTTTATATACAACTAGCATACTTGGGAAACCCCGTGGTATCAATGCATTGTTAAAACTTGTAATTTGTTTTTTATCGTTACGTGAAGGCAGGGACGAATGCTTTTGTCTTTCTCTTTTTAAACTACCAACTTTACCTTAATACGGTTATTATGCCAGTGTCTGCATGTTTTTTATCCGACATGGATTCGATAAAATCAATTTTCCAAACATAAGTATCTTGTTTGACCAATTCAGCGTTGTAAAATCCGTCCCATCCACCATTAGGATCAAAGGATTCAAATATTAATTCTCCCCAACGGTTATAAATATGCATACGAAATTCATAGACATTTACACCTGAAGTAAATTGTGGTTGAAAAATACTATTAATGTTTCCAGAACCTGGCCGGAATACATTGGGGATAAAATATAAAATTTCGTCTTTTACAATGAGTATGGTTTTATAGGTATCAAAGCAATTAGCTGTAGCTTCCGAAACGGTTAAACTTACGGTATATTTTTTGGCCACATTTTTATAAATGTGAGCTGGGTTTTCTTCCAAAGAACCTGTATTGTCTCCAAAATTCCATTCGAAATTTTCAGCATTTACGGATTCATTTTTAAATTGTACTTCGGGTTCTTGAAGATTAGGGGAGTTGGGACTATAAGTAAAATAAGCTTTAGGGTTAGCAATCACATCAAAATAGTTAGTATACAATACAGAATCCACGCAACCAGCACTG
>NZ_QKSB01000011.1 GCF_003234935.1 Putridiphycobacter roseus | reverse complement strand
TTTACCCTCGTTTGGGGGCGCAAAGATACACCTCTTTTTTTACTTGACAATGCCTTTTCTAAATTAATTGTGAAATACATTATTAACTATCTCATAAATAGGCTAAAAAATAATTATTTAAAATCGGTACTACCTTACCTAAGCTCTATTAAATGCTAAAATGTGAAGGACAACAGTAAATAATAGTAAGTAGGATATGTAAAAGACATGAAATCTTGTTTAATTTTGCATCATACTACATAAAAAGCTACATAGTAATAATGATAATAACTAAAATAGATAAATACATTATAAAAAAGTTCCTTGGTACTTTCATATTTATATTCATATTGTTAATGATGATTAGTATGGTATTTGATCTTTCAGACAAGTTATCTAGCTTTATAGAGAAGGGAGCTAGTTGGTTTGAAATATTTACGGTGTATTATTCTAATTTTATATTATTCTTTGGTTTTCAGTTTATATTTATGATTAATTTCATTTCTGTTATTTGGTTCACTTCAAAGATGGCACAGAATTCAGAGATAATTCCTATTCTAGGATCTGGAGTAAGTTTTAATCGATTTTTGAGACCTTACTTTATCTCTGCAACCATATTAGTAGTGATCACATTAATCATGTATAATTTTGTGTTACCTCCCTCTAACAAAATGAGACTTGATTTTGAAGAAAGGTTTTACCGAAATTCCTTTAACCCCACCAGTGGAAAAGTACAATTCGAAAACGGACAGAATGTATTATACGGTAAGTATAGCAGTAAGGACAATTCTGTAAATAATTTAATTATAGAACAATGGGATGGCTATGATTTGATTTACAAATTAAAAGCAAACAAAGCACAGGGAGATAGCTTATCCAAAATGTGGCATTTACAGGAGGTAAGTATTCGATATTTTGGAGAAAAGAATGATCAATTAACATTGATACCTATTATAGACACCATTTTACCATTTAAAGTAACCGACCTTATATTTAGGGAAAACATAGTAGAAGCTATGAATTATGCGGAGCTAAATAAGTTTATTAAATCCGAGGAACAAAAGAAATCAAAATTAGTCCCGAAATATTTATTAGATAAATACAATAGAATGGCAGCTCCATTTGCTATTTACATACTCACTTTTATTGGTGTATTAGTATCGAGTAGAAAATCAAGGAGTGGCACTGGTGGCAAATTAGCATTAGGTATTCTATTGTGTGTCCTATATATATTTGCTATGAAAATGACTACTGTCGCCGCCTTAAACGTTGGTTTTCCACCTTTAATAGCTACCTGGATTCCAAATATCATTTTTTTAGCCATATCCTTATTATTATATAGAAACATTTTAAAACAATTATGATTAGACATATTCCATCACTAGAAAAATTAAATTCCATGAATAGTAATACGCTAATGGAAACATTATCAATTAAATTTACTGAAGTGGGAACCGATTTTTTAAAAGCAACTATGCCAGTTAATGCAAGCACCCATCAACCAATGGGACTTTTACATGGCGGAGCAAGCGCTGCACTGATAGAAAGCATTGGTTCATTAGGATCGGCATTATGTGTTGATTTAGAAAAGGAAGCAATAGTGGGACTTGAAATTAACGCTAACCATATAAAAGGAGTTAAAAGCGGAATGGTACATGCTAAGGGCAAACTTTTACACTGCGGTAAATCCACACATTTATGGCAAGTGGAAATTAAGAATGATTTAGAGGAGTTAATTTGCATTGGTAGATTAACGGTAATGGTTATTCAAAAAAAATCTAAACATTAAAGCTTTCCTTGCATATCGTCATCCAGAATCGGTTATTCCTATTTATTTAGCAGGAAGAGCTCAAGAAATTAGTGCTTTTGATTTTTTAAATAAAGGAGAGGGGTTTGTTTTTCACGCATTTGATAATGAGAAGAATTTATTCTTAGATCAATTAAACACTATTGAGCAGGAATCTTTTGATTTTTTTTACCATCCCCATGAGCACGAGATAATTTCAAAACAGGCTTACCTAGAAACATGTAGTACTATTATAGAAAAGATCAGGACATCTCCTATTCAAAAAATTGTTTTCTCTAGAATTCAGAAAGAGCGTTATCACAGAAATCCTTTAGCCATTTTCAAATCTTTAAACGAATCCTATCCAAATAGTTTTAACTATATAATAAGTATAGAAAATGTTGGCACATGGGTAGGGGCTACTCCTGAGCAATTTTTAAAAAAAGACCATCAAAAGCTCACTACCGTATCATTAGCTGGCACTAAATTAGATCCAGCTACACCTTGGGGAACCAAAGAGATAGTAGAACAGCAAATAGTAAGTGACTTTATAGCGGAACAATTAAAGAAGAACCAATGTGAAAACACGGAGATTAATGGACCTTCAACCATCAACACGGGTGTAGTATCACATTTAAAAACCATTTTTAATACCACAATAAAAAATTCGTACACAGGTCAGATCATTAAAGACCTCCACCCTACTCCTGCCACGTGTGGACTACCTAAAAATGAAGCATTAAAAGAAATACAGCACTTTGAACAACACAAAAGGAGATATTATACGGGATTTTTAGGATTAGTAAATTCTAACCAACTAGATCTATTTGTCAACTTAAGATGTATGGAAATAGATGCAAACTATGCCTATTTATATCTTGGTGGTGGTATCACTTGCGATTCAGACCCTGCATTAGAATGGCATGAAACGTTACACAAAGCAAAAACCCTCGATCATTTTTTACGTTAATCGAATTCAAAATCTACACGGCGGTTTAACTTTTTTCCTAAGGCAGTATTATTGGCTGCTATGGGATCCGTTTCTCCTCTATACTCTATAATAACTCGATCGGGTGGCATACCATACCCCTCTAAAATCTTTTCTACCCTATTCGCTCTTTTTTCAGACAATTGAATGTTGTAATTATTTGAACCATTTGAATCTGTATGTCCAATTATTTTTATTCTCAAATCAGAATGTGATTGAACGACACTTACCATTTGTTTTAGGTAGGCATTAAACTCGTCGCTAACTACCGCTTTATCATGATCAAAGTAAACAGGTTTAATTTCAAAATCACGCATATCTTTAGCACGGACATAATAAGCATTCCACCCTCTTTTTAAATCATTTTGAAAATTAGTCACCCAGGAATGGTATTTAGATATTGTATCTCCTTGGGACATTTGGTATTTTGACTTGAACAAGGTAATTTCACCAGAATAAGCGCGACAATCCTTAGAAGTAAACCTACCTTTTAAGTAGCCTGTTGAATCATTATAAGTCAATTCTGCATTAATTAAACACCAAAAATTATTACCTTCATTCTTTTCATTCCCCAACATAACTTCTTCGAAGAATAATTGATTAGCACTTTTTACCTTACCTTGAAAAGATTTTAAAGCATAATTATCGGTAAAAGGTATTTCATTTCTAGAAGTCCCATTAATTACATTAGTAGATTCCTCAATATTAAACTCAATCCAAAATGCTAAAGGCTTAGGATTAGTCATTCCACTTTGCTCAATAACACCTTGCCAAGTACCTTCAAAAAAACTTTGTGTGAATGCATTTAATTGGAAAATCAACAAAAATATAAGTTGATAAAACATTTTTCTCATGGATTATTTATTTGCAATTTTTATTCCAAAAATTAATAAGTATTATTTGAATACATTTTACTACTTTTAGTTTACGTAAAATTACAATTAAGTTACATACATGAAATTATAATGGCAATCACAGAAAATGACTTTTTAGCGGTATACCCGCAATTAAATGACCTAGCATTGGTTAAAGACATAATAAATAATTCAAAAATTATTAGTTTAAAGGAAGGGGAGATATTAATTGACTTGGATGAGAACATGGAATCCTTTCCTTTAATCCTTTCTGGTTCTTTAAAAATATTAAGAGAAGACGAAGAAGGTAACGAGGTGTTTTTATACTATGTAAATTCGGGTAACACTTGTGCTACAACGGTTTCTTGTTGTTTAAATAAAACAAGAAGTAATATTAGAGCGATAATTGAAGAAGACGCTGTTTTTCTGAGTATTCCTAATCAGTTTATGGATCATTGGATTAAGGATTATGAAGTTTGGAGAAACTATATTTTCCAATCTATGACACAACGTTTTAACGATATGCTATATGCAGTAGATCAATTGGCGTTTAAAAAAATGGATGAACGAATTTTGCATTACATTCAAGAAACAGCTAGGACAACTAAGAATAACATTTTACACATTTCTCATCAAGAAATTGCGGTAGACATGAATACATCAAGAGAGGTTGTTTCTCGCTTACTAAAGCAATTAGAGAATGAAGGAATTGTTAAATTAGGCAGAGGAAAAATTACACTTCTTTAAGACTTCGTTTTTTTCCATTCAGAAAAATTGGAAGTAATACTTAACATATTCGTGCTTCCTGCTGGGGAATCAAAAACAATAGAATAATTAAAATCCAATTTTTTCACTCTAAACCCTACACCGGCAGAAAAGCCAGTTATACTAATTCTATCTGGGATAATAAAAGTTTGTCTTCTATTAAAGTTATAGCCAATTCTCAAAGAGAAATTATCCGTTGGAATAATCTCTACGCCTAAATTTAGATGACGGAAAGTCTTGTCTAAAAATGATATACTTGGGTCTGCTAAGGTATCGTCTGGATTTAAAGGATCAATAAGCGGTCCTTCAAAAGGCGCTAAATAGGACAAATCCCAATCGGTAAGATCGTGTGCAACTAGGCTAAACCTAAATGGGGCATGATTTAACTTATAAGAAACGCCAGCGAGTACCTCAATTGGAAGTGGTTCTCTGTTACTTTTAGTATACCCTTTAAATTGTACTCCTACATTTCGTGCTGTAATATGTGCGATTACATTCTCATCTTCACTTTGGTACATTACAGCAAAATCTATCCCTACACCAAATGCAAAGTAAGATTCTAACTGGGAGAAGATAAGATTTACATTACCTCCAATACTAAATCTTTCATTTAATTTTTTTCCGTATCCGGCACCAATTGCATAATCTCCAGCAGTAAAAGTCCCTAAATCGTTTCCTGCAGGGTCAGTTCTATTAAATTTTCCATAAGCAACATAACGCATATGCATTACCACCATACCAATTTTTTCAAAATCATGACCGATCATTAATTGTCCATAATTTATTCCTGCAGGATAAAAAGCATGGTTAAGGGCAACATTTTTATCCATTTGTGTATTTATACTAGCAGGATTGAGGACACTTAAGTTAATATCATTATCATTAGCCGCCCCAAAATCTCCTCCGAGTGCAGCGGATCGCGCATTAAAATTTAAGTCAAGAAATTGAAATGCACTTTGTCCACCAATTTGACTCATCACCGAACTGGATACAAATAAGAATAAGCAGAATAAGTTTGTTTTTATGTTCATCATTTACCTAAACGTAGAATTAATTCGTTTATTTTAGTTTCTCCTATCAATTCCCCACATCATTTTATTTCGAATTGTATTCAAAAAGTTTTGATCATCACTTTGAATTACATCAATATTATAATTTGCCTTACTAATTATCAATTCTGTTGAAAAAGCTACCGTTTCGGAACGAGAATCCATAGAACATAAGAATTCATGACTTCTACCTTCAATTTTCAGTGTGATTTTTCTTGAATCTGGCACAACTACTGGTCGGACATTTAAATTATGCGGTGCAATAGGGGTAATAATAAAATCATTTGCTCCAGGCACAACAATTGGTCCCCCACAACTCAAAGAGTAAGCTGTAGATCCGGTTGGTGTCGCGATAATCAAGCCATCTGCCCAGTAAGAGTTTAAATACAAGTCGTCAATATAAGTATGAATGGTTATCATACTTGAACTATCTTTTTTATGAACTGTCACTTCATTCAATGCCACATTATTTCCATCAAACAGATTACTTTCCGAATTCACTTGAATTAAGGATCGAGATTGCAGTCTATATTTTTTATGGTTAATCTTATCTAGCACCTCTTTAATTTCATCTTTTTGAGTTGACGCTAGAAAGCCTAATCTTCCTGTATTCACACCTAGTATTGGAATGTGGCTATCTTTTACGATATGAATTGTTTCAAGAAAAGTACCATCCCCTCCTATACTAATTAACAATTCAGTATCTTTTGCTAAGTCTTCATGATTAGTGTATAAATCCAAATTATCTTTAATTACCAATCTTTCTTTAAGAAACTGATGAAAAGGCTCGTAGATGGTGTACTCCCAATCATACAAACTTAGCGTATTAAATAAATCTTGAATATAAGGAATAAAGCTATCTTGAAAATTTTTACCGTAGATTGCAATTTTCATACTTAAAGTTTTAAATAGTTCATTAGTTCATCATATCTATTTTTCAGGTCTTCAAAGTACTCCCCTTCAGAATAAGATTCTTTAATAAAATAATCATAACGTTCAAAAGTTCTTAGAATGGAATCTATTTCTGTTGAATTAATTTTTAAAGTTACTTGAACATTGGTACTATCAGTTAAAGAAGAAACATAACTACTAAGTATTTTAGCATCATTTTCTTCTACAATTCGAGCTATTTGCGTCAATGAATAATCATGTTTATTCATTTCTAACACTATCACCCCACCAGCTTCTTTCATTGAACTTACCGCTGTAATTTGTGAGATAAGAAACAATAAATCCGTGCAACCGATATACTCGTTGTTTCTATTCAATACAGGCACAATGGTAATTTTTGCATTGGCGATTGTTTTTAACACGTCATAAATATGACTATCTCCATAAACAAAAGGATTTTGAAGGTAAGGCAATTCAGATTTAAGGCTATTTTTCGGATCCTTCATATCGTAAATATCATCATCTGAAACGATACCGATATAATTTTTTCCATCTACAACGGCCAAGTGATTCACCCTAAATTCATTCATCCAATTCAGCGCCTTTTCGCCTGATTCTGTGTACTTAATAGGTGGTATGTATTCAGAAATTAATTCTTCTGCTCTCATGTTGAAATGTAATTTAGCCTCAATTGCTTATAAATATAATAAACAAAGTAAAGTATTTATTTTCTTTAATTATATTTTTGTAGCGTAAATGTATATAATACTTTAAAAAAATGGGGACAAAACTCAGCGTAAATATCAATAAAATTGCGACAATAAGAAACGCTAGAGGAGGCAATACGCCAAATTTAGTGGAAGCCGCGAAACAAATTCAATCATTCGGAGCTGAAGGCATCACTATTCACCCTCGACCAGACGAAAGACATATCACCAAAAAAGACGTGTACGACTTAAAAAAAGTAGTCTACACGGAGTATAACATTGAAGGTTATCCAAATGATCGTTTTATGGCGTTACTAAAAGAGGTAAAACCCACACAAGCGACTTTAGTACCTGATCCACCAGGCGTGTTAACCTCTAATGCTGGTTGGGACACTTTAGAACATTTTGAATTTCTAAAAAAAATAAACCAAGAAATAAAAGCAATGGGAATACGTACTTCCATTTTTATTGAAACCAATGAAGAGATGATAGCAGCTTCGGCAGAAATTGGCGTAGATAGGATTGAGTTTTACACGGGACCTTACGCAGCGCAATTTTCTAATGATAAAGCAAAAGCGATAGCACCTTTTACAAAGTGCGCAGAATTAGCAGAGAAACTTAACCTAGGCATTAATGCTGGACATGACTTAAGTTTAGAGAATTTAAAGTTTTTCAAGCAAAATATACCAGGGTTACTTGAGGTATCTATTGGCCATGCTTTAATTTCAGATGCTTTGTATTTAGGATTAGAAAATACGGTAAAAATGTATAAAGACTTATTAGTGGACTAATCTTCAACTACCAATTTAAATCCTACGCCGTGTACATTATTGATACTCACTTTTTCTTCTGATTTTAAATATTTCCTCAATTTTGAAATAAACACATCCAAACTTCTACCTACAAAATAATCATCTTGTCCCCATACGGCATTCAAAACAATGTCACGGGGCAAGACTTTACCTTTATGCAACATTAATAAATGTAATATTCTTGATTCTTTTTTAGTCAATTTTTGCTTAGCACCATCTTTATATTCTAAAAGAAACTCTTTACTTTTAAAAAGAATAGTCCCTATTTCAAAATCCTCTTGTTCTTTTTCCTTAAAATCAGGAATTGATCGTTTTAATAAAGATTTTACACGGAGCAAAAATTCCTCTGCATTAAAGGGTTTTGTAATATAATCATCCCCACCAACAGTAAGTCCTTCAATTTTATCTTCCACTTCCGCTTTAGCGGTCAAAAATAGAATTGGGACATTTGATTTTAGGCTTCTAATATCTTTCGCCATGGTAAACCCATCTTTTTTAGGCATCATCACATCTAAAATACATAAATGAAAAGTTTGGGCATTAAAAGCTTTTAATCCCTCCACCCCATTGATGCATAATTGCACTTGGTATCCAGCATTTTTCAAATAATCATGAATGACAAAACCTAAATTCGTATCGTCTTCTACTAATAATATTTTGATATCTTCATTCATAAAAATTAATTATTTAAAGGTAATAAAATGGTAAACTCGCTCCCCACACCCAAATGACTTTTGACCTGTACGGTACCATTGAGTTGTTCTATGATAGATTTCACGTAAAACAATCCTAGTCCGAAACCTTTTACGTCGTGTAAATTACCAGTTGGCACTCTATAAAACTTATCAAAAATAAACCTAAGGTTGTCTTTAGAAATACCATTACCATTGTCTTTAATTTGAATGGCTATTTTATGTTTTACATTATAAGTACTAATTTTTATCTGTGGTACTTTATCTGTATACTTAATTGCATTATCCAACAAGTTATAGATAACATTAGTAAAATGTACCATATCCGATTGGATAATAAAATGGTTCGCTTTGAGATCTAACTCAATACCTCCTCCGCCCTCATCCAGTTGGTTAAATTCTAAATTATCTTTCGCCTCTTCAATAATTTCATGCACATCAAAGGTGGAAATTTTCAATTTCACTTCTCCTTTATCCAATTTAGCCATATTCAACACCCTTTCGACTTGTTGCTCTAATCGTTTATTCTCTTTATATATAATACTAGCAAACCTTTCTAATTTTTCAGGAGAATTATTGGTACCATTTAACAAGGCTTCACTTGACAAACGAATAGTAGAAATTGGTGTCTTCAGCTCATGCGTCATATTATTGATAAAATCATTTTTTATATCCGACAACTTTTTCTGGCGTAAAATAATTAGGACTGTATATACAAAATAGGCAAGAATAAATAATAATATTGCGAACATATAGTACCATGGCGTTACATTTTCCGGCACATTTTCAATAGAATAGTTTTGACGATTAGGGAATGACACTGCAAAATAGTGCACATCTGTATCTAGTTTATTTTGTAGTTTACCATCAATATTTTTATTGTTTTCAATTACGAATACAGAGTCGCCTTTAAACTTAATAAAATCACCATAGATTATGCTATCTGTAAAGCAATCATAAATCCCGTATCTAAAATCATCTTTTATGTTTTGGTTATAAAATTCGGATTTCAATAAACTTTCTAATAAATAAGGATGCAGAGTATCTTCTAACTCCACTGTGAAATAATTAGAAGATTGTTGTTTTACCTTTCCATACAAATCACTTTTTTGTTTATTAATCCTTTGAATTTCGGTCGCTACATTTTTAAGTGCTAGACTTACATTTTCATTAAACTGTTTAAAATTGAGACTATCTTGAAAATTTTGAATTTTAATATTCGTATTTTGATATTCAATATTTTTTTTTACCCAAAAAAACTGAATTGTTAAAACACAGAATATGGAGAATATACCTAGAAATATTACGGTTTTAACCTTAAAATTATTCATCAGTTAAAATTAGAAAAAAACATTGAGACTAAATGTTGATTTTTATTTAATGTTTACTATATATATTTGTAAAAAATAAAAATAGCATGAAAAAAGTAATGATTGGCATTTTTGCCACTGGATTAATGGTAGCAAGTTGTGATTCCAACACAACAAAAGAAGAAGTGAATGTAGATTCTACTGTAACAGAAGCAGTAGCAGTGATGGAAGAGGAGCCTGTAAATGAATTAGCATTTAATGGTGTTACTAAAGGGGCATATACACTTTATGGTTTAGAAGACGTTGATGCAACAGGAGCAGTAAACATAGAAGAAATGATGACGCAATTTGACAATACTGGTTCTTTTGAAGGCAAAGTAGCAGTAGACATTAATGAAGTATGTCAAAAAGCGGGATGTTGGATTAACTTTAAAAAATCAGCAGATGAAAACATCATGGTATTCTTTAGAGATCATTTCACCATTCCAATTGAAACTTCAGCAGGTAAAGCAGCAATACTTTACGGTAATCTAGTGACAGATACATTAACCGTTGATTTTCAAAAACATTTATTGGATGATGCTGCACAAGCAGGGGATGAAATTAATCAAGCCGATTATGATGCGATAACAGAAGACAAAATTGATTTATCATTTGATTGTTTATCCATATTGATTAAAGACTAAGAAGCGTAACAGATTATAAAAAAAGCCTATTGGATGTCCAATGGGCTTTTTTTATACAATACACCCAACGCATATTTCTGAATACTCGTTTGAAATAGAAACAATTAATATGATAAAATACATTTTAACTTTAACAATACTTGCTGGGCTATGCTTATCCTGTAAAAAGGATTATCAATGTGACTGTACAGAAACCAAAACTTTTAGTGAAAACATGTCAACCCAGGTCTACATTGAATATTACACTTTCGAGATTAAAGACACACCTTCCAAAGCGGAAACTAGTTGTTTGGGTAATAATCTATACGACGCTACACCCGATAACAAAAACAATGTGAAAATTGAATGTACCTTAATAAATTAGGACAAAAAAAAAGGTTGCTAAAATAGCAACCTTTTTTTTTAAAAAATATACGTTATTTTAATCCGTTTCTACTTGTTTTAAAGTATCTGCTTTATATTTTCCAGCGGATAAACCTTCTTGAATTTTCTTAAAAGTTTCAATAGTATAAGAAACATCTTCTAAAGTATGAGAAGCAGTTGGTATTAAACGCAACATGATTACATCTTTAGGCACCACAGGATACACTACAATGGAGCAGAAAATATTATAATTTTCTCTTAAATCAAAAGTAACATTTGTCGCTTCTGCTAAAGTTCCAGATAAAAACACAGGGGTTACTGCTGTATTTGTTCTTCCTATATTGAAATTATTTTCTTTTAGACCAGTTTGCAAAGCAGTCGCAATTTTCCATAAATTCTCTTTATGTTCCGGTTGTGTTCTCAACATTTCAAGTCTTTTTCTTGCACCAACCACTAGCGGCATTGGCAAGGACTTAGCAAAAACTTGAGATCTCATATTATACCTTAAATACTCAATGATATCTTCTGTCGCTGAGATAAAAGCACCAATGGAAGCCATAGACTTGGCGAAAGTACCAAAGTAAATATCAATTCCATCATGACAACCTTGGTGTTCACCTGTTCCCATACCAGTTTCACCTAATGTACCAAAACCGTGAGCATCATCAACAAATAAACGGAAGTCATATTTACCGTTTTTTCTATACTCGATTAATTTTTTTAATTCACCTTGATCGCCTGCCATACCGAATACACCTTCAGTAATTACCATAATACCACCTTCAGTATCTGCTACTAATTTAGTTGCACGGTCCATTTGTTTTTCAAAACTTTCCATATCATTGTGTTGAAACACAAATCTTTTTCCAGCATGTAAACGTACCCCATCAATAATACAAGCGTGAGATTCACTATCGTAAACAATAACATCTTTTCTATCTACTAAACAATCGATTGCAGATAACATACCTTGGTAACCGAAGTTTAACAAGATGGTATCTTCTTTCTTCATAAAATCAGAAAGTTCTGCTTCTAGTGCTTCATGCTCTGAAGTTTGACCAGTCATCATTCTCGACCCCATTGGGTATGCAAGTCCCCATTCTTTAGAAGCATCAGCATCTACCTTTCTCACTTCTGGCGCATTGGCAAGTCCCAAATAATTATTGACACTCCAAACCAAACATTCTTTGCCTCTAAATAACATTTTATTTCCTATTTCGCCTTCTAATTTAGGAAAAGTAAAATAGCCATGAACACCTTTGGCATGTTGTCCTAAAGGTCCTCTATTCTCCTTAATTCTTTCAAAAATATCTTTTGCCATAATTTTTATTTAATCCGCATAGCGGATACACTAAGGTGCGAAAGTAGGAGTAAAATTCTTTTTTCACCCAAAAATGGGGACTTTTTATTCACATTTTTTAGTTTAACCGCTTAAATATTTGCATATTTTAACAAATCAAAGCGTATATTTGCCGAGCATTATGAAACAAAAATCGGTAAAAATTATTTTAGTCTTCGCATTTATAGTAAGTTTAACAGCTTGTTCGGACTTTAACAAGGTAATGAAAAGTGAAGACCAAGTTTTCAAAAAGAAACGAGCAATTGAATATTATGAAACCAAGCAATATGAAAATTCAGCTGCAGTTTTAGAAGATATTATTCCTTATTTTAAATTGTCGGCAGATGGAGAAAAGCTGTACTACTATTATTGTATGTCTAATTACTATTTAGACGACTATTATTTAGCTTCCTATTATTTTAGACGATTTATCAATCAATATCCTAGTAGTGTACATGCAGAAGAATGCCAATTTTTAAGTGCCATTTGTTCGGTTAACAATTCCCCAGATTATAGCTTAGACCAAACAGAAACCTTAAACGCTTTAGATCAGTTACAGATATTTATAGACATGCATCCAAAAAGCAGTTTAATTGATTCTTGTAATAAGATCATGGACAAACTCAATTACAAAATAGAAACGAAGCAATTTGAATCTGCAAAACTTTATTACAAAACGGAGAATTACAAAGCAGCACTAACGGCTTTCGAAATTCATTTAGCCGACTTTCCAGGCACACGATACAGAGAAGAAACCATGTATTTATTGGTAAAAAGCAGTTATTTGTTAGCTATTAACAGTATTGAGTCTAAAAAAATGAAGAGATTCAATGAAACAACGAAAACTTATCGTAAATTTGTAAGCCAATTTCCAAATTCTAAATATGTCAAAGAATTGTCTGTTTTAAATAAGAAAGTGGAAAAAATAATTAACGGTCAAAACAGTTAGTTTTAAATTGAAAGAAATGAGTATAAGTTACAAAAACACAAATGCTGAGCGTTCAACCATCACAAGAGATGTAGAATTTTTAGATGATCACACTGGAAACATTTACAAATCTATTGCTGCGATTTCAATGAGAGCGGATCAGATTAGTTCAGAAGTGAAGGAAGAGTTAATAGCAAAATTAGCTGAATTTGCTTCAACTACTGATAATTTGGAAGAAATTTTTGAAAACAGAGAGCAAATTGAAATCTCTAAATTTTATGAGCAATTGCCAAAACCAGCAATGATTGCGATTCAAGAATTTATTGAAAACAAAATGTATTTAAAAGATCCAAACGGTGCTGATGTAGCTACCAAATAATTATTCAATTGTTATTGGGTAAAAAAATATTGGTAGGGGTAACAGGAAGCATAGCTGCCTATAAAACTGCAATATTAGTAAGAGAATTAATCAAATTAGAGGCAGAAGTCAAAGTAATCATGACTCCTGCCTCTACTGGTTTTATTACCCCACTTACACTAGCTACACTTTCTAAAAATCCAGTTTCATTTGAGTTTGTTAAAAATGAAAATGGAGAATGGGAGAATCATGTAGAGTTAGGGTTGTGGGCAGATCTATTTATTATTGCACCATTAACAGCAAACACACTATCCAAACTCGCGAGTGGACAAGCGGACAATTTATTGTTGGCGACATATCTTTCTGCGCGTTGTCCGGTATGGGTGGCACCCGCTATGGATTTAGACATGTTTAAACATGGTTCTACCACAGAAAACTTGAACAAATTAAGTGCTTACGGTAATAAAATCATTGCCCCTACTGCAGGTGCTTTAGCGAGTGGCTTAGAGGGAAAAGGCAGAATGGAAGAGCCGGAACAAATTGCAGCTGAAATTGTAGCCCATTTTAGCATCCAAAGTAATTTGAAGGGAAAAAAAATATTGATTACAGGTGGACCGACTTATGAGTCTATTGATCCGGTTAGATTTATTGGTAACCACTCTAGTGGAAAAACAGGTGTAATTTTAGCAGATGAATGTGCCAACAGAGGAGCAGCAGTTACACTCGTGCTTGGACCATCCATTCATTCTCCGTTAAATCCAGCAGTAAACGTTATACGTGTAACTACAGCTGCAGATATGTTTAAAGTTGTTCAAGCTAACTGGTCCGATTCATCTATAGGAATATTTAGTGCTGCAGTTGCTGATTATAGACCTGCAAATATGGCAATAGAAAAGATCAAAAAGAAATCAGATGAAATGTCGATTGATTTGGTAAAAAACCCAGACATATTAGCTTGGGCAGGTACGCAAAAAACAAGCAAACAATATTTAGTTGGATTTGCCTTAGAAACCAACAACGAAATTGAAAATGCGAGAGGTAAATTAGACCGGAAAAATCTAGACTTACTTGTCTTGAATTCATTAAGAGATAAAAATGCTGGATTTGGATACGACACGAATAAGGTTACTTTTATTAAACCGAACAATATTTTAATTAATTTTGAGTTAAAACAAAAATCATTGATGGCTAAAGATATCCTCAATGAAATTGAAACCGATTTTACTGCATGAAAACACTTATTTTTTCAATATTCATTATACTAACCAATTTAGTAATTGGACAAGAATTAAATTGCCAAGTAACCGTTACAAGTACACCTGACTTTTCTGCGACAGCAAACGATAAAGAAATATTTTCTGACTTAGAAAATAACATTACAGAATTCATGAATACGACGGTATGGACTGATGATTTATTTGAAATTGAAGAAAGAATAAATGTAAGTATATTGATTACAATTACCGCTAAAAACGGAACAGATGGTTTTAGTGGACAAATTCAAATACAGTCTACACGACCAGTTTACAACACTAGTTATAACACCACAACTTTTAACCATATTGATAAAAACTTTGATATCGTTTACCTTAGAAATACGGCTCTATTATTTTCTGTAGATAGATTTAGATCAAACTTAACATCCATACTTGCTTTTTATGCTTACATGGTATTGGGATATGATTATGATAGTTTTTCATTAAAAGGTGGCACGTCTTATTTTGTAAAAGCCCAACAAGTAGCAAACAATGCGCAACACTTAACCTCTTCCGACTGGGATCCAAATAAAAAAGGATCTAGAGATACACGTTATTATATAGTTGACAACGCACTGCAATCTTTGTTCGAACCAATCAGAGCCACCTACTACAATTACCATAGACTAGGTTTTGACGTGATGTATTCTGATCCTGAAAAAGCTAGACAAGTAATTCTTCAAAGCATTAACGCATTAGACCGTGTAAATAGATCAAGACCTGGATCGGTTAATTTGCAAGTATTTTTTAATACAAAATCGACAGAATTAATATCCTTATTTTCACAAGCAGACAATGGGGTGAAAAATGCAGCAGTCAATATATTAAAAAGGCTAGATCCTATCAATGCATCCAAATACGAAAGTATTTTATAATTCCAAAATATTATGTTAAACCGGTTAATCATTTCGAATTTCGCACTGATTGATAACTTGGACCTTAAATTTGAAAATGGTTTTGTAGCCATTACAGGAGAAACGGGTGCAGGAAAATCAATATTATTAAAAGCTTTAAATCTTTTGTTAGGAGGAAGAGCGGATCATAGTGCATTAAAAGGAAACGAACAAAAATGCATTATTGAAGCAGAATTCAATATAAAAGAACTTGATTTAAAAGCAGATTTCGAAAATTGGAATATAGATTATGACGACCTTAGTATTGTACGTAGAGAAATCAACCCACAAGGTAAATCTAGGTTGTTTATTAATGACACCCCTACAAATGTAGCCACCTTAAAAAGTTTAGGGGATAAAATAATAAATATTCATACCCAACACGAAACAATTGATTTGTTGGACAAACAATATCAGCTAATAAATCTTGACATCTTCGCCAATCACCTTGACTTAGTGCAGGCCTATCAAAAAGAATACACCACTTTACAAAATCACCAGCATGCATTAAAAGAATTGATGCAACAAGAAGCTGAGAACAGAAAAGAAGAGGACTATACCCTATTTTTATTTGAAGAGTTTGAAAAAATTAATTTAGAAAAAATAGACATTCCACAGTTACTCAAGGAGCATGAAAAACTGGAAAACTGGGAACACATACAAAACCAATTAGGCACAGTGATGGACCTAATGCAAGCTGAACTTAGTTCTCCCATTTTTGAAACTAAAAAAGGCATTGAAGCACTGAGTAAAATAGAAAACTTATCTACCAGTTACGCAGCTTTAAAAAGCCGTTTACTTTCTGTTGAAATAGAATTGAAAGATATTGAAGCATGTGTAGAAGATGAATTAAATGCGGATGAAATAGATCAAGAGAAAGCCCAAGCAATCAAAGAAAAGATTGAAATAATCAATGGGTTAATGTACAAGCACAATGTAAATACAGGAGAATCCTTATTAGAGATCAAACAATCCTTAGAAGATAAAATACAAAATTTTTCAAGTGTTTCTACCGACATAGAAAAATTAGAAGCTGTGATAAAAAGCATCACCATTGCTTTAAAAAAAACAGCTACTAAAATCCATGACGGTAGAATAAAGAGCATACCAAAATTTGAAATTGCGGTCCAAGCAATACTAAAAGATTTGGGAATGGAAAATGCTGCCATTAAAATTGACATAAATACGGTTACAGAACTTCATAAAAATGGATTTGATGATATAGAGATGTTAGTTAAAACGAATTTAGGCGGTCAATTCTTACCTATTTCCAAATCAGCATCTGGTGGTGAACTTTCTAGAATTATGTTGGCAATATTAAAATTAACTGCCAAAATAAAAAAATTACCTACTTTAATTTTTGACGAAATTGACACCGGCGTGTCGGGTGAAATAGCATCCAAGATGGCAGCTTTATTCACCAATATGGGATTGAACACTCAAATTATAAGCATCACACATTTACCACAAATTGCCAGTAAGGCTAAAGCGCATTACCATGTTTTTAAATCTACAGAGGATAATCGAACCACAACCAAAGTAGTCGCCTTAAACAAAGAAGAAAGAATCCATGAAATAGCAAAAATGATGAGTGGAGAGACGATTACAGACAAGGCCATAGAAAATGCTAAAATCCTATTAAACTAAGATGAAAAAGAGAATAGTAACCACTGGTGTTTTTTTTATATTTTTAGCAATCATACTTGGTGCAATGGCTGCCCATAGTTTAGAAAAAATAGTAGACGAAGCATTAATAGCAACTTTTCAAAAAGGGGTTACCTATTTACAATATTCTGGATTAGGCTTACTCATATTAGGGCTTAACGACAATAGATTAAAGGTAAATTTAAAATGGGTTTACGGGTTATTG
The DNA here is from genome assembly GCF_003234935.1 of Putridiphycobacter roseus. Lineage (GTDB taxonomy): Bacteria > Bacteroidota > Bacteroidia > Flavobacteriales_D > Crocinitomicaceae > Putridiphycobacter > Putridiphycobacter roseus. The sequence continues at coordinate 75,504 of NZ_QKSB01000011.1, read as the reverse complement.
ATTAGCGGCACCATTTTATTTTCAGGTAATATATTTATTTATGTCTTTCACGAAATCGTTCCGGCTTTAAAAAGTTTTGTCCACATTGTGCCAGTTGGCGGACTATTAATGATTATAGCTTGGGGAATACTGGGAATTAAATTATTAAGATTAAAGTAACTTTTTAGGTTTACCTGCAATAAAATCTTTTAAATAAAAAGGCTCAAAATACGCCACATCTACAAAGTCTTTGTTTTGAAATTTATCAAACGATAATTTATTCATGCCCGTTGCGGATACTTCTGTTTCCAAATCAAAAATAGCATTTACATGCTGGATGGTTCCATCACATTTTTCAGCACCTGGTCCTAGGAATAAAACCTTTTTATTTTCCAAAAATTCTGAAAAGGCATCTGCTTCAATTATTTTCGCTTCAACCGGGCTAACGAGTTTATAATCGACATCAAACAAAGCAACATAAACCTCCATTCTTTTAGCGTCGAACATGGGACAAAACAGTGCTACCTCATTATTATTAGCACATTGTGCGAGTGCAGCTAAAGAATTAATGGCTATTAAGGGAATATTTAAACCAAAACACAATCCTTTAGCGGTAGAAGTACCTATTCTTAAACCTGTATAAGAACCAGGACCTTCGCTTACTGCAATTGCATCAAGATCTTTTAAAGTAAAAGCAGTAGTATTCATTAACGCGACAATAAAATTGTTCAGGTTTTCAGAATGAGAAAAATTCTCTGTTTTACTTTCTATTTTACCAATTTCTATACCGTTCAATGCCAAAGAAACAGAGCACACTTTGGTGGTAGTTTCAAGGTTTAAAATTAAAGCCATTCGTTTTTTATTCAATAATCATTATCTCCACGCGTCTATTCGCGTCTTCTTGTTCAGGACTTGTTGGATGTGGATAAATCATTTTTGTGTTCCCAAACCCTACGTAGGAAACCCTATTTTTTGAAATACCATTTTCTACGAGGTAAATATAAGCCATTTTTGCTCTTTCAGCCGAAAGTTTTCTGACTCTTCTTTTAGCACCATATCCAGGCGCATTTACATGTCCTTGAATTTCAATTTTGATATCATTATTTACAACCATAAAATCCAGTAATCTTTTTAAGGCAATTTTTGAAACCGGTAAGAAGTTTTTCGAATCTTGTTCAAATCTAAGACCTTCCATTTTTAATAATTTACCCGGCGCTAACTTTTCAATTTCCACCACAATTTCAGAATCTTTAGTTGCATTGAACTTCAAACCTTTGATTTCTAAAAAATAACCTTTTGCATTTACAATTACCTCAACATATCTAGAAGGGGTTGCATCAAATAAGAAATCAGAACCTTGGAATAGTTTTTCATCAATCCTTAATCCATTTACATTTACATTTGCATCCACAGGCGCCCCCGTTTCTTTGTCTCTTACACTAATTCGAACAGTCTTATATCTCGGATTCGATTTATAGTCTTGAATATTTTCTTCCAATTCAACCACTTCACCAGTCCTAAAGTATTTTACTTTAAAATTCCCTTGTAATTTAGAGCTGGAGTGAATCATTAAGTAGAATACATCATTATACTTTGTTTTCACAATATTTTTTAAAACTTTCGATTCGCCCTTTGTATCTGCATTAATTCCTTTAGTTTTCATAGATAGTGAGCTATCTTGTCGGATTGGAAAAACATCTCCATTGCTTAAATCCCCACACATATTCCCCGTTAAATCCTTAAACAAAAAGTAATTGAAATTAATATTGTCTTCAGAAGAAATTTCAAAACCGAACTCACCATTTAGAGTAGGTTCTAACCTTAACCAAACCGTATTTGTTTCGTAAACAGTAGGCATGATAGCTTGTAAATCTCTTACACGTCCAAAATTACCTGGCAATTGAATATTTGATTCATCAAAATTAGTTACTTCTACGGCTCCAATACAATCGGCAACTGAAGATTCAAAATTTTCAATTTCTTGACTGATTCCATAGGTTCCCATCATGAGTGCAAATGCAATAAAGAAAGTATTCTTCAATTTCATAATTTATTATATTAGGGTTAACTTTACTGTTTATTACTTAAAATCTATCGATAAGGTTACATCCTATATCGACTTAGTATTTTCATTTTACATTTAATCTATGTCAGAAACAAGTTTTTACGAAATTTTAGGAGAAGAAAGACTTACCTTATTACTCGACAAATTTTATGACAAAGTATTTGCTAGTTCAATTATTGGACCATTATTTTCAAGGGCGCCAAAAGAAGAAATAAAACATAAACAGCATTTATTCCTAACCCAATTTTTAGGTGGTCCGGCTTTATATACTCAAACTATTGGCAACCCAAAAATGAAACAGCGACATTTCCCACATAAAATCACGAATGAGGCAAAGGATGAATGGCTAAGATGTATGAAAGAAGCCATTCAAGAGCTAGATTGGGATGATAGAAATAAATTTAACTTATATAGTTGTTTCCCTAAATTGGCACAACACATGGTGAATAGTTAAAAAGAATTACAGGCTTTAATTTTTAGGTACTTATTATATATGAAGGATACATGGCAGCCATATATTCATCCATTTTATTGGGGATTTTCACCAAACCAATCCATCCAAAAAGCATCATAATTACGACAAACAAAGCTATTACTGCATTCTGACCAATAGAAAATTGTTCTACTTTATCCCAATTAAAGCCGAAACTTACAGGATACCAAAACACAAATCCAATTTTCGTAAAATTCAACAATATGTGATCTGTAAGGTATTTTTTATTCGTTAGTTTAAACCTATTGTTAATTCCTTTTTTCAATTGGAACAAGCGATAAATTGAAAACAAAGTATAAGCTATTAAAATAACAAGGAGCAATCCTTTGGAATTCCCTATTTTTTCAAAGCCATAAAAAACGAAGGAATATAAACAAAGTAGCATTAAAATTTTGGGGATTTTAAAAAAAGCCAAGAATAAGTCCCACATCATTCGGTTATATTTTTTGTTTAAAGAATTCAATCTACTTTCCACCACCTCGCCAAAACCAAAAATACCAAATTTTTTAAATGCACTTAATTTAGCCGCTTCAAAATTCATTTTGGGATTATCGGCCCAAGATTCTTCGATATCATTTGCTAAGTGATCCACTAATTCGATTTGTAAATCATACCATTCTACATAATGAGAGGCTGTGAATTCATACAAATTTTCAATTTGTTCGGTCGTTAATTTTCTCATCAGAATTGGATTTTAGGATTCATTAATACTTGCATAGATTGCATGAATTGTTCTAATTCCGCTTTTAGAAGAACACGTTCCTCCACTCCTTTTTTCGTTAAAGTGTAATATTTTCTTTTTCTATTTTCGACATTTAAAAGGGTAACTGTTAATAGTCCTTTTGCTTCTAATTTATGTAAAGTAGGGTACAATGCTCCCTCCGTCAAATTAAAGTCGCCATGGGTTAATTCCTTCACTTTTTGAGTCATCTCGTACCCATACATTTTACCATTTTCTTTCAATAAGTTTAGTACTATAGTTTGCAAAGTTCCCGTAAGCAATTTAGAGTTAGCCATATTCAAATATAGTAAATATTACCTAAGCAGATTAGGTAAGCATAAAGAAACATAAAAAAAGCCACAATATTAATTGTGGCTTTATACATTTATATATTATTTAAACGCTTTTATTTAATCCCGTCAATAATGGCATTTAAAGTTGCACTAGGACGCATTACTTTAGCAGACAAAGCATCATTTGGAAAATAATAACCTTTTAAATCTACTGGCTTACCTTGTACTTCATTTAATTCCTTTACAATTTTCGCTTCATTTTCTTTTAATTGATTAGCAATAATAGCAAACCTTGTTTTTAAATCAGCATCTAAATCTTGATTCGCTAACTCTTCAGCCCAATACATTGCAAGATAAAAATGTGAACCTCTATTGTCTAATTCTCCCACTTTTCGAGAAGGTGATTTACCATTTTCTAATAATTTAGAACTTGCATCATCCAGGGTATTTCCTAAAATATTTGCTTTTGGTTTATTTGCAAAATCACCCAAATGATTTAGAGAAACCGCTAATGCTAAGAATTCACCTAAAGAATCCCAACGCAAATGATTTTCAGCCAACAACTGTTGTACATGTTTTGGTGCAGAACCACCAGCTCCAGTTTCGAACAAGCCACCACCATTCATTAAAGGAACAATAGATAACATCTTAGCACTGGTACCAACTTCTAAAATTGGAAATAAATCCGTTAAATAATCTCTTAATACATTTCCTGAAACAGAAATAGTATCTAACCCTTTTACAATTCTTTCTAGTGAAAAGTTAGTGGCATCAATTGGAGATAGAATTTGAATATCTAATCCTTTTGTATCATAATCTTTTAAATAAAGATTAACCTTTTCGATTAATTGTGTATCGTGTGCTCTATTACTATCCAACCAAAATATTGCGGGAACATGGGTAGCTTTTGCTCTATTTACAGCTAATTTCACCCAATCTTGAATTGGTGCATCTTTCACTTGGCACATTCTCCAAATGTCACCAGCTGCAACATCTTGTTCCAATACTACCACTCCATTTTGTTTAACCACTTGTACTTTTCCATTCTCAGGAATTTCAAATGTTTTATCATGAGAACCATATTCTTCTGCTTTTTGAGCCATTAAGCCTACATTAGAAACAGAACCCATAGTTACAGGATCTAAAGCACCATTTTTTCTACAAAAATCAATGGTTGCTTGGTATATTCCTGCGTAAGCACGGTCAGGAATAACCGCTAAAGTATCTTCCGCTTTTCCTTCTTTATTCCACATTTTACCTGAATTTCTAATCATAGCAGGCATAGAAGCATCTATAATTACATCAGAAGGAACATGTAAATTAGTTATTCCGTTATCAGAATCGACCATGGCTAATTCAGGACCATTTTCAAGCGCTAATTTTAACTCGCTTTCAATTTGGGCTTTTTGTTCTTCAGGTAATTCCTTTAAATTACTCAATAGATTTCCAAAGCCATTATTTACATCAACGCCAATTTCATCAAATACTTGTTGATTTTTTTCAAAAACAGATTTAAAGTAAGTTTTAACCACATGTCCAAAAATAATTGGATCAGACACTTTCATCATGGTTGCTTTCAAGTGCACAGAAAAAAGAACATTTTCTTTTTTCGCTAATTCGATTGCGCCTTCTAAAAATGCAATTAAATCTTTTTTGCGTAATACTGCAGTATCAATAATTTCGCCAGGTAAAAGTGGTGTAGAAGCTTTTAAAACTTTTACATTTCCATTATCTTCTACCAATTGAATTTTCACATCATCCGCCTCTTTAAAAGTCATTGATTTTTCACTGCCGTAAAAATCTCCTTTTTGCATACTTGCCACATTCGTTTTAGAACTTGTTGACCAAGCCCCCATACTATGTGGATTATTTCTGGCATAATTCTTTACTGCTTTTGGTGCTCTTCTATCAGAATTACCTTCACGCAATACAGGATTTACAGCAGAACCTTTTACTTTTCCATACAAGGCCATTACTTTTTTATCTTCTTCAGACTCTACCTCTTCAGGATAATCAGGTAAAGCAAAGCCACTAGCTTGTAATTCGGCAACCGCTGCTTTTAATTGGGGAACTGATGCAGAAATATTAGGTAACTTAATAATATTTGCTTCTGGTCTTTTCGCCAAATCTCCTAACGTTTTTAAGGCGTCTTCTACTTTTTGATCATCTTTTAAATACGCAGCAAAAACGGCTAATATCCTCGCTCCCAAAGAAATGTCTTTTAACTCAATTTCAATTCCAACTGGCCCAGTAAAGGCTTTAATTATTGGTAAAAAGGATTGGGTTGCCAAAGCAGGTGCTTCGTCTGTTTTTGTATAAAATATTTTAGCTTTTTGCTCGCTCATGCTGATTAGATTTAATTGATTAAAAAATAGAAAACACAAAATGAATTATGTTTTGAAAGCAGGACAAATTTAATAAATTTATGATTGCTTAAAAAGAAAGTATAGATTTTAATTATTGATATATATCATCTTATTAAAAAGTGATATTTTTTAATACAGCAATGTTAATTTACATCTTTTTTAAATGATCACCAAACAATTGGGTAAGGATTTTTTTATTCTATTCAGTTCTTTTACACCTATTGGATTCCCTTTTAAAATAAGCGTTTTTAAGCTTTTTAATCCTTTTATATTTTCGGGCAGACATGAAATTTGATTATTTGAAAGAATTAATAATTCTAAATTATGTAATACATTCAAATCATCAGGCAAAGATTTTAAGAAATTATTGGCGAGCATTAGAGATTTTAAACTTTTCATTTTTTTAAAATCTAAGTTTAATTTTTTTAAATAATTAGTAGAAAGATTTAAAGTATGGATGTGTTGGAGGTGAAACCAATTCGGATTAATTTCATAGAATTGATTATTGGCCAAGTTTAAGATTTCCAAATCATTTAATTTATTAAAATTCTTTGGCAAAACACTAATTTGATTATTATTTAACTCCAATACTTTTAAACTTTTACAATTACTGATACCGTTATTTACTATGGTAATATTATTTTTATAGGCATGTAAATACTTTAACTTGGTCAAGTTTTGGAAAGCATTTGGCAGGTCCTGTATTTCATTTTCTGCTATATTTAATCTAATCAAATCCTTTAGCTTATTAAATGCTTCAGGAATATATTTTAGGCGATTACCTTGGAGATTTAAAACTTGTAAAAACTTAAGCGTAAATAATTCTTCGTCTAAATTCTCCAAATTATTATTCATTAAATTCAAAAACAATAAACCATTTAATTGTTTAATACTGGAATGGATGTCAAATATTTTTTGATCTCTTAAATTAAGTTGTTGTGCTTTTTCATCCAATAAGGCGGTCTCTATATCTGTATACACAATTACATGCGCATTTGCATTTTGAGCGAAGGCACAAATGCTTATTCTATACAAGATTAAAAATATAATCGTTATTTTCATAATGGTAAATTAAAAGTGCCGGATGCATTAAATACACCCGGCACTAGTTATTATCAATTCAATTATTTATTGAATTGAATCACTTTAGTTGTTCTATTTTCATCCACTTTAATTTCAAGAATTAAAGATTGATTACTTGTCCCGAAGGCAGCTAAATTGAAGCTCCATTTATCCGTTCCAGTAGAAGCGTCCACTAAATTAGCGACTAATTTCCCACTTAAATCAAACAATGTAATACTTACTGTTTCTGTTCCTTTTAAATCTAATGCAACATTTAAAATTTCAGCCGTTGGATTTGGATAAACACGCAAAGTATTTGAGAATACAGTTTTATCTAACCCTAACGGATCAAGTACAGTAATGTGATTTACTTTAGCTTCGGTATCATTACCAGCAACATTTGACACATACAATTCTATGTCATAATCACCAGCAGTATTAAAGGTCACTGTTTCTACTTTATTGGTAGAATTAGTTGGTGTACCTCCATTAAACAACCACAATCTTGAAGTTGGGTAATTTAAACTTGTATCGGTGAATGTTACCGTGTTTCCTTCATAAATAGTAGTATTGTCGGTGGTAAAACCAGCAATCGGTTCTTGTGCTCCTAAAAACTCATCTCTTGAGAAAACAAAAGTAGTAGACTTATCAAAAGCGATATTATTCAATGTAGCGTCTTGTTGCGCTGTATTTGAAGAACTAGGATGTTGAACAGATACAAAACCAAACTTATAATCCGGAGAAAAAGTCAAGCCTGTTGGTTCAGAACCTACTGGAAAAGATGCAAATAATTCCACCATTGGAGTTGCTTGTGTATGGTCTGGTCTAACCATCCAAATATAATTTAAACCACCATCTTGCAATACCCACAAGTTCCCTTGGTCATCAAAAGTTAAATTATCATTCCCATTTGCCCAAGGTTCAGTATAAACACCAGATTCAGTATTTAACACATAATCCGTTCCGCCAACAAAAGTTTCAAAGTCAGCAACAGTTGCACCATTATCGGTAAATCTATAGACTCTACTTTTTCCTTTAGCGGCAAAATAAATTTGTCCTGTAATTGGGTTCACTTCAATATCTTCTACCCCATTAAAGTTTGTAGCACCTAAGCCTTGTGCTAAAGTTCTTGTGTTATTTCTATCACTAGTAGTTGTATTTGGTATTTGAACCCATGTAGCAGTAGTAGAAGAAGGATCATTATTAATTAATGGTGCATCCAATACCAAAGCGTACAAAGTTCCAGCACTTAAGTCAGCTGGGTTATCAGCAACAAATTTAAAAACAGCACTTGAGCCACCATCTTCACCGGTATATAAGGTAATTGAATCATTTAAGATTAATGCATTTTCATGTGAAATTCTACCACATGCCCATAGTTTTTCTTGCATGCCATTACCATAAGAACGAACCATTGCAGTTTCAGGATCAATTTCCACTAGCCAGCCAACATCTTCGTAACCATCTCCGTTTACATCACCAGAGTTTGTACTTTCTTCTGCAGTCAGAATAGTTCCCCATGGCGTAATTCCACCAGAACAATTTCTAGTTGTTGTTACTAAATCACTGTTATAAAGGTCTACTTTTTTGATTGTATCTACTGACCATAGTTTAGTAGAGTCGGTATAATGTACATCTAAAATAGAAACACCACCTGGTGTGTTTTCGTGATTTACGGAAAGGTGCCCAATCACTGAACTTCCATTTTTCCCCACATAAGCGGTAAAATCGTGATTTCCTGGCACTGTATTTACACTATCCAAATAAGCATCTCCTTGTTTGAATATAGCTTGAAAACGGTGAGAGCCATTTGGAATAATCAAGTTTGAAGTTTGGCCAGTTGGTGTAATTGAAGTAAAACATCCGATATGTGCATCTAACCCACCAGCACAACCTAGCGCGGGAGGATTTACAATAGGAGCATCTTTCAAAAACATATCAAATCCTAAATCAGAACTATTTGAAGTTGCTTGGTGTAATTCTACTGCTATAGTATTTACGCCTTGCACAAATAGATTTTTACTAAAATTAGAGGTGTAAAAATGAGTTTCGTCACTTCCACTTACAGTTACTAAAGCTGTATCTGCAGCGCTAATTGTACCAGCGGCTAAATTATCTCTTCTAATTTCAACCCCATTAATATACACAATCGCACCATCATCTCTTAACAAGCCTAATTGAACTGAATCTGGTAAAAGCGCTAAATCAATATCAATATCCCTTCTAAAATAAGTAGTTATATACTTATTTAATGGGTCTGGACCAAAAGATAAGTTAGTCACTACATTTGTATTGGTATAACCAAGTCCTGCTGGACCGTGTTCCCAGTTAGAAACATCAAAAGAACCAACAGTCCAGTTAACAGCATCTAAGCTAGTACCGTTATCTAAATAGTGCCATGCACCATTTTCAGCCATAGGATAAGTGGTAGCAGAAAGCGGTGGCAATTCATACCCTAATGAAAGGTCAAAACTCAAATCTGAACTTGAGAGTGTATTTTGGTGTAGTTCCACTGCCACAACATTGATTCCATTTACCAACAATGTATTATTCACTTTCGTTTCAAAATAAGTGGTTTCATCTGCGCCTGAAATAACGTTTGGTGCCAAAGTATTATAAGTAACTCCTGTAGCAGGCAAGTTTGTTCTATACACTTCTGTTCCGTTTAAATAAACGATAGCGCCATCATCTGCTAATAAATTAAATACTAATGAGTCATAAATAGAAGCATCAGATACGTTAAATATATGACGGAAATAATAAGTCGGGTATTTATTATTAGGATCTGCACCGTAACTTAAAGTAGTGTTTGGACTATCTCCATAACCTAAAATACCATTTCCAAAAACCCAAGCAGTATCGTCATAGTTAGTTCCTGTCCAGTTTGTCGCAGTTAAGTCAACTCCTAAATCATTAAATTTCCATGCTGCTGCAGTAGGTACTGGAAAATTACCAGTTTGATAATCTGCTGAAGGAATATAAGTAATGTGTAAAACTGGTCCACCAGAACCATCATAACTTTCGGCAGTTCTTTTTGCTGTATTCCCTGTATAACCAGGTACATTCATTACAGCTGGATCGACCATACCTAACAAAACTGCATTTCCAGCAGACCAACCAGCTTTATTTACAATAATTTGTAGCATAGCTGCTAAATCGGGGGATTGTTGTGCCGGTCCATTCGCCCCAACAGTTGCCCAATCTTGAATGCTAGTCCATAAAACAGCATTAGATGTTCCAAAATAAGTTCTTCCTGAAAGGTCACCGTTTCCAGATGTAATAGCGGATGCATTCGCAACATCTTCAAAAGCCATCACTACATCCACTTGATTCCCCGTGGTTATTTCATCCGTTGTAAATTGAATATAAGCACTAATAATAGTAGAACCATTTGGGATATTCAGATTATCATACCTCAAACCTACAATCTGTTCCGTTCCTCCATCATTGGTAAATTCAATGTCAGAGCTTGACAAATCCATAGCACCTCCTAGGATTTCTTCTTCAGCATCATCAGATGAGCTGAGGATAGTAGCATTAATTGTTTGATTTTGTGCAATTACCTTACCTGAAAAGCATAATGCGATAGGTAAAAATAACACCAGTAATTTTTTTTTCATTTTCGTTTCTAGATTTAATTCTGCTACAAATCTAAAGGCAAAAAACGGGAAGTATATTTAGGGAATATGATACTTTCCTTAAGAAAAAATAAATCATAAGTTAAGGACAGTTGAATCTGTTAAGGCATGTAAAAATTCAATTACAGCTGCTACCTCTTGTGGATTTAAATGTAATGAATCACCCGACAACGTTTGATTAATCACTTCTAATCCAGCCCCATCTCCACCTCCGTTATTATAGAAATCCATTACTTCTTCTAAGGTAGAAAAAGCCCCATTATGAAAGTATGGAGAGGTTAATGTAATGTTACGGACCGTTGAAGTTTTAAAAGAACCTTTATGAATCCAAGACTTTTCACTTAACACACTGTTATTGTACCTACCCAAATCGGCATCCATTTTAAGTGGAATATGTTTAGGGTTTTCAAATACTCCTAAAATTTCACTTTCATTTTTTTGGTATAAAGGTGGGACTAAACCAGCAAAAGTTGGTGGAAAATGACATGTCCCACAATTTGCTTTACCCATAAATAAATTGAATCCTTGTTTCACTTCGGTTTTTATATTTTCATTTTCACCATTTATGTAATGATCGAACTCACTGTTATAAGAGACCAAAGAAGTGATATAAGAACTTAGTGCTTTTACTATTTTTACCCTAGATATCTCCCCAGTACCAAAGGCAGTTTTAAAGGCGGTTTTATATTCTTTCTTTCCTTTCAGTTTTTTTATAATATTACCATATCCCGTATTAAATTCCTTTTCATTATAAATTACATGTTCTACTTGTTGCTCGAGCGTAAAAGCCCTTAAATCGTAGAAATACCGATCAGATAACACCGCATTAATTAAGGTAGGAGAATTTCTCAATACTACTTTACCAAATACATTACTGTTTGATTTAGGCAGACCATCCGTAAAAGCTTTGTTGGGATGATGACACGAAATACAGGCCATTTTTTGATTTTGGCTAATGATAGGCTCCTTAAATAGAGACTTTCCTAAAGCCATTAACGCAGGACTATCTTCTTCTTCTTTTAATTCCGTAAAATAATACGGATTCAAAAAGTCTTTTTCAAAAATGCTTTGGCTATTCACATTTCGAGCACTCAAGTGAGAGCTTTCAGTTTGATAACCCCATTCATTTTTTAATAATAGAAGGTGTTTATATAAAGGATTGATACACGACTTTAAAAAGGTTAAGCGATCGAAGTTTTCAAAATCAACCTGGGCATTAAACAGTACAAGTCCATTTTGAAATAAGGAATCTACAATTTTTCCTTGGCATTTGTCGGGTTGAATAAAATATTTACAGGATTCATAAATAGCCTGCAATGCAACTTTAGATTCCTGAATTGCATTGAGAGAACCAGGAGTATCAAAACCTGTAACACCAAGGGTGAAAATCCTAAGCAAACCTTGCCGATAAGCTTCAAACATTTGACTACCTTGATCAACAATAATATTTGCACCATTTTTCAATTCTATAATATTACCCTCCAGCTTTTTTGATAAAATAAAAGCTTGGGACTTTTGCGCCATTAATTCCGCACTAAAGATTAATTCATCCAATACTTGCAGACCTTCAGGCTTGGACAAAATTGCATTCTCCCCGCCATTTTCCGTATGTAATAAAGGTGCACCATTAATATGTGCCTCTGTAAAAGACGGATAAAAATAAGCCAATACAAATTCAACTCTTTTATAAGCCATTCTCGTTTTCAACAAGGTGCTTTTTAAGTTTGCCACATTTGTTTTACCTAACTTAAATGCATTTGCAACTGCGGACAATTCCTCTGCTTTCATTTTTAATTCCGTCAGATCGAATTTCATGGCCAATTCAGGTGCAGCTTGCTTATTGTCTTTAAAAGAATATAAAATACCCATGAAGGACAGACCAATTAGGACAGATATTTTTAAAAAAAAATGGTAGTTCATTTGCTTGCTTTAATTCAATGAACAAAACTAGTCGAAGTTCATAAGGAAGCATGTTAATGAATCTTTATGCTTTTGTGAAATAAAAAATGTGACTTGGTAAAAAAATTACGTCAAAAGATTGAAAAAACAAATTAATATAAACGAAAATGAACTACACAGTTAGTCTAAACAGCATCAAAACAACCGACAATATCAGTGGGTTTTGGACTACAACGGATTATAAAAACTTACTTGAAGCTTGTGAAATTGATGACATGGATGGATTGTCTGACAATGATATACAAGAAGTTTTATTTATGGCTTTAACAGAATTAGATACTGTTGAGGCTGCAAAAATTTTGTTGACCTATAAATTTGCTGATCGTTTGAATAAAGGCCAAATCGAACAAATGGCCCATGACATGATTGTAGAAGATTTATCTCAAGAATATGCAGACATTTCATTTCACTTTGCGTTATTTGAAATTAATCAACTATTGTACAAAGCATTCAATGGAAAGTTTCCGCATTCCAAAGCAAGCATTATTGAATTTGAAGTCAAACAAAATGATAAGTCAATTACTACCTTCAATAAGTCGAGTTTATTAAAACTATTGCGACCAGGCTTATCAGAGCATTCTGTTTTGAGAAGGTTATTTGACAATTCTTTGGCAAGTACAGCTGAATTTGTTGAAGCAGAAAATATCATTTGGCAATTAGAGCAAACTGAAACATTAGGTTTTAAATTAACCACTTCGAAATACTGGTTGGACGGTGAAGATTTTATTTTAGACGAATTTGAAGCAAAAAATTAAACTGCGAACATACTAACCCTATGAAGCAAAAAAGCACATATGCATGCATATCTGCTTTTTTTTAAAATCTTCTACTACCTGAATAAGTCATGGCTTCACCTTTTCCGAAACTATAACTGAATCCCAAAGTAAAAAAACGTCCTCTACTACCGATACTATAATAATAAAAATCAGTTTGACTTACCGTGCTTTCGCGAACCCTTGAAGCAAAAATATCTTGTACCGTAAAGTTTAACACCCCTTTACCTTTCCATAGCTTTTTTCTAAGTCCTAAATTCCCATATAAAAACCCTGAAGTAATCCCTTGAACCGTTTTATAAGTAGATTGGTAATTACCGGTCAATTCAAAATCTATTGTTTTGGACACTTTAAACTTACCTGTCATTTTCGAAGACCATTTGTCACCATTAAAATCAAACACTTGTGATTCGAATGTACCTACACGGTTAAAGTACCCATAATTAAAATCTCCGCTCAAAGTAAACCATTTAAAAGGCTTATACTTGGCATTAAACTCTAAACCTGTTTGATCTCTCACACCAATGTTTTCTGGTGTTGTTGTACTAATGTTGTCCTCAAAATAAGTAACCTGTTCCATTACATTTTCGGTATGTAAAAAATATAAACTTGCATTCAAAGAAAGTTTATCTAAAATAAAAATACTGGTTAACTCATAAGAGTCGGAATATTCAGGTGCTAAATTTGGGTTCCCTTTCTTTATGCTATATGAATTTTGTATATTAAAGAATGGATTTAAATCCCACATTCGAGGACGTGAAATTCTTTTAGAATAACCTGCTTGCATAGAATACCTTTTACTGATTTTATAAGAGACATGGGCTGATGGAAATAAATTTGTGTAGTTAGATGAATGATATTCATTTGTGGTAGTTAAAGCCGTTTCCAAGTCTGTATTCTCCAATCTTAATCCCGCTTTAAATCCCCACTTATCCAATTGAATTGATCCAGTAGAGTATACACCAAGTACTTTTTGGATATATAGAAAATTATTACTTAGATCAATACTCTCCACCCAAGAATCACTTTCATTATCAAAAACTTTATAATCGTTTCCAATATCATTGATTTCATAAAGTCCCCCACCCTCATAGGTGAATTTTTTGCTAATTGGATTCGTATAATCGAGTTTAAACGCATAATCCGCCTGGTGAAAATCAGTTTCAATCTTTTGGTCACTAGGTAAAAAACTACCAACATTTAATACATTTTCAAACGCAGAGGCTTGATCTTTTCCGAAAAAATGCCCCGTAGTACTCAATAATAATTGGTGGTCTTTGTTATTTTTAAATTCTTTGGCATATTGTAAATCGAATTGATATTTAGGATTAGTCGCTGTAGTAATACCCGCACGTTGGTATTCACTTTCAATTTGACCATCTCCATTTGATAAGGTAAAATCATAGGCGGATTCCTCAGACTCTATTTCATAAGCAAAATTCCCCGTCAGTGTAATCACGTTTAAATCATTAATGTAAAAATCAGTGCCTAAAATTACATTGTAAAAGTTTTCATTTTTAAATTCTTCACCTAGACTTTCTACCAAGGAATTATCGACCAAACTTTGGTTAATGGTATGCGAATTATAAGGTCGTGTTCTATAACCAGCACCCAATTGTGCAAAGAGATTAAATTTTTCAGTCCTTTGATTTAAACTTAAGCCAACACTGTGGTTATTTGGATAGCCAGTATTTAATGAAATAGAACCATTCAATGCTTTTTTCTCTTGTTTTTTAATGATAATATTAATGATTCCAGCAGAACCTTCTGCTTCATATTTTGCAGATGGGTTGGTAATCACCTCTACGCTTTCTATCATATCTGCAGTAATTGTCCCCAAGGCATTACTGCCTTCGTCGGTTAAAACAGAAGGCTTACCATTAATTAAAATTTGCACGCCAGAATTTCCTCTCAAGGAAATTGCTCCTTCAATATCAACATTTACAGAAGGTACATTATTGAGTACTTCTAGGGCACCCATTCCTGAGCTACTGATGTCACTCCCTACATTAAAAACCCGTTTGTCCAATTTAAATTCAACAGTTGATTTTTCGGCTACAATCTCGACCTCATTCAGGCTCAAGCTACTTTTTTCTAGCAAAAGTTTACCCAATTCAATTTGCCCCTCAACACTATTAAAGGATGTAATCTTTTTTGTGGCATACCCTACAAATCTAACCTCAACATAAAAACCTATTGAATCTAATTTCAATTCAAAGCTACCATCTAATTTAGAGGTGGTACCTACAATTACCTCTGCAGTGGCATTGTCTATAGCAGCAATACTCGCAAAAGGTACTGCTTCATTTGATTTCGCGTCAAACACAGTTCCTCTTATGGTAATATTTTGAGCAGCGAGTTGGCCAGAAGCAAACAAGAAACAAATGACAAAGATTACTTTATTCATGTTAAGTATGGTTTTCAAATGACAAAGAAAGCTACTTTACTTCTCTTTTAAAAATACGTTTTGGCAAACGACATATTTTATACCTTCAACAACCTTTTTTTTAATTGAAAAAGTAGTTTAACGTGCAGAATTTGACGTTTAGCAGTTTTTATTTTTAGTCAATAAGAATATTACTTAATTTCGTGAGATGCGTATTCAAAAATTGAAAACCAATAATTTATTACTTGAAATTCTATTTCAGCTTGCTTTGGCAATTATTGTTTTCATTTTTTATGCATTTGAAAGAAAGCATGGACAAAGAAGCTTTAATCTTGAACCCGCAAAAATCGCATGTTTTATCAATTATTTAGTTGCCGCATATTTCATCAATTATTATTTATTGCCTAAATTTTTATACCGAAAGAAGTACTTATTATTTTCTTTATTAGTTCTTTTTGTGATCACATGTGTAATCTTCATTGAGGAAGGTATAATAGAAAGAATTTACTTTCCCGAAACAAAAGGATCTCATTTTCCGGGGATATTTATCGGATTGACGGATGCCTTGCCCACCATAACCATTATTGCCGGTTTTAAGTTTGCTTGGGATGCCTTGAGAAAACAAAAAGAATTAGAGCAGTTAAAACTCGCTGTCAACGAAAGTGAACTTCAATTTTTAAAGTCTCAAATTAATCCTCATTTTTTATTTAATAATTTAAACAACCTATATGCTTACGCTTTGGAAAAGTCGAGCAAGACACCAGATATTATACTCGAACTTTCGGCCGTTTTAAGATACATGTTATACGAATGTCAAGCAGCCTATGTGTCATTAGAAAAAGAGATGATTCACCTCGAAAACTTCGTTAATTTAAGTAAGCTACAATTTGAAGAAAGAGGAACAGTTCATTTTACCAAGCCCAGCAATTCAACCCATTACAATATTGCGCCTTTAATATTATCAGTTTTTGTGGAAAATGCATTTAAACACAGTGCAGCCAGTCAAACTGACAATATTAACATTGCCACCTCCATAGAACTAAGTGATTCAGGAGAATTATTGTTTACCTGTGAAAACAACTTTTCAGTACAATCGAACACCAACTCATTGCCGCAAGGCATTGGATTGGAGAATGTAAAAAAACGGTTGACACTTATTTACCCGAACGCACATGCGCTAACAATAAATACAGAAAACAACATTTACAAGGTAACATTGACTTTAAATTTGAAGAACTAAATGATTAAGTGCATTATCATAGAAGATCAAGCGCCCGCCCAGCGGGTACTAAAAAATTATATTGCTCACTTGGACAATCTTGAATTAATAGGCACTTTTAATGACGCTATTCACGCAAAGGATTTTTTGGATAAACAGACGGTTGACCTGATGTTTTTAGACATTCATTTGCCCAAGACTTCAGGCCTTGACTTTTTACAAGACCTAACAACATCTCCGTCTACGATAATCACTACTGCTTTTTCAGACTATGCAGTTCAAAGTTTCGAATTAAATGTAGTGGACTATTTGGTCAAACCTTTTTCATTTACACGTTTTCAAAAGGCCATTGAAAAAGTAATGGATCAAAGGAAAAACGTCAATCACTCAAATTTCTTCATTAAATCAGGACACGATTACATTTCGATCAATAGTAATGACGTTGTATTTATTAAATCGGACATGGATTATACTGAAATTTATCAATCGACAAAAAAAGACTTAAGTTCCGAAACACTTTCGTATTGGGAACAAAAACTAAAGCCATTTCAATTTATACGTGTACACAAATCTTATTTAGTCAATGTCTCAAAAATTGAAAAGGTATCAGGAAAGCAAATTCATCTTGAAGGCAATCAAATAATTCCAATTGGACGCGTATATAAGGAACAGTTTTTAGCCAATTACATCAAGGGTTGACGGGTTTAATTATCTCTTTTAAAAATCGGATTAAAAAAACTATCTATACTCCATGACTAACAAGTTATTGACAACCATAACAATCTTAATCCTATGCACCATAAGTATTTCATGTGAAAAACAATATGCAGATATTACATTGCCTGAATCCACGACGGACGGACAAAATACTTTAGGCTGTTATATCAATGATTCAATTACATTCCATATGCAAAATTTGGATGGAGAAGGAAGTTAGAATTTGTTTCCAATTACAATACACATGACAGTTCTTATCAACTTCAAACTCTAAACATAAAGCACTTTAATTATTTAAGTCATCTACATTTAAACTTAAAGGGGGGTTCACAAAACGGGGACCTATCCACTAATAGATGAACAAATCTATACATACAGAAGTCCTAATTTGGTTTTGTTGGTTGGGAAGTAGTCATTTTAGTTAGATATTGTTAACATAATCCATTAAGTTATCGATATAATTTATTCATGATAATATTCAAAATCAGAAAATACTTGCATTTGCTGGAAAGTATCAATCTTTTCGTATATTGCATATTATTAAATATTTATGTTCAAATTTCTATCCATTAGTTTGCTATTTTTAATTTCTTTTAAGGGAATTTCACAGGATTCAATTGCTGTCCACTTCATTTTTCCGAGCGCTGACGTTTTTGAAATTAGAGTAGATGAAGCAGACATATATGATAAAAAGAATTTTTATTTAACTGAAGGACGGCATAAAATTGAAATTTGGGTTCAAGGTTTAGAATTAAAAACCGATTCTATTTTGGTAAATCCAAGTTCTTATAATTTGTATCAGTACAGTAATGTAAAAGTAAATCCAAAAATTGCTCAAAATAAAAAAGATAGAATTGAATACACCATTAGAAAATCTTTACTTTTTGTAACATACATTCCAACGGGAATTGTTAGCTATTTAACATATACTAAATTCAAGCAAGCGAAAGTAATTTATTCTGACATTTCCAACTTAAGTAATGCTTATACTTCATCACTTGACCTAAATTTTATGGCAAAGACTGAGCATAGTTTTGACTTTCTTTCTGCTCAATATATTAAAAGAAGGAGACAATATGTAGCACTTGTATTTGCAAGTTCTGCAATGTTGTTGAGTAATATCGGTATTACTTATCTATTTCACAAGTTTTACAAGAAACCTGGTAAATTCAAGCCAGTAAGTCCTTTCGGAATTGGAGAACTAAAACTATCAATTTATCCAACTACTTATGGGTTAGGTCTAAATTTAAAATTATGAAGTTTTTAGTACTATTAATTATCTGTCTTTCCTTTCAGTCATGTTTAAAAGATATTGAACCATTGGAAATAAATTCAAAATTTGCATTGATAGATGGACTAGAGAATAATATAGATGGAGAATGGTTTAAGTTTTACAAAGCTAAAAAAGACTATAGTACTTGGTTTGATGATTATTATTATCTTACAATTGTATTTGAAATAACAAATAGCTATTTGTTAGAAAATTCTTTTACTATTTCTATAAAAATCAGTCATTTATCAACTGAACCTCATTCGTACGTGAAGGTTGTGAAAACCAAAAATAGCCCGTATTTTTCAGTTAAATTGGATGGAATACACAAGGAGGAAAATGAGAGGTGTTTTAATGCTTACTTTAACGTTGAAGGAGGAGTGGCAAATTATGGTAAAATAACTTATTGTGTGGTAGCATGAAATTATTAAGTATTTTATTTCTTTTCTCTGTAATAACCCATGCTCAAACGGGAACCATAAAGTTTATTATTGAACAAGAGAATGGGTATTATGAAATTTTGATTAATGATACCTTATTGCTAAAAACATATAAAGACACGTTTTCAAAAGGCCATTGAAAAAGTAATGGATCAAAGGAAAAACGTCAATCACTCAAATTTCTTCATCAAATCAGGACACGATTACATTTCGATCAACAGTAATGACGTTGTATTTATTAAATCGGACACGGATTCTACTGAAATTTATCAATCGACAAAAAAAGATTTAAGTTCCGAAACACTTTCGTATTGGGAACAAAAACTAAAGCCGTTTCAGTTCATACGCGTACACAAGTCTTATTTAGTCAATGTCTCAAAAATTGAAAAGGCATCAGGAAAGCAAATTCATCTTGCAGGCAATCAAATAATTCCAATTGGAGGCGTATATAAGGAACAGTTTTTAGCCAATTACATCAAGAATTGACGGGTTTAATCATCTCTTTTTAAAATCGGATTAAAAAAACTATCTTTACTACATGACTAACAAGTTATTGACAACCATAACAATCTTAATCCTATGCACCATAAGTATTTCATGTGAAAAACAATATGTAGATATTACATTGCCTGAATCCACGACGGACGGACAAAATACTTTAGGCTGTTATATCAATGATTCAATTTACATTCCATATGCAAAATTTGGATGGAGAAGGAAGTTAGAATTTGTTTCCAATTACAATACACATGACAGTTCTTATCAACTTCAAACTCTAAACATAAAGCACTTTAATTATTTAAGTCATCTACATTTAAACTTAAAGGGGGTTCACAACACGGGGGCCTATCCACTAATAGATGAACAAATCTATACATACGGAAGTCCTGATTTAATTTGTTACTATCGTTCAAACGACATTGGAATATGTACCTTTTGGTTGGACAGTACATTAGGTCCAAATTTTGTAAACATTACAAACTTCGACACCATTAATAAAACGATTTCAGGTGAATTTAGCTTTACTGCAGTCAGTCACGACTCCATAGATACCGTTTATGTAAAAAAAGGAATTTTTGACAGTCAATGGAACTACAACCGTCCATAGATCATAACTTTAGAACAGAAAGTAATTTTATAAACCCTCAGCGATATTGAGCATGATACTAAAAGTATCCTGCGTAATTGGTTTTTGGTGGTTTTATCAACTTTAGAGGAAGCAAGAAAAATGGTCAACGATTTATTGAACCGTTTTGCTTTTCAGTTGGTGTTGGAGCAAGAGTAACGAGGGATAAAACATTTTTGTGTGCAAGTTTCTCGCACTTGCTCGAAACTCACACGCAAATCTGTTTTGTGGAGAATACCGGATTCGAACCGGTGACCTCTTGCCTGCCAGGCAAGCGCTCTAGCCAACTGAGCTAATCCCCCATTATATTTCATACAGGACCATTACAAATATAATTTTATTTTTTTAATTCAGTAGCTATCTCATCTTTAAAGGATGAGGAATTAAACTAGGTCGTATTTAGGGAAAGAATGTCTAATTTTATCATGCACCTTTCAAAACCTGCACTCAATAAAGATATTAACTTTACTTATTCATGAAAGCACTTTTTTTAACACGGTATGGTCTAAGTATTAACAAAAATGTCAAATTTTTTGAACGAGAAATTGATGATCCAAAACGGGATGAAGTACGCATTGAAACTTATGCAGCAGGATTGAATCCAATCGATCAGAAAATAATTTTTGGATTGGCATTAATTATCATGAAGCCAAAACGACCCTTTCCTTTGGGATTCGACCTTGCGGGAATTGTGGTTAAAAAAGGAGATGCAGTAACGGATTTAAATATTGGAGACAAAGTCTATTCAAAAGTACCTTGGGACCAAATGGGTACCATATCAGAACAAATTCTGGTCAGGGCTAATATGGTGGCACTTAAACCAAAAAACACAACATTCGCTGCAGCTGCTGGACTGCCTTTAGTTGCTTGTACCGTTTTAGATTCTTTTCAGGTAGCTAATATAAAAAAAGGTTCAAAAATTTTAATTCATGCAGGATCCGGTGGTATTGGGACATTTGCCATTCAATACGCAAAGTATTTAGGTGCTTATGTGTATACTACTACCAGTACTAAAAATGTTGCATTGGTAAAATCCTTAGGTGCAGATGTGGTGATTGACTATAAAAAGCAAGATTATAGAAAAATAGTAAAAGACCTAGATGTTGTTTACGACACCCTTGGTAGAAAATATACTAGACAAGCACTTTCAGTGATAAAAAAAGGAGGTAAAATTATTTCAATTGCTGGTCACCATGATGATGCCACCTTAAAAAAAGTTGGTATTTCGAAGTTCTTTCGAATCCTTTTTCAAATCAAAGGAAGTATTTTAATGTATCGGATGAAAAGAAAAGGTGTATTTTACAAACATGTATGGAGCTACCCAAACAAAAAAAAATTAAATTACATCCGCGTACTCATTGAGTCAGAAAAAATTAAGCCCGTCAACGACAAGGAATTTCCTTTTGAGAAAGCAGCAGAAGCTTTAGCATATTTGAGAACCAATAGGGCGAAAGGGAAAGTAACCATAAAGATAAAAGAAGCAGTAATAAGTTGAAGGAAGACAAAGAAATATACGATTTAATTATTATTGGCGCTGGCGTGTCTTCCACATTCCTTTGCTTATCGATTTACAAAATAAACCCAAGTTTTAAAATATTAATCCTAGAAAAAAATGAAACTTTTCCGCAAAAAGTTGGTGAGTCACTTGTAGATTTAACTGCTGTCTTTGTGGATTCCTTAGACATCAAACACCTTTTAAAAGCACACACTAAAAAGACCGGAGTTCGTTTTCTTTTTAATGAATCGAACCAAAATGACCTTTCTGGAATAGCTGAATTTGCTAGTCCCACTTTGCCAGGTTTAATAAATGGATACCATTTAGACCGAAGTATTTTTGACCAACAAATGTTAGACGAAGTGGTTTCAAAAGGTGCCGTTGTTTATCGTCCCGTCAACATAATCGACACCTCCTTTAGAGATTTCGAAAATATTTTAAAAATAAAAACAGGAAATGTTTTAAAAATTGTACAATCAAAGTGGTTGGTAGATGGTTCAGGAAGAAATAGGTTTATTGCAAATAAATTAAATTGGAATTTTAAAAATATTCCACTAAAAACAGGCGCAATCACGGCGCATTTCAAAAATATCGCACCTGAAACAACATGGGATACAAAAACGAATGCATATTGGGACAAGAATGCTGTTGGTTTACGAAAATTCAGTACCACCCATTTAATGCGAAAAAGTAGTTGGTGGTGGATTATTAGACTGAACGAAACAACTACCAGTATTGGTGTTGTATTCGACAAAAACAAAGTGCATTTCAATGATTATGAAAACTATTTTATAGATCAAATTTCAACAGATGCACAACTTTCTATAATAACAAAAGATGCAAGCAGAAGTAAAATCAATCACGTAGAAGCACTCCCTTACGTTTGTGACAAGCTTTATTCAAAAGGTATTGCACTCATTGGTGACAGTGGCGCTTTTATTGACCCTTTAATTAGTCCAGGAATGGAACTCATTGGTCAGCAATCTATTTGGTTAGCAGAATTATTGACCGAAGATAAAAGCAATAATAAATTCAAAGCCAACGCTTGGAAAAAATACAGTAAAACATTTTACAAAGCCTATTCGTCACGCCTTAGCATTTATGTAAAAGCCTATGATTTTATGCATTCTTATGATATATTTTCTGCATGGCTAAAACAAGGGAACTACATTTATTTTGGATGGATAGTTTTTCCCTCCGTTCTTTTCAAAAACAGGTTAAAAGAACCCTTAACTTTTAATTTAATAGAGCGAATTGGATTAAAATATTTTACAAAAAGGTTTGATAAAATTATCGAGAGAAGAACCGCTCAAAAGCGTATTTCAGTGATTGGAAAAAATGAGATTACTTATTCCAGTGTACGTGTTCCTAAAAACTGGCGTTTTATTTTTGTCCCCATCCACCTTTTATTTAAATCACTATGGGCCTATTTTAAGCTAGAATTAAAAGAATTAAAGTTTCTATTTAAGCCTTAAATTAAAACCTTATCCCTAATGAAATTTGTGGTAAAAACAAAACACTATTCACTTTTTCCACCCTATTTTTAATACTATATTTTGTATTCAAATAAGTAACCAATCTTAATTGTGGATTTACATATAAGATATTTTGATAGAGGTATATTTCAGCACCCACATAAGGCGTTAGTAATAACACATCAATTCTTAATTCTTCTTTTACTGAATTATTCAGACTAAAATACTCCCAACCCGTGATTAAACCAACATAAGGATTACTTTCTTTATCTTTAAAAACATTAAACCTATACCTTGTATTTAAAGCAATTTGCAAGCCAATTCTAAGATCATCTGTCACTTCCAAATTAGAAAAAATATTTTGTTTTAAGATTTCAGGCACATTACCAGCTGCACTGTAAAGTGCCATATTTAATCTTTTACTTTCCGTTAAGTATCTTCCAATTTGGAAGCTATAACCTTTCAATAAAAACAAAGAAGGTTCCACCTCTATTTGCCAATTTCTTTCTTTGTAATCATTTTGACAAAACGAATTGGAAACATTAGTGAATAGTAATAAAAGTATGATTGATCCATATAATAAATTTTTCATTATTTTTAATTTATGGGTTTTGTTAAAGATAGAGATAAATAACCACTTTAATAATTTATTTTTGTAGCTTCAAACTATGTTTCTTAAGACTGTCACATTCTCTTTAATCCTAATGTTAAATGCTTTATCAGCTTTTACACAATTTGATAAAGGACCTAGTGATCGACCATTTATCCCACCTTCGATTGATTCATTTTTCCTTCATGGTTACATCAATTTAAAAGTGTTAAGAAATACAAGTAATTTTTTAACAAACAGAGATATTCGCCTATATGACAATCAAACTATTCCAAGGCGAAAAAATGCATTTATCAGGCATGTAAAACACTTGAGTGAAATTTGTGAATGTCATTACCAAGATCATCAAAAAATAAATACAGAAATAATCAATATTGTTTTTGAATTATATTTTTTAGAAGCATCTTTCAAACAAAAAACAATCCGAAATGCAGAAACAACAGTATCCTTTTACCAGAAACTGGACATGCTTTATGCTACATATCGGAGCAAAAATATATTTAAATATAAAATACCAAATCAAAATCCTGCCCTAAACTTTGCACCTAAAAACTCACCTTTTTACAGTAATTTAAACCAGAACATTCCATTACACAAACAGTTTGCCAGTTTAGCCAAACAAAAGAAGATTAAACAAAAGAAAGAAATGGTTGTTTTATTTAAATCACTAAGTTTAAGTGGATCTGCACCAAAAATTAACACAAGGGATTTAGATTTGGATAATGAATGGGTTTTGAAATGGGGAGATGAAGTACATACAGATATTTTAGGTTCTCGAATTTTTGCTGCTTTAGGCTATGATGTTGACCATCCCTATTTTTATGGGAAAGATAAGCTCACACTTGTTTTTGAGGAAGACCTTCCTGTGAAAAACGCAAGTGAACTACTAGCAGCTATTTATAATATTTACCATATTGACTTATCTTTATTTGTCTCCAATTTTGGCATAATTTCAAAAGAAATGGCAGCCATTAACAAACAACTTGCACCCTTTATTGGCAAACCGTATGTACGTTTTTTTAAATGTTCTATTGAGGCAAGACCTGACCGCGTAAAGCGTATTGGCTCTTTTCTACCTTTTGAAGCCTCCAATGCTAATCGAAAAGCCTTAAAAGGTGCATTACTTGCGCATCATTTTATTGGTAATTGGGACACCCGAGAAGCAAACACTTTGTTAACGACAGTTCATTTAGGCAATTACAAGTATAAAATGTCTGCGGTTTTTTCGGATTTAGGAACCAGTTTAGGAGTAAGTATAAACCCTTTTAATCGAGATTTTAAGGTTGGACTGGTAAATGAGCTTCCTTGGGAAGTTGTAAAAAGGAAAAAAAATAAAATTGTGTGTACGAATCGAATCAATGCAATGCTACCATTTTATAAAAATGCAAACTATGATGATTTACTTTGGATGGCAAATAAAATTGCCAAAATAGATGCATACAATCTGCGTAAAATGATTAAAAAAGCCCATTGGCCTTATCCCATTGCAGTATTATATTTCCATAAACTCGCTTCAAGGCGAGCTTCCATTCTTAAGGCTTTTAACATCACAGATCCTCACCCAATACCTTTTGATAAAAAGGTTAATATCGTTTATAAAGAAGTTGAAGTGGTAAAAAATGGTCAATTAATTATAGACTATGAAAAAAAAGAAAACCCTGAAAGTTTTCTAAATAAAAAAGGACGTTTGAGAAATTATGGGAATTAAATCTTTTATCATATTATTAGTACTTACCACCTCTTTCTTTAGTTTTTGTCAAACCGAAGAACAAAGAAAGTATGCCATTCAAAACTTTGAAATTTTTAAATCGTTTATACTGTCAAAGGAATCGAACGAAGCATTATTAACTCATTTTCATGCTAAGGATATTTATTTAGACATTTACTTAGACACGCCTAGTCAATTACTTTTAAAAAATAATTTATCTCTTCGGTTTAGGAAGCGTATGGTAGATTCTACCAACAGCACTTATGCTTTCCAGTTAAAAAATGAAATGGATAGTATCAACTCCTTAAGAATGGAAGTGGAGGAAAAAGAATTGTATTTTTATTATGTACAAGGACATAAAAAATGGATTCCTCTAACAGATATATTAGACAGTATTTTTTATCCCCTTGAAAACCATAGTGAATTTAAAACGACTGCAACACAAAATGCCGTTTCCATGCTACTGCGTTGGATACATTTTAAAGCAAATGGTGCAATTGCACCATTTCAAAAACTGATTGCTCTAGGCTTTAAAGTAACCGACATACAAAGTTTAAAACCTGAATTATTTGGTAAATCCACTCGACTCAGAAGTCATATTTATGCAAATAATCAAAGTCAATTCACCATTGGACAAAATAAAATTAAAATTGACAAATTACCTGTGTTTTTCCAAGAAAACAGGCAATACAACTGGTTATTAGAGTCTTCTCTTGACAGCTCCGTCTTTTTCAAAGAAATAAATGGTAAAATACTAAATGTGAAAATATTAGAATATGAAGTTGAAAACAAATACTACCAAAAAGAGATGGGCTCAAGTATACTCTATTTTTATGAAAAATATTTAATGAAACGTTTTAATTTAAGTTGGAAAAAAGACTCTAAATATAAACAAGCCTGTATATTATTCAGTAAACTATAAAATCGGATTTAGCAATGCTTAAAAAATGGGTTGACCACTTATATCGACACAGTACAAAATACACCATTTTCTCCTCTATACTCATTATTTTATTGGGTTTAAGTTCTCGCATACCACCGATAGATGGACAGCTTTCTGGATTAAATATTGAAAACACAAAATATTATAAGGCAGGTGAGCAAGTTGCCACATTTTTTAAGCTTTCCGAAATAATTGAAGTAGAAATAATACCCGAAAACACGCGTACGAATAATATTTTTAATAGTTTACTTGAAATTGAACAAAACTTAAAGGACTCTCTACCTCACATAGAGGTTGTTTCCATACACCAAGCAAAGACATTATTTCAAAACGAATTAGATTCCAATTATAGTATATGGCCCTTACTAGAAAAGGCTTCGAAAATACCAATAATTCAAGATTTGATCAGTAATGATTTAAAATCATTTCTTTTAGTTGTAAAGTTAACATCCAAGGAAAATTTTGACCTGGCTAAATTTAATCGTATTATCCATATGCATTATAATGGCATTAAAGATATTAAATGCATGAGTACTTTTCATGTTGAAGCACAAATTGCAACCTCACTACGTCAAGACGTGCTACTGATATCGGCAATCATTATTTTACTCTTATCCTTATTTATTATCTACACTTACCGCAACTTTGCTGCATTATTGTACGCGGTTATTATTTTGCTAATTTCGATTACACCAACTTTTTTCTTGTTTACCATTCTCGATATCCCCATCAACCTAATTACAGCACTTGCAATTCCAATTATCTTAGTGCTTTCCTTAGCAGATGCTATTCATCTTTTAACCGGCTATTATAATGCTACGGAAATTAATCCCGAACAACGTATCATTGGCACCATGAAATCATATATTGTCCCCTCTTTTCTAACCTCATTAACGACAACTATTGCCTTCTTTTCATTTTTATTAAATGATGCAGAAAATGTTCAAAACTTTGGATTAATTGTCTCTTTTTCGGTCATGCCATCCTTCTTCTTAACCTACATGATTTCTCCTTTTCTCTTAAAGAAATTAAAACCAAAAAGCATTCCTAAAAGCAAGCTAAAATCACTATTGGCCTATTTTAAGCAAAAACGAAAACCAATTTCATATATTTTAATACTTATCGCTTTACTTTCGATACCACTCATTGGACAGTTATCATTTGACACCGATTTCGATAGCTTTATCCCTAAAAATACAGCTATATCAGAAAACAGAAAAGAACTATCCGATAAATTTAATTCGCAACTTGCAATTTCCATATTAATTGAAAAGGATTCAGTAAGTAATTCAAAGAATTCTAAAGCGATTGAAAAGGACATTTTAAGTATTGTCAATAAATTAAAGAACTTGGAAGCAATTGGCACAATAAAATCAATTCAAGATCAAATTAAATTTAAAACACGATTCGGACCATTTGCAAATGCCATTCGTTTACCTTCAAAAAATAACCCATATAGAAGTGAAGACAAGCAAACTTACAGAGTGGAAGTTAGGTTGAAAAACATAAACGATCTACAATCTGTTAACAATCAAATAATAGAAATTTTAAATCAATATAATAATGAATACCACACCACTATTTATTGCAAGGCCTTATTAATTGACGAGGTCAATCAAGGTGTTGCAAAATCCTTATTCTACTCCTTATTATTTTCATTTATCTTTATTTTTCTTTGCTTTTTGATACTTACCAAATCATTCCTCATCACCCTCATCAGTATCTTTGCCAATATTATTCCCTTATCATTTATTGCCATTATATTTTATTTTGCAAAACTGGACTTGAATATCCTCACTGCAATTACCACAGTAGTCTGTCTTGGCATTATCGTTGACGATACTTTGCATGTTATTTATAGAAAGCAAATTTTAAAGAAAGATGATGATGAACTTGGAGAAGGAATACTAACCACCTCTATAATTTTAGTCATTGGATTTTTAATTTTTTTACTGAGTAGTTTTGAACCTTGTCAAACATTTGGATATGTATCGGCATTGGTTTTTCTTTCTACCATGATTGCCGATTTAACCTTGCTGCCATTTTTGTTAGATTTAGGAAGTAAACTTCCCTCTTCTCCACTCCGCAATACTGACAAAAAACATTAATATTAACACTATTCCACCCCAGACATAATAAATCAGAGGTAAATTTTCAACCCCTTTATATTGGCTAAAAAAGCCCCACATAAAAAGAGCAATTGTTTTAATAAAAACAAAAACCCACATGCCTAAGTGTAAGCTTGATTCATATGCTGTACACCTGCCAGTATGAAAATGCAGTTCATCAATAAATTCATGAACGGTCCGAACTATGACAAAGGTGATAAAAAAAGGAAGTACTTCCACTGACCACCAATACATGCAAACTAGTGAAAGTTCCATTAATACAGAGGCTAGAAGAATATTTCTATGCGTT
Source organism: Putridiphycobacter roseus (assembly GCF_003234935.1). Lineage (GTDB taxonomy): Bacteria > Bacteroidota > Bacteroidia > Flavobacteriales_D > Crocinitomicaceae > Putridiphycobacter > Putridiphycobacter roseus. Next base: position 46,348 of record NZ_QKSB01000011.1, on the reverse strand, counting down.
TGCAGTTCTTTATCCGTAATATCAACATGCACTAAGTGTTTATGTGTTACAGCATCCAACAGCCACAAGATGGTAAACCCAGTAGTGGAAACCAATACAATAGTTGCCCAATAAAAGGGATTTACGTCTTCAATTAAGTTCATAATAATGTTGAATAAATAAAATTATAAAAAATAAATAACAAGTGCTTAAGTTAAATGTCTGAATCAAATGTTTATTCACCCCAAAAACTTTTATAAAAATTAAATTAAGCAATCTCCAAGTTACTAAAACAAAAATAACGGCATTAGATTGAAAATCATTTTGGCGAAATAAAAATAATAAGGACAACAGATTAATAAAGTGCATAATCCAAATGGTATTAGAAATACCAAAAGCAACAGGCAAGCTATTTACGCCATTACTATTATCGCTTTTTACATCTGCAAGATCACGTATTATACTCCCCAAAAATACCTGCAGCATCATAAAACCCGCTAGGTAAAGAACCTGACTATGAATTGAACCTGCACCAACAATAACTAGTCCCCCCCAAGCCAAGCCAATTAGAATATTTTTTAAAAACAAGATATTTTTAAGTTTAAACGTTATTTTTCCAATTCTGTGCGGAAGGGAATACAGTACACCAAGAACCATAATTACGGTTAATAAGACAAAACTAAGGATGGATAAATACTTGAATGCAAAAGGAAAAAGGACTAAAAGTATCCAAACAAATAGTGCATTTGATTTGATTTTTAAAAACCATATTAAAATTTTGAACCAATTTTCATTAGGTAATTTATTTTTAACATCATACAACAGCATGACACCACAAACAGCAGCAATAGATAAAATTATACACTGATTTAAATCAAAATTTTCTCCTAAAATAATTCCACCGAACAACAAAGACAATACCCCTATTAAAAACATGGATAGTCTTCTCACTCTTTGTGAAAATAAATTGACTTCGTTCATAGATTGGATACCTTTAACCACTCAATAACTATTGGTATGATAAACATGTCAGCTAAACTAACCATTTTATTTTTCATACATTTTAAAAACTAATTTTATAGTTTTGACAATTGATTATTCTACAACTAATTGTATTCATGGTGAATATCGTATATTTTCGAATGCTGAAAATAACAGCTAGAAATAAGCATCTATTTTTATCAACTTTAGAGGAAGCAAGAAAAATTGTCACCGATTTGTTGAACCGTTTTGCTTTTGAGTAAACCTCTAATTTTTCAAAATCGAACATACTTTTCAGTTTGTGTTGGAGCAAGGGTTCTGAGGGACAAAACATTTTTGTGTGCAAGTTTCTCGCTCTTGCTCGAAACTCACACTCAAATCTGTTTTGAAAGGCCCTTGATTAAAGCAAATAACATTTTTGAAATCTCTTCCAAATAAGTATAATACTGTCTAAAAACAGACTCGTCTATCGAGTCCATATCTTTTAAATAATCAAAAATTGCCACACATTCGAAAGCAGAACCTCTAGCTATGATATAAAAATTTCGTTTATCTGGTTTTGTAAATCTCCCCGAACCTTCAGCAATATTAAGCAGGATACTAAAAGAAGCCCTGCGTAATTGGTCTTTGGTAGTTTTATCAACTTTAGAGGAAGCAAGAAAAATTGTCACCGATTTGTTGAACCGTTTTGCTTTTGAGTAAACCTCTAATTTTTCAAAATCGAACATACTTTTCAGTTTGTGTTGGAGCAAGAGTAATGAGGGACAAAACATTTTTGTGTGCAAGTTTCTCGCTCTTGCTCGAAACTCACACTCAAATCTGTTTTGTGGAGCCGGCGGGTATCGAACCCGCGTCCAAACAAAGAGTTAAAATGATTTCTACGTGCTTATTCTGTGATTTAATTTCAGATAAAGACTGGACACAAACACCCTACCTTTACCCTACTTCTCTTAATTTTATCCAATAGTCGAGACTCCCATTGAACTATCCCAAAATTTTAATGCCCTTGATCGAGTCCACTTTAGGCGGGCGTCCTCGAGGACAGTCAGTTCCCCTTACTATACTTGGGGGGAATTAAGGTAATTAAACTTGGTTTAATTACGCAGCTAACGCGTAAGAATTATTGTTGTCAATTATTCTGTATGTACCTCTGATTTACGAGTGTGTGTACGTTACTCGGCATGCTTACATTCCAAATCAGATGCTGTCAAATCCAAGTCGGCCCCAAAGAACTGATACAAAACTAATCCAAAATTTAATGAAACCAGTATTTTTCAACTTAAAATTCCTAAAAAAGCATCATTTTTTTGAAAATTTTAGTTATTATAGCCTATTCAAATAAAAAGATTATCCAACCAATGAAGTTAGGCATTATACGAGAAGGTAAAACCCCTCCAGATAAAAGAGTTCCATTAACCCCAGCACAATGTGCAACTATTGCACAACAATATCCACATGTAGACATTGTTGTACAATCGAGTAAAGTAAGGAAAATAAAAGACGAAGCTTATATTGCTGCCGGGATCAAGGTGGTGGATGATGTTTCAGATTGTGACATTTTAATGGGAGTAAAAGAGGTCAATAAAGCCGATTTAATTCCGAATAAAACTTACTTATTCTTCTCACACACCTATAAAAAACAACCTTATAACCGAGCGCTTCTTCAAACCATTTTGGATAAAAAAATCCAATTAGTCGACTATGAAGTTTTGACCAATAAAAATGAAACACGCTTAATTGGTTTTGGAAGGTACGCTGGCATTGTTGGCACTTATAACGGGTTTTTAGCTTTTGGAAAAAAGCAACAAACTTATGATTTAAAACCAGCTAACTTGTGCGAGGACCGAGTTGAAATGGAAGGAGAATTAAGTAAAGTAGTTCTTCCAAAGGACACTAAAATTGTATTAACTGGCTATGGAAGAGTTGGCCACGGTGCAAGAGAAATTTTAGAAAAATTAAAATTGAAAGAAGTAAATGCGGCAGATTTTTTAAATAAAACGTTTGAAGAACCAGTTTATACGCAATTAGATGTGGATGACTATTTTGAAAAATCAGATGGCTCTAATTTCGATCGTTATGCTTTTTACGCGTCTGGAATAGGGCATAAATCTACTTTTAAAAGGTATTTAAAAACTGCCGACATGTACATTGCCTGTCACTATTGGGGGGCAACTTCTCCATTTATTTTTACGAGAGAGGATTTGAAGGATCCTGCCATAAAAACAAAAGTAGTTGCTGATATTTCTTGCGATATTGATGGTCCTGTTGCTTCAACCATTAGACCTTCGACTATTGCTGAGCCATTATACGGTTATAATCCGACCACAGAAAAAGAAGATGATTACCAGAAAGAGGGTGTAATATGCGTCATGGCGGTAGATAACTTACCATGTGAACTACCTAAAGATGCTTCTGAAGACTTTGGTAATGAATTACTCAAAAACATTTTACCAAGCCTTTTTGGTAAAGATGAGGATGGCATTATTGAAAGAGCAAGTGAAACCAATTTAAATGGAGAGTTAACCCCTAAGTTTGCTTATTTAAAAGAATACCTTGCAGGAATAGAGTAATATCTTGGCCTTGACTTAAATTAAAATTTGTGTTAAAAAAAGCCAGAATAATTACCCTAAAATGAAACCATTTACAAAAAAAATAGTTAAAACTATATCCATTGCAATTTAATTACAAATAAATACTTGACACGTATCTATTATTAGCTTAGATTTGCAGTCGGTTTATTAATTAAATAAATTATAAAGTAAAATGAGGCAGTTAAAAATTACAAAATCAATTACCAATCGTGAAAGTCAATCGTTAGATAAGTACTTGCAGGATATCGGTAAGGAAGAACTAATAACTGCTGAAATGGAAGTTGAATTAGCCAAAAGAATCAAGCAAGGAGACCAATGGGCACTTGAAAAACTAACTAGAGCTAATTTACGATTTGTTGTTTCAGTTGCTAAACAGTATCAGAATCAAGGACTTACTTTACCAGATTTAATAAACGAAGGAAACTTAGGCTTAATTAAAGCAGCACAAAAATTTGATGAAACAAGAGGATTTAAGTTTATATCCTATGCCGTATGGTGGATTCGTCAATCAATTTTACAAGCTTTAGCTGAGCAAGCAAGAATTGTTCGTTTACCTTTAAATCAAGTAGGGTCATTAAACAAAATTAACAAAGCTTTTTCTAAGCTTGAACAAGAGTACGAAAGGCCACCTTCAGCGGAAGAATTAGCGGAAGTATTGGAAGTACCGGAAGACAAGATTAAAGAGAGTATGAAAGTAGCGGGTAGACATGTTTCCATGGATGCACCACTTTCTTCAAGTGAAGATGGCGGTACATTAATGGATGTGATGGCGAATGATGATTCCCCAGATGCCGATAGATTATTATTAGCAGAGTCGTTACAAAAAGAAATCGAACGTTCCTTATCTACACTAACAGATAAAGAAAGAGAAATCATCAGGTTATTTTTCGGAATTGGTATGAATCACGGATTAACATTGGAAGAAATTGGATCAAAATTCAATTTAACCAGAGAACGTGTTCGACAAATTAAAGAAAAAGCGATTAGAAGATTGCGACACACGTCGAGAAATAAATTATTAAAAGCCTATTTAGGCTAATGATTATTGGGCTGCCTATTTGGGCGGCTCTTTTTTTAAGTAAAAATTAAATAAATACATAAAAATGGCAACAGAAGTTGGTTACGAAAAAGAACTACAGAATTATATAGACCATGAAAGAGCGGCTGTACAGCTTTCAAGGTATGTAGGAGAATTATTGTACGACAAAGGAATTGAATTGGTTTTATTTAGAAATCACTTGACAAACATTACCATTTCAGAAATCATCAACTTGCATGATTATTCTGAAAAAGTAGTTGGTAAAAAAGTTTATATTTCCACTACTGCGGCATTAGCAAAAGAAATTTTAGACTTGAATGTTTCTCCAGCTAAAATTGATATTGGTAAATTAGCTTACGAATGGATACAAGAAGGAGATAAATATGATTCTAAAAAAGCTTTCTTAGAAAACAAACTTGGTGGCATGATCGACAATAATGATCATAACATTGAGCCTAGAGATGTCGTTTTATACGGATTTGGTAGAATTGGTCGTTTGGCTGCTCGTGAATTAATTAAACAAGCAGGTAAAGGACAACAATTAAGATTGAGAGCCATTGTAACTAGAAACAATGCAGATGATCAAATCATCAAAAGAGCTGCTTTATTAAGAAATGATTCTATTCATGGTGACTTTAAAGGAACTGTAACTGTAGATTTGGAAAACAAAGCATTGATTGTAAACGGACAAATTGTAAAAATGATCCAAGCAAGCAATCCAGAAGACATAGACTATACTAGCTATGGGATTGACAATGCTTTAATTATTGACAACACTGGTGTATTTACAGATAGAGAAGCATTAAGTAGACATTTAAAAGCAAAAGGAGCAGACAAAGTATTATTGACTGCACCAGGAAAAGAAATTCCAAACATTGTTTACGGAATCAATCATAGTGACTTAGATTTAGAAAAAGAAAATATTTTTTCCGCTGCATCTTGTACAACGAATGCAATTTCACCTATCTTAAAAGTCGTAAATGATAAATTTGGCGTTGAAAAAGGTCATATTGAAACTATTCATGCTTATACAAACGATCAAAACTTATTGGATAACTTTCACAAAAAACCAAGAAGAGGTCGTTCTGCAGCCATTAACATGGTAATTACTTCAACAGGTGCTGGTAAAGCGGTAACTAAAGTAATTCCTGACTTAAAAGACAAATTAACTGCCAATGCTGTACGTGTACCTACACCAAACGGTTCTTTGGCAATTTTAAACTTATCATTAAACAAAGCAACCACGGTTGAAGAGTTAAATGCAACCATTAAAGATGCTGCTTTAAACGGAAACTTAGTGAACCAAATTTATTTTTCAGTTGATCCTGAATTGGTATCCAATGACATTATTGGAAACACTTGTTGTGCAGTTTATGATGCACCAGCTACTATTTTATCAGAAGATAAAAAGAATGCTGTAATCTACACTTGGTACGATAACGAGTTTGGCTATACTAAACAGGTAATCAGATTGGCTAAGTACATTGCCAAAGTAAGAAGATTGATTTATTATTAATCTATTTTAAATATTATTAAAAAGCCTCGTTTATTCAGTTAAACGGGGCTTTTTTTTATTATCCCTAGCACTTTCAAACGCGCAATAAAATAAAATTAATTTTTAAAGCAACCTAACCTTCACCAAATGTGTCTTATAAGAAATACATTCTTATGAAGCTACTTAATATATTTTATTCAAGCATTTTTATTTTTTTTGCAAGTATTAGCTTTTCTCAAACAGCCTTAACAAGTATTAATCAAGAGTCTACTATATATCTAAGACCTCTTACTTGTGACTCCATCAGTTTAAGTATCGCTCCAAATGGCTTAGATACCGTAAATTCTGCCGATATCAATTATAGTTTTACTGGGACAAACCTTTTAGGTATAAACTACAACTTGACCGTAACTTGGGGGGACAGCACAGTTACAACACATACAGGTTCGTCCGTTTCTAACCACACTGCAATTATATGGTCACCTGCTTTAGTTAACAATTTATCTTATACGGGGCCAAATGCAATAAAGATTGTTTTGAGCGAGTCAGTTTCTGGCGATAGCCTTTTTAAACAAAGCTTATACTATAGTAACTCCTGTGAAGAATTAAATTTTGTCGCAAATGTTGACTGTGATAATGATGGCATTATAGATACATTACATACGTTTTTTTTTCCTACAGATTTATACTTATATAATTCCACAGATACGATTTATGCACAAAATAGAACTTCAGGAGTTTTGCCTTTATATGGATTTCCTAAAATATTACCTGGAACATATAGTATTGGGCTTAACTCCAACCTTTTGATTTCATCCATTACACCTTCAACAATAACATTTCCAATAACAGGCCCATCCCCTAATGTAACTGCAATTCTAAACTGCCCATATCAGAGTTGTTTTAGCGGAACAGTTTTCTGTGATGACAACAATAATGGTATTTACGATTCATTAACAGAAAGTCCTGTGCATAACATGCCAGTTTTATCAGGTATATCAGACACAAATGGCTTCTATAGTACAATAGTCGGCGGATCATGGCCTATTACAACTAGTCAATATTTACCAATGCCGACTAGTTGGTTGGCTGCGAATGGATATTACTCTGCTAACAACCACTATATGGTTGACACGAGCTATTTAGATTCTAACTGTGTGGCTAATCCTCCATTTAATATTCCATTAAATTGTAATCTAACAAATGCTGATTCTGTTTGTTTTGACGGAATTATTTTTGAAGATTTGAACGCTAATGGAACGCTTGACTCAAATGAAAATACTTTTACAAATGTACCCATCAATGTTAACATTGATGGAAGTTCCCAATATATTTTTAGTGATACTAATGGCTATTTTTCCTATACTGGTGTAAACGTTGGCGGAATTGACAGTTTAATAATTAGTGTTTTTCAAAATTGGCTAAACAATAATAATTTTACAACAAATGGTCCTATAGAATTGTTAAACTACGATTGCAATAGTAACCATACTACTAATATTTCTTTGTCAGCCCCTAACTTTAATTCTATAAGCACGATTGTTTCAAATGCAGGAACCTATAACCCTGTATGCGACACAGTAACTTTATCAATTAGTCCTATTGGAATCGATTCAACCATAAATGAAGATATTGATATTTATTTTACAGGAGTCAATATATTAAATCAACAATATTCTGTCCAAGTAAATTGGGGCGACAATACAACATCTACACATACTGGAACTACTACATTAGCTAACCAAGCCATTGTTTGGACCCCTGCACTTTCTCACGCGTACACAATAGATAGTGTATACCAAATTGGTCTGACTTTAACGAAAACTGCTACACAACATTCCAAGTCACTGAACATTTACTATGTTAATTCATCTATATGTCCGGACTATTTCTTAAATATCAATAATATTTTAGACTGTGACGGAAATGGTAATCAAGATGCTACAATTTACAATGTATCGAGTTGGCCAAATATCACCTATAATTATATCCTACATTATTCTTCTTTCTACTTGTATAATGCGACGGACACTATTTTTGCCAATGCTTGTCAAACATACACTCAAATGGTATCTTGGCCAGACTCAATGCCGGCAGGGACATACACTTTAGGTATTTTACAAAGCGCGTTAGACAGTTTTGATTTGTCATGGTTGTCTAGTATTCCTGGAAATTCAATTACTATGCCCAACAATGGACCAATTCAAAATATAACCAATACTTTTAACTGTGTTCAAAATCAAGTTTGTTTGAATGGATATGTGTTTTGTGATGATAACGGTAATGGAATCTTAGATGGAAATGAAAGCACAATCCCAAATGCACCAATTGAAGTAAATAGTAACGTTGCCTATTCAGGCGCTATTAATACCATAGATTCAACTGACGCTTTAGGATATTATAACTTCCCTTTTACCATATATGATACCGCATATTTCAATGTGAACTTAGATCAAGCGTGGTTAAATACAAATGGTTACATTGCAAACAACAGTACCTTCTATTTTGATTATCCAAGCATTAATAACAGTGACTCTATTTTAGATTGCAATACTCATTTCAATATTCCAATTGTTTGTAATGCAACTGCTGCCGATACCATATGTGTGGGCGGAACAATATTTTGTGATCAAAACAATAATGGTATTTTAGACCCGAACGAATCCGTACTTCCAAACGCTCCAGTAACCATCACATTATTAAACGGAACAGGTAGCTTTACCACTTTTACTGACTCATTAGGAAATTATACCTACCAAAACTATCACCCTGGAATGGATAGTGTAAGCGTCAACATTCCAAGCTATTGGTTGAACAATAATAATTACAATCCATTATCTTCAGTGACAGTTTCATTGCTCGACTGTAGCATAAATACCAACCTTGGCGTGGACTGTAACATCCCAATACCTTGTGACAATACTTGGATTAATATCTTTGGATCGGGACCTTATTACCAAAACTGGACCAATACCTTGGCTTTAAACTTTGGTAATTCAAATATTACTTTTCCAGGATCAATTTATACCATCAGTATTACAATTCCAAACGGAAGCTCTCTCGATACCAGTAGTTTTTCAATAACCAACTATACTTTAATTGGAAACACATTAACATGGACACAAACCATAAATGGTTTCGATTCTTTATTGATCGATTTTAATATTGACGCTGGCATAGCAGACAGTACACAGCACAACTACACTGCAACAATTTCTGGTCTTAATTTGGATTGTGATTCTACGAATAATACGGTGAATTACACGGCCATTGTAGGATCGAGTTATGACCCAAATAACAAATTGGTAAACTTGCCGCAGTATATCAATGCTGGAATTCAGGAAGAACTAATCTACACCATCAACTTTCAAAACACAGGTACAGCCCCTGCACAAGATGTGCGTATTGAAGATGATTTGAGTCAATACTTAGATTGGAATAGTATACAGGTGATCAGTAAGTCGCACAACATGTATTATTCACTAGATGTAAATGGAAAAATAACTTTTACATTTCCACAAATTTGGTTGCCAGATAGCACTAGTAATGAACCATTGAGCAAAGGATTTGTTTCTTTTAAAATCAAAGAAAATATCAATGTTCCTCTAAATGTACCAATCGAAAACACAGCAAGTATATACTTTGATATGAACCCTGCAATTGTTACCAATACCACCAGTAATATCAACTCGGTATTGAGTAGTGGATCCACATTGAATTCAACAGTATTAAACATATACCCAAATCCATCCAGTGGACTCTTCCATGTTGTTTCAAGCGAAATGATAAATGAAATTAGGGTATTTGATTTATCTGGAAAACAAGTGTTTTACCAAAACGATTCCAATAATCACATTCAAGTTGATTTATCAAATTTAAGCACTGGCATGTATGTCGTTAAAATAACAACAGCAGGTACAATTATAAACAGAAGAATTATTTTAAAATAAGAAATAAACCTTTTATAAAAAGCCTCGTTTATTCAAGCGGGGCTTTTTTATTGATTCAAAAACCAATTGGCCATTTTAAGGTCATTTGGGGTAGTTATTTTGACATTCTCATCATTCCCTTCCACTAATTGTATACTATGACCGGCAGCTTCTACAACTGAAGCATCATCTGTAAAACTAGCTTGGTAACCATTTGCATAAGCCGCTTTGATTATAGTTGTTTTAAAACATTGGGGCGTTTGCACCAATTGATAATCCTCTCTATTGACGGCTTGAGAATTTAAACCACTAACTTTACGAATAGAATCCTTTAAGGAAATTACAGGAATTGCGGCACCGCTTGTAGCAGCAACTTTGAAAGTATTTTCAATTACCTTCCGCGATACAAAAGGACGAACACCATCATGCACGCCTACCAAATCGGAATGAACAACTTCCAAACCATTTTGGATAGAATGGAATCGCGTCTCTCCACCTTTTACCACTTGGTGATCAATTTCAAATTGATGTTTTTCTACCAATGAGTCCCAATATTCTAGGTGAGTTTTAGGCAATACAATAACAATGGTCATGCTAGGATCAAAGCGATAGAATTGGGTTATAGTTGCCATCAATATAGGCTGTTCTCCAATTGTTAAAAATTGTTTTGGAATTTCGGACCCCATTCGAAGACCTTTACCACCTGCGGTTATAATAATAGATTTTGTCATAAAAAAACTGCAAACCAAAAATGATTTGCAGTCCTAAAATTAATAAATAAAAGTTTAAACTTTTATCAAATTAGATAATTAACATGGCATCACCATAAGAAAAGAATCTATATTTTTCTTTAACGGCCTCAGCGTATGCTTTTTTCACAAAGTCATAATCCGCAAAAGCACTAACCATCATCAATAAAGTTGACTGAGGCGTATGGAAGTTTGTAATTAAACTATCTGCAATACTAAAATCGTAAGGCGGGAAAATAAATTTATTTGTCCAACCATTATATGGATTTAACATGCCGCTTGTACTCACGGAAGATTCGATAGCACGCATGGCTGTGGTACCCACTGCACAAATACGTTTTTTCTTTTTCTTTGCATTGTTCACAATATCACATGCTTCAGGCAAAATAATACATTGCTCGGAATCCATTTTGTGTTTGGTCAAATCTTCAACCTCAACATTTCTAAATGTACCTAAACCAATATGCAAAGTAACATCAGCTGTTTGAACGCCTTTAATTTCTAGTCTTTTTAACAATTCTCTTGAAAAGTGAAGTCCTGCAGTTGGCGCAGCAACAGCCCCTTCTTCTTTTGCATAAATTGTTTGGTATCTTTCTTCATCTTCAGGAACCACATCTCTTAAACCTTTAATATAAGGCGGGATAGGCGTTTCTCCTAATTCAGTGATTTTTTTCTTAAACTCGTCGTAAGAACCATCAAATAAAAACCGAATCGTTCTACCTCTTGAAGTGGTATTATCAATAACCTCAGCTACCAAAGAATCATCTTCGGTAAAATACAACTTATTACCAATTCTAATTTTTCTTGCTGGGTCTACTAATACATCCCACAATAAACTCTCACGGTTTAATTCACGCAATAAAAATACTTCAATTCTAGCACCAGTTTTTTCTTTATTTCCATACATACGTGCTGGAAAAACTTTAGTGTTATTCATGATCATAACATCACCATCATCAAAATAATCAATAACGTCTTTAAAAACCTTATGCTCGATAGTTTGTTTTTCTCTGTTCAAAACCATCAATCTCGACTCGTCTCTATTCGGTACTGGATGTTCTGCGATTAAATTGTCAGGTAAATCAAAATCAAATGCGGATAATTTCATGAATTATATTGTTTTATTACAGAATTATTTTTGTTTAAAGCCTACAAAGGTAGTTAATTTTGGCGATATATACAATTTTTTTAATCTTGGATAGTTTACTTTGTATATCTTGTAACCTTTTGCAAAAAAACTTTTATTTAACTGTAACAAATACATAGGTATTACTGTCTTATTAATATGGCGTTTAAGCATCTTTTCTTCATATTTTTTCTTTTAGCAAAAGTTGGCTTCAGTCAAACTTTGAGTGGCTACGTGATGGACGAACAAAATAACCCTATTCCATTTGCCATGATCAACGTTAAAAATTTTGCCAATTTGGGGGCTAAAACAAATTTGGAAGGATTTTATCAGTTTTATATACCGGATGGACAGTACGAAGTGATTTATTCCAGTATTGGTTTTGAATCTAAGACCTTAAAAACCGTTGTCCGTAGAAACCAAGATGTTACACAGACCATATTTTTAGAAGAAAAAAACATGGAACTTGCAGAGGTAGAAGTATCCAGTAAGCGAGGCAATGTTGGCTATGAAATAGTAAAGAATGTAATTGCCAATCGCGATAATTTATTGGCCCCTTTTGACGGCTTTACTTGTGAAATCTACGTAAAAGAAAAAGAAACTTTTGATAAAAAAGAAAAAGAAAACAAAGAAGAGGACTTGGAAAGTGCAGGAGAGCCAAAAGACGTATTCGACGAAGAGGAAAAAGAAGTGGAATCTAAAATAAACCAGGGCGAAAGAATGAATTTAATGGAGCGCCAAATAACGGTAAACTTCGAATATCCAAATAAAATTAAAGAGGAAATCACTGCAAAATCAAACATAGGGCGCCCACAACAACTATACTTAACCAGAGCACCAGTTTACCCTAAAATTCGTTTTGACTTTTACAGTGGTTTAATGAGTCAGGAATTCTTACATGAAACCCCCATAGTCTCTCCCTTGCATGCATCTGGAATCCTATCTTACAAATACAAACTAAAAGAAATCATCACGGAAGGAAAGGATACTATTTACAAAGTGAAAATCACTCCCAGGAGTGTCGGATCAAGTAGTATGGAAGGATACCTGTATATAAAAAAACATGCCTGGGCATTAACAAAAGTTGACTTAACCATTACAAAGGGGAATTTAAAGCTATACGATAAGTTTAGAATTGAGCAAACCTATACCCAATTTGATTCCGTTTGGCTAGTCACCAGTCAACGCTTTGAATACCAAACAAAATACTATAAAGAAACCGTTTTTGGCGTCACAGATGTAACGTATTCTAACTTTCAATTAAACCCTGATTTTCCAAAAAAATTCTTTGGGGCAGAAGTTGCAAAAACAACAAAAGAAGCTTTGGAAAGAGACACCACTTACTGGGACAATTTAAGGCCTATTCCTTTGACACCTGAAGAACAAAGAAAGAAGTTTGTACAAGACAGTTTAACGGCTATTTACACTTCAGAAACTTATTTAGACTCTATAGATGCCGACTTTAATCGACTCACATTTTTAAAAGTGTTATACCAAGGAGTAGGTTACAGAAATAGAGATAAGAAAACGCAATGGCACTTTTCTTCGCTTGTCGATTTTATAGAGCCACTTGGAATTGGCGCACCAAGACTAGGTCCACGAGTAGGTTACTTTAAAAAGTTTGAAAATGAAACATGGATCAACACTTGGGCAAACACATCCATTGGACTTTTAAATGGTGATTTTAGAGGAAACACTGGAATCTACCATTATTATAAACCTAAAAAACTGGCACAGTATTACCTATTCTACTCACACGGCTTAGGCGCCGTCAACTTCAACTCTGCCTTTCTCGACCAATTAAAACTGAGTAATTATTTTAATGTGGATAATTTCACCGCGTCTCATACCTTCGAAATTTTTAATGGCTTACAATTGACAACCCAAATGAGTGTCCAATATCGGTATCCTATGAATGATTTGAAATTTGTAGATGTAAAATGGCTAGACTCACTGGTGGACAAAGGAGAGCCTTATCAATTTGACCCATATACATCCACTAGAACTACAGTTACTTTACGTTATACACCCTTTCAAAAATATGTTTCTGAACCTAACAGAAAAGTAGTATTGGGCAGTGCATGGCCAAGCTTTTCCCTTAGGTACCAGAAAGGAATAAAAGGGCTATTTGGCTCAGATATTGACTTTGACTATTTAGCATTGGACATTACACAAGAAATATCTATTGGTACATTAGGTAAGACAAATTATTATTTTACAACTGGGAGATTTTTGAGTCAAAAAAATATTGAACTGGTAGATAAGAAATTTTTTAGGCGTTCGGACTCTACGATTTTTAGGTTCCTCATGATTGCACCTACAAGCAGTTTTCAAAACTTAAAAAGTCAATATGTAACAGATCAATGGTATGCTGAGTTTCATGCAATTCATCATTTTAATGGTGCAATCATCAACAAAATTCCTTTCATGAAAAAAACCAGGGTTCGATCCTTGGCAGGTACTGGTTTTTTATTCCTGCCAGAATACAATAATTTATTTTATTATGAAGCTTATGTAGGCATAGAACGTAACTTTAAAATATTTAGAAGTATTGTCCGTCCAGCCATCTACTTGGTCTACTCCGATTCCAATTACCAACAGCCCAATCTAAGAATTAAAGTATCTTTGGATGTTTTAGACACCCGTGACATGAAATTTAATTTTTAAGAATGATCTCCATAGTAATGCCCATGCGCAATGCCATGCCTTATTTAAAGGAATGCATTGACTCCATCATAAACCAATCAGAACAGAATTGGGAATTACATGTCGTGAATGACCACTCCACGGATGATAGTTTTATAGTTTTACAAGACTATGCCAATAAAGACAAGCGGATTAATATCTATCCTGCCAATGGCAAAGGAATTATTGATGCATTACAGCAAGCTTATGCGCACACTTCAGGCAATTACATTACCAGAATGGATGCAGATGATATTATGCCTATTGATAAGTTAAGGTTAATGAAAACGGTATTGGTGGAGAATCCAAAAGCAGTGGCTACGGGGATGATTAAATACATTGGAGAAAACTTAAGAGAGGGCTATTTGAAATATGAAATCTGGATGAACAAGCTCATGAGCGAACACAGCCATTATCATCAAATTTACAGAGAATGTGTCATCCCTTCTCCTGCATGGATGATGGAAAAAAACCTTTTTGACAAAATTGGTGGCTTTACTCCTAACACTTATCCCGAAGATTATGATTTAACACTGAGAATGTACGCCCATCAACTACCATTTGTCGCAGTACAAGAAGTGGTGCACATTTGGCGCGACTATCAAGAAAGAACCTCAAGAAACGATCCCAACTATGCATTCAATGCCTTTGAGGAATTGAAAACGGAGTATTTTTTAAAACTAGATTACCAAGCAGATAAAAAGCTGGTACTTTGGGGCGGTGGAAAAAAAGGGAAAAACATAGCCCTTTTACTGCAACAACATGGTATAGAATTTATTTGGGCATGTAACAACCCGAAGAAAATAGGTCAAGAAATTTATAACCAAACCATGGCAGATATTGATCTTGTATTTGAAAAAGACTTTGACTACCAAGCCATCATTGCCGTAGCACAACCTGAAGAGCAAGTATTAATTCAAGCCACTTTAGACAAACTGCCCCATGTAACTGCGTTTTGGTTTTGTTAACATTTGGTATTGCAATTGCATGCCTTGAATATAGCCCCAACTCCGAACATTCAAAGCCATTCCCTCTCGACAATAACACAGCACATTATTTTTAGTGCACCCCTCCCCCTTTAGAATCTACCAATATAGCTTTGACTAAAATCTTACCATTTAACAATTGGGATGGCTTTATATCCATATTCACTTTTTAAGGACAACAAATAAGTGCCTGGCATTAATCCATTTAAAAATATAGCCGTTTCGTAAACGCCAACACCATGTATCTCCTCCTGCATCACTTCTTTTACTAATTTCCCTGACAAATCAATGATGCGTAAACTGAAAGTAGAAGTATTAGGAATAGAAAAATTAATAGTTATTTGGTTTGAAGTAGGATTTGGGAATGCGACCAAGTTAAAAACATCCTCATCTGGGCTAAAAACAGCAATAAAATCATCCAATTCAGTTGGGTTAACACGTATTTTTGAGGCGTAAAACTTTTCTCCAGTTCTATTATTTAACCAATAATGAAAAACATGATCTTTAAAAGCAATCGCCTCAAGATCAATCTCATTTTTCGGATAATACTTTCCCACAAAAGGGAATGAATCAATAAGTAAGGAATTTATCTGAATGGCTCCAGCCAAATATGGGTATATATTTAAGCTTATTTCTACCGCAGTTGGCTTATTAAAAGTATTGGCTATTTCTTTACTTACCATTTCAGCCCTGGCATTAAAAAATGAAATAAGATAAAACACATTTTTATGCCAATTTTCATAAGACTGATTCCATGCATCACAGTGTTTTTTCATATCTAATTCTATATGTGTTTTTTTACCAACCACAAATTCTTTCAACCGATTGGGCTGAAAAATAGTATTTAATAAATCGGCATATCGATTGATAAAATAACGTTTAAATTCAGCATTATCTAATAGATTTTTTAATAATTGTATGTGCACATTTGCTGTTGCAGGCTGCGTTAATAAATATTTTAAATATTGTTTATCGGGAAGGTCAAATCCCCAAAAATAATTCAAACTAACATCTAAGTCGTAGCATAAATATCGCCATTTTGGAAACTGAGCTGCATTCCATAATTTTAAATTATTATTGGGCCAGTCTTTATTATAAATAAATGATTCTATAATAAAATAATCTACCATTGAAGGAATGTCTAATCTATCTTTAATCCAATTAATATTCCCCTCCTCTTTTAAATCATGTCCATTTGCATAATTAACTATATGATTAAAAGTAGCAGCGCTACCATTAACAACGGACAAATAATGATTTTCTAATATATTAACACCACTATCGGTATGATAATTAGCCTTAATATAATCTACATCTATTTTTTCTCTTATGTTATGAATCCCCAAATAATTTCCGTTGATATACACCACTACAGGATGATACCCTAAAACATCTATATCCAGCATATTTTGTTGAATATAATCATGTATTAATCCATCTCTCATCATGGTTGCTCCGAAATCATTTCCCGAATTTCTCAAAATCAATTTTTGATAGGAATTGAATGATTTCCCTTGAAAATATGGATAATCAAAAGTCGCTTCATCATGATAGTTTTTAATAATAAGCTGAAGTGGCTTCATGGCTTTTGTGCGTGACCCCGCCCCTCCATGCATTTTTAACACACATTGACGTTCTTCTCTAATTTGTCCTAAATTATTATAATAAGCGTAATGTACATCCAAAGCTGTATCCTTCCAAAAGTTAGCACCAGCATAAGGTGACGTAGTATTTGCATTTGGCCCCAACATATACAGCCCTGTTAATTCATCAAAAAGGGCTAAACTATCCACCGTTAAATTCACTATCGGGAGCTTTTTGGGAGGGTTTACAAAAATGTTATAAAATAGAAAATCTGCTGGCAAGAAGGAATCGAGGAGAGCAGTCACAACAAAGGAAGTATTTTCCTCCACCACAATTTCATGGGTATACAATGCGCCATTGACTGGATTAGAGCCATTCAAGGAATAACGAATTTTCGCGTCATCTTGAATGGATGCTAATTGAACTACCTTACCTTGTTTGTTTTCCTCCACTCGAATACTTGGCTTTTGTGCATACCCTTTATAACCTATGGCCAATTGATTACTATTTTGCGGGGTTGGTTGATCGAAATACAAACCCAATTTACCGTAACTATGGTCAATTTGCATTGGTGGATAATTTATTGAATCAATCATTAAATACTGACTAGATGCAATAGCAATTCTCCCACCAGATTTTGGAAAATTAAAATGGATGGTTTTATTTGAACTAGAATTACTATTGGCAGGAAACACCATAAAACTTCCAGCTGTTAAAACAGTATCGTAGATGGTCCACTTTTTTGTTGGATCATTTAAATCTACAATGACGTACCCCAATAAATTGATGTCGTTTACAGTGGGGTTGTATATTTCAACCCAATCCACAAAACCTTCGATTGGATGGTTGTAATTCAATTTATTAGAAGGACATATTTCAGTAATAACTTGTCCGCTTGTGTAAAAACCAAATTGAAAACAGAAAAACACTAAAGCGAAATACCAATTTACCTTAGCCGACCATTCTATTTTCATTTTTTTTTGAATAACAAATTTAACTTTAAGCCATTGCTTTTATTAATTCTTGAAAAACAGGTTTCAGTACAGTTTTTACAATACTTGCTCTCACCGTATCATACTTCATCTCTTCCTCATTCATGTACAATATTTTGTTCATTTCTAATTGTAAAGCATGTTGATTTTCTGCTGGTTTTCCAAAATAACGGGTAATATGCCCACCTTTAAAAGGCGTATTGTGATTCACTTGAAAAGGACCTTTTCTCAAAGTATTGATTGCTGTTTCTATCCATTCTTGATCCGCTGTTTTATGGTCATTATTTCCCAAAATCATATCCGGAAAAGGCTCTTTTTGAATGGAAGGTACCAAGTGTCTGATTGAATGTGCATCCCACAATAACACCTTACCAAATTCTGCTTTTCTTTCGTCTAATAATGCTTGTACTTTTTGATAATATGTCCAATAATAAGTCTTTAACCTTCGTTCAACCTCTTCTTGGTTTGGGTCTTGTGCAGCCTTATAAATTGGTCTACCAAAAAAATCGGTATAGGAGCATAAACCAGTGATGATTCTGCCATCATTGTATAATGGTTTACTTTCTGGATCACGATTTAAATCAATGACCCAACGGCTATATTTGGCATGTATAACAGTAATCCCTAATTCGCTTGCAAAATCATACACTTCTTCTACGTTCCAATCGGTATCATCCAATACCTTTAATTGTCCCTCCAAATAATCTTGTTTTATTTCTTCTGGAAAATCAGTTCCTGAATGTGGGACAGAAATAATAATGGGAACTTTTGGCGCTTTTGGCTCAATGATATAAAATGGATCAGGCATGTTTATGAAATTGTTACACCACTAAGTTACAAAATTTAGTAAATTAGTAACTCAATAAAAAGATTCAATTACAAAATAATGTCAGTAACTACAAAACATTACACCTTCATTGGAGCAGGAATTATGAGCGCAACATTGGCCACCATAATCAATCAATTAGACCCAAATGCGAATATTCATATTTATGAAAGGCTTAACCGTGTAGGTGCTGAAAGTTCTGACGCATGGAACAATGCAGGAACAGGTCATTCTGCTTTTTGTGAATTAAATTACACACCACAGCGAGAAGACGGAAGTATTGATATGTCAAAGGCATTGCATATTGCAGAATCTTTTGAAATTTCGAAACAGTTTTGGGCTTTTTTGGTTAAAAATAAGCTCATTGAATCTAAAACACCATTCATTAATGATATTGACCACATGAGTTTTGTTTGGGGGGATGAAAATGTAGCTTTTTTAAAAAAGCGATACCATACCTATCAACAATACGCTATATTCAAGGACATGCTTTATTCCGAAGATCATGACCAGATTAAAAAATGGGTACCATTAATCATGCACAACCGCGATAAAAGCGATAAAATAGCGGTCACAAGAATGCCAATTGGAACAGATGTAAATTTTGGTGCATTAACGCGTGGCATGATTTCGCATCTACAAAACACCGAGCAGGTGACATTGCATCTTGGTCACGAAATAAAGGACTTAGAAAAATCAGACTATGGCCAGTGGGAAGTAGAAGTGAAAGACCTAGAGAAAGAGGAGGAATTTGAATTTAAAACAGACTTTGTATTTATAGGTGCTGGCGGCGGTGCTATTCCCTTATTAGAAAAAACGGACTTAAAACAAGCCGAAGGTTATGCAGGCTTTCCAGTAAGTGGACAATGGTTAAAATGTGACAACCCTGCAGTTATTGCTCAACATGAAGCCAAGGTATATGGCATGGCTGAAACAGGTTCTCCCCCCATGTCTGTCCCCCATTTAGACACAAGAATATTAGATGGTAAAAAAGCATTACTTTTTGGACCATACGCTGGTTTTTCAACCAAATTCTTAAAATTCGGTTCTTATTTCGACTTGCCTTTATCCTTAGAAGTACATAATATTTGGCCCTTATTATCCGCAGGAATTAAAAATTTCGCCTTGACAAAATACTTAGTCAAACAAGTTATTCAATCACCAGAGCACAGATTTGAAATGCTACAAAAATATTATCCTGATGCAAAATTTGAAGACTGGGAATTAGTGCAAGCTGGACAGCGGGTACAGATTATTAAAAAAGACAAAAAAGGAGGAGGGGTATTAAAATTTGGGACAGAAATTGTAAAGGACAAAGATGGTTCCTTGGCAGCTTTACTAGGAGCCTCTCCTGGGGCATCCACTTCAGTATCGATTATGCTAGACGTAATCCAACAATGTTTCCCAGAAAAATTTGAGTCTAAAGAATGGCAAGACAAATTAAAGCAGATGATACCAAGTTTTGGTTATTCCTTAATTGAAGACGGCAACTTATGTATGGCCACCCGAGCTGCGACTACAAAAGTTTTGAAATTAGAGGATATTTAATACTAACTACTTCATTCTTGATACCAATGACCCAGTACTTTCTCAACAACTTCTCAAACCATTTTTAATTTCACTATCGTATCCTTAAAAACACTGGAAGAGACATGCGTTTTTATAAATCAAAAAAATATTAATCCTTATCACTTACTTTTGACACTAATCACGCATTACTTTTTAATCAAACAAAATCCACATTAAAATGTGCCCCTTTATTTTCATGTCTTCGGCTGGCTTGTGAAACAATTAGATAAGCTATAGTTATTAAGTTTCTGAGTTCACATAACTGGGGTGAAATTACTGTTGAGTTGTATAAATCCTCTGTTTCTTTGTAGTGGATTTCCAGTCGACGTAAAGCACGTTGAATACGAACATTAGAACGAACAATTGCCATATAATCGGACATGATTATTTTTAACTCCTTACGGGAGTGAGTTATCAATACCAATTCTTTTGGCGCAAGCGTTCCTTTTGCGTTCCAAGAAGGAATATTAAGCTGCATTTCTATGCTATTAATACTTTTTGAAACTTCTTCTGCTGCACGGTGGGCATACACCAACCCTTCCAATAAAGAGTTCGAAGCCAAACGATTTGCTCCATGCAACCCCGTTCGAGAACATTCTCCAATGGCCAATAAATTTGTAATATTTGTTCTCCCTTTTTTATCTACATTAATCCCTCCACACATATAATGTGCCGCTGGAATAACAGGAATAAAGTCATGTGTTGGATCAATTCCAATACTTTTACATTTATCATAAATATTCGGGAAATGCTTATAAAAATCAACGGCATCTAAATGTGTACAATCTAAATAAACAAATCGCTCCCCTGAGACTTTCAATTCTTTATCAATAGCTTGAGATACAATATCCCTAGAAGCCAGCTCTCCCCTCTCATCCGTTTTAAAAACAAAGCGCTCTCCTTTTACATTTCTTATGTATGCGCCGAATCCACGTACAGCTTCAGAAATTAAAAAATTTGGACTAGCATCAGGTTCGTACAATGCAGTTGGGTGGAATTGTACAAATTCCATATCAGAAATCTTTGCTTTAGCCCTATAAGCCATAGCAATGCCATCACCAGTTGCCACATTTGGATTAGTAGTATGAATATATACTTGTCCTATGCCACCTGTTGCTAATAAAGTAACTTTTGCCAGGGTACGGTGAATTATCTTTGTTTTATTGTCTAATACATAAGCACCATAACAATGGTTTTCAGAAAAACGATTTACACTTAACCCTAAATGGTGATCTGTAATTAAATCAATGGCATAATGGTGTTCGTAAACGTGAATATTTGGTGCTGTGGCTATTTTTTGGAGCAATGCCCTTTCCACTTCATACCCCGTAATATCTTTGTGGTGTAATATTCTATTGGCAGAATGCCCTCCTTCTTTACCCAAATCGTATTCTCCATTTTGACTTTTATCAAATGAAGCGCCCCACTCAATAATTTCGTTAATTCTTGCAGGTGCTTCTTCCACCACAATTTTAACCACAGATTTATCATTCAAATTATCGCCTGCCAATAAAGTATCATCAACATGGCTTTGAAATGAATCGTGTTGATTGAGTACAACAGCTATACCGCCTTGCGCATACTTAGTATTGCACTCGTCTATTTTATTTTTGGTGATAATGTTCACCGTCTTATCTGGGTTTTGGGCTGCTACCTTAATAGCATAAGTCAAACCAGCTATACCGGACCCAATGACTAAAAAATCGGATTGTATCATTTTCTTGCGGAGATCTCTAACATTCTTTCAATTGGTAAAAGCGCTCTTTTACTAATATCCATTGGCACTACAACTGCGGGTGATTCATGCTTCATGCATAAGTATAATTTTTGCATGCTATTCATTTTCATAAAATGACATTCTGAACAAGCACATGAAACGTCTTTTTCAACTGGTGCTGGAATTAATTTCTTATTCGGCACTTCGGCTTTCATTTTATGCAAGATACCTGCTTCCGTAGCGATAATAAACTCCTTTTTTGGAGAAGTTTTCACATGATTAATTAAGCCAGAGGTCGAACCAATGTATTTTGCTACTTTTAAAATATGTGCTTGAGATTCTGGATGTGCAATAATTTCAGCATCTGGATTTTCTTTGGCTAATTTTAAAATCTTATCAATATCAAAAGCTTCGTGTACATAACAAGCGCCATCCCACAAAAGCATTTCTCTACCCGTTTTCTTTTGAATATAAGCACCTAAATTTCTATCCGGTGCAAATATAATTGGCGTTCCTTCAGGAATAGATGCTACAATTTTTTCGGCATTGGAGGAAGTACAAACAATATCACTCAAGGCTTTTATATCCGCTGAGCAATTGATATAAGTCACTACAGTATGATCAGGGTGCGCATCCACAAATTCTTTAAAACTTGCTGGCGGACAAGATTCGGCCAAAGAACAACCTGCTCTTAAATCTGGCAATACCACTAATTTATCTGGATTTAAAATTTTTGCCGTCTCCGCCATAAAGTGGACACCAGCAAATACAATCATATCTGCATCTACTTCTGCCGCTTTTTGAGAAAGTGCTAAACTATCTCCAACAAAATCAGCAATATCTTGAATCGGACCTTCCTGATAATAATGCGCTAAAATAACTGCATTTTTTTCTTTTTTTAATTTATTGATTTCTGCCACTAAATCAATTTCTTCTGAAACGGCTACATCAATAAACCCTGTTTTTTCAACGTTTTTGATTGCCTCTTTTATCGTATTGTCCATGTTAAAGTTGTCTTCGTTGTTCAAATTTAAGTAATCGACCTAAATTCGTACCTGTTTTAATTAGTTTTTTTATAATTTAAAGGTTTTAAAACCTATTTAAAGACTTAGGCACAAATTTTGAACCAAACTTATTAGCAACTACAAAAAATATGAAAAATTATATCCTTACCACTTTTTTACTTTGTTTCTTTTCCGTTGGTTTTTCGCAACCAGAATTGAATAATAAACCAACCACAGAAGCGATTAAGTGCACCGACAGCAGATTTTTACGCGTAAAAGATTGTGCCGAAATGGTTTATTTTGACGAAGACCAAAAGGCTGTCTTTCACCAAAAGTCTGGTAAACCGTTTACCGGTTACTGTAAATCTTGTTTTAATAACGACAATCTAGAAATGTACCTCCAATTTGTGGACGGGCATGCCGAAGGACAAGACACCATTTATTACGAAAGTGGTACTATTAATCTTATACGGTCTCATTATTTAGGAAAAGAAGACGGGGCTTGGTTATTCTATAACGAAGATGGAACACTAAAATGGGAAAAAAATTATTATGCCGGTGCACCGGAAGGGAAGCATGTTTATTATTTTCCTGATGGCAATATTTATAAAATTGAAAACTGGAAAGCAGGAGGATTGAGTGGAATTAAAAAAGAATTTTTTCAAGGAAGTAATGGAGAAGCCGGAAAACTTAAAAAAGAAATTGGCTATAAAAATGGCAAATTTGATGGTGCTTATAAAACCTATTTTGAAAATGGACAAATAGCCATTGAACAATTTTTTAAAGAAGGAGAGAAAGATGGTTTGGCTTCTTATTACTATGATGACGGAAAATTATTATATACTGAAAACTTCAAAAACGGCAAAAAAGAAGGCCAGGTAAAAAGATTATTTCAAAATGGCAATACTTGGATAATTGAACGCTACAAAAAGGGCGAAAAAACCGGTCTATGGGAAGAGTATTATGAGGATGGCACCTTAAAATATGAAGCCAAATGGGATAAAAACAAATTACTGGAAGAACATTTTTACAATGAAAATGGCGACGAGACAAATAAAACTGACGAAAAGGAAGTCGAAAAGAAGTAATTTTTAAAATTCACTGACAACTTGTCTAATTTTAGAGCTAGTTCTTAACTTCGTATGGTTTTTGCTACAATTATAAAAAATCATACATGAAAATTTTACAATTCTTATTTTTACTTGGCGTTTGTTTTACCATCTTCGAATTTATATGGGGATTATTTAAATTTGCCTTCAACTTTATAACGAGCAGCATTAAAAGTCCTGTAAAAACAAACGCGTTAAGAATTGTAAAATATATATTATTTGTAGGAACTACAATTCAATTTATTAAAACCATCAATATTGATTCTCAGTACATCCATTCATCAGCCATTTCAATAAGTATTGGCGCTATATTGATGACACTCTATTTAATCGGTAAATTTCAAAACAGAGCTGCTTTTGCACAAATAAAAAGCATGGCAGGTCAAATGATGAAAGGCTTCTCCACTAGTTTTGACTCTAAATTAGAAGTAGCTTTAATCCTTGGTGCTATCGTTTTTTTTGTATTAGGATCTCTAAATCCAAGTCTTATAGAAAACGGTATTACTACTTGGTTTTCAGACGCGATAATTAACATTTATGACACCCCATTTTTCGGTTTTATCTTTATGGTTATAGCTGTTTTTGTGCTATACAACGCCATTTCCAGAGGCTCATCTATCCTTGGGAAATTGCTAACTGGTCAATCCTTTAAGGAAGCGACAGCAAAAGCATCTCCTTTTCAAAATTTTAATTTCCAAGGTAATTTACAGAAAAGATTTGGTAATGAAGAAACTATAGAAGCGGAATTCACAGAATACGAAGAGGTTGTGGAAGAGGAGACAGAATCAAATAATTAAGCTGTGATTATATATGGCTGCTGTTTAGATTTCATAAATAAATTTTAACTTTGCCAAAACTTTTTTCATGTCACATTTTTATAGCAATAATTTTAAACTTGGTATTTTAGGCGGTGGCCAATTAGGTCGCATGTTTATTCAAGCCGCCATTAATTTTGATGTAAATGTGCACATCCTTGAAAAAGGAAGTGAAAGCCCTGCTTCATCTGCAGCCTTTAGTTATACAAACGGTGACATTCAAAATTTCGAGGACGTTTACAATTTTGGTAAAGACAAAGATGTATTGACCATTGAAATTGAAAATGTAAATATTCCTGCTTTAAAAAAGCTAGAACAAGAAGGCGTAAAAGTTTATCCTCAACCGCATATCATTGAGTTAATACAAGACAAAGGTGCGCAGAAAGCTTTTTACGAAAAGCACCAAATACCAACTGCGCCATTTTATTTAATTGAAAATAGAAACGAAATTTCTTCTTACATCACCGAGTTGCCCTTTATGCAAAAAATGCGTGTGGGTGGTTATGATGGGAAAGGAGTGTTAGCTTTACACGACGAGAATGATATCATTGAGGGATTTGACGCACCATCCGTACTTGAAAAATTTGTAGATTTTGAAAAGGAGTTAGCTGTCATTGTTGCCCGAAATGAAAATGGAGAAATCAAGACTTTTCCTTTAGTGGAACAGGAGTTTAACCCTGAAGCAAATTTGGTAGAATTTTTATTTTCTCCAGCAGACATTAATGATGAAATCAGCAAAAAAGCCATTGCTATTGCGGAACAAATTGTATTAAAGCTAGACTTTGTCGGTATATTAGCAGTGGAATTATTTTTAACCAAGGATAATGAATTATTGGTCAACGAAATTGCGCCACGCCCACACAATAGTGGTCACCATACCATTGAAGGCAATATCACTTCACAATTTGAACAACATTTAAGGGCTATTTTGAATTTACCTTTGGGTTGTACGGATATCAAAATACCGAGTGTCATGATCAATTTATTGGGTGACAAAGGCTATTCAGGAAAAGTAAAATACACTGGAATGGAAGCAATATTAGCATTACCTGGTGTAACACCTCATATATATGGCAAAGCAGAAACCAAACCGTTTAGAAAAATGGGACATGTCACTGTAGTCAACCCCGCTTTAAATAAAGCAAAAGAAATAGCAATAAAAGTAAAAAATACGATTCGTGTTCAAAGCGAATCATAATATATAATACAATGATAGAAGTTGGAATAATCATGGGGTCAAAGTCGGACTTACCCATTATGCAAGAAGCAGCTGATGCTTTAAAAGTAATTGGAATAGACTACGAAATCACGGTAGTATCGGCTCACCGTACACCCGAAAGAATGTATGATTACGCAAAGTCTGCACACGGCAGAGGTATCAAAGTAATTATTGCAGGTGCTGGTGGTGCCGCGCATTTACCAGGTATGACCGCTTCTTTAACTGCATTGCCAGTCATTGGGGTTCCAATTAAATCGAGTAATTCTATTGACGGATGGGATTCAGTTTTATCTATACTACAAATGCCAGGCGGTATACCTGTCGCTACTGTTGCTTTAAACGGTGCTAAAAATGCTGGTTTATTAGCAGCAAGTATTATCGGGGCAAGCAATCCAGCAGTATTTGAAAAACTGACAGCCTACAAAGAGGAATTGAAAGAAAAGGTTTTGAAAACTGCAGTAGAAATGGAAAATAACAAGCTTTAAATGACACAAACTGTTGATTTAATTTACAAGTATTTCCCCGACCTAAGCGATCATCAAAAAGAATTGTTTGGTCAGTTGTATGATATTTACAAACTTTGGAACGACCAAATTAATGTAGTGAGTAGAAAAGACTTTGATACTTTCTACGAAAAACACGTATTGCATTCTTTAGGCATTGCGAAGGCCATTAATTTTGTCCCCGGATCAGACATATTAGATGTAGGTACTGGAGGTGGTTTCCCAGGCATTCCATTAGCCATCCTGTTTCCTGAGTCAAATTTTTATTTGGTAGATTCTATCGGCAAAAAAATTAAGGTAGTAGATGAAGTGAAAGATGCTTTGGGTCTCACCAATGTGATTGCCAAACAAGTCCGTGCAGAAGATATTCAGCATAAATTTGATTTTGTAGTCAGCAGAGCAGTAACTGCCATGCCCAAATTTTTAATGTGGGTCCGTAAAAAAATAAAGAAAAATGACAAAAATGCCTTTCCTAACGGACTTTTATACTTAAAAGGAGGTGACTTGACAGATGAAATGAAACCAGTAAGAGAGTATTACGAGTTTTTACATTTAGCCGATCATTTTGAAGAGGAATTCTTTGAAACCAAAAAAGTAGTTTACGTCGATTTGAATTCTTAACACAAAGCATAGCTAAAGGACTAAAGTCCCTAATTAAACAGTGTTTTTCACCTCAAAAAGGAGGAGAGATGGTATAAGCAATGTACTAATTAACGAATGAATGATATAGCCGCCCCAAAGTAAATTGGTATTTAGGGATAGATTGTACGCGGGTAGAAATTGGCATAAACGATTCTTATTGGTAAGATTGAGTATTCCTTCAACACTTAAATATCAAGAATCTACACCAATTTGTTATATCCAAAAGGTAAATATACTTGGTTCCACACCCGTACAGGGCGTGTCGCTAGATTGGAAAGAACTTACTAATCTTTATGCATTCAAAATTGAACCGTATTGGGTATTCTGTTTTAAACGACGTGAAAAAAAACAAGCACTTTCATTTTAGTTATAGGATATAAACGAAATACTCCTATTATCTGTTGCTTAATTCAACAAACTTCTTATTTTTGTTTCATGCGGAAATTTCTTTTTTTATTCACTGTTGTCCTCATATCCATAAATTCAATTGGGCAATCGAGTTTAAAAATGGACTACCCCGAAATTATTTTAGACGGGGTAGCAGTTGATGTATCCATTACCAATGTGGGAGAAAATTTCCCTGCCATCATCACGGTCAACAATCAAAAAATTGAGCTCGATTTCTCTGGGGAGCACCCTAGCTTTTCACACAAGTTTAAAAAAGGGGAAACATTAGATATAGAAGGTTATAAATTCAACCCGCCCACTAACCGAGTTATCCCTTTATGGATGTCGATTTTACCTCCTCTTTTCGCCATCTTTTTTGCCCTTATCTACAAAGAGGTTATCTTTTCTTTATTTTCAGGCATTTTTTTAGGAGGTGCCATTATTGGCTATTACGACAGTGGGTTTTTAGGAATATTTACTGGATTTTTAAGGGTAATTGACACCTATATTATTGACGCACTTAATGACTCTGGACACTTAAGCGTTATTGTTTTCTCTGTTTTAATTGGTGGTATAGTCGCCTTAATCTCGCGAAACGGAGGAATGAAAGGTATTGTAAATGGTATTGTAAAGTATGCTAAAAATGCAAGAAGCGGACAATTGACCACTTACTTTTTAGGATTATCTATATTTTTTGATGATTATGCCAATTCTTTAGTCGTAGGGAACACCATGCGTGCCATTACGGACAAATTAAAAATTTCAAGAGAAAAATTGGCGTACATAGTTGACTCCACTGCTGCTCCTGTTGCGGCCATTGCATTTGTCACCACATGGATTGGTGCCGAGTTGGGCTACATTCAAAATGGATTAGATAAAATTAATGTCGACTCTATGCAAATAGACGAAGGTGTTTACGGTATATTTTTAAATAGTTTGGCTTATTCATTCTACCCCATACTTACCCTCTTTTTTATGTTCTATTTAATTTGGCGAGAAAAGGATTTTGGCTCCATGTTAACTGCAGAAAAAAGGGCTAGAGCAGGTGTAATAGTCAATCCGGAAGAGAATGATGGGGACATAACAGAATTAGAAGATTTAGAACCAGTAAGCAACATTCCTCACCGTGCCATCAATGCGATTTTACCCGTTGCTATTATTGTTTTAGGAACACTATTGGGATTACTAGTTACAGGATTTCAAAGTTTAGAAAGTAACTTATTAAACCTAAATGAAAACGCTAATTACCAAAGTTGGTCAGACATTTGGAACGACATGCATTTATTAAAAATGCCGGCCGATACTTTTGGTCAAAAATTAGGCAGTTTAATTGGTGTATCAGATTCCTATACTGCATTATTATGGGCCTCACTAACATCCATGTTTGTCGCTATATTAATGACCTTATCTCAAAGAATCATGAATCTTCAAGACACTGTTGAGACGATTATTAAAGGGTTTAAATCCATGATTCCAGCCTTATTGATATTGATTTTAGCTTGGTCCCTTGCATTAGTTACAGAAGACATGCACACGGCAAGCTTTTTAGCACATTTAATTGATGGAAGAATATCTCCATGGCTAATTCCAGCCTTCACATTTGTCTTGGCTGCTTTTGTTGCTTTTTCAACAGGTTCATCTTGGTCGACCATGGCTTTGGTATACCCATTAATTCTACCAGCAGCTTGGCTATTATGCATGAATGAATCTATGTCACCGGACATTGCCATGCCTATTTTTTACAATGTGGTAAGTTCGGTATTAGCTGGCTCTGTTTTAGGCGACCATTGCTCTCCCATTTCAGACACAACAATTTTAAGCTCATTAGCAAGTGGTTGCAATCATATTGACCATGTAAGAACACAAATCCCTTATGCATTAACAGTAGGGACTATCTCCATATTTGCTGGCACGATTCCTTCAGCGCTAGGTTTACCTCCACTTATGTCATTCCTTTTGGCATTTCTGGTTATTATAGGAGTTGTTGAAATATTTGGAAAAAAATCTGTAGCCTAATGGGAAGATTGATAGCACTTGATTATGGAACAAAAAGAACTGGCATAG
The DNA here is from genome assembly GCF_003234935.1 of Putridiphycobacter roseus. GTDB lineage: Bacteria > Bacteroidota > Bacteroidia > Flavobacteriales_D > Crocinitomicaceae > Putridiphycobacter > Putridiphycobacter roseus. The sequence continues at coordinate 16,357 of NZ_QKSB01000011.1, read as the reverse complement.
CCGAAACAGATGATTTACAAATAATCGCCTCGGGTTTAACTACCGTTAACACACCAGAGTTATTTAAATTCCTAGTGACTTATTTTGCTAAACACCAAGTTGACGCTATTATTTTAGGGGAACCTAAAAGGCTGAATGGTGAGCCCACGCACAATACAATACCGGTTCAAGAAATAAAGAAAAAATTAGAAGAAACATTTGGTCATATTTCTATAAAAATGGTTGATGAAAGGTTTACTTCCAAAATGGCATTTCAGACCATGATAGATTCAGGTTTAAGTAAAAAGAAAAGGCAAAATAAAGCTTTGGTAGATGAAATATCAGCTTGTATTATTTTACAATCCTATATGAGTAGTTTTTAAAAAAAATCAATATGCACCCTCTTCTTAAAAGAATAATCATTTTTGTCGGCATTGGCATGGTTCTATTTGTCATATTATATTTTTTGTTTACCAACTTTACTTACAGCGAAGGTACTAGGACTGGGCATTTGATAAAAACTTCTAAAAAAGGATACTTCTTCAAAACCTACGAAGGCCAATTAAATTTAGGTGGTTTTGGTACCGACCAATCAACAGGTATTATGGGGAACGTTTGGGACTTTTCCATAGAAGATGAAGCCATGTATCAAAAGATTCAAGGTTTTGAAGGAGAAAAAGTCACTGTATCTTACAAAGAGATTAATAAAGCCATGCCTTGGCAAGGCAAAACCAATTACTTTGTATACGACATAAAAAGTAAACAATAAACATTTACTCTTTCCAATTAATCTTGGTAGATAGCCATTACTGGGATATCCAAATGATCAATTAACATTTCAGCTAGACTATAAGAAAATAAACGTTGGTAAAAATTTCGATAATGATTGATTAAGCAAACCATGTCAATGTTATTCTCCTTACAATAAACGGACAAGGAATCGCGCAGATTAATCGAGTCAATAGACTTAAAAGTTACTTTATCTATATTTGCATAAGCTAAAGAGTCTTTAAATTGATCCATTTGAGGGACAATAGACTCACTATGGGCAAGGTCGACATGTATGACATGTAAGGTTGCGTTAAAAGTTTTGGTTTGCGCCAAAATCTCCAAAAGCGGTCCTTTTTCATCCTCCCGATAATCGACTAAAAAGGCAATATTATCAATAGCACCATCAAAACTCAACGGTTTAGGAACAGCAATAACTGGTTTATTAATTTTACTAACCAATTGCAATGTTTTGGTCTCCATAAAAAAATTGAATAATTGGTTTGAGTTCCTTTGGGCCCCCATAATCACCAATGAAATCTTATCCTCTTTTTTTTCAATATATGCTTTTACATTTGCAATAAATTCACCCTCCTCTACTATGTATTTTACTTTTACATCTTTTGCATGGTGTGCTTCCTTTAAATTTTCAAAAGGAAGAAATTTTTCTTTTTTATAGATAAAGTTTTTTAAATCATTTTCCCCATAAAACGCGATTGTCTCTTCTGAAATAGGGGCATTTGGATCAAAAGTATGGTAAACCACTAACTTAGATCCTGTTTTTTTTGCATATTCTAATGCGTAGATAAATGCATTATTAGAATGCTCAGTAAAGTTTGTAGGAAATAATATATTTTTCATATTTATATGATTCACATTACAATTTAGCAAAAAATTTAACAATAAACACCAGTATAATACTGACAACAAGACCAATTAAAACTTTTACTAAGTCTGAACCGAGAGATTTAAACATTTCCCGTCTGGCCTCTTTTTTTCTTAACACAAAATTTAAAGAAATTTCTCGACCAGCCAAAATCCCAATAAACACCCAAGTGGTACTCATTGGTACATCATTCATTTCTTTAAAATAAAAGAGAATAATGCCATAAACAAAATCAATAATTGTGGCTGATCTAATATCCACTGTATTGGTCTTTGATTTCACAATACCCTGAATAGCGCCACCTTTTGAAGCTATAATATAAGCCAATAGCGCTAAAATAACTACCAAAGAAAAAATCATGGTACCAATATCTAACTGACGTGGTAAATAGACATAGATATTTGCAAAATCTTGAATTAACCATTGGGACCATAAAAAACCAGTAGAACACCACTGTAATACGGTCCAAATGATATTACTTCTTTTTGAAATTGGGTTTTCAATAAATCGTTTTTCTAGAATTTTTGAAATCAATAAATACAACAATATAGCCGCCCCAAAAGCCACCAAATAACCAATAACTGATTTAGTTACCATACTGGTTAAATTTTTCTCGTTAAAAAAAGTAAGAATCAAAAAGGAGGTACTCACCGGAATACCAGTCCGGGTAAGCAGTAATAATATAAGGGGAGGTAAAAGGTAATACCAAGAAAAATGTTCGGGCAACGGATACTTTTCCAACCTGCCATAAGACACGTCACCGTTATGTGTATAATAACCATAAATCAATGTCACACTCAAAATCCCTCCTGCAAACAGCCAAAGGACCCACCACTTTTTTCTTTCATTAGAACTTAAAAAAGTACCTAAGGTTTGAATGGTATCGTTTCCTACCACTGAATAAGCAGCAAAAGTAAACCCTAAATACATTACAACAAGTGAAAAATCCATACGTTTAGCATAAAAATGCAGTACAAAAAACGCACATTAATTAGTGTTAACTATTAAGTAAAGGTTAAGATTAAATTAAAATTTCACAACTTTAAAGTTGTTATATTTGCAACTGATTTAAAATGATAGATAAAAACACGCCACCGAATAACTTATCTAACTTGAGTTGGATAGAAAAACTCCAAAAACGTTGGGGTGTTAATTATTTACAGGTACTTACCATTTTGTTTGTGTTTGCCATTACGGGTACCACTATTCTTTTAATAAAAAAACCAGTCCTCAGTTTTTTTTCCGAATCAGGTGAATCAAATACCTTATTTTCGATTCTTTATTACCTACTAATATTACCCATCTACAATATTGTATTGTTGTTTTACGGCTTCATACTTGGACAATTTTACTTTTTCTGGGAGTTTGAAAAGCGAACTTTCCGTCGAATAAAACAGCTATTTAGCAAAAAAAAATAACTTAATTACAATTCATCTACCCCAAACGACAATTCGTCGACTACCGTTTTTAATTCCATTCGTATTCACTGATATTTGACTTAAACCATCAAATATTATGAAAGCAATATGGATAATCGTAATCTTTTTAGCTCCCTATTACATTTTTTCTCAGCACACCATTACAGGAAAAATAACCAATGAAAAAGGATCCCCTCTCCTTGGTGCCAGCATTATTGTTTCTGGTACATATGATGGTACAATCACTAATCAAAAAGGTGTATTTAAATTTAAAACACAAAAAGTCGATTCGATCCTCCTAATTTGCCAGTACATTGGCTTTGAAACCCAACAAATCCCTTACCTCATTAATTCTGACACTTTAGACTTACATATTCGCATGAAGGAAAAATTCAACGAATTAGAGGCCGTTGTAATTACTGCAGGATCATTTGAAGCAGGCGACAAAAAGAAAGCCGTGCTTTTATCTGCATTAGACATGATAACAACACCTGGAGCTAGCGGAAATGTGGTAAACGCATTACAATATTTACCTGGAACTTCGAACAACGGAGAATCAGGAAAGCTATTTGTAAGGGGTGGCAGCAGTGATGAAAGTCAAACCTACATTGATGGAGCACTGGTACAAAATCCATACAACGCATCTGCTCCCAATACTTCTGTTAGGAGTAGATTCAATCCATTTATGTTTGAAGGAAATGTTTTTAGTACGGGTGGCTTTTCTGCCGAATATGGCGAGGCGCTTTCTTCTGTATTATTACTCGACACCAAAGGCATGCAAAATGAAGACCAATTAGACATTTCAATATTGTCAATTGGCCTGGGTTTAGCAGGTACAAAGAAATGGAAAAAAACGGCGGTAACTGCTAGTGTTGACTATTCGAATTTAACACCCTATATGAAATTAGTTCCACAAGGAATTCATTGGAACAAAATGCCAGAGAGTATTGAATCGGCGATCAGTTTCAGAAAAAAAACAAAAAAAGGTTTATGGAAAGTCTACGGTAATTATTCTCAAACAAAGTTTGACTTGATGGATTTTAACATTGACAGTCAAGTGGAAGACAAATTGAACTTGGCCAACAAAAATACCTACATCAACACTTCATATAAAGGAATTATTGGCAAGGAATGGGTAATGTACTTGAGCGGTGCATTTACCAATTATATTGAAACCATAAATATCAATTCAAACCTATTTGAAGAAACGACAAATGGCTTACACTTCAAATCCAAATTTACACATTCCTTTTCTAAAAAGTTCAAGTTGAATACTGGTGCTGAAGTATTCACCAATAATTACAATCAACAATTTAAAAGTACGGCAGCCAACATGAATCAAGAATTTTCAGACCAACACTTGGGATCTTTTATTGAGTTTGATTGGTATTTATCAAAGAAATTAGTGACACGCTTTGGAGGAAGATTTGACCATTCAACCTATTTAAAACATGAAAAACTTTCTCCTAGAATATCCATGGCTTACAAAATCAGTAAAAACAGTCAAATGTCATTTGCTTATGGACAGTTTTATCAAACCCCAAAAAATGATTTTATGCTGTACAGTAACAAATTAACATTCGAATTGGCCAATCATTACCTACTCAACTATTCTTTCACTAGAAACAAACGTTCGTTAAAAATAGAGGCATATTGTAAACCTTACAAAAACTTAGTGAAATTCAATTCAGCTTTACCTTTTTACGATCCTGCTTATTACAGCAATAAAGGAAATGGCTTGGCTTATGGTATAGACTTATTCGTTAGGGATAAAAAAACAATTAAGAATGGGGATTATTGGATTTCATACTCCTATTTAGATACCAAAAGAAATTATTTAAATTTCCCATCAACAGCAACACCTCGATTTGCGAGTAAACATAATATATCAGTAGTATACAAGCATTGGGTTAGAAAAATACGCACCTTATTTGGTGCTTCTTTTTCCTATGCTTCTCCTCGTTTTTTTAACGATCCCAATGAAATTTCATTTAACTGCCAACAAATGCGTGCTTACCAATCCTTGAATTTAAACGCCAGTTTTTTATACCGCGAAAATGTTATTTTTTATGCTTCTGCCACAAATGTTTTGGGCTACAAACAATCTTATGGCTATGAATTTGCAAATACCCCGAATGAAGCAGGAGTTTATGAAAAGGCCTTGATCACTCCTCCAGCAGATCGTTTTTTTATCATAGGTTGTTTCATCACTTTAAGTAAAACTGGCGACAAAAACCAACTGGATAAAATACAATAAACTTCATTATTACAATTCAACAGTAATAATCAACAATTCAGCATACTTTATTTTTATTTACAACTGAATAGAAGCATTTTTACACTAACCATTAAATCTGAATATTATGAAAACTTTAATCCTTACCCTAACACTTTTGCTTTCTTTTCATGGCTCCGCTCAAAATACAATGTTTGCACAAAAAATGGAAGAAGCATTGACGCAATATGAAAATTCTAAAACAGTGGAAGAGTTCACTAATACTTCCTTTAAGTTTCAACAAATTGCGAATGTAGCAACTGAAAATTGGCTTCCTGAATATTATAATGCCCTGTGTTATATTATGGCAAATTATTATGTTAAATCAGGTGTAGGCGCTGAAAAAGATGCCTTGCTTGACATAGCTGAACAAAGTATAGAGAAACTAAAAAAAACAGCAACAAAAGAAGCGGAAGTGTTCGCATTAGAAGCTTTGTATTATACCGCACGATTGAGTATAAATCCTATGGAACGCGGACAAAAATATTCAATACTTAGCGCAACATCCGTAGGCACGGCATTGGCTTTAGACCCTGAAAATTTAAGAGCAAGACAGTTGAAAATTGCGAATGCTTATGGAACAGCGCAATTTTTTGGGACAGATACAGCCCCATTATGTGAAGAAGCAAAAGCTTTACTTGCCACTTGGGACAGCTTTCCACCAAAAAGTGAATTCCATCCAGTTTGGGGTAAAAACTATTTGATTACCATGGCAAAATCTTGTTCGCCAGAAGAAAAAGTAACCATAATGGGAGTAGACACAATAACTACAAGTAAGTCAAATATTTTAACGATAAACATTACTGATTTGGCTTCAAACAATGGCAGCGTGCTACTGCAAGTGAAAGATGAAAACGAAACAGTCATTCAAACCATCAGCGGATCTATTGAGCAGAACAAATCAACAATATTCATTAAAAATTTAGCCTCCGGTCTATATTCCATCTCCTATTTTCATGATGAAAATTCAAACCTGAAAATGGACAGTGATAAATACGGAAGACCGACAGAGGGCTATGGATTTTCTAATAATGCAAAAGCATTAATGAAAGCACCAGATTTCAAGGAGACTATTTTTACATTCGATAAAGATTTAACCTTATCTTTAAAAACAAGAAACTAAAACATGAAAAGCAGCATCCTATACCCTTTTAAAAATTGGTGGTCATTTTTGTTGGCAAACCTAGGGCTGGGATGCATCATCACGCTCTTATTTTTCAACTTTAATTTTTCTATTACAAGAATGGCAATTGCTGTGGTATGGGCTGCAGCCATTTCAATCACACAATGGTTGGGCCATGCATATATTCAAGGCATAATAAATAAAAAATACAACTGGTTGAATTTTCCCCTCCAGCGTTTTATATGGACCGTAATATCAGTTGTTTTGTACTCGGTTTTAGCTTATGCTTTTGTGCAGTCAATAATGACATGGATAGTGGTAGGCCAATCCCCTTTAGTAACCATTACACAAGAAATTTCATATTGGGCCTTACCGGTTTATATTTCATTTTTTATTTCATTAATTACTGGGGCTATTGGATTTTTTGTGAATTGGAAAAAATCTGAATTAATTAGAGAACAATTAAAAACTGAAATGCTTAATTATAAATATGAATCATTAAAGAACCAGATCAACCCTCACTTTATGTTTAACAGTTTAAACGTGTTGACCGAGTTGGTTCATGAAGACCAAGATTTAGCCGTAAAATTCATCCAAAAATTCAGCGACATGTATCGCTATGTATTAGAAAGCAAAGACCATGATTTGCGACCATTAGAAGAAGAATTAATCTTTTTAGAAAAATATATTTTCCTACTCAAAATTAGATTCGAAGACAAACTGAATGTGGCCATTGATTTAGATGCCACCCCTACCGATTTGATTGTCCCCATTGCCTTACAATTAATTGTAGAAAACGCAGTGAAGCACAATGAAGTTTCCACACTAAATCCTTTAAATATTACAATAAAAAGGATAGATGATACCATAGTCATCAAAAACAAAATACGATTAAAAACGGATAAAATACACTCTAACAAAATTGGTTTAAAGAATTTGGAGCAGCAGTATGCCTTTTTTAACAAACAAATTGAAGTAAAGTTTGACAGTGATTACTTTATCGTAAAATTACCCATTCTAAAAGCAGCAGATAAATGAATGTATTAATTATTGAAGATGAATCGAGAGCGGCAATTCGCTTAGAAAAATTATTAGGTATGCTGGCGCCACACTTTAAAATTATTGCCAAGTTAGAAACGGTAAGGGAGAGTATTACTTTTTTACAAACCACAAAAGTTGACCTCATTTTTTCAGACATTCAATTGGCAGACGGGTTGAGCTTTGAAATTTACAGTCAAATTTCAGTTGATTGTCCTATTGTATTCACTACGGCTTACGACCAATACGCCATCATAGCTTTTGAGACCAATGGTATAGATTATTTATTAAAACCCATTGCCGAAGAACGCTTAAAAAAAGCAATTAACAAATTTGAACAATTTCAAATAACAGCTTCTCCAGTGATAGATTTACAAAATTTAATTCAACAAATTACCAAAGAGACAAAAACCTATAAATCAAGATTTATGATTAAGGTTGGGGAAAAGATAAGATCCATCCCAATTACAAGCATTAATGCCTTTTACAGTGAGCAAAAAGGGACCTACTTATTGACCAATGAAGGGCGTAACTATGTTTTAGATCAATCACTAGAAGAAATAGTTCATCTGTTAGACCCTACGCTTTACTTTAAAATCAATAGAAAAATCATTGTTAACATTCAAGCCATTACTGAAATTATAGCACACAGTAATAGCCGATTAAAAATAGTAATTCCGCACCTAAACCTAGTTGAAGTAGTGGTTGCTAGAGAAAAAGTAAAGGCTTTTAAAAGTTGGATAGACGCTTAAAGTAAACGTATTCCTTTGTCTTCAATTGTAATAATCTTTTCTTTATACAAACTTCCAATTGCCTTTTTAAATGACTTTTTACTGATTCCAAAAATGTGTTTGATGGTGTCAGGAGAAGACTTGTCAGTCACTTCCATATAACCTGCTTGGGACTTTAATTTATCCAACACTGATTTGGTTACGTTATCAATATTCCAATAACCTGCTTTTTGCAAATAAACATCAATTTTTTCGTCTTCACGGACTTGCTTGATGTATCCTTTAATAAAGTCACCTCTTTGAATAGGTTTAAAAACTTCATTTTCGTATAGCAGTCCCCAAAATTCATTATTAATAATTACTTTATAGCCTAAATCAGTTTTTGAATAGACCATTAATCCTACTTCTTGATCTGTTTCAAATTCGTGAGGTATTTGGTCTAAAAATCGGTCTACTTTTGTCGAACCTGTAATACGTTCTGTCATTTCATCTAGGTAAATCTTCACAATTACCTTCTCCCCTATTCTTAGATCCGCTTTTTGTTCGGCAAATGGAATCAATAAATCTTTGGCTAAGCCCCAATCTACAAAAGCGCCCATTGGAGCAGTATCCACAACTTCTAGCAATGCAAAGTCATCAACCATGGCCAATGGAAAATCAGTAGTCGCAATAATTCTATCCTCTGAATCGAGGTAAATGAAAACATCAACAGATTCACCGACGATACAAGCTGGCGTGATATATCTCAAAGGCAATAATATTTCACCAAAATCCTCTCCACCGTCTAAATACATTCCGAAATCAACCTCTTTTACAATTGTAAGGTGATTTATTTTACCAATATTAACCATAATGCAAATATACGATTCAAACCATAAGAGTTACAAATTATTTTATTTGAATAACAGATAAAATTTATTTTTTTTAGTTAGACCTGTATAAAATTCATAAACATCTGATTTTATTTACTTTGAAATAAAAACATGATAACCTACTTTTAGGATCTAATTAATAACCAAATGTCTATGAAAAAAACATCTACCTAATAATTATAGTAATTACACAATTGGTATGAGCAGGATGCGACATTTTGAACATTCATAAAATGTTTGCCAATGTGAATGCCGATACTTGTTTAATTACAAACCCTATTACTTATGAAGCAGGTTATGGAATAATTAATCCAACTGAAAAAACGAACTACACAAAATTGATTATTAATAAATAAAACCCCAATATTATGAGAAAATTTATTCTTTTTAGTGCATTATTTTTTAGCACAAGCCTAATGGCGCAATATGTGCATCTTGAAGCCAATAAAGTAAATGCTTTTTTATCGGCAACGCCTTTTCTTTTTTCAAACATCAACACCAATAGAGCAGGATACGAAGTCCCTAAAACCAATGATTTTACTGGTCCAAAAACAATTTACAATAGTTCCTTTTGGTTTGGTGGATTAGATAATAATGGCGATTTACACACTTCAATAAATAGGTCTGTAAATTCTACAGTTCAATTATCATTTGGGCCAATTGCAGATGACTATTTTCATCCTAACTATCCATTACGTTACACTAAAGTATATACAGTTACTAAAAGTGAAATTCAATATCATCTAAATCATTTTAACGACCCTGGATATGTGACACCCAATAATATTTTAGATTGGCCAGCAAATAGTTTTGGCAATGGAGAAGCCACACTTCTCGCCCCTTATTTCAATAATTATGGATCACTTCTATACCAACCTGAGGATGGAGATGTACCATTAATTAGAGGAGATGAAGCTGCATTTTTCATCTTGAATGATGCTTCTCCCTTTACTTCAATGACAAACCGAACACCTTTAAATATTGAAGTCCATATAATGGTATATCAATATCATGAAAGTGGTAATTTGGACTCAACCACTTTCATTAATTTAAAAGTAATCAACAGGTCTGAAAACACATACCAACAATTCAAAGTGGCAAATTTTACAGATTTTGACATTGGAGGTGCAGAAGATGACCTTGCTGGATCCTCTAGCATAAGAAATTTAATTTACGCCTATAATGGAGACAATATTGATGATGCGGGGTCAAACCCATATAAGTTCGGAGAAAATCCACCTGCTTGTGGCATAAAACTTTTAAATCAAACCATGCAGTCAGCTGCAATTTTTTTAAATGCGGGAAATTATGGCGGAGGAGGTACTGAGGACACAACATTTTGGAATTATTTAAATGCTAAATGGGGTGATGGAAGTCCAATGACAGTTGGCGGATATGGGTTTAACGGTACAATACCAACCAATTACATGCATGATGGTTCTCCTACAGATACAAGTTCATCAACAGAGTTTAGCAACATGAATTCTTTAGGAGATAGGCGAACATTATTGACCGCTGACCCAATAGATAATTTCGGACCAGGAGATATCATTTGTTATGACTTTGCAGTAATAACATCTAGAGCTGGTGGGAATTCTTTAACAAATGTAGACAGTTTGTTCGCTGTGGCGGACTATGTTCAGAACTTTTATGACCAACAAACTAATTATTGTGAAGATGTAATTTTAGGTGAAAATAACTTTAAACAAACAAATCAAGCATTAAACCTATACCCTAACCCGGCTCAAAATCAAATCAGTTTATATTACGAAGGAGATTACAACCTGTCTATCATTGACCTAAATGGTAAAACTGTTTTCGAGCAATTAAACAATACCAATTCAGTAAAAGTTNGAACTAGATATCCCGAATGGACTTTATGTCGTAAAGGTAATTTCAGAAGGAAAAACGAACTACACAAAATTGATTATTAATAAATAAAACCCCAATATTATGAGAAATATACTAACGATACTGACCTTGACGCTCTCTCAATTCGGCATGACGCAATACGACACTTTGAGCATCAATAAAATGTTTGCCAATGTGAATGCAGATGCTTGTTTATTTACAAATCCAAGTACTTATGTTGCAGGCTATGGAATAATGGACACTTCGGGCACAATCATTAAAACCATTTATAATAGTTCTTTTTGGATTGGCGCCAAAGACGAAGACGATTCAGTACGTGTTTGTGCCAATATGTTTACCTCAAATAATAAAGATTTTAAGACTGGACCGGTGGCAAACAATTACAGCAATCAAAACTTTATTGACCAATACAACTATATTTACACAATTACCTCTTCTCAAATTCAAACCCATAAAAACCATTGGAGCCAACCTAGCTATGTCACTCCATACGATATTGCCAATTGGCCAGGGAACGGAAATACAAGCAATGGTGAAGCATCACTTTTAGCTCCTTTTGTCGACAACAACGGAAACGACCTCTACGAGCCGCAATTAGGAGACTACCCCTTAATCAGAGGAGATGAAGCCATGTACTTTATTTTAAACGACAATGATGGCAACCACCCACATTCAGGAGGTAAGAATATGGACATGGAATATCATTTTATGGTGTATCAATACGCCGTAAACGGTTTTTTGGACTCCACCACCTTTATCAATTTAAAAGTGATCAATCGCTCTCAGAAAACCTACAATCAATTGATCGTTGGAAATTACGTTGATTTTGACATTGGTGGAATTAATGATGATTACATAGGATCTTCGGTCGATAAAAATATGGTTTTCGGTTATAATGGAGACTCCTTTGATGATAGCGGGTCTAATCCTTATAAGTTTGGAGCAAATCCTCCAGCTTGTGGTGTTAAGCTATTAAATCACAACATGAATGCAGCAGGATTTTACAATAATGCAGGAGGTATTCAAAGTGACCCAGTGGTAGACTCTAGTATTTGGCGTGCTTTAAACGCTTCTTGGGGGAATGGATTACCATTTACATACGGAGGTAATGGACTAGGGGGCAACACAGCTCACAATTTCATGTATGATGGCAACCCAAATGATCCAAATTCATGGAATGAAGCCAGCGCTTCAAATACTGTGGGTGACAGGCGCGCTTTTATCGCTTCAACACCAATTGATAATTTTGCTCCTGGTGATTTTATTTGTTACGACTATGCCGTGCTTTACTCAAGGAATGGCGGCAATAACTTACTGAATGTGAATGGACTTTTGGATGTAGCAGACAGTGCGCAATTATTTTATAATGAACAACAACATTTTTACTGTCAACAAGTGGTTTTAGGTTTAAATGAAACGCAAGAAGCAAGTAACAAATTAGCGCTTTTTCCCAACCCTACTCAAGATCAATTTAGTATTTCAGTTGAAGGAACCTTTACCATTGAAATTTATGATTTGAATGGAAAGTTAATTGCTTCAAGCGCAAACAGGAATGCTACAGACCGCATTCAAGCACCAAAGGCAAAAGGTATTTACATGGTAAAAGTAATTCAAGACAACCAAGTAACAAAGGTTTTAAAATTGATTAAAGCATAAAATAGCTTTTAAAACACACCAACAAAAAAGGCGGCATTCTAATGAATGTCGCCTTTAATTTTTTGAAAATTTAAATATTATACAGTAATCAACTCTGCTTTGGGATACAATAGCATCCATTTGTCAAGTTGTTCTTGCGTTTTTAAAGTAATTGTTGTTTTACTATCTAATTGTAATTTAAACTTTGGAGTAGAATTTTTGATTTCATTAAGAATTTTCTCTACTTTCTCTTTGGTTTTCTTTCTAGCCATGGTTTGAAAATAATAATTTGTTTATCAAATAAACGGAAAAAGTTTAACAAAACTGTAATTTACATACAAAATATTTTGTTTTTTTTATTTTTTTAACATATATCAGTGCAACAAGCGGAACACCATTTCCTTCATCAGGGCGGCATCAGGTATACCTGAAGCATCTACCCCTTTAGCCGTTAAATCATACTCCCTCAATATATTAAAGTTTCTAGATATGATTTTTGGTGGATGTTTTGACTTTTTTGAAAGCATCTCTTTTGCCGGATATGGGTGAATTTTTAATGTCGTTGCAATTTGTCGTGGATCTGTAGTTTTTAAGAAATGAATCTTAAATAGACGTTGATATAAAGTTAATAAATTTGAAATTACAGTAATAATATGCGCTGCTTTTGGATTTTGTTCAAAGTAATTAATAATTTTTAGTGCTTTTTGAAAATCTTTATCCAAAACGGCATTTACTAATTCAAAAACATTATAATCCTTACTGATTCCTATATTCTTTTCTATATCTTTTTCTGTAATTTGTTGCCCATCTTCCACCAACAAAAACAATTTTTCTAGTTCATTAGCTAGTCGCGACAAATCATTTCCTACAAATTCCGCAATCAAGGCTACCCCCTTATCCGTAATTTGCTGTTTTTGCTCTGTTACGTAAGCTCTAATCCACTTACCCAGCTCATAGTCTTTTACACCTACAGATTCATATACAAAAGCTGTTTTAGCCAATAGCTTATACATTCTTGATCGCTTATCAAATTTTTTATATTTGAATGCAAATACCAAAATAGTATCTGGTGAAGGCGCTGTAAAGTAGCTTTCAAACACCTCCCATTGACTTGCTTTTGTATACTCTTGTGCTTCTTTTACAATCACTACCTGCCTTTCGGCCATCATGGGTAGACGCGAAGCTGCATCTACTACTTGAATTGGAGGAGTATCTTTTGCGTAAACAATAGTTTGGTTAAAATCTCGCTCTGACGCATCCAATACATTGTTGCTAATATAATTGACAATCTTATCCATATAAAACGGCTCTTCCCCATGCAATAAATAGATGGGAGAGAACTGCTTGTTTTTTATATTTTTAATTACGTCTTTATAAGTCACTTTAACAAAGTATAGATGGTTACTTAAATTTATTTTTTTCTAAAGAAAATACGAATTGGCACCCCTTCAAAATTGAATCGTTGGCGTAATTTATTTTCAATAAATCGTTTATAATCGTCACGAATATATTGTGGTAAATTACAAAATAATGCAAAAGAAGGCGAATGCGTAGGTAATTGGGTAACAAATTTAATTTTAATAAACTTACCTTTTACAGATGGTGGCGGACTTCGTTCTATCACATCTTGCAAGAAGTTATTCAATTCAGAAGTTGGGATTTTTTGCATTCTATTTGCATATACCTCCATTGTCTTCTCGAGTGCTCTGTGCAGTCTTTGTTTAGAAATAGTAGAAGTGAAAATAATTGGCACATTATTAAATGGTGCTAAATCTTCTCTTAATTTATCCTCATATTCCTTAACATACTCTGGACTTTTATCTTCGATTAAATCCCATTTGTTTACCAATAAAACAACACCTTTTTTATTCTTTTCAATGATATAAAAAATATTTAAATCTTGTTTTTGTAGTCCTTCAGTAGCATCTATCATCAAAACACAGACATCAGAATACTCAATACTTCTTACAGAACGAATAACAGAATAATATTCAATGTCTTCATGTACTTTATTTTTCTTACGAATACCTGCCGTATCCACTAATTTAAAGTCGAAACCAAACAATTTAAAATCTGTATCTATCGAATCTCGAGTTGTCCCAGAAATATCGGTTACTATATTCCGCTGCTCCCCTGTGATGGCATTAATAAAAGATGATTTCCCTACATTTGGTTTTCCAACAATAGAAATTCTAGGAACATCTGACTCTTCTTCATCCACATCATCTTTAAATACTTTCACCAAATCATCCAATAATTCACCGGTACCGGATCCATTAATAGACGAAAGGTTGTAAACATCCCCCAGTCCGTAATTAAAAAATTCGAAAGCATCATTTGCTCTCGTCGCATTATCCACTTTATTTGCGACAACAAAAACTGGTTTTTTAGCCTTTCTTAATATCGCAGCTACAGATTCGTCCAAATCTGTAATACCAACAGTGACATCAGATACAAATATGATAGCGTTTGCTTCCTCTATAGCAATTTCCACTTGTTTTCGTATCTCTGATTCAAAAATATCATCTGAACCCCTTACATATCCACCTGTATCAATCACACTAAATGCTCGACCATTCCACTCTGAAACGCCATAAATTCTATCGCGAGTCACCCCACTCATCTCTTCAACAATCGCACTTTTTGACTTTGTCAAGCGATTAAATAAAGTAGATTTCCCTACGTTGGGTCTTCCAACAATTGCAATTATATTCGACATATTAATATCCGTGTTTTTCTAATTTGTTATCGTTACCACGCCAATTCTCATCTACTTTGACGAACATTTCCAAGAACACTTGTTTCCCTATGAATTGTTCAATGTCCTTACGGGCATCAATACCAACATATTTTAATTTTTGGCCTTGGTGTCCAATAATGATTCCTTTTTGTGTTTTACGTTCTACATAAATAATTGCTCGAATACGAACAATTTTTAATTCTTCTTTATATTCTTCTATTTCTACTTGAGTAGAATAAGGTATTTCTTTTTTGTATTGTTCAAATATTTTTTCTCTAATGATTTCTGAGATAAAAAATCGCAAAGGCTTATCCGTTAATTGATCCTTATCATAATAAGGTGGATTTTCAGGAATCAATGCTATAATTTTTTCCCAGATGAGGTCTACATTAAAGTTTTCAAGTGCAGAAATTGGTAAAATTTGCGCATTTGGCAAAATTTCTGCCCACTGTGCTACTTTTGCCTCCAACTTTGTTTGATCTCCTAGATCAATTTTATTAATCAATACAATTACAGGTATACTTGTTTTTTGAATTCTAGCCAATGTTTCTTTGTGATTCATGGTTTCTTCAAAAATATCTGTCATTACTAACAGCACATCTGCATCTTTTAAAGCTGAATTAACAAACTTCATCATGTTTTCATGCAATTTATAATGCGCGTCTAACACTCCTGGTGTATCTGAGAAGACAATTTGATAGTCTTCTTCATTTACAATTCCAAGAATTCTATGACGAGTTGTTTGGGCTTTGGAGGTAATTATAGACAATTTCTCGCCTACTAAACGATTCATTAAAGTGGACTTACCTACGTTTGGACTTCCAATAATATTTACGAATCCGGATTTATGTGACATTTTTTTTAAATTAAAGACAAAATATTTTGTTTTGCAAAGAAACAAAATATATATTTGCACTCGCAATTAAAACAGAAGTTATTTAACTAAAAATATATTGCGGGGTGGAGCAGTTGGTAGCTCGTCGGGCTCATAACCCGAAGGTCATAGGTTCGAGTCCTGTC
>NZ_QKSB01000105.1 GCF_003234935.1 Putridiphycobacter roseus | reverse complement strand
CGACATTGAGCTTGGCCAGTTCCGCAGGGTCCCATTGCAGGGCGCTGAGGTCATAGCGCTGGTCGGCAATGTTGCTGGCGGTGCCCGGGTCGGTCCCGATGTAGGCCACCGGGAGCATCTTCAGGTGCTGCACCGGGCGGCCCTGTTCCTGGGTGACGGCCGGCACATGGCAGCCGGCGCAGTTCTCGGTGAACAGCGCGCGGCCTTGGGCCGCGAGGGGCTTGTCGATGGCGCCGAACAGATCTTCCGGCCAGGTGGGGGGCTTGAGGCGTTGCAGGGTTTCTTCGATCAGGTTCAGGTCGCGCACGCGCACGCTGGACGGGTAGCGCGCATCGCCCTGGAGCGGCTGGCCGGCGCCGTCGAAGAACGTCAGGGTCGCGCCCACGCCGAGGGCTTCGCCGATATTGCGGGCCATGGGTTGCTGGGCTGAACCGTTCCATTGCACCCAGTCGAAGGTCCAGATATCCCACAGTTGCGGGTAGTCCACAGGTGCGTTGGCG
>NZ_QKSB01000104.1 GCF_003234935.1 Putridiphycobacter roseus | reverse complement strand
AAAAGCGTAGTCGATGGAAAACAGGTTAATATTCCTGTACTTCTGGTTATTGCGATGGAGGGACGGAGAAGGCTAGGCCAGCTTGGCGTTGGTTGTCCAAGTTTAAGGTGGTAGGCTGAGATCTTAGGTAAATCCGGGATCTTAAGGCCGAGAGCTGATGACGAGTTGTCTTTTAGATGACGAAGTGGTTGATGCCATGCTTCCAAGAAAAGCTTCTAAGCTTCAGGTAACCAGGAACCGTACCCCAAACCGACACAGGTGGTTGGGTAGAGAATACCAAGGCGCTTGAGAGAACTCGGGTGAAGGAACTAGGCAAAATGGCACCGTAACTTCGGGAGAAGGTGCGCCGGTGAGGGTGAAGGACTTGCTCCGTAAGCCCCGGAGGGTCGCAGAGAATAGGTGGCTGCGACTGTTTATTAAAAACACAGCACTCTGCTAACACGAAAGTGGACGTATAGGGTGTGACGCCTGCCCGGTGCCGGAAGGTTAATTGATGGGGTTAG
>NZ_QKSB01000103.1 GCF_003234935.1 Putridiphycobacter roseus | reverse complement strand
GCCATTTTCCGCTGAAGCCTGTCATTGAGTCCCCTCATAAAACAATTCTTCTATTTCGGATCTGTATTCATCGGGTCATTGGCATACTATTAGAGTTGGTGGAATTTATTGAGATACTGCATCACAGTATCTCCTCCTTGCTTGAACCAGATAAACTCTTCTTGTTTCATATGGAGCACTCCCCCTGGAACATAATGCTCCCGGAATGCTAGCTTGAATTTCATTGCA
>NZ_QKSB01000102.1 GCF_003234935.1 Putridiphycobacter roseus | reverse complement strand
GGCATTACTGCTGACCGCCTGCAAAAGCTGGACTTGGTCGATACCGTCATCAAAGAACCATTGGGCGGCGCGCATCGGGATTTCGGGCAAACCATGAAAAACGTAAAAGCCGTTTTGGAAAAACAACTGCACGAAGCGCAAAGCATCCCGCTTGCTGATTTGCTTTCGCGCCGTTTCGACCGCATTATGGCTTACGGCAAATTTTCGGAACAATAATTCAGGTAGAACAAGCAGCAAGCAGTTTGTCTGAAACTGCTTGCTTTTTCTTTATCGGGACGGAACCGTGCTGACTTTAGATGCGTTTGAGCAATGCTTGAAGGATTGTTTTCCTCAAGGTCTGAATGGAAAAAAAACAGCGGTGGCATTAAGCGGCGGCTTGGATTCCGTCGTTTTGCTGCATCTGCTTGTCCGCGCCGGAAAAAAGGGCGGTTTTATTCCGGATGCATTGCATATCCATCACGGCTTGAGTCCCCGTGCCGACGATTGGGCAGATTTCTGCCAAAAC
>NZ_QKSB01000101.1 GCF_003234935.1 Putridiphycobacter roseus | reverse complement strand
TAACCGCCAAGGCATTGTTTAGGCTAAATTAATTATTTTAGACTATCTAAACCATGTTTTGGCGCTATTTTATTAATTACCACTGCTTTTAATCGGTAAATGCAAATTGAATATAGGTTATGTTAGGTGCTGCTTTAATTTTTTAATACGGTGGTTACTTTGGTCAAACCCCACTTCCACGTCACTTTTTCCCACATAAAATTCACGTCAAATTTTACGCGTCTAACGTTTTTCCCGCCTTGGGTAAAAGTCCGCGCCACGCAGTACCGCTAAATTTTCGCATTTAAAAATAAAGTAATTCACCGTGGGATCAGTCCGCCCGAGAATTGTGTTACTGTGGGTACAGTCCACCTGAATTTTGGGTTGCCGTGGGTACAGTCCGCCGCACTTAGTACCGTAATAATTTTGCATTTAAAAATACTGTGATTTGCCTTGGGAATTGTCTACCGAAAATTTTGGGTTACTGTGTTTTTCTACCTCCTTTACCAACTTCCGCTTGCACCTAACG
>NZ_QKSB01000100.1 GCF_003234935.1 Putridiphycobacter roseus | reverse complement strand
CCGGCTTACCCCGAAGGCATGATGTTGGCGATTCTGTTTGCCAACCTGTTTGCCCCGATTTTCGACTATTTCGTCGCACAAGCGAACATCAAACGCAGAAAGGCGCGCAGCAATGGCTAAGAAATTCGATAAAGACAGCTTCAGCGGCACGCTGATTGTGGTGTTGGCGGTCAGCCTGATTTGCTCGGTCATCGTTGCCGGTGCGGTCGTCGGCTTGAAACCCATCCAAGAGAAACAAAAACTCCAAGACAAACAAGGCTATATCTTGAGCGTAGCCGGTTTGATGGATAAAAACACCGACATTAGCAAAACCTTTGCCGAGCGTATCGAGCAACGTGTCGTGGACTTGGCAACCGGCGAATATGTCGCTGATGCGCCTAAAGACTTCAGCGCACGCGTTGCCGGCAAAGACCCTGCCCAAAGCATCCAAATCAAACCTGAAGACGATTTGGCAGGCATCAAAAGCCGTGCCAAATACACCGAGGTTTATTTGGTAAAAGGCGAAGAC
>NZ_QKSB01000099.1 GCF_003234935.1 Putridiphycobacter roseus | reverse complement strand
CCTGTTTCGGCAAAAAAGACTATCAGCAGCTTGCCGTGATTAAAGGTTTGACCGAGGATTTGAATTTTGATGTTGAAATAGTGCCTGTCGATACGGGGCGCGCGGAAGACGGTTTGGCACTCTCCAGCCGCAACCAGTATTTGAGTGCGGCGGAACGCGACGAAGCACCGCGCCTGTACCGCGAATTAAAGGCTGTTGCCGAATCCTTGGCGCAGGGCAGTTTGGATTATGCAGGTTTGGAAAAACGTGCCGTCCAATCCCTGACAGAATACGGCTGGGTGGTCGATTATGTCGAAATCCGCCGCGTCGATACGCTCGAAGTGGCGCGGGCGGGAGATAAGAAACTGGTGGTCTTGGCCGCCGCCCGTCTGGGGACGACGCGCCTGATTGACAATTTGGAAATAAAACTCCCTTAAACCGCAAGCGTCGGGAATGCCGTCTGAAGCGGATTTGCGTTTCAGACGGCATTTATTTTTTTGAACGGGGTTTCGCAAATCTACAAACGATTCT
>NZ_QKSB01000010.1 GCF_003234935.1 Putridiphycobacter roseus | reverse complement strand
ATTAGTTAATCTAATGAGGCTTTTTTTTTGCCATAAATTTATTATTTAAATCTATTTCTTTGATAGGAATATGTATTTTTGTTACTTAAACATAGTCAAGTGAAAAGAGGTGAAATTATAGAAGTAGATATTACAGGTTACGCTTTTGGTGGCAAAGGTTTTTCAAAGATTGAAAATGAAAATGGACCGTATATAATATTTGTAGATAATACCATACCAGGTCAAAAAGTATCTGCAAGAATAGCTAAAAAAAGAAAAAAGCATGCGGAATGTAAGCTGATAGAAGTGTTAACACCTTCAAGTGATGAAAAACAGTTACCATATCAACCTATTTCTGGCGCACCTTATATTAGTTTACCAATTGAAAAGCAACAAGCATATAAAAAGGAATCCACCATTGACATTTATCGAAAATTAGGTGGTTTTCAAAATAACACAACTTTGTTTGATGAATTTATTGAATCTCCAGAAATTTTCGACTATAGAAATAAAATGGAGTATTCTTTTTCTACGATTCGAAAAGACCTTGAAACGGGTGAAGAATTAGATGATCAATTTGCATTGGGTTTTAAAACAAGAGGAACCTGGTGGAAGGTAGAAAATTTAAATAAGCCAGATGGTTTATTTGATGCTGCTTTTGAAGAAAAATTAAAAGAGGTTAGGTTGTACCTTGAAAAAACTGAATTACCAGCTTGGCATCCCCCTCAAAAGAAAGGTTTTTTTCGTCATTTGGTCGTAAGGAAATCTTTTAAATCTAATCAGTTATTAATTAATTTAGTTTCTTCTTCTCAGGGATTGAAGTTGTTTGATAGAGCCTCTTTTAAGGAGTTTATGGTGAATTTATTTGGAGATCGTTTGGCAGGACTTCAGCATACCATTAATGATGATGTTGCAGATAGAGCAAAAATAGAAAATGGCAATAATCAATTATTATATGGCACTCCCACTATTTTAGAAGAATTGAAAGGATTGATGTTTGAAATTAGTATGGAAAGTTTTTTTCAAACTAATCCTAAAAGTGCTGAACGATTATATACCAAAGCCATTGATTATGCTCAAGAAAAATTTGAATTAAAGGATGAGATAATAATGGACTTATTTTGTGGAACAGGCACAATAGGACAGATAGTTGCGAATGAATTACCAAATATTAAGGTAATTGGAGTTGATATAGTTGCAGAAGCTATTGAGGATGCGAAACGAAATGCAAAACGCAACGCCGTAGAAAATATTGAATTTTATGCTGCTGATGTAGGGAAGTTTTTAAAACAGTACCCAGATTACAATAATAAAATTCATACTATTTTTCTGGATCCACCTAGGGCAGGTATAGCACCTAAGACATTAAAAATGGTAATAGAGTTGAATGCTAAACAGATCGTATATATCAGTTGTAATCCTGCAACTCAAGCGAGAGATGCACGAGAATTAGAAGATCATGGTTATGTATTTCAGAAATTTAGTTTAGTAGATCAGTTTCCGCATACTTCTCATATTGAAGCAGTCGGTTTATTTATAAAGGAATGAATCAATTAATTCATAAACGATATGCTTTAACGGGACATACCGGTGCTATCTATGATTTAGCTTTTAATGATAAAAAAGAACAATTATATTCTGGAAGTTTTGATAATCAAATAATTGCTTGGGACATTAACAATCCTGCAATTGCTCAGTTGATTGCAAAAGTACAGTCTAAACCGATTACGATTCAATATTTAAATAAAAGAAATTGGTTATTAATAGGACAAGCCAATGGAAATATATCAGTATTGGATTTAAGCTTAGGAAAAGAAATTAAAGTATTGCAGTATCATAGCGGAATGGTATATGCGCTAACGGTGGATGACGAAGAATGTATTTTATATAGCGGTGCGGAAGATGGACATATTGTATCTTGGGATTTAGTTAAACTAGAAAGGTCTCAATCTAAGAATTTAGGATCCTTAAAAGTCAGGGTAATATTAAAAATTGAAAACCAGTTGTATGTTGGTTGTGGTACTGGAAGTTTATTAATTTTAGATAAAGAAAATTTAGAATTAGAACAAGAGATTAGTCAATTACATGTAAAGAATTTTTCTATATATACGTTATTATATATACGTGAAAAAAATATTTTACTGAGTGGTTCAAGGGATGGACATATTGGTGTTTTAGATTTACTTACTTATAAAGTTAAGGAAAGGATTCCCGCGCATAATTTTGCAATATATGATTTTAAACGTTCTTCAGATGGTATCTATTTTGCATCTGCGAGTAGAGATAAATCTATTAAAATATGGAGAATCTCGGATTTTCAATTTCAAGAGAAAATTGATTTTAAATCAAGTGAAGGTCATAAAGCATCTGTAAATGCTATATTATGGAATGAAAACCATTTAATTTCATGTAGTGACGATAAACAAATAATTATTTGGGATTACAAAAAATAATAGCACTGCTTTTGTTAAGCTTTACTTGAATAGTTTGGTTCATGTATTAATAGACCTTAATTATTATTAATAGGAGTCTTATAATGTCCTATTTTTTGATATTTTAATAGTCTTATTTTATGTTTAATTTTTTATCTTTGAATAAGAGAGAATATTTAATTGATTTATTTAACTAATCCCCGCAGCCCATTCTTGTCATCATAAATATGGGTTAACAAAAAATCATAGTAGAGGCTACGTTTTTTTGGCGGGGTGTTAAATAATATTAGTTCTCAATCTTTAATAATGATATTAAATCTAGAATTATTATTTGCTCTAATTTGAATACAAATTGGAAAAAATGTAAGTGTGTTTCGATCAATTATTAAACTTTCAATTTGGTTCATATTGCAAATTTTATCTGAAGGAAGGAAAGCAGGTCCTAAATTAGACATATCTAAAAGGCTAAGATATAAATTATAGAAGGAATCCGGAAGTTGATTAATTTGGTTATTATTTAAGTATACTTCTTTTAAACTTGTTAATGAATCTATGTGTTGTGGAATAGAAGTTAAACTATTGTAACCGATCATTAATTGTTCCAGAGAGGATAGCATACAGATTTCTTCTGGTAATTGGATTAATCTATTGAAGTTTAGATTTAATACTTCTAATGCTTTTAATTGACCTATTTCTTTAGGTAGCTTATCTATTTTATTCGCTTTTAAAGAAAGCCATTTTAAATTAGGTAATAAGCCAATTTCAGGTGGAAGGATTTGTATATCATTTCTACTAATTACTAATTTTCTTAATTTTTTTAATTGTGAAATTTCTGGTGGAATTTCAGTAATTTTATTGTTATGTAATATCAATACTTCTAAATCTTTTAATTTAAATATTTCTGACGGAATTTTTGTTAAGTTTTTATGACTTAAATTCATCCGCTTTATTATTTTGCTTCTATTTAAAAGCGAAAGATTGTTACATTGAATAGAGGTGAGTAATAGCAGGAATAAAAGCGGTAATTTTTTATTGAAGTAGCTCATTGATTGCAGAAATTAATTGTTCATCTACTCCTTCTATCATTTTTTTATAGGTATTATTTACTTTAATATCTGGCTGTAGCTCTTGGTTTTCAACGAGAACTTGATCAGTAACACGCTGCATACCAATTTGAGGAATACCAAAATAGGTTTTACCATCTATTAAAGTCTCCCACCATACGGCAGTTCCGGTTCCAGGTACAGGCATGCCTATTAATTTTCCAATACCTAAAGCCTTATAAGTGTATGGAAAAAGGTGTGCATCAGAATAATTACCTTCACTCATTAATACACATGAAGGTTTTTGCCATTTAGAAATTGGTTCACCTCCCATATTTGTCTGTCCACGTGGAACAAATTGCATGTATAACTTACCGGATAAGAAAGTAGCTAAATCGTCATGAAGCCAGCCTCCACCATTAAATCTTGTATCAATAATCAGCGCCTCTTTTGTATTTAACTCTCCCAAAGCTTTGTCATATAATTCTCGAAAGCTACTAGAATTCATTCCTTTGATGTGAACATACCCCAATTTACCATTAGATAATTCGTCAACTATTTGACTTCTACTTTTTATCCAGCGTTCGTATGCCAATTCATTTTCCTGACCTTTTCCAATTGGCGTAATAATTTCTTCCCATTTTTCTTTTGTTTTCGGATTTAAAATGGTGAGTAATATTTTTTTACCTGCTTTTCTATTCAAAAGATGGTAATAGTTTTTATTTTTTTCAATTTTTTGGCCATCAATAGCTTCTATAATACAGCCAGCCTTTATTTTCTTAGAAATTGTCAATAAAGGACTCTTGTCCATAATTTCTATTATTTTTAAACCATCGCCATTATATAATTCATCATAATAACAACCTAAAGATGCAGTTTGGTCGCCATTTGGCTTGTAGTTTCTATATCCAGATCCGGTATGAGAAGCATTTAGTTCTCCCAAAATTTCTGATAATAACTCTGCAAAGTCATATCCATTATTAATATGCGGTAAAAATTTCGCGTAATTATTTCTAAGTGCAGTCCAATCCACACCATGTAAATTTTTGACATAAAACTTCTCCTTGACTTGACGCCATGCATGGTAAAACATTTCTTGACGTTCATCTGCATAGTTAACATTTGTTTCCGCATTCATTTTAATAGGTGTTGGCTTGAATGTTTTTGCGTCTACTTTCATTATCATTCCTTTATTTAATAGATAAATATTTTTTTCTAAGGAATCTAAAATAATTACCGAAGGAGATCCCGCTAATTTGACAGCTATTTTTGTTTCTTTTTCACGAAAATCTGTTTGCCATAAGTCAAATCCTTTTTCGAATTTCGCAAGGTATAGAATTTTTGTAGCATCATTATTTACATAAAAGTCCATTAGAGAAGAGGAGTGGATTGTTAGCCTTTTCTTTCTATCAAATAAATTTTCAGGATCAAATATAATTTTGTTCAAAGAAGAATCTTTTTTATTTTCTATCAACCATAGCTCATAATCTTCCTTGTTTAGGGTAAATTTCTTATAAGCTTGTTCGTTTAGGAAAATTGCTTCTACATCATTTTCTGCTCCCCAGCTCCCGTGAGAGCGAAAGCCATATTTGTCTGTGGAATAATAGACCATATTACCATTCATGGCAAACTTAGCATTGCCATTACCGTATCCACTTTTGGTTAAGTTTATAGGTGCTTTATTTGTATTTACATCAATTAAACCAATGTCACTTGACCATCTTTCGTATTCAAAAAATGCGGCTAATATGTATTTAGAATCGGGTGACCAATGATAATACTGATCGCCATCAGAATAAGAGTAGTTATATTTTCCCGCTAGAACCGTACGGCTTTTTTTATTTTTTATATTGTATACCTTAATTGCGGTTCTATTTTCAAGGTATGCAATTTCGTTTCCATCTGGTGAATAAGCAGCTTGAAAAGTCTCTTGATCATTTTGTATTAAAGCCGTTTCTTTTAAAACAGTAGCATTAAAGAAATAATTTTCTTCTTCTCTTATTTTTTCACTCTCATAAATATTCCATGAATCATTTCTTTCTGCAGCGTATAACACTTTTTCACCATCAGGACTAAAACTGACAGTTCTTTCCATTCCAGGTGTATTAGTAATTTGTTTAGTGGAGCTATAATCTATGGAAGTTACATAAATATCTCCGCGGTGAACAAATGCAATCTCTTTATTATTAGGAGATAGTGCAAAGTCCCCACTGGTTTTATTTACGTTAATTAAATGAGTGGGCAAACTTGTCAAGTCTTTGTGAATGATGATTTCTAATTTTACACTTTTACCATTTTGATTAGTGTACAGTTCGCCTTGGTATGAAAAGCTTAAAACATTATTATTTGATTTACTTAAGAATCGAATAGGATGCGTTTTAAAGTCGGTAATTTGCGATTGATAAGGGTTGGATTTGGTTCCTTTCCAAATATTAAAAGTACCACTTTTCTCTGATAAAAAATAGATGTTTTCTCCATCTCCAAATAGAGGGTCTCTATCTTCACCATTCCAGTTGGTAATTTGATTAAATGTTTTATTTTGAATATTATAACTGACAATATCTCTTGTGACGGAGGATTGGTGGTGTTTTCTCCATTCATTTTCGTAGCCTTTTTTATTTTGAAAAATAATTTCATCTCCACTTTTATTGAATTTTATTTTTTCAGCAGCAATGGTCAAAAATTGAATTTCTCTTCCTCCTTTTAAATCAACTTGATAAACTTCATTTAATCCATTATAGGGAAATTGTGCAAATTGGTAATTATCCAAACGCGCTGCAGTAAAAATTACATTTTGATTATCTGGGGTAAAATCATTAGGGATGTCATTTGAGGAATGGTAAGTTAGTCGGGTAGGCGTGTTACCTTCAGTGTCTGTTAGGAAAACATCAAAATTCCCAAATCTATTACTGGCAAATGCTATTTTTTTACTATCGTGTGACCATACAGGGTTATAATCATAAGCGGAATTACTTGTTAATTGACGCGCTACCCCGCCTTTTACACTGACGATAAAAATATCTCCTTGATAATTAAATGTAATCCATTCTCCATTAGGAGAAATGGAAGGGTATCTTAGCCAAAGTGGGTTGGCGTTTAGTGTAGAAGTTATAGCAAAAAAACAAAGAAATAGGAAAGCTTTCATAATTATTAATTTGTACTAAATGTACTTAAATTATGATAAAGTTACTCGCAAGGAATATTTAAAGCGAATGATTTTCGTTATAAGAGGAGAATTTTTTTATGGAAAATGGTATTGTTAGAATTCACTCTTAATAAATAATTACCTTTTGGCAATTCAGGTAAATCGATTGAAATATTGTTTTTATAATCTGATTTTATGGTAAAAACTACTTCTCCTAGCATATTAAGCAGTGTTAATTGATGATTGTAATTTACGGATAAATTAGAAATTGTAAAGTGTTTATTTTTGGTTGGGTTTGGATATAATATATATGATGCTAAAGCTGTTTTTTTAAGGGTTAAATTCCATCTGTTTTGAGCTGTGTTTCCTCCCCAAATAATTGTAGCTAAATAAGGGTTGTCGATAAATGGATTTCTATTGCCTTGGTTTTGTTGAATGATTTCATTTCGGTGGTCTTCAAATGCATCTGGCTGGTCTATAGCATTCCAAGTTAATAATAAATCCACCATATTTAAATCGACGCTTACTGGATTTCCAATGGTAACATTACTAGGTTTACATTGATCGCCATAGCGCAAATACATGTACATTAAAATTCTAGCAACATCTCCTCTCCATTCGTTGCCTGGAAACCAAAAAGTTCCTACGGTACCTGATGGGGTTCCAAGGGTAGCTTCCCCAAATTTTTTATTTCCTCTAGAACCATTCCTTTGAACATCTGAAGCCCTTAGGTTATGGGCGTCTGCACCAGGACCACTTGTACCAAGGGCAGGGGTTCCCAAAGATTTTGCATAAGTATGCTCTCTATTCCAATCTCCGGTATTGCCGCCGTTATCCTCTATGTTTCTATTTAAGTCATTGGTAATGTCTGTATCTGTATCATTCCAACCGTATAATAGCAGTACATTATTACTGTTGATAGGGTTACTGTCCGCTTCCTTTAAAACATTCCAAACTTGTCCATACGATAAAGTATTGTTGTGTGTGGATACAATTTTTTGAGCCAATTCTTGCTTCAAATTTAAGCCAGTTAAGTTTAGGTTAACATCATTATAATAGGATGGTGTTTGACCGAAAAGAGGCAAAGAAAAAAGGGTAATAAAAAAAGCGAATTGTATTTTCATTTATTTAAAGTAGCTCAAATTCTTTACCAGCTTTTACTTCCCCCATTAATTTTGGGGTTAAAGTTTTAAAGTCAAATAAATCATGATCTAGCATATGGGTAGGGGAGATATTCTTCATGGCTGTAAACATAATTTCGTTTCTACCAGGATATGTTTCTTCCCATTTTGCTAACATTGCTTTAGTTAATTGACGTTGCATGTTGGGTTGTGAACCACAAAGGTTACATGGTATAATTGGGTAGTTTCTAATTTCCGACAAACGGATAATGTCTTTTTCTTTTACGTAAGCAAGTGGACGTAATACAACAAAACGACCGTCATTTGTTTCGTATTTAGGGGGCATTGTTTCAATTTTTCCAGCAAAAAATAAATTTAGGAAAAATGTTTCAATAATATCATCTCGGTGATGCCCTAACATTAATTTGTTACAGCCTAAATTTTGTGCAGCAGTATATAAATTACCTCTTCTCAAGCGAGAACATAAGCTACAAGTAGTTTTACCGACAGGTGTTTTTTCTTTAACAATACTATAAGTATCTTCTTCAATAATTTTATATTCGACTCCTACATTGGTTAAGTAGTTAGGGAGTACCTCCTCAGGGAAACCAGGTTGTTTTTGGTCGAGGTTTACGGCTACAATTTCAAAATTAAAGACAGATGCTTTTTGTATTTGCATCATGATGTCTAACATGGTATAGCTATCCTTCCCCCCAGAAAGACAAATCATTAATTTGTCACCATCTTCGATCATATTGTATTCGTTGATGGCATTCCAAACCGTTTTTTTTATTTTACGATTTAATTTTTCTTCTTCTATTTCCGCTTCCGTTCTCATTTATTGTATCAAAATTCAGGACAAAAGTACTAATAAAAGTGGAGACTACCATCCTAAAATAAAAGGTAGCATGGTTAAAAAAACAGGTACTTTAGCAGATGCGCTTAAAAGGATTCTCTTTTTGCAACGCGGTCATAAATTACAATACTACCTGAAACTGCGACATTCATGGATGTTTTTCCTGGTAGTCGGGTTAAGTGGTGGCAACGTTGGATTATTTTTTCTGGTAATCCATTGTTTTCTGCACCCAATAAATAAGAGGCTCTAGGTGGATGTGTAAATTTATTTAGAGGTAAAGATGTTTCTCCAGTTTCAATATCTACTAATTGGGTGGAATGTGGCATAGAGTTATAAAAGTGATCAAAATCGTCGTATTTAAAGAATGGAATTTTTGACCAAGCCTTAGCTGTATCAGAGCCTTGGTGGTTATATTTCCCATCAATAATAAATATAAAGCTTGCACCTAAAATATAAGCAGTTCTCCATAATGTACCAATATTGTGTGCTGTTTTAGGTTGATAAACGCCAATTCCAAAAAATGATTCTTCATCTTGATGCCAGTGTTGTTTCATTTGGTAAATATAATATTTCCTATTCCAAACACTTGTATTTATTGTAGATATAATACTAATTTTACCTGCTAAACCATTTTTTATGAAAAAAATATTTTTGGTGTTTTTAATATCGCATTACTATCACTTGGCTTTTTCACAAAATGAAGTGGGCAGTCCATTTGCAGTATCTTTTAGTATATATGGCGATAACGCAATTCATCCAGGGTTAAAACTAGGCGGATATTATGATTTAGTGACCAAAGAAAAATCCAAGGAAAGAAAATTTACACGTTTTCAGGAAAAAAAAGGAAACAAAGTGAAACGTAGAACATATTATGGAAAAGTTTCCATTGGGGCGTATAGTTTTGCTAACAATCACAATGGGTGGTTTGGAAATATAGGTCTAGGTTATGAGCGGATGAAGATGAGAAAGGGCTGGCTTTATGGCGCAGACATTTCGGTTGGTTATTTATATCGAGATTATAAAACGGACACTTATGCGATAGTAGATAATGAAATTGAAAAGATATTATTTGCAGGTTCTGGAGGAATAGTTTACAGTTTCTCTCCGTATGTTGGTCGTGATTTTAGTTTGAAAAGTAATTTCCCGATTAAGCTTCAGCTGAAGCCAAACCTACAAGTTCTTTCGTATAGCTATGGTTTTGTATTTAATGGCGCTTTAGAAATTGAATTTATTTATCACTTTAAGTAACCAATATGAAAAAAATTAACTTGTATTTAAGCATGGTAATCATGGGGCTTTTAATTGTTTCCTGTACCAAGCAAGAGACGGCTACGTACGCCCGTTTTATGTTTAGAAATGATGGTGCAGATTTAGCGGTGGAGGTGAATGGTAATTTGGCAAGTAAGACCTTTATATTGTTATTGCATGGTGGTCCAGGCGGAAGTGGCACGGCATATAATGGAGGTAGGTATTCAGAAATTTTAGAAGAAAAATATGCTATAGTATATATGGACCAACGTGGGAATGGTGCTTCACAAGGAAGCTATTCGGAGAGCGACTTAACTTTGACACAAAATTCAAAAGATGTATATGCTTTAACTAAATTTTTAAAATTAAAGTATGGAGATGATATTAGTTTGTTTTTATTAGGACACAGTTGGGGTGGGATTACTTCTTCACATGTTTTAGTAAACACGGCAATTCAGGAAGAATTAAAAGGTTGGATTGAAGTGGATGGCGTAAACGATTTT
The DNA here is from genome assembly GCF_003234935.1 of Putridiphycobacter roseus. Classification (GTDB taxonomy): domain Bacteria; phylum Bacteroidota; class Bacteroidia; order Flavobacteriales_D; family Crocinitomicaceae; genus Putridiphycobacter; species Putridiphycobacter roseus. Next base: position 108,577 of record NZ_QKSB01000010.1, on the reverse strand, counting down.
GCACAAAATAATTTAGAAGCCATTCGACTTTTTAAAACTGTAGGGGAAGCACAAGTTGCAAAAAACCATGAAGTAGGATTTTGGCAAGAAGTGCTGGATAGTGTAAAAGTAATAGATACCTTAAATATTACTTTTGCAGATGAATTATACTTGAATCAAAAAGGTTTTGAAGCGGAACAAAAGCTAAAGGAAATTGAACGTCCTGAAGACAATTCAACGGCAGGGTATTCCTTTTTTAACTCACCTATTAATAGTCTTAGTATTTTAACAAATAATAGTTTGGTTAATGGTGTATTGAATAATGATTCAAAAGAAAACCCAACCAGTGAATTTCTTTATAAGGTTAAAATACCCGCACAATTTCTTTGGGGGAAATATGATTTTGTAGTACCTCCAGCATTGGGTATTGATGCGTTTAACAAGGTAGGTTCATCCAATAAGAAATTGGTTTTTTTCGAACACTCTGGACATTCGCCCATGATAAATGAACCTGAAAAATTTACGAATGAAATTATAGGATTTATTTCTCTTTACGAATGATGATTTGCTTCATGCTCCCTATACCTGATTAAAAGGGCTTTTTCATCCGCCTCATCCGCATAAAAATTATTTCTTAAGGCCATGCCTTTAGCTTGTTCAAATATTGGTTGGTTGGCAAATTGTTCATCCCTTAAGTAATGTACTAGTTTTAGAATTCTAAAAGCACTTAGCCACGCGTAGAATCGTTTAATAAACGAATGGATATCCGTTGAGTTTTTTAATATACCCTGCAAATCTTCTTGAAAGTTATTTATCTCTAGGAATTTAATGAAGTATTGGTGAATTGGATTTTTATAAAATGGGGTATTTTCCAATTTCCCTTCAAATAGTAAGGGAATTGTTTGGACAAACTCCCTTAAAAGATCCCATATCCTTACGTCATAAGTTAAGTAATCATCCATTTCAGTTTCCATCCAATCATTAATTGCTTTTCCTGTACCAAAAGGTACGCGATCTGAAGTTCTGGGAGAAGGAATAACGCAAGTGTCATTAATTTCCATAAAATTACCTAGGGCAATAATTTTATGTAAAAAATAAAAATCTTCACCCGCTTTGCGTTTATTCATGCCACCTTGTTTTTGATAGGCACTAGAGCGGACCGCCATACTCGACCCAACAGTATGAAAAGCAAATGGTAAATTGGCATATTTTAGTCCTTGGTTATAATAGCGGAGGAAAAGTTCGTAGTAAACAATACCTTGATATACTTTTTCTTCGTATTCATTTCCTTCCAATGGATGTGCAAATTTGAGAGCTGCACCAGGTGACTTAGGATTTTTTATAAAATGTTTTTCAATGTTCAAAAAATAGTTTGGTTCACAAATTGCGTCGGCATCAAAGCAAAGTATTATACCGTCCTTTTGAATTTGATGGAAGCGGGCAACAGCTTCATCCATTCCTATTTTTCGAGCCAATCCAACACCTGCATGTTTTTTAGGTAAATCAAAGGCTTTAAGAATGAAAAAAGGAAAGTTTAACAGCGTTTTTGACTTCCACTCTTCAATTTGGGCAATTGTTTTGGCATTTTGCGCTTTAATTTCTTCAGAATGAATTTCTCCGTGATTAATTACGATTAATATTTCCACACCAGCATTTGGTTGGTCTGCATTGTTTAATGCATTTAAAGAAGGGATAATGTCAGGTTCGTTAAAGCATGGTATTACTACGATTGTCTCAAGATTTACAGAAGGGACGTGATTAATTACTGGGTTCTGAAACCCATATTTTTGCAAGTAAAAATTCATTGGGACGAAGATAACATGAAAAAATAAAAATAACATGTTAATAACTCCACAAGTGTATATGTGGAGAGAATGAAGAGGTTTATTATTTTTGTTCGCGTTCAACAGAAAAACATGGCAGAAGAGATTGATGATATTAATGAAAATGAAGAATTGAATGATGGAGACATGGATTCAAATTCGGAAGAGGACAGTAATGTCATTCCTTTGTCAGGGATGTATGAAGAATGGTTTTTGGACTATGCTTCCTACGTAATTTTAGAAAGAGCGGTACCTGCTTTATTGGATGGTTTTAAGCCTGTTCAAAGAAGAATTATGCATTCCATGAAGGAATTAGATGATGGACGTTATAATAAAGTAGCGAACATTATTGGAAATACCATGAAGTATCACCCTCATGGTGATGCGTCTATTGGAGATGCCATGGTACAAGTTGGTCAAAAAGAACTGTTGATTGACATGCAAGGGAACTGGGGTAATACCCTTACCGGTGATTCTGCGGCGGCACCAAGATATATTGAGGCAAGATTGTCTAAGTTTGCAAAGCACGTTGTGTTTAATCCTAAAACAACGGATTGGACACCTTCCTATGATGGAAGAAATAATGAGCCCATTTTATTACCCGTTAAATTCCCTTTGTTATTAGCACAAGGTGCGGAAGGAATTGCAGTAGGGATGGCCTGTAAAATCATGCCCCATAATTTTATCGAATTGATTGATGCATCTATTGATGTATTGCGGGGAAAGAAAACCAATATTTTACCAGATTTTCAAAATGGTGGAATGGCTGATTTTTCAGGGTACAACGACGGATTAAGGGGAGGTAAAGTAAGAGTAAGGGCAAAAATTAGAAAGGAAGATTCAAAAACAATAGTGATTGATGAGATACCTTTTGGCACCAATACTTCTACTTTAATTGACTCTATATTGAAAGCGAATGATAAGGGTAAAATTAAGATAAAAAAAATTGAAGACAATACTGCAGCGGTAGTGGAAATATTGATCCATTTAGCTACTGGCGTTTCTCCGGATAAAACCATTGACGCACTATATGCATTCACTAATTGTGAGATGTCTATTTCACCGAATACATCAGTTATTTGGGATGATAAACCTCACTTTATTGGGGTAAATGAAATATTAAAAATTTCGACCAATCAAACGGTTGGTTTGTTAAAAAAGGAATTAGAGATTAGAAAAGCGGAATTGTTAGAATTATGGCATTTCTCAAGTCTTGAAAAGATTTTTATCGAACAAAAAATATACATTGATTTTGACGGCAGAACTTATGAAGAGGCCATTGAAATTACGCATGAGCTCTTAAAGCCACACATCAAACATTTGGCAAGAGCGGTTACGGATGAAGATGTAAAGAAATTGTTGGAGTTGAGAATGCGGAGAATTACGAAGCATGACGCTGACAAAGCAGATACTTACATTCAGTCACTTGAAGCTGAGTTAAAAGAAGTAGAGCATCACTTGGCCAATCTTATTGAATACGCTATAGCTTACTTTAAAGATTTAAAAGAGAAGTTTTCGGAAGGAAAAGAACGTAAAACTGAAATTAGGACTTTTGATAATATTGCCGCAAGAAAAGTAATTGTTGCAAATAAGAAATTGTATGTCAATAAAGAGGAAGGTTTTATCGGATACAATTTAAAGAAGGATGATTACGTACAAGATTGTAGTGATATTGATGACATTATTGTATTTTTTGCAACAGGTAAAATGATGGTCACTAAAATTAGTGACAAAAAATTTGTCGGTAAAGGTATTATCCATACGGCCGTTTTCAAAAAGAACGATAGCCGTACCATTTATCATTTAATTTATCGTGATGGGCCGAATGGTCCTACAATGATGAAGCGATTTAATGTTAAGTCGATTACAAGGGATAAGGAATATGATTTAACGAAAGGCACAAAAGGCTCTAAGGTTTATTATTTCTCTTTTCATCCAAATGGAGAGCAAGAAGTGGTGACTGTTCACTTACGTCCACGTCCACATTTAAAACGCATCAAATTTGAAATTGATTTTGGAAGTTTGTTGATAAAAGGAAGAGGATCGGCAGGAAATAGAGTGACTAAAGAAATTGTTTCAAAAATAGTTCAAAAAGAAGTTGGACCATCTACTTTAGCAGCCAGAAAAATTTGGTTTGATCCAACGGTTGCTAGGTTAAATGTAGATAAAAGAGGTACTTATTTAGGTCAGTTTAAGGGAGATGATAAAATATTGAGTTTATATGCTTCCGGGGCTTATCGTTTGACCAACTTCGATATTTCTAATCACTTTGATGACGATTTAATTCATGTAGAAAAATGGCATCCAGATAGACCCATAAGTACTGTGTATTTTGATGGCGAGAAGGAGCTTCACTATGTAAAACGATTTGTAATTGAAACCCGTTCTGATAAGAAAGTATCCTTTATTACGGAGCATGAAAACTCCAAATTGGATATTGTTTCAACCAGCTATGAGCCCGTAATTAAAATTATTTATAACAAACGCCTTAGAGAAACCAAAGACTTACCAGATAAGGATTTGAACTTGGCGGAATTTATAGATATAAAAGGCATGAAGAGTTTGGGGAATCAATTGACTAAGTTAAAAGTAAAGGAAATTGAATTGACGCATGAAATTAGTGGTGGAATTCCTTGGCCTGAAGATGTAAAGACAGCGGAAGAGGCCGAAAGTGAAGATGCAGAGTCTGACAGTGAGGATGAAGGTCCGATTGAAGTAGAATGGGATATGACAGATAAAAAGAAGTCTAGTCCAATTAAAGACATCAAGGACGATAGCCAACCTGATTTATTTGGGGAGGAAGAGTAGGCAAATTAGTTTCACAAAATTATTTCCAAGGCTATTCCAAGTGTCATGTCTTATTCCTTTTTTATTAAATCCATTTTTTCAGGTATAGATTTACAATTTAATTTCATTTATCACCATCAAATAACATAAATTAATAATTGGTATATGGAATAGTGATTATCTTTATGGCAAAATTAAGCATATGTCAAATCCATTATTAGTGCCATTTAAAACTGTTTTTGAAACAGCTCCTTTTGAAGAAATTCAATTGGCTCATTATTTACCTGCTGTAAAAACAGCTATAGAAACAGCGAAGGAAGAGGTTGCGGCTATTGTGGACAATAAGGCGCCTGCTAATTTTATAAATACGATTGAAGCATTAGAAAGAAGTGGTCATTTATTGGGGACTATTACCAGTATATTTTTCAATTTAAACTCCGCTGAAACTTCTTCAGAAATGCAGGCCTTAGCGCAGGAAATATCTCCTTTAGTCACTGCTTTTTCAACGGAATTATTATTAAATGAAAAACTATTTGAACGCATAGAAGAGGTCAGTAAGCAAGATAATTCAAGCTTGAATAGTGAAGCTGCATACTTATTGGATAAAACCGTAAAAAGTTTTGTTAGAAATGGGGCGAAATTGAAAGGAGCGGACAAGGAAAGATTAAAAGAGATTAACAACAAACTATCTGCTTTGAGTCTCACATTTAGTGAGCACGTATTAAAAGACACGAATGACTTCGAAATGTGGATTGAGGAGGAGGCAGACTTAGCTGGACTACCTGAAGGTGCTATTGAAGCAGCAAAAGCGAGTGCCAAGGAAAAGGGGAAATCGAATGCCTATTTATTCACGATTGATTATCCGAGTTATATACCATTTATGAAGTACGCAGAAAATAGAAATCTGCGAAAAAAAATGTATGAAGCTTTTGGTCGTCGTGGTTTTTTAGATAATGAGAATAACAATACGGAAATAATAAAAGAGATTAGCAGTTTAAGATTAGAAAGAGCTAATTTATTAGGATATAAAACACATGCTGCCTTTGTATTGGAAGAACGTATGGCGAAAAGTCCAAAAGTTGTCTATGAATTATGGGATGAGTTATTATTGTATGCGTTGCCAAAAGCAAAGGAAGAGTTAGCAGAGGTTGAAAATTTGGCGAAAACAGAAGATTTATTGGAGAAAATGGAACGTTGGGATTTCTCCTACTATTCTGAAAAATTGCAAATGCAAAAATTTGCAATTAATGATGAGATTTTAAAGCCATATTTTAAATTAGAAAATGTAATTGACGGGGCTTTTTTAACTGCGAATAAGTTATTCGGTCTCACCTTTAAGCCAAGAACAGATATTCAAAAATACCATGAAGATGTCATGACCTATGAGGTGTTTGATGGAAATGGGAAATTTTTAGCGGTATTTTATGCCGACTTTTTCCCAAGAGCTTCTAAAAGAGGTGGTGCTTGGATGACTTCATTTAAGGGACAAAATAAATATGACGGTAAGAATGAAAGACCGCATGTAGCTATTGTTTGTAATTTTACGAAACCAACAGACACGAAACCATCTCTACTAACCTTTAATGAAGTGACTACTTTGTTCCATGAGTTTGGTCATGCTTTACACGGAATGATGGCAAATGGCTATTACGAGAGTTTGAGTGGGACCAATGTATTTTGGGATTTTGTAGAATTGCCATCTCAATTGATGGAAAACTGGTGTTATGAAAAAGAATGTTTGGATTTATTTGCAAAACATTATGAAACAGGGGAAAGTATTCCAGAGGAATTGATTCAAAAAATAAAAGACTCCATGAATTTTTTAAGTGCCTACCAAACCGTGCGACAAGTAGGTTTGGGACAACTAGATATGGCTTGGCATGATGTAACAACAATACCGTCGGATTCAGTATTGGAAGTAGAAAAGATTGCAGGTGAAAAAACCAAATTATTTGATGGTGAGACGGATACTTTAACCTCTACCGCCTTTTCACATATTTTTGCTGGTGGATATTCTGCAGGATATTATAGTTATAAATGGGCAGAAGTTTTAGAAGCTGATGCATTTGAATACTTTAAAGAAAATGGAATTTTCAATCGGGAAGTCGCAAATCGATATAAAGAAAATATATTGATGCGAGGAGGAAGTGCTCATCCAATGGAAATTTACAAAGCATTTAGGGGGAAATCTCCTGATTCTAAAGCCTTGTTAAGAAAAAGTGGTTTAGTGGAAACTGTCCATTAAAAAACATTTGTCTTCCATTGAAATATGGTCCTTTCTTCAGGAAAGCTATGTTTTAATATGGCAAATTAATTGAAAACTTCAAATCCCTTATTATATTTGCATAAAACCCAGAAACCCCAATTATGCGATTAGGACAGTTAGCCCGAAGATTAGAAAGAAAACCTCAAGAATTGGTTGATTTCCTAATTAAGGAGCATGAAATTGCTATAGAAACAGACTTAAATACGAAAATTGAGGGGGTAGCCCTCGAATTAGTAATGGAAGCTTTTAAAGTGGAATTACCACCTGTAGATTTACCAGAAGCTGTTGAAGTTCCTGTGCCAATAGAAGAAGAAATAACGGTTGAATTAGTAGAAGTTCCAGAAGCGATTGAACCGGTAGAAACTGTCGTGGAATCGGTAGAGTTACCAGAAATTGAAATTGAAATCGTTGAAATGCCAGAAGCAGAAATAGCATTATCGGATGAGGAGATTGAAAATGTTGCGGCTGCAGCGGTTGTAGCAGAAATAGATGCGGAAGAACCAACGGAGACAGTAACTGAACATGTGGTAGAAAAGATTGCTAGAGTAGGGGAAGACGGCGAAGAATTACCAGAATTGATTGTGGAAGATGGGGTGATTAAAGCGCCTAAACTTGAGTTAGATGGTTTTAAAGTAGTTGGTAAAATTGAATTACCTACCATAAAAAGAAGTGTTGAATTTTTGGTAACCAATGGTGATGTAACGGAAGATGTGACAGAAACTATTTATGAAACAAGAAGTCATGAAGCCGCAGTCAGAAAGAAAAAGGCGGTAGCGCAACATAAAAATCGTAAAGTAAAACAAGTCACAAAACGCAACAGCAGAACATTAACAGAAGCGGACAGAAAGGCACATGCGGATAGAAGAGCGATTCGTAAAAAGGAGGAAGCGGAAGTTTTGTTGCAAGAAAAAAAGAAGCAACATTATTTTGAAAATGTTCAAAAAAAGACGTTAAAATCTTCAAGGCAAAAAAAGACTAAAGAAATTGCAAAAGCGGTAAAAAAACAAAGTCCTGTAAAAAAAGCACCAGCACCAACAACATTATGGGGTAAGTTTAAGAAGTGGTTAAACGATTAATTTGATGCATAAAATACCTGTACATTAGTAAATATAGCTAGTGTGATTTTTTTCCGTATTCGTCCAATTTACAAATCGATTATTAAGAATGATGGATTGGTTGAAAGCATGACTGGAAAAGAAGCAAGCAGACCTAAAAAAAGGGCTTAAATCATAGACTTAAAACTAAATTGACACCACAATTCTCATGTGGGGTCAATCTACTTTGCTTGAAGTTACAATTTTGTCATTAATTTTTCAAAAATTGCTATCATATTTTTAATGTCTTCTTTATGTACTTTTTCATCAGGAGAATGTACATGGTCTTCAGGAGCTCCAATAAAACACCAATCAAAAGGAAGGTAAGATTCTTGTAGAGCTGTGCCATCACTGCCACCGGCACTTTCTACTTCTAGTTGAAAAGGAATACCACTTTCTTTGGCAATACCAATAATTTGATCTAAATATACTTTTCTTGGAATTCCTTTATCTCGCATAGAAATAGCGACACCATTTCCGTGCGTCACTCCTGGTGTCACCCATGTAATATCTGCTATCAAAGCTTGATTAATATCATAATTATCATATAAATATTTTCCAAGGAATCCTACAGAACCACCACCTGTTTCTTCATAAGTGGAAAAAGCAATGGCACCATTTTCTAAGGTTTTTGCGACTTCTAAAGCTGTCCATACGCCTAAACGATTGTCCATATATGGGGACTGTATAAATTCATCATTTTCTCTAAAGTTAGGTTTAAAAGAAAGCACCGTACCACGGTCAATAGTTCTTTCAAAAACGGCTTTATAATTTACAGAACCATTTTCATTTTCTATGATCATCAATTCTGTTTCAATGATACCATGGGAGTCACGACCAACCAATTCCATGCCATCAATGGCTCTAGGACCACCAATTTTAATCAATTCATTATCGTATCCTATATTGTATCCAATGGTATCGATATGGGCAAAAATAGCAGTTGTAGGTTTCTCGCCAAAGACCAAAAGTAAGGTGTCTTGGAAACCTTTACCATGGATAATTTTAGGTTGTACTTTCCAAGTGTTTTGCTCTTTTTTAATGTGGTTGAGTATAAAATCTTTGATACGACTTTCGTCACCACTTGCGCCTTGAACGGCTACTAGTTTTTCTAAAAATGTTGTATTCATTTCAATCCTTATTTTTTAAAGTCACGTTGTGTAAAAGAGTGACCTCATTTATTATCTTTTGTGCAAACGATTTTCGAATGCTAAAATTTAGTTTTCCTTGTGTACCAATAAAACCTTGTTCAAATTGATTTACTTGGTATTTGCTTAAAAGGTTCATGATGTTTCCCATTTGATCATAATCAAATACAACTTCCATGGGGGAAGTATCATAAATAGTTTTTATTTTCGCTTTTTCCAAAGCGTCTTTTGCTGCTGTTTTGTAGGCATTCATTAAACCACCTACTCCTAAATTAGTCCCCCCATAATATCGTACAACAGCGATTAGAATATTGGAGACATCAAAAGAAATTATTTGTCCAAAAATAGGCTTACCAGCAGAGTTGTTGGGTTCCCCATCATCCGAAAATCGATCGGTAAATGGTTCATTGAATCCAAAACGCCAAGCAAAACAAACATGACAAGCATTGGGGTTTTCCTTTCTATACTGGTCTATTTGTTTTTTTGCATGGGTCTCGTCCTCACAGTTTAAAGCATACGCTAAAAACTTAGATCCTTTTTCCTTGTAAAATCCTTCTGTAACACCAATAACGGTATTACATGAATCATTTTTTTTCATGCGCTTGCAAAGATAAATAACTGCACTTAAATAAAATCTATTTTTTTATTTAAGTATCAACAATTCGACCAAGACATATAATTGATAGTGGAATGCATTTATATAGACGATTGATTTACCATATAATAAAAGCGTCCAGAAATTTATATCTGAACGCTTTACTGTGTATTATGAATTCATGGTAACCACTCTTTGCGGATGTGGCGCTTCAAATCCAGCTTCACTCAAGGCTAAGAGGATATGTTCTCTCGTACCCCAATATACTTCCCAGTAATTAGCCACTTTAGCATATGGTAAAGCGATTAATTCAATGGTAGATTCGGTTAGGTTGTTTACTTTTACTAAAGCAGGATGTTCATTCATTACAAATTGATCATCAGCCATTGCTTTTTCAATAATGGTTTTTGCTTTTTTTAGGTCAGCGTTATATCTTATATTGAAAAACATATCTACTCTTAATTCTCCTTTTTTAGTAATGTTAGTAATCTTTCCATCTGTAATTGTGCCATTTGGAATGATTTCCGTTTTGTTTTGAAAAGTTTCTAAGATGGTAACAAAGACCGAGATTTCTTTAACGGTTCCTAAAGTACCATCTATTTCTACTAAATCACCAATTTTAAATGGTCTGAATATTAAAATCATTACGCCAGATGCTAAATGTCCCAAAGAGCCATTAAATGCCGCACCTATTGCAATACCAATGCCGGCAACTAACGCTGCGAATGATGCAGTTGGTACACCAATTATTCCTGCTATAGAAATAAACAAAAGAAATTTTAAACCAAAAGCAATAATGGTTAGTAGAAAAGGTTTTAATGATTCGTCAATATGTCTTACATCAAAAGCTTTTCCAATAGCCTTCATTACTAATCTAATTAACCACAATCCGATTATCAGTGCGGCTATTCCTCCCATTAGTTTTAGTCCCCAGTCTCCAATTCCGGACATAATTGAGTTAAGAAATGTACTAATAGAACCAGTTACAGGTTCTACAATCAATAAGTTGTTCATATATTGTTTTTTATAATTTATGATTAATTAACAAAAAGCGTTCCGAAATTGCAAATAATTAACAACTAATGGTTTAAGTGTTATTTTTGTGTCTTGTAAACAGGGGAGGGGGGAGCAGATGGCTGATTTAATAATAAAGTAATATTTGAATAGAAAAACAGGAAGAATCATAAGATTTGGATAACCTTTTAATGATGATTTGTAAAACAGGATTAGCAGGTGTCGGTTGTATTTTTGTAAAAACAATAATATGGCTGTCATAGGATCTCTCATCAAAAGCACATCTAAATATGCCGCTAAAGTGGTAGAAAAACCAGTGGTTAAAGGGCATGAATATCAAGAAAAACAATTAAAAAAATTATTGGTAAAAGCCAAAAAAACAAATTTTGGAAAAGATTTTAATTTTAATCAAATATTAAAATCAGATGATATAATAAAGGCATTTCAAGCGGAAGTACCAGTTTTTGATTATAATTTGATGTTTCAACAATATTGGCATAAAACCTTAAGTGGTGTGGAGAATGTTTCCTGGCCAGGTAAGATAAAAAACTTTGCATTGACCTCCGGCACAACTGGTTCTGCGAGTAAAAAAATTCCAGTATCTGATAAGATGATTTCATCTATAAAAAAAGCGGGAATTAAGCAGTTTTTAAGTTTTTCCAAAATAGATGTCCCCGCCGAATTTTATGCTTGTGATATTTTATTTTTAGGTGGAAGTACAGCTTTAACGACAATAAATTCACATGTAGAAGGAGATTTGAGTGGAATTATGACTGGTAAAGTGCCACAATGGCTAGCTCCTTTTTCTAAACCAAACAGAAGGGTACGCGCTTTACGTAACTGGGAAGAAAAAATTGAAGCTATTGTAGCAGAAGCACCAAGTTGGAACATTGGTATTGTGTGTGGTGTACCAGCGTGGATACAAATGATGATAGAAAGAATTGTGGACCATTATGGCTTGAATTCTATTTTTGATGTCTGGCCAAATTTAAAAATATATGTGCATGGCGGTGTTAATTTTGAGCCATATATGTTAAAGTTTAATGAAATATTTAAACAACAAGTCATCTATTTGGACTCTTATTTAACTTCGGAAGGATTTTTTGCCTATCAGCCACTCAATTCAGATGGATTAGAATTGATTGTGAATAATGGTGTATTCTTCGAATTTATTCCATTTAACATTGAAAACTTTGACGAAGAAGGAGAATTAAGGTCCTATAAAAATGCGGTTTCTTTAAAAGATGCGGTAGCAGGGATTGATTATGGAATTGTGGTTTCGACAAATGCTGGTACTTGGCGTTATTTATTAGGCGATACGATTAAATTTACAGACAAGGAGCGGAATAAAATTAAAATTACGGGTAGAACCAAACATTTTTTAAGTCTGTGTGGTGAGCATCTTTCTGTAGATAATATGACAGAAGCATTGACTAAGGTTTGTATTGAATTTAATATAGATGTAAGAGAATTTGTTGTGATTGGTGGAGATGTGGAAGGAGGGTTTAAGCATGAATGGTTTTTCTCTTCAGATAAATTAGTAGACTTGGCCGCTATGAAACTAAGACTAGACGCTGCTTTAAAAACGTTTAATGCTGATTATGCACTGGAGCGACAGTATGCATTAAAAGACATTGAATTGAATATGATTCCAACCACTTACTTTTATGAATTTATGAAAATTAAAGGTAAGTATGGCGCGCAACATAAATTCCCTAGGGTAATGAAAGGCCAATACGCGGAAGATTGGAAATGCTTTTTATTGGATAAATTGGAAGTAAAAACATTCGCATAATCTTTAAAATGTATAAAGCTGACGAAGTGTCATTCTTTCTATTACTGGCGCGATTTTCGGGTAAGAAACGCCATGAGCAAGAAAAAAAATGAAAATGTTTCCTTTCAATGGGCGGTAAAGGAATTTATTATCCCAAGAAAAGGCATATTATCTTTTGGTTTATTATTAATTGTATTGAGAAGTTTGTCGGGGTTAGTTTTACCTTATGCCAGTAAAACATTATTAGATGATATCATTCCCAATAAGGATTTTGATGGCTTAACGGTATTGCTTGTTTTGGTTTGTTCAGCGATACTAATACAGGCAGTTACCTCTTTTTCTTTGACCAGACTTTTAAGTGTAGAAGCGCAAAACCTAATTGCACAATTGCGTGTAAAAGTGCAGAAAAAATTACTGACTTTACCCATACGGTTTTTCGATAATCAAAAATCAGGAGCATTAGTTTCTCGTGTAATGACAGATGTGGAAGGGGTTCGTAATTTAGTCGGAACAGGCTTAGTACAGTTAATTGGAGGAAGTATTACTGCAATTGTTGCCTTATACTTCTTGATTAATATTAATGCCATGATGACATTGTTTGTCTTACTACCGGTATTAATTTTTGCAGTCATTGCCTTAAAAGCATTTGGATTTATTCGACCAATATTTAGAGACCGAGGTAAGATTAACGCGGAGGTTACAGGACGTTTAACGGAAACAATGAATGGTATTCGGGTAATTAAGGGGTTTAATGCAGAAGCGCAAGAAAATGAAATTTTTGAGAAAGGTACCGATAGATTGTTTCAAAATGTAAAGAAAAGTTTGACAGCAACGGCTTTAATGACTAGTTCTTCGACCTTTTTATTAGGATTAGCTTCTGCTGGTATAATGGGTATTGGTGGCTATTATATGATTTACGGTTCTATGACAGCGGGTGATTTTGTATCCTTTACCATGTTTTTAGGATTTATGATTGCACCAATAGTTCAAATGAGTAATATAGGAAGTCAATTAACAGAAGCTATGGCAGGTTTGGATAGAACAGAGGAGTTAATGAAAATGACGGAAGAAGATGATCCATTGGTTAGAACAGAATTTATTAAAGATTTTGAAGGAAATGTATCTTTTGAGGAAGTTTCCTTTAGTTATGAAGCAGGAAAGGAAGTGTTACATAATATTAATTTTACAGCTCCAGCAGGTTCAGTAACAGCATTAGTTGGTTCATCAGGCTCTGGAAAATCGACCATTGCAAGTTTAGCAGCTACTTTTTTAACGCCAGATTCAGGAAAAGTTATTTTAGATGGTCAAGATTTGAGTAAAGTAAATTTAAGCAGTTATCGCCAGCACTTAGGGGTTGTTTTACAGGATGATTTTTTATACGAAGGAACTATTAAAGAAAACATATTATTTGCAAATCCAACTGCGAGTGAAGCAGAGTTATTACAAGCTGTAGAAGGAGCTTATGTGAGTGAGTTTACCAATAGGTTCGAAGAAGGATTAGAAACATTAATTGGAGAACGTGGTGTCAAATTATCGGGAGGACAAAAACAAAGAATATCTATTGCAAGGGCATTATTGGCCAACCCTAAGATTATTATTTTAGATGAAGCAACTTCCAATCTAGATACAGAAAGTGAAGCATTTATTCAACAAAGTTTGGTAGAATTAATGAAGAACAGAACCACATTTGTAATTGCGCACAGGTTGACTACTATTCAAAAAGCAGATCAGATATTGGTAATTGAGCAGGGTAAAATTGTAGAACAAGGTAAACATGAGGAATTAATGGCTAAACAAGGAAGATACCATAAATTGTATACCGTTCAGGGTAGGATTTAAGGTAGAATTCAGTTTATCGATTCTATTGTTTTAGTGTATAATTTGCTTGTTATAATTTAGCTTTCACTAATTGAATAAACAAATCTAATTGTTTGTTTTCGGGATAAAAAATGGATTTAAAATAGTTTAAATCTAGTAATATTTTTCCGAGTTCTGCCTTTGCATCTGTTTTGTCAGTTCTATTGGAGATGTTATTGATTGTGGCCGTAAAGTTAGTTAAGGTGCTCGTTTGATCAATATAGTCTTCCAATCTTTTTATTTCATTTTTTGAATCGAGGATGACGTTGTTGTAAAAAGCACCTTCATCCTCTTTATAATCTTGAATCATTTCCCATTGCATAATAGTCACCTTGTTTTCGTCTTGCAAGTCAATATGCGTAATAGGAGAGGAAGGCATTTGGGTATAATAGCTCATTAATTCTTTAATGGCATATCTCGTTTTTTCCATTTCAGCTGCCCAGGATTCTTTTTCTTCCAATGCTTTATTGAACTGCTCTAATCTTTTCTTAAAAGTTTCGTAGCCAGCTGCAATTTCGCTCATGTCAGTTTTCGGATTATCTTTAGTACAAGAGTTAAGGTGGTTTTTATAGCCGTTACTATACATTCTAAAACGGCGAATATCGTTAAGGTAAACACTATTTCTAAACGCAACAGCTAACTTTTGTTCAAAAGCACTTAAATCTTTATTTAATTTTTCCAGTTTTACTTTACATTGTGCAATACAAGGCGCCTCTTTTTCGCCAATATTTAAGCTGCTTAATGGATCTGAAAAAGCTTGAAATGTAAATAGAAAGATGAAAATACTGAAGTAACTGAATTTTAGCATAACTTGTAATTGAATTACAAATTACAATAATAGTTACACAAAAGCAAATAGAAGATAGCAGGGAGGATTTACAAAAAGTTTATTTTAGCAAAAATATTTGCGCAACGTATAGCGTAAATGGGTAGCAAAAATATTTAAACTTAAGGGGAAGGCGGATAGCTGTGATTTCTTTGTAATTCTATTTGCTTTTCAGGGGTTATTATTGAGAATAAGGCAATAATGATTACTATATTTTTAAATATATATTGTCCTAAAATCGTTAAACCAAAAGGGGCATGACTAAAAACAAGTTCCGGAAAAATTATCATGGGTGTAAAGGTGAATACCATGTGTACGATAGCAGTGATTACAAAAAATCTTTTCCTAGAAGAAAAAATAAGGCCTAAGCCAATAATGGTTTCTAAAAAGGCTAAAATAAGTAAACTAACCGACTCGTTTAATATACCAAAAGTAAGCGTGCTAACTGTTTTTGAAGCAACTTCTTCGGCAGGACTAGCACCTTGGATAAATTTTAATAATCCAAATACTAGATACAAAATACCGATTGAAATACATAAGAATTTTCTTTGCTTCATATTTTATTGTTCTTTTAAAAGAACAAGCTTGGGTGCTTAGAATTAACGACAAAGCAGAACACCCAAGTCTTGTTCAATTAACCTATTTATAATTATTTTTCATTTAAATGTGCTTGATAAAACTCCCAAACTTGATGGGCAACATCTCTTCCTAATTTTAAACCAGCAATATTATCGGATTGAATGTGGTATCCTCCCATCACACGTGACTGTCCAGCCATTTCTGACGCTTCCGTAAATGTTGGGAATTTTAAAGTAATCGTGTCACCATGATCCGCAACATTTGATTCTGTTAAAGCACCTGCTACAAGTGTCGCAGAATCTCCGAAATATTCATTCCCAGTAAACAATAATAATGCTTCAGCACAGCCGCCACTTATGGTAGAGTGACCTGACACATAAGAAGGAAAAGAAGGACATAGGAAAGACTCTGGTGAATAAGGCATCCATTGGTCGCCATTCACTGTATGAAATCCTTTTCCATCTCCAGCCCAACATTTAATCTTTTTATCTTTATAAAAACTATGCACTAAAGCATAAGGTCTTGCATAGTCATAATATATTTTTGAATCCCAGCAGGCAATGAAACCGTCCATGGCAGTTGTTTGTACTAAAAAATACATTTTAACATCTTCATCTAGGGTATGTTTATCTCTTTCGGATATGAATTGAGAGAATTTTAGCCAGTGACCGGCTTGTTGAACAGACAATGGACCATCTCTCATGAATTCCACCAATGCTTTATCATAATCAGACATATCTTCTTGCATGGATACTACTTCTGCTAACTCTACTTTAAGTTGTTCTGAGTCCATAGTTGGAGGTGGACCTGGACGGAATTGAGCGGCACTATCTAAAGCAATAGGCTCTACATTCTGCCAATACGGAGTTAAACATCCTGGATCATATTTTTTACCTGCTTTATTTTTAAAGTATTTAGGTTGCCATCTTTTTAAGTCCACCATAATATCTACCGAATTTTTTGGGTTGTATTGGGTGTAATCGAAATAAGGCATTCCTTTTGATCCAGGCGCAGTAGCATATTGATTCGCACCATCATGACTTCTTCTTTCAATAATGGTTTTTGCCACTAAATTACCAATTCCTGCAGCTGTGGTTGGTTCTAAACTTCTGTTCTCTGGATCATAACCTAAATCCTTCATTAAATTTTTAAAATATACACTATCGGAATAATAATATTCATTTAAAGTACGCAGTGCAGCATAGCTAATTGCTTCTTCTTTATTTTTTACAGTTTGTTCTGCTATACTCCTTTTTTCAATACCTGTTGCATACACTGGGATGGCATTTTTGTCATAAAAAGTCCAAGCATCAAAAATGGCCGTAAATATGAGCCCTAAATAACGAGAAGTAATCGTTGGACGAGGTTCAAAACGGTCCGTATCCATTGCTGTGCCATACAATGCAGCGTCTGCCCATATATGGGCCACATTTTCGTTACCTTTTTTTTGTGTTGTAGATACTTCGGAAGTATTTACTTCTGTAGTAGAAGTACTGTCATTTGAACAGCTTGTCCAAAGAAAAATGTTTAATGTCAAATAAAAAAATAATTTATTACCCATGAATTGTCTCGCTTATTTATTAATATTGAATCCGAATGTATATTAAATATTTGCCTTTTTTAACAAAAATTGATGAACCCTTGTTTTGAATTGATAAAATATTAATCTTAGCGGATGAAAAAAATAAGTTATGAAATGTCTAGTAGTGGATGATGATGCAGCAATTTGTGATTTAATTCAGCATTTTTGTAAAAAGGAAGCTTTAATCTCCAGTTGTACAAAAGTAATGGATGGAAAACAAGCAATACATGCCATTAAAACAGAAGATTATGATTTAATAATCCTCGATTATCACTTGCCAGATTTAACAGGAGCAAATTTATTAGACTTATTTCCCACTCAAATACCAGTAATCATGATTAGCTCTGAATTAGACTTTGGTATTGCTTCTTATAATTACGAGCAAGTGGTAGATTTTTTATTGAAACCTTTAAACTACAAGCGATTTTCAATAGCAATTGAGAAAGTACATGCTAGCAAAAATACTATTATACCAATACAAGAAAGTAAGCAAGAGAGGTTAGTAGTGAAAGATGGAAATGAATCCATTATAGTAAAAATAGAGGATATAAAATACGTAAAGTCAGAAGGAAATTATGTTGTTTTTTACTTAAAAGATAAAAAAGTAATGACCCTTCAAAGTCTCAAGTTATTAGCTACAACTTTACCGAGTAATTTTATAAGAGTTCAAAAATCATTCATAGTCAATTTAAACTTTGTAGAAAGATTTACAGGAGATGAGGTGATTATAGCTCCAACAGCTATACCAGTGGGAGCAGCATATAAAAATCAATTTCAAACGGCACTTGAAAAATGGATTAAATAGCCGCTTGGTATTGCTTTAACTCAATCAAATATTGCTGCAATAAAATAGTAAGTTGTGTATCGTCTACTTTTTCATTTGCCATTTTAATACTTATTTCATCTATAAACTGGATAACATTTTCTAAACCAAACCTTCTTAAATTGGTAACTAAACGGTGTTGAATATCTTTGAATTTTTTGATATCTTGATTTTTTAATGCAAGACTTAAATTTTTTATATCTTTTTCCCAAGAGGGCACAATTAAACGCATGGCTTTTTTAATCAGTGCAGGATCGTGGTCATAATCCTCTTCAATACCTCCAAAACGTATTGGGTTATATTCTATACCTATATGATGGGTAAACATTAAGGTTTGTAAGCTGTTTTTATCTATTGGTTTGAGTAGAGACTTGATTCCTTTTTCTTTAGAAATATAGGCTGTACCAGATATAACAATGATTAATCCATCTGGTTTACACCTTTCTTTTAGATTCAATAAATACTGCTCGACAGAAATTTTGGTGTTGGAAAAGTGCAGGTCGGTAATGATAAAATCAAACGTTTCCGTTATACTTTCTAATTCATTTGGAGAATTAAGTATTTCTGTCTTTGCACTTTGAAAAATATGTGCGTAGTAATTTTGAATTTCCAAATCATCTTCTATTATTAAAATGGAATTCATTTGGTCTATTTTGGGAACAGGTAGGTTATTCAATAATTGTCTGTCTAATTTAAGGTCGAAAGAAAATTTGGATCCAACGTTAATTTTTGAATCAATTTTTAATGTACTGCCATGCAATTCAATGATATCTTTTATAATAACAAGACCTAAGCCCGAACCAGTAGAATAATCGGAACTAAAATTTCTGTCTAAAATCTTTTTAAGGGTGTTAGGGGCAATGCCGCTTCCGTTATCTATGACTTCAAAACGAACACTATTATGATTTATCGCTTTTACTTGTAAAGTTACTTTTCCTGCAGGATTGGTAAATTTAATGGCATTGGTGAGCAAGTTATATAATATTTGGTACAGTCTTTTATAGTCGTAGGCATAAATATATTGCTTTAATTCTTCAGGGTAAAGCAGTTGTAGGTCAATTTTTTTATAATCGGCTAAATATTGAATGGAATTAATTAATTCTTGACAAAATACATGGAGGTTATTCCAAGTTGGAGATAGGGTAATTTCTTTATTTTTTAATTTATTATAATCCAATACATCCATCACCATATAGTTCAACTGTTGCGTGCTAAACTGAATGGAGTTTAGATATGGAATTTGTTCGTCTAGTTTGTCATTTTGATTTAGTATTTCTATGGAGCCTAAAATAGCTTGCAAAGGGTTTTTTATTTCATGACTCATGTTGGCAATAAAGTCCGACTTGTCTTGATTTGCTTTTTCTGCATTATTCTTTGCCAATAGCATTAATTGATGACTTTCCGTAATTTTGGAGGACATTTTCTCAAAACTTCTCGCTAAATCCCCAATTTCATCTTTTCTGTCGACATGTAACACGGTTGGTTTTAAGTTTTCGGAAAAAGTAGTGAGTTCTTGTGTTATTATCCCGAGCTCTTTATTTTGATTTCGCATCAATAAAAAACCAATTGCGAGAAAGAAAATTGCAATGATACTGGAGTATAAAATTATTTTATTTTTCCATTCATAAAAGGAAGCATAAACGTCATCTTTATTCGCACTTACGTCGCAATATAAAGCGTAATTAATCCGTTGAAAATTAAGTTGACTAAATTGGTTGACCGTATTTTTGGCGATTATTGGTTTACTCCAATCATTTGAATTGAATTGAATACTTGGAAATTCCGTTTGAAAATAAGAAGGTTTACCATATTCGAAAGCAAATTCTTTTTGATAATCTGGATGGATGAAGTAATCTCCATTTCCGTTAAATATTCTCAATTCATAGTGCTTAGGGACGGTGTGTTTTAGTTCTTCAAAAAGCTGTGTTAAATTAATATTTACAAGTAAGATAAATTGTTCGTTTTTATTTCCTTCAATTTTTTTTCCAATTCGAGTGGTAGGTGTGATTGGGGTAGAAATTTTACCGAATTCTCTATTTAAATCAATTTTAGAAAAATAGATAGAATCGAGGGGTAATTTTAATATTTCTTGAAAATAATCCCTGCTATTTTTAAATTGGAGTAGTGCTTTTGGCGTTTTCCGGATTTCTTTATTTTTTTTCTCGACACGGATCAATTCTTCTCCTTTATTCTGTGTGCTTAACAACCGTATTTGAAAATAGTTCGGTTTATTTTTTAACATGGCATAAAACGCATCCTCAACCGAAGCTAAGTTGGCGTCGTTTGGCGTGTAGATATATTCTTTCAGGGAAGGATTGTCTCCAATTTGATGAACATCATTTACAATAGCTTTAAAATACCCTTCAAATTTTAGCTTGATAATTTCATTATTATGGAGCAGTCTTTTTTCTGTGAGATTATGAATTTCTCGACTACTGTTAAAAATGATGAGTGCACCAATTAGACCTAATGAAATTACAAAAAGTATAAAATAGACCAGTGCGTTACGCGTAGCTAAAGAAAAAATACGGGAATTTTTCATATGGCGTCATCAATAATGAATAATTCAAAGATAATCAAATTGTTGAATCAGCCATTTGCTTGTTCTAACTCTTCAATTATTTTCCATTTTACTTGCGTGTTTAAGCGGTCTTTAGCTTCTGCATAAGAAATTTCATAGCTGCGTTTAATTTCGCGGAACCTGACAGGGAATTGGCTTAATAAATTAGCATAATAAACATCTAATTCTGCTTTCGTTGGTAGTTCAAATTTTAAGTTGATTTGAAATCTTCTTCTTATGGCAGCATCTAAGATTTTAAGGTGATTCGTGGCAGCAATTAAGATGGCATCTGTAGGGTAGTAGTCTATTAATTGAATTAAATTATTGACCAAGCGCTTCATTTCACCGGCATCCGTATCTTCTAAGTCTCTCGCTTTTCCAATATAATCGAATTCATCTAAAAAGAGTACCGCCTTTTCATTGGCTGCTTTTTCAAAAAGGACTTGGATATTTTGTGCAGTCTCACCAAGTTTGGATGAAATTAAGTTACTTAAATTAACAATTACAATTTTTTTACCTAAGGCTTTTGCAATGGCCTTGGCGGTAGTTGTTTTTCCACACCCGGTATGCCCATGTAATAATAGTTTATGGTTAATATTCAAATTGTATTGGCTTAACTCCTTAATGTACTTGTACTCTTTGAGTAGCTTCGTAAGTATTTGTTTATTGTCCATGTTTAATTGAATTTCTTCAATTTCTATGGCATTTTTATCTCTTATGGTAAGGTCGTAAACTGTTTTCATATTCGCATTAATGGCATTTTACAAATATAATTAGCAAAATGCTTTGTTCTTTCAAAAAAGGACGGTAAAAACATCATAATTGGTCCTTGTTTTATTTTATATGAAATTCAGACATTTTTTTGACTTTTCGTTTTATTCTTTTAATTTTGTAGAAGGATGATTTCTCTCCAGCATAATTTGAGGAAAGGATGTGCTCTCTCCGTGACGAGGCGAATATTAATCTTTAAATTATAAAAAATGACAAACACAACTGAAAAAATGACCTCGACACAGATAATAGAGTTAGAGAATAAATATGGCGCACATAATTATCATCCATTACCTGTTGTTTTAGCAAAAGGAGAAGGAGTTTATGTATGGGATGTAGAAGGGAAAAAGTATTTTGATTTTCTTTCTGCTTATTCTGCCGTAAATCAAGGACATTGTCATCCAAAGATTGTTGCAGCCATGACTGAGCAAGCAAAAACTTTGACATTGACTTCAAGGGCTTTTTACAATGATTGTTTGGGAGAATATGAAAAATATGTAACTGAGTTTTTTGGTTTCGATAAAGTATTGCCAATGAATACTGGTGCAGAAGCAGTTGAAACGGCTATCAAGTTGTGTAGAAAATACGCTTACGAGAAGAATGGAATTGATGAAAATAAAGCGAAAATTATTGTTTGCGAAAACAATTTTCACGGACGTACAACTACCATTATATCATTTTCTAATGACGAAGATGCAAGAAAAAACTTTGGACCATATACACCAGGTTTTATTAAAATACCGTACAACGATATTGCTGCTTTAGAGACAGCATTGAAAGAAGAAAATGTTGCTGGATTTTTAGTTGAACCAATTCAAGGAGAAGCAGGTGTATTTGTTCCTGATGCGGGATATTTAGCGAATGCAAAGGCAGCTTGTGAAAAAGCCAATGTTTTGTTCATTGCGGATGAAGTTCAAACAGGTGTTGCAAGAACAGGACAATTATTAGCAGTTGATCACGAGAATGTAAAACCAGACATCTTAATTTTAGGTAAAGCTTTATCCGGGGGTGCTTATCCAGTTTCAGCTGTATTGGCAAATGATGCTATTATGATGGTGATTAAACCAGGTCAACACGGTTCTACATTTGGTGGAAACCCTGTGGCAGCTAAGGTAGCGATAGCAGCTTTAAAAGTGATTAAAGAGGAACGTTTGGCTGAAAATGCGGAGCAATTAGGTCAGTTGTTCAGAAGTGAAATGAATAAGTTGGTGGATAAATATGCTATTGTAAATTTAGTGCGTGGTAAAGGTTTATTAAATGCTGTTGTTATTAATGACACGGAAGACAGTAAAACGGCTTGGAACATATGTATGGCATTGAAAGAAAATGGTTTGTTGGCAAAACCAACGCACGGTAATATTATTCGTTTTGCGCCACCATTGGTAATGAATGAAGCAGAATTGATGGCTTGCGTAGCAATAATTGATAAAACTTTGGCTGACTTTTAAGTAAAACAAATAAAAAATGAAATAGACAGTTGTAATTTCATTTTACAATTGATATATTTAGACATCTAAAACGAATCAAAATGAAAAAAATATTTATAATCAGCACGGTAGGCTTATTTCTTTTTACTGCTTGTAATAAAAACTACACTTGTGAATGCTTGGATGAAGATGGAGAAGAGGTGATCAGTAGCCAAGAGTATCCAGAAACAAGTAGAGAGAATGCGAAAGTATTTCAAGAGCAATGTGAAGAGAAAGAATGTACTTGGGTTAGTAATTGATTTTTTTATTATTCTAATATATTTAAAAGCCCCGACATTTATCGTTGGGGCTTTTTTTGTGCATCAAAGTGGAGGAGACTAAAATTTATTCAATTTTCAATGTGTGCAATTGAATAAATTTTACTGGGAAATTGGTATTCTTGTATTTGTTTTTCTTAAGTATTGAAAAGCTGAATGTTAGTGTTTATCGTTGCTTTAGGCCAATGGCTAATTAATAAAAAGTTATAGAAAAAAATTAATGGAAAAATAATGTGGGAATAAATTTGTCAACTAGCAAGTAATTAATATATTGCCGTAACTTAAAACTAAAAGAAATGAAAAAAGTAATTTTAATTGCCGCAGTAAGTATGTTAGCATTGGCTTCATGTAAAAAAGATTATACATGTGAGTGTACTATCGATAGTGAAGTTTACACGTATGAATTGAAAGATGTTAAGAAAAGTGATGCAAAAGATGCTTGTGATGCAGTTGGTGCTTCATGGATTCTTGCAGGTGGTTCTTGTGATTTCAATTAAGAAACTTATTTAATTATTAAAAGGGTTTACAGCAATGTAAACCCTTTTTTAATTTTCTCTTTTCTCAAAAGTCTCTTCTTCCTTAAGTTTAAATCTTCGGATAACAAGGTATACTAAGAGTGCTATGGTTAAAGCAGCAAACAGCACATAGAGCACAATAATAGCAATTGGAAATATGGGGCTCATTATTTAAATTTTACTGCAGTGCCGTAAACTAAAATTTCTGCAGCGCCTTGCATGACCATAGATGTATTCATTCTCATAGAAACTATGGCATCTGCTCCCATTTTTTCCGCATCTTTTTGAATTCTTTCTAGTGCTTGTTCTCTAGACTGGGCCTGTAGCTTGGTATATTCTTCAATTTCTCCACCGACAATATTTTTTAAGCCAGCCATAAAGTCACGTCCAATATTTCGAGCCCTTACACTACTTCCTCTAGCAATACCTAAAATACTTTCAATTTCTTTCCCAGGAACGGTTTCTGTTGTTGTTATAATCATATTTATTTTGTTATGTATTCATCAATAAATTCTCGCACACAGGCCTTGCCACCATCTTTTTCAAGAATAATATCGGCAATAGCTTTCACAGATTTAACCGCATCTTTAGGGCAGGCAGATAAGCCTACAGCTTCCATAATCTTTATGTCATTGATGTCGTCACCCACAAAAGCGACTTGTTCAAGGGTTAAATTCAATTCCGTTAACCATTGGTTGAGTATCGTTAGTTTGTCTTCTTTCCCAACATATAAATTTTGTATGCCTAATAATTTAGCACGGTCTTCCACTACTTTAATTTTGTAACCATGTGAAATAATTCCAAATTGAAAACCAGTTTTAACTAGGTTTTTAATGGCCATACCATCTTTGGTATTGTATTTTTTCATTTGGTCACCGTTTTCAGTAAAGTACATTCCGCCATCTGTCATTGTTCCGTCTACATCTAAAATAATCATTTTAATATCTGTAGAAAGTACCTTGTTCAAATTTTTAAGAGGTCTGGTGATGAGCAGGTCAATAGAAATATCTAGGTAATTCGCTATTTTCACTAATTCAACAGGAGTTGGTTCTAGTATTTTATTTTTAGGAATTAAAATGACGTTTTCAAATTGAGCAACACTCAAGTCTTTTCTATCTAATAGGTAAACTAAATTATTGTAATAAACACTCATTGGTTATAAGTTATAAAGTATCTTGTTAAGGTGAGTCTAAGTTAAGGATATTTTTATGCTAAATAAATAGGAGAGGTAATCTTTGAATAAAATGTTTTAAAAAAACAATTTACTTTGCCACTCTTTTACGCAATTCAAAATTTTCACCCAAATACACTTTTCTCACCATTTCATCTTTTGATAAATCTTCCGCAGTTCCCTGTCTTAGTATACTTCCTTCAAAAAGTAAATAGGTTCTGTCTGTAATTGCCAAGGTCTCCTGTACATTATGGTCGGTGATTAAAACGCCAATATTTCTATTTTTTAATTTGGAAACAATGTTTTGAATGTCTTCCACAGCAATGGGATCTACACCGGCAAAAGGTTCGTCTAATAAAATGAATTTAGGATCGGTAGCCAAAGCCCTTGCAATTTCAGTTCTTCTTCTTTCTCCACCCGACAAACTCTGACCTAAATTAGTTCTTACATGGTTCAAGTTAAATTCAGATATTAACTCTTCTAACTTAGCTTCTCTTGCAGCTTTGTCTAACTTAGTCAATTCAAGTACTGCAAGAATATTGTCTTCAATGGACAACTTTCTAAACACAGAATTTTCTTGAGGCAGGTAGCCAATTCCCATTTGTGCCCTTTTGTACATTGGAAAATTGGTAATGTCAATGTTATTATAGATTACACGACCTGAGTTTGGCCGAACCAAGCCGACAATCATATAGAATGAAGTAGTTTTTCCTGCGCCATTCGGACCGAGTAGCCCAACAATTTCTCCTTGATTTACTTCAATAGAAACTCCTTTAACTACGGCTCTTCCTTTGTATGATTTTTTTATGTCTTCTGTTAATAATTTCATCATGGCTTAAAAGTCTCCTGTAAAAACAAATTTCACACCAAATTTAGTAATATCTTGATGATTGAGGTAGGTTAAACGCCATATTGCATCAATTCGTATAAATTTTAATACATTTTCTACGCCTACACTAACTTCAGCATAAGGTTTTGAAAAACTCAATGTGTTAGAAAAACTAGGGAACAACATTTCTGATTCATGCTTGTTGGATAAAGTTCCAATCACCATTTTGCCACCGTAAACCAACCTTAATTTGGCTTTTCTTACCAAAGGAATTCTATCCATTATAAATCCTTGTAAGCGGTGTTCTACATTTAAACCTATCCACGTGTCACTAATGAACTCATAATACCTCAAAAGGTTCATGGAGCTTTGTTGTAGATAAAAGGATTGATTCCCTTCGTGTACATTCAGAAAAGGATAGGGGAGTGTTCCGAATATTTTACCCGCGTATAAGGTATAACCTAGTCTACCGAACACACCGAGTTTGGGTCTGTGGTCGACAATGAAATCTAATCGATTAAAATTGTACTGGCTACCTAAAATACTTTTTATTCCAAGCGTGTGTGTCAAACTAATAATAGGGTATTTTGAACCCAATGAAATGCGATCAAAACTCCCAGAAATAAATTTCTCGTCTTTGGTGTACATGATTTGATTTCTAATTTCGAAGGATGTAATGGTATTAATTCTTAAGGTGTCAAGACCAGAAACCCTTTGGTAGTCGGATGCTTGTAATGCGGTAAATTTTTTCCATTGAACGGCTGAGAAAGTCCGCATGTCAAAAGCATAATCCTTATCAAACCCGACAGAAAATTGATCGACCATGGTGAGCTTGTCAATGTCACCGACAGATAGTAAGGTTGAAAAAGCGTTACCAATATCGCCCAAGGTTGGGGAAAGACTTAATTGTTCTATTTTCTTTTTGTAAGCAAACCTTAAAATCTCTCGATTGGGGTGTTTAAACTTCCAACGATAAGAGCCTCCATATTTAAATTGCTTGTCTAAATCCCCATAAATCCCATAAGCAGAAATTTCGTGGTTACGACTGAATTTGTTTGATGTTCTTGCGGAAAGAAAAATACGATTGCCTTCCACGGTATTATTTTGATATAGGGAATAAATACTCCCTAGTTCAATAGGACCCATTTGCCAAAAACCGGTATAGCCTAAGTAAGATATTTTTTTATAAAGTTTAAAAGTAGGGTTCTGTTCTAAGCTATCCACCATTTCAATAATACCTTCTTCTACCGTATCTAATGGTTGATGTCGAATAGCTGCCCATTGTTCATTGCTATAAAATTTGGAAGAATCATTGAGTACCACATCCGCTACATAAAAACTAAGTGGCCGCACGGGGTTGACTTTAATGTTTTTTCTACTGGTGTTTTTATATACTTTCAAGTCCATTAAGTAAGCTTTCTTAACATCATTCAATACTTTAAAATGAATTTCTAGGTCTTCATTCTCGACAAACCAAGCTTGCTTTTCAACTTCGGTATAATGTTGTGTTATTTTAAGGAAGGAAACATAGTTGATGTTAATCGCATCTGGCAGAGTTGCGCTTACTTTAACAATTGCATAACTGGCATCACTGACCCAAAATTCTCCATTAAAAGTCGCATCACCTTTTCGTTTTTGATTGAATTTCATGTAAAAACAAGGTTCCCCATTCACGGTGTCACGTCCCATCAAAGTATAGTCGTAAAACCCGCGACTACCCAAGGCAATTGGACTCATAAAGTCCATGTTGAAAATGTCAATAAAATTATCGTATATATTAAATTTTTGAAAGAGTTCACCGGTATATTTATCTAAGCTGATGATGCTAAATCCTGTGACCCTTGAGGCAATCATTTCCTCTTTTTTTAAGGCGGGGGTTTTATGGTAATAATAGTTAGAAACGGATTCTGTAAACATAAAGGGTAAAGTTTTTTTACCATTCATGGTATCCATATAGTCGACAATAAAGTCGAAGTTTTTAATCAGTGCCCTGTCTTCAAATTTTTCATTAATGTTTGATAAATTGAATTGAATCGTATTGTATGCTTCATATTCATAGGCATCCAAAGCGTCAGGATTATTCAATTTTGCATTTTCATGTATTCGTTTTAGAATTTCAAATGCAGGGTTTGTTTTGCTTGCAATAACCTCCACCTCATTTAAGGTGGTATTCGGACTTAATTTAATGAGTATGGTATCTGTTTCATTTTTAGAAAAAGTGATTTTTCGTGGCTCATAGCCTATGCTAGAAACCTGTAAAACATCTGTCCCATATAAAATTTTAAGATGAAATTCACCGTTTACGTTGGCAATGGCTGAAGTTTCACTTTTTTCAAGATATAATTTAGCAAAAGGGATAGGTTCGTTCCAAATAGAATCCAAAACTATACCCGTTAAGTATTGGCCATAGGATAAGGAAGTAGAAATAACGATAAGACATGTAAGCAATATTTTCATTGCTATTGCTTTAGTTCTGCTGCACGTCTCTTCTTTTCAATTCTCTTGGCTATAAATATTCCAAATTCATATAGAAACATGATTGGGATGGTGACAATAATTTGCGTAAATACATCTGGCGGAGTAATGATTGCTGCCAATAATAAAACCACTACTATGGAGTGTTTTCTGTATTTCTTTAAAAAGTCAGAAGTGATAATACCTATCTTAGAAAAGATAAGTATAAAAACAGGTAATAGAAAAATAACCCCTGTTAATATAATGGTAGAAATGATGGTAGAAATAAAATCACTGATTATTAAGTCATTCTTTGCATTTTCAGTCAATAAAAAATTACCTAAAAAATTAACGGTCAAAGGGGCAATTACATAATAACCAAAAAGGACACCAATAAAAAATAAAATACTGATGAAGAATGTGATACCGCGAAATGATTTTCTTTCATTTTTTTTAAGGCCTGGTTTAACAAATCCCCAAATTTGGTAAAATACAAAAGGAAAGGCACCTATAAAGCCACCTACCAAAGCCATTTTAATTGAGGTACCAAACTGTCCAGCCAATGCCGTGTTTTGAAAATTAATTTTTACATCTTCAAAACATATTCCAAACCACTCGCAAGCCAGTTTAAAGGTAGGGAATTCACCACTTTTTAATTTGATAAATAAAGTGTCAATAATCTCTTGCCGAAAAATAAATACAACAATAGCAACTAAAAGTACCGCAATAACAGCCTTAACTAATCGCCAACGTAATTCTTCTAAGTGTCCTAAAAAGGACATGTTTTCTTCTTCTTCTTCCATTATTGGGTTGCAAAATTACGAAATAAAAAGTAACCTCTTTCTTTATATTTTAATTTCTTCACCATTTACAAGCACTGTTTTCGCTTTTAAAGATTTAATGCGTTTTAATACCGTTTTTCTTTGCTTGGTATCTTTAATCCATAACGTAGCGAGTGCAGTCAATTCAACTTTGTAATTATCGAAAAAGGCCTTTGCCTGAACAGCCGTTTCTACCTCAATTGGATTTAATTGAGGGTTTTGGTCAACAATTATTTTTCTTTTTATATTTTGGTCTGTAGGTATAAATTCATTGGACCACACGGTTAAGTTATATGCTAAACTTGAACCTTTTTGAATTTGCAGATAATAAAACAGTTTGTTTTTATGGGTTTCGTCTGCCACAACTGGCTTTGTATTAACAGATATAGGATAAGGAGGCGTACCATTCGCAACGCCTAATCCATTTAATTGAATGGTAATAGGCATTTTTTTATTGGATAATTCATGGAAGAATTCCATTGTTTGAATAGAATCACTTTTACTGTACGCACCAGATTTTTTAATTTTTGTGCTGAATTCATCTAAAACAAAAACATCTTTACTTAATGTATGGCTTAAATTAAAATGCACAAAAAATTCTGCTAAATTTTTATCAAATACTGATTCACCAAAGCTGACTAAAATTACTTCAAAATAATCAACTTCGTCTGCTTCAGGAAAAGTAAGGTCTTGTGTTTGTACATTAAAAGTAGCACCATCTGTAAAAAGGTAATTTCCTAATTTATCTTTTTCGTAGGCCATTAAATTAAAGCCCATATTTTTTTTCATTTGGTCTAATTTGGTCTCAAATTTTGACAGTAAATCAAAGGCTTCTTCTTTTTCTTTTTTCAGTTGTCTTAAGGTAGCTAACTCCGTTTCTAATTGACCATTTAAAGCAATTAAATTGTGTTGTTGTATTTGCCTTTTTTTTGCCGTTTTTGTCAGCTTACCATGTGGTACATAATTAGAGTCCTGGTAGGAAAGTCCGGCACTCTTTTTTTTCTTTTTCTTAGCTTTTCTAGATTTTTTCATTTTAGGTGCTGCAGCAGGCGTGTATCGAATAGCATCTAATTTTTCTTCGGTCACTTTTATGTGCATTCTTGTTTTGGCTTGCTTTTTTTCATACAAGGCAATATAATAATCGAACCCTTTTTTACCATATATTTTTTCTTTTAAATCAGCAATCCAGACTTCTTCTAAATTTTTAATAAGCGACCAATAAGTTACGCCTTCCCCAAAAGTAGAATCGGGAGAAACATAACGCTGTTCATTTTTCCCATATAACACATAAGAGCTACCACCTTTTTGTACTACAATGGTGGTTTGTCTTTCTGGGTGATATGCCCAGGCATCTATATGTAAGTGAGTTTGGTGATTTACCTTGGTACTCATTTTTATCACAGGTGCATCACTTACTAAAATGTTTTTATTGGATTTATCCTCGCTTCGTTTTGTCTTTAGTTGATAATTGAATAAGGCTTTAGGGTCGGGTAAGGCGCGATTATATTTAGTTCTGATGATAGATTCTAAATCATTCCAATCTTCACCATCTCCAGCGGCTAACATATAATGCGTAGTATTTATATTATTCTGGGTTAAAATGTCGACTATTTCATTGGCCCGAATGTGCATGTATTTTTCTTGTGCTGCATAAATGGATTGTAGGATAGCATATTTTTCATCCGGTGTAAAACCACTATTTTTAATGGCTGCCATTTTTTCTCCAATGGTAAGATTTGGAGAAAGGTAGTTTAGAATACTAGGCGATAATTCATATTTCCCATTAGTGTTGATGGTCGCTAAATTACTTGGTGCATTTTCGAGAATTAATTGAACAAAGTATTCAAATTTTGGCTTTAAATAGGCGTATTTTAATTTTGTTGAATTTCTAAATTGAAGCAATAAATCCAATTCCCAAGCGGCATAATGCATACCAACATCCCCTAATAAGCCTCTGTTTTTTCTAGCAAACTCTGTATGGTGACAAATCAATTTAGAAGAATCACTTTCAATGAAGGATTCCACATAAGGATAGTCTGGTAAGGTATCGTTGATGTAAGGAATAGAGTCTGTAAATTCGAATAAAGGATGAATGGTCGGCTTTAAGTTTTCAATTTTTCGTGTGAGCTGATAAAAAAAAGCTTTTTGTTTTCCTGTGAAATCTTCCCATTTCTCCTGACCATAGCCTAGGGATGTAACCAATAAGACAAGAATTATTAGTACTTTTTTTAGCATCATTTGCATGTGTTTTAGATTGAAAACAATAAAAGTAGGAAAAAATATAGCGTCAATTTGAAAGATGGTATAATAATTGGTATTTTGCTAAGTATAATAATAACTTAAAAAAAAATAAATGTTTGGATTAGATGATTTAATGAAAAAAGTAGACTTGGGAGATATCTTAGAAAAAGTAGGATTGTCGGAGCAAGATAAAGCTGCAGTAACAAACCAAGCTGCGGATGCAGTTAAATACAGAGTAAACAAAGAAAACGCAAAAGGAAACGTTGATACCATTAAAAATCTATTTTCTCAAAATGAGAATACAGAGGCTGCAAATGGTATGGCAGGTAAATTAGAAGGAGATTTAGCTTTTAATTTAAAAAATAAATTAGGACTTGATGAAGGTATCATTGATCAAATTAAAAGTGTGGTAATGGCAAAATTCATGGGCGGTACTTCTAATGCTATGGCAGAAGGAGGAGACAAAGAAGGAGGAAGCGTATTGGACATGTTTGGAGATAGTGATTTAGTGAACACTTTCAAAAATAAACTTGGTGGACTATTCAGTTAATCTGCTGCATAAATAATAGTAAAAAGCGTTATAATTTTATAACGCTTTTTTTATGTTCTAATTTATAAAGTTTAAATTTGTAGGGAAATAAAAGAAACGCATGGCTGTTGAAGTTCAAATAGATGAAGAAAGAGAAAGATTAGACATATTAAATGCCTACAAGGGGTTGTTACGTGCTAGTAAACGATTTAGAAAATCGAAAGAAGACACCAAGATGATTCGAGAAGCGTTTAACATGGCTATGGAGGCGCATAAAGGAGTGCGTAGAAAATCAGGCGAACCTTATATTTACCATCCAATTGCTGTTGCTAGAATTTGTGCAGAAGAAATGGGTTTAGGAACCACGGCCATTGTAGCTGCTCTATTACACGATACCGTGGAGGATACCTATATTACATTGCAGGACATTGAAGATAAATTTGGCTTAAAAGTCAGAATGATTATAGATGGGTTGACTAAAATTCCTGAGGTGTTTGATGATAACGTTTCTTTACAAGCGGAAAATTTCAGAAAATTAATCTTAACGATTTCGGATGATTTAAGAGTGGCTTTTATAAAAATTGCAGATCGCTTGCATAATATGCGAACATTAGGATCGGTTAGATTAGATAAAAAACTAAAAATTTGTTCTGAAACCGAGTTTCTTTATGCTCCTTTAGCACACCGTTTAGGATTTAATGCCATTAAGCAAGAATTTGAGGATATGATTTTCGAAGTAAAATATCCAGATGCTTATAAAGAAATAGAACAAAAAATTGAAAAATCTAAAGAAGTAAGGAATGCATTTATTAGAAACTTTTCTGATCCAATTAAAAGTGAATTAAATAAAACAGGATTTAAATATAAAGTTAAAGCCAGGTACAAGAGTATTTCTTCGATATATAAAAAATTAAAAAATAAGAATTTAACTTTTGATGAAATCTATGACATTTTTGCCATTCGAATTATTGTAGATGCACCTTTGGAGTTGGAAAAATCAAGATGTTGGAGAGTTTACTCTATTGTGACTGATTTTTATCAACCCAATCCAGATCGCTTGAGAGATTGGATTTCGATACCTAAAACCAATGGATACGAATCGTTACATACCACGGTGATGAGTCCAACTGGAAAATGGGTCGAAGTACAAATTAGGAGTGTAAGAATGGATGAAATAGCTGAAAAAGGCTATGCAGCGCATTGGAAATATAAAGAAAATAATGCAAAAAAATCTAATTTTGATAAGTGGTTAGGTGAAATTAGAGATTTATTAGAGAACCCAGATGAAAATGCAGTTGATTTTATTGATGAGTTTAAACTGAACTTATTCAATGAGGAAATATATGTATTTACCCCTTCTGGAGATTTACGTGTCTTACCTGTTGGTGGCACCACCTTAGACTTTGCTTTTGATATTCACACCGATATTGGTATGCGTTGTATTGGCGCCAAGGTAAATGGTAAATTGATGCCTTTGAGTCATTCTTTAAAAAGTGGCGATCAGGTGGAAATTATTACTAGTTCAAAACAAAGACCGAAAGAAGATTGGTTAAAATTTGTGGTGACGGCAAGAGCAAAACAACGCATTAAAGCATCTTTAAAAGAAGAGGAGAAAAAAATTGCCAGTGATGGTAAGGAAACCTTGCAGAGAAAGTTTAAGCAAATTGACGTGTTGTTTAACAGTGAGAATGTAAGTGTGTTGGAAAAATTTTACCACATGCATGGTGCTACTGAATTGTATTACCAAATAGCGAAAGGTAAAATTGATTTATCTAAATTAAGAACAATTCCTGTAAACAATAAGCATTTCATACTTAAAAAAACGCCTGCACCAAAAATTACATCTTCCTCTTTAAAAAACATCATAACTTGTGTCGATAATAAAAAGGATACTATTGTTATTGGTGAAGATTTCAAGAATGTGGAATACCGATTGGCTAATTGTTGTAGTCCAATTCCAGGAGATGATGTCTTTGGTTTTATTACGGCTACGGAGGGTATAAAAATACACCGGGTTAATTGTCCAAACGCAACTGCATTAATGTCTAATTATGCTTACCGTGTTTTAAAGGCTAAATGGCAAAGTCAAAAACTGAAAGCGGAACTGACGGGTATTAAAATCACGGGTATTGATGATATGGGAATTGTGAACAGAATTACTAATATTATTTCTTTGGAACTAAATGTAAACATGAAATCCATTTCATTTGAATCTAATGACGGTATTTTTGAAGGGAATATTATGCTTTACGTTTTTGATACCGAACATTTGGATAAACTAATTACTAAGTTTGAGCAAATAGAAGGAGTTAGATCGGTGGTTAGGGTATAAGTAGGATTGTTTTTTATTTACCTTAAAAGTGTAACATGCCCTGTGGCTGTTTTGTGGGTACCGTCAAAGGTATCTAGGTAATTTATTTTCCAAACATATACTGCTTGTATTGCAGGAGTAGTTCCGTAGTTTCCGTCCCAACCTTCTGCTACATCTCTGGATTGGAAAACAATTTCTCCCCATCTATTAAAGATTAACATTTCAAATTCATAGGGATCAAATCCAGCTGTAAATTCGGCTTTAAAGATATTGTTGTCTCTACTTTCATAGTCTGGTGTAAAAGAATTAGGGACATAAAAGAGCATATTATCTTGAATTAAGATGGTTTTACAAAATACATCTTTACAACCAAACTTGGTAGCAACCTCTAAACAAGTGTTGACTATTGTTTGTTGGTCAAAACTAAACTGGAATAATGGACTAGAATCTTGGGTGGTTTCGTAACCTCCAAACCTCCAATTATAATAATCGGCACCAATTGATTGATTCATAAAATCAATTTTACCATCTGTTACAATCGGTTTTTCAGGTGCAAATGTAAATTTGGCAATAGGTAAAGGATTAATACATATAATATCTGCTTGTGTTACGGTGGCATAACAGGTAGGTCCACCTACATTAGGATTTGAAACGGATAAAGTAACATCATAACAGCCTGGTTCTGTAAAATTAATTGTAGGGGAACAAGAATTAGACTGATAACCATTGCTAAACTTCCAATTACAGCTAGAGCCAGTAAGGTAATTACCATTACTCAAACTGATAGGTTCACCTGCACAAATGGTGTCGCCACCAACAATTTTAGGCGTGGGGTCAGGGTAAACATTGATGGTAACACTAGAAATATCTGTCGTATTACAATAATCCGTAATGGATACAGTATAAGTGGTGGTGTCATTTGGAGAAACTGTTAAGGTGCTTAATGTGTCGTTCGGATTACCTGTATTCCAGCTATACGCGTAATCTAAAGTATCTCCAAAATCAATCAATTGTCCATTAATTCCTTTCGCTGTGATCAGAGCAGTGCCACCAGGACATATATGTACTACATTTGAAGTAATAGAACTGGTAAGTGGATCTGTAACGGTCATGTTAAAGGAATAGGGGCCAGCGGTACAACCATTTGCATCTGTAATGTCGAAAGTGAAGGTGTTATTTTGTGTCGCAACTTGGGTAAAGACATTGGTTGCTGGATAAGTATTTGCATAATTATCTACCCAATTGAAGGTGAATGGCCCAGTACCTCCATAGGTAAAGCCTGCAGAAATATTCAAGGAACTTCCAAAACACACATTCTCCCAATCGTTTGGAACTGTACCATATAAGCTGTCTGGTTGTGTAATAGTGGTATTAGATGAGTCGGTACAACCAAAAACATCTGTCACTATAATGTCGTAATTGCCAATGCATAAATTTGAAAAGGTATTACTAGGACTGATAGTACTGTTTCCCGCCTGTATAATTTCATAATTAACAGCGTTGGGTGCATTAACTAAAATTTCACCAGTACAATTTTTATAACAATCGATATTAGTAGGTACCACGCTACTGATTAAAATAGCTGGAGGCTCTGTAAGGATAATATTAAATACGTCCAGTGAACAGCCATTGGCATCCGTAATAATTGCATTGTACGTTCCAGCACAAACATTGTTAGCAATGGCAGAATTTGGGTTGGCAATATTGCCAGTCCATTGATAGGTTAAAGTCCCTGTCCCACCACTTGGTCCTAAGTCAATGGAACCATCACAAAAACCATAACAAGAGGTATTGCTACTTGTAAAATTCGGCGTTGTAATAGCTAATGGTTCTGTAATGGTAATCAGGTTTGTATCTGAACAATTATTAGCATCTATTACAATGACGGTATAATTATTAGCGTCTAGGTAAGTATAAGTACCTGCAGATTGATAACTAATACCATTATCAATAGAATAAGTGTATGGTTGTTTTCCGCCATTAGGCACTACATTAATAGATCCTGAAAAATCGTTGTTACAAATTAAATCTGATTTACTAATCGTGGAGTTTAATATTGCAGGTTCATTGATTGTTGCTGTTGATTGAGATACACATAAATTTGCATCTCTAACATACGCACTATAAGTTCCTGCGGCAATGCCAGTAAAAGTGTTACTCGTTTGGTAGTTGATTCCGTCCATACTGTATTCATGCATACCCGTACCCATGGCGCTATTAATGGTGATACTCCCGTTTGCATTTCCAAAGCATAAAATATCAACTGTATTTACAAAGTCTATAGTTGGTGGGTTGGTAGCGGAAACAACTATGTTTTTCTGAATAGAACAAAAATTATTGTCAACCACTTTAATGAGATAAGAACCGGGGGATAAATTGTTATATTGGTTATTCGTTGAAGGGCCGGAAAAAGTAAGGCCATTGTCATTACTGATGTAATAATTGTAAGGTAAAGTGCCTCCGGAAAGAGTTGCTGTAATACTACCATTATTCACACCACAAGTAGCGGCTGTTTTGGTGGTAGACATTATGAGTTGAGTAGGAGAGGTGATGGTTTGATTCACGTTGTAAACACAGTGTTTAAAATCTTCAATTTGGATATTATGAATACCATTACATAAGTTAGTCAGTAAGTTAGATGCTTGTTGGTTGACACCATTATTGGCACTGTATAGGTAGGGGAGTGTTCCACCTAAAGCAGTGACTAAAATTTCACCATCACAATTGCCAAAACAGGCATTATCAGTTGTGTTCCAAACTGCTGTAATGGTATCTGGTTGATTTAGGGTATGTACCGTGTCTAGGGTACAGCCATTTGCATCTGTAATTTTAATGTTATAAAGTCCGGCATTAAGACCGATAAATATACCTGTTGTATTGCTTGATGCACCTATGTCGAAGTTATAAGGACCGTTGTCACCTTGCGCTACAAAAATCATACTACCTGTTTGGTCGCCATGACAAATTAAATTGGTGGGGTTAATAGTTGTGGTGATGGCAGAAGGTTCTGAGATGGTTATTTGCATATCGGCGTAACAGCCTTTACTGTCTTGTACTCGGGTATTGTATATTCCTGCAGCTAATCCAATAAATGTATTCGTATTATGGTAAGTCAATCCAGAATCTATGCTATAACTATATGGGCCGGCATTTCCTCCTAAAATATTACTAAATGAAATTTGCCCATCATTTGAGTTTAAACAAGTAGTATTTACAGTATTGATATTGTAAGTGATGCTGTCCGGTTCTGTGATGGTAAATTCATAAAAATCACTACAATTACCACTGTCATGAATAATGACATAATGGGTCCCTGCAGGTATATGTACATTTGGATTGGTGGCAGCGTCAAAAGCACCATTGGTTTGAAAATAAATACTATCTAATGTAAAGCTAATTGGAGGAAGGGCAATGGTAACCTCTACAAATACAGCACCGTCTTGACCGCCAAAACATGTTACGTTATGTGTAGAATCAAGAGTTGTGCTAATTTCTAAATCACTAACTGATTTTAGAATGGTGTCTTCACAGCCGCTTGCATCTTGAACAATTACCGTATAAATTCCAGCATTCAATCCAGAAAAGTTACCATTATTTTGTGTGTTTGTAAAATTATCAATAGAATAAATGTAGCCTGCTGTACCATTTATAGCCTGTACTTCGAAGCCACCATTAGAGAAGTTACAATTAGACCCTGTGTTTGAAATTGTATTAAAACCAATCTCTAAAGGATTGTTTAGTACAATGCCATTCATAGCGTAAACACAATTATTAGCATCTTTAACTTTCAAATTGTAGGTTCCAGCACATTGGTTGACAAAAAAAGGAGAACTAAAATAATTTGTACCGTCATCAACACTGTATAAATAATTTGGGTTGCCGCCGCTGGTTAATCCAAAACTAATGCTTCCATCACAACCATTATGACAGGTAGGATCGACTTTTGTATAGGAAGAACTAATGGCGGTTTGTCCACCAATATTGATGGTGGAATTTGCCAAACAACCATTGGCATCAATCACCCGAACGTCTGTATTTCCAGCACATAGACCGGTTAGAGTAGGAGAGTTTTGGAAGCTCAATCCTCCGTCAGAACTATATTGGTAGGGCGGCGTTGCACCACTTGCATTTACGGTTACTGTTCCATCACAAACCCCATTACAATTAATGTCAGTATGAGAAGTAGTAAAGGATAATGGGGAAGGTTGCCCTATGTTGAACATGATGGTTCCGGTGCAGTTATTGGCATCATTTACTACAACAGAATGTGCTCCAGCATTAACGTTAAAAGTATTTGTTGGAGAAGGTCCCGTATTGTTGAGGTTAAAAGTAAAAGGAGAGGTACCGGTTGTAATGGTTACTACAATGGTTACTGCCCCGTTTATTCCACCGGCACATGCAACATCTTGCTGGTAGTCAATAACTGGATTTGGTGGAGGAATATTCAATAAAGTAACATCTATGTTAGTGGTACAACCATTAATATCCGTAACTGTAATCTGTTGACTTCCTGCGGATAGGTTAGTAAAAATGCCATTAGTGTTGGTGTTAGCACCTAAAGTATAAGTGTAAATTGGACTACCACCTTCCGCTGATACATATATTTCTCCATCTCCACCGCCACAAATTTCTTTTTTAATTAAGGTATCAAAAAGGACTAATTTTTCGGGTTCTATGATGGTATCTAATAGTTGAAGTGTACAATTTTTATTGTCTTTGATGGTAAAGGTGTAATTTCCTTCACAAAGATTGGGGAAAGTATTTATGCCAGAAAAATTATTACCATTTAAGGAATATTGATAAGGTGGTGTGCCTCCCGCAGGATTTTGAAGTTGTATGGCTCCATTGCAGGAACCGAAACAACTTATTTGGTTTGTAATTAAGTTCCCGGTTAATGGCAAGGGAGCCGAAATGGTTATGGTGTCTCGGTTGATACAGCCCGATATATCTTGAATTTCTACATAATAAGTCCCAGCAGAAAGCCCGCCTATACTTTGATAAGTTTGTCCATTAATTGGGGTGTTTGCAGCGGTATACCATTGGTATGCATAGGATGGTATACCTCCTGAAGCATTCGCGACTATTGCGCCATCTGTATAGCCATCACAAGTTGGATCTGTTCCATTGCTGGTAACGGTACAACATGAAGGCCCTTCTGGTAGCACAACATTAGCAATAACAGTACAACCTAAAGCATCAGTTACTTCTAAGACATATAAACCAGCCTGAAGATTATTAAAATTACCCGTAGAATTAGTAGCTTGAATGGGGCCATTTAATATAAAACTATAAGGGGCTTGACCATTTAACATATTTGCTTGTATGGAGGCATCACTAAGACCATAACAACTTGCCGGATTTACAATGATAGTGTCAAATTCTAAATTATCAACAACTACAGTTACTTGGTCCGTAAAAGTAGTTACGCCATCTGTATAATTAACCACAAAGGTTGTGGTTTGGGTAATATAGGTAGAAACGGATGCAGCATCTGGTGAACCAGGAATGTGTAACCAGTCATAATAATATGGAGAGCAAGGGGTGGCATTAACATAGAAATTATCAATTCCCCAATGGTCATAATTATTTCCCGAAGACCCCCATTGGAATAAACGAAACTTGGTATTGTTACCTACGGCACCAATTGGAATTGGAAAACAATAATTATCCCATGTTGTAAAATTTGTAGCGCCAAAA
This sequence comes from Putridiphycobacter roseus, assembly GCF_003234935.1. Lineage (GTDB taxonomy): Bacteria > Bacteroidota > Bacteroidia > Flavobacteriales_D > Crocinitomicaceae > Putridiphycobacter > Putridiphycobacter roseus. The sequence goes on along the minus strand of NZ_QKSB01000010.1, from coordinate 68,787 downwards.
GCAATAGGAGCAGTAGCGCCAATTCCTGGGTAATTGGTCAGTAAGTTACCATTTGGAGCGAAATAAGCAATGTCAATCCAAGTAGTACCATTGGTAGAATATTGTAAACTTACCCCTTCATTGTAAAAGTCGGCTCCTTCACAAGGGGATTGGTCCCCACAATATTCACACATGAATTTAAAATCGAAACAAACATTACCACCACAGGAGACATCTAGATTAGAAGTAGTCAGTGTTCGCGGTGCTGAGGTAGAAGAGCCCATCCAAAGGTAAGTTGTTCCATCTAAAGAAGTACCACATGGATTATTAAATTGTGCGGCAGGACCTGTTGTCCATCCTGCAGTTAAGGAACTCGTGTTAAAATTATCCCCAAAGATAGTGGAGGAAGTATTACCAACTGCAGACAACTTAACCACGCCACCACCACAACTTAAAAAAGTATTATCTGCATATGCCGCTACATTCTGTGCATGACTTGTTGCCCCCACAGAAATAAGTATAAATATTAGATAAAAATTTAGCCTTTTTAAGTTATTCATTATTTGTTAATCGTAATGCGAATATTGTCAAATTTAAAATCTGTTAAAGTAGCACTGTTATTAAAGGTCGTAAAGCGTTTAAGAATATATAAATTGCCAAAGGGTGTATCGCAATTACCTAAAATTTCTTCATTTTTTGGAATTACAACGGTTAATTGATTTTCTTTATCGGCAATATTTGATGTAAATTCTTTATTGTCATACCATAGTCTCAAATCCCATGTTGCGGTAATTTCTTGCTTATTTTTGTTTACAATTTTAATGAGGATTCCAATTTGATTCGGAATATTGGTAGGTTGACAATCGGCTTCTAATTTGTAAAAAGATACGCCATTTTCGGCATGAAATAATACCCAGTCATTGGTGGTTTGAGCAAAGCTTAGTTGGAATGAAATTGAAAGTAAAAAAGAGAATAAAAATTTCATGGTAAATGCTTGTGTATAAAACTATACGGTGAATGTTCTTAAAAGGTTGTTAGTTCTTGTAAAAATAATTCATTGCCCATGCATTTTTAAAGCCAGGTTCGTTGATTGAATTAGAAATAATTAAAGCATCAATAACCCCTTTAATGTCCTCTGAGTAGTATAAAACAACATAATACTTTTGATTTCTCGAATTGATTAAAATTTTAGATTGCGGAAATAATGGAATGGCAGTTTTTAATAATCTTTCTGCTTCCTTTAAAGTCGAGTAGGTGCCATTTACAATATAGTAGCCATTTGGTGAAGCCTCACTGTTCATTACTTCTGTAAAATAATCATCTTTAATTTTAATACTTTTTGTTTGAATAGATTCATTTAAACCATCATAAATTGGTTTTTGGTTTACTTTGATATTTTTACCATCTACAGCTCCTTTATCTCCCTTTTTTAAAATGGTTTGGTCTTCGTTTTTTTTTGTTTTATTTTTTGTTTTTAAGATTTCATTCTCTCGTGGAGATGCGGTTTCTGTAGTTTCATTATTACTTTTAATCTCCTCATTTGTATGGTGTATTCGGTTGATAGAATCGAAATGGGTGAGTGTTTCTTTGATGAGTACATTTTCATCTTCTAGTACTTTTTGTTCAATTTTTTTAATGTTTATCTGGTTCGTTAAACTATCAATAATTGCGTATTGAATAGCATCTTTTACAGCCTGTTGCTCAACCACTGTTTTTAGTCTATTTTCTAACTTTTCTTCTGAAAAATTGTTGTTTTCTGCTGGTTTATTCTGTTTAATTTGATAGAAAAGCGCTATTTCAAAATTATTACTGTTAGAAATGGATGCCATTGCGCCAATTGGAATATCATATGCCATGCTTATTTTTAAATTTTCAATAAAAGAAAAGCCAATACTAGCAGCAACAGCATAGTCACTTTTGTAGGTGGCACCAAGCCATCCCCATTTTTGATGCCCAGCTAATAAAGTAGCAGAATAGTGTAATGGTACGTTTGGGGAATAGATTGCTAAAATATCTGGTTTGACAAAAAGGTTATCGTGTTTCTTAAATTTAAAATGGTAACTACTGTTAAAAACATATTGTCTAGCCAATTCAAAACTATAAAGATTAGTGTTACTTAGACTGAATTTATTTTCTAATAATTGTGGCATTGCGATTCCTAATGTAAAGGCTTCGTATTGCATGAATACACCAAAATTTGCATCTAAAATGGTTTTATTACTGGCAAAACTTTGTTGGAGTACAGGGTCATTTGCGTCTCCAATAATTTCATTCATGTGTATGCGTTGATCAATTATACCTACCGATAAGCCAGGTTGTATGGTAAGCTTATCGGATAATTTAATACGGTATGCATAAGAAAGGTGAGCGTTTATTCGATTGGTTAAGCCTAAATTATCGCTACCTAAATTAAATCCGATTGCCGAGTTTGAGGTTTTTAGTCTAGTATGTGCAACTAACAAATTGGTGATAATTCCACCGTTAAAGTCTGCCCATTTTTGATTTCTTATTATGCCCATTTCAGCACCGTCGTTCATGCCAGCATATGCCGGGTTATAAACAAATGGAGAAAGGTAGTTGTGTTGAAGTAATGGAGACTGTTGACCAATGCAAATACTGCTGATATTAATTGCTGTAAACAAGAATAATTTAAAAATATTTAATTTCATTTATTGCTGATCTATGATGGTAAACGTTCCTTTAATTACAGGTTGATTTTTGGCTAGTTTTAAGGTGTAAAAATAGGTGCCATTAGGTAAATTGTCAGTGTTCCAGTTGTTCAAGTATGGACTTGCTTGGTAAACCATTTGTCCATATTGATTGAATACTTTTACTTCGTTTTGATCAAAAAATTCAATTTCTTCTATCTGCCAAGTATCATTAAATCCGTCACCATTAGGTGTAACTATATTATGTACTACAATAATGGATAAATCAACTGCCACAATTACATGAAAATTATTGGTAAATATGCAATTTCCCGGTCCGGTAATTTCGACCAAGTAATCGGTGGAGGTTTCAGGGGTCGCAATGGGATTATAAATGGAAGGGCTATTGAGGTATATATTAGGGGTCCAATGATAACTAAATCCTGGATCGGCTAATAAAGAAATACTATTCCCAAGGGTTATGGTGTCTGTACTTGATGACAAAGTTGGATGCTTATAAATGTGAATTACATGATTTGTAGTATCATTTTCACAACCTATTTCACTATTAATTACTCTAAAATTGGTGGTTTGATTGGTGGTGTTATAAGTATAGAAAGGGGTAAATTGAGAAGTGTTACTCCATGTTAAGCCACTGTCTAATGAGATTTCCCACCAAAAGTTAGCATCCGAATAGCCTTGTAAGAAAATGTCGAGCGAATCACTTAAATAACATACCGAATCTGGAGCGACTATGGTTCCTGCTGTTAAGTTCTGTATAATTTGAATGGTCAATAATGCAGAAGTGTCGGGCGCACAATTTTCATTTTGAACCACTACAGCAAAACCGGTAGTTTCCTTAATATTAGCATAAAATAAAGTGTCGTTTACATTAGGGATGCTATTAAAAGTAGCACCATTATTCATACTTGAAACCCAAGAAATGATATCGCCTGTAAAATTATCGACGTAAATTAAACCATTGTTTATGGTGTCACAAAATGAATTTGCACCAACTAAAATTCCTGCATTGGAGGAGTCGAGGATAGTGATTTGAAACATGGAAGTGTCTTGTGGGCAATCGCCTGCTTGAAAAATTGCACGATAATTTGCAGATGTATTAGGGATATTAGTTTGAAAAGGATTCGTATTTCCTGTTAGCGTTGTCCAATTTGTACCATCCGTTGAAAGTTGCCAATTTAATAAATTGCCATTACTGCCATTTACCGTCAAGGTATGAAACGGTTCATCTTTACAAATACTGTCTACGCCTTGAATTACACCAGCATTACTTTGTTCTATGTAGCTAATGTGGATTACATTGCTGGAGTCAGCAGGGCAGGTGCCATTTTTCACACTTGCAAAGAATTGAAAATTTGGCGTAATTTCATAATAAGATAGCGTATCATATGGGTTTACATAATTTGTATAGGAAGTGCCATTGTTTAATGACAAATACCATTGGATGTTATCTCCGGTGTAGTTGTTCAAATGAATTACTGTTGGAAAAATGGTATCACAATGAATAGAATCGTTTTCTAAAATACCTGCATGACTGATAGAGTCAATTTCTAATAAGTGATAGACTGTATCGTTTGGACAGATACCATGGAAACCATTAAAAATAACACGATAGTTGGTGTTAGAAGTGATGTTGTTGTATGATTGGCTAGTGGAATTGTTTGTCAAGCTGTTCCAATTGGTTCCGTTATCGATACTGTTTTCCCAATCTAAGATTTGACCAGAATTACCAACTAAATCAAGAGCGCCATTGTTCATGCCGATACAAACATTTGTAGCGCCAGTAAATGTACCTGGTGTTGGCGTACAGTCATTTGTAATGGATGCTGTAACTGTATCGTTGGAAGGGTTAGTGTCATTAATATCAGAAACAACAAAGGTGAAGTCGTGAATGGCACAAGCAGATAAATCTACCAGCGTATTGAATTCATAAATATAAGTCGTACTCGTAGCAAGTATTGGTACGGTAATACTTTCTGTAGTAGTGACGGCATTCAAAGTATAAGAAACATCAAAAGTTCCAGAGTAAGGAGAGGTAGCCGCATTAATGATAGTGATTTTCACTATTTCTGCATTGGTTAAATTACAGCCAGAAACAGGAGACGTAATGGAAGTACTTATTGTCAAGTCACTTGCAAAACTTAATTTGGCTAGTAATAAGGTGACTATAAAAATAAATTGCTTCATTAAAAAATAATTACAAATTAGCTACAAAGGTAAAAAAACATCATTAAAATTCGCGTTAAATGACACCTTATTTTTAATAAAATACTGTGTAATCAGTTTGTTAATGGGTAGTAGTTACCAAATTCTATAGTCTAATTGTGTATTTACTATACGGGAAGTAGGGGTTTGCGTTCCATTGGAGATATAATTCACTTGGTATTGAATGTATTCTTGTAATTCTGAGATATTTATTTTATTGTCTTTGTTTAAATCTGCTTCCTTGTTTTTTAGTCCGCGAATCAAGCAATAAGTAAATAAACCATTTTCCCAACGTTCTCCTTCCATGGCATATTCAGTACCTGCTGAGGAGGCGATAATTGTGGCTCCAGTACCCTTTCTTAAATCAGTAAATAAACTCTTCATCAATTCATTGGTACTTAAAAGTCCCAAGGGTTTTTCTTTTTCTTTAACGTTAACGCCTGCTCCTCCTCTAAATATAATGTCACTGGCTTTCTCCGTACTACTTGGGTCCGCCACTTTTTCTACCTCATCTTTTTCTAATTCCCCACTATGACAAGTATCTATGAATAATAATTTTCTTAATGCTTTCAAGTTGTCTACTAAGCTTTCCATTATTTCATAAGGTATCCCTCTTAATTTAGGGTTGTGAAAATCCATGTCGTAGGTCGCAAAATAATAATTGAAATCCTCATCTAATATACCATGACCGGCTACAAAAACAATTACCATGTCATTAATACCTGCTTTTTCAAGAAAAGGTTTAACGGTATTAATATTTTCTAAAGTTACTTCTTCATCTGTGAATTCGCGACTATAAACATTGGTAAAAGATTTACTGTCGGTAAAAGTTTTGATGATGTCTTTTGCATCTTTTGCAGCATAATTTAAATCGTATTGATTTTCTTTAAATTTACCAATACCTATGGAGACTAAGTAAAGGTTAGACTCCTTTACTTCATTCGTGTTAAATAGGTTATAGGTTTTCTTGTAACTATCTACACCCTTTACATTTTGCACGCTTACTTCAATTCTATTTTTTCCTGCAGCCAATGGAATATTGAATAAATGTGCAAAGTTACTTGTGTCGGCATAAGAAACATTAAAACCTTCCACACCATATATGGCCACACCATTTAACCATACATTAATTTTTTCTAATTTGTATTTTGAATCTTTCGCATTTACTTTTATCTCCGCAAAATTCTTGTTGGTTTTTGGTTTAAGATCTTTTAAATTGGTAATTTCAATTTCGGGTAAATGAAAGTCTCTGCCCAGTTGGTCTTCGGTGAAATTTAATTTTTTTAGTCTTTTTAAATACGCTTGATGATAGGCAGCAATTAGTTCTGTATTTTTACTTTTTAAAGCCGTTAAAACTAAATCTGGTCGATTGTATTTTATATCAAATAAATCTGGGTAAAAATATTGGTCTTTATATTTAAAGCCAAAATCGTTAATTGCTCCTTTGCTGATCAAGTAATAATTGTCTTTTGTGATAAAGATAAAGTCGTTATTTTTAAAGGGGATAATAGTGGTGATTAATGTTTTTTGCTCAAAATCCCATAATTTCACCGTACCATCATAGCTACTAGAAACAAAATGTATTCCATCAGGATGAAAAGATATATCAGTGACTAAGTCAGAGTGTCCTTTAAAAGAAAAGTACTGTTTTTTAGTCTTGTAATCGTAAAAGATAATGCGATTTGCAGGGTCAATTAACACCACGTAGTTATTGCGTTTAAATACTTTTTGGTAACTATCAGGTAATACGTTTTCAATTCTTTGGGTAGTAAGGTTGAATATGAACTGTCCTTTTTCCACAGAATTAATCCAGATTTTATTTTCGGCTATTTTAACAAAATCTTGAATTTTAAAATCTAAAGTATCTGCATTATAATAAAATTTATTTTTATGTAATTTCCATTCATAAATAACATTTTGATGTCTTGCATTTGCAATAATGGTGTTATCATTAATAAAGCTTATGGATTCAAAGGATTCCCAGTTTTTAAACTTGTACAGGTGAGTCGCTTTGTTCTTTTTGAAATCATAGTGTGTTAAATTTGGATTGCCAGAAGTACCAGCAAAAATAATTTGATTGCCGTCTTTACTAACGTCTAACACCTTAACTTCGCCTATTGGTGGTTGATAGGTTCCTAAAGCTTTAAATAAAAATGTTTTCGTGTTGGCTATTGGGTATTGTTTGTATCTAAAGTTATCCAAAGACTTGTCATCAATTGGATTGGTTTTATGTAGTACATGATTGTCTGAGGTCGCAATAAAATAATCTACTCCATTGGGGGATTTTTGAATTTTATTGATGGCATAGTCCGAAGTTTTTTGAACCGCAACTTTTGGAAAAGCCGCAATTAAGTCAATTTCAAAAATAAACCCTAGTTCATCACCAACATATATTTTGTTACCGTCATGGCTATAGTTTACCGTGTTTTTTCGGTGAATACTGGAGGAAACCCTACTTTCTAATTCTAATTTTTCTGTATTCCAAATGATAATACTTCTGTCTTTTCCTGCAGAAGCGAAAGATTTACCATCCTTAGAAAAACGGACGTCATTCACTGCCGAATAGTGGGCGTCTAACGTTGTGACAAGGTTTCCGCCATACTTGTAAATGTATACTTTGCCATCTTGACCAGCAGCAATTACTAAATCTTCATTGGGACTAATATCAAAGGCATTTAATTTTGTTTCAATAGAATTAGCGGATAGTCTGTTTAGTGGTATTTTTTTGTTTGCTAGACGTTTTAAAATGATGCCTTTCTTCATGGCAAATTCTATTTTCCCATTTTTATCTAGGTAGTAATTTTTTTTCCTATTCGTAGGCGTTTCTATAATGCCCATGTCCATTAATTTTGAGTGATTAATGTCAAATCCGAGTATGCTATTTTTTGTTCTTACAAATAAATATTTTTCATCTTCACTAAAGGATATGTTTTCTATTTCCTCAGCTTCATCTATATAAAAAGTGGTTAATAATCTCCCTAAACGAATATGCCAAATTATTATTTCAGAATTCTCTCCTAAAGATGCCAAGTATTTTCCAGAGTTAGAAAACTCTAAAAGCTCAATATCGCTAGAGTGTGTTCGGTGAACTACCAATTCTTCTTTTTGTGAAAAAAGACTAAAATTCAACAATAGGAATAATAGGAATATTATTTTTTTCATGTTAGTTATAGATTGGATGAACTAGAAAACGATTAATGCCGTAATCGATATATAATTCTAAGGTCTCTAAGGAGTAGTCAATTGAATAATCAACGTTGTTAATAGGCGTTTTACATACCCTATAGAAATAGTTCTCAATTTGTAAGTTACCTTTTCGTAATAATTTTTCTAAGTTTTGAAGTACCACATTTGTTGCTTTCATTTTAGTTTCAAAATATGCTACGCCATCTTCTGTGTCACTATAGCCAACTCTTTTGTTGTAATTGTTCACCGAGAAGCCACCTGACCTGAATACAAGAGGAAGGAGAATAGGCGTGTTTTGGTAGTTAATGACATTCAATTGAATGCCGTTTGCAGTAAATTTTGTTATTAAATTATTAAAGGCGATAGGATTAAAGTTTTCATCTGTTATTTTACTGTAATTAATATAAGTGATGTAGCGGTTTTTTACACTGGGCAGTGGCGCATGATTAATAATTTCATCCGCAGCTTTATTCAATAAGTTTAATACTTCTGTTATTGGTATAATTGGGTAAGGTATTTCATTCGGACTTTTTAATTTTGGTTGACTTACCATGTGTGTATTCGCATAAAATACTTGCATTAAAGTGGTGTCGTTAGTATTGTTGGGGTAGAGGACATCTAAGTTTTGATTATTCCAATAGCCGATATAAAATTCATTGTTGTGTGAGATAGCTTCTTTTCTATATGCCTCTAAAAAGAAACCAGTCGCCTCATGATACATTCTTGTTTTCGCATTTTCTGGATTAATGAGCATTAAATTAAAGTAGTTAATGCTTGGACTTTTTAAGGAGGTACTATGGCTAATGGAATCGCAAATTCTTAAATAAGGCGTGTCTTCTCCCAGGTTCAAATCAAAGTTAAAATCTTTTTGTTTTTCTTTGGTCCCTAAAACTTTATTTTGGATATCTAAAAAGCTTGACTGAAGTATAAAACTACTATCTGTTTCTTTAAATACTTCAGCTTTGTATAATAGGGTTGCGCTACCTGCGTTTTCTAAAAATTTGGGATCTATCCATTCTTGCTTGCTACAGCTGCTAAAGACAACCAATAAGCAGACTATTACATGTATTTTACTCTTCATATAAATAGTTTTTCTTAGTAACATCCTTATTGCTTAAGAAGTAGTAACTTAAGTTAAATTCAATTTGCCATATAGTTCCCCTGAAAACGTTATTTTCAATTAAGTTTTCAAAATTAGGTACATAATTTACATACCGCGCACTCATATTAATCTTCTTGACTTGTTGGCCAATACCGATCATGTATTGGTACCGAAATTTTTGTTCGGTGTCATAAAAAACTCCCTCAAAATGATTGTCTCCAAAATTAACTTTGTCTTCATACACTCCTTCTTGTGTTCCTGTATAATAATTGTTACTAGGTCTTTGAAAATCATATACGGTTTCGAAGGACCAAATTCCACCAAGAATTAGATAAGGAGTATTGATGTTTTTAAAAAGGTAGTAAGTCCCGAAAAATGGTAAGCGTAATGATTTTTTATTCATTAACCTTTCCGATAGGTATGGTGCGTTAAATTTTAATTGAATAATTTCTAATAAGATTTCAGGTTCAAAATTTAAGCCTAATTTTTTTCTAGAAAACCTAATGTTGGCACCTAGTTTTAAGTTGTTGGCAACATTAAAATGATTAATCAAGCTATTGCTTCCTGCTTTTTCAGGGGTATATGTATAGTTACTGCCTTCTGGTTTGTAATATGGTGCTTTAAAATCTACTTTTTGAAAAGCATTCGTACCTACATGTATACCCAGTTTAATTTCTTGCGCATACCCATTTTGTATACATAGGAATAACAGTAAATATGGGCGTAAAATTTTAATCATTTATACTTGTAAAAATAAATTTGTAATCCCAAGTTGACGTTAGCTTCTACTTCGGCTCTTTGAAGCGGGTTACTATCCATAGCGACATTGATACTTGATTTAATGATCAAGGGCATTTTCCCTAGCTTTATGTTTAATGGACTTACACAGAAAAAACTTTTAAACTTTTTGTCAAATTCTTGGTCGTAAATCCCCATATTTCTGTAAAATAAAGAGAACCCAAATTCATTAATAAAGTACAAACTAAATAATTTCCCTCTAAACGAAAAGAATGGAGAAAGGTAAGTCGCTCTTAATTCAAACTGACTCCATGTATAATAATCTTTATGTGTAGTGTATTTACTGTATAATGGGTCTTGCCGGTTTAAATATGCCATGAAACCATTTAAGTACAGGTTTATCCCTGCTAATTCATCCCTTCTTTTTTTTGAAAGTGTCATTTTTTTTGACCGAATAAATAAATAGTGGTATCCTAAACTCAAGCCATAATTCTCACGGTTGTATTTTAAAGGACCATTTTCTAACAAAGTATCTTTCTTTAAATAGGTCTTGTTGGTGAAAAAAGCAACATTCCCACCGATTGAAAAACCATGTTTTTGTCGGATTTCGGGGGAGATAAAAGAATTGTCATAAGGTTTGTAATTGACAATGTCACTCACTTGTGCATTTGAATGACTCAAAAGTGTAATAAATATTAATAAAAATAAACTCCCTTTTATGTGCATTGTTCTACCTAAGTGATTAACGCAAATATACAATTTTAAATCGACTTTTTTGTAAAGGGGAAGGCAGTTTTGTGTCCATTCATGAAAAGATAAAAAAAGCTTGCACCAACAGTATAATATACGATATCCTTTATGTCGCTTACATGCCTTTTATCTATGGTGGGCAATAAAAATTCAAAAATAAAAGAAAAATAAATAGTCATGACTATTACCATGGTCATGGATAATTTTTTTAGGTGATGAAAGGGAGATATTATGAATAAGAGTAAGCAGGTGTATAATACAATGGGTAAGCATATTAAATCCGTAAAATAGTACTGGAAAAAGGGAGGTAAGGAGAGATTTAAATGTTTTAGGTATTGTATTAATGCGTAAGTAAGAAGCAGTAATACATACCCGATAAATTGTTTTTTGTTTAACCTGCTGCCCATGCTATAAAATATGCGATTAAAGTGCCAATTCCCATAAAAAATATCCATACCGAATAAAACAGATAATACAATATTCTTAAGGGGATAAAAGGATGTGTTTTTAGGCGCTCATTCCATATCTCTAATTTGCTTTTTGGAATGGCAGCTTCTATTGCATCTTTTTTTTGGGTTTCTATTTTCTCTATAACTTTTAAATCGATTGGACTATTACAGAATTGACAATAGGATTGGTTGGTATTCCATTCTCCACATTGACTACACTTTCTTTGAATAATACTTTTTTCCACTTTTAAGATATTCATGCAAAGATAATAAGTTTGAAATAATTATTTTTGTACAAATTATTTAACAATGAAAATTTTACTTTCCCCAGCAAAATCAATTGATTTTGAAGTTGACGTGACTAAAAATACACCTACACAGCCTTTATTCTTGTCGGAAGCTGAATATTTAATTCATAAACTTCAAAAATTAAGCAGTCGACAAATTTCGGATTTGATGTCGGTGAGTAAACCTATTGCAGATTTAAATTATGAAAGGTTTCAACAATGGCAGTTACCATTTACTAAAGATAATAGTAAAAGTGCGGCTGACATATTTACGGGCATGGCATACCAAGGATTAGATTACCCTTCTCTTTCTATTGAAGAAAGAGCAAGAGGCCAAGAACAGTTAAGAATACTTTCTGGATTATATGGGGTATTAAAGCCCTTAGATTTAATTCAACCTTATCGATTGGAAATGGGGACCCGATTTAAGATTACACCAAAAGTAAAAAATCTATATTTATACTGGGGAGATAAAATAGTAAATACATTAAACGCTGAGCTGGAGCAGGATGAGTTTCCAATATTAGTCAATTGTGCTTCTTCAGAGTATTTTAAAGCCGCAAAATTAAAAGAAATTAAAGGGAAAGTAATTACACCAGTATTTAAGGATATAAATAAAAATGGGATCTACAAAGTAAATATGACTTTTGCTAAAAAAGCAAGGGGATTAATGACCCGGTTTTTAATTACAGAACAAGTGGATAGTATTGAAAAAATTAAAACTTTTTCTAGTGCAGGTTATTGGTTTTGTAATACCGAAAGTACAGCAGAAGAATTTGTTTTTAAAAGAGGGTGATTTAAGATATACCACTGAATATGGTAAACTTATTTTCCTGCTTAATGCAAATTACATACCTTTGTCGATTGTAATAGAAACCTTTTAGTAAAATAGCCGTACTATTATTTGCGAATTTTAATTAGTAACCCTGCTTTAATGAATTTGAAAAGAATTTTACTTTCTTTAATTTTATTGTTTTTTGTGTCCAATGGACATGCCACTATTTGGTATGTGGATAATGGAAATAATTCAGGAGTAAATACGCTAAGAGACCATGTTGAGATTAATTCTTCTGCAGGGGATACTGTCATTATTAATTATTCTGGAGGAATATTATTGACTTCGGCAATTACTATTGCCAACGACGACTTAACCATAATTGGTCCATACCCTACACATAATTCATTTGTAGGTGAGTATGGTGGTAACATTTTTGAAATCAACAATAAAACGGGGATAGTTATTAAAGGACTAGGCTTTAAACATATGGTTTCAGGAAATGATCTTAACCTTCGGGCCATTAAACTCACAGGAGCTTCAGAATTGTGGGTAGAAGATTGTTTGTTTGAAAATAACAAGCCTGTAAGTGGAAATGGTGGCGCTATTGCTGTAGAAGGAACTGCTGAATTGACGGTTTGGAATAGCTCTTTTTTTGGTAATGTAGCCACAAATAATGGTGGTGCTGTAGCTTTTGATAATGCGGATAATAAAGGGAATTTCTTTAATTGTACATTCCATAAAAATAATGCTGCAGGTGTTGGTGGAGCTGTATATATAGAATATGTTCCTGCGATTAATTCTATCCGGTTTATCAATAATACCTTTTACCAAAATCAAGCGAGTGATATTGAAAATGCAGGACATGCCATTTGGCTGAATGTGACCATTCAAGCGAATATTTTTTTCCCACATACCAGGTACGCTTTTTTTGAAAATAATATCATTGCGGAAAATTATGGCGCTACAGGTATAGGACAATACCAAGTTTACGTGCCTACCACGCTTACCTTGTTGTCTCTTTTATGGTACGATATCAATTTCTCTATTTATGCAGAAAATAATTACTACCTGTTTCAATCCGTTGCAGAAAAAGTGGTGTATGCTTTTGAAGGTAGTTTGATTAACGATTATACTGCTGTTGATAATTTTAGCGGGGCTGTAAATTCAAACCTTAGATCTACGCATGTAACTGATGGGTACGGTTTAAAATATTTCCCTATTATAGCTAGCGGTAGTCCCTTGATAAACACTGGAGATAATAACATATCCGCAGCTTCTCAAAATAGCCATACTTATGAAACTTCTGATCATGACGCTAGAAGAGCGCCAAGGGTATTAGACTTTGTGGTGGATATTGGTGCTGTAGAGTATACTTCGTTAAGGGTGACAAATGATTCTTCAGGAAATTCACCAGGATCTTTCAGACGTGCAATAAATAATTTGTCTGCTGCTGAACCTATAAATTACATAGCATTTGATTTGACACCAGGAAGCACTTCCATTGAAAAAAACAATTCTGGAAGCGTGGATTTTGATCAAACAGTTTATATAGATGGCTTTTCTCAAGATGGTTCTAAAATACCAGGACCGAGAACAGGTATAGGAGCAAGTGATGGTTTGGTTCCTGCTTCCGATTTAGTGATTATTAAAGCTGCTTCATCTAATCCCAGTAATTCAGGTGTTTACATTGAAAAACCTAACTCTGTGATAGCGGGACTAGAAATTATAAATTTTGATGGAAATGGAATAGGGACAGATGTTGGTGCTTCGAATGCCATTATTTTTGGAAATTATATTCATGGCAATACGGAAGCAGGGGTATTATTGAATTCAAGTTCTTCTCAATTGGGTGGTTTATTTCACTACCAACGAAATGTAATTTCGGACAATGGTTTTGATCATCCAAATGTCATAGTACCTTATATTGGAACCAATGTGCATTTGTCGAATACAGTTTCAGGTGCTAAAATTTATGGTAATATTATAGGTCTAGCGGGTAATGGAATTGATTCCTTAAATTTACAAAGAGTATCCAATAAACAAGCACATGGAATTTATACAGATGCCATTTCAGCTTGTGAAATGGGATCAGAAAAAATATTTGGGCAAAATACCATTGCAGGAAATGATGGTAGTGGGATATTGACAAAAACTGCTGGTTCAGATAATCGAATTGACAACAATCACATTGGTGTAGATTATATGGGGGAGACCATTTTCCCAAATTATAACGGTATTTCGCTGGAGACAGCAAGTAATGGGTATGGCATTGGTTCGAGAAAAGGAAATATTATTTCTGGAAATGAGGCAGTGGGTGTGCATATCAAAAATGGTAATGCTGTAAAAATGCATAACAACATTATTGGCGGAAATAAGAGTTTAGATAGTGATTTTGGGAATGATATTGGCATTTTAATTGATGGAACCTCTGGAAATACAAATATAAATAGAATAGGGGATGTGGACTATAGTATCGATTCTATGCGGAATATAATCGTAGGTAATGAATTAGGAATTCACCTTTCAGGATCAAATGTTCAAAATACAAGGATTATTGGTAATTTAATAGGCTTACCTTTTTACGACCAAAATTCAGTAATAGCCAATACAGTGGGGGTTAAAATTGATAATGGTGCCCACGATAATGTAATTGGTTTTACACCTGGTTCATCCGATTTAAATAGTATTAATTTTATTTCTGGAAATACCACAGGGGTATGGCTAGAAGGGAGTACAACAAATAATAACGCAATTTATTCGAATGTAATTGGTTCGGCATTAATCGCAGGAAACTATGTTGGAGTAGGTGTTAAGGCAAATAATACGGGGGTAAAAATTACAGACCTCTTATTAAGCAATACCATAGGAAGTAATACCGATTTGGTTCAGCAACTACAAATTCATCACCAAAATATAGGTATTCAAATTGACTCTTCCTATAACCAAAATATTTCAAATTCTTATATTGGAATTGATGTCAATGATCAGATGATTGGTAATAATATAGGAATATATGTGGATGAAAAATCTGATTTGATTTCTATTGGTAACTCAGGGATTAATAATGTTATTTCAGGTAATGACAGTGTTGGAATTTACTTGAATGGAACAACAAATGCTAAAATCGGTGGTAATTTAATCGGAACCAATATTTCGGGGAATAGTCCAAAAGGTAATTTGATTGGCATTGTATTAGAAGGAACTGATTATACCAGTATGGGTGATTTAACCAATACGATATCGGGTAATAAAACTGCCGTCAGTATCATCAATAATGCCGCACACACAACGGTGAAAAACAATTACATTGGTTTAAATTCTAGTGGCTTGGCGTTGATTTCTGGTAGTAAATATGGAATTGCAATCAATAATACAGACCAAGTAAATACTATTGGCGACAATATGTCCAATGCGAATTATATCACCGTAGATTCTGTTGGTATTGGTTTAAAAGATTCGAAAAACCAAATAGTGAAAGGGAATGTATTTGGTTATGATAAAAACAATATCATAAAACTAGGTAGTAGTGTGGGTACTGGGATTATTATTAAGGATTCAAAATTTAATAAAATTGGTGGTGACAATGCCGCGGAAAGAAATGTGATCGTCAATAGAAATATTGGTATTGTATTAAATGGAGCAGACACTAACCAAATTCAGTACACTTTTATGGGGGTCGATTATGACGGGCTTAATGGAGGTGGTCAAAATTTAAGAGGAGGAATTGTAGCGAGAACAAATGCTTCTGTGAATAATGCCATTGGACCATTCAACGTGTTTGGAGGTAGTAAGGTTGCTGTGTATCTGGGGGCAAATTCAAGTGAAAACAAATTATTCAAAAACTATTTTGGTACGGATACAACATTTACAAATTCATTTCAAAACGATACAGCACTAATTTTACTTGGTGCTTCAAATAATCAAATTGGGGGCATAGGAGATTCTGCAAATTATATATTGAATAACACTAACCCAATAATTCTTGCAGCAAATTCAAATAGTAATGTTTTAAAGCAAAATTACATTGGGGTAAAACCTGATGGTACTTTCGCCATTACTGGAGGAAGTAATGGCATTGTCATCAACAATTCATTTAACAATTTAATTGGTGGAACCGATTTAACAAGTCGTAATTATATCGCTAGAAATAATCAAAATGGAATTGTTGTCATTAATAATGCGAGTGGTAATTCCTTTCTAAGAAATGAAATTTATAACAATTCAGGATTAGGAATTAATATTGGTGCAGGGGGAAATAGTGCAACAGGTGTGACAGGTTTACAAGATGAATTACACACGCCAATCATTAATACTTCGTTTCCTTGTACACCTGGGGCTGATATTCAATTGGCTGTTCAATTGAATAATTTAAATATTGGTGATACTTACTATTTAGATGTTTATGCGAATCAAGGGCATGTTGATGGAACAGGTTTCGGCGAAGGAAAAAATTCGATTTTGTTGCAATCTTTTGTTGCAACTGCTTCTACAGAAATGCTAAATATTCCCTTAACTGCAGCTGCTGTTGCCCCATATATACTAACGGCAAACGACACTTCTTTTACCGCAATTTTAACATTAGGTTCAACGGGTAGTAGTTCTGAGTTTGGTAAAAATAGTATTGTGTTAGATGCACCAATAGATCCAATAATTGTGAATGAAAATGAAGTCTGTAAAGATGCAGCTGCAGGCGGTCGGATATTGGTCGATAATAGTGCAAACAGTGTATATACTTTTGACGTACTGATAGGTGGTGTTAATGGTGACTTTACTTCGCCAAATTATTTAAGAGATACTTTAGCACCTGGGAGTTATGCTGTGCAAATAAACTATAGTAATGGTTGCGTGTTTAACGCCGCGGCAAATAGTATTTTAACTCAAGGACCAACTTTTGAATCCTTGGTCTTAGATTTTGCAGATGATACTTGTGGATTGTCCACAGGAATGGTAACTATAGATACCACCAATTCCACTGCACCTGTTTTTAATGCCCCTTTTACTTATAGTATTGATGGATCTAATTTTGTAGCGGGTGCAAATTTCTCAAACTTAACCGCAAGTAGTTTGTTGGATGTAAAAGTAAAAGCCATTGTAAGTGGACAAACGTGTATTTCAGAAAATACAGTAACACATACAGTAAATGCTGCCGTGGTACCAAAAGCAAATTTAGATTTTGTGTACAGTACTTTTTGTGAAGATACGACTGGTTATGTCGTAAGTTTACCTGCATTTGCTCATCCAACGCTTACACAGTATTATTTAATTAACGCCTTATCTGGAACGTTTAACCCTGCAACAGGTCAATTAGTAAATGCAGCAGCAGGGGAGACTTATGAAATGTACTATGCTTATGGATCTTGTTCTTCGGATACCTTTACTGTTTATACCAACGACGTACCTAGTCCTAATTTTACATTCAACGATTTTTGTCAAAATGAGAGCAGTATTTCACCACTTTCCATTGTCTCTGCAGGTGGTACATTTAGCCTATACAATTCACCGAGTGGAACAAATGCAGTATTAAATAATGCAACGGGTGAATTAGTACCTTCACCAATTACCGCCGATTTAACAGTAGGTACTTATGAATTAATATACTTGACAAGTGATGCTATTTGTCCAAGAAGAGATACCAATGCCATTGAAATTTTCACGAAAGCGGTGAAGCCTATTTTGAGTGCAACGAACATCAATACTGGTTTAGATACTGCTTATTTCTGTCCTTCTACACCTGATGAAATATGGTCGACAAACACCAGTGCAAGTACAACATTTTTTAAGGACCCAACCACAGTTAACGACAGTGTGTATGTGCCGACTTTAACCCCAAACACTAATTATAATGTAAGTTATTTCAATACTGTGAATTATACGGTGCCAAGTACAAAAACTTGTCAGTCGGACACTGGAACTGTAAATATCAATGTATTTGATTTACCAGTAACACCAGTAATTGCTTATGGTGATACTTCTTATTGTTTTGGAGAAGCAATAGCTACATTGGCTGATACTTCTCAAGCCGTTAACACAAACTGGTTTTTAAACTCGGGGAGTAACTTAGTATCCAGTAACAATTCAACTTATGTTGTGGATACTGTAGGACACAATAACAATATTATTACTATTTACGCACAAGACTCCACTGGGACAGGTTGTGCCTCAGCGCAAGTAAGTGTTGAAATAGTGCTAAACCCTGAGGTTGCTGAGCCTGATGTGAATTTGACTTCAGACGGTACTTTAAACCCATCAAATGTGACCATCTGTTTGACCAGCGCCGACACTTTAATATCTAGTTTAGCAGCCGCAAATACTTTTTGGTATACCGTTTTAGGTACAGAGACAAATAGCAAGAATTACCCATTAGAATTTCCACAAAATACGGACACCACCTTGTATTATTTCGCGGATAAAGAATTTACAGCTGTAGAAACAAAAACTTGTTATTCCGATACAAACCATGTGGATATTCATACTAACTTCACACCAGTAACGCCAGTAATTGCCTATGGAGATACTGCTTATTGTTTTGGGGAAGCGATTGTTGCATTGACAGATACGGCACAATCGCACCATACCAATTGGTTTTTAAATACTACAACAGATTTAGTTTCAATTAACAATCCAAGTTATGTGGTGGATACAATAGGACATAATAACAACATTATTACCATTTACGCACAAGATTCAACAGCTACAGGATGTTTATCTGAAAGAGATACTGCTGAAATAATAATTTATCCAAAAGTTATAGCGCCTACTGTGAATGCCGTTATTGCAGGGGTAACTGATCCAGTTAGTCTAGATATTTGTCCAACCATTGACGATACTTTAATTGCCAGTACAGCTGCGTTAAAAACAAGTTGGTATACTGCCAATGCATCACCAGTAACCATGAAGTCTTATGTGCCTGACTATGCTGATAACTCGGATTCAGTTTTAAGTTATTATGCATTTGAAACATATTTAGACTTTGACGGTGTGACTTGTCATTCTGATACAAATACCATTAATATTCACACCTATTTTACACCAGTAATGCCAAATATTACAAATGGGGATACCGCATATTGTGCCCAGTCTGAAATTGTAGACTTAGGTAATGATGCCTTAGGAACCCATGCTATCAATTGGTTTGAAATTAATACCAGTAATCAAGTAGGACCAACAGGACCAACACATGCAATTTTAAATTATGCAGCAAATACTACTTTGGCTGTTTACGCCAGAGATTCTACCGGTCAAAGTTGTTATTCAGACACTGTAACTACCCAAATTGTTTTTCATGATGCAGTAGTTAAACCTAACTTATCTTTAAACACCGGTGCGGGAACATTAATGATTTCTTCGTGGGATGAAGTTACCATATGCCCACAAGATAATTTATTGGATACCATTTATGCCGATACAGATTCAACAGACACTTTTTGGTATTATGAGTATGCTGCTTCAAATGCCGACACAACCAATAAATTTATCAGTCAATTAGGAGGTAATTCTATTATTGATACGACATTAATTTATTATAGACAGGTAGTTTATCCTACAAGAATTTGTAGATCAGAGATTGATTCTATTCAACTACAAGTTTTGCCAACACCTGTAAAACCAAACTTAATAGATGTTGCTTATTGTGAATGGGAGACAGTGGATTTACTTTCAGTAATGAATGGAACCAATATTAAATGGTATGAAGGAACCGATTCTGTTTACAGTTTTACTTACCAACCAAAAATACAATTATTGCCATATACCAACAATACCATTCAAATATATGCCTTGGATTCAACTGGTATAACCACGTCTGATTTAGGTTGTGTTTCAACATTGGATACAGTAAATATTAGATATCATGCGGATCCGAATGCACCAATATTGACCTATTCAGGTGATGGGTCAATTGCTAACCCTGATACCTTGATTAATATTTGTCCAACTGTACCAGAATCTTTGATGGCAAATACACATCCTGATAGCACGTATTGGGCAACCCCTGTTACAATTGGTACGCCTGTAAATGGAACTAGCTATGGTTTAAATTCATTTGCGGAAGAATCAGATAATGTAATTCTTTATTTTGTCAGCATAAAATATGATGTTTATGGAGAGAAGATTTGTTATTCTGACACCAACAAAATTAATATACACACCTTTAAAACACCTGAACAGCCTATGGTATTGCAGGATACTGCTTATTGTTTTGGTGAAAATATTGCTGACTTATCAGTAGATCTTGTAGCGCCAGCAGTGAATAAAGTGGTGTATTATAATTCTCAGACCAGTGTAAATGATACCATCACAGTAAGTCCGTTTACTTATGTACTTCCTGTACCGACGAACTATAATAACTATACAATTGCAGTCAATGCTTTTGACTTTACAGGTGATGGCTGCTATTCTGATACCAGTGAAATAGATATTTCATTCCACGGGACACCAATTATGCCCATTGTTGAAACTGGTTTAGAAGGATTGATTCCTGCGAATGACTCCATAGCAGTTTGTCCAAATTCGAATGAGTTTGTGGTTTCAATTAATACGCACAAGGACAGTACTGCTTGGTATACTGATCCCAATATTAAAACGATAGATGTCGATTACGATTTAAATTTTGGAGACTTAACCGACAACACTTTATATTACTACAGTTTCGTTTCTCACAATACTAGTTCGGTACTACCATTAGTGTGTCAATCGGCAATCGATTCGGTTATCGTCCATACTTTCGAAACTTGGCAAACGCCAGTAATTATGGCAAATGGTTCCAATGTTGGTGGACAGATAGAATACTGCCAATACGAAAGCATTGATTTATTTGAATCGGCGGGAAGTAATACCTTAAACTGGTACCAAGTTGGTAATACACCGACTGGAGACAGTACTTTAGCGATTAGTTACGATATTCTTCAAGGGGCTTATTCTAATGGCACACAAATTATTGAATTAGTTAGTTACGATTCTACCGGTTACAATTGCAAGTCAGCGGAAGATACTACATTTATCAAATTGCATCCAAGACCAGATGAGCCAATACTTACCAGTAGTGTTTATGAATATTGCGAAGGTGAAAACATTCAAGATATCAATTCAAATGCAACTGCGAATAATTGGTTCGTAAATGATTCAACGATATTGGCCACCGATTTGTTAACAGCTGATTTTACACCACCCGCTTATTCATATGTTGATGATTCTACCATTACTTATTATGCGCAAGCAGAAAGTATTTATGGCTGTCAATCTTATTTCAGTGAAGTGGGCGTGACCTATCATCCAACCCCGGAATTGCCGAGTATGAACATTCCGCTTACTTCGCTTACGAATGAAGATACCATCATTTATTGCCCAGGTGAAAATTTAGATACATTGGTGTCAGCACTTGATTTATCTTGGTACCAACAAGCTTCAACAATATTAAGTGTCAATGATTCCTTTGCCATTACATTTAGCAATTTCCCCGTAGCTACTGTTAATAATTTATTTTATTTCTACACACAATCTTATGGTGCTACCTTTACTTGTAAGTCAGAATTAGGCAAGGTAAATGTCCAAATATATGATGAACCAGTTAAGCCCAAAATTGATAAAGATAATATTGATACAACCTATTGTGAAGGCGAAACTTTGTTTGATCAATTAACGGTTGTGGGTGCAACAGGTACAGGACATTGGTATGATGCCAATAATGATACTTTAATACATGATTTTGAATATGACATGTCGGGACCATTATTAGCGGATTCTATATATTATTATAGCTATACAGATGTGCATGGGTGTAATTCAATTCAAGTGCCGATTACTATTTATATGATTGAAAATCCAGAAAACCCGGTGATTTCTTCAAGCGATTCAGTGTATTGTAATTATGAAATAATTGATTCCTTAACTGTAGGTACAGGGGTAATGACTAATTGGTATTTTGGAGATACGACTGCTGCTAATTTATTAATAGCAGATACCGCTTATTATATTCCTTTAGAAGGAGCAGGTGATTATTATGCCTATACCATAGAAAATGGGTGTATATCGGAAGTAGATACTTTTAATATTTTTATTGAAGATATTGTTAATGCACCCGAAATTAGTAGCATGGAGACCACCTTTTGTTTAAATGTAAGTGCCGATACTATTTTCTTAGCTAATGGGGTGAATGGCTATTGGTTTGCCAACAGTAACTTTTTGGATACCCTTTCGGCAGACACAAACCATTATATGCCTATGGAAACATTTGATGAAGAAATTACCTATTATGTGAATTACATAGATGAAAGTATTGGTTGTTATTCCTTGTACGATAGCATTACTTTATACCATTATGCTTTTGGAGAGGTTAGCGCTGGCGAAAATCAAGAGTTATGTGCTGGGTATTATGCCGATTTAGAGGCGACAGGAGGAATACAATACTTGTGGTCTACTATGGATACTACCGCGGCAATTTCAGTTAACCCATTATATGATACTTATTATACGGTTAGCATTACAGATGTCAATAATTGTGTGAATTCGGATTCCTTATTGGTTCGTATCAAGTTACAAGCGGAGTGCGAAAATACAATTTATACCGCCTTTTCTCCGAATGGAGATGGGGTAAATGAAACTTGGGAAATTACAGGAATTGAAGGTTACACCAGTCCAACTGTTTATATTTTTAATAGATGGGGAGATCAAATTGCCAAGTTCGAAAATTACGATAATGTATACCAAGTTTGGGATGGCATTAACCAAAAAACACAAAAAGCAGTTGTTTTTGGAACCTATTATTACATTATAGAATCAGAAGGTAAAAAGGTCACAGATGGCTGGGTTGAAGTACTGAAATAAATGACAAAATTAATATACATATTATTTTTTATGGTCCTGTCCAATATCTCTTGGGGACAACAAGATGCTGTATATAGTCAGTATGCTTACAACCAATATGCCATTAATCCTGCCTATGCTGGGTCTAGAAGTTCTTTCAGTGGTGTAATATTGCACCGTAGTCAATGGGTGGGAATAAAAGATGCGCCAAGAGTTGAGTCTTTTACCATTCATTCTCCATTGAGTACTTCTTCTCTGGCTTATGGGGTTAATGTCAATAACGAAAGTGTAGGACCATTGAACAGCACTTCTGCGAATGTATCTTTAGGCTACCACATTCGCTTTAAAAAAGCCAAATTGAGTTTTGCTTTAAGAGGTGGGATCTATAACACCACATTAAATAGAGATTTATTGACGTTCAAAGAAAGTACCGACGTGTATAATGTTGGCGGCAAAGTCAGCTCCTTAGTACCCAATATTGATTTTGGTACTTATTTTTATACCAAAAGATTCTTTGTTGGTCTTTCTTTAAATCATTTGACCAATGAAAATATATCTTTTGATGCTTTTCCAAATAGCTCAAATTTGATACTGCAAACACACTTATACTTACACAGTGGTTATGTTTTTGATTTGGTGAGTAATATTAAAGTCAAGCCTACTATTTTAATTAAAGTGACGGAAGGCGCAAATTTAAATATGGACTTGGGGGTGAATTTTATGTTTTTGGAAAAGTTTTGGCTTGGT
The DNA here is from genome assembly GCF_003234935.1 of Putridiphycobacter roseus. Taxonomy (GTDB): domain Bacteria; phylum Bacteroidota; class Bacteroidia; order Flavobacteriales_D; family Crocinitomicaceae; genus Putridiphycobacter; species Putridiphycobacter roseus. The sequence goes on along the minus strand of NZ_QKSB01000010.1, from coordinate 45,097 downwards.
GCTTCTATCCGAAACAGCAGTAGTATTAATATCTTAACGGAATGGAATGTATTTGATTATTTAAGAGTTGGATATGCTTACGACTTTTCCATCAACAAATTAATGAAATATAATTCAGGGTCACACGAACTTTTTTTAGGGTTTGATTTTAACTTGAAAAATAGAAATATTAAAATTGTTTCTCCTAGATATTTATAAATGAAAATTGTACTCAGCTTATATATTATCCTCTTAATAGCTGCGTTTGGCTATGGTCAAGGGCATATTAAATTGGTAACCAATTATACTGGAGAAGTGCGTAAAATTCCTGGTATAAATACTTCTCAACAAGATTTTTCAGCAATATTACATGATGGAATGGTTTATTTTGCCTCTGCCAGAGAACCTAACATGATAAATTATCATGAAAATAATTGGAGTAACACCCACAAAATTAATATGTACAAAGGGGAAATAAAAAACATTAATCAGTTTTATGATGTCTCCACTTCCAATATTACCCCATTCTTTGAAATTCAAGACGAATACACACATGTAGGGCCAATTAGTTTTTCTGTGACAGGGGATTCTTTATTTTTCACCAAAGTCCCTAGAAAGCTAATTGATCGAAAAATTAGGGTGCTAAAACCGCAAATCTATCTTTTAAAAAGAGTGAATGGTATTTGGGAAAAAAACAGTCAATTATTACCTTTTAATAATCCACTATACTCTTTTGGCCATCCATATTTTGATTCTAAAACGCAAACTTTATATTTTTCTTCTAATAAAAAAGGAGGTAAAGGAGGAAAGGATATCTATCAAGTAGCTATAAAAGATGGACAATGGGAAGCACCAGTAGGTGTCAAAAATGTTAATACAACAGCCAATGAAGTGTTTCCATTCGTAGACCATGAAGGGACTATCTTCTTTTCTTCAGATAAAAACCAGGGAAAAGGAGGATTAGATGTATATTTTTTAGTGAAAAACACCTTAGAATCCTATAATGTGGAATACTTGAACAGCAGTGCGGATGATTTTGGCCTATTTATTTTCGAGAGTGGTAATTTTGGTTTTTTAAGTTCTAATCGTGATGGTAATGACGACCTATTTCTTATCTCAATAAAAAAGGAAAGAAATATTAAAAATGGTCTTTTTGGAAAATTAAAATATAGAAAACTAAATGAAAAAATAGAACAACCACTCACCGTTCATTTGTTAAATGAAAATAGAGAATCTATTCAAAACACCTTGGTAGATGAAAATGGAGAATTTGAATTTTTTGACTTGAAAAATGAAAGGGATTATATTGTAAAGGCAAAGTCTAAAACCGAATTGGAGTTGGTGATATACGACAATGAAGGAAATCCAGATGAGCGACTTTTGGCAGACGATAATGATGAGTTTATTTATCGTATGGTGGATATGAATGATATTGGAGATTTAAATCTATTGCAAATCCAAACAGATGGTACCGCAAAAATGGCTGGCAGATTTTTATACGAGGATAATATTCATAAAGATCCTGGTGTATTAACCGTAAACCTATTAGATGAAAATGGGCAAATTGCACATACGATACTAGCAGATTCTATGGGGTACTTTACTTTTAAAGATTTACCTGCCGATAAAAACTACATTATTCAATTGGAGGAAAAAAATAAGGCACTAACCCTAGTAATTTTTAATGAAACTAATAAAATTGTGGAGCGATTAAAAGATGATGGCTCTGGTAATTATTTGTTTAGAAAATTAAAAGTATTGAGAATCAACAGTGCTAAAAATAAAAACTATTTAAGGGAAGAAGCATTTACTTTTGGAACAGATTTTATTAACGGTGATTTTGATAAGAATGGAAATGATTTTATTTCGAATGAAGGTGTACAAGTTTTTGTCTATAACGAAAATAATGAACTGGTAGATACCATATTTGCAGATGCGAATGGAGAGTTTAAATATCGAAAATTAAGTGGAATAGAAAATTATATTTTTAAATTAAGTGAATTAGACGAGCAAATTGATATGAGTGCCTTTTCCTTAAAAATTGTAGATGAAAATGGGGACTTTCTTAAAGAGATCTTATCTAATAACTCAGGCGAATTTGAATATCGTTCTTTGGATTTCATCAATGTGAATTCAGCTGTTACTATGAATATTTTGGAGGAAGGTTCTTTTGACTTGTTTTCAGATTTAAATCAATATGGGGGACAATTAAAGAGAAAAGATGGGAAAAGTTTTCCTGTAGCAGGTATTCAAATCAATGTCTATGATAAAAACAATGTTTTACAGGTAACCAAATCGATAGACGCAGATGGAAGTTTTAATTTTGATGACCGAGAAGATATTGAAGGCTATAGATTTGAAATAATAAACGCACCAGCTGACTTAAATCTTGGAGACTTGTCTATCGCAATTAATGATTTTGATGGTGAGTTATTAACAGAAATTGTAGCTAATGAAAACGGAGAATTCGTCTTTAATAAACTAGATGCGATCCAGTCTAAAATTGATAAGATGTCGAACCTAGAGGAAAATTTTGAATTGATTTTCGAAATTTCAGGAAACTACGATTATGATGACAAAGAGGGATATTTTAAGAATAAATTAAAAGTGCTTGCTTATGATGGCAATGGTAATTTAATAGGAGAAGTGTACACAGATGAAAAAGGGCGTTTTGCTTTTAGGAAGTTGCCGGGTGTATCGAGCGTATTGTTTAAACTTGCCGACCTAGAAGAAAGCTATGATTTGAGTAAGTTTTCCTTATTTGTGGAGGGAGAAGATGGAAAACAATTGGCGAAATTGAGAAGTAGTGAAAAAGGATTTTTTGTTTACAAACCAATGGGATTTGCTACGCCGTTGCCATTGGAGTTAAAAGAACAAATGGATGAAAGTAATCACGACAAAATATTTGGTAATTCGGCATTAGATTTGAGCAGTGATATTGAATCTCTTTATTATGGGTCCAATAAAACCCAACCCAACTCTAGTGATTTAATTAAACTAGAGAAAATGTTGATTCTAATGGAAATTAATACCAATAGTACTTTAGAAATTAATTCCTATGCCGATTCTAGAGCTTCTGATAAGTATAATTTGATTCTTTCCGAAAGAAGAGGAGAGTGGATAAAAAGTTATTTGGTAGGCAAAGGTATCGGTGAAAATAGAATAGTTATTAACGCTTATGGGGAAGGTAAATTAGTAAACGATTGTGGCGACGGCGTAGATTGTTTAGATAAGTTACATGCATTAAACCGGCGATCAGAAGTAAGGTTAATTAATTAATCTTTAATCTAGCATTTGGCGTAATATCTTGTCCAACAAATTCCTTTTTTAAATATTTATAATAACCAGCAATAGCAATCATTCCAGCATTATCGGTACAATATTCAAAATTAGGAATAAAAGTTTCCCAATGTTCTTGTTTTCCAATTCTCTCTAATTCACTTCGCAACAAAGAATTTGCAGACACGCCACCAGCAATTGCAATGTTGGTGATGTTATTTGCTCTAGTAGCTTTTAGTAGGTTTTTAAACAATGTTTTAATAATCGTGTGTTGGTAAGATGCGCAAATATCAGCCTTGTTTTTTGTGATAAATTCAGGGTCTTTTACTAACTCTTTCTTTAAAAAATAAAGTAAACTAGTTTTTAAACCGCTAAAACTAAAATTATAACCTTCCAAATTAGCGATTGGAAAAGGGTAGGCTTTGGGATTGCCATTTTTAGCAAATTGATCAATTAATGGACCACCAGGATAAGGTAATCCCATTATTTTTGCCGCTTTATCAAATGCTTCTCCAGCAGCATCATCAATGGTTTCTCCTAATATTTCCATTTCAAAATAATCCTTTACCAATACAATTTGAGTATGGCCACCAGAAACAGTCAAACAAATAAAAGGAAATTGAGGATAACGATTGCTGTCATTTTGAATAAAATGTGCCAAAATATGTCCCTGCATATGGTTGACTTCTATCAAGGGAATGTCTAATGCTAAAGCCAAACTTTTAGAAAAACTAGTACCAACAATAAGAGAGCCTAACAAACCAGGGCCACGTGTAAAAGCGATTGCTGACAGTTCTTCTTTACTTACATTTGCTTCCTTTAATGCTGCTGCAACAACCGGAACAATGTTTTGTTGGTGTGCCCTAGAAGCTAGTTCAGGAACCACCCCGCCAAAAGATTCATGAACGGCCTGATTCGCAACAATATTTGAAATGATTTTTCCGTTTATGAGTACGGATGCTGATGTATCGTCACAGGAAGATTCTATTCCTAAAATTATGGTGCTATTATTGTTCAAATTAATTAATTTAGCGGAAAATATATATACACACAAAATTAGTGAAAATAGGTAAAGGCATTGTCAGTTTTGGTTTATTATTAATAGAAATATTATTGATAGTGCTCTTTTTAGTCGCTTTTTTAATTCGTACCTCTACTTTTCAGACTTTTTTAGCAAGAGAATTAACCACTTATTTATCGGATGAGTTAGCGTCTAAAATAGCCATTGATAAAGTGGATATCTTGTTCTTTGATAGATTAGATCTGGAAGGCATATTTGTGGAAGATAAAAATAAAGATACTTTATTGAGTGCCGAGGTCGTTCGTGTGGTTATTGGAGACTGGGACTTTAAAAGAAAGTATATTGAAATAGACAAAGTGCTACTTGGTGGTGCACATGTGCATTTAAATAAACAGCAAGGGGATAGTACTTTTAATTTTCAACATTTGGTCGATTATTTTGCCACTGAAAAAAAAGATACCAGTACTACAAACTTTAGCGTAGCAGTAAAAACAATAGCGCTGCAAGATGTGAATTTTAAAATGGATAATTTTAATGATTCCGCCCTCGTTTACGGGGTAGATTACAGCCATTTGAACATACAAAATTTAAACGGTGCATTTAACGATTTCTCGTTTGAAGGAGATACTATTAAAACACATATTGAAGGACTTCGTTTTACAGATCAATCTGGTTTGGTTTTAAATAACCTAAGTACGGATGTCTTGTATAGCCCAGAAATAATTGGGTTAAACAATTTAAATCTTGCCCTAGAAAAGACCTTATTACAAGCAGCTTATTTTGAATTAAAAACACCCAATGGTGCAGTCGATTTTAGTGACTTTTTAAACCAGGTTTATTTCAATGCCAAATTGCAGAATAGTGTGGTGAATTTAAAAGACCTTTCTTATTTTGTTCCCCAAATTAAAGGCATGACAGATGATGTGAAAATCGTGAATGCAAAGGTGACAGGTGTGGTAAATGGCATGAGAATAAGAGATGCAGATATTCGAATGCTTGCCAGTACCATACTACAAGGAAATTTTCAAATACCTAATCTTAATGACCTTAATTCTGCTTTTTTAGATGAAAATATTAGTCTATTCCAAACTTCAATTGCAGATATTGAAAGTGTTAATTTATCGCCTTTTATTGCTGGAGATGGCAAAATAGAATTGGCCAGTAACATCAAAAAACTCCATAAAATTCAATTGAAAAATGGACACTTTACGGGGTTTATAACTGACTTTGTAGTGGATGGGGTGATTCAAACTGGATTAGGGAATTTGTATTCTGAAAATGGACTTAAATTTAAGAAAAGAGCAGACGGCCAATATTATTATCAAGGTGCATTAGATAAGGAATTGGCAAAAGATTTAATTGTTGAAGGGTTTGATTTAGGGGCATTGACCGGAAATGTGAACCTTGGTAAAATTAATGGTTACTTACAAGTTTTACCTGAATCTCATGGTTTTTCTTTAGATGAAATTGATTTACTATTTAATGGACGCTTGCAAAATATTGTGATGAATGGCTATGAATATGAAAATATTTCTATTAAAAAAGGCCGGTTTCATGCAGAACGTTTTACAGGTGAAATTGATATTGAAGATGATAATTTAGCTTTAAATTACAATGGTTATGTAGATTTTAAAAAGGAACTTTCCTTTAATTTTGATGTGCGGGTGGATAGTTCTTATTTAACTAAATTGAAGTTGCTGAATGGCAATGAAGGAACAAATTTGAAAACAAAAATTCATGTGAATTTAACCGGTAATAGTTTGGAAAATATCCATGGAGATTTGTCTATCTCCTCTATCGATTATTTTGATGGCAATAAACGTTTAAGCCTGGATAATGTAACCATGCAAATCAATAGAACACCAACTGCTGACCACGTTGCGGTGGAGTCCGATTATGTTTCCCTTCACTTAGATGGACAATTTAACTTTGAATACATTTATCCAATTCTTAAAAATCAAATTGCTAGACTAGTACCTAATTTATTGGAAATAGAACCTATTCCTTTAGAGGTGTTGGAAAATTTTACACTACAACTGGATTTAAAAGATATTAATCCCATATTGAGCTTTTTCGACGAAAATTATTATCTACAACCCAATACCCAAATCGATTTGGAAACAAATTCCTTAGCGGGAACCAGTAAAATGATAATAGCTTCTAAAGAGCTTAGTTTCGAAGGAAGAACATTTGAAAAAGTGAAATTGACCAGCACAATAGACAGTACGCAGGCAGTGCTAGATTACAAAATTGGAAAAATATTTTTAACAGACAGCTTACTGGTAGATAGCTTTTCCTTCTTTTCTAATATTCAAAACAATACTTTAAATACCAAATTAGGCTGGATAGAAAATAATAAAATAAAATCTGCATTTTTTGAAATAGAAACTGTATTGGCTGAAAATAAAGATATTATTTCTGTATTTGCGCCTTCTTATTTTCACTTGCAAGACGAAAAATGGGGTATACTCGACCAAGCTGTAGTGTTATGGAATCCTGAATATATAGAAATAAAGAACTTGGACATTAATAGTGGCAATCACTTTGTGAAATTAAACGGAAAAGTATCTGAAAATCCTGAGGATTGGCTAAATATCAATGTCAAAGATTTTGACCTATCTTCTTTGAATTCATTTACTGGAGAAACGGTAAAATTAGATGGTTTGTTAAATCTAGATGGAGGTTTGTCAGATGTTTATGACAATATTAAGGTGGTGACGAATTCCAATATTAATACATTGGCCATTAATGATGAACTAGTAGGGGATATTAATTTGTCAGGAAAATGGAATAAAGGAAATAATGCCTTGGCGGTAAATGGCGATTTGACTAGAAAAGGCATAAAAAGTTTTGATTTTGATGGCTTGTATTACATAGAAAGAGAAAATAATAATTTAGATGTTAATTTAAAATTTGAACATACAGATATTGGTTTCTTAAATGCATTTTCTGATCCTGAATTATATACGAATATTCGGGGATCGTTAGATGGAAGTTTAAAAGTAAAAGGAGAACTAGATAACCCTATAATTATTGGCGATTTAACGGTGGAGCCCACAAGTGTAAATGTGCCTATGTTTAATGTCGATTATACCATTGCTGGATTAATTAATTTTAATCGAGGTGAAATTATTGCAGATTACCTTGAAATAACCGATCAGATAGGAAATAAAGGGATTGGTATGATGCAGGTGTACCATAAAAAATATAGCGATTGGAATTATGATGTAACGCTAGACTTGGAAGATCCAAGTCTGACCAGAACATTTTTAGCCATGAACACATTTTACAAAGAAGGGGATGTGTATTATGGAAAGGCTTTTATTACTGGTAATGTTAATATTTTTGGGTATGATGATTTAACCGAAATTACTGTAGATATCAAAACTCAAAAAGGAACCAATTTAACCTTGCCACTTTATGGGACAAGCGAAATAGAAGACGGTGGGTTTGTGAAATTTTACAGTGCAGATACTGCAGATCAAAATACTGCTTTGGTAAAATTAGAAAGACTAGGTATGACCTTACAAATGAATTTTGATGTGACCGAGCAAGCTAAAGTTAACATTGTATTTGATCCTATTTTAAATGATAAAATAGAAGCACAAGGTATTGGTCAGATAGAAATGAATATGGATAATTATGGCGATATTTCTATGTTTGGAAAATATAAAATTACCAAAGGTGTGTACCATTTCAATATGAAAAATGTGGTGAAAGAAGATTTTGAAATTATGGATGGTAGTACGGTAGTATGGACACAATCACCATATGATGCAAATATTGACATAAAAACCAGGTTTAAAAGAACAGCAGATATAAGTGATATCATTTCGAGTGATTTAAATCAATCGAGCACGAATGAATTAGTATATGGTTATTTGAATTTAACGAATACCCTCATGTCACCAGAGCTAAAGTTAGACATTGAAGCCCCAGATGCAAAGGATGATGCAAAATCTGCATTGAGCCAAATAACAGGTATTGAAGATGATTTATACAAGCAGTTCTTTTCCCTTTTAATATTTAAAAAGTTTATTCCTGTAGAAGGCTCACTCGCAGCTTCTGGAAATGTTACAGAAGACCTAGTGAACCAACAAATTAATGCGGTGTTGGGACAGATTGGAGATAATTATAACTTAAACTCTGATATTGGAACAGACCATGCCGAATTAGGCTTTTCCACCTCCTTTTTAGATGATAGATTAAAAATGACAACATCCGTAGGGGTTATTTCCTCGGAGGAAGGAGATGATAAAGCATCTAACATTGTAGGGGATGTGAATGTAGAATATGAGTTAAATAAAGATGGGACATTTTCTGTAAATGTATTCAATGAATCTAATGAAATTGCCAACCAAGATAGAGGGGCTTTTACACAAGGATTTGGGTTGAGCTATCAAGAATCATTTAATTCTAGTCGAGATTTTAAGCTTTGGCAAGGAATTTTGAATATATTTAGAAACAAAGAAAATAAACAACAAAAGAAAAAAGGCAGTAATGGTAGGAAAGTGCCTGTAGTTGAAAATTTTAAACCTGCAGTATTGCCAGAAAAAAAATAAATTCTATGAAAAAAGTATTAGTAGCAAATAGAGGAGAAATCGCACTGAGAATCATGCGAACTTTAAAAAGATTAGATATCATTTCTGTTGCAGTTTATTCTGATGCAGATAAAAATGCACCTTTTGTCAAATTTGCAGATGAAGCTTATTACTTAGGAGAATCCTCTCCAGCAAAAAGTTATTTAAACCAAGATAAAATTATTGATATTGCATTGCAAACAAATACAGATGGTATTCATCCTGCTTACGGATTTTTATCGGAAAATGCAGTTTTTGCTAAACGTGTGACCGAAGCAGGAATTAAATTTATTGGACCTGGAATTGAAGCAATCAATATTATGGGAGATAAGATTGATGCCAAACAAGCCGTGAAAGCATTTGATGTACCCATGGTGCCTGGAACGGACGAAGCAATAACAGATATTAATGAAGCAAAGATTATTGCTGAAGGAATCGGTTATCCAATTTTGATAAAAGCTTCTGCTGGTGGTGGCGGAAAAGGAATGAGAGTGGTGGAGTCTAATGAAGAGTTTGAAAGTCAATACGACCGTGCAGTTTCTGAAGCTGTTTCTTCTTTTGGTAATGGTGCTGTATTTATTGAAAAATTTGTTCAAGATCCTAAACACATTGAAATTCAAATTTTAGCAGATCAACACGGAAATGTAATTCATTTATTAGAAAGAGAATGCTCTATCCAACGTAGGCATCAGAAAGTTATTGAAGAAGCGCCTTCTGCTGTTGTGGATGAAGCATTGAGACAACGAATGGGAGCTGCCGCGATAAATGTAGCTAAGTCCTGTAATTATGAAGGAGTAGGTACGGTTGAGTTTTTATTGGATAGAAATAAGAATTTTTATTTTTTAGAAATGAATACTAGGTTGCAAGTAGAGCATCCAGTTACAGAAATGATTACCGGCCTAGACTTAGTGGAAGAGCAAATTAAAGTAGCAAGAGGGGAAGTATTAGACCTAAAACAAAGTGATATTAAAATAAATGGACATGCCATTGAAGTAAGGGTATATGCGGAGGATCCTGAAAATGATTTTTTACCAGATTTAGGTGTTTTAGAATACTATAAAAAACCAACAGGCTTGGGTATTAGAGTGGATGATGGTTACGAGCAAGGTATGCAAATTGCCATTGAATATGATTCCATGATTGCAAAATTAATTGTGCATGCAAAAACAAGAGACGAAGCTATTGATAAGACCATAAAAGCAATTGATGCATACAAAATTAATGGCTTTGCTACTACTTTAGGCTTTTGTAAGTTCGCTTTAAACCACCCAGAGTTTAGAAATGGAAAGTTTACGATTAATTTTGTGGGAGAACATTATGATTTGGCGCTACTTAAAACTCCCCTTAGTGAAGCTATTAGCATTAAGGCATTTCAAGTTTTTCAAGAAAAATTAAAAGAAAATATACCGCAGTTTAAACAAGCTCCTTTTTCAGCTTGGCTAAATAACCGTTAAGCAGGTTTTAACTTTAGAATAGTACAGGTTTGTACAGTTTTATGTATTTAACCTTGGTAAAATCTACGGTTCTTTTTGAACTAAAATAGGAGAGTTGTGCGCGGATTAATAATTGAAATGCCTATTAATTTAGGTATTTTATTTTGCTTGTCTTGTATGCTGTTCGCGTACTATTGAATTTAAACTTTATGGTTTAACAGAAGGACTGCATAAGAATTGGGTAGGTAAAATATATTCCCTCGAAATAAAAGGCATTCTTCCCTAAGTGAATTTCTAATTGCAGGATGGAAGATATAGAAATTAAGTCTAAAAGGCGGGACCAAATGGATCTCCTTTTATTATTTTTTTTACGCAAAGAAGAAAAAGTAAGTTGCGTATAAACTATTTTATAAAACAGTTCAGGATTCGATTTTAAGTGATGTGCAAGGCCATTAGGAGCAATTTTATCTGTGGGTATTTTAAGTCCTTTTAAAAAGTAGCTATTGCAATTAAACTAGGCCATTTTTCATGTAGAAATACCCGCCTTAAAATTTAAAAAAGTAGTGTCTTTCTATTGGTTAAATAATTCTTATTCACCTAATTTGTCTTTTAAATAGGCTTCAATTTTACTGAACGTAAATATTTCCTTGGCCCTTACTGTAACTTGATAAGTGTCATTTTCTTGTTGTGTAATGTTGTAGTGATTGGGATTATAAATCCAAGGACACATTTCCATTAAGGTATTTAATCGCAATAAATTATTACCCACTTCACCAGTCAATGTAAGGACGATTGTTTTTTGTGCTAAGTTTTCCACTTGTTTGGTAATAATAATAGGTTGCTTTAATAGGTTCCTATAAGGGATTAAAAGCTGCTCTTGCTTGTTGTTAACCAGTTGTAAATGCCTGTTTTTAAAGGCTACTATTTCACCTTCCATGGCGTCGAGTCTAAAGTGATCGTTGACCTTAATTTGGTGTTCGAATTTAAAGTATAAACCTATAAAAAAGTCAATAAAGAATTGATGGAACAGGGCAAAAGTTAGAACCAATAAAATACTGGTTAAAATGATACTTGATTTTAACAATAAATAGACCGAAAAAAGTCCAAATAGTAGCCAAATCATCATGCTTATTCTGCCCCAAAGTATTTTGACTTTATCGGCCTTAAATTTCGATTTTAGTATGGGTAAAATATATTTTTTAAGGAAGGCAATTCCAAAAAATACAGCCAGTCCCATACCGGTAATTAAAAGAATCAACCAAAATGACACACTGAGGTCCCAGTCCATGGTCATATGGTCGGTAGTTAGCGGACTGCTGTTCGTGGTGATTTGGTTAATGATGGTATCGCGCACGTTGATTACAATAGGTGGAACCGTCTGCTGTATTGCAGGAATGCTGTCACTATTTAAAGGGATAAGGGTATCAATTGTTGACATATAATTTCTTTTCAATGAAAAAACGAATACTGGAAGGCATTTCAAATAAATCTTTTTCAATATTTTTTATTAATCCTGCTTTTTCTAACAGAATTAAATGTCTGTAGATCCAGACTTTATTACTGTCTCCATAGATGGCATTTAAATCGTTTCTAGATAGTCTTTTGTGTAACTGAAACTGATAGATCATACTTTGCCATACTTCGTCTGGAAATGGGGGTAATACCGCTGCTGGAACTGGTGAAATAACAATGTTATTTTCATCTACACTTTCAATACTACTAATCCAATATTTTAAAGCCATTCCAACATTTCCCTTTGCATTTTGATAAAATCGTTGCATTAATTTTGCTTTCTTTGAATCGGACAAATAATTTTCAGGAATCGTTTTATAAATGTAATTCATACTGCCTAAATGATGTCTAGTTTCTATTACTTTTTTAATTTCAGAACTAGTTAAAGGATTTAAAACAATACTTGCAATGATATGGTGGTTGATAGTAGCATGCTTTTTAATCGACCCATAAGCAAAAATATTACCCGTAAGTATAAAGTAATGCATACTCCCATATTGGTGCATTAAATTGCTTAACTCATTCAATAACTTACTCCCATTTTCTGTATTTAAAAACCAGGTTTCAATGTCTTCTATAAAGAAAATACTTTTTGGTTTTAATTGATGCATAATACCCGACATGGAGTCTTGAATTCCTGTAGCAGTTTGTATAATTCGCAAAATGGAAGCATTTTCTTTCCTCTTTTGCCCTAGGGGTCTTAATCGATAAGCGTCCGCATCTTTTAATACTTGGTGAATAATGTGGTTGGCCACATAAGATTTTCCGGAAAGACTTTCTCCAAGGATTAATATTCCACCTGAAACTCCTTCATCAATTTTTTGTAACCCATTTTTTATGAGTGCTACTTCATTTGTTCTATTTTCAATGATTTCTGTATCGGAATAGTATTTTCCAGAAAACAATTGGTCGTAATAAAATGGTAAATTAATCTGAACTTGCGGCTTGATACTAAACTGCGCAATAAAGTTTTGGTAAATGCTAATCGGACTTAAAACATGGCTGAATTTATCCACATTTGCAATTTTTTCACTATCCTCTTTTCTTTGTATAAGTTTAGAAACAGTTTTGTTTAGAAAGCCACCAATTTTATTTTGGTACTGTTTAATCTGCCCCTTAATTTTATTTCCTTTAGATTCTAATTTGGCTTGGGGGTAAATAATTTCGTACTGTTCTATTATTTTATTGATGTTTAATACATCTGCTAATTGCACCTTTAAATTATCTAACTCTAAAGCAAAGGCTTGGTGCGTGGTTTGGAAAGCTAAATTACAGGACTCACAATCTACACTTAATGCTTCAAGCGCAGCATTTAATCCTTCAGTCTGATTGGTCTTTGCATAGTTTTCTAATTCATTTTGTAATTTGTAAACCCCATTTAATGCAGTAGAGATTATTTTTTTTAACTGATTAATATAGTTTGAAACGATATCTTTAAACGGTTTATAAAAGTTTATCTTAGTCAAATAATCACTGATGTCGTCGAGTTGAACTTGTATGGTTCCGACTTCTTTTTCTTGAATGTTACGAATACTATTTACTGAATTCGCTTTCATTAAAACCACTTCTTCAGGAATTTTTTCAAGCCCATTTTGTATAAAGTCAAGTACATATTGAACAATACCATCTAGGTTAAAATAAACATCCGCAGTCAATTTGGGTTGGTATTGACTTAATGCACCTTTTTTATTGGTATTTATTAGGTCTTTTATGGTAGCTACATTAGACTGAATTACGGCTATATTTTTATTTAATTCTACTATGTAATCTGTTGCTGCTCTTTCTTTAATATTGCCTACTAGGTGATCAATTTTAACCAAAAATTGAATTAAATAAATGTCTGCCTGCATGTTTAAACTAAACAATACCATGTTTCTTTGCCAATAACCAGAGTAATTGCGCAAGCTATTTTGTAATTGCTTTTCTTCACGACGGTTTAAATAGGGGAGGCGTTCTTGGATTTCTCTTCTAAAACTCGTCTTTTCAAGAATCCCACCTAGCTTATTAAGTAAAGCACGATCAGCACTCCTTATTTGCTTGTACAATGAAATTCCAAGTTGAGAGATATTTTCGTTTATTTTTTCATTTATTGTGGTAAAACTTTTCTCAAAATTGCTGGTAAGTTGGGCGCCACTTTCTATTTGATGGACTAGCTTTTTTAACTCTTGGTGAATTAAATTTTTACTTTGGTGTAATAAAATATAGTTCTGATAACCGAATTCTTGTATGTTGCTTTGTAAATTCAATTTTCCTTTTGTATTCCATAACCTTTCTATTTGCTTATTCCAAGCAATTTTTTTTGGTTTATGCACATACGCTCCCTTATTGTCTTTTCTTTTGCTGAGGCGAATTTTTTTAGGTACTTCATAAATAGATTCTTCCTTTTGCGCAATATATGCCGCAAATGACTGATCAAAATCCTGATAGAATTCAGGGAGTTGAAACTTCATATCATCTTCATAAATCGTGTTGATTTGTGTTAATAATTGTTGAATTTCTATCCAAAAATCCATGCCAGGATTTGTGGTAACATTTTTAATAAAGGCTTGAATTTTTGTATTTATTTTTGCAACTTGTTTAAAGTGAAACATGGCAATACGATCAATACTGTCATTCAATGCTGTTTTATATACTTCTCCCCATAGGTTGTCTATTTGTACAATGGCCTCATTCAGTTTTGCGTCTTCAAAAGCAGTCAAGGGAATTAATTTGGAATCGGTAATGGCAACTGTTTCGTAATTTAATTCAATGGTTTCTACTTTTAAATCTGTCTCTTCAAACTGACTAGAAGCTTTTACCAGTAAAGTGGTGCCAATGGTGTTGATCAGTTCATTGGTTTCTTTAATAAATTGGTCAGGCGCTTCAATTTCAGGAATACCAACAAACACTAAGTCAGCTTCAGAAGAGTGCATTTTCATTAATTCATAAATTGGAATTTGGTCCAATCGGTTGGAGATTATTTTTATTTTGGCTTTTACCCTGAATTGGTCTACTACTTGTTGTATTCTATTTTCAATAATTTGATTTTCTGTATTTGTATCATTGACCAATAATACGCGAATATTTGCTTTTGCCCAATCTGTAGAATGACTGATAAATTTAACTAAGCTAAGCATCAATTCAGCATTATTGCCAACACTTCTCCACCATAAATCAATAGTTTCTTTCTTTCTAAATCCCCAACGCTTGTCATAGTCTAAATACAATACATTAAAATCTAGGTCAAATAATTTTTGGGTCATATCGGTAAACCAAACAGGGTCTTTGGTTTCTCCAGGCCATTGCATTAATATGGTATTGGGTTCAATTCCCGAAAAGCCAAAAGTAGAAGCAATACTTTCAATCCCCTTAAATTCATTCTGTACTTCAATCTGTTTACCAAATATGCCGTATTTCTCTAGTTCCTCATCTTTGACGCATTGTTTATGTTTTGGAAATAATACTTTTGCCTCCTTGTTTTCAATCAAATCAAAATTAGTAATGATTCCCGTTTGTCCGGCTATCGCTTTACTGAATTCAATGTATTTATCCCTAGATTCATTTCCACCACTAAATAAAAGAATATTTGGTTTCCAGTTTCTTTTATGGTCGTTAGAGGTCTCCATCTTCCTTAATCCTTTTTTAACAATCGTCGACCAGACCGATTGCCATATATCTCCTGTGCCTAGGGAAACTTGTTTATTATTAAGGTAAAGGTATATGCCTGAAATAATGACCAAAGCGAGAATCATGGACAATATACTGATTTGTGACATTATCGTAAATGTGGCAATAAACCCGATTAATCCAAACCATTTATTGACTTTGAAACTAGGGTTAAAGTCTGCACTTGCCCAACTTTCAAGGAAAAAAGATAAATTGATAAAACCGTAAGCAGCCAAATAAAAGACGGTTAAAATTACAGCAATGACTTCTAATTGTCCAATTAAGACACCACTTTCAGCAATAAAAACGGTCAATAAAAGTGCATTTCTTGGTTCCTTTTCTTTTCCTACTCCTTTGGCAAATAATTTGGGTGTAATTTTGTCAACCGACATGGCTTGAAGAATACGGGGAGCCCCTAAAATCCCGCCAATGGCAGAAGAAAGTGTGGCACCAATAGCACCGAGAATGACAAAAATACCGCCGTATAAGGTTATTTCATAAAGTAGGTTGGTATTTTCTATGAGCGTTTCGCTTGAAAAATTATAGAATAAAAATATGGCGACTAACATGTAGACAACAAAACCAACAGCAATGGCAAGCATGGTACCGATTGGGATAGATTTTTTTGGATTTTTTAAATCACCAGACATGGCAACACCGGCGGTAAAACCCGTAACAGCGGGGAAGAATAAAGCAAATGCTTCAAAATAATCTAGACGATTGGCAGGGTTTACTGCGGACTTAGTAAATACTGTGGCCAGACTTGGATCGCCAAAAGCTATGGCTACCAATGAAAGAACAATTAAAATTAATATAATAAATTGCGTTTTTATAGCGATTGAGGTGCTGATTAAAGCGATAACTGTTAGAAGTATTAAGCCAATTGTACCTGTGAAACGTATCAAATCAATGTCGGACCAACCATTAAAAAAAGATTGGCTATCATTTACAAGGTAGGATTTAACTTCTTGGTCGTTGACTACCTGCTTTATTTCCACAAAATTGATGTCAAGAATGGAGTTGAAAACTTCAGCAAAACCGACCATGTAGAGCGCAATACTTATTGCAGTAGCAACAAAAAGGGTAATGCCCAAGGCTCCTCCGATAGGTAAGCCAAGACTTCGGGATAAAACATAGTACACGCCACCTGCACCTACTTTTTTATCTGTGGCTATAGAAGATACACTTAACCCCGTTGATATGGATATGATGTGGGCGATTATGATAATAATAATCGTACCACCTAGACCTGCATTTCCTACTACTTTTCCAAAAAGTAGGTATAGCATTACTCCTAAAATGGTTAATATAGAAGGAGTGAATACCCCAGCAAATGTTCCAAACTTCTTTTGTTCGCTCATAATTAATTTTCAGAAGAAAAAAATGAAATTTAGTTAATAATCTTCGGTTAGACCAATTTAAACAGAATTATTCTTATAAAAATACGAGCCATTATGTTGAAAAAAATTAACTTTGTTTTAAGTTGTTTGTCATGAAAAGAATCGCAGTTGAAGTATTATTGAAGCGCATAGCCATTTTAACGAATGGGTTCACTCAAGAAGTTACTGAAAATTTTTTAAATCAAACAGTCGAAGATTTAAACGAACAACCTAATGAACGCAGTTGGAGTGCGGCACAATGCATTGAACATTTGAATGCTTATTACCGGTATTATATTCCAGTTTTAAAAGGAAGAATTACCAACTCGCGGTTTATTGAGCCGGGGACTCATTTTATCAGTAGTCCATTGGGTAAAGCAGTTTATCGTTCGGTAAAATTAGGCAAGGTAAAAAATGTAAAACGTAAATTAAAGTCGCCAAAAGATTATAACCCATTAGTGAATAAATCTTTAAGTACAGAAAATGTTTTAACAGAGTATTTAGCACACAACCGAGAATTTATTGATCTGCTAAAAGATGCGGAAACGATTGATTTAAGAAAAACAAAAGTACCCTTGTCTTTAAGACCTGTTGTAAAATTAAATATTGGGGACGCTTTGTTGTTTATGGTGTACCATAACGAAAGGCACATCTTTCAAGCAAAAAATGCATTGACGAAAATTAATGGTTAATTTCTGAACTTGTCTTCAAACCTTTGTTGATGTGAAAATTGAACTGCGGTTAAATTTTCTGGTATTTGTCTTTTCCAACGTTTATGCGACCACAACCATTTCGAGGGTTCATGTTGAATATCTTGTGCTAATAAATCTGCGTATTCCTGGGTAATCATGCCGTATTTCTCATCATTTGGAGATGCCGTGATTAATTTTAATTCTAATTGATAATATCCTTTTTTCACCTTTTGTAAAGTGCCATAAACCACAGCCGATTGGTTTTGGTTAGCCATTATTTCTGCGCCAAAAAAGAAGGGTGTTTTTTGATGAAGAAATTCAGTCCAATAAGAATTTTCAACGTGATTTGGTGCTTGGTCACCCAGCATTAAGGTGGCTGTGGGTGTTTTTGAGTGCGCGCTTAAAATGGCTTTGTAATCATTGGCATTGGCAATTGCCATCCCAAATCTTGCCCGCCTTTTATTTATTTTTGTATTAAAAAATGAATTACTTAAAGGGGTGCCGATTCCAATTGCTTGGTGTGGAAAAATGATGTTTTGTGCAGTGATTAAGAATTCCCAGTTGTTATAATGTGCCGACAAGAATATGACTGATTTTCCTTCCTGATACAACTTTTCCATCAACTCTGGATTTTTAACCGTTAGTCTTTTAGTGAGGTTTTTCTTTGAGATACTTAGGTTTTTTATAGATTCCGCCAACAATTGGGTTAAGAATAAATAAAAGTCTCGAATAATTTGTTTTCGTTCCGAAAGCGTTTTTTCAGGAAGGGATTGCGCAATGTTTTTTTCTACTACTTTTTTTCTATAGCCAACCACGTAGTATAAGACCCAAAAAACTGGTTTGAACAGTAAGTATAACAAACCTAAAGGGAGATAGGAGAGGGGGAGAAGAATGCCGTAATATAGTATTTTGCTTAACACAAAACAAAGCTAATTATTTATAGAGAAGGAGAATTGTAATAAGCGTTAATTATTAGCAAAATCTAATTCCCCTTTTTTCATCTTTTTGTAATATGCAGCTAAAAAACCAAACATAGTAGCAATAGACTTAAAGGCTTCATTGGAGGCTTCACTAATGGATTGCTTTTTTAATCCAAGTATAATTTTACTGTAAAGTGCATTGAAGCCTATTTCAATTAAGTTAATATCTCCAGCATTACTCTTTGCTTGAAAAGCTTTTAAGCTTGGCAAAGCACCCTCAAATACTTTTAAATATTTCGGCTCTTTAATAATGTTAATTAGGGTATTGTGTAATAGAGACATTTCCATTAAAATTTCATTTAAATCACTTAAATGTCCTTTTTTCTGAATCCCCTCTATTTTCATTTGCTTAATCAGGTCGGCATACCATACTTTATACGCATCTAAAATACTTTCGTCTTGAATTTGCGGTTTAAGTATAGTAGTGACAATAGTATCTAACGAAAGATTATTGGCACGAATTAAATCTTCAATTTGGTACATGTATAATACATATTCCGAAATATTATTTTCCTTAGTTTTTTTTGCGATTTGCATAATTATTTTTCTCCTTCTGGAGTTGTTGAAGCTGCAAAATCAGCATTCATATCCTTTGCTAAAGCATTCGTAATGTCTAATGATTCGTGGTAGTACCAAGGAGATTGTCCAAATTGGTATGAAAATACAACGTCATATCCATTTTTCTTTGCGAAATCACTTGCGAAGTTTGAAATTCTTAAGGCGTAAGTTTGCATATACTGCTCTTGTTCTTGCGCTAATTTCATTTGCACATTTTGTTCAAATTGCATAGCTTCGTTTTGAATTTTTTCAGCCTCTTTGTAATACTGTGCTTCTTCAGTGGATAATAATTTTCCTTTTTTCTCCCACTTCGATTTCCATGCATCAATATCTCTTTGCTTTCTACGCATTTTATCTTCTGCTGCAATTCCTGCATTTTTAATTTCTTTTTCGATTTCTCCAAATAGTTTTAATTTACTATTTAAAGAATCCATATTAAAAAAAGCTATTTTTCCAGTAGCTGATTGTACAGGTGTCGAAACTACGGCATTGGAATCACTAGAAGTAATTGAAGGGTTTTCTACTGTGTTATTGCCTTTTCCAACTTTAGTAAAAAGAATGATAACTAAGATTATTAAAACAACATTAATAGCTAACGCTGCTTTTGCAAGTGTATTTTTATTTTCCATTAGGTTTTAAATATGGTGCAAAAATAGAAACAAATTGTAAATAGGCCTTTTGTCAAGTCCTTAAATTTGATTTTTTTTGTGAAATATTAACAAGGTTACTTCGTAATTAATTGGTGTTCAGTGTATTTGAAGGGTATCCCGACCATGAATTCATAGTCTTGTCCCATTTCTAATAAATCCTCCTCTTCACTGTCGTAAAGCCATTCAATCAATACTTGCTTTTCTAGTCCAATTAGTCTTTTTAATTGGAAAAAAATATCGAGTAATTGTTTAGATGAACTTATATTGAAATATTGTAAATCTACCATCAACTTGGTTTTCTTTTGTGCATCTACAATATAATTCTTTACCCATTCAATGATGGGACTATAAAATTGTTCGGCTTCTACGGGTAATGAAACACCTTTGATTTCAAAAAAATCATTGGCTGGATCAAAACGTATGCTTGGTGTTTTCTCTGTGGCTGGTATGTTTAATTGTGTCATCATGTTACTATACGTAAAATCAAGCGCAAAGGTACAGCTAAGTTCTCTACCTTTAACAATATAATATTATAATTTTGTTAAATGAAACTTAAATAATTCGGTTATTGGTTTCAATAGAATGGAATCAATTCTTATGCCATTTTTACTAAAAGCGATCGTAATATATTTTTTATAGTAAAATGCAATGGATCCTACACAGGATATGGAATTAAAATGGTGTTTATTAGAAAATGGTATGAGGTGTGTTTTAACAAAAACATCAAAATAATTTAGCGTAATGGTTTTAAGGTTTGGGTCTTTTTCTATCTCAGGTAAAACTATTTTACAAAGACCAGCTAACAGTCCTAAATCAATATTTTGATAAAATGTGGTAATAAAATTTTCTTTTGGTGTGCAAATGTAGTCCTGAATCACTTGGTTGGTTTGCTCGTTTAAGTCTCCAGATAGCCATGCAGATACTATTTTTTTTCCCAATTCGTAGCCACCGCCTAAATCATCAATAAGATAACCATAACCACCTCTTTGGTCCAACATAGTTTTACCGTTATAATAACCAATATTGGCACCTGTGCCCATAATTACCACTGCCCCCTTTTTATCCCCAAAAGACGCCCGAGCAGCTCCTAATAAATCATCATTCACAAAGATGTCGCTTGTTCCCATTAACGTGCGGAGAAAATCTTTATGCTGTGCGGGTTTAATTCCTGCACCGTAAAAGTAGACTTGACTATTTTCTGAGATATTTAATTCGTTAATGGCCGATAAGAATTCTTTTTCCTTCCGATTGGGATTAAATCCAGGTAGGGAATATTTTTTTGTCTCGCCCTGTTGTAGCGATAGCACATCTGTTTTGGTTCCACCAGCATCAAATATGAAAATAGCTTTCTGCATATTAATTATTCTTTGGATAAAGATTCATAAACACGGACCCGTTTCTTTTTTTCTTTGGTAAAATAAACCAAAGAATAATCTCTATACTCTAATTCGTTAATTGGAAAATCTCTTAATTGTGGATTGATTAATCGGATAGAAGTATAGTAAAATAGTGGTAATACCGCGGCGTCTTCCATCAATATATTTTCGGCCATTGCCAAGTCCAGCATTCTGGAAGAATCATTACAAGCTGACATGGCTTTGTCAAAATAAAAATCAAATTCAGGATTGTTATACAAGCCATAATTATTGGCACTTTTAGAAGCCGAGTTAATATTTTTTGAATGAAAGGAAGCTATAAAGTTAGCTGGGTCTGGGTAATCTGCAATCCATCCAAATCGCCAAAAAGGTAAAACGCTATTTTCAATTTTGCTAAACAAATCTTTTCGTTCGTATTGAACTAATTGAAGGTCTATGTTTAGTATATTCGATATTTGTTTTTGTATAGAATTGGCAACTAATTCAATTATTTGGCCTGAGTTATTATAATAAAGTTTTAAATCTTTTACTTGGTTGCCATTGGTATATCCAGCCCTTTTTAGATAATAGAGTGCCTTTTGTTTCGAAAATGCATAACCTTTTACATTGGCATTCGGATAACCATGAATCGTTGGAATAATACCATGCGTAGCAGGTAAGGCGGAACCTTCTAAAATATAGGTCGCGATATAGTTTTTATTCACGGCATAATTTAGGGCTTTTCGGAGGGCTTTATTTTTCAATAAACTATCCTTCATTAAAAAACCATAATACTCTACTTGTAAGCTATTAATAGATTGGACCGTAAATTCTTTATTTTTTCCATTTTTAGCATCTTCTAAACTCCCAATCACATTTGGAATTTCTTCCACTGGAAGTCCCCATATGAAATCTAGCTCCCCTTTTTTAAAGTCTGCTAATTCATTAGATTTATTCTGGTCGAATTGAATATTTATATACGATAAAAGGGGCAATTGATTACCAAATTCATCTTTGCGCCAATAATGGGAATTTTTCCGTAATTTAAAGGTGTCTTCAATGCTTAACACTTCAAACGGTCCAGTGCCAATAGCCATTTCGTTCATTAATTGGGGACCATATTTTTCAAATGCTTCCTTGGGAAAAATAGAGGTATGGATCAAGGCCAATAGGTTTAGAAATCCAGAAAAAGGTTCATTTAATTCAATTTCGATACAAAAATCGTCAATAATTTTTATCCCAGCTACATGGTCGGTTTTATTTTCGAAGTAATCATTCGCACCAAGAATACTTGTTCTCCACTGAATGGTAGAGGCATTCATTTTATGGTTAGAACATAAAAATTCAAATACATACTTAACATCTTTTGCAGTAACCATTCTTCCTTTACCGTCAATAAAACAAGGGTCATTATGAAAGTAGACGTTTTTCCGGATGTTAAATCGGTACTTTTTGTTTAAAGAGTCAATGGTATAAGAACTTGCAATCGCAGGTTGAATGCTTAAGTCATTTGGGTCAAATTTTAATAAGCCTTCATATATCTGACTCGATACGTGTTGAGAATAGATATCTGTAACACTTGCGGGAAATAGTGCCGTTATTGGTTCAGATGAATTTACGTGTAATGTTTCTCCATAAAACTTACCGCCTTTTGCAGTGGTTAACGTGATGGGTAATTTATTATTCTGTTTATTTTTTTTGACTTGGTCACTGCAACTATACAGTGCGAATAGTGTAAAAAAAACAAGAATAATTTTCTTCATAAAATGTTTACTTAATAATGAAGTAATAAATATAGTTATTATAAGTAAAGAACAAAAAAAAAGCGTTCGATAATTCGAACGCTTTCATTGTTTTTTGATTGCGGTATTACATTTCAAATGTATCCATAAAGGCAGTGGTAAAGTCACCAGACCTAAACTTCTCATTTTTCATTAATTTCATGTGAAAAGGAATAGTTGTTTTCACGCCGTCAATAATATATTCTTCGAGAGCTCTTTCCATTTTTCTAATTGCTTCTTCACGTGTTTGTGCCACAGTGATTAATTTAGAAATCATAGAATCGTAATATGGTGGAATAACATATCCAGCATAAACATGTGTATCTACTCTAATTCCATGTCCACCAGGTTGGTGATAATCGGTTATTTTCCCTGGAGAAGGTCTAAAGTTATTATAAGGATCTTCTGCGTTAATACGACATTGGATAGCATGTAGGTGAGGGTAGTAGGCTGACTTTTTAATTTTATCTCCAGCTGCCAATTTAATTTGTTCTTTAATTAAATCGTAGTTGATTACCTCTTCCGTAATAGTATGCTCTACTTGAATTCTAGTATTCATTTCCATGAAGTAAAAATTCTTGTGTTTATCTACTAAATACTCAATAGTTCCAACACCTTCGTAGTTTACTGCTTTTACTGCTTTCACAGAAGCTGCACCCATTTTTTCTCTTAACTTTTGGTTTACAAAAGGAGAAGGGGTTTCTTCTACTAATTTTTGATGTCTTCTTTGGATAGAACAATCTCTTTCTGACAAGTGACAAGCATTACCGTAACGATCGCCAGCAATTTGAATTTCAATGTGTCGTGGTTCCTCTATGTATTTTTCCATATACATACCATCATTTCCAAAGGCAGCTTTAGATTCTTGTCGTGCAGAATTCCAATGTTCTTCCATTTCTTCTTCACTCCAAACAATTCGCATTCCTTTACCACCACCACCGGCAGTTGCTTTAATCATTACAGGATAGCCAACATTTATACCTTCTTCTTTTGCATGGTCTAAGTCTCTCAACAAACCTTCAGAACCAGGAATACAAGGTACACCTGCATCTATCATGGTTTTCTTCGCTGAGGCTTTATCGCCCATTGCTTCAATCATCTCAGGAGAGGCACCAATAAATTTGATCCCGTGTTCTTGACAAATTTTAGAAAATTTAGCATTTTCAGATAAGAAGCCATACCCTGGGTGAATTGCATCTGCATTTGTAATTTCAGCAGCTGCAATTATTCTATCCATCACTAAATAGGATTCAGAACTAGGCGGTCCACCAATACATACCGCTTCATCTGCGAAACGAACATGTAAGGAGTCTTTATCGGCCGTAGAGTAAACAGAAACTGTTTTGATCCCCATTTCTTTACATGTCCTTAAAATACGCAAAGCAATTTCGCCTCTATTGGCAATTAATATTTTTTTAAACATATAGTTTGATATTTTTAATTCAATTAAGCAGGGTCAACCAAAAATAAAGGTTGATCGTATTCTACAGGAGACATATCGTCTACTAAAATTTTAACGATTTTACCTGTTATTTCAGATTCAATTTCGTTAAATAATTTCATAGCTTCAATAATACAAACCACATCTCCTGGTTTTATTGAATCTCCTACATTTACAAATAAATCTTTATCTGGAGAAGGTCTTCTATAGAAGGTCCCAATCATAGGTGATTTAACTGTAATTAGCTTGCTATCTTCTTCAACAGCTACTGCAGGTGTAGCTTCCACAATTGGTGCAGGTGCAACCGGTGCAGCTTGCATTGGCATTTGTGCCGCATTTGGCAAAGAATGCTGAATATAAACTGGATCAGCCGCAGGCATATCTGTTTTGATAGTGATTTTAAAATCACCTTGCTCTAAACTTACTTCGTTTACGCCTGATTTTGAAACAAATTTGATTAAATTTTGTATTTCTTTAATGTCCATAATTATAGATGTTATTCGTCAATTTATTTTGAGTCGTAAGCCCATTTGATGTAAATTGCTCCCCATGTGAAGCCGCCACCAAATGCTGCTAAAATAATATTATCTCCTTTTTTAAATTTCTTTTCCCATTCCCATAAACACAATGGGATGGTACCAGATGTGGTATTGCCAAACTTTTGAATGTTGACGGTAACCTTATCTGGGTTTAAGCCCATTCTTCTTGCTGTGGCATCAATAATTCTTAAATTCGCTTGGTGTGGTACTAAATAATCCACGTCCTCACTGGTTAAGTTATTTTTTTCCATGATTTCAGCGGAAACATCAGCCATACTTTTTACCGCATTTTTAAAAACGGTTTGTCCCTCTTGGTATACATACATACCATCAGAACCAACATTTTCTTTGGTAATAGGTTCACGTGAACCGCCAATGGCTTGCAATAAAAATTGTCTTCCAGAACCGTCTGCTTTTAAAATAGCATCTTGAATACCGTAGCCTTCTGTATTAGGTTCTAATAAAACCCCACCGGCGCCATCACCAAAAATAATACAAGTCGCCCTGTCTTTATAATTAATGATACTAGACATTACATCTCCACCAATCACAATTACTTTTTTGTAAGTGCCATTTTCTATGTATTGTCTGCCTACATCTAAGGTGAATATAAAACCAGAACAAGCTGCGCTTAAATCAAATCCCCAAGCGTTTGTTGCTCCAACACGGTCGCATATTACATTTGAAGTACTAGGAAATTTATAATCCCCAGTAATAGACCCAACAATAATCATGTCTATTTCCGAAGCGTCAATCCCCCTTTTTTCAAGAATTCCTTCCACTATTTTTACACCGAAATCAGATAAAGCTTCATTTTCAGCAGCTACTCTTCTTTCTTTAATACCTGTCCTCGAAACAATCCATTCATTATTAGTGTCGACCATTTTTTCAAGGTCAAAATTACTTAATATTTTTTCAGGGACGTAGCCGTGAACTGATGTGATTGCTGCTGTAATTTTACTCATTTAATCTAAGGTGTTAAGTTTGGTGTTTTGCAATAACCGAAGCGGTAAAATTATTAAAAATTCCTAAACCACTCCCAAAAATGTAGAATAAATACGAAATTAATTCAAATATAAGTATGTTTTTTGAATTTTAGAGAATATGAAAAACCAAAAAAGCTTGCTATAAATTATAGCAAGCCAATATTGTATAGAAAATTTCTACTATAATTAAATAGCTACTTCTTTTTCTGCTAATACTTTTCCTTTGTAATAAAGTTTACCTTCATGCCAAAAAGCACGGTGGAACAAATGTGGTTGTCCAGTGGTTGGACAAGTCGAAATGTTAGCAGCAACGGCTTTAACGTGAGTTCTTCTTTTGTCTCTTCTCGTTTTCGAGATTTTTCTTTTAGGATGCGCCATTTTTCTTTATTTTAAATATAATTTTAATTCTAGTTATTTTTCTTTATTCCTCTTCGTCATTACCGACTAAAAGATATTGATCCATTATTTCAAGCATAGACTCATTACAAGTTCCTTTCGGATGTAATCTTTTGGAAGGTAAACTTGTAATGATAAATTCATAAATTGGATGGGTAATATCGATTTCATGTTCATGATGAAAAACCGTTATTACGTTTTCATCTTCCATTGCTTCGGATCCAAATTTATAAATCAATTCATTTTCTGTGTCTACCGTTTGTTCATATTCATCTGTACAACGGTCGCACATTAAAGTTACTTTTCCGCTAATCTGAAAATGTGCCTCCATTAAAGTTGCCTTTTTTTCGAGGTCAAGGTGGACTTTTAAATCTCCTTGTTGTATTTCAGAATAGTCTAATTGCTCAAAGAACGTATCGTCAATGTTGTAATCAAATGAATGAAGACCGTCTTTTAAACTGGTGAAACCAATGATAAAATCTTTTTTCATATTCTCTTACAAAAATGAGAGTGCAAAGATATATATTTATTTTTAATTAACACCTAATATTTTTTAAATATTCATTTCTGGTACAACATCTGGTACAATTAATTTACCTGCAGTAGCATTTTTTATCTCTTCAACTGTAACACCAGGGGCTCTTTCAATTAAGTGAAAAGCATTGTCTTTTACCGACATAACAGCTAAGTTAGTGACTACTTTGGTAACACAATTCACCCCAGTGAGGGGCAAGGAGCAAGTGGATAAAATTTTTGAATCTCCTTTTTTATTTGTATGCATCATGGCAACAATGATATTTTGCGCCGAAGCAACTAAATCCATAGCGCCTCCCATACCTTTTACCATTTTACCAGGTATTTTCCAATTGGCAATATCGCCATTTTGAGCTACTTCCATAGCACCAAGTACGGTGAGTTGGACATGTTGTCCTCTAATCATAGCAAAGGAGGTCGCAGAATCAAAAATGGAAGCGCCAGGGTTTAACGTAACCGTTTGCTTACCGGCATTGATTAAATCAGCATCTTCTTCTCCGTCAAAAGGAAAAGGTCCCATGCCTAAAATCCCGTTTTCTGATTGAAATTCAACTTCAATACCTTTGGGTACATAATTTGCTACTAAAGTGGGTATACCAATGCCAAGATTAACATACCATCCGTTTTCTAATTCTTGTGCAATTCTTTTTGCAATTCCTATTTTATCTAAAGCCATCTTATTTCTGTCTTACTGTTCTTTGTTCAATTCTTTTCTCAAATTTTTCACCTTTAAAAATTCTTTGTACAAAAATTCCAGGGGTATGAATAAAATTTGGGTCTAGTTCACCAGCAGGTACTAATTCTTCCACTTCTACAACGGTTATTTTGCCGGCCATAGCCATCAATGGATTAAAGTTACGTGCAGTAGCCTTAAAGATTAGGTTTCCTTCTGTATCTCCTTTCCATGCTTTTACAAATGCAAAGTCGGCCGATAAAGCTGTTTCCAAAATATGGGGTTTGCCGTTGAATACTTTTACTTCTTTTCCTTCTGCAACCTCGGTACCGTAACCTGCCGGTGTATAAAAGGCTGGTATACCAGCGCCGCCAGCACGACAACGTTCGGCTAGTGACCCTTGTGGAATCAAGTCCACTTCTAGTTCACCAGAGAGCATCTGACGTTCAAATTCATCATTTTCGCCTACGTAAGAAGAAATCATTTTTTTTATTTGTTTGGTCCGAAGCAATAATCCTAAACCAAAATCATCTACGCCTGCGTTATTTGAAATGCAAGTAAGATTTTTTATGCCTAATCTGGCTAATTCTGAGATACAATTTTCAGGAATACCGCAAAGCCCAAAGCCTCCTAGCATTAATGTCATGTTATCTGTAACACCTTCCAGTGCTTCTTCTACTGAATTTACAACTTTATTCATAATGTTTTAAAATAATCCGTCAATATTAGTGTCTTCGTTTTTACACCTAAAAATATCATCATTATAATTTCTAGGTCTTTCAAAATCACTGGTTGAAATTTTTAATTTTTTGTCTTTATAAACTTCTTGCATATAATAGCCATAAATTGGCAACGCCATCCTAGCACCTTGTCCCCAAGGATAAGAGCGGAAGTGAATTTGTTTGTCATCAGCACCTACCCAAACACCAGTCACCAGGTCGGGAGTTAATCCCATAAACCAACCATCTGCAGCGCTATTTGTTGTTCCTGTTTTTCCTGCGGTAGGTGCTTTAATTCCTCCCCAAGGTTGACTGCTTCTAAGGCTGGAACTAGTAGCGTACACCTTGCCGTTTTGGTAAGGATTTGCAGCTCCATTTACAGCACCTTTCATCATGCCTAACATGGAATAAGCTAACTCTTCGGGCATGGCTTCATGCATTTCATATTCTAAATCTATCAGTACATTACCGTTTTTATCTTCTACACGCATTACATATACTGGTTTGATGTAAATACCTTTATTCGCAAAAGTACTTTGTGCACCAACCATGTCGTATAAAGAAAGACTCATTGGTCCTAGACACATGGCAGGTACCACGTCTTGTTCTAATAAATCGATTCCTACTTGTTTTAGTAATTTGTTCATGGTTTGTGGACCTGCAGTAGCGCCCATTTCTCTCATTACTGCGACAGTTATGTTGTTCAAAGATCCGGCAAGACCACATTTTGCAGGAATCAATTCACCTGTATTTTTAGTACCTGTTGCAGGATTCCACGATTTGGTTCTCGTTGGCGATACTGGAACATCTATCCCGTAGGATATATCGGCATAAGTTTTACATGGATCTATTACGCCAATACCCATGGCAGCAGCGTATACAAATGGTTTAATGGTTGAACCAACTTGTCTTTTAGTTCGTTTAACATGGTCTAAAGCAAAATAATTGAAGTTTGGTCCACCAACCCAAGCTTTTACAAAGCCGGTTTTAGGATCCATAGACATTAAACTTGCTTGTAGAAATCCTTTATAGTAACGAATGGAATCTAAGGGCGACATAATGGTGTCAAAATTTCCTGTGTAGGCAAATAAATTCATTTCAATAGGTGTGTTAAAAGCCTTTTTTATTTCACTTTCACTTTTCCCGCCTCTTTTCATTTGTCGATACCTGTCGGAACGTTTCATGGCCCTATTCATAATTCGTGCTATGGCTTCTGGCGTATTTTCCCTGTCATTGGCAAAAGGAGGATTTTTATTTCGCTTATTACTTTTGTCAAATTCGTTCTGAAGTCTAGTTGCTAAGTGCTTTTGTACAGCAGCCTCAGCATAAGTCTGCATTTTTGAATTGATGGTCGTATAAATTCTTAATCCATCTCTATAAATGTTATATGGAGAACCATCTTGTTTGGCATATACAAAAGAACCATCCGGATTTTTTTCTTTAAATTTATTTTGTAATTCTGCCCTTAATACCTCTTTGAAGTGAGGCGCTAATCCTTCTTTGTGGTCAACTTTCTGATAACTGATACCTAAAGGCAATGTTTTAATAGAGTCGTATTGGGCTTGACTGATACTTACTGCCAAGAATTCATTGTCGGCGTCTTTTCTCCATTGGTTTAATACAACATTCCTTCTGTGTTTAGTAGTGTCCGGGTGACGTAATGGATTGAAAATAGAAGGGTTTTTACACATGCCTACTAGCATAGCCGCTTCTTCAATTTTTAAGTCAATGGGTTTTTTGTTGAAGTAAACATGTGCAGCCGTTTCAATGCCTACAGCATTATTTAAAAAATCGAAATTATTCAAATACATGGTAATTATTTCTTCCTTTGTATAGGCTTTTTCTAGTCGAACAGCCAATACATTTTCTCCAAACTTTTGTTTTAATCGACCAAATTTTGAACTAGCTAAACCTCCATTCACGGTGTCGTTCATGGTATATAATAATTTTGCTAATTGCTGTGTAATGGTACTTGCGCCACCTTTGTTCTTTCCAATTAAAGCAGCGCCAAGTGCTCTACCCAAGCCTTCACTATCAACACCTGCATGATCGTAATACCTTTTATCTTCCGTAGCAACTAGTGCTGAAATTACATTCTGAGAAATTGCTTTGTAGGAAATACTTTTTCTATTTACACTCCAAAATCTTCCCATCTCTACCTTGTCTTCCGAAAGTATAATAGAAGCTTGCTTGTCTGGTGGACTTGAAAGTTCTTCGTAAGCAGGAATGTTACTCTTAGACCTTTCTAACATGAATACCGTTGCAAACAAGGGTGTAAATGCAATTAGCCAAGTTCCAATGAGGAGAATACGTTTTGTTTTCTTTTTAATCACACTAAATCGTTTATTTTAATTCAGTGTAAAGTTACATACTATTCGTAAAAGTATATTTAATCCAATCATAATTTTATTAACTATGCATAGATTTCTTAAATTTGACAGCTTAAAATTATTATTTGCATATGAAAATCATATTTTTTCACATTTTTATTTTATTTTTCTTATTCGTTGGTTGTAATACACAAACCAATAAAATACCTAATAATGAAATTACCATTACCTCCGATTTGGAGCAGGTGGAAAATATTTCTGGAGATATAAAATTTACCACGAGTGAACCTAATTTTTATTTGGGGGGCGGTGACTTAATGGATGAAACGTACGCAAAAAGTGGATCGCATGCGGTAAAGTTAGACTCGAATAATTTATATGGAGTTAATTTTAAATTAGAAAATGTAAAAGAAGGCCAATTTGTGCGCGCTTCCATATGGCAAAAAAAAGGCGCGAAGGACGGTACATTAATCGCGGATATTGAAGGTGATGGTTATGCCCATAAGTTTAGGACTTTTTATGATAAGCGAGCAACAGGGGAAGATGGATGGGTACAACACAACTTAGTATTTGTGGTTACTCCAGGCGTTAAACGCATTAAAATATTTGTGTTTGCTGGAGGAAATGATGCCTACTTTGATGATTTTTCGGTGACTATTTTACCAAATGCACCAAAAAACAACTTAAAAAACAGGTTGAATTTATACATACCAGAGAAAAGTAAAAATAAACTGGATGGCTTTATTTCTAATGCATTAAAGTCTGAAATTATCGCCAGTGAAAATAAAAAATATGTAAAAGCTTTTATCCTAGACGGAGAAGATTCCTTAAAAATTAAAATGAAACTGAAAGGGGATTGGACGGATCACATAAAGTCAGGGAAAACATCTTTTAGAATTAAAGTAAGTGGTAATAATTCATTCTTAGGACTCAAAACATTCTCTATTCAACATCCAAAAACTCGAAATTATATACATGAATGGGTCTTCCATCAATTTTCTGACATAATGGGATTGCTTTCCACAAAATATGAATTTATTTCAGTAACTATCAATGGGTTTGATTATGGTGTTTTTGCTTTGGAAGAGCATTTTGATAAACAATTAGTAGAAAGCAGAAAGAGAAGAGAGGGGCCGATTTTAAAAATGGATGAAAGCGGTGCTTGGGCATTCCATTATAAATTAACACAGTCAGATAATGAGGCAAGATTTCCGGTATTCAATGCGAGCATGATTTCTTTATTTAAAGAAAATAGAACATTGAAAAATCCAAAATTAAAAATGAACTTTGAAGAGGGACAAGTTTTATTGCATCTATTTAAAACTGGCTATTTAGGAATTGAAGAAGTATTTGACATTGATCAATTGGCAAAATTCTACGCCTTAATGGAATTATCTGCACATAACCATGCACTAGCTTGGCACAATAGAAGATTTTACTTTAATCCAGTAACACAAAAAATTGAACATATTGTATATGATGTGATACCTTTTTCAATTAAGGATAATTTTAAAAGTAACGTCCTACATAATTTATTAGAAAACAAGCATGATGAAGAGTTGGTATTTGATAATGCCATTCTATTGCACCGTTCCTTTAAGGAGAAGTATTTGTTTTATATAAATAAAATGACAGAAGCGTCCTACCTTGACTCCTTATTTAGCATAGTTGAAACGGCCTTAAATGAAAACGTTGAAGCCATTATGGTGGAAGAACCACATTTTAGTTTTAACAAAGAAGTGTATTATAAACACGCAGCTTTTTTAAAAAATGAAATACCGAAGTTAGATTCTATTTGGGAAGTAGTTTTAACTGAAAAAAACAAGGTGGACGATTGGATCAGTAGGGTAGATTATGCAACCATTGTAGATTCCTTTTTTGTAAAAGAAATTTCAATAAATACGTATTTGAAGGTAATTGATTCAGTGAATTACGCCTTAAACTTTGAAAATTATCATCCAAATTCAGTACACATTATTGGCTATCAATCTAAATTATTTGGGGACTCTGTATTACCATTTAAAGAAACAATAAATATAGACGCCTATGTAAATAAAGCTCAAACGGCTTCTGCAACTACCACGTATTTACCTTCAAAAATTGTATTTACCTATAACAATATCCCCAATCAATTAAATTATAAAGCGGTATTTCCTTTTGAAAAACCAGGAGAAACTACCACGCGTATGCGATTAGAAACTGGGTTTGATCCGCGTAATAAATCCTTTAGTATTCAAAATAATAAAATTGTATTTAAAGGCAAAGTACTTATCGATAGATTAATATATATTCCAAGTCAATATGAAGTAGAAATTGCTGCAGGAACTATTATTGAATTTAAAAATAAGGGAGGATTGATTATCAATAACACTTGTAATGCCATTGGCACCACCGAACGTCCTATTCAATTAATATGCAAGGATGGTACGTCGAATGGGGTGACTATTTTGAAAGGAAAAATCGCAAGATTTGAGCATGTTACAATAAGTGGATTATCGAATTTGGCATATGAAAAATGGCTGTTAACTGGCGCCTTGACGATTTATGAAACACCAACCATTTTGCAGCATGTAAAGATTGAAAATAATCACTCTGAAGATGCTTTAAACATTATTCGTAGTCATTTTGAAATTAGTGATTTAATCATTCAAAACACGACTTCAGATGGGTTTGATGCTGATTTTTGTACTGGGACTTTAAAAAAATCTACTTTTAAAAATACAGGAAATGATTGTATTGACTTTTCTGGTTCAGTGGTTACAATTGATCAATTAAATGCGGAAAAATCTGGTGATAAAGGAATTTCTGGTGGAGAAAGATCAACCTTAACCCTCTCTAATATTCAAATTGATGGTGCCATTACAGGTATTGCTTCAAAAGATGATTCTAAAGTTATTGGCGAAAAAATTAGTATTGAAAATGCAGAGGTAGCCTTTTCTGCCTTTCAGAAAAAAGGAGAATATGCACCAGCGCTTATTGATTTAAAAGATGCAAAATGGGGTAATATACAGCAAGTAAATCTCATTGATTTAAAATCTGTAATTATTGTCAATGGCGTTAAAGAAGAAGGTACTAAAAAGTTAGATATTGATAAAATGTATGCGCGTTTTGGTGAAAAACAATAATGGCTAAAAAGGATTTTTTGGTAAGTAAATGTTGTAGTTTCTATAAAAAAATAGAGGTTAACATATTGTTCCTTATTGTTTGACGGTTTCTTTGTAAATGTCTTAAATAGATTTAACACTTTTTTAACAAATGGAATGCGGTAGTAAAAATTTAGATTAAGTAATTTTGTACCGTTGTGAAAAATTATTTGTATAAATATGTAGTCTTGTTTGTCATTCTGTTTATAGGCGGAATGGGTAATATGATGGCTAATACATTATCAAATGATGTATATCAGCAAGTATCACCAGCGAATGAGCTTTTATCTATTAAGCATTCAAAACACGCAAGTGAGACAAGCCACAACTATAACTACGGTTATAAACTCAATAACGGAAAAGATCGGCAATTAGAATCCATTGTGGCTGACACATCCGAAGAGGAAGAAAGTAGAGGGGGAAAGAAGTGTTTAAATTGTGCTTTAAATTTCAATTTATTTTATTTTTCTAATCAATTTCCAGAGTCTTTAATTCAAAGAAAGGGAACAAAATTAGATTTTGCAAAATTAGAACGTAACACAGATTCCTTGTGTTTACTGTTTCAAGTATTTCGTATTTGATTTTAAACTGGTATATGCTATACCCGTATTTTTTTAAGGAGTTTTTTCGCGCTGCTTGAAATAAAATAAGAATGTCCAATTTCTGGACTAATTATCGGTGCTTATCGCACAAAATTTAACATTATCCAAATAGTTTCACTAAAGAAACAATTACTATTTATTATGAAAAAATCATTAATGGTTATAAGCCTGTTTGCCTTGTTATTTCAAACAAGTTGTAAAACAGAAAAAGAAGAAGGCCATGAGGCTGAAGGCAAATTCCTAGTTACTAGCCCAATAAGAAAAGATACCACAATCCTACAAGATTATGTTTCTCAAATACATGCGATTAGTCATATTGAAATACGTGCACAAGAAAGAGGTTTTTTACAAGACATTTATATTGACGAAGGACAGAGCGTTAAAAAAGGGCAGCTTTTATTTAAAATAATGCCCAAGCTATACCAAGCAGAGTATGAAAGTGCAGAAGCAGAAGCAGATTTTGCTGAAATTGAATTTCAAAATGCCAGTCGCTTAGCAGATAGTAATATTATATCCTCGAATAGACTGGCTCTTGCAAAAGCAAAATTTAACAAGGCAAAAGCGGAATTATCTATGGCACAAGTGCATTTAAGTTTTACAGACATTCGCGCACCATTTGATGGCATTATCGACAGGTTTCATGTTCGATTAGGTAGTTTAATTGACGAAGGAGATTTAATGACTAACCTATCAGATAACAGTAAGATGTGGGTTTACTTTAATGTTTCCGAATCAGAATACTTGGATTATAGAACAAAACTAAAAGGCGACAGTGTGATGATTGTAAGTTTACAATTGGCTAATGGAGCACTTTTTGACTATCAGGGAAGAGTAGAAACTATTGAAGCCGACTTTAATAATGAAACTGGAAATATTGCTTTTAGGGCTACTTTTCCAAATCCAAAAGGGTTATTAAGACATGGAGAAACAGGAAGTGTTTTAGTCACTAAACCTTTAGTGAATGCTTTATTAATTCCACAAGTTTCTACTTTCGAAATTCTAGAGCAAAAATATGTTTATGTCATTGATAAAGAAGATGTCGTTCAGGCAAGAAAAATAAAAATTGGCACAGAACTACCACATTTATATGCCGTGGTGGATGGGCTAGAAGAGGGAGATTTAATTTTATTAGATGGACTTAGAAAGGTGAAAGCTGGAGATAAAATAGAATATGATTTCAAAGATCCAAAAACAGTTATTTCTAATTTGGATTTATACGCAGAGTAATTTAACGAATTAAAAATATAAAAGATATGTTTAAAAACATTATACATAGGCCAGTACTAGCCATAGTAATTTCAATTATTATGGTCTTTGTCGGTGTCTTATCGATTAATCAATTACCCACCTCTCAATTTCCTCAAATTGCACCTACCACAGTCAATATTTTTGTTGCTTATCCTGGTGCAAGTGCAGATGTTTTGGTGAAATCTACCTTAACCACCCTTGAAAACTCAATTAATGGGGTGCAAGGAATGCGGTACATGGCTACAGATGCTACAAGTGCTGGTGAGGCTACATTAAGAATTATTTTTGAGCCTGGAACGGATCCAAATCAAGCAGTAATACGTGTAAAAACTAGGGTCGATAGGGTGATGCCTTTATTACCTCCTTTGGTCCAAAGAGAAGGGGTGGTAATCATGCCCATTCAACCAAGTATGTTGATGTATGTAAACCTATATAGTAAGGACAATACCTTGGATGAAAAGTTTTTGTATAATTATGCAAATGTGCAAATGATTCCAGAAATTAACCGAACGCCAGGTGTGGCAAGAGCGCAAATTTTAGGCAGTAGAAAATATGCCATGCGTATTTGGTTAAAGCCTGATCGTATGCGAGCTTACAATATTTCAACAGAAGAAATAATGGATGCATTATCCGAACAAAGTATCGTTGGTCGACCTGGTCGTTTAGGTAGAAGTTCAGGTATTGCAGCACAATCTTTAGAGTATGTATTGACTTATAAGGGACGGTTTAATAAAGCGGAAGAGTATGAAAAAATAATTGTTCGTGCCAATGCCGAAGGAGAGATAATTTATTTAAAAGATTTAGCTAAAATAGAACTAGGTAGTGAGTTTTTTGATATCTATTCAAATTTAGATGGCCATCCTTCTGCATCTATTGTACTGAAACAATCATTTGGTAGTAATGCTACAGAAGTTATTGAGAATGTAAAAATAAAGTTGGAAGAAATGAAAAAGAACTTTCCTCCAGGTGTCGATTACAAAATTAGCTATGATGTTTCTAAGTTTTTAGATGCCTCCATTGAACAAGTAACCCATACTTTAAGAGATGCTTTTATCTTGGTAGCCATTGTTGTGTTTCTATTTTTAGGGGATTTACGTTCGACTATTATTCCAATTTTAGCAGTACCAGTTTCCTTAATTGGCGCATTTTTTATCATGCAATTTTTTGGACTGTCAATTAACTTAATCACTTTGTTTGCTTTAGTTTTAGCCATTGGTATTGTGGTAGATGATGCCATTGTTGTGGTAGAGGCAGTGCATGCAAAAATGGAAGAAACAGGACTTTCTCCTTACCGTGCGGTAAAGGTAGTTATGGGTGAAATTAGTGGGGCAATTATTGCCATTACTGCGGTAATGGTATCCGTTTTTGTGCCCATAGCGTTTATGTCTGGTCCTGTAGGAACGTTTTATCGACAATTCTCTATTACCATGGCTAGTTCAATTATACTTTCTGCCATTATAGCCTTAACTTTAACGCCTGTACTTTGCGCCATATTCTTAAGAAATACCCATGGGAAAGTAAAGCGTAAGACACCAATAAATTGGTTTTTGGGTAAGTTTAATAAAGGGTTTGATAAATTAACAAACCGCTATGTTAAAATATTACGATTGATAGTAAATCGTCGTATCATTACTGCGATCGTACTTATTGCTTTTGGCGTAGGTATATTCTTTCAGAATAAAAGTTTACCAGCCGGTTTTATACCAAGTGAAGACCAAGGAACTATTTATGCAATTATTCAAACCCCACCAGGTTCTACTTTGGAAACAACAAATGAGGTGTCGCAAAGATTAAGAGATGTTTGTGAAGAACTTGAAGGGGTTGAGTCTGTTACTTCTTTAGCTGGTTATGAAATTATGACAGAAGGTAGAGGGTCTAATGCGGGTACTTGTTTAATCAACCTAAAACAATGGTCCGACCGAGAGCATTCTGTACATGAGGTGATGGAAGAGTTAGAGGAAAAAACCAAAGATTTTGGTGCCGTGATTGAATT
Organism: Putridiphycobacter roseus; assembly: GCF_003234935.1. Taxonomy (GTDB): domain Bacteria; phylum Bacteroidota; class Bacteroidia; order Flavobacteriales_D; family Crocinitomicaceae; genus Putridiphycobacter; species Putridiphycobacter roseus. The sequence continues at coordinate 7,649 of NZ_QKSB01000010.1, read as the reverse complement.
TTTTGAACCACCTGCAGTACCCGGTTTTGGATCTTCTAGTGGGTTTTCAATGCGTTTGTTAGATAAAAATCCAACTACTGATTACCATGCTTTTGATAAAATAAACCAAGACTTTATGACTGCTTTAGGTACCCGAAAAGAATTAAGCGGATTGTTTACTTTCTTTGCGGCAAACTATCCGCAATATGAGTTAGAAATAGACAATGAGGCTGCTATGCAAAAAGGAGTATCTATTGGTAAAGCCATGGAAAATTTAGATATTTTAATTGGTAGTACTTACGAACAAGGATTTATTCGTTTTGGTCGATTTTTTAAAGTATATGTCCAGTCTGGACCAGAATATAGAAGACAACCAACAGATGTGTTGAAATTATATATTAAAAATGATAAAGACCAAATGGTACCTTATTCCGCTTTCATGAAAATGAAAAAGACGCAAGGACCAAATGAAATTACGCGTTACAATATGTATAATTCCTCTTCTATTCGTGGTTTGCCTGCAGAGGGATTTACCACTGCAGATGCTATTCAAGCAATTAGAGAAGTCGCTGCAGAGACATTACCTACAGGATATGATATTGCTTGGGAAGGCTTGTCATATGATGAAGCAAGAAGAGGAAACGAATCCTTGTTTATCTTTTTGGTGGTATTGGTATTTGTTTATTTTGTTTTAGCTGCCCAGTACGAAAGTTTCTTATTGCCTTTTGCGGTAGTACTATCCTTACCAATTGGAGTTTTTGGTTCTTTCTTTTTATTGAAAATGATGGGACTTGCCAATGATGTTTACGCACAAGTTGGACTGATTATGCTGGTAGGTTTACTGGGTAAAAATGCCGTGTTAATTGTAGAGTTTGCCGTACAAAAACAAAGAGAAGGTCTGACTGTTTTAGAGGCCGCAATTGAAGGCGCGAGGGTGAGATTTAGACCTATTTTAATGACTTCTTTTGCTTTTATCGCAGGACTTATTCCTTTGGTAATGGCACATGGTGCTGGTGCTATTGGTAATAAAACCATTGGTGGATCTGCACTTGGAGGTATGCTTTTTGGAACTGTATTCGGGGTTATAATAATTCCTGGATTATATTACATTTTTGCAAAATTAGCAGAAGGAAAAACTTTAATTAAAAACCAAGACGATTCCCCATTGTCTGAAGATATGATACAATATGAAGAAGAATAAATTAATAAAGCACTTCGCAATTCCTTGTTTGCTGTTTTTAACCGCCTGTGGAATTCCAAAATTGCAAGAAAAAAACAGTAATGCAATTGTACCCGAACAGTATACGCAGTTAAGTGATACTAATTCTATTGCAAAATTGAAATGGCATGAGTTTTTTAGTGATCCTTATTTGGTTGCGCTCATTGATACAGCCTTGAAAAACAACCAGGAATTGAACATGATTTTACAAGAAATAAATATGTCTCAAAATGAAATTTCTGCGAAAAAAGGGGAGTTACTCCCTTTTTTAAACCTTGGTGGTGGCGCCGCTGTGGATAAGGTGCCAAGATATACAAGAGATGGCGCTGTAGAAGCTAATGTCGACATTGAACCAGGTAAAGAATTTCCGGAACCATTACCTGATTTTAATATTCAGTTTAATGCGAGTTGGGAAGTAGACATTTGGAGAAAATTGCGCAACTCAAGAGATGCTGCTGTTGCAAGATATTTATCTTCTGTAGAAGGTAAAAATTTCATGGTGACTAAAATGGTAGCGGAAATTGCAAACGCTTATTATGAGCTACTTTCGCTAGATGCCCAAATGGGAATTATCCAAGATTATATCCTTATTCAAAAAAATGGTTTGAAAACGGTGAAAATTCAAAAGCAAAATGGAGAAGCGACTGAATTAGCGGTGCGCAAGTTTGAAGCGGAAGTCTTAAATACGCAAAGTATTCAATATGATATACAACAAGCTATTATAGAGATGGAGAATAAGCTTAATTTTTTACTGGGACGATATCCGAAAAAGGTGGAACGAAATCCCCAGACTTTTTTAGCGAACATTCCAACCCAACTTTCTGCTGGTGTTCCAACCCAACTGATGTCGTATCGACCAGATATTAAAGCTGCTGAATTAAGACTAACGGCTGCTAGATTAAATGTTAAAGTTGCAAAAGCACAGTTTTATCCACGACTCGATATTTCGGCTGGCTTAGGTTTGGGTGCGTTTAATCCTGTATACCTTGTAAAATCACCAGAATCTATGTTGTTCTCCTTGGCTGGAGATGCGGTGGCACCTTTAATTAATAGAAAAGCAATTAAAGCTGCTTATCTAAATGCAAACGCTAAACAGATTCAAACCGTATTTGATTACGAAAAAACACTTTTAAATGCTTATTTAGAAGTGTATAACCAAGTGTCAAATATCGATAATTTAGAAAAAAGCTATGCTCTAAAAAACAATGAAGTAAGTGCTTTGTCTGATGGTATTGCCATTGCTCTAGATTTATTTAAGTCGGCAAGAGCAGATTATATGGAAGTATTGTTAACCCAAAGAGATGCTTTGGATGCACAATTAGAATTAGTAGAATATAAAAAAGAAAGATTTGTCGCCATGATAAATCTATACCAATCTCTAGGTGGAGGATGGAAATGATGTTTGGCTAGCATTGTTTGAGTAACTAAAATAGCTTACTTTTTCATCATTAAAAGGTTCCAACAGTTGGTGTTGGAACCTTTTTTTATTTTTTGTCTATCATTTTATTGACTTTGGTAAAAAAAAATATACTTTTGCAATCCTTATTTAGACTAAATAAAAATAAGACTATTTAAAACGGAATAAAATGAGAAAAAGTATTGTAATTATTGGTATTGCCTTAATTGGATTAAGTGCCTGTAAAAAGAAAAAAGTAACGAATCTTAAAGAAGAGTATCAAGTCACGTATGCGGAATTAGTTTCTGCTGGTTATGAAGACAGTTATGAATTGGCAAAAGCTTTAAAAACGACTATTTATGACTTTGTGGATAATCCAACTGCAGTAAATTTTGAAGCTTCTAAAGAAGCATGGTTGGCAGCTAGAGTACCTTACGGACAAACGGAAGCCTTTAGATTTGCAGGTGGACCAATTGATGATGCAGATGGACCAGAAGGATTATTAAATGCATGGCCATTAGATGAAGCTTATATCGATTATGTTGAAGGTGATGCCACTACAGGAATTATTAACGATCCTTCAGTAAATATTGAAAAAACCATTTTAGAAGAATTAAACGAAAAAGGTGGTGAAGAAAATATTAGTATTGGTTATCATGCTATTGAGTTTTTATTGTGGGGACAAGATGATGTAAACACTGCTTTAAAAACAAAAGGGGATAGACCATATACGGATTATGTAGTAGGGGCAAACGGAACTGCGTCGAATCAAGAAAAAAGAGGCATTTATTTAAAAGTTTGTGCTGATTTATTAGTAGAACACTTAACTTTGATGGTGAATGAATGGAAAGAAGGTGGCGCTTATAGAACTACCTATTTAGCTATGGATGCAGATGATGCTTTAAATAATGTAATGACTGGAATAGGGGTATTGAGTAAATCTGAGTTAGCTGGAGAAAGAATCTTTACTGCTTTAGATAACCAAGATCAAGAAGATGAACATTCTTGTTTTTCAGACAATACACACCAAGATATTATTTTAAATTTTCAAGGAATTGAAAATGTATGTTTAGGTACTTATACTAGAACCAATGGCGCTGTTGTTTCAGGAACTTCCCTTGCAGATGTAGTTGAAAAATCAGATGAGGAATTGAGTCAAAAATTAAGAGATGCCTTGGCGGCTTGTAATGCAAGTGTTCATAGTATTTCTGTACCGTTTGACTATGCTTTAACTTTAGAACAACCAGGATCTACTGGAGCAATTAACAACTCAATCAATGATTTAAGAGATTTAGGAGATGTTATTGCCGAAGTAGGAAATCACTTAGGACTATCTATTAATACCGCTTTACCAGAGTAATGAAATTAACCTATCCACTTATACTTTTATTCCTTATGATGCTTTCTTGTAGAAAGGAAGCTGTAATTACAGACTATAGATTATATAGTGGTGGGAAAAATGGCACTATTTTCGACGAATCTGAAAACGCATTTGGACATGCCATGTCAAGTATGTCTAACGATAAAGAATTATTATTTTTTGTCGGAAATAGTTTCTTTAACCAAAATTGGGTGTCGGCACCAGCTTCTGCGAAAGCAAGAGATGGTATCGGCCCTCTTTTAAATGCAAAATCTTGCTCGGCTTGTCATTTTAAAGATGGAAGAGGGGCGCCAATTTTATCCATAGATGATAATGCTACCGGTTTTTTAATTCGATTGAGTACTGGAAATAACCCAGATGGCAGTCCGATAGATGATCCAATATATGGTGGACAATTTAACGATAAATCAATAAATGGCGTAAAGGACGAAGGTGTTATCCATGTTAATTTTGAATATACTTCCGGTGAATTTGAAGATGGGACTCCTTACACGTTAAGAAAACCAATTTATAGCTTGATTAAATTAAATTATGGTGCCCTTTCACCAAACATTATGATGTCACCTCGAATTGGACAACAAATGATAGGACTTGGCCTACTTGAAGCTATCAATTCTGCTGATATATTGCTTAATGTAGATGAAAATGATGCCAATGGTGATGGCATTTCAGGTAAAGCAAATTATGTTTGGGATATTGAGTCAGGTGATATGCAATTAGGACTTTTTGGTTGGAAAGCAGGACAGCCTAGTTTAAAGCAACAAGTTGCTGCGGCTTTTCAAGGTGACTTAGGCATAAAATCCTATTTATTTCCCAATGAAAACCATACCGATAATCAACCAGAGTGTTTGAATTTAGAAGATGGTGGTGAAGTAGAAATAGAAAAAGATGATTTAGAAAAAACCGTTTTATACGCGAGCTCTTTGGCTGTTCCAGCCAGAAGAAATGTGGCGGATGAGGATGTTATTCAAGGGGAATTATTGTTTTCAGAATTACAATGTATCGCTTGTCATACAAATACTTTTGAAACAGGTAATTCACATGTGTTTTCTTATTTAAATAAGCAATTAATTCATCCTTATTCGGATATGTTATTGCATGATATGGGAACGGAACTGTCAGATAATCGTCCCATATTTTTAGCGGAAGGTAAAGAATGGCGTACCCAACCGTTATGGGGTATTGGTTTGATTCAAACAGTAAATGGACATACCTACCTATTACACGACGGTAGGGCAAGAAATATTGAAGAAGCAATCCTTTGGCATGGTGGTGAAGCCGAAACTACAAAAAACAGGTATAAGGCACTTCCTAAAACGCAGAGAGCACAAGTGCTTAAATTTATAAACTCACTTTGATGAAAAAAACCGCCCTATTTTTGGCTATAATAAGCGTCGGCTTAATGGCTTGTAAAAAAAATAAATTTACAATAAAAGAATTTTTACCCGCATTGTATGAATTAAAAATAGCACCAGAATTAGACGAAGTGAATTTATCGTCCAAAGCTTTATTGCAAAATTGGAGAGCCATTAATGACAATGATATTACTATTGCGGAAATAGAAGTGTTCCAAAATACCTACCAAGCGTATTTGGATGATGCCTATGCCATTTTACTCTATAATTTTGGCGATATCAGTAAAATATATGTCTACAACCGCTTTTATAAAGCCAGTATTGATACCAATGAAATTTGGGAGGTATACCAAGATAATTCCCTAACATTGGCCGAAGGAATTCAATCTTTAAATAATAAAGTAAAAGGACTGTCTGCTATAGAATATTTATTAAATAATACACAAGCAAATGATTCCATTTCACAGTCTGCAAGATACCGTACCTTTTTGGAATGGCAAATAGAAGCCATTAGTCTTGAAATGGCAAATATTGAATTTTCTTGGTCGGTTTACCAAAGCAATTTTGAAAGTATGACTGATGAAGGAGTGGAAGGGTCCTATAACATGATTGTCAACAGAATTATTCACGTGTTGGAGGACTTGGTCATTAAAAAAATAGGAACTCCTGTCCTGGAAGCCCCTTATTACGAAACGTCAAGGCTTGCCTTTGTTAAGGAAAGTATTGAAATGGCATATGAAGTATTTATTGGGGAAGGTACGAGCGACTTTAATTCGATTTATAACCACATTAGAAAAAAAGATAAAAAAGTCGCAAATTTAGTCTTAGATGATTTTAAAGCTTTGGTTGAATATGGTGATGCACTCGAAAATGATTATGCTTACTATTATCAAAATAATCCAGAAAAATTAACCGAATACGTGACTAAAATCAAAGCATTGATGGTACGTTTTAAAATAGACATTCCAACACTCATTGGTATTTCACTAACCTTTGGGGATAACGACGGGGATTAAATTTTTATAGTTTAGTGAAAGTAAAACGCCCATTAAAATCAATTTAATGGGCGTTTTATGCTATAAGTTAGAAATTATATTAAAATCAATTTAACTTCTAACTGTTTTTCTATAATTATTTTTTCGAATTCTTCTTCTTGTGCACTAGGTATAACGATATAGAATGTCCCAAAGTATTTCCTAGCTTCAGCAGAAAATAATATCCATTTCGAAACTAATAAATGGATGTCATTATCGGAAATATCCTTTTCTATTGCATATATGTCTCTTTTATTCTTGAATTTTGCAACAATGTCCGGCATAAATTTTTTGTCCGAACGGGAATAACCAATCGGTGCAGGACTATTGTCTTTCGATCCGTTTACTTGAAGTTTAATCGGTTCCGTTAATTTAATTTCTTCAACTATTTTTGAAATGACTTTTTTATTCATAATATATTTAATATTAAGGTGGTTATGTTAAAGGTGAATAAGCATTAGTAAAACGTTTCTACTTTCCAGTAACACTCTTTTTAGCTTCTAATTTACTAATAAATGCCAATATGTCTTTTTTAGGCGCATTTGGATAAGACAATAAAAAAAACTTTAATTCTACAATGCTACTGCAGACTTTAGAATCTTTTTTCTTTTCCTGGTTCGATCCAAATTGACTGCAGTGATAAAGTCCTTCTTTAATTTGTACCGCTATCGACATATTGGAATAAGTTAACCAGGTTTCATACTTCATGAATCTCTTATTTATATTTTCATTAAAGGTACTGCTATTTAAATCCTAATAGCATAAAACAATAAGTTTATTTAAGTAGGCGAGTACAGTAGTTCTATGCCATACAAAAAAGCCCTGACGATAAATGTCAGGACTCTTTCTCTATTTAACTTAAACGTAAACTCTTGTTGTCCTTTGCTCGGCTTGATAGAACAACCAATGGCTTTTGTAATAATCGTACTTTGTTTTTTACCTTTTTCTAACGCAGTAATTACATTTTCTGTAGACTTAGTATCCATACAAAAAAGCCCTGACGATAAACGTCAGGACTCTTTCTCTATTTAACTTAAACGTAAACTCTTGTTATCCTTTGCTCGGCTTGATAGGACAACCAATGGCTTTTGTAATAATCGTACTTTGTTTTTTACCTTTTTCTAACGCAGTAATTACATCTTCTGTAGTCTTAGCATCCATACAAAAAGCCTTGACGATAAACGTCAGGACTCTTTCTCTATTTAACTTGTCACGTCCTGAAATAGCGATACACTAAAACAGTAGTGTAATGAAAACATCAGAAAACATGGGGTATGTGAAACGT
>NZ_QKSB01000001.1 GCF_003234935.1 Putridiphycobacter roseus | reverse complement strand
AATGGAACTGGTTCTGCTTTATCTTGTCATGGAGACAATGATGGAACAGTAACAGTGATTGCTGCAGGTGGAACTGCACCTTATACTTATGCTTGGAGTAATGGCGGTACAACTGCTACACTTACTGGTTTAGTTGCAGGAACATATACGGTAACCATAACAGATGCAAACGGCTGTACAGAAACAGCAAGTGCAATGGTATCAGAACCAACTGACTTAACAGCAAATGGAACTGGTTCTGCTTTATCATGTCATGGAGACAATGATGGAACAGTAACAGTGATTGCTGCAGGCGGAACTGCACCTTATACTTATGCTTGGAGTAATGGCGGTACAACTGCTACACTTTCCGGTTTAGTTGCAGGAACTTATACGGTAACCATAACAGATGCAAACGGCTGTACAGAAACAGCAAGTGCAATGGTTTCAGAACCAACTGACTTAACAGCAAATGGAACTGGTTCTGCTTTATCATGTCATGGAGACAATGATGGAACAGTAACAGTGATTGCTGCAGGTGGAACTGCACCTTATACTTATGCTTGGAGTAACGGCGGTACAACTGCTACACTTTCCGGTTTAGTTGCAGGAACTTATACGGTAACCATAACAGATGCAAATGGTTGTACAGAAACAGCAAGTGCAATGGTATCTGAACCAGCAGCAATTATTACGACAACAAATACTAATGATGTTACTTGTAATGCTAGTTGTGATGGAGCAGGTATGGTTAATGTATCAGGCGGTACAGCACCATATACATATGCTTGGAGTAATGGTGAGGCAAATGCATCTCTTACAGGATTATGTGCAGGTACTTATGTGGTTACAATTACGGATGCAAATGGTTGTATGGCAGTTGACTCTATAACAATTAATGAACCAACTGCGATTAGCACATTAACTTCTACTACAGATGTTACTTGTAATGGGAATAATGATGGAACAGCAACGGTGACTGTTTCTGGAGGTTCAGCACCATATACTTATGCATGGAGTAATGGACAATCAACAGCAACTGTTGTTGGTTTGTATCCAAATGTAAGTTATACTGTGTCGATTACGGATGCAAATGGTTGTAATACGGTAGATACGGTGATGGTAGGTGAACCACAAGAGTTGCATGTTATTGCTTATTCAACGGATGCTAGTTGTTTTGATGCTTGTGATGGAACAGGACATGCTTATGTTTCTGGTGGAACTGCACCTTATACCTACTCTTGGTCAGTACCTGATACCACAGCTTTAATTGATAACTTGTGTGCGGGATCATATTATGTGATTGTTACGGATGCAAATGGATGTATAGCTATCGCATCATTGTTGATTGGCCAGCCTACTGAAATCATGGCAGCATTTACGCCAGATTATATCTTAAACACTATTCAAGTTGCAGGATCAAACGGTGTGTCACCTTATACCTATGTTTGGAATGATGGTACAGCGGGAAATCTAGTTTCTAATGTTGTAAGTGGAACTTATTCAGTTACCATTACGGATGCAAACGGATGTGCAATAGTAGACAGTTTAGTTTATGATGATGGAAGTGGAATCATTAATCAATTTACAGTGAACGTTGGACCAAATCCATTTACATACACTGCAAATATGGTAATGAGCACGAAAAAAAGTACAAACATTACTGTTGAATTGTTTGATGTACATGGAAATATAGTTGAACATTCTTATGATGGCTTAATTGAATCTAATGTTGACTTACAGTTAACAATAGATGGAAATGGAATGGATCCAGGTTTATATATCTGGAGAGTTCTTGCTGAAGACGGAAGTGCAACAGCGAAAAGAGTCGTTCTAGTAAAATAGAGTTTAAACGTTAAACTTTTATTTAACACCTGTAACTATTGTTACAGGTGTTTTTTTTTAGCTTAATTTTGAAGGCTATGATAAGGGTGAAGCAAAACGGTTATTTAATTTTATTATTGGTTTGGGGTTGGAGTGCAGCTGCACAAGAATCCTTTGGTGTTCAATTTATCGATAACTGGAACGATACTACAATTACCATGGGACCCGGAAATGTTCGCTATTCTGATTGTTATGGGTTTAATATAAATGCCCAAAATTATGCAGTTATAGGCTCTACAATAGGTGCTCATTTTTTAAAAATCACCCCAACTAGTATAGACTATTTGGTTACTAAGGAGGGATCATTTGAAGGTAAAACGGTTCAACATAGAGATTATAAAAAGTATAAAAATTATATCTACGCAGTGTGTGATGAAGGGGCCTCCTCTTTGCAAATATTCGACGTTTCTTTTTTGCCTGACTCAGTACATAAGGTTTACGATAGTAACGAGTTTTTTGAAATATGTCATAATATTTTTATTGATACAATTTCCGCTAAACTATACGCTTGTGGACCAAATAATGAAGGGATGAAAATTCTAGATTTAACAAATCCTGTTGCACCTAAATTGGCACTTAATTTTAACAACTTACCTTATGTTCATGATTGTTTTGTGCGAAATGATACTGCGTTTCTAAATGCTGGAAGTAGTGGTTTAGTAATTTATGATTTCAACCAGAGTAGTCCCGTTGAAATAGGATTGCTAAATTTTTATGTTGATCAAGGTTATAACCATAGTGGCTGGTGGTCTGAAGATGGTTTGACTTATTGTTTTATTGACGAAACTTTAGGTAAAAAAATTAAATATTGTCGCATTGATAATGGCATACAAAACATAAATGTAAATGCGCTTTTTGGAACTAAAAATGCAATCAATTATATCCCACATAATATTCAGTTGTTTATGGATTTTGCTTTTGTATCTTATTATAATGAAGGTTTGAGAATATTTGATTTAAAAGCTAAACCTATTAAAGAAGTTGCCTTTTATGATACTTATTTAAGTGAGAGTGATTTTAAATTACATGGGGCTTGGGGAGTTTACTTATTTAAAAAAGATAATATCATTTTAATATCGGATAGACAAGGCGGTCTTTTTTCTTTTTATTTTCCTGCTCCCGCATTAAGAAATATTATTAATGATGCGGCGGTTTTTAATATTCCATTTATAGATGCCAATAGTTTAATTATCATCCAACCTAAAGATGCTTCAAAATTGAAGTTTAGTATTTATAGTATAAATGGAGCACTTGTCTATGAAAAACAATCGTATTTAAATTGGGTAAATATTCCTTTATTCCTGAATCCAGGGACATACATATATCATGTTACTTCAATAGATTTAAAAACGAGTTTTTCTGGCATGTTTGTTGCTAATTAAATTTTGTTAAAATTATTCTTACTGGATAATCACCAATTGGTCTATGATAAAATAGCTTTGGTCTATTAAATACACTAATTAATAGTATTAGGTGAGGATAAGTTTTACAAATAAAATTTTAACAAAAATTAATACATTTGTAACAAATTAAGTATGATGACAACTTTACCTTTTTTTTATAATGGGATTGCTATGCGTAAAATTTTCTCCTTCTTGGTGATTTTTTTGTTTTCGCATGTGGTGTTGGCTAGTGACACTGACAATTGGGACTATAATATGGAGAGTCCACCCTGTGATAATGTGACTAATTCTGGCACAATTACAGGGGCACAAAGTTCTTGTGGTTCATTTTATCCAACTAGCTTATTAAGTACTTCACCGGCTTCTGGTGGCTCTGGTGTGATAGAGTATCAATGGATGTACAAAAGTGCATCAACAGGTTGGAACTTACAAACTGTTGTGGGTGCTACTATGCTTGATTATACCCCCGGACTACTTTCAGAAACTACTAAATTTGTGCGTTGTTCAAGAACACAAGGCTGTACTAGTTGGCCTGGAGAAACAAGTAGTATTACGATTACAGTGACTAACGCATGTTGTAATGTTACCAATGCTGGAATCATTGGTAATACTCAAACTTCATGTGGCCCATTTGATCCCTCACCTATTGTTAGTATTGCTCCTGCTTCTGGTGGTACAGGTTTGATTGAATATGTATGGATGTATAGAAGTGCTTCTACAAATTGGGGTTTAACAATGATACCTAATTCTAATAGTGAAACTTATGATCCTGGTTATCTAACTGAAACAACAAAATTCAGAAGGTGTTCTAGAAATATAGGCTGTACTAGTTGGCCTGGTGAAACGACAGATTTGCTAATGACTGTGAGTAACTCTTGTTGCAATGTCACTCAGTCTGGGGCTATTGGTAACGCACAAATAAATTGTGGGGCTTTTGATCCTGCACCAATTACTAGTTTGTCCCCTGCTTCAGGTGGTAGTGGTATAATAGAATATATTTGGATGTATAGTAATGCTACAACAAATGATGTATTAACCGTAATTCCAGGTACAAATAGTGAAACATACGATCCTGGTTATATTACAGAAACAACAAGATTTAGAAGATGTTCTAGAAATGTGGGCTGTTCCAATTGGCCTGGTGAAACTACGGATCTTTATATGACAGTGAACCCAATATTTTCAGCAACTGCAACTTCAACTGCTGCGAGTTGTTCGGATACCATTAAAGTTTGTACCATGTCTGATTACAATGGCTCTAGAACTATTTGGATGCCAAATTTGGGAGGAACATCTGTTACGTCCAATTTTAAAATTATTAATAATTCCGCTAAACTTTATCAATTTTCAGATGGCACTGCGCACTATGTGGGTAAGGCTCAGAGTACAGTAGATGCAAATAAACAATGGGTTTTTTCTGTCTGGTTTAAAGATAAAAAAGACTGGTCTACATGGAATGCAGGTGGTGGAAGTTATAAAAATGGTGGTGGAACAACAAACCATACTAATTGGGACTATTACATCATGGATGCTTCTAAAACTAATTCAATGATTGGGTTGTTAGATTATGCTGGTATTGAATTAAATTTAACCCACATGCCTTCAAGTTATTTGTATGCTATGCAGTTAGGACAAGGCGCAAATGATCATGATGGTGATTTTGGGATGTCATTTTGGTTTAATTATACAAGTACTAATAGCGCTTTTAGTGCTGGTCATGGAGATTTTAATGCAGATGCCGCTTGTACTGATTTGATTACTTGTGGTGGTAGCGCTTCTGCTGCTATTGTAGGTGGAGTAGCTCCATATATTTATGAATGGTCGAATGGAATTTATGGAGATTATAATAAAGATTTGTGTATAGGGACTTATAACGTCACGGTTACGGATGCAAATGGATGTGTGGCTAATGCTTCCACTTCTATTTCATCTTCAACATGTTGTTTAATGTCTAGTGCTGGAACTATTGGTAATGCTCAAGCTGGCTGTGGTCCTTTTGATCCAATGGCTTTTACGAATCTTTCTTCAGCAATTGGAGGTGGAACAGGGGTAATTGAATATCAGTGGATGTATGAAAATTCTACTACTAGTGGAGTTTTGACAGCTATTTCAGGTGCCAATAATGCCGTTTATGATCCAGGGATGATAAATGAAACTACACAATTTAGAAGATATTCTAGAATTCAAGGCTGTTCTGGTTGGCCCGGTGAATCTAATGATATTACCATTACAATTAACGCCAGTCCACTTGCAACTGTGACTAATACCAATGCGACTGGAAATGGTGTAGCGGATGGTACAGCAACAATTATTGCCAATGGCGGTACCTTGCCTTATTCTTATTTGTGGTCAGATGGTCAAACTACTGCTACTGCAAATGGTTTAGCTTCAGGAACTTATTTGGTAACTGTAACAGATGTAAATGGCTGTACAACGTCTGAATCAGTAGTGATTAACGAACCGATTGCCTTGTCAGTAACAGTAACTTCAAGCGCTGTTTTATGTAATGGAGGGAATGACGGAACCGCTATGGTTTCCATTGCTGGTGGTACTTCACCATATACTTATTTATGGTCAACAGGAGCCACAAACGATAGTGTTTCTGGATTAACTGATGGAAATTATTCGGTGACAGTAACAGATGCAAATGGTTATTCAATTTTAGGAACCGTATTGGTGAATGAGCCAACGGCATTAACAAATACAAATATTTCAGTTTTGGATGTTACGTGTAATGGAGGAAATGATGGATTAGTGTCGTTGAATGCTTCTGGAGGAACGGCGCCTTATACTTATGCTTGGTCTAATGGACAAACTACGCCAAATGTAATAGGATTATCAGCTGGAAGTTATTCGATATCCATAACAGATTCTAACGCTTGTAATATAGTCGTTTCTACTGCAGTGAATGAGCCAACAGTGTTGTCTAATAATAGTGTGAATATCACGGATGCTTCTTGTAATGGAACCGCAACTGGTACTATAGCGTTACAAATTACAGGTGGATCTTCTCCATATACCTATGCTTGGTCAAATGGTCAAACAAATGCGGTGGCTACCGGGTTGACGGCAGGCGTGCATAGTGTTGTTGTGACAGATGTAAATGGATGTAGCTTAAGCATAAATAATTTAACTGTAAATCAACCATTGACTTTTGCTGTGGAAACTGCTGCAGCAACAAATACTTCTTGTTTTGGTGCTTGTGATGGATTTGCAATTATCTCTTTGGATGGTGGCACTTTTCCTTATACTTATTTGTGGAGTAACGGGGCAACGGATCCTGTTAGTTTAGGATTATGTGCTGGTACCTATTCTGTAACCGTTACAGATGCGAACGGTTGTTCTTTAACCGAAAACAATATTCTTGTTGCTGAACCTGCACCGATAGAAAATAGCAGTACTTCAATTGTTGATGTCACTTGTAATGGATATAATAATGGTTCTGCAACTGTACACCCAACTGGAGGTACGGCGCCTTATTCTTATGTTTGGTCAGATGGACAAACTACTGCAACTGCGACTGGATTAATGGCAGGTTTATTCAGTGTAACCATTTCAGATGCAAACGGCTGTTCTGTACTGATAAATGATATAAATGTATCGGAACCAGATTTATTAATAAATACAAATACTTCCATTGTAAATACTTCGTGTTTTGGTACTTGTGATGGTTCAATTTCAGTTGCTGTAACCGGTGGTACCGCTCCGTATACTTATGCATGGACAAATGTTGTCTTTAACCAAATCAATGGTGATGGCACAGCTGTTATTACAGATTTATGTAAAGGTTTGTACGCTGTTGTGGTAACAGATGCTAATGGATGCACTATTGCAATCGATAGTATTCTAATTGCTAGTCCAAGTCCACTTTTTAATAATAATCCAACCATTACACCGGTTTCTTGTTTTGGTGAAACAAATGGAAGTATTGATTTAGATGTAATGGGTGGTACGCTACCCTATACTTATGCTTGGTCGAATGGCGTTAATACTGAATTAAATGATAACTTATCGGCTGGTAGTTATAGTGTAACAGTAACGGATGCAAATGGTTGTGCTTTTGATGTGTCTAATGTAATTATTACTGAGCCGACTCTATTGTCAAATTCAAATACTACTATTGTAGCTGTATCTTGTAATGGTTTAAATGATGGTTCTATTACTGTTAACCCAACAGGAGGAACAGCTCCTTATACTTATGCTTGGTCAAATGGTGCGATAACTTCTTCTGTGAATGGTTTAACTGCTGGTGTTTACAACGTAGTGATAACAGATGCGAATGGCTGTTCTTTTAATGAGAATAATATGAATATAATGGAACCTACGCCGCTTGTAATATCTACCCCTATTATCAATCCTGCTTCTTGCTTTGGAATATGTGATGGTTCTATTACAATTAGTCTATCTGGAGGAACTGCACCATATACCTATGCATGGTCACAATTTGTAATTAATCAAATTAATGGTGACGGAACGCCTGAAATTACGGATTTATGTAAAGGAATTTATTCTGTTTTAGTGACGGATGCAAACGGTTGTACTGTAAGTTTAGATAGTGTTCAAATTTCAGAACCACCTGCAGTGTTTAATAACAATATGGTGGTTTCTAATATCTCTTGTAATGGAAGTAGTGATGGGGCTATTGATTTAGATATTTTTGGTGGAACATCCCCTTATTCTTATACTTGGAATAATGGCGATTCCACAGAGAGTATTGATGGCTTATCTCCAGGAGTTTATTCCGTAATTGTGACGGATGTAAATGGTTGTGGTCTAGATGAAAATAATATTTTAATTACAGAACCATTGCCAATGTTGGCTCCAAATAATGTTGTTTCAAATATTTCTTGCGCTGGTATTTGCGACGGATTAATTCAGTTGAATGTTACTGGTGGTATCTTGCCTTATAATTACAACTGGAATACAGGGGATAGCTCTATGTTAATATCCAATTTGTGCGCAGGGAACTATGCGGCTGCAATTACGGATGCAAACGGTTGTACTTTAAATGTAAGTGGAATGACGATAACTGAGCCAATGGCTTTATCAGCTGGGTTAATTTCAACGGAAGTTCAATGTTATACTGGTTGTGATGGTTCCATTAACACTACGATTACGGGTGGAACAGCGCCATTTCTATTGGATTGGAATAATGGAAGCACAAATAGTAATCTAATAAATTTGTGTGCGGGTGTTTATGCGGTATCTATTATTGATGCGAACGGATGTACAGTAGAGGATTCTGTTGCAATTAGCCAACCTAATGAATTACATTCTATTTCAACCACAACAGACGCAAGTTGTTTTGGAGTTTGTGACGGGACGAGTGCAACGACTGTAACTGGTGGTACAATGCCATATTCTTTCTTATGGAATACGGGTGATACTACCAATAATGTAACAGGTTTATGTGCTGACTCTTATAATGTGATAGTGACTGATGCCAATGGTTGTGTTGCGGTCAACTCTAGTTTAATATTAGCGCCTGCTGAAATACAAGTAGCCTTTGTGGTAGACTATAATTCGGCATCAATTCAAGCGAATGGGATGAATGGCGTTTTACCATATACTTACAACTGGGCTAACGGAAGTGTTGGAAATACCATTTCTAATTTGGTAAATGGGGAATATTTCTTAACCTTAACAGATGCTAATGGATGTAGTGTGAATGATAGTATTGAATTTGTAGATGGCGGTGGTATCATTAATCAGTTTACTGTAAATGTAGGACCAAATCCTTTTTATAACGATACTAAGTTGAGCATTTCAACCACACAGTCTAGTAAAATTGTGGTTGATATTTATGATGCAACTGGAAATATTATCGAAGAAACTTTTAATGGTATGTTAATCGAAGATACAGAATTTGAATTAATCATTAATAGTAATAGTATAAAACCTGGTATGTACTTATGTAGAATTCTAGCCGAGGATGGAAGTGCAATCACTAAAAAATTAATGGTTGTGAAATAGAATTAACACATAACCTT
Organism: Putridiphycobacter roseus; assembly: GCF_003234935.1. Taxonomy (GTDB): domain Bacteria; phylum Bacteroidota; class Bacteroidia; order Flavobacteriales_D; family Crocinitomicaceae; genus Putridiphycobacter; species Putridiphycobacter roseus. The sequence goes on along the minus strand of NZ_QKSB01000001.1, from coordinate 887,057 downwards.
CAGTGTATTTATAGCCCTAACCATTTTGGTTGGGGCTTTTTTATGGTCTGGAGATGCGTTTTAAGTTGCTATATAAATTGGCTGGGGGAGATGGAACTACTGTAATGGAGTGTAATTATTTGTATAGGTATAATCGTTTTTAATATCACCTAATAATGCTTGGAGATTTTGGTGTTGTGCTAAAAGGAAAAATATTTTCGTCAGCACAGTGAAAAGTAGGCATAAAAAAAGCGTACCTCAAATGAGATACGCTTTTTTATTTATATTAACTTATTAATTATTTCCTGTATTCTTTTTATCTACATCAAAATCTTCGTCTTCATTAGGGTCTGTAACTAGGTGAATAGAATCAGAGTAAGATTGACAAGGAGCTTCAACAGATTTATCACTAAAAAAAGGCGTTTCGTTTTCGGATGTACTTGGCTCAATTACTTCTTTATTACAAGAAGTAAAACCGATTAAAAATAAAGCTATAAGTGATATTAGTATTTTCTTTTTCATTATAAAAAATGATTTAATCAAATATACAAAATTTATATTGTGCCGCCAAAAAAATAATTATTTACTGTAGTTTTTATTGATTTAACGGTAAAATCAGCCTTTTTTTAATCCTAACTCTATTAATCTTTCTGTTAAAAATTCGCCAGCAGTCATGTCTTCGTATGACTTAGGGTTATTTTCATCAATACAGGTAGACAGGCATGTAAGGTCCATTTCAGATCGCGGATGTAAGAAAAATGGGGCTGAATATCTGGGGGTTAACCAAGAAGATTCCTTGGGCGTAATGACACGGTGTTGGGTTGATCTAAACCTGTTATTAGTTAACCGAGCAAGCATGTCGCCAATATTTACCACAATTTCATCTGCCTTTGGACTAACTGGTACCCATGCACCACCTAATGTTTGCGCTTGAAGTCCTTCTGCGCTACCACCCATTAATAAGGTAATTAAATTTATATCTCCATGTGCAGCAGCTCTAACAGCTCCTGCAGGTATATCTTTTATATTATCCATAGGGTAATAATGTAACAACCTAAGTATACTATTGCCATGGTGGACTTTTTGTTGAAAATAATCCTCTTCCAAACCAAGATATAAGGCGACTGCTTTTAGTAGTTGAATACCGGTCTGCTCAAAAGTTTCATAAACTTCAAGCCCAACAGATTCAAAGTCAGCTACTTCTTTCGGCCATATATTGTCTGGGTATTGTGCTTTTATTGGATCATTATCCTTTACCGTCTGCCCTATGTGGTAAAATTCTTTGATATCTGGAATATTTCTTCCTTTCGCACTCTCTCTATTTTTTGCAATATATCCTCTTTGTCCCGATAAAGCTAAGTTTTCGTATTGCTGCTTGATGTCATTTGGTAATTCAAAAAATGCTTTCGATACCAAAAATAATTTTTTACGAAGCGCTTCACTTACGCCATGGTTCTTTACTATAGCAAACCCCATGTTGCTAAATGAATTACCAAAGTCTTCAATAAAACTATTTCTAACCTTTTTATCTTCCGATAAAAAGTCAAGATAATTTACAACAGCAATTTCATCCTTGTGCATTAGGCAATTTTTAATTTCGACAATTTAGATTTCCCAAATTTCGATTCTGCATAAGCTAATGTTACCCTAAAGTCTTTTTCTGTCGCACTAGAAGGTAATTCAAACATTGCATCTGTCAAAATTGCTTCACATATAGAACGCAATCCACGTGCCCCTAGCTTAAACTCTAAAGCTTTTTCAACAATAAAATCTAAAACTTCTGCATCAAATTTTAACTGAATACCATCTATGCTAAATAAATGCGTATACTGTTTGATTAAGGCATTATTAGGCTCTGTTAGAATTCTTCTTAAAGCCACTTTGTCTAATGGTTCTAAATAAGTTAAAACAGGCATACGACCAATTAACTCCGGAATTAGACCAAATTCTTTAATGTCTGTTGGAATAATATATTGTAGTAAATTATCAGGATCTAGTGCTTCCTCTTTGTCTTTATTTGCAAATCCAATCGCACTAGTATTCATTCTTCTACCAATAATTCTTTCAATACCATCAAAAGCACCACCAGCAATAAATAAAATATTAGTTGTATTAACCTTAATCATTTTTTGGTCAGGATGCTTTCTTCCACCTTGTGGTGGTACATTAACTTCCGTACCTTCTAACAATTTTAACATGGCTTGTTGAACACCTTCTCCTGATACATCTCTTGTAATAGAGGCGTTGTCAGATTTTCGTGCAATTTTATCGATTTCATCAATAAAAACAATTCCTTTTTCTGCGGCCTTAACATTAAAATCAGCTGCTTGTAAAAGTCTTGACAATATGCTTTCTACATCTTCACCAACATACCCTGCCTCTGTCAATACTGTAGCATCAGCTATACAAAAAGGAACATTTAACATACGGGCAATAGTTCTTGCCAATAAGGTTTTTCCTGTACCTGTTCTACCAACTAAAATAACATTAGATTTCTCTAATTCAGGGGTGTCTGTACTTGATAAGTTATTGTTAATTCTCTTGTAATGATTGTAAACGGCAACAGAAAGATACTTTTTAGCATCTTCCTGACCGATCACATACTCATTCAGTTTGTTTCTAATTTCAATAGGCTTTAAAAGCTTTAAGTCATTCCCTATTTCGGTTGACTTATGTACTTCCTCCTCATTTACAATTTCATGTGCCTGTTCTATGCAACTTTCACAAATATGTCCAGTTACACCAGCAATTAATATATCCACTTCACTTTTTGGTCGTCCACAAAAGGAGCAACCCACCTCATTTTTTGCCATTGTGTATTGTAATTATTTTATAATATTTTTTGATAAAACTTCATCAACCATTCCGTAGTTTTTTGCTTCCTCTGCAATCATCCAATAATCTCTATCAGAATCTTGCCAAACTTTATCGTAATCTTGACCAGAGTGATTAGCAATAATTTCGTATAATTCTTTTTTCAATTTTTGAATCTCTCTTGCAGTAATTTCGATATCAGATGCTTGTCCTTGCGCACCTCCTAATGGTTGGTGAATCATTACTCTTGAATGTGGTAATGCAGATCTTTTACCTTTTGCACCTGCACATAATAATACCGCACCCATAGATGCAGCCATACCTGTACAAATTGTGGCAACATCAGGTTGAATGTATTGCATAGTATCATAGATACCTAATCCTGCATATACACCACCGCCTGGAGAGTTTAAATAAATTTGTATGTCTTTCTTTGCGTCTACTGATTCTAAGAAAAGTAATTGTGCGGTAATAATATTAGCCACTTGGTCATTAATCCCAGTACCTAAAAATATAATCCTATCCATCATCAATCTTGAAAAGACATCCATTTGTGCCACGTTCAATTGACGTTCTTCAATAATGTAGGGTGTTAAAGATGATTCAATATAGTTTTGTAAATGCATACTACTAATTCCGTGGTGTTTAGTAGCGTATTTGTGAAATTCGTTTTGATCTATCATTTGTAAATGTTTTAATAAAAAAATAATGCCTATAAATATAGGCATTATTAAATAAAAATATGTTAAAATTAAAATTAGTTCTGAGCGTAAGCTACTTCAACAAATTTTTCATAAGGAAGTAATTTCTCTGTTAATTTGACATTTTCTTTAATGTATGCCAATATTTTAGCACCATATATACTGTCGTATATTTTATTTGCTTCTTCTTGATTTGACAATACGTTTTTAGCTTGTGCATCAAGTTCCTTCTCTTCAGGAGCAGGCATGCCATACTGTGCATATTGGTTTATTAATAAACCTTTTGTGTGGGCAATCACTTCTTCTGATTTAACTTGTAAATCATTTTCTTTTATTATTTTATTTTGAATTAATTGCCATTTTAAACTCTTCTTGTAATTGTCAAAATCTGCTTCAATTTCTTCCGCGGAAACTTCTTCTTTTGCAGATTCTTTTATCCATCTTTTTAAGAAATCTTCTGGTAATTCAAATTTGGTTTTTTCTACAATTGCTTCTGTTGCTTTTTGACTGAATAACCTGTCTGAATCATTTTGAAACATTTGGTCTAAATCCGCTTTAATTTTTTCTCTCAATTCTGTTTCGTTCGAAATAGTTCCTGGTCCAAACAATTTATCGAATAATTCTTGATCAATCGCAGCTGGAATCATATTTTTGATTTCCGTAATCTTAAAGTCAAATTTAGCTGGAAGATCGTTGATTTTCGATTCGTCAACACCTAACATTGCTGCTAAATCTTTGTCGTCTCTAGAAACCGTTTTTGGATCTAAACTTAATACATCTCCAACTTTCTTTCCTAAAATTGATTTTTTAACTTTATCATCCTCAATAAATTCTAATGAAATAGTGGAGTTGTTACTAATCTCACCAGATGGCTCTGAAAATTCACCAACTACCATGTCTTTCTCACCTACTTTATCCGCAGGTACTAATTTACCGTATCTTCGAGCTAAATTATCTACTTCTTTGTCTAACATCTCTTCAGAAACGTCAACTTTTAAATAGTCAAATTTTTGCTTTGCATTGATATCTAAATCAAAAGTTGGTGCTAACCCTAAAACATAAGCAAATTCGAATTCAGTAGGGTTAATAAAATCACCTTTTACTTCTTCGTCAATCTTTGGTAATGGGTTACCTAATACCTCTAAATTATTTTTTTGAATGAAATCGGTTAAGGATTCATTGATTAATTTATTTAGTTCGTCCGCTAAAACACTCTTGCCGTATTTTTTCTTTATAATACCCATTGGTGTTTTTCCAGGTCTGAAACCTGGCATGTTAGCATCTTTTCGGTACTTTTTTAAGATGTCTTCTACTTTTGTAGAATAATCTGCAGGTGCAATTTGAATTCTCAATACTGCATTTAAATCATCAATTTTTTCTTCAACTACATTCATTTTCTTAACGAAGTTTAAAATTTATATAAAAAAAAATGGTCTTGGCAATGCCGAGACCATTTAGTGCGGGTGGAGGGACTCGAACCCACAAGCCGTGAAGCACTAGATCCTAAGTCTAGCGTGTCTACCAATTTCACCACACCCGCAATACTTCAATCTCTTTTAAAAAGAAAGAGGGCACGAAAGTAGTTAATTAATATTTAACTACAAAATTTTATTTCTTACAAAATATAGCTTTATTCCAAAGTAGTCAATTATTTTTGCAGTATGTCAGAAAAGAAAAGAATTGCCATTTTAGGTTCCACCGGCTCCATAGGGACGCAAACCCTTGAAGTTATTGCCGCTAATCCTGATTTATTTGAAGTAATTGTATTGACCGCAAATAAAAATGCCGATTTGTTAATTGCCCAAAGTTTAAAATTTAAACCAAATGCAGTGGTGATTGTCGACGAAGAGGTGTACGATAAAGTGAATGATGCACTTTGGGACCATGACATTAAAACTTTTGCTGGAGAAAAAGCTTTGGAAGAGATTGTAGAAATGGAGGATATAGATATTGTATTAACTGCGCTCGTAGGGTATGCAGGTCTAAAACCAACTATTCGTGCTATTAAAGCAAAGAAAACAATTGCTCTGGCGAACAAGGAAACCATGGTTGTTGCCGGAGAGATTATTACCAAATTGGCAAAAGAAAATGCAGTGAATATTTTCCCTGTTGACTCTGAACATTCTGCTATTTTTCAATGTTTGGTAGGTGAATTCCATAATAAAGTGGAAAAAATATACTTAACTGCTTCTGGGGGACCTTTTAGAGGACGTTCTGCAGAACAATTAAAATCGATCACAAAAAGTCAAGCACTAAAACATCCGAATTGGGAAATGGGGGCAAAAATCACAATTGATTCAGCTACCATGATGAATAAAGGTCTAGAAGTAATTGAAGCAAAGTGGTTGTTCGCACTTAAAGATGAACAAATAGATGTTATTGTGCACCCACAATCTATTATCCATTCCTTAGTACAGTTTGAAGACGGGTCTATGAAAGCCCAAATGGGATTGCCAGATATGAAATTACCTATTCAATATGCCTTGACCTATCCATTGCGTGTAAAGACAGATTTTGAGCGATTTAATTTTGTTAATTATCCAAATCTTACATTTGAACAGCCAGATTATGAAACGTTTATTAATTTAAAACTTGCTTTTGCTGCCATGAAAAAAGGCGGTAATGCTGCTTGTGCTTTAAATGCTGCTAACGAAGTTACTGTGGGGGCGTTTTTGGCGGATAAAATCAGTTTTGTGGATATAGGTTTAATTAATCAAAAAGTAATGGATGCATTTACTTTTATTGAAAATCCATTATTAGAGGATTTATTTGAAACAGATAACAAGACAAGATTATTAACAAAAGAATTTATTGAAAATAATTAAGAACTTACCGGGGTTTTGTCTACTGGTTTTTTTTGCCCGAAATTTTTCCGGTATTTTAATAGCAATAGGCCAACCCCACAGGAGATAGAAAAATCAGCAATGTTCCAAATGGGTGGGAATATTTCTTCGCCTCCTAAACCAAAAGGCATTTTTTGTGGCCATGTGATGGTAAATCTTAGCATATCTACCACAGAACCTAACATGAATCCTGTTTCTCTGAGCTTGTCTGGAAAATAGACATCATTGTCTGCATTGTATTCCATGATCCAATTGGTCCTAAATCTTTCGTCTAAATCAAACCAGAAATCATAAAACATACCATCAATTAAATTGCCGGTAGCACCTGCAAAAACTAGTGCAATTGCAATTAAAAATAAGAGATTATGCTGACTCGAAATCACCACTTTTCTGACGTAATAACCTATGCCAATAATGGCCAAAAGTCTAAAAGTTGACAAGGCATATTTTGCCCAAATGCCAGCCCCAAACTCGGTACCAAAGGCCATACCACGATTTTCTATAAAATGTAATTCTAAAAACCCTTTAATTAATGGGCGCGTTTCATAGGGATTAAAATGTTGTTTAATCCATATCTTGAATACTTGATCTATCACTAGAATCATTAGAATAATTCCAACGACTAAAATTGATTTTTTTGTAGTAGAATAATTAACCTTGGGCATTTTTAGCTTCTATACTAAGAGTAGCATGTGGCACTAATCTTAATCTTTCTTTTCGGATTAATTTTCCAGTTTCGCGACAAATCCCGTAGGTTTTATTTTCAATTCTTCTTAAGGCATTCTCTAAGTTGGTAATGAACTTTGTTTGTCTTACCGCCAAATGAGACATCTCTTCTCTAGACATAGTTTCAGAACCATCTTCCATCATGTTGAATGATCTACTGGTGTCATTTGTTCCATGGTCGTCACTATAGTCAAGTTGACCACGTAATAATTTGAGGTCTTCTTTTGCTTCCCCTAATTTTGATTCTATAATTGTTCGGAACTCTTTTAGTTCCGTATCTGAATATCTTACTAATTCTGCCATTTTTAATGGTGTTAATTATCAATAAGCGACAAATATAAATTATTTATTTTTGATTTTAAGCCATATGTGTGAAAAATACTTCTGGTTTTATCATATAATTAGCGCTTTAATGGAAATGTAATTTTTACAGATAAATATTTTTTTTTATATTAAAAAAAGATTAAATTTGTGTTACACACATTAAATAAAAACTTATGAAAAAATTATTACTTTCTTTTGTTGCTTTTGCTACTGGGTTGACCAGTATAGCTCAAGTTTCATTTTACGTAAATCCACCGTCTATGAACAGTGGTAATTATTCTGTTATGTATGAGGATGCTACCGGTTTGGATTGGTCTATGCCTGATCCTGCGGATCCAGCGAATGCAGTGGATGATACATTGGTAATTGTTCAAGGTGTTGATTCTTTAGGGTGCGATCCTTTAACAAATGGCACTGATATTAATGGCCAAATTGCTGTGGTATGGAGAGGAGATTGTCAGTTTGGTACAAAAGCCTTAAATGCACAAAATGCGGGTGCAATTGCTGTTGTTATTGTTAATAATGATGGAGAGCCTGTTGGAATGGCAGGTGGTGATGACGGATTAAGTGTTACCATTCCTGTATTTATGATTTCAACTAGTACTGGAGAATTGTTATACAATGAAATTATGGGAGGTGCTACGGTAACTGCTTTTATTGGTAACAAATTTGGCTATTTTGCAAATGATATAGGTATTAACCAAAAAGATGTTTTAAGAGCAAGACAATATGCTACACCTATTGGATTAGCACAAGATAATACAGAGTTTGAAGTGAATGTTGGAGCTTGGGTTTACAACTATGGTGTTAATACACAGGCTAACGTTACTTTAAATGCAAAAGTTACTGCAAATGCAAGTGTGCTTTATGATGAAACTTCTAGTGCGGTAGCAACTATTCCTTCTGGTGATAGTGTTTGGATTGCATTGCCAACTTTTTCAGAAGCGACTTACAGCTTAGGTTTATATGAAATGGTATATTCTGTGTCTTCAGATTCAATAGATGACTTTATTGATGATAATGGTTTGAATGCAGATTTCTTATTTACAGATAACGAGTATTCTTATTCAAGAATGGATGCTTCTAACTTAGAGCCTTCTTCTAATCAGTTTTTTCAACCAAGTGATTTTACTTCCACTTTTGGGGATTGTATTCATTTTACAGATGCAAATGCAAGCAGAAAAACAGCAACTGGACTTACTTTTGCAGCAACGAGTGCAACAGGTACTACTTTAGATGGACAAGTATTGTCTGTGGAAGCTTATGAGTGGCAAGATGCAGTAACGGATATCAATGATGCTGGATTTGGAATTTCTTTGTTAAACGGTGTTGCAATTGGTGAATATACTTATGCAACGGATGATCAAGGTTTAGCAGTAAGTGTACTTTTTGATGAGCAATTAGCTTTAGAAGATAATGCACATTATATTTTCTGTGTAATTTCTTCTAGTCAAGATGTCTTCTTAGGATATGATAACGGTTTAGATTATGATGAAAATATTTCAGGAGAAGATGCTACAGGTAATGTTCACGGAACAGGTCATGTAACTTCTTTGGTAAACAATGATGGTTCCTATTCTGGATTAGGTTTTGGATCTGATTTGTCAGCTGCTTTGGTTGTAAACATGTTGACAACTGCTGAATTAGGTGTTGATGATAACGAAGTAGAATTAGAGAAAGCTTATCCAAACCCAGCCGTAAATACATTAACTATTCCTTTGAATGGTGTGGATGGTGCTGGAACTTTGAATATTGTAGATCTTTCAGGAAAATTAATTTCTACACAACAAGTTAACTTATCTGCATCTAAATTATTAGTTGATGTTTCAACTATTGCAAACGGAATGTATGTATTTAATTTAAAATTAGAGAATGGAAAATCTTCAACTTTCAATGTAGTTGTAGGTAAATAATTAATCTCTTTTTGATTTATATTGAACCACCTGTTACTAATGTGTAACAGGTGGTTTTTTTTGTGCATATAATATATTGCGTTAGGCAAATAATTCTAAACAAACATCCCTTAATAAACATTATCTTTAAGCTTGTGTATTCCCCGTTTGTTTTATTATTTTTGCCAAAAAAACACATGTACAAACTTTCACTTCTACTCTTAGGATTTGTTTTTATTATCAGTTGTAAAAATGAATCAAAAACCAAAGTTAAAGAAGTGGTAGAAGTGATTGATTCTGTGTTGCCGTCGCCTATAGCATATGGTTTTACATTAGACTCCTTTCAAATTCATTACGATACAATTGTCCCCAACAGTACCTTGAGTCATTTATTTGCGCCGTATGATATTTCACAATGGTACATCAATACCGCGGCTGAGATGGCTGCTGATAGCAGTATTGGGTTAAAATATGTAACAACGGGTACGCCAGTAATGTTGTTGCAATCAAAAAAAGATACTGCAGCACGATTGCTATATTGTGTTTACCCTAAAAATGAAGTGGAATATGTTGTTTTTAACTTTACCGATTCTGTAGAAGTGTCTTTGGAAGTTAAGCCACACGCGGTGGAAGAGAAGATATTAAGTGCTGAAATTATAGCCAATTCTAACTTAACGGTTGCCATTAATCAACAGTTAAAAAACATTAATATGACTGGGGAAATGGCAGAAGAGATATCAGGGCTTTTTGCATGGACTATTGATTTCTTTAAATTACATCCTGGTGACCAATTTAAAGTTATTTACAATGAAAAAAGTGTAGATGGTAATCCTTATGATATTGGAGATATTAAATATGCCTATTTTAAGCACCAGAACAAAGAATTCTATTCTTTTTATTATGTGTTGGATAGTGCCAAAAATAAAGTAGGTGTGTTTGATGAAAACGGTAAGGAAATGAAACGGAAGTTTTTAATGTCACCCGTAAAATATTCCAGAATTAGTTCCAGCTATTCCAATAGAAGGTTTCACCCTGTTCAGCGCCGGTGGAAATCTCACTTAGGCACAGACTATGCTGCGCCAAAAGGAACACCTATCTGGTCGACTGCAGATGGTTATGTGATAGCAGCAGCATATACAAGGGGAAATGGAAACTATGTAAAAGTAAAGCATAACGATACCTACACAACGCAGTATTTGCACATGACTGGCTTTGCTTCAGGTATTAAAAAAGGTGTTTATGTGAAACAAGGACAAATTATTGGCTTTGTAGGTAGTACTGGTTTAGCTACTGGCCCACATGTGTGTTATCGTTTTTGGAAAAATGGTAAACAAATTAACCACCGTACAGAAAAATTCCAACCCTCTACACCAATGCCTGATTCTTTGTTACAAGATTATTTAAAATTTATTGAACCTATAAAAGCAAAATTAGACCAGACAAAAATTACTCCTTTTATTCGAGAAAATAAATAAATATTCCATCAAATAATCAAATAACAACTTCGAATACTAAAAAATCTTGAATTAATTAAGTTTTCAACAAAATTATCCTAGTATTTATCCTAAATTTGCACTTATATTTCCAAGGGTAAAATAGAATGGCTGAAGTAAAAAAAATTAAAAATGCGCTAATTTCCGTATTTAGTAAAGATGGATTAGATCCAATTGTAAAGAAATTAAATGATTTAGGAGTTGTAATCTATTCAACTGGTGGTACACAATCTTATATTGAAAATTTAGGAATTTCAGTAATTCCAGTAGAGGAGTTGACGTCATATCCTTCTATATTAGGGGGGAGAGTAAAAACTTTGCACCCAAAAATATTTGGTGGTATATTAAATCGTAGATCATTAAGTGAGGATCAAGCGCAAATTTCAGAGTTTGAAATTCCAGAGATTGATTTGGTAATTGTCGATTTATACCCGTTTGAAGATACAGTAAATTCTGGTGCTAGTCATGCAGATATTATTGAAAAAATTGACATAGGTGGTATTTCTTTGATTCGTGCAGCAGCAAAAAATTATCAAGATGTGGTAATTATACCTTCTATGAATCAATACGAACCCTTTTTAGCTTTGTTGGAAAGTGGAAATGGGGAGACTTCAATTGAAGATAGAAAATCTTTTGCTGGAGAGGCATTCAATGTTTCTTCTCATTATGATACCCACATTTTTAATTATTTTGAACCGAATCAAACCAGAAGCTTTAAACAAAGCTTTAATCAACCAAATGCTTTAAGATATGGTGAAAACCCACATCAAAAAGGTACTTTTTATGGCGACTTAGATGCTATTTTTGATAAGTTACATGGTAAAGAGTTATCCTATAATAACTTGTTGGATGTAGATGCTGCGGTAAACTATATGAATGAGTTTAAAAATGACGATCCAACCTTTGCTATATTAAAACATAATAATGCTTGTGGCTTGGCAACAAGACCGACCCTTTTAGAAGCTTATAATGATGCTTTGGCCGGGGATCCAGTTTCTGCTTTTGGTGGTATTTTAATTGCTAATAAGAAAATTGACTTGGCTACTGCAAATGAAATTCACAAGTTGTTTTGTGAAGTAGTAATTGCGCCGGCTTATGATGCGGATGCTTTAGAAGTTTTAAAAGGAAAGAAAAATCGAGTGATTTTAATTCAAAAAGATTGTGTTTTACCAAGTAAACAATCCAGAACAATTTTAAATGGTGTTTTGGTACAAGATAAAGATTTGGTGACGGATCAAATTAAAGACTTTAAAACCGCAACTAAATTGGCACCTAGTGCTACTGAATTAACGGATTTAGAATTTGCTAATAAATTGGTAAAACATACTAAATCAAATACTATTGTATTGGCTAAAAATAAGCAATTATTTGCTTGCGGAACTGGTCAAACTTCAAGAGTAGATGCTCTGGAACAAGCTATTCATAAAGCGAAGTCATTTAATTTCGACTTAAATGGTGCGGTAATGGCATCTGATGCGTTTTTCCCTTTTCCTGATTGTGTAGAAATTGCAAAAAATGCTGGAATCACAAGTGTCATTCAACCAGGTGGTTCTATTAAAGATCAATTGTCAATTGATTATTGTGATGCAAATGGAATGAGTATGGTTTTTACAGGAAATAGACATTTTAAACACTAAAATCAACTTTTAAGTAAAAAGTTAGTTTGAATTTAATATATTAGTAAGCTTAATACAACGGAAAAATAAAGGATGGGACTATTTGATTTTTTATCACAAGAAATTGCCATAGATTTAGGTACGGCAAATACCCTAATAATAATGAACGACAAAGTGGTTGTTGATGAACCAAGTATCGTTGCCAGGGATATTCAAAGTGGTAAAATTGTTGCAATTGGTAAAAAAGCGCAACAAATGCATGGAAAAACCCATAAATTAATCGAAACGGTTCGTCCTTTAAAAGATGGCGTTATCGCTGATTTTGAATCGGCAGAGCAAATGATACGCGGAATGATTAAGATGATTAATACTTCATCAAGGTTATTTAACCCTAGTTTAAGAATGGTTATTTGTATTCCTTCTGGAATTACGGAAGTTGAAAAAAGAGCGGTTCGTGATTCTGCAGAACATGCAGGTGCGAAGGAAGTATTTTTAATACACGAACCAATGGCAGCAGCTATTGGTATTGGTATTGATGTCATAGAGCCTATGGGTAACATGATTATTGATATTGGAGGTGGTACTTCAGAAATTGCGGTTATTGCCCTTGGAGGGATAGTTTGCGATAAATCTATTCGTGTGGCAGGGGATGACTTTACCCGTGATATTGAAGAATACATGCGTCGTCAACATAATATTTTGGTGGGAGAAAGAACCGCGGAACAAATTAAAATAGAAGTAGGTTCAGCAATCACAGAATTACCAGATGAACAAGCGCCGGATCCTTATCCGGTTAGAGGGAGAGATTTAATGACTGGTATTCCAAAAGAAATCATGATTTCCTATGGTGAAATTGCGCATGCCTTAGATAAAAGTATTGCTAAAATAGAAGAGGCAATTTTGAATGCTTTGGAAATGACACCACCCGAATTGTCTGCTGATATATACAAAACTGGGATCTATTTAGCAGGTGGAGGTTCTATGTTGCGTGGATTAGATTATAGAATATCTTTAAAAACGAAACTGCCTGTACATATTGCTGAAGATCCATTGAGAGCTGTAGCAAGAGGGACGAGTATTGCCTTGAAAAATATCGATAAATTCCAATTCCTAGAACGTTAAAATTTAGGAGTAAATTAAGAAGTACCTAAGCATAAAATGAGAAATTTATTTAAGTTTTTAAAACGTTTTAGAAATTTCTTAATTTTTATGGTCCTTCAAATTTTTGTCTTAGGACTTTTTTTTAACAGTAAAAATTATCATAAAGCTAGTTTTGTAAATTCTACTAATGCAATTTCCAGTTGGTTTTTACAAAAAAGGTACAATATTACACGTCATTTTGATCTCGAAAAAAATAATGTAATATTGGCGAATGAAAATGCTGAATTGTTGGGGAAATTGCCCATGAGCTATTATGCGCTACAACAACAATTGTTTCAAATAAATGATTCTGTTTATGAACAACAATACCAGTTTATAGCGGCAACCGTTATCAATTTTTCTAACCATAAGTTAAATAATTTTGCTACGATTAATAAAGGCAGTTTAGCCGGCGTTGAAAAAGATATGGGGGTAATAGTTTCTGATGGAATTATTGGTTTTGTAATTGATGTATCAAAGCATTACGCCATTATAAGGACTTTACTTTCAGAAAGAATTAATATTATAGTGGAAGTGAATGATATTATGGGTAGTTTGGATTGGAATGGGAGAGATAATAAAGTTGGAAAAGTAAAAGGTATTACCTCAAGTGCTCAGATAGTGGTGGGTGATACAGTATATACCAAAGGAAGTAATGGACACTTTCCTATTGGAATTCCGGTGGGCGTAGTAAGCGAAGCTAAGATTGAAAATGGTGCTGCGACTTTGAGTATAAACATTGATTTTACGGTTAATTTTAGTGCTTTGGGACATGTTTATATAATAAAAAACATTTTTAAAATGGAAAAAGATAAATTAGAACATAAGTATTATGAGTAATCAATGGATTCAATATGGTATTTACTTTGTTGCTTTTTTATTAATTCAAGGATTAATTATTAATAATATTGCCCTGTCAATATATGTTTATCCCATGGTTTATGTGATTGCAATTATGATGTTGCCGTTTGAAACAAACGTTTTGTTGGCAATGGGTATAGCGCTGATAATGGGATTCGGTTTGGATATCTTAAGCGATACTTTTGGTTTACACACTTCTGCTAGTTTATTTTTAGCCTATATACGACCGTTTATATTAAAAGTATTACAGCCTAGGGATGGCTATGAAAATAATAAATTACCTACTGTGCACGATATGGGGTATACTTGGTTTTTAGCTTATGCTTTTGTATGCCTAATTTTACACCATACCTGGTTTTTTGCCTTTGAAATTTTTAGATTCGACCTCATAGGCTTATTGGTTTTAAAAGTGATATTTAGTAGTTTGGCTTCCTTTATATTGATTTTCATCTTTCAGTTTTTATTTTATAAACCAAGTAAATAAATGAATAACTTTGACAATCGAAAATTCGTAATTACGTTTCTAATCTTATTGATAGGATCCGTTTTTATATTTCGGTTAGCATATATGCAGTTGATTGATGACCAATGGAAATTAAGGGCTGCAGAAATTTCAGAGAATAAATTAGTTACTTATCCAGCACGGGGAATAGTATATGACCGTAATGATAAAATCCTGATCGATAACCAAGTTTTTTATAATTTATTGGTAATACCACGAGAAACGGAAGGTGTAGATTCAGTGGAATTTGCAAAATTGCTTAACATTCCAATCGAAGATTATACGACTAGGATGAATAAGGCAAGAAAGTATTCCAAAAGAAAGTCATCTATTTTTGAAAAACAAATTTCTCCAAAAGACTATACACAAATAGGACCTGAACTGTATAAGTATCCCGGGTTTATTGAAGAAGAAAGGACTTTAAGAACTTACCCTAAACCAATAGGCGCACAGATGCTGGGCTATATGAATGAAGTCAATAAAAGTGACATTCAAAAAGATGGGTATTACAAGTCGGGAGATTATATTGGTAGAAGTGGGATTGAAAAAGAATATGAGTCGGTTTTACGTGGTAAAAGAGGGGTGCGGTATATTTTGCAGAATGCCATAGGTGTTTTTACAGGTAGTTTTGAAAATGGAAAATTTGATACAGTTGCGATTCAAGGAAAAAATATTCAATTGGGAATAGATGCAGAACTCCAAGCTTATGGTGAGCGATTAATGCAGAATAAAATTGGATGTATTGTTGCTATCGAACCTAGTTCAGGTGAAATACTTAGTTTGGTGACTTCGCCTACTTACGACCCAAATCTATTGGTCGGTAGAAATTTGGGCAATAATTACATGGATTTATATAAAGATTCTTTGAAGCCACTTTTTAACCGTGCTTCTATGTCTACCTATCCGCCAGGATCGACTTTTAAATTAATGATGGCTTTAATTGGCCTGCAAGAAGGAGTAGTCACTTCAAATAGTAGTTTTCCTTGTACAAAAAGCTTGGTAGGTTGTCACAATCATCCAACAGCTCAAACTATTTCAGATGGCGTTAAAATGTCTTGTAATCCTTATTTTTATCACCTGACCAAAAAAATTATTCAACAAAATAAATCACCAAATGGGTATATTGATGCTGGTATTGGTTTGGATATCTGGCAAGACTATGTGCAAAGTTTTGGAATGGGTAAAACATTACCTACCGATTTAAATGGGGTAAGTAGAGGGTTAATACCTGGTAAAAGCTATTATGATCGGATTTATGGTGAGCACAGGTGGATGTTTAGTACTATTTTCTCTATTTCTATTGGTCAAGGAGAGGTTTTAGTTAATCCAATTGAAATGGCCAATTTAGCAGCTATAATGGCCAACCGAGGTTACTATTACCCACCTCACTTTATAAAAAACATTGAAAATGATACCATAGCTTCCATTTTTCAAAAAAAGCACAAGACTAAAGTAGATGCTGAAAATTTCAGCTATGTAGTGGATGGAATGTATCGGGTGGTAAATGAAGCTGGTGGAACGGCTAGAAGGGCTCGTTTAGACAGTATTGCTATCTGTGGTAAAACAGGAACAGCGCAGAATCCACATGGGGAAGATCATTCTATTTTTATCGCCTTTGCGCCTAAAGATGATCCAAAAATCGCAATTTCAGTATACATAGAAAATGCTGGTTTCGGCGGGACTTGGGCTGCTCCAATTGCAAGTTTGATGATAGAAAAGTATTTAACCAATGCTATCTCGCCAAGTTCGATTAAAAGGGAAAAGAGAATATTAGAAGCAAATTTAATATTGGGTAAATGAGAAGAAAATATGCAATCTTAGGAGATGTGGACTGGGTGCTAATTGGCCTCTACCTGATTTTAGTCTCTTTAGGCCTTTCTAATATTTATGCTGCAGTTTATGATGTGGAGCATCCTATGATTTTTAGCCTATCTACAGAATATGGAAAGCAATTTATGTGGATTGGAATATCCTTGTTTTTTGGGCTCTCTATTTTATTGCTGGATGGGTCTTTTATAAAGAAAAATGCCTATTGGGTATACGGTTTTACAATGTTACTGCTATTGCTGGTCCTTTTTACTAGTCCCATTAATGGAGCTAGGTCCTGGTTTGGTATAGGTAGTGTTGGTATTCAACCCTCAGAGTTTGCTAAAATTGGCATCAGTTTAGCATTGGCTAAATATATAGCTGAAATGGGTAGTCAATTTAAAGAATTTAAATCTAAATTTAGAATAGGTTTGATTCTAGGCATACCTTCTATCCTTGTTTTATTACAACCAGATGCTGGTACTTTTATCATCTTTGTTTCCTTCGTATTGGTGCTTTATAGAGAAGGTCTTTCCGGTAACATAATCTTGTTCGGTATAGTCGCAGTAATTGTGGCTGTTATTACATTGATTGTGGCAGATAATACATTTTTTATCCCTTTTACAAAAATTAAAGTGACTGGGAAGTTTGGTATATTTTTGTTTATTACTTTGTTGGGATTGGTTTCTATTTTTATGGTCAAAAATTATGTTATACCTAGAAATAGAAAGAGTTTATATCGTGTAATTATTGGTGGTTTTTTAATTTCTATAGTTTTTGTAAATTTTGTAGAAGTTGGTTATACTAATATTCTACAAAGTCACCAAAAGGAAAGAATTGATTTATTACTAGGGAAAATTGTTGATCCAGATGGTAAAGGATATAATATCAATCGTTCTAAAGCAGCCATTGGTTCTGGTGGTTTTATGGGGAATGGATTCATGCAGGCTAAATTAGCCAATGCTAATCAGCGCCATGTTCCCATGCAAAGCACCGATTTTATTTTCTGTACTTGGTCTGAAGAACGCGGCTTTTTAGGTGCTTCTTTGTTAATTGGACTGTATATAGGTTTAATGATGAAAATTATTACCGTGGCCGAAAGACAGCGGTCTAGATTTACCCGGATTTATGCCTATTGTGTTTTGGGAATCTTTTTTTTTCATATGCTAATTAATATCGGCATGGCCATTGGATTGGCACCGGTAATTGGAATTCCATTACCATTTTTCAGTTATGGTGGTTCCAGTATGATGAGTTTTACTGTTTTACTCTTTACATTGATTAAATTAGATGCCGAGAGAAAAAATGTCCTGCAATAATGACTGCTTATTTTAATCAATTTTCTGTTTTATTGCTATCCACCATTTTTATCAGTTTAGTCAGTGGTTTATTACAAATATTTTTAGTTGACTTTTTTGAGGTGGATATTACCTCCAATTATATTGTAAATGGTTTAATCACACAAATATTTGTATTTATTGGGGGTGGATTACTTTATTTAAAACTAACTGCACAGTCTTTTTATTCCGTTATTCAAATCAAATCCATTAACCTAAAGGGTCTATTGACTGCTCTAGGTTTATTTATAGTCGCAATAGCTCTAAGTAATATACTTTCGGTATTCAATGCTTGGGCGGTCGATTTTGACTACTTTAAAGATGCGCTAAATAGGAATGAAGAAATTGTAGCATTACAAACCAAATTAATTAATTCTTTTGAAGGGGTAGAGATTATTTATGCTGTAGCCTTTTTTGGTGTATTACCTGCCGTAGCAGAAGAGTTTTTATTTCGGGGACTATTGCAAAAGATAATGGTAGATTGGACCAAGTCAGTATATATTGGGATTACACTGACTGCTTTGTGTTTTGCCATTTTACATTTTCAAATACAAAGTGTATTACCAATTTTTGGAGTGGGGCTAATTTTGGGGTATACTTATGATAAGTTGAATAATATTTGGTATCCAATAATTATACACTTTTTATATAATTCACTACAGGTCCTCATGTTGAATTATGGGTAAAAAAAAACATCCCAATTAGGGATGTTTTTAAAAAGTTAACCGTTCAATTATATTTATTGATCGGTTGGATTTAAATCATTTTTAGTAGAATATACAATTCTATACCCTTTTACTTTTGGGTCACTTAATGCATCTTTGATATTGGCAACAGTTTTCATGTTTACATCATCATCAATTTTTAAAATAGTAGCTACATCAAAAACCTCCTTATTGGCTGGTTTATTAGCTATTTTCCATTTTCCTATTGCAGAAGTGTAATCCACTTTCAACTGATCATCTAAAAACACTTCCACCAAAGCATTAGACCCTCCATTGATTGGATATCCTGCCCAAATGTAATCTGTATCGTCATCTTTATTTAATTCAATAGCAATGGCAGATTCTGGAATTTGTAAATCTAAATTCGTTGGTTCTTTCTCTTTTGGTCTTGTAGCAACCATAAAGAAGAACAATAGCATGAATACAATATCAGGTAATGCCGCCGTGTTAACTGGTGGTTGTCCTTTTTTACCTTTCTTTCTAAATTTCGACATATTAAATAATTAGTTTGTGATAGCAGGTTCTAACAATCTGTCAGGAACCATGATATCTAATATTTTAATTTTTTCGTTGTCTTCCGGAATACTAGGATCTAAGTCGTAATATGAAGTACCGTTAAAAATTTCTTTCGAACGTTCGTCTTTCACTTTATTTACTACTTTACCAATGTGGTTAATTATAGAAATATAAACACCGTATGATGTACCCGCTTTTTGTTTTAACTGTATTGCAGCTTGTTCGTTAATTTCTAAAAACTTTCCATCAGGCATTGCATCTAAAACAGCTTTTCTTTTCTCCAGTTTTGAAACAGCAGATTTTAAAACAATATTGTCTTCATCTTGTGTTAATTCTTGCTTCGCTAAACCTAATTCTTGTTTTGTACTCTCTACATCACGCAAAAAGTATTCTACTTGAGAAGGATCTTTCTCTGGCGTATACATGTTTGCAGTATAAAAATAATAGAGTTTTTCTTCTAATTGAGAAATATCTAAATTTTCAGTTTCTACTAAAAGTTGGTCATTTGCATTTACGTTTATTGAAAATACATCCCGCATTCTAGTAGGTGGTAGAATTACATCATCCGGAACCTCTACCTTCATAGGTAAAGTTTTAGGTATTCCAGCTTCCAAATCCATTGTAGTGGTTACAATAAAGAATATTAAAAGCAAGAAGGCAATGTCGGCCATTGACCCTGCATTAATTTCTTCTAGTTCTCTTCTTGCCATACCTATTTATTTTGAAAAAAGTCTGAATAAATTAATAGCTCCTTGGTACAAGATTAAACCAACAGTAATGAATAATAACGTTCCCGTTACTAAGATTCCAGCTCCTGTGTATTGGAAACTTTTATCTGTGTAATTACTTGTCTCAAGCATTTTTCCTTCCCCAACTTCGGGTGCCATTTTAAAGCAAATAAATCCAATGATAATCAAGGCCGCAAAACCAATTGCAGAGCGAATGAATCTCTTTGGGTTATTGATAATGTTTATTACAGTAAATAATAAAATAACTATAAATGCAATTATCATCAACCATTTTGTAAAGTTGATAGAATTAGTGGTTGCATTTTGAAAGTCATAATTTTTACTGACTAAATCATTTAGCATGCCTTCTTTTAGTTCTCCTTCAACAGTTTTGGTATTTCCTTTAGAGTCTACAAATGCTTGGTAATTTAAAACTTTGTTTTCCGCTAAGTCATACACTTTGTTTGCTTTTGCGTCCACTACATAGTTATATAAAACTTGTTTGGTAGGTTCTTGAGGTTTTCCATCTACATCAGGTTGTTCGTGTTCAACAACAAAAAATGCTTGATCTGTTAAGGCGATATCTTCGTCAGAGCTTGGTGCAAGCGAAATATTGTTCCAAATAAGCACAATGCCTATTAAAAACAGTATCGCCATACCAGCTTTCAGTATTAATGATACTACTTTATTTTCCATATTCTTTTAATTATCGATTTTTCGATTATTATTTAGCTACTTTGTTTTTCAACATTACATCAATTAAAGAGATAGATGCATCTTCCATATCGTTTACAATACCATCCACTTTTGCAATAAGGTAATTGTAAAACACTTGAAGAATGATTGCTACAATCAAACCAAATACAGTTGTTAATAAGGCAACTTTAATATCACCAGCAATTTGATCTGCTTGTACACCACCATTAGTCTCAATGGTATCAAAGGCTTGAATCATACCGATTACCGTACCCATAAACCCTAACATTGGCGCCAAAGCAATAAATAATTGAATCCATGACATACCCTTTTCTAAAAGTCCCATTTGAACACCACCGTAAGAAATAACAGATTTTTCAACCATATCAATTCCTTCTTCAGAACGATCTAATCCTTGGTAAAAAATAGAAGCAACTGGTCCTCTAGTATTTCTACAAACTTCTTTTGCAGCTTCAACACCACCTGATGCTAATGCTTCATCTACTTGAGCAACTAATTTTTTAGTGTTTGTTGTGGCTAAGTTTAAATAAACAATTCTTTCAATAACCATGGCTAAACCAAAAATCAAACAGGCCAATACAACCCCCATAAATTCAGGTCCACCCTCAATAAACCTTTGTTTTAACACATTGGTAAATGATGTTTCTGCGACATCTGCAACTTTAGAATCTTGTGCGAATAATGATGCTGATGTTCCAAAGGCAGCTACTAACATTAATACTTTTTTCATTTTTTTAAATTTGAGTTATTTTTTGTTTTCTATTTTGATTAAACCCGTTATTTATTTTAACGAATTGCTAAAGTACAAAAATTTATAATTAATACTAATTTCAATTTATATATTTTAGTTCTGTAGTTCTATTTTCTAAGCATCTCACCACAAAGTGATGAGTTTAATAATTCAATTCTTTCTTCTTTTTCTGTAGTTCTTCCCAATACATACATCAATTTTGCAAGGGCTGCTTCTGTCGTTAAATCCACGCCATTTATTACGCCTAATTTCTTGAATATTTCACTGGTTTCATATTTGCCAAAAACTACTTTTCCTTTCATACATTGGGTGATATTTAATACTAATCCTCCTGCTTCAATATAGTCTGCTATTATTGTATTGAATGCGGTAGAACTAAACATATTGCCACTGCCAAATGTTTCTAGGACAATTGCTTCATTGATAGTGAAATCAAAAAATCCTTTGATAGAAGGAATGGACATGCTTGGAAATAACTTTACCAAACCTACTCTGGTGTTAAATTCGGTAAATACTTCCAATTTTGGTGCGGCTGTTCTAAATAGCTCTTGTTCATCAAATTCTATTTCCACACCAGCTACAGCCAAATTTGGATAGTTTGGTGAGTCAAATGCTTCAAAAGCATTGGCACTTATTTTGGAAGCGCGGTTTCCACGATATAAATGATATTCAAAATAAACAGCGACTTCTTGAATAATTGGCTCGTCGTGTATATCTCTAAGTCCAGCAATTTCAATCGCTGTAATTAAATTTTCCTTACCATCTGTTCTAATTTTACCAATTGGTAATTGTGAACCGGTTAAAATAACTGGTTTTTTTAAACCCAACAACATAAAACTTAAGGCAGAAGCGGTATAAGCCATGGTGTCGGACCCATGTAATATTACAAATCCATCATAATCTTCGTATTTAGTGGCTATAAGATTTGCTAAAAAAGTCCAATTGGAAGCATTCATTTCTGAAGAATCTATTGGAATATCAAAAGAAATGACGTCTAATTGATAATCGATTTGTTTTAACTCGGGTATATTATTATATAAGTGCTTGAAATTGATTGATTTCAACGCACCTGTCTTAGGGTCATTGATCATGCCAATTGTGCCGCCTGTATAAATAATTAAAACTTTAGGGTTGTGCTCCATCTTAATAGTACAATGATAATTAATGAAATCTAATTGGAATGTTAAATTTCCTTTATGTGTAAGTTATGTTTATTTAAAGGGGTGTATTTTCAACTTTTCTTTATGAAAATAGGGTGCTGGAATTACAATTCTCCGAAAATTTCTAGGGTATTTGCATTGGTCTGTTCCGATATGGTTAATTGGTCGACTTTAAATATCTCGGCTAATTTTTCTGCTACCTTAACCAAATAGGCACTCTCGTTTCTTTTTCCTCTATATGGGGTTGGTGCTAAGTACGGCGAATCGGTTTCTAAGACTAAATCTTTTAATGTCAGGTTTTCAATTACTTTATCTAGTCCAGAATTTTTAAAGGTCAATACACCACCAAGTCCTAACTTAAAACCACCATATGACAATGCTTTTTTTGCTTGGTCTAAGTTACCTGTAAAACAATGAAAAACTCCTGTTAGGTTATTATCATTGAGTTCGTCTAGTACTTCAAAAACTTCTTCAAATGCATCACGCACATGAATAACAATGGGTAATTTTAATTTTTTGGCCCATTCAATTTGAATTTTAAATGCTGCTTTTTGAATGGCAAGGGTGGTTTTGTCCCAATACAAATCTATCCCAATTTCCCCAATTGCAATAACGGTATTTTGGTTTAATTCTGTTTCAATTTTCTCTAATACAGATAAATAATCTGCAGCTACAGAACAAGGATGTAAACCGAGCATAGGGAAGCATTGCTTTGGATAAGCTTTGGTTAACGCAAACATTTTTGGCATGGACGCCAAATCTATATTTGGTAATAAAAATTTTTGGACACCATTTTTCATGGCTCTCTCCATCATTTCTTGTCGGTCCTCCTTGAATTCGTCGACATATAAATGGGTATGTGTATCTATATAAAACATATGTATTAGTCCCAATCTGGGCATGAACTACAGCCATTTTTTTTTCGGCTATATAAAAATATCCCACCAACTAATTGCCAGTCGGCATATACAAATTGCTGTTTTGCACGGTGATCGGAATTTCGGATTGTATTTAAATTTGGTAAATTTATGTACCCTGCTGACCAGTTGGATTGTAAGAAAAACCGGTTAAAAAAATCAGCCCGTAACCCTGTGTGAATGGAGGCGCCGAATCCAGAGATTTTTAAGTCAGTATGGTAGTCCTGGTTA
Organism: Putridiphycobacter roseus; assembly: GCF_003234935.1. Classification (GTDB taxonomy): domain Bacteria; phylum Bacteroidota; class Bacteroidia; order Flavobacteriales_D; family Crocinitomicaceae; genus Putridiphycobacter; species Putridiphycobacter roseus. The sequence goes on along the minus strand of NZ_QKSB01000001.1, from coordinate 863,278 downwards.
TTCCAGTTAAAATCGGTTTGTGTCACTACCCCCCCAATACCTAGTCCAACTCTTCTTTGTAGATAAAATTTTCTGTTTTTAGAACGGTAAAAATATTCTGTATTATTAATTTGAACAGAGATATAGTTTAAACCATTTGAGTTTTCGTATTGTATGGTTTTTGTGCTGATATAATTAAGGTCATTATCAAAAGTGCCATTTAAATATGCATTGGCAGACGCATCAATTTGTCCACTAATGAAAGCAGATTGATTATCGGTCATCACGTATTTCATATGATCGTATCCAATTGAAATGTCCCAATGTGGTTTATAACTATAACCTAATCTGATATTAAATTGTGGTACGGAAAGGGTTTGTGGATTAAAATAGGTACGGGCATTATTTTCTGGTTTGTCATGTGCTTTGGCATCATGAATGGTAAAGTTATAACCAGGGCCTTTAAATTGAATATCACTTTTGGTATAAATAGAACGATTATATCCCCAATAAAAATATATAGCTCCCGCTTGTGTCGCTTGTTTCTTTTTGTAGGAATATTTTTGCCCATAACCAATGGATAAAAAACAAATAAATAAAAAGCAAAGAATATTTTTCATAATTTAGTTTATTGCATAACGCAAAACTGTTTCAAAATTACGAACTATTTTTTACCTGTATGGCAAATCACAACGAAATTGGAAAAAAAGGAGAGGAAATTGCCAAAAAGTATCTATTAGATAAAGGATATAAGGTTTTGGCTTGTAACTATCGATTCAAACATTTAGAAATAGATATTATTTGTGAAAAAGATTGTCATTTGATTATTGTAGAAGTTAAGACAAGACAAAGTTCCTATTTAGCGGGACCTGAAGACACCGTTTCTAAAACAAAACAAAAAGGAATAATTAAATGTGCAAATGCTTATATCATTGAACATGAAATTGACATGGAGACAAGGTTTGATATAATAGCTATTATTTTAAATACGAATGAAAAAAGCATTGTGCATATAGAAGATGCTTTTTACCCTTTGCGATAAAAAAAAGAGTTAAGCCTAAGCTTAACCCTTTTTCTACTATTTATTTAACTTAAAATGTTTAGCTTACTTTTGCCATTGAATTTTTCAAGTTTTCCCAACTTACTAAGTGCATTTTTAAAGAGCCTACTTTAATTTTGGCTTTTGCTAAAATTGGAATTCTATTGGCGTCGTCAGTAATCCATACGGTTAGGTCTTCTTCGCTATTAAAAACTCTTCCTTCTTGAACCACTGGCGCAAATTTCAAACACCTGAATTTACCTTCTTTAATTTTTACCGTTTCTTTTCCTTTGTATTTAATTTTGGTTGGATAAAGTTCATTGTCCAAAAATATATTTACCGTGAAAATATCGCCTACTTGTGCATTAGAATAGTCAAGTGTTCTTGCATAGTAGAATGAAGACAGCATATCTTGTACCATGTTTGGGACTTTATATTTTTTTCCTTCCCCATTATCTACTACTTTTTTATGTTGGTAAAAGGTATAATCTTGGTTAATTTTGTAGCCTCCCTCGTTTACGCGTCTAATAAACAACCAAGGAAACATCCCCTCAGCATCCATGTGCGATTCGTATACGTCGTTTACCTTGTAGAACCATTCAAATGCTGAAATAGTTCTGCCAACCCCTCTTACTCGCCATAGTTTTCTACCTTGAATTGATTTTTTTGATTCTTCTACACTAAGGACTGCTTCGCCAGCATCTATAATGCCATAAGACAGTCTATAGGTTAATTTTTCACCAGGTTGAAATGCGGTATTGTTTACTTTTCTATAAGGAGTTGTTTCTCCCGCTTGTGCCTTAAAACTGAAACCAGTTATAATTAAGGTTAATATAAGTATGGAAGTTTTCATATAATTAAATTTTGTTACACTAACACATTTGCAAATGCAGTGCCAAACTTTAACAACAGGGGTTTATAGAGAGTTAATTAACAAATATTTTGGAAAGTTCAATTATATTTCTTACATTGTTCGTTGAGTAAGTAGTTTTTTTCATTTCAAGCGGAAGAGTTCAATTAATAGTTGAGCTCTTTCCATGTTAAATAAGAAACCGTTCTATTGCTTTTTGAACAAAATCTACTTCAATGTTTAGTAATTCATTTCTTTCAGAAATTGTTTTTTCTTCTAGAATTAGTACATGATCTCCTAAAGGTTGCCACCTGCCAAAATGCAAAGGCTTTCTAGGTGTGAATAGGCCAATGGTTTTGATATTAGATAACCCTGCAATATGCAAAGGACCAGTACTAGCAGCCATTAGCCCATCTGCAGCATGTATAAAAGCAATTAGCTCTTCTAAGCTCATTTTACCTGACAGGTCGTGTATATGTGCCATGTCTGGTAGTTTTTCTCTAAAAGAAGCTGCCTCTTCTTCTGTGCCAGTAAAAAACAATTCATACTTACTTAACTTTTTTGAAAGCGCTATAAAATTGTCAACGCCCCACTCTAAAGCACTTCCTTTAGATTTCGGATGAAATATAAGGTTCTTTTTTTCGGTGGACAAGAGTGATTTAAATTTTTGAGGGAGTGTTGGAATGCGATTGAATTGAGCTTGTTTTGATAAAGTTTTTAATGGGTATAATTTGGTTATGCCAAATGGGGCTAATAATTTAATGTTTAGTTGTGATTCATGTAGCATGGAATTTTTCCTAGAAAAATTAACCCGATAGTTACAAGTTAGCAGGTGAAAAAGGCGGTGTGCAGTACCAATTCTGTATTTTATTTTAGCTTTTTGGGCTAAGCGCGCAATTTCTCTCCTAGGAAAAACGTGTATAAAGACATCAATATTCTGATTTTTCAGCCATTTAATTTGTGCTTGCTCTTCCATTTTTTGAAGGTCAGCCCAACACCAAACTTCCTCTATTTCGGAACTGCAATTAATAATGGGTTCGGTATAGGTGTTCCCTAAAAAAATGATGGTGGCGTCTGGAAATTTTGTTTTAAGAATACCAGCCATTGGAAGTGTTAAGGCAACGTCTCCAATACTATCTGTTCTGCTGATTACTATTCTATTTACCTTTTTAATCACGTTTTAATGCCTTGATTTTTTTATATTTTAAATAAGCAGCATAGCTGGATTTTACAGAAATAATCCAACCGGCCTTACCATCTAAAAAGCCTAATTTAATAAAGTAACATTTAATAAATTTAAGTATTGGACTTAAATACTCTTGCAAGAAAAACGTAGGTTTACCCTTTTTAACATGTGTTTTTGCTGCAATATTGGTAAAGTATTCAATTTGCTTGTCATGGTCTTCGGGATGGTGGTAGCTATAATGTAAAATATCACCTGCTAAAAAACCAGTTGCTTTGGTTGCGTCGAATAATTTAAATTCATCATGCGGGTTTTCTCCTGTCCATTCACCAGATCCTTTTTTCCATAAACGCAGTTTTGTGTCAGGATACCATCCTGTATGCTTAATCCATGTACCACAGTAATTCGTTAGGCGATTCATGGTGTAACCATCAAAATGATGATTTTCTTTAATGGATAAAACCGACTTTTTTAAATTTTCGTCCAGTGCCTCGTCTGCGTCTAGAGATAAAATTAAATTAAAATTAGCTTGGTCTTTGGCCCAGTTTTTTTGTTCAATATGTCCTTCAAAAGCATGGGGTATAAATTGTGCACCAAATTTTTTACAAATGGCTTCCGTACCATCTGTAGAAAAACTATCAACCACAATAACTTCATCTGCTACACCATTTAATGAAGCCAAACAAGTAGCTATATTTTTTTCTTCATTAAAAGTGATGATAACCACAGAAAGTTTTGTCATTTTAAGCCTCTTGGTTTGTCAATGATTTTACATACTGGTGGTAGCTATCATCAATAAATACCACCTCAGTGTCTAAAACTGCGTTTAGGTTGTTAAAGAAATTTTCTTTTTGTTCCTCCGGTATAACGTCTAAGTTTAAAAATAAATTTAAGTCTTTTTTATACCTAAAATTAAGCATGTTTTGATATACTTCCACTCTTTTTAACCCTTTGTAATAATAAAGGTGCATTTCTCGATCAAAATAGGCAACAAACTTAGGAGAAACACCTATTTTAAAAGCTTTTCGTTTACTACGAAATATTATTAAATAGACTAAACTTTCTAATAATAGTACACTAACAATTATAAGGAGGGGTAAAGTTAGCAAGGCATCATCCAGATTACGGATTAACAAAAGGATAAATAAGAAAAAGAAACCAAATAATAACTCGATACTTATTAATAGGGTACTCAAGTTGATTTGATTTTTAGCAATGGGTACTGCAAAGACAAATTGCTTAAAATTGCGAATGTCTTTTTTTCCATCCAGTCTTCTTTTTATTCGAATTAAGCCCAAAAGTAAAAACAAAGCAGATATGCCATAAACAATAGCTTGTATATTTGGAATGTCATTTACTTCATATACAGAAAAACCTAAATCGTAGATAGAACCAATGGCGAAAAACGCGAAAATGATAAATAGGATTAAGCTAAAAATATTAATTATTTTGTTCATTCGCTTTCTTGATCGTAATTATTCAACAAGTTTAATTTTAACTTAAAATTATTGATTTCCTTGTCAATATTTTCTACTCTTTGCATGACAGATTTTAGCAATGGATTACTTTCATCTGCATTTGCAAAAAAGCTTAAATTAGTTTCTACTTGAGATTTTTCTTTGATTTTCTCATCAATTTTACTTCTCAAAAAGTACACTTCTTTATCCAATTCACGGTCCATATTTGGACTGTTAAATATGGCGTCAATTTTTGCGGAGTACATTATCTTCTCTTTCTCTACTTCGTCCATTTCTATAGACTCGTATTTTTCATTTAAAGCTTTTTTATAAGCGGCATAAATTCTATCTTTTTCTTTAAAAGGAACATTACCTATGGCGTTAAATTCTTTAGATAAAATTTGCAAGTTTTTTATTGCTGCAGCAGGATCTGTGTCTACTTTAAATTCTTCAATCTTTTTTATTAAGTCTTCTTTGAGGTCTAGATTACCAGCATTTGCTTTATCTAAAGAATCAAAATGCGCGTCCTTTTTAGTGAAAAAGGCATCAATTGGCGTACGAAATTTTTTCCAAAGTTTGTTTTCATTTCTTTGACCTGCTGAACCTAGTTTTTTCCAATCCTTTTGAATGTTGACTATAAACTTAGTTGTTTCATTCCAGTCTTCTGAATTTTTAATGGCATTTACCTTTTCAATCAAAGCCAGTTTTTGGTCTTTTATTTTGTCAAAATCAGCATTTATATCTTTAAAAAATTCATTTTTCGCATCAAAAAATTGGTCACATTTAGCCCTAAAACCTTTCCAAACAATTTCGTTTTCTTTTTTTGGTCCAAAACCAACTTTCTTCCAATCATTTTGCACGGTAATTATTTTGTCCGTTACTGATTTCCAGTCTTTAGATGATTCACAAGGTAGCGCTAAAAGCTCATCTATTTTATCGATTAAAGCCAGCTTTTTAAGGATGTTTTCTTTTTGTTCTATTCTTTTACCGTCATAAAATTCTTTAATCCTAGTATAAATAGCATTTACAGTGTCCCAATAATTGGTTTTTAAAGATTCCCATGCTTCTGCTGAAGTGCCACCAATGTCATTCCATTCGTCTTGTAATAAGTGAAGTTTTTGTTCAACAGATTTAATATTTTTTTCGCTTACTAATGCTTTTAACTTTGCTATTACTGCTTCTTTCAAAACAGCATTTTTTGTTAAATCATGTTCTTTAATTTCTTTATAAATGTTTATATTATATTGAAATTCATCCATTAAGTTAGAATATTCTTTTTGAATATCTTGACGAACATTTCTAGGAATGGGTCCCACATTACGCCATTTTTCTTGTATGGCTTGTATGGCTTGAATGGCTTTACCAATGTGCTCTTCTTCTTGGATTAAAGTTTTTACCTCTTTAATCAGTTGTTTTTTCACACTATGATTACCTTCTTCCGATAATTTTTTTTGTTCAACTAGCGCTTTCCTTTTACTTTTAAAATCATGTTGGATAGACTTAAATTTATCGATTAATTCGTCTAGTGGTTTTTCAATTGCTTCAGGTTTTTCGCCTGCTTCAATTCTATTTAATTTTTCAATTTCAAATAGTCTTTCCTCTTCCTTAATAATCTTGTAGAAATCATCTGATAAGGTTTTGAATTCTTCATTGATATTTAGAATATCTTCCTGTGCTAACAATGTCTCTAATTTTTCAATAATCTCGGTCTTCATGCTTTTATAGTTTATTCAATGGCTTTTCGACCATTCGATAGAAATGTTCACCTTTTTTTACTGGTGATTTAATTATAATTATTTATCAATAGTAAATTCAACCAAATCTACGAATTCTAACATTCTATCGTAAATTTCAGTTTGATTTAAACTTTCTATTCTTTCTGTTCCGAATAATTCTACACAAAAAGAAGCCATTGCAGAACCTGCAATAATTGCACGCTTCATGTTTTCAAAAGAAATATCGTCTGTTTTTGCAAGGTACCCCATAAATCCACCTGCAAAAGTATCTCCTGCTCCTGTTGGATCAAATACTTCTTCTAATGGCAATGCTGGCGCAAAAAATACTTTTTCACCACTAAACAATAAAGCACCATGCTCTCCTTTTTTAATGATTAAGTAAGTAGGCCCCATTTTTAATATCTTTTTGGCTGCTTTTCTTAAAGAATATTCACCAGATAATTGTCTTGCCTCTTCGTCGTTGATTATTAATACGTCTACTAATTTAATGGTGTTGTGTACTTCTTCCATCATGATATCCATCCAAAAATTCATGGTATCTAATGCAATTAATTTAGGACGTTCTTCTAATCTTTCAATAACTTGACGTTGTACAGTTGGTGCTAAGTTTCCTAGCATTAAATAGTCAACTCCTTGATAAGATGCTGGTATTACTGGGTCAAAATTTTCTAATACGTTTAATTCTGTTACTAACGTATCTCTTGAGTTCATATCGTTATGGTATTTACCTGACCAGAAAAATGTTTTTTCACCGTCTTTTACTTGTAAACCATCAATATCTACACCTCTTGATTTTAAATCGAGTAATGTTTCTTTTGGAAAATCATCTCCAACTACAGAAACTATTTTTTGATCTTTAGCAAAGTAAGATGCTGAAATTGAAATGTAAGTTGCAGCACCACCTACAATTTTATCTGTTTTTCCAAAAGGGGTCTCAATGGCATCAAAGGCAACACTACCCACTGTTAATAATGAACTCATATTATATAATTGTTTGAATGCAAATATAATTACTTTTTAAGATTGTTTAGGGGATTGCGTATCAATTATGTGTTAATATGAGCTAAGTGGTGATTATCATGAAGAAATTGAAATGTTTTTGGGGATTGGTTTAGTAGACTTAATGATTATTATAACCTATAAAAGGTAAGGCTATATGTTTTATTCAGAAGTATTACAACTGTTGCAGTGGAAAAGGATAGAAGAGTGCTTAGGACCATTAATCGTATCGCGGCCATGTACTTGCATTTTTTTTAATCTAATATAAATGTATTCAAAAAAAACAGGAACAAATTATTACTTTAGCTTTTCATAAGTCGACTAAGCAAAATTAGGATGAATATAGAAGAATTAGATCAATATTGTATGCAAAAAAAAGGCGTTACAGTTTCTACTCCTTTTGATGAGGTGACACTTGTTTATAAAGTGATGAATAAAATGTTTGCTTTAATTAACAGCGATAGTGGTACCCATATAAATTTAAAGTGTGATCCGGAATATGCCTTAGAATTGAGGGCAATGCATGTAGAGATTCAACCTGGTTTTCATATGAGTAAGAAACATTGGAACACGGTTGCTTTGAATGAGTCCTATGAGGACCGAAAGGTTTACGCATTAATTGATCATTCATATGATTTGATAGTGAAAAGTTTAACAAAAAAGCTGCGAACTGAACTTGCGGAAATGTAGGCAGTATAAAAAGTAATTATGGAAGAAAAAGATAGCAATACGAAAACTTATCAATTTGGAACAAAAGCCATTCATGCAGGGGTGCAACCAGATAGTGCTACGGGGGCTATCATGACCCCAATTTATCAAACGAGTACCTATGTTCAAGAAGCGGTTGGTGTAAATAAAGGATATGCGTATTCTAGATCTAAAAATCCAACGAGACATGCTTTGGAGGAAAATATTGCAGCCATAGAAAATGGAAAATACGGTGCTTGTTTTGGTTCAGGTATTGCAGCCATAGATTGCGTGCTAAAAATGTTAAATCCAGGTGATGAAGTGATAACAACAAATGATTTGTATGGTGGGACGTATAGAATATTCAAGACTATTTTTGAAAAATATGGCATTGTATTCCATTTTGTAGATATGCTCCATGCGGAAAACATCCTAGGGTATTGTAATAAAAACACGAAATTAATTTGGGTAGAAACACCAACTAACCCAATGATGAACATTTTGGATATTGAAGCGGTTGCTGTTATTGCCAAGGCTAACCATGCTATGTTAGCGGTGGATAATACTTTTGCGACGCCTTACCTACAAAACCCTCTTGATTTGGGCGCAGATATTGTTATGCATTCTGCAACAAAATATTTAGGTGGACATTCGGATGTGGTGATGGGGGCTTTAGTTTGTAAGAATGACAAAATTGCTAAGGAAATGTATCGAATTCAAAACTCTTCTGGAGCGATTGCTGGTCCCATGGATTCTTTTTTAGTATTAAGGGGTATAAAAACTTTACATTTGAGAATGCAAAGACATTGTGAAAATGGAGATAAAATTGCACGGTTTTTAGCGGGGCATTCAAAAGTGGCACATGTATATTGGCCAGGTTTGGAAAGTCATCCAAACCATAATATCGCCAAAAAACAAATGCGTGGATTCGGCGGAATGATTTCTTTTAGTTTGGTTGGGAATCAAATGTCTGCTGCCCAGGAAGTTTTGAAAAAAACAAGATTATTTGCATTAGCAGAATCATTGGGTGGTGTGGAATCATTAATTGGCCACCCCGCATCTATGACACATGCTGCTATACCAAAAGAAGAAAGAGAAGCAGCTGGCATAGTAGACTCCTTAATTAGGCTAAGTGTTGGTATAGAGGATGTGGTAGATTTAATACAAGATTTAAAGGAGGCATTGAAGTAGTTAAACGTTTATCAAACATTTAAAAACGCTTCTAAACACTAGCTGGTAGGAAGGACAAATAGCTTAGTTATAGCAGTAAATGTATTATTGCACCCAAACAATCAATCAAAGCAGCCATAGAATCAATGACAGTGTCTTTTTTCTGTATTATTCCGTATCTTGTGTAACATAAGAACGACAAACTATAAAATGATTGCATACATTACAGGTACCTCTTCTGGGATAGGGAAGGCTTTGGCTGAAAAATTATTAGAGCAAAGCCATCAGGTCATAGGCCTTTCTAGAAGACAAACCATCAAACATCCTAATTACACACATCACGCGATTGATTTAAGTGATTTGAAACAAGTAAAAGCTTTTGAGTTTACCGCCAATTTAAATGACGACATTGTTTTGGTAAATAACGCAGGTAGTCTTGGTCCAATGGTCCCCGTTGGTAGATTAATAGCGGATGAAATAATTAAAATTAATAATTTAAATATTACTGCACCACAAATATTGTGCAATCAATTCATTCAAAAGTACCAAGCAAATATTGGTCATCTTTACCATATCATTAATATAAGTTCAGGGGCAGGAAAAAGGCCGATAGATGGATGGGCAAACTATTGCGCTTCCAAGTCAGCGATTGATTTGTTTACGCAAACCATTGAAATTGAGTTAAAGGAAAGAAAGAAAAACAATTGGCATGTATATGCAGTCTCTCCTGGTGTAGTAGATACGCCAATGCAATTAAGCATAAGAAGCTCAGACCCAAAGGCATTTTTAAATCGACAAAGTTTTATTGATTTAAAAGAAAATAATGCTTTGGTGGCTCCAAATAATGTAGCATTACAGTTATTGGAAATCATCCATAATCCAAAGAAATTCAATACTACACTTGTTTCCTTAAATAAAAGGTAAAGTGATAATTCTTACAATAGCTTTCCTATACTTAGCGTATATTTAATATAACATTCAATTAAAATTAACTTAAATTTACAAACATCAAAAATCAACTTTTTAACATGAAATTCATACTTACATCTTTATTTATAACCATATCTCTGCTTACACTGGCGCAATCAGATTGGTGTGGTACCGATCATTATTACCAACAAAGCTTGGCTGAAAATCCAAATTTACAAAATCAAATAGACGAGTACATGTCAAGAATGCATACTGTTGGTGTTGCTTCTGACCGTTCAGATTCGATTATTATACCCGTAGTTTTCCACGTAATACATGATAACGGTATTGGGAATATATCCCATGCTCAAATTTTAGATGGCATCCGTATATTAAATGAAGATTTTAATCGACTAAATGCAGACACTATTGATACAAGGAATACTGTGGATGCACCGTTTTTACCAAGAGCTGCAAATGCAAAAATATGTTTTCAACTGGCAAAACTAGATCCAAATGGAAACTGTACCAATGGTGTAGAAAGAAGAAATTCAGCTAACGGGACATATAATGGTAGTGATGCCACTTCAAAAAGTTTTTCTGGTGGAGGAATGGATATTTGGAATCGATCAAATTATTTTAATGTTTGGGTGGTAAATGATATTGAAAATACGGGTAGCGCTGGAACGATATTAGGATATGCACAATTTCCTTATTTTGGTTCGGCTAGTACTTATGGTGTAATAATTCGTCACGACAGAGTTGGGGAAATTGGGACTGGAACAGGAGATCGAACTTTAACCCACGAAATTGGACATTGCTTAGGTCTTTTTCATGTTTTTCAAGACGGCTGTGGTTCCACTGGGACAGATTGCTCTAATGCAGGAGATTATTGCTGTGATACGCCTCCTTCTGCGCAATCAACGCAATCTTGTAGCGATACATATAATTCTTGTAATCAAATTCAAAGTGGAGATTTTTACGGCGTGAATGTTGTTGACCAACTTGAGAATTATATGAGTTATAGTGATTGTCAGAATATGTTTTCAACCGACCAGAAGAATATCATGCATTTTAATATTGATAGTTATGGTTTTTTAACGACATTAACTTCTGCTACTAATTTAAACAATACTGGGGTAACACAACCAGATGTTTTGTGTAGCGCTAGTTTTGAATCCACACAACAAGTAATCTGTGCGGGTAGTAGTATAGATTTTTATGATTTGTCATATGCTGGAATCAATACAAGAAATTGGAATATCAATGGTGGTTCTCCAGCGACGAGTAATGATTCTTTAATTTCAGTGACTTATAATACGGCTGGTGTGTATACAGTATCCTTAGAGGTTTCTGATGGCACAAGTACGCTTATGGAAACAAAAACAAATTACATTACCGTTTTACCAGTACCTGGAAATAATTTGCCAATTCAAGAAGGGTTTGAAAGTGTTACTTTTCCCGATAATTATAATTTCTTTTCCAGTAACTATAATGGCGTAAATGATTGGGAACTTACGACAAATGCAGCCCACACAGGAACAAAATCAATTTGGTACAATAATTACCAAAACGGAAGTGTTGGTGCTGTAGTTTCATTTGAATCAGGCACTATTGATTTAAGTGTATTGGATCCAACCGACAATCTAATTTTTACTTTTGACTATGCTTATAACAAGCGCACGAGCGCAAGTGATGATTATTTGAAGGTTTATGTTTCAGATGACTGTGGCGAAAATTGGGCTTTTAGAAAATCAATACATGGTAACTTTTTAAATAATGAAGTCACCAGTGGGGTATTTACACCAAGTAGTATTGAGGATTGGAATAATGTGGTAATTAGTAATATTGATAATTCTTTTTTCATCTCTAATTTCAGGTATAAATTTGTATTCGAAAGTGATGGTGGTAACAACATCTTTATCGACAATATTAATATTGTTCCAGAATCATGGTTAGCAGTAGATGAAGAAAAAGGTTTAGCGCAAATTCAAATGTATCCAAATCCAGTAAGTAATGTTTTAAATGTGCAATTAACAGATGCAAATACCAGTATGAAAGTTTATGATGCAGCGGGTAAAGAATTACAAAATTTATATTTTAATCAGACGGATGGAAATACCATTCAATTGTCTACAGAAAATTTAGCAGTTGGTTTGTATTTCATTTCATTTACGAATGAGCAAGGTTCAATTTCTAAGAAATTTATAAAAAAATAAACATGAAAATTTCTATATTTATAAGTGCTTTAATGCTCCAATTCGGTATTGTTTTGCATGCACAGACCACAAGTTATGAAAACCCGATTATGTGCGCAGAACACATAGAAAGAGAAAAGTTAAGTTTAGAAAATAATGCTTATCGTATACAAGATAGTATAGATCAAGTAGCTTTTGAAATTGATTATCAATCTTATTTATCAAGTTTTAGTGCAGATGATCGCTCCACATATACCATTCCAGTAGTAGTACATGTGGTTCATTTAGGTGGTGTGGAAAACATTTCAAATGCGCAGATTAATGAGGCTATCGAAACTTTAAATATAGATTATAACATGCTGAATTCAGACTTGGGAAATACTGTTTCCGCGTTTTCAGGAATTACTGGTAATCCAAGTTTTGAATTTGTATTAGCGACAAAAGATCCAAATGGAAATTGTCATAGTGGGATAACTAGAACGGCATCCAGCACTACTTTCGATACAGGAATGAGTAATGGGTCTCACGACATTGTGGATGCAGTTGTGGCGCAACATGGTATATGGCCACAAAAAGACTATTTATCCATTATTGTTTGTATCGATCCTAATGGCGCGGCTGGGTATACCTATAGACCATCTAACTTTTTTAATCCAAATCAAATGTATGGGGCAATTTTTATGCGACATGATTATATGGGTACTACTGGAACAAGTTCTAATGTAGCTCGACATACTTTAAGTCACGAAGTTGGCCATTGGTTTAATTTGGCGCATTGCTGGGGCTCAACGAATAGTCCGGGTGTTGGCAGTAGTTGTAGTAGTGATGACAATGTAACAGATACACCTAATACAATCGGTTGGTCTTCTTGTAATACTGCTGGTGTTTCATGCGGCTCTTTAGATAACGTACAGAACATAATGGAGTATTCTTATTGTTCAACTATGTTTACAGACGGTCAAGCTGCAAGGATGCAAACTGCCTTATTAAATAGTACGGCTGGTAGAGATAATTTATCGACTAGTGCCAATTTAATCGCTAGTGGTGTTTCAAATAATACCGAAGAAATATGTGAGGCAATATTTACCCAAACGAATAGTATTTCCTGTGCTGGAAGTAGTATAGAATTTTCGGATATTTCTGTTCATAATATTACTACTAGAGCTTGGTCTTTTCCAGGAGGAACACCGAGTACTTCAACGGATTCAAATGTAGTGGTGTCTTATAATTCACCTGGTCAGTATCCAGTTACTTTAACTGTTTCTAATGCCAGTAACCAAGAAACGGTGACCTTAATTAATTCCATTAGTGTGTTAGACGTTCCGGGAGAAAGTCTTCCATATTTTGAAGGATTTGAAAACCAATCAGCCTTTCCTGACAATATTAGTTTTTCTATAGACAATCCCAATAATGATTTTGGGTGGGAAGTAACTAATAGTACAGGTAGTACGGGTAATCATTCTTTATTTTTGAATAATTATAGTGCAAATGGAATAGATGTAGATAAATTTATTTCTGGTGCGATAGATTTAGGAAATCTTACCGCTAACCACACAGTAGCTTTTGAATTCAAATATGCTTACCATAAAAAAGATGCATTAGATGATGAATACTTAAAGTTTTTTGTGTCCAATGACTGTGGTGAAACATGGGTGTTGCGGAAATCTATTCACGGAAGTTTTTTAAATTCAAATGTTCAAAATAGTAGTTATGCGCCAGCAGATGAAGACTGGAAAACTGTTGTAGTTAACAATATTAATGACGTATATTTTGTACCAAACTTTAGGTACAAATTTGAATTTAGTTCTAGTGAAGGGAATAACATCTATATTGATGACATCAACATTGTTTCACCTGACTATGTAGGCTTAGATGGTACGCAAAATGAAGGCTTAGCCTTTGCTAGTTTATACCCGAACCCTACAAACGGAAATAGTAATCTAACGTTGAGAGGTTATGATAACATGAACATTTCAGTAACACTATATGATATTAATGGCGCACGTATTCAAGAGATGATAAATACAACTGTGACCAATGATAATTTAAGTTTACAGTTGGAAACTGCTTCACTTGCTAAAGGTGTTTACTTGGTTAATATTAAAAGTGATAATAAGTTTGAAACTTTAAAATTGATCAAACAATAAGTATTTAATACGAAGACATAAAAAAGGGGCAAATTATTAATTTGCCCCTTTTTTCATCAAAAAATTTTGTGCTTATTTATAAACTTCTGCTTTGTTAAACTTTTCTACTAACAAATAATAGAAAATAGCTCTATACTTATTTTTATTAGATTTTCCCATTTCAGTTATTACGTCCTCAATAGCGCTATCTAAAGTTGGACCATCTTTTAGTCCTAATTTCTTGATTAAAAAATTGTTTTTAACCGTTGCTAATTCTTTAGCATCTGATCCAGAAACTGTAGAAGAGTCTGCATTATATATAGAAGGACCGCAACCAATAACAACCTTTTCGAATAAGTCATTATTTACATTGTTAATACCTAATTTGGTCATTTCTTTTTTGTACTTTTCAATTAATTCCGCTCTTTTACTCATAGTTTTTAATTTATTATGTACGCTAAAGATAGCATTTTTCAAATATTTTAAAAAGTTTATGTTTTATATTTTTATTGTATAATTGGTATTTTCTTTATTGTTCTAACTTAATAATTGGATTAAACATCATACGATTGTATTTTTTATAAAATGGTGACAAAGCCTTGTCTGCTTTTTTTACTCCCATAATTGCTTATATATTTTATTTGGTATAAGTAAACTCCTGGTGAACAATACCTGCTCGCGTATTTCCCATCCCATTCTTTATCTGGATTATAAGACTTGAATACGATTTCTCCCGAGCGATTGTAAATGATCATTTCAAATTGATCAATTTCTTTACCTATAACTTTAAATGTGTTGTTTTTACCATTGTAACTCCAAGGTGTAAAAGCATTTGGTATAAATAGACTAGAAGGGTCCTCTAATACAAAAAGACTGCTGTCTGTGTCTGTATGGTTAATAAAAGTGGATGTTTTTATGGTGTTGCATGGGGATGCTTTAGGCTTTGAATTTATTTCGGTTGCATTTACTATTGTTGTATTAATGCACAAAAAAGAAATTCCAATTATTGTAAATAGATGCATATTAATTTATTCTTTTAGTTTTGCAATAGACGAATTTAAATATAGCAGGGTAGCTAAAAAAAAGTTAAATGCCAAAAAAATTTATAATAGGAATTACTGGGGGTAGTGGTGTTGGAAAAACGACATTAATTGAATTGTTACGTAAAGAGTTCCCCAATAAAATTACTACTTTCTCCTTGGATAATTATTATTTGCCAATTGAAAAGCAACAACGAGATGAAAATGGTATCGTAAATTTTGATTTGCCAACAGCCTTAGACACTAAGAGAATGGCAGCTGATTTTTTAAAGTTAGTTGAAGGACAAGATATTTCTTTTTCAACCTATAACTTTAATAACCCTATTGGTGATAGAAGTGATGTTTCTTTAGTTTCGAAAGATATCCTATTAGTGGAAGGATTGTTTGTAATGTGTTATCCTTTTTTAAAGCAAAGGTTAGACTATGCAGTATACCTTAAAATGGATCCGGATCTTCAATTTGAAAGAAGGTTAAAAAGAGATTTACAGGAAAGAAACTATTCGAAGGAGGATATTATCTATCAGTGGAAGCACCATGTTTTGCCAGCCTATAATAATTATGTTTTACCATATATAGATGAGGTAGATCTGATCATTACAAATAATCAATCTTTTGATGAAAATATTAATGTCTTAATAGATAAAATAAGAAATGTGCTCTCTGTTATTTCAGAATAGAAACATGTCCTAGAAGTTGTTCTTTTTTCCCATTCAAATCCACATAATCAATTACCCAAATATAGAGACCATCTTGGGATAAGCGACCATTATAATAACCATCCCATTCTCCATCTGTATCATAAGATTTAAATACAATTTCTCCCCAACGGTTATAAATGGTCATTTCAAATTGTTCAATATTCTGGGTTATTGCTTTAAAGGTGTTATTATAATCGTTTCCATCTGGTGTAAAAACATTAGGTACGTAAATTAATGGTTCAAAACTAATGAGTACATCTCCTTGAACTTTACAACCATTTTCATTGGTTAAAACCGCAGTGTAATTCGTATTTGATGGCGGGTAAACTTCTGTTTCTGGACAAATATCACAGGTAATAAAGCTTTTTGGAAACCATTCTATTTCCCCATTGCCATCTGCCCATATGGGTATGATATCACCTGCCACTGCAATGATATCCGTGGATAAAGTTATTTTTGGTAAATCGAATACCGTTACATAAAATCCTGTACTGTCTTCACAGCCATAATCATCACTTACCGTTACAGTATAGTATGTTGATTTTACTGGTGTAGCTATGGTATTTGCTTCTTTATAATCTGCTACTCTTACCGTGGGATACCATTCGTAATAAATCCCACCTGTCGCCCATAAAGAAATGGGTTCTTCTGGGCAAATGGATGTGTCAGGTCTGGTGATTGCCTTTACATCATGTACATATACATCTACCATATCGAGTGAAGTGCCACATGCATTGGTAAAACTTACTATGTAAGTGGTGTCTACAGCCGGTGCTACAATTGGATTAGGAATCTGTGTATTACTAATGTTATAGTTTGGTGACCATTCATAAGTTAGGGCACCACTTGCTGTCAATTGAATATTACTGCCAAAGCAAATATCTGCAGAGGATTGTACTTTTGGGTTCGGCAGTCCTTGGTCTACAAAAATATAAAGGGAGTCTGCGAAATGGCATTGATCAGGTGTTGTGATATAAACCTTAAATTGTGTGTTTTGAGTGACAGTGGCTATTGGGTTGCTAATGAGCGGATCGGAAAGACCCAAAGGTGGATTCCATAAATAAGAGCCACCGCCTGTAGCCCATATTTCTGTACTTTGACCAGTACAAATCGTGGTGTCTGGACCAGCTCCTCCCACTAAATCAAAAGTCCATACATCTACTGTTAAACTGGTTATGCCACAAACGCTACTAATTTCTACTGTGATTGTTGTATCGTTATCGATTGTGAGTATGGGGTTAAATAAATAAGGGTTGTTAAATAGTAAAGGTGGTCCCCAAACATAGTCTGTGCCACCGCTAGCAATAACTTGTACACTGGTTCCAGGACAGATGGTATCTTCCAAGACATAAGCTTCGTAAACAGGTAAAATTATTTCTACTTGGGTAAAGGCAGTGTCTGGCGTATAACATCCATTGCTGTCAGAAACAATCAATATGACATCATATATTCCTGGGTTTGCATACAGGTGTGATGGAGAAAATACACTAGAACTATCCCCATCTCCAAAATACCACATAAAGGTATTTCCATTAATACTTGAATTGGTGAAGATGGTTGCGTTAGGCAAACACGTTATTGGAATTGGAACCCCCAAAGTCGCTTCTATTTTAGATAAATCAAATACGAAACCAGCCATATTACAATTCGTGGATCCATTTGTAGTTGAATATGCCCCAGGCGTAGTAGGAAAGGAACCTGTTGAGGAGCAAGCAGCACAAACTGCATGGTAGATTTTACCACTTTTATCAAATCGACATGTGCCACCATCTACATGGTCGTTTGTTGAAGTTGGATTACCCATAAAAGTGGCATATTTTAATGCCAGCATATCTGGTGTAAATAAAGCTAAATAAAAATTACTACCTCCTGTAATGTCTTGGTAAGCATCTGAAGTAGTAGGAAAACCATTGGTAGTACTATTACTTGCACTCGAATTACTGGAATTGGTAAGTCCACCCCATCCTGCGATATAAATTTCATAGCAATCACTGACTAAAAAAGCCGTAGGAGAAATTTCTACATCACCAGTACCTCCACCAAAAACAGAAGACCATTCAGTTGTGGATAAATCTGAATTCATTTTATGAATAAATTGACCACTATTTGGATTCACATATTTCCCCGTCGTAACGGGATAATTTCCTTTAGATTGGCCATATATGTATACCTTATCATTTAAATCTAATTGTACAAAATAAGCTTGGTCATAATCATTCGTACCTAAATAAGTTGCTATAGGATTAGCATAGTTTGGAGCTTCTAACCTTAATACATATCCATCTGTACTTCCGCCTAAGAAACTAGGGTTAATTTGTCCGGATGTAAATGGAAAATTTGAGCTAGTAGTACCACCAGCCATGTATAAATCCCCATTGCTGCCAATTTGAATTGAATTTCCTGATTCTAGTCCTGAACCTCCGATATAGGTGCCATATAATAAATTAGAAAATATATTGTTTAACTTTACAAAAACAGCATCTTGAGAGCCGTTTAGGGTAGTGCTAAATCCATTATTGGTTGGGAAATCGGTAGAACTAGTTGTAGAGGAAATGTAAACGTTTGAATTTTGATCAACAATAATTTCTCCTCTTAATTGGTCACCATAATTGTAGGCAATATTTGCACCACCATTATTTAAGTTAACCACACCATCATTTCCTGTGCCACCCAAAAAAGTGCCGTTTTGAATAGTGGTTCCCGTGGGGTTTAATTTTATAGCATATAAATCAGTTCCGGCTGTAAATAAAATACCATCTATATTGGTGTTTAATGTACCGCCAGCAAAATTAGGTTGATAAGCATTTGGTGGAATTGGAAAATTAGAAGATGAGGTAGCCCCCATTAAAAATATTTGATTGGCGTCATTGACAATTATACTGTGGGGTGTTTCTGCTCCAGTACCACCAATATAAGTTGAAAATTCAATTCCGGTCCCTAATGCATTGAATTTGGTTAAACCTATATCTACTTGCCCACCATTAAACGTAGTGCTTTGTGCACCTGTTGAAGTTGGATACCCACTTCCAAATACTATTCCTGCGGCTATCAGTTTTTGATTTACATCAGGACAAGCGGTCATTCCCCAGTTATCCGCAGAAGATCCAGTGAAGGTAGAAAAAAGCAAAATAGGGTCAATGACCAATGTGTCTGAATTACTATATCCTTCCGGAAATTCAAAACTGATGATATCCTTATCTATGGTGTAATTGCAAAGCACTATTTTTTTTTCGCCATGGATCATTTGATAAGCTATGGGTTTGCTTTCAGAAAACATGCCAAAAGTAGTGTGTATGTTTAATTGCCCATTTTCAATTTCTAAACTATTTTGACCCTCGTACTTAATTTGAAGTTGTTCTGTATTGGTGTTGGGTGCTATTATATAATCATACTTTAGCGTCTGATTTTGTTCATAAATATGCAAATCAATACCTGGATAAATCGATTGGTATTGTACAGAATTATAAAGTGTTAAACTGTTAACCCATTTACTTGGGTCATTACCTAAGATATAGTTTTCAACATGTGTTGAGGGAATGCTTTCTTTAAATTTCGTTGTTTTATTTGCGCCTAAAAACGTAGTCTTTATGACATGACTTTTAAATAACTCAGTGGATTCTAAATGTTCATCTGCATGGTTATGCTCATGAATAAAATCGGCTCCATTATGAAATTGATAGGTAAATCCATTGTTTTCCAAAAATAAATCACCGCCTGGAATTCCAATTTTATAAGCTACATTTTCATGCCATTGACCTTTATTCGGCTTAATCCATATTGAAGGTTGCCCCAATATGCCTAAAGCCACCATCATAAAGATTATTAAGGTGTAACACTTCAAATTCATTATATATTAATATAACCCTGTCTCTTTAGACGGGAGATTTATCGAAAAGGTTGCCTATTTACTCTTTTTCAATTATTTTCGGTAATTCTATATTGTCAGGAAGCACAATGCAGGTAGGATAGGCTGACAATAATTCTTGCTTTAATTTTTCTGCTTCTAATTTAGTTCTAAAGTTACCCACGCGCACTCTATAGTTAGGTGCCATGTAATCTAAATATGCTTTGTGTTCTCCGTAACTGGATAAAAAATTTGCTTTTTGACCAAGCGCGGTAGATTTGTTTTCGTTAAAATAAATTTGGATGCGATAGCCTTCAATTTTTACTTGATCCATATGGTCTTTATTTCGGCTAACAAATTCAGTGATTTCTTTCAATTCCTTTGGTTGATGTACTTCAATATTGCCTTTACTTTGACTATTAAAGTCCAATTTTGCAATGCTGTCTTTTGAAATATTTTTATTGAAAAAATTAAAACTTAAAGTAGAGTCTTGACTATAAGTAGTTGTGCTTGTAATTAAAAGTAAAAGAATAATAATTGTTTTCATGCAGGTAATTTTAACAAATGTATTAATTTTTAAAGTATAACACAGATGGTGCCATCTAATATATTTACTAGATAAGAGACACTTTCTAAATTTTTACTAATATTTACTAACAGGTATTTATTTAGAAGCATTCTAAATTAGGAATCAAGAGGTCAAAAAACTTTCTAATAATTAGAATAAGATAGCGATTGTTATAATTTTGTGGGCACTTAGGGAGAAAATATGAATTTAAAAAGTATTAATATTTCGCCAATGAAATTATCAAATAAATTAAAAATCAGTAAGTTAAGTTCGTTATTCGTCTTGACTTTATTCTTATTCTTTATCAGTAATTCTGGCTTTGCGCAGGATGCTGAAAAGGGTGAAAAAGTATTTAAGGCCAACTGTGCTGCCTGTCACAAATTAGACAAGAAGTTAGTTGGGCCAGCCTTAAATGGTATTGCAGAAAGATGGGAAGAGAATTCTTCTATTGAAAACATGTATGCTTGGATTAAGAATTCACAAGAGTATGTGAAAGCTTCAGGAGATCCTTATGCAAAAGGTTTGGTTGCTGAGTTTAATGGTTCTGTAATGACAGCTCAGGCAGTTTCTGATGAAGACATTGATAATTTATTGGCGTATATCGCTGCTGGACCAGCTGTTGCTGTTGTGGTAGAAGGAACAGGTGTGCAAGAGGTGGTTGTTGAAGCAGAACCTTCCAATTGGTATTGGTGGGTAATTGCTGGATTATTATTGGTGGTAATATTTGCTGTTAGTGGTGTAAGTCGTGAATTAAAGAATGCGAGTTTAGACGAAGATGGTGAACCAATGATGGAAGGAGAAACTTTTGTGCAGTCTACTAGAAGATGGTTGTGGAAAAACTTTAATATGGTTTTCTTTTTTGGATTTGTATTATTAATAGGCACACTAACATTAGGCTTTGGTGGTTTAAATCAAATTGGTGTTTTCGAAAATTATAAACCAGATCAACCGATTAAATATTCGCACAAATTACATGCTGGAACTTTAGGTATAGAATGTAAATATTGTCACAACTCTGTAGAGAAATCTAAAACTGCAGGTATTCCTACAGTAAATGTATGTATGAATTGTCATAAAGGAGTTTCTGAAGGGAAAGAATATGGAACTACTGAGATTCAAAAGATTTATGATGCGGCAGGATTTGATCCAAATACTTTAGAATATAGTGGTGAGACGGAGCCAATAAGATGGACCAAAGTACATAACTTACCAGATCATGTTTATTTTAATCACTCACAACACGTTAAAGTTGGTGGATTGGATTGTAAACAATGTCACGGTGATATGACAAAAGAAACTGTAGCAAGAGTAATGACTACAGAAGATTTGAATGCTGTTGAAGACAATAAAATCAAATTTACACGTCCAACTTTAACAATGGGTTGGTGTTTAGAATGTCATGGTAAAAAAGAAATCGACATTAAGTCTGCAGCAAAAGGATCTTATTATAACGAAATACACAAGCGTTTATTAACAGACAAAGAAACCTATCAAAAATATAAAGAAGATGGCAAGGTGACAGTTGCGGAGCTTGGTGGTTGGGAATGTGCAAAATGTCATTATTAATTCTGAATTTAGGCTAATAGAATATGGGAACAAATAAAAAATATTGGAAAGGTCTCGAAGAGTTTCATGAAACACCGGAATTTTTGGAAAGTTCAAAAAATGAATTTCCAGAAGAACTAAGTGTAAATGAATTCTTATCTAATGAAAACTTAGAAGAGAGCTCAACGGGAAGAAGAGATTTCTTGAAATTTTTAGGATTTAGTGTTGCAGCAGCAACATTAGCAGCATGTGAGTCACCTGTTATTAAAGCAGTACCATATGTTGTAAAACCTGAAGAAATTACACCAGGTATGCCAAATTGGTATGCGTCATCCTATTACGACGGTTCAACATTTGCTAATATTTTAGTAAAAACTAGAGAAGGTCGTCCGATTTTTATCAAAGGAAATAAACATTTATCTACCTATAGTAAAACAGCAAATCCACGAGTGGTGGCATCTGTTTTATCTTTATACAATAGTGAGAGGTTACAAAGTCCTGTTGCCAACGATCAAAAAGTGGATTGGACGGTATTGGATGCTAACCTTAAATCTAAATTAAAAGGCATTGCAAATAAAAGTGGAAAAATAGTTTTATTGTCAGGTACAGAAATTAGTCCTTCAACAAATACTATTATTGAAAACTTTAAAGCTACTTATGGTGGTGGTGATGCTGAGTCAGAAGATAAACAGAGTAATGTTGAGCATGTACAATATGACGCTGTATCTTACCAAGGAATAAGAAAAGCTAATGAAGCTTCTTTTGGTAAAGCAGTTATTCCTGATTATGATTTTTCTAAAGCAAAAGTAATTGTTAGTGTTGCTGCTGATTTTCTTAATTCATGGTTAATGTCGAATGAATATGCGGCACAATATGCTGCTAAAAGAAATCCAGATGGGGAATGGATGAATAAACATTTCCATTTTGAAGCAAATATGTCTTTGACAGGTTCAAATGCAGATGTTAGAGGAATGGTAAAACCATCACAACAAGGTGCGGTATTATCTATTTTACATAAAGAAATTGTAGGAGCGCCATTAACAGGTGTAGATACAACTGTATTATCGGAAGGTGTTCTTAAGAAAGTAAGAGCTGCTGCTAAAGCTTTAAAAGCAAATAGTGGTCAAAGTTTATTAGTAGCCGGTGCTACAGATGAGGCTTACCAAACCGTTGTAAATGCAATTAATGCAAAATTAAATAACTACAAGTCGACTATTAATCTTAATAATGGGGTGAATTTATTCAACTCACAAGATGATAAAATGGCCGGCTTAGTACAAGATATGAATGCAGGTAAAGTGGATGCCATTATTATGTGGAACACAAACCCTGTTTATTCTTATGCAGATTCAGCAGCATTTAAAGCTGGATTGGAAAAAGTGGGTGTATCTGTTGCTATTGCAAAGTATGCTGATGAAACTGCAAGTTTGTGTAATTATTTAGCGGCACAAAGTCACGATCTTGAAGCTTGGAATGATTTTAGTCCGAAAACAAATACTTATGCTTTGGCTCAGCCAACTATTCGTCCTTTGTTTGATACAAGACCGGCTGCAGAATCATTAATGATATGGGCAGGTATGGCTTCTCATGCAGGTAGAGACAGCAAAAATTATTATGATTTTATTCAATCAGTATGGAAAGAATATGGTTATAAGGCAACAGCTGGTTTCGCAAGCTTTGATTCTTGGTGGAATGATGCAGTACACAAAAGTGTAACGGCTGTGGAAGAAATTCCTGCCACTGCTATTGAATTTATTGGAAATATTAATAAAGCGGCAAAATCAATTGCAGCTGTAAAAGGAGGAGATTGGGAAATCACCTTATATGAAAAATCATCTATAGGAGATGGTACAATGGCAAATAATCCTTGGTTACAAGAAATGCCAGATTCCGTTTCTAAAGTAACTTGGGATAATTACATTACCATGTCTCCAGATGAAATGGAGAGAGAAGGTTATAGCATACATTTAGGACAAGAAAGTCCTTCAACTGTTGCTAAAGTAACAGTAGGGGATCAAGTTTTTGAATTACCTGTATTTCCACAACCTGGTCAAGCACACGGAACAATTGGTATTGCATTAGGATACGGTAGAGGAGCAAATGGAGAAGTAATTGGTAAGTCTGCTTACCAAACTGGTCAATACGGTAAATTCTTACCAGGAAATAATGGCGGTAAACAAGTTATTGGTGTAAATGTATATCCATTATTAAACGCTAGTTTTAGTGTTATGGGTGCTAAAATTGAAAAAACGGAAAGCGTTTACAATTTAGCATGTACACAAACACACAGTACAGTAATGGGTCGAAATTCTATTGTTAGAGAAACGACTTTATCTACTTATAAAACTAAAGATGCTTCGGCATATAATCATAAGCATGTATTACATACAGGATGGAATCATGACGAAAAACCTATTTCTGAATTCAACTTATGGGATGAACATCCTGTAGAAAATGTTGGACACAGATGGGGAATGGCTATTGATTTAAACTCATGTACAGGATGTGGTACTTGTTTAATTGCTTGTCAGTCTGAAAACAACGTTCCTGTTGTTGGAAAGGATGAAGTAAGAAGAGGTAGAGAAATGCATTGGTTAAGATTGGATCGTTATTATGCGTCTGATATTGAGCCAGCAATTGGAACAAAGGGAGAAGGATTTAAAACGGAAGGTTTTGATGGTTTACAAGAGCCAGCTGATGCTCCTTCTGTAATCCATATGCCAATGATGTGTCATCACTGTAACCATGCACCATGTGAAACTGTTTGTCCAGTAGCTGCAACTACGCACTCGAATGAAGGTTTAAACATGATGGCTTACAACAGATGTATTGGAACAAGATACTGTGGTAATAACTGTCCTTATAAAGTACGTCGTTTTAACTGGTTTGATTACCCATCTTACAGAAAGTTTACTGAAGTTAACCCAGCGCAAGATGATTTAGGCCGTATGGTATTGAATCCAGATGTTGTGGTAAGAACTAGAGGGGTAATGGAAAAATGTTCTTTCTGTGTTCAAGAAATTCAAACTGGTAAATTAGTTGCTAAGAAAGAAGATCGTCCTGTTAAAGATGGAGATATCATGACAGCTTGTGCGGACGCTTGTCCAGCAGATGCAATTCACTTTGGTGATTGGAATGATGTACATTCAACGATTAGAAAAAGTACAGAAGATGTTAGAGCGTATCAAGCATTAGAAGAAATAGGTGTTAAACCAAATGTTTGGTTTAAAGTAAAAGTTAGAAACGAAGATAATGCTGAGTTAGCTGCTTTACAAACGGAACAT
Organism: Putridiphycobacter roseus; assembly: GCF_003234935.1. Lineage (GTDB taxonomy): Bacteria > Bacteroidota > Bacteroidia > Flavobacteriales_D > Crocinitomicaceae > Putridiphycobacter > Putridiphycobacter roseus. The sequence goes on along the minus strand of NZ_QKSB01000001.1, from coordinate 837,966 downwards.
CATGCTGGACATGAAGATGCATCACATGATACGGAAGCACACCATGGAGAAGATGCTGCACATACAGAAGGTGCGCATCATTAAAAATAATTTGAGAATATAATATAAACAAAGGATAATGCACAAAGAATCAGCAATAAGAGAACCTTTAATACTTGGACATAAAACGTACCACGATATTACAGAGGACGTATGTCGCTCTATCGAAGGCAAGGCCCCAAAGGCTTGGTACATTATGTTCGGAATTGCACTTATAGTAGGTCTATATGGTGTTGGATGTATACTTTATTTATTAGGAACCGGTATTGGTACTTGGGGATTGAATAAAACGGTAGAATGGGCTTGGGATATCACCAACTTTGTATGGTGGGTAGGTATCGGTCACGCTGGTACTTTAATTTCTGCGGTATTACTTTTGTTCCGTCAAAAATGGCGTATGGCCATCAACCGTTCTGCGGAAGCAATGACAATTTTTGCTGTATTTATGGCAGGGTTGTTTCCTTTGATTCACATGGGGCGTTTGTGGGTTGGTTATTGGGTATTACCAATTCCTAATCAATTTGGGTCTTTATGGGTTAACTTTAACTCACCTCTTTTATGGGATGTATTTGCCATATCAACTTATTTGTCTGTTTCTTTAGTATTTTGGTATATTGGATTATTACCAGATTTTGCAACGATTAGAGATCGCGCTAAATCACCAGTAGCAAAAAGAGTTTATAGTGTATTGTCTTTTGGTTGGTCAGGTAGAGCGAAACATTGGAGTCGATTTGAAATCGTATCCTTAGTTTTAGCTGGATTGGCAACTCCTTTAGTATTTTCTGTTCACTCAATTGTATCTTTTGATTTTGCTACTTCAGTAATACCAGGTTGGCATACAACTATTTTCCCGCCTTATTTTGTGGCTGGGGCAGTTTTCTCTGGTTTCGCAATGGTGCAAACCTTGTTATTAGTCTTGAGAAAAGGGATGAAATTAGAAGCGTATATTCATACAAAACACGTAGAATATATGAATATTGTAATCATGGTGACTGGTTCTATGGTAGGTGTAGCTTACTTAACAGAGTTATTCATGTCCTGGTATTCAGGTGTGGAATATGAAGCATATGCTTTCTTAAATAGAGCAACTGGACCTTATTGGTGGGCTTATACTTGTATGATGACTGCTAACGTACTTTCCCCACAATTTATGTGGTTTAAAAAATTAAGAAGAAGTTTATTGTTTACTTTCTTTATTTCAATTATTGTGAATATTGGAATGTGGTTTGAACGTTTTGTGATTATTGTAACTTCCATTCATCAAGATTATTTACCATCATCTTGGAGTATGTTCTATCCAACTTGGGTAGATATTGGTATCTACATTGGTACCATTGGATTGTTTTTCGTATTCTATCTTTTGTATGCTAGATATTTCCCTGTATTAGCGATATCTGAAGTAAAAACAATTTTAAAGTCTTCGGGTGAATCCTACAAAAATGGTTCTGCGGAAATTCATACTAGTCATTCAAAGATAGTGCATACTGAAATGGAAGAAGTGGCTGTGGAAGAAGAGATAGTGGAAGATAAGTCTGAAAAAATTAATTCCTTAATCAGCAAAATTGGTGCTGGATCAATGGATAACAAAGATGATTTAAAATTAATTTCTGGTGTTGGACCAGTATTAGAAAAAACATTAAATAGTATTGGAATTTATTCATTTGAACAAGTAAGTAAAATGACTAAATCTGAATACGACTTATTGGATTCAATTACTGGATCGTTCCCAGGAAGAGCAGAAAGAGATGATTGGGCTGCTCAAGCTAAAGAATTAATGAACAAGACTAAATAAATAGAACATGGCAGATAGAGTAATATATGCAATGTATGATGATGATGATGTAACTAAAGATGCTGCAAAAGCATTAGTTGCGGATGGGATTCATATTTCAGAGGTATTTTCACCTTTTCCAATACATGGAATTGACCCAATTATTGGGGTAAAAGAAACAAGAATGGGAATAGTTGCCTTTATGTTTGGATTAACAGGGTTAACTTTAGCGCTTATTGGAATGCGTTATTTTATGATTGTAGATTGGCCTATGAATATTGGTGGTAAACCAAACTTTTCATTATTGGAAAATTTACCATCTTTTATTCCAATTACATTTGAGTTTACTGTACTTTTTGCTGCACACGGAATGGCAATTACTTATTTATTAAGAAACAAAACATTACCTGGTATGCCTGCAGATAATCCACATCCAAGAACTACAGATGATAGATTTGTAATGGAAATTAGATTATCGCAAAACACAAAATTTTCTTCTGAAGATTTACATGCCAAGTTAAAGCGTACACCGATTGTTGAAATCGAAGAAAAAGAATATAAAATTATTAAATAAGTTGATCATGAACAGAAAGTTTAAGACAATAAACATATTCACATTAAGTATCCTTGCATTAGGAGGCACTATGAGTTCTTGTGTTGGAGATTCAAATTCTCCAGGATTGGAATATATGCCTGATATGTATCGTTCTCCAGCTGTAGAGGCTTATGTTGATTATGGTCAAATTTTAGGTAAATATAATTTAGATATCGTGGCGGCATACAAACCGGGATTGGCACCAGCAGGAACAATTCCTACTACTAGTAATGCCATGAATGATTTGCCATACGAACATGGTGCACCAATTGGTTTTGATAAATCGCATGGATTGTATGGTATGCCTGTAGATAGTACAGGATATGCGGATGCTGCTGGAGATTTAAATCCAATTGCATATACGGAAAAGACTAAAAAAGAAGCAAAAGTTATTTATCAAAATTTCTGCATTCACTGTCATGGTGAAAAGGGAGATGGTCAAGGTACGGTTGTTACTAATGGTGGATTTCCGCCACCACCTGCTTATGGTGGTGCGCTTAAAGATTTATCTGCTGGACAAATATTTTATTCTGTAACTTATGGTAAAGGATTGATGGGGTCTCATGCCTCTCAACTGACCAAAGAAGAAAGATGGAAAGTAGTACACCATGTAGAAGAGTTACAAGGGAAAGTAAAAGAAGTAGAGGTAGAATTGTTATTTGATGCGAATACGGATACAGATGGGGATCATGTGATGGATAACATGGATGAGTGTCCTACGGTTGCTGGTAGTATTGATAACCACGGTTGTCCTGCGGTAAGTGAAGCAGTGGCGGCTGTATTAGAAGGTGCTATTCGAGGTTTGGTTTTCACCACTGGATCGGCTACAATTAATCCAAGTTCTTTTAAATCATTAAACGGGATTCGTGACTTAATGCAGCAAGATTCTACTGCTACATTAATTTTAAATGGTCACACAGATAATGTTGGTAATGCAGCTAGCAATCAAACTTTGTCTTTATTAAGAGCGAAATCAGTTAGAGATTATTTAGTGACGAATGGAATTGATTCTAAAAGAATTAATCCGATAGGATATGGCCAAACTAAACCTAAAGTATCTAACGATACTGAGGAAGGTAAATTGGCTAATAGAAGAGTAGAATTTAGATTATATTAATACAAGTTTTAATACAAAAAACACATGGAGTTTCAAATTTCAGGAAAAGCTAAGAAGTCAATCATTACCGCAGCGGTAGTAGGCTTGATATTGTTTTTAGTTGGTGTATTTACCAACAATGAACCAGAATATCTAAAGTCAAGAGTAATTTCAAATTTTTTAATTGATAGTTTATTCTTTTTATTCATTTCCTTAGGTGCCTTATTTTTCTTGGCATTACAGTATGCAACCGAGACTGGTTGGTCCGTTGCCATAAAAAGAGTTTTAGAAGGGGTGTCTTCCTATGTAATTATTGGTGCCATAACGGTTTGTGCTGTATTTGCTTACTTATCTTTTACAGATGGAGGTTATACTGTAAATGATCACGGTCATCATGTAGGTCACGTTTATGAATGGATGGATCATCATATGGTTGAAAATGATGCGATATTGCAAGGTAAATCAGGTTTCTTGAATAAAACATTTTTCTGGGGAGCTACTATCGTTTACTTCGCTATATATTTATTATTCTATAGAGGATTTAGAAAAAGAAGTTTACAAGAAGATTTAGAAGGTGGTACTAAATTACACTTCAAAAACTTTGCAAAAGCAGCTTTATTCTTAGTTTTATTTGGTTATACAAGTTCTACTTTTACATGGCACTGGATTATGTCTATTGATGCACATTGGTTTTCTACCTTATATGGTTGGTATGTATTTTCAGGTATGTGGTTAACAGCAATGGTTTGTACCATGTTGTTGATAATGTATTTAAAAGGTAAAGGACATTTAGAAAAGGTAAATGATAGTCATATTCATGATTTAGGTAAATGGATTTTTGCATTGAGCTTTTTATGGTCTTATTTATTTTTCTCTCAGTTCATGTTGTATTGGTATGCTAATATGGGTGAGGAAGTGGTTTATTACTTATTTAGATTTGAAAACTATAAAGTTATTTTCTGGGGAATGTTTATTATTAATTTTACCATCCCAATGCTTATCTTAATGTCTCGTGAGGCAAAACGTCATGCTGGAATTTTAATCGTAGTTTGTTTAATTATCATTGTTGGTCACTGGACAGATGTTTACATGTTAATAACGCCTGGTGTAATGGGAGAACATGGAAAAATTGGAATTATTGAATTGGGCTTATTTTTAGTATTTGCAAGTGGTTTTGTATTTTGGGTTTTAAATACCTTAACAAAAGCGCCGTTAATGCCTAAAAATCATCCTTATTTGGATGAAAGTAAACACCATGAAATTTAAATTAATAATAGATAAAATATAAAAGATAGATTATGTTGATCATTTGGATAGTAATAATTCTTGCTTTAGTAACTGTAGCTCAATTGTTGAGGGTTTCGGGAATTGCAAAAAAATTGCGCAATAAAAAAGAAGAGGATATTAGTGATGCAGATAACAATTTTAATGGAATTTTGTTATTGCTTTTTATGTTCTTTTTCCTAGGTTTTACCGTTTACTTTTTAGTGAAGTATGGTAATGGAATGCTTCCACAAGCAGCTTCTGAACATGGGTTAGATATTGATAGACTTTTTAATATTAACTGGATTATAGTTTTAGCTGTATTCTTTTTGACCAACGCTTTGTTGTTCGGCTTTGCTTTTAAATATAGAGGTAATAGTAAAAGAAAAGCTTATTATTTTCCGCATGACACCCGTTTAGAATTGTTGTGGACTATTGTACCAGCTGTAGTTTTAACTGTAATTATTATTTTAGGTCTAAGAACTTGGAATCACGTTACAGGAAAGCCTTCAGAGGATGCACAAATAGTGGAAGTTTATGGACAGCAGTTTAACTGGCTAGTTCGTTATTCTGGAGCTGATAATAAATTAGGTTTTGCGGATTATAAGTTAATTAGTACAGAAAACCCATTAGGTGTGGCTACACCAGAATCTATAGATGCTGCATTACTTAATATGTCTAATTCTATCAATGATTTGGACTTAGCTTTAAAGGCTGATTCATCTGGATTGGATGTGCATTCTGTTGAAGAGACGTATGAAATGCAATCAAGGTTAGAAAAATATATTCGTATACGTGAACGTATTGCTAAAATGAAAGCACAATATTCTAATTCAGACCTTACAGTGGCGGATGATGATATAGTTTCTAAATTAGAATTACACTTGATAAAAGGGCAAGAATACCAGTTTATTTTTAGATCTAAAGATGTGTTACACTCAGCCTATTTCCCTCACTTTAGAGCGCAAATGAATTGTGTACCTGGAATGCGTACTAAGTTTAAATTCAAACCTATTATTTCAACTGCTGAAATGCGTGAGATTAGAGGTAACGAAGATTTTAATTACGTATTAATGTGTAATAAAATTTGTGGAGAGTCTCATTCAAATATGAAAATGATTGTTGTGGTAGATGAAACACAAGAAGAATTTGATGCTTGGATAGCAGAGAACACAAAACTAGCAATAGCAAAAAACTAATTATTAAAATAACTAAAGAATTATAGATATGTCAGCAACAGCTCATGCACATCATAAAGATAGCTTTATCACTAAATACCTGTTTAGTCAAGATCATAAAATGATTGGAAAACAGTTCCTAATAACGGCAATATTTATGTCGATTATTGGAGTTTTCTTATCTGTTTTGTTTAGAATCCAATTAGGTTGGCCAGGAGAAAGTAGTAGTTTTTTGAATACCTTTTTAGGGGATACTTGGGCACCAGAAGGGGTGTTGAATAGAGGTATGTATCTTGGTTTGGTAACCATTCATGGTACCATTATGGTATTCTTTGTATTGACAGGTGGTTTGTCTGGTACATTTAGTAATATTCTTATTCCATTACAAATTGGGGCAAGAGATATGGCTTCCGGTTTTTTAAATATGCTTTCTTATTGGATGTTCTTATTGTCTTCTTTATTGATGGTATATAGTTTGTTTTTAGAAACTGGACCTGCATCAGCAGGTTGGACTATTTATCCTCCTTTGTCTGTTTTTGAACAGGCTATACCAGGATCTGGTAATGGGATGAATATGTGGTTAATTTCTATGACTATTTTTATAGCCTCTTCTTTAATTGGTTCTTTAAATTATATCGTTACTGTTTTAAACCTAAGAACAAAAGGAATGAAGATGACACGTTTGCCTTTAACAATTTGGGCATTCTTTGTTACTGCAATTATTGGGGTACTTTCTTTTCCAGTTCTTGTGTCAGCTGTTGTGTTGATGATTATGGATAGAACATTAGGAACTTCTTTTTATATTTCTGATGTGATTATTGGTGGTGAAATTATGGAGCAATCTGGTGGTTCTCCAATTTTATATGAACACTTATTTTGGTTCTTAGGTCACCCTGAGGTATATATTATTCTTTTACCTGCTTTGGGTTTAACTTCTGAAATTATTTCAACCAATGCTAGAAAACCAATTTTTGGTTATCGTGCAATGATTGGTTCTATTTTAGCTATTGCATTCTTGTCATTTATTGTATGGGGTCACCATATGTTTGTTACTGGTATGAATCCGTTTTTAGGTGGTGTATTTGTATTTACAACTTTGTTAATTGCGATTCCATCTGCTGTAAAAGTGTTTAATTACATTACTACATTATGGAGAGGTAATTTGAGATTTACACCTGCCATGTTGTTTTCTATTGGTTTGGTTTCTGCCTTTATCACTGGTGGTGTTACTGGTATTATCTTAGCCGATTCTGCTTTAGATATTCAAGTGCACGATACTATGTTTGTTGTGGCTCACTTCCACGTTGTAATGGGACTGTCTGCTATTTTAGGAATGTTTGCTGGTATTTACCACTGGTACCCTAAAATGTACGGGACTATGATGAATACCAAATTAGGATTTATTCATTTTTGGATAACTATAGTATGTGCTTACGGGGTATTCTTACCTATGCACTTTGTTGGTATTGGTGGTGCGCCACGTCGTTATTACGATTATAGTGTTTACCAAGAGTTTGATAGTATTCAAGGTCAGATGATTTTAGATTTAAATGTAGTGATTTCAATATTTGCGATTATTGGTGCATTGGGACAAATAATATTCTTATTTAACTTTTTCTATAGCATTAAAAAAGGTCAAAAAGCAGTTCAAAATCCATGGAAATCTAATACTTTAGAGTGGACAACTCCGGTAGAACATGTACACGGTAACTGGCCAGGTGAATTGCCTACAGTATACAGATGGCCATATGATTATTCTAAACCAGGTGCAGAGGAAGATTACATTCCACAAACTGTTCCTTTGAAAGATGGTGAAGAAGATCACTAGTCAATCGAAAATAAATTAATATAAAGCCTTGACATTTATCGTCAGGGCTTTTTTGTTTCCGTTTGTATATTCTCTGTAGACTTATCTTTTTGAAGCTAGCCCATTATATAAAAATTGACTACTTTTATACCAAATACGTACCCATTGGAATCATTTGATTATAGAGAAGAAGAGGAGCAACCCCAAGATGTAGACTTAGATCAGGTTTTACGGCCTAAATCGTTCAACGATTTTGCTGGTCAAAAAAAGGTGTTGGAAAATTTATCCGTTTTTGTCGAAGCTGCCAAACAGCGTAATGAACCGCTTGATCATGTTTTATTGCACGGACCTCCGGGTTTGGGAAAAACTACCTTGGCGAATATTATTGCCAATGAGTTAGGTGTGGGTATAAAAATTACTTCAGGACCAGTTTTAGATAAACCAGGTGATTTGGCTGGATTGTTAACGAATCTAGAAGAAGGAGATGTGCTGTTTATAGATGAAATTCACCGACTTTCTCCTGTAATTGAAGAATATTTGTATTCTGCCATGGAGGACTTTATGATTGACATCATGATTGATACTGGTCCAAGTGCAAGAACTGTTCAAATAGCTTTAAATCCATTTACTTTAGTTGGTGCTACAACGCGTTCAGGACTATTAACAGCTCCTTTAAGAGCTCGTTTTGGGATTAACAGCAGACTGGAATATTATAACACTAAAGTTCTCTCAAAGATTGTTTCTAGAGCTTCTAGTATTTTGGTTGTACCCATTGACGAAGATGCCGCCTACGAAATAGCAGGTAGAAGTAGAGGTACGCCTAGAATTGCAAATGCTTTATTGAGGAGAGTTAGAGATTTTGCGCAAATTAAGGGAAATGGTACCATAGATATGCCAATTGTAAAGTTTTCATTAGAAGCTTTAAATGTAGATGAAAATGGTTTAGATGAAATGGACAATAAAATATTGACTACCATCATTGATAAATTTGCTGGTGGACCAGTAGGATTAACTACCATAGCAACTGCGGTTGGAGAAAATGCCGGTACTATTGAGGAGGTTTATGAACCTTTTTTAATTCAAGAAGGTTATATCATGCGTACCCCGCGAGGTCGAAAAGTAACTGAATTGGGATATCGACATTTAGGAAGACAACTAGGAAGTTTTCAAGCAGGTTTATTCGGAGAGGAATAATTCAATTTAGTTAATCGATTATAAAATGCGGGAAGACATACCGTTTTCTGAACAAATAAAAGCGCAAGCATTAGACTTAGGTTTTATGTCTTGTGGTATTTCTGAAGCTACTTTTTTAGAAAAAGAAGCGCCTATTTTGGAGAATTGGCTCAATAATAACTATAACGGTAAAATGGCCTACATGGCCAATCATTTTGACAAGCGACTCGATCCACGATTGCTGGTGGATGATGCAAAGTCGGTCATTTCGGTGATGTTGAATTATTATCCAGAAAAAGACTTGTTTGCAGATGCTCCGCTCAAAATTTCCAAGTATGCCTATGGTCAAGACTACCACAGTGTGATCAAAGAAAAACTAGGTAGATTATTGGAATTTATTGTCGAAAATTCGGAAGAGGAAATCAATGCTCGGGTTTTTACAGACTCTGCACCAGTGCTAGACAAAGCATGGGCAGAAAGAAGTGGTTTAGGCTGGCAAGGAAAAAATGGCATGTTAATCTCCAAACAAAAAGGCAGTTTCTTTTTTGTGGGAGAAATCATTTTAGATAAAGTTTTAACCTACGACCAAGCAAGTACAGCTAACCATTGTGGAACTTGTACCAAATGCATTGATGCCTGTCCCACAGACGCCATTAAAAGCGCTAATGTTATTGATGGCTCAAAGTGTATTTCTTATCTTACCATAGAGTTAAAAGACGAAGTCATTCCCAATGCGTTTAAAGATAAAATGGAGGGCTGGTTTTTTGGCTGTGATATTTGTCAAGATGTCTGTCCATGGAATAGGTTTTCTACCCCAGCAAACTCAAGTGATTTTGTACCACATCCCGACTTGTCAAATACGGAGTGGACGGAGTTAACCGAAGATATATTTAGAGAAATATTCCGACACTCTGCCGTAAAAAGAACAAAATTTAAAGGGTTAAAACGCAATATTGGGTTTGTAAATACTATTTAAATATGAAAATGATTTTATACTGGATGTAAATTGTCTTGTCTAATAAAATCACATTCCTTTCTCCTTGAATAATTCTGAATCTAAAGCAGGATATTTTAAATCCATTTCTTCAAAAGCCTTGAGTACAATTTTAGCAATATGGTTTTCTTTTTCCCAGTTTCTGTCAGAAGGAATAATGTGCCATTCAGGTTGATTACATTTTTCAAAAATCTGTTCATAAACACTCATATAACTATCCCACTTTTTACGAGTTTCCCAGTCTTTGTCATTGTGTTTCCAATATTTTTCAGGTATTTCGATTCTTTCCGTAAGCCTTTCTAATTGCTCTTCTTTTGAAGTGTGTAGATAAAACTTTAAGATAGTTGTGTTATTCCCTTCAATGAGCAACTTTTCAAAATCATTAATGTGTTGGTAACGTTTTTCAATATAACTTTCCTCAAAATAACCCTCTATCGTTGGGACTAAAATATCTTCATAATGGGAACGATTAAAAACTTGAATCATGCCTTGTTGTGGTACATTTTGATGTATTCTCCATAGAAAGTCATGTGCAAATTCCTTGTCTGTTGGTTTTTTATACGCGTGTACTTTTATACCTAAAGGATTCACCCCACTAAAAACCTTTCTTGTGGCCCCATCTTTTCCAGAAGCATCCATTCCTTGAAAAATGATGAGTAAATTATGCCTTCCATCTGAGTACATACGTCTTTGAAATTCAACAATCTGATTGACTAGTTTTACATTTTCTGCTTTAATTTTTTCTTTTAAAGCTCTATCGTATGTTTTAGTAGTAGTATTGGCTAAAATAATTTTTGACATGGATATTTAATTAGAATATAAAACTAAGGATAAATGTTGCCAATTGGTTTATAAGAACTTGTTTAATTCGTCCATTTTATTTAAAAAATGGAAGTTAGTAGGCATATTTTGTGCGTTCTTTATCTTACCTGTTTTTCTACCAGCTATTATTAATCGGTCGTTTGGGGTTAAAATTTGTTCAAATTGATTCAAGTAATGTGAAATTTCTTTATCCGGGGGACATACTGTCCAGTGCATGATATATGTTAATTTTTCTTTTTCAATCTCATTAAGTATCGTTAGGGATTCAATACTAATGTTTGGACCTAAATAGATGACATTTTTTTTCTTTGCAATTAATTGGTAATTGATAAACAAGGCCCCCATATCGTGTATTTCGTTTAGAGGTAATAGAATTACAAATAATTCATCCACTTTTGCAGTAATATCTATCGATTCATTATCGATTGCAGCATATAGTTTTTGTCTTACTAAATTAGAAATAAAGTACTCATTAGCAGGTTGTATTACATTAGATTGCCACATCAGGCCAATTTTTTCAAACAGGGGAATAAAGACCTTTAAAAAAGTGTCGTAAAAGGAATGGCTTTCGGTACAATCTTTAAAAACAGCATTAAATTTGTGTTTATTTAGTTCCAACATGGCCACAATTAGCGCGTTAATTTTGATTTGAAAGTATTGACTTTGATTGCTAGGTAATGCGGCAATAGCTGAGTTTATTTCTTCCTCGCTAAGTTCAGCAATTTTTGAAATTTTATAGTTCGAGTTTTTAAGTATACTGATATTAAGTAATTTTCTTAATTCACTTAGCGGATAATTTCTAATGTTAGTTTCTGATCGAATTGGTTTGAGCAGGTGATAACGTTGTTCCCAAATTCGAATGGTATGTGCTTTTATTCCAGAAAGGTTTTCTAGATCTTTAATGGAAAAACTTTCTTGTATAAATGTCATATTTTAAAATTCAAACATTAAACCAATGGATGGTAATAAAGTACCTGATATGTTACTCAAGTATTTCCATTCATAAGAATTAGGCAGATTAGGATTAACAATTGGGTTTTCATTGTCATCTTTTACTACAGTAAAATATGGTGATAATTCTGTTTTTGAATTGTATACATTTTGTATATCAATATAAAAATTTAAGGCTGTTTTAGAAAAGTACCATTTTTTATCAATTCTAATATCTAATGCATGATTTGGTTTTAATCTTAGGGTATTCAACTGGTCATAGTTTAGAATTCCTCTCTGTGTAACATCCCAGACTGGAATAAGTGAAGAGACAGCAGTATTGTATGGTGTATAGGGTGCTCCTCCTGAAAATCTAAACTTCATACCCACTTGCCAATTATTTTTGAATTTTCTACCTACCGATACGGATGCGATATGTCTAACATCCCAAGCCGAGGAAATATAATTATTGTTGGCGTCTGTGAATTCAGAAACAACAAAGGTATATGAGATGATGCCAAAAAACTTTTTTCTCAATTTTTGTTGTGCAAAAACTTCTACACCGTAGGTTCTACCTTTTGAACTTGAGTTTACGGGTTCGTTACCTATCACTCCAAAGTCGCCGCCTAAGTTTGCTAAAGAAATACTATCGTTTAAAAGGAAAGGATAATTGGCATATTTTTTATAAAAACCTTCTAAGGTAATTTTACTGAATTCAGAAGGTCGGTACTCTAAACCTGCTACAAAATGATCGGCACGAATATATTGCACACCATTCGCTTTATTAACCAATTCATTTGCTTCATTTCTATAGCCTAATACGGTATATGCAGGTAATTGAAAGTAACGACCAATACTTGCATTAATCTTCCATTTATCAGTCAAGGCATATGAAGCGGAGAAACGGGGAGAAATTTGGTTTAATGGATTACTCATATCGCTGGAATAGGAATTGGCATCTGTTCTTATTCCTAAAGATAAGGAAAGTCGGTTATTGAAAATATTTCTACTGGTTTGTGCAAATACCCCATATTTGACAAAGTTTAGCGCTGAGTTTAAATTAATTTCTTTTACTGCACCATTAATAACTACACGATTAAAGGAGTTATTGTTATACTTTGCAGTCTCTACACCTGCGCCATATTTAACTTTAAATTTCCCTTTATTAAAAGTATGTTCGTATCTAAATTTATTTTCCATTTCTTGGGAAGTATAATCCAGAATTTTATTAGCAGGAGTTTCAATATTGTTTTGATACTTTTCAGATTTGTTATTCAGCATATTTCTACTGATTACAAAATTTTGGAAGCCCTTTCCTGTATAGCGCGTCCATTTAGCACCTACGGTATAATTCCATTGTGTACTTACAGGAAGGTACCCTAAAATATATTTATTTCTCTCTATTGTTTCCGCATCCGTTTCATTATCATTAACGCCTTCATTAAGTGAAAACTGGTCTATAGCGCCCAGACCAATAAAGGTTAGCTTATTTTTCTCGTTAATGCGATAAGTTTGTTTATACTGAAAGTCGTTGTATGCAGGTAAAAACGGTAAAGCCAAAGCTTTAAATAAAAACTCTAGATAGGATCTTCTTGCGGAGAATAAAAAGGATGATTTTTTACTTTTGCCTAAGGGACCTTCTAGCGTTAAACCCAGATCACTAGAACCAACAGTCAGGGTACCGTTAAATTTTTCATAATTACCTTCTTTTTGATCGAAGCTAATCACAGAACTCAGGGCATTCCCATTATTGGTTGGAAAAGCACTGGAGTAAAATTCTACTTGACGAATAAAGTTGACATTAATTAACCCTACTGGTCCACCAGAGGAACCTTGGGTAGCAAAGTGGTTAATATTTGGTACTTCAATTCCGTCTAAATAAAAACGATTTTCACTGGGTGCACCACCTCTAACTAAAATATCATTTCTAAATGCAGATGTTGCACCTACACCTGGGAAAGATTGTAAAACTTTAGAAATATCTCTATTGCCACCAGGATTACGCATAATTTCTTCTGCAGAGATATTAATTAAACTAATCGGACTTTCTTTGTTCACTTGAAATGGAGACGATCTAACTTCGACTTCCGTTAAACTATCACTCACTTCCTCTAAACTAATTTCTAATACAATAGGCTTTACTGGAGTAACATTAATTTCCTGGATAAGTCTAGACCTAAATCCAATGTAAGAAACGGATAGATTATAAAATCCTGGGGGAATATTGTTAATTTCAAATTCACCGTCTAAATTGGAAACACCACCAATTTCAGTATCTACTAAAAGTAATTTAGCAAATGGAATAGGTGCATTACTGATACTGTTCACTATTTTTCCTTTAATGACACCATTTTGTTGGCTAAATAGGCTGTTTTGTAGACAAATAATGGTCAATAAGAAAAGGGTAAAACGCATTTTGTTTAGTTTTTATACAAATATATTAAACAAAGATAACATTTTTACAATCGATTCAATACTTTTTGTAAATCTTCGGGGGTGTCAATATTAGGAGTTTCAATATTTGTTTCCGCTGTACGTATCTTTAAGTCGGCATTTAGCCAACGTAATTGTTCTAAAGATTCTAGTTTTTCTAGTGTGCAGACAGGAAGTTTTAAAATTTGTTTTAAGGTTTTTTCTCGCCAGGCATAAATACCTATATGTTTCCAAAAGGTAGTTTTATCTAGCCAATTTTCTTTGGCAACATTTGCTAAATAAGGGATTGGACTACGACTAAAATAGATGGCATTTTTAAATTGATCTAATACTACTTTTACTCGGTTCGGATTAAATAATTCACTTTCTTGGTCAAATGCTTTTACTAATGTGCCAATATTTACAGAAGGGTCTTCAAAAAGGTTTAATACTTGCTCAATTTGTTGGGGTTGCACTAATGGCTCATCCCCTTGAATATTAATGACAACATCAAAACCGGTATATTTTTCAATGATTTCACCACATCTTTCAGTACCACTTTCATGGGTGTTTGCAGTCATCATTACTTCGCCACCAAAAGAAACTACAGCATTAAAAATACGAGAGTCATCCGTAGCAACCACTACTTTTTGCACCATGTTTGATTTGCAGACTTGCTCATATACTCTTTGAATCATTGATTTTCCTTTAATATCAATTAAAGGCTTTCCTGGAAAGCGACTCGAATTGTATCGGGCTGGTATAATGGCTAAAACTTTCATTACTTACAAAAATAACACAAAAAAATAAGGCTGCTTTAATAAAAAGCAGCCTTTACTATTTATATTAATTATGTGGCTTAGAAATCGAATTTAATTCCTTGTGCCAACGGTAATTCAGTTGAGTAATTAATGGTGTTAGTTTGTCTTCTCATATATACTTTCCAAGCATCAGAACCAGATTCACGACCACCACCTGTATCTTTTTCACCACCAAATGCACCACCAATTTCTGCACCTGAAGTTCCAATATTTACATTGGCAATACCACAATCAGAACCTGCTTGTGATAAAAATAATTCAGCTTCTCTCAAATTATTGGTAAAGATAGAAGAAGAAAGACCTTGCTTAACGCCATTTTGAAGAGCGATAGCGTTGTCTAGTTCCCCAGAATATTTTATCATGTATAATAACGGTGCAAAAGTTTCATCTTGCACAATGTCAAATGAATTTTCAACTTCAGCAATAGATGGACTTACATAACATCCAGATTCGTATCCTTCACCTGTTAAAGTAGTTCCTTCAATTAAAAGTTTACCACCTTCCGCTTTTACTTTTTCAATAGCACTTAAATAAGTGTTTACCGCATCCTTATCAATTAATGGACCCATGTGGTAATTTTCATCTAGTGGATTTCCTATTTTTATTTGCTTGTAAGCGTTTACTAAAATAGATTTAACGTTATCATATATTGATTCGTGAATAATAAGTCTTCTTGTAGAAGTACATCTTTGACCACTAGTACCTACAGCGCCAAAAACAACACCTGGTAATACTAATTTTAAATCGGCTGAAGGAGAAATAATAATGGCATTGTTGCCACCTAATTCTAATAAAGACTTACCTAATCTTTTTGCAACTGCTTCACCAACTGCTTTACCCATACGAGTAGAACCAGTAGCTGAAACCAAAGGAACTCTTCTATCAGCAGTCATTAATTTACCAATTTCAGCATCCCCAATAATTAAAGTAGATACACCTTCTGGTACATTATTTTCCGCAAAAACTTCTGCAGCTATTTTTTGACAAGCAATAGCAGTGATTGGTGTTTTTTCTGATGGTTTCCAGATACAGACATCACCACAAATCCAAGCTAAAGCAGTATTCCAACACCAAACGGCAACTGGAAAGTTAAATGCAGAAATAATACCTACTGTCCCCAATGGGTGATACTGGTCGTACATTCTATGTGCTTCTCTTTCGGAGTGTAAAGTGGATCCGTTTAATTGTCTCGATAAGCCAACAGCAAAATCACAGATGTCGATCATTTCTTGCACTTCACCCAATCCTTCTTGGTATGATTTACCCATTTCGTAAGAAACTAATTTTCCCAAAGGCTCTTTGTATTGTCTTAATTTTACACCTAATTGACGTACAATTTCTCCTCTTTTTGGGGAAGGAACTAAACGCCATGTTTTAAATGCTTTTTGTGAAGATTGTATCAATGCTTCATAATCTTCAACAGTCGCTGCGTTAACATTTGCAATTAATGCACCGTCAACTGGAGAATGTGAACTGATTTTAGCACCTTTTGTACTCAACCAATCACTCCCTGTAGAAGCACCGTTGTTTTCTGATGATATATTTAAGGTTTCTAAAACCGATTGAATTTCTGTTTCTGTACTTATCATGCAATTTTTGTTTTGTGAATTCTTATATTACAAAAATAATAATTTAATCAAGGAAATTGTGTAATTTATCACGTGTTTCTTTATTTTTGTTAATAACTATTAAAACTAAGATTATGAAATTTTCTACATTATTGTTAATTGTTTTGTCTTTTATTGGGTTTAGCTTTACTTCCAATTTATCGTCGGAAGTAGATTCTTGCGACTCTTACTTTCCATTAAAAGAAGGTTTGGTGTGGAAAACAGAGTCTTTTGATAAAAAAGGAAAAAGTACTGGAACAAATCAAATGACTGTCCTTGGCGTAAGTTATATTGATGACGCCATGAATTATACTATTGAAAGTGAATACCAAGTAACTAATAAAGACGAAGTTCAAAAAACAGAGTTAACCTATGTTTGTAAAAATGGGGTATTGACTTTAGATTTTGATGATTTGATGAAAAATTTTGGTGGACTGGAAGAGTCAAGTCCAGATATGGAAGTAAAGATTACAGGGGCCGGTATGGAAATACCTGCAAATTTAGCAACCGGAGATATTTTAGCGGAAACAAATATTGGTATGAATGCTTTTATGAATGGCATGAAAATAATGGGCGGAAGCGTGAGAGTATATGAGAGAAAAGTGGAAGCAATGGAGAATGTTACTACAGCTGCAGGTACTTTTGAGTGTGCAAAAATTACATCTAAAACTTATATAAATATGGGTTTTGTCAAAAGTACTACCAGCAGTATAGAATGGATTAGTAAAAAAGCAGGTATGGTTAAAAGTGAACAATACGATAAAAAAGGTAAATTTGCCGGACATACTGAATTGGTGGAATATAAAAATTAGTGAGATATTATTTTAAATTTTTGTTGCGGTTACTTTTGTTGTGGCTTGTATTTTTTACGGTACAGCGTTTATTGTTTATTCTTCATTATGCCGGCGACATTGATGTTCCGCTAATAGAATTATTGACACTACCTTGGCATGCTTTACGCATGGATTTATCGAGTTTTGCCTATATCATGGGAATTCCACTGATACTATTAGGGCTTACTGCTTTATTCCATGGGAAAGCACAAGTAATCTCTTTTAAAGTCGTAAAAGGAAGTGTTTTATTTTTCGGCTTAATTACCAGTATTCTATTCTCGAGTGAATTGGTTTCTTACCACGAATGGCGCACGAAATTATCGTCTAAAATATTTGTTCATTTTGAAACACCCTCCGAAGTTTTTAGGACTTCTTCGGGGTCATATACCGCTTGGTTTATTTTTTATTTAATCATTCAATTATTGGTGTTTTATTTACTTTATAAGTACTTAATACTAAAATTTAAACCAAATTTTAATCTAACTTCTCTTCCAAAAAGGGCAATTCACTTTTTAACTATCCTTCTTGTAGGTGGATTTTTATTTACTATGGGTATTCGAGGAGGGTTACAAAAAATTCCAATTTCTGCTACCAATGCTTATTATTCTCAAAGTCAAATTGTCAACGATATTTCCGTGAATTCTATTTGGAATTTTATTCACATGACTTTTCAGCATTTTAAAAAAAATATTGAAGGGATGTATAATTGTTTGGAGGTAAACGAAGCGCAAAATATTACCAAAGCACTTTATGCCTATCCAGAAACAGATAGTATTAAGATTCTAAAGACAACAAGGCCAGATATTATTTTTATCACCTTAGAAAGTTGGGCAGCCAACATGATTGGTGTCTTAGGAAATCCGGACCATATTACACCAAACTTTGATCAATTGACAAAAGAAGGCTTGCTGTTTACCCAGATTTATGCAAATTCTACTACCTCAGAAACAGGTCACACCGCTATTTATAGTGGTTATCCAACTGTTCCAGGTATTGCTATTTCGTCGGAATCTGCAAAGTGCCGGCAATTACCTTCTATATTTAAAGATTTAAAGGCAGAAGGGTATAATTCTTCTTATTATTTTGGTGGCTCTTTAGCATACGGTAATATTGGCGGCTACCTTACTGAAATGAACGTGGACAGGCAAACGGATGAAAACGATTTATCTTTAACTCCTAAAGGGGACTTAGGAATCCATGATGAGGCTATGTTTCCCTATTTTATTAAAGAGTTAAAAGTTGCAAAATCTCCGTATATCTATGGGGTTTTTTCTCAAAGTACTCATGCTCCTTATGATATGCCAATGGACGGAATTAAAAATCATCCAAAGAATGTGGAAGGCTATGTCAATAGTATGGTGTACACGGATATACAATTAAAAAAATTAGTGGATGCCTTAAGGGAATTACCAAATTTCGACAATACTTTAGTTGTGTTTGTTGCCGATCATGGAAAAACAAACTACAATAATAATAATATTTATTCTGCTGATTTTTACCATATTCCATTGTTATTTTGGGGAGGGGCGTTAAAACAAGACTATGTAGGTAAAACCAGGGATAAAATTGGTTCGCAGAGTGACATTGTAACTACTTTGCTCCACCAGATGGATTTACCTACTACTGCTTATCATTGGTCAAAAGATCTGCTTAATCCAAGTGCACCGAATTGGGCTTTAACTGCTTCCACCATGTCTTTTGGAATTGTGGATACTACAGGTTATGCGGCATACCATACCATTAATGAAAAAATGGTCCATTCGACGTATAAAAATGAAACGCAAACTAATGCATCCTTAAAAAGAAGTCGTGCTTTAGTAGAAACAATTTATAGGGAGTTTAGAAACTTTTAATCACCTTTAAAAGAGGTTCTTTTAATTTCTTCAAATAACTTATTTTGTGCATCATCTGATGTGATAATACGGATATAAGCACCGCCTCCTTTTTCTGCAATAGTCTCTAAATGATTTCTTAAATATTCAGAGGTTTTGATACCCACAACAGAAAACTTAATTCCCTTCGTTAAGTAGGTTGTTTGAATGATGCGTTGGTAACTTTTTGATCCTTTATTAAAAGCACCATCCGTCACCATAAATATCATGTTGTTTCCTCCTTCTATGTAACCCTTTTTTGCAATTCTAATTCCTTCTTTTATCGCTAAATCTCCGGCAGTGTATCCCCCAGTTTTAAGTGTTTTTATTTTTTCTATAATTTCTTCTTTATCTGTACCATTTTTTAGCTCAAATAATACATTGACTGAACCGGCATAAGCAATCACTGATACTTGGTCTTGGGGTCTTAAAATTTTTGTCAGCTCAATCATAGATAATTTTAATAAATCTATCTTACCCATTTGATTCATGGAAGAGGAAACATCTACAATAAATACAATATTGTTGGGTGCAAATTGATTAGAATTAAAGCCTGTATCAAGTTTTACTTTGATTATGCTCGTAGTTGTGTCTTCAAAAATTGCTGTATCTTCTATGACAATTTCTTCGGTTGTTTCTTCCATTTCAATCACAATTTCTGGTACTTCTTCTTCCACTTCTGTTATGATTTCTGGCGTTTCCTCTTCAATAATTATAATTTCAGGTGCTTCTTCTTCAATATCCTCTTCTGTAATCATCACAATTTCTTCCGCTATTTCTTGTATTGGACTTTGCAATTTAATTTCAACATAGTTTTCAATGAAATTTAAATAACCTTGGTAGTAATTAGAGGTGTAATCATCTTTTTGGGCAGTGATGTAGTAGTGTCCCAAAGGAACAGGGCGGTGTATGATACCATCAGAATTGGTATAGTATGTGCCAACCATTTCGCCATTGTTAATGAGGTAAACTTTACTTCTTCTAATTGGTTCACTGGTTAAACTGTCGATTACTTTTATGGTTACTTCAAAATTTGGAGAACCATTTACGGGTGGCTCTGCATTAAAGTCAGGACAAGCAGTTAGTGGATTGCTACTTTTTTCTTTTACATTACCATAAACATTTAGGGTAATTGGTTTGTTGCTATTACTAAAGAAAACGTCAACGCTGTAGTTAAACCTTCCTTTAATATTGTCGTTTATCTTCAGTCTAACGGTCACCGAACTATCTGCTTGAATAGTTTTGGTAGAATATATGTAATAGACTTCTCTTGGTTTATCCACCGTAAGTAAATACGTTTTGGCTTGCCCAATGTTTTTAAAAGTAAAATCTACATAAGTTGGTGCATTGGCATATAGATTCCCAAAATCGTGACTCGTTTTATCAATTTGCATTTGTGTATAAGCAAGTTGATAAAAAAATAAGGTGATAAAAAATAGTAAATTGCGCATAATTGGGAAGTTCCAATACTAGTATAACAAAAGTAATTCCAAAAATTACAAAAGGCCAAGAATTAATATTTTTCTTCTTTATTTTAGGAGAATATTTTCAATAAAACCTTATCAAAAACAAATAATGCTTATTTTTAGAGCTTCTTAACCGTATTAAATATGAATTCAAAACTAGACTTATTACAATCTAAAATAAACAAAGCCAAAGAAGGCGGCGGAGAAAAGCGAATCGAATCCCAACACAGTAAAGGGAAATTGACTGCGCGTGAACGAATATCATTGTTTTTAGATGAGGACAGTTTTGAAGAAATTGGCATGTTGACGGAACACCGTTCGACAAACTTTGGTTTGGAGAAAACTAAGTTTTTAGGGGATGGTGTGATTACCGGTTCGGGTTTTGTAGATGGGCGACCAGTTTATGTTTTTGCACAAGATTTTACTGTGTTTGGTGGTTCATTGGCTGAAATTCATGCAAAGAAAATTTGTAGGGTAATGGATTTAGCCATGCAAAATGGAATGCCATTTGTTGGCTTAAACGATTCAGGCGGCGCAAGAATTCAAGAAGGTGTAGTGTCTTTAGGCGGATATGCGGATATATTTTATAGAAACACAATGGCATCTGGCGTGATTCCACAGATTTCTGCTATCATGGGGCCCTGCGCCGGTGGTGCAGTATATTCTCCGGCATTAACCGATTTTATTTACATGGTTCAAGATACCTCATTCATGTTTGTAACCGGACCAAACGTGGTTAAAACAGTAACCCATGAAGAAGTTACTTCTGAAGAATTAGGTGGTGCTTCAACCCACTCTGAAAAATCAGGAGTTGCTCATTTCTCAGTTGAAAATGATGTGAAATGTATCAAAGACATTAAAAAGTTATTGTCTTATTTACCACAGAATTGTGAAGAACAGGCACCAAGTTTGCCTTACACTGCTGGTGATGAGTCAAGACCAAAATTAAATGATATTGTACCTGCTAATCCAAATCAACCTTACGATATGCGCGAGGTGATTCACGAATTAGTGGATGATAAAAGCTTTTATGAAGTACAGGAAAACTTTGCACAAAATATTGTTGTAGGATTCGCAAGAATGGCTGGAAAAAGTATTGGTGTAATTGCTAACCAACCTGCTTATTTAGCAGGTGTACTCGATATTCAATCCTCCAACAAAGCAGCAAGGTTTATTCGATTTTGTGATAGTTTTAACATTCCTTTATTGGTTTGTGAAGATGTACCAGGCTTTTTACCTGGGACCGACCAAGAGTGGAATGGAATCATTTCTAATGGGGCTAAATTATTGTATGCATTCTGTGAAGCAACTGTTCCTTCGGTAACGGTGATTACCAGAAAAGCATACGGTGGAGCTTATGACGTAATGAATTCTAAACACATTGGTGCAGATATGAATTATGCTTGGCCATCAGCAGAAATTGCTGTAATGGGGGCTAAGGGTGCAGCCGAAATCATTTTTAGAAATGAAATTAAATCTGCAGAAAACCCAGAAGAGAAATGGAAAGAAAAAGAAGCAGAATATGCTGAATTATTCGCCAACCCTTATAACGCAGCTCGACATGGTTTTATAGATGAGGTGATTGTACCTGCTGATACGAGAAAGAAATTAATTCGTTCATTTGAAATGTTGAAAAATAAGGTACAGCACTTGCCTAAAAAGAAACACGGAAATATTCCTTTGTAATTTTTTAAACCATTTTGTTGAAGGATTCAAAAGTGAAATGCGTGTAAATTAATATTATATCTTCAACATTATTACAGACAAGGAACTCATAGCACTGCTAATCGATAAGGATTCAAAAGCTTATCGCATTTGTTATGATTTGAATGTTGCAAATGTTTATCATACGGCTTTGTTGTATTTACAAAATGAAGCTGAAGCGGATGAGATTACACAAGATGTATTTTTAAAGGTGTTTGATAAGATTGAGACCTTCCATCAAGATTCAAAATTGAGTACTTGGATTTATAGGATCACAGTAAATGCTTCATTGAACCGACTGAAGAAGAATAAACGCTGGTCGTTTGTCAGGTGGAAAGAAGAAGAGGATATTCAAGTTGATTTTGATCATCCCCAATTATTAGCTGAAAAAAAAGAAGATGCAAATTTAATTTTCAGGGCCATGCAAAAATTGCCTGACAGTCAGAAAACCGCATTTATTTTAAGTTTTATCGAAGAAATGCCACGTCAAGAAGTAGCGGATGTAATGGAAACAAGTTTAAAAGCAGTGGAGTCCTTATTGCAAAGGGCAAAAAAGAATTTAAGACAATTTATAAATTTATCAGAAGAGAGCGAAGGAATACGCCTAGATATATTGTCCAATAAAAAAGATAGAGAGTGATGAAGCAGCAAGATAAAAATTTCGATCAAATATTATCGAGTGTACAAGGGTTAGGTACCGTGAAACCAAAAAATGATTTGTTCAAGGTGATTCAAGAAAGAGTCCAGGAGGAATTAATAATACCAAAAATAAAACTGCTTTGGATTGCTGCTGCTGCTATCATTGTGCTTATGATTAATGTTTACGGTTTTACCAATGTCAAACAATCATCTCAATCATTATCCAGCACGGAATCATCTACTCCGTTGACGCGTAATTTTAATTTTTACGAATTATGAAAAAACTTACTATTTTTCAAATCTTAACAGTTTGTCTTCTAGGGTTAAATCTAGCATTGATTGGGTTTATTTTTATCAATAGACCTGGAGGTGATAAGCTACGTGGAAGAGGTGAAATGGCTAGAAAGGAATTGCGTTTGACCGAAACACAAAACGAACAATTTAAAAAGATAGCAGATGAGCAGCATCAAGATATGGAGGACATTGATGCAAAACAAGCCGTATTTTTAATTCAGTATTTTAGTCAGTTAGAAAATGGAAGAAATACAGATGATAAATTACTTTTAAATCAATATGTTGAAATAGAGAAAAAGCGCCTTGATGTGACCTTGACTCATTTTGAAAAATTAAAAAGTATTTTAGATGAAAGTCAATATGAGTACTTGTACAACTTTGTCAACCGTATTGTCCGTGAAGTGATTACTCGAAGTGCAAAGCCCCCTCGTCCAGATCATCATTAATTTATATTTTACCAATGCGATAATTTACTCCAAGAATATATTGGGTGTAGTTTGACTTATATTCAATTTTGTTTAAGATTTGATAATTATAAAACCCAATTTCAAATCCCCATCTTTTTTTGCTGTAAAGTTCTGCACTTCCACCAAATCCCCAATAATAAATTCCTTCCTCAGTTTTTGGTTCACCCAAAATATTTTGCAACATATTCGATTGGTTGAAAGAAGTTTCTAAAAGGAAATTAAAGTTTTGGACAGTAAGCACATTTCCTTGAACAAAAAAACCGTAAAAATTAAATGGTTCTTTTTTAGATAATCCACCTTTGTATGTTTTAGTAAGGATAGGTATTACCTGTAATCCAAAAGAAAACCTTTTGCTAAGACTCATTTTCACGTTCACGTTCCAACTGAATTCTTGGTATTTATAAATACCAGATTGATCGCCATTATCAGAAAAGTAAGTGAGTGAGGTACCCACTTCAAATCGTTTTCCAAAGTAGGCCTTGTTTGATTGTCCCCATAGGCCAAAGGCATTAAATAGTATAAAAAGGAATAATATTCTTATCATAAATTTAGTCTAATATCGATAAATTTATTTAGGTATTTTATTATTTCCTTCTGTAATAAAAATAATTTGTAATCAATACGATAAGAATTACGCAAAAAAATGCAAAAATTAACCACAGTATACTATTGGATTCGTTTACCATTAGTTTGTTGTTTTTAATTTTAAGGTTTAATTGAAAATCATTATTTTTATTTAATTCTAAAGGTTTTGATATTACACCATTTTTCAAGATAATAAGGGTGCTTTTACTGTTGTGGAATTGGGTAAAACTTTTGTTGGATACTTGAATTTTCCTGAAATCGTTTGGCATATTTATTAATGGATATGCAACCTTCATTTCATGCCCTAAACTAATTTTACCATTAGATATATTAATCACTTTTTGGTCGTCACAAACTATCTTAATATTATTTTTTAGGTGGGAAAGCACTAATTTTTTAAATTCCTCTATAGAAGAATAAGCATTTTCGCCCAAATTATTTTTAAATATAGTTTGAAAAGCACGCATTGAAGTTACTATTTGTAAAATCCATTTTTGGTCTTCTTGTTGGGCAATAATGGTAGAAGAAATATTTGGGGAATGCGCTTTTACTTGCATAGTATTTAAGCAAAGCAACAAGCAGATTCCCCAAGTTAATTTAATACTGTTTATCACCTTCTAGGTGGTCTTTCACCGCTTCCTCTTTCTGGTCTTTCTCCCTTCGGTTTAGGTTCTTCTCCCAATTCTTCTTTTGTGATAAAGCCATCTTTGTTTAAATCGAATTTATCAAAATCTTCTAAAAGTGGACCAGTTACTTCAAGTTTTGACAATTTTCCATCACGGTTTATATCCATTTTAAAAACCTCTTCTATACTGGGTGGTCCTTCTTGTCTGTACTAGCGGTACTTTTTTGATTTCCACAAGCTGTAAGTAGTGCAATCATTGCAACACCAACCATTTTTTTTCTATTTTCATATATTATAATTTATTCTACGTAAGCGCCATTTAGGCAATTGATAAAGTTGTTATTTCCTGCAGCATCTGCATGATAATGATATCCTCTAGTTTCGTCGTAATGGCCCAGGCATTCGTCTAAGTCACTTGGCGCATTGCCCTGCTCATCTAATCTTTCGAATATGGCATAGCCATCCATGGCATAACCAATCATTGCCGCATGTCCGTCGGTTTGGGTGATGGTTTGACTTACGCCATTGGCGGCATGATAATGGTAACCAGCAGCCAAATTGATATGTCCACCTGCATCATCAAAAGGGGCAAGTGTATACGCTCCTAAAATGGCATCTGTCGGTGCGGGTGCATCAAATATTCCCCGTTAAAAGCTATGCCTCTTTGAGAAGGCGCACTAGATACACCTGGAGGTCCAAAACCACCAAAGGAGATCGGTTCTTCAGCTTTTTGCGGGGTTACTGGAATATAGTAGGTATTACTTATACTGGTCACATAGGATGGTAAACATTCCACACAAAAATTTTCATATTCCACACCAACATCTGGATTGGCAGCATTGGCACAATCATCTTCTGTTTCCGTTTTGTAAATGTTACCGCTACCATCATACATTAACCATTTATTGTCGTTATAAAAGGTAGCTAAGTTTTCAATAAATGCCCCGTCGACATCATATACTTCTCCGTTTTCTAACCATATTCCACCGGCTTCTGCACCATCCGTAATATTATCGGGACACCATGGACCCATTTCATGATCTGAGGGTACGCCATTGGTTACTATTTTATAACACTCGGCTGTATTGCCATTCGAGAGTGTTTTTTCTTCTGTAGTGATGGTGAATGTATCACCATTGGCTAAAAAGTTTGCAGCTTTTACTTCCACAATTACCGCATAATCATCCGTCTTGTCCTTATTACAAGAAATAATCGTGAAAAATAAAAGTGTAGGTATAATACATTTTCTTAATTGTCGCATAGTATTTATTTAGTCAACTTTTAAATTAGACCTATGTTTTTCTAATTTCCTTCGCTACGACAAAAAAAAAGTACTTAAGATATTCTTAAGTACTTTTTAATAAATGATATTTAAGTAGGGCTTAGCCTAACAATGCTTTTAATGTGTCTGCAAAATCAGTGTTTACGTTGCCGTATTTATTTAAATAATCTTGGTGAGATAGGTTGATTACTTTTAGCGCTTCTTCTTTGCCATAGGTATCAGTGATTTCCACTTTTTTATCCGAACCATCCGCATTTGGATTAGATTTATATGTTAAAAAGAAATGCTTGATTCGGTCCAGTACTAAACTAGGGATTTCATCAATATTCTTCATTTTTCCATAAGCTTGATCATCTTTTAAAACAGCAATGATTTTATCATCTGCTTCACCACCATCAATCATTCTAAATCCACCTACTGGAATACAGTTTACCAAAATATCTCCTCTATCAATGTTTCTTTCAGATATTACAATAATATCCAAAGGATCTGCATCACCTACTATACCAGTTTTACCTGATTTTTCCATGCAATAGTCAGCTACTAGAGTATCGCAGTATGTTTGTGGCAAAAAACCATATAATGCTGGAACGATATTAGAATACTTTTGAGGTCTATCAATAAAAATATGTCCACTAGGTTTATCAATTTCGTATTTAATTTGATCTGTTGGATTTATTTCTATATATGCTTTTACTTCGTTTGGGGCATTTTCGCCTAAAGTTACACCATGCCACGGGTGTGCAACAAATTTTTGTTCAAAAAGTTGGATCAGCTTATTTAGTTTTGTCATTATATTTTTTTTTCAAAAGTAATTATTTTTTTATTATCCTTCCCAGCTAGTTCCTTCTCTACTATCTTTTATGGTAATTCCTGCTGCCAACATTTTATCTCGGATAAGGTCTGAGGTAGCAAAGTCTTTATTGGCACGGGCGTTTTTTCTAATTTCTAAGATAACATCCATCACGGCGCTAAGTTTTCCTGTTTCTGCTATACTTTGATTTTTAATCCCCATCACTTGTCTGATAAAATCATTCATGGCGGCTAAAAGTTTGGTTTGATCTTCGGCTGTTATTGTGGCATTTTTATCATTGACAGAGTTGATGAATTTAACTGCATCAAATAAATTAGCAATCAATATAGGGGTATTAAAATCGTCTAAAATTGCAGTGTAAAATGAAGCAATCATAGCATCTACGTCCTCGCTACTTTTTATTGATGGTACCAGTTTACCTAATGTTTCCAGTCCGTTGTTTAGTTTTGCAAAGCCTTTCTCTGCAGCATTTAATGCGTCGGAAGAAAAATCTAATACACTTCTATAATGTGCTTGCATCATAAAAAACCGAACGACCATTGGGTGGTATGCTTTTTCTAATAAATTGTTATCGCCTGAAAATAATTCCCTTGGAAGCAGTGTATTTCCAGTGGACTTACTCATTTTTTTACCGTTTAAAGTTAGCATGTTGGCATGTAACCAATATTTTACTGGTTTTTTACCATTAGCGGCATTGCCTTGTGCAACTTCACATTCGTGGTGAGGAAATTTTAAATCCATTCCACCACCATGTATATCAAATTGTTTTCCTAAATATTTAGTCGACATGGCCGTACATTCTAAGTGCCAACCTGGAAAACCGTCACTCCATGGTGAAGGCCAACGCATAATGTGCATAGGGGATGCTTTTTTCCATAAAGCAAAGTCTAGTGGATTTCTTTTTTCAGATTGCCCATCTAAATCTCTAGAACCAGCAATTAAATCTTCAATTTTTCTACCAGAAAGCTCCCCGTAATTTTCTGTTTTATTGTATTTCTCAATATCAAAATAAACGCTCCCATTACTTTCGTAACCAAAGCCGTTGTCAATAATAGTTTGAATCAATTCTATTTGTTCAATGATGTGACCAGTAGCAGTTGGTTCAATGGTAGGTGGGAGATTATTAAACGCTTTTAGTATTTCATGAAAATCTACAGTGTATTTCTGCACAATTTCCATGGGTTCTAATTGCTCTAATCTTGCTTTTTTAGCGATTTTGTCTTCTCCTTCATCTGCATCATTTTCTAAATGACCGGCATCCGTAATGTTTCTAACATACCTTACCTTATAACCTAAGAATTGTAGGGAACGATAAATCATGTCGAAAGAAATAAAGGTTCGGCAATTACCTAAGTGCACATCTGAATAAACAGTTGGCCCACATACATACATTCCTACAAAATTTTTATTAATAGGTTCAAAAAGAACCTTTTCACTGGTTAAAGTGTTAAAAATTTTCAATTGCTTTTCCATTTCAAATATTTTGACTTGTCAAAAATAAAAAAACGCCTGCCAAAGGCAGACGTTTTTTTGATAAATCTTTATAATTAATTAAAGTTGTCCATCAGAATGGTATTTTCCATTTTTCCAAACTTCAATTTTTAGTAGAATGCCATCCGCATCATATTTATATAACTTCCCGTCCCAAAGTTTGGCATTTTTAAACTTCCCGTCTAACCAAAGTTCTTCGTTTTCGTTGTACACTTTATTGTAGCCGTCACGTTCAAAAGTTTTACCTCTCATGTTCCCACTTGAACCGCTTGGTCCTCCAGTTCCTTCTTCAACTTTAATAGGCTTGGTTTTTATTTCTTTTACTTCCCTAGTGGCTACTTCTCCTTTTTCATTGTATTGAATGATTTCCACTACTTGTCCATCTTCTGAGTATCTGGTTGCTGTACCTTTAGTAATGCCTTGTTTTTTGTTAAACTCAAATTCTACCTGACCATTTGGGTGATAGTAAGTTTGTGGTCCTTCTTCCAAACCATTGATGTTGAAATTTTTTTCTTGCGCAACATTACCATTTTCGTAATAAGTTTTAAAAGATCCTTCTTGATGGCCATCTTTAAAGGTTCCTTCTTCTTTTACAATACCATTTGAATACATTTTTGTGTATTGACCTTTTGGTCTACCATCAATAAATTCACCAATAATTCGTGGTGTTTTACCATCCTTAAAGTATTTTGTCCAGAAACCATTTTTTCGGTTATCTACATAAACGCCTTCTTCAATTTTACCATTCTCAGGAAACCCTTGCTCAGGTCTATCTTTTCCTAGAATTACCCAAGGACCTTGTTTTCTTCCTTTGTCATCTTTTTTATTAATTTCAACATCAGTCTGTTTAATGCTGTTAATACGTAGATTTGGAGAAGTGGCGAATAAAGAAAATAGCGAAACAATGATCAAGCTACTCAGTAAAAAATTTTTCATAATGCTCACAAATATGCCTTATAAAATTACGAAAAAAACTTAAAAGCAAGTTTATTTTCCCGATAAAACAACAATTAAATAGGATAGCGTTAAATTTCTATCAAACGCTAATATTATCTAGCATTACTTGGGTCATTTTTTCTAAATCATATTTTGAATCCCATCCCCAGTCAGCTTTTGCTACCCTATCATCAATACTACTTGGCCATGAGTTTGCTATGTCTTGTCTAAAATCTGGTTGGTAGTTAATTTTGAAGTTAGGGACATGGGCTTTAATTGCTTCAAAGATTTCAGCTGGTGTAAAAGTAAGTCCTGCAATATTGTAGCTTGATCGCACTTTTACATTTTCAACTGGTGCTTCCATTAAGTCTATTGTTGCCCTAATGGCATCTTCCATATACATCATAGGCAAGGCAGTTTCTTCACTTAAAAAACAAGTAAAGTCTTCCTGCTTTTTGGCAGAATAAAAAATATCAACAGCGTAGTCTGTTGTTCCACCACCAGGTAAAGAAGTATAAGAAATAAGACCTGGGTAGCGGATAGATCTCACATCCACACCATATTTGTCATGGTAATATTCGCACCATCTTTCTCCTGCCTGTTTACTAATGCCGTAAACAGTGGTTGGTTCCATGGTGGTAACTTGGGGTGTATTTAATTTTGGTGTTGTAGGACCAAAAACAGCAATAGAGCTTGGCCAAAATACTTTTTCAATGATTTTATCCTTGGCTAAATCCAAAACATTGAATAAGCCTTCCATGTTAAGCTGCCATGCAAACTTAGGATTTGCTTCTGCAGTAGCAGATAATAAAGCTGCCAATAGATATATTTCGGTAATTTTATGTTTGGTTACCACGGCAAGCAATGCTTCTTTATTTAAGATGTCTAGTTTTTCAAAAGCACCGCTCTCTAAAATAACCGCAGCCGGTTCTTTGATGTCAGCAGCTATGATAGCTTCATTACCAAATTTTTCTCTTAACGTTAAGACTAATTCTGTGCCAATTTGACCAGCTGATCCAATTACCAATACTTTTTTCATATCTTAAATATTTATGTTGCAAAAATATATTTAATTTTTAATTTTCTATGCATGATTTCCTTTCCTACATTAAATTAGTTTTATTATATTTGTTAATCAACCGGAATAGACATGATGAAAACAAATTGGTCGGGTTTATTAAGCTATTTGAGATTCCTGATTATTAGGAATCCGGAGTGATTTAGCCTCTTTTTTTTAGTGGAGCATTGGCTCCTGTTATTTTTCAATTTCAACTTAAAAAAATTATGCCTAGATATCATACTTTGGGAAACATCCCGCATAAACGCCATACTGTTTTTAAACAGAAAAACGGTAAAATCCATCACGAACAATTATTTGGAACCATTGGATTTGATGGCATGGCTTCATTACTTTACCATTTACAACCACCAACTATTGTAAAATCAATTGGGAAGTCAGTGGATTTAAATCCAGAAATTGCATACGAAAAAGATATGCAAATGAGGAGCTTAGAAGGTTTTAAGGTGAAACCAACTGACGATTACTTGGAGAGTAGAGTGCCAGTATTGGTCAATAGTGATTGTCACATTGTATTGGCATCTCCAAAAAAATCATTGACGGCATACTTTTACAAAAATGCAGATGCGGATGAGGTGATTTTTATTCACGAAGGTTCCGGAACATTAAGAACGCAATTGGGTAACATTAAATTTGGGTACGGCGACTATTTAGTGGTGCCAAGTGGTATGATTTATCAAATTAGTTTTGATACGGAAGCCAATCGCTTGTTTATTGTGGAGTCATTTCGACCAATTTACACGCCAAAAAGGTATAGAAATCATTTTGGTCAATTGATGGAACACGCACCATTTTCTGAAAGAGATTTTAGACCACCTTCAGTATTGGAGACGCATGATGAGGAAGGTGATTTTTTAGTGAAGATAAAAAAAGAAGGAATTTTATACGATTACACTTACCAACATCATCCATTTAATGTGGCAGGTTGGGATGGTTATAATTTTCCGTATGCCTTTTCCATTCACGACTTTGAACCAATAACAGGTCGTGTGCATTTGCCACCTCCAATTCATCAAACCTTTGAAACAGATGCTTTTGTGATCTGTTCGTTTGTGCCGAGGTTATATGATTATCATCCTGAAGCAATTCCTGCACCTTACAATCACAGTAATATAGATTCTGATGAGGTGTTGTATTATGTAGATGGCGACTTTATGAGTCGAAATAATATCGAAAAGGGGCAAATTACATTGCACCCAGGAGGAATTCCTCATGGGCCACATCCTGGTACTTACGAAGGAAGTATTGGTAAAAAAGAAACGGGAGAATTGGCTGTGATGGTGGATACATTTAAGCCATTAAAAATGACAAAGCAGGCTTTGGATTTAGAGTTTGAAGATTATTATAAATCGTGGTTGCACTAAGTTTAAGGATATAACCATAAATAAAAGAATAGATAAATGTGGTTTTGATCAATAAAGATTAAGTCACTTGAAAAAATATTTTGGGATTGCCTTAGTCGGTAATTTCAATAAAAAACAAATTATTATGAGTAAAGTAAAAAACGTAGAATACGGATTAGAAAAAATATTTGAAGGCGCACAAGATTTTTTACCATTGTTAGGAACAGATTATGTAGAATTTATTGTGGGTAACGCCAAGCAAGCAGCTCACTTTTATAAAACTGCTTTTGGATTCCAATCTCATTCTTATAAAGGATTAGAAACGGGTTGTAAAGACTATGCTTCTTACGTGTTAAAACAAGACAAAATTAGAATTGTGTTGACCACTCCGTTAAACTCAAAATCATGGATGAATGAGCACCTTGCGAAACACGGTGATGGTGTGAAAATTGTTGCACTTTGGGTAGATGATGCCAAAAAATCATGGGAAGAAACCACTAAGCGTGGTGCTAAATCTTTTATGGAGCCAACGGTAGAAAAAGATGAGCATGGTGAGGTGATTAGAGCGGGTATCTATACTTACGGTGAAACAGTGCACATGTTTGTAGAGAGAAAAAACTATTCTGGAGAGTTTTTACCGGGTTACGTGAAATGGGAATCAGATTACAATCCAACACCAACGGGACTTAAATTTATCGATCACATGGTAGGAAATGTGGGCTGGAATCAAATGGATGTATGGGTAAAATGGTACGAAGACGTAATGGGATTTGTCAATTTTTTGTCGTTTGATGACAAGCAAATTACCACTGAATATTCTGCATTAATGAGTAAGGTGATGAGTAACGGGAATGGAAGAATTAAATTTCCAATTAACGAACCAGCAGAAGGAATAAAGAAATCTCAAATTGAAGAATACCTTGATTTTTATGAAGGAGCAGGTGTGCAACATATTGCCATGGCGACAAATGATATTTTAGATACTGTGGCGCAAATGCGTGCTAGAGGAATTGAGTTTTTATCTACTCCTCCAGAAGAATATTATAAAGCGGTACCAGGAAGATTATTAGCACACAACCATGAATTGGAAGAAGATATTGAAAAGTTGAAGGAACTTGGGATTATGATAGATGCTGATGAAGAAGGTTATTTATTGCAAATTTTTACTAAACCAGTTGAAGATAGACCTACTTTGTTTTTTGAAATTATTCAAAGAATGGGAGCCAAAGGTTTCGGTGCAGGTAATTTTAAAGCCCTTTTCGAATCCATTGAAAGAGAACAAGAAAAAAGAGGAACACTATAAAAATAGTATTTTGTTATTAGTTGATAATTATGAGAATAATGTTCAACTAATAACTATTCACTCATCACTAATAACTATTACATGATATTACCACCAATTAATTTTAAGAAATGGATAGATGAAAACAGGGATAAACTAAAACCACCTGTTGGTAATCAAGTGGTCTATAAGGACACTGAGTTTATTATTATGGTAGTTGGTGGACCAAATGCCAGAAAAGATTTTCATTTTAATGAGGGGGAAGAATTTTTCTATCAAGTGGAAGGTGACATTACCTTGCCAATTGTGGAAGATGGTAAAATTAGAACCGTTGAGATTAAAGAAGGTGAAATATTTTTATTGCCAGCCAGGGTACCACATTCGCCGCAACGACCAGCCAATACGGTTGGTTTGGTTATTGAGAGGTTGAGAAAACCAGATGAGTTGGATTATTGTATGTGGTATTGTGAAAACTGTAACGAGCCATTGCACAAACAAAGCTTTCATTTAGGAGACATTGTCACGCAGTTACCTAAAATATTAGATAATTTTTACGCAACACCTGAATTGGTGACTTGTAAGGCTTGTGGAACAGTTATGGATAAACCAGCATTAAAAGCATAAATTATGAAGACAGCAACCATTGTCGGAGCAGGATTAGCAGGTTCTTTGTGGGCAGTTTACTTAGCGAAAGCTGGCTATAATGTTACAATTTTTGAAAGAAGGAGTGATATAAGATTAGCTGAAATACAAGCAGGAAAATCAATTAACCTGGCACTGTCACACAGAGGTTGGGAGGCTTTAAGAGCGGTTGGAGTCGACCACCATGTAAATGAATTAGCGATTCCAATGACTGGAAGAATAATGCATAGTGCAACGGGTGAATTAACTGCGCAGCCCTATGGACAAGAAGGTCAAGCCATCTATTCCGTTTCCAGAGGAGGGCTAAATGCAAAAATGATGGATGTTGCTGAAAAGGAATTTGGTGCAACTATTAATTACAATATGCAATGTACTGGTGGTAATTTAGAGGAAGGTATCGTATACTTAACCAATAAATTAACTGGTGAGCATTCAGAACATCAGTCCGATTTAGTCTTTGGTTGTGATGGCGCATATTCAGCTTTAAGGTATAAAGCATTTCAAAAACTAGATCGATTCAATTACAGTCAAGAATTTGTTGAAGATGGGTACAAAGAGTTTTTGATACCCGCAAACGCAGACGGTTCATATAAATTAGATAAAAACGCATTACATATTTGGCCTAGAGGTCGTTTTATGTTAATTGCTTTGGCCAATGAAGACGGTTCATTTACTTGTACTTTATTTATGCCATTTGAAGGAGATGAAAATGCCTTTGACAAAATAAATACTAAGGCAGAAATTGAAGCTTTTTTCGAAACTAGGTTTCCAGATTTTTACGAAATGTGTCCCAATGTTGTTGAGCAATGGGGAACACACCCATTGTCGAGTTTAGCCATTATGCGTTGTTACCCTTGGACTTCCGGAAAAGCTGCTTTAATGGGAGATGCTGCACATGCAACGGTACCTTTTTATGGACAAGGAATGAATGCTAGTTTAGAAGACTGCCATACCATGGGTAAGTTAATGGAGGAGCATGATCATGATTGGGAAGCAATATTCAAAGCCTATCAAGCAGACAGAAAGCCTAACGGTGACGCTGTACAAGAATTATCCAAACACAATTATTTGGTCATGCGGGATTTTGTGGCTGACCCTCAATTTTTATTGCAAAAGAAATTTGAAAATAGAATTCAAGAATTGTATCCAGAAAAGTATATAGCCTTGTATTCTATGGTGTCGTTCTCTTCTATTCCTTATGCTGAAGCATGGAAAAAAGGACAAGAACAAGATGTTTACATGAAAGACTTAATGCAGCAACACGATATTGAATCCTTGATGAAGGAAGGTAAAGTTGATGACTTAATTCACCGTATTTTTAAAGATAAATTAGTCTCAAATTAATGTTGGT
Source organism: Putridiphycobacter roseus (assembly GCF_003234935.1). GTDB lineage: Bacteria > Bacteroidota > Bacteroidia > Flavobacteriales_D > Crocinitomicaceae > Putridiphycobacter > Putridiphycobacter roseus. The sequence continues at coordinate 802,755 of NZ_QKSB01000001.1, read as the reverse complement.
TAATCAGCAACATATCAATTGTAAAGTAAATCTCTTAAATGGGGTTGCTGATTATTTGAACGTCAAGTCTCCACTGTCCTAAGGTTATCGATTAACAAATGCCACCCTTGGCTTGAAGTCCTTTGCTCTGCTTTGCAAAACAAACCAAACTTCAGCCGTCTGGCTACTTTCTTCCTCAAATAGAAACCATTGAAGGAAGATATCAAATTAACCAAAATCGTAAATAAAAACCAAAAATGCCTAGCATCTAGGAGCAACGCGATCTAGTAACTAGTATCTAAAAAAATCCAACAGCAAGGTGGTCTAGTATCTAGCAGCCTAGCGGTCTAAAATCTAAACTATGACCAGAGAAGAAATATTAAAAGCAATCGACGAAAAATATACGGCAATTGGTCAGGACCCCAATGTGCATTTGAAAGGGTTATTGTATGCAGAACCAATGACCTACTGGGATTTTATTCAAGTGGATGCCTTATTGGGTTTACAAACGCAGCGTACGCAATTACCAGATGAAATGGTGTTTATCATGTACCATCAAATCAATGAATTATTATTTAAAATGATTTTGTGGGAAATGGGACAAATTTCACATACCGAAAATATTAAACCTGAAAAATTTGAGATGCACTTAATGCGCGTCAGTCGTTATTTTGATGTATTGGCCAATTCATTTACAGTGATGGGGGATGGTATGGAAGTAGAACAATACATGAAGTTTAGAGATACTTTAACACCGGCTAGTGGGTTTCAATCGGCCCAATACCGTAAAATTGAAATCGCCTCTACAGAGTTAATCAACTTAATTGATTATAGGTTTCGAAAGGGAATCGATAGAAATACGCCTTATGAACATGCCTTTGAAAATATGTATTGGCAAGCTGCGGGTAAAAATCACGAAACAGGAAAGAAGAATAAACTGTTGAGTAATTTTGAAGACAAGTATAAAATTGAATTGATAGAGTGGATGAAGGATTATAATTTGGTGAATTTATGGACCAAATTTAAAGCTCTACCGAAAGACTTTCAAGAAAATAAGGCATTGATTAATGCCATGCGTCATTACGACCATACGGTAAACATTAAATGGGTAATGCATCACTATGATGCTGCTGCGAAATATTTAGATAGCGGTAAGAAAAATGTGGCTGCAACTGGTGGAAGTGATTGGCATAAATACATGCACCCACGATACCAAAGAAGAATATTCTTCCCTGAATTATGGTCGACTGAGGAGATGGAAAATTGGGGTTTGACCAATTTAGAAGGGTATGAGAAAGTGTAAAAAGTAAAATACTTTAAACTATTAATAATGGGTGGTCACATAAAGTGATCGCCCATTTTTTTGTCCACTATGATGTTTGCTAAATGATAAACTCATTAATGAGCAGCAATCCAATGGCAACCAAAATCAAAAGTCTTGATACTAACTATTCATTACTTACTACCCAATCAATATAATTCCGGGTACTTCGCAGGATTTGATTCTCTCATCAAGGCGTAAACTTTTTCAAATACATCTTCGTTATTTGGTTTTGAGAAGTAGTCTCCATCTGTTCCGTATGCAGGTCTGTGATCGTGAGAAGAAATGGTTACTGGTTCAGAATCCAAGTGGTAATACCCTTTTTGTTTCACCAATATTTGGTCTAACATATAGGCAGTTGCTCCACTGGTGCAATCTTCATCCACAATTACCAACTTATTAGTCTTCTCCAATGATTTTGCAATCATATGGTGGACATCAAAAGGCAATAAAGTTTGTGCATCAATTAATTCAACAGAGATATCTACTTCAGCCAATTGTTTTACTGTTTCAGCAATTAAATTGAAAGTAGAACCATAAGACACTAAAGTAACATCCGTTCCTTCTTGTGTGATTTCCGGAACACCTAATGGTTCGCAAAATACACCGAAGTTAGTTGGTTTAGGTTCTTTAGATCTGTAACCATTTAATGGTTCAATGACCAATGCTGGATCATCAGATTTGATGAGTGTATTATAAAAACCGGCTGCTTTGGTCATGTTTCTAGGCACACAAACGTGAATTCCTCTAATCGCATTAATAATCATCCCCATTGGAGAGCCAGAATGCCAAACACCTTCTAAACGGTGTCCTCTTGTTCTGATGATTAAAGGAGCTTTTTGACCACCTTTAGTTCTGTATTGAACCGTTGCTAAATCGTCACTCAATAATTGAATGGCGTAATGTAAATAATCTAAATATTGGATTTCAGCAATAGGTCTTAAACCACGCATAGCCATTCCAATTCCTTGTCCAATTATGGTACACTCACGAATTCCAGTATCTGTTACACGTAGTTTACCAAACTTTTCTTGCATGCCTTCCATGGATTGGTTTACACCACCAATTTTACCAGTATCCTCCCCAAAAGTCAATACTTCTGGTCGGTTGGTAAACATCACATCAAAATTTTCTCTTAATATTAAACGACCATCAATCATTTCTGGCTCGGCTGGGTATTCAGGTGCTGTTCTGCTCACCAATAATGGCGATTCCGCAGATTGAGAATACAAGTGAGAAGAATAACGGTCGGTGTTAATTTCCTTTAAGGCATTTAACCAATCTTTCAGTTCCGTTTTAGCCGTTGAATCTTCTCCAGCGGTTAAGCGTAAAATCTTTTTAGATGCCGCAATAATATCCTTTCTAATCGGGTTCATTTCCGCTTTTAAAGCATCTAAGGTTTTTTGTGCAAAAACACCATTTGCACTTTCTGCTACTATGGTTTCTAACCAAGGTAAAGCAATATTTAAATCTGTGGTTAACTCATTTAAGAATTCAGTCCAAGCCTCTCTTTTTTCAGCAGAAACTTGTTTTTTTGCTGCTTTTTCAATCTCCTCTAATTCTGTTGCATTGGCAATTTCTGCATCTAAAATAAATGCTTTAAATTTATCAATACAATCAAAATCTTTTTCCCATTGCAATCGTTCTTCCGACTTATAACGTTCGTGTGATCCAGAAGTAGAGTGACCTTGTGGTTGGTTTACTTCAATCACATGAATCATTACTGGTACATGTTCTTCACGACATAATTTAATTGCTTTTTCATAAGTTTCCACTAATGCAGGGTAATCCCAACCCTTCACTTTAAAGATTTCATATCCTGGAACTTCTTTTGAACGTTGCATACCAGACAAGGCGTCTGAAATACTATTTTTAGTCGTTTGATATTTTCTGGAAACAGAAATTCCATATCCATCATCCCAAATTGAAATGGCGAAAGGAATTTGCAATACACCTGCAGCATTTACTGATTCCCAAAATGGTCCTTCAGAAGTACTGGCATCACCAATAGTACCAAAAGCAACTTCGTTACCCTTGTCCGTAAAATTAGTCATGTGGTGTAAGGCATCATTTTGACGGTACATTTTTGAAGCCAAAGCCAAACCAACTAAACGTGGCATTTGACCAGCTGTTGGTGAAATATCTGCAGAACTATTTTTTTGTTCCATCAGGTTTTTCCATGTACCATCTTCATTCAAAGAACGGGTTGCATAGTGTCCGCCCATTTGACGTCCACCAGAAGCAGGTTCTTTTGTCACATCTGTATGGGCATACAAGGCCGCAAAATATTCTTTCACGGTCAAAGCACCAATCGCCATCATAAAAGTCTGGTCGCGGTAATAACCCGAACGGAAATCACCATTTTTAAATTGCTTTGCCATGGCCAATTGCGCCACTTCTTTACCGTCACCAAAAATACCAAATTTAGCCTTTCCCGAAAGCACCTCACGTCTCCCCAACAAAGAGGTTTCTCGTGAAATCCTAGCAAGTCTATAATCTGCTAATACTTCGGTTTTAAACTTAGTATTTACATCTGCTAAAACTGAATCATTTTTAGTTCCCATATCTTTTGATTTGAATGAATTGCAAAAGTAGGCAATTTTGGGAATTTTTCAAAGTAAAATGTATTGTAAAACGGTATTGTAAATCGTATTTTTAATGGGTTTAAATCTTTATGTATATACTTCAAGTATATAAGAAATTGCTATTTTTTTATCTCAAAGGTTTTTCCGTTGAATAAATAGGTGGCTTTTTTGATTTGAAATGTGTCCCCTTTTTTAATTTGACTTAGGTCGATTACTTGGTTTGCGTAATAAATTTTACCTCCGGTTTGGTAAGCCAAATCAAGGTAATGTTGTTGAATAGAAAAAGTAAGTCCACAAGGTAATATTGAAACAGGTAGGTCAATTTGTTTGAGCAGTTCAATATCTTTGATTTCCGACATGTTATCAGCAATTAATAATACTGCTGTCGCTTGATGGTCTTTGTGCACAGCGTGTAAAATTGATTCTATGTCATTTTCTGGGAAATCGCCACCGTTGCCATTGAGCATGGCGGTTTTGATGATTTCGGGGTATTCGGCGTAAAACCCGGTATAATAAATGCCTTTTGTGCTACCAATTTCCTTTAAATTGTCTTTCATTCCATCACCGTCATTAAAGGCGGTAAAACTGCTAAATGGTAGGTTGTTTTCGTGTTGCTTTAACCAATAACAAACGGATACAATATTGTTTTGCATACTACCGGTCACGTCCATCACCAAGGCCATTTTTCCAGGGATTGAAATAGAATCAAATGCTTTAAAAACAGGTGATTCTTGTATAAATAATGGGCTGACTGTTTCTTTGTTGCCAGACGCGCCTGCAATGCTATTGGTAGTATGGTCTAAAACAGGTGCTTTTCCATTTTTCAAATACAAGCCTTTAACGGTTGGTGAATAACTTACCCGCCACTCAAATTGCACGGTATCTTTAACTGGGAATTCATTTAATGTTTTGGGTTCCCACTTGGGCATTTTTGAGACAGCAGATGCTATGGCGTTTTGAACTTCTTTGCTATACTTTTCCTTGAAATCAATTTTTCCAACTTCACCATTTTGTGCAATGCTTAAATCAAATTTCACCCAAATATCTTTGCGATCCTGCCATACATCTGCAGGGGTGGTTAAGTTTCTTTGGATGTGCTCGAATAAAGCTTGATCGCCTCCTTGAAAAGCTGCTGTAACTGTTTCGCCTTTGTGTTCGGTTTTCACATCCGTTGATTCTTTTATATTTAAAGTAGCTGCAATAGGATCTTCGTCTTCAAAAGGCAGGGGCTCGTTTGGGTGATCGAAATACTGATTGATCAATTGAATTTCTTTTGTTCTATTGGTTTCGGTAAGCAATGGTCGGTGGACGATTATAAAGCCGTGAAAGTAATTATCGCCCTTGGTATAATCGTTTAATTTAGTTTGTTCTAGTATTTCCCATTCAATTTGATTTGATTCAAACAATTCTGGGTAAGCAGCACTGAGTTGATTGAAACGTTGTTGGTCTAAACCAAATTGATCAAAGTTTTGACTGCGTTTGTAAGCAGTATAAACATAATATACTTTGAGGACTTCTAATTTTTTAACCTTGTCCCTTAGGTTAATGGTCTTAATCTTTGCGCCTGCAAAATCAGATGAGATATAGGTGATTTTGTCTGACTGAATGGTTTCTACTCTTTCAATTTGTTCCCGCTCTTGTTTTAAAATTTGTGTAATTTTTTCACTTTGACTGAAACTTAAAAAAGTACTGAAAACAAGAATACAAGTAAAAAAATGCTGCATAAAATAAATAAGGTAAGTCAGATAACGAATTTACCCATTAAGGTTACGATTTATTTATTTTTGAAGACTGGTACTGCTGAACATGGCTCTCCAAACATTAAACTTTTTACATGTGGTACCAATAAATTGGTGAGTTCAATATATGCTTTGGTCGGATTTGGAATATTAGAACATCCTTTTACCATTACTCTTTGGTCTTTCAAATCCGTCAAGTCCATGTTTTTTAAGTTGTCAAAAAACAATTCGGCTTCCACTTCTTTTTGGCTTCCGTAATAAATATTGGCATCCACCTTTTTCAATGCTACACTCACTAACATGAAAGCCCAAGCCGGAATAATAGCATCTACGGAACAGGTAATACCTACCGTTTTTCCTTTAAATTCTTCCCAGTTGATTTCTTTAACAAAAGTCCTGAATTCTTTTTCTTTGATGACCATTTCTTGCCACAACCCTGGTTTTAAGTCGAAAATTAAAATGGGAGATTTCGCAACAAAATCGATTAAATCAATTTGTTGAATATTCGCCTTTTCTATTTTATTTACTATTGGCATTTCCATGGTACAAATTTACAGAAATACTTTTAGATTAGCACGGCTTTATATTAGAAGCCTTTTCTTTTGGCATTCTGTTGAAAATGTTAGACTTTAAGTTTAAAAATTGTATTTTTGTTAGGTATAATCACAGATTTATGGGCATTTTAAGGATATTTTTAATTTCATTTCTATCGTTGATAGTATCGAATATTCAAGCACAAGACATAGAAGTCATCACACAGCAAAAGTCAAATGGTGTCATTTCAGTCATGGCTTACAGTCCAGACGGGGCCTTGTTGGCTGTTGGTGGAAAAGGAGACCATGACATTAAGGTTTGGGATATTGTCAGTGGAAAAATAATTGGCACTTTATCGGGGCATCAAGCGTCGGTAAATGCAATTCAGTTCAATGAAGAAGGTACAAAAATAATTAGTGGCGGTGCGGATAAAAAAGTCATTATATGGGATGTTCTGCAATGGGAAATTGCTGATTCTGTAACGACCATTGCTGTGGTAAATGATTTGACTCGGATTGAAAACGGGACTTTTTATTCTGGTCATGAAGATGGATCTATGGTTACCTGGAATGCAAATGATATTTCAAAGCCAAGTGAAACGTATTTAAGTGATGGAAGTATCCTAAAGCTAAAGCGATTTCAACAATATGTTGGATTTACGCAATCAGGAGGTAATTTATCTATTTTTGATACGAAAAGCAAAGCACTTTTAATCAAGAAAAAGGTACATCCAATCTCTATTTTAGGTTTCGATTTTGATCCAAATTCTAAGCAAATTATTACGGTAGGTGTTGAAGGAAAGATAAATTTTTTAAACCTAGAAAGTCTCGAAGAAAGTAAACAACAAAAAACCGGGAGTTTGTTGATTAATGCCTATGATATTGATGTTAAAAATAAGCTTTTTGCCATTACAAACGCCAGTAGAACCATTAAATTATTTAATTTTGAAGGAAAAGAATTACAATCCTTTAAAGGGAATTCGGAAGACGATAACGCACCCATTTCAGCGGTAAAAATTTCGCCAGATGGAACTATCTTGGCCAGTTCAGGTAGCAGTTATGTACAAAGTATTAAAGGACGAAAAGGAGTTTCGGTAGTAAAGTTGTGGGATTTAAAAAGAGGGGTATACTTTCAAGATTTAAAAGGGGAAGTAAACCCTGTTTATACCTTTGATTTTCATCCCTCCGAAAATAAATTAGTCCTGCTGGGAGATGAAAATATGCTCAGTTTTTGGGATTTAAATACGGCCTCATTGTTTGGTAACTTTAAATTGCCAGATGCAAAAAGAGAAATACCACCAAGACAAAAAAATATTACATTAAAAAAAGGAGCAAAATTTTTAGACAAAGCTAGAATGGTCGCAAATGGTGATTTGGGTGCATTGACCAGAGATTCGGATATGCGTTCAATGGCTAGTACTGTTTTAAAAAGATCGACCATTGAAAAGGATTTACTCTTATATGGCCAAACAGGAAAATATCTTTTCACAAAATTAAGACATGACGAAATTCGGCAATACGATATGCAAGGAAGAAAACCAGAAGCCATGAAAACCTTGTTTGCTTATCAGCCAAACATCAACGAAATAGTAACCGATAAGGATGATGCTTATATGGCTGTTTTAGGTTCGGGAGACTCTGCTGTTTCTATCATTAATTTGACCACTGGTGAATTTGTCAAAAAATTATCGACACCTGCGCCTAGCCAAGGATTAAAGTATTTATATGAAGCACAGTCGGCTACATTTTCGCCAGATGGAAAGTACTTGGCAGTTTGTTTTAACACCAGTAAAACTTATGTTTGGCGGGTAGGTACATGGACACAGGTTTTTGAAAACTTTTTGCCAGGAAATTTAGGCTATACCCAAGGACCATTTGTCAATTTTTCTAAAGACGGAAACTCATTTATCATCAATACTATGGCTGGATTAAAGGTTTATAATACCAAAGCCTTTGATTTATTTGCCGATAATGCTGCCACTATCAAAGGGCATGCTTTGCCAATTAGTAAGCCTTGCGATTATATTGCGGCCATTGAAAACGATTTCCTTTATTTTGAAAATGTAAATACCAAAAAAGTGGTAAAGAGTATTCGTCTAAAACCATATATGGTTACCAATGTGGCGTCAAAATCGAATGGAAAAATTGGGGTGACTTTAACTAACGGACAGTTTTTTATTTTAGATCCTGCAACTGGCGAAGAAGATATCATGTTGGTAAGTAATGGAGAAAACTCCATCATTAAAACGTATGATAATTATTATAAAGTCAACAAGGAAGGGTATAAATTGGTGACTTTTAGAATTGGTAATAAGGCATACCCATTTGAACAATTTGACGCCATCTATAACCGTCCAGATTTGGTGTTAAAAAAATTAGAATGTGATGATGCAGCTTTGATTAATTTATATGAAAGGGCTTATGAAAAAAGAATTGCCAAACTGGGGATAAACCCAAAAGCGTCAGCAGACTTTTCCAAGGTACCGAATACCAAAGTGACCAATAAATCGAGTTTACAAGCGATTGTAAATAGCAATACGGTTTCATTGAATATTAGCATGGACGATCAATTGGGACTTCAATCATACAATATTTGGGTAAACAATGTACCACTTTATGGTAAAACAGGTAAAGTACTGGGTGGAAAAACAAAATCCACCGCCATTGTAAAAATAGAATTGGTGTCAGGTACCAATAAAATTCAAGTGGCTTGTAGAAATAAAAATGGAGTAGAAAGCTTGTTAGAAACTATGTTTGTGGAAAGTGTGCAAGAAGCGGAAAAACCGAGTATTTATATGGTGACTATTGGTACATCAAAGTATGCGGACGCTCAATATAATTTAAATTATGCAGCGAAGGATGCCCAAGATTTAGATGCTCTTTTTAAGACCAATAAAAATGGAATGTATCAATCAGTAAATACAAAAACATTGACGGACGAGATGGTGAATACTGAAAATGTATTGGCATTAAAAACTTTTTTAAGTCAAGCCAAAATCAACGATATTGTTATAGTTTTTGTGGCGGGTCACGGGGTGTTAGACCAAAATTTTGATTATTATTTTGCCACTCATCCCATGGTATTTAATAATCCAAAATTAAAAGGAATGGCCTATGAAGATTTAGAAAGTCTATTGGATGAAATTAAGGCGAAAAAGAAGATACTGATCATGGATACTTGTCACAGTGGTGAAGTAGAAAAAGATGAGGTGTTTTTTGCGGAAGAAGAGGATGCTGAAATCAATGATGTCAGTTTCCGTTCGGCAGGTGTTGCAGTGGCTGAAACAAATGCTTCTGCAAGTCCGAGTAAAGCCATGAACGAATTGTTTAATGATTTGAGAAGAGGAACAGGTGCAACCGTAATTTCAAGCGCAGGTGGTGCTGAGTTTGCCTTGGAAAGTGATGAATGGAAAAATGGTTTATTTTCTTATTGTTTACTCAGTGGACTCAAGGAAGGCTATGCTGATTTAAATAAGGATGGAGAAATTTACTTAACCGAATTACAGACCTATACCATAGAAAAAGTAAAAGCCTTGTCCCACGGTAAACAAGTACCCAATTCAAGGTTGCAGAATTTGGAGTTGGATTTTAGGATTTGGTAGGGTTAGGAAAATTGTCTTCAAGTGAGTTCACCCTTCTTAATGGTTCTCGATACAATTTGTTTGCAATACTTAGGTATTGCAAACAAATCACTCGAACTGACAAATTACTTGTCCTGTCAGTTCGAGTGGTTTTAATGAAAACGAGCGTTTGAATTAAAATTTTATCGAGAACAGCTTTGTCGGCATGTTCGAATATTTAAAACCTTAATGTGAATGTCCACCGCCACCTTCAGATTTTTGAAGGTGACTTTGTAAATAGTAGGCGCCTTGGATGACAATTTTTTCATCAGCACCAATCATTCCAATAGGCGTTACCCCAACTGAACCCAATTGCTCCGCTCCAATTTTCACTTCTACTCTTCTAAAAACATAATCGCTTTTTGTATGGTCGTGACCATGGTCAGTGGTTGCTTTGGTATCGTGTCCAACATGATGACCAGCTTTTGAAGTTGGTGCATGTTCATGATCGTGATGAGAAGTTTCTGTTCCATGTGCTGCATGACTTTTCGCATTTGTTTTGTGTTGTGGATGATGGTCAGAATTTGTAGTCGTTTCATGTCCGTGTCCATTTTGTAATTCTCCTTTACCTTCTAAGACATAAATAAATTTTCTACCCACATCATCAATAATGGCTGAAGCCGGTAAAGTGTTCACTTTTTCCGATCCAATATCAATTAAAGCATTGATGTACATGCCCGGTATTAATTGGACTTCAGTTTCGTCAATGTCGGCGTGAACGGCTACCGTTTTCGTTTCATTTTCAAAGGATTTTCCAACATTAAAAATGGTCCCGTTAATTTCAGTATTCGATTGGTTGGTCAATACAAAACGCACGTGTTGTCCCTTTTCAACCTTCCCCAAATCTTTTTCGTACACCATTAAATCAATGTGCATTTCATCATTGTCAACAATTGAAAACAATTCGTTTCCTGGGGCAACTGAAGAGCCAATTTTAATGTTTACTTCTGTGATATTTCCTGTAATTGGAGAAAGAATGGGTAGGCGAGTGCTCACAGGTGAATTGGGATTAATATTCAACATGTTTAATTGTTGCTTCAAGGAATTGTACTTGGCCTCTTCAATGGCTAAGTCCGACTGAACTTTTTGAAATACTTTTTGAGCATTTACATTTTCAGCTTGCAATTTTTCTTGTCTGTCAAATTCTAATTTTAAATAAGTCACCTTACTTTTACTCGATAGGTACGCCTCTTGCATTTTGGCAATTTCCAAACTTTCAATGGTCCCCAATAATTGTCCCTTTTTCACATATTGACCTTCAATTACTTTAATGCTATTAATCAATCCACTGATTGGAGAAGAAACAGCTGCTTGGTTGTGGGGAGGTAATTTGGTATACCCATTTACGCTCAATACATCACTCATGTTTTTTTGCACAAAGTCACCCATTTCAATTTTTATCAAATCAAATTGAGCGGCACTTAAAGTAACTTCTTTCTCAGTAGATGCTTCGTGCGATTCAGCTGCATGGTCATGTCCTTCGTGATCATCATGTTTAACTGTTATTTCTGTTCGAAAAAAGATGAAATAGATCAAAATAGCCAGTACTATACCGACCAATGCCCCGATTATTAATTTATTATTTTTCATTTTAAAGGTATTATTCGTTAATTAAATATTTGATACCATGTAAGCTGTTATTGCTCTTTTGCAACAGGTCTAGGTAATTTTTCTGGACTGTAAAGCTAGTGTTTAGCGCTTGTCCATATTCCACATAAGCAATGTCTCCCGCGGCATATGCTTTTTGTGCCTTTTCTAAAATTAGTTCGGCATTGGGCAAAGCGGCATTTTGATAAAAGGCCAATTGTAATTGGAAATTGACCCATTCTTGAATTTGAATACGCAATTGATTCGACAATTGCTGATACAAATAATCATTGTTTGTTTCTTGGATATCGATAGCTGTTTTTGCCATGCGGTATCGTGTTCTTTCTGCTGTAGAAAAAATAGGAATAGCCAAACCAATACTAAAACCGTGAAATTGAGGACTGCCATTGTAGTAAACTGACTGTCCATCTTTATCTTGCGGTCCTTTGATGGACTGCACAAAATAACCCAATTCGATTTGAGGAAAAATAGCGGCTTTTTTCAATTTTGCATTCGATAAGGCCAATTCATATTCTTTTCCTGCTTTTTCTAAAAGTGGATTGTTTTGAATGCGAGTTGAATCTTCTTCTACCAAATATTGTTCATTGGTCAATTCAGTTTCTAAAGGCAAAAAATTACTTTTTAAATTTAATAGCAACTGAATTTTTAACACTTGATTTTGGATGGCGGTGTTGAGGTGAAAAATGGTCTGTTCAAATTCTAACTGCCAAGTTTCGGCTGAAGTTTTCTCTAAAACGTTTCCTTCTCCCACTTCATATTTTAAGGCAGCCATGCTGGCAAATTTGCGGTATAAACTGTCTTGTGCAATGTATTCCTTTTGCAAGTTTTTAAGATAGAGCAGATCAGTCCATGCCGTTCGAATGTTTAAAATAAGGGTCTGTTTTTCCAATTCCACTGCACTCATGCTTACCGCTTCGTGTTGGGCGTACAGCTGTTTTTTTGCAGCAATTAAAACTGGATTGATGCCTTGTGTCACACTGTACTGTTGGTCGAACGCAAATGTGTTTAATTGACCAAAAGAACCCGTAATCTTGGTGTTGGGCATTTCAAATGCAGCCTTTTTTTGTTGGGTGTTTAAGGTCACATTCATATTCGCAATCTTCAGTTGCTGGTTGTTCGCCAAGCCAATTTTAATAGCCTGTTCCAGACTCAAAGTTTTCGTTTGACTAAATCCATTGGCTGCAAAAAAGAACATAAATAACAACATTAAAGTCGTTTTTCCACGATTTAATTTTCCAGTGAACGTTTCTAAATAATAATATAGAATTGGCAGTAAAATCAAGGTTAAAAAAGTGGCTGTAATCAAGCCACCAATGACTACGGTAGCCAATGGTTTTTGTACTTCAGCTCCTGCACTAGTGCTCAAAGCCATGGGTAAAAACCCAAGAGAAGCTACACCGGCTGTCATCAAAACAGGTCTCAAACGAACTTTGGTACCCTCTTTAATTCTGTCTATAATATTTGTCATTCCTTCTGCTTTTAGTTGATTAAAATAACTGATCAGTACAATACCATTTAAAACGGCGACACCAAACAAAGCAATAAAGCCAACTCCTGCCGAAATACTAAAAGGCATGTCACGCAAGTAAAGGGCGAATACACCGCCAATTGCGGATAATGGAATGGCTGTAAATATTAAGAGTGATTGTCCCACATTTTTAAACGTGAAATACAAAAGGACAAAAATCAGTGCCAAGGCAATGGGTAGCGCAATGGCTAACCTTTTATTGGCTGTGACTAAACTTTGAAACTGTCCTGCATATTTAATAAAATATCCTGGTGGCAAAGCAATTTGCGCATTCAACTTCGATTGAATTTCTTCAACTACTGATTGCACATCCCGATCTCGTACATTAAAGCCAATGATAATTCTTCTTTTTCCCTCTTCACGAGAAATTTGAGAAGGTCCATTTTCTAGGTGAATATTGGCGACTTGTTCCAATGGAATTTGGAATCCGTTTGGCAGACTAATGAACATATTTTTTAAATCATTGATGTCGTTTCTGCTTTCATTTTTCAATCGTACCACCAAGTTAAACCTTTGTTCGCCTTCGTATATTACGCCTGCAATTTTTCCTGCAAATCCCATTTGAATGGCCTCGTTTAGGTCGCTTACATTTAAGCCGTACAAGGCCAGTTTATCCTTGTCGTAATCTACTTTTAATTGGGGGAGTCCAGATACGGTTTCCAGTCGGGCATCTTGTACTCCTTGCACCGCTTGAATAATAGTTACAGCTTGGTTACCCATACCTTCGAGCATGGCCAAGTCTTCTCCAAATATTTTTACCCCAACATCACTTCTGATACCGGTCATCAACTCGTTAAAACGCATTTGAATGGGCTGTGAAAATTCAGTAGTCATCCCTGGGATTTGGTCCAATACATGCTCCATTTTATCCACCATTTCTGCTTGTGTTTTAGCGGTCGTCCATTCTTTTTTATCTTTCATGATGATCATCATGTCCGCCACTTCCATGGGCATAGGATCAGTTGGAACTTCGGCACTACCAATTTTTGCCACCGCCTGTTCAATTTCTGGAAAGTTTTCGAGTAATAATTTTTGGGCTAGGGTAGTAGCATCAATTTCTTGCTCTAAGGAGCTTCCAGGAGGGATTATAATGTGCGTGGCAATGTCTCCCTCTTCTAAATTCGGAATAAATTCTCCTCCCATTCTGTTGAAAGTAAAAATGGAGAAGATAAATATTAACAATGAGGCTGCCAGGACTAAACCTTTTGCTTTCAAGGCATGGTTGAGTAAGAATTGGTATCTTTTATTTAAAAATGCAATGATTTTATCTGAGAAAGTCTCCTTTTGAACAATCTTCTTGCTCAGGAAAAGAGACGAAATCATAGGAACGTAAGTCAATGATAAAATAAAGGCACCTAAAATGGCAAAACTTACGGTCTGCGCCATAGGGGCAAACATTTTTCCTTCAATACCTACTAAGGCTAAGATGGGTAAGTACACGATTAAAATAATGATTTCGCCGAAGGCAGCACTGGACCTAATTTTGGAAGAAGCTTCAAAAACATTGGCATCCATTTCAGTTTGGGTAAGTACTTTGTTTTGGTTCTTTTTGTTGTAAATCCGGTGAATGATGGCCTCGACAATAATCACTGCCCCGTCGACAATCAAACCAAAATCAATCGCCCCTAAACTCATTAAGTTACCGCTTACACCAAACAAGCGCATCATACTAATTGCAAATAATAAAGCCAAGGGAATTACGGAAGCGACTATGAGTCCAGCACGCCAATTACCGATTAATAATACCAGGATAAAGATGACAATCAGGGCACCTTCAATTAAGTTTTTTTCAACCGTTCCAATGGCTTTCTCCACCAATTTCGATCGATCTAAAAATGGTGTAATGATAACCCCTTCTGGTAATGTTTTTTGAATTTCTGCGACCTTCTCCTTAACCAATCCTACTACTTCAGCAGAGTTTTCACCTTTTAACATCATGACCATGCCACTTACAACTTCCCCTTTTCCATTTTTGGTAGTGGCGCCATAACGTATGGCTTTTCCGTAACGCACTTCCGCTACATCTCTAATTAATTTGGGAATATTATTGTCCACCTTAATAACAATTTTCTTGATTTCTTCTAAAGAATTAATCATCCCAATACCACGGATATAATAGGCGTTTGGTTTTTTATCGATATAAGCGCCACCGGTATTTTCATTGTTTTTTTTAAGGGCTTCAAAAATATCTGACATGGTAACGTCCATGCTTTTTAACTTGTCGGGCTCAACAGCTACTTCGTATTCTTTTAATACACCGCCTAAGGTATTGACCTCAGCCACGCCTTTTGTACCCAAAATTTGTGGGGCGATCATCCAGTCTTGAATCGAGCGCAATTCCATGATGTTGAATTCATCTTCGAAACCGGGCTTTGCCTCTACACAGTATTGGTAAATTTCACCCAATCCAGTGGAAACAGGTGCCAATTCAGGTCGACCAAAAGCAGCTGGAATGATGGACTCTGCTTCTTTGAGCCGTTCATTTATTTGAGTTCTCGCCCAATAAATATCGGTTTCCTCGCTAAATACTACTGTCACCAAACTCAATCCAAATCGACTGACAGAGCGTAGCTCCACAATGTTGGGGACAGACTTAACGGCCCGTTCGATTGGAAAAGTAATATATTTCTCTACCTCTTCGGTGGCTAAAGTAGGTGAGGTAGTAATAATTTGAACCTGATTATTTGTAATGTCAGGCAAGGCATCAATGGGTAATCTGGTAGCGGAGTAAATTCCCAAAACTATGAGTCCCAGTGTAAACAAACCAATAATGAATTTGTTTTTAATACTAAAATGAATAATTTTATTTAACATTTGAAATAAATTAGAGTGTAAGTCAAATTAAAGACGTACAGTTATTTACAAATAAATATTGGTACACATTGACCAATAACTTCGATAAAATTATTGCGTTGGGGGCCCTCTGAGTTTGGGCAAGGGGGAAGTGACTTCTTCTACCAATTGGATAGCATCCGTGCTGATGGTTTCTTTTTCAACTGAAATAGGTACCAATTGAAATACAGAAGGTATTATGGATACATGTTGTGATTGAGTTACCTTTTTAAAAATTTGAGTATTTAGGGTATAAGTTTCGTGACAGGTATGGTGCTTTTCGGGTAAATTATTGTGTAAGTTTTCTATTAAGCAACCTAAAAAATCAACAATTCCTTCGTCTACATGATTATCGTGTACAATGTGATCATGATCTTTATCCGATTCAGTTTCACAATGGGTTGGCGGGTGTGTTCCGTCTGAATTTAAATGTTTATGAGAAGGAATAATGGCATGACCAAAACTTACGGAATAAACCAGTAAGAAAAAGAAAGACCATAATTGTTTTAACTTCAGCACTTGACAAAGATAAGAATTATTGTCAATGTGATATTATGGTAATCTTAATTATGTTTAAAGTATGGTTTGGTGGTTGGGGAGGAGAGGTAAAATCAAATTAATTGGGTTTAAAATTTGTTTTTACCACGGTCACCATTTCATTTTTATTTTTTGGATTCATATAATGTAGAAATTGGTCAATAGCACTTGATTCATATAGGGCTCTAATTTCCATTTGCGGATAAAACTGAAAGAAATAATCTAATCTTTGGTCAAGACGAAGTCCACCGTTAAGTAAAATGAAATCTGGATTTTTACCATTTTTTTCCCAAGCCTTTCTTTCCGCTAGGCTATTGATTGTAAAGCTATAAATTTGGCCATTACCTGTGTAAAACTTGGTGAATAATGCACAACTTCCTTCATAAAATCGGTCGGAGCCAAAGGAGTCTTCTTGCATAATGACCAATGGGGTGTTTTTTTGCTTTTCATAAAAATAATAGGCAGAATTCACTTTTGCTTGTTTAGTGGCATAAGTTGAAGCAGCGATTAATAGTATAAGATTTAAGGTGAAAGAAATGCCAAATATCCAAGGCCATATTTTTGGTTTTTTATGCCAAAAAACACTTTTACTGCGATAATTGTTCCAACCTATAGCACCTAGGATTACAAAAATTGGAATCATTGGAAAAATGAATCTTTCTTGTTGATTGGGGTACATGGTATGGAATAAAGTGAAGATAAGTAAAGGAATAAATAGGTAAAAGTACTTTTTAGCTACTGTAATTGTCCCAAATAACCAAAACAAACCTACAATGGGGATGGAGAAAAAAGTCAAGACTATGATGTACTTATACCATTGCCAAGTACCGCCATAATCGAACATGGCGTCGCTACTGTTATAGTTAATGTATTCTATTAATTCGGCAAAAGGGTAGCCCCATAAATACCAGTCGATAATACCTTGGCTTAAAAAAGCCCCGATAAGGAAGCCAAAAAACAAGGCAATACTTCCTTTCCATTGCTTTAGCAATAATAAACAAAAACCAAATGCGACATAAAATACGGCCAATTGTAGACGGACAGAAAATGCAATACCAAACCAAAAACCTGCCAACAAGTATATTTTCCAATTGGCTTTAAAGTCCCTTTTTATCAATAGCCAAAGGCCATAAAGTAAGGGAGGTATACAAACCATTTCTACAAGATTTCGAACCCCGAAAAACGGCATTGCCCAACTTAAAGCCAAACTAATACCAACAACATTTGCGACCTTTTGATTGGATAATTTTAAAGTGATTTTATAACTAAATAAAACAATTAATAAAGACAATAGACCGTGAAGCAATCGGACACCTAACATTTGTAATTTAGGATTTTCAACACCTAAAAAATTGCATGTCTCAAAATAGAGATAATGTAATGTTGGATAAAATAAACTATGCCCCTGTGCTTTTGGTATTGCTGTATCTTGATCCCAAGGCAGCCAATTATTGTACGCATATCCATGCGACCATGCCCAAGGAGTTTCTATGATTAAAAAATGATCGTCCTGCATGGCAAAACCACTGGAGAAAACCACTGCTAAGAGTCTAAAAAACAGTCCTAAAATCAATATTGAAATCAAAGGTCTTGTCTGCCAAAAAAGGCGTAACTTACTTCGCTCCCACATATTTTTTAATGTCATTTAACTTCATTAAAGCTTCCACAGGAGTAAGTGTATTGATATCTATCGCTTCGATTTGTTCTTTAATTTGCATTAAAACGGGATCATCAAGTTGAAAAAAGCTGAGTTGCATATTCTCGTCCGCCACCAATTCTTTTACTTCTTTTTGTATATCACCAGAATGAGATTGTTCTAATTTTTTAAGTACCGTATTGGCTTTGTCTAGCACTTGTTGTGGCATTCCTGCCATTTTTGCAACGTGAATACCAAAACTATGTGCCGACCCTCCTGGGACTAATTTTCGCATAAAGATGATTTTGTTTTGTAACTCCTTCACCGAAACATTGTAGTTTTTAATGCGGTTAAAAACATTGGTCATTTCATTTAATTCATGATAATGCGTTGCAAATAAAGTCTTGGGTTGCGCCTTGCCATTTTCGTGCAAATATTCCGTAATGGACCATGCGATTGAAATACCATCATAAGTACTGGTACCCCTGCCAATTTCATCTAAAATAATAAGACTTCTGTTGGATAAGTTATTTAAGATACTCGCTGTCTCATTCATTTCTACCATAAAAGTAGATTCTCCAGAAGAGATATTATCAGAAGCACCTACACGGGTAAATATCTTATCGACCCATCCAATTTTCGCTTCATCAGCAGGCACGTAGGAGCCCATTTGAGCCATCAGCACAATGATAGCAGTTTGACGGAGTAGGGCGGATTTACCAGACATGTTTGGACCCGTAATCATGATGATTTGTTGGTCCTCGTTGTTGAGGTAAACATCATTTGCAATAAAGGCTTCACCAATGGGTAATTGTTTTTCAATCACTGGGTGTCGTCCCGCTTTGATATCAATGGCCAAACCGTCGTTCACTTCGGGCTTGACGTAATTATTTTTTTGAGCAGTCAATGAAAAGGCATACAAACAATCGAGCTTAGCTAACAAGGCTGCATTCTGTTGAACCGTAGAAATATAATCGGCCATGGCCAATACCAAGTCATTAAAAAGACGAGATTCTAAAGCTTGAATTTTATCTTGTGCTGAGAATATTTTGGTCTCGTATGTTTTTAATTCTTCCGTAATGTAGCGTTCTGCATTCACCAAGGTTTGCTTGCGAATCCACTCTTCTGGCACCTTGTCCTTATGCGAATTTCGTACTTCAATATAATACCCAAATACATTGTTGAAATCGATTTTTAAACTGGTGATACCGGTTCTTTCGCTTTCCCTATTTTTTAAATCTTCTAAGTATGTTTTTCCAGAATACAATAAACTCCTGTATTCATCTAGTTCAGCATTGAACCCGTCGGCAATTATTTTACCTTTTCCAACTGCGATAGCAGGGTCTTCTTGCATTTCATTTTCAATGCGCTCTCTCAATGCATTGCAAGGATTTAAGTTGTCAGCCAGTAATTTAAGTGGTGCTGAACCTATATTTGCACAAGTTTCCTTGATGGGTTCAATAGCGGTTAGTGCGCGTTTAAGCTGTACTACTTCTTTGGGGTTAATTCTCGTAGTGGCTACTTTGGAAATGATTCTTTCTAAGTCACCGACCTCATTTAAATTAAATTTAATGTTTTCGGTAAATTGTTCATCCTTTAAAAAGGTGTCCACTATGTCTAGTCTTTCGTTAATACGCGACTGAGACTTTAAAGGTAATATCATCCACCTTCTTAACATTCTACTCCCAGGAGGGGTAATGGTCTGGTCTAAAATATCGATTAAAGTGGTGGCGTTTTCATGTGGAGAGTAGAGTAATTCTAGATTCCTTACCGTAAATCGGTCTAGCCAAACGTATTTGTCTTCTTCTATTCGAGAAATGTTTTTGATATGTCCAACTTTATCGTGAGCTGTTTCGCCTAGATAGTGCAAAATTGCGCTGGCTGCTATAATGCCAGAATGCATATTCTCAATACCAAACCCCTTTAAAGACTTTACTTCAAAATGGTTCAATAATGTTTCTTGGGCATAGTCTTGGGTAAAAACCCAATCGTCTAATTTATAGGTGTAAGCCTTGTCGTTAAACTTTTCAGTATAGGTGGCTTTTTTACTTTTTTCGTATAAAATTTCGCTGGGTTGAAATCCTTGAATGAGTTTATCAATGTATTCATATTGTCCTTCGGCGACTAAAAATTCACCGGTAGAAACATCTAAAAAAGAAACGCCCAAATTATTTTTAGTAAAGTGGATGGCTGCTAAGAAATTATTCTTTTTTCCTTCTAAGACTTTATCGTTGTAAGATACGCCTGGTGTTACTAATTCAGTTACACCACGTTTAACAATCGATTTGGTCATTTTTGGATCTTCTAACTGATCACAAATTGCAACCCGCAATCCTGCACGTACCAATTTGGGTAAGTAAGTGTCTAAAGAATGATGTGGAAAACCAGCCAAAGCAATTTCAGCAGCAGTTCCATTTTTCCTTTTGGTCAATACAATGCCTAAAATCTTTGCAGCTTGTACAGCATCTTCACGGAAGGTTTCATAAAAATCTCCGACGCGAAACAATAACATAGCATCAGGGTATTTACCCTTGATTTGGTTATACTGTTTCATTAAAGGCGTTTCTGCCACTTTTTTGATTGTTTTAGCCACTAAGTTTCTGTTTTATTACAAGTAAACGAAGGTAGGCACAGCCCGTTGCTTTTCCAATTTAAATGAATCAGACTTTTCAACAGGTTATAAAATAAAAAAGCTGCCATTTTTTGAATGGCAGCTTTGAATAAAAAGTGGGATATTAAATTATAATTTAATAAATTTTAATTTACCAGAAATTTCCCCTTCAGAATTTAAAGACATAAAATATGTTCCTGAAGCAAAATGCTCAATATTTAAAGTTTTTCTACCTGAGGTGAATGAAATATTCTCTTGATGTACTATTTTACCATCTATATTATAAATAGTAATTGTCTGGTAAGTACTTTCTGAGCCATTCAAAATTTCTAAAGTTATCTGATCTTCAGAAGGATTAGGGAAAGCACTTAACAAGATCATATCTTTTTGGATTTGAATTGTTTTAGATTGATCTATTATTGGTGCTTCAGAAATTGGAAAATTGTATTTATATACACTAGGAATAGCAGTAGATTTTGCAATTGAAACGGCTAAATTATAATTAGCATTGGAATTGTTACTTTCGTTTATTAGTTTTTCCAAGGTTTTTAGATCTGATTCATTCAATGTGATATCATTCAGAATTTTTAAATTCAATCTTTCAACTTGTTTATAATGTGAGTCATTTAGGTTATTTAGCCTAACTAAGGCTTGTTCGTAACTCTCGTTATGTTTATAGTAGTTATACCAAATTGAATTTAGATCGGCTTGTTTTAAATTAAAGTAGTTTAGCACCTCTTCCAAATAACTTTTATTAATTCCTTCGATATTTGTCGCGGCATTAATTATTTCAAACTTATTTTCATTATGTTCGAGATAAGTCAAGAATTTATTTAAAGATGGTAGCTTTAACTCTCCATTTTCTTCTTCAAATGCTTCTAAAAATATAGCGTCGTTCCTACATGCAAAGTTTGTGTTTAAATTACCTTGATTATCATATCCAGCAATTTGAAATGCACAAGAGGCAGTTGAATGATACGGGTTATTTTGAGTCGTGATAATATTTCCAAAAATATTAAACACGCCAAAATTATTAGCAATGTTTAATGTAGTTAAAGGACTGCTAATATCGGTAGAGTTGTTTCTATTGCTCCATAAAGTATTCATACCTGGATTGGAAGCAGTACCTATACTGCCTGTGTGGCCATTATTTAATATTCCAATCTGATAGTTATAAATGAAATTGTTGCTTACGATTGGTATTGTACTATTTCCTTTTAATTCGATTCCAAGATGACTATCTTTTATGCAATTCGAGGTTATTTGTGTTGAGGAGTTCCCTTGTTCCACAGAAATCCCACTACCTAAATCAACTCTCATTGTAATATCATTGCAGGTAATAAAATTTGTAGACTCTTCATTTAAATTCGTGTTAATGCCGAAATTGGATATGTTTGTTAAATAATTATCTGATATATTTAAACCTCCAGATTGATTTGCATAGATTCCAATGTCAAATCCATCAATGGCATTATTAAAAATATTGATATTACTTGATCCATCAGTAAAAATGGCAGTTCTTATATAGCTTTTAATGTTATCGCCATTGTTTAATTTATTGCCACTAATACGTACAGTTGACGATTGTGAATTAAATATAGATATTTGTGAAGTGTTGTTGGAACTCGTTGAATATGCATTGTTAAGTTCTAACATGTTATTTTCTATATTTACCAGACCTATGGGACTTTGAATTGTTATAGCATCTGTCATGTTAGTCAATTTGTTACTACTGACATTTGTTGATGTATTCAATAAATCAATACCGGACACAATTAAAGCAGTTTCCAATGAATTATTTGACATTGAATTTTGACTAATCTCTATTGGTACTATTCTTAATTCCGCGTTAAAAAAACTGTTAGCATGGATATTAATTACATTATTTGGATTTGTAGATTCGTAACAATTGAAATAATTTGGAAATGAATTGTTAGTGATGAAATTATTTCCATAAATCGTTCCATGATAAATTGATTGATTAATATATATTCCTTCATTACAATTAGAAAAAGTATTCGAATTAATCTGAGCAGTTATCTGGTTGTTCAATTCATCTTTGCCTTCTAAATTAATGGCTATTTCAGCATTTTTAAAAGTATTTTCATTTATTTGATGGGCGTTAATTGTAGAGCCAAAGAATTTTAGCCCTCTCCAAGTATCATTGATTGAGCATGGTCTGAAAACTGAATTATTAGCTCTTAATTCAGCACCATTAATAAAATCAATACCTGAACACGACCCAAAAACTACATCTGCAGTAGTAATGTCTAATACTGAATTGTTCACAGTGATTATCGTGTTGTTAGGAATATAGATTTTCCCATCCCAATATGTGTTGGTTGTCACATTATTAGTGATTGTGGTAAATAAAGGATCATCTGCTGCAGCACAACAATCCTCACTTTCGTAAATAGTAATTGGAATTGAAGTAATGTTACAACTACCTTCTAAATTAACTAAAATATAATATTGACCGGGTTGGTTTACAACATTACTAGCACCACTGCCTGGAATTAAATTATAGTTAGTACCATCTGAGCTATAATACCAGCTATAGCTTGTTACACCTATTCCCATTGCATCAATTGTCGCAAGTAAATCGGTTGATTCTCCTTGACAAATCGTATCACTACCTGCAACGTCTACCACAGCACTCCATTGGGGTGTTGTTAAAAATTCTGGAAAATTTGTTGCAAATGTGTTAGCTGTCGATATAATATTTACATTATCATAGATTGGGTCAGGAGTTCCTGTTGTTGTAGATGCAGTTAAAGCAACATCAGGATTAGTAATTCTACCTATTTGAACAGTCCCATTATTTCCTATTAATCCTGCATCTTTAATATGATAAATATATCCATCTGGTGCAAGTTTTAAACCTCCAGCTCTCAAGGGTCCGAAACCAGCCACCTGATATTTTAGTCCTGAGGAAAATTGAAATTGGTATAAGTTACTATTGAAGTAAGACGCATAGTATAAAAAATCACCAGTTGGGGAAAACTCGCAATCATATAAAATTTCTCCATCAAAAGCATCTACTAAGAAGTCAGTAGCTGTTAGAAATTGGCCTGTTGTATTATTAAATTCACATGTAAATACATAATTGGTATCTCGTGAATCTCCTGAGGTCGCACTTCTTCTTGAAGCTGTAAAAGCCACTTTATCAATTGATGGGTTTGAATTAGCATTTCCATTAAAAGACATGTTCATTATTGGTGATGCTCCTGTATTATCTAAACCGATACCTGGGCCAAAATCATATACATTTAAATAGGTTACGCCCGCAGGATCAATTTGGTAAACTACATATTGAGAGTTTCCAGATAAGCCATCAATATTGTTGATTGGATTTAAAAGTCTTGTTACTAAAAAAAAAGTATAAGGATCATTACCATGTGGAATTATTACCATCCCTTCACCAACAGCAGTATTTGAGTATAATCCAGGTAAGCTTGTAGTAGGGGAAAAGCTCGGAGTGGCCGTTGAATTGTCATATATTCTATACGTAACAGGTCCTGAGGTGGTTCCTGCTGGATCTTTTCCTGTTGGATTAGAAAAAACATAGTACTTGTTAAATGGACAAATTGGCATTACACAAGTTACCACAGGTTGGGCTGAAGAAGGGCTCGCTCCAAGACCATACGCAGGTGTAGTAGGTGTAATATTATTATGAGTTGCGTCAAAAACCTCATTCCCATCAGTGTAAAATATTAACTGCCCTGTATTAGGATCGGATGCTACCGCCCAGCTTTCAAATCCATTAGAACTAGATATAGCACTTGGTGCGGGAGACATGCTTAATGGTAGTGGTTGGGTGTACAAAGAATTGCCTGATCCTGAGTAAAAATCAAGATTAATGTTGGTTGTATTACTTCCATCAGTCCTTCCAAAAATCCAGTTTTTATCTGAAAGGTTTTGTCCAATGGCACTTAAAACGAACATGCAACTTAAAATTGACAATAATATTTTTTTCATGTTAAAAAGTTTAAATTATCCTACTCTAAAATGGGTTTTCAGATCCCCCAGATTTACTTGAAATCGGTTAAAACTAGGGGTTATTAATCTTTTTTTTGATGCTAATTCATAAACGGGTTTCGCAATTTGTATTAACGGTCGGAATTATTTCATTATCGGTTTTAATTTTAAAAGGAGGACTTGATTAAAACAACAAGTTTAATACTTCTTCTTTTTTTCTTCTGGATAATGGTACTTGTGAAGCATCTGACATTTCAAAATAGCCACCTTCTAGCTTGACGTATCTTTTGATATGATTTTTGTTAATAATGTGCGATTTATGTGTTTTAACAAACAAATCACTAGAGAGATTTTCTTCCAATTGTTTGATACTTTTTGAAATCACAATTCTATTCCTGTTCAAGGTATAGATAGTGGAATAATTACCTTCACTTTCAATTCTAATTATATCTTCTAATGAGATCGCTTCAATTGTTTCTTTTGTCTTGATTACCAATTTCCCATGTTCTTCTTTAACGGCATCATTTTTTGTTAAGTATATGATGAGTTCAATAAGTTCATCTATTACAATAGGCTTCATTAAGTAGCCATCTGCAAAAACATTAAACGCATCAACAGCATATTCACTATGGGCAGTGGTGAAAATTATTTTATACGCCGATCGGTCTATACTTTTAATAAAATCAAATCCAGTTTCATTTGGCATTTCTATATCCAAAAAAATGATATCTACTTTTTGTTTAAGTAATATTTTGAGCCCTTCATTCACAGAGTTAGCAGTCCCGACTAGTTCTAGATTAGGAACAAATTCTGTTATGATACTTGAAAGATAATTTATCCCACCTTGCTCATCATCAATTATTATTGCTTTTAAATTCATTTTTCAATAAATGGTATTTTTATTTCTACAATTGTGCCTTCTTTATCTGTTGCATTTTTTACTTTAAAATCATGTTGCATGTGGTAAAAACCAGCAAACAATTCAATTCTGTTCGTCAATAATTTTGTGCCTTTAGATTCATGATTTAATCTTGACTTTTCCATGGATTTTAAAATACCAATGCCATTATCTTCTATAAATAGAAATAAATATTTTTCTACTTTTTTAATCCGGATACATATTTTCCCTTTCTCATTTTTTGGTCGTATACCATGCCAAATTGCATTTTCTATTAATGGTTGGATTAATAAGGTTGGTATAAGCACATTTGTCGCATGAATACTGGGCTCTTTTTCAATGATAGTTTCGATTTGATTATTAAATCTTAAATTTTCTAGCTCTAAATAGATTTTAATTAAATCTAATTCTTTTTGTAATGAAATAGTAGGTTCTTGCGAATTGGCTAATGTTTTACGCATTAATTGCGCAAACATGGATAAGTATTTATTAGATGCTTTCCGATCGTTATTTATAATAAAGCTTTGAATTGAATTTAAGGAATTAAAAATAAAATGAGGGTTCATTTGTGCATTTAATGCTTCAATTTTTAGACTTTGTATTTGGCGTTTAATTGCTTCTGTATTTTTAACTTTTCTCAATAAGTAGTAATAAAGGAGGACTAAGCATATCAGAATTGTTAGACCAACAATGAGCTTAAAAGATACGGTTTCCCAAAAAGGAAATAATACACTTATTTTTAATAAAGCGGGTTTGGAGCTCCAATTTATGCCATTAGTTGAAGCGTACAATTCAATACTATATGTGCCTGAAGCCAAATCAGGGAATAACAAATTACTTCTTTTGGTATAGGTCCATTCTTTGCTGTCTGCATTTAATTTGTATTTGTAGACAATGTCTTTAGCATGTTGTAAATCAATTCCAATAAAAGAAATGTCGATAAGAGGCTCATTATAACCAATGCTGATTACAGTATCAAGTTTGTAATACGTGGTATCTTGTAGTTTTACATTTTTAAAGTATACGGGTACATCATATAGTTTTTTTTTAATAACTCTTTTATCCAATACAGTTAATCCTTTTTTAGTGGCGATATATGCTTTGTTTTTACCTACATAAATGTCATTTATTTCATTGGAAATTAAACCTTCTCTTTCTGTGATAGTGATAATTTCTCCAGAGGTTTGGATGATATTTAATCCATTAGAAGAGCCTAGCCAAATGTCACGATTTTCATCCACCGCAAGGGCATTGATATCGTTGCTTAATAAACCTTTTTTTGCATCTATATTATAAATACTACTATCTGAAAAAAAGACGAGTCCATTACCTTTTGTGGCAAGTAGAATCGTTTTTTTGTCGTAATTAGCAAGTTTTTTCACTCGTGAATTCAATAATTCATTTTCAGGATATAGTTTATTAAGATTCCTGTTAATGAGTTCATAAATACCTAGTTGAGAGCCAATTAATATTCTATTGTCTGCTGTTTGTATCGCATCAGTTGTCCTTATATAATGTATTGTGTTATTCAAAACACCATACTCACTTAAGTCTTTTATGTGTAGGTCCCTAAATGCTTTTTGCTTTATGGGGATTTCTTTATTATTAAATAAAGTAATTAAACTATCCTTTCCATAAGGTAGAATAAAGGGTTGAGAATAGTCAAATAAACTAGTTAACTTACCTTGGTTATAAATAAAAGAATTGTATTTGAAAATGATAAATCGGTTTTTATATTGGTCGTAAATTATCTTATTGATTGCGGTTTTATTAGATTTGATATCTACCTTACTAATGCGATTGTTTTTTAAGTTTAAAACAGACAAAGTGCCATTTAATCCACCAATCAAAACCACATCATCAGATCCATTAATAGAAGTTAAGTTATTGGTTTGAAGTCCGTCATTTTTAGTGTAGGAGAAATGGTCAAAATTAGAAATGTAGTATACGCCGTTTTCTAAAGTTGAAAACCAAAAACCATCATATTTTCTATCATAGAAAATATCACAAATGGAATAATCATTAAAATATTTGGTTAAAATTTGAAATGGTTTTTGGCTATTCATCACTACTAATCCACCATTTGCTAGGCCTATATAGTATTTTCCCTTTAATTTGTTAATTGCTAAAATTCGTTCGTCAAACTCTTTTAAGAATTCTATTTTTGAGCCATCAAAACTATATAGCTTATTCCATATTGAAAAAGTGGTCAATGCTCCTTCTTGATGAATGCCTTTAATGATACTTTTCCAATAACTTTTATTTGAATTTATCAATACTAAATTTGGAATTTCAAGTATAGATTTTGAGCCATTTTTTAAATTGAAAGTTAGTGATTTTGTAGAAGAACCTATTCTTTCATTGATGACTTTGATTACCTTATTTTCGATAAGGTAAATAGAGTTTGTAGTTCGATCTGATTTTAATGTAATTTGTCCCTGTTTATCTATTTTAATTAATCCGAAACCATGCCTGCTGATGTATACTGTTTGTGCTTTGTCAACATAAAACGATTCAATCAAAATTAAGCCAAATTCTGCTTTTATTTTTTCATTGAAGGCGTAGGGTTGTATTTTACCTTCATTGTAATAAAATATTTGTCCAGAATAGGTGGCAAACCATATTCGACCAGATTCATCCTCCATGGCGTAAAACACAACATTGTCTAAAAGCCCATTTTTTTTATTGAAAATTTCGAAGTCAGCACCATTATATCTAGCAACGCCTCTGTCTGTGCAAAACCAAATAAAACCTTTGCTGTCTTTGAAGACTGTATATACTTCAGAGCTTGGCAAACCATTTTCTACAGAATAATGATGGCTCGAATATGTGATGGAGAATGCTGGATTAAAAGATAATAGATAAAGCAGTAACCCAAAAAAATTATGTTTATCAAAAATCATGCATACGCTAATTACTATTAAAAGGGGGAAATATAAGGAATATAGGTCATGTTTAATTTTTCAGGGGACTAATTTATTATGCCAATGTTCTTATTATTAAAACTGAAATGAAATAATGGACTTTAAAGTCCGGCGTATTTTTTAGTGGAGGAATATGGGTGTTGAAAAAAAAGCACCACCTAATAAAAGGTAGTGCTTTAACTATGATAAAGTTATATTTTTTATTGTTTTACAATCTTCAAATGGTAAGCTGCATTATCGGCTTGTAGTTTTACATAGTAAATACCATTAGGTAAGTCGGATAAGTCTGCATTTAAAACATTAGATTGGTGGTTATCGAAAGTTTGACTCCATACCACTTGCCCTAGTTGTGAATAAACATTTGCGGTGAATTTCGACAATTCATTAGGTAATTCAATGCTGATTTTTCCTGTGGTAGGATTTGGGTAGACGGTTAAAGTAGTTTGGTCATATTTTTTAGTCGCTAAAAATGCAGATTTAAATATTTCCCCATCATCTATTAAAAAGTCTAGGCCATTGAATGAATTGTCAGTTGCGTTTACCACAAAGTCGTAGGATGATATTTGCTCATAACCTGGGATATTAATGAGGATAGAATAATTACCATCTGGAACATGGTCAAAACTGTAAAGTCCGTTTACATCTGTTTCTGCTTGGGCATAAATGCTATTTGTTTCGCCTTTTAAGAAAACTTCAACACCTTCTGCCAAAACTGTATTCGCTTTTGTGAATCCATTTGGTCCGTACCCTAAAGTGCCATTTACAGTTCCCGATCCTGTTAAATTAATACTTAAAAATGGTGAGATGTCATAAGTATTGGTCGTCACTAAAGGGTCAGTTGCGATTACAGTTGCATTTTGCCATGCAATATTATTTGGATAGTAAGTTGCGACTACATCTGTCATGTTGGATGGTACAGCTCTTAACAAATAAGATGCTTCTGCTATAGGTGAAAAAGAATAAGCATTATTGGGACTTACTATGGCATCAGCAATTAAAGTGTATGTTGCCGGTGAAACGTTATTATTTTGATGATAAAGCTCCACTACGCCATTAAATGTACCAGTATAATTTACTATACCATCTATTGCGGTTGATTCAGCTATAGTAATCGCATTTGATTCATAAAATGTACCGTCAAATGAATTACCATAAAAAACAGATAAATTGTCACCTACTGCAATTCCAGGATAGTTTATATTAAATGTTCCTTTTATATAATTGTCATTTAATGCGGTAACTGCTGTTTGAGGAAATAATAAGTTGTTACTACCTTGTACTAAATAAATGAAATTATCTGTTGCTTGCGAGAAGTTCGTATTGGCCGTACTAATAGTTATTGGTAGCGTTTGGTTGATGGCAGCAACATTTGGTGTAATGGTGTTCAAAGATGGAGGTTGGTTGTTTGGGTATACCGTAAAACCATTTCCTAAACTTAAATAATTTGTTTGAGTACTGTCATAAACTTCTACTTGATAAGCACCCAAATTCGCATTGTTAGGAATGCTTAAGTTTAAATTAATTTGTGTATTAGTCACTGCGGTAACAGAAAGAATTTGAAGGGTGTTAGTACCTTGAGAAAATCTAGCCACTGTATTTGTAGCAGCGGAGAAATGTGTATTTGTACCAGAAATGGTAACTGGCAATGTATAGGTTCCGCGCAGTCCATTGTTTGGAGATACGGTAGAAATATTCTGTGTATTTCCCAAATAGGATAAGCCAACGGCAAAGAATAAAAAAGCTAAATTTTTCATTTTAATTGTTTTAAGTGGTGCTAAGATACGAAATAAATAAAGAAATTTTATTTGGACCTATGGTAGTAGGATGCGACTTTGAACGATTTGGTTGCTTTTCTCCCATTATTTATTTTCTTTGGCATAATATAACCTGAGTTCGTCCTCATAGCTAGCTCCTGTTTTTCTTGCATTAATAGCTATTTCGTAAGCAAATTCTTCTTGTTTATAATGTGCAATAAGAAAGTTTTCGAAGCCTTCTTCATCCCAGAGTTCAATTAGCCAAGCCATTTTTACTTGTCCAATTGCTGTGGCATATGTTTTGTAATTTTGTGGTTCTTTGTCAATACGCACTTTTAAGATTTTATCTAATGCCCCATCAATATTACCATTGTTAAATTCAAGTGCAGCATAATTCATCAGGGTTTCCGTGAATATTGGATTTATAATTAGTGCTTTTTGATAGCTTACTTTTGCGGAATCTATTTCGTTTAAATTTAGGTAGGTGCTCCCTATGTTATTTAAAATATGTACATGATATGGGTTATGTTTTAGGGCTGTTTTAAATTCTTTATTTGCTGCTTTATAATGTTGTCTTTGGTATAAATCATTTCCCAAATACCAATGCACGGGCATTCCTGTAGGATCAATGCTATAAAAAGTTTGGTTGAGACTTTTGAGAATCTGAATTTTTTGATATTGTTTAAAAGTGAAATATTGGGCTTCTAATTGATACCAATAAAGACTTGTTACTAGGAAAATGATGGATAGCATTAGGCGACAAATAGATAATATTTTTCCATCTATCTGTAATGGCTTACCAGGTATGAATTGAATTAGAAAGAGGAGTAAAAAGAGCAATTCTATTTTTTCGAAAGGAAAAGAAAAGTTAGCAATCAGAATAAAGCCGAGCATACCTCCAGCAATACTATATTTTACACTTGGTTTTAAATCTGTTTTTAGTAATTTTCGAAAGACAAAGAAAAAAAATAGTAGGAGGATAGTTAATCCAACCAAGCCATTCTCTGCTGCAATTTGAATAAAATCATTGTGTGCTCTTTGAAAAAAAACCAAGCTATCTTCTGCTTGTGTAAAAGCCAATGGTGTTTTTAAAATTTCAATTTTCCAATCGCCAGATCCTACGCCGAAAATTGGGTTTTCTTGAATGATGGCAAAGGTATTGGTCCAAATCCTTAACCTTTCATTTCCGCTGCCAAAATTGGTTTCAAATAAGCGATCAATCCATGAGAAATGAAATGGATTTGTAAGCACAAAAACTAGACTGATTAACAATAAAGGAAGAAAGAATGATATGAATAATTTAAGGCTAATTTTTTTAATGACTTGGAGGTAATAAAGGAAAATTAATAGAGGATAGATTACATAGATAACTAACAAAACAGAACGGCACATGAGCAAAGTAATTAGGATGTAGGTTAGTCCTAAGGTCATTAACAATACCCATTTTTTCCATGTTGTTTTTGTTTCTGTGAGTCCAAGAAAAAAAAATGGGATAGACAAGGTTAAAAATTGGGCAAATTGATTCCTATGCCCAAAGTTAAAGGCAAACTGATAAGTAGTATTATGATTGAAATCATCTAGTTGCCATAGAAAATATATTTTGATGAATGCAAAAATGAGCAGCGGGACCAAGCAAAAAGTTAGTAGCAATGCAATGCTTTCAAATTTTCTTTTGATACTATGCCATTTTTGGAATAGTAAAGTTGCGGCAATAGGAGCAAGTATTAGAGGTGTTGTTCTTATTAAACTGTCCCATATATTATAAGAAGATAAGGCACTGACCATGAATTGTAAAACAAAAACACCCCAAATAAGATGGGTTAGATCAAAGGTGGTCTTCTTCGGTTTTTTAAAGCTTAATCCTATGCAAATCAAAGCGAAACCAAGCCATTTTGGTGTTACTGCATAATTTTCAATGTAGGGTGAATAGGCATAGATACAAATCAGAAAGGTAACTAGGGTAAAAAGACTGATAAAGTACTTACTATTCATTTTCAATTTAGAAAATAAAGTCATCCTTTCAAATATATGAGATAATGTAAAGAAGCATTGAAAAAAATGAATTTAAATGTTGCCTTCTTATTTTTTTTTACCTTTAGGGCATTAAATAGCTAGACAAATGATCGGAAAATTAGAAAACCAATTAAAAGAAGAGTTAGCAGCCATTAAGGAGGCTGGACTTTATAAAAGTGAACGAATTATTACTACACCACAAGGTGCGACTGTAAAAGTTGATTCGGGACAAGAGGTAATTATTATGTGTGCCAATAATTATCTTGGCTTGTCCTCTCATCCCAGTGTTATTGAAGGCGCCAAAAAAGCCTTAGATTCACATGGTTTTGGTATGTCGTCTGTTCGATTTATTTGTGGAACGCAAGACATACATAAAGAATTAGAAGCAAAAATTTCTGATTTCTTAGGAATGGAAGATACCATTTTATATGCAGCAGCATTTGATGCGAATGGTGGTGTTTTTGAGCCTTTATTTTCAAAAGAAGATGCTATTATTTCAGATGCTTTAAACCATGCTTCCATTATTGATGGTGTACGTTTGTGTAAAGCCGAAAGATATCGCTACGCAAATTCTGACATGGAAGATTTAGAGAAGCAATTGATTGCAGCACAAGCGCAACGCAATAGAATTATTGTGACAGATGGTGTGTTTTCAATGGATGGTTTTGTGGCAAAATTAGATAAGATTTGTGATTTAGCAGAAAAATATGATGCAATGGTAATGGTGGATGATTGCCATGCGACAGGTTTTATTGGTAAAACTGGTCGTGGTACGCATGAATATAATAATGTGATGGGTAGAGTTGACATTATCACTGGAACATTAGGTAAAGCCTTAGGTGGTGCAATGGGTGGATTTACGGCTGCTAAAAAAGAAGTCGTAGAATTATTGCGCCAACGTTCTCGTCCATATTTATTCTCCAATTCATTAGCGCCTTCTATTGTAGGTGCTTCCATTGCTGTATTCGACTTGTTAAGCGGATCAACCGAATTGAGAGATAAGTTAGAAGCAAATACCAATTATTTTAAAGCAGGGATTAAAAAAGCTGGTTTAGAAATTAAGGATGGTGATTCTGCCATTGTTCCTGTGATGTTATATGATGCTGCTTTATCGCAAAAATTTGCAAATAGGTTATTAGAAGAAGGCGTTTATGCCATAGGATTCTTTTACCCAGTTGTACCAAAAGACCAAGCAAGAATTAGAGTGCAACTTTCTGCCGCCCATACTACAGAACACCTTGATAAAGCCATTGCTGCTTTTGAAAAAGTAGGGAAAGAATTAGGTGTGATTAAATAAAATAGTTTTACAAAAAAATGAAGCCATGACATTTATTGTCATGGCTTTTTTTGTCCAAAATATATTACTCTTGCAGTCCCCTTGAACGCTTATTTAATTTAAACTCAATTTTATAATAAAACAATGGTAGTAAACCGAGTTGATTTCTAAATTGATAAGGTTCACTTGGATTGGTTTCGTTAGGGACATAAGTTAATCCTAAAATGTTAGGAGTATTGAATACATTCACTAAATCCAATCCAAATTCATGGGTGACTTTGGCAGCGTTTAAGGTATAATTAACCTTAAAGTCAAGCCTAAAGTATTCTCTAAATCGCTGGGTGTTGTAGCCTTCATCAAGGAATACAATTTCTTTTAATTCGTTGGTTGCGACAGTGTCTACATAGCCATATCTTTTACCACCTGCAAAGGTTATTTTGCCACCAAACCCAAGTTTTTTATTTTTCTTTTTCCCCAAGATAAATTCTTTTCCGACAAGGCCATTTACAATATAATTACCATTAAAATCTGTATCTCTTAAAACCCCATCTGAACCTCGGTATTTAGAATTATAAAGACTTACAGTAGTTAAGAAAAAGAAAGACTTATTAAAGAATTTTTGGAGGGTGAATTCAATTCCGTAGTTTTGTCCTGTTCCTGTATTTTGTAAATCATTGGGAAAGAATCTAGAAAATCCCGAACCTTGGTTGACTAAAGAAAAGGAGGAAGAGGTTGTTTCAACAGGGATATTATATAAGTGCTGGTAATAAACTTCCGTTTTAAATTTCAAGGAATTTTTGATGGAAGTGGCATAACTCAATACGGTATGTATGCTCCTTGAAAAATCCATGTCTATATTATGGTAAACTTTATCGCCGGTAATGGGATCAATTTGGTGATAGGTATATATGTACATAGGTTGGGTTTGAGAATGCATACCTACACCACCTGCCAAAACACTTTTTTCATTTAAATTATATTTTAGACCTACTCTTGGTTCAATGGGGGATACACTATTACTCAGAGAAAAATATTGACTGTGTAATCCAGCATTTAAAACTAAACTCGGGGTTATTTTGTAACGCCACTGCACAAAGGCTTGGAGCAATAAATCGGGATTGACTGACTTGTAATCCCAACGTGCTTTAAAAGCAGAAGTGGAGTCACTAATGTCATTTCGAATAGAATCTTGCATGTTAAAGGTATAAGCATCTAAATTAATTCCTGCTTTAATTAAATGTTTTGAATTTATTTTTCGCGTCACACTGGTATAGGCTGATACTTTATTGATTAAATATTGATAGCCCATCATGGTAAATGGTGCTGCTTTATAGTTCCACGTGGAATCTGGATTTAAATCACGGAGTATATATTCGTGATTTGTGTGCTGGTTTTCTCGGCCATATGCAATAGTTGACTTGATAAATGTTTTTTGGTTAATTGGCTTAGTTAAACTTATCCCTGTAAAGTACATTTGAGAACCAAAATATTGGTCCCGATCCTGGTCTCCAAAAGCATCTTGAGCTGGTTCTTCCTGGTCTGAAATTAAAATTTCAATTTCACTGGCACCACCAATGCCAAAAAAGGAGATGTCTCCTCCTTTTTTTAATGGAAAGTTAAATTTAAAAGCACCATCTCCGTATAAAGGTACCGCATCAGTTCCTATGGTAACACCAATTTTTTTCATCATGGTAAGGGTAGAATATCTTCCGCCAATTAAGTAACTGGCTTTTGAATTTGCAGATAAAGGTCCTTCTACTTGAAATTCTGTCCCTAAAAATCCAAACTGTCCTGAAAATTCGTGAATGGAATTATTGCCATTCCTTAAATTAATGTCAAATACTCCAGCCATGGAATTACCATATTCAGCAGGAAAAGCACTCATGAAAAAGTCGGAATTAGATAAGAATTTATTGTTCAATATAGCTACTGGTCCACCCGCGGAACCCGCAATGGCAAAATGGTTTGGATTTGGAATATCCACACCTTCTATTTTATATAAAACCCCTAAAGGTGAATTTCCTCTTACCACAATGTCGTTTCTGGAATCATCTGCGCCTTGTGCACCTGCATAATTGGACATCATTCTAGCAGGGTCTCCTCTGCTTCCCGCATAGCGATTGGTTTCCTCAATTGTAAAACTTTGCGCAGATACGGTAGCCATTTCGTTAATTACTTCTCCTTTTTTTGCACCCACTACTTCAATTTCACTGCCTACAAAGCTCGACTCTTCCAATTCAATAATTAGGATGGACTCTTTTCCAGAGTTTAAGGTCACCGTTCTAACGGTTGGGGTATATCCGGTATAATTAAACGCTAACTCATGTTTGCCAATGGGTATATTTTTTAAGGTAAAATCACCAGTTAAATTGGTGGTGGTGCCATAAAATACCGCTGCTGTATTTAGCAATTTTATAGTGCAGCCAATTAAAGGCATTTTTGTGTCTGCATCTACTATTTTTCCACGGATATTTTGGGTTATTTCTTGGCTATATCCCAAGCTAATTATACTTAAAAAGAAAGCGAGTAAAAATATTTTCATAGGGTGTATTTTAAGCCAATGTAGTAATTTTTTTTAATTTTAACTCGCGCATAGGCTGTGTTCGAGTGCCAATTAATAGAATGATTGTTCTTATAAAAAATTGATGGAAGTTCTTTGAATAAAAAATACTTTATACATTTGAATAGTGAAAAAGCAAAAGAAAATTATCATTTCCGTCACGAATGACTTATACACAGACCAAAGAGTAAAGCGAATTTGTGCTTTTTTACACGATACAGGTTATGACATTACTTTGTGTGGCCGAAAATTAAAAAGTTCCCCAGCATTAAATGACCGTCCTTACCGGGTAAAACGATTTAATTTACCTTTTACTACCGGGGCTTTGTTTTATGCTAGCTACAATGTCCGCTTATTTTTTTATTTACTATTTCATAAAACAGATGTGCTATTGGCCAATGACTTGGATACTTTATTAGCCAATAGAATGGCAAAAAGTTTTAAAAGAAATACGACTTTAGTTTATGACGCCCATGAATATTATACGGGTGTTCCTGAGTTGGAAAGTCGACCAAAAGTACAAAAGGTATGGCAAAGGATAGAAAAGTATTGTTTGCCTAAGGTGGATAAAATGTATACGGTCAATTCCTCTATTGCCGACTTGTATCAAAAATTATACCCAGGTAAAATTGAAGTGATAAGGAATATTTCTAACTTTATAAAAGCAACAAAAAGTTTAACTAAAAAAGAATTGGGCCTACCATTAGATAAAAAAATTGTCATTATACAAGGTGCAGGAATTAATGTTGACCGAGGTGCTGAAGAGGCGGTAGAAGCCATTAAATTGGTACCAAATACCGTGTTGATTTTTGTAGGAGATGGAGATGTAATTCCCGCGTTAAAGGAGAAAGTAAGAGCTGAAAAATTGACAGAGAAGGTGTTGTTTTATGGCAAACAACCTTACGAGCTTTTGATGAATTTCACCATGCAATCAGATTTGGGTTTATCTTTGGATAAAGATACCAATATAAACTATAAATTTTCATTACCCAATAAGGTGTTTGATTATATCCATGCTGGTATTCCATTATTAGTGACAGATTTAGTGGAAGTGAAAAAGGTGGTGGACGCATACCAAGTTGGAGAAGTTTGTCGTAGTTTAGTACCAATTGATTTAGCAAAACAAATGGAAAATATACTTTTTAATAAACCATTGCATGCGAAATATGTATTCAATACCCATCAAGCAGCAAAGGAGTTAAATTGGAAAAATGAATCCAAAAAACTAGCACGTATTTATGGATAAGCAACACCTGCATTTTGTTTCTTTTGATGTGCCGTATCCACCAGATTATGGCGGTATAATTGACGTGTTTTATCAATTAAAGGCTTTGCATGATTTAGGGGTGAATATTACTTTACATTGTTTTTACTACACGGGAAACAATCCACCAAATAAAAAATTGGAGCAATTTTGTTCCAGCATAAATTATTACCATAGGAAAAAACATGTCGGAAAATTATTGGCAAGTAAATTACCATTTATAGTTGCTACTCGAAATGACAGTAATTTATTAAAGAATTTATTATTAGATAAAAGCCCAATATTATTCAGTGGATTACAAACCTGTTATTTTTTAAATCACCCGGCTTTAAAGGATCGTCGAAAAATTGTTCGGGCCCATAATGTGGAGCATGATTATTATAAAGGATTGGCTTTGGGTGAAAATAATTTGGTGAAAAAACAATACTATTTATGGGAAGCGAAAAAATTGGAGAAATTTGAACAGATCTTAAAAGATGCTTCGGGCATTTTATCCATTTCAAAAAAGGATATTAATCATTTTAAAAAATACACCAAGACTTGGCATGTTCCCCCTTTTTATAACAACCAAGTTATAGCGTACAATGCACAAAATGTAGCAGTGCCATATGGGTTTTTTCATGGAAACTTATCGGTAATTGAAAATATAAATGCTGTTTTATTCATTTTAAGAGAAATAGCACCGAAAACTAAATTCCCAATAATTATTGCAGGTAAAAATCCTGCTAAAATAATAGTAGATAAAATTAATTTGTTGGCTAATGTAAGCTTACAAGCAAATCCTAATGCAAAAGAAATGGAAGCATTGATGACGGCTGCACAAGTTCATTTGTTGTTTACAGATCAACAAACAGGAATCAAGTTAAAGCTGATGCATTCCCTTGCAAAAGGAAAACACATTATTATCAATAGTAAAATGGATGATGAAGGATTATTTAAGGGTTTATGTCAGGTGATAGATAACCCTAAAGAGATTAAACAAACTTTTGAAAAATTGATGGTCACGCCATTTACAATAAAAGATTACGAAAAGAGAAAAGAAAACTTTACTCGTGTTTTTAATAACCAGAAAGGTGCTGCATTAACAGTAGCAAGTTTATTTGATTAATAGTTTTCTACTTTGCTTACTTTACCATTTTTGTCATAAAAAGTCCACTCACCAATTTTTTTTCCGGCTTTATAGTTACCAAAATAGTGGACTAAAGCATTTGGTTGCCACACCATAGAATAGCCATCATTGAGACCATTTTTAAAATTGGACTCACTCATTTTGTTACCATTTTCAAAAAACGACATCCAAAGCCCTTCTTTTAAACCAGCTTTATTTTTTTTACCTTCCACTTTAACCTGTCCATTATCATAAAATTCTTGATAATAGCCCGGTTTAACATTTTTAGTGACCATTTTGGCACTTGTTTCTTCATTCGTTGAGGTGGCTTCATTACAGCTAGGAAAAATTACTAGCATCACACCCAATACACCGACAAATAGTTTCATCATTTTTCTCTGTTTACAGTATAATCTACTAAGCCAATTAGAATTCTTTTTGGTTCATTATCTGGGAATTGTTGTAATAATTGAATGGCTTCTTTTCGGTATTCCAACATTTTTGCATGGGCATATTGTATACCGCCACTTTTTATTACAATATTCATGGCTTCTTTTACTTTTACTTTATTTTCATTGTGATTTTTCACAATATTTATCAAAGTTCGTTTGTCCTCTATTGTACCATTATTCAAGACATAAATCAGTGGGAGTGTCATCTTTTGTTCTCGGATATCATTTCCTGTTGGTTTCCCAATAGCTTCGCTATCGCCATAATCAAAAATATCATCTTTAATTTGAAAGGCTAGCCCTACTAATTCTCCAAACTTTTTTAATGTTGCCACGGTTGTTTCATCTTCTGTTACTGAAGCTGCTCCTGCCGCACAACAAGAGGCAATTAACGAAGCTGTTTTTTTTCGAATTACCTCAAAATATACTTCTTCGGTAATGTCTAGTTTTCTTGATTTTTCAATTTGTAAAAGTTCTCCTTCACTCATTTCTTTTACTGCTTCCGAAACAATTTTCAGTAATTGAAATTCTTTACTTTCTACCGACATTAATAAGCCTTGAGATAATAGATAATCGCCAACCAAAACGGCAATTTTATTTTTCCACAAAGCATTTACAGAAAAGAAACCTCTTCTTTCATTGGCATCATCTACTACGTCGTCGTGGACTAAAGTAGCGGTATGTAATAACTCGATTAAAGAAGCTGCTCTATAAGTTTTTTCTTCCACTTGTCCATGCAACATTTTTGCCGTCAAAAAGACGAACATGGGACGCATTTGCTTCCCTTTTCTTTTAATAATGTAATGTGTAATTTTATTTAATAAAGGAGCTTCGGAAACCATAGCCTCTTTGAATTTTTTTTCAAAGACCTTCATTTCATCACTTACACTTTCTTTAATTTCGTTTACAGATACCATAGATTAAGTTGCAAAGATACCTATTTGTTTAAATATTATTCGCTAAAAATTCTTAATTGTTGCAGGGTCAAAGTCTAAATTAAAACCACCCAATACTAATACCTACAGAGAACATATTTAATTGGGTACTATTTTTATTTTCGAAAAGGTAAGATAGATTATATTCTCCAAATAAAAATATATTATCCATTCCTAGCCTCAAAGTAGCGCCATATTGTAAGTGTTGTACATCTGGAAAATTAAAGGATTTATACTTTAAGTCGTTAACGCGCCATTTTTGGTAATTATCAAAAATATAACCGACTTTAAAACCGGGGTAAAGTTTAACTTTATGTCTTTCCTTACGGGAGCGAATGCGAAGTTCAAAAGGAACATCAATTTGATTAAAAACAGTTCTATTAATCCATCTTTTTTGTCCAGTATATGGCTTCAAGAGTGTGTAATCAGGTGTCGGTTTTTGTGGCACTGCTGCAGATTCAAATATTAAATTACCGTCATGGCGAATATTGTAATGGGTGTAACCTAATCCAATGCCTATTCCAAAGATGGAATTTTTAGAAAATGGAATATCGAAAGAAAGGTTCAAACCATGTCCAATTGCATAAAATTTCGTGGCCACCCCCTGAGTATTTCCTAACCAATTGTTGAAAAAAATGTGGGTATTTAATCGGTCAAACTTTTCAGCTGAAGTTTCAGTTGGGGCAAATAAACTATAATGTCGCATTACCCCAGGTTTTCTATTTAATAAATTAAAAGGACGGTCAGCACTATTTTGTCCAATGACAATTTGGAAAATAAAAAGTGCAAGAAGGGTAAATATTATTTTCATTTTAAAGTTAATAAAGATTTTTCCCAATTCCATGAG
This sequence comes from Putridiphycobacter roseus, assembly GCF_003234935.1. GTDB lineage: Bacteria > Bacteroidota > Bacteroidia > Flavobacteriales_D > Crocinitomicaceae > Putridiphycobacter > Putridiphycobacter roseus. Next base: position 762,220 of record NZ_QKSB01000001.1, on the reverse strand, counting down.
TGCTTTAAAGCGTCGGCAATTGTATATTTTGCCGTCCAATTTAAAACGGTTTTTGCCTTAGTAGGGTTGGCATAAATTTGAATTACATCTCCTGCTCTTTTAGGACCAATGGCATATTTTATTTTTAATTGGTTAACTGCCTCGAAGGTACGAATGATTTCTAAAACGGAAGAACCTTTTCCTGTACCAATGTTAAACGCTTCAACAACTCCTGCAGGTTCATTGCTAAGCCATTTAATGGCATTCACATGCGCCTTCGCTAAATCTACTACATGAATATAGTCTCTAATACAAGTACCATCTTCTGTAGGATAATCATCACCGTAAACGGTTAAAGATTCTCGAATACCATTTGCTGTTTGTGTGATATAAGGAACTAAATTATTTGGTATTCCTTGCGGTAACTCACCAATTAATGCACTCGGATGGGCGCCAATAGGGTTAAAATATCTTAATAAAGTAGCATTAAAATTTGGATTCGCTTGCACCGTATTTTGAATGATTCTTTCACAAATTATTTTGGTGTCGCCATAAGGTGAGGCAGCATTTTGAATAGGGGTAGATTCTATGACCACCGGGGATTCTGGTTCTCCATAAACAGTACAAGAAGAAGAAAAAACAAAATGTTGCACTTTGAATTTTAAAAGTACCTTTAGTACCGTTACAAGTCCCCCAATATTATTGTCGTAATATTTTAAAGGATTAATGGCCGATTCCCCAACTGCCTTATCCGCAGCAAAATGTATAACACCCGCAATGTTTGGATGCTTTTCAAAGACTTCAGATAGTGCTTCTTCGTCGGCGCAATCTAATTTATATTGGGTTATTTCTTCTCCCGTAATTTCAGCTAGACGATCCAAAATAAATGGTTTTGAATTTCTAAAATCATCCACTATTATTGGTTTATAACCTGACTCAATTAGTTCTACAACTGTGTGAGAGCCAATATAACCAGTGCCGCCTGTAACTAAAATTTCTTCCATTCTTTTTCAATTTGAACAAAAGTAAATCTTTTAGAGTTTAATACCAATGTTTCGGTGTCATTTATTGGTTTTTAACCAGATAAAAAAAGGTCGGCATATTGCTATACCGACCTTAACCCAAAATCCATGAATTATAATAATTCAATTAGTCAAATTTACTCAAATTCTGAAAGCTTACTTTCACTTTAGGTTTTTTTATGAATTGTATCGCTTTATTTAAAAATCCAATAATACTAGTTTTTTCTATTTTTTTTAAACCATGCTCATAATTCTAAAAATAGCTTATTTTTGCACCATGAAGCATATTAGAAACTTTTGTATCATAGCACATATTGACCATGGAAAGTCAACTTTAGCAGATAGATTGTTACAAACAACCAATACCATAGCAGATCGTGACATGAAAAATCAAGCATTGGATGATATGGATATTGAGCGTGAGCGAGGGATTACCATAAAATCGCATGCCATTCAAATGGATTATACGCATTCTGATGGTGAAAAATATGTTTTAAATTTAATTGACACACCAGGACATGTGGATTTTTCCTATGAAGTTTCTCGTTCTATTGCTGCATGTGAAGGTGCTTTATTAATAGTAGATGCTGCGCAAGGAATTGAAGCGCAAACAATCTCTAACTTATATTTAGCTTTAGAAAATGATTTGGAGATCATTCCAATTTTAAATAAAATGGATTTACCAGGTGCGCAACCTGAAGAAGTAACGGATCAAATTGTGGAATTAATCGGTTGTCGACCGGAAGATGTAATTCCTGCAAGTGGAAAGACTGGACTTGGTGTGCAAGCCATTTTAAATGCAATTGTAGAGCGTATTGAACCACCAAAAGGAAATCCAGATGCACCTTTACAAGCTATGATTTTCGATTCTGTGTTTAACTCGTTTAGAGGAATTATAGCTTATTACCGTGTTTTAAATGGGAAAATTAAAAAAGGTGATCGCGTTAAATTCGTGAATACAAAAAAAGAATATTACGCGGATGAAATTGGAATTTTAAGAATGACCATGGAGCCGCGAAAGGAAGTTTTGACAGGGGATGTTGGGTATATTATTTCTGGAATTAAAAAAGCCAATGAAGTTAAAGTGGGGGATACCATTACTACTACAGCCAATCCATGTTTAGATGTGGTACAGGGTTTTGAGGATGTAAAACCAATGGTTTTTGCTGGATTATATCCTGTGGATACTGATGAATACGAAGAATTAAGGGCTTCTTTGGAAAAATTACAGTTGAATGATGCTTCCTTGGTTTTTGAACCAGAGTCTTCTATGGCTTTAGGCTTCGGTTTCCGTTGTGGATTCCTTGGTATGTTACACATGGAAATTATTCAAGAACGCTTGGAGCGGGAATTTGATATGACGGTAATCACTACGGTTCCCAATGTGTCGTATAAAGCTTATTTACCAAAAGAAAATGAACCCAAAATAGTTAATAATCCTTCTGAATTACCTGATCCATCTAAAGTAGATTATATTGAAGAACCATTTATTAATGCACAAATTATTACCAAGTCGGAATATATCGGACAAGTAATGAGTTTATGTATTGAAAAAAGAGGAAACTTGAAGAATCAAGTCTATTTAACTCAAAATAGAGTAGAATTAACTTTTGAAATGCCTTTGGGAGAGATTGTATTTGATTTTTATGATAAATTAAAGTCTTGTTCAAGAGGATATGCTTCTTTTGATTACCATCCAATTGGATACCAACAGTCGGATTTGATTAAATTAGATTTACTATTGAATGGAGATCCTGTAGATGCATTGTCTGCTTTGGTTCACCGTTCGAATGCTTATGAATTAGGAAAGAAAATTTGTTTGAAATTAAAGGAGTTAATTCCCCGTCAACAATTTGAAATTCCGATCCAAGCAGCAATTGGCGCAAAAGTTATTGCCCGTGAAACAATTAAAGCATTACGTAAAGATGTAACAGCTAAGTGTTATGGTGGTGATATTTCACGTAAGCGTAAGTTGTTAGAAAAACAAAAGAAAGGAAAGAAAAGAATGCGTCAAGTAGGTAATGTTGAAATTCCGCAAGAAGCATTTTTAGCTGTATTGAAACTGGATTAATTCACTTTAAGGAGTATTGTAACTTGTTAACCATTCCACTAATTATTTTATTAGTGAAATGGTTAGTTTTATTGAGTTTTTTATAGCTAAATGCTATTTCAGATTCAATTTACTGGAAAGTATTAATTCCCACAGTAATCACAGTATTTTGCTTTGGGGTTGTGCTTGTATTCAAATCCTTGACTGTACATTAGTTTAACGGTTTCTTTGAGCTCTTCTTGGAATTTTTCTAATAGGGTATCCGAAATATAATTCTCATCCTCTTGAGTACCTACATTTTGTACCCAATCCTTTAAGTTAATCATAGAAATGATTCCTGCAGTAAATGGTTTGTGTTCCGGAAACATACCTTTAAACATAGAGGCATACATCAATAATTGAATGGCATAAGCTTTTTTGTTTTCCTTGTCTTCAAAAACAGATTGAAAGCCGTCTTGTTCTACTTTTTTATTGAGTTTTACCTTTTCGGAATCACATTTACCACTCTTATAATCAATAATCCTATAAATACTTCCTAATTGATCTATCCTATCGGCTTGTCCCTTTATTTTTACTTTTTTCTGTTTGCCATTGATCTCCCATTCAAAAGTAGTTTCAATGTCTTCTTCTAAATGTTTGACAAATATAGGAAAGTCAACTTTTTTTAATTCTTTTATTTGTAAGTCAATAAAGTCTTCTAAAAATTTAATCGAGACTTCGTAAGACAGTTTATTTTGTCCAAATTCAAAATCTTTGGGCTGAAAAACTTTTAAGTATTCTTCTTTTAGATAAACTTTTAACTGTTTTTTTTCTTGGCTTAAAATGGGAATAGTAATTGCCCTTTTTTCTTTTAAAAACGGACTAAAAATACGTTCCAAAACCTCGTGAATCATGGTACCAAAAGTAGAAGATTCAATGGATTCTTCTACATCATTTTCTTCCCTTAAATTTAATATATAAGTGTAATAAAAATCAAGCGGACATTTTAAAAAAGTGTTGAGGGCAGAAGGCGATAAGCCCCGTTCAAATAAGGCGTCCAATTTGGCTTCTACTGTTGGTGTTAGCTTGTAAACTGTTTCAGCAGTATTTGTTGCCTTGTCCGATCCTGAAAAAGTATGTTTATTCAATTGATGACCAATAGTAGGATCTAACTCATTTTCTAATTGGGTGATAAATCTACTTTTTTCTCCACTGGCAAAGCCTTCACCATTTGAATTGTAGCTCAAAAATACCTTTTTTGCACGGTGTAATAATCTGTAAAAGTGGTGGGCAAAAATGGCGTCCCGGTCTTCTTCAACAGGTAAGTGATGGTGTAGTTTTAGTTCGCGCATTAACAAGGAATTGCTAAAGTTGTTTTTGGGCAAGTTACCTTCATTTAGACCCAATACAATCAAGTTTTCAAAATCCAGGGTACGGGTTTCTAAAATACCCATTACTTGCAGTCCGTTGGTCGGGTTTCCCAAAAAAGAAAGGGATTCATTTTGCCAAAACTGATAGGTCAATTTTTTAAAGGATTTTAAAGAAAGTGTTTGAGGATAAGTATCGAAAATGGCTTCAAATTTTTGCATTCCAATGGAAAAGTGGTATAAAATTTCAAGAGAAATGGATTTGGAATCGTCTTGCTTTTTAAAGTTTTCATACAGGGCTTGAATCAATGTTTTCATTGCCTGTATACCATCTTCGGCTTGTTTCTCCCAAATGTTGAATATAGGGATTACATTGGCTAACGCCGGTAAATTCTTTAAGAGTTCTTGCGGGGTAATGGTAATTTTATTTTTGAGAATAATCTCCTTTTTAAAGACTTCAATGGCTTTTCTATCTCCAATTAATTGTTGAATATAACCATGGTCTAAAAACTGTAATATAGTTTTGTGGTATAGGTTTTTATTACCGAATTTTAAAGCGTTTTGTTGTAGGTCAAAAATCATATCGACCAAACTTTTTAGGTGAGAGTATTTTAACGGATACCCCATTGTTATGTTGGCTTTTTCAATGGTAGCGGGCAAGGATCGACTCAAGGGAATAAGTAATGATTCGTCCGCCAAGACTATGGCCGTTTTATTAATCTCTTCCGGGGTCAAGTCTTTGAGTATATGTCCAGCATATTTCGCTTGGGCTACTTGTTGTGCTGTTTCAACAATTTCAATAGTTTTCGCAGTTCCATTAATGTGATTAGGTACGGGTATTTTATCGGCAAAAATTGGCCTTAACTTACGGTAAAAATGCCCTGCTTCGTGCTCCTTATTGTTGACATAATGTTGGTCGACATCAAAATATATTGTACCGACTTCCTGCTTTTTTAATGCAGAAATGATGTCTTGTTCCGATTGTGAAAAGGCGTTAAAACCAATAAAGTAGTAATGTTTGAAAGAGGTAGGCTTAATCAATTCACACTTTTGAGCAAACTGCTGATAAGCTTTTCCTTGATAAGTAGCGTTCATTTCTTTCAATTGCTCACTCAAGTGCTGGTAATACTTTGGTAGTTTATCCCATAAATTCATGAAATCAATCTGGCCACTGTGCAACTCTTCCGTATCAAAACTCCATTCGTCAATTTCCTTGATGTTTTGTAAGTCTCTAAAAATTTCGTGAGGGGCAATTCTATATCGGTCTATTTCATCAAAATCATTTAATATAATGGTCGCCCATTTTAAAAACTCATCAAAAGATTCTGATTTCGCTTTTTCGTAGTTGACATAAACATTGTAAAAAACGAAAAGCAATTCAGTTTGATTCAATATTCTTTCACTCGTTTCCGCATCCACCCATTCGTTAATGGTAATTATTTTGGGTGCAAAAAAAGGTTGCTTAATTTGCTTAGATAAATACTGTTGAATGTAAACTGCAGCCCTTTTATTAGGTATAATAATAGCTATTTGATCAATTTCTTGAGCATGTCTTTGGTAAATATCGAGGGTAGTTTCTTCTAAAAAGCTTTTCATAATAGAAGGTTAAAGATAAGTGATAAATAAGGGAATAGGTATGTTTAATACCAGAATTATTAAAATTTTTTTAAAAATAATTCCTAGAAATTAATCAAAAATAAAAATCTTTGACTATTTTTGTGTCAACAATTGATTAATTATTCGGCATGACAAATTTAACAGTAGGAGACAAAGCACCAAATTTTAAGGGGGTGGACCAAAACGGGGCAAGTATTGCCTTGGAAGATTTTAAAGGGAAAAGATTGGTTTTATATTTTTACCCTAAAGATTTAACACCGGGCTGCACCACCCAATCTTGTAATTTACGAGACAATTATGCTGACTTAAAAAAGGCAGGATTTGAAGTCGTGGGTGTGAGTGCAGACGACGAAAAAAAACATTTAAAATTTATTGACAAGCATGAGTTACCTTTTAGGTTGATTGCCGATACCGATAAAAAAGTCATTAATGATTACGGCATTTGGGGACCAAAAAAATTCATGGGTAAAGAGTATGATGGCATTCACCGCACCACTTTTGTAATTGATGGTGAAGGGGTAATTGAAGCAGTAATACCTAAAGTTAAAACCAAGGACCACGCAGCACAAATTTTAGCAGTTTTAGCAGAAAAATAAATAAAAAAGGAAACTTTTTTAAGTACGTAAATAGATTACGTACTACTCGGGTTTCTTTGTAGTATTAAAATAAACATTATGGCAGAAGTAAAAGAAGTAAACAAAGAAAAATTAAAAGCGTTACAATTAACGTTAGATAAATTAGAAAAATCATACGGTAAAGGAACCGTAATGAAATTAGGTGATGCGGCGATTGAAGATTTAGATGTGATTTCATCAGGTTCTTTAACCCTCGATTTAGCATTGGGTGTAAAAGGTTATCCTAAGGGAAGGATCGTTGAAATATACGGACCAGAATCTTCAGGTAAAACAACCTTAGCCATTCACGCGATTGCCGAAGCACAAAAAGCAGGTGGAATTGCAGCCTTTATTGATGCAGAGCATGCTTTTGATCAATTTTATGCAAAAAGTTTAGGTGTTGATGTGGAGAATTTATTAATTTCTCAACCAGACAATGGTGAGCAAGCATTAGAAATTGCCGATAATTTAATCCGTTCAGGTGCTATTGATATTATTGTTGTCGATTCTGTTGCAGCATTGACACCAAAAGCAGAGATTGAAGGTGAAATGGGTGATTCTCAAATGGGATTACAGGCACGTTTAATGTCTAAAGCATTGAGAAAATTAACCTCTTCTATCAACAAGGCAAACACAACTTGCATATTTATTAACCAGTTGAGAGAGAAAATTGGTGTAATGTTCGGGAATCCTGAAACAACATCAGGTGGTAATGCATTAAAATTCTACTCTTCTATTCGTATCGATATCCGTCGTTCTAGTCAAATTAAAGAAGGTGATGAAGTAATGGGTAATAGAACAAAGGTGAAAGTGGTGAAAAATAAAGTAGCGCCTCCTTTCCGAAAAGCTGAATTCGACATCATGTACGGTAAAGGAATTTCAAAAACAGGTGAAATATTAGATCTTGCTGTTGAAATGGGCATTGTGAAAAAAGCAGGTTCTTGGTTCAGTTACGGCGATACAAAATTAGGACAAGGTAGAGATGCTGTGAAATTATTAATCGGTGATAACCCTGAATTAAGTGATGAATTAGAAGGGAAGATAATCGAAGCATTGAATCCAAAAGCGGAAAAGGAAGAACCAGTTCCAGCTAAATAAAATATAACCGTTGGCAATGTGCCAGCAACATTCGGTTAAAGATTTACTTCATGCCGAAGCAATAAGGAGGAGGTTGTGTATGCATTTACACGCCTCCTTTTTTAGTTTAAAAACTTTCGTACTCAGATAAACTAGCACGATTATTGTGACTGTTAAAACAAACATAGTTTTATATTTGTAAGGCAGGCTCGCTAAGAAATCGAATGAGAAAAAAAAATCAATTAAAATTTATTTTAACATTATCACTTGGTTTGATACTATGGCTGACTGGCTACTATTTATATAATTATAAGGTAGAACAACGTTTTTCTTTAAATGAAGTAGTCGCTTTAGAGCGGACAATACAAGAGGAAGAAGTTAAGTTAAATGAATCATTTAATAATTTTGTCGATCGAATTAGTCTAAAAGAAGCAAAAGAAAATCTTTTTGTCCATGCAAAAAAACACACAGAAGCTACAAAATATGATGTCTTTATATATAAAGACAATAAATTGTATGTGTGGACAAATAATCGAGTTGCACTCCCTTTATTTGTAGATAACGATTTTTTAGAGACTAAAATATTGCACCTCCCAAACGGTTGGTATTTTTTAAAAAAAAGGAAGCGGGCAAATTTTATTATTTGTTCTGTCTTTTTAATCAAGCAGGAATTTCCTTATGAAAATAAAGATTTGGTCAATGGTTTCTCCAGTAAAATTGACCAAAACCTAAACGCTACCTTATCTAATCAAGTGGGTAAATATAATATCACGAATAAAAAAGGAACCTTTTTATTTTCTATTCAGCCAACCTTGCAATCTCAAACACATGTAGGTTACGAAATTCTTACTTTTTCATGCTACCTCATTTCATTTTTTATTTTACTGCAATTGCTTATCTCTTCGAGTCAAATATTATTGATTCGAAAGCCAACCTTACTTATTATTTTTCCCTTGGCCATTATATTGTTGCGCATATTTTCCATTCAAAATAGCTGGTTTGCTAGCATGGATAAATTTGAAATGTTTAATCCAGAATTATTTGCCTCTTCTAGACTTATCCCCTCATTGGGGGATTTAATTATTAATGTCTTTATTTTTTACTTTTTAGTGATTTTCTTGCAAAAACGTACAAGAAATTGGTTTGCCAATGGAAATAAAAAACTAAAACTGGCTTTGTTCGTCATTCCATTAGCTTTGATGAGTTTCTATGTAGCTTTTCAAATCAATCATATTATTTATGCCTTGGTTTATGATTCCAAAATAAATTTTGATTTGGAACATTTATTCGATCTCAATATATATAGTTTGATAAGTATTGGCTTAATAGGCTTTTGTTTCTATACTTATTTCAAATTTATACAATATTTAGCCGGTCAATTAAAGAAATTAAATTTTGCATTAAATATCATAGCAATATGCTGGTTTTTATGTTCCGCAGCTTTCTGTGTCTTCGATCAGATTCAATTTGAACACTCTCTCCTAACTTCTATGTGGCCAGTAATATTATCTGGGATGTTACTTTGGTTTGAATTTCGAAATACAAAATATAAATTTGTTCATATTATCAGTCTTTTAGCTTTTGTATCCTTTTATGCGGCTTATATTCTAGAAGATTATAGTAACCATAAAGAGCGTGAAGTAAGACAGATTTATGCCGAAAAAATTGCGGAAGATGAAGATCCTATTGCGGAGTATGAATATGACCAAATAGAAAAGGAAATAAGGCGAGATAAATTTCTTGAAGCTTATCTGGTCAATGATTTTGAAGAAACTAAATTTACGGATGATATTGAAGCAAGTTATTTTAATAACCTTAGACAAAAATATGATTTAAGCTATCACTTGTTTAACGCCAATAAAGAAAAGAGAAGTAAACCAGGAGCTATTCCTACGGTTGGATACGAGAAGTTAGATTTTATTGTCGACCATAGTAGTTTAGCTTCTTCTATCAATCCACACATTTATTTTATCAAGACAAATGTAGATAAGTTAAGTTATTTGGTTAATTATCCCATTCTACAGGACAAGGATACCCTAGGTTATTTGGTGATTGAATTTCGTTCCAAAAAATTACCCAAAGAAATAGGACTTCCTTCCGTGCTTTTGGAAAATGATGGGTTTTCTAATGCAGAGTTAAAAAATTATTCTATCGCAAAATATGTTGATGAATTATTGGTGAATAATATTGGGGATTATGATTATCCTTTTGTGCCAAATTTATGGCGTTTAAGTCCAAATCGTTTTTCTACTTTAGATGGCTATAGTCATTACGTTTATACCCATACACCTGATAGAATTACCGTAATCTCTAAAAAGAAAAGTACCATTATTAGTGCTTTTACAACTTTTTCTTATCTGTTGATTTTTTATGGCTTTATTTTATTGATGATTAATCTGTATAAGTATTTAAACAATAATAAGATAACATTTAGAAACTTGTCCTTGAATTTTAAATTTCAAAGTGTCTTGGTTGGCTTAATTTTGTTAACCTTAGTTAGTTTTGGGGTGGGAGCAGGTACCTATGTGGTTCAGCAATATTATCTTAACTCACAAGTATTGATTAAAGAAAAAGCTGGCTCGGTAGAAACGGAGTTGGAACACAAATTTTCGGCAGAAGATGATATTACTTTTGATAAACCTTATTTAGAGTACTTATTAAAAAAATTCTCCAGGGTTTTTGTAACAGATATTAATTTATTTGATTTAAACGGTAGTTTATTGGCGTCTTCTCAGCCTAAAATTTATTCCAGGGGACTCATCTCCAAAAAGATGAATTCTACGGCGTATTATGCATTTGATATTGAAAAACGAAGTGAGTTTATTCATCAAGAAAAAATAGGGGAATTGGAGTTTCTTTCCGCCTACCGACCGTTTGTAAATGCTAAAGGGGAGTTGTTGGCATACTTGAACATTCAATATATTTCCAAACAAGATGAATTAGAGAACCAGATATCTGGATTTTTATTGGCCATTATAAATATCATGGTATTGATGTTGGCTATTTCTACCCTAATAGCAATTGTAGTTTCTAATCGTTTAACTTCACCACTTAAATATATACAGTCCAGTTTAAAAGGTATGCAGTTAGGGGCAAAAAATAAACCTATCTATTACAGGGGGAATGATGAAATTGGAGACTTGGTTAAGGAATATAATCGTAAGGTCAATGAGTTGGAAAATTATGCAGAGCAATTGGCGAAAAGTGAAAGAGAAAGTGCTTGGCGTGAAATGGCAAAACAAGTTGCACACGAGATTAAAAATCCATTGACACCCATGAAATTATCCATACAGCACATGAAACGTTCTATTCAGGTTGCTGATGAAGCATCTGAGGAAAAGTTAAAACGTGTTACTACTTCTTTAATTGAACAAATTGATGCGTTGACGAAGATTGCAAACGAGTTTTCGAATTTTGCGAAAATGCCAAAGGCAAATGAAGAATCGGTTAATTTAGCCGAAATACTGCAAAGCGTTAATGCCGTTTTTGCGGATGGCAATAAAGCGTATCAATTGTATTTTAAAAATGAGTTAGACCATGCACCTATCATTTGGGCGGATAAGAATTTGACATTGCGGGTTTTTAATAATTTAATAAAAAATGCTTTACAAGCAATTCCGTCGGATAAAGAAGGAAGAGTGATTATATTATTATCAGAAGTTAAAGAGGAGTATTTGGTGACTATAATAGACAACGGTGTTGGTATTGATGAGACCGCAAAAGCAAAAATGTTTATTCCATACTTTACTACAAAATCAACAGGTACAGGATTAGGACTGGCCATGTCTAAACAAATCATTGAAAATATGAATGGGAAAATTTGGTTTGAATCTGAACTGGGTGTAGGGACAAGATTTTTCGTATCTTTCAGCAAAAAAAAATAGCATTAAATGACAACGTATACTTTAATCATTGCAATTTCAAGCATTATAATCATTTCCTTTATTTTTAATATTGTTGCTAAACGAACAAACATTCCTTCTGTATTATTGTTGATTGGTTTAGGGGTTTGTATTAAAGAGTTTGGTGCAGATTACTTTGGTATTTCTATTGACTTTGATCCTGGCATCCTAGAAATAATTGGAAATGTTGGATTAGTGATGATTGTGCTGGAAGCAGCGTTGGACTTAGATTTGAAAAGAGAAAAAATGGGCATGATATGGCGTTCCTTTTTAGTCGCATTAATTGCTTTAGTTGGTTCCTCCTTTGCAATTGCTTATATAATTATATATATGATCCCTGGTTCCGCTTCGCTGTATCAAGCTTTAATATACGCTATTCCATTGTCCATCATGAGTTCTGCTATTATTATACCAAGTGTTGGAGGATTAAAAGGGTCTAAAAAAGAATTCATGGTTTATGAAAGTACTTTTTCGGATATCTTAGGAATTATGTTTTTTTACTTTATGCTCGAAGCCGAAGCAGGAGCTACAGCCGGTAAAATTGCAATAGATGTAGGGCTTAATATTGGCGTCACTATTTTAGTATCCATTGTATTGTCTTATATTTTAGTTTATATTTTTCAAAAACTTACTTCTCAAGTTAAACTGTTTTTAGTTATCTCCGTTTTAATGATGCTTTATGCACTTGGAAAGACTTTTCACCTTTCTTCTTTGTTGATTATTTTGACGTTTGGACTAATACTTAACAATACCCCAGTTTTCTTTCGTGGCAGATTGAGTAAAGTGGTGAATAGAGAAACGGTTAAGCCGATAATGCATGATTTTCATATTTTAACATTAGAATCAGCCTTTGTTATTCGAACGTTTTTCTTTGTGCTTTTCGGTATGTTTATCACTTTAAGCTCTATTGTTGATTGGCGTGTAGCGGTGATCAGTTTGGCAATTGTTGGTGCTTTGTATGTTGTGCGTTTTATTTTGCTAAAATTAATTGTTCAAAGAGATATTGTGCCTCAACTGTATATTGCACCAAGAGGATTAATTACCATTTTGCTATTTTTCGTAATTGATAGTCATGTGGGGGAAGATGGAATTAATCATTTAAGAATCGTAAATTTTGATACTGGTATCTTATTATTTGTCATTTTAATTACCAGTTTGGTAATGACTTTAGGACTGATTATTTATCGTGGAGATAATGTAAAGGATGTACTTTTAAATCAAATGCCAGGAATGAAAGTGGATAAAGATACTGACTTGTCGGAGCAAGAAGATGATTATGACGATATTATAAAGCATAATGTAGAAGAGCAGGATTTTAAAGGCTTTTGATTCCATTTTGTTAATTTTAGGCTACCTTAGTCTCCATGAAAAATATGCTACTTAAAAAGCAATTATTGCTTTTACTTTTAGCTTGTATAAGCTATTCCACTGTTTTTAGTCAAGTGCCGATCCACGAAAAATATCGACAGGATATTTTTAATGAGATTGGTAACAGCGATAATTTATTATATACTTTTAATGGTATTCCAAAAGAGTACAAAAAGCAAGATTTAACGCTTTATAATCCACATGCAAAAAAATTGTCGACTAATATTTTGGAGTCCAAAAGAGGATTGGAGTTAATTGATTGTATCTCATTGGGAAGTAATACACTTTTTTACTTCGATTTTATAGCTGAAAAAACGATATTATTGGTTGTTTATGATATCCTTGGAAATGAAGTGTCAAGAAAAATAATTGAATACCCAAAAATAGTGGAACAAGATATTGTTAAGTTAAGTGATAACAAATTTTGTTTGGTTACCGGTATAAAATTAAAAAAACCGGGATTACAAATAGAGTGTTTTGATGCTAGCTTATCTTCCCAATGGAAAGTGACTAAATCCTCTGAGGAAACTAAATATTATTACGATTTGGCTGCTGTGAGTAAAAATGGTAACCTAGCAATTTTGTATTCAGAAAAAATGAAACATAAGTTTTTGATGACCATTGATGCTGATGGAAATGAAATAGGTAATCAAGTTATTCAGGAAGAAGGAATCGATAGATTTAAACCATATCATTTGGGTTTTATTTCGAATGAAGAGGTAATGTTGGTCTCTGATATGGGAGCAACAACAGAGGACATGTTTAAAGCGTTGCCAACAGCTACAAATATCAAACGTTTTAACTTACAAGGGGAAGAAATTAAAACAAAAACTATTGTTTTCAACGAGGTCCAAGAAAATTTTGGAGATAGAAGAGTAGATGGTTCTTTATTTTGGGCCGTGAGTCCTTCTTTAAGAGCTGTTGGTATGGTTAACGTTAACGGTAAACTTCAATTGGTTTGTGAAAGTTATCAAATGACCAAAAGAACAGTGACCGAAGTTTCAACAACAGGAGGAGCACCAACGAAAGTAGGGATAGATATGCTTACGCTATTAGATCTTTATTTAATTGATTTGGAGGACATGTCTGTTACTAAAAGAATTTGGAAGCCAACAAGAACAGTTTCAATCAAGGGAGCTGGTAGTTATTTTAGTGTCCAAGAATTTTGTGCATTATTAGATGAGAATAATATGTTTGGGTTCCAATTTGCCCAAGATGAAGCTTTTTTTATTAGAAGTATCAGTCAAAATTATGAATATTTTAATCGCATTCCTTTCTCTGCAAACTATGAAGAAGTATTAAACAGAACCTATTGGGGAACGCCGGTAAATGACAATTACAGAAGTAATGGTAGTGAACAATTGTTTTATAAGCAAGGCGTCAGTGCACTTAGAGGCATCAATAAAAATGGGTTTTTAAAAACAACCGAAACAACGGTGCTTTACCACCTCCATCAACCAACTGGAGAATTACAATTTACAATCTTAAAGCAACAATAAAATGAAATTATATATCGCAATTATTACCCTATTTACTAGCTTGTTTTCATTTGGACAACAGCATGAGATTCCATATATCAACGCGCAACATATACGTGGGATATACAATACTGGGACAGAAGGATTATCGCTTTTGTTTCTAGAAAATAGAAACTATGATAAAAAAGACATTTATCAAATTTCCTTTTTAAATGAAAATAACGAAAAGTTAGCCTTTGAAATGGATGAGAAAAGTGTTTTGATGGAAGTGGCAACAAACAATGGACGGACATTTTTTGTTTTTAAAAATCCGGTATTGGATAATATTGAAATTGTAAAAATATCAAAAAGTCATGAAGTTTCTAGAGCTTTTGCACCGGAACCAGCTGAAAATGTAGTTTTTTCTGGATATTCTACAATGGAAACTAACCAAGCTGAAAATTTATTTATTTTTAGGGCTTATTCTGTTTGGGAATTAAATGAAAAGAAGGAACGCGTTACTATTGAGTATGGGACAGAAATATTATCCTATGCTAGTGATTTACAATTAATCGGTAGTTATAGGATGAAATATGATCCTAAAACAAGACCAACTATAACTGGTTTCACCCCCATAAAGGAAGGCTTTGTTTTATCCGTAGAAACAAAAGATTATAAGGAAAAACAATACGATTTAAATTTACAGATTTTCACGAATGAATTGGCCTTAAGAGGAACCTATGTGCTAACAAATGATGGGACCTATTTTCCAACAGAAATTATTTCAGATAATAACCAAATTATTATTGCTGGCTATAATTTGAAAGGTTCTATTTTCGATTCTAAAGATGTAGAAGGTTTATTTGTGACAAGTTTAAATATGGATGGTTCTGTTAAAAAAGCAAATAAATTTAGCTGGGTATTATTAAAAGAAAAATTAAAAGATAATGGCAGAGGTGATTTTATTTTTAGTGGAAAAATGGGAGTTTTAGTCGAGCAAATTATACCTAGTGAGAATGGGTATAAAATCATTTGTGAAAGTTATGCCAACAATTCTGGAAAAACTATAGCTGAAATTGCCTTGGGAGGTGCGGATGACAATCGAATGGTTGTGGTATATGATTTTGTTATCTTTAATACAGATGCCGCAGGAACGCTTGGAGAAGTAATTGTACTAGAAAAAGAACCAATGAATATACAAATTGGTGCAGGTAGAATGAGTAAGTCTTCAAGAATAGAATTCGCTTATTATTTAAAAAAGTACCAAGCTTTTCCTTTTAGAAGTGTAAAAGACAATGTTATCACTTTTGTTAATTATAAAAACCAAATTGGTTATTTATCCACTATGGATATGTTGTCTGGAACTGTTATTCAAGGGGATCCAATTTCTATTATTCCTGTAGTTGTGGAAGAAACAAATGAAGCAAGTGAGGAGTTTATTGCCAATAGTAGTGCTTTAAGTAAATTAGATGGTTTAAGTAATAAATTGGACAATACTTCAGGTAAACTAGATAAGTTAGGTAATAAATTGGAATATGGTATTGAAAAAGTAGACCTTGATTTTGACCCTTGGGGCAATAGAGATAATGGGATGTTTAGTTTTCAAAATGGTAGTCATTTGGGGTTTGTTGTCCACCCGAATAGACACAGCATATTTATTGCTCCTGTCAAATAAATATTAAATTATAAACCCCATTTTAGCTGCTAATCTTTAGACTAAAATGGGGTTTTTTTAAAAACTGAGGTCTCGTACCATTGCCTTTAAATAAAATATTATCATTGAATTACAATTTTTCGTGTTACTGTTTCAGTAGCAGTTTCGATAGTCAATAGAAAAATGCCTCCTTTTGTGATGGATCGAAATTTTCGCTCAAAAGTATTTTTACCAACTTTCAAATCGGTTAATACCTTTTCTTCTAATTTTTTTCCATCCAAAGTATATAAACTAAATTTAACTTCTGTTTGCTCAACAAGGTTAAAGTGCACGATAAAATCGCCCCTGTTTGGGTTGGGAAAAACTTCTAGATTAAGTGTTCCAATGCTTTGTTCATTCAAATTATCGATTTCTAAAGTGGAATCCGTTAAAACATAAACTTTAAATATTTGATCACTTGCACTACTTTCTGAACCAGTATTGATAAAGAATATATTCTTTTGAGTACTACTTATACCACCAAATATATAACCAACTAAAGTACTGTCTTGACTAAAGTCATCTAATTTAAATACTTCATTAGGATATTTAGATAAGGATTGTATTGGAATAAATTCTGAACCTGCGCCCAAATAATTTGGCATTTCAATGGGTAATTTATACTCTGCTAAAACACCATTTTGGTCTCTAGTGACTCGTGCAATAGTTTTTACAAATGGTACTTCATTATCTTGAACCAGCGTACCATTATTATCGTAATATTGTGCAATACCGCCAAAAAAAACGGTGTGCATGGCATTGTTACTCACTGAATATAATGGTAATACCGCACAGTGATAATGATTGTAATATTGTAAAAAATTATTATCTACAGCATGATTTATACTGTCTATGGTTACTGCGGTTAAAAATGGCAAGTTTACCGTGGGTTGAAACACCCCTGAAAAGGCAGTTATTCCTTCTTCACCAGAAGGCAAAATTTGATGTACCACATTTAAATCTCTACGGTGTAAATTTGCTGCATCCGTAATGGATGGAAGATGAGTTATGGTGAGATTAGTGCCGTCATCATCCATGTTGAATTTTCGTATGGTATTGGTGTAAACTTGCGTGTAAGTGGGATTGCCAATTGGGTTATAATCGCCATCAAATTGGTTACCTCCTACTAAATAATAGGTATTATTTATCTTCGATAAATGCCCTCCTGTAACGGCAAATTCAGAATCTGTAATTTGTCGAATTTCACTTGTGAATGGTGTGGAGTTGATTATGGCATGGATAACGTTAGGTACATGTATTGCAGTTAATTTATCAAATGTTTTTTTCTCTGTTGTTGCGGCATTGTAACCGTATCCACCAATGACATATAAATAGTCACCGTTTTGGTGAAACTCCATATTTGTCGCACTTAATTGTTCTTGTAAATCTGTACTTAAACTGCTTAAAGGAGCATTCCATGTTTGCTTAGCAACAGGATCAACGACTATAATTTGGTTATTGTTTCCAGCTACATCAAATGCCGCCCAAGGTTGTCTGCGGTGCAAACCATCTAGACGGCCGCCTACAATTAACCATTTACCATCATGTTGTCCATAAGCAAAAGCTTGAAGTCCGCCTAATCCATTAATGGTCATTGGTTCTATGTGGATATGAAATGGGGTAGTTTGACCAATTAAATGATTGCTTGTTATTAATATTACTAATATGGATAATAATTTATTTTTCATATACCTAGTTATCGATTTACTTAAAGTTAAGCTTTATACTTTAATAGTTTGTGCTATTTGTTACACTTGCTATTGCTATTGGAAAAATGGCACATTACTTTTACCAGTGAGCAAATGACGCCTTGTTCTTGTCGTTTATTCTTTTTAGGACGTAGCAATAAATATTTTTATTGAACTGATAATTAGTGAAAAAAATATTTATAAACGTTTACAAACGACTAAAATTCGTTTACAAATGTTTAATGTACGGTTCCTATTTTTATTTCTCCCTTACTTTGCATTGTCGAACAATTAATGCATGCTAAAATGTTCGGACAGCTATAACAAATACAAACAAGTAGCGCTTTTAAAATTACTGCGTTACACAAAACAAAACATCATGAACAATTTAAGAAACAAAGTACAACTGATCGGAAATTTAGGAATGTCACCAGAAGTAATCACCTTCGATAATGGCAACAAATTGGCAAAATTTACCATTGCCACTAATGAAACTTACAAGAATGCAAAGGGTGAAAAGATAACAGACACACAATGGCACAATGTAGTGGCTTGGGGAAAGACTGCAGACATTGTTGAGCAGTATGTAGTGAAAGGACAAGAAATAGCCTTAGAAGGGAAAATTATCAATCGCAATTACGAAAATAAGGAAGGCGAAAAAAGATACACTACCGAGGTTCAAATTAGTGAATTGTTATTATTAGGAAGCAAAAAGTAATTCCTCTAAAAGGGAAATTTGGCATGAAGAAAAAACGCTCAAACAATTAATGTTTGGGCGTTTTTTATGCCAGTCATTTGCTCACTCAAAATTAAATTTCTCAGATATATCTATACAAAAACTTGTCTATTTTTGACTTTGATTTCCTTCATTTCTATCTGAAATAATGACGTTTCCTTAGTTTTTGAGCAAAATAACCTCGAAAATATGCAAGAAGGTGCTGTAAAATCGATTTAGAATGCTATCAGCCATAAAATATACTAACTAGATGATAAATAGATGTTAACGTACTAAATTTCATTCGTTCGGGTGAAGGTTTTCACTACTTGTTTTTAGTGTTTTCACCTGAAAGGGTTAAAGTTAATCCTTCTCAGAGCTGTAAGTTTGGTCAAATTCATTTAAACATTTAAAATGGTAAAAAAGTTAGTTTTAATAACAGCATTAAGCTCGCGGATTGCATTCTGTCAATCAAACACGGTAGCATGTGGTGGAGAGGCGAGTGGAAGCGGCGGAACGGTGTCGTATTCAGTTGGTCAAATAGATTATATGACAGTCGATAATAATTCAGAGGTAATAACCCAAGGGGTGCAACAACCTGCTGAAATTTTTGACATTGATGTCAATAGTGCGGATTCCTATCAAACAAGCATCAATGCGGTAGTATTCCCAAACCCTTCAAGCAAATTGATTCATTTAAAAATATCAGACTATGATATAGATGGTCTTTATTATCGCCTGTATAATTTTCAGGGAAAAATTGTGCTTGAAGCCAAATTAAATACGGACCAAACAAGCATTAATCTAGAAAACTTATCAGCTGGAAGCTATTATCTAAATATTCAAAAAGAAGGCCAAATTTTAAAGAACTTCAAATTAATAAAACACTAAAACTATGAAAAAAATTATTTTATCAATTAGCTTGATGCTGATGTCTCTCATGATGTTCGCACAAGCACCAGAAAAAATATCGTATCAATTTGTGATTCGAGATGCTAGTAATAATTTAATTACGAATAGTAATATTGGATTAAAAATTAGTGTTTTGCAAGGTTCAATTACTGGAACGCCAGTTTATGTTGAAACCCAAATACCCAATTCGAATACGAATGGATTAGTAAGTATAGAGGTTGGAGCAGGGAACGTAATTACTGGAAATTTTTCGGTAATAGATTGGGGAAATGGCCCATATTTTATTAAAACAGAAACGGACCCTACAGGAGGGAGCACGTATACAATTTCAGGCACAAGTCAGCTGATGAGTGTGCCCTATGCATTGTATGCAAAGACTTCAGGAAGTGGTGCTTTACCCGGGCCAACTGGCCCGCAAGGCCCTGCAGGTCCAACAGGATTAACAGGTCCTCAAGGTCCTGCTGGTGCTGATGGAATTGATGGCGCTCAAGGTGTAGCAGGTCCAACTGGTCCTCAAGGTCCTGCTGGACCAACAGGTCCAACAGGTTCACAAGGCGTTGCAGGTCCTGCTGGATCACCTGGTTTAACGGGCGCTCAAGGTCCTACTGGATTAACAGGCGCAACCGGATCAACTGGTCCACAAGGCCCAATTGGTTTAACCGGGGCAACCGGAGTTGCTGGCCCAACAGGTCCTGCAGGCCCTCAAGGTGCAGATGGTGGAGACGACCAAAACATAACTTCTGCCGTACTAACTGGTAATAGCCTACAAATTAATATTGAAAACGGAAATCCAGCTACGGTTGACCTTTCGCCCTTGGCTTCTAGCTCTGTTTTTGAAGAAAGTGGAGGGGTAATTAGACCAAGCACATCTAATATAAGTAAAGATTTTGTTGTGGGATCTTATCAGTTAGATCACATAAGTAGTAATAGTAATCGGGAAAGAATGTTTTTTGATGAAAGTAAAGGGGCGTTTAGAGCGGGGTATGTCCAAAATAAGAATTGGGATGAGGATAGCATAGGTATTTCTTCGTTTGCAGGAGGAAGAAACTCACTCGCTATTGGTGCTCAGTCTACTGCTTTTGGAAATAACAGTGCAGCAAGAGGGGACGACTCATTTGTTATGGGAACTAGCTGTATATCCTACGCTGCCAGTTCCCTTGCTGCAGGTTCTGGATCAACTGCAAATGGCTGGGCTGGTGCGGCTATTGGACGTAGAGCAAGTAACTACGGACCTGGAGAAGTAAGTGTTGGTTTACATAATACTAGCTTTACACCTGCAGGTGGATACAATGTTACAGATAGAGTTTTTACAGTGGGAATAAGGTATTCTGCTTCTCCGACTCAAGCGGGGAAAGATGGACTTATTGTTCAGAGGAATGGTAATGTGTTTATAGGTTCCGACTGGAGTAACACGGACGGAACAGGAACAAGGACAACAACCGGGTTTGGAATATTATATTTAAACCGTGGGAATAGTGTTGGGTCTTTAACTGGTACTAATAAAACTGCTATTTGGAACAGCGCCGGTGAAATAAAAGTGAAAGACGAATCAAATAATGTAACAACCATATCGCCCCATAATTTTAGTGCCATTCCAAACGGACCAAGTGAAAATTTAGCATGGGCTTTTTACAGTGAGCGTAACGACACCATAATTAATGTTGACATGACAAAACTAGCAAGAACTGTTGAGCAGTTAAGCGGTGAAAACTTAGTATACATTAAAAATAAAAACACTGGTGAAGTTGAAGTGAAAAATTTAGATGCGGCTGAGTCTGTAAATGGCTTAAAGAGCATAATTGAGGCACAAGAAGAATTGCTACTAGAGGTTCAAATTGAAAATGAAGAATTAAAATCTAAACTAGAAATGCAACAAAATCAAATTGATATGATTTTAAAGAAACTCGCTGATAAAAAATAATTTCAAATCTGTAATTTGTATACTATAAAGTTATTAAAATGGCTCTAATACGTCTCGCTTTTTTTTGATGTAAGTTATATATTTATGACCTATTGAAAATAGGTCATATGTAGATATACACCTTGTTTTGGGAAAACCAAAATGAGGTGTTTTTTTCTTTCTACTTAACTTATATAGTTAAACCATATCTTTTTCTTATAATAATAGGAGACAATGAAAGAGATGTGGGAAAAACGTTACGGAGCAAAACCATTTGCTTATGGCACTGAATCAAATGCTTTTTTTAAAGAAAAACTTGCACAGTATCATCTGCATGGCAAGCTATTAATGCCTGCTGAAGGAGAAGGTCGAAATGCCGTGTATGCAGCTACTCAAAATTTAGAGGTTTTTGCTTTTGATATCAGTGAAGAGGGGGCAAAAAAAAGATACACTACCGAGGTTCAAATTAGTGAATTGTTATTATTAGGAAGCAAAAAGTAATTCCTCTAAAAGGGAAATTTGGCATGAAGAAAAAAGGGTCAGCAGAATTTGTTGCCCCTTTTTATTTTAACATGCAAATAAATGATTTATTTATCTGAGCAAGTAAAGAGAACAGCGAAGAAAAATAGTTCCTGTACAGGTAGCTTCGTGTATTCCCGCTTAATGGAAAATAAGTTGATGGCATAATACTTATTCGGCTATAGATATTTTGGATAACCTAAAATTTGTTCTTGAAATTAATATGCAAGGCTTAGCATTAAATGTACAAAGCAAACTATTCACTTTTTTTTAATTATAAGTCTATAATTTAATGTCTTTTATCTTAAAAGTGAAAAACAAGACCTGTTCTAAACTGATAGCCATTGTACCTTTTTTCAACATTTGGTGTTAGACTGAAATTGGTTAAATTAAATCGATAAGCACCGTAGAGTTTAAAGTCGAGTGGACCAATTAAATTATAGTTTACGCCTAGACCGACTGAACTGCTAAAAATCATTTTTCTGGTAGTATAATTCACTATTTCGTTTGTGTTATAATCCACAACAAGTCCGCTATTGTTTGTCAATAAGCCAGCCGTAAGCCCCAGGTTGGTATATGCGTTAAATTTTTTCTTGTTCAAAAATATCAATTGCACATTAATAGGTATTTGAATGTAGGAGCTTGATACAGTTCCATTCGCTACTTGTTTAGAGTCATCTACAACCGAGTCTTTGCTTGTTTTAGCTACCGTTAAAAAGTTAGGAATTAATACCGAATCTGCAATGGTACTGTCCTTATACATGAAACTAATATCTTCAATTACATAAGTGGTGTCAATAGTGATAAAAGTTTCTGTACCGTAGGAATTGACTTCTTGATATTTTTTAAAACCGATTCCTGTTCCAACAACCAGCCATGGTGTTAAATGTCTATTGATTTCAAAATCAAACCCCCAAGTATTATCAATTAATTCCTCTGTTTTCTTTTGTTCAAAGTTTTGTAATTCGCTGCTTGTGGTTAATTGCTTACTTAATAAGTCTGGTCCTAAAGTAAGACCAATCATCCATAATTTTGGTTTTTTGTAATCGTCTCCTTCAATTTTAATATCAGCCGCTATTGCTATCACTGAGTCAGTGTTTTGTTCCTCGATTTCAGCGGGGTATGTAGAGTCTAATGCTGCTGGCGCTATTGCTTGGGTTTCCCATAATATGGAAGTATCTGCAGCTGTTTTAATTTCTGGATTAGTTGCGAATTGTTCGGCTGTTTCTATTGGTGTTTCTGCCTTTTCGCTATCGTACTCAACTACATTTGGTACAGGATTCGAATCTTGATACTGCTGTTCTGTTTTACTTGGGCTAGATGTTGAATCTACTGTGCTAGGCGCATCAGGTAAATTCTGAAGCGCTGGGTTAAAAGTATTGTCAACAACAGGGTCAACTTCTACGTTGTCTTTTTGAGTAATCAATTGATCTTCTGAGTCAAGTGTTTTCTTTTTTGAAGCTATTTGATCAGATTTTGAATTGTGGTTCAACATTGGTTTAACTGCAATTTTCCCTGATGATTTAGGCTGAGGATTGAGTTGTTTTTTGTTTTTTATGGCCTTGTTTTTCGCCTTACTTACCTGCTTATTAGCTGCTGGATTTAGGGTGTTATTATTTGATTTTTCTACTGGTGGTATTGCCTTGTCTAAGTTTGTAATGGCAGTTTTTTCGAAAGTTAAATCTGATGTATGGTCATTTGGGATTGGTGTTGAAGCGTTACTTTTTTTGAAGGCATGGTCATTTAAAGATTTTTCAATTAATACTGTATTATTAGTCTCTTGAGTGGTAATGGTAGGTGAATGTTCAACCTTCGTGTCACTTAACCAAAAAACTGGAAAAATAATCACTGGAATTAAAAGTAATGTAAACCACCATTTTTTACGCGTTACTGCTGCCTTTTCAGCATTGTAAGCATCTAATTGTGTACTCATGTTATCGAGCCATTCTTGCTTAATATCAAAAGACTCAACTTGGGAGTTATTTATAAAATTCGCTATGTCGTCCTCTTCTTTCAATTGGCAATCTTTGTTTTTCTTAATTGTCTTCGGGCAGATTTTACATGCCATTTCGAAGTCTCTAAGCTGATGTTTAATTTATCAGCAATTTCTTTATGTGAATATCCTTCTCTATAATGAAGATTCAATACTAGTTTTGTCTTAGGAGGAAGTTGACTTAGTATGTCTTCAATAAATTCCTGCTCTATCAATTGTTCTATTTCATTTTCTACACCAATTTCTTCATAGGCGTTATCTTCTAATCTAATGTTGATTTCTTTTTTTTCTTTTCTAAAGTGATCAATAATACAGTTTACAGCTATTTTTCGCATCCAAGGATCTAATGGTTTATCAATATCTATTTTATCAATATTGGTTATTATTTTTAAAAATGCTTCATTTACAAATATGGCTGCATCATCCTTATTATTTGTGTATCTAACGCATATAGACATAAGTGTGTTAAAACACTGCCTATAAAATAGTAGTTGTGCTTTTTTGTCTAACTTTTTAAGACGTTTTAATAATTTTGGATCAAGTATCACTATATATTACATAAGACGATTGTTTAATTACTATCGTCTCATCACATGAAAGTTTATTTTATTATTATTTTTTGATTATATATTTCATCATCAAATAACATCTTAATTAAGTAAGTACCAGTCTCAATATTTTCAGTATTTATAGTCATTTTATGAGCAGACCCATTATTGGAGTTATTTTCGAAAACTACTTTTCCCGTTAAATCATACATGGTCACGCTATTTAATGCCTTGTTTCCTGTGTTGTATTCAATATGGATAAAATCACTTGCAGGGTTTGGATAAATACTGACAGCTGAAGAAAAATTCGTTTTTTCTACTGCTAAGACCTCCGTACCTATATACAATGTAAAACCTTCACTTTCTAACAAGCCCGAAGCGTCAACACTAATGGTATCACAATGCGAGCTAATACATCCTAAGCCATCATTAATGGTTAAACATAGTGCGTATGGTCCGTTTAAAGGGTAATTGTGCGTTAATGCTGTGCCAACACCGTTCGGACTGCCATCACCAAAATACCAAGTATAAGTTAAATTAGCAGGGTTGGATGCAGTTGAGCCATCAGTTACCTGTACTGATCCAGCTATAGTCCCCCCATTTGGTCCAGTCGCTTGTGCAACTGTAAAGTATGCTTGACAAGTAGTAGGCACTGTAACTGGACAGTAATCAAAAGTAGTGAAATTAACTAAGGTGTCATTAGTGGTATAGTCAAATGGTTTTGTTTCAAAAATGGAATCCGCATTGCAATCTTGTACTTGCATATAAACTGTGCCTTGAGTGGTTGAAGGATAGAATATATGTGAATAGTCGCCATTGGCATCTGTAACAACAGTAACACTTGTTGTATTTCCGCCATCCATAAGTTCAAGCGATACATTGATTCCTGCCGAGGCTGTATTTGTTAATTGTCCAGATGCATATATTGCCATTACTGGCGGTGTTATAGCAGGACAATAGTCGGCTGTTGTAAAAGTAACAAGACTGTCATTTACGTTTAAATCATATGCTTTAGTTTCATAAATGGAATCTGCATTGCAATCTAACACTTGCATATAAACGGTACCTTGACTTGTTGTAGTGGTGGAAAATGTTTGCGCATAGTCGCCATTGGTATTTGTTATAGCGGTAGCGTTCATTGTATTTCCATTAACATCAACAAGAGAAAGCAAAACGCTGATTGCTACTGAGTTGGTGTTAGTTAGGTTTCCTGAAGCATATACATTACTCGTCGCTGGAGGATTGGTAGTAGGACAATAGTCAAATGTAGTAAAGTTAACTAAAGTATCTCCTGTAGATACATTGTATGCTTTTGTTTCGAAAATGGTGTCATTGTTACAATCATGAACGATTAATTCAACAGTTCCTGCACTTGTTAATGTGCCGGGAAAGGTGTGAGAATAATATCCATTAATATCAGTATTTGCGGAAGAGCTAGTTGCAAATGTACCATCATAAAAGTTGAGGGTTACTACATTAAATGGTGCCGTGCTAACATTGAGTAATTGTCCTGATACAATTATATCTGTTTGTGCGTAAGCTAATTGAAATACCCCAATCAGAGCAAAAGTTAAAAAGAGTTTTATTGTTTTCATAGCGTTAATTTTTTGCTGTTTTAGTTAACACGTAATAAATTGAATAAAGGGGTGGGTGTTAAAGTAAAATATTTTAAATTAATTTTTAAATATAGGTCAATTTAATGATATTTAGTGAATTAAGCAAAGAGAAATAATTAAAAATTTTTATAAAAAAACGCCCAGATAATAAATATCTAGGCGTTGTGATTTTATTCAAAATAAATGTCCCAAAAACGTAAGGGTTATTTTATAATCACTTTTTGATGGTATAATTCATTGTTAAATTGCATTTGAATTAAGTAAGTTCCTGGTGCAATTCCTTCGGTACTAATAGTTGTTTTGTTATTGGAAGCGTTATTATTGTTTTCTTCAAACACTACTTTTCCTGATAAATCAATCATTGTAATTTTGTTTAGAGTTTGCGCACCTGTATTGAATTCAATATTAATGAAATTCACAGCTGGGTTTGGATAGATATTTACAGCTGAAGAAAAATCAGTTTTCTCAACTTCTAAAGTCACCTCTACACCTATGTTTAGGGTAAAACCTTCCGCTTCTATCATCCCTAAAGAATCAACGCTAATTGTATCACAATATGATGCTGTACAGCCAAAACCATCAGCAATAGTTAAACATAAAACATATGGTCCATTTCCACTGTAAGCATGAGTAAGTGTTGAACCTGTTCCTGTAGTACCGTCACCAAAATTCCAAGTGTAAGTTAAATTACCAGTTCCTGTTGTTGCGGAACTATCAGTTACAATTAATTGATTTCCAATTGCTACTCCGTTAGCATCTAATGCTTGATCAACCGTAAAATAAGCATAACAATTTGTTGGAGGTATTACTACTGGACAGTAGTCAGCCGTAGTAAAAATAACTATACTATCATTCACGTTTAAATCATATGCTTTTGTTTCAAAAATAGAATCAGAATTACAATCTTGCACTTGCATGTATACGGTACCTTGACTTGTTAATGATGTAACAAAGGTATGTGAGTAGTCACCGTTTGCATTTGTTACAGCGGTAGCATTCATTGTATTTCCATTAACATCCAAAAGAACAAGTGAAACATTGATTCCTGCAGAGTTTGTATTGATTAAATTTCCAGAAGCATAAACGTTTGCTGTTGTTGGTGGAGGTGTTACACTTGGACAATAATCATAAGTTGCAAAATTTACTAAAGTATCACCTAAGGAAACATTGTATGCTTGTGTATCAAGAATTGAGTCATTGTTACAATCATGAACAATTAATTCTACTGTTCCAACACTCGACGCTGTACCAGGAAATATGTGAGAATAGTATCCATTAACATCTGTAGTAACAGTAGTGCTAGTTGCAAATGTACCATCATAAAAGTTGAGGTTTACATTAATTGCAGCTGAGTTAGTGTTGAGTAAAGATCCTGTAACCAATACATCTGTTTGTGCACTTGCCATTTGGAATATTCCAAGCAGTGCAAAAGTTAAAAAGAGTTTAATTGTTTTCATAATATTAATTTTTATTGTTTGAGTTAACACGTGAAAAATCAACCTTAGGGGTGGGTGTTAAAAAATTTTTTTTTTAATTTCTACTTAAAAAAAATATAAAACATGTCAAATCAACACTTAATAGTTTTAAGTAAACGAAGTTGTGGTGGTGATTATGCGATACTATCTATACAAATGCCAATGGAAAAAATGTTTGGTCCATTAAAATGCTTGAAGATTGTACAATATTTCCGTCATTTTTGTTTCCGGAAGGGGTTGGGAAAAAAGAGTGCTTGTTATAAAGCAATAGGGGATTGGCGTATTAAATGAATATTATATCACTTAAGTAATTGAACATTGCCACTCACTACTTCCTTGGAACCGTCCGGTAGTGTCAATTCAATAACTACAAAATATACACCATCTACACAAGGTACACCAGCATGTGTATGCCCATCCCAATTTCCTTTAAGACCAAAGTAACGATAAACTAGACTACCATGTCTGTTATAAACCTGACAGGTAAGTGCTTCGTAACCGGTTGCATCCACTTCAAAAACATCATTTACGCCATCATAGTTTGGCGTAAAAACATTAGGAATAACAACCGTACTCTGACCAAAGCCAAAGCTTGTAGTAAAAAGCAAGCCAATAAATACAATGGTTCTCCAATTCATAATTCTCTATAAAGTTAGTAAAATTAATCCAATTCCAATTTTTCTAATTCTAAATTAGATGGATTACCTTTTTCTAATGCTGGAACGCCATTTTTCATCCATAAAGGCATAGCTTCACCTTTTAAATAGAAATCAAAAAATTGCATCATTCTTTTACTCAGGTCTTCTCGGTTTGCATTTTGCATCAAATTGTGTCCATCTCCATTATAATTCAGTAGCCAAACTGGTTTTTCTAATCTTCTTAAGCCCATAAACATTTCTATTCCTTGGTACCAAGGAACTGCTCCATCTTTATCGTTGTGCATAATTAACAAAGGGGTATGTACATTTGGTAATCCAAAAATTGGTGAGTTTTCAATGTATAATTCAGGGCACTCCCAAATGGTACAGCCAATTCTACTTTGTGTTCTTTCGTATTGAAATGCTCTACTCATTCCAGACCCCCAACGTATTCCGCCATATGCAGAAAACATGTTACTTACGGGTGCTCCAGCCATGCCACAAGCATATTTGTCTGTCATAGTAACCAATTGTGCTGTTTGATAACCACCCCAACTTTGCCCTTGTAATCCTAATTTATTCGTGTCAATCCAACTGTATTTATCGGTTAAATAATCGGTTCCGCTTAAAATACAATCATAAGCCGATTTGGCTGGGTGACCTGGTGTATATAAAATGTTTGGAATAAAAACTAAATACCCATTACTTGCATATTCGGTCGGGTGAACTATGGATGCAGTTGGTCGAGGGGCATAATAATTATGTAAACGGTCGTCATACTTCTCATAGAAATAAACAATCATTGGATAGTTTTTAGTGGAATCAAAGTCTTCTGGTTTATATAATAAGCCATCTAATTCTAGTCCTTTATAACTTTTCCATTGTACTTGTTCTACTGTTGCCCAATTATAATTTTGCTGTTGTGGATTGGTGTGCGATAATTGTTTCGAATCCTTAAAGGATAAATCTGTTACAAAAAGATCGGGATATTGAGAGACAGTCATTTTACGATAAAATACCTTATCCGATTTTTTTGCCTTTACCACATAGTAAAATTTGTGTGGTCCATTTAAATACTTATTACCTTGAATGGCATGATTAATATTGGTTACAAATTCATCTTTACTTTCCTTGTCCACTCCTTTTATAAATGCTCTGGTCAAATCTATGTAAGCAGAATCACGGTCCCAACTTGATATGGAGTATTTGATTTGTTCTTGCTTGCCTTTGTTTCCTGTAATGCAAACTGCTTTTAAATGATTACTCGGATCAACCAACCATAAATCATTTTCACTTTCAATAATTATTTGTTCCTTTCCGTCTTTTAACACCCAGCCACTATTGCCTTCTGGATAAGGGTTAAATGGTGACCCATTGTTGTCAGAATAAAAAATATCATCTAATTTATTTGTTAATGGTTTTACTGTTTGGGTTCTAGTATCTGTGCTATACCAAACGGAATCGTTCCCATTATACCAAACTAGATAGTCGGATTTAGGAGAAAGGCTTGGGTAGTAACCTTGGTTGTTCAGCATTAAATTACAGTCACCATTGTCAAGATTCAGTAAAAAATAATCAGAAGGCCAAGGGAATTCCCAAGAGTTTGCTAAACGTTGACTTTCGTCATTTCTCACCAAGGCAAAGGAAGCATTTGCTTTTGTATTGATATTAATTTGATCATATTCACTTTCTGTTAGGTGAATTATTTTTTTTGTATCGAGGTTAATTTTTGTCAAGAAAGCACTATTCTTCGAATATCGTAATTCTTTTAATTGTTGTGGTTGTACCTTTTTATCTGTCCAAGACCATACATCTACTTTCGCTTTTTCATTGCTCAATAGGGTGTCCTCTTCTTCTTGTTCAATTTGGATATTTGTTCCAAAATAAATAGTTCTACCATTATTTGAAAAGTAAGGCGTTTGGTTTGCTGAAACCGACCACCCAGCATTCATGCCTGGAAATAAAGTGTCTGCAATTACTGTTGTCGTTGTGTCTCCCAATTTAAAATAACGCAATTGAAACGTTTTAATTTTATTTGTGTCAATGGTGTTTAAAAACACCATTTGTGTTCCCGCTTCATCAAAAGTTAAATCTTTAATCTCCAATTGATTTTTAAGTAAGGTGTCATATTTGGTATTTTGAAGGTTTAAACTCATTATGGTTAAACTATCTGATTTTCCTTTTTGACTAATGGAATAGATTAGAAAGTTACCAGATTTATTGAATTTGTAGTCCATTACTTTATCAATAACTATTTCTGATGAAGTTAACGGGTTTAATAGGTGCAAAGTGGAACCTGCTGTTTTTTCCTTCTCGCACTTTCTTCTCTTTTTAATGATTTGCCACTTTTTATACGTAGGACAATCTGCTCTTTCATCCGTTTCACTTAAATACGCCATCCAATCACCTTCTGCTGCTAAGCGGTAAGATTTTACTTTGGGTATAGTCATTAATGAATCTTTACCTATCCAAAAAATACCTAAAGTATCTTTTGGCATTTTCTCTTTTTTTGTTTTTTCTAATTTTAATGTACGAAGGGTGTCGTAACCCGGAGTGATATTAAAAACCACATATTTATTTAAGTAATGTATTTTTGCATTTTTACCTTTGAGTATAGAATCTTTTTCAAGGGTTTCTGTCGATTGGATAAATAAATACCCATCTCCTTTTGCAGGATTTATTTCGTAGGTGATTAATTGCCCGTCTGGACTCCAATGCTCATTTTTAATCGATTTCCACAAATCGTATGTCTCTTGGTTGATTATTTTTTTATCGGTTTGTGCCTGCAAATTTAATCCAATAAAAAGGATCATACCTATAGTGAATATCTTCATAAATATATTTTAGTCTTCTAATTTAACTATTTGTACTTGATTGTCAAAATATGGTTTGTAGGCCATATCGTAGACCATCTTGTAACTTTCTCCATTCGGACTAACATGCACGTGTGTATGGTATTTGTCATCAAACCCGTGGGCAAGTAATATATCTTTTTGAATGGGTGCGCTTCTATAAATTGCAAAAACTTTCTGTAAAGTCGTCCAGTTTTTATGCAGGGAGCGATTAATTTTATTGACTTGTTGTTCTTTGTGTTTGTTTTCTTCGTTGTGGTGTTGATTTTTACATTTCATTCCACAAAATTTTTGGTTGGATCGACCTTCAAATTCTTTCTGACAGACTTGACAAATTTTCATAACATAAAAAGTTTTTAAAACGATTTAACACAAATATAAAAACTTAATGCTTTAGTTAATAATTAATTGATATTTTCTTCAACTTCACATTGTTCAATATGAGTTAACCAAGCATCAATATCCATGGCATTTTTGACATCAAATTCACCAATTTTTTCTCTTCTTAAACTCGAAAGGTATCCGCCTGTTTCAAGTGCTTTACCAAAATCATATGCAATCGAACGGATGTAAGTTCCCTTGGAGCAAGTGATGATAAAGTAAACGGTATTGTTTTCAATTTTAGTGATTTCAAACTTTGAGATGGTGATTCTTTTTGGTTTTAAAATAACTTCTTCCCCTTTTCTTGCCAAGTCGTAGGCCTTTTCTCCATTGATTTTTTTTGCTGAAAAAATTGGTGGCATTTGGTCTTGTTCTCCAACAAAACGATTTGCCATTGCTATAATTTTTTCTGAAGTCAAGTGTTCCGTAGGAAAAGTAGCGTCTATTTCAGTCTCCAAGTCGTAAGATGGGCGAGTAGCACCTAATGTGATAGAACCTGAATAGGTTTTCTCCATGCCCATAAAGGATTCAATTTCTTTGGTTTTTTTGCCAGTGCATAATATTAATAAACCAGTTGCTAAAGGATCAAGTGTTCCCGCATGACCGACTTTAATTTTTTTCACATTAATTTTATTACGAATTTTCCAACGTAATTTATTGACAACTTGAAATGAAGTCCAAGTTAATGGTTTGTCAACAAGTAGTAATTCTCCTGCTTTAAAATCGAATTTTTTTTGATCACTCATTTATTAAAGTAAAGTGTAAACAATGGCTACCGTTCCAATGACAAAACAGTAAATTGAAAAGTAAGAAAGTTTAGATTTTTTCACCAATTTAATCATCCATGTACAAGCGACTAGTCCGGTTAAAAATGCTGCAATAAAACCAATACTTAGGTTAGTATAATTTAAAGAAGTGGTTACAAATTCATCACTCATTAAATCTTTGGCAATTTTCCCAAAAATTAAAGGTACTACCATTAAAAATGAAAACCTGGCCGACTTTTCTCGATCGATACCAAGTAACACGGAGGTTGAAATGGTAGACCCGGAACGAGAAAGACCCGGTAATATGGCAATGGCTTGTGAAATACCAATAATTAATGCACTTGAAAAACTAACATTTTTATCGGTGTGTTTTGCACGATCTGCCATTAAAAGTAAAACACCAGTAAGTATAAGCATTACCCCTACTAATAGAATTTTACCTGAAAAAAAGGTCTCTAATTCTTCGTTAAATAATATCCCAACAATAGCTGCAGGAAGCATAGAAATAATGATTTTCAGGGAGAATTTAAGCTCTTCGTTCCATTTGAAGGCAAAAAGTCCCTTAATAATTTGGGTGATTTCTTTTCGGAAAATCACTACGGTACTTAATGCGGTTGCGAAATGCAAAACTACCGTCATCATCATACTTTCTTTGGGCAATGATTCGTCGCCCATGATAAATTTGGCTAATTCTAAATGGCCACTGCTACTAACAGGCAAAAACTCTGTTAATCCTTGGATAATTCCAAGGATAATCGCTTCAATAATTGACATGAAAATTATTTATTTTTCTTCTTTTTCATGATGCCATACAATACGCCTACATAACCTAAAATTACTAGGAAAGGTGCAACTGTAATTCTAATTGGACTGAAAAGTTCTTCTTCATTAAACACGGTTGGGTCTTCAGATCCTCCACCCATCATTAATAAGAAACCTAATAATGTGATACAAAACCCAATGATGATGTATAATTTATTGTCTTTACCAAATACAAAATTCTCTTTTTCCATTCTTTTATTTTTATCCGTATAAGTTGTCTAAAGACAACCTTAAATATTTTCTTAGCGCGATACTAGTTGAAACTACTGTTATCAACATCCCTAATGCAATAATTCCTCCCAAAACTATAAAAAATAAGTTGATATCTGTCAAATAAATGACATTTGGGATAAATTGTTCTAATAACATTAAGAATCCAAATACCATTCCACCTGCAATAATACCGGAGAGTAGCCCTTGCCAAACTGCTTGCCAAATAAATGGTCTTCTAATAAAGCGAGGGGTAGCACCTACCAATTGCATGGTTTTAATGATAAACCTTTTTGAGTAAAGGGCAAGTCGAATGGTATTATTAATTAAGGCAATGGCAACAACAAGTAAAAGGGCGGCGACAAATAAAATAAAATACACAAATTTCTTTAAGCCACCATTGATATCAGTAAATGCGGCTGCTCGATAAGAAACTTCTTTTATTTGACCTGGGTATTTTTGGAGTAAAATTTGTTCAATATGGAGCATACTATCTAGTACTACATATTCTTTTTTTAAGTTAATGATTATAGATTGATTAAGTGGGTTTTCATTCCCAATAATATTTAAGGCAGTGTCACCAACTATGGTTTTTGTAATTTCCCATGCTTCATCTGCAGAACGGTAAAAAGCTTTTTGAATATATGGTTGTGCCATTAATTCTGCTTCAATTTGCTTTAATTCTAATTCATTAACGTTGTTGTTGAAAAATAAATCCACCTCTAGCTCTTCCACCTTCTGGTCCTTTAAGGCATTAACTCCCAAGACCAACCAAGCACTAATTCCTAGAACAGCTAATACCAGTACAATACCAATAATGGTAGAAGCGTAGGCGGTTTTTAAGCCGTTTTTTTGTTTTTGGATTGATTTAGCCATGGTTAACGTGCACTAAAGTAAAAATAAAAAATGGTTTGATTTTAAATTGTGATAAAATCTAAGTTGCTTTTAAGATTTTTTAGAATACAACAAATGAGGTTGTGTCCATTAAATAGGCACCAAAATAACCTAAAGCATTATTGGTCAAATTGGAAACAGGGTTAGACGGTGTAGCCGCAAAAGGCCCCGTACCAGTATTATTCACTAAAGAATAGAAATAATCATAATTGGCATTATCCATGGTTAACAGTTCTACATGAACTACATCTGCAGAATCTACATCTGCCCCAAATAATACACCACCAAATTGTTCTCCAGAACCAATTAAGTCATTGGTGATGTAATAATTGTTATCTTTTTCGCCATTTATATAGGCAATAATTCGATAATTATCTCCAGTAGGTATTGGGTCAGAAAATAAGTATAGAATTAAACGAGTACTAGGATCAAAAAATTCTAAACCTTGGGTTAATGTATCTGGTAATAGACTAATTGGTGCCCCCATAATTAAATCAAGAGAAGGCGTAAATGAACTCGTTGCAGTGCCAGTAATTTCCTCTCCATCTGCATTTATTTTTAGGTCGTACGTCATGTTGTTTTCTACTTTAAAACTTGGAAAAAGATATAAACCTTTTTCTGTAGAGTCTTCTAGAAAAACTGAATTAATACCATTTTGATCGGTAATGATTACAGAAGCACCCGATATTTTTTCAAAATTATTATTGGTATAAACTGTACTTGATTTGGTTAGTTTGACATAGCTTCTACCTTCAATATTAGAAGTAAATGCTTCTACAACTATTTTTTGAGCTGCGTCGTTTAATGGAATATCTATGACTTCTTCACAGCTTATTTGTAAAAAGGCAGTGATGATTAGTAAGAATGTAAATACTTTTTTCATTTTTTTAAAAATTAAAATTGTAAGTTATAGATGGTATAATTTTAAACAAAGCTAATTTTGTTGCTTCTGTTAGTCCCGTTTCCGCATTGGTTCCAAAAGTAATCGAGTAAGCATTTTCTCTACCATAAACGTTATATACGGAAAAATTCCAATTCGACTGAAATTTCTTTTTAACGGTAACGCTTTTATTATCTATGTCTTTTACTATTTTGGTCTTTTTATTATATAAGGTAATCCCCAAGTCCATTCTGTGGTAGTTTGGCATCCTGTAACCATTTCTTTCTGTATATTGGTTAATGACTTGACCATCTATTTCATATTTTCCACTTGGAAAAGTAACCGCATTACCCGTATAGTATACCCAAGAACCAGAAAAGTTTAGCCTTTCATTTAGATTATACATTAAAACTACTGATATATCATGTGTCCGGTCTTGTTTAGCTGAAAACCAATCTCCATTGTTAATGCCTTCAATTTGATTTTCCGTTTTAGATAGGGTATAACTTACCCATCCTGTAAATTTACCTGTTTTCTTTTTTAAGAGTAGCTCTAGACCATATGCCCTTCCAATTCCAAATAATAATTCTGCCTCTACATTTGGGTTTAAAGTTACCTCTGCACCATCTCTATAATCAATCACATTTTGGAACGATTTGTAATAGGTTTCAGCAGAAAATTCAATGGTGTTTTTTCTAAAGTTTCTAAAATAGCCTAAGGATACTTGATCCGCTACTTGTGGTTTTATAATGTTACTTGAAGGCAACCAAATGTCAGTAGGTGTTGCACTGGTTGAGTTGGATATTAAATGCATATATTGGTAAGTACGAGAATATCCTGCTTTTAATGAACTTTTTTCATTTAGTATAAGGTTCACACCAAAACGAGGCGACAAACCGTTATATGCTACTACTTTTTCATTGGTTTGATAGGTAGTTGTTTCCGTAACATTTCCTTCCTCGTCGAAAGCATAAGTTTCACCAGGTCCAATTTGAGTGAAATTAGAATAGCGCAATCCATAAGTTAAATTAAGTCTCTTTCCAATTTTGTGATCATCTGAAACGTATAGTGCAGATTCAACACTATGTTTTACTGGAATGTCATCAATTGTAAATCCTAAATCTTCTCCTATATTAATATCTCCAGGTTCAAAAGTGTGGTGAATGATATTGGCGCCAAACTTTAAAGTGTGGTTTGAATTTAAATAATAATCGAAGTCTTTTTTAAAATTAAAATCTTGTATTTGAGAACCTAATTCAATTTTCCCATTACCTTCTCCAATGCCAATCACGTAATTGTATTTACTAAAAATAAAGGTTGCATTGCCAAATAGTTTCGGACTGTAAATGTGATTCCAACGCACAGTTGAAGTTAAATTCCCCCAGTCGAAAGAAAGTTGTTCCCCAAATTTGAATTGATCTCTACCTAAATAACCAGAAATAAAAATTCTATCTTTATTCGAGATTCTATAATTAGCTTTTGCATTTAAATCATAAAAGAATAGTCCAGCACCGTCTAACCTGTCGTTGTTTGAAAACCTTAAAAATTGGTCGACATAGGTTCTTCTTCCAGAAATAATAAAGGAACCTTTGTCTTTTACAATCGGCGCTTCTAAGGTAAGTCTGCTTGATATTAATCCAATACCGCCACTTGCTGCTAATTTTTTAGAATTACCCTCTTTCATTTTAATGTCCATTACAGAAGAAAGTCTACCACCAAATTCTGCGGGAGCTGCGCCCTTGTATAATTTTACATCTTTTAAAGCATCTGAATTAAAGACGGAGAAAAAACCAAGTAAGTGGGAAGCATTGTAAACAGGTGCTTCATCTAATAGAATTAAGTTTTGGTCTGAGCCACCCCCTCTAACATAAAAACCAGAATTTCCTTCACCTGCTGATTTAACGCCTGGTAATAATTGCATGGTTTTTAAAATATCTTTTTCTCCAAATAAAACAGGAATACTTTCAATATCCTTCACGTTAATTTTATCGACACCCATTTCTGTTGTCTTTAAATTTTCCCCTAATTTTTCTGCTGTAACTTCTACGGTGTTTAGCATTTCCGCAGATACACCTAATTCTAAATCTTTTCTTATGTTCTGGTTTAGTTCAACTTTTATGGTGGTAGTTTTGTAACCAATAAAGCGATAGTTGACTGTGTATTTCCCCTCTGGAAGGGTCAAGGAATAGAAACCGTAAACATTAGTAATGGCACCTTTCCCTTCCATTTCTTTAATGGTGATTTGTGCTCCAATGATATCCTCCCCTGTTTCGCTGTCTTTAATGTTGCCACTAATCGTATAATTATTTTGACTAAAAAGGTGGAGGCTTAATAATAATGTAAAAGCAAGTAAGGTAATTTTCATTTTTATTTTTTCTTAATGCAAAAGTAATATTTATATATCGGAATAATGTAAATTTTTATGCAAGACGTTTTTAAGACCTTAAAAGTTACAGCAAAAAAAAGCCTTTTAATTTAAAAATTAAAAGGCTTTTTTAGTGTTTTGTTTTAGTTAGAATAATTTTTTAAAATTAGCATAACGTGTTCTATTGTCTTTGCCAGGTGCACAACCTTCTTCTGTTGCCCATTTATGGTAATTTTCTACTCTGTTTGCTGGACTTGGGTGTGTGCTTAAAAATTCAGGTGTTCCACTTCCTCCAGCTGCTTCAATTTTTTCAAAAAATCCAGCACCACCATCTGCATCATAATCCGTTCCGCATAAATAATGTACCGACATTTGGTCTGCTTCTGTTTCGTGTGAACGGCTAAATTTTAATCCAATAATACCCGTTGTGATTTGCTTTAATGCTTCGTAATTTCCTAAGGTAGCATCAATTAGTATTTGTAACCCGTAAGATTTCGTCATTTGTCTAGTAGAATGTCTTAAGTCGGCATGCGCCATTTCATGACCCATAACTCCTGCTAATTCATCTTCTGTATCTAAGTACTTAATGATACCTGTATACACATAGATATATCCACCCGGCGTGCAAAAAGCGTTTAAAGTGGAGTCGTCTTCAATAATTCTCAATTGCCATTTAAAATCATTCGCATATTTTACTTTTCCTGTCGCAAGAATACGGTCTCTTAAATTATATAAGAAGGCATAAGCTGCTACATTTCTAGCGGAATCTAAAATAGGATATTCTGATTTTAAGGAGTCGATTTGGTGAGACACTTGTAAGCCTAAGGCTTTGTCTTGTTCAATGGAGAATAGATTGAATCCACCATTTGGTAATTTGTCAGTTTTTCCGTCTTTAGCAGTTCCACAGCTGGCTAACAACAGAAGGGAAAACGTAAAAATCATTATTTTTTTCATAGGTATTTTTTTGTAAAAGTATACAATTCTATAAAAACCACTCAAATTTCATGCATAAAAATGCAATTCCAAACCCTACCACCATGCCGCTTAATACTTCTGCGTTTTTATGCGCCTTTAAATATAGTCTGCCAGATGCTACGATACCACCAATTAATACCAGTAGTAGGATTAACAATAAATTGTAGTTTATTTGGTGATTGAAATAACCAATTATTGTGCCAATTAAACCGAAAAAACCTGCGGTATGTAGACTGATTTTGGTATAGAAATTAATAATAAAACAAGCAAGAACAATGCATAATATGGAAAATATATAAACCAAAAGAAATTCATAGTTTGGTTGGTCTATCATCATTTTTCTTAAGTAAACATAACAAAATGCGGTATACATTAAAATGGTTGCTATGGCATAAGTTCTTTCCTGTTTACTTTCCATGTAAACTGTTTTTATTAGTTTACTCCACATCATTATCAAAATACTGATACCTGGTGCAATGATTAAAAGCATGGTAATTATCAGGTAAATTGCCGTCTGTATGTCTGGACTTATATGGTGTAATGATTTTTCAATTAAACCAGGCGTAAAGGAAGGTAGCGTAAACAGAAAATATAAACCAATAATTGGAATAAATAATGGATGAAATAAGAAACTAAGTGTGTTAAAAAAGGATTTGATCATAGTTCTTTTCGTAAACGCGCTACAGGGATATTTAATTGTTCACGGTATTTGGCTACCGTTCTTCTGGCAATATTATAGCCTTTTTCTTTTAATAACTCTGCTAATTTTTGATCCGTCAATGGTTTCTTTTTAGTTTCACCATCAATTGCGTCCTGCAGTATTTTTTTTACTTCTCTCGTACTTACTTCTTCTCCAGTTGTAGTAGACAGAGATTCCGAAAAGAAGTACTTTAATTTATAAGTACCAAATTGCGTTGCAATATATTTACTATTGGCTACCCTAGAAATGGTTGAAATGTCCATATTAACAATTTCAGAAATATCTTTTAAAATCATGGGTTTTAATTTAGTCTCATCCCCAGTCATAAAAAATTCATGCTGATATTCCAAAATGGCATTCATGGTAATCATTAGCGTATTTTGTCTTTGTTGAATGGCTTCGATAAACCATTTGGCAGAATCAAGTTTTTGTTTGACAAACTGAACAGCCTCTTTATTCGATTTAGATTCTCCTCCTTCTGCATAGGTTCTCAACATGGTTTCATACGATCGACTGACTTTAAGTCTTGGTGCATTTCTACCATTTAAAGATAAAATTAAATTACCTTCTTCTTCTGCGAGAATAAAATCTGGTATAATTTGTTGAAAGTTTTGTGAATTTGTTGATTCTTTTAGAGAGTTTCCTGGTTTCGGGTTTAGTTTGGTAATCTCTTCAATGGCTTCTTTTAAATCCTCATCCGTAATTTCAAACTTTTTTATTATTTTTTTGTAATGCTTTTTAGTAAACTCGTCAAAACTTGTTTCTAATATTTTTTTAGCGGTATAAATGGCTATGTTTCCATGGTGTTTGCGCTCTAACTGTAATAATAAACACTCTTGTAAATCTCTTGCGCCTACACCAGCTGGTTCAAAATCCTGAATCACAAAAAGTACATCTTCAATCTCTTGTTCATTTACATGAATATTAAAGCCGAATGCCAAATCGTCAATCAATGCTGGTAATTCTCTTCTTACGTAGCCATCATCATCTATGTTTCCAATGATGGTATGGGCAATTACTTCTTCTTTTTCATTTAAATTTCTTAACCCCAATTGTGTGGTTAAAATATCATGAAAAGACTTACCTCCCGAAATGGGAATACCGCCTTCTTCGTCGTCTGCTGAATGATTGTTGACCGAAGTCTTGTATTGTGGTAAATCATCATCTAGATAGTCATTGATGTCAAAATCTTCCTCTTTCGATTCTGGTTCGCTTTGGTCGTAATCATCCGAAAACTCATCCACCTCTTCATTTCCTTCTTCTAAGGCGGGATTTTCTTCAATTTCTTCTTTGATTCTTTGTTCCAATTCCATAGTGGGAACCTGTAACAATTTCATCAACTGAATTTGTTGAGGAGATAATTTTTGCAGTAATTTATGACTTAACGTCTGTTTTAACATAACTTGATCTTTACAGCTGTTTTGTCAAAAATAAGAAAAAAACTTGGTAAAAATAAAAAGGCTTGATTTTTGATGATAAAGTTTGTTAAATAAAAGCCCTGTTCTAATTGCATATTATATCGCGTTTTTTATGCCGATAAAATAAATTTAGTACTGCTTTTATGGAATCCCTACTTTTTCTTCATCTACTTATATAGAAACCAATAAAAAGTAAAAAGATGAAAAAGTTTAGAATAGTAATTTTAAGTTTCCTTTTCGGAGTGGCACCAGTATTTGCACAGCAGGGAACAGGGACAATAATGGGGTATGTGTACGGAAGTGATTCCATAACTGCAGTGCCATTTGCCAGTGTTTGGATAGATTTTAATGGAGATGTAATTGGTGTGAAAAGTGATTATAATGGAAAATACAAACTTTCCGCGATCCAACCGGGCGTGTATAACTTACATAGTAGCGCTATAATGGAGGGAAAAACACAAGCGAGTGGTGTGAATGTATATGCAGAATCTATTGCAAAACATGATCTATATTTGCCCGGGAACGATACGCTTGCAACGGTAATAGTGTCTGGCGATCCTTTAATTAAGTTAGAGCATATCGAGACCATTCCTTTGTCTGATATTCAAAACAGTCCGAATATTCAAGACCCAAAAAGAATGTTGTCTAATCGTAGCTCAGAAGTAAAAGTGAGTCCAAACGGAGAGTTGATTATTAGAGGTTCAAGGCCAGGAGATGTAGTTTATTTTGTGGACGGCGTTAAACAAACAAATATGCAGTCTGTACCTGGCGTTTCTATCAATTCCATGTCGGTGTATACAGGTGGAATTCCTGCAAAATATGGCGACACAACAGGTGGGGTTGTTATTTTGAATACAAAGAGTTACTTCGATTTATATTATGCATGGAAAGCTAGTCAGAATTGAAAATTGATTAGAAACAACAGTTTAGTTGGTTGGTGTTTTTGGAAGTCTTAATACTTTTTTAAGAAGAGAAGATAGGGTTTTTGAGTAGGTTGAATTTAGGGAAAGTAGTTAAAATCACCTATGGATTATCCAGTAAAGCATTTAATAATTTATTTTATTACTGTCTAAAATATATCTATTAATTTGCTATTCCTAATAAAAGTCGTATATTTGCAACGTTAAAATTATAAAAACAAGAAAAGAGGGGACAAACTGTCCCCTCTTTTTGTACCGCAAAATGATAACAAAACAACAAGTAGCAGATCTAGCAAATGAAAGGATTCAGGAAAGAAATCCTGCATTGTATATTGTGGAAATTACTATCGGTAATGGCAACCAAATTTTAGTGGAAATTGACCATGAAGAACATGGTGTTTCAATAGAGGATTGTATGTCGGTTAGTAGAAATATAGAACATAATCTAGATCGTGAAGTTGAAGATTTTTCTTTAGAGGTAGCTTCTGCTGGTCTTTCAAAGCCTTTCAGAGTGCTAAAGCAATACCTTAAAAATATTGGGAAAACGGTAAAGGTTAAAACAATTGAAGATGGAAAGTTTGAGGGTGTTTTAACTGCCGCAAATGAAACCGAGATTCAAATAACTACTAAAGAAAAAGTAAGGTTAGAAGGTAAAAAGAAAAAAGTATGGGAAGAAACGAACCATACTATTTTGATGGAAAAAATTAAAGAGACTAATTTGGTAATTACGTTTAAATAAAGACGAGATATGAATGCGATAGATTTAATTGAATCTTTTTCAGAATTTAAAGATTTCAAAAACATTGATAGAGAAACTATGATGAGCATCCTTGAGGATGTTTTTAGGTCAATGATGAAGAAAAGATATGGGACTGATGAGCATGTGGATGTTATTATAAATCCGGATAAAGGTGATTTAGAGATTTGGGTAAATAGAGAAATCGTTCCTGATGGAGAAGTGGAAGATGAAAATATTGAAATTGCAATTTCTGATGCGATTAAAATTGAGCCAGATTTTGAAGTAGGTGAAGAGGTAGCAGAAGAATTGAAATTAGATGATTTTGGAAGAAGAAATGTTTTGTCTCTTCGTCAAAATTTAATTTCAAGAATCATGGAGCTTGAAAAGGATCATATTTATAAATTATATAAAGAACGTATCGGTGATATCGTTACTGGTGAAGTATATCAAGTTTGGAAGCGTGAGATTTTAGTATTGGATGACGAAGGGAACGAATTGATTTTACCAAAAAGTGAACAAATTCCTTCTGATTATTTCAAAAAAGGGGAAGCTATTAGAGCTGTTGTAGCAAAAGTAGATTTAAGAAATAATAATCCAGTGATTATATTATCACGTACAGCTCCTGAATTTTTAGAACGCTTATTCGAATTAGAAGTACCAGAGGTATTTGATGGTTTAATTACCATTAAAAAGATTGTTAGAGTACCAGGTGAAAGAGCAAAAGTGGCAGTGGAATCTTATGACGACAGAATTGATCCAGTTGGGGCATGTGTTGGAATGAAAGGAGCTAGAATTCACGGTATAGTGCGAGAATTAAGAAATGAAAATATTGATGTAATTAATTACACCAATAACGAAAAATTATATATCCAAAGAGCTTTGTCTCCAGCAAAGGTTACTTCTATCGTAATTAACGAAGATGAAACTAGAGCAGAGGTGTTTTTAAAACCAGATCAGGTTTCTTTGGCGATAGGTAAAGGTGGGTTTAACATTAGATTAGCAGGTAAATTAACGGGTTACGAAATAGATGTATACCGTGAAGGAGCTGAAGATATTGATGATGTTGACTTATCAGAGTTTTCTGATGAAATTGAAGGATGGGTGATTAAGGAATTAAAATCAATTGGTTTAGATTCTGCAAAATCTGTCTTGGAAATGGACATTGATGACTTGGTAAAACGAACAGATTTGGAAATTGAAACACTGGAAGATGTACTGAGAGTGTTAAAAGCAGAATTTGAATAAATTATTTTCTTTTGATCAAATATTAGGATAAAAGTAAAATAATAATTAAAATTATAATATTAGAGCTGAAAAGTGTATGGCAGGTACAGCAAAAAGATTAAACAAAGTGGCGCGAGAGTTTAATGTAAGTATTTCAACGATAGTTGACTTTCTTGCATCAAACGGTCATGAAATAGACTCAAAACCAAACACCAAAATTGAGGGTGAGGTATTGAGTATATTAGAGCAGGAATTTGCAGCAGATAAAACTGCAAAGGAAAAATCTCAACAGGCATCCGTTAAACGCGAAAAAAGAGAGACAATTTCTTTGGAAGATGTGAAAGCGCCTGAGGATAAGGAAGAGCATAAACCAGAGGTAGAAGAAGCATTTGATGTGGCTACCTTTAAATCTTCTAAAGCAGCGAAAGATGCTTTG
Organism: Putridiphycobacter roseus; assembly: GCF_003234935.1. GTDB lineage: Bacteria > Bacteroidota > Bacteroidia > Flavobacteriales_D > Crocinitomicaceae > Putridiphycobacter > Putridiphycobacter roseus. The sequence continues at coordinate 718,508 of NZ_QKSB01000001.1, read as the reverse complement.
GAAAATGCAGAGGCCAAAAAATCAGCAGAAGCGGAAAAAGCGGCCGAAAAGGCAGCTGCAGAAGCGGAAGAAGCGTCGAAAAAGGCAGCAGAAGTAGCAGCAGCGGAAAAAGTAGCGGAAGAAAAACGATTAGCAGAAGAGAAAGCTAAAAGTCCAATACAAGAAAACCCTGAGGTTATTGAATCTGGAGATTTGAAAGTATCCGTGGTTGGTAAAATAGACTTATCGTCCATTAACCAAAAAACTAGGCCTGACAAAAAGAAAAAACCAGCCCCTGCACCTCCGGCTAAAGTGGAAAAAGAAGCGATTAAACCAAAAGCGGAACCTGCAAAAACTGCCGCTAAAGTTGAAAAAGCTAAAGTGACTAAAAAGCCTGAAGTAAAGAAACCGGAAAAGAAAGAGGAGAAAAAGCCAAACGTAATTGAAAATTACGTTACGAAGACGGAAAAACTGACCGGACCTACTGTAATTGGTAAAATTGTTTTACCAGTAGAGAAGAAACGTTCAGATAGCAAAAAAGAACACGACGATAAAAGGAAGAAACGTAAGCGAATTAAAAAAGTAAACGTTGATACTAATAAAAGTAATACCCCTAATAGTAATGCGGGTAATGGTCGAGGACCAAGAGGTAATAATGCCCCTGGTGGACACGGTAAACGTGGACCAAGAGTGGAAAAAGCACCAGTAACGGAAGCTGAAATCCAAAAAGAAATTAAAGAAACCTTAGCACGTTTGCAAGGTGGAGGTAAGAAAAAAGGCGCTAAATTCAGAAGAGAAAAGCGTGACATGGTTGCCCAAAGAAGAGAGGAAGAGTTAGAACAACAAGAACTCGAAAAAGGAATTTTGAAATTAACGGAATTCGTTACTGTTTCTGAATTGGCAAGTATGATGAACGTATCTGCAACCGAAGTAATCGGTTCTTGTATGTCATTAGGTATTTTTGCTTCGATTAACCAAAGATTAGATGCAGAAACTATTCAGTTAGTTGCTTCTGATTTCGGATTCGAAACGGAATTTATTAGTGCAGAAGTACAAGAAGCAATTGTAGAAGAAGAAGATAAACCAGAAGATCTTTTAGAACGTGCTCCTATCGTAACCGTAATGGGTCACGTAGATCATGGTAAAACTTCCTTATTGGATTATATTAGAAATGCAAGTGTAACTGCTGGTGAAGCTGGTGGGATAACACAACATATTGGTGCATATTCTGTAACTGGCGAAAGTGGTAGAAAAATTACTTTCTTAGATACACCTGGTCACGAGGCCTTTACTGCCATGAGAGCAAGGGGTGCACAAGTTACCGATATTGCCATTATTATTGTAGCGGCTGATGATGATGTGATGCCACAAACAAAAGAGGCAATTTCACACGCACAAGCTGCAGGAGTGCCAATGGTATTTGCAATTAATAAAATTGATAAACCAGGAGCTAATCCAGATAAAATAAAAGAACAATTATCTCAAATGAACATTCTTGTTGAAGAATGGGGAGGTAAATTTCAAAGTCAAGAGATTTCTGCCAAAAACGGTGTGAATATCGAAGAATTACTTGAAAAAGTATTATTAGAAGCTGAAATTTTAGAATTAAAAGCTAATCCTAATAAAACGGCTACAGGTACAGTTGTGGAAGCTTCTTTAGATAAAGGTCGTGGTTATGTAACTACGGTTTTAGTTTCCGCAGGTACACTTAAAATTGGTGACTTTATTATCGCTGGTCAACATTATGGTAAAGTAAAAGCCATGAATAACGACAAAGGTGAAGCGGTTACTGAAGCAGGGCCATCTATCCCAGTATCTATATTAGGATTCAATGGTGCGCCAAGCGCTGGTGATTCATTTAATGTATTATTGGATGAGAGAGAAGCCAAACAAATAGCAGTTAAAAGAGAGCAGTTGAAACGTGAGCAAGGTCTTAGAACTAAGAAACACTTAACGTTAGATGAAATTGGTAGAAGACTTGCTGTAGGGGATTTCCAAGAGTTGAATGTGATTGTTAAAGGGGATGTTGACGGTTCTATTGAAGCACTTTCTGATTCTCTAGAGAAATTGTCCACGGAAGAAATTCAAGTGAATATTATTCATAAAGCGGTTGGTCAAATTTCTGAAACAGATGTGACTTTAGCAGCTGCTTCTAATGCAATTATTGTTGGATTCCAAGTACGTCCATCTCAACAAGCGCGTAAATTGGCCGAAAGTGAAGGAATTGACATTAGATTGTACTCCGTAATTTATAAAGCCATTGACGAAATTAAAGAAGCAATGGAAGGTATGCTTTCACCAGATATTAAAGAAGAAATTCTTGGTACTGCTGAAATTAGAGAAACCTTTAAAATTACCAAAGTGGGTACTATTGCAGGTTGTTTCGTAACAGACGGTGTTATTAATAGAAAATCTAAAGTTAGATTAATACGTGATGGTATTGTTGTTTACACTGGCGATTTAGATTCTTTAAAACGATTTAAAGATGATGTGAAAGAAGTGAAACGTGGTTATGAATGTGGTTTAAGTATTGCAAAATATAACGACTTAAGAGAAGGAGATATTGTAGAAGCATACCACGAAGTTGAGGTAGCGAAGAAACTTTAATTCCCATTTAAATATTTTATTAGAAAGTCACTTACAATACTGTAAGTGACTTTCTTTTTTTATTACTTTTGGTCTCCAAGTGTCAAACCAAGATAAACATAGTGTCCAAGATAGATTAAGTCAACTGCAAGAGGCACTATTCGATATTTCTAGTAAGAATCCATTCTTGCAAATTAAAGAGAATCGGTTGGTTTATCGTTCGCTATCGGTTGACGTGGGAGCAAAGCGTTTAGAGAAGATTTATCAAAAACAACAACACTACTTAAAAGAATATGGCTTGGAGACAAGCCTAAAGATTGGTTTGTTCCTGCAATGGAAAATGCCCAATAAAAAAGAGTTTTATACTTCCCCGCTTTGTTACGTTCCGATTCAAATTAAAAAAGACCAGAAGATAGCGCTCCATTATAAAATTGTAGAAGAAGTTGGTGGCTTTTGGGAAGTGAATCCTATACTGAAGTCAGTTTTTAAAAAGGTTTTTGAAGTCGATTTAAAAACGAGTTACGAAACAAAAGAGGAATTAATCGAGTTTTTACAAGAAAAATTTGACAATGATAATCAGCAGTTGGGCAGAACAAACACTTTAGATGTAGTGCCAGCGAGTTGGCGTATTGTAGAAAAAGAAGGGATAGGGACTTTTAATTATAAGAAAAGTTTATTGGGACAAGACTACGAGGAGATTATTCAGTCACCTAACCAAACTGTAGCTAAATTATTAGGGTACGGTAACAATGCAGTTAGTGACGTTTCTGTTGGTGAAGTGGACCTGTCTTATTATCCTTTAGATTATTCTCAAAAAAAAATCATCCAGTCGGCACACCGAGAGGATGTAATTATTCAAGGTCCACCCGGTACAGGTAAGTCACATAGTATTGCAATTTTGATTCAAAGCTTCTTAAATGAAGGGAAGTCGGTTTTGTTTGTTTCTGAAAAAAAATCGGCACTTTCCATAGTGCATGAAAAATTAAAGCCATTACAAACACTTATTGCTTATTTTGATGCCAGCGTACAGCAAAAAAAAGAGTTTTATAAAAAACTAAAAGTCTCGCTCGAAAAATTAGTCCTACCATTGGAAAAAAATGAAGTAAATCAGTTTGTTGAAATTGAGACATTAAAGTTCCAAGCGTACCATTACCCTAAGGCAATTCTTTCCAATAATCCACAGACGGATTGTAGCTTATGGGAACTCGAACAATATTTAGTTGCGCACACTAAAATTGAAGTAGATATTAACCCCAAGTCTGTTTTTCCTCACTTTGGAACATGGTCTAGTTTATACGAAGAGTTAATTGAAATTGAAAGGCAAATTGGCTTACATTTTTCTAGCACTAACCTAGGTGATATGGTGGTGCTTAATTTAAACTTAAACGTATTAAATGAGGTAGCACCTTGGAAAAAAATAAAGGATAGAATTGAAGAAGCAAAATCAATTTTAATTGAATTCAATACACTGCAGAAGCAGTATGATTTAAATGAGGATTTTGATACTTTTTCAAAGTATTGCATGACGGCTTCTGTGCTAAACATGGTCAATAAAAATTGGATTGATGTCTTAATTGAGGATGCTAAAGAATATGTTGTATTCGATAAGTTGAGCAAGCGCTATGAAAAAACGCAACAACAGTACCAACAGGCAAAAGCAAAAAATGAACTGTGGAATAAATTACCAAATTTTGCTGAAGTCGAAAATGTACAAACGCTTTTAAATGTGACAGGTTTTTTTGGTAGATTGAAAAATAAAAAAGCCATTACTCGTTTCTTTAAATCCTTTGAAGGTATCCATACTTCCGAAAATCAAACATTTATTATTGATGCAGTGATTAAGGAACTGAAGCTGAAAGATCAATTGGATACATTACAGTTAAAACTCAAACACGAATTAGGGATCATTAATCCTGATCAGGAAATTTCATTTATTTTAAATGTAAGAAGTAGATTAGCCAACTTAAACCATAGTTTGTATGAGGATATTTTATCCAGAGAGAATGCCACTGAATTTATTGAAGACTTTAGTTTTTTACATACAAAACTAGATCGTTTTAACCAGATTAATAGATATTTATTCCGAAAAACGCCAACGGATAAACTAAATGATTTTGTTGCATTTGCAGATTCTTTTTTAAAGAATTTAGTTCCTTTCCAATTGTTAGAAAATGAATTGAAGTTGTTGCTTTCATCTCCCAATCGGTTGTTGGATTTTCTGCAATTGAATGCAAGACCTTTGACACATTTAAACGAGCAAGTATATTTTCATTACTGGAATTTACTGCAAAAAACAGGTGTAGCAAATGGCCTGAGTTCAGGTGATGCATTACAAAAGCGTTTGAGAAAGTTTAATACGGCTAAAAAAGTGGTCATTAAAGCGGCTCAAAAGAAGTTATGGATAAAATATCATCAAAAATGGAAGGCATTCGAAGCATTGGACCAAACACCAAATCAAAAATTATCTGAAGAAAATAAAGAGCTGAAATATAAGTTTAGGCAAGCAAAAAGATTATTAATTCATGAGGCAAACAAAAAACAACAGCACTTGCCAATTAAACAGCTTTTTGAAAAATCACAATTTATTTTAACGCAAATAAAACCGGTTTGGATGATGAATCCACTGGCAATTTCTGAAAGATTGCCATTAGAAAAGGATTTATTTGATGTAGTTATTTTTGATGAGTCTAGCCAGATACCGATAGAAGATGCCATTCCTGCACTTTATCGTGCTAAAAAGGCTATTGTTGTCGGAGACGATAAGCAAATGCCACCTAATCGCTTTTTTGCAAGTAATAACAATAGCATGTCTTTGTTAAATGCTGTGCAAACGTTTCTTCCTACAGCATCTTTAATGTGGCATTACCGCAGTCAACATCCTGCATTAATTCAATTTTCGAATGAACAGTTCTATGAACATAGCTTAAAAATGTTACCGCCATTCCAACAGGAATACCCAATTGAATTTGTACATGTTCCAGAAGGAGAATTTGTGGATGGGAAGAACAATCAAGAGGCAAGGTTAATTGTTGCAAAGTTGGATAAACTATTAAAAGCTGGTCATTTTGATATCGGTATTATCGCTTTTTCTAAAGAACAGGAATTAAATATCCGAAAAACTATTCATCAGTTGCAAATTGATTTACCTGAAGGAGTTCTGATCTCTAATCTAGAAAATATTCAAGGAATTGAAAAAGAGTTTATTTTAATTTCTGTCGGATATGCCAAAAATAAAAATGGGGTTTTCATCCATAATTTTGGTCCAATTAACCATAAGTCCGGAGAAAACAGGTTAAATGTATTGTTTACTAGAGCCATTCAGCAAATGATTATTTTTAGCTCGGTGCTTCATACAGACTTTAAATTGTCGGATAATAAAGGGGTAATGGTTCTTAAGGATTTTTTGTATTATGCGGAAAGTAAAAAGTTTGATACTAGTGATGTCCCAAAACATGGATTTACTTTGTTGTTGGATCAATTTTTTAAGCAAAACCAACGGTTACTTACTTTTGTCGAGGAGAGTGAACAATTACTAATTACTTGTTTTATCGATTATAAAAGCAGTCGCATACTACTTGTTAATCCTGGATTACATAATCACCAGGAGTTGGAATTATCCATCATACTTGAGCTGTTGTATAGTCGATTTGAAAAAGTAAAAATACTATTACATGCTGATTGGATACAAAATAAAGAAAAGGTGAAGCTTGAATTATTAGACTTTTTTAAATAAGTTATTATTTCAATACCGATACATGTCCGGTGTGGGTGTGTTTTTTATCAGAGGCAATATCTCCATAATTTATACGCCAAATATATGCGCCGTCTTGGACAAGTTCACCATTGTATTTTCCATTCCATCCTACAGTCTGATCAAAGCTTTCCCAAATAATTTCTCCCCAACGGTTAAAAATTTGAAGGTGAAAATTATAGACATCACCGCCAATAAGCTCAATATTCCACAGACTATTCGTCCCAGTTTGGTTAGGTGTAAAAATATTTGGTACGTACAATAATATCTCATTTTCTACAATTAAACTAACCACATATTGGTCTTCACATCCGTTATCATTTGCTACGGTCAATGTGATGGTGTATAGGCCTGGTGTTGTGTAGGTATGATCCGTATTGTATTCATTAGCTGTGTATCCATCTCCAAAATTCCAAGACCAATAAGTCGGATTTATGGTCAAATTGTTGAAATATATAGGCTTGTCAATAGTAGTAGTGTTTGGACTGTGGGTGAAATAAGCATCAACCTTTTCAAATACTTCAATCGAACTGCTTAATTGGTAGGTGTCAGTACAACCTAAATTACTGGTTACAGTGATGGTTTGAAAATGATTTCCAGTGCTTGTATATGTATGTGAAGGATTAGGAGTGTTTGCAAATTCACCATCCCCTAAATTCCAATTCCAATTGTCGATTGATCCAAAGTTTACAGTAGATAAATTATTAAAATCTACGGTTAAAGGTGCACATCCTTCTTGAATACTTGATTCGCCATCTGCTAGAATGATTTGCCAGTTGAGATTAAAAGTGTCCGTAAATATACATCCATTATCATGCAAGTTAACCCAATATATACCAGGAGTAGAAATGGTTCTAACTTTTGAAGTGGCGCCATCATTCCATACCACATTACCGTTTGCGTTGCTAATATCTATCGGATAGTTAATGTTTTCACAAAGTACTGTATTGGCTATGTCAGGTAAGGTGTTTTGAATGATATTTACATGGATGCTGTCTGACGCAACACAGCCATTGTTATTTATTGTTACATAATAGGTACCCGTTTGCGTGACGTTTAATGTTTGGTTGTTGCTCCCGTCATTCCAAACAGGTTGAAAGTTTGTATTGTTCGCATTTAGTGTGATGTTTCCTTCGCAAATAGTGGTGTCATTGCCCAGGTTAACAATTGGAGGCGCAATAAATGTAATCATGATGCTGTCAGTTACCATACATGCTCCTTCAGTCACGCTTACACTTACCATTCCCGTAGTATTTACTGTTAAAGTTTGATTTGAGCTATTATCACTCCATAGAATATTGCCGTTTTGTATGCCAACAGTCAATACTAGGTTTTCACCAAAACATAGTGTGGTATCGTTACCCAGTTCAAAAGAGTTAATCACATTACTGATACTAATGGAGTCACTAACTTCACAAGTTCCATTGGAATGGGTTACCCAATAAAGTCCCGATTGATTGACTGATTGTGTACTATTGGTCGTATTGTCCTGCCATAAGTATGTTGAATTCTGTAAATTGGGTCCTGCATCTAAGGTCATGAAGACAGTGTTCCCGCAAAAAGTTGAATCAAGTCCTAGGTCTAAGTCTGGCAATACATCAACTGTTACAATAATAGTGTCATACATGGTACATGTAGGATTTGAAACTTCAACAAAATAATTACCACTTTGATTGACGGTGAAAGTTGGGTTCGTAGATCCGTCTTGCCACAAGTAATTTGCATTTGTATTAGTGGCATCTAAAATCAATGGATTCGATTCACAAAATGAGGTGTCATTTCCCAGGAACAGATTTAAACTATCCATCACAATGTGAAAAGTATCGGACCATATAATACAGCCATTTAAGCCACTCACGTTTACCCAAAAAGAGCCAGCGCTAGAAAATGATTCGGTAGTACTTGTACTACCTGTACTCCATAAAAAATTTGAATTGGTTGCATTTAATACCTTCGCGATAAAGTTTTCACCAAGACATAAATGAATAGTATCCCCACTAATTAAAGTGTCATTTGTATTCTCTACTAAAACACCTATGTTTTGCAATGAAACGTTACTGCTGTTAATGGTTGGCGTAGTGGCGGTAATAGGTAATCGCCCAGTAAGCATGGGGAAATCTTCTTGGTAAGCAGGTAAAGAAATAGTAGATAATGTAAGATCGGAATAACAATTGGTGTTTGACAGTTGGCCTGTTATTAAATCAGCTTTTACGATAAATAGGTCAAAATTATTTCCAAAACTATTTGTCCTACCTACAGTTACAGCAAATCCATTGTCTATGATAACTCTTGCGTTAGAGTTGAATAAATGCACATCTTCGATTCCAGCATCTCCATATTTTTTCGACCAAACAAGTCCCCCAGTTTTATTCGTTTTAATCATGAATAGTCCCTGGTTACCCGACCCTGTATATCCCGAAATGATGTATCCATTTGGTGTATTCACTAAATTAAAACTCCGTAAATCTTCTCCTCCAGTACTGGAATATAATTTCGACCAGCCAATATTTCCTGCGGTATCAGTTTTAATTAAACCCACTTGAAAAGGGGTTGTTGTACCTCCATTTTTTCCATATACACTAAAGATTAATGAATCGCCATCCAAATCGATACTGTAAGAATATAGTCGTCCGCTTGAAGTGGCTGAGTTATACAAATACATTTTTGTCCATTGAAAAACACCATTTGAATCTAGTTTTGTTAAAGAAGGTCGGTAAGCCATTTGACCTGCTGATTTTTGCATCCTTCCCGCAATGTATGTTGCTTTATTGCCTGGATAATATATTGCATCTGCAAAATGTTCATCATAGGCATTCCCAAAACTGGTATTGGCGTAAATCGAATCCCAGACAACTGCGCCAGTCAGGTTATTCAATTGCATGGCGTAACAATCTTGTCTATTATCAGTGTAGGAGCCAACAATATTATAGTTGCCATTTCCAACCTCTTGAATAGCAGGAGCCCATAAATAATTATTACTACATTGATACATTTTTTGCCAAATGACATTGCCCAAAAGATCCATTTTAAACGCAAATCCATACGCGTTAAAGGAAGCACTTGTTCTTGAATTTCCAATTCCGATAATGAAATTGTCTGTGGTAATATCTATTTGTAGAATATAATCAGGGTCTGCACCAATATTTAAAGTTTTACTCCAAACCACAGTTCCAGTATTTGTAATCCTTGTTACCATTGCACTGCTGCCAGAATATCCTCCAATAAAATAGTCTCCAGTAGGGCCTTTAACAATCGTATTCCCGCCTTCATCTACAAGCGCACTTCCTATCACAAAATTACTATTTTGAGAATGTGAAAAAAAGTGGAGTGTTAAAAAACACCAAGTTATCAATGACTTTATGAATAAGATTTGTTTCAACTGGATTGTTTTAGATTATTAAAACTAAGTATTAATATTTCTGGTTTTAGACCATTGTGATCATGGAATCCATTTGATATTCTTAAAATCTGGTTTTCTTTTTTCTAAAAAGGCATTTCTCCCTTCTTTTGCTTCCTCTGTTCCATATGCTAAACGTGTAGCTTCTCCAGCAAAAACTTGTTGGCCAACCATACCGTCGTCCGTTAAGTTCATGGCAAATTTTAACATTTTAATAGAAGTTGGTGATTTACCTAAGACTTCTTGTGCCCATTCATAGGCAGTATCTTCCAGTTCTTCATGTGGAACTACGGCATTTACCATGCCCATGTCAAAAGCTTCTTGTGCGGAGTAATTGCGACCTAAGAAAAAGATTTCTCTTGCTCTTTTTTGTCCAACCATCTTTGCCAAATAAGCTGATCCATACCCGCCATCAAAACTGGTTACGTCCGCATCTGTTTGTTTAAATATTGCATGTTCTTTACTGGCCAAGGTCATGTCACAAACTACGTGTAAACTATGACCGCCACCTACCGCCCATCCCGGAACGACAGCAATGACCACTTTTGGCATAAAGCGAATTAAACGTTGAACTTCTAAGATGTTTAGTCTGTGCATACCATCTTCACCAACATATCCTTGATCACCCCTAGCTCTTTGATCCCCTCCAGAACAAAAAGAATAAACACCATCTTTAGAAGAAGGGCCTTCAGCAGAAAGTAATACTACCCCAATGGATGTGTCTTCTTGCGCGTCGTAAAAAGCACGGTATAATTCACTGGTGGTTTTTGGTCTGAATGCATTACGGACATCAGGTCTGTTGAAAGCAATTCTGGCAACGCCATTTGCTTTTTTATAAGTGATATCTTCAAATTCAATCGCTGTTTTCCAATCAATCGCTGCCATAATTTTAATGTTTGTACAAAAATAAGGAAAGAAAATTGGAATCAAATTTTTATTTCAATAGAAATATTTATGCATTCTCGGGTTTAATATACTGATTATTAATGTTTAGTTAAAATAAACTTGTTTTACTCATACTGTCAATTAAATATTTATTAAATTTATTTCAAACTATTTGCATTTTTGCTTTTTAAATGTACTTTTGACCGCATTAATCAGCTATTAAAAATCGTTAATTATGATTGTTTAAATGAAAAATAAATACAAAGATCTAATCGATCAAACCTTTGATTTTCCAACAGAGGAATTTGCCTTAAATGGCAACATGTTAAGCTTTCACGGCGTAGATATCATGAGCTTAATAGAAGAGTACGGGACTCCCCTAAAATTCACTTATTTACCTAAAATTTCTGAAAACATTATTCGTGCAAAAAACTGGTTTGCTAACGCAATGGAAGCACAAAATTATAAGGGTAAATACAATTATTGTTACTGTACCAAAAGTTCACACTTTAAACACGTTTTAGATGAGGCCTTGAAGAATGATATTCATATTGAGACTTCTTCGGCATTTGATATTAATATAGTTGAAAAACTAAAGTCGGAAGGTAAAATTACCAAGGATAATTTTATTATTTGTAATGGGTTTAAAAGGAGTGAATACATTACCAACATTGCCAGATTGATCAATAGTGGGCATTCAAATTGTATTCCAATAATCGATAACTTCGAAGAAATAGATTTACTGGATGAACAAATAGAAGGCAAATATAAAATTGGTATTAGAATTGCTTCTGAAGAAGAGCCAAAATTTGCTTTTTATACCAGTAGATTAGGAATCGGGTACAAAAATATTTTGCCATTCTACAAAAATCAAATTAAAGAAAATCCAAAGTTAGAATTAAAAATGCTTCATTTCTTTATCAATACTGGTATCAGAGATACTGCCTATTATTGGAATGAATTATTAAAGTGTTTAAAGGTTTATGTGCAATTGAAAAAAGAATGCCCTACTTTAAATTGTTTAAATATTGGGGGTGGATTCCCAATTAAGAATTCATTGGCATTCGATTTTGACTATGAATACTTGGTAAATGAAATTATTTCTCAAATCAATAATACTTGTGCTGAGGCCGGGGTAGATGTGCCAGATATTTTTACGGAATTTGGTTCGTTTACAGTTGGTGAAGCTGGTGGCGCTGTTTATGAGATTTTGTATCAAAAACAACAAAATGATCGGGAGAAATGGAATATGATAAACTCCTCTTTTATTACTACACTGCCAGATACTTGGGCAATTAATAAGCGATTTATTATGTTGCCGATAAATAACTGGAATAAACAATATGAAAGAGTCTTATTGGGTGGGTTGACTTGTGATAGTGATGATTACTATAACAGTGAACAGCATTTAAATGCAATTTATTTGCCTAAGTATTCCTCGGATACGCCTTTGTATATTGGGTTTTTTAATGTTGGTGCTTACCAAGAATCCATTGGCGGATTTGGCGGATTGCAACACTGCTTGATTCCACATCCAAAACACATATTAATTCAAAAAAATGATCGTGGTGAAATTTCCACAAAATTGTTTGCAGAACAACAAAAAGCAGAAGATTTTTTAAATAAATTAGGTTACAATGAAAAATAAAACTTATGCAGGCATTCCACAAGAAAATGCCCAATTAGAAACAGCTAAAATAGTTTTAATTCCTGTACCATATGATGGTACTAGTACTTGGCAAAAAGGAGCAGATAAAGGTCCTGAAGCATTTTTAGCCGCCTCTGAAAATATGGAATTATACGATATTGAGACGGATTCTGAAGTTTATAAAGAAGGTATTTACTTAGCAAATGCAATTACCGAAAACGCCTCACCAGAAGCAATGGTGGAGGCTGTTCATGCCACGACTAAAGAATACATTAAAAAGAATAAATTTGTTACCTTGTTCGGTGGAGAACATTCTATCTCCATAGGAACTATCCGTGCTTTTAATGAATCATTCGACGATTTAACCGTTTTACAAATTGATGCACATGCGGATTTGCGTAAAGAATACGAAGGGTCAAGTTGTAACCATGCTTGTGCTGTTTATGAAGCAAGTAAAACAACGAACTTAATTCAAGTAGGTATTCGCAGTATGGATAGTGCTGAAAAAAGAGTGATGGATATGGAAAAAGTTTACTTTGCCCATGATATGGCTTATGATGAGTATTGGATGGATAAAGTTGTAGATGCTTGTACAGAAAATGTATTTATTACAATAGACCTTGATGCTTTTGATCCGTCTATTATGCCTTCTACAGGTACGCCAGAACCAGGAGGCTTATTATGGTATGAAACCATGGAGTTTTTAAAGTCCGTTTTTGAACAGAAAAATGTAGTAGGTTTTGATATTGTAGAATTGTGTCCGAATGAAAATGAAAAGTCATCTGACTTTTTAGCGGCAAAATTATATTATAAAATGCTAAGCTATAAATTTAAAAATACAAAAGAAGATTTGTATTTATCAGAAGGAGCAGAGAGTACCGGATCAAAAGTAAATAAATTTAAACAAGAGCAAGATGAATTCTAAAGGAGCAATTTCAAATTTTATTGAAAAGTATTACCTACACTTTAATGCCGCTAGTGTTGTGGACGCCGCAAAAGGCTACGAACAGCAATTGGCCAATGGGTCAAAAATGTTAGTATCACTAGCTGGAGCTATGAGTACAGCTGAATTGGGTAAGATTTTTGCCGAAGTAATCCGAAAAGATAAAGTGCAAATTATTTCTTGTACTGGGGCTAACTTAGAAGAAGATGTGATGAATTTAGTGGCACATTCGCATTATAAAAGAGTGCCAAATTACAGAGATTTAACCCCACAAGATGAATGGGATTTATTAGAGAAAGGCTTAAATCGTGTCACCGATACTTGTATTCCAGAAGAGGAAGCTTTTAGAAGATTGCAAAAACATATTGTAAAAATATGGAAAGATGCGGAAGCTGCAGGTGAAAGATATTTCCCCCATGAATTTATGTATAAATTATTGCTCTCTGGTGTACTTGAAGCGTATTACGAAATTGACTTAAAAGATAGTTGGATGTATGCTGCTGCTGAAAAGAATTTACCAATTATTGTTCCTGGTTGGGAAGATAGTACCATGGGAAATATTTTTGCGTCGTATGTAATGAAAGGTGAACTAAAAGCAAGTACCGTAAAATCTGGTATTGAATACATGACTTTCTTAGCCGATTGGTATACTGCTAATTCTCAAAACGGAATAGGATTCTTTCAAATTGGTGGTGGTATTGCAGGAGATTTTCCAATATGTGTGGTACCTATGTTATACCAAGATATGGAAAGAACTGATACACCGTTTTGGAGTTATTTTTGTCAAATTTCAGATTCGACCACAAGTTATGGGTCATACTCTGGTGCTGTTCCAAATGAAAAAATTACCTGGGGTAAGTTAGATATCGATACCCCTAAATATATTATTGAATCGGATGCGACTATCGTTGCTCCTTTGATTTTTGCCTACCTTTTAGACATGTAATTTATTACCCCGAATAATATGAGCAACAATAAACCTCGAATCATAAAAGATTATATAAAGCTTGACAAATCAATTGTAGAGCAAATCAAACTGCAATATCCATATGGATTTGAAGACCATTTAATTATTTTTGTAAATGCACAAGGTAAAAATGTAAGTGCTTTGCCTTTTGAAACTGAAGACAAGTATTATTTAGTCAGAATGACCGCTGAAGAAGCCATTGAATTCATTGAAGAAGATGATGATTATGATGATGATGGTAATTTGGTAGATGATGTTCGAGAAGAATTTGAAGATAAGTATGAGGATACGGAAGATGAAACAGAAAGTTAAACTAATCTACTTATTGAGTTAACTGTATTTTAAATTGCCTTTGTGTTTGCACAAAGGCAATTTTTTTGACCTATATTTGTTTTAATGTTTCGTTTTTTACTTGTTATAGTGTTACTTACCATATTCCATTGTAATGCACAGCCTTTTTCTAATGTGGTTTCATTAGATGGTCAAAACGATTTTATTGAGATTCCGAATGCATTTAACACCCAATTTCAAAGCAATGTTACTATTGAAGCCTGGGTAAAACCTTGCGCCATTGATGGGCATAGAATGATTCTTACTAAATTTTGGTGCGGTAATAATGGCAATCAATTTTACTTTACCATTTTAGATGGCAAATTAAGGTGGGCTTGGGATAATACTGGGTGTAATGATGGCGCAAATTTTTATGAAACGGGTATTGTGGTACAGGCTAATGTTTGGCAACATGTAGCCATAAAACACACCCCTACTGGCGTCACTATCTACTATAATGGATCGCCTATTCCAGGGACTTTAATTCAAGGGAGTTATGCGAATATGCTTTTGAGTAATGAACCTTTGAGGATTGGTGTCTATAAAACCATTACAGGAAATTGGTTCGGGTCTTATTTTGGTTTGATGGATGAGGTAAGAATTTGGGATGCAGCATTGTCTGATGCATTAATTTTAAGTAGATATAATGCCCCTTTGGTTGGAAACGAGCCTAATTTGGAAGGGTATTACAATATGGACATTTCTGGAGTAGGGAATGGAATAACGGTGCCAAACATAGCAACCAATAACGGGAATACCGTAGATGGTGTAACCATAGGTACTGCAAGTGGTCCGTTTTTTTTTAACCAAACTACCGGCACTTTTAATCAGTTTTTAGGAAACGATACAACACTTTGCCAAGGAGATTCCATACTGCTGGATGCTTCCTTAATTGTTGGTACTTATTTATGGCAAGATGGGAGTAGTGATTCTGTACAATGGGTTAATCAACCAGGTAATTATTACGTGACCGTCACCAAAAACTGCGAGGTGTATACAGATACCATTCAAGTAGACTATTTCCCTTTAGTAACTGTTGACTTTGGCGTAGATACTACTTTATGTGGAAACGAAACTTTAAATTTAGATGCTACTTTTATAAATGCAAACTATGCTTGGCAAGATGGCAGTAATGCACCAACGTTCAATGTGAATTCTGCAGGTTGGCATTGGGTAGTGGTAGAAGCAAATGGTTGTTTTGGAGGAGATTCTATTTTAATCTCTTATCTACCCGCAGCAGATGTAAATTTAGGACCAGATACCAGCGCCTGCTTAGGGACAAATATTCTATTAAATGCCAATACAGGTGCAACAAGTTATTTGTGGAATAATGGTAGCACAAATACTACTTTAAATGTGAACCAGTCTGGCGTTTATTTTGTAGAAACAGCTGGCTATTGTGGTAGTAGTTATGATACCATACAGGTTAATTTTATTGCAGCACCAATTGTAAATTTGGGGAATGATACTTTACTCTGTGCCAATGAAACTTATTTAATAAATGCACCAAATATTAATGGTGCTACAGGATACTTGTGGCAGGATGGGTCAACGGGTGCTAGTTTTTTAGCAAATCAAACTGGCAACTATTCCTTAGCAGTTAGTATTGATGGCTGTACTGGAGTTGGAAGTATTCAAGTAAATTATTCTTCTTTGTTTCTTGATTTAGGGCCAACAGATACTACTTTATGTTTTCCGGCTACCTTGAACTTAGATTTAACACAAGGGAATGCCTCTTATTTGTGGCAAGATGGCACTACTAATAGCACGTATACCATATCGGAAAATGGTATGTATTATGTAACGATTAGTGATAATACTTGTAGCTTGTCAGATACCATTCAAGTAGAATTGAATAAGGTAAACAGTAGTTTTAGCTTCAGTACTCAGTCTGAGTGTGGTTTAGGACGAGTGATTTGTCAAAATTTATCTGCCGTAAATATGGGGACTATTAATCAGCTAGAATGGTATATAGATGGAGAAAGAATAACAAGTGTGAATAGCCCGTTGTTCAATTTTGAAGTTTCGGGAAATTATGCGATTCAATTAAAGGCTTATTCCACTTTTGGCTGCTTTGCAGATACTACCATTACCATTCCGGTAGTTGCTTATCCAGTTCCACTTGCCAATTTTCAGACGTCGACCAATGAAGCGGCAGAAAATGATCCTGTACAGTTTATTAATTTATCCTATAATGCCGATACCTATCAATGGTTGTTTAGTGATGGTTTTGTCTCTGTTGAAAAATCTTTATCCCATACCTTTGAAACCCCAGGTTTTTTCCAAATTGACTTATATGTGTCAAATGAATGGTGCCATGACACTGTGGTTAAATTTGTGACCGTAAAAACACCCATTAGGTACTATATTCCTAATGCTTTTACTCCAGACGGAAATGCGTTAAATCAATTGTTTTCTCCCATTTTCCAATCCGGTTTTGATCCATATGATTTTCAACTAACTATTTATAACCAATGGGGCGAAGTATTATTTATCACGCATAATGCCACAATCGGCTGGGATGGCACTTACAATAATAGCTTAGTGAAAAATGGTGTTTATTTATGGAAAGTAAAATTTTTAGATACTGAACACAATGAGAGAATTATTGAATACGGCACTGTTACCGTAGTACGTTAACGCCAATTTACCCTAAAATAATTGTCATTTTTTTTAAAACTGGGAGGAATTACGGCTAATACTTCTTTGCGTATAGCATCTATTAAAGCTTCTTTTACAAATGTATTATGACAAATAAGGCTGACTTCTCTGACTGGAATTGGCTCGCTTAGTGGTCTGTAAAAAGGGTCGCTTTTTTCGACACTTAATTGAGGTAGCAAGGTAAATCCATTGTAATGTCTTACCATTCTTTTTACAGACTCTATAGAGCTGCTGTCAAAATAAATAGATTTATTGTCGGCTTCTTCTTTAGATAAACAAAGGTTTAAAACTTGATTTCTAAAACAATTCCCCTTGTCTAATAACCATAAATTCCCCTCCTTTTTAAGGGTAGAAGGATCAATGGATTTTTTAGCTAATAAAGGATGGTGTTGAGAACCATAAAAAACAAAGGGCTCATAGTATAGCGGAATTTCATGAATACTATCTTCCTCTATTGGCGTTACTAATATTCCTAAATCTAAGCTGTCCTTTTTTAATTTCTCTATGATTAATTCACTCTTTAATTCTTCTATCTCTAAAATTGTATCCGGATATTTTTCAGCAAAATGTCCGACAAAAAGGGGGACTAAAAAGGGAGCAACTGTTGGAATGACAGCAATTTTAAAACGACCTTTTAGATCTTGCTTTTCATGGCTAATCATTTGCTTTAAACCGGCTACTTCACGCAAAATTTGCCTGGCCTTTTCAACTACCTTCTCACCCTCTCTTGTGGTAGTTAAAGGTGTTTTTTTTCTATCAAATAAAACAATTCCTATTTCGTCTTCTAGTTTTTTTACTTGAATCGTCAAAGTCGGTTGGGTTACAAAACAATGTTCTGCGGCATTTACAAAGTGTTTGTAGGTGTCTAAGGCAATAATGTATTCCAACTGTTGAATTGTCATATAGATTTTATTTATACAAATATAAAAAGTATTAATTTGACAGAATGTGATTAATTGATGAAATTTGTCAAGAAATTATTTCCGGAATAAAGGTGTAAACAAACAACGGACTGATTTAGAAAGTAGGTCTGAGTAAAACGACAAAAAAACAAAACACCTGTTTCCGGAATATTTTATACCAATTGCTGAATTTGACACAAGGAATAGTAATAGCCTTTTTCTGCAATTAATTGATCGTGATTGCCAGACTCCACAATTTCGCCTTGTTTTAATACAATAATTTGATCCGCATTTCTAATGGTGCTTAATCGGTGCGCAATCACCAAGGATGTTCTATTGCTCATTAAATTATCCAATGCTTTTTGTACAACTTTTTCCGACTCGGTATCTAAGGCAGAAGTGGCTTCGTCAAAAATCATGATAGGAGAGTCAGCTAGTACTGCCCTTGCAATACTTATCCTTTGCTTTTGCCCGCCAGATAACTTGTTACCTCTATCCCCAATTGTAGTGGCGTAACCATGTTCTAAATCCTTAATGAATTCATGCGCGTTAGCAATTTTTGCTGCAGCTTCAATTTCAGCTGAGGTAGCATCTGGTTTGCCAAATGAAATATTGTTTGCGATTGTATCATTAAATAAAACCGATTCTTGTGATACTATACTGATTAAGTTTCTCAATTGTGGAATAGAAATGTCTTTAATGTTAATTCCATCAATGAGAATTTCACCAGAATTGATATCATAAAAACGTGGAATAAGGTCAGAAATGGTTGATTTTCCACTTCCAGATTCACCAACTAGGGCAATGGTTTTACCTTTTTTTAGTTCGAATGAAATATTTTTTAATACCTGTGTTTCTTTGTAGGAAAAGTTTACCTTATTAAAGACAATTTCACTTTCAAAAGTAGTTTTCTCTATTGGATTTTTAGCAGGAAGAATGGTGTCTTTAATGTCTAAAACTTCGTCTATTCTTTCTAAAGAAGCTTCTGCTTTTTTAAAACTAGTTAAACCATTTGCAATACCGCTTATTGGTCTTAATAATTGGGAGAAAACAATAATAAAGCCCATAAATTGTTCCCCATTTAACGTGCCTTTATCTTCTAGTATTAAACTACCACCGTACCAAACAATACCAACCATTATTGCTGCGCCTAAAAATTCATTTAATGGAGAAGCTAAATCTTTTTTACGAAAAGCACTGGTGGTTAATTCTTGGTGTTTATTATTTTCTTTGGTAAAACGCTTTAATATCGTGTTTTCAGCTGTAAAAGCTTTAATAATTCTTACTCCTCCAATGGCTTCTTCAATGAGAGAAAGTAAAGTGCCCATTTTTTCTTGTCCCTGAACAGATGTTCTTTTCAAACTTTTTCCAATTTTTGAAATCAAAAAACCACTAATTGGCAATAGAATAAGTGAAAATAAAGTTAAAGGAACACTTACATAAAAAAGAAAGCCTAAACTAATCACGACTGCAATGGGCTCTCGGAAAATAATTTCTAATAAATAAACAACTGCAATTTCCACTTCATTTAAATCGGAGGTCATCCTGGAAAGTAAGTTTCCTTTTCGCTCATCTGTGTGGTATGCAATAGGTAAACAAATGGCCTTTTTAAATAAATTATAACGCAAATCTCTGACCACCGCCATACGCATGTATGATTGATGATATACTGCGCCGTATCGAAATAAATTTTTAAGAAAAAAAGCAATTAATACGGAGACACAAATAAACGCAAGTGCACCTATTTTACCATATTCAATAATAAATTGACCCATTTCATAATCATATTTATCACCGAAATATCCCATTATATCTTCCCTGTTTATCCAAGAAGGTGCTGGCATTTGCGTTATTTTTATTAAACCTTCTGGCTTAAAAATAAGATTCAAAAAGGGGATAAATAAAATGAGGGAAATTAAATTAAATATGACGTAGAAAAAATTACTGACGATCGTTAAATATGCCGAACGCTTTTGACTAAATGATAATTTGAATATTTGTACCAATCCTTTCACGGCGATAAAGGTAAGTAATCTATAATTATTTTAGACCTTTGAAAACCCTTCAATCTAATTTTTGTACTTTTGTACCATGAGTACACTACGCCAACAAAAAATTAATGCTGTTCTTGAGAAGGAACTAAATATTGTTTTCAGGGAAGAAAGTCGGACTTTCTGTTTAGGAGCAATGGTTACGGTTACCCAAGTAAATATCTCACCAGATATGACTTACGCAAAAGTCTTTATCAGTATTTTTGGAGGAGCGAAACCTATTGAAGAAGTATACAAGCACATTAAAGAAAATGCAGGATATATTCGGAAAATTATGGGTAATCGATTAGCAAAAGCCATGAGAAGAATTCCAGAATTTGATTATAAGATAGATAACTCCTTAGATTACGCTAGAGAGATTGATGAACTATTAAAAAAATAGTGAATACCCCTTTCTTTATAGCAATAAGGTATCTTTTTTCAAAAAAGTCTCAAAATGTCATTAACTTAATCTCTGGGATATCCATTTTCGGAATCACTATTGCTACAGCAGCAATGATTATTGTTATTTCTGCTTTTAATGGGGTAGAAGGTCTCGTAATTTCTCTTTTTAATTCGTTTGAGCCAGACTTGAAAATTGAACTTGTAGCAGGAAAAACATTTCCAGCCGCTGCAATGCCTGTGACAATAACAGAGGATGAAGAACTGGCGCTCTATTCAAAAATAATTGAAGAGACTGTAATTTTTAAAAATTACGAGCAATTTGCTTTCGGGAAAATAAAAGGGGTAGAGCCAGCATACTTAACCATGGTGAATATGCCAGAAAAATTAATGGAAAGCAATACCGGTTTTGACGGGCTTTCAATGGCAAAAGATGGCGTGAATTATGGTTTTGCGGGGTATGTTATTTTTCAGAATTTAGGAGGGTATATATATGATATACCTGGAGAATACGAGTCTCTTACAATATATGCACCTAGAAGAAATAAAAAAATTAAACGAAATAGTTCAGATGCCTTCGAAATTGCTACAATACCAATAGCAGGTGTATTTTCTTTTAACAATACTATCAATGAAAAATATGTAATTATTCCAATAACATTGGCCCAACAGATGCTTGATTATGGAGACGAAATTTCAGCATTGGAATTGCAGTACAATGACGGGGTAGATTTAGAATTGAAAAAGACCGAAATAAAAAATATATTAGGTCCAAATTTCTCGGTCAAAACTGCTTACGAACAAAATGAATTAATCTATAAAACAAGTAAAAGTGAAAAGTGGATGGTGATTGTTTTGCTGGGTTTTATTTTCTTTCTTGGAACGTTTACCATGGTAGCGTCAATTACAATGCTTATTTTAGAAAAAAAACAAAATATAAAAACTTTATATGCTTTTGGGGCGACCAGTGAACAATTGAAACGAATATTTTTCTATGAAGGTTTACTCATTAATTTTTTAGGAATCATTTTTGGTCTTACCATAGGTGTCCTGGTGCTTTTGCTCCAATTAAAGTTTGGTTTATTAAAAATGACAGGCGGAATGGTAGAAAACTTTCCAGTTGTCATTAAATTGTCCGACATATTTTTAATTTTGGGTATTACAACAGTTATTGGTATGATTACGGCATACCTTCCAAGTAGAATATTAATTAATAAAACAATAAAATGAAGAGTATAATTTTAGCGGGTCTGCTAATCGTGAGTTCATTAATAATGGCACAGAATAGAATGACACCGGAGTTATTATGGAAATTAAAAAGGGTGAGTGGTGTTGCTGTTTCTCCAGATTATAATAAGGTGCTTTTTACGCAACGTTCTTATGATTTGCGATTGAATTCAGGTAGAAATGAATTGATTGTGCTTGATTTGGTTTCAAAGAAAATGAGTAAGATTACTGGTATCGATCCTAATTTTTCCAATGCTACTTGGCGGCCAGATGGTGAAAAGATTTGTTTCAAACAATCCGATAAAAATGGCATAAATATCTATGAAGTCAATGTAGACGGAACGGACCTTAGGAGATTGTCAAGTATCGGTAGTAGAATGCAAGAATTTAAGTATTCTCCAGATGGAAAAAGGATTATGTTTACCCAAGAAGTTAAATTAGATAAGTTTCATTCTACCGAATTGGCAATAGACTTGGCAGCTTCTAATGCAAAAGTATACGACGACTTAATGTATCGACATTGGTCAAGCTATGAAGATGGCTTGTACAATCATATTTTGTTTTCAGTGGTGGACAATGGACTTTTAGCAGGTACAGGAATTGATATCATGCCTTATGAAAAATTTGATACACCAAGTAAACCATTTAGTGGGTTAGAACAGGCTTGTTTCTCTCCTGATGGTAGTAAAATTACGTATTCTACTAAAAAGTTACGTGGTAAAGCATATGCGGTAAGTACTAATTCTGATATATATACCTACGACGTTTCTACTCAAAAAACAAGTAATATATCGGAAGGAATGATGGGGTACGACACTGCGCCGACTTATTCTAAAGATGGGAAATATTTAGCTTGGTTAAGTATGACGACAAATGGTTTCGAATCGGATAAAAATGACATTGTAGTTTATGATATGGAAACAAAAACAAGGACTAATTTAACCGCGCAAATTGACTTAACTGTTTCCGATATTATTTGGGGAGAAGATAATAAGAAAATTTATTTTAGAGCTGCTATTGAAGCGACCTACCAATTCTTTGAATTGGATGTAAAAACAAAGACGCACCGTCAAATAACCAAAGGAGACCATAATTATACTTCTATTGCTTTTGCAGGTAAACAATTAATTGGCGGAAAGCAATCTATGAATCATCCAACGGATGTGTATGCAGTGGATATTGCTTCGGGAAAAGAAACCCAATTAACAGACGTGAATAAAGAAATTTATGATACTTTAAGTATAGGGAATATAGAAAAACGTTGGGTTAAAACTTCAGATGGTAAACAACAATTAGTTTGGATAATCTATCCACCTGATTTCGATAAAAATAAAAAATATCCTGCACTTTTATATTGTCAAGGCGGACCACAAAGTGCCGTTTCGCAATTTTTCTCTTACCGTTGGAATTTTCAATTAATGGCAGCTAATGATTATATTATTATTGCGCCTAATAGAAGAGGTCTTCCTGGGTTCGGACAAGAATGGAATGATGCTATTTCACAAGATTGGGGTGGACAGGCTATCAATGATTATATTTCGGCAGTAGATGAACTTAAAAAAGAGCCTTTTATAGATGAGAAAAGAATTGGAGCAGTAGGGGCAAGTTACGGCGGTTACTCTGTTTATTATCTTGCCGGAATGCATGAAAATAGGTTTGCTTGTTTTATAGCGCACGCCGGATTATTTAATTTAGAAAGCTGGTACGGTACTACAGAAGAGTTATTTTTTGCCAACCACGATATTGGAGGCCCTTATTATGGCGAACAATTTCTAGAAAGTTATGTAAGACATTCACCAAATAGAAATGTACACAAATGGGATACACCAATGCTTATATTTCAAGGCGAAAAAGATTATCGAGTTCCTGTTGGACAAGGACTGGAAGCTTTTCAAGCTTTGCAGGTAAATTATATCCCGAGTAAATTAATTTTATTTCCAGAAGAAAATCATTGGATTTTATCACCACAGAACGGGGTGTTTTGGCACCGTCAATATTATGCCTGGTTAGGTAAATACCTCAAATAATAAAAGATTGAAATGAAGGGGTGGTCTTGTAAAAAGACCACTTTTTTTTGGTCTAATAAAATTAGTTATTTACTAATCTTCATGTCCTTTAACCTAATCACACTTTTTACAAAGTACGTGAATATCGGATGCGGAATATCTTCGGTTGAATTCATTTGAGGACAGAACATGGTAAACATAAAGAAGTGTAAATCCTTTGCTTTTAAAATTTCTGGATCAAAATATTGATTTCTCGCGCTAATTTCAAAAGTTTCTCCTAAAATATCTGAATATTGTGGAAGAATAGAATACCTAGAGGAGCTAAATTCGATTGCACCACGATTGATGTAAATTTTCGCACATTCATCCGAAAGCTTGGTTAAATTTACTTGGGTGAAGTGGTTACCATCTACTAAATTATCAGAAATAATTTTATCGCCAACTTTATCATACCCCAAATCTGAAAAATGGGTTTGCACTAAAATTTTAAAAATCTCCCCAGTACCTAATACAGGTATATTTAAGGCTTTAAGATCTGCTAATATAGTGTTAAAATAAAATGGTTTTTGAAAGGGACCAGGAGCAATTAAAACGCCATCATAACTTTCTATTGTAGACTGTGGGAATTCACAAAATTCATGTTCCGTAAACCAAAAAAAATTAATGGGTTGGTCCAATATGTTTTCTACATGTTGTAATGCTTTATTGGTTGCATTATGAGAATGATAAGCAAAATTATAATCTCCAATTATGACAATACGAATAGCGTTTTCCATTAAAAATATTTATTCGCTCACTAAGTTAATAAAAAAATGAGGAATATGTATAAATACAGTTTATTTAAACCTGTTTAAGAGACTTGTTTAAAAACGGTTTGCACTACTTTAATGTCTAAATGTTGAATGGGTAAATACTTTTCTTTAAGGATACTAGAAACAGTTCCGTTTAATTGTTTTACTTGGTTAAACATATGGTGAATGTGTTTGGGGATATGAATAAACCCTAGGTGAAATGATTTAAAAGTTACTTTAAACCTAATTTCTCCTATATATAAGGTTTCATCTAGTGTTAAGTCAACCACCGTTCCTTCTTGTATGTGATGGTAAACATAAATCATGTCGTAATGTAGTAACTTGGTCACTTTAAAATTATGGTGGATGTTTAAGGGACTAGTTTTTTTGTTAAATATAGCATGGTATACAGAAGTTATCATTATGCGCCGATTTGAGTGTAAGTGTTCATGAATTGAAAATTATGGATGGCATGCTGTTGTTTATTTTCAAAATTAAATTCAATTAATTCCGTGCCGTCTTCTAAATAGTGAGATTCTATAAAATCTTCACCAAATTCATATCCTTGACAATTTAATTTGGCCAACAAACGATTTAAGTCTGTTTGGGATATCATTAGTTTTGTACGGATGTTTTTATTTTTGTACTTTAAGGTACAGTTGATTTCTGCTTCATAATCACCGTTTTCATATACAATGGATTGAATGCTTATTTCCTCATAAATTTTAACTATGTTGCTCATCTTGTTTTGTTTTAATTGTTTTAACAATACAAGTATATTCTTATAGAACGTATTCTATTTACGTTGTAAAATTATGTTAAATAATTTACCGAATTATCAAAAATAAGTTAGATTTACAACAAAATTAAACAACATGAAAAACATCCTTGTTATCGGAGCCGGTTTGTCTGCCTCATCAATGATTAGATACTTTATAAATCATGCTGAAAAAGAGAATTGGATGATCAAGGTCGTGGATCGTGATGGTGCTTTGGCTGTAAAAAAATGTGACGGAAGCCCTTTTGCCGAAGGAATAGCATTAGATGCTTTAAATGCAGCGGCGCGAAGACCTTTTATGGAATGGGCGGATATTGTGGTTTCCATGTTACCAGCACGTTTTCATATTGAAATTGCAAAAGATTGTATCCAGCTTAAAAAGAATTTAGTCACTCCTTCTTATATATCTGAAGAAATGCAGGCTTTACATCAAGATGCAATAGATGCCGGTATAGTGATTATGAATGAAATAGGAGTAGATCCTGGTATCGATCATATGAGTGCTAAACAGATTTTAGATAAAGTGGAAACTTTAGGCGGTAAAATGCATATTTTTGAATCTTTTACTGGCGGTTTGGTTGCGCCTGAGTCTGATAATAATCCATGGAATTATAAATTGACTTGGAATCCCAGAAATGTGGTTTTAGCAGGACAAGGTGGTGCTGCAAAATTTATTCAAGAAGGACAGTATAAGTATATTCCTTATCACAAATTATTTAGAAGAACAGAAATAATTGACATACCAGGTTATGGTAAGTTTGAAGGTTATGCCAATCGAGATTCTTTAAAGTACCGTGATATTTATAGTTTGCAAGATATTCCAACTATCTATAGAGGAACTTTTCGAAGAAAAGGTTTTTCAAAGGCTTGGGATGTTTTTGTTCAATTGGGTGCTACAGATGATACCTATGTTTTAGAAGGAAGTAAAAACATGACTAAACGTGATTTTATTAATGCTTTTTTACCTTATAATCCAAATGATTCTGTGGAGTTAAAATTGCGTCATGCACTTAAGATTGACCAAGACGATACCATTTGGGAAAAACTAGTTTGGTTGGGTATCTTTAAATCGGATAAAGTAGATATTCAAGAAGATGTTACTCCTGCAGTTTTTCTACAAAAAATAATAGAAGAAATGTGGCAGTTAGATGCTGGGGATAAGGATATGATTGTAATGTGGCATAAATTTGTATATGATTTAGGCGAGGAGTGTCACGAGATTAACGCTTCCATGGTAGTTATCGGGGAAGATCAAGTCCATACAGCCATGAGTAAAACTGTAGGCTTGCCGGTGGCCATTTGTACTAAATTGATTTTAAATAAAAGTATTAATATTACAGGAGTACAATTACCGATTCAGAGTAACGTATACACACCTATATTGGAAGAATTGGCGACTTTGGGGATTCAGTTCAAGGAAAAGGAAATAATTCCACCTGTGCTCTATAATACCTCTTTTTAATTCTCTATCACTTTTTTCTTTTAGCTTTTTTTGTTCAGCATAGTCCTGTCTTTGTTTGGGGAATGTATGCTGTATTTTTAATCAAGTAATGGCTTTCCTATAGTATACGTGTCTATTTAAGCTGTAAATTAAATGTTATTTATCAACCATTGCAGGTTTTAATGATGTACTGGCGGAAGGCGAACTCCTACTGTACTGCATTTTTTTTGCTTTGTAGATATTTCAGGCCATGCCCACAATCCTATTTTTGCTGTATGGCAATAGAGTATGAGGATTAATTTATTGGACATAAAAAAAGGCTGTTTCAATTGAAACAGCCTTTAATATTTGTATTAGTAATTGTTATTAGTTTTTAACAACTCTTACTTTTTGGTTATTCATTTCTGAAGTCAATTCAACAACATATACACCTGCATCTAAAGCAGACATATCGATTGTTTTATTACCATTGTTGTTAGAAACGTTAGATGAGATAACAAGTTTACCTTGCGCATCAAATACGTTAATAACAGCATTTCCTTCAACTACTAAGTTGTTAATAGTTAAAACATCATTTACTGGATTTGGATAAACTTCTAAGTTATTAACAGAAGCGTTATCATCTAATCCTAAACAGTTGTCAGTTAAAGTAACAGTTACTACTGCAGTATCTGCTGGACAAGAACCGTCACCAGAAACAATATAGTAGAAGTTATAAGAACCGTATTGTTTTCCGTATGCATGGAAGATACCATTAGATACATTTACTTGGTCATTAACATCACTCCAAGTACCACCCATTTGAGCTTGACCATTTAAGTGGTTAATTAACACAACGTCATCTGTATTACAAGTAGTAAATGCACCATCCATACCTGCTTCTGGAGCAAATGAAGTAGTGATCGTTGTTGAAATAGTATCAGATCCACATGATGTAGCAATAACATAATCAAAAGGATAAACTGATGATCCTGCTGGTAATGAAACTACACTGTTACTACCATTTACTTGGAAACCTGCATTCAATGCACTTGGATTGTACCATGTACCTGAAGTAGAAGTATAACCATCAATTGCATCAAACAAATCAAATGCTTCACCATTACCACAAATAGAAATTGGTGTTGCAGTTCCTGCACTTGGCGTAGGAATATCTGTTACAGAGATTCCAAATCCACCAGGACCTGAACCAATTGTTCCAGAAGTGTTAGAAAAGTTATCAAGCATTACATAGTAATATTGACCAGGATTTAAATCACAAGATAATATTTTAGAACCCTTAGTTGCTGGTCTATATGTGTTAGTAGACCAAGTGTTTGCACCTAAATTGTTATAAGTAGCAAAGTTTGAACATAATCCAACGGTATATAAAGCGATTTCTGTTGATGTATTAAATGCTTGTGTTACACTGTTTACTGTAGAAATCTCAACTTTTCCTGAAGCAGGAGCTTTAAATTTAAACCAAACTGTGTTTTGCATAGGATAAGCAGTTGCTGAACCATACCAGTTATCACCGTAAGCATAAGCCCAAGGTGGAGAAACTGCACTTTCAGTAGAAGTCGCACCTAAATTAGTATGAACATTTACGTTACCATCAACTAACAATTCAATTGCATCACAAGGTAAATCATTTGTTAATGTAGTAGTGAATTCAAAAGGTCCTACCCAAACAGATGAACCATCTGGAGCACCACAATTAGCTCTTACATAAAATTCGTAAGGAGCTGAAACAGTTAAGCCAGTTGCATAGTAATCAGAATTACCTGAAACAGTAGCAGATCCAGATCCAGAACCAATTGTAAATCCAGCAGTACCCCATTCAACATCCCATGATGTTTCAGAAGCACCTGGTTGCCAATCTAAAGTTGCAGACGTAAATGAAACATTAGCAACACTTAAGTTAGAAGGTGAAGGACATGAAGCTAAAGTAGTAAAGCAATAAGGTCCAGCCCATGCAGATGTCAAATCTGGAGTAGCACCACAATTAGCTTTAACATAGTAGCAATATTCCGTTGCAACAGATAGTCCAGTTAAAATAGCATTATTAGATAATAAAGTATTATTTGTTCCAGTACCTAATGTAAATCCTGGAGCACCCCATTCTAATGTCCATTCTGTAGTAGAACCATCAATGTTCCAGCTTATATCAGCAGAATTAATAGTTATATTACTTACACCTAAACCAGTTGGAGTAGGACAGAATATATCCGTTGTGAAAGCGTAAGGTCCAACCCAGTCAGATAATGAATCTGGTGTAGAACCACATGCAGCTCGTACATAATAATCATAATCCGTACCTGGTGATAACCCGGTTAATAAAAATGGATTATTTGTAGGTGCAGATACAATAGGTAAGGCTTGTGCTGAATTAATTAAAAAACCTTGTGGTCCGTATTGTACATCCCATGCAGTTTCAGTTCCACCAGCAGTCCAACTTAAATTATAGTCAAAAGCAGTTACACCTGGAGCAGCACTTAAGTTACTTGGTTCTGGACAAACACAATCCGTTGAAAATTCAACTGGTCCAACCCATGCAGAATATAACGTAGGTGTGAAGTTTGTACAAACAGCTCTTACATACCAATGGTAATCTTGACAAGAAGCTAAATTTAATGCATTGAACGCAGATGATGAAGGAGACCCATTGTAAAGCATTCCTATATCATTAAGTGGCGTACCAATTGGTCCGTATTGTAAGTCCCATGCATTTTCCGTTGCGCCTAAATCCCAGTCCAAAATAGCTGAAGAACTCGTTGGGCTAGTTGTTAAGTTAGTAGGCGCTGGACACAATGGTTGTGTTGTAAAAGTAATTGGTCCTACGAAACATCCTGTTCCTGCAATAGCAATATAGAAATCATAAGTCGTATTTGGTAGTAAACCACCAAGTATCGTATACGGTCCACCAATAGAATCTTCAGTAAACGTAGTCCCTGATCCTAAATTGAATCCAGAAGGTCCGTATTGAATATCCCATGCTGCTTCCGTTCCATTTGGAGACCATGAAAGAATTGCACCATTGGTTTGCGTGTTACTAGCAACACCAGTTACACCACCAGAAACTTGATAGTCCATAGTCCAATCAAACGGAGCACTATTGTTTATCCAACTATCATCCCATTCAATGTAATAGGTTGTTCCACCTACTACAGATAATGTTGTGTTAGCTGCATAAATTACAGAACCAGGACTTGTGTATTCACAAGTTAAACCTGTTGCACAATCACCAGAATAAACTGATAAACGTATTCCTGCACTTGGATTTTGCGGTAATCCGTTGTCAATAGATAAATCTCCATCACAAACAGGAGTAAATTTGTACCAATCGGCATCTGTACCGCCGTTGAAACAAACATTAGAGTTACCACCACCTGATGATGGTCCGTCAGCAGAATGGAGTCCTGAAGTAACACTAACTGCAGTTGCACAAGTTTCCCCTTGAGCGAATGCGGTTATTGAACCAAAAAACACCATGCTGAAAATAAAGTAAATTTTCTTCATAATTAATTTTTTATAAATAGTATGTGTCAAAAGTAGGAAATATTTTTTAAGGAAGCAAATTATTTTAAAAAGCTAAACCATTCAAGGAGGTAATTATTAGATGCACTGATGATTACCTCTTTGTTTCCTACTTTAATTTGGGTTAAATCTTTACAATCTGTACCAATAAACAGGCCAGATTGTCTTGGGTTAAGGCTTTCAAATTGCCCTTTTCCATCCCCTAATAAAACATTCCCTCTCCCGGCATCATAACGTATTGTCTCCACTTCTGCGGCATAATTATTACCTGCCGCAAGGATATCTAAATGCTTGTCGTTGTTCAAATCAAGGACTAAAAATTTATTTATTGGTGAGAATTGGATCTCTACGGGTAAATCCATTACTTTAAACTGGTTTGCGGTTTGTAATAATATAACCGAAGAAAACGTGGTGGCAGAATAATGCAATGCTTCTTTTAAATTTTCTGCACCATATAGCTTTTCTATATCTGCTTCTGCAAAGTCCGCATACTTCGGAAACTTTTTTGAAATAAAAGGCATTTGGTCTGTACTACATTGTTTTCCTCTTACAGGGTAACACACATTGTTTTGGTATTTACCTAGTACAATATCATAAGTACCCGATTTATCAAAGTCATGACAATATATTTCTAATGGGTATTCTTTACTAGGATGAAATTTATTATTCCATCCTAAATTTCCAGCAATGTAATCCATTTTACCATCCTCGTTAAAATCTCCTTTTTCTATGGAATACCACCATCCAACTTCTTTTTCTGTTCCTTTTTGAGCAGTAACATTCGTAAATACGCCTTCTTTATTTTCGTAAAATGAAATAGGCATCCATTCGCCGACACAAATTAAATCTGGATCACCGTCTTGGTCAAAGTCATCAAATAAGGCGTCGGTAATCAAACCAGGTCCCATTATGTCTTGAGAGTTTGCTGTGATGTCTTTAAAAACGCCTTTATCATTTAATAATAGATAACTCCTAGGCGCGAAAGGGTAGTACCCTGGTGTTTGTCTTCCGCCAAGAAATAAATCTAAATCTCCATCATTGTCTAAATCTACTTGCGCTATACTTTGGCCTGATGTTATCATTTCTGGTAAACGATCGTTAGTTTCATTGGTGAAATTACCTTGGCCATCATTGATATATAATTGGTCAAATAGGGAAGGGGAGTTGAAATCAAATTCATTACCGCCACTCACTACATATAAATCTTGATCGCCATCTAAATCAACATCAATGAATAAAGATTCCATTTCTTCACGGTCTTTTTGTTTTTCCCAAGGACCCTTTTTTAAATTAAAGTCTCCGTCGGGACTTTGAATGTATAATTTGCCTGCAAAAAATCTAGAACCAGATAAGTAGAAATCCTCTAAGCCGTCTCCGTTTGCATCTCCTTTAGAAATAAAAGGTCCTAATTGAGACATTTTATTTGGTAATAAAACTTCTTGAATAAAGTCATCTACAAATTTTTCTTGATGGATAATTAGTGGTTTTTCAGCAGTAATATTTTCGAATAAAGGTTGGTTAGTCTCTGTGTATTTTTCTTTTGTGAATTTACTGCTTTCATAGTGGACAACAAGTTTTTGATTCGCTTTTACATTGGTCAATTTTGTGATTTGCTGATCAGGCCATATTATCTCTACAAATTCTATATCTTCTGCTGCACCTAATCCAAAATGTAATACGTTTTCAACAGAAGAAATATAACCTCTGGTAGTTCTTAGCTCCTGAA
Source organism: Putridiphycobacter roseus (assembly GCF_003234935.1). Classification (GTDB taxonomy): domain Bacteria; phylum Bacteroidota; class Bacteroidia; order Flavobacteriales_D; family Crocinitomicaceae; genus Putridiphycobacter; species Putridiphycobacter roseus. The sequence continues at coordinate 686,542 of NZ_QKSB01000001.1, read as the reverse complement.
ATTGAATTCCTGCTTTGGTTTTTAGGGTTACTTTTGCTCCTAAACAATTTCTGTTTCCGTTCTTATTGTTCAGTTGAATACGGATATAGTGATTGTTTGAATTTAATTTGTTTTCTAGAATAAAAGACTGTTCTTCCATGTTGTTTAAAACCAAATCAACATCTCCATCATTGTCAAAATCTCCAAAGGCTGTCCCGTTTGTATTGACAGGGAAATTAACGCCCCATTCTTTCATCTTTTTATCAAAATGCAGCTTGCCGTTGTTATGGTAAATGTAGTTTTGAATTTTTGTGGCAGGCATTAAGTCTAATTTTTCAGTTACACTTAAGTCCGGATTCTTTCGACTGTTAGATCGGTTGTAATCATTGTCTCTTGAGTCTCTTTTGTAACCGTTTGAAATAAATAAGTCTTTTAGTCCGTCATTATCAAAATCAATAAATAATGGTGCCCAACTCCAATCTGTTTTAGAAACGCCAGCTAGTTGTGCTATGTCAGAAAAAGTACCGTTTCCATTGTTTAACTGTAAAGCATTAAACATGAATTGATAATGGAACCCAACAGAAACTACGCCCCAGAATTTTTCTGTACTCATACCGCTCATGTTTTTTTTAGACCTCACATGATCTTCACTGGCCATGTCTAAAGATAAAATGTCCATTAGTCCATCATTGTTGAAATCTGAAGCATCATTCCCCATAGAGTAATTAGACATGTGTTTTAATTTTGTTAAACTCTGGTCTGTAAAAGTACCGTCTCCATTATTTACATAAAAATAATCAGGAGCCATATAATCATTGGATATGTATAGGTCGTCAAAACCATCCGCATTAAAATCCGCTACTGCAATTCCAAGACCATAAGAATGATTTGATACGCCAGCTTGTTTAGTGATGTCTATAAAATGTCCATCCACGTTTTCGAGTAAAACATCTGAGTCCGGACTTCCAGCTTTAATTAATTGGTTGATGGTGGCCACAGTTTCTTTAGAGTCATCTGCCGCTTGATTTGGATGGTTCATTACATATAAGTCTAAATCACCATCATTATCAAAATCGAAAAACGCTGCCTGCGTTGACATTCTTTTAATGTCTACCCCTAATTCTTCTGCTTTTTCAGTAAAGGTGTTATCTTGGTTGTTAATGTATAGTAAGTTGCTGAGCTTATCTGGGTTATTATTTAGGCCCGATCTACATACATAGATGTCTAGCCAGCCATCTGCATTTACATCTACCATGTTTACGCCAGTATGCCAGCCGTCAACAGCTGAGTTTCCTATTGCTGTAGAGGTAATGTCTTCAAATTGCATATTACCTTTGTTTAGGTATAGCTTGTCGGAAACCTCATTTCCAGTGAAATAAATATCGGCTAATCCGTCGTTATTGATGTCACCTACAGCTACACCTCCGCCATTATACATGTATTCAAAGTTGAAAAAATTAAAGGTGTCGTTTTCTGCAATGGTGTTGCTGAATTTAATCCCTGAATGATCACTAGCGACTTTTTCAAAGCTTAAGACGGTTTTTGAAATTTCAGTTTTATCCTGTTCCTGATGGTTTTTCTTGTCTTTTTTGTCTCCACAGGAAGTAATTAAAAATACAATGGATAAAATGTAAAAGGTCTTCTTCATATAATAATAGTTAACAAACGAACAGATAAATCTACAAAAAATCTATGAATTAGGAATCAAATAATGACTGACATTTTAAAAGAAAGCTCTTAATTCCATGCCGCCTGAATGAATAAAAGCTACATTTTCAGATTTTCTACCAGAATAATTGAAATTTAGCTGTAGATTTTCGGCTATTTTTCTTTGGTAGTTGAGTCCCCAAAGTAAGTTTACACCTGGTTTAAGGGCAGCTAATAATTCAAATGCAATTGGTGTGTTTTCTGCTGCATTATATGCCAATAGTTGCAAGTTGAAATTTGCGGAAAAACTACCTTTCTTTACTTGGTTAAATCTAATTTCATTGCCAATTTTTAAGCTTTTAGCAATCTCATTTAAATCGGATTCATTTTTTTTAATGGAAAATTCACCCAATATCGCATACCGAAATTTAGTATTAGGTTGGTATGAAATAGTTAGTTCTCCGAGTTGCGTTTGGTAGAAGTAATTCCTGTTTTCAGCGTAGTCTGAAGCCGATTTTTTAAAACCAGATAGATGTTTTAAATTTAGGTTGAATGCTTTGGAAATGTTCCAGCGTAATCTGTTTTCATGGTCAAATTTTTGGTTAAAGTCGAATCCGCTTGTTAAAAGCACTTTGCTTTTGGTTGCTGTAATGGTATATTCTAGGCCAAATTTGGGATTAAGCCGATTAAAAAATAAAGTATTTCTTAAGTTCGATTGTACATTGATTAAACTGCTGTCCGGAATGTCAGTTAAAAAAGGATTGATAGCAAGCAGTTGGTCGTTGTTGGTTGTTTTTCTGTTTATTTTGTAGTTAGTTTGATTGCTAAATAGGCCAAGAAAACCTTTAATCCCCTTAGATTGGCGCCATATTTTTTCAGGCTTAAGGAAAAAAGTCTGATTAAACTGATTCCCGTAAGTTCTTACAAATTCTGTTGAAGATATTGAAATTCTGATGTATTCCGCTTGGTCTGAAAATTGTGCAATTTCAAATTCTCCTATGTCTTTTATGCCATCTTCGTTGTAATCAATCCAGGTGTAAACACCTTGCCCATTATTTACTTGGACATAAACATAGTCTCTTTTCAGTTCTAGTCCAGAGTTTACTTCGTAAAATGTACGACTAGAAAATACGCCTTTTAGGAAAAACAAATTCTGTTCCACTCTTCCTAGCATTGTATTTTCAGGTGGCTGGTCAAATAAGTTTTCATCCAAAACCTTTAGTCGTCTGTAGTTTAAGTTAACCTTCAATTGGTAATACTTGTTTTTATTAAATTGACTACTAATGCCATAGTTTTCTGCGTTTGCACTTGGTGTTAATTGATTTGTATCTGAAAGCCAATCGGTTCTTAGTTGATAATAAATTTGATGGTAATTTTTAGTAGAGTCTCCAGTAGAAATATATGCTTTTGCGTCATAAAATTGATAGGCGCTAGGCAAAAGACTATCGCTTATGCTAATGATGTTTTTTTCGTAAATATCTACATACCCAATTTTTATTTTTTTCCAGGTCTTGGATACCTCGGCTTGGTGACGAAAAAACTTGCTGTTTAAATCCCCGTTTGCGGTTAAGTAATTTCCTTTAAAATTTAAAGTGTAGCCGTTTTTAAAAAGGTTTAAATCTACATCATTTTTTAAACCTTGATAAGCTTCTCCCCAGGTGAGCTGATTAATTTGGTAGCTGATTTTTAATACTTTATTTTTTTGAATTCCAATTTGGACTTTTGAAATGTATTGATTTCCGGTGTAGGCTTGGTTACTTAAATTCCAGTCTCTATCAAATTCAGCCGACCTGAACCATTGAATAGGGTTGAAATTTCGGTCGTTGATTTCGAGGTCTAAATTGGAATAGAGGGTGATTCCTTTGTCTTTAATTTGTTTTTGTTGCCCTACCCCCCATTTTAGTGCATATCCTTTGTCATCTCCTGCATCCAGTTCGGAAAAAGTATTTTTATCTGTCCTAGAGTATGCTAACTCAAAGGTGGTGCTTACGTTTGGATTGAATTGATAGCTGGCGCCCACCGAGGCCATCTGCTTTTTTTGCGGCGCAATAAGCAATATTACTGGTTCGTAGGTGCCTTGTGGGATTCCTCCTGTAGGAAAAACCCATTTATAAATTTTGCCATTTGCAGTATATTTATCTATAATATAGTTCCCTTTGTTTTCGCCTAGCAGTTTGAAGTTTGCACGGTATTTTGCACTGTCCACATTGTTGGTAAAAACTAAAACGGAGTCAATACCAAGACTGTCTTTTAAAAAGTAATGGATGGTGTTTTCGCTGTATTCAGTTGGGATTATACTAGATATCAAAGCGTTGTTAAGGTCGTCTCCTGCAAACGATAGATTGGTTTTCTGTTCAAAACTTAAACTTTGCTGTATGGGTTGGTTTTTTGCGTCTTGTTCATTGTAAAAATTGCCCCAAATGGTATATTTCTCCCCTTCTACTTTTCCATTGTAGACGCCTAGGCTCCTAGCGTAGTTTAAGTCAGAATATTGAAATTCAACAATAATTCTTTTGTCTTTGGTGATAAATTGATTGGCAGTAAATATAATTTCGGCAGTATTGTAGTCAATGGTATAGTCAAATTCTTGCCCTCTTTCTAGAAGTTTTCCATCTATATAAACTGCTTCTGTTCCAGCTAGGACAATGATGTTTTGTTCGTTTTCTACACCCGATAATTTGTAAGGTCCTTGGTTTCCTTCTATGCCTTGTAGGATGTTTCTGGCAAATTTACCCCTAGAAAATGCACCGCCTATTTTATGGGATATTTTTGGACTGTTTTTAATGTTTGCAGAAAGGTAATTATAATCCACACTCAAACCTTGACTTCTTTTATTGTAATTTAAAAAGTATCCCGTTGGTTTTTTTAGCCAAAAATCACCACCAGTTACCGCAAAATCATCATTATAAATTTGTAAGAATACTTGGTCGAATTCTTGCAGTTTTTGGGTGTTGCCACTTGGTTGAAATGGTATATTGTTGTCTGATATTGATCCTTTAATAAATAGGTTTGGGCCAATTACACCATTTAATTGAAGATTTAAGGTCGACTGAAAAGAAAGGCTTTGTGCGTTACCAACGGTTACACCTCTAGATATACTGCCTTGTTTTTCTAACTGCGAATCGCCAAAAAAATTTAAGTCATCATTGTTATTTTTAATGGATAAACGATATGGTTCTAGCGCTAAACTGTCGTTGAAGTCGACAATTAATGTGTCTAATTTGTGGTAAAAACTTTGATTGATATTAATTGGAGATCGATAATATTTAAAAGTAAGTAATGCTGAGGGGGCAGAACTGCTGAAGAATTTTGCGGTGATAGGATCGAAAAAATAAGTAGAATCTACTAGTCTATTTTTTTTGTGGTAGACTTCAAATCCTGTTTTTAAAATAGAATAGCTTGAAAGTTGTATGGTGTCACCCTTTTGGTATTTAATGGTTTTGTTTATTAAATTGTTTTGACCATACACTTGATTGCTACTAAGCAATAAAAATAGTGTAAATATATATATGGTGATTTTTAGGGTCAAAATGAGTTTTCGCTTAAGAGATAACGTTAATATTTTAGTGAAATTACCCATTTCATTGCAATTCTATTATTTTTTGGAATAAATTAGTGTGGTAAATGAAGGAAAAAAGAAAAATTGTGTTGCTCACGGGTGCGGGAATCAGTGAAGAAAGTGGCTTGGGTGTTTTTAGAGGAGGCAAAGGATTGTGGGATAATTTCAAGTTGGAAGAAGTGGCTACATTTGCTGCATGGCAAAACGATCCTAAGTTGGTGTTGTCATTTTATAATTTACGAAGAAAACAAAATATAGCGGCCTTACCAAATGCGGCACATTTGGCTTTGGTAGATTTAGAGGAGGTGTTTGAGGTGCGTATTATTACCCAAAATATAGATAATTTACACGAACGGGCTGGGAGTAAAACTGTATTGCATTTGCATGGGGAAATAATGAAAGGGAAAACCGTTGAGCATCCGCAACAAATATTTGAGGTAAGTGAAACCGTTTCATGGGGAGATGTAGATCCTAATGGTCATCAAATACGGCCTCATGTAGTTTGGTTTGGTGAGCCAGTCCCTTTGATGGAAAAAGCGATTGAAGAAGTGGTAGCAGCAGATATTTTTATTGTAATTGGCACCTCTCTTAATGTTTATCCCGCTGCTAGTTTGGTTAGTTTTGCGCCTAAAGATGCAGTTTTTTATTTGGTTGATCCAGCTCCTGTAGATTCTCATTTTCCATATGCATATACACACATCAAATCTAAAGCAAGTGAAGGTGTTGTGGCTTTGGTCGAAAAATTATTAAAGGCATAAAAAAAGGAGCTTATGTAGCTCCCTTTTTTGGTTTAATTTTAGAAAAGTAATTATTGTACAATCAGTTTTTTTGTTTCAATAACTGCTAAATCATTGCTGATGGCATAAAAGTATACACCTGCATTTAAGTCTTTTAAGTTTAATACGTTTTTACCGTTTTGTAAAGTCGCAGTTGCTACTGTTTTACCTGTAATGTCGTACACTGTAATACTACTGTTGTTACCAAGGTTGTCTGCGTTAATATTCAATTGATCATTCACAGGGTTTGGATAAACAGAGAAGCTTGCAGGATCTTCTTTTTCCAGTCCTAAGAAGTAATTAAAAATAACATCAACAGAGTCCAAGTGAACACCGTCTTCCACTACATAATATCTATATTTAGCAGAACCTTGATTTCCTTCTGTTACATGATAAGCATACAGAATACCTGTTCCACCAGCACTAAAGCTGTATTGGTTGGTGGCTGTCCAAGGGTTGCTTGAAGAAACATCATCTGCAGAGTAACATTGTCCGCTTAACAAATCGAATCCCCAGCAAAAATAATCTTTGGAGCCGGGTACTTCATTAATTCTTTTTCTAGTAATGGTTAAACTTAAAGCCGAATTCGAAACATTTTTAATGTCTAAATACAAATGCATCTCGTCAGCACTTGAAGAAGCATATAAAGTTGTTCCAGAAACATCTGTTGTTTGATCTGCTTTGTAAATCTCTATTTTTTGTGCATTCACATTCATAGAGATAAGGCATGCAGCTAAAAATTGTAAAGCTTTTTTCATAATTATAATTATTAGAATTTCAAAAATACAAAATATAGCGCAATTGCACCTTGCTTTTTCTGTTTAATTTCCAGTCGGGTGGAGACCTTAGGATTCCAAGTTAAAAAATATATTCATGTTTGTTTTACAGAAGAGAAATTCATAGTAGGCCTTGTTATCGTTTACTTATAGGCGGTTTGTTATTTTTTTTGTGATACATAACGTCTTAAGTTAGATTTAAAAGTTAAGTTTGAAAAACAATAGTTATTGTAAAAGTAAAATATTTTACAATTGAATTTTTTTACATTTGCTTAACCTAGGATTAGTGGTCTAATTATTGAATTGATAACCTTAAAGAATAAAAAATAGAAAGAATATGAAAAAATTATTAATGATATTAACTGTAGGAGCGGCGTTTGGTTTTGCTTTTATGAATACCAATGCCGATCAAGATAGTGAAGGAAAAAATCTACCAGCAGTAAGCATTAAAGATGTGGAAGGAAATGCATTTAATACAGGGGATTTAGAGAATGATGGAAAACCTATGGTGATTTCATTTTGGGCAACATGGTGTAAGCCATGTAAGTTAGAATTAAATACTATTCAAGAAGTGTATCAAGATTGGCAGGATGAAACTGGGGTGAAATTAGTTGCTGTGTCTATCGATAATGAAAGAACGAAAAACATGGTAAAGCCATATGTGAATTCTTCAGGATGGGATTATGAAGTTTTGATGGATGTAAATGGTGATTTTAAAAGAGCAATGGGCGTAAATAATGTGCCACATACCTTTTTAGTAGATAAAAACGGGAAAATTGTTTATTCTCACAGTGGGTTTGTACCTGGTGATGAGGAAATATTATTTGAGCATATTGAAGAATTATTGAAATGATGAAAATAATGAACCCAAAATTAAATTTTATTTCAAAGTCTTTCTTGTCACTTTTATGTATTGGTTTTGCACAACAAGCTGTCGCGCAGTTTGACATGAGTAAGGCTTCGGTGACGGGTAATATTGAAACGGTTGCACAATATTTAACGAGTGATTCGAGTATTAATGCTTTTGCGCCTGAGCAAAAAGCAGTTATGAATTCTTACGCGAACATAAATTATTCTTTAGGAAACTTTAGAGCTGGTGTTCGTTTTGAAAGTTATTTACCTGGTATTGCTGGCTATCCTGCTTTTTATTCTGGTACTGGAATTGGCTATCGTTATGTCGCATATAGCACGGATAAAATTTCGGCTGTTGCTGGAAATTTTTATGAACAGTTTGGAAGCGGAATGATACTGCGTTCCTACGAAGCAAGGGCAGTTGGGATAGATAATGCTATGGATGGTGCAAAAATAGAATTCAATCCAAGAGCAGGAGTTAGATTGAAGGGAGTATTTGGAAAAATGCGTTATAATTTTGATGAAGGACAAATTAATTTGTCGGAAGGTATTGTTAGAGGTTTAGATGGAGAGGTTTCTATCAATGATTTGTTTGAGACTTTCAACGATTCAAAATTAAAAGTCTCTTTAGGAGGGAGCTTTGTGAGTAGGTATCAGCCTGGCAGTAATGACACCTTAAATTTACCATATAATGTCGCTTCTTTTGGTGGTAGATTGGATGTGAGGTATAAAAACTTTTACATTAATGGAGAATACATTCTTAAACAAAATGATCCATCTATAAATAATGGTTATGTCTATAATAATGGGCATGGTGCTTTAGTTAATATGGGGTATTCTCAAAAAGGTTTTGCGGTATTGTTTACAGCAAAATCAATTGATAACATGTTTTATCGTGCAGATAGAACAGTAGAGGGAAACCAATTGATGATTTCTTATTTACCTTCCTTAAATAAGAACCATACGTATAATTTGGCTTCGACTTTATATCCTTATGCCTCTGTGCCTTCAGGAGAGATTGCTTACCAGTTGGATGTTTTATATAAGGTAAAAAGAAATACCCTTTTAGGTGGTAAATATGGCATGGATGTAAATATAAATTTAGCGACTGCATTTAAACCAGTACAACACACTTCTGATGTTGCTTTTGATGTGGATAGGGTTTCCTATGCAAGTAAGCCTTTTGATAAAAGTGATAGTTTGTACAATTTCGATTTTAATATTGAGTTAAAGAAGAAGTTCTCAAAGAAATTCAAATTGACCGCTACTTACCTACATTTTATATTTAATAATGATGTGAATGAAGTAACAAAACTGGCGCATGGTTATATTACTTCGGATATAATCGTGTTTGATGGTGCCTATAAAATCAACAAGAAACACAGTATTCGTGTAGAGGCACAAGGTTTATTTACGAAACAAGATAAAGGAAATTGGACAACATTTTTAGCAGAGTATACTATTTCTCCAGGTTGGTTTTTTGCTGTAATGGATCAATATAATTATGGTAATCCAATTGTTTCAAGCAGAAAACATTATCCTCTTGGATCTTTTGGGTATACCCATGATGCTTCAAGATTTATGATTTCTTTTGGAAAACAAAGAGAAGGGATATTTTGTATCGGAGGAGTTTGTCGTCCCGTACCAGCAACGAATGGGGTGACATTTACTTTCACTACAACATTTTAAAAACAACGAACATGAAAACGATTTTAAAAATAACATTAGTACTAAGCGTTTTGGTAAGTCTTTATTCTTGTGATAAAGTAGAATACCCATATAAAATTATCACAGATTTAGATACTACATTATATCCTGGAAATTTTAGAGATTATGTGTATCCAACCTTTGGCGCAAATAACAATGCTACCAGAAATGTTTTAATTGAAGATTTCACTGGACATAAATGTTCATTTTGTCCAGCAGCAGCAACTGAGGCAAAGAATATAGCGGAAGCTAATCCTGGTCGTGTTTTTATTGCATCCATTCATGCATCACCAAATGCTTCAGGTACAAGTGATTTTCAGTCTGTAGCACCGTCAGGTAATAAATACACCACTGATTTTACTACAGCTGAAGGAAAAGAAATTGCAGGTTATTTATCTAATATTCAAGGTGGAATTGTTGGTAATCCCACAGGTACAGTAAATAGATCTTTAAATTCTAATGGTGAAATATTCCACAGCGCGTCTACTTGGTCTACTACTACGGATTCATTATTGAATACCCCATTATTGGTTAATATTCAAGCTAAATCAAATTATTTTGAAGCAACGCGAGGACTTTTTATACATGCACAAATTGAGTTTTTAACCGCGTTGACAGGAGAGTATGCAGTTGTTATTTATGCACTAGAAAATGAAGTGATTGATTGGCAAAAAGTTTTATCAGATGATGTGGAAGATTACAAGCACCATGAAGTACATAGAGGCAATGTATTTGCTGGAGAAACGTTCGGTCGTGTATTTGTAAATGGAGATGTGATTGCGGGTCAAAAGTTTGAAAAAGACTTTACCTATAACGTTCCTGCAGGCATTACCAATGCAGACATGCATTTTTTAGTCTATGTATATGATAAAAGTACTGAGGAGATTTTACAAGTCATCAAATATGAGTTTTAACATTTCTTAAACGTTCAGGTTAAAATATTGATTTTTAACGCTTTGCCTTTTGTTTTAAGATAGTAAAGGCTTAATGTTTATAACTATAATTTACAGTCCATAAAACAAATTCATAAGAATTTCGTATATTTGAGAGAACCCGTAATACGTACAAGGAAATGTTAGAATTATGTAAGGAGATACTTATCAAAGTTAGTTTTGATAAGTACTTATTTCAAAAAGAATTGAATAAGTCTTTGAAATGGGTAAGCAATTCTGAAGACCGCGAACAATTAAAAAGTTGGTGTGTTAGAAGGTTTGGAAAAATTTACCCAGAAGTTGTCAGATTAGCATTCGCTAAAAAAACAGTCAATCAATAAAGTTATAATTGGTCCAAATGCTTATTTATAAATAAGCATTTGGACTTAAATAATGCTGTACATAGTCCTGTACTCCTTCTTCTAAAGTATAGAAGGGTTTATTGTATCCAGCGGCTATTAACTTCCCCATTTTTGCTTCCGTAAAATATTGGTATTTATCTCTAATATCTTCAGGGGTATCTATAAAGCTAATGTCGGGTGTGACACCCAATGCTTTAAATGTTGCCTTTGTAAGGTCTAAAAAGGTACGCGAAGTACCAGTTCCTAAATTATAAATTCCACTATTTGGTTTGTTCTCCATTAAAAATATGCAAACGCTCACCACATCTTTTACGTAAATGAAATCTCTTACTTGTTCCCCATCTTTATAGTCTACATTATGGGAACGGAATAATTTCATTGCATTGGTCTTATTAATTTGGTGAAAGGCATGGAAAATAACAGAAGCCATTCTACCTTTGTGGTATTCATTTGGACCATAGACATTAAAGAACTTTAATCCCGCCCAAAAAGGAGGTGTATTTTCTTGTTTAATTACCCATTTGTCAAAATCATTTTTTGAATCGCCATATGGGTTTAAAGGTATCAATTTTTCAATTACTTCTAAGTTGTCATCAAAGCCAAACTCTCCTAGTCCATATGTGGCACCACTACTGGCGTATACAAGAGGAATGTTAGCACCGGTACAAAAGTCCCACATTTTTTTTGAATAATTCAAATTGAGTTCATCAAATATTTTTGTGTCAAATTCTGTAGTGTCTGTTCTGGCGCCTAAGTGAAATACAAATTCAATTTCACTTTTAAAATCATTGGCCCAGTCAAAAAAGTCTTTTCGGGGCACTTTTGCTAATATGGTTTTACCGTTTAAGTTTGCTGCTTTCTCTGTTTTAGAAAAGTCATCTACCACCACAATATCGGTATAACCTTTTTCATTTAACATGCTCACTAAACAAGATGAAATAAATCCTGCTGCTCCAGTAACTACTATCATAATTGAAATTTTAAGACAATTTGTCAGATTTTACGCAAAGGTAAGGTATTTGATAGTTTAGGTTTATACAAATTGTTAAAAAATTACAACCAGGTTATTTTGAGTGGTATTTATTAATAAATTTGACTAACTTAATTAAAAGAAAAAAATGAAAGATAATATTTTAGATAATTTTAATACGCGTGGGGTTGAGCAAGGGTCTATGGCAAAAACATTTATGTCGAATGTATTTGTTTATATGGCGTTGGCTCTAGCCATTTCGGGTGTTGCTGCTTATTTATTTGCTACCACAGAATCCCTTTTGCGTTTACTGTATAATCCAGAAGGAGGGATGTCGATTTTTGGCTGGATTGTGATGCTAGCGCCACTAGGCTTGGTTTTATTAATGGGGTTTAGATTTCAAAAGTTATCCTATGTCAGTTTACTAGGTATATTTATACTTTATTCGGTGTTAACCGGGGCAAGTTTGAGTTCTATTTTTCTAATTTATTCTATGGGTTCAATTGCGACTACTTTTTTAGTCAGCGCAGGTACTTTTGGAATTATGGCCATTGTAGGTTATACTACAAGTACGGATTTAACTAAACTAGGTTCTCTTTTATATATGGCTTTGATTGGTTTGATTATCGCTACGGTTGTGAATATGTTTTTAGGAAGTAGTATGATGGATTATGTTATTAGTGGTATTGGTGTATTACTTTTTACAGGTTTAACAGCTTATGATACGCAGAAGTTAAAACACATTGGCATGTCTGTAGACGGACAAAGTGAAGATGGAAAAAAGCAAGTTGTAATGGGTGCTTTGAGTTTATACTTAGACTTTATTAACTTATTTTTATTCATGTTGCGATTTTTAGGCAATAGAGATTAAAACAAAAAAGAATTAAAATGGAAAAGACAGTGCTTATTGGCCTGTCTTTTTTTATTTTTGGGTAAAATTATTTTTCATGACAATAGCACAATTTCAATCAGACATTAAAGGTGGGATTCCATTAGAAATACCTGCTAAAAAAGTATTCGAACCGGCCATTAACCATGCGCCTAAACGAAAAGATATTTTAAGTAAGGAAGAGAAAGTGTTGGCCTTGAAAAATGCTTTGCGCTATTTCCCTTCAAATCAACATGCTGAATTAGCAGTTGAGTTTGCAAATGAATTGAAGGAATACGGACGGATTTATATGTTCCGCTATCGTCCAGATTACGAAATGAAGGCTAGGCCAATTTCTGAGTACCCTGGGAAAAGTGAACAAGCAAAGGCCATTATGGTCATGATACAAAATAATTTAGATTATGCTGTGGCGCAGCACCCGCATGAATTGATTACCTATGGTGGAAACGGCGCTGTATTCCAAAACTGGGCCCAGTACCGTTTAACCATGCAATATTTGTCAGAAATGACAGAGGAACAAACTTTAACTATTTATTCTGGTCATCCAATGGGATTATTTCCTTCTCATATAGATGCGCCTAGGGTGGTAGTGACAAACGGAATGGTCATTCCCAATTATTCAAAACCTGACGATTGGGAGAAAATGAACGCTTTGGGCGTTTCTCAATACGGACAAATGACAGCTGGTTCTTATATGTATATTGGACCACAGGGAATAGTGCATGGAACTACGATTACTGTTCTAAATGCATTTAGAAAGATTAAAAAATCACCAAGCGGCGGCTTATTCGTTACTTCAGGTTTAGGAGGAATGTCGGGGGCACAACCCAAAGCAGGTAATATTGCGGGTTGTGTAACAGTCTGTGCAGAGGTTAATCCAAAAATCACCCATATCCGTCATTCACAAGGATGGATTAATGAAGTTGTTGAAAATATTGAAGAATTAGTGCCTAGGGTAAAAAAAGCACTTGAAAATAAGGAGGTAGTATCTATTGCTTATTTGGGGAATATTGTGGATGTATGGGAGCGTTTTGACCAAGAAAATTTAAAAATAGATATCGGTTCAGATCAAACTTCCTTACACAATCCATGGGCAGGTGGTTATTATCCGGTAGGATTGACATTCGAAGCGTCTAATGAAATGATGGCTAATGATCCTGCACAATTTAAAATAGAAGTACAGCGTACTTTAAGAAGGCATGCTGCAGCGATCAATAAGCACACTGCCAAAGGGACTTACTTTTTTGATTATGGTAACGCATTTTTATTAGAGGCAAGTAGAGCTGGAGCAGATATAATGGCAGAAAATGGTATTGATTTTAGGTATCCTAGTTACGTGCAAGACATTATGGGACCTATGTGTTTCGATTATGGTTTTGGTCCGTTTAGATGGGTTTGTGTAAGTGGAAAGCCCGAAGATTTAGCCAAGACAGATGAAATTGCTTGTCAAGTTTTAGAAGGGATTAAGCAAAATTCACCGCCAGAAATTCAACAACAAATGGCCGATAATATCCAATGGATAAAAGGCGCTCAAGAAAATAAATTAGTGGTAGGTTCTCAAGCGAGAATTCTTTATGCAGATGCAGAAGGTAGGATTAAAATTGCCAGTGCGTTTAATGATGCCATCAAAGCTGGTACAATAGGACCAGTTGTTTTAGGTAGAGATCACCATGATGTATCAGGGACTGATTCTCCATATCGAGAGACTTCCAACATTTATGATGGTTCTAAGTTTACGGCTGATATGGCTATTCAAAATGTAATAGGCGATAGTTTTAGAGGGGCAACTTGGGTTTCCATCCATAACGGCGGCGGTGTTGGCTGGGGTGAAGTGATTAACGGTGGTTTTGGTATGCTGTTAGATGGTTCTGAAGATTCAGAAAGAAGATTAAAAATGCTGTTACATTGGGATGTAAATAATGGTATCTCAAGAAGAAGTTGGGCGAGAAATGAGGGGGCAATATTTGCGATTAAAAGAGAGATGGCAAGAACACCTAATTTAAAAGTAACGCTACCAAATATTGTAAAAGAAAACCTGGAAGAATTATTTGATTAAAAACTACGGTATAAAAAATAAAACGGGACAATTAAATTGTCCCGTTCTTTAAAGTCACTACATTTTTTTTAGACGGTTTGTTTTGAATCTGCCAATAAAAAAACCATATTTGATTCATAAATCGTACAAGCATTATTGGTGGCATGCACTGCTTTTAACATGGCGCTTGCTAAAATATAATCTTTTATGGGTCTATATTTTTTCCAACAAGGTACAATTACAACTGCTTTCATAATTGGGGTAAATACTTTTTCCATCCATCTAAATTCAGTTCTGTCTCCTTCTAACATGGATGGGCGAAGAATACTAATGTGTGCGAAGTTCAATTTTTGCACGGCTTCATCAAGCTCACCTTTCATTTTAGAATAAAAGATTTTGGAATTTGCATCTGCACCAATAGAAGATAATAGCACTAAGTTTTTCACACCATTTTCTGCTGCAATTTTAGCAAAATTAAATTGGTAGCCAAAATCAATTTTATATTGGACTTCTTTGCTGCCTGCTGTTTTGATGGTGGTACCTAAAGTGGAGAAAAGTACGTCCCCTGTGATTTCATTTTTATGCTCCTCTAGTGCGTCAAAATTGGTGATTATTTCCTTTAGTTTTGGATGAGTAACACCGGTTGTTCTTCTTACAAAAACTTTTACTTCTGTATATAAATCGTCCTTTAGCAGGGCAGTTACGACCGCTTTACCAATTAATCCGGTAGCTCCTATTACTATTGCTTTAAGTTTCATCTTATTTGTCCTTTTCTTAATTAATTCGCATAGTTTTCTGCAGCTGTATTACGTGTTTCTACATGATTTTTTAGTGTTTCAATAGCGGTAGTAAATTCACCCATATTGTTGATGAATGAATAATCACTGTTTTCTTTTTCTACTGAACTATAAATCAAGGTTTGCAATTCTGAGTAATAACTTTGCATTTTACTGGTTTCAAAAGTAGTGGAAATAAAGTCAAGAATATGATTTTTATAATCATTTTCATAGCCGGGAATGTTTGTGATGTATCCAATAAGTGGCCAATCGTTATCGTTCAGTTCGTCAAATCCAAATGAAAGCGCGCCACTACCTGCTTTTCCATCTTCAAATGCTTCATTGTTGTCCCAAGGAATCCATTTCATCAAGTTGTCTGCGGGGTCGTTATATAAGTAGTAATTGTGTGACATGGTGCCATAGGTGTCCCAATTTTGAATGGTGGTATTTACGGCTAACCATTTTAAAAAGCCTTGAACATCCCAAACGGATGCAAGGTTAGTTTTATAAGAAGTAGTGTCTGAATTTCTGTTATCAGGATGTAAATAATCATAAATCAACTGTATGTCCGATTCTCCTGTTCCACCCGTAGTTTTGTTTTCAAAATCATTTAAGTTAAAACCGGATGTTGAAAATGTTGCGCCATCATCTTCAGGTTTATAGCAATTGCCAGTTTCGCTACCAAACTGTTTGTCGAGCATGGTTTCAAACACCACTTCAACTGCGGTATACAGTCCAAAATATACTGGTCCATCACCATAGTCAATATACATTTCGTAAAATGCGGAATAAGGCGCTGGCACACCAAATTCTCTAAAGACATCACAGCCCAATTTTTCTCTTAAAAATGATTTATCATTGTAATTGCTACTCATGGATAAAGAGGAAAACCCATAAAATGTTTGTCCAGTAATTTCAGGATAATCGTCGTTAAATTCATCAAATGCTAAGCGGAACGGTAACTTTTTTGTGCCACTACTATAAGCGCTTAAACTAGAGTTTCCCTTATATCTGATACCAACATGGTACCAATTTAAATCATTAAATTTTAAATTACAAGGCACGTAAATTGGATTTCCATCAGTAAAAGTAGCTGTACCGCCACCGCCACCTCCACCACCACCAGGACCACCACCTTGGGTACTGCTGCCGTATAGGTCATCCAAGTCATTTTGCATAGCTGTCCAATCATCCGCGGCAATGGTGATGTCTAAACGATTGACTTTATCTTGCGGGAAAACAGTTTCATATTGGGGCAATGCTGCCGCAGAATGCGTGGTTACTGTCCAGTCTTCTAGTCCATCTCCAGCTTGAATAATTAATTCCTTGTAACAAGCGTTTAAGGTAAATATGAGGATCGAAAAATAAGCTATGTATTTCATATTATCGTTTTAATTTCAAAGTGTAAGTATAGTTTAACCCAATAATGTAAGTCGTTTTTGGATAAGCTTCATTTATTTCTCTTTCTAAGCGATAAAATGCGCCAATTTTATGTGCCTTATTTAATGTGTAATCAGTCCCGAATGTAAATCTGATTTTTGCTAATTTATCTGATTCTTCAGAAAGGTCACTAAAGAGTTCTGTGGAGAATTGAGGATCTAATTTCCATTTTTTGATGTTGTAATCCACCCCTACTTTTAAACGAAATATATTGTCGGATTCATCCCCTTCTGATTTCGAAATGCCAATTTCATTTTTGTTTTGGTATCGCAGGCGATAATCGAAACTAAACCGGTTAATGTCGTGTTTGAGACCAAGGTCGAGGTTAAACCTAAATTTGTTTTCAAAATCCTCGTCCTTACTATCCGCAATGTATCTCAATGCGGCACCTAAGTATAAAAAGTGGTCGAATTTATATTTTACATCCAGATCAGTAATAATTTGATCTGTTAAGCTAGCATTATGATTGCGTCTCATTTGTTGGTTCAAACCAAAAGCTATTTTTTTAGTCGGTTTGAATTTAAAACCTACACTTGTCCAGGTTTCTAAATCATGCGTCACTATGGTTTGATCGGTTTGGGCTATTAAAACATTTTGAAAATGGAATAATAGCAAGAGTGTGCAGCTGAGTCTATAAAAGTACGACAAAAACATAGTGGTTTAATTTTATGGTCTAATGGAGAAAGGGATTATATCGTGCATTCCCTTGTTCCCCATTAGACCATAAAACAATCCAAATCCTTCTGTAAAAACAAAACTATTTTATCTTATCCTTTAGTTTCCGTCTTTTTTTTACGCTTTAATCATAGCGATAAATGCATCACCTTCTTCCATGTCTGCAACTAAATTGTTTTCCTTAGCTACTTTACCAAAGTCAATAGAGTTTGCTAGAACTTCGTTACAGATGTAAGCACTGTTATCTTTAATCGCGGCCGTAATTTCTTCATTTGCTTCAAGTGTTAGGGTAATTTTATCCATTACATCTAGTCCGCTTTCTTTTCTGTAATTTTGAATTCTATTGACTAATTCTCTGGCAATGCCTTCACTTTTCAGCGCTGGAGATAAGGTAACATCTAGAGCAACAGTTAAACCGCCTTCTGAAGCCATTAACCAACCGGGGATATCATCCGTTACAATATCAAAATCTGCTAAGTCTAAAGAAATGGTTTCTCCATTTATTTCACCGGTCCAACCTTGGTTCTTTTCTACCGCTGCAATATTGGTAGTATCCCATCCATTTACTAATCCAGCAATGGCTTTCATTTGTTTGCCATATTTGGGACCAATAGTTTTAAAGTTTGGTTTTATTTTTTTGACCAAAACTCCTGTGGTATCTTCCAATAATTCAATTTCTTTAATATTTACTTCTGAAAGAATAATGTCTTTCACTGCCTCTATTCTTCTGGCAAAATCAGCATCTAATACTGGCACCATAATACGTTGTAAAGGTTGGCGAACCTTAATTTGTTCTTTTTTACGTAGGCCAAGCACTAAAGAAGATACTTTTTGAGCAATGGCCATTCTTTCTTCTAAATCATGGTCAATTAAAGCCGTGTTTTGCACTGGGAAATCCGCAATATGTACTGATTCTATCTCGTTCTTATGCGTGGTACTATTTAAGTCTAAAAAGAGCTGGTCTAAATAAAATGGTGCAATTGGCGAACCAAGAATAGTTACTGTTTCTAAACAAGTATATAAAGTTTGATAAGCTGAAATCTTATCTTCGGAATAGTCTCCTTTCCAAAATCTTCTTCTACATAAACGTACATACCAATTAGACAATTCATCAATGACAAAAGATTGAATTAATCGGCCTGCTTTAGTTGGTTCATAGTCTGCAAATGCCGCATCCACTTCTCCTATTAAAGTATTTAATTTAGATAAAATCCAACGGTCAATTTCTGGTCGATTTTCGACTTCAGGTTCCGCATAAGAAAAGCCATCAATATTGGCATATAATGCAAAAAAGGAATAGGTATTATAAAGCGTACCAAAGAATTTTCTTTGCACTTCTGTAATCCCATCTAAGTCAAATTTAAGATTGTCCCAAGGTTGTGCATTGGTAATCATATACCAACGGGTGGCATCTGCACCATATTGGTCTAAAGTTTTAAAAGGATCAGCTGCATTGCCAAGTCTTTTAGACATTTTTTGACCATTTTTATCTAAAACTAATCCGTTTGAAATTACATTTTTATAGGAGATACTATCGAATACTAAGCCTGCAATGGCGTGTTGTGTATAAAACCACCCTCTAGTTTGGTCTACTCCCTCTGCAATAAAATCGGAAGGAAATAAGCTACCATTGTCAATTAATTCTTTATTTTCAAATGGATAATGATGTTGTGCAAACGGTACAGATCCAGAGTCAAACCAAACATCAATTAAGTCCGCTTCACGTTTTAAAGGTTTTCCAGTAGGGGATACTAAAATAATATCATCCACATAGTTTTTATGCAAGTCTACTTGGTCATAGTTTGCTTTTGACATGTCACCAGGGTTAAAGTCTGCCAATGGATTATGATCCATCAATCCAGCTTGCACCGCTTTTTCTGCTTCAGTTTTTAATTGAGCTACAGAAGAAATACAAATTTGCTCTGTCTTGTCTTCACTAGTCCAAATAGGAATAGGAATACCCCAATAACGAGATCGACTTAAATTCCAGTCATTGGCATTTTCGAGCCACTTGCCAAATCTACCTTCTCCAGTTGATTTTGGTTTCCAATTAATTTGGTCATTTAAGGCTACTAATTTCTCTCTATTTTCTTCCACTTTAACAAACCAAGAATCTAAAGGGTAATATAAGATTGGTTTATCTGTTCTCCAACAATGTGGGTAAGAGTGCTCGTATTTTTCAATTTTAAAGGCCTTGTTTTCAATTTTTAATTTCAAGGTTATTCTTTCATCAACACTTAAGTATTTGTTTAAGTTGGAGATGATATGTTTTAAGTTTTTTTGTTGAATTTCTAATTCTTCTTCTTCTTCTCCAGCTTCTAAATATTCTGCTTTTACATATTCTCCAGCAAAACCAAAGACGTCATCTTGTATTTCCGGTCTAAATCGACCGCGTAAGTCGACTAAAGGGACTAGTTTTCCATTTTCATCTTGGACCAATAGACCTGGTACACCAGCTTGTTTTGCTACCAAAGCATCATCAGCACCAAAGGTTGGTGCGGTATGTACAATACCAGTTCCATCTTCAATGGTTACGAAATCACCTGGAATGACAACAAATGCTTTTTCAGGGTTTTCAAAAGGTTGTACATAAGGCAATAATTGTTGGTATTTTAATCCAACTAAATCCGTTCCTAAACAAGTCCCCATCACGAAATAAGGAATTGTTTTCCCATTGCCATCAAAAGACAATAAGTCTTCCATAGATGCTACTTCAGTAAAGCCTTTTCCAAACTGTTTTGCAACTAGGTTTTTTGCTAAAATAACTTGTGTTTCTTTTTTTGTATATTGGTTATACGTTTGCACCAAGGCATATTCTATTTTAGGTCCAACTGTTAAAGCCGTATTTGAAGGTAAGGTCCACGGCGTAGTGGTCCATGCTAAAAAGTAAGCAATATCTATATTGGCATTCTCAAAAGGTAATGTTTGTCCAGCTGCTACTTTAAATTGTGCTACACAAGTTGTATCTTTTACGTCTTGATAGGCGCCAGGTTGGTTAATCTCGTGTGAGCTTAATCCTGTCCCCGCTTTTGGAGAATAGGGTTGAATGGTATATCCTTTGTATAATAAATTCTTTTCCCACATTTGACCTAAAATCCACCAAACAGACTCCATATACTTACTTTCATAAGTAACATAAGGATTTTCCATGTCTACCCAATAGCCAATTCTTTCTGTTAGGTTATTCCAGATATCGGTAAATTCCATTACTGTTTTTTTACAAGCATTGTTGTAATCTTCAATGGATATTTTTGTACCAATATCTTCCTTAGAGATACCTAGTTCCTTTTCTACTTTCAATTCTACCGGTAAACCATGTGTATCCCAACCTGCTTTACGTTTTACTTGAAATCCTTTTAGCGTTTTATACCGACAAAAAATGTCTTTTATAGAACGTGACATTACATGGTGGATACCAGGCATTCCATTTGCTGAAGGTGGGCCTTCAGTAAAGATAAATGGTTTGTTACCTTCTCTCAAGCTAACACTTTTTTGGAAGATTTGTTCTTTTTTCCAACGTTCTAGTACTTCGTTAGCGACATTTGGTAAGTTTAAACCGTTGTAAGTAGGATATTTTTGACTCATTTTATACGTATAAATGGAAGGTGCAAAAATAATAAAATTAGTTGGAATGACCTTAAGTTGTAATTGCCAACTGTCAGATTATAATAATGAGTTGAATTTATACCCTCAAATCAATTTACTTTTGCTTAAATTTGAGCCAATTATAATATTAGAATGATGGCTAAATTAGAAAAGAATGACAAATTAAAATTGTCAAAGAAATTATTAAAAATTCAAAAAAAGGGACTAGTTTCTTTTAGAGAGTATTTAGAAAAGGAATATTTTAATGCAGCAGATGATAAAACTAAAAAGAAATACTGCCGATATATTGAAGATCAGATTGTAGATACAGATAAGAAACTAAGAAAAATGGATAAAAAAATAGGGGAAATTTAATTCCCCTATTTTTTTGTTTTAACGTGGCATTAACCACTTAAATTGTACTTTATTATTTGGGACTACAATTCTTTCGGTAATTGCTTGCATTCTGTCTGGCAATTTCATTAACCAGTTTCTAGCTTTTTCAGCTTCATCAGTTAAGTTCGAAATTTTCCCAATTTCCCAAGTGTTGTTCAGTTTTCTAATAATGTCCACATAATCAAAGCCGGTATAAACGCCAAGTCTTTGTGCAACATCAGAAAACTGATCAAATAATTGGCCTTTTTGCCCAAAGGATTCTCTTAGGTGCATGGCAGGCATTACAATTTTATACTTCATCATGTCTCGGTATGCCAACATCATTTCACTGGCGTCATTTTTAAAAATTTCTTTTACAAAATGGGAGTAAGCAATATGATGTCTCATCTCATCTCCAGCAATTATTTTAGACATTTTCGCCAATGCATTTTGTCCTTTTTGCTTGGCAATTTTTGCAACATTATTGTGTGAGATATAAGTAGCTAGTTCTTGAAAGCTGGTATATACAAAGTTCTTGTATGGGTCGTGGGCAGTTCCAATGTCAAAGCCATCTGCAATCAAGTGTTGGGTAGATATTTCAACTTCTCGCATATTTACACGACCTGAAAGGTATAAGTATTTATTTAAAACATCTCCATGTCTATTTTCTTCTGCAGTCCAAGCTCTAATCCATTTTGCCCATCCATTCTCACTATCTTGCTCTACACCATCTAAGCCAAATAACCAAGATTCGTATGTAGGTAATGCTTCTTCTGTGATAATGTCACCAACTAAAACCACCCAGAAATCATCCTCTAAATCTTTAGATAGTCCTTGTATTTCTTTAATGTCTTCTAAAAAATTAGGAGACTGAGAGTCTGGCAAAAAATCAGTTGGTTGCCAAATTGTTTCTGGTGTAATTAAAAATTTTTCGACAAAACTATCAATGTTTTGCTCAAGCGTTTTCATTACCTCTTTTCGTATGTTTTGTATGGACATATTAATTTTATTTTTTATTTGTAATGATGTATTTTTTAACGGTTGTTTCTGTGCGTTTAAATAATTCATCAAAAGACATGGAATTGATTGGAATGGCTTGGTGCGCTTCAATTTTTATAGCTACACCTAATCCCAAAGGAAATTTACCGTATTTAAATACTTTCCAAGAATTATTAATAGTAACAGGCACTACATAGCCGTTAGGATTGTATTTGGTTAACATTTTTAAGCCATTTGGTGAAAAAGATTTTGGAACACCGTCTCTACTTCTTGTTCCTTCAGGAAAGATTACTGTTGACCATTTATTTGCATTAATTTTTTTCGAAAAATCCATCAGTGCGACTAATGCTTGTTTGGGATCTTTTCGGTCTATTAATGCAGCACCGCCGTGTTTTAAATTAAAAGAGACGCTTGGAATGCCCTTGCTCAATTCTTTTTTTGAAACAAATTTTGGATGAAATTTTCTAAATGCCCAAATAATGGGTGGGATATCAAATAAACTTTGGTGATTTGCTGCAAAAATAATCGTTGAATTCTTTGGCAAATCTTTGGGTATGGTGACTTTAACAGTGGTTCCTAATATTAATAAAGACTTTACCAATAGCCAGTTCATATAATCTACAACATTTTTATGGGCTTGGTAACTAATTTTTAACGCTATCCATTGAATAGGGTGACAAATTACCAAGATAATAAAGAATACCAAAATAAAAATTGGTGTAAGAATATAGCTGAGTATTTTCATTTTTAGCGCAGATGTTTTACGGCAAAGTTAATACATTATTTTTTCCAAAAATAATTACATGATTACCAATTTAAAAGAATCGCAGAAATAAAGTGGTCTGTTTTTTTATGTTTAAAACTTTCATTTTTAGTATGGGTGTGTAAGGGTTTGGTTTCCATATAAATCAAAGTAAAGTGTGGGAAGATTTTATTGGGTTTTAACCATTGAAAGCGGTTAGAATACTACAGTAAAAAATAGGGTGACATTTATCAGTAATTAAATTGCCTTAATTTGCATAAAAAAAGGCATGAGTGGAACAACAGCCTTAAGCTAGTGCATTATAAGGATGCTTTTTTAGCTCTGTATTTTTTATACCATTTAATGAGTATCATTAAAATGATGCCTAAGGATAGAATGCCAAGCACGCCAAATATCCAATTTAAAGTACTTTTTAAAACGACTACAAAAACAATGGCAAATAAAAGTAATGTAGCTCCTTCGTTCCAAATTCTAAGTTTGGTAGAAGTTGTTTTGATATTATTTTTTTGTAAATCTTTAAAAATTTTGTGACATCTAAGGTGGTAGAGGTATAGCAGTAGTACAAATCCGAGTTTAATGTGCATCCAGCCAAATGTTAGCCATGTTGGATTATTAATTAATAATAAGGATGCAGTAATCAATACAATTATTGCAGAAGGCCAAGTAATGATATACCACAATCGCTTGGTCATTATTTGGTATTGATTTTGTAAAATAGTTTTTACTTCAGTTGGTTTATCTTCTGCTTCTACGTGGTATATAAATAGGCGGACTACGTAAAATAAGCCAGCAAACCAAGTGACGACAAAAATGATGTGTAATGCTTTAAGGTATAGAAACATATTAATTCCAGTTGTTAATCCATTTTCCTATGAGTTCTGCCCAAGCAGGTTGTACATTCAAGCAAGGTATGTAGGTGAATTTTCCACCACCTGCAGCTGTAAATTCTTGTCTTGCTTCCATGTTTATTTCTTCTAACGTTTCTAAGCAGTCACTTACAAAAGCAGGAGAGATAACCGCTAATTTTTCAATTTTTTCATTGCCAAGCTCTTCAATTAACTGGTCTGTAGCAGGCAATAGCCAAGGTGTTCTTCCTAGGCGAGATTGGAAACTAATGGTATAGTTTTCAGTTTTTAATTGCAAGTTTTCCGCTACTAGTCTTGTCGTTTCAAAGCATTGGTGACGGTAACAAGTTTTATGTGCAATGCTTGGTGTTGTACAGCAAGATCCGTCAATTTTACAATGACTTTTTGTAGGGTCAGTTTTGTAGATTTGTCGTTCTGGTAAACCGTGGTAGGAGAAAACAATTTTTGTATCCTGTAACTCCGAATTCAAGGTGCTTTTTACTTTATCGGCAAGTAATTGTATATATGCTGGATTATTGTAAAATGGTTTAAATTTTTCAATTTTAAAATGTGGAAAGTGTTTTTTTTGTAGTTCGTCAACCAACACTTCAACGGTCTCTGTACTTGCCATGGCATAATGCGGATACATAGGCATCAATAAAATTTCAGTCACACCGTCCGTATTCATTTTTTTTAAAACACTGTGTATAGAAGGGTTTCCATAGCGCATGGCTAAGTAAACAGGTGTTTTTGTATACGTGCTTACTTTGTCTCTTAATTGGTGTGAAATCACTACAAGTGGCGAGCCTTCTTTCCACCATATTTTTTGATACGCTGCCGCCGATTTTTTTGGGCGGGTATTTAATATGATACCTTTAACTAGTAAAAATCTTGAAACATAAGGGATGTCAATCACTCTTTCATCCATTAAAAATTCGGCGAGGTATTTTTTTACGTCTTTGGTCTTTGTACTATCGGGAGAGCCAAGGTTGACCATCAAAACTGCTTTCATTGTGCTTGGTATTTTTTGGGCGTTAAGTTAAATTTCTTTTTAAAAGCAGCGATAAAATGACTGGAATTACTGTAGCCAATTGTCTCCCCAATTTCTTGAATACTGAGGTTGTTTTCGGCCAATAAATCTCTTGCTATGTTTAATTTATGGTTTAAGAAAAAGGTATAAATAGGAAGTCCATACATCTCTTTAAATTCTTGCTTTAATTTTTTTTCGCTGATATGTAATAGCTTTGCGATATCTTCAATTTTAGGGACAACTTTCAGGTCTTTAATCAAATAGTCTTTTGCTAAAATAATGGTGTTCTTTTTTACAGAGGTAAAAGGACATTTTCCACTATCTGCTACAATAGAATCGGTACCTAAATAACTAATAAGTTCAAGAATCTTTCCTTTATAGTAAATGCTCTTGATTTTTTCGTTCATGTTTTCTATGCCTAATTGTCGAATAGTTTGCATTACTTCATTCGAATTCTCTTTCATTTCCAAAATTGCATTTTGGGTCGCGAAAATGTTTTCTCCTTCAGGAATATTATGTTTACTAGATAAGAGTAAGTGTAAATTAGAAAGGGATAGTTGTAATAAATAGGAATTTGAGTTAGCACCAATTTCAAAATCCAATTCACTCATTTTTGAGTCGTAATACAACATGGATTTCGTGGAGGAAATGGTATGCGTAATTTCTTTATTTTGAATGGTAACATGTCCATTTTGACAAAAATGTAGCTCTAAAAAAAAATCTCGCGGTACATGCTTACTGATAATGATATCGTCGGAATCATTTTTAAAATGATGTAAAACGTAGTCGGAATCTTCGAAAACGACACGATTGGGACTTATTGCGTTGTTTTTTATTGTAAAATTCTCCATGTAAGCAAATAGTTTTCCTGCGAAATTAATAATTCTATACTAAGAAGCCCTTTATCTACTTCGTTTTTATGCGGTTTTATTGTTTATTTATAATGATTATAAATTAAGATATCAAGGTGAGCATTTAGCGTTATTTTTTTCGGTTATCTTTAATTTTGGAGCGTAAAATTTTCGGATGAATATTGAAAATAAAGGAGCTAAGCTATATGTTATAGGACTCAGTTTTGAGAAATCAAATCAGGAGGTTCGTAATTTATATAGTCTTTCAAAAAATAAAATAGAAGCGTTATTGGTTGATGCCAAGGAAAGTGGGATTGATTCTTTAGTCGTATTATCTACTTGTAATCGGACCGAAATATTTGGTTATGTAGCGCACCCATATATTATTATCGAGTTATTGTGTAGGCATACGGAAGGGTCGGTTGATCATTTTATGAAGTATGCTTATATTTTAAAACAAGAGGAAGCGGTACAACACTTATTTGAGTTGTCCGTTGGTATTAAAAGTCAAATTTTAGGGGATTACGAAATTGTAGGACAATTAAAAATTGCTGCAAAATTGAGTAAAGCACACCAGCTTTTAGATGGTTTTTTAGATCGTTTATTGAGCTATGTCATACAGGCTAGTAAAGCGACAAAAAATGCGACCACCATTAGCGGAGGAACTACTTCCACTTCTTATGCGGGGATTCAATATTTAAAAGATAAATTCGGAGATTTAAAAGATAAAAAGGTGACCGTATTGGGAGCTGGAGATATTGGAAAAAGTACTGTAAAAAACCTATTAGAATATTCAGCTTGTACGCAAATCACGGTCATTAACCGAACGATAGAAAAAGCCATGGCAATCAGTATAGATGAAACAAGGGTAGTGGTGGAAGAGTTTGGTGCATTGAAAGAGGTGTTAGCCATCAATGATGTATTGTTTGTTTGTTCTTCAGCGCCAAATCATTTGGTACATCAAGAAAACACGCCTTTAGTAAACCCGTTTACCATCATAGATTTATCCTTGCCTAATAATGTGGATTATCAGCTTAAAAATTTCACTAATGTGGATTTGATGACTTTAGACGATTTGTCTTTAGTGAGAGATAATACTTTAGAAGCAAGGAAGCAGGAAATACCGAAGGCAATCGCTATTATCGATTCCTATAAAAAGAAATACAGTAAGTGGGTAATGGATCGCAAATATACACCGGTAATACACGGGTTTAAAAAGCAATTATTAGCCATTCAAGAAACGGAATTAAAAAGTCTGAGTAAAAGCAACCCAGCAATGGCAGAGGAAGCGTTTATGGTTTCTGATAAAGTGATTCAAAAAATCACGAATAAGTTTGCCAATCATTTAAAAAGTGACCCAAAAATGGCCAATCAAAGTATTGAAGTCATCAAGGAGGTATTTAATATTACAATCGACTAATGCAGACAATAAAAATTGGGACCCGCAAAAGTGAATTGGCTTTAAAACAAGCGAATAATGTGGGTGCAAGTATCGAAAAATTAGGAGGAACCTACGAATTGGTTTTGATTCAATCGGTAGGGGATATTGATTTAAAAACGCCTTTGCACGAAATTGGTTTTACTGGGGTTTTTACCAAGGCATTAGACATGGCGTTGCTCAATGGTGATATAGATATTGCGGTACATTCTTTAAAGGATGTACCAACAGAATTGCCAAAAGGAATTGTACAAGCTGCAGTTATAAAAAGAGATAATCCCATAGATATTTTAGTGACCAAAGAGGCGCTAAACCTGGCAACTAAACTAACCATAGCAACGGGTAGTATTAGGCGAAAGGCACAGTGGTTGCATAAATATCCAGCACATCAAATTGTTGGATTGAGGGGGAATGTGCATACCAGGCTTCAAAAATTAGCAGATAGTGAATGGAGTGGTGCTATATTTTCTCACTCAGGTCTTGATCGTGTAGATTTAATACCGGTCCATCACATAGAATTGAATTGGATGACACCGGCACCGGCACAAGGAGTTGTTACAATTTCTATCGCGGAAGCCAATGTCGCATTAATGCCTTTTATACAGCAATTAAATCATGCAGAAACAGCGTTAATCACCCAAATTGAAAGAGATTTTTTAAATGAATTAGAAGGTGGATGTAGTGCCCCAATTGGCGCTTTAGCCAGTATAGAAAAAGATACTGTTCGTTTTAAGGGGGTGTTAACAGCTCCAGATGGAAAACAACAGTTTGAAATTGAAGAAACTATAAAAATGGATCAAGTAGTGGATTTTGGAAGAAAATGTGCACAATCCATCTTGGCCAAAGGTGGCGCTGAAATAATGAAAGAACTTCAAAATTGAAAATAAAATCGAAGTAAAAAATAACATATTAATCACTAAAAAAATGAAGTGTCTACCGCCTTCGAATTCGATTCGTTGGAAGGACATGGATTTTATAAATGTCGGTATTAAAAAATTTGAATTGCCGTTTAGTCTAAAAGAGAAAACAATCGTTTTTACGAGTAAAAATGCCGTAAACGCATTGGTTAAATGGTATCCGAATGAAAAGTTTAAAGAAGCATTTGTGTATTGTGTTGGTGAAAAAACGAAAGCTCTTTTAGAAGATAATGAGATTGAGGTGCATGGTGTTTCACCCTATTCAAAGGATTTATCCTTACAGTTGGTGCAGGATAAAACCAGAGAAATTATACTTTTTTGTGGTAATTTGCGTCGTGCAGAATTAAAAGAAGCGGCATTAGCGCATGGTATCGTTTATCAGGAAATTGAAGTCTACGAAACCACTTTGACGCCACATGAATTAAGTGAAGATTTTGATGGGATTGTTTTTTTCAGTCCATCTGCTGTGCAATCTTTTGCAGAGTTAAATTCACCTAAAAATAGCATTGCGTTTTGCATTGGCACTTCTACTGCAAATGCCGCTTCAAAATATTTTAAACAGGTCCTTATTTCAGATGATTTGACTATTGAAAGTGTACTTGATAAAGTAAAAGAATATGATGGAAATTAATAGAACCCGTAGATTAAGAACCAATTCTAATATTAGAAATTTGGTACGTGAAAATGAAGTGCGTATTCATGATTTGGTATATCCAATATTTATTGAAGAAGGCGAAAACATTAAAAAAGAAATTCCATCCATGCCTGGTATTTTTCGTTTTTCAATCGACCACTTGAAAGCAGAATTAGATGAGGTGGTGGAATTAGGCATTCAAGCAGTTTTATTGTTTGGTATTCCGATAGAAAAGGATGAGATTGGTGCCGAGACTTGGAATGATGATGGGGTAATACAAAATGGGATTCGGTTTATAAAAAAACACTATCCCAACTTATTTGTCATTACAGATGTTTGTTTTTGTGAATATACCACACATGGTCACTGTGGGGTTTTGTGTGGGACAGAAGTAGACAATGATAAAACATTAATTAACCTCGAAAAACAAGCCATTTCTCATGCCAAAGCAGGAGCCGATATGGTTGCCCCATCAGGTATGATGGATGGCGCAGTTCAGGTGATTAGAAAAGCTTTAGATGGTGCAGATTATAAAAATGTTTCAATCATGGGCTATACCGTGAAATATTGTTCCTCCTTTTACGGTCCGTTCCGAGATGCGGCAGATTCGGCACCTAGTTTTGGAGATAGAAAGCAATACCAAATGGATCCAGCAAATCGAATCGAAGGAATGCTGGAGTCGACTTATGATCAAATGGAAGGGGCTGATATTTTAATGGTAAAACCGGCTTTGGCTTATTTAGATATCATTCGGGATTTAAAAAACTCAACCGATTTACCTGTTGCTTGTTATAATGTGTCGGGAGAATATGCCATGGTAAAGGCTGCAGCAGAAAAGGGATGGATAGATGGAGAAGCAGTGATGATGGAAAGCTTATTGGCTATGAAAAGAGCAGGGGCAAAAATTATCATTACTTATTTTGCCAAACAGGCAGCCATTTTGATCAATAAAAAATAAAGATTTAGAATAGAACAAAAATGAAAACAAATCAATCTAAAAAATTATATAAAAAAGGATTAAAACACTTAGTTGGGGCGGTAAATTCTCCAGTTCGTGCTTTTAGTTCGGTGGGCGGGAATCCAATATTTATGGAAAGTGCCCATAAAAGTAGAATTCAAGATGTGGACCACAATACTTATGTGGATTATGTGCTTTCTTATGGTCCAATGATTTTAGGACATGGAAATAAAAAAGTTATCAAAGCGGTTAAAACTGCAGTGGATAAAGGATTTTCTTTTGGAGCAAGTACTGCTGGAGAAATTGAATTGGCAAAAATTGTATGTGATGCCTTTCCTGAAATGGACAAGGTACGGTTTGTAAATTCTGGTACCGAGGCCGTGTTGAGTGCCATTCGTTTGGCAAGAGCATTTACAGAAAAAGATGAAATCATTAAATTTTCTGGCTGTTACCATGGGCATTCAGATGCCTTACTGGTGGCTGCAGGTTCTGGTTTGGCAACTTTAAGTATGCCAGGTAGTAAAGGGGTACCAAAAGATGCCGTTAAAAATACTTTAATTGCAAAGTATAACGACTTAGAAAGTGTGGCCCAACATTTAGAGGAATCAGACAATGTAGCAGCTATTATTATTGAACCAGTTGCCGGAAATATGGGGACAGTAGTGCCGAGTAAAGCATTTATTAAAGGCTTAAATAAATTAGCTCGAAAATACCAAGTATTAATTATAGCAGATGAGGTAATGGCTGGCTTTAGGTCGCATTTTGGTGGGGCTTATGAATTGTTGGGTCTACATGCTGATATAATTTGTTTGGGCAAAGTAATTGGTGGCGGAATGCCGGTAGGTGCATATGGCGCAAGAGAAGAAATCATGCAAATGGTTGCTCCTTTGGGTGGTATGTATCAAGCGGGAACGCTTTCTGGAAATCCAATCGCAATGGCGGCTGGAATTGCAACGTTAAGTGAGCTAAAAAAAGCAAATCCATATGAAGGGTTTAATGAAACTGCAGCTCAAATAGAGAACATGCTACTAAAGGCTGCAAAAAAGCACCATGTTAAGGTGACAGTGAATCGTTTTGGTTCTATGATTAATGCATTTTTTACTGAACAAACCGTGGTTGATTTTGAAACAGCACAAAGTTCCAATGTAAAGGAGTTTGCCACTTTTTTCTGGGAATTACTACGTCAAGGAGTTTCCATTCCTCCAGCACAATTTGAAGCCTGGTTTTTAAGTACCACATTAACCAAAAAAGATTTAAAACAGACTGCTCTTGCCATTGATAAAGCAATGGAAAAAGTAAGTGAAATGAAAAATAATTAAGCAAAAAGACATGAGCATTAAAAACGATTTATTCTTACGCGCATTAAAAGGAGAAACAGTAGACAGGCCACCAGTGTG
Source organism: Putridiphycobacter roseus (assembly GCF_003234935.1). GTDB lineage: Bacteria > Bacteroidota > Bacteroidia > Flavobacteriales_D > Crocinitomicaceae > Putridiphycobacter > Putridiphycobacter roseus. The sequence goes on along the minus strand of NZ_QKSB01000001.1, from coordinate 655,375 downwards.
GATGATGCGTCAAGCAGGTAGATATTTACCTGAATTTATGGCGTTGAAAGAGAAATATGACTTTTTCACCCGTTGTCAAACTCCTGAATTAGCATCTGAAATTACAGTGCAACCCATTAGAAGGTTTGGCATGGATGTCGCCATATTATTTTGCGATATTTTGGTGATACCACAAGCCATGAATATTCATGTTGAAATGAAACCTGGGGTAGGACCTTGGCTGCCAAATCCGATAAGAACTTTAAAAGATTTAGACCATGTTGTTGTACCGGATATTCACGAGTCGCTTGGCTATGTGATGGAAGCCATTAAAATGACTAAGGAGAAATTGAATGATGAGGTGCCATTGATTGGTTTCGCGGGTTCACCTTGGACTATTTTATGTTACTGTGTTCAAGGGCAAGGTTCAAAAAACTTTGACAAGGCCAAAGAATTTTGTTTTACTAACCCCATTGCGGCGCACATGTTGTTGCAAAGGATTACCGATACCACCATAGCTTATTTAAGAGAAAAGGTGAAGGCTGGAGTGGATGCAGTGCAAATTTTTGATTCATGGGGTGGTATGTTGTCACCAGAAGATTACCAAACTTTTTCCTGGCACTATATTCAACAAATTATAGATGCTTTAAAAAGTGAAGCACCAGTAATTGCGTTTGGAAAAGGATGTTGGTTTGCTTTGGAGGAAATGAGTCAGTCAGGCGCTGCCGCTTTAGGGGTTGATTGGACGATTACACCTGAGAATGCTAGAAAGTTTGCTGGAAGTAATATTACTTTACAAGGTAATTTTGATCCAACAAGATTATTTTCACCACCTGCTGAGATTAAAAAAATGGTAACGAGTATGATCGACCGTTTTGGAAAAGACAAATATATTGTGAATTTAGGGCATGGGATTTTACCAAATATTCCTTTAGAAAACGCCAAAGCATTTATTGATGCTGTAAAAGAATACAAGCAAAATTAATCGTGATACCATGAAAGAGCAATTTTATAATTACATTTTGAATTTACAAGATACAATCGTTTCTGGATTAGAAAAAGTAGACGGTAAGGCTAAGTTTCAAGAAGATTTATGGGAGAGAGCTGAAGGTGGTGGCGGTAGAACTAGGGTGATTGAAAATGGTGCTGTTTTTGAAAAAGGTGGGGTAAATATTTCAAAAGTATTTGGAAAATTACCAGAAGCCATGCAAAAGCAGTTTGGGGTGAGTGAGGCTAATTTTTTTGCTTGTGGCTTGAGTTTAGTATTGCATCCAAAAAGTCCTATGGTGCCTACAGTTCATGCAAATTGGCGCTATTTTGAAATGTATGATGCCGAAGGTAAAGTAGTAAAACAATGGTTTGGTGGCGGACAAGATTTAACACCTTATTATTTGTTTGACGAAGATGCGGTTCATTTTCACCAAGTTTGTAAAGATGCTTGTGATCCGCACCATCCTGATTTTCATGCTAAATATAAAAAACAGTGTGATACTTACTTTTGGAATGCCCATAGAAATGAAGCGAGAGGAGTTGGAGGATTGTTTTTTGATTACTTACAACCAACAGCAGATTTTTCATTAGAAGCTTGGTATAATTTTGTGACAACTGTTGGCGACAGTTTTTTAAATTCTTATGTCCCAATTGCGGAAAAAAGAAAAGCATTGACGTATACCGCTAAGGAAAAAGATTGGCAAGAAGTGAGAAGAGGGCGTTATGTAGAATTTAATTTAGTTCACGATAGGGGAACTTTGTTTGGTTTAAAAACGAATGGGAGAATTGAGAGTATATTGATGAGCTTACCGCCTGTTGTGCAATGGAAATACGATTTTCACCCACAACCCGGATCAAGGGAGGCGGAATTAGAGCAAGTACTACAAAGTCCAAAAGATTGGGTGTGATGGTAATTGGTGATAAAGTGTCAATCCAAAATTACCTTTTCATTTAAAACAGGTATTTTAACTTGCCATTTTAACTTGGTTTCTATCCAGACTCTAAAAGCATTTGTTTGGTGGGGTTCTCCGTGATTTAAAAAGATAGTTTTCGGTGCTTCTTTAAAATTAGATAACCAATTTAATAAATCATTTTTATCGCCGTGAGAAGACATGGAAGTGATGTTTTCAATATGACAATTAATTGCATGATAGTCTCCAAAAAACTTGATGCTTTTATTGCCTGTTAATAGATCTCTACCCCTTGTGCCTTCTGCTTGAAAACCGACAAATAGTATCGTGTTGTTCGGATTTTCTCCGTGTGCGTTTAGATAGTGTAACATTCTACCTCCTTCTAGCATTCCGCTGCCTGCAATAATAATTTTCGGTTTTTTATCCGCTACCAGTACTTGGCTAAATTTATAATCAGGGACAAATTTAATATTGTCATACATATGGTCTGCTTCCTGTTTAGAAATGTCTTGTAATTGGTGAAACTTATCAAATACGATAGAAGTCCTAACTGCCATTGGAGAGTCTAAGTAAATGGGCATATTGGGTAAAAGGTTTTCTTTACTAAGGGCGTGTAATAAGTAAATTAATTCTTGGGTTCGTTCAACGGCAAATGCAGGAATCATTAATATTCCTTTGCGTTTAAAAGTGTCGTTAATTATTTTTAATAATGCGGCTTTCTCATCTACTTTTTCATGAATTCGGTCTCCATAGGTAGACTCAATGATAATGTAGTCGGCATGTTTTATTTTTTTAGGAGGATACATGAGCATAGGATCTTTTCGACCAATATCCCCAGAGAAGACAATGGTTTTATTGTCTGCTTTTACTTCAACGATAGCGGAACCAATGATATGACCGGCATTGTGCATCTGAAACTTCACGCTTGGCGTTAAAATCACCCATTCGCTATAGTCATGTACTACAAAATGCTGCAAAGCCAAAGCAGCATCTTTCTGGGTGTAAAGGGGTTCACATTTTTCATGTTTTCCGTAACCGTATTTATTTGCTCTTTCTGCGTCTTCTTCTTGAATTTTGGCAGAATCTAAAAGTATGATTTCTGTTAAGTCTCTTGTTGGTTGGGTACAATGAATTTTCCCTTTAAAACCATTTTTCACCAGTGCTGGAATATAACCAGAATGGTCCAAATGGGCATGTGTTAAAATAAGTGCTTCAATTTCAGCTGCATGAACGGGTAAGTCTTGTCGGTTTAAGGTTCTTAATTTCTTTAACCCTTGAAAAAGTCCACAATCTACCAACACTTTTGAATCCTCTTTAGTGGTAATTAATGTTTTTGATCCGGTTACTGTTCCTGCGCCACCTAAAAAGTGTAAGCTTAATTCACCCTTGTTTTTCATGTAGTTGTTTTAGTTAAAGCTACGAAAAATAAGGGGGTAAAAACTGATAGGAGTTTTATTAAATACTGATTTTACACATTAAAAAACGGTCCTTCTTTTTGAAGAACCGTTTTTAATTAGGTTAATTTTTAAATCTAAACACTTGTTGAAAATTATCACTCAGTTGCTCTGATAAATAAAAATCTTCGGTGTTACCGTGGTAGTTTGAATGTTCTTCAATGTCTAAGTTACCACCGCTACCTTCCAATATTTTAGCAACGTCTATAAAGATTGTTTCTTCATGGTTTGCTTTTTTATCAAAAGTCATGGTTTTAACTAGTTCCACATTTCTATAAGATTCATTTCTACCTGTATGGTAGGAAAATGTGCCAACAAAAACGTCGTTTTCATCAAAGAATCTGCCATCAATCATTACAAACCGATACATACTATTCATTCCCCAATACGTGTTATTCGTTGAGTTTAATGGATGGTCAGCATCCGCAAAAATACTCGGGTCAGATTCGTTTAATGCTTTGGGTACACCTACACCAAATTTGAAAGCAGTATATGTTCCTGCTTCAATTTTTGTCTCAAATGAAGCCTTACCATTCATGTCTAGTTCAATAAGAACGATTTCATCCGTCGGGACTTCTTCCCCTTTGTCATTGACAAAAATAAGATCCGATAAATAAAATTTTACAAGTTCAAGCTGAATTTGTCTGTTTTGCGCATCCGCAAATCGACCTGTTAAGTCAAAATTGTTTTGATTTAACTCCGTTTGAAAATTAACTTTAAGCGTTGCTAGTTTTTTTTCTTTCAACTTTTTACAGCTACTCAATAAAAGTATAAAAATCGGTAAGATTTTAATAAGTGTATGTATTTTCATGGCCATTACTCTTCAAAGTGTATCATTACTTGTTCAGTAGTTGTTTTTTCTTCTGCATCCGTTACTTCAAAGTAAATGTAAGCCATAGATGCAACACTATCAGGTATCATAAAGTGCTCGTGAAATTCATAAGAAGTTTCCGTTGTTGTTCCCTCTTCCATAAATCCTATATCGTGGTTGTGGTTTCCGTCAGCATCACCTACAAATACTTTATAACTTTTTAATTCAGTATCATCCGTAAAAGTAGCTTCAACATGTACTTCTTCACCCCATTTAAAAGTTGTGTGATTTTCAGGTGTAGACACAACAATTGTTGGGTTTTCTTTGTCTTTATTACAGGATACAATTGAAGTTGATAAAAGCGCAATAGTTGCGAACATGAATATATTTTTCATTTTATTTAGTTTTTTATATGGCTTAGCCAAAATTTTTATTTGATGTAATTTAGTGCTAGAATAATGCGCACAGATTCTTTATAATGGAAACATAATTTGTCTCCAGTCAATTATAGAACGCACACAAATCATCAAAGGTTGTTTGTTAAACCTTGTAATAAAATTTGATTGTGTACTGTGTTAAATGAAAAGTATTTCGGGAGGATCTAGAATGTATTCAGATCCTAAAAATTCGTATTCGTTGATGTATTGCTTAAAAAGCTTTGCTTTGGTTTGAAGTTCAATTAGTGAAAAATCAATAGCCATGATGCGTTCAAATGCAATGGGTAATAATATTGGAACTTTAATTTCGTTGGGAAATTCTTGCTCTTCAGTAGGATTTAATTTTTTTAACTCCTTTTTTAAATAACAGTGACCATTACAATGAAGTGCTGGTTTGTCTTTATTTTCACAATAAGCTTTTTCAATTGCTGCTTGGTTAGCGTAAAAATTGCCAACAGTCACAAGAGGACCAATTACGGTCAGGCAGAATAGTCCTATGAAGAGGACTGAAAAATATTGAATCACTTTTTCGATAATTCAAAAATACAATATTTTTCCTTAATGAAACTGACTTATCTCAACTTGTCTAAAATCCTATTGAGCTCTTTAGCTTCCGCTTCTGTAATTTTTTCTATACTTTCAAAATCCTTAATTATAATGTCAATTTCAGAAAGCATGTTTAAACCAGTTCCAGTGATTTCGCTATAAACAATCCTCCGGTCGTTTTCTGATCGGGTTCTTGCAATTAGTTTTTTATCGCACAGTTTGTCCATTAATCGCGTGGTGTTTGGCGACTTCTCAATCATCCTGCTTTTAATGTCCGACACTGTAATGGGTTTTTTTGCACCTCTTAAAATGCGAAGTACATTGTATTGCTGATTTGAAATACCATAAGGCTTAAATATTTTATCACTGTGTTGATTGAGCCAATTAGCAGTGAACTTTATGTTAAGTCCGGCTTTCGTCCATTCGTTTTTAAAAGTAGATTGTATTTCTTTGGCAAAATCTCCCATGATTAATCAGTTTTCAAAGCAGCTTCAAAATTACTAATTTCCTTTAAAAGTTGAGTCTTTAAAGTTGGATTCGTTAGTTCATCATTTTCAAAGTTTTGTTGAAAAGTCGGCAAGGACATTTGTCCAGTTAATTTTGCCCCCCAATGTGGGTAGAGTGATATGGCCTGATTTAAAACGGATGCGCCACCACGTGCACCAGGAGAAGTACTTAATAACAGCATGGGCTTGTCGTTAAATATTTTTCCCTCTTGTCTAGAAATCCAATCGATAATATTTTTATACCCTGCTGCAAAGGATCCATTATGTTCGGCATGAGAAATAATAAAACCGTCTACATCTTTGAACAGAGAATTTAATAATTCAATTTCTTCTGGTGTTTTATTTTCCTTTTCATAGTCTACCGAAAAGATGGGTACATCATTAAAGTTACTGATGTCTATTTGGATGATTTCAATTTCATTAATTAGGCTTGCAACGTATTTTGCAAATGTTTTGTTGATGGAATTTTTACTTGTACTAGCCCCTATTGTTATTATTTTTTTCATGGTATTATGCGTTCAATTTTTTGTAAGTAAAATAGGATAAGATCAATAAAATTAGAGCCATTACCGCTCCACCAAACTCTCCATCATTTACATTTAAATGTGCGGAAATTGCCAATAGAAATTCAAAGAAAAGTGCGGAATATGCCCATTCTTTTAATGTTGGCATTTTTGGTGCCCAAATTGCTATTACTGCTAATATTTTTGCTACCGCTAATGGATAAATGATATAGGTTGGATAACCTAAAGCACTAAATAATTCAGTAATATCGGCGTTTTTAAAAATGTACATTCCTGCACTCATTAATAATAATGCGCTTAATAGACCTGTTGAAACGTAACGTGTAATTTTAATTGCTTTCATAGTTAATTATATTTTATGGGGACAAAGATAGTAAAACAATCTAATTATTTACCGTGGTAAATAAATTCATGGTAGATAAATGAGGTCGATTATTGGATTCTTATTTTGCCCCTGATTGTAGCAGCAGCTTTTTTGGGGTGAAAAGGAATGTAGCTTTGTCTTGAAGCAACGCGACAGAGGAGCGCTTGCGGCATGCTAAGCTAACTTTTTACCACAACAAACTAACGCGGAAAGCAGGAATGAGGCCCAATAAAATATTTTTTTAATTGAAAAATTATCGAATTTATAGTCCTGGTTTAAATTGTAGCGCTGCAATATTTAATAAATGAGTAAGGCTTTGGATAATGGGATGTTCTGTTTTTATTGTGGGGTAAAAAAAAGAGTGTAAATGGAATGTTTTAACTTATTTTATACTTGTTCTTTAAATAATTGGAGGTATTATTACGTTTGATTAAAGAAAGAATACACTGATTTATGAAAAGAAGTATTATCATTTTATGCTTATCCACGATATTTTTAGGCAGTAGTTTTAAGTCGGCCGAAAACCATTTGGTAAAGGTTTATTTAAAAAATATTGTCGCTGAAAAAGGGACTGCTTATGTTAATATTTATACCAGTGAGGGGTTTCCGAAAAGTGATAAACAACTACAACGAAAATCAGTTAAAATTACTGGCAATACTGCCTATGTTACTTTTTCAGTGCCAAATGGAAATTATGCTATTGCCATGTATCACGACGTGAATGATAATGACCAAATGGACAAAAATTGGATAGGTTACCCATTAGAACCATATGGCTTTAGCAGAAACTTTAAACCAACCATTAGTGAACCCGATTTTACAGATTGTAATTTTACCGTAAAGAATGCTTCAAAAACATTAACGATAAATTTAATCCAATAAAATATAAGCTATCTATCGCATTGCTTAAGCAGGCTTTTCGGTCTTTTTCACATCCAAACTCAATTCGTTTAGTTGGTCGGCTGCTAATGGTGCAGGTGAGTCAATCATGACATCACGGCCTGAATTGTTTTTAGGGAACGCAATGTAATCTCTAATAGAATCTGATCCACCCATAGTAGCAACTAATCTATCAAAACCGAATGCCAATCCACCGTGTGGAGGAGCACCATATTCAAAAGCGTTCATTAAAAAGCCAAATTGCGCTTTTGCTTCTTCGTCTGAAAACCCAAGTAATTCAAACATTCTTGCTTGTAATTCCTTGTTGTGAATTCTAATAGATCCTCCACCTAATTCAACACCATTCATGGCTAAATCGTAAGCATTTGCTCTTACTTTACCTGGTTCGGTATCTATTAAGTGCATATCTTCTGGTTTTGGAGAGGTAAATGGGTGGTGCATGGCATGGTAACGTGCCGTATCCTCATCCCATTCTAATAATGGAAAGTCCAATACCCATAATGGTGCAAATACATTAGGGTTTCTCAATCCTAATTCATCTCCCATATGCAAACGCAAATCATTCATTTGACTGCGCACTTTTAAGTCGTCACCTGACAATAATAAAATTAAATCGCCTGGCTTCGCATTGGTCGCTTCGGCCCATTTTGCCAATTGTGTTTGGTCGTAAAATTTATCGACACTACTTTTAAAAGTACCGTCTTCGTTCACACGCATATAAATCATGCCTTTGGCACCAACTTGTGGACGTTTTACCCAGTCTGTTACTTTATCGATTTGTTTACGTGTATAAACCGCGCATTGTTCCGCATTAATGGCCAATACTGTTTCCGCTTCATCAAAAATGCCAAAACCTTGTCCTTTTACAATGTCAGTCATATTGCAAAATTCCATTCCGAAACGAATATCTGGCTTATCAGAACCATATTTTTCTAAGGCTTCAGCGTAAGTCATTCTCGGGAAATTCCCTTCAAATTTATGGTCTCTACAAGTTTCAAATAAGTGCTTGATTAAGCCTTCAAATGTGTTCAATACATCTTCTTGTTCCACAAATGCCATTTCGCAATCAATTTGTGTAAACTCAGGTTGACGGTCGGCACGTAAATCTTCATCTCTAAAACATTTTACTATTTGGTAGTAACGGTCGTAACCACTCACCATTAATAATTGTTTAAAGGTTTGAGGCGACTGCGGTAAAGCATAAAATTCACCTGGGTTCATTCTACTTGGCACTACAAAATCACGCGCACCTTCGGGTGTCGATTTGATTAAATAAGGCGTTTCCACCTCCATGAAATCAACCGTATCTAAATATTTTCTCGTCTCCAAGGATACCTTGTGACGCAATTGTAATTTTTCTTTTACTGGGTTTCTTCTCAAATCCAAGTAACGGTATTTTGCACGAATTTCTTCTCCGCCATCCGTCTCATCTTCAATGGTAAATGGTGGCGTTTTAGACGCGTTCAATAAAGTGATTTTCTCGGCCTTCAACTCAATGTCACCCGTTAACATTTCAGGGTTTTTTGAGTGACGTTCAATGATTTCTCCTTCAATTTGAACCACAAATTCACGTCCTAGTTTTTTAATGTCAGCAATTACTGCATCACTTACTACACCGTGTTCCGCTACTACTTGCGTGATTCCGTAACGATCGCGTAAGTCAATCCAAGTAATATTTCCTTTATCTCTGATGGTTTGTACCCAAGCAGATAAAGTTACTTTTTGTCCTATATTTTCGGCGCGTAATTCGCCACAGTTGTGCGTTCTGTACATGGTTGTGAATTTGTGAAGGCAAAGATAGTGTTTTGTTTTTTTTGATGTGCATTATTGGAAAAACTTTTAAAATGGTTTAGAAAGAAAATAGCTGCATTTGGATTTGTATGCCACTTTTTCATCAGACACTATAATTTTTTCTAGCTACTGCTTCGCTTCCCTAAAAATGGCTCCTTTTATTATTTTGCATCATTTCTATTAAAAACAGTCAACTTTCTGTAACTTTATGCCCTTAAATAAGAAGATAGAAATGCCTGTAAATTTTGTAGAAGAGTTAAGATGGAGGGGAATGTTGCAAGACATTATGCCCGGAACGGAGGAATTATTAGCCAAAGAAGTAGTAACTGGTTATATTGGATTTGATCCAACAGCCGATTCATTGCACATTGGTTCATTGATTCCAATTATGATGTTGAAACACATGCAAAATGCTGGTCACCGACCAATTGCTTTAGTAGGTGGTGCAACAGGAATGGTAGGAGATCCTTCAGGGAAATCGGATGAACGGAACTTATTGGATGAAGCGACTTTGGCTAAAAATATTGCTGGTGTTCAAGGGGTATTGTCTCGTTTTTTAGACTTTGACGATACCGAAAACGGTGCGACCATGGTGAATAATTACGACTGGATGAAAGGAATTTCATTTTTAGAATTTATCCGTGATGTTGGTAAACACATTACAGTAAACTACATGAGCGCAAAGGATTCTGTAAAAAAACGTATTGAAACAGGTATTTCATTTACAGAATTTTCTTACCAATTAATTCAAGGTTACGATTATTTACATTTATACCAAAGCATGGGTTGCAAACTACAAATGGGTGGTAGCGACCAATGGGGGAATATTACAACGGGTACCGAATTGGTGCGTAGAATAGGTAAGGGTGAAGGTTTTGCTTTTACTTGTCCTTTAATGACTAAGGCAGATGGAACAAAATTTGGAAAAACTGCTGGTGGTGCCATTTGGTTAACTGCTGATAAAACTTCTCCATACGAGTTTTACCAATACTGGTTAAATGCAACGGATGAAGATGCACCGAGGTTTATTAGAACCTTTACATTTTTGACAAAAGCTGAAATTGAAGCGGTTGAAAAGGAGCATTTAGAAGCACCTCATTTAAGATTATTACAGAAAAGGTTAGCGGAAGAAGTGACCAAAATGGTTCACGGTCAAGAAGAATTGGATACTGCAATTGCAGCGACAAATATCTTATTTGGTCGTTCAACGGGTGATGACTTGAGAAAATTAAATAGCAAACAAATGTTATCCATTTTCGAAGGAGTTCCTCAAGCGACTATTTCAAAAGCTGACATGGAAGCAGGTGTTGGCATTATTGATGCCCTTTCAGCCAAGACTGGATTTTTAAAATCGAACGGAGAGGCGAGAAGAGAGTTAAAAGGAAATGCCATTTCGGTGAATAAAAGTAAGGTAAAAGAAGATTATATTTTGACCAAAGAAGACTTAATCAACGGTACTTTTGTGTTGTTGGGAAAAGGTAAAAAGAATAATTACTTAATTATAGTGGAGTAAAAATAAGTGTATGCATTTTAAAAGTCTATTTTTTTTATTCGGATTGTTTTTTTTGTTCAGCTGTAGTCCCAAAATAGTTTCATATACTTACGTAACAGGAAGTATGGGTGGAAGTAGCAGTATACAAATAAATACAGATTCAATTTTCGAGGTTAAAATGGATAGGCATGGTTCGGTAAAAAATGCCATGGAATTTTCTAAAGGAGAATGGAAAGCCTTGTCCAAAGTAGGAAAATCGATTGATTTAAATGGTGTAGATACCATCAAATCGCCTACCCACAGAAGAAAGGTAGATGCAGCACCCTATGCTTATTTGATTTTTAAAACCAAGGACAGTACTTATCAATCTGCCAGTTTTGATGGCGGTGAGCCGCCGGTTAAACTCAAGAATGTTGTCAATACCATGTTGACGTTTTCTATGATTAGAAAAGGAAAGTAAATTGCTATGTCAGACCACAGAAAATTAAAATTACAAGAACTCGGAAGGTTGTCGATTGCCGACTTTAAAGAAGAAGAAAAATCACCTTTGATTGTGGTGCTAGACAATATTCGAAGTTTGAACAATATTGGTTCCGTTTTTAGATCTGGAGATGCTTTTAGGATTGAAAAGATTTATCTCTGTGGCATTACCGCTACACCTCCTCACCGCGACATTCATAAAACAGCCATTGGTGCTACCGAGTCGGTGGCGTGGGAACATGTTGCAGATACCAATGCATTAATGGAGCAATTAAAAGCAGAAAACATCCATTGTCTGTCAATAGAACAAACGGAAAACTCGGTAATGTTAGATGAGTTTCAACCCGTAAAAGGACAAAGGTATGCCGTAATTATGGGGAATGAAGTAGATGGAGTGCAGCAATCGGTGATTGACCAGAGTGACACCATTATTGAAATTCCACAAATAGGCACCAAACATTCCTTAAATATTTCTGTCTGTACAGGCGTTGTTTTGTGGGACTTGTTTAGTAAAATTAAAAAATTATAAGGGCCATGAAAGTGGCTTTTTCACCAGTTTATTCCTACAATCGCTTGCCAGAAGGTCACCGTTTTCCCATGGAAAAATACGACCTATTGCCGCAACAATTAATATTGGAAGGTACCTTGACGGAGGGAGATTTTTTTGCACCCCGTTTTTTAAGTGAAGCTGAAATATTAAGGACACATACTGCCGCATATTGGCAAAAATTGAAGGAAGGAACCTTGACGAAAAAAGAAATTCGGGCCATGGGATTTCCTTATCATCCGGCTTTAATTAACAGGGGACGGTACATTTCAAAAGGAACTTTAGAATGTGCCTTGTACGCCCTTGAAAATGGTTGTGCCTTAAACATTGCTGGCGGTACCCATCACGCCTATGCGGAAAGGGGAGAAGGGTTCTGCATTTTTAATGACTTTGCCATTACTGCCAATGAATTATTGTACCATCAAAAAGTAAAGCAAATATTAATCATTGACTTGGATGTACACCAAGGCAATGGAACGGCTAAAATTTTTGAAAACCGTCCAGAAGTGTATACATTTTCTATGCATGGGGCGCATAACTATCCACTTAAAAAAGAAGCCTCCGACTTGGACGTTGGTGTGCCGGATAAAATAGCAGATGCCGAATATTTAGCCACCTTAGCAGTGGAACTCATTCCCCTTATTGAAAAAGTAAAACCCGACATTGTACTTTACCTCAGTGGGGTGGATATTTTGTCTACCGATAAACTCGGTCGATTAGGGGTGAGTATTGCAGGGTGTAAAAAAAGAGATGAAATGGTTTTTGAAGCCTGTCACAAAAGACAAATTCCCATTGCGGTGAGCATGGGTGGTGGCTATTCTGTACACATCAAAGACATTGTAGAAGCACATGCCAATACCTTTAGGGTGGCTAAGTGGTTTTTTGGGTAAAGTTGTCTGTCCAAAGTCTAGTATCTAGCTTCTAGAATCTAGCATCTATTTTTACAATTCTACCGAAACAGTAGGGACTCCCGATAGCTATCGGGACGAACGGACACTTCAACCCCTAACTAAAATCATGCATTTACCTCCTTGGCAATGGCGTTGAGGTCTTGTTTGATCATGCAATTAAAGTGGCTATTAATCCTGATTAGGGTAAAAAATTCATAAAACAATTAAGAACAGGCCTTTAAAATTATTTATTATATTGTGAAGAGAATTTTATTTGTTCAGTTATGAGAGTCATTACCTTACTTTTTATTGTTGCGATTACGTGTACCGCTTGCAAAAAAGACCAAGCAGAAATAGCGGAGTTTAATAAAAATTGTAGTTGCGCCAAGGAAGTGACGGCGGAGTTTATGATGGAAGAACTTACTTATCCAGGTATAAATGTGAGGTATACTGAAACCGATACTATACATAAAGAAAAAAATGTAAGGTTTACACCAATAGAAAAAAATGCTGTATATACTTGGTATATGGGAACTGAGATTTTAACTGATAGCGTGGTGCAAAAGTATTTTGATGAAAGCTTAGCTGGCGGGAACTTGCCCATCACCTTAGTTGTAAAAAAACCACCCAATAAAATTTGTTTGCCTAATGATGATGGGTATGACTCTATTACCAAATATTTACATGTATCCAATCTTCCTATATGGAATAGTCCAGATGCTATAGTAGGACCTATAGAAGGAAATTTTAGGGTAAAGTCTGAACATCTCCCCGATAGTTTTGATATTAATATTGATATAACCTATATCCCTCCAAAGGCTTATTTTAATATAACTAATTATGATGGAATGGGTAGTAGCTGCATTCAACAAGCTCGACCAACTGACAGAAATTACCGTCAAATGTGGGGTTTTGATGGGGTGAGTACTTCACAATGTGATGCTATGAAAGGAGATGTTCATGTAAAAATGGATGGGATGGTAGAAATGAATTTTGAATTTTTTCATCATCCAGATTATCCAGGATATGCTAAAAGACAATACTTAGGAAGGAAAATATAAAATTATGAGAAAATCTATCATATTTTTTGTTGCATTGACAATGCTAGCCTGCAACAAAGACCAAGCTGAAATTGCTGAGTTTAATAAAAATTGTAGCTGTGCTGAAGAAGTGAGTGCTGATTTTACAATGGAGGATTTAGCTAGTACCGTGCCGGCGCTCTTTGATTATAGAACAGAAACGGATACTACATTTGAAGGGTCATATGTTTATTTTGAAGCTAAGGATACGAACGCGGAATATACTTGGTATATTGGTAGTGAGGTAATTCACGAAAAAAACTTTACTCGTAAAATGGAAGGTTCCCAATTAATTGGGCAGCAATTGCCTATGACTCTAGTAGTAAAAAAAGCCCCAAATTTAGTATGTTTTCCGAATGATGATGGCTATGATTCAATTATTAAGAGTTTAACTTTGGTAGATTTTAATAGTTTTGATTATTACCATAATTACAATCATTTGTTTGAAGGGACATTTAGATTTAAGGACCATTTAAAACCAGGACAAGACTCCATTGATGTTGTTGTTGAATTGAAAGCTAATGGAGAAGATGGCGTGGGGTATGATAGGGCATTACTTTACGGCATGGGTCATAACAATACCGACTTAGAGTTGGATGGAACCTGGCGCATTACATATCGCCAAATATTTTTTCAATCAGGAGAAGGATATAGTGTTCAAAGAATGCATCACCGAATGGATGGGATTGTTGAAATTGAGCTTTTAAAAATAGAAGGGTTAAATGATCCACCACCAGAATATCACTTAGAAGGGAGAAAGCTATAAGGATTTACGATAGAAAAAGTAAAATAAAATATTTGTGCTATTTAATTTAATAAGTGTTTTTATAAAACAAAATAAAATGAAAAAATATATAATATTTATTGTTGCATTGACAATGCTAGCCTGCAACAAAGAAAAGCGCTTTTCAAGTAAGCTCATGAAAGGGCAGACTTGGAATGTTACCGCAATAACAGTAGATGATGAAGTGTTGGCACCAAAAGGGCATTGGCAGATTACAACTGACGTTGATATTTATGATTCGGTACCCAATGCCAAATGGATAGATGGGGAAGGAGACGCCGTTTTTGAATGGCAATTCCGAGACAAAGGGGAATCGTTTTATTTAAGTTATGTGCAGCAAAAAGAGGAGGTAGATGGTAATTTATTAGATACCTTAGATTACTTTGCCTACTACTTAACTGGCAAATATACGGTAGACGTTCATAAAAAAGACCGAATGGTTTTTGTGAGCAATACAACCGAGGAATACGAGGATAAGGAAGTTAAAATTGAAATTGAGCGGTGATGGAATTGGATAGGTGCTAACATCTTTTTTCCAAAATGTTCTCGATACGTTTAGTCTACAATTTGACCGAAACTGTAGGGACTCCCGATAGCTATCGGGACGAACGGACAACTGGTTTTTGGAATTTGATTTTTTTTTTGGCCTTCAGTTTTCTGTCCAAAGTCTAGTATCTAGCTTCTAGAATCTAGCATCTATTTTTACAATTCTACCGAAACAGTAGGGACTCCCGATAGCTATCGGGACGAACGGACACTTCAACCCCTAACGAAACTCATGCATTTACCTCCTTCGCAATGGCGTTGAGGTCTTGTTTGATCATGCAATTAAAATGACCTTTGGGACAAGCTTGATAGCCAATTTTTGAGCAAGGTCGACATTTTAAGTCCAGCACTTCATAAATGGAGTAATTCGATTTTTTTTCTGGCAAATAAGGATACATGCCCAATTCGGGAACGGTGTTTCCCCAAATAGAAATAATCGGTTTTTGAAAGGCGGCAGCAATGTGCATTAAGCCGGTGTCGTGTGATATTACTTTTTTGGCTTGTTGCAAAATACTTGCCGACTGGTTCAAGTTGATTTGACCGGTGAGGTCAATGACATTTTTACAATAATTACTTATTTTTTTTCCAGCCTTCATGTCGCCAGCTCCACCCAATAATACTACCGTCTCGTTAATTTTCGACACCATTTCAATGATGGATTCTACGGGCATTCTTTTGGTGCAAAATTGTGCACCAATTGCAAAGGCCACATAATTTTCAGGTAAGTGAAAATCCTTTGTATTGACCTGGTCTTTTTTGGCTATGAAAAAGTCCAATCCTTTTCCGTCATTTTCAACCCCAATTTTTTTTACAGCCTTAAAATAACGATCTACAATGTGAATGTCTGGCATTAAATTCACCTTTAATTTAGTCAATATAAATTTTTGAAAATTTAATTTTGGAAAGGTGGCAGATTTTCTTTGAAGGGCTAATTTGAGTCTTTTGGTCCTTAAATTATGGTGTAAATCCACGACAAAGTCATATTGCTCCGCTTTTAACTCGGGCAACAAAGTATCAATTTCTTTTTCCATCCCAATCACCTTATCAATGTATGGGTTGTTTTCTAAAATGGAAGTGTAAACAATCTTTGTCAAGTAATGAATGGTTACATCAGGATAAGTTGCTTTTATGCATCTAACCACAGGAGTGGTGAGTACAATGTCTCCAATAGAACTAAAACGAACAATAAGGATTTTTTTCACTGCTTAAAGATAGGGTATTCGAATGTCAAAATAAAATTAGGTTGCATTTAGTCTATCCAAAGTAAGTAAGGCATTCTAGCTTGAACACCTTTGGCTTGTTCCAATTGACTTAAAAAGTGGTAAATTTCTTGCAATCTAGTCTGTAAGGTAGAAGTTGGCATTTGCACACCACCATCATTCATATTTTGAATTAATTGCATGAACTTATCTGTTTTATTGGTGGTTTCAATCCTAGTTTCAATGTCACTTGTACTGTCTACGCCAATTAATGAAGCAGCGTATTGAATGGCATCATTTAAGCCACCAAATTCATCAATTAAACCAATGTTAATGGCATCCGTACCGGCCCAAACTCTACCTTGTCCAATGCTGTCCACTTGTGCAGTGGTCATGTTTCTACCCAACCCTACTTTGGTAATAAAGTCTAAGTAAATATCGTCTACCCCATGTTGGATTATTTTTAATTCTCCTGCAGTTAATCTTTTGTTTAGTGACAATACACTGTGCGCATTGGTTTGAACATGATCGAAGGTTACGCCTAATTTTTCTTTCATCACATCACCAGTGTAAGGAATTACCCCAAACACACCAATGGATCCAGTTATGGTATTTTCCTGTGCGAATATTCTATTGGCGCCACAAGCCACATAGTAACCACCCGAAGCAGCTACATTACCCATAGAAACAACTACTGGTTTAACCGCTTTTGTCAATTCAACTTCACGCCATATTAAATCACTTGCCAAGGCACTACCTCCACCTGAGTTCACCCTTAATACCACCGCTTTCACAGTACTGTCTTGTCTAATTTTTCTGATTAATTCAGCGGAAGAATTTCCGCCAATTTGTCCTGTAACACCATTGCCATCTACAATTTCACCTTCTAATGAAACAACAGCAATATTTGATTTTGCGTCATGTGCTCTTTTCTTTTTTACGTAATCCCTAAAAGGAAATAGGTTAAGGTCTTCGCTGGTAGAAATACTTAATTTCTCACGCATGATATTGGCTACTTCATCATAGTATTTTACGGCGTCTATAAATTTAAAGTCAGCTGCATCCTGCGGTGTTCTGGTTAAAACAGAATCTACAATGCGATTAATTTCTACTTGAGAAATGTTTCTACTCATTTCAATAGATTGTGTGATCTCGTTCCATAATGCATTCAAATATTTTTGTGTTTGTAAGCGGTTTGCTTCACTCATTTGAGTATACATCAAAGGTTCAACGGCACTTTTAAATTTATTGTTTGTCCCTCTGATTATTTGCATTTCAACACCTAATAAATCAAGTGTTCCTTTAATAAATGGAATTTCAGCACCTAAACCAGTTACGCCAAACATACCTGTTGGGTATTGGTAAATCTCTTGGGCAACTGAACTTAAATAATACGATTTGTTGTCGTAGTTTTCTTGATATGCAATAAGGAATTTTCCTGAGCTTTTGAAGTCTTCTAAGGCGATTCTAATTTCTTTTAACAAGGCCATTCCTACATTACTGGCAGTAACATTTAAATAAATTCCTTTAATTCTATTGTCCGTTTTTGCGGCTTTTATGGCACTTAAAATATCTACCAGTCCCATTTGTTCAATTGGTTGAAAGGACATAGGGTCCATATAAGCATAAGAAACATCACCTACTTTACTGTTGAGTTTCATGTGTAAAACAGCATTCGACTTTAAAATCTTATTTGGTGCTTCAAATAGTCCGTCAATTCCCGAAACCATGGCACCTAAAATCATAAAAAAGATGACCATTAATAATAGGCCTGAAGCGATTGTTGCTAATAAACTAGCGAAAAATGTTTTCCAAAATGTCATAAACTATTGTTTTATTGTTTGCAAAGGTAGGGCTTATCTTATGGATTACTTAAATCCCCTAACAGTTTTAATTTGTTCGTAAGCCCCATTTATTTTCTGAAATTTCTCCTTGGCACTTTTCTGAAAGCTCTCTCCCATATTGGCAACCTTGTCGGGATGATAAATTATGGCCAAACTACGGTATGCTTTTTTTATTTCAGCATCTGTGGCTTTTGGTGTTATTTCTAAAATTTTATAGGCTTGATTAATACTTGAAGCCGAAGTTCTAGGTCTGCTTTGTTGTTGACGCTGGTATTGTCCCTGACCTTGTCCTTGGTATTGTCGACTGCCTTTAAATTCAAAAGAGTGTAACGACAATAAAGAGTCTACGGTTAATCGATTTAAATTTAATCTATTTCCAATAATGTAAATGTCCCTTAACTCTGCTTCAGAAAGTTCACGATCAGCTACTGCTGCACCAATAATAAGGTGTAAAATTTGCCTTTTTCCAGCCCCATCTAAGGCGTAGTTTAAGCGGACACATATTTTATCAATGGAAAGGTCTTTCTTCGTATATTCTCTAAATTTTAAAAGGTAATCACGGGCTTCTTCTTCGTTAAAGTTGTGGTTTAAAAACCTTTTTACATAATTTAATTCCGACTGCAATAGTTTTTTATCATTGGTCAAAATGACAGAAACCAAGGCAAGGATTTCGTTGATGTAGTCGAGTTTAGCTTCCGAATTAGAGTTGGCACTTGCATGGTTGTCATTGGTAAAAGCGCCAGAAAAAGCGATAGCAAGTGCCCCGATTATCATGCCACCAAAAAAACTTTTGGTCATACTATATCCAATGAAAAAGCCTATTGCACCTATGATTAAACTGTTTTTTTGAATTTTTGGTTTCATACAGGCGACAAAATTACGGATTTAATCCTAAATGACTGTCTTGGGTATCCATCAAATTAAGGGGAATAAAAAGTAAAGCAGGGCATAAGGGTTTTTTAATAAAAATATCCTTTTTAATTTATGGGGTGTTTTATGTCCGTTCTGGACTTTCTTTGCAGTAACTTTTATCCTTAAGTGACTGCTATAAGGTTATTGTTGTTTGATGATTTGTAGCTGTTTAGAGTTAAGTTGCTTGCAGGTTTGAGCATGGGAAGGTTTTTTTTTTGAAATTGGCGGTAACAAAAACAAGCATTGTACCGTATCATTAATACTATTTTAGTATTTTTGTTTGAAGATGAATTTAGCCCAACACATAATTGATTTATTGCGCCACAACAACTGTGTGGTGGTTCCTAATTTTGGTGGTTTTATTGCCAATTATAACCCTGCAGTGATTGATGCAGCTAAGCAAAAGATTACACCGCCTTCTAAGCACGTTTTATTCAACGCTAAGTTACAAAGTAATGATGGTTTGTTGGCTAATTACGTAGTCGAAAAAGAGGGCGTTAACTATGTAAATGCATTGCTTTCCATTGATAGTAAGGTTGTAACATGGCGTCGTCTGTTAAAAGAGGAAAAAAGACTAGATTTTGGTGAAATTGGGTATCTATTTGAGCAAGATGGGAATATTGTTTTTGAGCAAAATAGAGAGGTGAATTTATTGTTGGCTGCATACGGATTGTCAAGTGTTCAATTTGTTTCGGCTGAAGCAGAAAAGGTGGTAGCGCCAATTTTAGAAAAAGTGATTCCTTTAAATGTACCTGTAGAAGCAACTGCTCTTGAATTCGACAAGTTGGAGAAAGTAGAAGCAGTAGTTTTGGAAGAAAAGGATGAAAAAATTATTCCAATTCAAAGAGAACGAAGTGTAGGTAAAAGATTAGGTTATTTAGCTGTTGCATGTGCTATTCCATTATTATTCTATACTTACTGGATTCCAATGAAAACAGATTTCTTAGAAACAGGTAATATTCAAGTTTCAGATTTTAATCCTTTTCATTCTTTTAAAGCCGACCAAACTTACAGAACAAGAGTTGCAGCAAAACCTGTGGAGGCTATTCATTTAGGAAAGTCCTTTGAGGAATTGATTAGTGAAATGCCAAATTCTGTAGAGGTTTATAATTTTAAGTTTGATGAAGAATTATATATTCCTGTCAAATTAGATAAATTAAAAATCGAAAATGAAAATGTTGAAATTGCTAAATCAAGTACTGCTGTAAAGACAAGTGATGTGCATGCGGCGGCATACCAATTGATAGCAGGTTGTTTTTCAGTAGAAGAAAATGCTTATAACTTGATGGAACAATTAAGTGATGCAGGTTATGAAGCGTATATTTTAGACAAACACAAAGGGCTTTATCGTGTGGCTACTAGTGGCTTCAATTCTATCGATTCCGCAAAAGAAGCCAAAGCTAATTTAAATGCGAATAATATTTCAACTTGGATTTTAAGTAAATAATTTCTCCGATTAACCAGCATTCTCACCTTTAAGCATGTTTTTTCTAAAGTTTGGATGAATTATTGGTGGTTTTCTCTTTAGTATTCCTTAATTTTAAGGTCTATCAAAAACAAACTATGAAGAGAATTATTATAGCTGCAAGCTTTTTGTTAATTGGTTTAACAAGTATTGCACAAACCGAGTATTCAACAAACAAAGAAGGAAGTGAATACAAATTTGAAAAGTTAGCACATTTGGATGCAACGCCTGTTTTATCGCAAGGATATACTGGGACTTGTTGGAGTTTTTCAACTTTGTCTTTTTTCGAATCAGAATTAAAAAGAATGGGAAAGGGAGATCATATCCTTTCTCAAATGTGGATTGCAAGATTTGCATACATTGGAAAAGCCATTAACTATATTCGTTTAGACGGAAAAGCTAATTTTGATGAAGGTGGTGCTTTTGTCGATATTCCTTGGGTAATCAAGCAGTATGGAATTGTGCCATTAACAGCGTATGAAGGATTAAATTATGGCAGTGAAAAACATACACATGCAGAACTTTCAGAGGTATTGAAGGGTGCTATGGATGGTGTTTTAAAAAGAGCAAAAGAGTTAAGAGGAGGAGAAGGATTGTCTTCTGCTTGGGTAAAAGCCATTGATGGTATTTTAAATGCTTATTTAGGATCAGTGCCAAGTAATGTGGAAGAATTTGAATTCGAATCTGAAGGAAAGAAAATGAATCCAATAACTTACAGAGATGAATTAGGCATGAACATGGATGATTATATTTCAGTGACTTCATTTTCACACAATCCATTTTATGAAAAAGCACCAATTAGAGTGCCAGATAATTGGACATGGGCTTCAAGTTATAACGTGCCTTTAGATGAGTTTTGGCAAGTAGCTGAAGATGCTTTGATGAATGGATATACTTTCGCTTGGGGTTCTGATGTGTCAGAAAAATATTTTAATTATAAAGCTGGTTTAGCCATTGTACCAAAAGATAAATCTTCCATTTTTGTTTCCGGAAAAGACAACAAAAACTTTTCTGATGAAGGATCAGAGAAAAAAGCATCTTGTTTTGATGCGCCTGTAGAAGAAGAAGTGATTACACAAGCTTCTCGTCAAAAAGGGTACGATAATAAGCAAACAACTGACGATCATGGCATGCATGCAGTTGGTTTATACAAGGATCAAAAAGGAACAAAGTACTTGTTGATTAAAAATTCTTGGGGTACAACAAATGATTGTGATGGATATTTTTATGCTTCAGAAGCATTCTTTAAAAATAAAACAATCAACATCTTTTTACATAAAGATGCATTGACAAAATCAATGAAAAAGAAATTAGGTGTAAAGTAATATTTAAACCAATATTTTATTTTGAAGCCACCTTGCAAAAGGTGGCTTTTTTTTTATTAAATTGTAATGTATTTATGTTGAATACGTCTTAAGAACTATAGTGTTAAAAACAATAGTATGAAAGAAACCATTCAGGAGTTACATTTAGCATCCCAATATTTAGCAGCAGCTGCCATCTGTTTTGTTTCGGTGAAAGCCGACGATAGTCATACCAATTTAGGATGGGAATCGGATACCAATAGATTAACAACACACGTTTTTGGGCGGAATAAGAATCGTGTTGCCTTAAATTTAGAAACAGGTAATTTGGAGTGGTTTGAAGGTAAAAAAATCACGCAAGTTTTAGATATTGAAAAATCAACACACGCGGAAAATGTGATATGGTTGAAAGCCCAAGGGGTAAAACACCATCTAAAAACGCCCTTCGAATATCATTTTCATTATGATTTACCTTATCCTATTATTACTTCCGATAAGGTGTTTAAATTTATAGGTTCAGAAGTGGCGGATTTTGCAAAGCGATTAACTATAGCCAAATCGGCTTTTTCAAATTTTATCGCGCAAAACAATTTGGATACTACAATAAGGGTATGGCCACATCATTTTGATATGGGTATTTATGCGTTGGTAAATGCCGAAAAAACAATTTCCATTGGCGCTGGTCTAGCTATTCCTGATCAGGTGGTGCCAGCTATGTATTTTTATGTTTCCGGTTATCAGAATGGAGAACCTATTCCAACCAAAAAATTAAAAGCATTAAACAATGGGGCTTGGGCAGCAAATTGGCAAGGGGCAGTTTTAGCCGCTAGCCATGTGGAAGAGGAAAAAGCAATGAAATTTTTAAATGAAAGCTTACAAGCCTATAGTATGGTGGATTAAACTAAAAAATGAATTTTTTGGTCTCCATTATCAGCCCTTCTTTATCCCTTAATTGTATAAAATAAACGCCAGTTTTTAAATGGGGTAGTTTTATATTGTAGGTGGAGGCGCTCGTTGTAATTGTTTGTTGCATTATTTTTTGTCCAGCTAAATTGAATAGGGTAAAGCTTTTTTGCGCGGTTAAATTACCTGTCATATTTATTTGGTGCAGGGATGGGAGATACTGCCATTTAAATTTATTTAAATTTTGAGATATGGTTGCCGTAGCATTTCCCTGTGCTATTTCAATGTTGTAGTGTAGCCATAAAGTGTCTTCTCGGTGTAAAACAGGAAAAACTTTAAAATGTGCAGTGGCATACCAAGCATAAGCTTGATGATCGACCCCTATGATTAACTTATTTGAAAAACCAACAGGATCCGTTAACGTAAAGTCAGCACTGTCTAAGTTTAAAATGTTAGTATGGTAATTGGCAGGATCAGTAAAGGAAATTCCCCACCAAGTTGGCCAATTACTGTCCAAATATTTTACCCAGCGCATTTGCAAATCTTGCCCTGAATAATTGTAAAGCGCTAAATAATCGTGTACGGTGCCATAGTCTGTGTTTTTTGAGATGAACAAGTTTGTGTCTGAAACGCCCCAATTTACAGCATTAATTTGATTGTAACCTGTTTTGTTTATCCCCATAAAAAAAAGGAAAATGACGAGAGAATAAAATTTTACTTTTGACATACCGGTAAAGGTAAAATATTTTAAATCGCTAATCGTATACTGGTGTTTTTATTTATAGGCTTACTATTTAAATGCTATTTCTTCAATTTTAATTCTTTTTGGTAATTGTAAATTTAGATTTTTTAACAATTGAGTACCAAGAATGGAAGTTTTTGGTGAAGACATTGCGCTTATTTCTTGTTAGCTTTGTGAGGTAAAAAAATGCAGGATGGATATTCTTTTCTGCATTTATCATTTTTAATAAAACAACTTTTCCATGATGCGAATAATACTTTCTATATATATCTTACTGCTTTCTTTCTCCGGCATGGCCAACGAAAGTTCCTCTAGAATCTATAAGGATTTACAAAAAGCACATTCTTTAAAAAGAGTGTTATATGTGGCAGCTCATCCCGACGACGAAAACACAAGGGCATTAGCTTGGTTGTCGCTCGGTGAAAATGCGGAAACTGCATATTTGTCCTTGACAAGAGGAGATGGCGGTCAGAATTTAATTGGAGAAGAATTAGGGGCAGATTTAGGAGTGTTAAGAACCCAAGAGTTATTAGCAGCGAGAAGTCATGATGGCGCAAAGCAATTTTTTTCAAGGGCAGTAGATTTTGGTTATTCTAAGTCGGCAAAGGAGACTTTTGAGAAATGGGGAAAAGAATTGATGTTGGCCGACGTAGTGATGGTGATTAGAAAGTTTAAACCAGAAGTAATCATTACACGTTTTCCGCCCGACAAAAGAGGTGGTCACGGTCATCATACTGCTTCTGCAATTTTAGCAATCGAAGCTTTTTCAAAGGCGGCTGACCCGACGTACATGCCAGAACAAGTAAAGGAATTTGGAGTTTGGCAAGCAAAATCGGTATATTGGAATGCTTCTTCTTGGTGGAATAAAGAAATTGCAGCACAAGCAAAGGACAATGAAAATTACTTAGTAGCGGATATTGGTGGGTACGATCCATTATTGGGAATGTCTTACAACGAAATAGGAACCATTGCAAGAAGTCAACACAAGTGTCAAGGTTTTGGTGCCATAGTGGAAAGAGGTAGTCGCTTAGAGTATTTTGAACACATGGCAGGAACAAAATTGAAAAGTGACTTTTTTGAAGAGGTGGACAAAAGTTGGACGAAATTGGTAGATGCAAACTTCGATAAAAATTTTAAAAGCTTATTAAATAACTTCAATTTTGCCAATCCAGTAGCAAGTGTGCCTTTGTTATTTCAAATTAAAAAAGGATTAGAAAAATTGCCAGCATCTTACTTTAAGGAAGAGAAAATTAAAAGAATTGATGATATTATTATTAATTGCCTAGGGCTATATATTGATTTGACTGGAACAGATTTTTCAGGTCTTTCTGGTGAAGTAATTGAATTGAGTTTGAATTTGACTAACCGTTCAGATTTAACGGTAAAAGTTTTAGAGGAACAAAATTGGGTGACTTGTGAAAAAAATGAAGAAGTTTTGATAAAAACTATAGCCAATCCGGCCATTAATTTTTCAAATCCCTATTGGTTAGAAAAACCATTTGTGAATTTATTTACAGTTGTGAATCCACGCGATTTAGCAGCACCAATTAGTCGACCGAGTATTGAAAAGACCATTCAATTGAAAATTGGAGAAAACACAATGGCTTATACCGTACCTGCAATTTATAAATGGAGAGACCCATCTTACGGCGAAAGAAGTCGAGAATTGATCGTAACGCCAAATTTTGCAGTTAATTTTGAAGAGTCAAATGCCGTTTTAAAGCCCAATGAAACGAAAGAAGTTAAATTGAAGGTACAAAGTTTTAAAAAGGATTTAGCGGATGAGATTGTGATTACAGCGCCAAAGGGATGGACTGTTTCTCCAACAAAAATCAACATTGAAATTGCAAAGAAAAATGCAGAACAATGGGTGACATTTAAATTAACCCCTAATGCGCAAGCGGTGAAAGGTGATTTGACATTGAGTAATAAAAACGGTCAACCTCTGCAATATTATACTGAAATTAAATACGATCATATTCCAACGCAAGCCATCTTTCGTCAAGCGGTGTTAGCTTGTGTTCCTTTAGATGCCAAAATAATCCCTGGAAAAGTGGCGTACATTAATGGTGTAAAAGGAGATGTGCCAAAAGCTATTCAACAATTAGGTTTTATTGTAGAAGAGTTTGAAGTGAGTGATTTAGCAAAAGTAGACTTTAGCGGATTCGAGACCGTAGTACTAGGTATTAGAATTTATAATGTGTATCCAGAATTGAAAAATTTTGATGATAAATTATTTGCGTATGTAAAAAACGGAGGAAATGTGGTGATGCAATATAATACCGCGTCAAGAAGAGTGAAGTCAGAAAGTTTTGGTCCCTTTCCTTTTGAATTGTCAAGAGATAGGGTGACGGATGAAAATGCAAGCCCTACGTTTTTAGCTAAAGACCATGCCTTACTAAATAGTCCAAATAAAATTACGGCTGACGATTTTAAGGGTTGGGTGCAAGAAAGAGGGTTGTATTTTGCGACCAATTGGAGTGAAGAATATACTCCTATCCTTGCGTGGAATGATGTGGATGAAGAACCCGTGTCAGGCGGCTTAATTGTTGCCAACTATGGCAAAGGAAGATTCGTGTATACTGGTATTTCCTTTTTTAGAGAATTACCTAAAGGAGTAAGCGGTGCTTATAAATTATTTGCAAATTTATTAAGCTACCAGCCATAATGGAAGAAGAAAAAGACAAAACAAATTGGAATGCTTGGTATTGGGGACTAATGTTTTTTTTAGCCTTACAAATAGCCATTTATTTATTCATTACTAAAACATACAGTATATGAGTGGTATAGATTGGTTAATTCTGGCGATTACACTACTTACTATAGTAGGGTACGGCGCTTGGAAAACAAGAAAAAATAAAAACCTAGAGAGTTATTTAAAAGGAAATAATGCAGAGAATTGGATGACCATTGGATTGTCTATCATGGCGACTCAAGCCAGTGCAATAACTTTTTTATCTACTCCTGGACAAGCGTATGAAAGTGGTATGGGATTTATCCAATTTTATTTTGGTTTGCCCTTGGCCATGATTTTAATCTCCATTTTCTTTCTGCCAATTTATTATCGCTTAAAAGTATATACTGCTTATCAATATTTAGAACAAAGATTTGACGTCAGGGTGAGGGCATTTACGGCATTTTTATTCTTGGTTTCAAGAGGCTTAGCTGCAGGAATAACCATTTATGCACCAGCCATTATTTTGTCTACTTTATTAAACTGGAATTTAAATTTAACCTGTGTCATTATTGGTGGCTTGGTGATAGTTTATACCGTTTCTGGTGGAAGTAGGGCCGTTTCATTGACGCAAAAGTGGCAAATGGGCGTTATTATGGGTGGAATGTTTATTGCATTTTATTATGTTTTAGATAGTATTCCATCTACTGTTGGTTTTTCAAAAGGACTGGATATTGCCGGTCAAATGGGTAAAATGGAAATCATTGACCTTTCGGTTGATCCTAAAAATAGGTATACCCTCTTTTCAGGTCTAATTGGTGGCTTATTTTTATTTCTATCTTATTTTGGTACGGATCAATCACAAGTACAACGTTATTTAGGAGGTAAATCTCTGAAAGCATCTAGACTAGGCTTAATGTTCAATGGTTTATTTAAAATACCAATGCAATTTTTCATCCTATTTATTGGGGTAATGGTTTTTGTTTCTTTTCAATTTAATAAGCCACCAATCATTTTTAATGCGGCGACAACAAATATTGAATTGAGCGAAAATCAAAAATTAAGTGCATTGCACGATTCTTACAATGAAACTTTCGAAGAGAAGAATAAAGCTTTATTGAGCTGGTCGGGAGAAAAAGACCTTGCATTTGCAAATTTAAGCGTTTTACAAAGCAGACAAGATTCCTTAAGAAAGGCTTATAAAAAAGAGGTAGAAGTACTTGATCCAGATTATAAATCAAAGGATAGTGATTACATATTCTTAACGTTTATATTAAACTTTTTACCACATGGGTTAATAGGTTTACTGTTGGCTGTTATTTTTTCTGCGGCCATGTCTTCCACTGCTGGAGAATTAAATGCTTTAGCTTCGACAACAACTATTGATTTTTACAAAAAATTTGTGGTAGATAACGAAGATGAGAAAAGAGATTTGAGAGTAAGTAAATTACTGACTGTGGCTTGGGGAGTTCTAGCTATTTGTATTGCACTGGTAGCAGGTCTTTTTGAAAACCTTATTCAATTGGTGAATATTTTAGGCTCCTTATTTTACGGAACTATTTTAGGGGTGTTTTTATTGGCCTTTTTCTTTAAAAAAGTAAATGGGAGCGCCGCTTTAATTGCTGCAATAATCGGACAAGTGTCGGTTTTAATATTACACTTTTTAACCGTTTACAATTACTTTGATTTAAGTTATTTACTCTATAATATTATCGGTAGTTCTATTGTTATTTTCGTAGGATTAATCGTGCAAAGCTTTACCAAAAAAACAATTATAAATTAAACAAAAAAAAACACATGAAAAAGTTATCTTTATTTTTATTTGCTGGATTATTGTCTAGCAATTTAATTGCCCAGGAATTACCAAAGCCTAGTCCGCTAGCAACAACTACGCAAAAAGTAGGATTGTCTGAAGTGTCTTTAGAATATTCAAGACCAGGCGTAAAAGAAAGAAAAGTATTTGGAGAGTTAGTACCTAACGACAAGTTATGGAGATTAGGCGCAAATACTTGTACTAAATTTACCAGTTCTACTACTGTTACTATCGACGGAAAAGAGTTGCCAGCAGGTACTTATGCAATGTTTGCTACGCCTACTGAAGCGGGTACTTGGACGATTGATTTTAATTCCAATACAAAACAAGGTGGTACAGCTGACTATGATGCAAAATTAAATGTATTGTCTGTAAAAGCTAAGGCAATGGAAAATTCATTCAACGAATCGTTGATTATTGAATTTAATAACTTAACGTCTAATTCAGGTGTAATCTCTATTAAATGGGAAAAAACAAGAGTAGATATTCCTTTTACTGTAAATACAGCTAAAATTGCACAAAAAAATATTGATGAAGCAATTAAAAAAGGTGAAAACTTAGACCAGGTTTATTACCAAGCTGCATCTTATACATTTAATACTTTAAATGAAAAAGAAAAAGCGATAAAATATTTGGATAAATCTTTAAAAATTAAAGAATCACATGGCGCTCTTTTTTTAAAAGCGTCTATTTTAGAAAGTGATGGAAAGAAAGATGAAGCGATTAAAACAGCTGAAAAAGCATTAAAAATGGCAAATGAGGCAGGTTCAAAAGGTTGGGCTTCTCATATTGAAAACAGCATTAAAAAATGGAAAGAAGCTTAATTCTTAGCATTTAATCCTTACGTAAAGGGAGCTCATTTGAGCTCCCTTTTTTATTTTATTTAAAATAAATTGTGACCTTAGTAAAATTAATTCGTCAAAATACAAAATGGACTATGCAAGAAAAAACAGCTTTTCAAAAAATTAAACTATTTCTTGGGTTGGGATTGGTTTTAATTTCACTCATACTAATTTTTCAAAATATATCTTCCGTTCCATTAACGGTGCTGTGGATGAAGTTTGAAGTTAGTTTATTTTTAATCATCTTAACATCATTAATTGTTGGTTTTATATTGGGATATTTAATTTTTACGAGAAAACAGAAAGCCATTAAAAATAAAGTCCAATAGTTTTGAAAAACTAAATGGTTATTAAGGGTATTTTTTTTAGTGGAAAAATTAAGCGATAAAGCACTCATCAAGAAATTTCTTGAAGAAAAAGATGTTTCAGGTTTTGAAATGTTATATGATCGCTATGTAGATAAAGTTTATGGAAGATGTTTGCGTTTTACACATAACGAATCTGAATCTAAGGATTTTACGCAAGAAATATTTATCAAAGTACTTGGTAAATTAAGTAGTATTAAGGATGGAGAGTATTTTTCAACCTGGTTGTATACGCTTACTTATCGTTTTTGTATCGATAAATATCGTGCCAATAAAAAAAATATATTCGAAGATGAATGGTTAACGGAAATAGAAGATGTGGCAGCAGAACATGATTTTTCCGCATTGCAGGTTTCTATTTTGGAGCAAGGCTTGACGAGACTATCTTCAGGCGAAAGAAGTTTGTTATTTATGAAGTATAATGATGAGCTAGAAGTTGGGCAAATCGCGATTCTATTAGAGATGGGTGAAAGTGCGGTAAAAATGCGTTTAAAACGTACAAGAGATAAGCTGAAGGCGATTTGTGAAGTATTAATTAAAGAATAAAAATATGAAAAAGGCATTCCAACAAATGAACGAAAATATAGTGGCCCCAGATACCATTAAAAAAGAGGTGATGTGGTCTGCTGAAAAGTTTTTATTATTGTCGAGTCTTACCAATCATTTTACGGTTGAAATGGGCAGTACTTTTATGAAGCTTTTTAGTGATGTAACCCCAAAATCAGAAAAATTATGAAAGATACTGTTGTGAATTGGTCCAGTTATATATCCGATTCTTTTCATGGGTTTTGGTTAAAAATAGTAGCAGTTTTCCCAAGTGTTTTGGGTGCAATAGTAATTTTAATTATAGGATGGCTATGTGCTAAATTAATCCGTTACCTGATCCAAAAATCTTTGACAAAAGTAGTGCAATCTAAAACCATTGCAAGTTACATTCATGAAGGCAATCAAGAGATGTCAGCCAGAACCATACAAATAGTGGCGCAATTTGTTTATTGGGTGATTATTTTATTATTCCTAGTCATTGCTTCTGAGTCTTTAGGTTGGAAGGTAGTTTCTCAAGAAATAGGCTTGTTGTTTCGTTATATCCCAAAATTATTCAGTGGTGTTATTATTTTAATCATTGGCTGGTATATTGCACGTTTAATAAAGAACCTTTTAGCAGGTTCTATGAATTCTTTTGGCATGTCGGGTGGGAACCAAATTAGCACCATTGCTTTTTATGTAATTATGATTTTTGTAGGGGTCACTGCTTTAAATCAAATAGGTGTCAATACCGCTATTTTAAATCAAAATATTACTTTAATTATTGCCTGTGTATTATTATCTTTCGGAATTGCTTTCGGAATTTCGAGTAAAAATTTAGTAGAAAACTTCCTGTCCGGATCCTATGCTAAAAAACACTTAAAAGTTGGGTTATGGATAAAAGTTGGGGAAGTGGAAGGAATTATTGAAGCAATTGACAATACTACGGTTAAAATTAAAGGAAAGGAATCTTCCTATGTTTTGCCAATAAAAAACATAGTAAATACGACTTATCAAATTAAGGAAATAGAATGAACCCTATTAAAGATATATTAGAATTTAGTTTAATTCATTACAAAAGCCTGAACATTACAGTAGGATCCATAGTGCTTACTGTGATTATTTATTTAATGGCAAAACTGGTTTTATTCCTAGTCAAAAGGATTATGGTTAGGGTTTTGGAAAAAACTGAGCACGAAAAAGGCAGGTCTGTGGCCCTATTTCAAATATTTAGATATTTTATTTGGTTTGCTTTCTTTGCTATTATATTAAGAGTTATTGGTATTGAATTGACTTTTTTAGTAGCTAGTTCTGCGGCTTTAATGGTGGGAGTTGGCTTGGGTTTACAAAATGTTTTTAATGATTTTGTGTCGGGAATTATCATCTTATTTGAAGGTAGTGTAATCAAGGGAGATATTATTACTGTGGATGATATGATTGGAGAAGTGAAGATTATCAAGATTAGAACTTCTGAGATATTGACAAGAAATAATATTACCATCATTGTGCCAAACCATAAACTAGTAATCGATAATATTATTAATTGGAGCCACTTAAACAAAAGTCCTCGTTTTGTTTTAAAATTAGGGGTGGCTTATGGTAGTCCAACAAAAAAAGTGAAAGAGATATTATTGGAACAGGTTAGTAGAAATGCAGAAATTGATAAACAACCGAAACCTTTTGTTCGATTCAATGATTTTGGCGACAGTTCTTTGGATTTTGAAGTTTTCTTTTGGAGTGAAAATATTTTTAGAATTGATGATGTGTTGAGTGACTTAAGGTTTGAAATTGATGATGCATTTAGGGCGGAAGGAATCACCATTCCTTTCCCACAGAGAGACTTACATATTGTGTCGGGTGTTGATAAATTAAATTCTTAAAGAATTTTAATAAGACCATTCCATATGTGCTTTAATCTTTTTCCCTTGTAAAGCGGTTTCTTCTTCCGGTAATATTTCACAATTGTCCCATATGCCTGTGTGCAATGTTTTTGCATATGGTGTTGGTAAGCCATTCTCTAGCATTACGCGACTAGCTGTTTGGGAATCATAAGAGAAAGCATGGTGTTCGAATTGTAATTCATCTGCCCTTAAAATACCAAACCAACAACGATTTGTGCCATCATTTGCAGGCATGCCTACCACACCAGAATTAATCCAATATTGCTGGTTTATCTGCTCAGAAAAAGGCAAGCCAGAGTGTCCTGCAATTACTATATCGGCATTGAGTTGCGCCATAAATTCTTGCTTAGCGTTCCAGTCAGTAGATGAAAAGATATAGGCCGATATGTCCGGAAATCCTCCGTGAATCACCCTAAGCCTTTTACCTTTTAATTCTAAGCTAATGGTTAATGGTAAATCTTTCATCCAAGCAATGGAATCCTCACTTAGTTTACTTTGGGCGTAGGGGAACCAAGATCTAGAAAATAAATCACAACGAGAGCCAGCATCAAAATTACAACCACAATCAAATTCCCCATCTCTAAGTTGGGCTTCTACATTACCAGCAATTACTTTGATGTCCCAGTTTTTTACCAATTGAACCGTTTCTTCTGGCTGCGCGCAATAACCAACTACATCCCCAGTGCATATAATTTGAGTGGAAGGGAAGTCCAGTAGTTCTGCTATATTTTTTACGGCTAATGTGGCTTGTAAATTGCTATAGTTTCCACCAAATATAAATAAATCATTGGGTTGATATTTCTTTAGTTTTTGCATGGTTTTGAATGAATAGTAAAGGTAAAAAATAGATGGATATACAGATTAGTATTCCAAAAACATTCGTCCATAATAAATCGTTGTATGGTCCTTCAGTGAGGAATAATTGCTTTGGAATTAAGTCGAAGCTCAGTAAAGTACCCATCATAATTCCTATTCCTACACTTAAAAAAAAGCTAATTTTAGGCACAGGAATCCACCAAAAAATAAATACAGGGGTTAGACCAATGACCATGGTGCCACTGATGGTGGTTGCCGATAATATTTCTGGACTAAAAAAAAGTGGCATTGTACCTGCTATGGCGATTATTATCATGGTAATTCTTCCAAATTTTAAAGTGTCTCCCAATTTTAAATCCATAGCCAATAATTTACTAAAAGAGGAAAATGTGGAGTCTAGCGTGGAGGCGGCCGAGACTATCATGATAAAATTAATCAGCAATAAAACAAGAGGACCAAATGTTAGACCAAAGTCTTTGATGGCTCCGGGGGCAAAACCATTTAATTTTCCAAAAATGCCTAGAAAGCTGAAAAGCACAATGCAGATAAAACCAATAATTCCAGCTAAGATGAAACTAATTAAGGTCGTTTTATTACTACTGATAAATCCCCGGTCAGTCAATACAGGGTCGTGAAACGGATAACTGAAAGATTGCAAAGCTGCTGCAAAAAGTAAGTGGAGTCCATTGTCCCAAGAGAATGTACCTGTTGTTACTATTTCGGTAAAACTACTTTCTTTTTTACCAAATAAAATACCAAGTATAACGGAAAGAAGAATAGCAAAAAGCGCCATTTGAATTAAATCAGAAAAGATGGAACTCTTTAATCCGCCCTTTAAAGCGTAGGCTAATGTTAATGCGGTAAATACAATAATTGAACTATAATAGGGGGTCGAGCCTTGGTCGCCGAAATAACTACCTATGACCATGGTGTTCGACCATACTTCATTGAATAGCCTAAATGCCACTACAATTGAAAATAAAACGATTGCTTGTCGACCAAACTTAAAATTTAAAAAATGATGAATACTAGAAAAACCACCTTTTTTACGAAGATAGTAAATGACAATACCCCCTATAATAAAAGATAAGTAGTAGGTGCCATAAGCTACGCCACCTACCATACCAAATTTGTTTCCCAAAATAGCAGCATTGGCGATTGATTTTGCAAAAACCCATGAAATGACGAGGCTGCCAGTAAGTAATATCCAATTAGGCGATTTGCCCTTGGTATTGGCTTTGAAAAATTCGGCCGTAGTAGTTGCTAATGGGGAAATAAAAAACAAGATTAAACTTGAACCAATTACCAGCACCCATTGCCAAAATTGTATATTTTCGATTAAAGTTGCCACTAACCTTTTCTATTCATTATGATTTGGGTGCACCCAAAAAATGGCACTAGTCCGGGAGTGGAGAAAACGAATTGTTGTCGTTGCATATTTTGGAATTGCAGTTTTGACGTTGTTTACCTATAGAACTTACAGTAATAGATTTTTCTTATTTGAAATAGAAATGCTTTGCGTAGAATTTTGTCGATATTGTAGGAATACATTGTTTATCCTGTTTAAATTATGACCATATCACCAGAATTATATTTAGCCAAGACGAATGCCCGTAAACTATCTAGGGAAATGATTAAGACTGTTTTCTTGATTACAGAACAAGTACCGCCAAATGAATTCAAAACAAATCTTCGAAAAAAAGTATTGGAAATCTCCTCTTCTATTGCTCATGCTACTGTACAAGTGGTGAAAGAGGTTCAAGCAGCACATTATGTTGCTATTATGGGTGAAATTAGAGCGTTGTTGCATTTGATTAATGAAGGAAAGGAGCATGGTTTTGTATCTGATCACGGATTCGTTCTCGTTAGGGTTTCAATATCAGACTTAATATGTTCATTAGACTATTTGACTAAATGGATAGGTTGTTTTAAATAAATGTTACCTGAAGATTAAAAAATAAAATTTTAGGAATTCAATATTCAATCCTTTTTAGAATTGATAATTAGGAATTAGATGTCTATTTTTACAGTTAAACTATAAACAAAATTATATGAAAATTTTTAACTTATTATTATTTTGTCTAATTGGCCAGTTTGCCATTGGACAATATTATTATTTAGGTTCGGCAGGTCAAGTACCTGGAAACTTAAATAATGAAGATACTTACCCTGTTGGGGGTGGTCAAGCTGCAGGATGGACTTCTTTAGTAGGGCCTAGTGCAACTACACCAGTTTGGTCTGCGAATCAAACTTTACCATTTACATTTAACTTTAATGGTGCTCCAGTAACGGATTATAAAATCTCTTCTACTGGCGTATTAACGTTTGATGTAGCTGCGACTACTGTTCCTGGTGCAACGCCAATGGCTTTGCCAGATGCAAGTGTTCCTGATAATTCTATCTGTCTTTGGGGACTAAATGCAAGTGGCGCAAATGACAATGGTTCTATCAAAGTATTTGGTACAGCACCAAACAGACAATTATGGATTCACTACAGTTCAGTTGTGAATGGTACAATTGATTGGTCTTATTATTCAATTGTTTTGGAAGAAACAACGGATAGAATTTATTTAGTGGATCAAAGAAATACTACTGGAGTAGGTGCTTTAAGTGCAGGTGTACAAATTAACAGTACAACAGCTTATTCTGTAGCAGGTTCTCCAGCTTTAGGAGCAATTGCTTCTACAGATGCAACACCAGCAGATGATTATTACTATGAGTTTATTCAAGGTGTTCAACCAGCTGACGAGTCTCAATTAATTGATTTTGATTTGTTACCTTACGTTGCGAATGGTTCAGTAGATATCATTGGAACAGTTAAAAATTTAGGTTCAAATACAATCACTAGTTTAGATGTAACTTGGGATGATGGTTCAGGTCCAAATACTTCTACTTTAACTGGTTTAAGTATTGCAACAAACACAAATTATACATTTACACACCCTACTACTTTATCTGCAACAGTTTCACAAAGTTATACTATTGATTTAGTAGCTGCAACTACAGGTGATATTGATGCAACTAATAATACAATTCAAAAATCTACGGCTACTTTATCTGCTATCCCGACTAAATATGTAGTAGGTGAAGAAAAAACAGGTACATGGTGTGGCTGGTGTCCAAGAGGTGCTGTAGGCTTAGCAGGAATGGAAGCAACTGCAGAATTTATTGGAATTGCGGTTCACAATGGTGATCCAATGACTGTTGCTGCTTACGATTCAAATATCGGAACTTACGTTCCAGGTGGTTACCCAGGTGGTGGCGTGGATAGAGTAATTGATGGAGATCCTTCACAGTTTAGTGCTATGCATGCTGCAAGAGTTGGTGATGTTGTACCTTGTTCTGTAAATGATATAACTACAAGTTATAACGCAACAACAAATGAAATTGAAGTAAGTACAGATGTTGAGTTTTTTGGAACTATTAGTGGAAACTATAGATTATCCTTAGTTGTTTTAGAAGATGATTTAATTCAAACTGGTGCAAACTGGAGTCAAACTAATTACTACGCAGGTGGTGGTAGTGGTGTTTTAACAGATCCTGTTACTGGATTTTCTTGGGACGGTGCTGCATCTTCAGTAAACCCAACTTTGTTTGGTGGTTACGATCACGTTGCAAGATATTTATCTAATAATGATATTTTAGGAGAAGCAGGAAGTTTACCAGCAGGTTCAGTACCAGCAGGTGTGCATTCTTATACTTTCGCAAATATTCCAGCTGCAACAGTGAATTTAGTTTCTAATTCTCATTATGTAGTAATGGTAATTAATGCAGATAACGGTGAGATTTTAAATGCAGGGAAAACAGAAGTTGAATTACCTACTGAAGTTGCTTTAACTGATTTTAATTTACCACAATTATTACCATTCGGAAATTCTGATATTATTGGAACAGTAGAAAATAAAGGTACAACTGATATTACAAGTTTAGATGTAACTTGGAATGATGGTAGTGGTCCAAATACTTCAACTTTAACTGGTTTAACTATTGTACCTGGTGCAACTTATACTTTTACACACCCAACTCAATTAGCAGTTACTCCTGGTACTACATATAGTATTACTTTAACTGCTACAGTAACTGGTGATGTAGACGCAGCAAATAATTCAATTACTAAAGTAGGTACTGTACCTTCTGATTTAAGTGTTGGAGATGCTGTAAATGCATTCGAATTTAATATTTATCCTAACCCAACAAAAGGTCAAATGATTCTTGAGTTGAACGCTAACGATTCTAAAGAAGTAAGTTACTTTGTAACAGATGCAATTGGAAACGTTGTTATTTCAAATAACATTACAAGCGTTACTGCAGGTCAAAACATCATTAAATTAGATGGTGAGAGATTGGCAAACGGAATGTATTTTGTTCATGTAAAAGCTGGTGATTCAGTAATTACTAAAAAAGTGAATATTATAAAATAATCCTTTTACTAAATTGTAAAAAGCACCATGGGAACATGGTGCTTTTTTTATGCCCATTTTTTTTAGAAATAGAGGGAGCCAAAAGGATATTTAATGCTTTTACAAATTGTATTTTTAAGGGATACTCTTTTTAAACTCCAATATTTCCTTTTTTTATCTTAATCTTAAATTAAAACAGACGACAATATAATTGTATCAAATGCATGTAATATCTTTACCCAATAGAAAATATAACTTGGATATATGAAAGTCTTCTTCGATACTTATAAACCGCAACTATTTTATGCACTAATTGTATTGGTTACTTTAATTGCATTATTGGTATTTACAAAAATATTGCACCAATGGCTAGTCAAGAAAAAAGAACAAAAGTTTCCTGGGGAGAACAACAAGACCTTGAATTTATTAAAAAGATTGTTGAATTCTTTATGGCTTGTTTTAGGGATTATTGCTTTTAGTTTTCTTTTTGTTGAAAAAGATGAATACAATATTTTGCAAAGTAATTTCAGATTAATCATGTATTTGGGCTTTATTGCAATACTCACCATTGTGTCTGCAAGTACTATAAATTTATGGTTTAAAAATAAAATTAAAGTCAAAGTAACTATTGGAGACGATCCTACTGCTTATAAATTTCTTCGGTATGTCGTAGTTGTTTCTATCTGCTTTGTTGGTATTGTTTTCGGTCTTCTGGTCTTTCCTTCCTTAAGAAGTGTAGCGCAAACGGCGCTGGGTGGTGCAGGAGTAGTTGCTATTATTATTGGTGTGGCCTCTCAAGAGGCTTTGGCAAACTTGGTTGGTGGAATATTTATTATTTCTTTTAAACCATTTAAAATTGGCGACATCATAAAAATATCAGATACCATGGTTGGAACTGTTACTGATATTACACTAAGACATACGGTAATGCGTAATTTTGAAAATAAAATGATTGTTATACCCAATGCAGTCATAAATAAAGAAAAATTAATTAATTACGATTTGGGAGAATCTAAATGCTGCGATAGAATAGAAATAGGTATTTCATACGATAGTGACGTTACATTGGCAAAGAAAATTATGCAAAAGGAATGTGAAAATCATCCTTTGATTATTGACAATAGATCGGAGGTGCAAAAGCAAGATGGGCAACCGATAGTAAAAATAGCTTTAACCGCATTAAATGATTCTTCTGTTACGATTCGGGCATGGGCATGGTCAAAAGATTATGTGGATTCTTTTGACTTAAGATGTGATATTTTAGAAAGTGTTAAAAAGCAATTTGAAATGAATGGAATTGAAATACCATACCCGTATCGAACTTTGGTCATGAAGCAAGAATCAGTAAAAGATCCGCTTGCAGATAAACCTAAAAATTAGTATATTATTTAAGTTTATTAATTTTGACTCAAAATGAAAGAAGAGGATTTCGATAGCAGTACATTGTCAAAAGATTTGGCGGAAAGGGTAAAGGAATTAGAGTGTTTATATAATATTTCCCGTATAGCAATCATTCATAAAAATGACTTGAATAAGGCTTTGCAATTAATTGTTGAAGAAATACCGAGTGGTTGGCAATATCCACAAATGGTAAAAGCCTACCTGCGATATGGCGATACGGAAATAGGTATTCGTCCTAAACAAGAAAAATGTCAATCCGTTTTATTCGAGTTTGGTCAAGGATTAGTAGGAGAATTATTCGTTTACTATCAACAGTCCAATCAAACTGAAATACCTGAGGTTTTTTTAATTGAAGAACAAGCATTGCTCAACCAAATTGGATATGAAATATTAAGTTTAATAGAACTTGATTTAACCAAGCAACAGGAAGTAATGATTAAGGATAAATTGCGGTTTAACGACCGTTTAAATCTGTTGGGCGAGCTGACCGCTGGCATTGCTCATGAATTAAATACTCCCCTTGGAAATATTATTGGATATGCTGAATTATTGCAAAAAGGGGAAACAGATTCCTTAAAGAAAAATGATGTAGAAAAAGTATTAAAGTCAGCTAAACACGCCAGAGAAATAGTGAAAAAACTCATGTTTTTCTCCTGTGAAATGCCTTCTCAATTCAAGAAAAATGATTTGAACAAGTTGGTAAAAGAATGCTTAGATTTACTTAAAATTCAACTCAATGAAAAGGGGATAAATGTAACCGTTGATTTGGAAGAGGATGTACCAAAAATAAGCTTAGATGCGGTACAGTTTACCCAAGTAATCTTCAATATTGTGTTAAATGCCATAGATGCTATGCGTGCTAATGGTAATTTGAGAATCAAAACGAGTAAGGAACAAAATAATATAAAATTAGAAATTGCCGATAATGGGAAGGGAATTCCTTCGCATGAAATTGGCAGGCTGTTTCAGCCTTTCTATACCAATAAATCACAAAACGGTACTGGTTTAGGTTTAGCAGTCTCCCACGGTATTGTTCAAGCGCATAAAGGGACTATTGAAGTTGAATCAGAAGTTGACAAAGGCACTTTATTTACCATAATTCTTCCATGTATATGAATGAAACTTTATCCATTTTAGTAGTAGATGACTCAAGAGATTTGTTGGAATTGTTGAGGAGACAACTGCAAGACCTTGGTATGAATCCATATATTTCAGACAATGTACTTGAAGGGATTGAAATCCTTGAAAATACCGAAATAGATTTATTGATTACGGACCTGAACATGCCTAAAATTGGAGGGGAGCAGCTCATTCGGTATTGTAGTGAGCACTTTTCAAGTATTCCAATTCTCGTTATTACTGGTTATCCAAGTGTTAATTCAGCAATTAATGTGATGAAATTAGGTGCTTTAGAGTATTTGATCAAACCGTTTACTGCAGATGAGTTAGAAGATGCATTGCGAAGTATGCTGGGTGCCAAAACTGTGCGTGAAGAAGTGCAGACCACGGCAGTGATCGAAAATTTTCAAGGTATCATTGGGTCTTCCAAAAAGATGCAGCATTTATATAACACCATTCAGCGTACAAAATCAAATAGGGCTACTATTTTGGTGAGTGGAGAAAGTGGGACTGGAAAAGAATTAGTCGCTAGAGCAATACATTATAGTGGCGACTTTTCTTCTGCCCCATTTGTACCGGTAAACTGCGGTGCTATTCCCGACCAATTGTTAGAAAGCGAGCTGTTTGGTCACCTAAAGGGTAGTTTTACGGGAGCGATTACAAATCGTGCTGGTTTTTTTCAAGCAGCTGATGGCGGAACTTTATTTTTGGATGAAATCAGTAATACTTCACTAGAAGTTCAAGCTAAATTATTAAGAGCCATTCAAGAAAAAGAAGTGACCTCTCTAGGGTCGACTAAAAGTCAGAAAATAAATGTAAGAATTGTCACGGCTTCCAACGTAAACCTTTTAGAATTGATAGCCCAAGGGAAATTCAGAGAAGACTTGTATTACCGATTAAATGTGATTTCCATTGAAATTCCACCTTTGCGTGAAAGAGAGAATGATATTCTAGCACTCTTGAAATATTTTAATCTTAAATTCAGCAAAGAACAGTCCAAATCAAAACTAAAATTCGACAGGAATGCCTTGAGCGCTTTAAATAAATATGCATGGCCTGGGAACGTACGTGAATTAGAAAACTTTGTGCAAAGACTGGTGGTAATGCATGATGACAATATCACCATCAATGAAATTCCAAATTATATGAAGTCAAAGGTGCAGTTGGATAAAAGTGCATCACTTTCCATGTCTTTAAAAGAAGTGGAAAAAGATTATATTCAAAAAGTATTGTCGGCCAATAATAACAACAAAACTAAAGCCGCTGAAATTCTCGGAATTGATCGGAAGACATTGAGAGAAAAATTAAAATAGTCACCGATACATTTGCACCCGTACCGGGGAGTATTACCCCGTTTTTAATGTAGTAAATTTTCTTGGAAATTTCTGTGCCAAAACATATTAAATTCATTGTCAGTATTTAGCATCTGTAAACCCATGTTGATTTGATGGTTGGCATTGCTATTGCCTTATTGTTTCCAAAATGAATTAAATGGAAGCAAACATTTGTAATAATTGTGTCAATGACAACACTTGCATGTATCAAGCTGAGGCGGTAGATGAGTCAAAAATATTTTGCGAAGCTTATGAGTTTGAACAAGGAATTGTAATTCCTAGTCAGGAGAATAACAATATGTCAACAACCGCAATCAACGACTTGTGTGCAAGTTGTGATTTCAAAGAAAGTTGCACATTAAGAAGTTTAGGTCACTTTATTTTTCAATGTGAGCATTATGAATAATCAGAAAAAAAATATGGAAACAGTAAAAAAACAATTGCCTAAAGCAGGCATGTACGAAAACGTATTGCGTCAGTACAATCAAGCTGCAGATATTATTGATTTGCACAAGGGGATTAGAAAGATTTTAATGAACACCAACAACGAAATTGTTGTTCATTTCCCGGTAAAACTAGATGATGGTTCAATTGAAGTCTTCACAGGTTACAGGGTGCAACACAATAATGCATTAGGACCATACAAGGGCGGTTTACGTTACCATACTACGGTAGATATTGATGCTGCAAGAGCACTTGCTATGTGGATGACTTGGAAGTCAGCAATTGTTGGGTTACCATACGGTGGCGGCAAGGGTGGCATTCAAATTGACCCAAGTAAATATTCGGAATCAGAATTAGAAAGAATAACAAGAAGGTTTACTTATGCGCTTGGCGATAATATTGGACCAGATTTAGATATACCTGCTCCAGATGTCAATACAAATGCTAAAATTATGGCTTGGATTGCGGATACTTATTCTTCTATCAAGTCTCCTTCAGTAAGACAAAAAAACATGCACGTGGTTACTGGTAAACCTGTTGGTTCTGGTGGACTAGAAGGAAGAGATAGAGCGACTGGTTTTGGGGTGGTGACCAACATAAAAAAATGGGCCAAAAATCTAGATAAAGACTTGAATGGCATGACTTTTATTATTCAAGGTTTTGGTAATGTAGGTTACTGGACCGCTCACTTTTTAACCAAAGAAGGTGCGAAGTTAATTGCGGTGCAAGATGCGAGTGGTACCATTGCAAATACGAATGGAATCGATCCAGAAAGTTTGTTGGCACACACCAGCAAAAATACTGGAAAAATTGACGGTTTTGAATCCGCTTCTAAATTAGACTCGTCCCACTTTTTTGAAATTGAATGTGACATTATTATTCCAGCAGCATTAGGAAATCAGATTACCGCTGAAAATTGTGATAAAATCAAAGCCACTTTAATTGCTGAAGGAGCAAACGGCCCTGTAAGTGCAGATGCAGAATTGATTCTTTTAAAGAATGGTGTAGATGTGATTCCTGATATCCTTTGTAATTCAGGTGGAGTAATAGGTAGTTATTACGAATGGTTGCAAAACAAAAGAAGTGAAAACTGGAAAATGGAAACTGTTTTAGATATGATTTCAGAAAAACTAGAAGACGCTTTCGATCGGGTTGTGGAGGTTTCTAATACTTACCATGTGAGCTGGAGAGTAGGCGCTTATATCGTCG
Source organism: Putridiphycobacter roseus (assembly GCF_003234935.1). Lineage (GTDB taxonomy): Bacteria > Bacteroidota > Bacteroidia > Flavobacteriales_D > Crocinitomicaceae > Putridiphycobacter > Putridiphycobacter roseus. The sequence continues at coordinate 613,132 of NZ_QKSB01000001.1, read as the reverse complement.
CATTAAAAAAACTAGATCAAACGTACAAAGAAAGAGGAGTATTCCCATAATTATATGAAAGTATTAGGATTATTAAAAGAAAACGCAGGAGTGAACGTAGTTGCGCTTACTCCTGACAATGTAAAGCATTTGTCGGAACATTATACCGTAATAGTAGAAAGTGGGGCTGGCGTATTGGCTGGTTTTACAGATGAAGCGTATGGTTTGGCAGGTGCTGAAATTGAAAGTGATCGAGCATTGTTACTCAAAAAGTCATCTTTGCTAATTACGCTCTCCAGTAAAATAAACTTTTCAGGAATTGAAAAACATAAAACAGTGATTGGAGGGTACGGTGTATTAGATGAACTTGAATCGATTTTGCAATTTACTAATAATCCTATAGACTTTTTTTCCTTGTCACTTTTGCCAAGGATTACAAAAGCACAATCCATGGACATTTTATCAAGTTTGGCTGCCCTGTCAGGTTATCAGGCCGTAGTGCATGGCTTCGATAAGTCCATGGTTGTTTCTCCCATGATTTCAAGTGCCGGTGGGACACTTTATCCCGCAAAAGTATTAGTATTAGGTGCAGGTGTTGCCGGACTGCAAGCAATTGCAACTGCAAGAAGACTTGGTGCAGTGGTTACGGCATTTGATATCCGTAAGCAAACCAAGACAGAAGTGGAAAGTTTAGGTGCTGATTTTATTGAAGTTATGGGAGCTGTTGAAGATGAGTCGAGTGGAGGATATGCCATTGAACAAGATGAGAACTTTATGACTAAAGTTATCGATTCAATCGCCCTTCAGGCGAAAGACGCCGATTTAATTATTACAACAGCAAGAATTCCGGGGAAAAAAGCCCCGAAATTAATTACTGCTGATATGTTAAAGCGCATGAAACCGGGTAGTATAGTTATTGACATGGCCGCGGATACCGGTGGTAATTGTGAATTTTCAGAAAATAATAAAACTGTTTTAAAGGATGGCGTATTCTTGCTCGGCGAATCAACAATTTACAATAGGGTAGCACGTTCAGCCTCTATTTTATTGGGTAATAACATGACCACTTTTATCCATCATTTCAGGTCTAATGAAGACTTGACTTTTCAAGATGAAATATTGGCCGCAACCTTGGTAACCAGAAATGGAAAAATAGTGCACGAAAAAATATGTGCAGAAGTAAATAAATATTAAACATGGAAAATACATTCAGTCTAACCCCAATTGATGGGATTTACATCATTCTTTTGTGTACCCTCGTCGGTATTTCAATTATAAAAAATGTGCCAGCAGTATTACATACTCCTTTGATGTCAGGTTCGAATGCAATCAGTGGCATCATCATTATCGGTGGAACTATTCAGTTGATGCAACCGGGTATTGGGTTTAACTTAATGACCGTGATTTCGGCTATTGGCGTCTTGATTGGGAGTATCAATGTCGCAGGAGGCTTTTTTGTGACACACAGGATGTTAAAAATGTTCAAACCAAAAAAAATAAAAAATGATTTTAACAGGTAATATCGGAATTTTTGCCGCAACAGCATCCTTTTTAATGGGCATGATGATTATGGGAAATCCAAAAAAAGCAGTTTTTGGAAACTTCCTGCTGGTGGTGGGAATGATTGTCGCAATTGTCAGTACAATTTTGATACAAAGTAGTATTGAAAATGGGATGCAGTGGAATAATTTATTGCTCATTTTCGGATTGTTAATTGTAGGGACAGTAATTGGTAAAAAAATATCTTTTGGCTTTCAATTGACAAAAATGCCAGAGCTTGTCTCGCTTTTTAATGGGTTTGGAGGTTTGGCAGCAGGTTTAATAGGATTGGTGGGTACACTTAATTTTAGCTTGGTTTCTGATGCATTAAGTAGTGCGATTCTTTTAGTCTCCGTGTTTTTAGGTTTCCTTACTTTCTCTGCCAGTTTTATTGCTTTCTTAAAGTTGGGCGGAAAGTTTAAAAAGTACATTCCTCATAACGGCACTTATAGTGTCGTTTCTCTGGTGATTAGTGTCTTGTTAATTTTTGTATTACTTTTTTATCCAAACATAAACACGTACATGTTGCTTGTAGGTTTATTGATCACTTTTAGTTTAATACATGGTGTTTTCTTTGCGAATGGAGTAGGCGGAGGAGACATGCCTATTTTAATCTCCATTTTGAATGGACTTACTGGGGTGTTGACAGTTATTTCAGGTATCTATTTCGAAAGTGCAATCATGATACTCTCCGGTGTTTTTGTTGGCGCTACGGGTATTATACTCACCGTTCAAATGTGTGGCGCAATGAATACCTCCATTTTAAAAGTATTTTTAGGACCAACCGCAAAAGCAGTATCCTCAGATGAAGCGACCAATTATGAGGTACTTCGAGAAACTTCTCCGGTAAAAGTTGCTGCTGACTTAACCTTGGTGAAAAAAGTAGTAATCGTGCCTGGTTTCGGACTTGCAGTAGCCAAAGCACAAAAGCTTTGTCGCGAGTTAAAAGATGAGTTGAATGCCATGGACATTGAATTGAAATTTGTCATTCACCCCGTTGCCGGAAGGATGCCTGGTCATATGAATGTATTGCTTGCAGAAGCTGGGATTGAATATGCCGATATTCTAGACCTTGACAAAGGAAATGATTACTTGTCAGAAACTGATTTGTGCTTGGTTATTGGTGCAAATGATGTGGTCAATACCGCGGCAGAAAATGATTCTGATTCATCTATTCATGGAATGCCGATTGTTCAAACCTACAAATCAAAAAAAGTAGTGATTGTAAAAAGGAGTTTAAGTCCAGGTTATGCCGGGATCAAAAACCCACTTTTTGAACACGCAACTGCTGAAATGCTTTTTGTAGATGCAAAAGAAGCAATTGATCGGATTTTAACAGAACTAAAAATGTAGTAAAAAAGAGATAAAAATTAGAAAGGTTATTTTCATTAAATAATACAAAATAATGGCATTTGAAAAGGTGAAATTAAGAAAAGAGCAAAGAAATTATCTTTTAGATAGGGTGGTGTTGGAAAAGCCTGTGGACAAGGATAAAAAGAAAAGTATCTTATTATTAAAAGAGAAATTAGAAAAAGCGGCATTATTTGAAGGGACAGAGCTGACAGATAATTACGTGCAATTGAATTCGATTGTAACCATCAAAACCTCTTTTGGCTTTAAATATGGCTTACAAATAGTTTTACCAGAAGAGGCGGATATTCAATCCAATAAACTATCCGTTTTTTCTTCGGTAGGAAGTGCTATTTATGGTAACAAAGAAGGTGATACAGTAGGGTGGTTTTTTTTAAATGCTCTAGAATATGTAGAGATTATTAAGGTGTCTAAAATGAGCAATCATATTCCTAAATCTCTTTTGCGACCTTAACGCGTTAAACTTAAAAATATTTAATAATGAAGCAGGTAATTGTTCCTACAAATTTTTCTAAAACTGCATGGAATGCAACCATGCATGCCATTGAATATTGTAAAATATTAGATGCAGAATTGGTATTGCTTCATGCTTTTGAAAATTATCCAAATGGCCTTAATACTAGCGCTTTGTCAGTGTCGGAGACCATGGAATCGAAAGAGGACGAAATGGAGCTCTTGGTAACAAAACTTATGCAATGTAAAGAAAGTACGATCAAAATCAAAGCTTTATGTATAGGAGGGTCTCTTTTTGAATACATCAATGCACTCAATGCTACATCAGTATCTAACCTTATTGTTATGGGTACACAAGGTAGAAGTGGAATGGGCGGTAAATTTTTCGGCAGTAATGTAAGTCGTTTAATGCATGTTACTCATAGTACCATTTTAGTCGTGCCCAGCAATGCTGCTTTTTCTTTGTCGAATACCATTTGCTGTGCCATTGATAATGGATCTGAGATTAAAGCAGGAGACCTGAATATGATGGAACAAATCGTGCAGGCAGGTCATCAACAAATCATCAATATTATTCATGTATTAAAGAATTTTAAAAAACCGAATAAAATTTTACCAATAAGTCAATTTCAGAAAATTAAGCTGCTTTATAAAGAAATTGAGGGCGATAATGTACCAACCACGCTGGAATTATATACGAATCACCATAAGAGTAGTTTATTGGTTTTGGTGCGTAAAAAGAGAAGTTTTTTTGAAAATATTTTCCAAGAAAGTGTTTCCACCTCACTCACTTTTAAAGCAAGCATACCAATATTAGTGTTACGTTCAAAATAAACATGTTGATAAAGTTTTAAACACATAAATGGAATCCAATTAAATGAAATCAAATTTTTTTCAAAAACAGTCTTCAGCAGGAATACTTTTATTTATAGCCACTATTGCAGCGTTAATAGTGGCTAACTCTTCTTTAAGTTCGTACTATCATCAATTCATGCATTTGGATTTTACATTTGGATTTGTCGATAGTTTTAATATTACTCATTCCTTAGAACATTGGATCAATGATGGCTTGATGGCAATATTTTTTCTTTTAGTTGGATTAGAAATAAAGAGTGAATTAAAGTTTGGAAAATTAAATTCAATCAAGTCGGCACTTTTCCCCACCGTTACAGCAATTGGAGGTGTGATTGTTCCTGCTATAGTGTTTTATTTCCTGAATAAAAATTCAGGAAATATTGATGGCTGGGCAATACCCATGGCTACTGATATTGCTTTTGTAATAGGAATACTCGCCATTATTGGATCGCGTGTTCCTTCTTGGGTAAAAGTATTTATCACGACTGTGGCTGTAGTAGATGATTTAATTGCAGTTTTAGTAATTGCATTTTTTTATACTGATGAAATAAATGTGTTGGCATTATCACTGGCTGTTATTTTTACTTTGGTTTTGGTATATTTTAATTATAAAAATGTTTATCATTTGGCGCCTTATTTAGCGGTAGGTTTTTTCCTGTGGTGGGCTGTATTGGCCTCGGGAGTACACGCTACTTTGGCTGGTGTGATTTTGGCTTTTACTATTCCTTTAAAAAGAGATTGGACCATAGAAGAAATTAAAGAAAGTGCTACCCAAGGATTTGATTTTTATTTAAAAGCCAAAGAAAAGGATTCTCCAGTCACTATGAAAGATGCCCACCTAAATTTAAACAAGATGAGGTTAGAAATTGAGTCTCCACTAAAGCGACTTGAAAGAAGACTACATAATTTGGTTTACTTTATCATTATGCCTCTTTTTGCTTTTGTAAATGCAGGAATTTTCTTGGATAGTGATATTCTCAATAATGCCCTTGTTTCTACCATAAGTTGGGGGGTATTTTTAGGTTTGTTAATTGGGAAACCCTTAGGGATCACCGTGAGTTTTTGGATAATGTATAAGCTCACCATCAAGGAAAAAAATACACCCATTAACCTTTGGATGACTATTATTGGAGTTGGGTTTTTGGCTGGAATTGGATTTACTATGTCTTTATTTATCGCCAATTTATCTTACACAGATGAAAAATTATTGGAATATGCGAAAATATCTATTCTCCTGGCTTCCATTGTAAGTGGCTTTATTGGCTACTATATCTTGCGATTTAAAGTGAAGCAATATGACGAGAAGGGATTTGATGTTTCCTAAGCTATATTTAATGCATGTCCTATGTTTACTCTATTTTAAGGCGGGAAACGCATGGCGTTTAATTATTGCTTTGTAAGTGAGACTTAATAAAATGAATTTGGATATATTTCAATATATAGATGTCTAATATTGATGAAAATCAAGTTTTAAAATGATATGTCCACCTTTTTTTTAAGGTTAAATACCTATCTTTATTTGAAACAAAGATTAAAAGTATGAACATTCTATTGACCACTGACTTTTCATATGGTGCGGAAAAAGCCATTCATTATATTATTAATTCCTTCGGTACTGAAGGAAAAGAATATAAACTCTTAAATGCACAAAATATTAAAAGAGCAGGAGCCACTTTTGACGATTCTTTTTTTGAAGAGATGATTGCTTATAATCAAAAAGAGCTATTGATTTTGCAATCTAAACTAATCGAAAAGTATAAAGGTTTAAAAATGGACTGTATTGCAGAGACAGGAAATTTAGTAACAGTAATTGAGCACGAATTAAAATTGAAAAATTACGAATTGATTGGAATTGGTGCTAATGGGTCTGCTAATTTATACGAAAAATTAATAGGTACAAGCGCAAGAGCAGTGCTTAAATATAGTAATATACCTGTGTTAGTTGTACCCGTTGTTACGAAGTTAAGATCGCCAATTAATGTTTTAATTGCCATGGATAAAAATTATGCGCAAATAAAAGAGCAGTTGATTGGGTTGTTAAGTGAATTAAAGAATAAGGCATTAAATATTACCCTTTTTCACATTGATGATACTGTAGATATTCAGGAATCAGATTTTTTAATCTTAAGAGAAGCGCTTTTACAAATTAATGAACATATTAAAGTAAATACAAAGACTAAAAAAAGTTCAAAAGCTTCTATAGATAATCAAATATTAGAGTTTGCCGAAAATTATGAAATGGACATGATTATCACGAGCCCCAATAACCATAGTTTCTTTGAAAAATTATTTACACAGAGTATTACAAATATGCTTTTAGATAGAACACATATCCCTTTAATAGCACTTAAAAAATAAACACTTAAAAACATAGCTTATGTATGATTCATTATTGTTGTTTTTAGAAGAAAACACCACTTTTTTTACTTTTTCATTGGTAAGAATTGCTTTAGGGTTATTGTTTTTCTTTCAAGCTTATGATAAGATTTTCAACATTAAGCTTTCGGTAGTTTGTTCAGAAATATACTATGGTGATAAATCAAAAAATATTCCAAGGCCATTGGTGAAAAGTGCTATCTATTTTTCTTCCTATTTAGAATTAATAGCTGGATTATTATTGATTGTCGGGTTGTTTACTTTACCTACATTATATTTGTTAGGAATTCACTTTTTAGTGCTGATTGGTACTTTTTCTTACTTAGATAGTGTTTGGAATACTGGCTTAGTTTACTCTCGATTTATTTTGTTATTAATCCTGTTGTTAATGCCAATTTCTTTGAATGTTTTCTCTTTAGATTATTTGCTTAGATAAGGAGATGTATTTTTTTCAAATAATAGTTGAATGGTAGATAGTATTAGGATTCTAATTTCATTTCTACATTATACATTTGATGAAAGAATTTAACACTTTTAGCTATTTCATTTTTATTATAAGTGTAGGTGACTTTAACGCCATCATCATCAATTTCATAAGTGCTTTCATTTAGTTTAGTTATTTTACTTATTTCTGCGTCATTTAACATAAATACATCTTCTATTTTGGAAGGTGTAAAATAGTACATGTCATATCCTGTTAATGCCATTTTTTCTTTAGCAATTGTTTTTGCATTGTCATTCACAAGTACATGGTAGTTGGAATCATCCAAGATAGATATTTTTGTCGCGGAATGTATACTACCATTATTGTAAATAGTGGATGATCCTTCTTGTAGGACTTTATTTTTTCTAATAATGTAACCTGTAAATTTTAGTTTTATATGTATCAATATATGTATATCAATCAAGGAGGTTAATTCAATTTTTTCTGAACCATCTGCAAGTATACTTTTTACAATTTTAGAGGTTCCTGCTTCATAGCCATCAATAAATACTTTATAGAACTGCGTATTGCCATACAGGGAAGAGGAAATACAAAAGAAAGCGGCTAATAATACCGTTTTAATAAAATGACGCATATGGTTAGTATTTGTTGCTATTGAATACAGGTAAAGTTAGCAATAAACATAGGTTTAGCATGCCTTATTAACAAACAATAAAAAATTATCCTATTATTAACAGCTAATGTATTCTTACTTTCTGTAAATATATCCAGTGTTTATCATAAAAATGGTAATAGGAGGTGAAATTGCCTTATACTACTTATACTTGTTGTTTTAATTATTTTTCTAAAAATATTTGTTTGTAAAAAATAGTAAGCATGCGTAAAAACAAAAAGTCAATGTCTGTTATATCTGCCGCATCTATGGGGGTTGGTGCCATGGTTGGAGCTGGTATTTTCGCACTTTTAGGCGACGCTAGCGCAATTGCGGGTAACCTGGTTTATATTCCATTCGGAATTGCTGGAATTGTAACGTTATTCTTAGGTTATTCCTATAGTAAATTAGGGGTGCGCTTTCCTTCCATGGGAGGGCCTGTGGAGTATATCATTCAAGGGTTCGGAACTGGGGTGAGTTCAGGTGCGTTTAATATTTTGTATTGGTTTGCCTTAATTTCTGGAATTGCAATGGTAGCAAAGGCTTTTGGGAATTATGCAGCAGCAATAATGCCTAATGGTTTTACAGAAGGAAAAGCTATGCTATTTACAGCAGCGATCATAGTTTTTTTTACTTTACTTAATTTTTTAGGGTCATCCGTGATCGGAAATCTTGAAAAATGGATAGTTAGTATTAAGCTTTTAATATTACTGGTCTTTTCTTGTGTCGCACTTTTTTTTATTCAACCTGAGTTAATGGTTCCCCCAATTGGTGGGTTAAATAATTCCATTTCAGTGATGAATGCAGTTGGCGTTGTTTTTTTTGCCTTTACAGGATTTGGAATAATTAGTAATACGGTGGAGGATATGGCAAATCCAAAAAAGGATTTACCCCGTGCTATATTTCTAAGTATTTCGATAGTAATTTTTATTTATATACTCATTTCAATTGCTGTAGTTGGTAATTTACCGTACGCCGAAATTGTAAAAGCTAAAGATTATGCCTTGGCTGAAGCAGCTAAACCTATTTTAGGTAATATTGGTTTTAAAATAATGGCAATAGCAGCTCTATTGTCTACTGCTTCTGCTATCAATGCCTCATTATACGGTGCTGCCAATATTAGTTATATGATTGCTAAACGAGGTGAATTACCCAGTTTTTTTGAAAGAAGGTTATGGAAAAAAAGTACAGAAGGTTTGCTTATTACTGCCTCTCTAATATTGTTGATGGCACTTTTTCTTGACTTAGGTAGTATAGCCAGTGTAGGAAGTGCGATCATGTTATTAATTTATATTTTAGTTAATGTCAGTCATCTAAAATTACTACAAAAAACGGGGGCTAAACCATGGGCCATTTGGACTGGCCTTTTGGCATGTGCATTTGTACTTTCTTTTTTCCTTTATTATAAAAGTGATGAAAGCTACTTAACCGTAATTATCTTGTTAATGGCAATTGCGCTTGCTTTCATTATCGAATTTTTTATTCAAAAGGTGATTGGAAGAGAATTAAAAAGTGAAATTTTTTTAAAAGAAAAATAATCTAATTAATTGTCGTTGATTCTTATTTCAATTTAACTGCTTTATTGTTTTTTTAGATTAGTCGCTTGGCTCTTGATCCTTTGTGCTCCGGTAGAATAAAAGCTTTTAAAATCTACGATTTTATATCTTTTGTTGTCTACTCGCTCCCTCAAATAACAAAAGCTCCCCGCGGAAGCGGAAAGCTTTTGTTTAAGATTGTATGATGCGCCATGCTAAATTTGATATTTTCATTGCTTATGCAAAGGGTTACTCGCTTGGCTCGTGATCATTTGTACTCCTAATTCCGAATTAAAAAACTAGCTTCTTAGAGAAGCTTATGTTTTTTTTTGTGTAGTCACTTTTGAGACTAGAGTCTCAATGCTCCTAAACAAAAAAAACCAAGCGTTACACGCTTAGCTTTTTTATTCTTAGTGACCCCAGCAGGATTAATCCCTACTTAATTTTGATATATTTTGTATCCCTGTAAATATTACCTATCCCTGTAAAAACATTACATTAATATAGATAATAGTGTTTTATGATTAGTTAGCATTAGTTAGTGTAAATTAGTATCAGTAAATAAATGGTGGGGAAAAGGTGGGGAAGACTTTTTTTAATTGTTATCTTTGATTTTATAAATTAATGATTATGGCAACTGTTAAATTTCTAATTAAAGGCAAAAGCAACCCCGTAAATATTTATGTAAGGTTAAGAGATGGAAAGAATATTGATTTGACTTTATCAACTTCAAAAACGATTAATCCAAATTTTTGGGGAGTTAAAGGAATTAAGCAGAAAGCCGACTTTTTAGATAAGGTAAACCTTGAAAATGATTTAAGAGGGCTTGAAGAATTAATTTTAAATAAAAGAAACGAATCGGTCACCAAGAAGAAAGCTATCAATAAAGACTGGCTTACTAATGTTATTAATGATTGGAAAGGTTTAAATATTGGTGAAGATTCTGACTTGCTAATTGATAGAATTAAGTCTTATAAGAAGTGGCTTCCAGATTCAATTAGAAATAATAAAAAAGGAGTTTCAGATGGTACTATCAGAAATTACAATACCACTATTGCGAGATTGGTTAAATTTGAAGAGTATAAAGGAGCTGAATTTTCTCTAGTGGATATTGATTTAACTTTTTACGATAACTATAAAAGCTTTGCACAATCTAATTTAGGACTTTCATTAAATAGCATAGGTAAAGACGTGAAAAACATTAAAGCCGTTTGTCGATATTCAAAAGATAGAGGGTTTAAAGTAAATGAACAAGTGTTCTCATCTAACTTTAAAGCACCGTCCGAGAAAACACTATTTACAACGCTTACAGTAAACGAACTTACTCAAATAAAGAATAAAGACTTTGAAGGTAAAAGTTATCTTGAAAACGCCCGCGATTGGCTTATTGTTGGTTGTTGGACTGGTTGTCGTGTTGGTGACTTAATGAACTTAACGAATGACAATATATTAACCCACAAAAGTGGCAATAGAATAATCCAATACACACAAAGTAAAACGGGAACACAGGTAAAAGTTCCAATTCATGAAGATGTACTAGTGATTATTGATAGGCTTAACGGTTTCCCTAGACCAATTTCAGCAGTAAAGTTTAATGATTATATTAAAACAGTTTGTAAATTAGTTGGGCTAACTTATAAAGTAAAAGGTACTAAGCAGAATAAAGATACGCATTTAAAAGAGACAGGAACGTTTGAAAAATGGGAGTTAATCCGAAGTCATACTTGTAGAAGAAGTTTTGCAACTAATCATTATGATAAAATGAGCAATAAACAAATAATGTATGTTACTGGTCACGCCACAGAGAAGATGCTAATCCGCTACGTAGGGGAAACTGAAAGCGACCATGTAGAAGATTTTATTGATTTATGGAGTAATGAAAGAAGTCAAGAAAATGAAAAAGTTAAATCAATAATAAATTATTAAATATGTTTTCTTCAGAGAACTAAATACAACTTAAAATAAGCTAAGTCAAGATGAAAATTACTAAAACCACATACAACTTTTACGACAACTTGGACACTATTTTTTCACCTGTAATTTGGGGAGGCTATAAGCACGAACCTATTAAACCAATAATTATTGATAATGATAAAACTTGTTTAGATTTAATGATTGTTGTTGGTATCATCCACAATTCCTTCGGACTACTGAACGTTTTAAATAGAAAAGATTCAGATTTTACAGGATACAAGGATTCATTTAACCGCGAAATTGAAAGGCTTTTTAATACTGACTACATAGCGAGAAGAATAATTAGGTATTTACTATCAAAATACGCTAGTAGCCCCAGTAATGGCAAGGCTCTAACGGACTCATTTATTATAGCACTATCAAAGCATATAGGTAACTTAGAAGAGCCAAACAAATACATAAATGAAGAGATAGAGATAATTAAATTAAGCTTTATAAGTCTTACTAAAGGACATATAGACAGTCTGGAATTAATATCACCTGAAAACAAAATATTTAACTCTCCTACTGTCTTAACAGAAGAGGAACAATTCACTCTACCCGAAGTTGAATTAAAAACCATAAATGATAGGATTAGACTACTTTCAGATTTAGGCATCATTGAACACTTAAAAAATAAATATCCTAACTCTTTTAGAGATGTGAACCCTTTAGCAGATATAATTTCAAAAATTCTAGTAGAAAACAAAACAAGTGTTCAACCTAGCTTAAATTCATTGTTAAACGATAATTCAAGTAATAAAAATTACCCAAAAGAAAACAGTCGGACTAAAGCCATAATAGATACTCTTAACGCAAATGAACTCATTTAGGGAATTTTAATTTTTCCCTAACAAATCCCTAATCATCCTTTGTTTTCAAGTTAAACAAACAAAACAAAGGAATATGAGTAAAATACAATTCATTCAAGTAAGCCCAACAGAGTTGGCGACCATTATCAATGAGCAGTTAATCGCTAACATTGAAACTATCATTAAAGACCTTAACAATAACAAGACAGAAGGCAAAGAATTTATAAGCAGAAAAGAGACTGCCGAATTTTTTGGAGTAAGTTTAGTTTCTATCCATGATTGGGTTAATAAAGGAATAATCAAGAAGTATAAGATAGGGAATAAGACCTTGTTTAAGCGTTCTGAATTGGTTGACGTTTTACTTAGTTCTAACAAGTCCGCTTAATGGATAGAATCAAAAAAGGAAGTGACCTTGCGAGTGCTTCCTTAATTGATTTCAATAGCAGAAACAAAAATATATCTACCAACCAAAGATACAAAAATTATGTACCACTAGACTACATAAAGGCTGAATTAATTGACTTCGACACCCAGCAGTTACTTTCAAATGAATTCCTTAATTTTAGTAGACCAATAAATGAAGATTCAGGAGAAATAAAAAACGCCAAAAACAGAAAGCCATATAGATTAGCAAAGTTTAGGAATCTGATATTTAAGTATTATACAGATTCAAGCAAGGTTTATTTATCAGGTAGCATTCATGTGCTCTATAATGATGGTAAACACAATTACAACGATTTTAACATACAAATGTTAGATGATGTGTTAAGGGAACTTTTTGACTTGTTCGGAATACTGCCAAGACATTTAAAAATCACCCAATTAGAATGGGGGGTAAATATTAGAATCCCATATAAAGTAAGTACAATAATTGACCATTGCCTTAGTCACAAGTGGAAAAGGTTTGTTTGTGTAAAGGATGATAAAGAAGGAAAGTATCACCAAGCAGAACATAAACACAACTATATACTAAAGATTTACAACAAAGGACTTCATTATGGATTAGGTTATGACTTGTTAAGGTTTGAAAGAAAACAAATGAGCTGGCTTAAGTTCGCTAAAAAGGAACGAATAGGGCAGACATTGGACTGCTTGATTAAAAGCGATTTTAAAGGGCTTAAAAGGTCTTTATTGAGTAACTGGAACGAAGTATTGTTTTACGACCCTATGATTGATACTAGCAACCTTAAACAGCTTCAGTATAGAGACCCGTTGTTTTGGTCAGACTATAGTTCAAGTCGACAAGCAAGACATAAGCATTATAAATTATTAAAGCATATCAATAAAACAATAGGCGGTAATGTCCAAGACATAATTTACAATATAATAGAGAATAAAATAATGGAGCTAAACAATGAAATATTGACGTTTTCCGACTTTAGTTATAATAAGAATACGTCAACTAGGATAATCCATCTCCATTGGGGTATTGAACAGTATTTAGCAAAGTCATGTTAAAAATGTAAAGTTCCTTAGGGATTTCGGTTATAAAACTACGCTACTAGTTAAATCAATGATGAAAACATTTGAATAATCGACTAAAAACACTAACAATTCTTGATTACCTAAACTAATTATAAACTTAACTCAATTGATTCATTAACTTTGTATTAACTTAATGCTGAAAATAATTCTCTTAAATAATAGAATATGAAACTTTTTACAAAATCAATAATTATCTTTTCTATATTAATGCTTGGTTGCACAGATAATAAAGAACTTGAGAGTACAAAACAGGAGTTAGAATCTTTAAAAAAAGAATTGAAAAATTGTTCAATAGAACTACAAGAGATAAAGAATACGCCTGAAAATAGAATCTTAAATGCAAAAAAATCATATGCAAATGGCGATATTTTTTCAGCTAAATTGGAGTACGAGGATATAAAAATTAACTTTCCTAAGACTGAATATTCTGAGATAGCTATAAAAGAACTTAAAGTTATAGCGCGAGATGATGCAAAGAAAAAGCTTGAAGATGCAAAGCAGAAAGCTGAAGAGGAACGTAAAAAGGCATTAGGTTTTAAAATATTGAAACAATCAAGTAAAGTTAAATTCAATGATGTCACTTTGAAATTTGATAAAATTTGGCTTGGTAAAAGATGGATATTTGATAATTATGGTAATCGTTATTTTCTACGTGACGCCACTAGAGGTAGTAAGCACATATTAGCACGTGTATCCATTTCATCTGAATCAAAGAACCCTACGCTCCCTCCTATTCTTGCATACGAATATATTGATGGACGATTGCAATTGATTGGAGTATTAGATTATGAATTTAGAAGATGGGAAGACTATGGTTCATACTTAGGCAACTATGCAGATTATGGAAATGACTTTGCTCACACTAAAACAATACCATTTAATTTAGGTCTTGAAGTTGATGAAGATAAATTAAAAAAAGGTCGAATATATATAGTTATGGAAAAAAATAATTGCTTTTTTAGAGACGTGAAAAAGCTTGGAAGTCCTGAAGTTAAATACACAAATTTCAGTTGTAAATTCAATACTTCATTAGAGGTTAACGACTTTGATAAAAACTATGTGCTAATTAAAATTTTATAGTAGAAAGCGAATACATTAATTGTCCCCGAATTACACCAGCAAAAACAAAAAACACAATGTAATATTAGCTTAATTAACAGGTTTTTAATTTATATTATCGTATATTTAGGTATGCCAAAACCAGCAAATTTCCCACCACTATTAGACAATTGCCTAAATTTAAACATTACTTATTACAAGCGGGAAGGATTCATAGAGAAGGGGAAAATACGTAATTTAACATCTACATGGAAGCATCCCCGAACCTATGACGAATCAAGTATTAGTCTAACAATCGACAACAGAGAACACAGTCCAGTTTTTAATTTATCATATAGGAATAATGGTGAATTAATAGAGTACACGGTACACACAACCACCATGCCTTCAAACTTAAAGTCTGGCGGTGAAATACTGTATTTTATTTGTCCATTTACGGGTTTAGCGTGTTTAAACCTATACAAGACTACCAAGTACTTTGCGCACCGTAAATACAACAAGGAAGCCACCTATGATAGTCAAATACAAAGTAAAAAAATGAGGGATATTTTTAGTTATTACGGTGCTTATTTTGAATATGAAAGAGCGTGTGCGAAATTATATAAAAAACACTTCAAAAATACGTACAATGGCAAACCGACAAAACGATACATAAAACTAAGAGCTATTTTAGATAGAGCAAACTCATTTAGTAGTGACGAGATAATTGGTTTGTTTTATGTTTAGTTAAAACGATAAACAATACGGTTGGCAATGACGCACCTTAACACCTTAATAAGTAGTGATATAATTATTCAATTATTTCGATTTTAATATAATTCTACTATCTTTGATGTTGAAAAATCAAATCTTGAACAATGTATAAAATACTAATCTTTATGTTACTTGCAATAGTGACAAGTTCTTGTAAACAGTCGAAAAGTTATGACTATATAGAAATCTCATCATACAAGTCAACACCTGGAGGAATTGAAAAAGAAACAAAAGATACATTTAAAATTTTTTCGAAATATGATTCAGTTGCATATTTAGCTGCTTATCAAAAATTCTGCATTTCTGAAAAAGTATCACAAGACTTGAAAGAAGCAAGCGGTGAATCAATTGGGGGGACTCCGATTAGTTTTGAATTGATAAATGATGAAGGTATTAATATCGCAATTTTTATGAAATTTGATAAAATAGACTCATTAAAAAATGAAATTAGAGCTACTGTTTTTAACAGGAAAAATACTTATCTAGGAAGTTTTGACAAAATTAATTCAGCTAACATAGATAGCGCCAAGGTAAAAAAACTAAAAAAATATTTCAACAGTAATAAAGATGAATTTTCCCCAGATGGATTAGTATGGCATAAGCCTAAATCCGCACCAAAATACACTAATAGAAATAGTTTATATTGTTATTTTCAGTCAAGCAATGGAAAGCCTAGTAATTTGAGATTACGAATGCAATATCATTCAGATGATTGGTTGTTTTTTCGTAAAGTTCAATTTTCAATAGATGGAAAAGCATTTGAATTCATACCAATGAACACAGAAACGGATTCTGGAAATGGTGGTCGAATTTGGGAATGGTTTGATGAAAGTATGGGGAAATCAAATGCTGAATTGTTAGACGCTTTAGCCAATGCAAAATCTGCAAAAATGAAATTAATAGGGCGACAATATTCTGATGTGAAAACAATTACAAGTAGTCAAATTAGAGATATCAAAAGAAGTTTAGATTTATTTAAAGCAATGGGTGGAACTTACTAAACAATAATTGCAATTAACCTGTATAAAAAGTATACTTTCTCCATTTAACAAAAACGACAATTTTAATTTCACACCTTAAAACAGTATTATGAATGATGTAGCGATTTCTGAATTTGATATAGTAAGCGTGTTCAGCGTGTTAATATTTTTGTATTTCTATATTAAAATGCTAATGAATATTGCCAAAATTAAGAACGATATGGAAAGTGTTAAAGGATTAATTTCAAAAGAACTCGATAGGATGCAAAAGGAAAGGGATGGAGAAGATATTCCTTCTAAAACTGATTTTACAGGTAATGATTCAGTAAACGACCCTAAAATACTTGATGAATTAATCTAAATAGTAACCTAGGTACACAAAGTTTAAGAATTTAAAAAATTTATGTGTTTCTTTTTGACAGTTTTCGAATTCGTAAGACAATTTATTAGTTCAGTAAAGATTCTTTTTTTCATATTACCAAACACTTTATAATCTACCCCTTCAACTGCATAGGCTTCTTCTAATTTAGATACTGGATATGTATCAATCTCAAAGCCGTAAATATGAGTTGTTACATCAAATTTTTTATTGCATTTGGTAATAATCTTTGTATTAGATATCATAAAACAATTAATCCCACTTTCTGGAACCTCTATACAGCCATCTGTTATACTATTTGATAATGGTAATTTATCTTTACTAGTAGGAAGACTAGCCAAAAGACTATCAGAACCATTCTTTTTTAACACAATAAAAAACTTTGGTGCTGGGTCATTTCCATTTTTAAAATAAAAAGGTGTAAAATAAATTATATTACCTTCTTCTAGCATAACAATTAATGCATTTCAAGGTACTCTTCATAAATACTTGCTTTGCGTTCGTCGTATTTAATTAATTCAGATAAGTCTATTGTAAGCTCTGTAGTACTTATTCTTTCTTTTTCTAAGTCTTCTAGCACACCGTTTTCCAACGCTATTTTATACCAAAGTGAAGTTTCCCTATGAGTATACTTAATCAATTCTGAAGCAGATTTAACTCCAAATTCAGAAGACACCTTGTTTAACAATTCTAAATCATTAATAGAAAATTCATCATCACTAAAGTCCACAATGACTTTAAAATCATTTCCATTTTCACAATCAAGTTTAGTGATAAAAGGCTTAAGAATAGAAGGTGAAGAGGATAATTCCGCAAATATATCAACTGCAACTGGTCCAAATTTCCAAACTTTGTAATTTAAATTTAAAAAGGGAATTCCTGATTTCTTGATGGACATTTCATCTAATATGTAAAGAAGTTTCAGAAGTTTTGTTTTTGAAATATCTTTATATTCATTTATTAGAAACACAATTGTATTTCCAATTTTTGAAATTTCATCATCAGAATGAGTCAATATAGTATTTTTATGCTTGTTCATTGGTTTGAGGGCGCAAAGGTACTTTTAATTTTTTAATTATACACGTGTCCTGCACAAGAATAATTATGTTCTAAATATAGTGATTTGTTTCAATACCTACTAAACTTTAACGAATATTAATACATTAAGTTACAATTAAACCAATAAAAACACTCATTTACAGCACCAAAATTTTTAAATAATAGTTTACTAAATGGAAAAGAAACATTACAAATTATAACTTTTTTATAATATGTCCCTAACTATATTCGTGTCTTGTTTTGATTTAAGTGTAGACTTCTTTGGTATCTGTTCGCAGGCGTTGGCACTTATTTGCTTTTCGAACGGTAAAAAGTAATATTCCACTATCTGTTCGCGTGTGTACTTCCTTGGTGTCTGTTCATGTGTATAATATTGTACTATCATCTGCGCGCGCGTATTTGTTTGATTTTGTTTTTCGACGTATACAAACAAAGATTTATTATATTTCCATTTCTCCACGCATGTAATAAATGGGTATCTGTTACGCGCATTAGTTAATTGTTTTCCACACGTTAAAAAAAACGAATCTTTTAATAGTTCGGGGTCATCTGTTACGCATTAACCTATTATCGGGTCATCACTACGCGCGCGTATTGTTTTACTTTTGATTTCGACCTGTATGTAAAACGTTTTTTATATCGTCCTATCACTATGCGCGCACGTACAATGTCATTAATTGATTTCTCAGCCTTAATAGAGTTTTATGTATATATTTGATTATGGCAGAATTCTGTAAAGACTGTGCGAAGGAACTAAAGGAGGAAACAGACTACCCCCCATACTACTGCGAGAACTGTGGAGTACTTGTTGAGTCATTAACCAATCCAAAGAAAAGAATTACAAGCGCAACCATTAGAAGTCTATTATACGACCGTATCAAAAAAGGGCTTAATTAAAGTGTAAAATCATTGTGATATTAACGGCAATTATCTCAACAAAAGAGCGTATTGTATTCTTTAGTATGGCGATAAAACATTAGTAATGTTTCAAGTATCCTTATATAACAAGTGTGAGCAAAACAGAATTCTAAATCAAAAGGGTTAAATATAAAAACAAGACCGATCATTCCTATGTCAATGATATCAAGGCTTATGTCGGATTTGTTGAGAAACAATCTTAAAATTATTAAATCAAATAAAATTCATTTTTGTTAAATTTAATAATTTGATGTATCTTTGTACCAGCATCAACCCAAGGTTGAAGGCAATGGCATCGTGAAGCCGCACTCACGCTCCCTAGATACGGTCTAGGGTTTTTTTTGCATTTTAGATAGATTTTTGATAATTTTCTAAACGCTCTTTAAATTTAATTTCGTTTTCACTCGAAACACAAAAAGCAGTAACCACCATTACATCGTTAGAGACATCTTTCAAGACAACTACAAAACTTTTTCTTTTAAACCATAGATGCAGTTTATGTATTCCATTATGATCTTTCCATTTAAATACACTAATAGCCCTTAAGTGCTGATTTTCTATTATTGTTTTTATCCAATGTACACGGTTTAATCTTTGGTTATTTATAATTCGACCATGAGAAGTGTTCTCTGTTATTACATGATAAAATGTTTCACAATAATCTGAATACTCTTTAACACGAGTTTTTGAGGTAATAATTTTAATCGTTTTTCCTTCAATAATTAATGGGGTATCAATAAAATGACTTGAAAAAAGCTTATACATTGTGTCTATTTGTGTCTTTTTGCAAATGTTTGTAGACTCCAAATCCTCAAAATACGGTTTTAACCCAAATAATTCTTCACTCATTTATGATAATTTTTAGTAGGCGAGAATTCAAATAAATTAAACTTTTTTTCTTTAGTAATTATCGGTGTCTTACTATCCAGCAGATAACCTGATTTTCGCTCTAAATATTCAATAATTTCAAGTTTCACAGGTGAAGGAGCTTTTAATTCCTTATCTTTATAACGCAATCTAGTTTTATAGTTAACAGCTCCAATAAAAAAGTCGGCGAGTTCGATAAATAAATTGTCTTCTGAATGTATATGTTTAAAAAAACGGAAAGGGGAATTTCCCTTGTTTTTGTTATTGAAGATCTCTGCTATTTTTTTTAATTTTTCACCACTTCTAGAGTCTTTGATATCTAAAAAAACACCGTATTCTGTATCCTTTTCGTTCATTGGATTTAATGCATAATAGATCGCATAATAGTAAAAATCATTTGTAAGCCTCTGCTTATGCAAAACTTTAGTACATCTAAAGGTTAGATTTGTTTCAAAGAAAAAATCTATAAGTTCTTTGTAGAAAGACATTTGACTTTTTATCACCTTATTCCATTTTAATTCATAGAAGTACTGGTTTTGTTCTTTGATTTTCTTTAATCTATTAAATAGATATGAATATTCCAGATCAGGCACTTTAATATAACCAACGGTCATTACCGAGGAAAGATCATTTTTTAAATGACAACTTTCATCAAAAAAAATTCGATAAAATACTTTCGTGTTTTTAGTCATGATATAAATTTACAATTGATTTTGAATAAAACAAACTAACTATGTGTTACTAATACTTTTTTAGGAAGAACAAAAAAATATAAATGGGGAGTATGTGGGGAATCAAAAAAGCCAACTAACTGTTTTGAAGCTAGTTGACTTGTTTAGAAGTGACCCCAGCAGGATTCAAACCTGCAACCGTCAGAGCCGAAATCTGATATTCTATTCAGTTGAACTATGGGGCCATTATTGCGACAAACATAACAAATTAATGGCAAACTATGTTTGTATTATATCTTTTTATAAACTCTTTGTTCTACCTCCATCCACAGGAACGTTAATTCCGTTGATGTAGCTTGCAGCTGGAGAAGCTAAAAATGCGATTGCATTTGCAACTTCGTAGGGTTGTGCGATTCTTTTCATTGGAGAAGCATTGGCCATTTCAGTTTTTACATTTTCTGCTGCCTGTCCCGTTTTATTCGCTTTATTTTCAATGATGGTTTTTAAACGAATGGTATCCGTAGCACCAGGTAAGACGTTGTTGACAGTAATGTTAAACTCTCCTAATTCGTTGGCTAAAGTCTTACTCCAATTTGCAACCGCTCCCCTTATAGTGTTTGATACACCTAAGTTTGGTAAAGGTTGTTTTACTGAAGTTGAAATTACATTGATAATTCTGCCGTATCCAGCTTCCTTCATTTTGTCTCTCACGGCTTGGACCAAAATGTGGTTACAAATCAAATGTTGGTTAAATGCATTAATAAATTCCTCAGTTCCTGCTGTATTTACAGGTCCACCAGCTGGCCCACCAGTATTGTTTACCAAAATGTGAACAGCCTTATCTGCAATAAATGCATTGAATTTTGTTTCTAAATCAGCTGGGTTTGTAAAATCAACCGCTAAATGACAATGTCTTTCTGGATGAGGTAAAGTTTGAATAACTGTTTTAAGTTTCTCTTCATTTCTTGAAACCAAAATCAAATTTGCACCTAAATGTGCTAATTCTTGAGCAGTTGCTAATCCAATTCCTTGTGTACTTCCGCAAACGACTGCAGTTTTCCCTGATAAATCTAAATCCATTTTTCCTTGTTTTAAAACACAAAGATAATTATTCGGATTTTATTAACTTAGAAATATCTCACTTATGTCTTTACCTACTAAATGAACTGTTTGTAATCCTATTTTTTCTGCCCCTTCAATATGTTGAAGACTATCGTCAATAAATAGAGTTTTGCTCGGATTCAGTCCTTGCTCATGGATGATGATGTCAAAAGCCGCTCGATTTGGCTTTCGTGCCTGAATGAGGTGAGAATAGTAAGTCTTAGAAAAAGTACTTTCTAATAAATGCTCCTCACCAAAACTGTCTTTAATCATTTTTCGAAATGCTTTTAAATGTATTTCATTGGTGTTGCTCAACAGAAAAATAGGAATTTCTTTGCTGATTTTTTTAAGTAATTCAATTCTGTGACTGGGTAAATCCAGCAACATTGCGTTCCAAGCCGTTTCTATCTCGGAATGCTTAAGTTCAAGCCCCGTTTCTTTATTGAGTGTCTTATAAAATTCTTCAGCTCCCATCTTTCCCGTTTCCAATTTGTCAAATGTGCCATTTTGTTGACTTTGACTATAAAGCTTATCAAAGTTTTTAACCCCTAGACCCTTAAAGGCTTGCGTGGTTTTTTGATAGTCAATATTGAGAATTACACCCCCCAAATCAAAGATGATTGCATCATAATTTAAATTCATGCTTTAAAATTATCAATTTTTATTTTGAATAACCATTTTTATCAAATACATTTGCACCCCTAAAGTCGTATGGCTTTGCGAGAACCCAACTCGATAAAATACGGGCCTATAGCTCAGCTGGTTAGAGCACTTGACTCATAATCAAGGGGTCCCTGGTTCGAGCCCAGGTGGGCCCACACTTTAAAAAGCTTTCTAGGAAACTAGAAAGCTTTTTTGTTTTATGGCAAATTGTTATATCATCCATAGTGAATCTTTAAACCGTTTTTACACGGGAATAACAACCGACTCAGTTGAAGAGCGGTTAATAAAACACAATGATGGAAGCTATGGTGCTCATAGGTTTACTTCAAAAGCGTCTGACTGGAAAATCTTCTTGATCATTGAATTGACAGATTACAGTCATGCTGTTCGATTAGAAAAATTTATCAAATCCCAAAAAAGCGCGAAGTATATTCAGAACTTAAAAAAAAACCCAGAACTGGTTGAGAAAATTGTTTTGCGAACCAAATAACACTTGACTCCCCCGAAAGCTTTCGGGGCAAGGGGTCCCTGGTTCGAGCCCAGGTGGGCCCACACTTTAAAAAGCTTTCTAGGAAACTAGAAAGCTTTTTTGTTTTATGGCAAATTGTTATATCATCCATAGTGAATCTTTAAACCGTTTTTACACGGGAATAACAACCGACTCAGTTGAAGAGCGGTTAATAAAACACAATGATGGAAGCTATGGTGCTCATAGGTTTACTTCAAAAGCGTCTGACTGGAAAATCTTCTTGATCATTGAATTGACAGATTACAGTCATGCTGTTCGATTAGAAAAATTTATCAAATCCCAAAAAAGCGCGAAGTATATTCAGAACTTAAAAAAATACCCAGAACTGGTTGAGAAAATTGTTTTGCGAACCAAATAACACTTGACTCCCCCGAAAGCTTTCGGGGCAAGGGGTCCCTGGTTCGAGCCCAGGTGGGCCCACACTTTAAAAAGCTTTCTAGGAAACTAGCAAGCTTTTTTGTTTTATGGCAAATTGTTATCTTCTTAGTCACTAAGCCCCAATATATTCTTCCCCATAGGCGGCTGAAGATTGCGAAAACGAATGAACTCTTTTCTCATAGGTGGCTGAGGATTGCGAAAACGATAGTTTTCACAATGAACTCGAAGCCCCGGGTTTTTACACTATTCTTCTTTCAACCTGTCCTTCACATATTCTACCTCTGTTTTGCCATGCGGCGCTGGATTGCCATCAGGACCTAAATTGACCATTACAATGCGGTCAATTTGAATGATGACTTGATGTGTCATTTTATTTCTAACCACACATTTTAATGTCAAACTGCTGCCACCAAACTTTACGGTTTCCATGCCAATTTCAATGATGTCGCCTTGCCTTGCTGCGCTTTCAAAACTAATTTCTGAAATAAATCGGGTCACTACTTTTTGATTTTCTAATTGAACAATGGCGTATAAAGCAGCTTCTTCATCAATCCATTGCATTAAACGACCGCCGAATAAGGTGGCGTTTGGATTTAAATCTTCGGGTTTTACCCATTTTCTGGTGTGAAATTTCATAATTGAGGTTAATGGTTGTTATTCCTATACTTTATAAACTAAAATTGACCAAAAAAATTGTAATTTCTTTGAATGAATTTGTTTTATCAGTTTTATTTTTTTTGAAATAAAAGTATGTAATTATAGCCATTTTGACAGCCATAAAAACGAATTTAATCCAATGAAAGTAGTTTTCTGATATTTGTCATATTTTTTAATTCAAGGAGTTCAGGTCCTTTTAATTAGCGTAAATATGTTTATATTTAAAAAAACTTCATTTAGCTATGAATTCACTTTCATATACAAACATAAAATCTTCCCATCCACTTTTAGGGGAAACGATAAGCGACAATTTACGCAAGACAGTAAGGAAGTTTCCGGATAATGACGCATTAATAAGTGTGCATCAAAATTATAGGGCGACTTACAAGCAATTTCACCAACAAGTGATACAGTTGGCAAAAGGATTTCTTGCGGATGGTGTTCAATTTGGTGACCGGGTAGGTATTTGGGCACCTAATCGTTTCGAATGGACTTTGGTACAATACGCTACTGCAGATATAGGAGCGATATTGGTCAATTTAAATCCCGCTTATAGAAAACATGAGGTGAAATTTGCGATCAATCAATCTGAAATTTCTTATATCGTCTCTTCAGAGACCTATAAGACGAGTGATTATAGAACCATGTTAAATGAAATAAAAGAAAATTGTTTTTCACTAAAAAAAATAATTTATTTAGATACAGGTGATTGGGACAATCTTTTAAAAAAAGGAGATAGTATTTCTGATGAAACTTACACTGTCGCTGTTGAGAAAACTGATTTTGATCAACCGATAAATATACAATATACTTCTGGTACAACTGGCTTTCCAAAAGGGGTAACCTTAAGTCATCATAACATATTAAACAATGGCTTTTTTATTGCAAGACGGCTTAAATATACTGATGCAGATCGGGTTTGTATTCCTGTTCCTTTTTACCATTGTTTTGGAATGGTAATTGGAAATTTAGCTTGTACCTCACATGGTGCTTGTATGGTAATTCCGAATGATGGCTTTGATCCGGGTTTAACATTAAGTGCTGTCGAAAAGGAAAAATGTACTTCTCTATATGGCGTCCCTACTATGTTTATTGCTGAATTGGCATTGGAAGATTTTAAAAAATATGACTTGTCTACTCTACGCACCGGTGTAATGGCAGGGGCTACTTGTCCCGAAGAAATAATGAAAAGGGTACAGGCTGAAATGAATATGAAAGATGTAACCGTTTGCTATGGTATGACGGAAACTTCTCCCGTTTCCCTTCAAACTAAAATAGGAGCTGCTTTAGAGAAACAGGTTTCGACTGTGGGAACCGTTTTAGAACATTTAGAGGTGAAAATAATCAATCCTGAAACTGGTGAAACGTTACCAATAGGCCACGAAGGAGAGTTGTGTACCCGTGGCTATTCCGTAATGTTAGGGTATTGGAATAATCCTGAAACAACCCAACAAGTAATTGACCCTTCACGTTGGATGCATTCTGGTGATCTCGCAGTTATGGATGAGGAAGGTTATGTTCGAATTTCTGGTAGAATTAAAGATTTAATTATTCGTGGCGGAGAAAATATTTCTCCTAAAACAATTGAAGATTTTTTATATACACATCCAAAAATATTAGACGTGCAAATTATAGGCGTTCCTTCTCAAAAATATGGAGAAGAAATAATGGCTTGGATTAAATTGCATCAAGATGTAGAATGTGTAGCAGAAGAATTAATGGCCTTTTGTAAAAACCAAATCGCGCATTATAGCGTGCCGAAGTATTGGAAATTTGTAAGTAGTTTTCCTATGACCGTTTCTGGTAAAATAAGAAAAGTAGAAATGCGTGAAATTTCAGTAAAAGAATTGGGTCTATAATAATCCGATTTGGTACATGACTTCTGGCATAAAAAAAACTATAATCTATCATTCTTATCCCTCAATATTCGAATGAAAAAAATAGTTCTTTTTCTTATCTTTGTAGATGTAATATGCGCATTTGTTACGGACTAAAAAAGTAGGAATAAATACGCAATTTGTATATTACGGAAAATTAATTTTTGTTATTGAAATTAAAAATATATGAGAATATCAATTGCTTTAATTCTTTTATTGTTTTTCACTTACGCTTGTGATAGTAAGAAAGATAAAGGAGTGCTTCCCCAAACAAAAAACATTACAGAGTCCGTTTATGCTTCCGTAAAAGTACGTCCTAAAATAGTGTATTATCCACAACCTATTCGGTCAGGTGTTATTAAAAAGATTTATGGAAAGGAAGGTGACTTGGTGGGTAAAGGACAAATTTTATTTGAAATAACGCCGACAGAAATTATCAAAGGGCAGTTAAATACTGCGGAAATTAATTTACAAGAGGCAAAATCTAATTATTTAGGAAGTGATAATTTATTGAAGAATATTGCATTGGAAATTCAAATTACGAAAGAACAACTAAGTTTAGATTCAACCAATTTTAAAAGGCAAGAGCGCCTTAAAGAAAAAAATCTAGAAAATAAATCAGAATACGACCAAGCGAAATCAAAATATTATACCACGCAAAATCAACTTGGCATTCTGAGGAAAAAATACACACAATCACAAATCAATTTAAAAAATAACTATAAAAAGGCAGTGAGTCAAACCAAAACGGAAAAAGGTCAACTCAACGACTTTACTATTCGGTCTGAAATAGATGGGAAAATATATACTATAAATAAAGAAGAAGGTGATTTAATTTCTTCTCAAGAAATATTTGCGGAAATTGGTAGTGCCGAAGATTTTATACTTGAAATGGATATTGATGAGGTAGATATTACTAAAATTGAAGTGGGGGATTCCGTTTTAATTATTTTGGATGCCTATGCTGATCAGGTATTTGTTGCTACTGTCCATAAAATTTTCCCTAAAAAAGATGACATCACCCAAACTTTTAGGGTGGAAGGAACCTTTAATAAAAACCCACCTAAATTATATAACGGTCTTTCTGGAGAAGCTAATATCATTGTTTCAAAACGAAAAAACACTTTGGTGATTCCAACGGCTTATCTACTTGCTAACAATATGGTACTGACCGCTAATGGGGAAGTAAGTATTAAAGTAGGGATGAAAAATTTAGACTTTGTTGAAGTACTTTCTGGTATCGACAGTACAACAACTATTTTTAAGGCAGAAGAATAATGAGTAACCTTTCAATTATATGGGATATTTCTAAAACACATTTGTTTTCAAAAAAGAAACAAACCATGGTGGCAGCTCTCGGTGTTACTTTTGGCATAAGTATGTTTATCATAATGATGAGTTTTATGACGGGACTCAATCAGCTTTTAGATGGTTTAGTGTTGAACAGAACGCCGCATGTTCAAATTTATAACAATACAGACCCTACCGAAACGCAACCAACGGACAGTTATTTTAACGCAGCAACTAACCTAAATTATATCCACTCTATTAAGCCAAAAAGTCGACTGGAAAGAATTCATAATGCTTTACCCATTCTCTCCGAACTTAAAAAAAATAAAAAAGTAAATGGTGCCACACCCCAAACAATTTGTAAAGTGTTTTATATCGCGGGATCTAATAATTTAAATGGTATTATTAGCGGTATTGATGTAACCCAAGAAGCACGTTTATTTAATTTTAAAGATTATATAGTGGAAGGGGATATCAATAGTTTGATTAAAAAGAAAAATGGTGTTTTATTGGGGTCAGGAATTGCTGAAAAACTGTCGCTTTCTGTGGGCGATAAAATCCAAATCTTAAATCCTAGTGGTACTAGTTTTTCTTTGAGTATAGGAGGTATTTACCAAAGTGGGATGGCAGAAATTGACGATATCCAAAGTTACGTTAACTTAAAAATGGCACAGCAAATCCTAGGCGCAGGGAGTAATTATATTAGTCGAATTCATGTAAAATTAAACGATATGGAAGATGCGGTGCCTTTTTCGAAGTTGATAGAAAATATATATGATGTGAGTGCCATGGATATTAAAGAGGCGAACGCACAATTTGATACTGGTTCTTCTATTCGAACTTTAATTTCTTACGCAGTCTCTATAACTCTACTAATTGTTGCTGGATTTGGGATTTATAATATTCTAAACATGTTTATTTACGAAAAAATGAATGATATTGCTATTTTAAAAGCTACCGGGTTTACAGGGCGTGATGTCATGTTGATTTTTATTTTTCAAGCATTAATTATTGGTGTTTTAGGTGCTGCATTGGGATTAGGAGTTGGTTATGGTGCTTCCGTAATTATTGATAATATCCCATTTAATTCTGAAGCTTTACCTACTGTAAAAACTTATCCCGTTAACTACGACCCCCTGTTTTATATTACAGGAATTATATTTGCTTTAGTTTCGACATTTTTAGCCGGCTACCTTCCTGCAAGAAAAGCAAAGAAATTAGATCCAGTAGAAATTATTAGAGGCCAGTAAAAATCATGATGAAACCAATTTTAGAAACCAAAGACATAAATAAATATTTTACAGATCCTGTAGAGTTTCATGTTTTAAAGGATATTTCTTTAAAGCTTGAGCGAAAGGAATTTGTTTCTATTATGGGGAAATCTGGTTGCGGAAAATCAACCTTATTGTATATTCTTTCCACCATGGATACCAATTATACCGGTGAACTCATTATTGATGGTAAAAATGTTTCCCATGAATCTAAGGATAACTTGGCGCGTATTAGAAGCGAAAATATTGGTTTTGTATTCCAATTCCATTACTTGCTGCCTGAATTTACCGTACTCAAAAATATCATGTTGCCTGCGCTTAAATTGGGTAAGTTCGATCATAAAACGATTAAAAAAAATGCCCTAGAAAAGTTGGAAATTTTAGGCATGCAAGAACAAGCTGATAAAAAAGCATCCAGATTATCAGGTGGTCAAAAGCAAAGGGTAGCTATAGCCCGTGCATTGATTAATAACCCAAAAATTATTATGGGAGATGAACCAACAGGTAATCTTGATAGTAAAAATGCCAATATTGTTTTTGATATTTTAAGGGAACTGAGCAATGAGCTTGATATGTCCATGCTTATTGTGACACACGATAAAGATTTCGCAAAAAAAACCGACCGAATTATTGAAATGGAGGATGGGTATATTATATCCTAGGCCCCATGGGTTAATTCTACTGAGGTTGTTTAAAAATAGGTGTCTATACTTCCATTAACTTTTTAAAAGACGTTTGTTGTTTTGTCCGCAGACTCAATAAAACCACCACTTTGTCTTTTTACTTCAAAGTTTAGGTGGTTGCGTTTAATTTTATTTTAATTTTGGAGGTTCAACTTTATGTGTAAACTCGTAAAAATAGGTTTAGTTATTTTCAATATCTTGGTATTGTTCAGCTTTCAAAGTTTTGCTTTTGAAGTGACTCCTGCGTATTATAATTTTGAAGGAATGGAGCTAGAAGAAGAAGCGGATGTTTTAAATGACAGGTTTTTCTGTGATTTCCAAAAGGAAAAGGTTTCTGGTGGAGCTGATAACAGCATAATTACAGTGGTTAATAAGCACTCTTTTATTTTTTTTAAAGCTGTTTGTCGTTCATTTGTAAACGAAATAAGTCAAAAAAAATCAGTTAACCCACTCCCTTTTTATATCCAAAATTGTAGTCTAACCCTCTACGCGTAAATTATACGGTGTAGCTAGATTCCGCTACCATTTCCCTTTGATTGATAATACCCAATAACATTTAATTTATTCCGTTTAATCCCAATCGTAAATTTGAAAAAGTCATTCATTTTTATATTATTCATTAGTTTGATTTTGCCTTTTTTGGTGGCCTACTTTTCCTTTCATATTGAATTGAAATTGGTGCGTCGTGAAGTGAAACATAAAATAATGGCCGGGATCGATCATGATGAATTGACATTGCTGAAATTTTCAAAATCGGAAGTAGCATCAGCATTAAAATGGAAACATTCAAAAGAGTTCAAATTTAAAGGCGAAATGTATGATGTGGTGAGCAAGACAGAAACTGTGGATTCAATTTTCTTTTACTGTTGGTGGGATAAAAAAGAAACCGCATTAAATGTTCGCTTACAAAATTTGACTTTTCAGCTATTAGACCAGCAACCTTTTCAAAAAAATAAACAGAAACAATTACAACATTGGTCAAAACAATTGTTTTATACTGATAGATATATAAAGGATGAATTCATTTTTGAAACCCAAACGAAAAGGAATTTTTTTTATGATAAAGTTTGCCTTTTGCAATTTTACGATCCACATATTCCTCCCCCAAAAGTTTAATTTTTCCCAAATTTTATAGCTGTCAAGTAAGTCTAAAAAACTTGCATTCAGGATAGCTATGTCTAAGAATTTCACATAAAAATTAAATTAAATGAATAAATTATTATCAATGATTGCGCTGATGTTAACCATGATGAATGCATGGAGTCAATCGCAAATTAACGGAGTTGTGTTGGATAGTCAAACCAATTTGCCACTTGTAGGTGCAAGTATAAAAACAGATTTAAAACAAAAAACAACGAGTGATTTGAAAGGAGTATTTTCAATATCTTGTACGGATTCAATGCAAGTTACAGTAACCTATGTCGGTTACCATGCTTTTCGTAAAGTAGTAAGGAATTGCAACGCTAAACTAATGGTTCAATTGAAGCCTAAAAAGGAACAGTTAAATGCTGTGGAGGTTAATCCTGAACCTAATGAATTGGAGTCAACTTTACTCGCACCGAATGCTCGTGTAAGTATCGATAGCACTGCAATAAATAGAGGGACAGGTTTGTTTTTGAATGATGCCTTGAATACAAGTGTTCCAGGTGTGACCATGCAAAGCAGAACTTCTTCCGCAGGTCAACAAATAAATATCCGCGGTTATGGCAATGGGCTTGGTTTTAAAGGGGCCAATAATAACTTTGACGGACAAGGATCAAAAGTGTACTTGAATGGTATTGCTATTACTGATGCTGAAGGGGTAACCATGTTGGATGATATCGATTTTGGGTCTGTTAATAAGGTCACGGTCGACAAAGGTCCTTCTGGTACTTTATACGGATTAGCCATTGCTGGGGTTGTAAATTTGGAAACCCAAAAGGCTTTAAAAAATTCAAGTAGTATTGGGCAAGATGTATTAGTTGGGTCATACGGTTTGGCTAGAGCTACCACTCGTTTGGCTATCGGTGGAAAAAAATCGTCCCTTTTAATCAATTATGGTCATCAAAAGTTTGATGGATTTATGCCGCATACCGCTTCGCAAAAAGACTTTGTGAATGTGATTGGCGATTTTAAATTAAGCGATAAACAGTCGGTGACTACTTATTTTGGATATGCAAATAGTTACGACGAACGCAACGGAGAATTAACAGCTGGACAATACGATACCCTTGATTATTCTGGAAATACAAGGTATATTGCCAATGATGCCCATTCAGCAGTCCAAACTTTTAGGGCAGGAATTGGTCATACTTATCAGTTATTCTCCTTTCTTTCAAATACTACGTCCATTTTTGGGTCTGCTCAAAAAATGGATAATAGTTCTGCTGGTGGTTGGTCCGATAAAACCCCATTAAATGTCGGTTTCAGGTCGGTGTTTAACTTGAATTTTAAACTCTCTGAAAAAGTGATGCTCAAAGGTGTTGTGGGAACGGAGATGCAAAAAATGAATACCTTGGCTATGGGTTATTCCATGGGGACGGATAGCACAAATTTAGAAGGCTATAATGTCATTACCGCCTTGAGAAGTATTCAAGAAACGAGTAGTGCTACAGCTTCTTATTTTGCACAGTTCTCCCTCTTGTTACCTTATCAGTTGTCCGTAACTGCAGGTATAGGAGTGAGCAGTATGAAATTGAGATTAGAAGATAGGTTATGGGGTGTAAATAATAATTCTAGCGGTAGCTTTATTCCGCCTTATTACGAGCAATCTTATACAAATTTATTGTCTCCATCTGTTGCAATTAATAAGAAAATTAATAATAATTCTTCCGTTTATGCTGCCTATTCTACAGGTTATAAAGCACCGGTCAGTTCACAATTTTATATTCCGGTAACAGGGGAAGTGAATCAAGGATTAAAGCCTGAAAAAGGGACGCAAATTGAATTGGGGACAAAAGGTTATTTCTTAAACCACAAATTGTATTATTCATTGGCTGTTTTCAATGCTAGGTTTTCGGATAAAATGACCATGCTTTCTGTTCAGAATTCCGACAATACCGCTACACTTTACACTTATGTGCAAAACGACGGTAATCTGAATAATAACGGACTTGAATTATTGGTGAGTTATGAATTAATGGACCAAAAAGATCAATTTTTTAAATCGGTTCGTCCCTTTTTTAACCTGACTTATTCTGATTTTAAGTATGATGGTTATAAATACCAAAAGATCGATAAAATAAGCAATGAGGTGATCACTGAAGATTATACGGGTAACCAAGTGGCAGGTGTACCTCCTTTGTTGTTCAATGTAGGTGTTGATGTAGTTTCAAAGTTGGGTGTTTTTGCCAATGTGAACCTCAATTATAGAGATGCCATGTATTATACCTCTGATCAATTAAACCAAACGGATGCTTTTTCAATTTTGAATGCAAAGGTGGGGTATAATTATCATGTCAAGCATTTTGATGTTGCTATTTATGCAGGTGGAATCAATTTAACGAGCAGCCAGTATTATAATATGGTTTTTGTTAATCAATTACCTGACGCCTATATCCCTGCTTCTAATGAAGCAAATTTTTATGGTGGAATTAATTTAAAATACAACTTTTAATATTTGCGGGACACGGTTTCAAGTGTCCCGCTTTTTTATTCAATTATTATGAAAAAACTAATGATATTTTTGTTGACACTTGTCTTGATTTCAAGTTGCCAACGATTTAACAATGCAGATAAAAAAGCGAATCATGCGGAACGCATTGTCTTGATTTCAAAACAGTATACCGAAATTATTCATGCCTTAGGTGCTGAAAAGGATGTAGTAGCTGTTGACCTTTCTAGTATTTATCCCGAAAAGGTGAAAAAACTTCCTACAGTTGGCTATCACCGCGCATTGAGTATTGAAGGTTTATTAGCGGCTAAACCGACATTGATTATGCATGATGGCATCAATTCATTGGGACCAGATCATATTGTAAAACAAATCATGGATTTGGAAATTCCCATGAAAACATTTCATACCAAGGCCAAGGATGTGGCAAGTACTAAGGCTTTGATTCATGAAATCGCTAATTATTTTCACAAAGAGGCAGCTGCGGATTCCCTTTGTAAAATACTAGATAATCAGATAAATGAAGCACGTAAGAATGCGACGAAATTCACAGAAAAACCTAGGGTACTCGTCGTTCATTTTGGCAGGGCATCTAATGTTTATTTGGTCATGTCGAATGGTGGGGCAGTTGGAAAAATGATTGCCTGGGCAGGAGCAGAAATGGCGGTACCAGACACTTCAGGTATGCAACATTTGTCAGCCGAAATAATCTCGGAATACAATCCAGATGTAATCCTATTAACAGATTATGGCTACGACCGTTTAGGGTCTGATGAAAAGATTAAAGAACTCCCTGGTATATCAAGTACTGCGGCTGCTTTAAATAATCGAATTTATCGGGTAAATGAATGTGATATGGTGTATTTGGGACCGCGTTCTGGTGCCATAACACTTGCTTTACAAAAGCTAATACATCAAAGATGATTCGGAAAAATCAATTCCTTATTTTACTCATCTTCACGGTGCTTATTTTTTTAATAAGTATCCGTTTTGGTGCAGTTCAAATGTCAACCGAGCAAGTACTGTCGGGAATAACAAAATGGGTTACAGGCGATACGAATTTAACTTTATACGACCGTATTTTAATTGATATTCGATTGCCTAGGGCCATTCTGACTTTATTTGTTGGCGCAAGTCTAGCAGTAGGTGGCGTACTGATGCAAGGTTTATTCATCAATCCAATTATAGAACCAGGTCTCATTGGAACTTCAAGTGGTGCAGCTTTTGGTGCATCACTTTATTTTGTGTTGGGTGCAAGTTTTTCCATTCATTTTGGTGAGTGGACCTTGCCAATTATTGCTTGTTTGGGTGCTGTCTTATCTACCTTTTTGGTCTTTATTTTATCGGAAACCAACCGAAAAGGAAACAGCACCACTCATTTATTACTGACTGGTATCGCCATTAATAGTTTGTTTTTAAGTGGAATTGGATTTCTGTCTTACCTCGCCCGTGATCCACAAGCGAGATCTATTACTTTTTGGAGTCTTGGATCGCTTTCTGGTGCCAATTGGCATGCTGTAATTTTGGTTGGCTTTAGTACATTGTTGTGCATCCTATTCGCCTTGCGTTATGCCAAGCAATTGAATGCGTTAATGTTGGGGACTACAGAAGCTTTTCATTTGGGGGTAAACGTCAAGAATCTGAAGATTAAAATATTTTTAATCAATGTGGTTTTAGTTTCAGTAGCTACTGCATTTGTAGGGATTATTGGTTTTGTCGGCTTAATTGTTCCGCATTTTGTCAGGATTTTAAAAGGAAGTGATCACCGTACTTTATTGATTGGTAGTGCAGTGTTAGGTGGCTTTTTGTTAAGTGTTGCTGATGTATTGGCGCGTTTGTTATTGGCGCCTGCCGAATTGCCAATCGGAATTGTTACCACTGTAGTAGGCGCGCCCGTTTTTGTCTATTTGTTAAGAAAAAATCAATATAATTTTTAATATGCTAAAAGTAGAAAACCTGACGTATAAAGTCAAAGATAAAATACTGATAGATGGAATAACAATGCATTTTAATGTAGGCGAAATTGCCATTGTATTGGGTGCAAATGGAGCAGGGAAAAGTACATTGCTGGGTTTGTTGTCCGGACAGTTAAAACCCAATTCAGGAAAATTGTCCTTAGTTGATAAATTAATGAAGGACTTTTCACAGATTGAGTTAGCACAAAAAAGGGCAGTGCTTTCGCAGCATAACGTTCTTGGTTTTCCCATGAAAGTTTCCGAAGTGGTTTTAATGGGACGCTACCCTTATTTTGAATCTACAGCGAGTAAAAAGGACTTGGGCATATGCAGAGAAGCCATGTCGCTTTTTGGAGTCGAAAAATTTGCGGACAGGAATATGCTTTCACTGAGTGGGGGAGAGCAACAAAGGGTTCATTTTGCTCGGGTGATTGCACAAGTGATGGATGCAAGCGAAACGCAGCAAAAAATACTATTGCTCGACGAGCCATTGACTTTTTTAGACATCAAATTTCAGCTTGAATTTATGGAGATTATTCAAACGTTCTGTAAAACCAAAAATGTAATGGTGGTTGGGGTATTACACGATTTAAACATTGCCTTAAAATATGCTGACCGTCTTTTTATGCTTAAAAATGGCCAATTAATCGCTCAAGGAAAGCCAGCAAATATTATAACTCCTAAACTCATTGAAATGACCTTTGGTATCCAACCGAATATTCAAGAGTTGAATGGGAAAATACAATTGTATTTTTAAATGAATGAAAAATTCGGTTTATAATCGGAATTACTTGTGTTTATTCCATGGCAGCATGGCAATTCCCATTCGCATGTAACATTTATCAATAATAGATGTGATGATAAGTCCGGTGGATAGTATGATTGGAATAAATATTAAAAATGAAATGCCGAAGTAAAATCCAATTAAAAAAATGGCCAATAATAAACCCAACAACATTCTAAACTGTCGGTCGACTGACCAACTGTTGTTTTTGATTTTATGACTGACGTTGTCCATGTGTTTGTCAAGTAAGATTACCTGCTTAAAATCGTTTTCTGTTAATTTTTTTTCAATGGCACTAGCCCTTTTACCAGTTTGACAAATCAAACAAATGACATTTGAACGGTATGGTTCAAATTGGTTAACCTCGAATTGAGTTGAAGGAATGTTAATCGCACCATGTAGGTGATTTTCTCTGTACTCCTTCGGTTCTCTTACATCAATAATTATCGCCGTACGCTTATTTTTATTGTCCATTTGGTAATTTTAAATACTTGATAATGTAGTGTATGCATTCAAGTTTATTACTGTAAATATAAAAATGAATTAATCATTTTGAATGAATTTCACCCATGAATTTTATGTGGATTCAACATGAGGCCGTGTAACTTACAGATAGACAGTAGTTAATACTGTGTTTGCGTCGTGTCTTATTTGAAATGAAAAAGATACTTTTTATTTCGTTCGTGTGAATCGGAAATCTTGAATTTTCATTTTGGGTCTGCTACAATGTTTCGGGTATTTCAATGGTCGTATTTTTGTTAATGCAGTTGAGGGACTTGGCCAATGGAAATTACTTTCCAAATAGTTTTGTACATTGTATAAAAAATATACTATGAAACGCTTTTATGCCTTGTTGAATTTATTGGTTGCTGTAGCAGTTGTTCTTTGGAATTATTTATCCAATACAGGAAAAATTAATGGGAAGACAATAGGTGATGTCAGTGATGATTTAGATAATTTATTTACACCTGCTGGCTATGCATTTGCCATTTGGGGTGTTATATTTATAGGTCTAATAGCCAATGGAATTTATCAAGTGAAGGTTGCTTTTGGTGATGATAAAGAAAAAGCGCAAAATGTACTCACAGGGCCTTGGCTAATTATTGCAAATATTGCTAATGGCGCTTGGGTTTGGTTTTGGCTGAATGAATATACGGGGATTTCTATTGTATTTATGGTCATTATATTGCTTTCATTGATTAAAATAACCATTCAATTAAGGTTAGAGACTTTTGATGCACCTAAAGAAATTATTATATTCAGTTGGTGGCCAAATACCATTTATTTAGGATGGATTTCTGTAGCGTTAATTGCAAATATTGCCGCGTATTTAGCTAAGATTGGTTGGGCAGACACCGTCAATGATGTCACTTATACTGTTGTTATGATCATAGTGGCAACTTTGGTTAATGTATTTGTATTGTACACCAGAAATATGCGAGAATTTTGTGTTGTCGGGATATGGTCCTTTGTCGCTATAGCTGTCGCCAGTTTTGAAAATCAAAGTGTAATTTTTATTACCGCTTTGGCTTGCGCATTTTTATTATTGCTTTTAACGACCATCCATGCTGCTAAAAACTATAAAACTAACCCGTTTTATAAAAGGAGTTAAGTAGATTTTAACCTTGACAATGCGCGTAGGTCGTTAACATTACCTTAGCAACTACAAAGAGTAATAATAGTCCAGAAAGGGAATAAATAACCCTAGAAATGACTTGGTTGTTCATGGCTTTTCGAAAGCGGTAATTCATCCAAATAATTAATGTGCCATTAAAAATAGCGCCGTAAAACAAGGGATTAATCATGCCGCTTCTGTAGGTCCTGTTACCCATCAACCAACCCGAACTGACTAATTCAAGCATTGGAAAAAGGTAAATTTGATAGGCGACAAAGCCCAAATTGAATAATAGTACTGTCAATATTGTAATGGTAAGAAACTTGGGTGTTTTAAAGCATTCACTGTAGCTATACAGACAAACCATTAATCCACCAAAAATGATTTCGCCTATCAAAATATTTTTAAAAAAAGGTAATTTTACAGATTTGCATTGGGAGATATAACCTTCGGGGTGAGACAGGAAATAGAGTCCCAATTGAATAATTAGAAATAAAAAAAAGCATAAACCAAGGGTTACTAATAATGATAAAGTGAAGAGGATTATTTTTTTTCGCATCTATTATTTTAGGATAAACCAGCCGTGACTGCCAGCTACTGCTCCAGCAGTGGTAATGAGACTAAGTAATAATAAAATCCAATGTGCTCGGTGAATTATTTTAAAAGTCTTTGCGGGATTTTCTTGGACATATTTTTTAAATAATTTGTGCAAAATCAAAGGCTCCAAAACATATAATACCAAAGTGAAAATTATCCAAACCAAGGTCATGGCATGTACCCACCAAAAACGATAGTCAAAATAGCGGTCCCAAGCATTGAGTTCGTAAAGCATGTAAAATCCCGATAAGCCGGTAAGTAATGTAGTGACTTTCGCTTGTAGGGCAAAGCGGCCTTCAATTTGCTCAAAGGTCTTCATTTGTTCTTCTTTTGATTTCAGCTGTTTTACTGCAGGAATAATTACGGTGGTTACCATAGCAACACCACCTATCCATAAAATAACAGCGAGTACATGAATGACACGGGCAAGGGTGAAATACGCCATAGTGAATTTTATTTTAAATGTAAGCTATGTTATCTGCTCCAATTAGTTTAATGGATTCAAATATAAATAATAAGAACCATAAAAAATGAATAAATAAGCATGAACTTTACCCTTTCTTAAAAGGATAAAAGAAATTAAAAAATCACCAATAGGAAGAGCTCTTGAATTGAATAAAAAGTAAAATAAGAGGGGGGCTGGCTATGGGTAATAGATGGAATATTAATGTCAAATATTACTACTCAGTATCTAAACTTATTTTTTAGGAGAAATTGCAAGTTCAGAACAAGCAGGTTTATTTTGGGCTAGCGCACACGTAATTTTGAAACAATTTCTTTTATGTAATAAAAATTACTTTGACTTTGATAAAGAATAGCTTAATTTGTAATAATATAAATACATGGAAATAACAACACTTATAGGATATTTCGGCGCACTACTCATTGGTTTAGTATTGGGATTGATAGGTGGTGGTGGGTCTATTCTTACTATTCCAATTTTGGTATATGTTTTTAGTATCTCACCAGTGCTGGCAACGGCTTATTCTTTATTTGTAGTCGGATCGGCTTCTTTAGTTGGTGCACTGAGAAATGCACAAAAAGGATTAGTTGATTTTAAAACGGGACTGGTGTTTGCGATTCCAGCTTTGACTACTGTTTTTTTAATTCGAAAATTTTTAATCCCTATTATTCCTCAAAATCTTTTTACAATTGGTGATTTCACCTTGACAAAAGACGTGGGGATTATGGTGTTTTTTGCCATTGTGATGCTTTTGGCCTCTTATTCCATGATTAAAAAACGAACGGAACCTGTAGTCGAGACTGAATTTGAAGAGGAATTTAGTTACTTACTAATTGTTTTACAAGGAATTGGAGTGGGTGTTTTGACTGGTATTGTAGGTGCAGGGGGAGGGTTTTTAATTATTCCTGCCTTAGTTGTTTTAGCAAAAGTACCCATGAAAAAAGCAGTGGCTACTTCTTTAATGATTATTGCAATTAATTCGCTACTAGGTTTTTTAGGAGATGTTGGTAATACTCCTATAGATTGGCCTTTTTTACTAGTATTTACTGGTATTGCTATTTTTGGAATATTTATCGGCATTTATTTAAACAAATTTATTGAAGGACCTAAACTAAAAAAAGCATTCGGTTGGTTCGTTCTAATCATGGGTATTTATATTATTTTAAAAGAATTACTTTAAATCAAAAATTATGAAACAACTTATTGTATTTTCCTTATTTTCAATTGCAAGTTTTACCGCTTGTACACAAACGGAAACTAAAAATGTAGAAGGAACAGAAGAGGTGATTTCTCAAACGGAAATAAAAAGAGTCTCGAAAGCAGAATTTAATACTTTTAAGGATAAGCATCCCGAAGCATTACTTTTAGATGTGCGCACACCAAACGAGTTTAAAAATGGTACTATTGGCAACGCCGTTAATATTAATTTTTTTGATGCTGATTTTCAAGAAAGAATTAACCAACTCGATAAAACGAAACCGGTTTTATTATTTTGCCAAAGTGGTGGTAGAAGCGGTAAGGCATTAAAGGTTTTAAAACAAAATGGCTTCCAAACAGTGTTGGAATTGCAGGGTGGATATGGACAGTATTAAGCTGATGCTTATTTGCGTAACACTATAGTGCTCATACACCTCAAATCTGCTACATTTACTGTCTTTAAAGGGTCAATGAATTGCAATTGATGTTTTTTCATTACTTTTTCAAGCATTGGTGCTGTCAATAAATAGCGAGTCGATCCATCTGGTAAAATCGCTACACCTTGTTCGTTTTGATGGAAGTCATTTGCCGTAGCAAAATTACTTGTCATTCTAATGAATAATATTCCATTCACATGCATTAATTCTACCAATTTGTTAAACATGAATTCAAAGTGTTCATGCGAATCGGCAAAGTGTAATACTGCATTGCAAATTACGTAATCGAATTGTTGTGTAGCCTGATAATTTTCAATATTTGAAACCTTGAGTCTTTGTGAAACAGCCGGAAAATTAAATTGTAAATATTTGATAATTTCCGCTTGTGGATCAAATCCATTGATGTCAAATCCCAATTGATGCAGGGCGACTAAATTTCTTCCCGTGCCACAACCAGCATCCAAAACAGATAGCTCGCTATTGAGGGTTCCCCGCAATAATTGGTCAATTAAATAAATGTCGACATTTTTTAAAGAGGCAATTGATTGTGTGGACTTCATAATTTTTGGAATGATCTGCTAAATTATAATTAATTCAAGAATAAAAATAACTTGTTGATGTATTCCTTAAAACTCTATGGATTAATGGTGCTCAATTAAATTGAAAACTATAAATTTGCAGTAAAATTACAAACATGGCAGCTCAAGAAGATAGGTTAAAAGACATTATAGGACACGCAAAAGAATACGGATTCGTTTTTCCAAGTAGTGAAATTTATGATGGTTTAAGTGCGACGTACGACTACGGTCAATTAGGTGCTGAACTTAAAAATAACATCAAAACTTATTGGTGGAAGTCCATGGTGCAAATGCACGAAAATATTGTAGGTCTTGACGCTGCTATCTTTATGCACCCTGATACATGGAAAGCTTCAGGCCACGTTGATGCTTTTAACGATCCTTTGATTGATAATAAAGATTCTAAAAAAAGATATAGAGCAGATGTCTTGATTGAAGACCATATTGAAAAAATTCGTCAAAAAATTAATAAAGACGTTGCAAAAGGTTTAAAAAGATTTGGGGACGATTTTAATGAAGCAGAATTTAGAGCGACCAACCCTAATGTATTAAGAAGGGAAACTGAGATTAAAGGGATTGAAGATAGAATGCGTGATGGTTTGGTGAATGAAGATTTAGCTGCCATCAAACAATTAATCGTTGATTTAGAAATAGCATGTGTTGTGTCTGGTTCCAAAAACTGGACAGATGTCAAACAATTTAATTTGATGTTTTCTACAGAATTAGGTTCTGTTTCTGGTGAATCGGCAAAAATTTACTTAAGACCAGAAACGGCACAAGGTATTTTTGTCAACTTCTTAAATGTACAAAAGTCTGGTGGTATGAAAATTCCTTTTGGAATTGCCCAAATAGGGAAGGCTTTTAGAAACGAAATTGTGGCCCGTCAGTTTATTTTTAGAATGCGAGAATTTGAACAAATGGAAATGCAATTTTTTGTACGACCAGGAGAAGAAATGAAATGGTATGAGCACTGGAAAGCCTATAGAATGAATTGGCACAAAGCTTTAGGTTTTGAAGACAACGCTTATCGTTTTCACGACCATATAAAATTGGCACATTATGCTAATGCAGCTGCCGATATTGAATTTGATTACCCTATGGGATTTAAAGAACTAGAGGGAATTCATTCTAGAACCGATTTTGATTTAAAACAACACGAAACGCACTCTGGAAAAAAATTGAGATATTTTGATCCAGAAATTAATGAGTCTTATATTCCTTACGTAGTGGAAACTTCGGTTGGTTTGGATAGAATGTTTTTATCTGTACTGACACAAGCCTTGAAAACAGAAAAGTTAGCAGATGGTTCTGAAAGAGTGCTAATGGCGCTTCCTGCTGCTTTGGCACCTTACAAAGTAGCAATTTTGCCATTGACTAAAAAGGATGGTTTACCTGAGGTAGCGAGAGAGATTATGGCTGAATTACAGCTGGATTTCAATTGTCAATACAACGAAAAAGATACGATTGGGAAACGTTATAGAAAAGCGGATGCAATTGGTACCCCATTTTGCGTTACAGTTGATCACCAAACATTAGAAGATAAAACGGTAACTATTAGAGATAGAGATACCATGCAACAAGACCGTGTTGCGATAACGGAATTGTTTCAAATCATTGATGCAAAGGTAAACATGAGACATCTATTGAAGAAGTAAACGATTATAGCTTAAACTGAATGGGTAGTGTCATTTTCATTGGTGTAGATTGCCCATTTTTTTGAGCAGGTTTCCACTTTGGAAAAGACTGTACCAAACGAATGCTTTCTTTCGACAGGAATTCTGAAGGGGATTTAACGACTTGTACATTTGTAACCTCTCCTATTTCTGTAATGACAAAGGAAATATATACTATTCCATTTTGTCCGAATGCTTTTTCAGGATAAAATAGATTTTTGTTTATATAGGAGTTTAGTGCATCATTGCCATTAATAAATTGTGCAGGTTCAAATATGTCGGTGGAGTCTACTGGATAGGCATTTCTGGAATCCATATCCATTTTTACAGCTAATTTTGCGCACTTAGACTCGCATGTATAGGAAGGATTTACAAAATAGTTTGCCTTGCATATTTTATCGGCTAACAAAAATAGTGCAAGTTTATCCATCATATTATTTGCTTGTGTATAAGCGTATAAGTTTTTAACGGTGCAGCCAATTTTATGTGGCTTGTATGTGTTGTACCCCCAATAATTTAACTCGTGTAAGGTAAAATAGGCTTTGGTAACTATATTTATGGAGTCCCAAAGATTGTATTGCTGCACGAGATCATATAGTTTATTTTCTAGGGCCTCTGAATTGTTTTTAGCAACAATTCCTAAATAATAGAATTTTTTATACGACTTTAAATCCTCTTTTTCAAAAGACTTTTCTTTGGTCTTTATTTTGTGTTCTGCATAAATTGCAAAATCTTTAATACTTGTAACTTTTTTGTAATTAGATTTGCTATAGGCGAAAAAATCATCTTTACTAGCCATGAAATCAACTTCATTGGCTATAAATAAAGAGTCAAGATATTTTTCTAAACTTGTTTCAAATGCATTTTGTGCAGTTGAAGCAAAACTAGATAAGAATATTAACCATGTTAACAGTGGTTTTTTCATTATGCTTTAACATTATAAAAGTATTATTTGGGATTTTATCTTTTTTTACGGGGTTTATTCTTATTTGTTTCACTCCTTTTGTTTTTCAACCAATTTGGCACTTGTTTTTCCATGTTGTTTGCTCCCGGACCAAGCAGTTTTTCAAGCAGTTCAGGCTGTTTAGCTTGATTTAATTTATCTTTAATCCACTGTTTGTTTTCCGGTTTGTACCAAAAGAAAAATCGGTGTTGGTCCGCTTTATCTTTTGCAGATTTAGGTACGTAGGTAGGTTTTAAAGTGTATGGAT
Source organism: Putridiphycobacter roseus (assembly GCF_003234935.1). GTDB lineage: Bacteria > Bacteroidota > Bacteroidia > Flavobacteriales_D > Crocinitomicaceae > Putridiphycobacter > Putridiphycobacter roseus. The sequence continues at coordinate 570,440 of NZ_QKSB01000001.1, read as the reverse complement.
GTACTCCAGCATAATAAATAACCGTTGCAACGGTCATTGGGGTAGGGGTAAAATCATTTACTTGCTCTAATTTAAAACCCATGTCTTTGGTCTCTGCAGCTAAATTAGCCATGTCGGTTTCTTCACATCCAGGATGAGAAGAAATAAAATAAGGAATTAAAGGTTGTTTTAATTGGTGTTTAGCTTGAATTTGATCGTACTTCTCTTTAAACTTATGAAAGTGTTTGAAAGAGGGTTTACGCATTACTCTTAGTGTAGCATCAGCAGTATGCTCTGGTGCCACTTTTAATCGTCCGGAAACATGTCTGGTAATAACTTGCTCCATGTATATATCCGCATTTTCTGTATTCAAATTTTTATTGTATTCTTTTACCAATAAATCGTATCGAATACCGGAGCCTACAAAAGCTTTTTTTACTTTTGGATGTGCATCTACCTTTTTATAGATGTTAGTCAATGGTTGATGGTCTGTATCCAAATTACTACATACTACTGGGTGAATGCAGGATGGACTTGAACATTTGTCACAAATGGACTGTACAATCCCTTTCATGCGGTACATGTTAGCAGATGGACCACCTAAATCAGAAATATAACCTTTAAATTCTGGGTGATTGGTTACCTGTTCTACCTCCTTCATGATGGATCCTTCACTTCTGCTGGCGATAAACTTTCCTTGGTGCGCAGATATCGTACAAAAACTACAACCGCCAAAACAACCACGGTGCATATTAATCGAAAATTTAATCATATCGTAGGCTGGAATAGCACCACGCTTATGGTATTTAGGATGAGGCATTCGGGTATATGGGTAATCAAAAGACTTGTCCATTTCCTTTTCGGTCATGGTTTGATAAGGCGGATTAATAACCAGTGTTTTACCGTTGGTGTCTTGTAAAATCCTTTTTGCATTTAACTTGTTAGACTCTACTTCAACTACCTTAAAATTTGCCGCATACTTTAATTTATCTTGTAAACAAAGTGAATGACTACTCAACTCTATGTCTTCCCAATTTTTGTTTTTTGGTAATTCTTCGTTTTCTGGTATCAACCATGCGGTTTGTGGAATGGTTTTCAATGATTCAAATGGTACACCTTTTTTTAATAGAGAAATAATATCCCTTAAAGGCTGTTCCCCCATACCATATACTAATACATCTGCGCCACTTGTTTCTAAAATGGTAGGCATTAACTTGTCCGACCAATAATCGTAGTGTGTGACTCTTCTTAAGGAAGCTTCAATCCCACCAATAACTACAGGGACATCTGGATATATTTCTTTTAATATTTTTGTGTAAGTAATTGCTGCGTAATCTGGTCTAAAACCTGCTTCACCTCCGGGTGTGTATGAATCAGTTGATCTTTTTCTTTTGGATGCCGTGTAATGGTTAACCATAGAGTCCATACAACCTGCAGTGACACCAAAAAAGTATTTTGGTTTCCCAAATTTTTTAAAATCTCTTAAGTCATCTTGCCAGTTTGGCTGTGGTATTATCCCTACTCTAAAGCCTTCGCTTTCAATAATTCTTCCAATTACAGCAGGACCAAAAGAAGGGTGGTCTACATAGGCATCACCGGAAACTAATACCACATCTAACTCGTCCCAACCATGTTGTTCAAGTTCTTTTTTGGTAATGGGTAACCAGTCGGTAATAGGTCTACGATTCTGAATCATGGGGCAAAGGTACAACTAAATTTACCAAATACTCAAAAAGCAATTATTTAGAAATAACCAGTTTTTTAGAAGTTGGATGTTCGTAACAAGGAAGTAATTTCACAATATATATACCATTGCTTAAATTCGAAATGTCTACCCTACCGTTTTTAATGACTGGTGTTGCAACAAATTCGCCCGTGATGGTGTAAATATTTATTTCGGTTAATCCCTTTGGGTCATTCACCATAAAATAATCGTTAGCTGGGTTTGGATAAATTTCAAAACTATTTTGCATGACCTCGGATTCAAGAGCGAGTACAGAGCCATTGGTGTATATATTAAAATCATCAAAGGCAAAACCATCCTCTGTTATAAAACCATCTGAAATTAAACGGAATTTAAATTTTAGATTGGACATTCCTAAATATGCATCTAAGTTTATTTCTTCTAACACCCAATCGGATTGAATGCCGTCGTAAAGTGGTTGGTCCATGTCTTGGTCTGCCTCTCCCATATTAGTGTATTCACCACATAATGCTGTCCATGTATTGCCTTGGTCGGTAGAAACCATGAATTGTGCATAATCATAGTTGTTTTCAACTTCCCAACGCGCATAATATTGTATGTAGGCATAGGTAGATTGATTTAGGTTTATGGTCGCATTTAAGGTTAAGTTATTATTGTCATTATTACTGTAATCTGTATTTGGACTATCGGTAATAGATGTGTTTGGACTAACAAAATAGGCGTTGGTTGTTCCCCAATTTCCGGTCCAATTCAGTAAGTTATTACCGGCATCCACATACTGTAAATTTCCTGTCCCATAGGTTTTAATAATGGTGTCTATTTGGGTCCATCCACCAAAATCTGTAGATAAGGTGTAAATGATTTCATCTCCGAAATTTAATGAGCCGCTCAATGTATAACTAATTGAGTCTTGTATGGCATCTAACAAGTTAATGTTGTGTGTTTGTCCATTACCCATGCTCAATATGTTTTGGATTGGTTGCATAGTAATGCTTACAGGACCATTCGTAAGGCCCAGTCTTTGGTAACTATAATGAAAATAACCTATAGATAAATCAATTTTTGAGTGGTCCAACTCTTTAGTCTCTCCATAAACGTGTGGTAAATGTGCCAATGTTTTAAAATTCCAAACATTTTCTTGACAAAGGGGTAGAATCCTATTTTGTGCCGGCCAAAAACCATCATTGTCATTTCCAATTTCGGGTGTTAAGGCGTAAATTTTGGGTTTATTGACCAGATCGCCATCATACATCCAATCATCTGAATCACCTGCAGCAGCATATAGTCCCGAACTTTTTATTGCATTGTAATTATTAAAGGCAACCTGATGTGAAGAGAAAGCTTGGAAATAATTATTGTCGTTAGCCACGGCATTTGTTGCATAGCCAAAAGGAAAAAGTAATAAATTACCATAGGAGTGTGCATTGGAAGCAAATTCAAAATTGTGTTGTTGACAGAAGTATTTTATCGCTTGTGTCTCTGGTTCAGAAAAAGGGGCTGTTCCAGCATAAGTGTCACCATTTACATTGTTACTGGTGCCCGAAGTATTCCAAAAATAATCGTAATTCCTATTTAAATCAACGCCAGGGTTAGTATTGCCAATATTTCTTTTGTTTTTTCGGTGCATACCACCGCCATTAGGGTCTGTGGTTTCATTTTGAATATAACCATCTGGGTTGACCATGGGTACAAAATATAATTCAGATTCGTCCAGTAAAAAAGTTATTTCGGGACTAGTGCCATAATTTTCTAATAAGTACCACATGTAAAAAATGTTAGCAGATAAGCTTATAGGCTCTCTGGCATGGTGGAGGGAAGTGTAAAGGATTTCTTTCTCGTTTTCATTACTATTTGGATTATCTGAAATCCTTACCCAATATAATGGTCTTCCTTCGTGCGTTAAAAAGGTATCAATTGGTGTACGAACTGAAATTAGATTTGGGTATAGTGCAACCATGGAATCTAATTCTTCTAAGTATTCTTGGTAGGAATAAAACCCAGCATAATCACCTAAATGAAAATTTGCTGGCGTATTCGGTACATAGCCTGTAGAGGTAACAGATGGACAAGTAGCTCTATCGCCTTCGTTTTGGTTTTGACTTCTTTCCTTGTAAAATGCTTTTACATCTTCAATTAAGATTTCATATTGGAAATGATGTTGGTTTAGTAAGGCAATTTGTTCCGTGGATAAATCCGCGATAAACCAAATGTCTTTTTTTATGGTGCCATGATCAATAGGTATACCTATTTGATCCAAAGTAGCCATGTTCTCTGTGTTGGTAAAGATTTTAACCTTAGCGTAATTACCTTGACTATAGGTGAAATTTGGAGCACAAATTAGCCATAACCATAAGAAAGCATATTTCATAGCGTGTTATTTTAGCCTAAAATAGGCAAAAAAAATGAGGCCAGTAAATTTGTTTAAGCTTCCTTTTTAAAGGCACTAGATTTATCCAATTTATTTTTCATAAACCTTCTAACCAATGCCATTAATACGGATATGATAGGGACCAAGTAATAAAAAGCCCATTTGCTGAAGCCGTCTTGGAAGGCAAAAAAGGTTACGGCTACAAAAGAAACGATTGCGATTGCCCACCAAAATTGTTCTAATATTTTATTTAATCGTGCTAAATTCATTATCTGTGGTGTCTGTATAAATTAAAGAAAAATTCGACATGGTATAATTGCTAAAGGTTTCATCAGCGGTAAGTCCTATGCCGTTTGCTTTCGTATTTGGGGATTCAATATAGAATGGTTTATCCGTTCTGATTTTCTTTACCCTTTTATCGTAGTATAATTCTTCCGTTTTTAAGGTTTGTTGTTTTTCAAAATTAGTAATAATTACATTGTTTTTCGCAATGATAATGTTTTCTAGGGGTTTTAATTCGGCATACTCTGCTGTTAGGCGAGAGACCAAGGTCGCACTATCAGAATAATAGTTTACAATGATGCCGCTTTTGAATTTTGTAACGCGACCAAATTTACTGTAATCTTCAACTTTATCTCCTAAGATTTCAATCTTTACATTTCCCGAATCGGAGTAAAGCATGTGAAAGTCAGTAAAAATTTGATCGGGAGTGTCTTCGGTTGCAGTAACAACTTTTACGTTGGCTAAATCGTTTTCACATGAAAAAAACATTCCCGCCAAAAATAAGGCAGGAATGTAATATTTAAAATATGTTTTGAGTCTGTTCAATTATCTTACAGTTGTACTTTCTCCCCAACAGCTTAAGTAAACGCTATCACCAGCTTTTTTACCAGCTTCAAAGAATTCAGTTGTACCGGGTGCACCATTTGCATATCTTGAAGAGTAATCTTCCCCTAATGCGGATGCTTTTTTCATGTAATCATCTGCCAACCAGTAATTCGCTTTTCTATCAAATGTAGTGTCTCCGCAAGAGTTTGCTAATGCACCAATTGCTCCGGCACATACAATCATTGCTTTACCTTTCTCTTCACCATTTACTTTTTTTGCCGTGTTAAATGCTGCTTTATAGCTTTTGTTAGATAATTGCGTAGCGGCTAAAGAAAGCATATATTTATTTAAATTTTCTCCTGCTTCTCCTTCTAATTCAACGGCTTTTTCAAAGTAGTTTTGTGCTTTTCTGTCTTCATTTCTTTTTTTGAAGTAGTTTCCTTGTGCATAATATGCATCCGCAGTAGGTGAGATGCTAATAGCGCTATCCGCTAATTGACCATACAATTCAGTTTGATCACATCCTCTTTTCTCTAAAATAGACAAATAACCTTGAATTTTTGCTAATTTTTCATCTTTCTCTTTTGGTAAAGTATTTACTTTTTTAGCCAAAACTTCTACTAACATTTCACAATCTTTTGCTAACTGTGTAAAGTAGTTATCTAAATATCCTTGCGCTCTATTGTACCCATCTACCCCTTTTTGATTGTTGTCGGCTGCGTATTTGTTTTTTGCAATACCAATGTAGTCTGACAATTTTAAGTATTCTTCAATGGCAAAATTTCTAGCTACTTCTTTTTCTTCTCCTTTAGTTCGGTTATAGTTACCTACTAAATGATAGAAATAATATATCATTTCATTAATGGATAATCTTTCCTTTAATTCGTGCACACTTTCTGCAAATAGTTTATCTATTTTAGCTAAATCTTTTGCTTGGTTTTTCACTAGTTTTGCAGCATATTCTGCAGTTAAGTCTGCAGTTTTTAAATGCTTTAATTCTGTTTCATAACACCAATAAATAGTATCCTTAAGTTCTATTTGTCTAGTTGAGGTAGTGTCTATCTTTAACATAGAAGTATATATAGCTCTGGCATTATTCCAATCTGTATGGTCTAATTTTTCTTCTCCACAAGCCGTGTAAGCCTTTACAAAAAAGTTTGCAGCATCACGCCACATTTCTTGTTCACCATAAGTACCCATTAAGCTTAGGTATTTTTTACAATCCTCACTTAAGACTCTTTCTTGTGCGATAGAGTTTGCTCCTAGTACACTAATAAATATTACTAATAATAAGTTCTTTAATTTCATTTTGTTCGTTTTAATCATATTTTCTTTTCAAAAACCATCTGTCATAAATTCCAGGACTGATGGATACCCCAAAGCTAACACCTAATTTTTGTTCTTGGATTAAGTTATTATTAATTGTTCCAAGGTTATTATAAGTTACGCCCAAGTTTATATTTGTGTTTGAATTCCCATTCAATACTGGTATACCTAATCCAAAACTTATGCCATAATTGTTTAATTGGGTGTTTTTGGCCATAATTTCTGTCATGGTATAATTAAAACCGAATCTATATTTCAATTTTGCCAAGTACATTACCAACTTGTCATTTGCTTTTGCATTGGCGTATGGTGCGTATTCAATTCCAAAACTTAAATTAGTTCTGTCTGCATAAACGGAATCATTTACAACGCCTTCAAAAGTAGTTTTAAAATCCGACCACTTTTGATAATTGTATTCTCCCTTAAAAATAATTTGGTAATTTAAATTAGAAGTAGTGCCTGGTCTTAGTCTATATTCACCACCTACGCCATAGCTTTCAGGAATGTAAGTTGTGCCTGTTAAATCTGTTAAAAAGTTGGAGGTGTCACTTATAGATTCGTAATAGCTGTAATTATCGTAAAAACTTTGTGAATAGGCATAAGAAACAATTTCTGTACTACTTTTTAAAGATGCTGCAGGTGTATAGGTTGCAGCTAGTGTATAAGAGCCTCTTGCAAGTTTTTGTGCATAAAGCAAACCAAAGTCAAATCTAAAATCATTGACATAAGTGGCTGACTTTACTCTAGAGTGTAATGCGTCATTTGGGTATTCTGTATATTCAAAGGATTCTATTTTTTCATTACTCCCAAATAGGTAGTTTAAATTAACACCTAAAGAGATGCTACTATTTTTTTTTATTTTTTGTTTATACCCAAGACCAATATGGAAATTACTAATAGTTCCTTGGCCTTCATTTATTTTTTCAGCAATTGTATCGCCTTCTTCAATAATTGGATTTGAAATTAAATAACCAGTGGAAGAAAAAGGTGAAAGTCCAACGGATGCACCAAAGTTTTTTGCGATAGGTAAACCAAGTTGAAATTGATCAAGTCCCATTTGACTAGTAGTAGCAGTACTGTTAGTAGTAGATAACTTGGTGAAAGAACCATTTAGTCCCACTTGAAATACAGGCCTGTTTCTGTCCAATCCAGCATAACTTGCAGGATTAGATAATGTGATAATAGTGGAATCGGTGTTGGCAATTTGAGCACCACCTAAGGCACTAAAATAAGCGTATTTTCCACTTTTTAATTCTCCTATACCGTAAACACTGTATGGTGATTGTGTTCCTTTTTGCGCGTAGCCGTTTAAACTAAACAATAGAACTGTAAAAAAAAGTACTTGGCTTAAATGACTATGCATTATGGTTTAAAATTTCGTTTAACCCAATGAGGGTAAGATTTTCGACTGCAAATATGTGGTTTTTATCTGTTTTATCAAAGTAAATTGAATCACCTCCTGTCATAAAAATTGTTAATTGGTTGAATTGCTGTTTATAACGATTGATAAACCCATTTATTTCTTCTTGCATGCCTAAAAGCACACCGCATTGTATACTGGTCTGAGTGTCAGTACCAAATTCTTGTTTTAGTGTTTTATCGACTTTTATTAGAGGTAATTTATCGGTTAAAGTATGTAACGCTTCGAAGCGCATTTTTAACCCAGGAGAGATATTTCCTCCTAAATAAGTACCTGTTTTATCCATCAAATCATACTTTATACATGTGCCTGCATCTATAATCAATATGTTTTCATTTTTTTTCAATGACCATGCGCCAACAGCATTTGCCAATCGGTCCCTGCCTAAGGTTTTTGGCGTAGTGTAATTATTAGTAATAGGAATACCTGTGTTCTCATCAAGATGTATGATTTTCTTTAGGTTTAAAAATTCCAATGAAATTTGTTTATGGACTACCGAGGAGATAATCGCATTCGAAATATGCTTTAATTTGCAATACTCTTCAAACTTTTCAATAGCATCATAAGAAAAGTTTTCTTTTTCCATCAAATCCTTACCGTTAAAGATAGCTGCCTTTAAGTAGGTATTTCCTTGGTCCAGTATTAAATTCATGTGACAAAAATACGGGAGTTTTAAGACAAATTTAATTTTTTTTAAAAAAAGTCAATAAAATTATTTGCTATTAAAAATGAATTTATATCTTTGCACCCACAAATACGTGAGGTGATGTAGCTCAGTCGGTAGAGCAAAGGACTGAAAATCCTTGTGTCGGCGGTTCGATTCCGTCCATCACCACATCCAAGAGGGAGCTTTATGCTCCCTTTTTTGGTTTTTATACTTTTTATTGTTCTATTAAATTATCCTAAACGGCGTGATATTTAAATATTTTAACCGCACTAATCACTAATTATTTTTTATTTTTGGAAAAGTATATGGATGAAATAGTTTACATCAACCGAAAAACTGGTGATCGGGTTGTGGAGAAAGTGCCAGGAGGTGGGATGATGAAATTTTTATACAGTTCAAATGTATTGGGTCGTTTTACTTTATGGTTGCTGATTAAGCGTAGATTCTTTTCTACTATGGCAGGTTGGTTTATGAACAGCAGGTTCTCCAAAAAATCAATTGGTAAGTTTATTAAAACCCATCAAATTAACATGGCGGAGTATATAGTTCCACCAAATGGATTTAAACATTTTAATGCTTTCTTTTATCGAAAAATAAAATTAGATAAAAGACCTATTGGGAACGGTATTGTCTCTCCTGCTGATGGCAAGTTGTTGGTTTTTCCAAGCATAAAAAATACAGAAACTTTTTTTGTAAAAGGTCGTCCTTTTAATTTGAGTGCTTTTTTGCAAAATGAAAAAGATGCTTTAAAATTTGAGGGTGGAAGTATGGCGATTATTCGCTTAGCGCCTACGGACTATCACCGGTATCATTTTCCAGTAACAGGATTTGTAGGTGACAATAATAGAATATTTGGAGATTATTATTCCGTTTCACCACTAGCTTTGCGACAAAGAATGGAAATATTCTCTCAGAATGCAAGAGAGTATGTTATCGTAAAATCTAAGCAGTATGGTGAGGTTCTTATTTGTGATGTTGGGGCCACCTTAACCGGTTCCATTGTGCAATCGCATTGGCCTAATATTGAGATTCAGAAAGGTCAAGAAAAGGGTTATTTTGCCTTCGGAGGATCAACCATCATTTTACTTTTTGAAAAAGGTAAGATGACGTTCTCGGAAGATTTAATTAAAAATACACAATTAGGGCTCGAGACCGCTATTAAAATGGGGGAAACAATCGGGAATTAGATCAAACGGATAATAGTTTGTTTAATTCAGGAAAAACATTTTTAATGGATTCTTCTATACCCGCTTTTAAGGTCATTTTACTCATGTCGCAATTGACACAAGCACCCAATAATCTTACCTTTACAGTGTTGTCTTCCGTTAATTCTATGAATTCTACATCACCACCATCTTTTTGAAGATAAGGACGAATGGATTGTAATGCAACTTCAATTTTTTCTTGGTTGTTCATAATTATTTGGAATTAACCGCTTTTACAAAGGTAGCGACAAATTCATCAAAAACTTTCGAAGATATAGTATTTTCTTGAAGTACAGCTGGTCGACCCACATCACCTGATTCTCTAACGCTTTGAATTAAGGGTATCTGGGCTAATAAGGGAACGTTCATGCTTTCCGCTAAATTCTTAGCACCGTCTCTTCCAAAAATATAATACTTATTATCTGGTAATTCAGCTGGTGTAAACCAAGCCATGTTTTCTACTAGACCTACAACAGGTACTTTTAAGGAGTCCATTTGAAACATGTTTATTCCTTTTCTCGCATCAGCTAATGCAACTTCTTGAGGTGTACTGACAATTACGACACCTGTTAAAGGTACATTTTGTACTAAGGATAAGTGAATGTCTCCGGTGCCAGGAGGTAAATCGATTAATAAGTAATCTAAAGCACCCCATTCCGCATCTTTAAATAGTTGATTTAAAGCTTTTGAAGCCATTGGTCCACGCCACACAACTGCCTGGTCAGGTTCTGAGAAAAATCCAATCGATAATACTTTTACACCGTAGGATTCAATGGGTTGAATTAATGTTTTACCATCTTTTTCCACTCCTTTTGGTCTTTGTCCAACTAAATCAAACATGGTTGGAGCGGAAGGGCCATATATATCAGCATCTACCAAACCAACTTTGTATCCTTGTTTCGCTAGTCCAGCTGCTAAGTTAGAAGTGATAGTTGATTTTCCAACACCACCTTTGCCTGAAGCAATCGCAATAATATGTTTTACATTCGGTAATACTTTTCTTACTTCAGGATCTCTGTCTTTAGGCAAGGCTTCAATAAGAATGGCAGACTTTACTTCTTTTCCAAAAGCGCGTTCCAGTGCAAATTCACAAGCTTCCTGCATTCTTTTTTTAGAGTGCATGGCTGGATTAGATATTTGTACGGTAAAAGCTACCTTATTATCTTCTACTTGAATGTTAGAAACTAAACCAAGTGTGATGATGTCTTTTTTTAAATCTGGCTCAATTACTTTACTTAATGCTGCTGTTACTTGATCGGCTGAAATGTTCATGGAATGTTTTTTTACGTTTGCAAAGTTAAGTGATTTTAAAAATTAAACTTTGTTTTGGTGACTAATATTCGTTATGTTTTTAATTTGAAAATATAGAATGAATCCAATACAGATTAAAAAACTGAAGAGGGACAGGTAGAATAATCGAATGGTAGTTTTGGGTTCAAATTTAATTGATAATGCGGATTCATCTGATTTTAATTGTACTGCTAAAAAGTTGCCTGAAATAGATTTGGAAATTAGGTGTTCACCATTTTCGTAAAAATGCCAATCTGGGTGCGTATTGTGATTGAAAAGTATTGTTTTTCCTTCCGCTTGACTGATGGTGAAATCAAATTGGTTTGGGGAAGTATAGGTAGACTGTATGTTTTTGGTTAAGGTGATATTGTAATGTTGTTTTGAATTTGAAAGATCTTCTAATTCATCAAATACCGCTATGAAAGGATACTGGAGAGCCGTGTCTAATAAATGATTTTGAATGACTGCTGAGTAGGTTTTTGTAGAATATGGTGATGAACCTTCTACGATAGGGTACTTAAAATAAGTAAAGCGATTTAACCATAGTTTTGGTACTTTTTCAAATGTTTCGGTGATTTTTCCTGTCGTAATTTGTTGGTTGATCAATGGAAACCCTTGGTGAATTGCTTTTATTTGCTGGTTGACAAGCTGTGGGTTTTTGTCGCTGTGCACAAAGGTTGGTGTACGGATCCATGTGTGTATAATCATGTCTCCAGCCGTTAATATGAGTAGTGTCAGGAGTAGGTGTTTGGGTTTGTATACTGTGAATAATAGCAGAATTGATAAGAGTGAAATTCCTATTAATAGGTCAACCGACCACATGTTTGAAATACTTTGTTGTTTAATTTGAGTAAAAAATTCCTCGTTTATAAATGGTAAGTTGACCGGACTTGTGAAGAATAATCCAATGGTCATGAGAATTAAAACAATGCCCAAGTATTTACCGAAAACAATTCTTGTTTTGGCATTTTGTAGAATTAATTCAATGCTAAATAGACTAATGGTAATCAGATTAAAAATAAAAAATATTCTGAAAAGAGAAGGGAACCTAAATTGGTCCATCAATGGTAGTAATCGATAGAGTAAATTGTGAAAAGGAAGTTCTACGGCTGCACTAATCATTAAAAATAGTATTGCAATTCCAAAAAGCCAAATTGCTAATTTATAGTAGCTGCTTTTTCTACCAAATAACAAAAAGAAAATGCTAAGTAATAAAGGAATCAATCCAATATAGGCATCATTTAACATCTTACTGGTGTTCCATAACTCGCTGCTTACCGAGGTGGAGGATGGACTGATTAAAGAGGAGTAACCAATAAGAGAAGAGCTGCCTGTTTGCGCACCAAATCCTTCATTGTTATAGTCTAGGCTGCTACGCGTGATCAAAGGGTTTAACGCACTGGTGCTGTATAGTACTACACTGTACATTCCAATGAATAAAACACTCAATATTAAGGTAAAACCGCCAATTTGTTTTAATGTTGAAAATGCTTTCTGCCTGAAGTATTTAATTACAAAATACACCACAATGGCAATACAAATGTAGGTGATGGTAATAAAGTTTCCTGCATAACCGCCAGTGACTAGTAGGTAGTAGAAAAAGGTAAAGTATAAACCAATTTCAAAAGAAGGTTTTTGTAGGAACCGAATCAAAAAATAGAATACAAATGGCATCCATGCACCACTAGTCAGGTAGCCCAATTGTGAGGCTTGTGAAATAAATACACCGCACAACATGTAGGCAATGGCACCAATTGTTCTGGTTTGCTTGTGGAGTTGAAATAGCTTCGTAAATTGATAAAAGCCTACTCCAGCCATTAATAGGTTAAAAAGGTATTCGAATTGTAAGACAATCAAGTCGTACTTGTATAGCAATGCAATAATCCAGCTTACTGGGTACCATGTTTCGTAGTGACCCATTTGCGGGAACCCATAATTCATGTATGGGTTCCATAAGGGCAATTCACCGTTGTTGATACATTCTGATAAATGGTATCGCCAAGGTAAATTGTACAATATAATGTCCCAAAACATTTGTCCTTTCATTAAAAATAAAAGGGGTAGTGCTAGAAACAGGACAATTAATAAAGTGATGAAATATGATTTATTTTTCAAAAAATATTTCATCAATTCAATTTATTTTTTCTTGAATGCGCTAATGGCATTGACTGTGAAATCAGATAAAACCAGTTTACCACTCATTGCAGCTCTTTCTTTTAATAATTCATCCCAGTTTTCGGTTCCTTCCCAAAATATTTGTTTTAATAAACGCATGGCTTCCGGGTTTGAGTTGGCTAATTTATTTGCCAATGTGTCCACTGCTTCGTCCATTGCTTCTACAGTTTCAAATGTTTCAGTATATAAGCCTTTTTCTTTGGCCCAATCTGCTGTTTGCCATTCGGTAGCATCAATTGCTAACTGTGACATGGCTGACATACCAATTTTTCTTTGTACCGCTGGCCCAACTACAAAAGGTCCAATGCCGACTGCCAATTCAGAAAGTTTCACAGCCGCAAATTTAGTTGCAAAACAATAGTCAACTGCCGAAGCAACACCTACACCACCACCAACTGCTTTGCCTTGTACTCTTCCAATAATTAATTTTGGACAAGTTCTGCAGGCATTGATCACATTAGCGAAACCAGAAAAGAAAACTTTACCCGTTTCAAAATCTTTGATCGAAATTAATTCATCAAAACTAGCGCCTGCACAAAATGCACGTTCACCTGCCGACTTTAATACAATGATTTTTACAGCTTCATCTTTTCCCAATTGGGTAATGGTGTCTGCCAATTTGTTCAATATTTTTCCCGGTAATGAATTAGATAAAGGATGTCCAAATTCAATGGTTCCAATTCCTTTTTCGTTGATTTCAAATTCAACATGACCTTCGTTTATTGCATTCATATTTTTAGTAATTAGTCTATAGTATTGAGTAGTTAGTACATGTGCTTGGGTACTCAATCGATTTTTATTATTTGTTTTACAGTGTTTCGTCCAGCGCCTTTTGCGATATTACTTGGAATGGACATTGAACTTCTTATTTCGATTGATCAATTTTTTTGACCATGGTTAAAATTGTAGCAATACCTACTGTTTCCCCTGTTTCGTCATAGATGTCCACCAAAAATTTCACAATTCCTTTTGCAATATCTTCTTCTGATTTCTTTTCTTGATCAATTTTTTCTTTCACGGTAAACCTTACTCCAATGGTTGCTCCAGGGTAAACTGGCTTGGTAAATCTAGCTTCTTCCACACCATAGTTTAGTAAAACCGGTCCTTTTTTAGGGTCGACAAATAAACCTGCTGCTTTTGAAAGTAAGAAATAACCATGTGCTACTCTTTGTTCGAAAATAGTTCCGTCTAAAGAAGTTGCATCCATGTGTGCATAAAAATTATCACCACTAACATTTGCAAAATTGGTGATATCAGTTTCAGTTACGGTGTGTTTGTGTGTAAAAACGGTCATACCCACTTTTAAATCTTCGAAATGCTTTCTAAAAACGTGTTCAATTGGCTCTGGTTGATCAGCTCCAACTTGAAATTGTTGTGTGATTGCAGTAATGGTTTGTGGATGACCTTGAATGGCTGTTCTTTGTAAGTAGTGCATTACACCTCTCATTCCGCCCATTTCTTCACCTCCACCGGCTCTACCTGGTCCACCGTGTGTTAACAATGGCATTGGAGAACCGTGGCCAGTACTCTCTTTGGCACAACGTTCGTTTAATACTAAAATTCTACCGTGCATAGAAGCGGCGTTCACCACATAATCAGTTGCTATTTTATCGTCAGCAGTAATGATAGAAGATACCAATGAACCTTTACCTAACTTGGCAATTTGTACGGCCTCTTCTAAATCCTTATAAGGCATTAACGTAGAAACAGGACCAAAACATTCAATGTCGTGTACTGCTGTTTTGTTAAATGGATCATCATTTCTGAATAAAATAGGAGAGAAGAAAGCACCTTTACTTCTATCTGCACTTTCATGTACTTCAAAGTTTTCTAAATCACCAAATACAATTTCTTGTTCAGCTTGTAATAATTTTACATTTTCTTTTACGCGCTCAACTTGTAAATGTGTTGCCAAAGCACCCATTCTTACGGCTTCGTTTGCAGGGTCACCAATGACTATTTTTGACAATCTTTTTGATAATGCAATTTGAACATCTTCCATTAAGTCTTCCGGGACAATTATTCTTCTGATGGAAGTACATTTTTGTCCGGCTTTCACCGTAATTTCTTTTTGAACCTCTTTGATGAAAATGTCAAATTCAGGCGTGCCAGGGACTGCATCTTTTCCTAAAATTGAAGCGTTTAATGAGTCAGCCTCCATGTTAAAAGGAACTGAATTTTCAACGATATTGGGTAATGACTTAAGCATTTTACCTGTTTTAGCAGATCCAGTAAAAGTAATGATATCTTGATTGGTTACATGGTCTAATATCCCATGTCCAAGTCCTGTTACCAGTTGTAATGCACCTTCGGGTAAGATTTTAGATGCAATAATTTCTCTCACCATTAATTCAGTCAAGTAAGAAGTGTATTCCGAAGGTTTAACAATTGCAGGAACGCCCGCCATTAAGTTAACCGCTATTTTTTCTAACATTCCCCAAATCGGAAAGTTAAATGCATTAATGTGTATAGCTACCCCTTCTTTTGGAACCATAATGTGGTGTCCAATAAAAGTGCCTTCTTTTGATAAAGCTGCAGCTTGACCATCTACATAATAAGGTAAGTCTGGAAATTGACGACGCAAAGAAGCGTTGGCAAATAAGTTTCCGATACCACCTTCAATGTCTATCCAAGAATCTACTCTTGTTGCACCAGTTGCAGCACTTAAAGTGTAAAACTTTTTTTTGATACTCATCAAGTGAAGCGCTAATTTCTTTAGCATCATCCCACGCTCTTGAAAGGTCATTCTCCTTAAGGCATAACCACCTTTTTCAACTGCGTATTCACGCATGGCTTTAAAGTCTAATCCTTTTGATGAAGTTTCACCAATTTTTTCTCCAGTTATGGTATTAAAATGCTCTATTTCTGTTCCATCACCCGATTGCCAGTTGCCAAGTGCGTAGTTTTGATAAGTTGTCATGTTTGTTGTTTTGAAGGCATAAAGTTAGAAATATGCCGCAATTAATCCTACTTTTAAGGAGATTTAATCGCTTCACAAAAAACATGAAAATGGTTCTTAAATCCTATAACTGTTGAAATTCAAAGACTGGAAAACCTTTTTCACCCAATTTGTTGTAAAAATCAACAAAATGTAATTTGTAGTAAAAGCCTTCTTGTGTTTGAATGATAAAATTGTGCTCAGGATATATGGTATAACTGTTATTTATAAATGCTTTCCACTCGTATCCAATGGCATCTAAGCTAAAACTGAATTTATTTGGATCAATTGACTCATAAGCCAGTTCCAAAAATGACTTATTTTGTACTGCATATGCTTTGGTATTGGTCCTATTCATTAATACGCCAGTCACTGAATAAGGAGTTGCGAATTCGTGGAAGTAATAAATGTATTGTGTAAAAACTATATCCCATTCGGTTTTGGGAGGTTCAACGGTTACTGTAGTTTCGTTTTTTAGAGAATAAAAAATAGCATTGTAAGTATCGTCTTTGGCCAATGTAATGTTTTTAGGATTGGTTTCGTTTAAGTTTCCGTATTCAAATGTACAGGTATTCAATTCATTTTCTATTAATCTTAGTTTTCTGTATCCTAAGTGATTGCCTGATTGTGTGTAGCCTAAATCAATGATGAAGATGTCTTCTGGTTGCCAATGGCTGATAATTAAGGAGTCGTAAAATCCGGTACTAGAATCGAATTCAAATGTTAGTCCCGAAGTATTGGTCACTGCTTCAAATGTACTATTTTCAACTTTTGCAATAGCGGAAGACTTGGAAGTATTCACATAGATAATTGCCGAAAATTCACCGCAACCAAATGCAATATCCCAATCGGTTTTTTCATTGGAACTGACAAAAGAATTGGTTTCAAAATCGAAATATGTTTGGTTACCATATATTGTTGTCGGTAAGGAGGCAGTTTGTGCATCTCCATTTTCATGTGCAGCAATCGGAATTTCTCCTTTTTCACAAGCGCTGAAGATGAATAAGGAAATAAGAAGAAGGATTAAGATTTTCATTTTGACTTAAAATTATAATTAATAGAGATAAAGATTGATCTTCCTCTAGCTGTTGCAATATTGTTTGAAGTGGCGTGTGTACTTCCGGTATTGTTTCCAACAGCCTGAATGTTTTGAACATTCAATATGTTTTTAACGCCCATGGTTAAGCGCATATTTTTTTGTAAAAACTTTCCTGAAACACTGGCATCCATAATTGAATACCCACTATTTTGATTGGTGTAAATGGTATTTTCTGCATCTATTCCGTAGCTCAAAATAGGACCGTTGTATTTGTAAAACAGGTTGATATTATATTTATTTTTAAATAGGTTATAAGTCAAATTTCCACTGACTTCAGGAGAGTAGATAAAATCACCTAGGTCTTCACTATTAACTGTATTGTGTCTGCCTATATAGCTAAAGGCAGTGTTTACTTTGAATTTTGATTGACGATAACTGAAATCGACATTGAAACCTTGTGTGGCATAATCACCTATATTAATATAGGTATAAGTTCCGTCGTCAATCAATCCTAAGGTAATTAAGTTTGAAAATTCATTGTAAAATATTTGTCCCCCAATTTTAATGAGGTCCTTGTCGTTAATCGATTTTAACCAATTGATAGAAGCATTATAATTGATGGATTTTTCAGGGACTAAATCTGTGTTTCCAAAAATGTTATGGTTAATGTCAACAAAAGTGTAATACAATTCTTTTAAGGTTGGTGCACGAAATCCACTCGCGATAGAGGCCCTAAATTGTAGTGATTTTAAATTGTATTTTAAGTTGATTGAAGGGGTGATTGGTGACTTGAAAACGGTGTTGTATGCGTATCGAGCGCCAGGTTTGATGGTTAATTTGTTTTTTAATGCATTAATTTCTGCACTGCCATAAATAGCATAATCACCTATGCTTTGATGTTTGTCTACAATCTTTTCTCCCCGTGTCGATTCTACATTGATATCTGTTCCAATTTGAAAATCAAACCATTTACGGCCATGTGTTTGATAGGAAACTCTGGACATCACTAAATCAAATATGGAAGTGTCCTGACTGCTTGGGTCGGAGGATAATATTTGTGATAGGTCTGTTAAGTCTTTATAATAGGTGTTTTTTGCTCTGTTAAAATAATTGTAAGCAAATAGGCCTTTTATGCTCGATTTTTTAAATGATTTACTGATGTTCACGCCTTGATCTATGCGCTTGGTATAATAGTAGTCGTCAAATGCCGTTTCTAAATAAGGGGCGGATGGATAGCCCCGATTCGTGATTTTTTCTTGGTAATACCTGAAATAAGGATTGACTTGCCATTTTTTAAGGTTTAAAATAAGTTGCGCTTCGCCAAAATATTGTTCTTTAGGATTCCATTGTAGGTCTCTATTGGTGTCGGCTAATGTTTCTTTAGGTAAGGTGATAAATTTTTCATTCGGATCCCATCCGTCAAAATACTTGCGACCACCGTTTATTTTTAAAGTTTGTTTTTTATGGGTGTAAGCAAGGTTTCCCGTGAGGTTATAATTACCAGTACTTTCGTAATAGGCCATTGCGTTACCATTCCACCCATTTTTTAAATTTTTCTTGGTGATAATATTGATGGTTCCAGCCAGTGCATTGGTGCCGTAATTTACCGAAAGTGGTCCGTTTACGATTTCAATTTTTTCTACATTCTCTAAATTAATCTGACTCAAATCTACATTGCCATCCAGCCTACCAATTACAGGAACACCGTCTTGTAATATTTTTACATTCTCACCCGACATGCCACCCATACTGATTCCAGCTCCTAAAATGTTGTCTTGCTCTATTCTTATGTTTGTTTGGTAAGTTAAAATGTCGTTCAAAGTTGAAGCGCCTGACTTTAAAATGTCTTCTTTGTGAATGACTGTTATTTTATGGACAGATTGACTTGCTAGCGTCGGCATATACTCTCCCGTTACACAAATTTCACCCAGTAATTTATTGTCTGGCGTTAATTGAAACGTGTAATTTTTAGTAGCGATTAGTGTATCGTAAACAGTAATGTAGCCCAATGCATTCAATTGAATAAATAATTGGTTTTTACTGTTGGGTTTATAATTTATTTTGGCTTCCCCATTTAAATCGGTCAAAGTGAAGTTTACCCTGCTGTTTAATGTTGAATGGTAGCTAATTTTGACGTAAGGTAAAAGGTCGTTTTTACTTTTTACCTGAATGGAAACTTGAGTTATTCCATTGGTGAAAATCGTAAGAAGTGAGATGAATAAGAGGTAAGATTTCATGTAATTACTTTAATAATTCGAAAATTTCAAGGTGGTGGTTGGCGCGGTCTAATAATTCAAATGTTGATTCAAATTCATTTTCATCCAAGGTGATAAAAGTATTTTTAGTAGTTTGAATCACCATTTGGTCAGGTTTGTTTTCTGAGCATAAATAATGGAAAGGAATTTTGTTCCTTTGTTTAAAGTCTTTTACAATAAGTTTAAATTGAGTAATTGGCATTACGGCCAAAAATGTGCCTATTTCTAAATGAATATGTTCGCACTTTTCACAAAGTGCCACATTACCTGTTTCGTTTTGATGAATGATTTTATGTGTGTGCATTTTTTTGTTTTTTGGATGAAACAACCATGATGCTGTCTAAAATAGAACCAGTTGGACAAAGTAATCGACACCATATCATTGGGTAAACCCAGTTCATTAATAAGCCGACTACTGAGAATATAAAGAACCATAAACTTTCGACTTCAAAACCAAAAATGTAAGGGAAAGGTTCCAGGTGACTTAAGTTTCTGTACCCTGCTAATATTCCTATAACTAGAAAGAAAAGGATGGTAAACCGCACTTGTTTTATGCGCTTGTTTTTTAAAAAGAATTTTTTATTTAACCCTTTGGTGAGGTGAAGTTGCAAACGTTGAATGTTGCCGTATGGACAAATGTGTTTACAGTATGTGTTTTTACCCCAAATTGCACCTAGCAAAACAAATAGTGCATAAAGTCCCATAAAAGAGGAAAGTGATGTGCCAATAAATGGATGCATAAAAGTGACATAGGTAAATGAGTCGTTTAAGAAAAACCCAATATAGATTACGCAAACTGCAGCGGTCAGCAAGACGAATTTTTTACTTTTCCTTAATTTTTTTTGAAATGCATAAAGGAATAAAATAAAGATTACACTGATGTGAATCAACCACTTTAATGTCAGACTAGCAACCATTTGAAAATTGGAAAGTCCCATGCTGTCGCTCAAGTTTTCAATTGGGTCGGGGTTTGCCATTGCAACCAATTCGGTTGTTGTTAATGCCATGGCTTTGGTAGTGATTGTCGCACCTGAAATGGCGTCAATTTGATGAATTTCTTTTAATGATTTATTTTTGTACTGATCATAATAATAAGTACTGGCAATTTTTTTTAAATAACTAACTGTTTCATGTGAACTGACATGATGCATGTTGGTAATTTTTGCGTTTTCATCAATAAATATTCCTAGGTTGATGGGGCCAGAATACCCTTGGATTTGATTGGTGAGTCCTTTTGATTGAAAGTAATAAGTCCTTTCTTTATTGCGGATAATTTCGACAAAAAATAGATGTTCTGTTTGACGGAGTATGGTCTCGTCGGGGGTGTGTTCATATAGCTTAATCGCATTTGCGAGTAATGCTTTGCCGTATTCACTTTTGTTGGCAATAGTTTCTTCAAAATGAATGACCTTTGAATGTGGTTTGGCTTCTCTTTTTCTGGTGATTAGCCTGTAGCCATCACCTTTTGTTTCCATTTCACCAATATTTTTTACTTGATTATAATGGTGTTGTCTTTCTTTGACCAAAATTGGTTTTACATGATGGACATCTTTTTCTGTATTAAAAAAAGGCGTAATAACTCCTTGTAAGGGTCCGTAGATCCAGAAAAAAAGGAAGAAAGCGGACACAACAATTGTTGCGATCCACTTTCTTTTATCATTTGAAAAACGATTATTCATTTTTATTTATTGATGTTTTCTACTGTTTGGTTTGTAATGTCAATCACCCAGGCATTTAAGTTTTCATCTGGTAATAAAGCGTCTTGCTTGTATTTTACAGCGCTAGTGTTTGAAGATGCATCTACACCGTTTTGGATGATTTCACCTTGGAAAAACTCATCATTTGCAACAAGTACTGGAATCACAATCACATTGTCTTCCAATTTTAGTAATTGCTCAATGCCTTCTGTTGTTGGTTCCGAAGAATATCTTACAATATGTCCACACCATGCGTATGCAATACTTTCATGACCTGTTTTGAATTTTAAATACTTTCCAATTTCTTCTACCATTTCTTCCCATTGTTGGTTGTATTGTTCGTCTCCGTATGCCACCAATAAAATTGCTTCATTTTCTGCAGACTCACTCAAAGCCATTACCCTACGCTCAATATTCTTTTTTAATAAAGTAGTGTAGTTCAGTGGCGGTGTAATGGTCACATTGGCTTTTGGATTGTAAACTTCAATTTTTTCCTTAGCCAACTCTTCTTGAATTTTTGGATCAGAACTAATTCCAGCTATCACTGGTATGTCGTGCGAATAATGCGAGCTAACGGTTAAGAAAACAGGAACAATTATCACATCTGTATAACCTTCGGCATCATATTCTTTTAATCTGGTAGCTATCGAAGGTTCATTGTATTCCATAAAGGCTGTCTTCACATCCCCAATCAAAGGGTTTTTCAAAATCGCAGCTTCCACTTGGTCTTCCATGTCTAATAACATGTTTCTCCATGTTTCTGAAACAGACCCGTGGTTAACTAAAATAATACCTATTTTTTGTGTGTTTTCTTTAGTTTTTTCCTCTTTAGTGGAATTACAGGAGAATAGTGTGATGCCTAAGCAAAGAATAATTAATTTTTTCATTTTTTAATAAATTTTGAATTGTAAATAGAACCGTCGGTTTGTGTTGCTTTTAATACATAAATTCCATTAGGTAAATTATTGATGTCGAATTGAATAATGCTTTGGTTTTGGATGTTTTGATCGCGTACTATTTGTCCGTTCATGTTTAGAATTGAAATGCTTTGGATGTTATTTGCATTTTCAATATGGAGGATGTCGATTGCAGGATTTGGATAGATGTTTAAAGCGTTTGCTGCTGGAGTAGACGCTATTGATGCTGCCCCAATTTGAGTTAATGTAAATTCAAAATCACCAGTACTTGATCCACCAAAGCCGGTAAATACTAATTTAAAAACATCTCCGTTTTGACTCTCAATGAAAAATACTAAGGAATCATCTAAAACGTATCCACCTGCGCTAAAAGAATAAGATTTCCAATCGTATCCAATTGTATTGATTTCGGTATTAAATGGAATGGCATTATTGTAAGTTAAATTACTCGCTAAATCGCCGTTTGCCTCGTATAGGCTTGTGTATGGATTGGTTAAAACGCCTGTGACAGCATAATAGGTATCTGGTGCAATTTCTCCTATGTATTTTGTGAATACTAAGTCCCAATCGGTAGCCAAAGGCTCACGGTCAATCACAGTGTTTGATGCAATGGCATAATAAACTAGATTTTTATCCGAATAATTTCCCTTGATAATGGATTGATTAACTAAGTTGTTATTGTCTAAGTCGGCTACCTGAATTTTGATAGTGCCATTGACTAAGTTTTTAATCCAAAGTTTTTTAATGTCTCCATTACTTGCTTCTAATACAAATATCTTGTCTCCGGTAATGGCGTGTGATGTTGGGTTGTATATTCCCCAGCCAATGTCGTATGGGTTGTTTGGGTCGTTGGCTTGATTAAAAGCGCCTTCGCTCCACGATAAATCTGAATTGTGCAAGGGAGTCCATGTTGAAAAACCTGCTGTGTCCAAATTTGCCCAATCTGTTGTGTCATTTGAAGCCGTATAAACTGACCAGTCTAATGTGCCATTGATTCTAATGCCTGTATTAAATGCCCCCGTTTCAAATGCAAGATCCCAATCGTTGTTTACAATGTTCGATATTTCTCCATTATTCAAGCTGTAATATGCTTGATTTGTATAGCCTGCTTGAACAGAAACCACCTCTTGTGAGTTTGCGGTTGCAGCTAATAAAATGCTTGCAAAAAGTAAGTTTTTTTTCATTTCGTTATTTTTAATGATTCTAAATAGTGTTTTGCAAATGTAATATCTTTTTTTATTTAGAATCATTCTATATAAAATAATTTGCAATTATTTTATTGCTGTGTAATTATATTATGTTTTAAAGAGCAGTTAAGGAGTGTGTTAGTCTTGTTTGTTTTAATCGGATTTTATTTTTATAAAGACAGATTAAAAAGAATTGGCTTTTTTGTTAAGGAAAACTCTTTTTGAGTTGGAGGCTTTTCGAAAAATAATTTTGGGTAGCGGGTATGAATATTTATACCTTTAAGTATAAATATAAAGTTCCTTTTCCCAAGTTGATTTACCGGTATTAATTGGTCTTAAAAAAAATATAAATAAATGGTTTTTACGTCCTATTTTTTTAGGGATTGGGTTGGGGGATATTTGCCAGGTGACATGAAAAAAATAAGGGATTTTTAGCAATGAAAAAAGGAAGTGATTAGCTTCCTTTTTTATAAATATTCGAATATTTAAAAATGTGAATTACAAGAAATAAGGTATTTTACTATTTTAGTTTTTCTAGCAATTCTTGGGTGAAATCGTCTTGATAAATACCATAACTTCCTACTAATAGTCCTTTCATTTTTCCATTGACAGATGAAATGGCATAAAGCGTAACAGCATCTGAAGGATCGTCATTGTCTTCAAAATGATATTTCTCATCAATTTCAAACTCTTTAGGGCTTAATAAAATATTCGTTACTTTACAATGGATACCATTTTGTCGAATGTTGAAATCAGTTGTGTATCCCTCTTTTTTAAGCTGAGCAATAGCGGCAGTAAGCGTTTCAAATGTTTTCATAGCTGTAGTTTTTTTGATTGGTATTTTAGTGCATTACCCTTTCATTTATATGGATTATTCTATGATAATCTTTTTTACCGTATTTCCTGCTTTTACAAAATAAATCCCACTGGATAAAGCGCTAATGGAAATGGTATTTATATTTGTGTTTAAGTTGCCTGATAGCATTTCTTTACCAGCGATATTTAAAATTTGATAGTTTTGTTTTTTTGCGAAACTACTTTCTATCGTTATATAGCTGTTGGCAGGAGATGGGTAGACTTTAATTAGGTTTTCGACAGTATTGTTTTTATTAATTCCTAAATCGAAATCAATAAAATAGTTTAAAGAAGCGTTAATAAAATCAATTCTTTTTTGATCTGTGTTTATTAAGGCAGGATCGAAATAAGTGCCCATCACATTGGTTGCAAAATCGTGATAATGCGTCATGGCTGTTTCACCAGCTAATGTATAACTACTTGGTCCCATATTATATATGGCAGTTCCTTCATTTCTAACCGTCACACCATCTGCCCACCAAACGGTACTAAAAGTCCATATTAAACTGTCGGGAAAATTTGCAGTAACGTTGCTGTTCAGGTCTACTTGCGGTAAGCCAACATTACCGTCATCACCATATGACTGGACATTGTAAGATGTTAATCCCATATATTCATATGTAAAATCAGTGCTTAAAAAGGTTTCAGGATTAGTGTATCCTCCGGCATAAAATAAATCAGTCCCTATTATCCAAGCCCTTCCGCCATCTGTCAAAAAACCTTTTAAAGCCGTGTTTCCCGCTTGGCCATTGTCCCATAAGTTTAATCCAATTCCATCTGTAGAGGCATAATAAATCACCACGTCAAAATCTTGCAGATAAGTACTCGAAGGCATTTGATTAGAGTCAATTGCATTGAAATAAGTGTATGTTGAATAATCGGACCCTTGAAGTGCTGCTAAAAAAGTGTCGGTGTTTTGCGTGATATTATCATTGTCGTTTATCACTAATATGTTTTGTGCATTTATGGAAAGCCCTGTAAGCAATGCAATACCTAAGATATATAATTTTTTCATCATCAAAATTTTAATAAATGTATGAAATGTTCGAGTAAATGTACTTCTTAAGGGTATTTTTTTTTGCGTGAAATGCACTTTTTTTTCAATTACTATTTTACCCAAGTTGAAGATGTAGGAGATATTATGACTTTCCAGCAGTGTTTCGTTTAAGTGAAATATAAAATTGAAATTGTGTAATTAAGGGAAGAAACCTACAATTGACCGTCCATTTTGATCTATTCAATAATAATTTTTTGCGACCATTGTTTACCATTTTCTGTACTCAATTGAACAAAATATACGCCTGGTTCTATTGCTAATCCAAGAGGAATGATTTTTGTTTTCACGTAATTTTTCGTTAATACTACCTGACCAACGCCATTGAATATGCTCAATTGCACATTTTCAATATTTGTCCCTAGGTCAATAAACACATTTCCATTACTTGGGTTAGGGTATATAATCACCTTTTCTAATAAGTTACTTTCTGCGATACTAGCAGTTGAAATAACTGTAGGTAAATCTATTCTAAAATTTTCAAGGACGGCACGCATCACATCTGCTTGCCCAATAGTAAAGGCGTTTTGACAATCAGAACTTGAATAATCCATGTAGTTTTCGGTCATGTTTGGTAAATCTTGTCCGTTGATATTGTCCACACAGCTATTTAAAGAAGGGTTGCAGTTATATTGACTTGGATTGTTAGCTAGTGGCGTATCCGAAATGTGGTCATCTATTGTGCAATCGCCGTCAGCCCAGATGTGTCTTAGACCTAAATAATGCCCAGTTTCATGAACCAACATTTTTCCTTTGTTTACTAAACCATTGTATGCTGTGTATGGTGCTGGTAAACTATTTGGATTGTTGGCGCCAATATTTACATAATGCATCAATACACCTTGGTGATAAGCATCCGTAATTTGTAATACGGAGTCTGGCCAGTTTTGATGATTTGAAGGTGGTGTCGATAAACCGAAAAAAACCAATTCCTCTAAGTTGTTGAACTGTGGTTCTAAAATTCTTAAATCTCCAATCCAAACATTTAAATATTCATCTGTGTTCCATGGGTCACTGCCACCTAAACTTGACTGAGTGATTCTAAAGAAGTTGTAAAATAAGCTGTCGTTTATCCAGTCTTGAATCTCTTGTGTTTGAGATGCACCATATGGAAGAATTCCACCAAAATTGCTGACCGTAGAAGAGGTTCTTGTGATGCCTGTTGTTGGATTGCCAGCTGGATCAATATCTGCCAGTTTAAATTCTATTTTTGAATCGCCAACAAGGGGATGGAACACATTTCTGGTATTGGTGGTGTCGGCATTCTTTCTCCTAAAACATTCGTTTAAAATTGTTATTTGATTTAATAGAACAGAGTCATGTAGGTTTTCTTGATTGTTGTTGTATACAATGTGAAAAACGACAGGAATGACATACAAATCTTCGTAGGCGCGGTTCTGTTGTTGGTCCAACACTAATGCGTTGATTTGCTGCATTAATTGGGTGGAGAGATCAAAGTAATTACTAGATTCATTATTCACCTGTTCCATGTAATGGTAACTTCCACAAGTTGGCTGGTTATTTTCAATACTCGATTGGCTGTCATTTACCAAAGAGGATATGGCACCTTGGCAGAAGGTATTATTGCTGATCAATAACCCAAATAAAAACAAGATAGATTGTAATGTGATTTTCATTTCTTTAAGATGTTTGGCTTTAATGCTTTTTACTGGGTAAATATAAAACAGTTTAGTGAACTAAAATTGTATTTTTGGGACAAATCAAGCTTATTCAAAGGTCCAGTAAGTTTCTTTACCGCCATAGTTCGAAAGCTTATTGAAAAAAGATTTAGGATTAAATCCCGTTAATTGTTTAAAATGACGAATGAATTCAGTTTGGTCATAATAATCACTTTTATAAGCTACATCTGTTAATGATAATTTTTCGATTGAACTTTGAAATGTTTCAACTGCTTTTCTGAACTGTATCAATTTGATATATTCAATGGTAGCACAGTTTAAATGTTTTCTAAATAAACGTAATAATGTTTTTCTATGAATTGACAATACCTCCGATAACTCTGCTACGGTATATTTGTGCTCTTTTGTCAATAAAAGCGTAATGGCTTGCTCTAATTTTTTTTCTTCAAAATTAGTTTGGTTTAAGAGGAAAAATGCATCTAATTGCGCTACTTTCTTATCAATGTCTTTAGTTTCAAATGTTTTCAATAAGGTGTCTTCCATAGCATTCTTAAAATGATTGAAGTTTAAATGAATAGGCGAATTAACTAATTCCTGGAATGTTCCATTTAAAAATCTATTAAGACCTAAGGGTTGGAAAACGACGCCAATTTTATCGAATGGCGGATAAAGGATTGCTTTTGCAGCATGTTTTGTTATTTGTGTATATCCAATAAAGAAACCATCTTTAGCAGGTTTTGTACAGGTAGTGTAGCTATTCTCCATGGTAACAATGGAGTCCTTATAAATGGTCAATGCATTTTTGTAATGGGGGTAATAAAAGAAGGATTTTACGGCTGTTTCTGAAACGGATTCATGAAAATAATAATAAGCGATATATTTTCTGATGATTTCCGATTTTGGAATTGCTGTATGAAAATTATCTTGCATATATTTATTATTTAATACCAATAGTGATGAACTCTAGCTTTTTATAGATAACGTAATAATTTAACTTTAATTGAAAAGCGGGATTAATAATAGTGGTGAAATTAGTTTTATTCGGTATACCTTAAAAAATATAAGCCAATAGTAAAGTCAGTTTTAGGTATGGTGTATTGAATTTTTATAATCATTAATATGGCATGTTTCGAAGGTTATTATTTAAATTATTTGTCATGCTTTGATTAATGATTTGTCTTTTATTATAGCAAATAGTACTTCGTTTGAAAAATTAAAATGCCAATAGCCATCTTCCGATTTTGGTAAAGTAAATTGCTGAACCTTGTGGGTTGGTGTGATTGTATATTCTTTGTTTTGGGTAGTTAGCCCGAGTTTGAGTTGGTTGAATTCGGGAAGCGTATTTGACCATTTATAATGAAGGATGCCTTGGTCGGAAATGTAATAGGAAAGTGATGGTGCTTCATTGTTATATAGGTAATGGTTAAAGAACCAGTTATAATTATCCTTTGTTTTTTCATTTACCAAATGAATGAAATCATCAGAGTCTACTATTTTATATTTGTTGTTTTCAGAAAAAGTTTGAAGGATGTCAAAAAAGATACTGTCTTGGTTGATCTGTGTTCTTAAGGAGTGTAATATCCATGCGCCTTTATTATAAACATCACTATTTTTTCGATAATGAAACCACCTACGGCCTTCTAAAACCACAATTGGGTATTTATTTTTTATAAATATTCTTTTATAGTGTAATTCATTTTTATAGTGTGTATGGCCGTCTTTTTCTTCAAAATATAAAACTTCAGCATAGGTAGCAAAGCCTTCTTGTAACCAGACATGTGCTAAGTCTTTTGCTGTAACACTATTTCCCCACCATTCGTGTGCCGTTTCGTGCAAAATAATATAATCCGTTTCAAAGTCGGCATCATTTTTATAGCCATTACCATACGCTATTGCTGTTTGGTGTTCCATTCCTGGGTATGGAGATTCCACCAATTTAAAACCATCATTATACCAAGGGTATTCGCCAAATCTTTTTTCGTATAAAGCCAAATGTTTATGTAGTTGTTTAAAATGAGTTTTCGCTTTTTCATAATTTTTTTCTAGTACATAGTGGGATATGGCAAGTGACTTCCCATTTATTCCTTTATATGTTTCTTGTATCAATTTGAATTTTCCAATATAAAGGGATACATTATAAGTGTTAATTGGATAAGAGATAAACCAATTATAGGTTGACTTGTTATTTACAGTGGTGCTTCCTTTATATTGTCCGTTTCCAATTGCCATTAAGTCGCTAGGTACGGTATAATGTAATCGCATACTGTCGGGCTCATCTGAAGCATGGTCTTTTAATGGCCACCAGATACTTGGACCAATAGATTCACAAGCTACACCATCCCAATGGTTGCCTTCTTTGTCTTTTTTCCAGACAAATCCACCTTTCCATGGTGCTTTTTTAGCTTTGATGGGTTTGCCGTTGTAAGCAATTTTCAAACTGAATTTTTCGTTTTTTTGTTTAGAAAGTAATACAAATACCGCTCTTTTTTGTCGGAAATATTTTAAAGAACGCTTACTTTCAATTTCAACTAATGCTGTTATTTCAAAGTTGTGGTGCAGGTCAATTTGAAGCGTGTCAAAATCTGTTAAAGCTTCAGCGTGAATTTCTACTGTCCCGTTTAAAGATTTGCTTTCTGGGGCAATGTCTAGGGCTAAGTCGTAATAAAATACATCAAAACAAGTTCTGTATTTGGATAATTCACCCAATAGAATTGTTTCTTTCGAAAAATGAGGTGTTTTTCCCGAATGGTTTGGATTGTGAACTTCAAAATGAATGCCGAATATGGAACAAGAGCCTAGTAAAAATAGCATGAAAACAAGGGGATAGAAGTGTTTAGTTTTACGCATGATGGAGGCTAATTTTTTAGGATGTTAAAGTTTAGTTCGTTTGAGGCCTATTTTTATATACAGTGGAAAACATAGGCTAACAGCAAGTAAATCAAATCTAATGAATTAATCTTGAATTTTCTAACTTGTTTTAAAAATGGTTAAAAATAGGGCTTGTAGAATTACCAGTCACGACTAAACCATTGCATGTCCATTAAATTTTATGTAACGAGAGAGGGGGGTGATAAAGCTGACCTTAGTCATTGCCTTATACGTATTCCCGCCTTACCTTTATTACATATTTCAAAGAAAATGAAAAAGAAGATTATTATTGGTGTATTTTCTGTATTGGTACTGTTCTTCCTTTTTTTAGCTTGGTTTAGTGTGACTTATTCTATGGGCGTTGTAGCTGTTTTTGAAAAAGGAGATAAAGCAAGTAATTTAAAAGTTTTAGTGGTCACGCAGGGAAGTGATTTTAAAAAAGAAGTAGTAAAGGGGGTTCTGGAAGATGAAGTTTTTGATACCATTTATTTTAAAGTTATAGATGCAACAGATTTAAAAACGGTTGAGCCTGCGGATTGGAATGCAATTATTCTAATACACACATGGGAGAAATTTAGTCCAGAGAAAAATACCGCTGATTTTATTGAAAAGTATTATGATGAGAAAAAAATGTTTGTCATGGCAACATCTGCTGCGGGAGACAATGCCATAGCAGGCGTAAATGGCATAACTGGTGCTTCTGATCTTTCTAAGGTGGAGACAGATGTGGCAGAAATTAAACTGTGGTTAGTAAAAGTTTTAAAATTATAAATATAAAAAATATGTGGTGGAACGATAAGGATAAAGAAAGATTTGTGGACGTAAAAGTGTTGGATAATTTTTATCAAACCTCTTCTTTTTTTCCAATGCCGGTAGTGCTTTGCACGACTAAATCGGAGAACGGATTAACAAATATTGGGTCTTATTCCCTGTGTTTTCCTTTTGGAATTTCTAAAAATCACTATATGATGCTAATTAGTCGAGGGACTTCTAATACGGCTGAAAATATTAGAAAGCGGAAGACGGTTGCATTAAATTTTATTCCTTACGATAAAGCTTATTTAAAAAATGCCGTGGAATTAGGTTATCCAGGAGAGACGACCAAAGAGAAAATGGCCGATAGTATTTTTACACTGATTCCTTCTACAAGAGAAAAAAATCCTGACGTTGCTGAATTGGAGTTTCCAGAAATTATAAAAGAGTCGGTCCAAATTTTTGAATGCACGTTAGAGGAATCAGATATTTTCCGATACGACGGTCCTGAGATTGAAGCACACTTTTTATTGCGTATTGATAAAATTATCATGCAAGAGCGTTATGCCGAATATTTGAAAAAAGGAGAAGGCTTCCCTACTTTACCTGTCGATTTTGGATTTCGTGACAGTAAACAATTTTGGTTTAGTAAGCATTCTCATCCTTTTGCTGAGCCTATTCCAAAAGCGAAAGGCGTAAATGTGGACTCTGTTAAATACCAAGTTGAAAGAATGGAATCGCCGGTGAAATGGCATCCAGATGCTTATAAACAATTGACAAAAGTACCACGTATCTTTCTGAAGATGATTATTACAAAAATTAATGAAGCAGCATTAGAAGAAGGAGTGGAAGTGGTTACGCCTGAGTTTTTAGCAAAAGTACAAGATAAAAGAAATAAAGATTAATTGGATTTTGCCATAAGGCTATACCTATGAATGGTATGGTTAGAAATCAATAGAAGGGGGATATCCTTTTACTTTGGTTGGTGTTTTGGATAGTAACAAATTTGAATTTACATGCAATAAATCTATTTCAAATACTTTTCCAGTAGTGCTGAAACAGATGCTGAAGTAGCATTTTCACTTATTGCTGTTAATGTTGCAGGTGGCAATACTTCTTGAACTTTCAGCTCCACGGCTATCAATGGTTTTTCGTCAGGTGGTTCTGGAAAAATATTTTGTGCTTTGAATAATCTTCTTGTCACCACCGCAACTTCATGTGCACCCTCATAATTTTCTTGCTGTTCTAGTAAATAAGCTAAAGCAATTAAACCATAAGCATCTTCGGTCTCATTATTTTCTTCTTTTCTCAGTTGATAATACTTTTTAATTAAGGTATTGGCAGTAGTAAAGTCTCCTTTGGCTGTGGAAACAAATGACTTGTTAAAATGATCAATGGTATACATACCAGTCGCACCAGTTTCATAACTGATTCTCATACTCTCGTTGTAAAAATCTTCAGCTCTATCCATGTTACCAATTAATCGCCACATTTCAGCGTTCATATGGGCCCGATACATCAGCCATTTTTGATTGCCAGATGAGGCAGCTAGATCCATTAATTCTGCACTTAATTCTGCTAATTTAATGGTGTCCAAGCTTCGCTGAGCGTTTCGGCATAACGAAGTTAAGGCATTACCAATTAAGGTATCGTTTTTACTGTCTCTTCCTATTTGTAAAACTTTATTCGCTAAGTGGATAGATTCCGTGTCGTCGCCTTCTTTAAAAAGCTGATATGCTTCACGAAGCATATCTTGAGGTTTTTTTTCAACTACCTTTTTTTCAGCTTTATTTTTAATGGATTTTTCATCTTGTAAACCGCAACTTACCATCAATAAAGTAGTTATTGCCAGTATTAAATATTTTCCTTTTGTCATTTTATTTTTGAATGTTAGAAACATTATATTTATTTCAGTAGATGTCCTAATCCAATCATGAGGTTTTGTTCTAAAACATCATATTTATCATCTCTTAAGAAAACTGCTTTTATGTCTTCAAATAAGGCATCTTTATCTTCTTTTGAATAACCATTTTCTTTCATGGATAATTGAATTTTTTGAATACTTTGGTAATCATTGTCTTTATCAAATTCAGCATGCAATTGCTCAAAATTGCTGGTTTTAATTTTTGATTTTATAAATGCTATCTCAGACTTTGTTTCTGAAAAATCTGCGTTTGCGCAATAAATCAGAAGGTAAATTTTCAATTCTTCTTTTGTCCAGTTTACTTGCATGTCTTTTCTTGTTTTATTTTTTTAAAATTAATGAATTAGGAGTCCTTTAGTATCAAAATTAATATTTTTTTTTAGATACATTTTAAACCGTAAATATGGCTTGGTAAAAACGCAGTCCTTTTTTAAAATAATGTTCACTTTCTAGTTTAAAACCAGCCGCCTTAATGAAGACATCTGTATCTCTGTTTAAATTACAGCCATCACCTACCAGCTGCCATATTGGATTTGCCATGTTTTGCAATATTCTATTGACTTTTTTTTGCGCATGTATATGTTCTAAAATTATAAGTTTCCCTGAAGGTTTTAACCATTTCTTGAACTTGTCTAAAGCTAATTTTTGATCTGGAATAGTACATAAAACAAGGGTGCATATAATGTAATCTAAGGAGTGTTGGGGAACAATGTTGTCTAATGTTTTGTCTGTAACATCAATATTATAAGTAGTAATATTCGCTTTTTTAGGTAATTTAAGCTCTGATTTGTCCAACATAAATTTGGATGGCTCAACGGCTATTACGTTCGCTTTTGGGCTAAAGTATTCAAAATTTACTCCTGTACCAGAACCTACATCTAAAATATTTCCTTCTAAATCACCTAATAATTCTTTTCTAATTGGTCCTAAAGAATTTTCTAAATTCCTCATAAACGAATCGTATTTGGCGGCAAATATTTTTTGATAGCTTTTCATCCGTTCACAAATATATAGTGTTGTAATTAAAGATTATGGTATAATTGTCACGTAAGAAAATATTGTGTTTACGCTTTTAAATATACGGTTTTCAACTGTCAAAAGCACAGTGGTAACATAAGGGTTGACTGGTTTGGGGGAGATTTGTAAATAAAGATTAGTGGTAATTAATTGTCTAATTCTACAATGATTTCATTTTTTCTACCAATCATTTCGAAGGGAGGGTTATAACCAAGAAAATAAAATCGATTAGAATACTTAATCCCTTCATTGTCTAAGGCTACCTTTAACGCCATTTTATAATTTTTTATTTTTTCATCATTTGCCCAACCTCCGAAAGTTATCGCTGCTACTCTTTTAGCAGGTTCTTCTCTAAATTTTATTTGGGTTTGGTTTGGCGCAGGTAAATTTTCTTTTTTGTATTCCTTTGGTACTAGAAACATCATAGTCATTGTGTCGTCTAATGAAATGGCTACTGGAGATGTCATGGCAATTTTTTCTTTTTTATCATTCCCACCAAAAATATAGCCAGCTAAAATGGAAAAGCCCTTGCTGGAAGAAGTTTTATACTCTTTGGTTAATTTAACCGAAGTGAACAGGCTTGCAGCGTAACTGCGAATTTCAAATTTTTCATATTTTTTTTCAACCTTATAAGGATAGGTTTCAATATTGCTTTGGGTTTTCATGGTGTAGATTTGAATGATAACAAATACCAATAAAAGCACGCCAAGAATGATAAATACTGTTTTCATGTCTGGTGTTTTAATAAAAATACGCAATTATTACCAAACTGTATTAAAGCTTAAGCTATTTCTTAAAGTTTTGTTTGCTATTTCTTTTTGCTAGTCGCCTGCTTGATTTTTTCTTTATACCCTTCCTCCCAATTTTCTTGAAAGTCCATGTTTACTTTAATCACTTTAATGTTGCAATTCGTATTTTTTTTCGCGGCATCTTCCCATATTTTAACGTGGTCTTTATTTAGTTTCCCCGACCATACGGTATAGTAAATCAGTAAATAGAAATCTGCAGGCACAACCGCATTTAACTTGTTGTCATTTAAGTCGTTGAATTTATTTAGCTCTCCTTTAAGATTTAAGTTGTCGGGTTTGTTGTACGAAATCGTTGTGTCTAAAGCAGGGATAAAATGGAATAGTCCAGCGTTGCAAGTGTTGTCCGATAGCTTGTATTCTATGTAGTTGCCATTTTTATCATAAATAGCTCCTTGTGGAATACCTTGTTTATTTATTTCCACTAAAAAGTTTTCAGTGTTTAAGGTTGCCAAATTTGTGTTGTCTAAATCAAATTTGTTTGTTTTTTAGGAGTGAATTTTGAGTTTCAAATTTTGGTTTTGTCATTCCGTAAAGGCGCATCACAATAGGTTGACAGCTTAGAAATAGTGAAGCAGAAAGTACTAATAACAATGATTTTTTTAGTTAGTATCTTACTGTTAGATAGATGTTAATAGGTTAAATATAAATATATTTTTCACACGATCAATTTTTTTATAAAATTGGATGATTTGTATATTTTAGTTTTAAGCGTGTTATTTTTTATTTAAAAATAATCCATTGTGCTTTGAAGTACTGCTTACATTGGCATGAGCCTTATTTTTAGTGGTTTTTTTTTGGGTGAAAAGTATTTAATTAATTTTGGTCAGACAACTTATTTGTTTTTGGTAACGTATTTGAATTAAACAACTTAAAATTCAGAATTATGAAAAAGCTATTTCTCTTACTTATTCTCATGGTCAGTTTTACATCAAGCATATTTAGCCAGAACTTAGTGGGTGTGGTTACGCAAGTGCCATGTAATAATGACGGTATTTATACCGTTACCGCTACAGGATTGTCACTGCCGATAACTTATACTTATTTTATTAATGGAACTTCCATTGTCCATGCGAATGTAAATTCCTTGACGGATCAATTGACAAATATTGGGATGGATAATTATGGTTATATGTCTTGCCAAGCCAGTGATGGTTCATTAAGCGCATGGGATCAAAGTGGTTATACACCGTCTTTTAATTTTTATACTTCAGCTATTTCTCCAGTTTGTCCAGCAACCATGGGTACTTTAACTGCAACACAACAAGGTGGGTCTACTGGTCCTTTTACTTTTGATTGGACAAATACGCAAACTTTGGCAGTTTATACTGGAAATAATGCAGTTGTTCCACTTGGTGAGTATTCAGTAGTTATTACCGATCAAACTACGGGTTGTGTTTTAGAAGTATCAGATTCTGCGGCCAATGTTTATCAGATATCTAACGTGTCTGCCACTATAAGTACAACGGATGCAAGCTGTATTAATGGTACTGCAACCGCAGTAGGTACTGGAGGAACAGCGCCATACAGCTATCTTTGGGCAAATGGCGTTACGACTGCCGCTTTAAGTGGTATGACGCAAGGTTATTATCCGTTAGTAGTTACGGATGCGCAAGGTTGTCAATCTAATTATTTAGGGGCTTATATCTCGCAGAATCCACAAGTGTCTGTAAATACAAGTATGACAAGTGCGACTTGTGTTCAATCAGATGGAAGTGTAATTGCTTTTGGATCCGGTGGAGTTGGTCCATACAGTTATGCATGGGGCAACGGTCAAAATACACAGACTGCTTCTAATTTGTCAGGTGGTACCTCACAAACTGTAATTGTAACAGACGCCAATGGTTGTACAGGCCAAGGGTATTCGTATGTAGGTGTTAATACGCCAATAAATGTTACTTATACTGCAACACCAAGTCAATGTACTTCTGCTACTGGATCAGCTACTTTGACTGCAACAGGTGGTACAGCTCCATATACTTATTCATGGAATTCAAATACAGCAGCCACAGGTGCAACACTTTCAAATCTTGATCCAGGAACATATGCTTTTCAAGTGACAGATGCAGTTGGTTGTGTGAGAACTGGAAGTGTGTTGATTAATCCAATTAGTTCAATCAATGGAAGTGTTAACGGTTCTACTGTTGTTTGTCCTAATACTACAGGAACCGTTAGTGTAAGTGCTTCAGGTTCAAATCCACCTTTTACTTATTTGTGGAGTAATGGAGCGACAACGAATGTGCTTTCCGGGGTTTCGTTAGGAGGTTACGCTTGTCAAATAACAGATGCAGTAGGCTGTTCTATTAATAAATCGACTACTTTGTCTAGTGTTTCTCCTGTACATATTGCGGTTTCAACTACACCTGCAACTTGTATATTTAATACTGATGGTGCAGTTACTGCAAATGCATATGGTGGAGTTGCTCCTTATACTTATTCTTATTCTGGCGGCGTTACTACGGCAAGTGTAAATAATTTAGGTGTTGGCGATTATTGGGTAACGGTAACAGATGCGAATGGATGTAGTAGTTCAAAACATTTTTGGATTACAAATGCAAATACAAGCAGTAGTTGTTATTGTACTATTTCTGGTAATGTTTACGTGGATGCAAATGCGGATTGCGTATATGACGCAACAGAAGTAGGCGTGGAAAACATTATGATACATTGCTCAGGTATAGGTTATGCTTTTACAGATGCAAATGGATATTATAGTTTTCAAGTGCCTTCAGGAACGTACACTATTTCTGAACAAGTAAATGCTTATTATCCATTGGCTGCTTGTCAAAGTAATACCAACTCGGTAAGTGTTACCGCTGCAACCGGTTGTAATACTGTTGTGAATATCGCAAATGACATGAACATTATTCACGATTTGAAAATAGTGACTGTTAACGCAAATATTCCACCTATTCCAGGAAACAATTATCAGCAAAAAGTGATTGTAAAAAATCAAGGTACAGTTACTGAATCAGGAGTGCAAATGGGGTATGAGCAAGATGCTCAGGTTTCCTTTTTAAATTCCACTTCACTTAATTTTGTTCAGTTAAATAATATTGCGGCTCCTTATGCATATAGCATACAGTCCGGTTTTCCATCACTTAGTCCCAATGCGTCAAACGTAATGCTATTGAATTATAGCGCACCGACAAATATTCCTTTGGGAACCGTATTGAACTTTTATGATACAGTGGCTAATGTGGCTCCAATTGACGTAAATTGGTTATTGGATTACACACCATGGAATAATGTGAATACTTATCAACCAGTTGTAATTGGTTCGTACGATCCAAATTACAAGGAAGTGTCTCCAAGAGGACAAGGTGTGGAAGGTTTTGTTTCAATGGATACCAAAGAATTTGATTATACCATTCACTTTCAAAATGAAGGGACTTATTTTGCGCAAAACATTTCGGTTACCGATCAGTTAGATGCTGATTTGGATTGGACCACTTTAAAACCGGGATATTCTGACTATGCTTATACCACAACTGTAAGTGAAACGGGATTAGTCACTTTCTTTTTTGAAAACATTAATTTACCATGGAAAAGCACTTATGGTGATGCTTTGAGTTCTGGTTTGATTAGTTACAGTATTCAACCGATTGCTGGTAGTCCATTAGGGACAGAATTTACCAATACGGCGGATATCTTTTTTGATTACAATGCACCAATTACGACCAATACCACATTGAATACTTTTATGAAAGTAACCAGTATAGATGCAGTGAGTCAGACTATTGAAAATGAAATAACAATTGATTTGTATCCAGTTCCTGCAAAAGATTTGATTACCATTCGTGTAAACAATGTGTCTCAAAATTCGACCGCTACTTTAAGTATTGTCAATTTAATGGGTAGTGTTGTGATGACGGAAAAAATCAGTCTGAATGAAGGAGCAACGATATTAAATCAAAACGTTTCTAATTTAGCGGCAGGTACTTATTTAGCCCGCATGCAGTTTGAAGATGGTTCCGCTATGCTAAAGAAAATAGTATTGTTCTAATCATTTTTTAAACTTATACTTTAAAAGCCGGTTCAATAAATGAATCGGCTTTTTTTTCTGATAAAAAACGATTTCACGGGGCGATAAACACCTAGGCTTATATCACCCAAAATACCAAGTTTTTTAATTTTTTGATGGCTAAAGTTTGTGTGAAATTTTGTTGTAACTAAGGTCCTTAGCAATAATGAATTTTACACTTTGTTGTATGCGGTTTTATTTCCTATCAAAAGTTACTTTTTCTGCACCCATTTTTAGCGTAACTCTAGCTTTAGTATACTTAAGTAATAAATTGCTTGTTTTTGATTTGTAAACATTCTTTCTTGACTGTTCTAGGAACTGATATTGCTCATTGTTAACTTTCACTAGTAGAACTGTATTTAGTTTTATTAGTGCTAAGTTGGCATTAGTTGTGGTGTAAGTTTGCTCCTTAGGTTTTAGCAAATCATAAGAATATAGTGTATGTAATAATATGTCATTTAGGTAGCCAGCATCACCATTTGCACAGAATGATATACTAATAGAATCTTCAGGAAAGTAAACGGAATACGAATGGAATCCATCAATCCTTCCTTCATGTCCAAAACAAACTTTATCCTCATAAGAGATTACAGGATACAGCGCGAATTCGTATAAATTATCATTGTTAATCATTAGGTTTAGCAAGCTGTCATTAAGGAGTTTGCCAGTAAATAATTGAAAGTAAAAAGAATTTAAATCTTTAGGAGTAGAGACAATTCCTCCTGCTCCCATTGGAACGCTGATATCTGTATTTGTTGAATTTGTCCAATCATAATTTCCCTTAACATATGAAAGGCATTGATCTACAGATTCATTGGTTTCTCCGCTGAAATAGGTATTCTTTAATAAGCAAGGGCTTGTCACCCTATCTCTAAGTATTTTGGAATAATCTTTTTGCTCAATTTTTTCAAGGATGAAAGACAATAAAATATAATTTGTGTTAGAATACTTTGTCTTTCTTCCTGGTTTAAAAACTGCTCCATTTGCTACTATGCAATTAATTACTTCCTTTTCCGTATGAAAAGATTCCATCCAAGTTGAGAAACCAGAAGATTCAGTGATATTAAATAATCCGCTTTGATGCTTTAGTAGTTGCGCTATGGATATACTATCAGAATTGGGAATATCGGGAAAGAAAGACTCTAATTTATCATTCAAAGACAGCTTAGACTCTTCAATAAGTTGCATAATCATTACTGCTGTAAATGACTTCGAAACTGACCCTATTCTAAATTTTGTGTTTTCTGAGTTTTTAGATTTTTGACCATAATTTTCATATCCAAGTGAGTATTGATATATTTCTTCACCTGCTTTTGAAATCGAAACATTTCCCATTAAGGAATTGGCACTATCAATTTTCTGCATAAATAGATCGGTAGTTTGCGTATTCTTTACCTGACTGTAACCTGATGAAATTGCCAAAGTAACTGCGATAAGAATTAATATATTTTTCATTTTTACTATTACATCCAAGGTATGGGTATGAACACCTAGGTACGTTTATATCACTTGTGTAATTTATTGGTTATGATTCAAATATAAAAAATATAGTGGTTAATGACTGATTTCAAGTGCTTTTTTGTGACAAGGGTATAAATTTCTGTGTTCTGAGTGGGGGAGTGGTCTAATAAAAGTTGCATTTGATATGCAGACGAAGCTTCGCTTATCTGCATTCCGACTGAAACGTCGTGAACGCTTTGGGGTTTCTATACCTACAGTAAAGACGAAGTTAATGCTTGTCTGAATTCAGTCCTTCAGCGACTGGGCCATATTTATCAATAAACTGTATAAGTCTCATGCGGTTAAGGTTTTTTATTTTCTAAGCTCATTGCTTCTGCTCTTGTGTCTTTTTTTACTAGACAAACATTTTTCCACGGTAGATAAGGTTTAGTTGATTTTACTAAACCATTATTGTGTTGTGCTAATCTTTTTGAAAAGTCATTTGATTGACCAATATAATATTTATCAAAAGTTTTAGCATAATTAATGTAGACGTAAAACATGATCCATGAAATATAAGGATAGGTTTTTAAAAAGCAAAATTTAAAACAGGGGAGCTACTATTTATTAAAATGCAAATTGAAATATCACCAAGCCATGGGTTATAGAAAAAGTGACTAAAAAGCAAAACCCCCAAAGAATTTGATACTCTTTGGGGGTTTCTATACCTACAGCCATATAGGCAATAATTTAAAAAGCGGTCTGGACGGGACTCGAACCCGCGACCCTCGCCGTGACAGGGCGATATTCTAACCAACTGAACTACCAGACCGTTTTTAATACTTTTGAAGTTTGAAATTTCAAACTTGCTACCGTTGTTAGCGGGGCAAAAGTAGGTATACTTTTTCTTATGACAATGGAAAAAACGAAAAAACTTTATTTTTTTTTCAAATCATCTTACTTCTCTTGATTAAATACTGCTGTAAAGTGAATTCAACACCTTGATTTATATCTGTTTCTATATAGTCTATTTTAAATTGAGAACATTTTAATTTTAACGCATCAATTCGTTCTTTTACCTTTAATTTATAATTATTCTTCACTTCATTGGGGTGAACCTTTACTTTACGTCCAGTTTCTAAATCGATAAATTCAGTCGGTTTATTGATGAAGTCAAAATTTATCTCCTTGTCTTTGTCTAAAACATGAAAGAGAATAACTTCATGTTTATTGTGTTTTAAATGTAAGAATGCCTCTGTAAGATCTTCCACAGTCTCCGTGGAAAACAAATCAGAGAAAATAACGATTAAAGAGCGTTTATGTGTGCTTTCTGCTATTTGGTGTAATACTTCAATTAATTTGGTGGGATGGTTTAGACTTGATTGCTGTTCCTTCATGGCGCCTTCTAGCTCCGCATAAATGAGTTTATGGTGTTTGTTGGAAGATTTAATAGCTGTCTCTGCAATTATTTTATCATTAAATAAAGTAATGCCTGCAGCATCTCTTTGTTTTTTGAGTAGTTCCATCAAACTGGCTATAGCGTATACACTATACCCTAATTTATTCACCTTATTAGTAGTTGTAATTTCAGGAAAGTACATGGAAGAGGATATGTCGAGAACAAAGCGACAACGTAAATTGGTTTCCTCTTCATACCTTTTTACAAATAGTTTGTCCGTTCTTGCGTATAATTTCCAATCTATGTTCTTGGTCGATTCACCAGGGTTGTAAAGTCTGTGTTCCGAAAACTCTACCGAAAACCCATGAAAAGGGGAACGGTGCAGTCCAGTTACAAATCCTTCAACTACTTGTTTTGCTAGGAGTTCTAAATTGCCAAATTTAGGTAATTCCTGTATGTCTATTTTTCCGTACAATTCAAATTATTTGATTCGAAGATAGGCAATATTATAAAAAAAGATTACATTTATAGGGCAAGTTTTTAAAGCTATGTCTGATAAAACCAAAAAAAAACTTTGTTTAGCCTGTAATTCCGAAATATCTGGTCGTGCAGATAAAAAGTATTGCTCTGACTATTGCAGGAATGCCTATCACAATGAGTTGAATAAGGATTTCAATACTTATATTAGAAGGGTAAACAATGTTTTAAGACGGAATAGAAGAATTTTAGCAAGGTTTAATCCAAAAGGAAAATCGAAAGTTAGAGAATCTACTTTATTAGAGGAAGGCTACAATTTTGGATTTCATACCAATGTTTATAACACTAAAAAGGGAGGAAAGTATTACTTTTGTTACGACCAAGGTTTTATTAAGCTAGATGATGGCTGGGTAGCGCTGGTGGTCCGACAAGATTACGTAAGATGATTCGACAATTTTTTCAAGCAATTTTTATTTTTCCAGTTAAGATATATCAATGGATTATATCTCCTATTCTTCCAGGCGCATGCCGTTATCACCCTACCTGCTCCAATTATACAATTGATGCGATCAAGGAATGGGGACCGCTTAGAGGGTCTTGGATGGGGATAAAAAGAATTAGTACTTGTCACCCTTGGGGCGGACAAGGATTGGATGAGGTACCAAAAAACCCAAAAAGAAAATAGCCCTGAAATAAATTCCAAGGCTATTATTACTCATTAAAATAGTTGTTTTTACTCTACCAAGGCTAATGCTCCAGTACCATAAATTACCAAGGCTTCACCTCGTTTTTCAAATTCTTTTGTTGCAGTAGTTAACCATTCTTCAAACTCTTCAGGTGTACCATGCGTTCGGTATGTCGCATCCGTATGCATCATGTTGCCACCTTTGTCTAAAGCAATGTATTGTGGTTGTGTATTCTTTTTGTATAACACAGACTGCATGTCCGACCATTTGTCACCCCAAGTTACTAACTCTCTACCACTATAAGGTGAGGTTTCTGCTTTCGGCATATTGATTCTTTCATCTACTGGCAAGGAAGCAATTACAAAATTTTCTTTCATTAATTGATGTAC
Source organism: Putridiphycobacter roseus (assembly GCF_003234935.1). Taxonomy (GTDB): domain Bacteria; phylum Bacteroidota; class Bacteroidia; order Flavobacteriales_D; family Crocinitomicaceae; genus Putridiphycobacter; species Putridiphycobacter roseus. The sequence continues at coordinate 528,112 of NZ_QKSB01000001.1, read as the reverse complement.
TTTCTCATCTGACCATACATTGATTTCCATTTTACGACAATTCACACAATTGTGTCCTGTAAAATCTATCATTAAAGGTTTGCCAACTTCATCCGCATATTTTTTTGCTTGGTCAAAGTTGTGGAATACCATTAAGTTATGTTCAAATTCTGCGCCTTCTGGCAGTCCGTCTTCTGCTTCTGGAGCATGACCATGAATGCCGTATGGAATTTCACTGTAAGAGGTTGGAGGAGGGAAGGCAGAGATTAATTTTAATGGTGCCCCGAATAACCCTGGAATCATATAAACAGTCAACATTAAGGATAGTGTTGCAATGATAATTCTGAATGTTCCTAATCCACCAACGATTGGTGAATCATGTTTGGTTTGATACATCCCAAACAAATACAAAGTCATGGCTGCAAAAATGGCAATCCAAATGGCAATAAATACTTCTCTTTCTAAAAGGTGGGCTTGAACGGAAAGATCGGCATTGGATAAGAATTTAAAAGCAAATGCTAATTCTAAAAATCCTAATACTACTTTCACATTGTTTAACCAACCACCAGAAGAAGGTAATGTGTTCAACCAGCTTGGGAAAATAGCGAATAGTGCAAATGGTAATCCAAGAGCAACACCGAATCCAGCCATACCCCAAGTTAAATTCCAGGCTCCACCACCAGCAGCATTAGCCAATAAAGAACCTAAAATTGGGCCAGTACAAGAAAAGGAGACCAAAGCCAAGGTTAACGCCATAAAAAAGATACCAATTAAACCGCCAAGGTCAGATTTGGAGTCGGCTTTGTTGGTCCATTTTGCAGGTAACACAATTTCGAAGGCGCCTAAAAAAGACATGGCGAAAATAAATAACATTAAAAAGAAAAATATATTTAAAGGACCATTGGTCGCAATGTTGTTTAATATATTTGGATTTAGTGAGTCTATTAAATGAAAAGGAACACTTAAAAGAACATAGATTAATAGGATAAAGAAGCCATACATTACGCCTCTAAAAAGACCTTTCTTTTTGTCTTCACTGCCTTTAGTGAAAAAACTTACGGTCATTGGAATCATTGGGAATACGCAGGGGGTTAATAAAGCGACCAATCCACCTGCAAATGCAAGCCAGAATATGCCCCAATAAGAAGTTTGAGCGGCATCAGATATTTTTTGAATTCTTGCTTTATTTACAGGTATTTCTGCAATGTGGGGGTTGGCATTAAAAACTTCTCCATCTGGTCCAATAGCTTGAAAGGTTAAACTACCATAAATAGATTGTGTGGTGTCTTCCGTAGCAATCTCAAAAGATTTACTAATGAATCCAGCCTTGTATACGGTGAATTGTTTGCCATTAATTGTCGTGTCTGTGGTTTGTTTTGGAAGGTTTAATTCACCTTCTTTGGTGAAGTTACCTTTAATCGTGGTTGTTGTCTTTGCAGGGTCAACAATAAAAAGCCATCCTTTATTAGGGATAGGTGCAAAATGGTACTCGTAAGCATTTTCACCTGTTTTTAAAAGATAAGCTTCAATGCCAATCGGAGATTTAATGTCTTGATTTGTACTGTCAAGATCAGTTACTATTTCTTCAACAATTAATACTTCTTCTTCTGTTTTATCAATTACTTCTTCTATTGCAGCTTGGGTATTTTTTTTACAACCTTTTACGGAAATGTCAAAGAATTCATCTGTAGGTGGAAAGCAAGCTTCTAAACAAGCCATGTAACCATAGTCAACATGTAAAGTGAAATCCGTTTTGGACTTGATTTTAATTTTTTGTTTAAAAATTGCTTTTTTTCCAGGGAATATTTTTTCCGGAAATTGTCCTTCGTGTAATTCTGTTCCGTATTCCTTTACTTTACCAATTAATTCGTAATTGGCTGATTTTTTAAACTCAAAATAAGTCGGGAAGCTTATGCCGCCTTCTGGTTGAACTTGTGCATATACATGCCATCCATCTTTTTGATCTACCGTAAATACAATTGTCGCTTCGTCGCAAGAACTATATTCAATTTTATTCGACCAGGTTATGACTTCGCTTACATCATTAGGCATGTCTTGGCTGAAACCAACCAAACTCCAAAAGAAAAGGCTTAAAAAACTAAGTTTTGTTAATGTGTTTTGCATATTTTTATTCTAAATGACAAATTTAAAAGAAAGATTATATTAATGGGGGATTTAGTGTGTTGTATTATTGGAATCCTAGCAATAAAAAAAACGACCTAAGTCGTTTTTTAACTGTTGTATTTTGTGACTATTAGAGTTCTTTTAGTCCATTTATTCTTGAAATTGGCAGCCATACACCTCCTTTTAAACAAATAAATTTAGCACCTGTGGCCCAAATGGTCGTTTCAACCCACTTTAAACCCTCATCATCTAAAAATTCAATCCTGGTTTTGCCATGGTGAATATTACCAAGTCTCGTTGCATGCATTAACTGTTGCATTAAATCAGGGGCTTGATCAATTTCTAAGTTTTTTTTAAAATTTAATTCGGGAATTTGTTCTTTTTCTATGAGAACAGCTATCATATTTGTTGTCATGGTTTAGTTTTTTTAAAATTTCTTTGCTCCGTAAAAATAAATCGGGTGGATTAAGGTATAAAAAAAAAACGATAGTGACTCAGTAAAATCTAAAAAACTAAGCGTTTGTTAAGAATTTTTTAGAATTAAAGAAAAGGCAATAGGCTTCCTTATTTCTGAATGAATTTATCTACAAACTCTGTGGTTTTAAGATCGGCGCCCATAATTTCAATTTGATCGACAGCAAGACTGATAAAAAAACGCAAAGTAACTTTACGTGCCATTTCCGTATCTTCCACTAATGTAATTTGAACTGCAGTACCACCAGTACTTATAGGAGTAGAAATTACCGTGAAAAATTTGGTGTAATAGTCGGCTACTTTATTGATTTCAGTTAAAGGGTATGTATTGTCGAATTCAAAATGAAAGATTCCTGCTGTTTTAGCTTCGTTTACTTTGTCTACGTCAGTATACACCACTTTTTGACTGAAGGCTGTTAAGGAAAGGAAAATACCTAAAATAATACTTGTAATCTTTTTCATGCTTTTTGCTTTAAATATTAAACGTAACCAAGCTGGCTAAAGTTGTTTAAAATTAGTAAAATTATTGGTTTATAAGGTTGTTTTTTTTAAGTGGTTTAGTATTTTAATATATTTGAAACATTATGGGCTTGACATTAAGGTATATTGAAGATGATAAATTAGAAAGTGGTTGTGATGAAGCAGGACGTGGATGTTTGGCTGGTCCGGTGGTAGCCGCCGCTGTTATCCTGCCAAATGACTTTAAAAATGAATTATTAAATGATTCTAAACAGTTAAGTTTAAAAAAACGACTTTTACTCTACCCAATCATAAAAAAAGAGGCACTTGCCTATGGTATAGGTGTTGTTTCACCCCAAGAGATTGATGAGATAAATATTTTAAATGCTTCATTTTTAGCTATGCACCGCGCTATTGATCAATTAGAGAAAAGACCAGATCGATTGCTAATTGACGGGAATCGTTTTAATGCCTACGCTTCTGTTGAGCACCATTGTATTGTAAAAGGAGATGCTAAATTTATGGCAATTGCTGCCGCATCTGTGTTGGCTAAAGTTTTTCGTGATCACCTAATGCATGAACAGCATCTCATTTATCCCGCATACCACTGGGACCAAAATAATGGATATCCTACCAAAAAGCACCGGGTTGCAATTAAAGAATATGGGCCAACTCCTTTACATAGAAAAACCTTTAAATTATTGGCTACTTAAGCGCTATAACGACATCTTTGATTCACAAATTATTGTGTAAACATTCCTTGCTATGCGGTTGTAAATAAGGGAATCCATGTTATTTTTGACCAAAATTGCTCAATGTTTGGAAGATTCTTGAAATTTATTGTTTTAATAGGCAGCTTAAGTTTGTTGATTTACGGGGCCGTTTATGTGTATCAAAAACAAAAATTTCCAATTAATCATGGTTCTTTTGCAAGTGAAAATAGCCGTTTAGTTTATGTCAATGATATTGAAAAACTAGATAAAATGGAGCATGGATATGCCTTGCTTCAAACGTATGGCGTGCCAGTTGCTGCAACTAAAATCATGGAAGTAATTGAAGCGGCTAAACCAGTGGTTACAACTGCACAAATTGCATTCGAATTCCAAAAATTTAATTTAAGCATAGCTGGATTAGATTTACATGATGTCCCCAATTATTTTCCTGTATCGGAGACCGTAAATGGGTATGTTTTTCAATTGATGGGCAATCAAATACTAGTAGAAAAACATGCCGATTACCTGGTTTTTAGTAGTTATGAAAAAATATCCCTCCGTAATTTACCCATATTTAAAACGATTAAATTTAAAGGAAATGCGGATTTCTATTATGTTGGGACTGACCATGTGGTGGAGTCCATAAAAATGTCTAATGAATTTAAATATAGTACTTTCTCCGATTCACTCAGTATAGTGAAAGGAAAGCCAGTGAATCCTTATCCAATTTTAACCCTTTGTCCAACCAATGCAGAACGTATTTTATTTTATGGTAGTTCTAGATTTTTAGAGGATGCACACACCCTGTTTTCTAATATTCAAAACCAACATTTAAGCTGGGTGGATAATGCCATTGCTTTGGTCGAAAAAGACAGTTTTTCGGTCATTGTAGCGAAAGAAAATGAATTCAGCAATTTAAAATTAATGCTGATGGAAGAAACTTTAAAACTAGCCTACGATTCTCTTATGCCGCAGTCGATATACATGAGTAGTATAGAAATTATTCCTTTTAAAAGTAGTTGGAATTGGCAAGAGTTGGTCCCAGACTTAAAAGGGGATATGAAATATTTCGCAAATTATAATGGCTATGTAATACTGACTAATAAACTAGGCGCAATGAAATGGATGATAAAAAATCTACAAATTGGCAAAACGTATGAGAAAAAACTAGTCGCAGAAAAAGTCCCCACCCGTTTACACCAACTTTTGATTCAAAATGACGCTGGTAATAGTCTTGCTATTTCTTTTAAAACATGGATACAACCCAAGCTTTGCTTTAATGCTTTAGCAAGTACCCAAGATGCTGTAAATTTAGGGAATACAATTATCCATTTAGAGATTCCATTTTACGAAGAAGTAAAATGGTTGAGTTCCATTAGGCATGAAAATAGTATTTATACACTAGTGATGACTAGCGAAGAGTTATTTTGTTTCAATGAAAAAGGAAAACAGCTCTGGAAAAATAAAGTTTTATTTGACCCAAACATGCTACCTGTTGTAATAGACGTGGATAAGGACGGAACTCCAGAAATTTGTTTTGTAGCAGGTAAAGAATTTTATTTGTTCACCGTAGCGGGAAAACCTATGCCAGGTTTTCCAATAAAGTTTACCCAAAATATTCATCAATTTAAAATAGTAGCGTACCCTACAGGAGAACCTAGAATTTTGATTAATGTAAATGAAAAAGTGGTGAATTACGCCATTTCTGGTGCGCAAGTCAATGGATGGCAATTTAACCAATGGATTGGTGACTTAAATACCCGTATTTTTTACCAAAGATTTAAAGCTTTAGATTGTATCTATTTTACCAATCAAAAGGATTCTTTATTCGTGTTGAATAGAAAAGGAGAAATAAGGGCTAAATCCACTAAAGGTAAAGTGAATTTTGGTGAACAGTTTGTGCTGAGTTCAAATACAGTGAATAGTCAAAATTTTAACCTCATGTATTATCAAAACAAAAAGTTAATTAAGTATTACTTTGAATCCGAATTATCCGATACCATTCCACTAAAAATAGACCAAGATATTACGCAGTTCCATTGGTTAAATTTTAAAGATAATAAGTGGTTATTTTTAGAATCATTTGATAAAGTATCTGTTTATAATTATCTTGGACTATTGGAATTTGATATGTTGAAGGCAGAACCTAATACTTATTTGCTGTTTCATCAAGTAGATTTGCAAGATGGATTTCCTTTTTATAATCCAGAGAAAAACACGGTTTATCTCTTAGATTCTTACGGGAATTTGATGTTAAAAGAGCCAGTGGATTGTGAAGGGGTATTGAGTTTTAGAAATAGCGTATTGGTGACAAACGCAAAAAATAAAATTGTCATCAGAGACTTAAATCAATAGTTATGAGAAGTTTTGTATGGTTTGTTTGCTTTTTCTTAATTTTTACTAAAGGATTTTCCCAACAATATGTTGGCTATTTACAAAGTAATTATGCTGGTGTAAATGCCGGATCCATGAATCCTGCTTTTATAGCCGATAATCGTTTTTTGGTAGATGTTAATATTGGTAGTTTTGCCATGACGGGCTTTAATGATTATGCGTTTTTTAATCCATGGAAAATGCCTAGTGGTTATTTAAATACATTTACATCAAGTTCTAATCAAGCGGAAGCATATCGTACAGATCCGAGTAACTTTAAAATAGTTTCTTATGATTCAACAACATATTATAGAAATACTTTAGGTTCTGGTAATATTTTTGAATACAATAACCCAAAGAAAAATAGTACGAACTTATCTTACAATCACGAAATCGCAATTTTCAATTTCATGATTTGTTTAGAAGATGAAATCGCCTTTAGTTTTGGCATCAAACAACGTACTTTTGTCAATCTTGATCAAGTTTCTTATGAATTGTTGGCTTTGAGTAGAACGGATTTAAATTTCCCAAGCATGTGGAATTTATACTGGACGGATCAAAATTTAAAGTTTTCAACGAATACATGGAATGAATACACGTTAGGAATAGCCTCTGTGGTATATGATAAAGAGGAACATTTTTTTAAGTCGGGATTGAACATCAAATTTTTACAAGGTAAACAAGCCGCCTATTTTAAAACGGACGGATTAGAATATGAATTAATCAATGCTGATTCTGCAAGAAGTATGCAAGGCGAAATTCATTATGGCTACACTGAAAATCTCGACAATTCAAGTTTGTTGGCTGGGGATGTTTCAGACTTTTTTGATTTTCAGAATCCTCTAAAAGGTGGTGGAGGTTTCGGTTTTGGTTTAGACGTTGGTGTCGTATATGAATGGCGACCAAAATGGATGACATTTGTTTATAGTATGGATGGGCGTAAAAATCTACAACGCCCAGATTTAAACAAATACCGAATTCGTGCGGCTCTTTCTGTAAATGATATTGGTGGGATTCGTTATAAAAAAGGGAAAGATGCGCTTGACTTTGCATTCAATAATGTGCAAGATCTTGATTTTGATAATTTGAAAGCAAATTCTTTAGGTGCTTTCACGCAAAAAGTATCGGCACTGGTTGCTGGAAATCAAGCAAACTATACCACGGAAAAAAGCACTTTTTTCATGAATTTACCCACCCATGTCGTAGGTAATGTCGATTACTTTATTGGTAAAAACTTTTATTTGAATGCGAGTGGTTTATTGGCTTTTGCCATGAAAAATAATGAAAACAATTCCAGGTTGTACAACAGTTTTACTTTTAGCCCACGCTTTGACCATAAGTTTTTTAGTCTTTCTGTTCCTTTGAGTGTGACCCAGGTATATGGGGCCCGAATCGGTGCGTCTATGCGTCTTGGACCGTATATCGTGTTAGGAACAAGTAATCTAAAACCTTTTATGAGTGCTAAAAAGGATGTGCGCTTAAATGGAGCTGATATTTATTTCGCTTTAAAAGTGCCTATTGCACGGCGTGTACTTAAGGATACGGACAAGGATTTGGTTTCTGACAAGTTAGATTTGTGTATCGATACACCAGGGGTTTGGGCTTTTAATGGCTGTCCAGATTCAGATAATGATGGTGTTCAAGATGCAGAAGATAAATGTCCGGATGTGCCAGGAATTGTAGCATTCAGTGGTTGTCCAGATGGGGATGGAGATGGAATTGTAGATGGAGAAGATGATTGTCCATCTATAGCTGGAATAGCTGCTTTTAATGGTTGCCCAGATACAGATAGTGATGGAATTACGGATGCAGAAGATGATTGTCCTACAATAGCTGGTTTAGCCGCTTTTAATGGTTGTCCGGATACAGACAGTGATGGGATAAAAGATGCGGATGATCTTTGTCCAAATGCAGCAGGTCCTATCGAGAATAATGGTTGTCCAGATACAGATAAAGATGGTTTGTTTGACTATTTAGATGATTGCCCAGAAGAAGCAGGGCCGAAAGAAAATAAAGGCTGTCCATGGGCGGATACGGATAAAGATGGTATTTTAGATAAAGACGATAAATGTCCATTAAATGTTGGGCCAGCAGCAAATGATGGTTGTCCTTATATAGATACAGATGGGGATGGCATATTAGATAAGGATGATGCTTGTGTGAATGTTCCTGGCGTGATTACGAACTTTGGTTGCCCAGAAATTCAAGAAGAAGAAAAAGAAATATTGCAAACTGCTTTTCAAAATCTTCAATTCGAAACAGGTAAGGCCGTGATTAAAGAAGTGTCTTTTGAAAGTCTGGATAAGCTAGGGGCATTGTTAGTAAAAAAACCAGAATGGAAACTTAAAATTACTGGACATACAGACAGTCAAGGTAAGTCGCAGACGAATTTAATTCTTTCTAAAAAACGCGCGGAAGCAGTTAGAGATTATTTAATAAGTAAGGGCATTGATGCAGATCAAAGAATTATTGTCGCTTACTTTGGAGAAGAAAAACCGATTGCGGATAATAGCACAGAGGAAGGACGTCAAAAAAACAGAAGGGTTGAAATGGATGTTTTATTCGAATAATTAATGAAAAATAAATGGAAGTAAAAAGCACATTGTTAAGTTGTTTGTTGGGGGTACTAATATGGGGGTGTAATTCACCTGCTAAAAAGGGAGGGGCTGCAGAGCCAATTCAAAAAGACTCCCTGCAATTAGTAATAGAAGAAAAAGTATTAAGCATTATCGAAATGCAAGATTCTTTGACGATAGTACCTAGTTTAAGGTATTCTAAAGGTGCTTCAGAAACGTATGCTGTACGTTCCTATAATCACCCAATAGGTGTTAAATTAATTGTAGAAGAGTTTTTCTCGAATACAGAAATTTCACAAAGACTTTTTTACTTTGAAAGTGGACATCCAATCTTTATTAAAGAATCGGCGTCTATTTTTCATGATTCTATAGAGGATTATACAGAGAGAAAAATCTATTTAAATGAAGGGGAGCTATATAAAGTCTTTGAAAAAGATAAGTATTTAGATGTCTTTATGTTTGACGATACAACCTTTCGAGAAGGAACGATAAATTTAAACGAATACGATTATGAAAACGCATTACATGCATTAAATCAAACCGATAAATACGCTTTGCATTTCGACGAGTTTTTATCTATTGAACCGCAAACGTATATTATTTTAGAAACTGTAGATTCTAGTATGAATGTCGCTTTATTTATACAAGAAGGCGATTCACTGCTTAATTTACTATATGACAATGCCGAAGAATACAAAGGAAGAGCTATAAAAGTAAGCCATTACTTTGAAGAGATGAATGGCATTGAAAGAATGATTTATAATGGTGCTATATTAGAATAAGGGTTATGCCTCAATTGTAATACTGGTAATTTGCTCAGAACCGCCACTCGATTTTACATTGACCGTAACACGAAATTTTTTGGATGCCGATACATAAGTACCAATAAAGTATTTTGTTCCATTGGATTGCCCTTCGTGTATAATGCTAAAACTTGAAACCCTGTTTTGGGAAAAGAAAGTAGATAATACTTGCACTGCTTGAGATTTAGAATACAAATTTGATTTTCCAGTAATGGTTACATCCAAATTGGAAGGGAAATAATTGGATAATAATTTAGCGTTGCCATTGGAAAATCCAGAAAGGATATCGCTTTTAACAGACAATATAATTTCAGGACTCATCTCTTTAGGCTCCATAGTTACCGTTTTGGGTGTGGATTCTATTTTGGCTAAAACTAGTTCTTCATTTATATTTTGAGCAAATGATGATATACTTGCTAAAAGAAAAAACAACACAATTAAATTTTTCATCTCAATATTTACATTAATTTTACTGTTATCCAAACCTACAAAAATTAAGCCATTAATTTATTTTAAATGAAGATTAAATTAATTACCATAAGTAAAACGAACAAAAAATTCTTAATTGAAGGGGAAAGCGAGTACCAAAAAAGGTTAAAAAGATATGTGAAGTTGGATAGGATTGAAATTCCAGATATCAAAAATGCCAAGTCCTTAAGTAAGGCTGAGATTAAACTGAAAGAAGGAGAAATTATACTTTCAAAGATTGATGCTGCAGATTTAGTTGTCTTATTAGATGATAAAGGAGTGGAGTTTACTTCTATGAAATTTGCAAAATGGATTCAAAACAAAAGAAATTTAAGTGTGAAAAATGCTGTTTTTGTGGTTGGTGGTGCTTATGGCTTTTCTGATGCAGTTTATGCGCGAGCGAATGAAAAAATGTCCTTGTCTAAACTTACTTTTAGTCACCAAATGGTGCGTATGATATTTTTAGAGCAATTATATCGTGCTTTTACTATATTGAATAATGAACCTTATCACCACGAATGATTTCGCTCGCAGACTGGGGAATATGGATTATCTATTTAGGTGTAATTACAATTATACTTTGGTTTTTAAGAGATAGAAAGCAGCCCGAATTGGCGAAGTTTTATTTGCCAGGTTTTTATGTGAAAGTTTTCGGTGGGGTAGCATTTGTGGTTATTTACATTTACCACTATAAAGGGGTGGGAGATACTTTTTTATATTTTAATGGTGCTAAAGTTTTAGCAAATGCTATGGTAGAATCACCAGTAGACTACTTTAGGTTGATCTTGTCGAGTAGTAATAATTTACCACCAGATTTATACAGATATACTCAAGATATATTTTATGCCCATACGGCAGAGGAGTGGTTTATGGTAAAGTTATTGTCGCCAATTGTACTGCTTTCTTTTAAGTCGTATTTAGTTACAACTTTACTGGTTAGCGTGTTCTCTTTTTTTGGCGCTTGGAAGTTATTTAAGGTTTTTAACCACGCACTTAAGTCTTATCCATATTTAGCTTTTGGAGTAGCATTCCTAATCCCTTCTACTGTTTTTTTTGGTGGTGGAGTTATTAAAGATACCGTTACCATGGTAGGGATAAGTGTGGTTATTTATGCACTTTATTTTGGCTTAAGAGAGAGAATGAATCTAAAGCTTATGCTTATTGCTTTATTTTGGGCCTTTATTATTCTTAATTTAAAAGCATATATTATTCTATCTTTCTTGCCAAGCTTTTTTATAATCGTTTATATCTTTTTTAGGTCTCGCTCGCAAAATAAAATGCTACGGTTGATGATTACGCCAATGTTGATTGCTTTTATTGCTGCTGTGGCATACCTTAGTTTTCAAAATTTACCGGATATTTCTGAAAAGTATAATCAAAATAATCTTGAAAAAAAATTAAAAGGTTTTCATACCTGGCATGCCACTATTGGTGAATCGGCTTATTCTTTAGGGGAAATTGAATACACTCCGTTGGGGGTTATGAAAAAAGTACCTGCTGCTTTAATGACTACCTTTTTTAAACCTTATGTGTGGAAAGCAAGAAATCCAGTAGTTTTACTCAGTGCTTTAGAAAGCTTATTTATATTTATCTTATTTTTTTTGGTAACTATAAAAACGCGGTTTAAGTATTTTAAATATTTGCCATCTGGCTTTTTTAGGGCATTGGTCAGCTTTGTCCTATTGTTTGGTTTTATTGTTGGATTTACGTCTTATAATTTTGGCGCATTGGCAAGGTATAAAATTCCAGTTATCCCTGTTTTTGTCTTTATCTTAATACTTATTTTATTACAGGTACGGGAAAAGGAGAAGGAAGCGAAAATAAAACCTAATTAGGTAGTTAATACTTTTTGATAATAGGCAATTGTTTCATCACGCATTCTTTCCAAACTAAAGTCGTTGTTTAATGCTTGGTAGGCATTTTCACTTATCTTTTTTCTAAGTGGTGCATCTGTCAATAATTTCTTCATGTTTTCATATAAACTATCTAGTTCAAAAGCGGTAGCTATTAAGCCTGTAGTTTCATGTTTTACCAACTCGTTACAGCCAATAGCATTAAAGGTTACTACTGGCGTTTTTGCATTGAATGCTTCAAAAATAACCAATGGTAAGCCTTCGGAATATGAAGTGACAGCCATTAAGTCCGAAGCTTTTAAAAACTGGTTTACATTTTGTTGGAAGCCTAAAAAAAGAATATGTTCTTGTATATTTAGTTGTTTTACTTGTTCTTTTAAGGTGGCCGCTAGAGGGCCAGTACCTAAAATCACTAATTTTAAATGAGGAAAATCATGGATCAGCCTTGGCATTACTTCCAATAGAAAATGATGTCCTTTTCGTGGGATTAAACGGCCAGTAATGATAATTTGCAATTCAGAAAAACGATACTTTACAAGGTCATCCATTACAATTGCAGGATAGTTAAAACCGTGTAAAATAACATCCATCTCTCCAGGTTTTATCAGGTTGGCTTTTGTATAAAAATCTTTTAAACCTGCTGAACATGCATAGCTAGCATCCATTTTTTTATGGGAGAATTTAAATAAGTAGTAATATAAATTCTTTGGAATTGCAGCAGGGTTTGTACAATATTTTACATAGGTATCTTCATGGTAACCGTGCTTGGTGGAAATGATTTTTATTTTATGATTAATGAATTTTAGTAACCCTGCCCAAACATCTGCATAAATCAAATGGGTATGTAAAATCGAAAAGTTATTTTTTTTTAAGTAGCGGTTTAATTTAAATGGAATACTAGGACTAGCGTAGTTGGCAACATAAATAGACTTAAAAGGGATGTTTTGTTGTTGCAATAGGTCTAAAAATGGCTGTGCTTTTTCTCTGTTCGATTTTTTAATTACAGTAATCATTTCTACGGTGACACCTTTTTTTATCAAGGCGGGAATTAATGCCAAAAAATATTTTTCAGAACCGGCAATTCCATCAATGTTTTGTAAGAATGCTATTTTCATTGATATTTATTTTTTAGTAGTCTGTTAATGATTTTTGCAGGTAGAATTAATTTTATTTTTACCGTAATGTATCCTTTAATTATTTTTGGGATAAAGTAAAAGGCCTGTTTAAATTTTGGGTTTAGTTCTTTATTAATTTGATATACTTCATTAGTTGCTTTGTATCTTTTTTGGTCGGAAACGCCACCTGCATCAATAATGCAAATTGGTACTTGCAATGCTATAAAATTTACCCCGGCTAAAAAATGTTTAAAGAGTAGTTCAAAATCTGCAACATACTTGTATTTTTCATTAAAACCAACCCCCATTAATTTTTTAGTTACAAATACAGATTGGTGAGAAAAACTCATTCCTTTCCAGAGTTGTTCAATTGGTAAGGGTTTTATTATTCTTTTAAATCCTGTAGCATACTCTGCTTGACATTGCCCATATATAATGCTAGATGATTCTGAAAATGGAATGTCAGAAAGAATATTTGCATTGAAAAACTGATCACCTGCATTCATAAAAATAACCCATGTCCCTTTAGCAATAGCTAGCCCTTTGTTCATGGCGTTATAAATACCTTTGTCTGGTTCACTTACCCAAATTCTAGTGGGTTGATCTATTGATTTTAAATAGGCTTGGGTGCCATCATTTGAATTCCCATCCATGATGATGTGCTCATAATCATTAAATGTTAGCGCAGATACGCTTGCTATTGTTTTTTTTAAACCATTGATATTGTTATAGGTAATGGTGATGATGGATAGCGTAGGGGTCGTCAAAATAGTGGTAAATAATAATTAAACAAATATAGGTTATTATTCCCTTTCTAGGGCTTTTTATGCAAAAGCATGCTCAAAGTTTAGGTTCTTGAATGTGTTTTTTAATCCAGTCTATGTCTTTATCCCACCATGGATCGTCTTGTATGGATTTAATTTTTTCAGGTGTAAATTTATAGCCACTATGTTTGGCAGGAACGCCTTTAACTATACTGAATGGCGCTACGTTTTTGGTTACAACGGCTCCGGCTGCTACAATGGCACCGTCTCCTATGGAAACGCCGTCTAAAATGATACAGCCCGCTCCCAGCCAAACATCATTCCCAATAGTAATTGTTTCAATTTCTTGGTAAGTCGATTCCTTTAAAAAACTAAAAGTAAGTGGTGAGTTCGCGCTGTAAAATAATGGATGTGTGGATAGGTAGTCATTTACTGGGTGTTTTCCTAAGCCAATTAAACAACGAGGACCTATCGAGCAAAATTTTCCAATGTCGGCATTTCTAATTACAGTGTCGTAACTCATATATGTATAAGTACCAAGTGTAACGTTATTCATGGATGCGCGATCTCCTATGTTATTGTAACCTCCAAATTTAGAATTACGAATATCGTTCGAGTAACCTATGGATAACTGTTTTGTTTTACGTTTATAATTAAGGTTAATGATATAATGATATAGAGGTTTAAAGAGTGGAAAATTTCCAATACTATTTTTCATTGGCAATTAGTTTTTCAAAAATTGGAATCATGGAGAGTACCATATCTTTGTTGTTATAATTTTCTAAAGTTCTTTTTTGACCAGCTTTGGCAATAGCTTCCGCTTCCTTTGGGTGTTTATGGTAATAATCAATTTTTTGTATGGCATCTTCTATGGAATCGTAACAAACGACTTCTTTTCCTGGTTCAAAAAATAATTTGATTTGTGGGTAGTTTTCTGTTAATAATAAGGAGCCTGCGCCAGTTGCTTCAAAAACACGTAAATTTAAAGCATTTGAGTCTACAATATCGCCGTGATAATTAAAGGTGATAGAAGATTGATGCAGTATTTGATACATGTCTATACCCCACGCTTCTCCTTGAAATTCTTTTTGAAGTTTAAACTTTCTCTTTGCAGATTTTAAAAAATGCTTGAGTTTGTTGTTGCTTTTATAACCGTAACCCCATATTTTTAAGTCTGTTTTTTCACTCAATTGAATAAGTGCTTCTTCTCTTTTTTTATGAAAGCCACCTATACCACCAATAAAGGTTAAAGGATGAATTTTATTACCACTCACCTTGCTTAAAATTCTGTTGTCGAAATGACCAGAAACCAGTGTGGATTCAATTCCTTTTTCTTTGAAAAGTTGGTGGTGTGGCTGAAATAATGTGAATATATGATCAATTCCTTTTCCTGTAAAATCGTTTGGTAATGGACAGGATATCCAAGCACAAATTGCTTTCGTGTATGGTTTAATGGCCGGAATAATCTTGGAGAAGTATTCGAAATTACTATTTAAGTAAACAATATCTGGTTCAAATTGCTGAATTTGCTGAATACAAATGTCGATAGGGCTTTTAAGGGCAACCTTGTTTTCTAAACACCATTTATCAAGGAGTACTTGGAAATTTGGCACCACTAGAATGGCTTCATGACCTAAGGATTTAAAGTAATGCATGTACGAGCCATACATATAATAAAAATCATCTTCTATTAATGTTATAATTTCATCATAGGAATAATCGGTGAGTTGGGCGCTTTTTTTCTCCATCAATTGATTGAGATAGCCGTCATTATATTTGGTAAAGAAAGCAATTTTCATTTATTATTGAATATATTTAATTGTTTTATAAGAGATTTCAATAGAATCTTATAGACAAAAATAGAATAAAAGGTAATAATTAAAAGTTTAATTATCACCAATATAAGGGGATTGTCAATAAAAAGTACGTGATTGATATAGAGTAAGATAGTCAATAAAACTAAGACCGGCCAGATTTTTTTAAAATTAACACGATAAGCATAGGCTTTATAGGATAAATAAAAATTAATTAATTGGTAGAGTGCCGTAGCAATCAAGGTACTGGAGGCTGCTCCAATAATGCCCCATTTGGGGACAAAATAATAATTTAATCCTAAGTTAAGTATAGCGAAAATCAGCATTAATAATGCAATTGTTTTTGTCTTCATTTGAATAATTAAGCCAATAGAAAACATTTGTAAACCAGTGAACAATACCGTGAAAAATAGCATGGGCATTACAGTGTAAGCACTGCGAAAATTTTGACTGGTAAATAGATGAACAATCTCTGGTGAGAAGAGAGAAAGTAATAAGGCGCCAATAGTACCTATGCCAATAAAAAGGACAAAAAACTGCTCTAGTTCTTGCCTTGTTTTTGCACGGTTATGTTTTTCAAGAATTATGGGTCCCATTGCGGCTCCAAACCCGGTAATTATAATGCCGATAATTGAGGAAAATTGGCTACCTAAACTATAAATACCTAAACTGTCGGCACCCAGTAATTCGTTAATGAATATCCTATCTGTAAAATTCATGGTCACCAAAGAAAGTGCACCAGCCAGCATAGGAATACTGTATTTAAGCAATGGTTTTAAAACGGAAAACCTGAATTTTAAGACCAGTTGATCTTTTAAAAAGTATAATTGAATGATAATTAAAATTGGAACGGTAAACAAAAATGGAAGAAAGATACTGTCTACTCCCAAGTCAAAATAAAAGACAAAAAAGAACATGAGGATAATTCCCGTAATTGCATGCGCAAAAGAAAGAGAGGATACCGTTTTGGATTGACGCAAAAAGCGCAAGTATACATTTAAAAAATAAAATATATTGTTGAGTACTATGGTACCAGAAGCAATTCTAAAAGTTCTTACTCCAATTGGATAATTTGAACTGAGTAAATTTGCTAATTGGGTAGAAAATACAAAGGCAAGTATGGCAAAAATAGTGAATAAGAAAACGACACTTAGAATTGCTGTAGAGGCGTAAAGCTTTTTAGAATTATCATCTAAAGTGGGTTCTCCTACGTATCTTGCAAGACCTTGGTTTAATTGTAGAGAAAAAATGTTACCCACAAATAAACCAAATACCATTAATATATCTCTTACACCGTATTCAGCTGTCGAAAAATATAAGGTATAGAAAGGGATGAGTAATAGTCCTATACCCTTGGTCAACAAGTTTGCCAATGTGTATAATCCACCGTCTTTTAATAAATCTCTTAGCATTTAAACGTAAAAATAATCAAATATACATTTAAAAAAATGATGATATTCTATTTTAAGTAGTAGTTATGAACCACAGTTTTTGAATGGAATAGCACTATTTGGCAATTCCACCTAGGATACATTTTTCAAAGAGTTCCTTTTCTTCTATTTTGTTAATGGTGCCAAATGGTATTAATGGAATGATAATATTTAAAAACATCCATTCATAGTCTTGTTTAACGGGACTAAGGTTTAGGTAGGGAGCAAGGCCTATTTCTTCATACGGACCTAAAAATACCAGGTCTGCCTCAAATAATTCCGCATTTTTACAGTCGGCAATATCATTTGCAATTACGCCAAGTTTAATTGTTGGCATAGCTGCTTTGAGTGAGGTCAGTTTTTCAGCATCATGGGTGAGAAGTCCTGTGGCCTCAAGAGATTGTGCAAGGGATAGGTTTTCTTCTATAAATATGTTGAGTTCATGTGTACGAATAAGTGCTTTTATTGCAGGGTATTCATTTGTCTTTATTACGGCTGTGTTTTTTAGCCAAATGTTTTTGGTTTTAAGGTTTGATAAAGTATGAATAAAGACCTTAAATTGCTCTAATTGGTGAAAGGTGTATATGTGATATGATTCCATTCTGTTCGCTGCGTTATATTAAACTGCTTCGTTTTCTAAATCAGTAAATATTTGGTCTACGGGCTCCCATAATTCTATCTTATTTTGTTCAGGATCTAAAATATGTATAAATTTACCATAGTCGAATTCCGCAATTTCATCTAAAATAGTTACGCCAGCTATCTTTAAGTTTTCTACCAATAGGATTAAATTTTCTACCCGATAATTTATCATGCAGTCCTTTTCTGAAGGGGCAAAATAATCGCTATCTTTTTTAAAAAGGCTCCATTGCAGATAATTTATTTCGTGCGGGGGAACCGTGTTTTTCGTAGTGAAGGTTGCGCCATACTGATCTGTCACAAAACCCAAGTGGTCAGCATACCATTTTTTTAGTGTTTCTGTCGACTCCGCTTTTAAAAATACACCTCCAACTCCAGTCACTCTGGGCTTTGTGTTTTTTTCTTCGTATTGACTGTTTTTCAATAAGTCACTCACCACTTCTAATTCAAAATCGGTGCTAGACGATTCGCAGCAATCCTTCATTTTTGTCGAAAATATAGAAGCTTCCGCAGGTAATTTAGTCCCTGAGTTTTGCCATGTTGCTTTGTCGGGCCACTGCGCATATGCTACATAATGCAAGTCGTTTAGTTTATGTAAACGAGACCCATAACTATTTTCAAATTGGTAAATTAGCCTGGTCAACCCTTCCCAATTACGAATAAAATTTTCAACGGAACCTGCCTTGATGTGAAATTGATATATAACTGTAAACATAGTATAGAAATAAAGTAAAAGTAATATTTTTAAAAGAAACCCCTATTTTATTTTTAGGTTTGTGTTTTACTTTATTATGCAAAGAACTTTTACCCATCCTTGGAACAATTACGAATTACTAGATGCCGGAAACGATCAGAAGTTAGAACGTTGGGGTGAAATAATTACCATCCGTCCCGATAGAAATGCGTATTTCAAACCTGTTTGGGATCGTAAAAAATGGTTGGAATTGGCACACTTTCAATTTGAAGAATTGACCAGTACGAAAGGAGAATGGAAGACTTTAAAAGCTGGTACGCCTAAAGAGTGGGTGACTGGTTTTGAACAATTAAAATTTCAATTAAAATTAACGAGCTTTAAGCATGTTGGGTTGTTTCCTGAGCAAAAAGCCAATTGGGATTTTATTCTGAAGAATTTGAAAAGTGATCAAAAGTTTTTGAATTTATTTGGTTACACAGGAGGGGCATCTCTCGCTGCAAGAAGTGTGGGTGCAGATGTTTTTCATTGCGACTCTGTAAAGCAGATTAACGCTTGGGCAAAGGAAAATATGGAATTGAGTAATTTAACGGATATTCATTGGGTACTCGAAGATGCGCTGCGATTTGCAACTCGTGAAGCAAAAAGAGGCAATACCTATGATGGTATTATCATGGATCCACCAGCATTTGGATTGGGCGCTAAAAAAGAAAGGTGGAAAATTGAACAACGTTTTCCAGAATTGTTGGAAGCGGCTTCAAAAATTTTAAATCCAGAAGGTTTTTTGATTGTTAACACATATTCCCCTCGCTTAAAAATTGAAACCATCAACGAAATTGCACCTCATTATTTCCCTAACAAAACCATTGAAGTAACTAAATTGTGTATGAAAACCCAAACCGGTAAAACCATTGAATACGGTGAGTTGACTAGGGTTTTTTAATCCGTAATTGATATATTCAAGTATACCGGATAATGATCGGATTGACCGCCGTAATATTTTGGTCCCCCGTAAGTTCTACTTGGCACTTCGTTTCCATCACGGTGAACAAAAGTATTGTCTCTTGTTTTTTGAATGTGAATATCAGATTTGTTAACCTTAATTTTAGAGTGATTCAATAAGCTGTTTGAGACTATTATTTGATCGAATACCAACCAATCTCCTTGATGATTAACAGTGCCGTTTTTTGTGTTTTCATACTTTTTCGAAAGGTTATAAAAATCCTTTTTCACCAAATAGTCTTTTACCGATCTGTCTGAAGGTTCGTCGTTAAAGTCACCTGAGATAATAATATTTGCTTTTGGATTTTTTGCCAATACCAAATCAATTTTTTCTCGCATAATTCTTGCTGTGGCAATTCTTTTTGGAGCGGTTTCATGAGTACCTTTTCTTCTGCTAGACCAATGGGTGAAAAATATTTCTACTGCTTCTCCATTTGAAAATTCACCGGTGATATGTAAGATGTCACGAGTGTTTGAAGTAGTTCTGCCAGGTAGGATCACCGGATAGTATTGCATTTTTTTTGCTTTAAAAACATCTGATCTGTAAATGGCTGCCACATCTATTCCTCTGCCATCATGGTTGTCTTGATGAATGATTTCATAGGGGTAATTTGCCAATATGCCAGTGTGAATTAGATCTTTTAAAACTGCATAGTTTTCTACTTCGGCAAAGCCCAGCACAGCAGGAGGATTGTCTGAATCTATGTCGGTAATTATGTCGGAAATTTTACTTAATTTATCAATATAACGGGTATTATCCCATCTTAATTCTCCGTCTGGTGTAAAGTCCTCATCAAATGTATTTGGATCATCATAAATGTCAAATAAATTTTCAACATTATAAAAAGCAATAGATAATTTTTTAATGGAAGGGTCTGTAGACATGTTTTTAGTTTTATTCGGTATTTTAATCGCTGTTTCTTCCGTTTTACTTTGATTAAGTAAGTATACAATTCCTGAAATAATTAGGACTAAAATGGGGTATATTGTTTTTCTGTTCATTTTTCAATAGCTTTCTTCTAAAATGCAAATGGTATTTGGGCCTTCGTTAAATAGTAAATCTAAGATGCTTAGGTTAGGTACAAATCCATATTTTTCAGTAAAGGTTTGTAGGTAAGGGTAGGGCTTAAAAATAATTTCTACTTTCGGACTAAAATCAAGGGTTAGTGGAATATTTGCTCCATTATTTTCAATGGGTTTTAGTTGGCAAGTAATGCCAATCTTACCTATCAAGTAGTTCGTTAAAGCAGTATTGAATTCAAATAAGTTTTCGTATGCTTCAAAGAAAACTGATTTAAAACTGTCTTCGTAAAACTCAAAGTATGGACTGCGATTGTAGGCACTTTTTAAAGTCTTCCAGTGGTTTAATTTCCAGTTTTCTGCTAGACTAAAAGTTACTTCTGCAGTCTTTGTTTTCTTTCCAAATGGGCGAACTACAGGAATGCTTAGACTCAAAGGACCATTGGCACTTAAAATAACTGCACGATTTCTAAAAGTCTGCTTTTGGTATGTTTCGTCCCTTAAAACATGAACAACTTTGTGTTTTGCCAATTGGCTAAAGTATGCTGTATTTCCTAAATAGGTTGCAGGAAGTACAGGAATCATTATTTAATTTTTTTAAATACGCGTTCCCATCTAATGCCTCCAAAGTATCCTTTTTCATCTGTAGACATCCAAATAAATGCTGCACGACCTACAATGTGATCTTCTGGTACAAATCCCCAGAATCTAGAATCGGCAGAGTTGTTTCTGTTATCTCCCATTAACCAATAGTAATTCATACCAATAGTGTATTCTGTTACTTTTTCACCATCAATATAAATACCATCTGCTTTTTCCGCTAAGGTATGGTGTTCGTAAGCAGTTATAATTCTTCTGTAAATTGGTAAGGTTTCATGCGTTAAAGTAATCACGTCACCTTTCTTCGGAATGGTTAATGGACCAAAGTTATCTTCTGTCCAATCGTATTGCGGATCGTTAGGGAAAATTGGTAAATAAGAGGAATACCCTGCGGCTAACATTTCTTTATAGAAGCCCTTTTCTTTGATGTCTAATTGCAGATTAGGATATTTTAGCTTTGCTTTAATGTAGTTATTTTTTGTCAATGGCACCACAACATCTCCTTGTACATTGCCGTGTACTTCGTTGTAGCTACATTTAAAGTTGCCTTTATAAAAAGCATCTAAGCGTTGGTATTTTTCGTAGTCTTTTTGATTTCTAACTTGTAAGTTTTCATATTTTTTACCTACAATTTTGTAAGAGTATTCCATGTCGTCGGCTTGCCATGCTAAGTCTCCATCTACAAATAATTCTTTGTCTTTTACTTCAATAGTCTGGCCAGCAACGGCAGTCGTTCTTTTAATGTAGTTTTCACGCTTGTCTACCGGACGGGTTAAAATGCCATTAATTACAGTATAGTTTTCTCCAGTCTCTCCATCTGGTCTAGAATAAACTTTCCCATTTTTAATAAAACTTTGTCTAGCTCTGTGTAAATATTGTGCATAATGTGCTTCAAAATAAGCAATAGACTTTCTCTCTTTTAAAGCCATTAAATAAGCCTCATCTCTTAATATTTGCTCATAAGTATGTGCAATCAAGCCATTTGGCATCCTAGGATCGTTCAAAGCCGAGTCACCAGCTGGAAAGTTAAATACGGTAACGTCGTATTGGTTGACGAATCTAAAGCCAGGTAGACGAGTGTAAGGTATTTTTTGAATTTCGGAATAAGACTTGATGTTTAGCCAAGGTACCATATTGTGGAAAATAGGGTATGAAAATGGTGTATTTGGTACTCTTGGACCATAAGTAACTTTCTCTACAAATAAAGCATCTCCAATCATTAAGGTTTTTTCCATAGAACCTGTAGGAATTTGATAAGGTTCAAACACGTAAGTTCTAATGACACTGGCAGCAACCAATGCAAATAAAATGGCATCCCCCCATTCCTTAATCATTGATTTCTTTCCTCTTCGTTTTTGGTTAAACCCAAGTAAGGAAAAAGCATATACAATCACATTTCCTATCACCGGTAATGCAAAAAATAATGCAATGTGATCACTGGCTGTTCTAGCGTCTACTTGTTTTGCAATATCCCAATTTGTAGGCTCAACAGGTTGTAGTTCTTCTTTGTTTGCAATTTGCCAAAACACAGGAAAAGGGAAAAGGATTCCCAAAATAGTTTCTTTGATACCAAATTGACCGAATTTACGGATTAAGGTTACGTTTATTGCAGCAAACATAATAAACTGCGCGCCTGGAAATAACATGAAAAATACCCAGTACCAAGGTTGACCACAAGCCCTTAAAACGGCATAATAATTATAAAATGGAATAAAAGCCTCCCATGATTTTCTGCCAATTTTTGGAAATATTTTATGCCACAATCCAATAATTGGGGTTAAAAAAATGATTAAAAATCCTATAATAAGTCCTGTGTATGTTACCATCTTAAATTATTTCTTTAATAAGTTCAGGCATAATTTCTTTAATTGAAAATACGCCTTGTTTATTTTTAATCCACTCAGCTGCAAGTACACTTCCGAGTGCAAAACCAGTTCGGTTTTTAGCGGTATGAATTAAATCAATTCTATCTATATTATTTTCGTAGGACACAATGTGTGTGCCTGGTACGTCGGGTAAACGTTCTGATGCTAATGAAAGTACTTCTGGACCCGAAATTTCAGATTTATTAACATTTTCCCATTTTTGATAAGTGTCCATCTCTGCTATAATATCCTCAGCTATTGTAATTCCTGTACCACTTGGTGCGTCTTTTTTTTCTGTGTGGTGTACTTCCTTTACGGTACAAGTATAGCCTAAATTAGCATTCATGATTTTTGCCAATGCACTGTTAATGGTAAAGAAGATGTTTACACCAATGCTAAAGTTTGTGCCATATACCATAGCGGATTGATTTGCATTGCAATTTTGCTTTAATGTATCTAATTGCTCGTACCAACCTGTAGTACCAATGACTATGGGTAGTTTATGGTCTATGCAAAATTGAATGTTTGCCGCCGCTGCATGGGGGGATGAAAATTCAATCACAACATCAATATTTGAAGTGTTTATTGCAGATTTGTCTGATTTACTGGTGATTCTTTCAACGACTTTATGTCCTCTTTCGATTAAGATTTTCTCAATCTCTTTCCCCATTTTACCGTAACCAAATATTGCAATGTTCATTGAATTCATTTTACTATCCTGCGAAAATAGTTAAAAGGAATCAGATTAAGAATATTAGATTTAATTAATTCCAATAGTAGGGTAGTTTTTTGTAAGTTTGTACTCCATCCATATTCCTATGATTACACATAAAATAAAAGTCTTTTTTAGCTTGCTCTTGTTCTTGTTTATTGTCGCATGTTCAAATACTAATGGTGATATGGACTTAGTGAAAAGTGATGAGAGTGCTATGCAAGAAATAGCTTATCTTAATGTTTTTTCGCTTTCTATTCCTAATTACTTTATAGAAATGGACGATATTAACGCACAAGCAGCCATACAGTATGGTTATATTGAACCAAAAGATAGTTTGGAAAGTAAACAGGAATCAGATGAGTTTTACTTAACGGTGATTCCTTATGCAAAAACAGCCTTTGCAGAAACTATGGTCGATTCAGGGAAAGTGGACTTAAGCGCACTTAACTTAAGAACAGCAATTAACTTAGCACTCATTTTAGAAGATTTTTCTGCGGAAAAAGAAAATCCTGTAACAGAAATGGTGAATGGAATTCCAACGATAAAAAATTCTTTTTTGGGTAGATTAGGAAGCTATCTAGTATATTATCAAATGGCAGTGTACGAAACGGAAGATACCTTTTATCAATTATTGACCTGGTGCATGCAAAACGACCAAGGGAAACACAAAGAAGAAATGAACATGATGATTGCATCTTTCGAAATTAAATAAAAAAAGAATGAAGAATAAGCTATTATTTTTAGTGCTAAGCGGACTGTTTTTCATGGTCGGTTGTAATGCGACAGATAAGTATGAAACCACCGAATTTGATGGCGTTTTTGAAATAGACCTTCCAAGTTATTTTACCAAAGCTGACCTTGATAATGAGGATGCGATAATGCAATATGGAAACTTATTAAAAGAGTTTTATGCCATGATGATTTATGAACCGCAAGTCGATTTGATTGAAATTAAAGAAAATTATTCTCTAGCGGATTATGCAGATTTTAACCTGCAAAATATAAAAGCTTCCTTAATGCACCCAAAAGTGCAAAGGGTATCGTCCTTTACGAAGGTAAATGGTGCCGATTGCATTGCCTATAAGATTTGGGGCCTTTTTCCTGAAATAAATGAGGAAATGTTTTATTATCTTACTATTTTTAAAACCGATTTGAATTTTTATTCTTTCCACACTTGGACCATGGCAAGCCAGGAAAGTAAACATATTAACACCATGGAGAAAATGATAACCTCATTTAAAGAATTATAAGCATATGTCAGTAGACGATAAGAAGATTATATTCTCAATGGAGCGCGTTTCAAAAACTACGCCCCAAGGAAAATTAATTATTAAAAACATTTATTTGTCATTCTTCTATGGCGCCAAAATTGGTGTGATAGGGATGAACGGTTCAGGTAAATCTACCGTACTTAAAATTATTGCAGGTCTCGATAAAGATTATCAAGGTGATGTTGTGTTTTCAAAAGAACACAGTATTGGTTATTTAGCCCAAGAGCCAATTTTAGATGACGATAAAACCGTGATTGAAATTGTAAGGGAAGGTGTTCAAGAAACAGTGGATTTATTAGCTGAGTTCGAAGAGATAAATAATGGCTTTATGGATGAGGCTATTATGAACGATCCAGATAAAATGGATAAACTAATCCAAAGACAAGGTGAAGTTCAAGACAGAATTGATCATTTAAATGCGTGGGAATTGGATAGCCAATTAGAACGTGCAATGGATGCGCTTCGTTGTCCGCCAGAAGACCAAACCATTGGCACATTGTCAGGTGGGGAAAAAAGACGTGTGGCGCTTTGTAGATTGTTACTGCAAAATCCAGATGTCTTATTATTAGATGAGCCTACCAATCACTTGGATGCCGAATCTGTAGATTGGTTAGAACAACACTTAAAGCAATATGCCGGTACTGTAATTGCCATTACCCACGATAGGTATTTCTTAGATAACGTAGCAGGGTGGATTCTTGAATTAGATAAAGGAGAAGGAATTCCTTGGAAAGGAAATTATTCTTCTTGGTTAGAACAAAAGTCATCCAAAATGGCTGCTAATGAAAAAACAGCTTCCAAAAGAAGAAAAATATTAGAACGTGAGTTGGAGTGGGTGAGAATGAACCCAAAGGGAAGACATGCTAAAAGTAAGGCCCGTTTGAATAACTATGATAAGTTATTAAGTGAAAATAATGATACTAAAGAAACGAATTTAGAATTGCCGATTCCAAACGGACCACGTTTAGGGTCTAAAGTAATTGAAGCGATTCACGTAGCAAAAGCTTTTGGCGATAAGGTATTGTATTCTGACTTAAACTTCTCTTTGCCACCAAACGGAATTGTGGGAATTATTGGACCAAATGGTGCTGGTAAAACCACTATTTTTAAAATGATCATGGATGAATTGCAACCTGATAAAGGTGAATTTGAAGTGGGAGAAACCGTGAAGATTGGATACGTAGATCAAACCCATAAAGACATGAAACCTGAAAGTACTATTTTTGAAGTAGTCGCTGGCGGGATGGATTTTATTGAAATTGGGGATAGAAAGGTAAATGCAAGGGCTTATTTAAGTAAGTTCAACTTTGCAGGGTCTGACCAAAATAAAAAAATTGGTGTATTGTCAGGTGGTGAAAGAAACCGTTTGCATTTAGCTATGGCGTTAAAGTTGGAAGCCAATGTGTTGCTATTGGATGAGCCGACCAATGATTTGGATGTAAATACCATTAGAGCTTTAGAGGAAGGAATTGAAAACTTTGCTGGTTGTGGTGTGATTATTTCTCACGATAGATGGTTTTTAGATCGTTTATGTACGCATATCTTGGCTTTCGAAAACGATTCTGAAGTGTATTGGTTCGAAGGTTCTTATTCTGAATACGAAGAGAACAAGAAAAAACGTCTTGGTGATGTGGAACCAAAAAGAGTTCGATATAAGAAATTGATGAATTAATTTTCTGTTATTTATTAATGTAAAAGAGAAGGCTGAGGTCTTCTCTTTTTTGTTTATTGTCATTTGTTTTAGTAGTAGTGATAATTTTCAGTTCTTATATGTTGTTGTTTTTAAATGTTTTAATAGTAGCTGTCTTGAAATGTATTCTATAAAATACGTTTTACTAAACTTTTTGTTTTTTTGTAAATACATAAAACAATAAAGTGTGTATTTTTAATAATACAAAATAGACTATATTTGCATTGTGAGTAATACGGATATGGAAAAGCTATTCAAAGCATTTAATATTAAACTAAATACCGTTAATGATACTTTATTAGAAAGGTATTTAGTGCATGATATAGATTTTAATGAGCGTTTGATTGCTATTAAAGGGTCGCGAGGGGTTGGGAAAACAACTTTGCTGTTGCAGTATATTAAAAGTACCTTAAAGAATGATGGTTCTGTATTATACGTTAGTTTAGATGATTTTTATTTTCAAGCAAATTCATTAGTTGGTTTAGCCGAGGAGTTTTACGAAAACGGAGGGAAATACTTGTTTTTAGATGAGGTGCATAAATACGATAATTGGTCGATTGAATTAAAAACTATTTATGATACCTATAATACCTTGAACATAGTATTTACAAGTTCATCAATTCTAGAAATATATAAAGGGGCGGCAGATTTAAGCAGGCGTGCCGTAAGCTATGAGCTAAGAGGATTGTCGTTTCGGGAGTTTTTAAAAATTGATAGCGACATTGAACTTGAATCATATGATTTAGAAACTATCTGTAAAAATCACATCTCGATTGCTTCTGAAATCACAAAAGATTTAAGGATTATTCCACATTTTAAACGGTACCTCAAACTAGGATATTATCCGTTCTATAAGCAAGGTGAATTAGCTTATCATCAAAAGCTTGCCAATACAGTTACTTTGGCGTTAGAGGTAGACGTTCCTTCTATTTACAATACTGAATACCAAACCATCCATAAGTTGAAACGACTATTGTATGTTATTGCTATGTCCGTTCCTTTTCAGCCAAATATCACAAAATTGTCGGCTAAAATTGATACCACCTCACGTTCCTCTACCTTATTGTATTTAGATTACCTTGAAAGAGCAAATTTAATTACGAATCTCAAAACAAGTGGCAAGGGGAATAACTATTTAGTTAAACCAGATAAAATCTATTTAGAAAACACCAATTTAATGTACGCCATTGGGTCATCAGCCGAAGAAGTGGGTAATTTAAGAGAGACTTTTTTTCTAAACCAATTAAACTACAAGCACCAAGTAAACAACAGTGTTGAAAGTGACTTTTTAGTGAATGAAAAATACACCTTTGAAGTCGGCGGAAAGCATAAGTCAAGTGATCAAATAAAAGGGTTGGAGCAAGGTTTTATAGCAGCTGATAATATTGAAGTGGGTTTTAGAAATAAGGTCCCACTTTGGTTGTTTGGTTTTTTGTATTAACCAAAAGTATAAAAATAAGCCGAAAAGTGAATGAGGAAAAGGAAGGCAGTTTGTCTTCCTTTTTTTGTTTAAAAAATGCTTAACTTAGCAATTAACCTCCTAATTATTTGGCAGTTGTTTTTTTTTTTAATATTGGTGAAATCAATAAATAGTATTTCTTATGAAGACATTTCAATTTATAATCTACTTATTACTAACGAATGCAGTTTTTGCACAACCTTATATGGTGCAGGATGTACATCCAAGTTCTGTTTCCGCAGGTGTTTTAAATGCAAACGGCATTGAGTATAATAATTGGTATTATTATGCAGCTGATGACTCTGTTTATGGTCAGGAATTGTGGAAATCTAACGGAGATACTTGCATGATGGTAGCTGATTTATTTCAAGGGAACAATACAACTACAGGTTGGCCTAATAATTCATCACCAATGGAATTTTTGGTTTTTGATGGTAGATTGTTTTTTTCCGCAATTAATTCCATTGAAGGTTATGAACTTTGGGAATATGATGGTGTAAATTCACCTCAATTGGCTAATTGGTTACCATTTGTCGCCCTAAATGCAACGTTTGATCCAGTTAGTTATTCAATGAGAGTTTTTAATGGTGATTTATTCATCTTTAGAACAGGTTACAATTTTGCAGAAATTTATAAGTATGATGGTTTGACAGCCTCACAAATTTCAACGCCGTTAACTGGAGGTTCCATTGTCAATGAATTTCAAGGTGAACTGATTTTTGTAGGCACTTGTAGCACATGCTCAAATAATGCGACTTTGTGGAAGTTTGATGGTTCAAGTTTTATTCAAGTTTCCAATGCAGTTTTTTGGGCAAATCTACCTACAAACTCAGGGATTAATATCCCTGCCTATCGGAAGAAAACTACGATATTCCAAAACAAACTGTACTTTCCTGGTTATGACAGTGTACATGGCTATGAATTATGGGAGTATGACGGAAATGTGGCCAACATGGCTGTAGAAATACTACCAGGGTCTAATGGAGGATTTGGGGAAAGTACAAGCAGTAATTCTGGCAGCTTTGCAACAAGTTTTACGGTGTATCAAAACAAGTTGTGTTTTACTGCAACAGACGGTGTTC
This sequence comes from Putridiphycobacter roseus, assembly GCF_003234935.1. Taxonomy (GTDB): domain Bacteria; phylum Bacteroidota; class Bacteroidia; order Flavobacteriales_D; family Crocinitomicaceae; genus Putridiphycobacter; species Putridiphycobacter roseus. The sequence continues at coordinate 499,133 of NZ_QKSB01000001.1, read as the reverse complement.
ATGCCATTGAGTTATGGAAGTTTGATGGTGTAAATGCTAATATGATTCAGGATGTAAATATTTATAATCCAAGTGTTCAGGCGTTCACAATTTATCCAATGTATTTGGAGGTTTTTGATGATAAATTGTATTTTATGCACAGTAATAACAGTGATGGAACGGTTTTAGACAGTATAGGTTTATTTATGTATGATGGTAATAGTATACAGGAAGTAGCTGATATATTTCCAAATCATACTATTGGCATAAACCCTCAAGGTTTAAAAACAGCTGGTCCTTATTTGTATTTTAATGCCACGGACAGTATTCATGGGCGTGAATTGTGGCGTTTAGAATCATGCAATATTCAAAACTCAAGTACCCAGTCTGCTTTGGTCTGTCAACAGTATGTTTCCATATCGGGTGATACATTATATAGTAGCGGTATTTATAAAGATACCTTAACGAATATTTGCGGTGGTGACAGTGTAGTGAAGACCTATTTAACCGTAAATACTGTAGATGCTTCGGTAACACAAAACGGATTTTCTCTCCAAGCCAATAGTAACGGTGTTACATATCAGTGGATAGATTGTGATGATGCTGGGGCAATTATTCCAGGCGAAACAAGCCATCTGTTTGAACCTGCTACAAATGGTAATTATGCACTAATTGTCACCAATGTGGAAAATGGTTGTACCGATACTTCAGCGTGTCACACCATTGCCGGATTGACAGTTAATACTTCAGAGGAAGTAGTGTTTAGTATTTACCCCAACCCAAGTCAGGGCCAGTTCAATATTCAATACGCTGGTAGTTTGGATGAAATAAAAGTTTCTGCTTATACACTATTAGGACAAGAAATTCCTTTAGTGCAAAGTGTCAGTGGTGGAGTCTTGCATTTTACCATGTCTCCTGCAAGCGGGTTTGTGTTGATAAAAATTGCAACAACTACGGGTGTTTATGCAGAGAAGTTGAGGGTGGAATAGGGGATTTGGAACCAAAAAGAGTTCGATATAAGAAATTGATGAATTAATCAGTTTTAAAAATTTGATTGGAAAAAGGAAGGCAATTTGTCTTCCTTTTTTTATTTAAAAAATGCTTAACTTAGCAATTAACCTCTTAATTATTTGGCAGTTGTTTTTTTTTTTTAATATTGGTGAAATCAATAAATAGTATTTCTTATGAAAGCATTTCAATTTATAATCTGCTTATTACTAACAAATGCAGTTTTTGCACAACCTTATATGGTGCAAGATGTAAATTCAAACCAAACGCAGGATGGTATTAGCATAGTTGTAGGTGCCAGTTTTAATAATTGGTATTATTATTCGGGGAACGATACCATTCATGGGGCTGAACTGTGGAAGACGGATGGGGATACTTGTATTTTGGTAGCAGATTTATTTCAAGGTACCACAAATGGTTCAAGCATTCCGGCACATTCTGGTCCCCAAGGTTTTATTGTTTACAATAACGTATTGTATTTTAATGCTACAGACTCTGTTAAAGGACCTGAAATTTGGCAATACGACGGTGTGAACCAGCCTATCATAGTCAGTTGGCTGCCAGCCAACACCATCAATAGCATGATTACAACCATGCGGGTTTTTAACAATGCTTTGTATATCATACACGATTACAATAGCCAGGGTGTTTTTGATATTTACAAGTATGATGGAACCACAGGCACTGTGGTGAATAGTCCACTTGAATCGGGTACGTTTTTAACCGAATACCAAAATAAATTATATTTCAGTGGTACTTGTACAAGTTGTAACGGCCTTTACATGTTATGGGAATTTGATGGTGTTAGTTTTACTACGGTGCCAAATACAATAACTGGTAGTGCTTCTTCAGTGTTACCCAGTATTTATACCTTATGGGGTTTTCGAGTTTCTGCAACTGTTTACCAAAATGAAATGTATTTTGTAGGGTTCGATACTTTACATGGTTTTGAATTGTGGAAATATGATGGACTTTCGGCAAGTATGGCTTTTGATTGTTTTCCGGGACCTGATGATGGTATGAGGCCAGCCAATAACCTAAAGGTTTACAATGGGAATTTGTACTTTGCGGCAACTGAAGGTGTAAATGGTACCGAGTTGTGGGAGTTTGATGGTGCTGTAGCCACAATGGTGCAGGATGTTAATGCATCAAATGGGTCGACAAATATTGCACTTGATCCTATTTATTTTGAGACTTTCAATGGTAACTTATACTTTACGCAAAGTGCAAATGGTACGGTAGCTGGTACTGAGTTATGGGAGTATGATGGTGCTTCAGTTCAGTCCTTAACCACCTTATACCCCAATGAAATGACAGGTACAGTTCCAAAAAGTCTTAAAACAGCGGGGTCGTATATGTACTTTAATGCCAAAGAAAATATTCATGGCCGTGAATTGTGGCGTTTAGAATCTTGCAATATTCAAAACTCAAGTACCCAGTCCGCTTTGGTTTGTCAACAATATGTTTCCATATCGGGTGATACATTATACAGTAGCGGTATTTATAAAGATACCTTAACGAATATTTGTGGTGGTGATAGTGTAGTGAAGACCTATTTAACCGTAAATACTGTAGATGCTTCGGTAACACAAAACGGATTTTCTCTCCAAGCCAATAGTAACGGTGTTACATATCAGTGGATAGATTGTGATGATGCTGGGGCAATTATTCCAGGCGAAACAAGCCATCTGTTTGAACCTGCTACAAATGGTAATTATGCACTAATTGTCACCAATGTGGAAAATGGTTGTACCGATACTTCAGCGTGTCACACCATTGCTGGATTGGCAGTTAATACTTCAAAGGAAGTAGTGTTTAGTATTTACCCCAACCCAAGTCAGGGTCAGTTCAACATTCAATACGCTGGTAGTTTGGATGAAATAAAAGTTACTGTTTATACGCTATTAGGACAAGAAATTCCTTTAGATCAAAGTATCACTAATGGAGTCTTGCATTTTACCATGTCTCCTGTAAACGGGTTTGTATTGATAAAAATTGCAACAACAACAGGCGTTTATGTAGAGAAGTTGAGGGTGGAATAGGGGATTTGGAACCAAAATGAGTTCGATATAAGAAATTGATGAATTAATCAGGTTTAAAAATTTGATGCGGTTTTAACTACGAGCTTGTTATATAGCTTTTACCTAAGTGTTGCTATGCTTTTTTCGGGTATGTTCAAAGTCTACCAAAAACCAATTTTTGTTGTATCTTTTTTACTGGAAGTTCATTTATTGTCAATCACTTTTTTATAAATTTCCAGTAAATCGGGAATTATTACAGCGGTATCATGAAATTGCTCGACATAAGCACGGCTATGGATTCCAATTTTATTTCTATTTTGACCATTTAAAATAAGGATTTTTAGTGTAGTCGCTAAGTCTTCTCCTTTGGTGTTGATAATTGGACATGATGCAGGATAGTCTGTCCAGTTGGCCTCTTTTATAAAGGCAATTACAGGTTTGCCAAATGCCATGGCTTCAATGGCTGCCATGCCATAACCTCCGATAATAAACTGATCAATAAAAATATCGCAATTTTGAATTGCTTCTATCGCTTGTTCATGTGTTTGGTTGTGAATTATTTTGAATTCAAAAGATAAGTTTTGTGCTTTTAAAGTTTCAATTGCCTTCAAAACAAAATGTGTGCCTTTTACATCTTTTTTGGACGGGGCATGTACTAGTACAGGTTTTTGTTGGGTAGCTAAAGGATAGTTTTTTGGGAGATTTTTAACAGCTATTCTTTGACGTAATACGTGGCATTTATTAAAAACGTCTGGAACAATATACTTTTGCATATCTGAACACAACGCTGTTTCAAAACCAGCTTCAGCAAATTTTCTTTGCATAGAAGTGGTTTGTTCTGCAATTTTTTCAGGAGGTAACGCATAAAAAAGAGGATATGCAGCCTTAAAGTATGGGTTGTCCTCAAATTCAATTAAGGGATTTCTAATATCTGTTCCTAGCCATTCTACAATAGCTGGTTTTTTAAGCCATTTAATGAATCTTAATGCGTAGTTTTTTTTTAGTATTTTCTCATCATAATACCAATGTATTACATCTGCCCAAAGCACAGCTTTAACAAAAAAAAACAGGCGTTTTATTTTATTAAATATACTATTGGTTGGCGGAATGACGGTTAAATTCGAGTTGTTGTGTAGTTTGTTGTTTTCAGTTAAAATTAAACCTTTAGCTTGGTGTTCTGTTTGATTAATTGCATTTACTGTAATGGTTGCAAAACTGGCAATATTGTATGGTAAGTGCAATATTTTCATATGCCATATTTTAATACAATTTCATCTCCTTTACAAATTACTTTTCCAATTACTTTAGCAGGGTTTCCAGCAACAATAGCATTAGAAGGAACATCTTTATTAACAAAAGAATTAGCACCAATAATTACATAATCACCAATGGAAATACCTTTACTAATAATTGATTGCGGACCAATATAAGTATTGGATCCTATTTTTAAGGGCGCGTATAGAATAGGTTTTCGATTGCCACTTAAGGTTCTTAAAACATTATCATGGGAATAAAGGTGAACACCAGCTGAAATGGTGCAAAAATCTCCTATGGTTAAGCTTCCTGTGCCGTCAATAATCGTAAATGGACCAATCCATGTGTTTTCGCCAACCGTTACATCACCAAATACATAAGCATTATCATAAATAGAAGTACCGTTTCCCCAGCCAAGTTTTTTTGCTCGTTCCCATCTGTCTAGCAACAATTCATTGAAGGGTAAAGAGCGATCAAATTCACTGCTGAATGCTTGAGATAATTCTTCATGTAAAACATTAAGTTTTGAAAATATCTCTTCAGTTTCTTTATTTTTTAATGCGCTTAATCGGTCCATTCTAATTGTGTTTAATCCACTCAGCAGTTTTTAAAATTCCTTCTTCTAAGTCCACTTTAGCTTTAAAATTTAATAATTCTTCTGCTTTTTTAACGGATGGAATTCTTAATTCTATATCGGCAGATAGGGCGGGTTTAAAAATAATTTTAGAATCTGACTTTAATACCCTACAGATTGCTTCTGCTAATCCTAGAATTGTAGTTATTGCTCTTGCATTCCCTATGTTGAAACTTTCACCAATCGCTTTGTCAGAGGCTAATGCACGCATGACACAATCTACAAAATCGTCCACAAAACACCATGCTCTAATTTGGTTGCCATCTCCATTGATAGTTATGTCTTCATTAGCCAGTGCCTTTCGAATAAAAATTTGTATTGCACCTTCCCCTGTTTGACCCGGTCCATAAACATTAAATGGTCTAACCGTTACAGTAGGTAGGTTATATTGACTGTGGTAAGCATGAGTTAAATGTTCCCCTGCCAATTTACTTACTGCATAAGTCCATCTCGCTTCCCCTGCGGAACCTGATACTGTTTCGTCTTTTTCGGTAGATTTGTATGCCATTGAGCCAAATACTTCTGAAGTTGAAAAGTCAATGAATCGATTGGTAATTTTGTTTTGGTATGCGGCTTCTAATACGTTTGCGGTGCCAATCATATTGACTTGCATAGTTACGACTGGATTTTTTATAACGGTATCAATACCTGCTATACCCGCTGCGTGAATTACAGTGGTGGCACCAGCCATAGATTTCGATAATTTTGCAGCATCTAAAACATCACCATTAATTACGGTGATATTTGGGTGGTCCGCTAAACCACTTTTTGTTAAAGTGTCTCTGTAAAAATTATCGTAAATAATTATTTTATTATCTGCTACTAACTTTTTTATAAGGATATTAGCAATGAAGCCTGCGCCCCCAGTTATAAAAATAGTTTCTCCTTTCATGTTTAAATAGTATTGATTTGGTTCGAAATGTATTCGATATCTTCTAATGTTAATTTTTCGTATAAAGGTATGGCCAACCCTCGCTTATATGCTATGTCGGCATTTGGAAAAAGGGCTACCGTGTCGAGTTTGTATTTGTTCGCATAATAAGTTTGTGCTGGCATATTTTGAGCACCATAATTAGTACCAATATTCTTAGTTTTTAAATAATTTATAGTGCTGTTTCTTAATGCTTCTGTTTCACATAAAAGATGATATGTTTGCCAAGTATGTGTGTTTTTATTACTTATTTGAGGAAGCACAAATTTTGGGTTTTTTATGCTTTGCTGGTATTGGTTTGCTAAGTATTGCTTTTTATCAAGTATTTCTGATAGTCGGTCAAACTGACTTCCAACCAATGCCGCTTGTATATCAGTTAAACGGTAATTAAATCCCGCTTCCACAAATATCATCTTACCTTCGTCTATTTTAATGCCATGATTTCTTAGCGTTTTTATTCTTTGGTCTTGCTCTAAAGTTTTTGAAACTAATAAACCGCCTTCTCCACTAGTAATTGCTTTTCGTGGATGCAAAGAAAATGAACCGAAATCACCGAAGGTTCCTACCGCTTGGTTATTATGCATAGCGCCTAAGGCACAAGCAGCATCTTCTATTACAAACAAGTTATTTTTATTTGCGATTGCCATTATACGCGTCATGTCGCATGCTAAACCAAATTCATGAACTGGAATAATGGCTTTTGTTTTATCGGTTATTGCCGCTTCAATTTTAGAAATATCAATATTAAAAGTACTTAATTCTATATCTACAAAAACTGGAGTCGCGCCAACTAATTCAACGACGTTCGCTGTAGCGATATATGAGAATGCTGGAATAATTACTTCGTCCCCTTTTCCGATTCCTAATGCTACAAGTGCTAAATGCATTGTTGCAGTACCATTGGATAAGGCTGAGACATGATTTGTGTGAATGAATGCGCTACATTTTTGCTCTAAATCCATTACTTTTTCCCCTTGTACCAGCATGCCACTTTTGAGTACTTTTACTACTTCTTCAATATCTTTTTGAGTGATATCGGGACTTGCTAATGGGATAAAATTGGGATTTTTCATGATTCAATTAATTCCAAAATTACGAAAATACTTGTGCTTATTGCATTGTCAGTAGTATTAAATGTAAAGATACATGTTTTGACTGCTGTTGCGTTTTGATAACTCGAGTTTATTTACGGTTGTTTTAGGGAAGATATGCGCCTATAAAAGGTCGTCCATATTGGCCACTTGTTAAATAAATGGATAAGTAAGAAACAAAAAAACCGAAAATTAATTTTCGGTTTTTTTGTTATTTTTATAGGTTGTTTACATCTCTGTCCAACCAAATTCATCAAATAAAACTTGATTGACATAAGCCAATACCTTTTCATTATCTAAAGATTGTAGTACTTCGCCTACAAAAGCAGAAACTAAAATCTTACGTGCCTTGTCTTTAGAAATTCCTCTTGCTTGCAAGTAGAACAAAGCATCTTCATCTAGTTGTCCAGTTGTTGAGCCGTGAGAACACTTTACATCATCCGCATAAATTTCTAACTCTGGTTTAGAATTTATTTTAGCAAAATCAGAAAGTAATACATTTCCATTTTGTTGGTAAGCATTAATTTTTTGGGCATCTGGTTGAACCACTACACGACCGTTAAATACACCCGTAGATTTACCATCTAATACGTATTTATAGTTTTCATCACTCATACAGTTAGATACTAAGTGATTTACAAAACTATGGTTATCTACCAATTGATTTTCTTTGGTGATGACAGCGCCATTTAAAAAGGTTTCGCAATTTTCACCAGCTACTTCAATGTTTAAATTGTTTCTAACGATATCCCCTTTTAAAGTCATGGTATTGATCTTAAAAGTAGAGTTCCCGTCTTGCCATACGTTTTCTGTGGCTACGTGCCAGCCATTTCCAACTTGAATCTTATCAAGTTTTAAATGGGCATTTTCGGCCACCAATACTTCGGTGTAGTGATTAGAAAGACTTTGTGAGTTTCCTTCATTGATGAAGGTCGTAATTACATGCCCTTCTGCAAAATCTTCACTTTCAAAAACCAATCTGGTATTCGACATGATTTGATTTTCAGTAGTGATATAAATTACTTGAACTGGTGTTTCCCAAACTTGTTTTTTAGGAATACTGATAAATAAAGTTTGCTCTGCTAATGCAGTATTCATAGCTTGAAACAACTCATCCATGTTGGCAGTAGTTTGCACTAATGTATCTGTTGATTCTACCTTTACATTCACTTTTGACAAGTCGAAGGAAGATAAATCTGCCCTAAAAATGCCATTTTCAATAATTACGAATTGATCACTTAATAGGTGCTTTTCTAGGTCAAGGATAGTATTACTTGCTTTTCCTGAACTAAGTTTTGCATTGGCAATTTTACTGATTCTTGTATATTTCCAATACTCATCTCTGGTAGTCGGAAAGTCTAAATATTGTAAAGCATCCCAAGCTTCATTTTGAATAGCATTCTCGCGAACACCTTCAAAACCACTTAAAAAACTTTGCAATTTAGTATCTGTTTGTACGTTCATGTTGTTTTTTATTTGGTAAGCCAATCGTATCCTTTTTCTTCTAATTCTAACGCCAATTCTGGTCCGCCAGTCTTAATGATTTTCCCATCCGCCAATACGTGTACAAAATCAGGTTTAATATAATCTAACAAACGTTGGTAGTGTGTAATTAATACCACAGCGTTGTTTTCATTTTTCAACTTGTTTACACCCGCTGCAACAATTCTTAAGGCATCAATATCTAAACCAGAATCCGTTTCATCCAAAATGGCTAATTTTGGCTCCAACATGGCCATTTGAAATATTTCATTTCTTTTCTTTTCTCCACCTGAAAAGCCTACGTTTACTGAACGTGAAGCTAATTTTGAATCTAATTCAACAATTTGTGATCGCTCACGAACCATAGTCATGAATTCTTTTGCAGATACAGGTTCTTCTTTTCTGTATTCACGAATTTCGTTCAAAGCAGTTCTTAAAAAGTTGATGTTTGACACACCCGGTATTTCTACTGGATATTGAAATGCTAAAAACAAACCTTCTTTTGCACGCTCGTCTGGATCTAATTCCATCAAGTCAGTACCGTCAAAATCTACTTTTCCTTCCGTCATCTCATAACCATCTCTACCAGAAAGTACAGATGCTAAAGTTGATTTACCAGCTCCGTTTGGACCCATGATGGCATGAATTTCTCCAGCATTTACTTTAAGGTTTAATCCTTTTAATATTTGTTTATCTTCAATTTCTGCATGAAGATTTTCGATATTTAACAACGTTTTACTCATTTTATTTGCGTTAATAGTACGTTTTTATTGTATTCTAAAGTGTCGACCACATGGGTCGAGATTAATTTTAATTTTAATTTTTCATCTGCGACCAATACTTTTTCCCCTTTGGAAAAATCATTCGTATATTTTATGGTAATGTTTGCACCAGCTGCGTCATACATATATTTGTAACATAACAAAGTGCCTAAATACCCTTGGTGCCAAATGGTGAAGGATTCGTATTTGTTTTGTTTTGACTTGGCATGTAAATAAATACCAAGCGCCTCTACTTTTTTATTCGCCTCGTTCATGGTGTTTGATTGTGCATTAAAAAAAGCTTTTCTTAAAGGAATCAGTGCAAAAACGAGTATTGCAATTACTTGGTAGTTTAAATTTAAAGCAAGCTTTTCTAACAGTATATAAATAGGAGTAGCTGCTACAATTGCCATCAACGGATACAAAGGCATGTCGTACCAAATTAGTTTGGTGCTCGACAAAGTAATCACCAATAAGTATGCAGCGAATATGATGAAAGCGGATTGAAATATTAAAGTCAGGTTTTGATTTGGAAAAGGATAGATAAAAGCCAAAGCAGCGCCTAAGAAAAACAAAGGCGTCCAAAAATCAAATCGACTGTAAAAAATATGATTTATATAAAAATCCCAACTTTGTGCATGGTTTTCTACTGTGTCAAAAAGTCTACCAGCATCTTTATAAAAAGTACGCTGTATAAAACCTGGCTCAGCAATTTCTCTTAATCCAAAAGCGATAAAAGCAGATAATAGCAAAATGCCAATAGCGAAGTATATTTCTTTTGCTTTGAACAAAGCTAAGGTTGCTTTTCGCTTAAACCAAAATGCCAATAAAGTAAAAGGTAGGATAAAGATGATGGCAGCAAAGCTTTTTGTCATGATGCCCAGTCCGATAAAAACGGCAGTGTAGATTAAATATTTCCCTTGCTCTTTCAGCAGCCAATTGATAAAATGTAGACAAGATAAAGTGGTGAATAAAGTTAATAGTGCATCTGAGTCACCTGTTCTACCAGTGTGAAAAGTAACAAATCCTAAGCTAGTCAATAATATAATTGCGCCTATCCAAGATAATATAGCGTTGCCATTTTTTCTTAAAAAATAAAAAAGTGCAACAATTGTAGTGCCTGCAGCAATTGCTGAAGGTAGGCGTATGGCTAATTCATTAAACCCAAAAACTTTGATAAATCCTAAGTGAATCCAGGTTAACAAAAGCGGTTTGGTTTGTCTACTGTCAATTTCGCCATTAAAGTATGGCAGGCCATATTGACCATTTTCCTGCATTTCATAAGCATTTACAGCAAACATAGATTCGTCCCATAGTCTAAACGGGAAGCCATCCAACTTAAAGAAGACAATGAAAAAAATTGCCAAAATTAAAATGGAATACTGTAAATATATGTTTTTTAAAATGCTCAAATCGATTTTTATCTATGCAGTGATTACCTGAAATATTACCCTACACTATTTTCTAATGAAATGGCTAATAATTTTTGTGCTTCAACTGCAAATTCCATTGGTAGTTTATTCAAAACTTCTTTAGCGTAGCCGTTTACAATTAAGCTTATCGCTTTCTCTTCAGAAATCCCTCTTTGTTGGCAATAGAAAATTTGATCTTCACCAATTTTAGAAGTGGTTGCTTCGTGTTCAAGTCGAGCTGTGTTATTCGCACATTCAATGTATGGGAACGTATGAGCACCACATTTATCCGTCATCAATAAACTATCACATTGTGTAAAGTTTCTTGCGTTGCTCGCGCTTTTATGAATTTGAATTAATCCACGGTAAGAATTTTGTGACTGACCAGCAGAAATTCCTTTTGAAATCACCGTACTCTTTGTGTTTTTACCCAAGTGAATCATTTTTGTGCCAGTGTCTGCTTGTTGGTGATTGTTGGTTACAGCTACCGAATAAAATTCACCAATAGAATTATCACCTTTTAAAATACAAGAAGGGTATTTCCACGTTACTGCTGAACCAGTTTCTACTTGAGTCCAAGAAATTTTTGCATTTTTTTCACAAAGTCCACGTTTAGTTACAAAGTTGAAAATACCACCTTTGCCATTTTTGTCTCCAGGGTACCAGTTTTGAACTGTTGAATATTTTATTTCAGCATCATCCATGGCAATTAATTCTACCACGGCAGCATGCAATTGGTTTTCGTCACGCTGTGGTGCAGTACACCCTTCTAAATAAGAAACGTAACTTCCTTGGTCAGCAACTAATAAAGTTCTTTCAAATTGTCCAGTTCCTGAAGAGTTAATTCTAAAGTAAGTCGATAATTCCATTGGACATCTCACCCCTTTTGGAATGTAGCAAAATGATCCATCAGAAAATACTGCTGAATTCAATGTCGCATAATAGTTGTCACTTGACGGTACAACTGTACCTAAATATTTTTTTACTAAATCGGGGTGGTTTTCTACCGCTTCACTGAATGAGCAGAAAATGATTCCCAATTCAGAAAGTTTTTCTTTAAAGGAAGTCGCTACCGAAACTGAATCCATTACAAAATCAACGGCAACACCAGTTAATTTCTTTTGTTCATCCATTGAAATCCCCAATTTATCCATGGTTGCTTTCATTTCTGGATCAACATCATCCCATGATTCGTATTGCTTTTTAGGCGCTGAAAAATAAGAAATATCTTGAAAATCGGGTTTTTTATATTTTACGTGTGCCCATTTTGGTTCTTCCATTTCGAGCCAAGTATGATACGCATTCAAACGATAGTCTAATAACCAAGACGGTTCATTTTTCTTTGCTGAAATGAATCGAATTACATCCTCGTTTAATCCTTTTGGAATAGTGTCAGAATCGATATCGGAGGTAAAGCCAAATTCGTATTCTTGGGTTTGTAAATCTTTTGCTAATTCTTCCTCTGTATAATTTGCCATTGCTGTTCTTAAAATCTATTTATAATGAAAAACTTTCTCCACATCCACAGGTTCTTCCTGCATTTGGATTGTTGAATACAAATCCTTTTCCATTTAATCCACCTGAAAAATCGAGAATAGTACCTGCTAAATACAAAACACTCTTTTTATCCATTACTATCTTAACGCCATTGTCTTCAAATTCTTTGTCGTTTTCGTTAATGATGGTGTCAAATTCTAGTTTGTACATTAAACCAGAACATCCACCGCCTTCAACTCCTACGCGAATAAAGGCATTGTCTTTACCGTCTGCAGCCATTAATGTGATTGCTTGCTGCTTCGCTTGTTCTGTTACTTTTATCATTTTATCTTGTTGCTTTAGGTAAATTTTTTACAAAATTAGGGAATCATTAACGGTCTAAATAGTAAAAAGGAACTTATTTAAAAGGGGATGGACTCTAGAGGGGTTTAAAATACTTATGTATAGTTGTTTAACTGGCTTTCCTTATTTAAAACGAGTCTAAATAAAACAACCTAAAAAGACATAAAGTCACAATTAATTTGACAATAATTAAATTGGTTTAACTTTGTGTCCTCAATCAGAAAACAACATTTTATTTATGAAATCATCAATCGGAAGAAAAATCTTGATGGCACTGTCAGGTTTTTTCCTAATGTTTTTTTTAGCGCAACATTTTACCATTAACTTTTTATCGGTTTTGAGTGAAGAAAGTTTCAACTCTGTTTCTCATTTTATGGGAACAAATCCTTTGATTCAATATGCGTTACAACCAGTTTTATTATTTGCAGTAATTTTCCATTTATCTATGGGGATTTATTTGGAGATAAAAAATAAAGCAGCAAGGGGAGCAGTTAAGTACGCCATGAATAAGCCAGGTACTAATGCACCATGGGTGTCTAGAAATATGGTTTATACGGGTATTGCTATCTTATTATTTTTAGGATTGCACTTTTATGATTTTTGGATTCCAGAATTGGTAACTAAATATGTGGAAGGTGACATGACTGGAATGCATGCCGGTTCATTTAGATATTACGAAGAATTAGTAGCTAAATTTCAAGATCCAGTAAGAGTAGGTATCTACTGTTTGGCTTTTATATTTTTAGCATTACACTTGTTGCACGGATTTCAATCATCATTTCAATCGGTTGGTTTCAACAGTAATAGATATACACCAGGATTGAAAAAATTCGGAAATTTCTTTGCAATTGTAATTCCATTAGGATTTATTTTTATTGCATTGTTCCACTATGTTTCACACTTAAATTAATTAAAGAATGTCAGTTTTAGATTCAAAAACACCATCAGGTCCAATTAAAGATCAATGGACTAATCATAAAAACAACATTAATTTGGTTAACCCAGCAAATAAAAGGTTGATTGATATTATAGTCGTTGGAACAGGTTTAGCAGGTGGTTCAGCAGCAGCATCCCTTGCGGAAATGGGGTATAAAGTAAAAGCATTTGCATTTCAAGATTCTCCTCGTAGAGCGCACTCTATTGCGGCTCAAGGTGGAATTAATGCTGCAAAAAATTACCAAAATGACGGTGACTCCGTTTACCGTTTGTTTTACGATACGGTTAAAGGTGGAGATTACCGTGCACGGGAGTCAAATGTATATCGTTTAGCAGAAGTATCTGCAAGTATTATTGATCAATGTGTGGCACAAGGTGTTCCATTTGCACGTGAATATGGTGGGTTATTAGATAACCGTTCTTTTGGCGGGGTATTAGTTTCTCGTACGTTTTATGCTAAGGGACAAACTGGTCAACAATTATTGCTAGGTGCTTATTCTGCAATGAATAGACAGATTGGTAAAGGAAAAATTAAGATGTATAACCGTCACGAAATGCTAGAACTAGTAGTCGTAGATGGAAAAGCTAGAGGAATTATCGCCAGAGATATGGTGACGGGTAAATTAGAACGTCATTCTGCGCATGCAGTAGTGATAGCTTCAGGTGGATATGGCAATGTATTTTTCTTATCGACTAATGCAATGGGTTCTAATGCAACTGCAGCATGGAGAATTCATAAAAAGGGAGCTTATTTTGCGAATCCATGTTATACGCAAATTCACCCAACTTGTATTCCACGTTCAGGGGATTACCAATCAAAATTAACTTTGATGTCGGAATCGTTGAGAAATGATGGCCGTATTTGGGTGCCAAAGAATATGGAAGATGTGGAAGGAATTCGTTCTGGAAAAATCAAGCCTAAAGATTTGTCGGTTGACCAAAGAGATTATTATTTAGAAAGAAGATATCCTGCTTTTGGTAACTTGGTACCACGTGATGTGGCCTCAAGAGCAGCGAAAGAAAGATGTGATGCTGGTTATGGTGTCAATAAAACAGGTGAAGCAGTATTTTTAGATTTTGCTTCTGCAATTGAAAGATACGGTAAAGAAAAAGCATATGTATTGGGAATGCATAATCCAACAGATGCTGAAGTAAAAGATTTAGGTAAAAAAGTAATTGAGGATAAATACGGGAACTTGTTCCAAATGTATCAGAAAATTACGGATGATAATCCTTACGAAACACCAATGATGATTTACCCAGCAGTACATTATACTATGGGTGGTATTTGGGTGGACTACAATTTAATGACTACTATTCCTGGTTGCTACGCAGCAGGAGAGGCTAACTTCTCTGATCACGGTGCAAATCGTTTAGGAGCTTCTGCTTTAATGCAGGGATTAGCGGATGGTTATTTTGTGTTGCCTTATACGATTGGGGACTATTTATCCCATGAAATTAGAACTGGAGAAATTTCAACCGACTTACCAGAGTTTGTCGCAGCGGAAAAAGAAGTGTACGATAGATTAAATACGCTAATCAATATTAAAGGCACTAAATCTGTAGATCATTTCCATAAAGAACTTGGAAAAGTAATGTGGGATAATGTAGGAATGTCTAGAAACGCTGCTGGTTTGAAAGAAGCTGGTGAGAAGATTAGAAAAATACGTGATGAATTTTGGAAAGATGTTTTAGTACCTGGTACTATGAACGAATTTAATCCAGAATTAGAAAAAGCTGCTCGTGTAGCTGATTTCTTAGAGTTAGGCGAATTGTTTGCGAAAGATGCCTTAGAAAGAAATGAATCTTGTGGTGGGCATTTCCGTGAAGAATCTGTTGAATTAGATGGAGAACAAAAAGGAGAAGCTAAACGGGATGATGTAAATTATAGATATGTCGCTGCATGGGAATGGACAGGTGATCCAGCGCAAGCTAAATTGCACAAAGAAGAATTAGAATTTAAAGATATAGAGTTAAAACAACGTTCTTATAAATAAGAAGTATTAAGTGGTTAAACCGTGTAATTAGTAATAATTACTAGCTGGTTAGTGTGAAAGTAATAACTCAAACTAAAAACCATATAAAAGATAGAATATGTCAGAAAATATGAAATTAACATTAAAGGTTTGGCGTCAAAAGGATGCAAAATCTCAAGGTAAATTAGAAACTTATCAATTGGATAAAATTTCTGAACACATGTCGTTTTTAGAAATGTTGGATGTGTTAAACGAACAATTAATAAATACAGGGGAAGAGCCAGTTGCTTTTGACCACGATTGTAGAGAAGGTATTTGTGGCATGTGTTCATTGTATATTAATGGAGAAGCACATGGACCAGATAGAGGGGTAACAACCTGTCAATTACACATGAGAATGTTTAAAGATGGAGATACTATCTATATTGAGCCTTTTAGATCAAAAGCTTTTCCTGTAATTAAGGATTTAGTGGTAGATAGAGGTTCTTTCGATCGTATTCAACATGCAGGTGGTTTCGTGTCTGTAAATACTTCTGGAAATACAATTGATGCCAATACTATTCCAATACCAAAAGAAGATGCAGACAACGCATTTGATGCAGCTACTTGTATTGGTTGTGGTGCTTGTGTAGCGACTTGTAAAAATTCTTCTGCTATGTTATTTGTATCTGCTAAAGTTGCACAGTTCTCTTTGTTACCACAAGGAAAGATTGAAGCAAAGGATAGGGTATTAAACATGGTGCACCAAATGGATTTAGAAGGTTTTGGTAACTGTACCAATACTGGTGCTTGTGAAGTAGAATGTCCAAAAGGAATTTCTTTAGAAAACATTGCAATAATGAATAAAGAATACTTTAAAGCCTCTACTAAAGCTTAAGTATAACTTTCACATATAAAATATATAACGAGGTGCTCTTGCGCCTCGTTTTTTTTGTGCCTACTTTTTATTTCACATTATGTGCAATGAACTAAATTCAGGATAAATATCAATTCTTCTCTTTGAATATTCTAACTTTGCCTCCAAATTAAAAATACTCTTGAAAAAAGCGCTGCACCAATTCTCATTATTTCTAAAACGTTCTAATTTTGATCGGGGAATTCGCTTGGGGACAGGTATTGCAGTGCCAATTGTAGTGTTATATTTTTTTGGTCACTTTGAATATGCCCCACCGATCATGGTTGGTGTACTATTGAGTGCGCCTAGTGATATTCCAGGGAGTATTAAAAGGAAAATAAATGCTACCTTAATCAATATCGCGCTCACCATGTTGGTGACTGCTATTATTTTATTTGCCAAGCCATTCTTGTTCCTTTTATTGTTGGCAGTTACCTTTGTGTCTTTCTTTATTTCATTGGTCTCCGTGTATGGTTTTAGAGCTTCTCTGGTTTCCTTTTCTGGTTTGATGGCAATGGTACTTTCCTTCGCCGTGGAAAAGGAAACGTTCACTGAAATTATGGTCCACGTGCTATTAATTGGTGTTGGCGGACTTTTGTATTTGTTAGTCTCCATAATATTCCAAAAGTTAGCGCCAAAAAGGGACCAGAATCAGTTATTGTCCGACACTTTATTACTCATTAGTGCGTATTTGGAATTACGCGCCAAATTATTGTCCAAAAAATCGAAAAGAGAGACCTTGCTTAAACAATCTTTTATCCTTCAAAATCAAATTAACGAAAAACAAGAAGTCCTACGAGAGGTTTTGATTACCAATCGTAAACGTTCCGGAAGATCGCATTATGAAGAGAAAGAATTGTTAATTTTTATATCCTCTGTCAATATATTTGAATTGATAGAAGCAAAGCATATAGATTATGACCGTATTGATCGAATATTTGGTGAAAAGAAAGAATTTTTAGAAGCTTCCAAAGAATGGAATAATATCATGGGGTATCACCTCAAACGTTTATCTGAAATTCTAATTCAAAATGGAAAAATTCCCAATAAAAAAAGATTGTTAGCGGCACAAACCAAAGCAAACGATACCATTGGTGATTATGTGAATACCGTTGGCTTGCCCCAAGCAAGGGAGGGGGCTTTGGTCTTGCGGAATTTGGCCGATTATCAAAGTCAATTATTACAAGAAATAAGAGGTATTCGAAGGGTAATGACAAATGTCAAAGATGTTTCTCAGGTCTCTTTAAAACGACAAGATTCTTCTCAATTTCTAACCTTGCAGGAGTACAGACTGAATGTATTAATTCAAAGTTTAAGTTTGGGGTCTAAAATGTTTCGCCATGCTTTGCGTTTTACAATAGCTATTGTCTTCGCATTTTTACTCGGATATTTTTTTAATATTGAAAATACTTATTGGATATTGTTAACTATAGTCGTTATCATGCGACCGAGCTACGGACTGACTAAAGAACGTTCAAAAGACAGAATTATTGGTACTATTATCGGTGCTGTCATTGCTTTTAGTATTGTGCTTATTACGCAAAATGTAGTGCTGTATTCTATATTGGCTTATGTTTCTTTTATAGTCGCTTTTTCTCTGATTCAACAAAATTATAAGTCCGCTGCGGCGCTGCTTACCATAAGTATTGTTTTTGTCTACTCTTTGATTCACCCAAATTCATTTGAAGTGATTCAATTTCGTGTCATTGATACTGCTATTGGTGCAGCCATAGCGGTTATAGCCAATTATTTTTTGTTTCCTAGTTGGGAAGCCGACAACCTAAAGGCTGTATTGCTAAATGCCTTTAAAATGAACAAGCAATACCTTGAGGCTACTGAGGCGTTTTACGAAAACAAGACGAAGAATAAGCTGTTGTATAATGTGGCACGTAAAGAAGCTTTTCTTGCAGTCAGCAATTTAAATGCAGCTTTTCAACGTTTAACGCAAGACCCTAAATCGAAGCAAAAGGAATACGAGTTGATATATGAAATTGTTACCTTAAACCAGACCATGATTTCTGCTATCGCCTCTATAGGTAACTTTATTAATTTTCATCAAACTACCCCAGTTTCGAAAGAATTTGCAGTGCTGGTTAAAAAAATATCCAACACTTTACAATTAGCAATTGACAGGTTGGAGGATACCCATCTGGAAGAAAAAATTGCTAACGAAACCGTAGCTGATGCACAGGCTATATTATTGGGGAAGTACCAAGAGTTATCCAATTTGCGGGATGACAACATCAAAAAAGGAAATACTACTATTGACAACAACACCTTACATGGACTCCAAGAAGCTTATTTAATATCTAACCACATGAACTGGTTAATCTCTCTTTCCGAAAACTTAAAAAAAGCTACTGTAAGTTACCAAAATACATTGTTGCCAGAAAAGTAAGGCTTGAAAACAATGGTGTTGGTTTTGAACGCGTAAATTTTATCTGTGCGGTGAAAATTTACTTTTAAAGTCTCTTATGCTAAGTATTAGCATGCAGAAAAAATCTTGTCAAAACAATAAATAAATAGCACAGTTAGTGCAGTTCAGTATTAATCGCTAATTTTACCAAAGCATCCAAAATAATACTTAAATCAGGAATTAAAAATAATGCCAACCATGGACACAGAAAATAATCAAGAAAACAAATCTACAGACGACGCGAAAGCGACGGATGGTCTGGTGGAGAAAATGCCCGTTAAAAAAATCAAGAGACAAGCTACTCAAGCAGAACTCGATCATCCCTTGCATGGCGTAAAACTAGTCACGATATTAGAAGATGTGGTTGATTTTTATGGCTGGGAATATCTTGCCAAAGAAGTTAATATTCTCTGTTTTAAACACAATCCTACCATAAAAGTAAGCTTAAAATTTTTAAGGAAATTTGACTGGGCCCGTGAACACGTTGAAGATATTTATATGGATATGTTGAATGAGGAAGTGTATCAAAGAGTTTTGGCAAAGAAAAAAGCAGAAAACAAAATATAGGAGACATCTAACTTTAATGTGGATCTACCTTAAATCGCTATCCCTAAAATACGGAAAAGTCCAATACAAATAAATTGGTATAAATATACCTATAGTAAAAGCCCAGCCATTCAATTGACTGGGCTTTTCTCTTTCGTTAGTAAAAAAGCCAGTATCCATATCACCCAACGCCAGTTACAATAAGTGTTCTGTTATGGTGCTGGTGATGCTCGACCTATTTTATGCGGTCTTTTTAGTGTGGTGACCGTTAGCCTAATTTGTTAAATAATTTAAAAATATTAATATTTTGCAAGATTAAATTGTGCACAATCTAAATAGGTGCTATATTTGCATTGTATTTAAAACGTTATGTCAGATAAATTAAAGCTAGCTAATCAAGTATGTTTTCCAATATACACTTTATCTAAAGAGGTAATTAACCATTATCGACCTTTATTAAAGGAATTGGATTTGACATACCCGCAATATTTGGTGATGTTGGTTTTGTGGGAGGAAGGCGAACAAAACGTGTCCACCTTAGGGGCTAAATTAAACTTAGATAGTGGCACGCTTACTCCTTTATTAAAAAGGTTAGCCAATAAAAACCTGATTGAAAGAAACAGAAAAGCAACGGATGAGCGTGTAGTGAGTATTACGCTAACAGCACAAGGGAAACTTAAGAAGAAAGCTGCGCAAAGTATTCCGAGTAAAATAGCTAGTTCTTTAAATGTATCGACAGCGGATTTAGCACAACTAAAAAAAATAATAGATCAAATAATAACACAAATAAACAAAGAGAAATGAAAGCAATTTATACAATTGGTGCAACAGCCACAGGAGGAAGAAATGGTCATGTTAAGAGTGAAAATGGGATTTTAGATCTTGAGGTTAGACACCCAAAAGCTTTAGGTGGCGCAAATAATGATCATCCAAATCCAGAAATGTTATTCGCAGCAGGTTATGCAGCTTGTTTCGATAGTGCTTTAAATTTAGTGATTCAACAATCAAAGGTAGCTACTGGTACCACGGAAGTTACTGCTAATGTAAGTATTGGAAAAATAGAAAATGGTGGTTTTGGTTTGGCAGTAAAATTAGATGTAAATATACCTGGAGTTACTGTGGAAGAGGCAGTTGCTTTAGCAAACCAAGCACATCAAGTTTGCCCATATTCAAATGCAACCAGAGGAAATATAGTAGTAGAGTTAAATACAACAAATAATTAAAACATGTCATTAATAGAAAACTTAAATTGGAGGCACTCAGTAAAGGCCTTTGACCCAAATAAAAAAGTCAGCGAAGCACATATTGAAAAAATTATTGAGGCGGCGAGACTTGCACCAACGTCTTCCGGTTTGCAACAATTTAGAGTGGTCTTGGTTTCTAACCAAGCGGTAAAAGAAAAATTGGTTAAAGGGGCATTGAACCCGGAGTGTATGAAAGAGTGTTCCCATGTTTTAGTTTTTGCAGCTTGGGATACCTATACCGCTGAAAGAATTGATAAAGTATACGATTTTACAACCAAAGAAAGAGAATTACCTAAAGGTAGATTCGATAGTTATACGGATAAATTAAAAGAAATTTATTTAGATCTTCCTAATGCAACTAATTTTGCCCATACTGCCAGACAGTCTTACATTGGCTTGGGCTTAGCGTTGGCTGAAGCTGCCGAATTAAAGGTGGATACTTGTCCTGCAGAAGGGTTTGATAATAAGTTGGTGGATGAAGTGCTTGCATTAGATCAATTAGGTCTCAAAAGTGTGTCCCTTATGTATGTCGGATATGCAGATGATGCAAGAGATTGGATTAAACCCATGAAAAAAGTAAGAATTCCAAGAGAGGAATTTGTGATTGATGTAAAATAACCGCATCCTTTTTTTTTACGATTAATTAAGGGTCAATTGTTTTAAATCTCCCTTTTTGAGATGATAAACAAATGGACCATTTATAGTAGTTGCCACACGAAATGTAAATTCAATAATGGAATACTTTCGTGTGGTTTTTTATCTTTATTAAACAGATTTTTAAAAGGTTGTTATTTTTATAGGAATAGCAGAAATTTGTGATTAAAATCCATGGAAAATTGAAGTGGTTTTTATAAATCGCTACTGCTAATTTAAGGGCGGTTGTGGACAAAGAAAAATAATAGAAGACAATCAGAAAAAATTAAATAGAAAGTCTTTTTCTGCCTTCTAAACAAAAGCATTTAACCAAGTAGAAATCCCAAAGTAAATAAAATGAAAAGTTATTTAAATTACTACCTTTTATTCTTGCTTTTTCTACCTTTCAACGGGTGGACACAGACAGAAATTGCGGCCAATAAATTGCTGCTTTCTAGTCGTTTTAATATAAATCAATATTTTACGGTTTTACATCCCGACAGTGCTCAGTTAGCACCAGCCAATTATAAAGTTCGCTACGATAGACCAAAAGCACCGTTTTTTTTATATTTCACCATGGACGAAAACCAAAAGGTGGCAAGTCCAATTCTTGTAAAAAATGATAAGGACGAGATAATGGGGCGGTTACACCTAGAAAATAACCAAATAATCCGTACCGAAAAATTCGACAATAAAACCAATCAATTACTCCATACCGCCTATAAAGTAAGGGATACGGTGTTTACCATCAATTACAATATTTATGGAAATATTAAATCAGAATATCGAAAATTAAACGAGGAGACTTTTTACAGTAAAAATTGTTCATTTGATGAGCAAGATAGTATTGTAAATTGTCAAATTGAAGATAAGGTATTGGGGGTGAAACAACGCTACATAAAAGGTGTATTATCGGAAGAAGAGATTACTAAAAATTTAGAAGTAAATATACAATCGAAAAGAACCTATTATTCTGCTTTAGGTGAAATAGAAAAAGTGGTTTTTAAATATAAAGATGGAAAATTAAAGGTGGTGAAAAAGGATGGGTCTTTTGAGATGATACAGGTGTTAAGTGGTGGTGAAAACGTAGAGGTTTATGATAAGATGGGGAAACTAGTAAAATCTTTATTTTTAGCCTATCCATCCATGGAATAAAAACAATTACTCCTAAGGTAAACAAATGATGTGATTGTTGCTGTCAAATGTAGGTGTTTTATAGGCTGTAATAGGGAATGGCAAGTTAGATCCAATTCCCGTGGTTAACACAGGTAATGATCATGATCGTAGGGTTAAAACCCATTAAATAATTGAATGGTAGGTGTATTCTACTCTTTTTTTTTATCTTTATCAAATGGGTTGTTTTATTTGACTTAAACAATGCATTAAACTAAAAAAATAAAGAAAAGAATGAAGAAAATGAAATTATTATTGCTTGGAGGTTTACTATTTGCTTCCCAAAGTATTTTTGGACAGTTTGCACCAGTAAAAGGTTTTAATTTTAGTCAATTAGAAGGAAAGAAGTTGTTGGTACCAACTTATGCAGTATCGGCTTCTTTTGCAAAAAAAATGATTAAAAAAGGGAAATTGGATGACCTTGCATCTTCCGAAGATAAAGTGGCTGCATACAATAGAAATTGGGAAGAAGCAATGGCGGAATCTTCTTATGATGCATCTGATTATGAGATTACTGGTTATGACCGTAAAAAATTAATCAAAGAAAAAAATCAAGAAGCTATTTTATTATATTACTATTATGATGATTACGGTAATAGAACTGCCAACTTAATGGTGACGCATCCAAAAAAGAAAACTATCGCAAGAGTGTTGACTAATGGTATGGACTTGTCAGATAAGAATGACATCCGATTAATGATTAACATGTTAAATGAAGCATTAAATACTTCTGTTGAATTAGAAAACGAAGGAAATAAAAATTATAAAGGTGCTAGAAATAAGTACAAAGAAAACTTTGTGTCCTTTTATGAAGGAATTGAAGATAAAACATTTTTAGTTCCTAAAAGTGAGCATAAAAATGAGAAAAAAGCAACACAAAGAACTGCTGATTTAAAGTCTGCTTTAAATTCTTGGAAATTAAGCGAGTATGAATTGACCACTACAAGCGAAATTGAAAATAAAAGAATTGAAGGTGATGAAGATGCTTACTATTGGAGAGATATTCCTTACTACACACAAAATATATTAGTGGTTTACCATTACAATTATATTATATCTGCAGATTCAGATGATGTATTGTTTATGTTTTTAGGAAAAAGTAGATTGAAACCAGCTACTTTAGAAAAAATTGAGTCTAAAATGGCGAAAAAATACGCGAGGTATAAGTCACAATTAGCAAAATAATACATGAAAATAGTTTTACTATTCATTATTGCCCTTGTATCCTTTTCGGTGCAAGGGCAATTTAATATGGAGCAGTTAAGGGCAGAATGGGGCGCCGGTGATTTAATACTTAAAAGGGAGATTACTATTTCTTTTAAGTGGGATGAACCAAGTCAACAGTTTAAGGCTGTTGTGAACCATAAGATACAGAAAATGTGCTTAAATGATTGGCGTGAAAGTGGGCTTATTCAGTTACCATTCAGCACCTATGAATCTATTCGATTAAAAAGCGCAAAATATTTTAGAGTGGATTCTTTGGGTATTAAAAGAATGATTGAAAATGTTAAGGTAAAATATGCAGATGAAAAAGACTATTACATTGATGGTATTTTTTATAACGATTTAAAAGTAAAACAATTTAGATGTAGTGTTGATTTGCCGAAAAATTATATAGTATATTATAGTTACGAAGAGGTGATTACAGACTTGAAGTTTCTAAACGCTTATTATTTTAGAAATGCATTTGAAGCAGCGAAATATACCAAGATTAAACTAATTAAAAATCCTAGTGTTGATTGTGCAGTTTACGAATTTAATCTTTCCGAAAACATTGAAAAAAGCGAAACAAGTACGGCGGTTGAATACGTTGGAAAAAATTTAAAAAGGACGGGATATGGCGAATACGCCACTAGTAGTAGCTATTTTTTACCCCATTTAATTTTTAGTGTTAATGCAATAAACATAAAGGGACAAAGTGTAAATGTATTGTCTAGTACGAATGACTTGTATACCTGGTACAATAGTCTATTAAATAATTTATCCCCTAATACCGCTTTAATGGCGAAAATATCTAAAGATATTTTAACAGAAGGTATGTCGGATGAGGAACAAATTGCCGCTTTGTTTAAATGGGTACAGCGCAATATTCAATATGTGGCTTTTGAAGATGGAATTGCTGGTTTTCAGCCAGAAGAAGCAGAAGCAGTAGCCAATTTGAGATACGGAGATTGTAAAGGAATGGCCAACTTACTGGTTAATTTACTTACCGTAAATGGTTTTGATGCAAGGCATGCATGGATTGGGACTAGGAGTAAAATCTATACCTATGATATTCCTTCTTTGGTGGTAGATAACCATATGATTTGTGCTTTGTATTTAAACGATAAAGTTTATTTTTTAGACGGGACTAGTAAATCTGCAGTGTGGTTTAAAGCACCACCATACATTGAAAATAAGGAAGTATTAGTTGCTAATGGTGATTCTTTTAAGGTAGAAAAAGTAATGCAATCTGCCGCAGCCGAAAATCAAATTTCCATTATCGGCACCATGGATATCGATCAAACAGTTCCCTCTATTGACTTAGTAATTAAAATGAGTGGTCATTTTAAGAATTATTTCGACAGTTATAATATATATGAAGCGGTTAAAGAAAGAAAAAGTATACCTTATTATATGATTGCGCCCTATTTAAATGGCATGCAAGTGAAATCAGTCGGAAACGTAAAGGTAGAAGATGATTTTATCACCTTTAAAATAAGCGGAAATTATTTAAATTATGCTAAATCAAAGGATAAAATGGTGTTAATGCCATTTCTCGGAATACAAAAGTACGAGCCTATGTTGGCGGATACACCACCAGTTTATATTGATTTTCCACATACTGTTTCTGCCAATATTGAAATAAAAAGTGAAAAGGTTTTGGACAATGACCCAATAAGTATTCCATTTTTTAACCACGAAGCTATTTTAGCAGAAGCAACAATTACTAAAACGGATAAAGGTATGATATGTAATCAGTTTTACACCATAGAAAAATTATATATCCCTAAAAACATGGCTAGTATATGGAATCAGTTTATTGATTATTCTGACCTCTTAAGCAGTATTACCCTTTCTTATGAATAAATTTATATTAACCAGCTTTTTATTGTTAAGCGCCCATTTCTTATTCTCCCAAAATGAAGCCAATGAATGGGCGACATTTGAAACTTCTATCTATGAAGTAATAGAAGAGTATAAGGAAGAAGATGCCGTTATTATTTTTGATCGGTTACACGTAAATGCAGTAAACCATGCAAAAAGTGTGGATAAATTTGAGACTTTCCACAGGAAAATAAAAATAAACTCACAATATGGTTTAGAGCAATTTAATACCATTTATATCCCATCTTATTCGAATAGGTTTATGCGCGTTAGTTTGGTAGACTGTAAATTAAAAACAATTAATAAAAACAATCAAACTTCGGTTTCAGATACATCTAATTTTGAAATAACAACTTTACCCGCAAATGTTCCCTTTTTCTACAAGAAAAAAGGAAAAGTGAAAATGTTGGTGGCTAAAAATTTACATATCGGAGATGAACTGGAGTACGTCTATACCATAAGAACTCAATATGATGTTCTCCCAGAATATTATTATGACTTCGAAAGAATTCGATTCAGTTCTGATTATTTCTGTTTAGAAAAAACAGTTTCCTTTGAGTCGCCAAGGTATGAGACTAAAATTAGTCCTTATAATTTTCATGATAATAGGAGTGGAGAGACTGATTTTACCTACGCTGATGGCGTGAAAATCACCTTAAAAAACATCCGTAAAAATGCTTCAGAAATTTTTGCAAATGATGATTTAGACCAGCCTTATATTTATTTTTATACCGCACATAGAATTGAAAAAGAAGAAAGTGATTGGAAGCATGTGGTACAGGAGTTTAATCCAACGCCACAAAATACAAAAAAGGCAACCATATTTGATGGTGAATCGCTGTTGACATTTGAAAAAGAATTGAATGAGATTAGTAATATTACCGAAAAATTTGAACTTATTTTAGAACGTATTAATGCGCCTATGGAAAGTAGCGTGTATATGTATAAAAGACATGTGGAAGATGATATGGATATTGCCTTGGCTTATGCTTATCAAATTTCTAGATTGATAAAGAGATTACAAATCCCTACAAAAATCTACTTTGTGGTCGATAAAAGTTATGGGAAGTTTGCGCAAGATTTATTCTCGTTAAATCAATTTACCGATATTTTGTTTTCTTTTAAAGATGAAAATGGGAAAGAAAGGTTTATGCCTGTATTAAAACCATTTTCGAAATTAGATTATATTCCTTCCGGTATAAGTGATGTGGAATGTTTGATTATTAACCAGTCTGAAACAGGTAAAAAATTATACAGTATTGGAAAAACACCAGCGGTCAAAAATAGCAATCACATTAAGCAATCTACCAGTGTTACCTTTAATGAAATAATAAGAGATAGTCTTCATCTAACGGTTGATAATCAGATGGTTTTTGAAGGGGAGTCTTTTATAGAATTAAGTACCATTATAAATTTTTACGAAAAGTATCCTAAAAGTTTAGATAGAAATATGCGGTCTCTTATTGATAATGAGTATGTAATGTTGATTATTGACTCTTTAGTATCTTATGATTACGTCATCAACGACAATAATATTGAATTGTCATTTCAATATTATTTAAAAAATAAGTGTCATGCTTCTGCTAAATTATTTGAAATTCAACCTGAAGCGTTTTTTGATAATCATTATTATACGGCTTTTTCATTGAGGGAAAATCGCACTGTTCCAGGTTATTTATACGATAAACCCAAATTAACTTATAACCTTAAGGTGTTAACAGGATCCGATTTTCAATGGATGGAAAATACCGACTTAAAGTATGATTTAACAGATGCACAAGCAGTCTTAAAAATGGACTATTCCAATTTAAATAATGAGTTTAATTACGCCTTAAATTTCAAGTATAATAAAGACCATTTTCAAGTATCTGATTGGGATGAATTTCTGAATTCTAGGGATATGATGTATATTTCTTTAAGCAGAGGGTTATATTTTTCAAGGGCTAAATAGTAAGCGTTTAATCATACAATCGTTTTATAGGCTAAAATTTCTAAGCCCTTATACCGTTAAATTGTTATATTTAATTTTAATCTTTGTATATGCATAATAAGATCCTCATTATTGATGATGAACCAGACATCAGAACCTTAATCAAGTATAACTTGAAAAAAGAAGACTTTATAGTAGAAGAGGCTGAGAACGGAGAAGAAGGAATAAAAAAAGCACTTTCATGGGTGCCAGATCTAATCATCTTGGATGTGATGATGCCAGTAATGGATGGAATGGAAACTTGTGAGTTGTTGCGGAAAGAAGACAAATTAAAAGATTCTTTGATTGTATTTTTAACTGCAAGAACCGAAGACTATTCCCAAATCGCAGGTCTAGATGCTGGCGCAGATGATTATATCAGTAAGCCAATAAAACCCAAATTATTAATCAGTAAGATAAATGCTATTTTACGCCGTCAATTCGGTCAAGCGGATAATAAAAATGATGCGCATTTAGACAATGATATTGTGATTGATAGAAATAAGTATTTGGTTTATTTTGACAATAAAGAATTGAGTTTACCAAGAAAGGAGTTTGAATTGCTGGCATTGTTGTACGATAATATAGAACACGTTTGCACACGGGAATTGATTTTAGATAAAATATGGGGTACTAATGTGGTGGTTGGCGACCGTACCATTGATGTACACATTCGAAAATTAAGAGAGAAGTTTGGAGATAAAAGAATTCAAACGGTAAAAGGGATTGGGTATAAATTTAAGTTACCTGTTACAGTCGCGGAAGCCGAGTAATTACGATTTTTTTACGGAAGATTTATGCGGATTCTATTGAAAATTATACCGCATAAAAAAAGAGGACAACTAATTAAAGTCATCCTCTTTCGAGTATTGTAGTAAGCTATAATTTATAAAGCTTTTGTCCAACTTGCTGTCCAATCATTTCCTGATTGCACTGCTCCAATATAGTTTGCTGCAGTAAACCAAGCATCTAAAGTTGAAGTATTGAAAGCACCTGTAGAAGAAGTTCCAACAAATCCAGTTAAGAATCCTACTAAAGAACCATCACTTGCAGTTTGGTTAGCATAAGAAGCCATATCAAACATGTTAGTCACTGTTGTATCATTTCCTGCTGAGCTCGTAAATTTGAAAGGGCTTGCATTGTCAATGATTGAGTTTTTCACATTTAACTCTTGGTTATTCATGTTAGTGATTGTAATGTTATGCTCAACTTGACAACCTCTTTTAGGGAATCCTGTAACTACCATGTTGTAGAAGTTTCCTTTCATTCCTTCTCTTAGTTTTAATCCTTGGTTACTTGCGTCACCATCATCAACACCTAATAAAGTAATGTTAGATAAAGTTGGGTTAGAATAAGGTGTAGCAGAATTATCATCTCCTAAGTTATCTCCTTCAATTCCTCTATCTCCACCTTCTGTAGATTGCTCAACAACCCAAAATTGACCATTTCCTGACCATCCGTGTGTCCAGTCAAAAGAATCATCTTGGTTACCAGTTGAAACAGCATATTTTAAAGAAACAGTTCCTCCAAAAAATTCAAATCCATCATCAGATCCTTTGTATGCTTGTAAGTATTCTAAAGTAGTTCCTGAACCAACACCGTTAAATGAAAAACCATTTAATTCGTTATCTGTTCCTAAAATTTTACCAGCATACTCAACTCTTACGTAGCTTAATGTTCCTGAGTTATCGTTAGATATAATTCCACCGTAAGTTCCAGTTCCACCTTCACCGTCAGCTTCTAATCCAACATTAATTGGTGCTTTACCATTGATGATAATTCCACCCCACTCACCAGCGTTTGGATTATCTTTTACTGGTGTAAATATAATTGGTGCAGCAGCTGTACCGTTAGCCATAATTTTACCACCTCTTAAAACAGATAAAAATGGAGTTGTTCCATCATCAGCAGCTTTAATTGTTGTTCCTGCTTCAATTGTTAATGTAGCGCCGTCTCCAACAAATACACCTCCAGATAACAACCAGTTGTCAGCAGCAGTAATAGTTTTTGTTCCTGTAATTGTTCCAACTACTTTATTGTATGAAGTTCCACCTACAGTTTCCACGGTATACCAATCAGCAGCTGCAGCATAAACACATGGGTTGTTTTTGTCATCCTTTTTAGCATCTGGATCAAAATTTGTCGCAGTTTCATCTGTACATCCTTTTTTACATGAAGTAACTGTTCCTGTTAAAGTACCAGCTAAGATCAATAGTCCTAAAGTCGATTTTTTCAATTTCATTTTCTTTTGTCTTTAATAATTTTTGACAAATGTCGGCAAGAAATGACCGAGCGCTGTTAGGCTACAGTTATATGTCCTTTATGAACATGTTAAATGTAATTTACATTTTCTTAACATTGCTACTGTTTAATGTGTAATCTATTTAAGAACAGTATTATATGATTTTGTTTGGCTTAATTTTAATTTTATTATATACATTAGCTAAAATATTTTTGATGAAAGAATTGTCGATTAAACACAAAGGGCTTGAAAAATTAAAAGCTTTTATTTCCTTAAAGAAATCCATTTATAGCATAGTGTTTTTGGTGACTATCATAGGTAGTGTACAATCGCTTTCAGGTACAAAGACTTATGGAACGGATACAATAGAGTATAATAAATACAATAACTATACAATTTTTAAGGAATCCTTTAACCATTTAAAAAATCAACAAGATTTATATGTTTTATATCCACAAGAACATTGGGACTTGTATAAGTACACACCAACTTTCTCTGTATTGTTTGCTGGGTTTACTTTGCTGCCCGATTGGTTAGGGCTTTTGGTTTGGAATTTATTAAATGCTTTTGTGTTGGTTTTGGCCATCTTTTATTTGCCCAAGTCTAAGCTCTCTAATTATCAAAAAGGGCTTGTTGTACTTATTTTATTAATTGAATTAATTACGAGCATTCAAAATGAGCAATCGAATGGGCTAATGGCAGGCTTGTTTGTGTTTGCACTTGGTTTATTAGAAAAACGCAAGTATTTTATGGCCGCCTTCTGTATCGTCTTGGCATCCTATATTAAATTGTTTGGGGTAGTAGGTTTTGCACTTTTTCTGTTTTATCCAGATAAAATAAAATTGGCTATTTATACCTTAGTTTGGACAGGTATCCTTTTTGTGTTACCATTGCTTTATATCGACATGACGCAATATGTTGCGTTGTTTGATAGCTACAAATTAATGTTGAATAGCGACCATAGTGCCTCTTTGGGCTACTCAGTGATGGGTTGGTTAAGTACTTGGTTTCATGTAAATGTCAATAAAAATAGCATTGTCCTAATAGGGGTGGTGATATTTATGCTACCATTTTTGAGGTTTAAGCTTTACAGTGATTTTAAAATGCGCTTACTTTTATTGAGTTCCATTTTAATTTGGGTGGTGATATTTAACCATAAAGCAGAATCTCCAACCTTTGTCATTGCCATGACTGGGGTCGGGATCTGGTTTATTTCTGCTATAAAAAATCCGCTCAATATAATTTTGTTCGGTTTAGTTTTGTTGTTTACTTGCTTGCCTCAAATTGATGTATTTCCACGCTCCTTTAGAAATGACTTTATTAATCCTTACGTTTTAAAGGCAGTGCCTTGTATATTGGTCTGGGTAAAAATAATATACGACATGATGGTTTTAAAACCTAGTGCCACGATAGAGGTGCCCGAAGAAAAAACGTTAGAATAATATACTTATCCCGGCGTTGTAACCAATCCAATAATTAGTTTCTCCTTGTCCGTACCACCATTTATCGGTATACATTTTATAAGGTATTTTTAAGGTAGTGGCGCTATTTTCCCCGTCAGTTTCTGTAAAATAAATGTTCAGACTTGGTCCAGCAAAAAAGCCTATATGTTTGGTTAAATGGAAACGTAGATTTAAATCTGTATTTACTAAAAAGTCAATTTTTGGAACGTATACTTTGGGTACAATATGACTGGCAGAAGCTTCCGCAGAAATTTTGAATTTTTTGGTTAAATTAAGCATGGTGCCAGCACCAATACCATAAGTATAATACGCTTGGTCAGCAAATGGCATATAGCCTACTTTAAAGATGTTATAAAAGGCAGGGACACCTAATTTTAGACTAAGGTTGGCATTAATGGATTCATTGTAACTAAAATCAATGGCGTGGAAACCATCTTTTACAAAGCTAAATAGTCCAATTGGAACTCCTGATTTATAAGAAGAGGCTATGTTAAATAGTCCAACTTGCATGCCTGTCATTTCTTTTGCGTGATTAATTAAACCGACTTGTATTCCGGTCAAGTCTCCTTTGTTTACATTAGAAATACCCGCAATTTGACAACCATAAAAACTACCATTACTATAGTTGTTAATTCCTGCTACTTGTATGCCAGTTGTATTGCCAATTACGGTATTACTTATACCAGCTACTTGTATGCCAACCATGTCGGCTTGTATGTAGTTGGTGATTCCTGCCAATTGCATTCCGTCGAAACTGCCACCTTGCTTGTTGGCAATTCCCGCAATAGAAATCGCGTGTGAAGAGTCTCCTGCAATATTGGTTAAGCCGGCGATTATTATGCCATTTGCTGCCTTGGTATTGATATTCGATAATCCACCAATTTGTAATCCATTGACGTCGCCAGTATTGGCGTTTGCTAATCCACCAATTTCAAGGCCGTTTAATCCACCGTTTAATCCGTAAAATAAATTAAATGAAAAGTTATTGGTTTTGGATTTCGATTGAATGCCATTGGAACCTATGGGGTAAATGACTGAAAATTGAAGCTTTGGTAAACCGATAGAATCGTTTTGAGAGAATATACATGGACTGTAAATCAAAAAACTAAATATAATTAATGCTTTCATGTTATGTTGTTTATTACTATAACAACGCAATAGGTATTTCCCCCTATTGTAAAACAATCTTTTTTATAATCTGATGCCTATTTGTCCACCAAACCAAAACTTTGCATAAGCATTGTAACCCGAGATTGGGTAGTCTATAAAATAACGATCGTTCAAATCTATTATCTCAAGACCGCTTTCTGTTTCAAAATAAAGGCCAGTATTAAGGGTCGGTCCCACAAAAATGGTTAACCATTCAGCGACTATAAAGTCGAAGTTTATGGCCAATTTATATTGCTGAGAGTTATAATGAATTTTGTGCTTTGCCAAAACATGTCCAGATAGGTCTATACTGATTTGTGTTTTTTCTCCCGTACTAAAATAGGTACCAAGTCCTAATCCAAAAGTGTAGTAAGTGTTGTTTTTAAATGTTATGCCAGCATGGTATGAATTGTATAAGTATTTAGTGCCCGATTTTAAAGTAAGATTAAGGGGGAAGTTGGTATTGGAAGATATTTCTGTTTTGTGGTATCCTTTGAGTACAAAATTGATTAATCCCAAACTAGCTCCTTTGTTTTCTATACTTAAATTGATAAGTCCTACTTGTAAACCATGGTTGTGTTTAGCCATATTAAAAAGACTACTCAATTGAAGTCCATTGTTTTTAAAGGTGGAATTGAGTCCACCAGAAATTTGCAAGAAGTTGATCCCTTTATTGGCAATATTCATAATGCCAGACACTTGTCCACCAACTAGTTTTGCTCTTGCAACATTTTGAATACCCGCTACCTGAAGTCCATATGACTTTTCGACACTGATATTGGTTAGACCTGAAATTTGAGCACCTACAAATCCTTTTTTTGCAAGGGAAGACAGACCAGCAACTTGTAGTCCGAAAACATCTTTTGAAACGGCATTGATCAAACCGGCTACTTGTAATCCTTTTAGTCCTCCGTTTACGTCATTACCTATTCCTGCAACTTGAATACCATAAAAGTAACCATTCACACTATTGACAATTCCACCTGTTTGAAAGCCGTTAAAATGACCACGGACGGTATTAGATATGCCTGCTGCTTGTATACCGTTAAATTCTTTTCGTACCACGTTGAGTATACCACTAAATTGTCCACCTTGAAATTGTCCACCACTTAAGTTAGCAATGCCACCTACTTGTAATCCCAAACCATCTCCTTTTAATACATTTGCAATGCCACCAAGTTCTACGCCATACAAGCCTTTTGCATAGCCAGCTAATAGATTAATGGAGATGTTATTACTCATTAATCCATTGGTCCCCCTTTGGGAACCGACGCTTAAACTGGGTAAAAATGAAAATTGGGCGATTCTTGTTTCGTCCAGTTCTGTTAAGTTTTGATTGTGGGCATAGGTAACGGGCGAAAATATTTGACCGGATATGGTCCTTTCCTCTATGGTGACCGGAATGGCACTGGTTTCGTTAGGCGCTATTTTTTCAATGTCTGCTTCTTTTTTTGCCAGACTGATGTTGGCGACCAATCCTTCATTTTCTGCTTTAAAAATTTGAATACTGGTTCGGTAAGCTGCCTTGCTGAAAAATAAACTCACCTCACTGTAATAAAGGGGGATGGTAAATTCAAACTGACCTTTTTCATTGGAAAGAGCTGCGTATTTTGACTCTATGTCATATATACTCACATCTTGAATCGGGCGTTTGGTTGCCGCATCAATAATTTGTCCAGTAATTTTATAATGTGTTTTTTTTTTCGGACTGGCATCCACCTCTTTTTTGAGCAATACAATGTGCATGCCTACTTCCTTAAACCGCAATTTTCCTTCAAATATTTGATCAAGGCCATATCGGATTGTTTTTTGGTATAAGGATATACTTACTCTTTTATTCTCGTCAATATAGGCTGGGTTATAGGAGAATTTTACTTTACCCACCTCTTCAATACTTTTAAGAATGGTTTTAATTGGGGTCTCCGTAATTTTAATGGAAATTATTTTATCTAAAATCCCACTTTTGGCTTGGGTACCAAAAGCAATTAATAAGCAAGAGAATAGTAGTAATAATCTATTCATCACATTTTAAAATATAAAGCGGTTCCTCTCCGTCAATTATTTCCATTTTTAACTGATGAACAGTACAAATAACAGTCAAAATTTCCGTCAATGTTTCGGCATAATGGCTAGATACAATGGCATAGTTTTTCGCTTTCTCGCAATGTAATTCTATTTTACTATGAAATATGGTTTCTAAAGTGACAAGGATTTCTTGCAGGGTTTCTCCTTCAAAATTTAATTTTTCATCCATCCAATACACTGCTGCCGATTCATTTTTTTCGGCTGTCAATTGGGTAATGGTTTTTGTATTGTGATCGTAAATGGCTTGTTGCCCCTTGGTTAAAAATATAGAGGTTTTTGCAGTCCCAAATTCTACTTTACCTGACTGGACATAGACACTTGTTTCGTTTTCAGTATTGTTGATGTTAAAAGAAGTACCCAGTACCTTTACAAATGTTTGGTCGGGCATGTGGATGATAAAAGGAGCACTGGTATCTCTCTTTACATCAAAAAAGGCTTCTCCTGCTAACGAAATGGTGCGACTGTCTTTTTCAAAGTGCTTGTCCACTGTAATTTTACTGTTGACATTCATGGTGATTTTTGAACCGTCACTCAATACCGTGTTTGTCTTTTCAATACCAGCATATAAAATACTGTCGGACTTTTGCGTACTTTTCCAAACCAGAAAACTGGTGAGTAGCAAGGCAAAAACGGCAGCAATTTGTAGAATTGGTTTTAAGCGAATATTTAATCCTCTTTTAGAAGACACGTCAATTTTGTTTATTACATTTTTCCATGCCATATCGGTATCTACAGCGACGGGAGCAGGTTTTAATTCAGCGCTGCGTTCCCAAACCTTCACCAGGTCTAAATAGATATCCTTATTTGAAGTCGATTCATTTATCCATGCCTTTACTGCCCGCTTATTTTTATCGTCTAATTCATTGTTATGGTATGCCATCAACAATGCGTCTGTGATGTTTTTATCTATACTCATCATAATAATTGAAGGAATATTAAAATAGAGATGAGGTATTCAGAAAGTTCAGTTCTCAAATATTTAATGGCTGCACCCATTTGATTTTCTACTGTTTTGATACTGATCTTTAGTTCCTCGGCAATTTCTTTGTATTTCAAGCCTTCATAACGACTCATAATGAAGATTTTTCTCCTACCTTCAGGTAAGTTTTCAATGCTCGTTCTAATCTTATCGTCTAATTCATTTCCTTCTACTTCCGCTAATACTGTATTATTCCCATCCTTCATCTCTCTCTCGTTTACAGTTTTATAGGTCTCTCTAATTTTAATGTGTTTTATTTGATTTAAACAAGCGTTTTTGACCGATTTGTATAAGTAAGACTTGTTTCTTTTTTCCGCCGTCATTTTGGCTCTTCCTTCCCAGAATTTAACAAAAAAGGATTGTACAATTTCTTCTGCATCATCAATATCTTGTAGGTACTGATTGGCAAAGCCACATAATTCAGCATAATAAGTCCTGAAAAGCACTTCAAATTCTTTGATATCTAATGTTGTCTCTGTTGTCAAACCGCTTGTAAAAGTACTAATTATAATAGTTAATTCAATCGTGTTTTAATGATCCTGAACCAGTAATGTCAACATCTACTTCCGGGTTACCGGTGTAATACACATCTCCACTACCTGAAATTTTCACATCCAATTCGTCAATGACATTTACTTTACATTTGCCAGAGCCAGAAATGTTAATGTTAGATTGATGGGTGATGGCTTGACTTAGATTTACATCTCCCGATCCACTTATTTTTACAGCGTTCTTTACTAAGGTGTCGGTACTGCTAATGTATATGTTTCCCGATCCAGAAATATTGGTGGTCAAGTCATTCGCTACTAAATTTTCCATATCAACATTGCCTGAGCCAGATATTTTAATATTCATTTTGTTGCTGTTGAGCAGATCACTGACCATTACGTTTCCACTTCCTGATAGGTTAATGTCTGATAAGTTGGGGCCAGTTACATAAACGGTTAATGAATTCTTTCCACGGATACAAGTGTTGTTTTTTGTCGTGATTTCTAAAACGTCACCAACCACATTTGTTCGAATGTATGGGATTAATTTTTCAGATGCCTCTATGGTTAAGCTGACGATTGAGTCCTGCACAAATTGGACATTGGCGAGGGTACTTAATTTAATTTTACTAAAACCTTCAATGGTTCTTACTTCACTGCTGATATTTTCATCCCCTTTGATACAAAAGTTGTTTTTATGACAGCTCGTTAATAAAAGTGGCGCGCCAATTAAAAAGGTTAACATTAATTTTTTCATGTCAATAGTTTAAGTGTTTCTATTAAAACAACTCAAAATATAAATACCCCTATTGACTTCAAAAAAAAAGCTCCGACATTTATTGTCGAAGCTTTTTCTTACATATTTTATTGTTGATGTGTGTTCTCGTATTCTTTTAATTGGTCTAAGGCTTCTTGGAATTGATCACTTCCAGCTAAACTTTCCACTGCGTTTAATCCAATAAATGCAAATAGTAACCAAACAGTAGCTACAATACCAATTACTAATCCCGCAACTGCTAATCCTGCTTTGTGTCCAGCTGCTTTTGATTCTTTCATTCCTCTTGCCGAAATAACAATCGCAGCTATAGGTAATAATAGTACCAATGCTGCCAGCCATTTGCCTGCAGAAATATACAATGTCCCCATTAACCAGCCTCCTAATAAGAATGCGACTAATGAAAGTACAAAGCCAGCAACGTTCATACCTTTTGCAGGGTTTTCTCCTGCGTTTACTACTTCACTCATAAGTTAAATTTTAGGTTTTTATTAATTTATTCCTCAGCAAAATAGAAATTATTTTGCAGATACTTATTTTTTTACTTAGATTTTAATTAACATTGGAATATAGATGAATTACCGACTTACATTAAAACTACCAAATTATTATGCTTGATTTAAAAGTATACAACCAATTAAAACCCACCAAAGGAAAAGTATTAATTACAGAGCCTTTTTTAGAAGATGAATATTTTGAACGATCAATTATTTTACTATGTGAGCACAATGAAGATGGCTCTTTTGGTTTTGTTTTAAACCATTATACAGACGTTAAATTAGACGATATTTCAGATTTTACTGGATATGAAACTAAAATTTCTATTGGTGGACCAGTAGGTAAGCAACAACTTTACTTTATTCATACTTTAGGGGAACAAATTGAAGGTGCTATAACCATTATTCCTGGATTGTTTGTTGGTGGTGATTTTGAACAATTAAAAAAGCAAGTAAATTTAGGTTTGGTTAAAGACGATCAAATTCGGTTTTTTATCGGCTATTCTGGTTGGACCAAAGGTCAATTAGAAAATGAACTAAAGGAAAATGCCTGGTTAGTTTCTGAAATTATTGATATTCCCAGATTAATGAATTGCCACAACGATAAGTTGTGGGAGCAATATATGAGTCACCAAGGAGGCAAATATAAAGCATTTGCCCAGTTTCCTACCAACCATAAGTTAAACTAACCTTACTTATAAGTCTCAATTAAAAATTCATTGATAAATCTTTCCATTTTTTCTTTATTCCCTTCTTTTGTTATAAAGTCTTGGAATTGAGGGTAAATATCGACATGGAAAAAACTAAAAAACACATAGCAATCTAAGTAATCTTCTTTTTCCATTTTCTTCGCAAAACGAAAAAGGACCGGTAAGTTATCTTCGTTCTCCTTTAAGAATTGTTTCCACGAATAAACTTCTAAATAGGTCTCGTTCGTTAGGTCATTTTGTTCAATTAAACCGGTGTCATTTGTATATGCTGCGACCAAGTTTTTTGCAGAACGATAAGATTGGTATGGCGGAATTAATACTGGTTGTGTTTCCTTAAGCATATTGTTTGCATAAAAATCTTTTTTTATTTTATGTTCGTTTAACCATTTGTTTTCCTGTCTTAAAATTGCTTGTAGCTTATACTTAATGTCATTGCTAGGGTATATGCAAAGTGCACTGATACATTCTTGCTTAGCTCGATACCAAAGTTCTTTATCCGCTAGGGCGTCTATTAAAAATTTTCTAGGTTCCATTAAGTTCGGTTGTAACTCTTTTGCAATACTTAAATAATAAATTGCCGAGTCATAATTTTCTTCCAGCCATAATGCATCTCCTAAATACAGGTTTGCCTTGTAGTAAGCAGGTGCAGTTTCTACGGCTTTTCTATAATTAAGAATGGCTAACTCATTGTCTCTTTTCATAAAAGAATTTTCAGCTTCGTTAAAATAAGCAAGTGCCTTTTCGCTTACTAGCGTGTCTGGGTCAATATCAATTAACATTTTTCTTAAATGAAAGTCTGCTTTATTCGAGGTAGATTTAATGGTGGCTTCACGACAAGCGTTGATAAAAGATTGGTCAATGGCACTCGTCATGCCAGATTTTATTTCTTTTGCAGTTATTTTATTTAATGAATCGTTTTCTCCTTCCACATCAATCTTAATGGCGCTGTATAATTCATTCAATTGTGTATACTGATAATACTTCATATTAATCAAAGTGTTCCATCCATCATCATTACCATAATGTGCCGATTTCTCAATGTATTTCTCCAATTTCTCAATGCCCTTTGACATGTTCTTTTCATAGGTGCTGATGGCTTTGTTTAGTTGCTTTTCACTTTGGGCAAGACCTAAGCTGCTTGCTAAAAGAATACAAAATGTAAATATGTTTTTTAATAATCTCATGTCCATTTGTCTTTTAAATGTTGTTGTATTTTTATTACCGTATCCTTATGGTATGTTTTTGTTCTAAAGTTATTTACCCATTTTATTCCCTCAATGGCATTGGTTAAAAATAATTCGTCTGCCGCTAAAAGATTTTGTGGTGTAATCACACATTCATACACCTTCATTTTTTTAAGAATAGCTAAGTTGATGATCTGCATGCGCATGGTCCCTCCTAAACATCCCGAATCTAAAGCAGGCGTATATAAAACCCCATTGGAAACTAAGAAAATGTTTGCCGCAGTAGCCTCTATAATAGCTAATTTATCATTTTGCAATAATATATCGTCTAGTTGATGGGCTTTAGCATATAGTTTTGCTAGGATGTATATCAGACTGTTTTTTGTTTTATAGTTGGCCAAAATGTTAATGGGCTTTTTTATTTCGTCGTATAAATCTAACCGTAACCCATTTTCATTTAATTCGAAAGCATTTAATGATAGTGGGTAAGCTTCAATAAAATAATCAATCTCATTTGTGCGTGGTAAGTAGGTTCCACCTGGTTTTCTGTCTATTGAAAACCGAACCTTACCACCTTCGGTAATTTTATTTTGTTCAAGTAATAATTGAATTTCCTTTTCAAAAAAATCGAGCGTAAAAGTAACGGGAATATGCATCTGCAACACTTTTGTAGTTGCTGTGATTCTTTTGTAATGGTTGACTAAATTAATAGGCCTGCCATGAATCACACGGATGCTTTCAAAACAACCATCACCATATAAATGACCTCTGTTTCCTGCTTTTAAAGCATAAGAATCAATTGGTATAAGTACGCCGTTATTATTTACATACAAAGGTTTCATTAAAATATGTGTTTAAAAAATTCAACATAATATTGGTAGTTTACCAAAGCTATGAAAATTAGACCAAAAATTGCACCAGAAATATGTGCGTCGTGTGCAATGTTGGTTTTGCCTTTTTTACCAAGATAATATTCTGCCAATAGCAATAAGGGTCCAAAAATATAAGCAGGTAGGTAAATACCTGGAATAAAAATAATACCTAACTCAGCTGCTGGGTTCATGATGATAAAGGCAAATACAATAGCGGAAACCGCCCCGGACGCTCCTAGTGCATTATAATTCGGATTGTCTTGGTGCTTAAATAAGGAGTATAAACTAGAAAATGCTAATCCACCAACGAATAATAAAAGATAATAGAAATAACCCTTCATACCAAAGTCCGCTATAAGTTTGGGTTCTACACTTAAAAATCCATAGTTATTCGCATCATTAGTGCCTTGTACGCCAAACATAAATAACACATACATATTAAAAAATAAATGCATGAAATCTGCATGAATAAAGCCGTGCGTAAACAAACGATACCATTTTTTATGGTGAACTATGTCATAGGGATTGAATAATAATTTCCCTTTTAATTCCGGACGTTCAAAGGCCATTAAGGATACAATAATAGTAATGCCAATGATTAAGTAGGTTATATACATTTAATAAATTATAGTTGTTTAAACCAATTTTTCAACCTAATATTGCCAAAGTTATTTGATGTACAATGATTAATAAAGGTTTGAAATATTTAGTATTTATACTCTTAACAAGCATATTTGTTACACTTCAAGGGTGTAAATCTGAAGAAGAACTTTCTGTTGAGCAAAAAGTATGGTTGTCTGAAAAGTTAGCGGCTAAAATTGCAGCAAATAATTTTCTGCCAACACTTCAAAATTACCCAAGTCAAGACAGTGTGTTTTCATTTTATAAAAAAAACGAATTTGAACCGATTTGGATTAATGATACCACAGTAAATGAAAATGGCGCTGCCATGATTAATTACTTGGAAAATGCTTACGATTTTGGCTTACTGCCAAATTTTTATCCAATTCGCGAAATTAAAAATGCAATGTCCGACTCTTTATTAGATGCGGAAGTCCTTTTGACGAATTCGTTTTTCATGTTTGTGCGACATTTAGAAACTGGTGTGGTGGATAAAATGGAAGATACGGTATTGTTTAATAATTATAAAAGTAACTTTAATTTCGAAGCTGCGGCTTTACTGAAAAAATTGAAAGAAGGTGAGCCTTTGGCTAAGTTGATAGAAAATGTTCAGCCTACTGGATGGGAGTATACACAATTACAAAAAGGTCTCGAAAATTACCTAGACAAAGCAATTTTAGATACTGTCAAAATTGATAAAATACCACCTTATAAAGAAGATTCGACAAAATGTTATCAAGCAGCAAAAAAAGCATTGTTAC
The DNA here is from genome assembly GCF_003234935.1 of Putridiphycobacter roseus. Taxonomy (GTDB): domain Bacteria; phylum Bacteroidota; class Bacteroidia; order Flavobacteriales_D; family Crocinitomicaceae; genus Putridiphycobacter; species Putridiphycobacter roseus. The sequence continues at coordinate 458,020 of NZ_QKSB01000001.1, read as the reverse complement.
AGCACCATTTTATTACCGAACTAGAAGGTAATACGGACTCATTATTTCTAGAAAAGATAAAAGAATTTCAATTGTTGAATGGGTTAAAACCAGATGCTGTGGTGGGGAGATGGACTGGTAAAATGTTGGAAAAAACTAACCTAGATCGTTTTTATAAAGGTATGCTAAGTCTAGAAAAATGGCGTTGGAAAAGCAAGGATACTATTCCTGCAAATTATATTTGGGTGAATTTACCTTCTTATACTTTAAAAATGGTAGAAAATCATAAAATTGTTAGTGAACACCGAGTTGTAATAGGTTCAGGCGTTACGCAAACGCCAGAGTTTCACGCAAAGATGAAAAGAATGGTCACGAATCCATTTTGGTATGTTCCTTATTCGATTGCTTCCACAGAAATTTTAGCAGGGATAAAAAAAGATACCACTTATTTAAATAGAAGAGGCTATAAAATTTTCCGTGAAGGAGCAGAGGTAAATGCACAAAATGTGGACTGGTCGGTGGTTAATAATACTAATTTTAGATACCATGTGCGACAAGATGGTGGAAGAGGAAATAGTTTAGGGAAAATTAAATTCTTATTTCCAAATGAACATGCTGTCTATATCCACGATACACCGTCGAAATCCTTATTTTGGAACGACCTAAGAGCTTATTCTCATGGCTGTGTTCGATTGCATCAACCTTATGTATTGGCTGCAAAAATATTAGACATGGATAAAAGTAGCGTAAAAAGTGATTCTATAGAAAGTATGATTTTAAGAGGAGTGAAAAAAGTGATTGAATTAAATACACCAATTGATGTCTACTTAGAGTATTATACTGCAGTAGGAGATAGCTTAGGAAAAATAACTTTCTATCCAGACATTTACGGAAGGGATGAAAAATTCATCACTATCTTTAAGCAAAATTCCAATTAAAGCATGCAAGAGCCAAAGGCAAAAAAAATAAACCATGAATTTGTAGAACATGGTTTTAAAAGAAACGACCCTTATTATTGGTTAAGAAATAAAAAAGATAAAGAGGTTATTGATTATTTAGAAGAAGAAAATAATTTTACCCAAGCAGCTTTAAAACATACAGAGAAATTTCAAGCCGCACTTTTTGCTGAAATGAAGGGTAGAATTAAGGAAGATGACGCTTCTGTTCCCTATTTTAAAAATGATTATTGGTATTATACCCGATATAAAGAAGGTAGTGAATATGCTATATATGCCAGAAAGTTTAAAGACTTATCGGCAGAAGAAGAAATTTTATTAGATGAAAATGAATTGGCAGCTGATCAGGATTACTATGAAATAGTTTCCTTTGCCATTAGTGCAGATAATAAGTTGTTGGCGTATACGGAAGATGTAAGTGGCAGACGACAATACCAAATAAAAATTAAAGATCTAAAGACGGGAAAAAACTTACCGGATATGATCAAAAATGCATCCAGTGATATCGCTTGGCATAAAAATAATAAGCAGTTTTTTTATACCTTAAATGATAAAAAAACACTGCGTGCCTTTCAAATTAAATGTCACCATATTAACACGCCTACCTCTAATGATGAGATTATTTTTACGGAAAAAGATGAAGCCTATACAACAGGTGTTTCTAAAGAAAAAAATGACCGTTTTATTTTCATTGGTTCTTGGAGTACACTGACCACAGAATATCAATATTTAGATTTTGAAAATGAGGAGGATGGCTTTCAAATGTTTCATCCAAGGACACTAAAGTTAGAATATTACCCAGAACCTTCTAGGGATGGTTTCTATATTAAACATAATTTCCAAGCTAAAAATTTCACCTTAAGTTTCTGCCCTTTTAACCAAGTGAATATTGAAAGTTGGGTGAGTATCCAGGCGCATGATCCCAATGTTTTATTAGAAGATTTTGAGGTTTTTAAAAACCATCTAGTAGTACAAGAAAAAACAAACGGCTTAAACCAATTAAAGGTTTATAATTTAAATAACAAAGCTTCCAAAATAATTCCACCTAAAGAAGAAACTTTTACCATGTACATGGATGAGAATCCACTGATGGATACTGATAAGTTGCGGATTAAATACAATTCCTTAACCACACCTAATTCTGTAATCGAAATCGATATGAATGATTTTTCGGAGAAGGTTTTAAAAACACAGGAAGTAGTAGGAGGATATAATTCGGAAGATTATCAATCTGAACGAATTTGGGCGCTTGGGGATGATGGTACAAAAGTACCTGTTTCATTAGTGTATAAAAAGGACAAGTTTAAAAAAGAGGGTACAAATCCGGTCCTATTGTACGGTTATGGTTCTTATGGGGCTACTATTGATCCTTATTTTAGTACGGTTAGATTAAGTCTGCTAAATCGAGGTTTTGTATTTGCTATTGCGCACATTAGAGGGAGTGAGTATTTAGGTACAAGTTGGTATGAAGAGGGTAAGTTTTTAAAAAAGAAAAATACATTTACAGATTTTATTGCCGCAGCAGAAGCTTTGATTTATCATAATTATGCACACAAAGAAAAAGTGTATGCCATGGGCGGATCAGCAGGTGGCTTATTAATGGGGGCGGTTGCCAATTTAAGGCCTAATTTATGGGCTGGAATTATTTCAAATGTGCCTTTTGTAGATGTAGTTACCACCATGATGGATGAAACCATTCCATTGACTACTGGTGAGTTCGAAGAATGGGGTAATCCAAAAGAAGCAGATTATTTTTACTACATGTTGTCTTATTCTCCTTACGATAATATTGCCAAGCAATGTTATCCTCCCATGCTAATTACTAGTGGACTGCACGATTCTCAAGTACAGTATTGGGAACCGACAAAGTACGTGGCTAAATTAAGAGATTACAAGGTAGATTCTAACCTTGCTTTATTGCATACCAATATGGAAGCTGGACATGGTGGTGTGTCGGGTAGATTTGAAGCTTTAAAAGAAGTAGCAATGGAATATGCCTTTATTTTAGATCTGGAAAAAATGACGGAATAGTTTAAATTTTAGCCAATACTTCATTTAATTCAAAAAGAGGAAGGCCCATTACGTTAAAATAGGAACCATTAATATTAGATATTCCTATATAACCTATCCACTCTTGAATGCCATATGAACCAGCCTTATCGTATGGTTTGTAAGTGTCTATGTAGAATTTAATTTCAGAATCTTCCAAGGTTTTAAAAGCTACTGTAGTGGTACTAGAAAAAGAGATTGTTTTTTTGTCTGTTTTTACGCAAACGCCCGTAATTACCTGGTGTTGCTTTCCAGAAAGTGCCCGTAGCATTTCAAAGGCTTCGGTTGCATCCTTTGGTTTTCCTAACACAACCTCTCCTAAAACCACAATAGTGTCAGCACAAATAATCAAGTTGTCTGCTTGTAGTATGTCCAGAAATGCATTCGCTTTTTTTTCGGCCAAAAAAGTTGCGATTTCTGTTGGGGCTAAATGCTTAGGGTATGATTCGTCTACCTCTCTAGTTAATACTTCAAATGGTATATTTAAACCTTTTAATAATTCTTGTCTTCTTGGTGATTTTGAAGCTAAAATCACTTTTTTGTGGGCAATGTTTTCTAGTAGCATTTTATAAAAAAATAGGGATGACTAAGCCGCATAGCATAGCCGCTTTGAGTAAATAAGATGCCGTTTTGTAACCTTTTTTACTTTTTCTGTACACAAAAAATAAGCTGGTGACTAAAAGAATAAAAGTAATAGCCAATAGCAACAGAAATGCACTTAAGTTGATGTAATTGAAAAGGTAGGCGCCATTTTCACCTAAATCATCCAGCATTAAATTAATTGTGGTTTGAACGATAAAGTAAAAGAACAAACCTCCCATCATAAAGATGAGAAAATAAAATATACCTATGAGTTGTTTGGTTTTTTTTATGCCATATTTGATGGGGAATGTTTTTGCTCCCAAGGTTAAATCTCCTCTAATGTCAATAATGTCCTTGATCAATTCTCGGACTATATTTAAAAGAAAAGCCAATAAACCAGTAAACAAAACTACTTTTAAAAAATAATCGTTTTCTGCTAAAACCATAAAGTTTTCTCGGTTGTTAAAAACTTGGCTGAGACTAATATTGTAAATAAGAATGTATACAGGTATAAAACCGAGTAGGGTAGCTACTAGGATATTGCCGATAAAAGGTTGGCGTTTATAATAGGCAGAATAAAACCATAATAAATTTATACTAAGCAATGCTACTATCGGAATATAGATGTTTTGAATTAAATAGCCTAAATATAAAGCCAGTAATAAGCCAATCACATTAAAGGTCCAGTGAAATAACATGGCCCACCTTCTTTTAATGTGTAAGCCAATAATCAATCGGTCTGGTTTGTTAATTCTATCTGCCTTTACATCAAAATAGTCATTAATAATGTTTCCTGCACCAGCAATTAATAAGGTAGAAGTAAGTAGTAGTATGAACTGAAAATTAAAAACATTTTCGATTATGCTTAATATTGTAGGGGGACTTTTTATCCCACTTGCTTGATGCACAATGTTGGTGTCAATTAATAAATATTTTGTCAGAAAAAATTCAACGACAATCATAGTTAAGGCAATGACGAGTATGTTTAAGAGACGAATTAACCTTAAGAAATGATAAATTTTTTGAAACATCATAAAGATTTTACAATGTATACCGTTCGCCTATTTTCTTGGTTGGCAAGTTTTTGCTCTTCTGCTGGTAATGTGCTGATGTAATCTTCGGTTAAACTAATCATCTTACCGTCTTTTTCTATGGTAGAAGGTTTTGATTCTCCGAATCCCTTATAAGATAATCTAAAGCTTTCAATGCCGTGATTTACCAGATATTCCATAACAGCTTTCGCTCTGTTGGTAGAAAGTGTCATGTTTCTTTCTGCATCACCTTGCGCATCTGTGTGTCCTTGTAATTCAATTTTCATGGTGTTGTTCTTCTTTAAGTGATTTACTAATTTATCCAGTTCAACAAAGGATTTGTTACGGATGGTATAAGAGTCAATATCAAAAAATACATTTTTCAAAACAATCTCTTCGTCCATATCGTTCAAAGAAATTAAAGGGACATTTTGATGAAATGGCTTGTCCGAATTGTCTTTTATGTTCAAATCAAAATTAATAGAGTAAGGTTGGTATCCGTCTTTATCTACTAGCAAAGCGTACTCTCTATCAATTGGTAAGGTTACTAAGAATTCACCTGTTTTATAATCAGATTGTGAAAAAACAACTTCTTTTCCTGTTGCTAAGTCAACCAAGCTAAAGTTTGCTTGTAATTTTTTTTGCGTGGCTTTGTCATATACCAAACCTGTCATGTAAATAGTTTTGGTAGGACGAATGTTTTCCGGCATTTCAAAACCATATAAATCTAAACTACCATTTCCTCCTGGTCTATCAGAAGCAAAAATTGCTAATTCTCCATTGGCAAAAACTAAAAGAGAAGACTCGTCATTTTCTGTATTGATAGGATAACCTAAGTTCTTCACTTTACTCCACGAGCCGTCTGGTTGCATCTGCGTCATATATAAATCAGTGCCTCCCATTCCAATGTGTCCATTCGAACCAAAGTATAAGGTTCTGCCGTCCGGGTGAATTAAAACGGAAGACTCAGATAGTGGAGTGTTGATATAATCGGGCAGTTTCTCTGCTACACCCCATCCGCCATCTTTTTGTAATTTAGAAACATATATGTCTCCATTTCTTTTGTTTTTTCCGCCTGCTGAACGCACGGTTCCTCTAATAAAATAAAGTGTTTTTCCATCAGAAGACAAGGAAGGTTGTGTTTCCCAATTTCTAGTATTAACAGCACCAGGTAAATTAATCGGGTCTAACCAGGTGTTGCCATTTTTTACAGTTACAAATAAATCACAACTACCGTAACCTCTTCGTCCACTACCGTATTGACCTCCTTCATTCACACAACCAACAAAAATAAGTGTTCTTCCATCTGGGGCAAAAGTTGGTGCACCTTCGTTATACGGGGTGTTAATGTTTCCAGGCATGGATTCACCCAATGCCCAATGATCGTTTTCTCTTTTAGATACAAAAAAGTCTTCTTGTCCTCGGCCACTTTCATCTCTTACATGTCTGGTGAAAAGCAACTCTTTTTGATCTACTGTTAAAGTCGGGAAATATTCAGGATTACTGGTGTTTACACCTGTACCTAAGTTGATAGGCGTAAATGGAACCGGGTTTTTAATGGCGTTTATTGCAAATTCACAATTTGCAATAAGCCAGTCCATATCCTTAAAATAGTCCTTGTTTGCAGCCGGAATAGTTTTATATTTTTTAGCATTTACAATTGCGTCAGCATATTGTGCAGCTGCCCATTCTAAATTTGCTAACTCTAAATAAACATAGCCAGTTTTGGCGAAATTTGGATTTATTTCAAGACTTTTTTTGTAAGCCGATATAGCCTCGTTAGACATGCCTGCTGAGGTGGCATAATCTGCCTTCATTAAATAAGCTTCTATAAACAAGGGGTCCTTATCAATGGCTTTGTCACAATAAGCCATGGCATTTTTGTAGTTGGGTAAGCCTGTCATCATGTCAACTTGTGAAAGTGCCATTCTAGAACTTTCTACATATTTAATAGCTTTTTTGTTTTTTGTCGACCATTGCCCTCTGGGTTGCGCAACAGCACAGTTAGTCAGTAAAAAAAAGAAGGTGAAAAGAAATAATAATTTCATAAATGTATTTTAGACTATGATTACGAAAACCTTGCCAGTAATCTTGTCGATTTTAGTACCTGTATAATTCTAGCACAAGATAAGAAATAATTTTTTTGATAGACTACCAACTGGTAAGCTAAAAAATGATACCACTTTATTTTTTTAATTTTATACGGAATAAATATAGACTAAATTGAGTATCTGATTATATTTGTATAGCATGCAGAAAATTAAAAAGCTATCTATTATTATACCCGTTTTTAATGAGGAAAAAACTATTTTTCAATTGCTAGAGAAGGTAAATGAAATTGAATTAATCGGCGGGATTGAAAAAGAAATGATCATTGTTAATGATGCTTCTAGTGATAATAGTTTTGCAGAAATAAATGTTTTTTTGCAGAGTTTTAAAGATCATAATATTAAGTCCATAACCCATGAAATAAATCAAGGGAAAGGTGCAGGTATTCATTCTGGATTAAAAATCGCTACTGGTGATTGGATTGTAATACAAGATGCGGATTTAGAATTAGATCCTAATGACCTAAATAAATTACTGGAGCCAATTATTACGTCCGGAATTGAAGTAGTTTATGGCTCTCGTTTTTTAGACAAGACGAATAAGCCTGGGGATGGTTTTATGGCTCGCCAAGCTAATTTATTTTTAACGTGGCTATCCAATGTGGTTTTTGGGATTAAAATTACCGACATGGAAACTTGTTATAAAATGGTACGGGGAGATTTGTTTAAAGGGTTAGTCTTAAAAGAACAACGCTTCGGTTTTGAACCAGAAATCACCGCTAAACTTGCCAAAATTAAAGGTGTTAGATTTAAAGAGGTTGCCATTCAATATAATGCGAGAATGGCTTCTGAAGGAAAAAAAATTGGTTGGACAGATGGCGTAAGGGCCATGTATTGTATTTTGAAATACGGATGGTTTTCTAAATAAAACCTAGCGATAAAACCCAAATTCAATGTTCAAATTATCTATGGTAACTTTTCCCTTTTCGGGTTGCCAAAAGTAAATTTTTAAGTCTCCTTCCTTCCCTTTTGGAAAATGAAAAGTATAACCAATTTCAATCCAATTATCCTGAACCAAGTAGTCATCTAGACTTATAGATTCGTAAATAATAGAATGACCATTTTCGGAAAGGTCAAAAACTAATTTTGTTCCAGGGCTTTTTTTATCCGTAAAAATATGCGCGCCAATATGTGCGAAAGTATCTTGCCAGTTTAGCTTACCCTTATAACCATCACTATAAGGTTGGACAGTATGAATGGATTGTGCAAAATTGCCTTCGAATACTGGGGAATTGTCCTGACGACTTAAGGTGATCCAGTCTGAATTTTTTTCAAAACCGGTGGAATAGCTTGCTGTAATTTGATGCGGTTTTGAGAGCTTAGTTGGTGGTTTTGTCTTGTTTAGTTTTAAAAAAGTTGACCAATACATGGACTTTGTCATACCGAGAGTTGGAACAATACCATAACGGTGTTGGTAGGTTTGTACTTGGTTTAAACCAATACCCAACCCTACGACAACTATTAATACGATTGTACTTTTACGTTTAAGATTAAGTTCTTGTATGCCTACGGCCATCAATAGACCCACAATGGCATAGTAATCAATAAATACCCTCTGTCCGAATGAACCACCATATGTCCAAATCCACCAAGATGAAAATATATAGGCTAGGAAAACAAAGAAACACAAACGATAAATACCCATGGACCAATTTGTTTTAAAGTTGGAATAGATACCAAGCAGTGCAAGTAATACTAAGGGGGTGTATACAAACCAACCTTTTTCGTATGAAAACAACATTTTTAAAAGGTGTGGATTGGAAAAATCAAAACTTTCTTCACCGTAAGAGTATACAATTAAGTGACCCGATTGTGAATACCACCAAATGATTGGATAAAGTGCAAACAAGCCAAGAATGGTAAAGCTTAAGAAAAGTTTTTTGGGAGAAGTAAAAAGTTGCTTCAAGTAATTGCCGAGTATAGTCCAGTCGTCAACCGCAAAAGGAATCGCTAGCAATACCAACAGGTTTATTGGACGTATTATAATGAGTAACCCAAGGAGTATAAATAACCAAACAAAGTCCTTTTTTTCATCTTTTAAAATGGATTTCCTTAAGAAGTATAGAAAACCACTTATCATAGAGAAATTATACACATGGGTGAGGGAAGGATCGTGTATAGTGTAATAAAAGATATTGGTTCCAAATAGCAAGGTGGTAAGGACTAGTCCAATAACAAATGGTTTGATTTTATAGCTGAGTAAAAATTTTGCTAACCATTGCATGCCTAGCCAACAATAAAAAATTGCCGCGACACCTATAGCGTATTGATATATTATAGTATATCCGTCGGGTTCGAAGCCGAAAATAAAGGATAAAAAATGGGCAATTAAAAAGAAAGGTAACCATAATAGGCTAATGCCAGGAAAAGTTTTGTTTACAATTTCACCTTCAAATTCGTACCTAAATTCTTTGAAAAGTGATTGGTCAGGCGGATAGTATTTTGCTTCGTAATCGGCTACAAATTGATAGTCGAGGTCTTGATAAATGAGGGCAGCAGGTAAATAGGCGTAATAGCTTTTGCCATCTCCACTAATTACCTTGTCCCATTTGCTTTCTGGTTGCCGGATAAAAAAAAATAAAATAAGTAATAGCCATCCTAATGCATTGATATATGTTTTTAGTTTGGACTGCATGTTCGCTTATCTTACATTTAATATTTTATGCGTTTGTAAGGATATTTTCCAGTGTATATTCTCTTTAACAAAGTCTATTACTTTTGGTAAGATACCATCTTGTTTGTCCCATTCTGGTTGAATAAACCTTTTACATTGTGGAGACACTTTTTGATCCAATTCCAATGCCCATTTAAAATCGTGGTTATTGACGGCAATCATTTTTAATTCATTGGCTTTTGCATAGTTTTCTTCCAATGGCATTTTGAACTTCTTTGGAGATAAACAAATCCAATCAATTTGTCCATTAATAGGATAGGCACCTGAAGTTTCTATGGCAATTTCAATATTGTTTTTTTTCAATGCTGCTGTTAATGGTGCCAAATTGTACATGGTAGGTTCTCCTCCCGTAATGACTACAAAATTGGTCCCACTATCCAATACTTCTTGTAAAATACTGTCGATTTGTACCAATGGATGTATGGTTGCGTCCCAACTTTCTTTTACATCACACCATGAACAACCGACATTACAGCCCGAAAACCGAATGAAAAAAGCAGGTCTGCCTGTGTGAAATCCTTCTCCTTGAACGGAATAAAAGGATTCCATTAAGGGTATTTCTAAAGACTCATTGTAAGGTATCATAAGAATTTAATGGGTATTGGTGAAGTTTGATTTTACACAAATGATGAAATCGGCTAAGCCAATATTTTCACTTTCTAATGTGTCTATGTTTTCCTGAGTCACAGTAGTGAAATTGGCAATTTGCGCTAAATCTACTCTTTGTTTTAAATAGTGGATAATTCCTTCGTAATTGTTGGAGTGATAAGAGCCGTTAAAATGTAAAAAGACAGTTTGTGGATTTGCATTTTTTAAAATAAAATAAGCCATAGTAGCGTCTTTCATTGCTTGTGCTTTTGCCATGCCAATACCACCGTGCTCCATTTCAATCATTTCTTTATAACAAGTTACCGTGGAATCAAATTTAAAGTCGGATAAAGGTGCTATAAAAGATTTTGCCATTTCTGAAAGTTGGTCTAGGGACTCCATTCCCTTTTTGTAAACCATATTAGCGTAACGCCTAGGAATGTTGGTAGCGATAAATTTTAAACCCTTGTCTTTGGCAAATTCAACCATTGGCTTATAGTCGGTGTTGTAGTTCTCCCAAAGTCGCATTTCATTTTGAAAGTTTCTTGGAGAAATATAGCCACTTAAATATTCGTTTAAAATATACTGATTGTCGGCCTCAAACATTTCAGCCCCTAAAACTAATTTCTGCTGATGTAAAGTGTATAAATGTTGCGTTAACTCCAATTCTAACCAGTGAGAAACGGCATTGTTGTGGTATTCCCCAAAAAAGATATAAGATTTGGTTTTGATGACTTTTAATACTTTGTCAAAACTTATTTCTTTTCCTGATTGATTATAAATTTTAAATGCCTCTATCGTTTTGGCATTCGTAAAAAAGCTCGTTAAACTTAAAAAAAGTACAAATATTAATTTCATAAAAGTTTTTTTTAGAAGCCCAAAATTACATAAAAAATACGGGATGTGAATTGAAATCACCATTCGCTTTGATAAACAAAAAAACCACCCGCTAAAGCAAGTGGTTTTGATAAACTAAAACTTTTTTTTTTTAGAATGAAAATTGAACGTAGGATGACAAATCTTTCGGACATAATTTTCATTCACTTATTAATAAAACCTATTTTCAAAATTATGGATAAAATAGGACTTGTAAATTCACCTATGTTAAGAAAATGCTTTTTTCTTAATTCTACTTAAAGATTGTGGTTTAATTCCAATATAAGATGCAATAATTTTTTGCGGTGTTCTTAAAATCAGATCTGGATTATTTTCCATGATTTTAAAATATTGGGCCTCTGCCGACTGTGTATCGGTTAAAGCAATTCTATTTAATAAATGATAATAAGCATTTTGAATCAATAGCCTAAAATACCGTTCCAGAATAGGAATGTTTTCACAAGCCAATTTTACATCCTCAAAAGTGATTTGTAATAAGTCGGAATCCTCTAAGGCTTCAATATTAAAGTTGGAAACCAAATTACTGTTGTGACCAGAGATATCACCCGACCAGTAGTTCTCTTTTGCAATTTGGACAACATTCTGTTCTCCGCCTTGTGTAATATGATAATTGTATAGCAAACCCACATTAACAAAGTACATATGGGTTGGCTTTTCTCCTTGGGTTAGTAATTTCGTCCTTTTTTTAACTTTTATGGCTTCAATATATTGCGTAAATTTATCGAAATCAACATCTGAAATGTTAACCAATAACCTAATATTTTCTTTTACTAAATCAAACAAGATATTTTAATTTTGTATAATTATTTCAGTCAATATATTTTTTAATTTTAAACCAGCGCTTACCACCTGTTGTGGAATTAAACTTTCTGCAGACATACCAGGCGTTGTATTTACTTCAATTAAATAAATTTCATCTTCCGCTGTTACAAGATAGTCAATTCTAGCCAAACCTCTCAATCCAATTCGTTTATAAATATCTTTTGATTTTGTTTTGATTAAGTCCGACATTTCAAAAGATACCTCGGCAGGCGTAATTTCTTGAGACTTTCCTTCATATTTAGCTTCAAAATCAAAGAATTCATTTTCAGAAATTATCTCAGTGATCGGAAGAGCAATTACTTCTTTACCATTGAAATAGAGTCCACATGTTAGCTCTCTTCCTTTGATAAAGGATTCAATAACTACCTCTTTACCCTCTTTAAAAGCTTTTTCAATGGCTATAGGCATTTCCATCAATGTTTTGACTTTAGAGATGCCAAAGCTTGAGCCACCATCATTTGGTTTAACAAAGCATGGGAAACCCAATTCATCCGCAATTTGTATGGGATGTATTTCATTTGAATTTCTTAATAATATTGCCTTAGCAGTATGGATACCAAATTCTCTTAAAAAAGCATTACATGCCCATTTGTTAAAAGTTAAGGATGAAGCAAAGCAACCAGAATTGACATAGGGTAATTCAATCATGTCGAAATAGGCTTGTAATTTACCGTCTTCTCCAGGCGTACCATGAATGGTAATAAATGCTAAGTCAAATCTCTGGGTTTTATCTTCTAAATGGTAAGTAAAATCGCTCCTATCTAATTTTACAACGCCACCTCGAATGTGCACTTGCCAATGGTCTCTGGTAACTTCTACCAAATATGGGTCGTACAAATCAGTGTCTATATTATCAAATATAGTCTTGGCACTTTTTTTTGCAATGATTGCCTCACTACTGTAACCACCAAAAATAACAGCTATCCGCTTTTTCATTTTTATTTCCTTTAAAAAAATGACATGAATTCATTCCATGTCATTTTATATATATATTCCATTTTCCATTTTTTGGTCATCCCAAAAACACCGGCTTTCAAATCTCCTTTTAAAATGAAATCAATTTCTCCCTTTGAAAGCATGGTCCAAATGGAAGAAAATCCGCTTTTTAAAAAGTTGCTGGTTTCCCCAATTAAGGTAAATTTATAAGCGCCTTTTGTCTTTCTTTTAATATTAATTTTATCTAAAACCAATACTTCTCCGCAATCCGTATCGGCAATATTTAAGTTTAATACAGAAGGCTTAATCGTTATATTGTACCAATTTAAGTTGTTAATTACATAATCAAACGATATGGCAATTTTATCTTCTCCTTTTGCGACTGAAAAGTTTTCAATTGCTAAAAATTCTAAATCTTTATACCAGAAAGAACTGAAAGAATTAAACGTGATAAAAAAATTAAAACATAACCAGAAATACCATTTCATCTACTTATTTTTTTAGAGCAGCATAATGCTTGTAAAATAATGGAATAGTTTCAATGCCTTTGTTGAAATTTTTAATGCCATAATGTTCATTTGGGGAGTGAATCGCATCTGAATCTAAACCAAATCCTAATAAAATGGTTTTTAAGCCAAGTACTTGTTCAAACATAGCTACAATTGGAATTGATCCACCACTACGCACTGGAATCGGTCTTTTTCCAAAACTTTCTGCTAATGCATTACTCGCTGCTTCATATTCAATGGAATCAATTTCTGTTACCGAAGGTTGTCCACCATGGTGTGGTGTTACTTTAACGGTTACACTTTCTGGAGCAATAGCTTCAAAGTGTTTTTGGAAAATGGCAGTAATTTCTTCTGGACTTTGGTGCGGGACTAAGCGCATAGAAATTTTCGCATATGCTTTTGAAGCGATAACTGTTTTAGCGCCTTCTCCTGTATAACCACCCCAAATACCATTGACATCTAATGTTGGACGAATAGATCCTCTCTCGTTTGTAGAGTATCCTTTTTCGCCATAAGTTGCCTTAATATCCAGTGCTTTTTTATATGCTGCTTCAGAATAAGGTGCTTTTGCCATTTCGGCTCTTTCCTCATCCGATAAATCCACTACCTTGTCGTAAAATTCAGGAATGGTAATGTGGTTGTTTTCGTCGTGTAAACTAGCAATCATTTTACATAAAATATTGATTGGGTTTGCCACTGCTCCTCCATATAATCCAGAATGTAAATCACGATTTGGACCTGTTACTTCAACTTCAACATAACTTAATCCTCTTAATCCTGTGGTAATTGATGGCGTATCTAATGATATCATTCCAGTATCTGAAACTAATATTACATCTGCAGCCAATTTTTCTTTATGTCCGCGAATAAAAGTTTCTAAATTTGCAGAACCAACCTCTTCTTCTCCTTCTATCATTAATTTGACATTACAGGCTAAGGTGTTGGTGGCGATCATAGCTTCTACCGCTTTTACATGCATATACATTTGTCCTTTGTCGTCACAAGCGCCACGAGCAAAAATTGCGCCCTCTGGGTGTATTTCCGTTTTCTTAATTACAGGTTCAAAAGGACCTGATGTCCACAAGTCAATAGGGTCCGCAGGTTGTACATCATAATGACCGTACACTAATACCGTTGGTAAGTTAGGGTCAATTATTTTTTCTGCATATACAATTGGATGTCCAGCAGTGTCAATGACCGCTACTTCATCTAATCCTAAATCATTAAACTCCTTGGCTAATAATTCAGCTGTTTTTCTTACATCTTTAGTATATGCTGGATCAGCACTAACGGATGGTATTTTTAAAAGTTCAATTAATTGATTGATAAATTTGGTCTGATTATCTTTGATATATGCTAATGTTGATTCCATAATTTTTACTTATTTTTCAAAAATACTAAATGTTTCGAATTGTAATATTTTTTATCTAATAAAATGATGCAACTTTAAAATTATTAATAACGTCTTTTTAGTATTGAATCTAAGTATTATGATTAAAAACTTACTCACTCTATTTTTATTCCTTTGTATAATGGTATCCGCTGTCTCACAAATAAATGTGACAAGCACCCAAACACCCCAACAGTTGGTGACCAATGTGTTGGCTGGCACGGGGATTACTGTGTCAAATGTGGAATTTAACGCCAGTACTGCATTGGCACAAGTTGCACAACCGCAAATTGGATTTTTCTCGGCTGTAGGTACTACTTTTCCAATTGGAAGTGGATTAATATTGGCTACTGGAAATGCTGCATTGGCAGTGGGCCCGAATAATTCGGGTAGTGCGACGGATAACACTGGAGTGGCAATTGATCCAAATGATGCAGATTTAGATGCCATTAGCAATAGTACTTATAATAATGAAGCTATTTTAGAATTCGATTTTGTGCCGATTGGAGATTCCTTGGAGTTTAAATTTATTTTTGCCTCTGAAGAATGGCATGAATTTTCTTTAGGTATTAATGATGGTTTTGCTTTCTTTTTAAGTGGACCAGGAATAGCTGGTCCCTACAGTAATGGAGGTGAAAATATTGCTTTATTACCGGGTACTACCACCCCTGTTACTATGTTCAATGTAAATAATGGTACTTCGAACACTGGTCCTTGCGTGAATTGTCAATATTTAGTCGATAATACTGGTGGGCTAGATGTGCAATATGATGGCCATACAGTAGTTTTAACTGCTGCAGCGACTGTTCAATGTGGACAAACTTATCACATTAAAATAGCAATTGGAGATGCTTCTGACCAAGCTTTAGATTCAGGTGTTTTTCTAGAAGCAAGTTCTTTTTCCTCCCCTCTTCCTCAAGTGAGCGTATTGCCAATTGATGAAAATGGAGATCTGATTTTAGATGGTGTTTTACCGGAAGGATGTATAGATGCAGGTTTGTTATTGATTAAGCCTGAAGGGTATACCGATTCAATTTACACCATGAGTCTAACTATCGGTGGAACAGCTATCAATGGAACGGATTATACGTCTTTGAATAATTCTTATGTTATTCCGGTTGGAGTAGATACCATATCGATTACTATTGCTGCTTTTTTAGATGGTTTAGTGGAAGGGAATGAAACTTTGATTATTGGCACTTACTTTTTATCGCCATGTGGAGATACAATTAATATTGTAGATACCTTAACCATTGTAGATATTGCCCCAGATTATAATATCTTGACCGAAGATTTGATTATCGAATGTCCAACAGATTCTACTTTGATTGTCATTGGTACGGATGGAGGAATTCCTAATATAGATTTTGATTGGTTAAATTCAAATGAAATAAATGATAGTATTTGGGTGCCTACTAGCATGCCTGGTATAAATTATTATCCTGTTTTAGCGACGGATTATTGTGGAATTACTGCCTTGGACTCTGTTAAAGTAACGGTGAATGCAATACCTCAGGCCAATATTTATTTTATTGCGGATAGTATTTTTACTTGTGTAGGTGTCAATGGCGTTAATTTAGCAGTAGATAGTGTCTCTAATGCTTACGATCCAACAGCTATTACCTATAATTGGACACCAGTTGCTGGTACCCAAAGTTCAATTAATGTGTTTCCTACGGCAGCTCAAAATTGGTACTATTTAAATGTGTTTGACGGGTGTAGTAATTTATTAGATTCTGTTTTTGTACAAGTGGATACTGCTGCAGTCGATTCAGTAGTTATTGTGGCAGCACTTGGTTGTCCGGGACAAACAGCTAGTGGAGGGAGCGTGACTGTATATCCAAACGCTGTAAACTGGACCTATACTTTAATTGGGAATGGGATCACAACTGGACCTCAAGCAGGAAATGTATTTAACAACTTAGTCGGTAATCTTGGCTACAATCTTGTAGCAATGGATCCTGATGGTTGTATTTTTGATGAAAACATTCTAGTGCCTCAAGTTAATTCTACTTTAACGGCGACCTTCGACAATAGTGCATTAAAAGGCGTTTCTTGCGCTGGTGGGAATGATGGAGAAGCTGCAATTGTGAATATTAATGGAGGGGTGAATCAACCAACAAATGGTCCATATAATGTGGTTTGGAACCACAATAATGGGACTGTAATTAATGGGGGAGTAGCTGTTTTTAATGGTAACGCGTCTGTCAATACTTTATTTGGCGGAAGTTGGCAAGTTTTAGTGGTAGAACAAAACTCTGGTTGTGCATGGTCTCATTTGTTTGAGGTGACTGATCCAGCACCATTACAAGTGAATGTAACTCCCAATAATCCCCAATGTTTTGGAAATGCCAATGGTTCAATATCTGTTGCTGTGCTAGGTGGAACGGGACCTTATTTGATAGATATTTTTGATGCGCAAGGAAATAATTTAAGTAATGGCGCGAATGTCGCAAATGCTTTAATTGCGGGTACCTATGCTTACACTGTAACAGATGCAAATGGTTGTCAAGGATCGGGTACAGTCGATTTAGTAGAGCCTGAACCAATTTCAGTAACTTATAATAAGACGGATATCTTGTGTTATGGAATCGATAATGGTAGTGTAGATATTACCGGGGTTATTAATGCAGCTGGAAATACAGATGAAATACAGTTTTATTGGACGCCGAGCACGGATGGTCGAGATGGTTATGGTAAAATAAGTCAAAGTAATATGGGGCCAGGAGAATATCAAATTGTAATTATTGATGCAAATGGTTGCTCGAAAGATGTGGTAATAAAAATTAAAGATACAACAGAGATAGTTTTGTCGTTGAATACTACGGCTGCTTTTTGTAGAACAGCAGGGTATCAAAGTGGAAATGGGGTAGTGTATGGAACAGCAGAAGGTGGTGCTGGAAATTATAGCTATGTTTGGGAGAATTTAACTACTGGTCAAACTAGTTCTTTTACCACTTGGGCTGGACGAAGTCCTGGCGATTATGAGTTGACTGTTACAGATAATAATGGTTGCGTTCAATCCGATACAGTTTATTTAGATTCATTGAATCCAAAAGGTGATTTTACAGTAACTTCAGATGCATTTTTAAATCCTACTATTTATGAAGGAACTGAAGATGTAACCGTGAAATTAACCAATCTTTCTACCCATTTTTCTGATCCAAATAACCCTTTAAGTGATACCATTTTTCAATGGAATTTGTATACCAATTCAATAGATGATGGAAAGTGGTTCTTTACTTATGATTTAAAGGATAAAGTAGATACTACCTACAAAGGAGAAGAGGTGTACCAAGTTTGTTTAGTCGCAAAAAATTATAACGATTGTGTGGATACTACTTGCAAAGCAATTATTGTGCACAAAGCACCCAAATTGGATTTGCCAAATGTATTTACGCCTGGAGCTTTTCCAAATAATACCTTTTTCTTTCCAAATGAAGGGTTAGAGACGTTAGAGGCAATAGTTTTTAATCGCTACGGGATTGAGGTGTACCGTTTTACTTCACCAAATGACGCATGGGATGGAACCCATTTCAAATCAGGTAAAGTTTGTACCGAAGGGGTATACTTTTATACTTATAAAGCCGCAGCAACTAATGGTGATACATTCGAAGGAAAAGGGACGGTCACATTAATTCATGCAAAAAAATAAGCTTATCTTAATCTTCTTTAAAATGATTCCAGCCTTGTGCTGTAATTTCTTGAGAGACTCCACCACGGTCAACTATATTTACGCTGCTATTTTTGTCGTTGAAATGACCAATGATTGAAAAGTGTGAATTGTCTTTTATTTTATCAAAATCGGTTTGTTTAATCGAAAACAATAATTCATAGTCTTCCCCACCGTTTAAGGCGCATGTTGAAGGTACTAAGTTAAAAGTTCTGGCGGTGTCAAATGTCTCTTGGTCTACCGGAATTTTTTCTTCGTATAAGGTTGCGCCAAGTCCGCTCGCTTTTGCCAAGTGCAAAACTTCAGATGCCAATCCATCAGAAATATCAATCATAGAGGTCGGTTTTACGCCCAGGTCTTTTAAAAAGTGAATGATGTCTTTTCTAGCTTCTGGCTTTAATTGGCGTTCTAAAATGTAATCGAATCCTTCAAGCTGGGGTTGCATTTCTGGATTGTCTTTATATACTTCTTTCTCTCTTTCTAAAACTTGTAAACCCATATAAGCAGCACCTAAATTGCCACTTACCACCAATAAATCATTTTCACTAGCACCAGTTCTGTATACAATTTCATCTTTGTTTACTTCACCAATGGCAGTAATTGAAATAACCAATCCAGAAGAAGAGGAAGTGGTGTCACCACCAATTAAATCTACCTTGTACAATTCGCAAGCAGTTCTAATTCCTTTGTATAATTCCTCTACAGCTTCCAAAGAAAAACGGTTAGAGATGGCAATAGAAACAGTAATTTGTGTCGCGTCACCATTCATGGCATAAATATCAGAAAGGTTTACCATTACGGCTTTATAACCTAAGTGTTTTAATGGAACATACATTAAGTTAAAATGAATTCCTTCTACCAACATGTCGGTTGAAATCAACGTATACTTGTCTCCACTGTCTATAACGGCAGCATCATCACCAATTCCTTTTACGGTACTTGGCTGCGTGTTTTCAAATCCATTTGTAATGCGGTCTATTAAACCAAATTCACCTAATTTTTCTAATTCTGTTCTATTCGACATTCAAATTGTTTTTTGCAAAGATAGTATATAGGGTTGGATTATACTAAAATCAATTTTTTGAAAGCATTTGTACATGGTGTAAAATAACATTTTATCAGTGAAATTCAATGGCAGCATGAGGCTATAAATGCCCAGCTTGACAATAAAAAATGTGAATAAGGAATCAATAGGTTTTTCATTCTTCACATATACCGGTGGCCAGATTTACCGATCTCGCAGGTGCATAATATACTTGCATGGCTTCCATATTCCACGCAATAGGGCTTAATTCTGAAGAAAAAGTAGAACAATTATCACAGTCTTGGTCTATGCGCCATAATTCTTTATATACTTTAACTTTTACACATCTTGAACTCCCATTTCCAGGCATGGAAAGCCATTTTTTTTGCTCAAAAATGACAATTTTGTATTTGCCATTAGGACTTGTAGAGGATATTAATTCACTGGATGTAAATTTCCACTTATACCGATATTTATTGAAGGCTAAAAACCTCTATGTAGCAACGAGCTCTCCAGAAAATATAGCTGTTGTTGACAATTGTCTTTATTTTTCGCTTACATATGCCATAGCAGATTTAGCATATGCTGTCCAGTTGTCGGCATAGTCAAAAGGAACTTGAACCCACGCTTTCATTGGTCTTTTTTTTCCTGATGGGTCGAAAAGCTGAGAACCGTCTAAACACAATGCATTGCTGTGTGATTCTCCGGTCAATTTAAAAACCATTTCATTCTGAAAGAAACAGATGAATGCTTTTCCGCCAATTTTGAAGCATGGTTTTCCAAACATTTGACTTTGTTCTGCGTTTTTTATATTTTGTCCGATTGAAAGGTAAAATTCTTCTTCAGTCATACTCCAAATTGGTTTAAATAATGGTCGTTTAGGCCATTTTCTTTATTGGATTAATTATGGTTACTGTTATTACTTGTAGCTAACGTACATTTATAAATTACTAATGGTTTTTGCGTAATCCATTTATTTTGTTACTGTTGAGTCAAATATAAGGGTTAAAAGTAAATTCTAATCTATATTATATTTTTTTCAATGAGCGGATGTAACTGTTTTCTATATAAGGCGGTATTTACTCATAATAATATCTACTGTTTACAAAAAAAGTCCTGACAATAACTGTCAGGACTTTACTTATTTAATTAGTGTTTATAATTTAATCCAAGGATCCAATCATCTTTTTAGGGTCAACCCAATTGTCGTATTCTTCAGCTGGTACATAGCCTAATCGAACAGCCTCTTCTCTCAAAGTTGTCCCGTTTTCATGCGCCGTATTTGCAATTTCAGCTGCTTTGTAATAACCAATTTTGGTATTTAATGCTGTTACCAACATCAGTGAATTGTTTAATAATTCTTCAATTCTTTTGTGGTTTGGTTCAATGCCTTTTGCGCAATTTTCGTCAAAAGATAGACATGCGTCACCAATTAACTCAGCAGATTGTAACAGATTATAAGCCATCATAGGCTTAAATACATTTAATTCGTAATGACCTTGTGTACCGCCTACAGTAATGGCTACATCATTCCCCATCACTTGAGCACAAACCATAGTCAAGGCTTCTGCCTGCGTAGGGTTTACTTTACCGGGCATTATTGAAGAGCCTGGTTCGTTTGCAGGAATGATAATTTCGCCTATTCCTGAACGAGGACCTGAAGCCATCATTCTAATGTCGTTCGCAATTTTATTTAAAGACACAGCTACTTGTTTTAAAGCGCCATGAGATTCTACTATGGCATCATGTGCTGCCAAGGCCTCAAATTTATTTTCAGCAGTAATAAAAGGAAGTCCTGTAAATTCTGCAATGTATTTTGCGACCAATACATCATACCCTTTTGGCGTGTTTAATCCTGTTCCAACAGCTGTGCCACCTAAAGCCAATTCTGCTAAATGTGCCAAAGTGTTTTTAATGGCTTTTAAACCATGATTTAGTTGAGATACATAGCCAGAAAACTCTTGGCCCAATGTTAAGGGGGTTGCATCCATTAAGTGAGTTCTACCAATTTTCACAACATCTTTAAAAGCAATTGATTTTGCTTGTAAAGTGTCCCGTAAAGCTTCAATTCCTGGGATGGTTTTTTCAATGATCATTTTATAACAAGCAATGTGCATGCCCGTGGGGAATGTATCATTAGAAGATTGTGATTTATTTACGTCATCATTTGGAGATAAAGTTTTTTCTCCTTCTCCAATCTTCTTGCCTGCCAATTCGTGTGCACGGTGTGCAACCACTTCATTCACATTCATATTGGATTGTGTGCCAGATCCTGTTTGCCAAATCACCAAAGGAAATTGGTCATTTAACTTTCCAGCTAAAATTTCTTCACATACCGCTGCAATAGCATCTCTTTTTTCAGGTGCTAAAACACCTAATTCGCAGTTAGCATAAGCTGCTGCTTTTTTTAAATATGCGAAACCATGAATAATCTCCATTGGCATACTAGCCACAGGACCTATTTTAAAATTATTTCTTGATCTTTCGGTCTGTGCGCCCCAATATTTATCGGCTGGCACTTTTACCTCTCCAATCGTATCTTTTTCAATTCTGTAATCCATACTAAACAGTTTGAGTTTTTAATTAATCTTTAACACAAAAATAAGGATACTTTTAGTTTTAAGGGTAAATTCCAAATCATATTTATCAGTAAATAATAGTAGGGTCCAAAATAGTCTTGAAATAGAACGTTTGTTTCTTTTTATATCGCTGTAATTAAATCTTTTTTGAAGTAATCATTACACAACTATGGTCAGGTTTTTTTACACTTTGATTATATTTGGATATAAAAAATAATTCAAATGAACTTAACTCAAAATAAGGAAAATGCGATTGCTTTCTATAAAACGGCTTTCTTAGGTAATCCTAAAATGGCCATAGAAAACTATGTAGGAAATGAATATATTCAACATAATCCAGAAGTGGAAAATGGTAAACAAGGCTTTATAGATTATTTTGAAAAAATGCAAAGAGAATATCCGGTGAAGTCCATTACTTTTACCCGTTGTATTGCCGAAGGTGATTTAGTTTCCTTGCATACACATCAAATTTGGCCAGATAATGATGAGTATGTAACTATGGATTTCTTTAGATTTGATAATACGGGCAAAATTTGTGAGCATTGGGATGCGATTCAACAAATACCAAAATCTTCTAAAAATCCAAACACTATGTATTAAAAATTAGTAGAGGTTCGTAAAAAAACAATAAAAAAAAGGAGTCCGATTATTAAAGAATTAAAAAGACTTATTATATTTACATCAAATTATTGAATCATGGTATTAGGAGCAACTTTAGGAACAGCATTATTTTTAGTTATTGGATTAATGGCTTTTTGGTTATTGACTTTTTTAATGGGATTTGCATTACCATTTTGGGTGACTTTAGGTGCAATGCAAATGTTACGTCCAAAAAGATTAACAGAAGAAGAAGCAGAATCTTAAATTATAAGATTATAAAAATATAAATTTAAAAGGGTTATTTTGATAACCCTTTTTTTTTGTGCCTTTTTGAATTAAATGTAGGCTCGTACCATCCTATTAACTTGAAGGTAAAAATTGATTTTTTTAAAATCTCACAGTTTTATGCTGGAGCTTTTTTAAACCTAGAAGCCATTTTGAAGTCATACATATGAATGTTAAAAACTTTATATTATGTCTAATTTAAAAAAAATAATACCCATCTCTATAATCGCTCTTTTTTGCACATACCAAGTACAAGCCCAGGGGGCTCCAAAAAAGAATAAATCTCCAAAAGCGAAAACAACGCAAGTAAAAAAGAAACCAATCAAAGTGGTTCATGATAAAGTCGCGTATAAAAAATCCAAGGGAAAAGTAGTAACAGTAAGAACTTTGCCCAAAAAAAATATAATTAAGCATAAAGGAGTCAATTATTATTATGCAAACAAAAGGTATTATACTTATACTGGTGGACGGTATATTCCAATTATCCCAAAAGCTGGTTTTAGAATTAAGACTTTGCCTGTTGGTTATATAGTAATAAATAGACCAAGTCGAACTTATTTTTGGTTTAACGGTATTTTTTACACTAAATCTAATAATGAATACGAAGTGATTGAACCCGAAATTGGGACAGTAATTTATGAGCTTGCTCCAGATGCTGAGAAAGTAACTGTAAATGGAAATACTTATTACGAATATTCTAATGTCTTGTACGAAAAAGTACAGATTAATGGAAGTAGAGCATACGAGGTTGTAGGATATATTGAAGGATAATCACTTTCCTTAATTTTATAAAAAACTTGTACTTCATGTAAGTGCAAGTTTTTTTTTGTGACAATTTTGAAGGAATGTCATGTTGTTCCTTCAAGCATAATTGGCTTATTTTGTTCTAAAGTATATTTTCTTATTATTATTGGTAACTTTATATAGGAAATAAGGACATTTATGATCAACCAGCTAGATATTCAAGAGGCGTTATTGAAAAAAGTAGAAACTCGTTTACCAGAAAATGTGAAGTTGGTAGAAGCTTTGATGGACGTGCTCCATGTAAGTCAAGATGCTGCTTATAGGAGAATGAGTGGCAAGGTTCCATTAACCATTTATGAAACACAAATGTTACTAGACACCTATGATGTGAATATTGGTAATTTGGGGAGTTATAAAAAAGACAAGATAATTTTCGACTATCGTCCGCTTTCTAGAATTAATTTCAATTTTGAAAGTTATTTAACAGGATTAAGAGATAGTTTGCGGGAGATTAAACATCTAGAAAATCCTGAGTTAACCATTTCAATTAATGAGACTCCCGTTTTTCAATTGTTCAACTTTCCGCATTTAACCCGTTTTAAATTTTTCTTTTGGGCAAAGTCATATTTGCAAATACCTGAATATGTGAATGCTAAATTTAAAAGAGAGAAAATTGATAAACGCGTATTGTCAATCGGTATAGAAGCTCATAATTTATACAATTCTTTTCCTTCAACCGAGATGTATTGCCCCGAAACCCTAAGGGGAATTTTAAGACAGATTGATTATTATTTTGAAGCAGGTGTGTTTGAAGATGCGCACTATGCTTTAGAACTGCTCGATAATTTGTCGGGCTTGGGAAGGCATATTGAAAAGCAAGCTGAATTAGGTCATAAATTTGCAGCCAATAATGAACCGAACGATTCGGAACAAACTGCTTTTAAAATGTATTTTTTAGACACTTATTTACCTGATAATACTTATTATGTGACGCATGAGCAAGGTGCACTGACCTATTTCTCTCATAATATCATGAATTTTATCATGACCCAAAATCCCGAATATAACGCTGATACAAAAATGATATTGGACCGTTTATTAGATAATTCTACTAAAATAAGTGTGACTGGTCATAAAGAAAGGGCTAAGTTTTTTAATGCCCTTGAAAAAGCAATTGATCAATTGCGCAAAAAAATTGCCTTTGCCATTGAGCAAGAAGAAAATTAAGTAACCCTTTATCGTTTCCCGCATTTTTTAATCAAGTCAATACGCTTGCTAATCAATATTGGTTATGCATCAATAATTACTATGTACATATAGTGTGTTTATATGCAGGTATTGCTTTTGCGTTTTACGCAAATCCTGAATTGCCTTGCGTTATTCAATTATTAAAACGCTTACCTACTGCCTAATTTTGTCACCACATTAAAACTTAAAGTTATGAAAAAGTTAGTAGCAATTATCGCGTTATTTATTGGAAGTTCATTAATGGCGCAATCAGCGAAGCCTACCATTGCGGTGGCAAATCCAAATGTAGAAGGATTAAGTTTAACACCAACATTGGCAGCAAAATTAATGCAGTTAGAATTAATAAAACTAAATAAATTTAGTGTATATGATGAATTCGATATGGCAGAAATCATCAAAGACAGTCCTGAATATTCAAATGCTTGTTACGGTTTAAGTTGTTTGTCAAAAATGGGACAAGCTTTAAAAGTCGATTATATCGTGTCCGGAAGTTTTAACGGATTAGGAAATAAAATTGCCATCTCCTTAAAGTGGATTGATATTAAAACCGGTACAATTCACAAGTCAATGGTGCGTGAATTCGATAATCAAGAGCATGAAATTCAACGTATGGTTGAGATTTTATTAAAGGAGATGAATGATGTACCGGTGGATAAAGTGTTGGCCGACCGATTGAAGTTCAACAATGAATTAATTACATCCAACAATGTTGGGCGAGTGAATAATTCTGGTCCAAGAGTAGGATATGCTGTAATGGTAGGCGATTTGAATGAATATGCAATGCGTCCAACTGATCAAGGTGGTTTAGATATTTTCCCAGGTATGAGTATGATTGGTTATCAGGTAGAAAAGCAATATGTTGGTACTGAAAATTTTTCTGCATTGTTTGAAGGTATTTTTAATATCTCAGGTTTAGAACAAGGTCAGTTTATTCCTTCAATTACTTTGCTGAATGGTTTTAGATTTGGAAAAGCGGGCTGGGAATTGGCTTTTGGTCCTGGTTTTGGATTAAAAAAGACTTCTAATGGTTTTTTTGATAAGGATAATGCATTTGGAAAAGGAAACGATACATATTTTTCAAATAGTGATTGGAATGAATATGCGAATAGCAGGTATAGTGCAGATAAAGATTCCACTTATTATGATGAGTATGGTAATTTTCAAAGACCAACAATTGATCAGATTTCAGGTGGTAGTATTGGTTATTCTGAGAATTATGACTCGAGAGGAACAGTGAAAATTAACACTACTTTTTTATTCGCTTTTGGTAGAACTTTTAATGCTGGTGCTTTGAATATTCCTGTGAATGTGTTTTATTCTTCAAGTAGAGGGGGTGGTTTAACTGGTGTTTCGGTAGGTTTTAATGTAATAAATGACAAACAAAACATCAATCCTAAACCACTTTAAATATACCATCTTTCATAGGTAGTTTAGTCTCCGCTTTAAGTAAGTCCCGACATTTTTTGTTGGGGCTTTTTTACTTTTAATGCAAAGGTTTTTGACTATTGCTTTTTTCAATGATTAAAAAGTTTTGTTTGCAGGTTGTTTTGAATTTACTGTGGTCAGTACCGACAAATCAGATACAATCAGGGGGATAGGCGGTAAATATGACGTATACAGTGTTTCCATTCTTGAATAATGCTTATAGCTTTTAAAGTAATTGAAGTTGAACGCTGTTGTTATTTTTTATTCCTGCTGTTTTAAAACGAGTAATTCCCACTATTTTCTATTAATTTAAGTAAAGAAGATTGAGTGTTCAGAGCATATATTTTAATGGTTAAAGTAGGACTATGGCGTTATAGTGTTCATGATTAGCGCTTCATGAAATATTTTTTTAACAATTATTATGATTACTTAATATAATTTTATATATTTGGTAAACTTTACGATTTTAATTATACATAGCGGGGATGAGAATAAACAATAAGATTTATATCTCAAAAAAAAATGCAAAACCAACACTCATATTGGGTAGGTTGCTAGCGATTTTTTGGGATTCACCGGCTTATTAAGATTGTTTTAGCGCAGAGCAGCTTTAATGAGCACAATACAATAATTATGAAACAATTATTATTTATGTGTTTATGTTTTAGCATGGCTACCATAAATACCGCTTGCCATAAAATAAAGGCAAATCCAGCAGAACCTATCGATCTTACACCTAAGCTGCCTCAAGCTACGCATACAGGAGCCAATACTTTTGGTTGTTATATTAATGGGGCACTATTTGTTGCCCAAAGTAATAACTATAACAAGGTGATTCCTATCTATTGTAGCTATAATAAAATTTCAGAAAATGAATTGAGAATTCAAGGATCCAGACTGAATGATTCGATTAGAGACAATGTAAGCTTTATCGCTTTTATAGATAAAGGAGTTGGTGCTTATGAAATGGATGTGACTGGAGATAATCAAGATGGTTATAATAATTACAATAATAATTCTATTTTATGTTTAGACTACAACTTTAGTTTGACAGAAAAAGGAATGCTGAATATCACGTTTTTAGATACTGTAAATCGTATTATATCAGGTGATTTTCAGATGCAACTTTACAACGAAGATTGCCCATTAAAAATAGTGAGCATAACAGATGGTAGGTTTGATTTAAAGTATTAATTCAAATTTCCTAAACACTATTCTATTTTTTTCAACGCTTTACAATTCTGTAAGGCTTAAAATATAACATTATGAAAACTTTTATATATATAATATGCCTTTTAGGCATATCGGGTAATCTATTTGCCCAAAACATTATCAATTTAAATGATAATGCCGTAGTTAATCAACAGTATAATAATAAGATGCAGGCCATGTTTGCACAGATGAATTTAGACTTGGTCCCCTCTGGAGTTCTATTTGATAGGGGGATTAGTTTTATTGATTTAAAACCATATAATGGACAATTGTCGGACACCAATGAAACAACTAATATTACTTTTGGATTGGCCTATGCCAGTTTAATGAATATGTCGGTAAAAAGTGAGACTTCTTTACCCAATCCTGAGGTTTATAGACAGGTAATGGATAAGCAAAATCATTTTTCAGATACCATTCTAATTGCAGGGTTACATCAGGTGTACCACAGTATTGATACCCTTGCAATTCAAAATGATTTATTGAATTTACAAGGCGATAATTTAATTGATGTCCCAAATCGAACTAGTTCTCCATATAATAAGCAAGAACTCTTTTTGTTAGGAACGAATGTGACGGATGTTAAAAGTAACATACTTAATATAGTGGTGGATTCTGATCTGTTTTTTAATAACTCAGGGAAAACAATAAGAAACCTAGAAGTGGACATGGACAATGGAAAAGGTTTTGTTAAAGGTAAATTAAATACGAGCTTTAAAACTTCATACAGTGCGGCGGGTAAAAAGCATTTAAAGTTTAAAATTACCTATACCGACAATTCTGTTTATTATTCTCATTTTAAAATTTACACAGAGGGTCCTTCTAAAAAATCAGGTGCAGTTGCTCCAGATATCACCCAATATATTACTCCATTGCAAGGTCCAAACGGTTTTAAAGATGGTAGAGGAGGAGGACATATTCATGTATTTCTTTCTTGCGGCCATTCTCAAATAGTAAAACCTTTTATTTGGGCAGAGGGATACAACCCAATTATAGGGAATATTGACATTGGTATTACAAAAGAAGATGTATTAGATAGGCTGTCTCATAATGAAGCAATAATTGGAGGTTTAAAACTTAGAGAGTATCTTGAAGAAAACGGCTATGACATCATTGTGTTGGATTACGATAATGGCGCGGATTATTTATCAAGAACTGCAGAGTTTATCGCTAAATCAATCCGCTGGGTAAATGCAAGAAAACATAGTGGGGGCAGTTATGAAAAGAATATTTTATTAGGCCAAAGTATGGGGGGCGTTTGTGCTATGTATGCATTAAAAAGTATGGAAACGATTACAAATGAGGACCATGAAGTAGGAAGTTTTATTATTTTTGATAGCCCAATTCAAGGTGCAAATATTCCTTTGTCTGCACAGGCAGGGCTTTTGTCTATTGCATCAATGCCCGTAAATATTCCTTATAGTTCTAGTGGTGGGATTTTAAAGGATTATGTCTCAATATTAGATGATGCAGTAGATTTATTGAATCTTCCAGCAAGTAGAGGTATGATTAAGTATATGGCGAGTCAACATCCATTAATGGAGCCTCAATTGTGTAATACTTTTTATAATTATTTACATAATGTATTAGGTGGAATGCCAACGGATTGTGAAGTATATGCTATTACTAATGGCTCCAATAAAGGGGTGAATGGAGCCCAAGAATATTTGCCAGGAGACACATTGATAGGTGTGAACACAAGTGCGATTGGAGTAGCTACGACTTTGATAGGTAATTACATTAGTGGAATAGATACAAGTCAAGTTGGTGGAGTAACACTTACACCGAAAGTTTTAAGTACAGCCTCAATGATTATGTGGGTGTTAGATGTAAATGTTTCAACTAACATCCTGATGTACGCTATCCCAAGTAATCTTAATGATGATGTTTTTATTGGAGAAATATCTTTAAACCCTTGGTGGTCCTCGCCAATATTATATTTAAATAATCATTGGGTTTTATCCAGCTCTTTGCCTGAGATTGATAATGCTCCTGGAGGATTTGCTGGAGCTTTTGAGAATTTACCGTTATCTATTCCAACTAGTTTAAGTTCGTCTTTAGCGGTTAGAACTTTTAAAATGAATACATGGTGTTTTACTCCTACTATGAGTGTACTGAATTATCATGGGCCATACACGGATAATCGTTTCCATAGTTTAATGCATAATTTTGAAAACAATACAGCTGAAATTTCGGCAAATAGTTTAAGTGGAATTGACAATTATTTATCTAACTCCTCCACAGTGTCCACTGCGGATGGTGTTTTTCAAAATACAGCACATACATGGTTTACTAATGAACAGGCAGGGTATATGCTTTATATTTTGGTCGGGAAAGATCTGTTAGGAAATCTATCTCAATTAAATACAGGTAATTCGTACAACTATGGAAAAGTTGCATTGACACCATATCATGTTTATCATCACAATAATAGTAGTCTTACTTTAAGAACTGATCCAGTTTTAGACCATGACTTGACAGTTCAAAATTCAATACTTGGCGTCAATAGAAGTGTAGATATAGGATTGACAACAGTACCCAATTCAAATAATTTGGGTGTTCCACCAATAAATTCCAGTTTTACAATGCAGCTTGGGCATAATTGTGATGAAGATGATCCAATAACTTTAAGGTTAGAAAGAGACGGTGTTTTAATGATTGGGGATACCCATTTAAGAACTGGTAATGTAGTGGTAAATGATCACCATAGAATTGTTGTTGAAAATGGAGGTACATTAATTATTGAGGAGAACAGTAGTTTGTTTTTGAATGAGGATGCTAATCTTATTTTGAAATCAGGCGCAAAATTAATAAATAGAGGCGTTATTATGTTGAATGGTAACAGTAAGGTAATTTATGAAGAAAATGTAAACTTTATAATGGACAAAGAGGCAAGTGAATTTGTATTTAATGGCGGTGCTGTATATCTACAAAAAAATGCCCTGTTCACATTTACACATGCAAACTCACCGCAAGCTGGTAATATAATTGTAAAGGAAAATGCTAAATTCTATGCAGATGAAAGTAACTGCGAAGTTTTAATTCAGGGTAAAGGAATTAACCATGATATTGTTTTGATTAATGCAAATAAAATATTGGAATTTGTAAATCCAAGTAATTTTAATAAAGTATCGTTTACAATGGCATCTACAAAGTTTAAAAATGGGTCAAAAATTCTTGTTCCATGTGAATTCCATGCACTTAAAGCTAAGTTTTCTAATGTTAGCGCAACTGTAGATACAAAGTTGGTTGTTTCGGATGATTGCCAGTTAGTTGGTTGTGATTTTAATGATGTCAATGTAGAAGCTAATTATAATTCCATGATAAACCTGCATCATTTTAAAAGTGTTAACTCCGAATTTGATTTTTCAGCCTTGTCTGGTAATGTAATTTCTATTGTAGGAGGTAGTTATTTTTTATACCATTCTACTTTTAATTTACAAAATCAACAAGTGAGTACACATGCAGTCCAATCCTTATATTGTACAGCCGCTTCATCAATTATTAAATGCACTTTTAATAAGGGTAATGGGGTTTATGATTATGGAAATAATGATTTAAGTGTCACATCTAGTAATTTTCTAAATCAAGATAAAAGTTTGGTGAAAGATGGAGGAGTTCTTAATATGAAGTGTAATGGATTCGCCAGTATAACAACGCCAGTGACGCTTGAGAATTATGCAAGACTAAATGCTGGGGTATATTTAAATCAAGGCTATAATAAATTTCAAAACACACAAAGTAGTTCATTAATTTTTAATTATTCCAGCCTACCTAGTCTCTATGAAGGTTATAATGATTTTTCAAAAGGAACTAATAATAACTATTTTGAAGGTGATATTCTATTAACAACAGCTTTTGTCCCTTATTTTATGAATGCTGGAAAAAATGGGTGGGGTGCTGGAATTGTTCCAAATCAAAACAATTTTTCACTTTATTTTGGGTCATTACCTAGTCTTTCTACTTTTTTGGTTAGCAGTCATTCGCCTATGACAGGTTATTGTAATCAGTTTAGTCCAGGTGATATTATTGCCGATCCTGTAGGTCCGGGTGATAATTCTACTTCGTTAATAATCCCTGGTTTTAATGGCGGGGATCCAATTTCTGTAAAGGAAATATTATCTATGGCCGTTAGTTTGAATGAAGATAATGATTCTATTTATGGGAATAATTTTCAATCTATGCATGTGTTGCATCAAGTTATTAAATATGACTTTAGAAAAACAAGGCTATCTAATAATCAGACTGCTGATATTGTTGGTGAAGTTGTTCGAGAAATGCAGTCAACCTTTAAAAGTGCCATCAACCGTAATCAAATACAAAGTGATCTAAATGTATCTAGTTTTCAACCAATGGTTCAACAGTATGTGGACGGGTTAAATTTAATGTCAAGTTATTTGGTAGGTTCTAATAATAATGCAAGTATGTTTTTAAATGAATTAAATAAAGTACAGCTTTATTTGTCGATAAATCATCCTAAAATTGCATTGTCTATTTTAAATAATACCGAGTATTGTGGGCTTAATGCTTTAGACCAGAAGATTGTAAATTTCAATAAGTTTGGTATTAATGAGTACTTGTCAAAAGAAGCTTTCGGATATAAAGCATTTCTAACGGATTCCGTATTTACTGACTCGACTGGTTTTAAGACTTCTTTAAGTAACGAGTTGAACTATTACACTTTTAATTCAATAATTAATAGTGTTGAGGATATTGATTTTAGAAATAATTGTGGGCCACATCAAAAAAGCAATATCCTAAACAAGGATTTATCTTTCAACCTCTATCCAAATCCTAGTAATGAAATTGTTAAAATTGAGTACTTCATAAACTCTGAAGAGCAGGGTAAATTTATGATTTATAATTTGAATGGAAAAACCCTCCTTGAAATAATTTTGATGAGTGATTTAAGACAAGAATCCATTGACCTGAATAAAATTTCTTCTGGATTATACCTGTATAAGTTTATGGTGAACGAAGAAGTTGTGAAAGCTGGAAAATTCATTAAAAATTAAGTAATGATTAAACCACCATTTTCATTTAATGTAGATGGTGGTTTTTTTTAGTATGTACATATTTAAAATATATAGTATGAAACAATTATTATTGATGTGTTTATGTTTTAGCATGGCTACCATAAATACCGCTTGCCATAAAATAAAGGCAAATCCAGAAGAAGAACCTATCGATCTTACACCTAAGCTGCCGCAAGCTACGCATACAGGAGCCAATACTTTCGGTTGTTATATTAATGGGGCACTATTTGTTGCCCAAAGTAATAACTATAACAAGGTGATTCCTATCTATTGTAGCTATAATAAAATTTCAGAAAATGAATTGAGAATTCAAGGATCCAGACTGAATGATTCGGTTAGAGACAATGTAAGCTTTATCGCTTTTATAGATAAAGGAGCTGGTGCTTATGAAATGGATATTATTGGAGATGTTCATATTGGGTACATAAACTTTGTCAATGGTTATCATGAGTACTATCAATTGGAAAATAATCCGGGTAAACTTACTGTGACTTTCATGGATACTGTAAATCGCATTATATCAGGCAATTTTCAGATGCAACTTTACAACGAAGATTATCCAATAAAAATAGTAAGTATAACAGATGGTAGGTTTGATTTAAAGTATTGATGCAAATCGATACATGACCTTACCCTAAAAATATATAGTATGAAACAATTATTATTATTGATGTGTTTATGTTTTAGCATAGCTAGCATAAATACCGCTTGCCATAAAATAAAGGCAAATCCAGCAGAACCTATCGATCTTACACCTAAGCTGCCGCAAGCTACACATATAGGAGCCAATACTTTTGGTTGTTATATTAATGGAGCACTATTTATTGCCCAAAGTAATAACTATAACAAGGTGATTCCTATCTATTGTAGCTATAATAAAATTTCAGAAAATGAATTGAGAATTCAAGGATCCAGACTGAATGATTCGGTTAGAGATAATGTAAGGTTTATCGCTTTTATAGATAAAGGAGTTGGTGCATATGAAATGGATGTCACTGGAGATAATCAAGATGGTTATAATATATACACTACAGATTCGATATGGTGCTTTGACTACAACTTTAGTTTAACAGAAAAGGGAATGTTGGATATTACATTTTTAGATACTGTAGATCGTATTATATCAGGTAATTTTCAGATGCAACTTTACAACGAAGATTGCCCATTAAAAATAGTAAGTATAACAGATGGAAGGTTTGATTTAAAGTATTGATGCAAATCGATACATGACCTTACCCTAAAAATATATAGTATGAAACAATTATTATTGATGTGTTTATGTTTTAGCATGGCTACCATAAATACCGCTTGCCATAAAATAAAGGCAAATCCAGAAGAAGAACCTATCGATCTTACACCTAAGCTGCCGCAAGCTACGCATACAGGAGCCAATACTTTTGGTTGTTATATTAATGGAGAACTATTTGTTGCCCAAAGTAATAACTATAACAAGGTGATTCCTATCTATTGTAGCTATAATAAAATTTCAGAAAATGAATTGAGAATTCAAGGATCCAGACTGAATGATTCGATTAGAGACAATGTAAGCTTTATCGCTTTTATAGATAAAGGAGTTGGGACTTATGAAATGGATGTGACTGGAGATAATCAAGATGGTTATAATAATTACAATAATAATTCTATTTTATGTTTAGACTACAACTTTAGTTTAACAGAAAAGGGAATGTTAGATATTACATTTTTAGATACTGTAAATCGTATTATATCAGGTAATTTTCAGATGCAACTTTACAACGAAGATTGCCCAATAAAAATAGTGAGCATAACAGATGGTAGGTTTGATTTAAAGTATTGAGTTAAGAAAAAAATGCTCATCTTATTTGGATTGCTAAATCAATAAAACCAAGATTTATCGAAGGGGCTAAAATCAAAAAACCCCGACATTTATTGTCGGGGTTTTATAATTATAAAGATTAAACTTTATTATTTTTCTTTTACTTCTTCGAAGTCTACATCTTCTGCTTCCGCATCAGCTGAAGTTTCTTCTGCTCCACCTTGTGCAGCACCTTCAGCGCCTTCGGCACCATCAGCGTACATTTCTTGAGAAGCAGCTTGGAAAACTGTGTTTAATTTTTCCATTGCAGTATCAATAGTACCAAAGTCTTTTGCTTCATATGCAGTTTTTAATTCTGCCAAAGCTGTTTCTATTGGTTCTTTTTTATCCGCTGGTAATTTATCACCGTATTCTTTTAATTGCTTTTCAGTTTGGAAAATCAAAGTATCTGCAGCGTTAATTTTATCTGCTTCTTCTTTTCTTTTGTTATCAGAATCTGCATTTGCTTCTGCATCTGCTTTCATTTTTGCAATTTCTTCATCAGATAATCCAGAAGAAGCTTCAATTTTAATAGATTGCTCTTTTCCTGTTGCTTTATCTTTTGCTGAAATACTCATGATTCCGTTTGCATCAATATCAAAAGTTACTTCTACTTGAGGAACTCCTCTTGGTGCAGGTGGAATATCAGCTAATTGAAATCTACCTAAAGTTTTGTTATCTGCAGCCATTGGTCTCTCCCCTTGTAATACGTGAATGTCTACCGCTGGTTGGTTGTCAGATGCTGTGGAGAATGTTTCCGATTTTTTAGTTGGAATAGTTGTATTCGAATCAATTAATCTTGTCATTACACCACCCATAGTTTCAATACCTAAAGATAATGGAGTAACATCTAATAATAATACATCTTTTACTTCACCAGTTAATACACCACCTTGAATAGCAGCTCCTACTGCTACAACTTCATCCGGGTTCACTCCTTTTGAAGGCTCTTTTCCAAAGTAAGCTTTTACTGCTTCTTGAATTGCTGGAATTCTTGTTGATCCACCAACTAAGATGATTTCATCAATATCGCTTGTAGATAATCCTGCATTTTTCAAAGCAGTTTTACAAGGTGCAATTGTTCTTTTTACTAAATCGTCGATTAATTGCTCAAATTTTGCTCTACTCAATGTTCTTACCAAGTGTTTTGGAATTCCATCCACTGGCATAATGTAAGGCAAGTTAATTTCAGTACTTGTGGTAGAAGACAACTCAATTTTTGCTTTTTCAGCAGCTTCTTTTAATCTTTGTAAAGCCATTGGATCTTTTCTCAAGTCAATACCTTCGTCATTTTTAAATTCGTCCGCTAACCAGTTAATGATTTTATCATCTACATCATCACCACCTAAATGTGTGTCACCATCAGTAGATAATACTTCAAATACACCATCACCTAATTCTAGTACAGAAACATCATGTGTTCCACCACCAAAATCAAATACAATAATTTTTTGATCTTTATCTTTTTTATCTAATCCGTATGCCAATGCTGCTGCTGTTGGCTCGTTAATGATTCTTTTTACAGTTAAACCTGCAATCTCACCAGCTTCTTTCGTTGCTTGTCTTTGAGAATCGTTAAAGTAAGCAGGCACAGTAATTACCGCTTCTGTTACATCTTGTCCCAAATAATCTTCAGCAGTTTTCTTCATTTTTTGAAGTACCATTGCTGAAATTTCTTGCGGAGTATACAATCTATCGTCAATTTTTACTCTTGGCGTATTGTTGTCTCCTTTTACTACTTTATAAGGTACTCTAGCTACTTCTTTTGCTACTTTGTCAAAAGTTGTACCCATAAAACGCTTAATAGAGTAGATAGTTTTTTCTGGATTGGTGATTGCTTGTCTTTTAGCTGGATCACCAACTTTTCTTTCCCCACCTTCAACGAATGCTACTATTGAAGGGGTAGTTCTTTTTCCCTCTGAGTTAGTAATAACCACTGGCTCATTCCCTTCCATTACTGCAACGCATGAGTTGGTTGTCCCTAAATCGATTCCAATTATTTTACCCATTTTATTTATTTTTATGCTTTTATATTTCATTTCCTATTAGTCAATCTTTATGCCATTGTAATTTTTGCTTTTATTTATGTCATTGTGGCAGTTTTATCTATGTAAACCAGTAAAACATGTCAGATTGAATGGGGTTTTATTAAAATGTATGACAGAGTTTATGAACAATTCTACCGGTTGTACTGTTAATAAAAATAAATTTGATACGAGGGTCAAGCCTTTAAATAGGGTTATATTTGTTGCAGATTAATTTAAACTTATACTAAATACCATTCATTTTATGAACTTCATTATTTCAAGTTCGGCCTTATTGAGAAATTTACAAAATATCAGTGGGGTCTTAAATTCTAATAATTCATTACCAATTTTAGATAATTTTTTATTCGAATTGAAAGATGGGAAATTAACAATTTCGGCTTCTGATTTGGAAAATACCATGAAAACTGTGGTGACACCAGATGAAGCAAAACAAGATGGTAATGTAGCAATTCCAGCTAAGTTATTGTTAGATACTTTAAAGAATTTTGCAGATCAACCTTTGGTTTTTCAAATCAATGAAAACTTCGGAATTGAAATTTCTTCAGATTATGGTAAGTATAAATTAGTCGGCCAAAATGCAGATGATTTCCCACAAACTATTGATATGGGAGATGTAGAGGTTTTGAAAATTAAAGGAGAAATTATTTCGAATGCCATAGAAAACACATTGTTTGCTTCTGGAAATGATGATTTACGTCCTGTAATGAGTGGGGTGTTTTGTCAGTTTTCAACTGAAAAATTAATTTTCGTTGCCACGGATGCACATAAATTGGTAAAGTATGGCCGTCTGGATTCTACAGCAAGTAAATCAGCTGATTTTATTTTACCAAAAAAACCTTTAAACTTATTGAAGCAAAATTTAGGGGGAGAAGAAGAAGTTGAAGTTTCTTACAACGAAACAACAGCTAAATTTGTTTTTGAAGACATTGAATTGACTTGTCGTTTAATTGATGGTAAATATCCAAATTACGAAGCGGTGATTCCAAAGGTAAATCCAAATGTATTGACAGTAGACCGAATTTCTTTTTTGAATTCCATTAAAAGGGTTTCCATCTTTTCTAATAAAACAACGCACCAAGTAAAGTTAAAAATTGCTGGAAGTGAATTGAGTATTTCTGCAGAGGATTTAGATTTTTCGAATGAAGCAAAAGAAAGATTAACTTGTGCTTTTGTTGGAGATGATCTAGAGATTGGGTTTAATTCCAAATTCTTAATGGAAATGCTAAACCACATTAAGACGCAAGAAGTTATTTTAGAAATGAGTGAGCCCAACAAGGCCGGGATCTTATTGCCAAGTGGAGAAACGAATGAAAATGAAGAGGTGTTAATGCTTGTGATGCCTGTGATGATCAGGTAATTGTTGCTTTTATGCAGTAATATTCCTTGATTAATTTTTGGGTACAAAATTTGATGTGATATAGTGCTATGAGATTAATTTACCTATCCAGTTTAAGTTTTATTTTTCTGTTGCAGTCTTGTTTTGTTGCAGACTCCATTTTTGAAGAACCCCAAACCGTATTAGATCCCATGGAATTTGTGGTGAAAGATTCTATTTCCGCTTACGTGAAAAGAATGAAATCCGAGGATGAGGTGTATTTGAATTATGGCTTTGAACCATTGAAAGTGGTAGTGCCAAAATCGATTGCCGAACAAAAAAGTTGGAAAAGTAAACTCGGTGACCCAACATTTGACCAGGTAGAGGCAGCACAACAGTTCCATTATTACGACTCTCTAGTAAAGAAAAATAATTTAAAACGCAAAATTACCCAAGTACATACCTTCTCATTAAGAGGTGATGATAGAAAAGTTAGTAATTTGATGAAGGTGAATTTTGTTCTTTCTGAAGATTTTTCGGTCGTGGATATTATACCTATATATGAAATAGATTTAACCAATGATGAAGAAAAGGTGTTTGCGAACTACTATTATGAATCTCCAATTATTGCTGGTTATACCTATGAAGAAAGTAAAAAACTCTCCTATGATTTTTACCAATATTTTGAGAACTACCTCAATCAGTTAGGCACCAGCTTTGAAAAAAGTAAATTTGTAAAACACATGGTGACGGTATTTGGATATACCATGAAAGATAGGGCGTTTAATGTTCAAAATGTTTGTGAATCGTTGACCAGAAATTATATTGTGGCAGAATTTTCTGACACGATAGGGTACCAGTCGACCAACTTTTCATCAGTATATGAAATTAAGGCGGATGAGAAATTAATAGGGTATTACTTGCTGCATCAATTTTCGTATAATGGCGACTTAGATACAGATTCTATGACTGTGTATGTGCGGTTTACTCCTTATTATGAAGTAGATAAGCTTTACGAAACCGACCAAGATTATGAACCTTTTATTGCTGAAGAATAAAATATTATTTTTTTTCATATTCCTTTCTGTTGTCCCATTATATGGTGTTGGAGATGCAGAGGCAAAGCAGATTGAATCTGATAAACGAAAAGTAATAAATAAGGTTTTGGAATGGAGTGATTCTGTATTTTATTTTCACGAAGACTATCGTTTTGAAAAATTTCAAGCACACTATACGGATGATTTTTATATCATCTTGGCGAGAAGTGACCAGTATAAGAAAAAAGTGGATGATTTAAAGGCTTTAAAAGAAGAGGGGAGATTTGAAGGGTCAGAACAAGCGTATAATGCGCAATTAAAAGTGAATGAAAATAAATATCGGAAATTTCAAATTATTGTTGATAGCTATGCAGTTAGGGCAAGGTTTTTCGAAATCATTTTTTGGTCAAACATCAAGACAAAACATGGGTATAATGTGTATTATGGACACAGGATTAAGTTGAGTAATGATTTAGTGGTCATGGCGGCTCTTGTGATAGGTAGTATAGGTAATAAGAGTATGGCAAATACGATTATTTACAATTAAAAGCTTTTTGAAAAAGCACCTTGCTTTGCCATATCGTAGGTTAAATTTTCAGGCATGTTTAATTGAATCCATTTTTTCATTTTACGACTTAAATTTGGGTGTAGTATTACGGTGCATTTTTCTCGCTTCCAAAAATCAATACTTTCTTTTGGAATATACTGTTTGGAAATTAGAACCAAATAGTCGGTTGCGCGCAAAGTAGATATTTTATGATTGATGATTTGCCAAGTCTTTTGGTTAGTTTTAAATACAGGGTTGCTTAATGTGTCTATGCGGATGTTTTGATAGGGGGAGGCATCCCCTCTATAGTGGTACCAATTATGTTTAACGTTAAATAGTAGTTTTGATTCGTTTTGGCTTAAACTGTTTGTACTGATAAAGTAGTTTTTATTCCCGAAAAAAACATCCATTGCAAAGTCATTTTTGAGGTTATATACAATGCATTTGTTTTCATTTGATATCTGTTGCTTTTCAATTAATGATAGAGAAATTAAAATAATAACCCCTATCATGCTAGCAAGTAATGCGGGAAAGTGCTTGTTTTTTAAGGCAAATATTAAAGAGATTATACAAAAATAGATTGTCATTGTTTCTTGCCAAGAGATGGATATTCCCCAAGCAATTGCATTTGGAATTTGCTCTATAAAAGCCATGCTTTGACTGAGTACGTAGAATAAGAAATTTAATATCTCTTCAAGTAATAATTTTATCGGTGTGATTAAGTGTAATGAAAAGTAGAAGAAGCCAAGGAATAATAGGATAAAAGCCAATGGTATTACTATGATGTTGGAGATGAAAAACAAGCTTGGAAATTGGTGGAAATAATATAAGCCTAAAGGAAAAGTGGCAATTTGCGCTGCAATTGAAACTGCGGTTATTTGCCACAGGTAATCAAGTGATTTGTTTTGTATGTACCAAAGACGATAGATGCGAGGCTGCAAGAATACGATTCCCAAAACTGCCAAATAACTTAATTGAAAACCTACTTTAAATAAGGCGAACGGGTCGAAAATTAAAATCAAGAAAGCAGAAATTAGTATGGACTGATAAACGGAGCTTTCTCTTTCTAGTCCGACATTGAAGATGATAAAACTAAACATCAATGCAGAGCGGATGACGGATGGGGAGCCACCAGTTAATAGTGCGTATAGCCAAACACCAGAGATGATTAGGGCAGTGTAAACTATGTTTCCATGCTTTAAGCGTTTAATCGGTTTTAGTAAGGAGGTTAAAATAAGCATGATAATGCCAACATGTAAGCCAGAAACCGCTAGGACATGCATGGCGCCTGCACTTGAAAAGGAACGCAGAATATCCTTGTCTAATGCTTCTTTTTCTCCAAGAAATAAAGCTTTGGCTATGCTTTTGTTTTTTGGGAAAAGAGTAGAGTTGTCAATTAGCTTTTCAAAATAATTTCTTATTTTTAAAATTCGACCAAATAAGCTAGGTTTAGCCCTAGCGTATAGTTTCCATTCTTGCGTTTTTAGAAAGGATTGATGGTAAAGGTTGTGGATTTTTAAATACCTGGCGTAATCGAATTCGTAAGGGTTGCCATTTGGCTTTATGGGTTGGAATTTATTTTTGATAAGTAACCAGTCGCCATAATTTAACATGTTGCTTTTGTCCCCATTTTTTAAATAAAGCAAAGCTTGACCTTGTTTTGCCATAGAATCATTTTGTAATACTTCTACAATGAGTTTTATGGAGTTCTTTTTTTGAATTGGTTTTTCAATTATTTTCACTAAAAAATAAGGTGATTTTTTATGGAAGAAATATGGATTTGTAGATATACTTTGATGGGCTGATCCGTTCAAAAAGCCGAGAGAACAAAAGGTGGTGATGGCGATTATGCCGAATAGAATTGTATTTCGAAAGCGCAATGGTAGTAATAATAATAAGACTAAAAATAGAAGTAGAGTAAGGTACAAAGCCGTGTTTTGAATTGTATAGTCGTTATAGTAGAATGAAAACACAATACCAAAACAAAAGGGGATACACATTATTAGAATCTTAGGTGCTTTCATAACTCATTTAAATATAAAAAAAAAGAAAGGAATTATGGGCCAGTTGTCGAAATCATTTCATATTTTAGCAGAATAATATAAAATCTAGCAAATGGTAAGGAAACAAATGCTTAAGGGTGTATTTTTATTTACACTATCAGCTTCTCTTTTTTCATGTACAGAAGGGAGTTCAATTAATGATGACATTCACATAGAGGATGTAGATACTGTGGAAATGGCTATGGAGGTAGATCCTTTTGAGTCGCCTGATTTAGATTACCACTTGCCTTCTGCTTTGCAGGTAGCAAGTATTTTTAAAAAGTCGGGAATGAAATATACTGCTGGGGTTACTAACAGTGTAGATAATGTTACAAGTTATACTACAGATGAACAATCAAAATTGAATTTTGGTGTTTATTCTGCAGATTTAGCATATTGCATCACAAATTCTCAAGCAAATGATGCTAGAAAGTTTATTACTTCTATTCAAACTTTAGCGGAACAGCAAGGAATGGAAGCGATCTTTCAAAACAAAGATTTGATGGAACGTTTTGATCAAAATTTAGAAATTCAAGATTCTATCGAAAGTATCATTGTGGAGATACACGAGCATTCTCAAGAATACTTAGAAGATAATGAAATGGAGCATGTTGCTGCTGTGCATTATGGTGGTGCATGGGTAGAAGGGATGTATTTAGGTTTCAGTGATTATAAAAACAATTCTGATAAAGTTGGAGTTGGCATGATGTTGGCTGAGCAAATGGAAATACTTTCAAATATCATCAAAGGGTTGAAGGATGCTAGAAATGGCGACTTGGATTTAGCTTGGATTATCGGAGATTTAACAAGTGTAGAAAATATGTTCAATGACTTCGCTTCAGTGAAAGCTTTTAATGCTAATCCTGAATCTGATGAATTAACTTTGACACCAGAGGAAATCAAGATGTTAGGGGATAAAGTAACTGAAATAAGAAGCAAAATAGTACAAAAATAAATTATTCAAAAATGAAGAAAGGACTTGTCTTAATAGGATTTTTAGTGTTTGCGCTTGCGTTTGCACAACAAGTAACGAATTTAACTGAGTTTAAAGAAAGTATTAAATTAAACAAAGCGGAAGCAAAAACCTCTATTAAACCATATTTATATGATGGTTATAAAACAACATATTTCAATTATAAGACTTACAAACAGTCAAAAGAAGTAGAGATTTACTTGTTTAACAACACGGAATATAAATTAGCATTTAATGGTAAAGCGTGTTCAAAAAACATTACTGTTAATGTTTATAATGAAAGCAAAAGTGTTGCAGATAGAATTTTACTGAAAGAAATTACAGATATTAAAGGTAATAATATTGTGATTGAAACAGATGATTTGAATGATGCTTATGTAGCAGCAGGTGGAAGTGCATCAAGATTGAAAAGGGTATTTGTGGATTATGTAATTCCAGCCACCCCAGACGCGAATAATGCAAATCCTACTATTGAACATAGAGGAGCTGTTGTTTTAGTGATGGGATATAAAAATTAATAAAAAACTAAACTAAAAAAGCTCCTTTGTAATCAAAGGAGCTTTTTTTTTATATAATTTTGTCTAATTATATTTATAAAAATATGGGAATGATAAATATTACTTTGCCTGATGGCAGTATAAAAGAAGTGGAAGCTGGAACAACTGCGTTGGATATAGCAAGGGGTATCAGTGAGGGCTTGGCGAGAAATGTACTTGCTGCAGAGATTAATGGCGTGGTATCAGACGCTTTCGGTCCAATTAATGAAGATGCAACCTTAAAGTTGTTGACTTGGAATGATGATGATGGTAAAAGTGTAATGTGGCATTCCTCAGCTCACTTAATGGCAGAGGCGATTGAAGCATTGTATCCAGGGACAAAGTTAGCGATTGGACCTCCGATAGCAAATGGTTTTTATTACGATATTGATTTGGGAGAATACCAAATTTCAGACGAAGATTTACCTGCTATAGAGGCTAAAATGAAAGAATTGGCAAAACAAAAAAGTCAATTTGTAAAAAAAGAAGTGTCAAAAGCAGATGCTATTTCTTACTTTGAAGAAAAAGGAGATGAGTATAAGTTGGAATTGATAGATGGTTTAGCAGATGGAACGATCACTTTCTATACACAAGGTAATTTTACCGATTTGTGTAGAGGTCCTCATTTGCCAAATACAGGTTTTATTAAAGCCATTAAACTGACTTCTATAGCTGGTGCATATTGGAGAGGGGATGAAAAAAGAAAGCAATTGACTAGAATTTATGGCATTACTTTCCCTAAAAATAAAGAGTTAGTTGAGTATTTAGAGCTGTTAGAGGAAGCAAAAAAAAGAGACCATAGAAAACTTGGAAAAGAGTTAGAACTTTTTACTTTCTCCCAAAATGTTGGTCAAGGTTTACCTTTGTGGTTACCTAAAGGTGCTGAGTTGAGAGCGAGATTAGAAAGTTTTTTGAAAAAAGAACAAAAAAAAGGTGGATACGAACAAGTGATGACACCGCATATCGGCCATAAAAACTTATACATTACATCTGGTCATTATGAGAAATATGGTGAAGATTCTTTTCAACCAATTACTACACCGCACGAAGGAGAAGAGTTTTTGTTAAAACCAATGAATTGTCCACACCATTGTGAGATTTATAAGGCGTCACCGAAGTCATATAAGGACCTTCCTGTAAGGTATGCTGAATTTGGCACTGTTTACCGTTACGAACAAAGTGGAGAGTTGCATGGCTTGACAAGAGTGCGTTCTTTTACGCAAGATGATGCGCATATTTTTTGTACGCCTGATCAAGTGAAGGATGAGTTTAAAAAAGTTATTGATTTGGTGCTTTATATATTTAAAATTTTAAAATTTGAAGATTTTAAAGCGCAAATTTCTTTGAGGGATCCAGAGAATAAAACAAAGTATATTGGTTCGGATGAAAATTGGCATAAAGCAGAAAATGCCATCATTGAAGCAGCAGCGGAGAAAAATTTGGATACTTTTGTAGAATACGGCGAAGCAGCTTTTTATGGTCCTAAACTAGATTTTATGGTGAAGGATGCAATTGGCAGAGAATGGCAATTGGGTACTATTCAAGTCGATTATAATTTACCTGAGAGATTTGAATTAGAGTATGTTGGTGCTGATAATGAAAAACATAGACCAGTAATGATTCACCGTGCACCCTTTGGTTCTATGGAGCGTTTTGTAGCTGTTTTATTAGAACATTGTGCTGGTAATTTCCCACTTTGGTTAACTGCAGATCAGTTTGCAGTATTACCAATTAGTGAAAAATTCAATGATTATGCGAAAAAAGTTTCAGAATTTCTAAATAATTCCGATATTCGCGGATTCGTTGATA
This sequence comes from Putridiphycobacter roseus, assembly GCF_003234935.1. Taxonomy (GTDB): domain Bacteria; phylum Bacteroidota; class Bacteroidia; order Flavobacteriales_D; family Crocinitomicaceae; genus Putridiphycobacter; species Putridiphycobacter roseus. The sequence goes on along the minus strand of NZ_QKSB01000001.1, from coordinate 413,532 downwards.
ATAGAAACGAGAAAGCTGGAAAGAAAATTAGAGATAATGAGGTGAAGAAAATCCCTTATATGCTAATTGTCGGAGCAAACGAAGAAGCAAATAATACTGTTTCTTTAAGGAAACATGGAGAAGGAGATATAGGCGAAATAGCCTTGGAAGATTTTGTTAAATTAATAAATGAAGCTGTTAATAAAGAATTAGAGCTGAATTAAAAGAAAGGAGTAACGTAGTTATAGCAATTAAAAGAAGAAATACTGGTAGGAGACCCATGAAGCGGGAGGAGCCTTATAAAGTGAACGAACTGATTAGGGCGAGAGAAGTGAGATTGGTGTCTGATGATGGAGCTGAAGTATTGTCGTTAAGCGCGGCTTTAGAAAAAGCAACACAAGCTGACTTGGATTTGGTGGAGATATCTCCGAATGCAAAGCCACCTGTTTGTAAGATTATTGACTACAAAAAGTTTTTGTTTGAGCAAAAGAAAAAACAAAAAGAGCTTAAATCAAAGCAATCAAAAGTTACGATTAAAGAGATTAGATTTGGTCCGAATACGGAAGACCATGATTTTCAATTTAAACTGAAGCATGCCAAAGGCTTTTTGTCTGAAGGAGCTAAAGTAAAAGCATTTGTGTTTTTTAAAGGTCGATCAATTGTCTTTAAAGATAGAGGTTCAATTTTATTATTGAAGTTTGCACAGGAGTTAGAAGATTATGGTGTGATTGAACAGATGCCTAAATTAGAAGGTAAAAAGATGATCATGATGATTAATCCAAAGAAAAAGAGTTAAAAATAATAAAGGGGTAAATAAATTAAAATTTAGAAAGAGATGCCTAAAATGAAAACAAAATCTAGTGCCAAGAAACGATTTAAAGTGACTGGTACTGGAAAATTAAAGAGAAAACACGCTTTTAAAAGTCACATTTTGACTAAAAAGTCTAAGAAAAGAAAAGCAAGGTTGACAAAAGCTGGATTGGTGCATAAATCAGATGCATCCAATATCAGACAACAATTGTGTATCTAATTATTTCCGTAAAGTACGGAAGGTTAATGTTAATTAAACCCAGTATTTAGTTCCTAAGCATATCGACGGTGTCGGTATCACTAAATACTAAAAACTTAAAAATTATGCCAAGATCGGTAAACGTAGTAGCAGCAAGGACACGAAGAAAAAAAGTGATGAAGCTGGCCAAAGGTTACTTTGGAAGAAGAAAAAATGTATGGACAGTTGCAAAAAATGCTGTTGAAAAAGGTTTAGGATATGCTTATGTAGGTCGTAAACAAAAAAAGAGAAATTTTAGATCACTCTGGATTACAAGAATTAATGCAGGAGTTCGTCCACATGGTATGAGTTATTCTCAATTTATTGGGAAATTGAATGCTAAAGGATTGAAATTAAACAGAAAAGTATTGGCTGATTTAGCAATGAATCACCCAGAAGCTTTTAAAGCTGTTGTTGATTCCGTAAAATAAATAAAAACCTTTTACCCCTTTTTAAAGTCACACCGTTTTAACGGTGTGACTTTTTTTGTGTCCTTGCTTTTTTCGCCTGGAGGGAATAGAAAGTCGAAATAAGTAGGTGTGGACTCCTTGAATTTTTATAATTTGGTCAAAAAAGTCCACGTGAATCCACAAAAAGTACATTGTTTTAAAATTTTAGGGATAACGCCTACGGTGGACAAGGTGTTGATAAAAAGGGCTTATCGGAAAAAAGCTTTTGAGTGGCATCCAGATAGAAATACGAGTAAAGAGGCTTCTAAGCGTTTTATTGAGTTGACGGAAGCTTATGAATTTCTTGTTTTTGATAAGGTGAATACGGTGACCAAAGGACCTGTTGTTACCCGGGAGGAATTATTGCAGGCAAGAATGAAGCACGCACGTGCACGGTATTATGAATCTAAGATGAAAGAGGCAATTGCAGAACAAGCCTATTTTGAAAAGCTTGTAAGTGGTAATTCTGCAAAGCTCTATTATTGGTTTAGTTTGTTTAGTATGTTGTTTGGTGTCCTGTGGTTAGTCGACTTCTATCTTTTACCAAAAAAATCAGTCGCCGAAATAATTAATAGTTATGTGCACCAAGGCGGGTATTTTCATTTTAAAGTTCAAGACGGTAATTATATTTTTAAAGCCCAAGAGGTATTTGGTTTGTTGCATAATAATTCTATTTTGGCTTATTATACCTCCGTGTTTAATGACTTAAAGTATATCCAGCTTAATAATATGAACGCTGGGGTAACTTTGGTATATCCAGTTTTTTCTTTCTCCTTTTTTACGCCTTTTGTTCAGTTTGTTTTTATGATGCCTTTTTTAACGCTTCAATTCAAAAAACCACAACCTTGGTTTACTTTGGTGTATTTTACAACTGTTTATTTTGTTTTTCCATTCCTAATTTTTGTGCTTTTTTACAAAATAATATAGTACATAATTCATAGGATAATCTTTTTTTTAAAAAAATTTCAGGAAGGATATGATAGGGATAATTTTATTGTCCTGTCATTTTTTTTTCTTGTTTTATTTTGTCTATTTATTATAATGTTGTTAACATTTACCACTTTTTACCACTGTTCTTTTTCTATCTATAGGCCTTGATAAATGGTCTTTTTGTAACTATTTATATATGTTTGATTATACTTTATACTTCCAAAGTTATTAACAGGAGGAAATTTGTGGTAAAAAGTGGGATAAAATCAATATCTTTACATCCATAATTAAGAATTATAACAATAAATGGCTGGATTAGTTGGAGAATATGAATGTAAGCTTGATGCTAAAGGGAGGTTTCTCTTTCCTGCGGGATTGCGTAAGCAATTGTCTCCAGTGGCTAATGAATTGTTTATGATGAATAAAGGATTTGAAAATTGTTTAACACTTTACCCTATGAATGAGTGGGAGAAGGTGAGTGGAAAGCTTTCAAAGTTAAATTTATTCAAACCGAAAAACAGAATGTTTTATCGATTGTTTCATCAAGGTGCTAAGCAGTTGGGCTTAGATTCTGCGGGACGGGTTTTAGTTCCTGCTGATCTTATGAAGAGGGTAGGATTGACTAGAGAAGTGATGTTGACTGCTTTTAATGATAGAATTGAAGTTTGGAGTAAGGAAGAGTATTTGGAAACTATGGGAGAGAATATGGCAGATTTTGCAGATTTGGCAGACGAAGTAATGGGTGAAATTGAAGGTGACAATGATTAACGAATATCATATACCAGTGTTGTTTGAGACTTGTTTGAAGGCTATGGAGTTGGATAATGGGACAGTGTTTGTGGATGTTACTTTTGGTGGTGGTGGTCATTCAAAGGCTATTTTGGAGAGGATTGGAGAGGATGCGGTTTTAATCGCTTTTGATCAAGATGAGGATGCTTTGGCGAATGTGGTCGAAGACGATAAGCTTATTTTTGTTAACGCCAATTTCAGGTATTTAAAGAATTTCCTAAAGTATTATGAGCATCCAAAAGTAGATGCTGTTTTAGCGGATTTAGGGGTTTCTTCTCATCAGTTTGATGCTGGCGAAAGAGGTTTTTCGATACGTACCAATGCGAAGTTGGACATGAGGATGAATCAACAGGCAGATGTGAGTGCTTATCATGTAGTGAATGATTATCCGGAAAGAGACTTATTTGCTATGTTTAATGCGTACGCAGATTTAAAAAATGTAAGAAAAGTGGTTTATGCCATTGTAAATAAAAGGAATGAAGGCCCAATCGAAACAACGGGGCAGTTAGTAGAGTTGTTAAGTCCATTGATGATTGGTAAGAAATTGAACCAATTTTTAGCGCAAATATTTCAGGCCATTAGAATTGAAGTAAATGATGAGATGGGTGCGCTACGAGATATGTTAGAGCAGGCGGCTGATGTATTAAAGCCTGGAGGGAGATTAGTGGTGATGTCTTATCATTCTATTGAAGATCGTTTGGTAAAGAATTTTATACGAAGCGGAAAATTTACAGGAGAAGCAGAGAAGGATTTGTATGGAAATATCATTAAACCTTTAAGTGCTGTAAATAAAAAGCCAATCGTTCCAACCGAAGAAGAAAATAAGGTGAATTCTAGGGCGAGAAGTGCAAAATTAAGGGTAGCTACAAAAAATGCGGAATGAACGAATTGAAAGAGGAGTCGGCCGAGATAAAAGGTAAAAAAAGTAAGACAGGTAAAAAAAGGTCCTTCGTTAAAATAATTAATGGAGATTTTTTGTCTAGAGATGAAATTGTAAACAATATTCCATTTATTTCTTTTTTGGGTTTTTTATTGGTGATTTTGATTGGATGGGGATACTATACAGAAACGGTAGGGAAAAGAGAGGTGCAGTTAGAGCAGGAGTTGGGAGAGTTGAATTCAGAGTATTTTTCTCTGGGTGTAGAATATAATAAGTTGAGTAGGCAGACGCAAGTTTCTGAAAGATTAAAGGGGTCGGAATTAAAATTGAGTACTATTCCACCAAAAAAAATTAAAGTAAAAAAGTATAATTTTTAATGACAACAAAAAATAACATATCTACCAAAGCTTATTTGCTCTACTTTATTGTGGTGTTTATTATGTTGGTAGTGGTTGTCCGAGTAGTAGCTATTCAGGTGGGGAATGTTATTCCTCAGAATGAAGATTCTTCTATTAGGGTGTTGGATACAAAATTAGATTCAATTGCGCCGTTAAGGGGTAGGATTTTAACGGAGGATGGAAGTGTGTTAGTTACTTCAATTCCTTTATATGATTTGCATGTTGATTTAAAGATAATTGATTCTACTATGTTTTTTGGTTCGCTAGATTCTTTGTCAATTGCGTTGTCAAATACTTTTCCAGAATGGACATCAAAACAATGGGAAGGTAAATTGAGAAAAGGTAGGTCAGACGATAATCAATATTTTAAAATAAAAAATAAAGTAAAGTATCCAATTTATCAACAGGTGAAGTCTTTTCCAATTTTAAAGGAAGGTAAGTATAAGGGCGGCTTTATTGTGGAACGTTACAGTAAGACCCATAAGCCACATGGGATTCTTGCTTCCAGAAGTTTGGGGTATGTACGTGAAGGTATACAGCCCGTTGGGATTGATGGTGCGTATAATGAGTATTTGGCAGGGGAGTTTGGTACGATTGTTAAAAAATTCGTAAATGGTTCTTGGAAGCCAGTTTCTGAAAATGTAAAAGATCCTGTAAATGGTGCTGATGTGATAACTGCAATTGATGTAGATATTCAGGATTTGGCAGAAACGGAATTGATGAAGCAAATGGAGTACCAGAATGCTTTGCATGGTGTGGTGGTTTTGATGGAGGTGCAGACGGGGTATATCAAAGCGATTGCCAATTTATCAAAAACTAAAAGTGGTGGTTACGCAGAATCTTATAATCATGCTATTGGAACTAAGTCTGTTCCGGGGTCTACTTTTAAGTTGGCTTCCTTGATGGCTCTTCTAGAAGATGGTAAAGCAGATATTAATCAAATGGTAAAAGCATATGGTAAGTATGATTTTTACGAAAGTTCATTGCATGATTCTGATCCTAGAGGTTATGGGGATATTACTTTAAAACACGCCTTTGAAATTTCTTCTAATGTATTTTCTAAGGTGGTTTATGAGGCGTATAAAGGAGATGAGCAAAAATTTGTAGATCGTTTAAGGGCTTTTGGTTTAGGGGATCCTTTAGGGATTGAAATTAAAGGGGAGCCAATGCCTACCTTGAATAATGAAAATGAAGGGAATTGGTCCGGGATTTCATTGCCTTGGATGAGTATTGGGTATGAGGTGGAGCAAACGCCTTTACAGACATTGGCATTTTTTAATGCTGTAGCTAATAATGGACAATACATAAAGCCTCAGTTTGTAAAAGAAGTGCGTAAAGATGGTGAGATTATTAAGCGATTTGAAAAAGTGGTGTTAAATGATCAAATATGTTCACCAAATACGATTAAGAAATTAAGGGAATGTTTAGAAGGGGTAGTGGAAAATGGAACTGGTAGAAAACTCCAGTCTGCCCATTTTAAGATTGCAGGTAAAACTGGAACTGTAAAGTTGTCTAATGACAATAAAGGGTATGGAGATAGTAAGTATCAAGCATCTTTTTGCGGCTATTTCCCTGCAGACAAACCAAAGTATTCTTGTATTGTGGTAATTGCTGGTCCAACACAACAAATTTATGGCGCCCAGGTTTCTGGTGTTGTTTTTAAGGCGATTGCTGATCGTGTATATGCAAATTCATTGCAATATCATAATTCATTTAATGCATCTGAGCAATCAAAAAAGTTACCGAATGTAAAATATGGAGACCGAGAAGATATTCAAACTGTTTTAAATGAGTTAAATGTTCATTATGTGAATAAGACTGAAAACGATACTTGGGCGGTAGCGATTAATCGGGCAGATAAAGTGCAGTTGGAAAAAAGGTATGTAGGAAAGACTAGTATTCCGAACGTAATTGGAATGCCGGTGAATGATGCAGTATATATTCTTGAAACCAAAGGGTTAAAAGTGTTGTTGGAGGGAAGTGGAGATGTGAGATCACAGTCGATCAAGCCCGGGGCGAGATTGGTTAAAAATCAACAGATAAAATTAGTGTTAGGATGAATAATCTGAAAGATATATTATACGATTCAGGAATCACCAAAGTAAATGGGGAGTTAAATGTTGTTGTACAAGCAATCGCTTTTGATTCGCGTGAGGTTGCAGCAGATTCTCTGTTTATTGCCATTAAAGGCGAAAAGACAGATGGACATCAATTTATAGATAAAGCCATTGTTTCTGGCGCGATAGCCATTGTGTGTGAAGTGATGCCTGAGAATATTGTAGAAGGAATTACCTATGTTGTGGTAAGTTCTTCTTCTTATGCATTAGGTATTATTGCAAGTAATTTTTATGATCATCCGTCGAACGATATTAATTTAGTTGGAGTTACAGGGACTAATGGTAAAACAACAACAGTGACACTGTTGCATGATTTATTTACCATGTTAGGTTACCATGTAGGGTTGTTTTCAACTGTGGTGAATAAAATTGGAAATGTGGAGATTCCTGCGACGCATACTACTCCTGATCCAATTGTTTTGAATAAATTATTGAAGGAAATGGTAACTGCAGGTTGTGAGTATTGCTTTATGGAAGTAAGCTCGCACGCAATTAGTCAGCATAGAATTTCAGGGTTAAATTTTCGAGTAGCCGGATTTTCCAACATAACACATGAGCATTTAGATTACCATAAAACATTTAAAGCGTATATCAAGGCGAAAAAAGCATTTTTCGACCAGTTAAGTTCTAAGGCAACTGCAATAGTAAATATTGATGACGTGAATGGTTTAGTGATGACGCAAAACACGAGTGCTACTGTTGCAACTTTTGGCTTAAAGAATATGGCCGATTATAAAGTGAAAATAGTTGAAAACTCATTCAATGGTTTAGTTTTAAATATCAATAATAAAGATGTTTGGACCAGATTGATTGGTGGGTTTAATGCCTATAATTTGATTTTGGTTTATGCTATTGCGATAGAGCTAGGGTTAGATGTTTTGGAAGTTTTGACAGGTATTTCAAAATTAAAATCTGTTGAAGGACGTTTTGAGTACATGAAATCTGACAAGGGAATTATTGCTATTGTAGATTATGCACATACACCGGATGCTTTAGCGAATGTGTTGAGTACCATAGCTGCAGTTCGAACAAAGAACGAAAAAGTAATTACAGTAGTTGGTTGCGGTGGAGATAGAGATAAAACGAAAAGACCATTGATGGCCAAAATTGCGGCTGAAAATAGTGATAAAATTATATTGACTTCAGATAACCCGAGGTCTGAGAATCCAGATGAAATTATTTTGGATATGAAAAAAGGAATACCAGTTGAGCGATCAGCAAGAGTGATGGCAATTTCTGATAGAGCTGAAGCGATTAAAGTGGCGTGTGCATTAGCAGAAAAAGGAGATATTTTATTGGTAGCTGGAAAAGGACATGAAAAATACCAAGAAATAAATGGAAAAAGATTTCCTTTTGATGACTTAGAAATTTTAAAAGAAACCCTTAAAAACCTTCAAAAGTAATGTTGTATTATTTATTTAATTATCTAAATGATTTGGGAGTGCCAGGGGCGGGTGTATTTGATTATATATCTTTTCGTTCGGCTATGGCAGTGATTACCTCTTTGGTGATTTCACTTCTGTTTGGTAATAAAATTATTAATCTATTGCGTAAGCAGCAAATTGGTGAATCTGTTCGTGATTTAGGATTGGCTGGTCAAAAAGAAAAAGAAGGAACGCCTACAATGGGGGGACTGATTATTTTGGCTTCTATCATTATTCCTACTTTGTTATTTGCCAAATTAGATAACATCTATATCATCATTATGTTGATTTCAACCGTGATGTTGGGAGCGATAGGTTTTATAGATGATTATATAAAAGTTTTTAAAAAGAATAAAGCCGGTTTAGCTGGAAAGTTTAAAATATTTGGGCAGGTGGTTGTAGGTGCGTTTGTAGGGTCTGTATTGTATTTCCATCCAGATATTCAAGTGCATAAAAGTGTTCCTGCAACAGTTGTGGTTGAAAATTCTATTGATGTTTCCAGTAAGCATCATGAGGTACCGGGAAAAAAATGGATAGAAACAAAAGACATGACTACTACCATTCCTTTTATCAAAGGAAATGAATTTAATTATTCATGGTTGTCTGGACCAAAATTGGGCTGGTTGATTTTTATCCCAGTGGTTATATTTTGGGTGGTTTTTGTTTCGAATGGTGCCAATATGACGGATGGATTAGATGGTTTAGCAAGTGGCACATCTGCAATTATAGGAATGGTCTTGGCGATATTTGCTTATATATCGGGACATGTCCAATTTTCGGATTACTTAAATGTGATGTATATACCATACTCTTCAGAGCTGGTAATTTTTATTGGTGCATTTGTAGGGGCTTGTATTGGGTTTTTATGGCACAATGCTTATCCGGCAAAAGTATTTATGGGAGATACTGGGAGTTTGGCTATTGGTGGCATAATCGCTGTGTTTGCAATCATTGTTAGAAAGGAATTGTTGATTCCAGTATTGTGTGGCGTTTTCTTAATAGAGAATTTATCAGTGGTGATGCAAGTGACTTATTTTAAGTATACAAAGAAAAGATTTGGAGAAGGGAAAAGAATTTTTAAAATGGCGCCTTTGCACCATCATTATCAAAAGATGGGTATGCATGAGTCTAAAATTGTTGCGCGATTTTGGATTGTTGGCATTTTACTAGCGGTAATCACAATAGTGACATTGAAATTAAGATAATATAGTGAAAAATAATAAAAACATAGTAGTTCTTGGTGCAGGCGAAAGTGGTGTAGGTGCCGCGTTGTTGTCGCAACACAAAGGATATGGTGTTTTTGTATCGGATTTTGGAAAAATTAAAGAAAATTTTAAAGCCGAATTAATTGAAAATAATATTAATTATGAAGAAGAACAGCACACAGAATCTACCATTCTAAATGCTGATTTAATTGTAAAGAGTCCAGGTATAGCTGATACAGTATCTATAGTGAAAAAAGCTTTGTCCTTAAAAATACCAGTAATTAGTGAAATAGAATTTGCGGGTAGATTTACAAAGGCAAAAACCATATGTATTACAGGAAGTAATGGCAAAACCACCACTGCTTTTTTAACACATCATATTTTAAGTAACGCTAACGTAAATGTTGGATTAGCTGGGAATATTGGTAAAAGCTTTGCCAGACAAGTTATCAAAGATGAGAAAGACGTATATGTGTTAGAACTTAGTTCTTTTCAGTTGGATGGCATGTATGATTTTAAGGCAGATATCGCTATACTCTTAAACATTACCCCCGATCATTTAGATCGATACGAATATGACATGCAAAAATATGTCGATTCAAAATTTAGAATTTGTCAGCATTTAACCAAAGCTGACTGGTTTATTTATAATGCAGATGATCCAATTATCATGGCAGAAGTAGCTAAACGAAATATAGTAGCAAATAAAGCACCTTTCTCTATTAAAACCACAGAGAATGTAGCTGGATATATAAACAACAACAACCAATTAATTATTAATTTAAAACCTGAGTTAATTATGTCGATTCACGATTTAGCTTTAAAAGGCAAGCACAATGCCCAAAATTCTTTAGCAGCTGGAATAGCTTCCAAAGTATTAGAAATTAGAAATGAAACTGTAAGAGAGAGCTTACAAGATTTCAAAAATGTAGAACACCGTTTAGAATTTGTAGGTAAAGTAAACGGTATTGAGTTCATCAATGATTCAAAAGCAACCAACGTAAATTCTACTTGGTATGCACTTGAAAGTATGGAAAATCCTGTAGTATGGATAGTTGGTGGGATTGATAAAGGAAATGATTACGATTCATTGATTCCATTAGTAAAAGAAAAGGTAAAAGCAATTATCTGTCTTGGAGAAGAAAATGACAAAATATTAGAAGCATTTACCGGTGTGGTAGATACAATCGTAGAGGCTAAATCAGCTTACCAAGCGGTGACTTATGGTTATGAATTGGCAAAGGCTGATCAAACTGTTTTACTATCTCCTGCTTGTGCAAGTTTCGACTTGTTTGAAAGTTATGAAGATAGAGGAAGACAGTTTAAAAAAGCAGTACGTTCATTATAATTATTAAGTGTAAAAATAAGCTTTGAATACCATTTTTAAATACCTAAAAGGGGATAAGAACATCTGGGTAATTACCTTATTGTTGGGCATATTATCTATTGTTTCTGTCTTTAGCTTTATACCAATTTTGGTAAAGGTTAAGGGCTTGAGTTATTCATTTTTATTTTTTAAACATTTTATATTATTAGCACTTGGTTTTGTAATCATGTTTGTCATCCATAAATTACCTTTTAGGGTTTTTTCAAAGCTCTCAAAATTAATTTTTTATGTGGCAATCATTTTACTGGTGTTGACTATGTTTGTTGGTGAAAGTGTGAATGGTGCAGATCGTTGGTTGAAAATTCCACTTGTTCCTTTTTCTTTTCAAACTTCAGATTTTGCCAAATTAGCTTTGGTGCTTTATTTGTCCAAACAATTGGTGAAGAGAAGAAATGAGTTTGGGGATTTAAAAATAGTAGGACGGCATATATTGCTACCTATAGCGCTTACCGTCTTTTTGATTTTACCGTCTAATCTGTCTACCGCATTGATTATTGGTATGATCGCATTTGTATTGATGATATTTGCACAATTCCCATGGAAATGGATTGGCTTGTCTGTTGGTACCGGTGTTATGGTGTTTTTAATGTTGCTGCAAATTGCAAAATATTATCCACAGGCACTACCTAGGGTGAATACGTGGAATAATAGAATTGAAAATATGTTCACTGCAGAAGAGAACCCGCAAGAGCAGATGCAGATTAATAATTCTTTACTGGCGATTAAAAATGGTAGCTTTATTGGAAAAGGTCCGGGTAATGGCGAGTTGAAAAGATACATTCCGGAAGCATATGCCGATTTTTATTTTGCAGCACTTGTTGAAGAGGGTGGATTGGTATTGGCTTTGGTGTTAATTAGTTTGTATTTGATGTTGTTTTATCGCATGATTAGAATTGCCTTGAAAATTCAGGAAAAAAATGAGTATGCAGCCTTAGTGGTTATTGGTATTGGTTTGATTATTATGTTTTCAGCTATTGTGAATATGTTAGTTTGCACAAAATTAATTCCAGTTACGGGTCAAAATATGCCTTTGTTGAGCATGGGGGGAACTTCTGCTTGGTTTACGGCAATAGCATTAGGTATTGTGCTTAGTGCAAGTAGAGAACTTGAAACAAAAAGTAGTGAATCGATAGTAGGGTCGAGTTCTTTACAAAATGCAGTGAGCTAATGACGAAACTAAAGAAAGTGATAATCAGTGGAGGTGGAACAGGAGGACATATTTTTCCTGCCATTGCGATTGCGAACGAAATTCAAGCAAAATATCCAAATGCTGAAATTTTATTTGTTGGCGCTGAAGGTAAAATGGAAATGGAAAAAGTGCCACAGGCAGGTTATCAAATTATTGGTCTCCCAATCCGTGGTTTACAAAGGAAATTAACCCTTGAAAATTTAAAGTTTCCATTTAAATTAATGGCCAGTCTTTTTAAGGCTAAAAAGATTGTTAAAACTTTCCAGCCTGATGTTGCTATTGGGGTCGGTGGGTATGCAAGCGCAGCTATAGTTAGGGTGGCAGCCAAAAAAGGAGTTCCTACTTTAGTCCAGGAACAAAATTCCTTTCCAGGTATCACCAATAAGTGGTTGGCTAAAAAGGCAAAGAAAATTTGCGTAGCCTATGATGGGTTAGAACGTTTTTTTCCGAAAGAAAAAATTGTGAAAACCGGTAACCCTGTCCGGAATCATGTAGTCGATATAAAGGGTAAAAAAGAAAAGGGAATTAGACATTTTGGGTTACTGCCAAATAAAAAAACAGTTTTGGTTATTGGAGGGAGTCTAGGTGCAGGTACTATTAATAATAGTTTAAGTCAGCGCATTCAAGAGTTGTTGGATGCAGATATGCAAGTGATTTGGCAATGTGGAAAATTTTATTTTGAAAATTTAAAACCATTACGAACAAAATTAGATTCGAAACAGGTGTATTTGAATGATTTTATTTTTGAAATGGATTTAGCATATGCTGCGGCAGATTATATTGTATCACGTGCTGGTGCTATGTCGGTTTCTGAGTTGTGCTTAGTAGGTAAGCCAACTATTTTAGTGCCTTCACCAAATGTTTCAGAAGATCATCAAACTAAAAATGCCATGGCATTGGTACAGCAAAATGCGGCATTATTAGTGAAAGATAGCGACGCAGTTAGTGCGTTAATTCCAAAGATTATGGAATTAAATAAAGATTTCAAATTACAAGAGTCTTTGTCCGAAAATATATTAAAACTTGGTGTTGCAGATGCACCGGCTAGAATATTAAATGAAATTGAAAAAATTGTATCGTGAAATTAACAAATATCCATAGCATTTATTTTATTGGTATTGGCGGTATTGGAATGAGTGCCTTAGCACGTTATTTTAATGCTAATAATAAAGAAGTGATGGGGTATGATAAAACAGATACAAAGTTAACGCGTGCCTTGGCTAGTGAGGGAATAGCGATACATTATAATGACAGGGGTTTAAAGGCGCTGGAAGGACTTGAGATCGAAAGTACCTTGGTAGTTTATACGCCTGCAGTATCTGAAGGTTTTGAAGAGTTATTGGCCTTTAAAAACGCTGGCTTTAATGTGGTTAAGCGTGCAAAAGCATTAGGTTTATTGTCTAAAAATCAAGAAACTTTTGCTGTAGCAGGAACGCATGGTAAAACAACTACCAGTTCTATTATGGCACATGTGTTATATGAAACAGAAGCTTCGTGTAATGCCTTTATTGGCGGAATAACGACGAATTATAACTCAAATTTCCTAGTGAGTCCTTCTGCAAAAAGAGTGGTGGTAGAAGCTGATGAATTTGACCGTTCATTTTTAGAATTATCCCCAAATTATAGCATTATTACTTCTATGGATGCCGACCATTTAGATATTTATGGGGATGCAAGTGCTTTGGAGAAATCATTTATTGATTTTGCTAATTTAAATAATGAAAAGGGCATTATCATGGTGCAAGATAGTCTTGATTTTAAGGCTTATACTGGAGGTGCGAAAATTTTAACGTATGGCTTAGATGCATATGAAGCCGATTGGTTTGCTAGGAATATTCGTTACGAAAATGGCAGGACTTATTTTGATATTCATACCAAAAATACACGTTTTATAAGTATAGAGTTTGGTTTACCAGGTAGACATAATGTAGAAAATGCTTTGGCAGTTTTTGCTTTGTTATATGAGTACGGTGTTGCGGAAAGTACCCTTAGAAATAGCTTTAAGACCTACTTAGGGGTGAAAAGAAGATTTGAGTTTCATTTGCAAACGGAAAAAATGATAATCATTGATGATTATGCGCACCACCCAAGTGAGATTACTGCATTTCTTAACTCTGTGCGGTCTATCTATGAATACAAAAATATTACTTGTGTTTTTCAGCCCCATTTGTTTAGTCGTACCCAGGATTTTATGGATGAATTTGCTGTGGCTTTAAGTTTGGCAGATAAGGTTTATTTATTGGATATTTATCCTGCAAGAGAAATGCCAATTCCAGGTGTTACGAGTGAAGTATTATTAGAGAAAATTAAAGGTAGATATAAATACTATTCAAGTAAAGCTACCATAGTGGAAGATTTGAAAAAGTCTAAACAAGAGTTGATTGTAATTGTTGGGGCAGGAGATATTGATAGTTGTATTGAGCCTATTGTAGCAGCATATACACCAAAGGGAAATGAATAGCTGGTTGAAAAACATATTGTGGCTTTCTTTCGTCATTTTGATCATTGTATTGATGAGTTTTGTCAAACGATCAAAGAATAATCGTTTAATGGGTTTGCCAACTATTACTATTGATATGTATAAGGAACAGCTTTTTTTAAATGAAGCGGATGTACTTTATAAGCTAATGGATAAGCAATTAGTAGGAGAAGATTTTAAATATTCGGACATAAATTTTGAAGAAATAGAGGCTTATTTAAGCAGTTTAAATGAAATAAGTGCAGTTAAAGTATTTGCAAATGTAGGAGATGAATGGGGTATTCATATTGCACTACGTCAGCCTATTGCAAGGATATTTAATTTGGATGGTTCTAGTTGTTATATTGATAAAGATGGTAGTTTGATGCCTTTGTCTGATAATTATGTAGCACATGTTCTCACCATCAATGGGTTTGTGAATGAAACCAATTTTAATAAAAATATTATAGATGTAATGAACAATGACAGTTTGAAAACTATTGAAATCATTGATGATTTATACGATATTTCAAACTATGTTTGTTCTGATAAGTTCTTTTCTTCCCAAATTACACATGTTTACGTCAATGCGAATAAAGAATTTGAGTTTATACCTAGAGTGGGTAGACAAAGGATATTGTTCGGGTCAAGTGAGGATTTGACAGGGAAGTTTAAGAAGTTAAAAGTGTTTTATAAAGAAGGAATGGCAAAAGCAGGATGGGGAAAATACGACACGATAAATGTGAAGTATAAAAACCAAATTGTTTGTTCAAAAAGATAATGTATGTCTGAAATTATTGTAGGGTTAGATATTGGTACCACAAAAATAGCTTGTTTTGTTGGTCGAAAAACGGAACATGGTAAAATTGAAATTTTATCCATGGGGAAATCAGAAAGCGTTGGTGTTTCAAGAGGAATGGTATCGAATATTGAAAAAACGGTACAATCCATCAAGGCGGCAATTGAGGAGGCTCAAAATAGAATTGAAGGGAGCTTAAACATAAAATTAGTCAATGTGGGGATCGCCGGTCAGCACATTTCTAGTTTACAGCACCGTGGAATGTTAACGCGTGATAATTTAGATACAGAAATTTCTCAACTAGACATTGATAGTTTGGTAGAAGATATGTACAAATTAATCATGCAACCAGGCGAGGAAATTATACATGTTTTACCACAAGAATATATTGTGGATTCAGAACAAGGGATTAAAGATCCTATTGGTATGTCAGGTATTCGTCTCGAAGCAAATTTCCATATCATTACTGGAAACATTGGTGCTGCGAAGAACATTAAAAAATGCGTGGATAAAGTCGACTTAATTGTGGATGAAATGATATTAGAGCCGTTGGCATCTTCTGAAGCAGTATTGAATGAAGAAGAAAAAGAAGCAGGCGTAGTATTAGTGGATATCGGAGGTGGTACAACAGATGTTGCTATTTTTCAAGATGGCATCATAAGACATACTGCTGTTATTCCATTTGGAGGAAATGTAATCACTGAGGATATTAAAGAAGGTTGTACGATCATGAGTCGCCAATCTGAAATGTTAAAAGTTAAATTTGGATCTGCTTTGGCAAGTGAATGTCAAGACAATGAGATTGTTTGTATTCCTGGTCTAAGAGGAAGAGATCCACGTGAGATTTCAGTTAGAAATTTGGCTTCCATTATTCAAGCAAGAATGGAAGAAATTATAGAGCATGTGCACTATGAGATTAAAAATTCTGGATTTGAAAAAAAATTAATTGGTGGTATTGTAGTCACTGGTGGTGGTGCTCAATTAAAGCACGTTACACAATTGTTTGAATACATTACAGGCATGGATACTAGAATTGGATATCCAAACGAGCATTTAGCACCTTCTACTAAGATAGAAAATATTACTAGCCCTATGTACTCTACTGGTATTGGACTTGTGATTAAAGGTTTCCAAAAATCAGCGAAATTACCGGTGATTGAAAATGAAAAAGCAGCTAAAAATCATTCTACCAAAAGAAAAGGAAGCTTTTTTGAATCTATTGTAAACCGAAGTAAAGCTTGGTTTGAAGAGGAAGATTAAAGGAGTAAAATAGACGCAACTTAAATAATAGTTGCAAAATAGAAAAATAGAATTAATCAGAAATTAACCATTTCTGAAGAGATATAAAATTAAAGATTACAACAAAAAACCAAGCATTATGGAATTTGACTTACCAAAAGACCAATCATCAATTATTAAAGTAATTGGTGTAGGAGGTGGAGGCGGAAACGCAGTTAACCACATGTATAACCAGGGTATCAAAGGTGTTGATTTTATTATTTGTAATACGGATCAACAAGCGCTAGATATTAGCTCGGTTCCTATTAAAATTCAGTTAGGTGCAAGCTTAACTGAAGGACGAGGCGCAGGGGCTATTCCTGAAATTGGAAAAAATGCAGCCATTGAAAATATTGAAGAAATTAAAGATATTTTAGGGGTATCCACAAAAATGGTATTCATCACTGCAGGAATGGGTGGTGGAACCGGAACAGGTGCAGCACCAGTGATTGCTAAAGTTGCTAAAGAAATGGGTATTCTAACGGTTGGAATTGTTACTGTTCCTTTTGGTTTTGAAGGTCGTAAAAGAAAAATTCAAGCTGAAGAAGGTTTGGAAGAGTTACGTAGATCGGTTGATACTTTACTAATCATTAATAATGATAGATTAAGAGATATGTTTGGTAACCTTTCTTTGGGTAACGCATTTTCTCAAGCAGATAATGTACTGGCAACTGCCGCGAAGGGAATTGCTGAAGTTATTTCAGTAACTGGTGCAATAAACGTCGATTTTAATGATGTGAATACAGTAATGCGTGATAGCGGTGTAGCTATTATGGGATCAGCAACTGCAGAAGGAGAGAACAGAGCAATGGATTGTGTTAAACGTGCATTATCTTCTCCTTTGTTAAATGATAATGATATTACTGGAGCTCGTTATGTTTTGTTAAACATAACTTACGGTACAAAAGAAGTGTTGATGGATGAAATTGGTGATATCACGGATTATATCCAAGACGAAGCTGGCTCTACAGCAGATGTAATTTGGGGACATGGACAAGACGATTCTTTGGGAGAAGGTTTGTGTGTGACTTTAATTGCGACTGGTTTTAATACCTCTCCTGTTACCGGTTTTGAAAAAGAACCAGAAAAGAAAATGCATACCTTAGAAGATGCAAAAGCTACTGTTGTCTCTCAGCCTATAGAATCACCAGTGCAAGAGAAAAATGATTATGTGGAGCCTGCAACTGAAGTGCAAGAGCCGTATGAAGAACCTTTTTTGAAAGTAAAGGAAGAAGATACTGAGCAAACTGAAATAAATTGGACATTTAACGAAAATGTAAATCAGAAAGCAGAAGAAGTAGAACCGGAAACCGAAGAAAAAGAAGAGGTTATTCGTCATTATTTAACCGACGAAATTGAAGAAAAAATAGAATTAGAGACTACTGCACCAAAAGTAGTATTATCTAAAGTGGAACAAGAAAGAAGAGCGAAAGAAAGAATGGAAAGAATTCAAACTTACACTTCTAAATTGAAATCTTCTAATGGTATTAATGATTTAGAAAAAGAACCTGCTTATAAAAGAAGAGACATTAGATTTGATGATGTAGCACACTCTTCTGATGAACCAAAAAGTAAATTTACAGTTTCTGAAACAGAAGAAAACGGAGAAAAAAGATTTGGATTAAGAGAAAACAATTCTTTTTTACACGATAACGTTGATTAATAAATAGTATATAATTTATCATTCAACAAAAAGCCAATGACGCATGTCATTGGCTTTTTGGCTTTATAAAAACAAATTACCAAACAAATTGTCCTATTTAAGGTTTGTTATTAGCTCGAACTGACTTTGCGTTTTGTTGTTCTGGCTTAATTTAAGAAGGGAGTACAAGGCTATGGTGGGTTATTCATTTATTATTTAATAAAATGTTTTATATTAGCGTTTTAGACATTTTTGTAGAAATTGTGTTTATATTGTAAATAATATTTTGGTAAATAGGTAGGTGAAAAACAAAAATAAATTTTATATATTATTTAGCACGGTCTTAGTTTTAATCGTATTAAATCAGTCTTTTATACAATATTTTTTACATACGAAGAAAGATGAAGCCTTATTAATAAATATTGCGGGCCAACAAAGAATGTTAAGCCAAAGGGTTAACCAATTAAGCTATAGGAGTATAAAGTTTGGGGGGAGATACTACCAAGATCTACAGCATTCTTTAGTAGATTGGCAAAGTTCGCATTTAAGAATAATGAATGGAGATGACTTTATTTCAAAAACAAAAAATAAGGAAATAAAAGAGAAGTTAAGGTATACCTATAATATCATCTTATCGGTGGACTCTATTTTAACTAATGCTAAGGTTATTGATACTTTTGTTTTAGTAGCTTTAAATAAAAAGGTAGATGCTTTTTTACCTGTAATGAATGATATTGTCGGCGATTTTGAAGCAGAAGCAGATCAAAAGTTAAACTATATCATCCTTTTGGAATTATTTTTCTCCATGATCACCATTATCGTCATCTTTATAGAGTTTCGCTTAATAATAAAACCTTCTTTTGATAAAATATTAGAACAGAATAATGCGCTCAAAAAAATTGCATGGCATCAATCCCATGACTTAAGAAGGCCTGTTGCAAATATTTTGGGTTTGATTAGAATGTTAAGGGCTTCCCCGGAGATAAAATCAGAGGAAAATGTCAAAACACTAAATTATTTACAAGATTCTGCGGAACAATTAGAAAATACTATTGATGTAGTCGTTGAAAAATCTGATGCAGTAAGAGAGGTGGAAGATTAATTTCACCATTTTTAAAGTCATGGGTAAGGTAAAAACTAATAGGACAAATAAAGCCAATATTTTTCTTCTTATTTTTAAGGTAAAAGAAAATAAAAACAGGAATAAAAAACCTTGAATACAGACCTTGAGTTCAATAGGTATTACCGCTAATTTACCCCTTTGAATATTTTTTGAGAATCCCCTTTCTATCCCGTTTTATATGCTATATTAGCATAAAACATAACTAAAAATAGTAGGTTTTGTTAGTGTTAAAAAGGAGAAATAAAAAGGCGAATAGAATTTATGAAAAGTAAGGGTAAGTTTTATTTATTATTTATTGTTTTAATTGGTTTAATAATAGTAAGTCAGGGGTATACTCAGTATTTTTTGCATCACAAAAGAAAAGATTCTATTACCATTAATTTAGCAGAGAGGCAAGGAATGTTAAGCCAACGTGTAAATCAATTAAGTTATAGATGTGTAAAATACGGTGGTAAATATCACCAGGATTTGTTTCAAGCTTTGAAAGTTTGGAGAATTTCACACAAACGAATAATGGCTGGTGTTCAGCGGGCAAGTATTTCTAAAACTTTAGATGCGGTCATCTATCATAAATTACAAAATACCCTGCTTATAATTAATAAGATAGATTCAATTTTAGCCAATAGCAGTAAAATTGACAACTTTGTTTTGATTTCTGTAAATCAACTTGTGGATAGTTTTTTACCACAAATGGAAGTTGTAGTAAAGGCTTTTGAGGGGCAATCTGACGAAAAATTGTCGAATTTAGTTTTGTTTGAATTTTTATTGACCATTGTTACTTTAATCGTAATATTTACCAAATTAGGAATTGTAAAACCAGCATTTGATAAAGTGTTGGCACAGAATAAGGCGCTTAAAAAAATTGCTTGGCAACAGTCTCACGAACTTAGAAGACCGGTCGCAAATATTTTGGGTTTGATTGAAATATTAAAATCTAAAACTGATATTACGGACAAAGATTTAGTAGAAACTTTAGATTATTTGTATAGTTCGACTAAAGAATTAGATGAAGAGATAGAAAAAATTGTAACTAAATCGAATCAAAATAGTCGGGCTTTAAGAGCTTAAGTCGTGTTTTTTCAAAATAAGAATTGCTTTAAAATTTAATGCTTATTGTGTATCTCAGCACTTGAATTAGTGCTTTATTATTTCCAATTTCATGGTATTAATTTTCCGTTTTTAAAATTAATGTAGCACCTTTATGGTCAGATTTATATGGCACTATTTTTGTGTGGATATGTGAGGATGAATTAGGAAAAAACAAATAATTATGAAGGTATTTACAATTTTACTTCTACTTAGTGCAGGATCAGTGTTTGGACAGGTAAATGGAGATAAGGATAAAGATTTTTTGAGGAATTATAAGGCACCTGACTTTAAATTGAAACAGCTCGATTTAAAATTTGCTGCCCAAGGAAGTAGCATAAATAGCTATGGGTATAAAAACAATTATTTTGGTGAAAATACGGATTTGTATTATGCCCAATATTCGAATTCACAGAAGTACCAAGGTAATTTGTCTGCAAACTTCTTATCCAATATTAATTGGAGTAAAGGTGGTGGTTCAGAAAAAACTTTTACAGCAACAAGCGTCTATTTTAGTACGCAAAATCGTTTTTATTTTAAACCAAAATGGTTTGTCGGGGTTCATGGTTTTGTAAATATTACACATACTTATTCCAATCAAACTGCTGTTATTCCACAAAGTGTTTTTGGTGGTGATTTAGTACCATTAGTTTCCATAGGAAATGGCAGATTGGAACCCATTCAATATGCTAGAAATGCAATGGATATTGAAAAACTATTGTCTAAGGGCAATAGACTTTCAAAATCGTATAGTATTGGAGAGTTGACCGTGATTGCGGATAAGATTGCTGAAATTAACAATGTTCGTTATTTTGATTATCGTTTACGTAGAATCGAACAGTTTGAAGCCTTAGATAAAACCATGCAGACTGTAGGAGGGGTATCCGAATTTGATATTACTTATTTTGCGTATTTAGCAGATGCTTATTTGTATGCTAAAAATTTTGTTAGATATAGTGGTTTTAGACAAGAATTGGGAATTTTACCAATTGGCGGATTCTATAAAATGAATTATGATATTCCGGCAAGTTATGCCGTACAACATAATTTCAATGCCAATGTATTAGGGGCGGATTATTATCAGAATAGTTTGTTTACCGGATTTGATGTAGCCATTACTGGAGGATATGAGTTAGGATTGTACCCTACCACTAGAACTAATTTTAATGCAGGTATTCAAGTGGGGACTTCTCTTGTAAATCAAGATTTTGGAGCAACACTTTATACCAATAGTTATGTGTACTTGTCGCCAAGATTTAGGTTGTCTTTTGAAGCAAACATAAATGTAGGGACTGGGACTGTGGCTACCGATATGAATTATTTTTTCGGACCTGAATCTGTTGCACCCAATGGACATAATTTTAATGGTAAGGTTGGACTTTCCTATGCTATTTTTTAAGTTTATTTTAATAAAGATATATTAATATAATGTACCTTGGGTTAAAAAAATATGGCCATTATTAAACCTGCAAATTTGCATCCAGATGCTTATTTCACCCATTATATCAACCTAGCAGAAGGTAATGATTTGTTACCTTCTCTAGAATCAAGCAAAGCGCAAACGATTCGTGTGTTGGAATCTATTTCTTCACGTCAAGAAGGTTATCGATATGCGCCTAAAAAGTGGACGGTGAAACAAGTGTTTCAACATATAAACGATACGGAACGCATCATGGCTTATCGTGCACTTCGTTTTTTGAGGAAAGATATAACCGAACTTAAAGGGTATAATGAGGATGATTTTGCAACAGAAGACAGCAGTGAAGAATTGTCGCTAGCCGCAATTCAATCTGAGTATGTAGCCATTCGTGAAGCAACGATTCAATTGTTTGAAAATGCGAACATAGACAATATAGATTTTGTGGGTACCGCAAATCAAGTGAAGTTGACACCTCGCATGATTGGGTGGATCATAGTCGGTCATAGCGTACACCATCAAAATGTAATTCATGATCGCTATTTAAACAATGACTAGAATATAATCGTAAAACGACGAGTATGTCGTCGTAAATATTTATCTTTACTTGATATGTGTGGAAGATATGTTTTAGTCAGTGAAGTGGAAACGGTAGAAAACACCTTTAATGTGCAGTTGATGCCTGGACTTTCTCCTGTACATAATCCAAATATTTCAGCTGGAGAAAAGGGAATGGTGATTACAGATGCCAATCCAAAAAACATTCAAAACTTTACCTTTGGTTTTACGCCGCATTGGGCAAAAAAACAGGCTTATATTTTAAATGCCCGCTCTGAAGGAGATCACAATTCTGAAGATGCACGTAATTTTCGTGGGTCTAAAGGGATTATCTATAAACCCATGTTCCGTCAATCTATTCGAAAAAAACGTTGTTTGGTTTTGGCAAATGGATTTTTAGAAGGACCTAAAATTGAAAAATTAAGTCAACCTTATTTGGTGTATCCCGAAGGGGAGGAGTTAATAGCCTTTGCAGGAATTTGGGATGAGTGGGTAGATAGTACCAACGAAACACATGTGCATTCTTTTGCTATTTTAACACGGGCAGCTGACGACGTCTCTGCGGCCATCCACCATCACCGGGCACCAATTGTAATGAATCCCTCGGAATATGAGAATTGGTTAAATCCTGACTTGGATTTAGCTGATGTTTTAAAAAGTTTAGATGTCTTACCTGATTTTAGACTGAATGCATACCCTGTTTCTCCTAAAATAAAGAGACCAAAAAGTAAAGGACTTGGCTTGCTGCAACCAATAGGTGAACCCATTTTTAAAAGTGATGGTTTTGTTGTTTCTCAAAAATTAACCCTTGAAGGGATGGGAGAATCACCTGCAAAAACCCGTAGAAAAAAGGGAGATGAAAATCAGTTGTCTCTTTTTTAAAATTCTTTAGCCTATTTTAATGGCTTTCAAATAATCTTGAATTGCCTTTACTGAAAGCAAAGGCGCCGAGCAGGTTGTTGCCGTGCAAAAAAAGGTGGTGTTTACTTCAATTTTACCATAACGTGCTGCAATTTTTGATGGGACCTCGCCTATTGGATAAGCTTCAATTTGAATGTAAAATGGTAGTTGATGTAAAGCCGCTTTTGTTGCTGCTTGCCTAGCTATTTTTCCATCATAAAAAATGACAGCATGTAAGGGTTCATTTTCTAACTCTTCTTGTATGGTCAGTAATTCAACTTCACGGTATATTTCTCCACTTAATACTTTGCCTAATAAATTTTGATGTATGGCTTTGGCCAGTGTTTTATATGCGTTATTTTCTAATACATGCCCGGCATAATTTAACAATCTACACCATTCCATATTTTCGTTAATAATGGGTTGTGGTGGAAGGCCATTGTTTTTTAAATAGCTTATTGCCAAGTCTCCTTCTTGGTATAGAACCATCATGGTATCGATCATTTTTTTCGCTTCATCAATATACTGCTTGTCTTGGGTTACCTTGTATAAATCGAAATTGGCTTTTAATATTTTTAAATTATCATCCAAGGCAAAGGTTTCGTTTTTACCAGCTCCGTGTGCATATAATAGATTGCTGTTTTTTCTATTGCTTTTTAAATAATCGTAGTTATTTATTGCTTGTGTCAAATAGTTGTTGTCGGCCGTACAAATCCATAAGTTGACCAAGGCATTGATCATATAGGCATTCGAATTGGTGTATGTATTGGTATCCACCTTAGGCATTCCTTTTTTTAATCGTTCTGCTTTCGAAAGTTTAAAGTATTCCTCCGAATGTTCTCCTGGAATTAAATCAGCATCTTGGGCACTATAAAATAGTGGATTGGTTCCCTTTAAATATGCATTGCAATAATTAATGATGGCGATTGCTTTTGTCAAGGAACTTTTTCTGTCTCTAAACTGATAATCTTGACAAAATATTTGAATGTATCTCGCCTGTCTTGCCAACAATTTTTCAAAGTGCTGGTGGGTCCATTTTCTATAGGTTGAATATTGGTAAATGCCACCAAATTCAGGATCCACTAAATTATAGGCGCCATAAATACTCAAGTCAATCCATCTTTTAATGGAATCTGAAGGGTGTTTCATGGCATATTCAAAACTCGGATAACTGATGGATTTCATATTTGAATTTGCCCCTCCAATTTTATAGTCTAAGCTTTTATAATACCTTTTTTCAAGCAAGGCTTGTGGGGAAGCATTGGGGTATGTCTTCTTTGGCTTTTCGTCTGCATTGATAACCTCTCCATTTTTTACTCTGTCTAAAATGCGCAAAAATTCTGCAGGTTCAATATAACCAGCATTTTTAAAAACTTCTTCTCCTGTTGACGAAAAAATAATGGTAGCAGGCCAGCCGTATTTTCGGTACCTATTGGCCAATTCTGGGTTGGCATCTTGGTCGGTTTTTACAGCAATAAAGGCTTCGTTTAAAGTGGCAATCACTGTTGGGTTGGCATAAGTAGAATCGTCCATTACATGACACCAATGACACCAGTTTGCTTTTAAATCCAAGACAATAAACTTGTTGTTTGCTTTTGCTTCTTCAAAAAGTGCGGCACCAAAAGTCTGCCATTCAATCACTTGTTTTTCTTCCTTTTCTTCGGCTTGTCCACAAGCTATTAAAAGCCCCGCAGTTAACAAATACAACAGTATTTTCTTCATGGGATTAAGGTAGTTTTTTTTGTTGAGTGTAGTATTAATTATTATTGAATGTTCTGTTTCAATGTCTTCTCTTGTTAGCATTGTTTGGTTTAATAGATAAAATAAAAAGATTAAAATTTAATCAATAAAAAGATTAATAATTAATCAAAAATAATGTAGTTTTGTAAAACAATCCGGCACCGAAGTAGCATAAAAAAACCTGAATAAAGCATTTGGGGAATTATAACTTATTAATACTTAATTAAGCGGTGCTTTTAAATACTCATACCTATTACAGTTTGCGTTATGGCATATTAAGTGTCGACCAATTATTACAGTTGGGTACCATGCATGGACATGCTGTTATGGCTTTAACCGACATCAATACCACTTCGGCTTGTGTGGATTTTATTCGCTTGGCAAAAAAGCAACAAATTAAACCTGTTTTAGGGGTTGATTTTAGGGTGGGGATTGACCAAAAACAGGTTGTGTTGGCACAAAATAATATCGGTTTTCAACAAATCAACACCTATTTAACGGCTTTTTTATTGGCTAAAAATGAGGATGAAAGGGAGGTGCTTTTTGAAAGATCTGATCTTTCTCAATGTTTTATCGTTTACCCTTTTTCAATTGAAAACAGCAGGCGATCATTAAAGGGGAATGAGTTTGTAGGGGTGGCCATCAATGATTTGTCTCAGCTATCATTGAAAAAAATTCCGACCCATAAAATGGTGGTCATGCAAACGGTTACTTTTACGAACAATCGCTCCCACAACATTCATCAATTATTAAGGGCAATAGATTTAAATGTCTTGTTAAGTATGCTTAAACCTGAAGCAGTAGCCAAAAGATCTGAAGCTATGATTGGACGAGATACTCTGCTAAGTCAGTTTGAAGCATATCCTGAAATTATTGCGAATACCCAATACTTGCTCAATCAATGTCATGTCCATTTTAACATTGCACCACATGCCGAAAATGAAAATTTAAGTGTTTTTCAAACCGACCAAGCTAACGATATTATATTATTGAGGGAATTGGCCTATGCTGGTATTAAAAAACGCTATCAAAAAATAACAGATGAGTTGTTAGCGCGGATTGAAATGGAATTGAAAATGATTCAAGCGAAGTCTTTTGTTTCTTATTTCTTAATCAATTGGGATATTATTACTTATGCAAATCAACAGGGTTATTTTCATGTTGGACGGGGGAGTGGTGCGAATAGTCTGGTAGCTTATTTATTAGGAATTACAGATGTGGATCCCATGGAACTGAATCTTTATTTCGAGCGTTTTATCAACTTGTACCGTACCAGTCCGCCCGATTTTGACTTGGATTTTTCTTGGCAAGACCGAGAAGATGTCACCCGTTATATTTTTGAAAAATACCCGAATGCAGCCTTAGTTTGCACCTATAATACCTTTCAATATAAAGGGCTGGTGCGGGAATTAGGAAAAGTATTTGGATTACCAGTAAGCGACATTGAAAAACTGAGTCGTGGCCATTTTGTCGTAAGTGAGTTGGATAGTATTTCGAAACAAATTATTCGCTATGCCCATTACATGCAAAATTTCCCCAGTTACTTGAGTGTGCACGCGGGAGGAATCATTATAGCCGATAAACCCATTGCTTATTTTTGCGCTACTTTTTTACCACCCAAGGGTTATCCTACCTTGCAGTTCGATATGGTAGTGTCGGAAGATGTAGGCTTGTATAAATACGATATTTTAAGTCAACGGGGTTTGGGTAAAATTAAAGATGCCATTCAAATTGTAAAGGAAAATAAGGGGATGGATGTGTTTGATACTGTGCATGATGTTTTATATTTGAAAAAGGATAAAGTGGTAAATGATTACATTAAAAAAGCCGAAGCTATTGGTTGTTTTTATGTGGAATCTCCCGCCATGCGTATGCTCTTAAAAAAACTGCAAGTCGATAATTATTTGGCTTTGGTAGCGGCAAGTTCTGTCATCCGACCCGGTGTAGCAAAGTCGGGAATGATGAAAACTTATATTGAACGCTTTCGTTTTCCGGAAAAAAGAAAAGATGCGCCCCCTATCATGCTCTCGATTATGCCCGAAACTTATGGGGTAATGGTATACCAAGAAGATGTGTTAAAAGTAGCGCATTTATTTGGTGGCTTAGACCTTGGGGAAGCGGATGTGTTGCGGCGGGGCATGGCGGGTAAATTTCGTTCTCGTGAAACTTTTCAAGATGTGAAAAATAAGTTCTTCAATAATGCCATTGCCAAGGGGCATACACAAACTATGGTGACTGAGATTTGGCGACAAATTGAAAGTTTTGCGGGGTATGCCTTTGCCAAAGGTCACTCGGCTTCTTATGCGGTAGAAAGTTACCAGTCCCTTTATTTAAAGTCTTATTTCCCTTTAGAATACATGGTGGCAACGGTCAATAATGGAGGCGGATTTTATAGTACGGAATTGTATTTTTTAGAAGCCCAAAAGTGGGGAGCAATCCTTCATCCGCCTTGTGTAAATAATAGTGAAAATAAAACCATTATTAAAGGGAAAGACATTTATATAGGCTTTGGGTTTTTACACGGTTTTGAAACAAAGTCAACCCAAAAAATTATCATTGAAAGAAGCGAAAATGGAATTTTTACCAGCTTGTCTAATTTTATTAAAAGGGTAAACATGAGTTTGGAACAATTAATTATTTTGATCAGAATTAATGCTTTTCGCTTTACAAAAGTCAATAAAAGAGAATTGCTTTGGGAGGTGCATTTGTATAAAAATAAACTGGCAGGAGTAAAAACCAAAAGCTTATTCGATATTCCCAATAAAACCTATCAATTTCCTACTCTAGATAGATCTTGGAAGGCGGATGCTTTTGATCAGTTAGAACTTTTAGGGTTTTCCTTGTATTCCTTTTTTCAGTTGCTGGAAAATCCAAATACCAATGAGTTACTGGCAAAAGATTTAAAAGCATATGAAAACAAAGAGGTGTGGCTTAAAGGTTATTTGGTAACGGTAAAAACAACGGGGACAGCCAGTGGGAAAAAAATGTTGTTTGGTACTTTTTTAGACAAAACATTGGGTTGGATTGATACGGTTCATTTTCCCTTGGTAGCAGAAAAATTTCCTATTAGAGGAAAAGGAGTGTACGCCATTAAAGGCACTGTTAAAATTGAATTCGATTGTGTTTCCATTGAGGTAATACGGATTAAAAAGTTGCCCGTGATCGACGATCCTCGTTATGCAGAAAGTAAAGGTGGAAATAGTAAGCCGGTGGTCCCCAAACAAGCAAGTGCATAATTAATTTTCAATTAAAATAGAACATGAACAGATCAATATTGCATATGGATTTGGATACTTTTTTTGTGTCCTGTGAACGATTAATGGATAGTAAACTAGCAGGCAAGCCCGTAATTATTGGCGGCACTTCCGACCGTGGTGTAGTTTCTTCCTGTAGTTATGAAGCCCGTATGTTTGGTGTACATTCAGGTATGCCTATTCGCATGGCCAAGCAACTTTGTCCCGAAGGAATTTACCTCAGGGGGACTTCAGGTATTTACACCAAGTATTCTACTTTAGTTACCGATATTATTCGCGATACTATTCCTGTTTTTGAAAAATCTTCGATTGATGAATTTTATATTGACTTAACTGGAATGGACCGTTTTTTTGGAAATGTAAAGCTGGCTTCAGAATTGAGAAAAAAAATAATCAATGAAAGTGGTTTGCCCATTTCCTTGGGACTTTCATTGAATAAAACAGTATCGAAAATAGCGACCGGGGAAGCCAAGCCCAATAACGAAATTGTGGTAAACGCAGGCGTGGAAAAAAGTTTTTTAGCCCCCTTGTCGGTCCGTAAAATCCCCATGGTTGGGGAAAAAACCTATAAGAGTCTCCGCGATTTAGGGGTAAAGAAAATCGTGACTATACAGGAGATGCCTGTGGATATTTTGAATGGTGTATTCGGCAAAAATGGTAAAGAAATATGGAAAAAAGCCAACGGAATTGACAACAGTCCAGTGGTACCTTATAGCGAACGAAAGTCCATGTCGGTGGAGCGAACTTTTGATAAAGATACTACGGATGATTACTTATTAAAAGGTGTTCTAATGGCCATGGGAGAGCAGTTGACATATGATTTAAGAAAGAAAAATAAGTTAACGGCTTGTATTACGGTTAAGTTGCGTTATTCCGACTTTCAAACCTTTACCAAACAAGCTAAAATTCCCTATACGGCAGCCGACCATGCCATTATTCCGTTAATTCTCGATTTGTACAAGAGTTTGTATACCCGTAGGGTAAGAATTCGGTTGATAGGTATTCGATTCAGTCACTTGGTGGAAGGAGGGCATCAAATTAATTTATTTGAAGACATTAAAATGTTGCAATTGTACCAAGCCATGGATAAAATGAAAGACCGTTACGGAAAAAAAGCAGTGGTAAAAGCAGCAGGTATAGATGTACGAACTATGCGTGATTTTTCATCCTTTAAGGGTTGACTAAAAGCGATTACTAAAAAATTTAATTTAAGAAAGAGGGTAATGTGTTTTACAGTGTCTGATGCTTAGATAATTGTTGTATCATGTCTTTTAACTCCTTCATTTCTTTCATAAGAACCGCAATTTCTTTTTCGGCTTTGATATTGACATTAAAATCATTTTCAGCACGAATTTCAGCTCTTTTAGCTTGAAGATTTTGACCAACCATTAAAAGAGGCATTAAAAATATTTGTATCATATTAGAAATAAAAAGCCAAAGAACAAAAGCAGGGTATGGATCAAATCGGAATTGTATTGGTACAAACATGTTCCATCCTAACCAAAGAAGTGTCCATGAAAATATTATAAAAAAAAAGCCAATAGTACCAATTCTATCAGTAATCCAAATGGCAAAGCGTTCAGTTTTTTTGAGTTTTTCTTTATAAATGTGATTGGTGTTTTTTATTTCCATCATGATATTTTTTTCCTAAAAAGCTTCTATTACTATCTTTAAATCATCTATCCAAAAGTTTCTTTTTTCAGGCATAAACAAATAAGTTTCTATTAAATTTTCAGACAACTGTTGCGGATTAACCCAAAAATGAGCACGATAATGCATCCAACCTGTTTTATCCGATTCATAAAAAGTAGCATTTTCAGGTCGCGAAATATGACGATTGAATAAGGTAAATTCTCCTGATTTTGAGGCCGCAATTTTATGGTTGAAGTAAATGGTAGGATAGTCGGCATCTGGACAATAAATTTTAAAATAAACTTGTATCCTAATTGGTTTTGATCCAGATAAAGGAAAAGAGGGGATAAAAGAAATATACTTGGATTTTCCAGAATTTAAGGATTGTAAGCCGGTTGCAAAATGTGAAGTATCCAAAAATGCTTTGTTATTGGAAGGAATGCCAATTTCAAATTCAAAACTTTCTGTTTGCTGAAAAAGCAAGTCGTGTTTAATAAATTGCTCAAATACCGTTGCAGGTATTATTTTATTATCCAGACAGGTATATTTACTTAAGGTAGCGTAAATACTTAAGCGATTACTCATGCTTTTTAAAAGAGCAGAACTGTCAATCGATTCAAGTACCATATTATCATTAACCTTAAATAATTGACCCGCAGCATAAAAATAATCTTTCCAAAAATAATTATTGAGTAATTTATTCGCTGACATTAACGGGAAGTCAACAGACTTGGTGTTGAAATCAACTAAGGTATCTAAATGGTGAAAATTAGAGATTGGAAAATCGGGAAGTTTTCGGTTGAAATTATATTTTAACAGGGCTTGAAGAGCTACGGGGACATCTTTTTGAGAAGCAACACTTTTAAATTTTTGTGCTTGTTTTAAAAGAGGTGAATAGATGAGTAAAGGGACATGGAATTTTTCTAGCCGAGAATTTTTAGTCATGAATTTAATGGAATGATCTCCAACTATCACAAAAATAGTACGGTCAAAATCTGGCCGTTTTTGATAAGCTTTAATAAATTGCTGTAAAGCATAATCTGCATATAATATTGCGGCAAAATGTTTGGTCATGGCTAAATGCCATTCTTTATCACCCGATACCAAATGGTTAATTCTTGCTTTGGCAAGTTTTTGAAAATATGCTGCATTGCTAAAAGAGTATGGCTCGTGAAAAGATGTGGTTAAAAATAAATTAAAATATGGTTGATGCTGTGGATTAATGGAATCTAAAACATTAAAATAATGTTGAAAAACTATTTGGTCTTCTGCTCCCCAATTGAATTGTTTTTCATTGCCTAAAGAATCGGAAATCGTTTGGTATATATTATTTTGAGGGAAATTAGGTTTTCCAAATAGGTGGTCAAATTTTTGGGTCATTAAGTAGTTTTGCATGTGGTCGAAGGCAATTGGCGCACCACAAAAGAAACTGGTTTGATAATTATTATTCTCTTTGAGCAGTAAGGGAAGAGAAAAATGCAGTGGTATGGCAGCATTTAGGTTTAAAAAACCTTTTGTTCCCTCAGGTACAGCAGCCATTAGATTTGGAATAGCCCCAAAAGTTCTTTCGGCATTGGCAATAAAATTGCTCCAATATAAGCTGTGATCTGTTAAGGAGTCTAAAAAGGGTGTAAAACTACCTAGACGAGCATCTACTCCTGAAAAAATTCTACCCAATGATTCCGAAATAATAAATACAATATTTGGTGCGGTATCTGATTTTGAGAAATAATTACCCAATACATTAGGCAAGGTGTCGTTAGAGAAAAAAGGATACTCAAATAAAGGGGCGTGTGCTTTTAAATGGGTACTTCGATAGGTTTCAATTGCTTTTACAACAGGAGTATTATTAGCAATAGATAGTGCTTTTTTTTCCTGATAATAAGATTGAATAAAAAGGCCAATTTTATTTTTTTGTATGCTAAAATTTAAATCGCTTTTAAACTGTTGTGGTTTGCTAGGAAAGAAGAAAGCTTTGCTAATGCCAAAGATAAAAAGGAGTAAAATAAGGCGTGGAATGCGTTTAAAGAATACTTTTTTACTTACCCAATGGAATATAAAATAAAGCCCAAAAAATAATACAAATACAAAAATTAATTGCCAACTTTCAAAACCATATATTTTTAGAATTTCACCAACTTGTTCAATTCCAGTATTTGTAAATGTAAGGTAGGTAAGTGGGGTTAGAGATTCTGAAAAATAATAAACCAAAGCACCTTCCAATATTCCGTAAAAAACCAGGAGGATAAGGAAAAATGAGTTTGCTAGTTTGGGTCGCAAAATGTAGAAAAGGGTGTAAATGGGCAGCGAGAAGAAAACAAATATACTTACGATACTGATGTCTTCTAATATACCTTTTGCTTGCCACCAATAATAAACAGCTGAAAAACTATGGTGATAGCTTAAAAAAATGGTTTGAAAAAGACGGATAAAAAAGGCCCAAATAAAAAAAACAAACAGCAAAGACAGAAAATGGCTTTGGATGTGTTCTAATTTTAGACGTATATTTTTGAACATAAAAGTAATAACGAAATTATAAAATAATACGACCAAGTTAATGGAAATTATTTTAGGATAATTAGAGGCAGCATATTGTTGTTTTTACTTAAAACAATACAGCATTCATTTCTACCCATAAAATATTTATCTTTGTAAAAAATTAATTGACATGAGCTTAACAGAACAAATTAACAACGATATTAAAACGGCTATGAAGGCCCGTGATTCAAAAACATTAACAGCATTAAGAGATGTAAAGTCAAAAATTTTATTGGAAGCAACTAGTGGCGCAGGTTCAGAAGTAAGTGATGAAGTAGCAGGTAAAATTGTAATGAAATTGTACAAACAAAGAATGGATACTTATGATTTGTATATTAAAGAGGGTAGAGAGGATTTAGCGGAAGATGAATTGTTTGAAGCAAAAGTGATTGAAAACTATATGCCTAAATTAATGAGTGAAGACGAGGTACGTGCTTTTGTAAAAGAAAAGTTGACGCAAATGGGCGCTGCCGGTCCACAAGATATGGGTAAAGTAATGGGGCCAATCATGGGCCAGTTAAATGGAAAAGCTGACGGGAAAATGATTTCAACTATCGTAAAAGAAGAATTGAATTCATAAATAACCTATTTACAATATAGAAAACCACCTTTTTCTGAGAAGGTGGTTTTTTTATTACTTTTATTTTAAATTATACTATGCGGACTATCCTCTTATTATTTCTTTTAAGCTTTTTTTCATTGCTTCATGCCCAAACTAAAGAAGCTTCCAAAATAGAAGCTATTATTCAAATGGGGCATTCCAAAAAAATGACCGCAAGTGATCTTTCAAAGGATGGAAAATATATCGCTACGGGTTCAATGGATCGTTCGATTATCATTTGGGAAAGAAAAACGGGAAAACAAATCAGGGTATTGCATCACCACGTTAAAAGTGTAATTGCTTTACATTTTTCTAGGGACGGAAAAAAAATACTTTCGGCTTCTAACGATAATACCGTGAAACTAACCAATGTTTTGACCGGAGAAGTAATACATTCTTTTAAGCATGAAAAATACGACATTGCAAATGCATATTTTAATGGCGACGAGTCTAGAGTAATTGTTATTGATAAAAGAGACAAGTTTTCAATTTGGGATACTTATTCTGGTGAATGGATTGGTGTTTTTACTAAGAATTATGTCGCTTACGACGAAAATGAAACGGTGAGTTTTAATGGAACAAAGGCATTAACTTTATTGAATAATAAACAAGTTGCTTGTGTGGACTTGACCACTAAAGACACTTTGTTTACATTGCCAGTTGATAATGGATATACTTTGCATTTTAGTGCTAATGGGGCTTATGTGGTAATAGGTTCAGAAAAACTTTTTACCAGTGTATTTGATGCAAATACTGGCGCGTTTTTGCACACGGTAATGACTAATGAGGATATTAAATGTAATGGATGTAAAACCCAAGTTAGAATTACAAAGGACTCAAAGGCTGTTTTTACCATTTCAAATAAAGGAGAAGGTAAGCTCTGGAATATCAAAAACGGAAAAATAATTCAGAAAATTACAGTGCCGAAAGATAGCCCTGACAACATTGTGTTGAGTGATGATTACCAGTATCTATTATTAACCATGAATGATCATATTATGTGGTACCACTTAGGTACGGGCAAGTTGTTGTGGAAAATGGAAAATGAGGATATTGATTATTATGAAATCCATTTATTGGACGGCTATATGTTGCTGCCAGGAGACTATCAAAGTGTAGAGCTATGGTCCTTATTTCGAAAAAAGGCAGTGCAACAATACAGCGGTTATTTAAATCAGCATAGAGCAGATGGATTGTCTTTTAATTATTCCAATTGGATAGATGCGGGCATTTTGCAATACATATCCTATAAAACTGGGCTAGCGATACATCCTACTAAAAATGAAGTGGCCATGGGTAAGATTGATTCTTCGGCAATTGTTTTAGATTTATTGACTGGTAAAAAGGTGAAAACAATCCAAGATGCAGAAAAGGCCAACTTTTGTCAAGACTATAGTGCAGATGGCAAGTGGTTAGCCATTGCTGGAGGAGATCGGATTATTAGGGTATATGATGCTGATAGTTATCAATTAATGCATACTTTAAAAGGACATCAGTCCTTGGTTTTTGATTTGTCATTTGCTGCAGATCCAAATGTATTGGTTTCTGCAAGTTGGGATGGAACGATTAGAACTTGGGATATTGAAAATGAAAAATGGACAGCCGCCATTAAATTAGATAAAGTCTCGCCATATATTGTCCAATTTTCTCCCCATGATTTGTACATTCTTTCAGGAGATTTAGATAAAAGTGTTGATTTTTGGGAAGCAGATACCAAGACTAAGTTTAGAACTTTAATTGGTCATCAAGCACCTATTGCTTCCATAGAATTTTCAGAAAACGGGGAGCAATTGTTAACAGCGAGTTGGGATGGGAAAATCAAATTATGGCACGCGTTAACGGGAATGCAATTGGCAAAGTTTAATGATAAAGGAGCACCAATCTATACTGCCATATTTAGTAAGAATCAAGAACAAATCATTGCCGGTGACGGCGATAGAAAGATTAAATTCTGGAATATTAAATCAGGAAAATTGGTAGTAACATTGAGTGGTCATATCAGTGCGGTTACAGATCTAAAATTGACCAAAGATGGAAAATTGATGGTGTCAAGAGGTGCTAATGGTGAAGTAATTGTATGGGATATGGCAAGTAAAAAACAATTGTATACCTATATGCAAATCAATAGCGAAGATTGGTTGGTAACTACACCTAATGGACAGTTTGACGGCTCCAAAAATGCCTTGAATTTAGTGAACTATGTATCAGGAATGGAAGTGGTGAATATTACCGCTATGTTTGATAGATATTATTCTCCGAATTTAGCCAAAAGAGTAATGGCTGGAGAGAAGATGGAGGATACTGGAGAGAATTTTAATGCATTAATGAAAGATCGACCAGAATTGGCATTTCAAATGTTAAACAGTAAGTCCAGGAATGTTT
This sequence comes from Putridiphycobacter roseus, assembly GCF_003234935.1. GTDB lineage: Bacteria > Bacteroidota > Bacteroidia > Flavobacteriales_D > Crocinitomicaceae > Putridiphycobacter > Putridiphycobacter roseus. Next base: position 378,329 of record NZ_QKSB01000001.1, on the reverse strand, counting down.
TTCCAGCTGACTCTACGATTCAAAGTAAAACAAAAGCATTTTCTATAGAAGTGAATGTGTTGGAACACAATAATGAAATAGCAGCAGTTAGAATTTATAACAATGGTAAATTAATCGATAGTGAAAGCAGTTTTAATGATTTGAATTTTAGAGGAGAAAAAGAATATGCCAAGCATTTTGAAATTGATTTGATAGATGGATTGAACAATATTACAGCGGTAGCAGTGGGAAAAAATAAAATTGAATCTGATCCAATTTCCATGCAAGTACTTTTTGATGGTGAAGCAGCAAAGACAGATTTATATATTTTTTCCATTGGAATTAACAGGTATAAAAATCCAAATTACAATTTGACTTATGCGGTCAAGGATGCACAAGATTTTTCTAAGAATTTAGCCAAAGGAGGAACAACTTTATTTAACAAAATAGTTACTTATAAAATTGAAGACGATAAGGCGAATAAAGCAGAGATTTTAGCCGTTTTTGAAAAGATAAAAGCAGAAGTTGGGCCCGAAGATGTTTTTGTTTTTTATTATGCGGGACATGGCGTGATGAGTTTAGGGGATGAAAATGAGGGAGAAAAATTTTACATTGTCACCCATAATATAACCAGTTTTTTCGGTACTGATTTATTGTATGAGGAAGGTATTTCAGCAACTGAATTATTAGATTTCTCCAAAGAAATTGCCGCACAAAAGCAGTTATTTATTCTAGACGCTTGTCATTCCGGTGGTGCTTTGAATGAATTGGCCATGCGAGGTGATGGTCGTGAAAAAGCCATTGCACAATTGGCAAGAAATACAGGGACATTTTTTTTAACGGCGTCGCAAGATGTACAATATGCCAACGAGTCTGGGGATTTAAAGCATGGATTGTTCACTTATGCTTTGTTAGAAATAATTGGTGGCGTAAGTGAAGGAAATAAATTGGATAATAAAATTACAGTAAATGAAATTAAAACCTATGTAGAAGAGCGTGTTCCAGAATTATCTGAAAAATACCATGGCTCCGCACAATATCCAACTAGTTATAGTTTTGGTCAAGATTTTCCAATTGTAATTGTGAAGTGATTAAACTAAAGTTCTTTTGCCAATATAGGAAGGTATTGCACCTGCGTATTAGATAGTTTTCCCTTACCAATAATTAATAAGAATTGGGTTTTACTTTGTACGACCGCAAATAGTCGCCTAACTAGGCCATTTTTTTTAATGCCAAAAACTTTGATGTTCCTATTTTCTTCTTTTTTTTCTAATAATAAAGGGTAACTTCCTTTGGCAGCCAAAGCTTGCTTGGCATACTTTTTTATTTGGTTTAGATCACCATAATAATTTAGATAGCGCAAAGCAGACATGGATTTTAAAATAGCAATGGCTTCAGGATAGTCTTTGTCCACCACTTGAGATGCAATTTTTGGCGGTACAATTTTGGATTCCATTTCATGGTCGTTTTTGTGCTTTTTGAAATAGTCGTCAATTGGGTGAGCGGTTGTTGTCCCCATGGTAAATACTAATGTTAAAATTAGGACGTTGAAATTCAAAAGGTTTTTTGGTGGTTGCATGGTGCATTTGTTGGTTGTGCTTATATAAGTATAGGGCTTGTTTTGGTTACAAAGGTGCACCTTATTCTATAACTAATTTTCCCTTAGCAATCAGTCCATCTTCATTATTTATGGTGACGATATAAACGCCAGTATGCAATTGATTTTTTTTAATGATATATTGATTGTCTTTGGGAGTTAAATCATCTTTAAAAACAATCCTTCCTTTTAAATCATAGATTTTTAACAAGTTGTTTTTGCTATTATAATTTAAAACAAATTGTGCCAATGTCTCCTCATTCATTGGGTTTGGATAAAAACCAATACTTTGTTCGTTGGTCGATTGATTGATAAAAGCGGTACATCCAATAAAGGACTTGAATAAATAATAAACAGGCTTTTCGTTGAGTGTTGTTCCATCAATTAATCCAGAAGTTGCATGGGCGGGATTATTGGTGCCTTCCACCAATTTAAAAAAGTAGGCTTCAGAAATTCCTAAACTATCTAATTTTTTAATGTAATCATAAACACTTGTCAATTGATAAGCATCTGTAGCTGGTTCTATATTTACATTCGGACCGCCAAACTCTGAAACAAGGATGGGTTTGGTGATGGTGTCTATAAAATTGTAGAAATATTCATCCCATTGTTCCGCATCATCATATAAATGTAAATCTATAATGTCGTATTTTGCTTGCCCTAAAACAGAGTCTATTCTATGGAGAACATTTTGTATAACAGGTGTTGGACAATTACTTTGTAAAAATGCCTGATCATAAAATATCCCATCATCATCATAAAAGGAGTCGACAAAGCCATTACAACCTGCTAAAAACCGAAGCGAAATGGTGGTAAATCCACCCAAAACTACTTTAACATGAGGTGCATGGGTTTGAACAGATTGATACAAAATATTATTGGCTTGCACAAAGTCGTTTGCGTTTCCTGCATACCAAAAATCGCTTTGCCATTCATTACCAAATTGAATTTTACTGATTTTATCGCCATACTTTATCAACAGAGAATCGATATAAGTTTTAAAGAAATTGTTGTTGCTATAAACACAGGATTGGGTATTCGCGACATTGGAACAGGCCCAGTTTGGACCGTTAGATTGTATGGTGAGTAAAACGTCATATCCATAGGTTTCAGCCCAAACCAACCGATTTTCAAGAGGTGACCAATTAAAATTACCTTGACTGGGTTCTCTATTGCTCCAATCTTCCCCAATTCTAATTTTTTGGACACCTAAAAAATCTAAATGGGGTTGGGTAAAGTCTCTTTCTGTCTCTCCAGAAACAGGAGGGAAAGATATTCCTAAAATGGTGTTTTGAAGACAAGTGTCGGATTGTGCAAGATTGTAAAAAGTGACCAATAAGAGTAAGATAAAACTAAATTTCTTCATACTTCAATATTAAAGGAATGGCGGATTAGATTTATTCTAAATTTAAACATAAAATATCTTTTGGCGTGGGGTATAGTTTTTAATGTTGTTTTTATAAGAGGATAATGTGGCTCCATATTTCATTTAAAGTTTTACTACCCTCCATGAGGCATGTGCTGAGCGCAGTCGAAGTGAGGAACTAAGGTTTTCTTCGCTGAAGCTTAGACTACAAAGGGGAGGTGATTTTCAAAAACTTCCGATTAAACACGATTACTGCTTGTAAAATATTGTGTTGTGTCTTAATTGCTAATCTGAGAATTGATTTTGGTCTTCCCTTACTATGGCTCAGCTCAGTGCAACGCCGTAAGGAAGGGTTTCTTGCTTTGTGGTACAAATCCTGTATCACTATGTTTCCTCCTTTGCACTTTGACTTCGCTCAGCGACCAAGTGAGGACTAAGGAGGGGGATTTGTTAAATATTTGTAATACACTTGAATACTAGAATTTTCTTCCTCCGAAGGTCACTTCCCTTAATCCCTCCTCAAGGAGGGAAACAATGTGGTTTTATTGAAACCTGACCAAAAATTGTAGGGCGAAACTTTCCATTATGATATTATATTAATAATTATGGTGTAAATTTATAAGTGTAATAATTCGCAATCTATGAAAAAATATCCCTTTTTATCTCTAGTTGTAGTGCTTATAGCAATACAATGCCGCAAAGATAAAAGCTTGCCTTATTGTGAAGAATTTCCACAAAACTGCGTAGAGATAATGACGGTGAAAGATCATTTTTATTTTGATGTAGGTACCTATTGGGTGTACCAAGAGGAAACTACTGGGCAATTAGATTCGCAGTGGGTGTCAGAATCCTATACCCAACCCAATGTTTGTTGGTTTAATTACACTATAAATTCTAGCATTACGGCATATTATTCACATATAACCTCAAAGTTGTTGGCAGGCGGCATTGACAGTGGTTTGGTAAAGAAAGATGAAAGAACAATATTGATTGCTAGGGCAAAAACAAAAGCTGGGGATTTTGTAGGGAATTCTTGGATTGCACCTTTTTATTATGAGATGAATGATAGTGTTGGGAATTGGGGAGGGGTATCTTCTGTTAGTTATTTATGGGTTGAAAATAGATATCCGGAATTTATTCAATTTAACTTGCATTTTATTGATGTAATTAAAATTAGAGAAACCCACAATATAGCCGAACAAAGTCAAGCTACAATTCATTTTTATGCGAAAGATGTAGGGTTAATAAGAAAGGAATTATTGGATAGCAACAAAGTGTGGAATCTAATCAGGGATAATATTGTAAAATAACATAACCTCACTTCGGCAATAGCTCAATGCAACGCCGTAAGGAAGGGAACCTTATTTGGCATTTTAACCCCGTCTGTTAATGTGTACTTTGCTTCTTCCCTTGTACTTCGAGCTTTCCTCAGGAACCAAGGAAGGACCGTGGTAGGTGACCGTATTATTGTAACAGATAAACTGGCATTGCCCATCTAATCTAACTTTTTGGAGCTTTCAATTGTTGATAATTAATCACAATAACAGAAACAATAATAATACAAACCCCCATCCATTGTAATCCTTTTACTTCTTCGTTTAAAACAAGTGATGCGGAAAGAATAGATACTGGAATTTCGATTGAGACTAAAATACTACCCAACCCAATACCTGTAATAGGAAAACCTTTGTTAAAAGCAATTGGTGGAAGAATGGCACCAAAAAAAGCTAAGAACAACCCATATTTCCACAAGGCGGCATTGCCAAAGTCTACCACTTCTATAAGTTGAAGATTCCATATTAATACCACAATTAAGAGGGCACCTAGTCCTATGTATTTACTGCGGACCATGTTAGGCAATTGCAAAGCTACTGTATTGGCAGCATACAATGAAACGGTGTAAGATATACTGGCCAATATTCCATAAATTAATCCTTGGGCATTCAAAGCGCTTTCTGCATGAAAAGCATCTACGGCAAATAAAGTCCCAATAATCACTAAAGCACTCCCAATTATTTTTGAGAGTTGGAATGTTTTGCTCATCCATAACTCTAATACAACACCCATCCAAATGGCTTGCATTAATAAAACAATAGCAACTGACACCGGAATGTATTGAATAGAATAGTAATAAAAATAACTGGTTAATCCCGAGGCAAAACCAAATAATACGAGTCTTAATGGGCCATTTTTTTTATGTACTTTAGAGGTAGTGTCAAGTGCTGTGTTATTTTTTAAAACTACTGCATTGCTCTTTCTCTTGGCTGCAAACAAGGCAATAGAAGCCAGGGCGATAAAGCCAATTAAATATTGTAAAAAATTCAGTCCACTGGTAGGATGTCCTTCAATATTGGCTTTTTTGACAAAAGTGGCTAAAAGACCATAACTAGCAGCACCTAAAGCAACAAGAAGGATTCCTTTTAATTTTTGCATAAACTGGCTAAAAGCGAAGGGTAAAGTTAAGGATTGATTTGAAACAAAGGTGTATTTAATGTTTAACCTTCATCTTCTGTCCACACTGCCAATTCATTTCCTGAGGGGTCTTTAAATTGAAATCTTTTTCCACCTGGAAAGGAGAAAATATCTTGGGTAATTTCTCCTTTGTTTTCTATGATTTTAGTTTTAATTGCCGACAAGTTTTCGTGATGAATAACCACCAATACTCCGTTTTGAATGGGGTCATTTGTTTTTTCAAAACCACCAGCTACACCACTATTTTCAAAGGAGGTGTAATTTTCACCATAATCCGTAAAAGTCCAGCCAAAAACGTTTTTATAAAATGCTTTTGTTACTGCCAAGTTTGTGGCCTTAAATTCAATGTAGTTGATGTGATTATTATTGTTCATGATGGCTTTGTTTATCGATCGTTTAATCCTTTGCCTTGCATTATTTTTTCCTTATATTTTTCAATTCTCGAGGCACGAGTTTTGACTTGTTTAGGTGCCGAAAAAAATAAACAATATCCTTTTTGTCTGCCTGGTGTTAAGGCTTCAAAAGCAGTTTTTAATGTAGGATTATCTTCCAGTTCCTGACGCAGTTCACTTGGGTACTCTAGTACTGTGCTTTTTTTAGGAGCTACTTTTAATCCTGCTTTTTCAATTTCAATCGCTTCAAATACATACTTTTTAATGACGGATGCTAGTGGTGCAATCTCTTCTATTTGCTTAAATCGAATTTGTCTTGCCGATTGAACATTTTTAGTCTGTTGTATTAATATGCCATTTTCATCTCCCATTAATACCCCTTTCATAAACAACAAAGCACAATAATCTTTAAATCCATGGATTAAGACTATGTTGTGCTCGTTGTGTTGGTAACAAGGGCAACCCCATTTCAATGTTTCTTCTAATTGACAGTCGTTTATTATGGTTCTTAAAAGCTGATAAGCTTCTTGCCACTGCACGTCCTTTTCAAAAAAGAAATCCACTTTTGGGTTCATGTTGCCTATTTTCAATAAAAAATATTACTTATAAGTCTTTAATAAAAGAACCATAAGGGTCTTTGAATTGGTATCCTTTGGTAATTCTATCTTTAGAAAGCTTGTCAAATTCTACCAATGCCCATAGAATAAATTCTTTCCAAAAATACTGATCTTCTTTTGGGATGTTTTCTCCGTATTTCGCCATAAATTCTTGAAGGGGTACAATTTCATCAATGATTTGGTGATATTCTTCGTCTTTAATGTCTTCTAGCAATTCAAAACCTGATTCAATAAAAAACCACTCTTGAATAGCCGTAAAAGGGGTTCTTTCTCCTTCTTTCTCTAATTTTTTAGGTTCTGGAAAGTAAAGCGGAAATAATGATTTAATGGCATCTCCAATGATAAAGTAAGCTACATTTTCGGCGCCTTCTTGCTCCCCTTCATATACCAATTCAACTTTACCTGTAATGGCTGGAATGATACCCGAAAAATCGGTTAATCTTACTTGCGTCTTTTTTTCTTTGTTCAATAATGCTCTTCTTTCGGCAGTACTTAATAAGTTTTCATAAGCGGTAATGCTCATTCTTGCACTGACCCCACTTTTAGCATCAATAAAATCACTATTTCTGGCTTCAAAGCTAATTTGTTCTAACAAGTCTTTAGCCAGTTCAGGAACATGAATATTTTTAAGTTGGTAGTCGTCGAAATTAGCTTCTTGTGCGGTAATTTTCTTTGCAATTTCGATACTATTTGGGTAATGGGTGAGGATTTGTGAACCAATTCTATCCTTTAAAGGCGTTACAATACTTCCTCTATTGGTGTAATCTTCTGGATTGGCAGTAAAAATAAATTGCATATCTAATGGTAAACGCACTTTAAACCCTCTAATTTGAATGTCTCCTTCTTGCAAAATATTAAACAGTGCCACTTGAATTCTTGCTTGCAAATCTGGCAATTCATTGATGACAAAAATACAGCGATTGGCTCTTGGAATCATACCAAAATGAATCACGTTTTCGTCGGCATAACTTAGTTTAAGATTAGCCGCCTTAATGGGATCAATATCACCAATCAAATCCGCTACGGTTACATCTGGTGTGGCTAGTTTTTCAAAAAAACGATTACTTCTGTGGAGCCACTCAATAGGGGTTTTATCGCCTTTTTCAGCAATCAAATCAACGGCATGTTTTGAGATTGGATTAAAAGGGTCGTCGTTAATTTCTGAACCTGCTACCATTGGAATGTATTCATCTAACAAATCCACCATTTTACGGGCAAGTCTAGTTTTGGCTTGTCCTCTTAATCCAAGTAGGTTAATGTTGTGCTTCGAAAGTATTGCCCGTTCCAATTCTGGAACAACAGTATCTTCAAAACCATGAATTTCGGTAAAACTAGGCTCCCCGTTTTGTAGTCTTTGACGAAGGTTATCGCTTAATTCTTCTTTGATAGATTTTGATTGGTATCCGGCTTTTTTTAATTCACCTAATGTTTTTATTGTTGTCATTTTATAGTATCCTTAGTATTGTATTTTTATTTAATTCTCTTTTTTCTATTCGCTGCATAATCTTCAAATATCATTTCACCCAGTCCTTTTAAACCAGTATAAAAAGCTTTTCCTTGGTTTGCTTCAGTAAAATGTTGTACAAATTCTTGAAGATAAGGATCGCTTGCAATCATAAACGTAGTAATAGGAATATGCAGTTTTCTGGCTTGTGCGGCTTGGTTATAGCATTTATCTACAATGTACTCATCCAATCCAAAACTGTTTTTATAATAGTCACCATTTTTTTCACGAATACAACTAGGTTTCCCATCTGTAATCATAAATATTTGCTTGTTGGTATTTCTTTTCCGTCGCAAAATATCCATGGCCAATTGCAAACCAGCTACTGTGTTTGTATGGTATGGACCTACTTTTAAATAGGGTAAATCTTTAATTGGGATGCTCCAAGCGTCATTACCAAATACAATAATATCCAAGGTGTCTTTTGGATATCTTGTCGTAATAAGCTCTGCCAAGGCCATGGCCACTTTTTTGGCGGGAGTAATTCTATCTTCTCCATACAGAATCATACTGTGACTGATATCAATCATTAAAACGGTACTCATTTGTGCTTTAAACTGTGTTTCTTCTACTACCAAATCGTTTTCGGTGAGATTAAAGCCATCAATACCATTGTTAATTTGGGCATTTTTGATGCTCTCGGTCATGGAAATACTCGAAAGATTATCTCCAAATTGATAAGCCCTATTGTCTCCTGTATGTTCGTCACCAGTTCCGGTGTGTTTAGTTTTGTGGTTACCGCTAGCTGATTTTTTAATGTTTCCAAAAATTTGATCTAATGCGTGTTGGCGAATAATCCGCTCAGTTTTTGCGGTGATACCCATTCCTCCTTTACCATCTCCATCTTTGGGTTGTTCTTTGATATACCCTTTTTTCTTAAGGTCTTCAATAAAATCGTCAATGGTATAGTTTTCGTCGGTGAGTTTGTACTCCATATCCAATTCACGCAACCAATCAATGGCTTCGTCAAAATCACCTGATGTATGTGTAATTAATTCTTTGAATATCTCAAATAACTTTTCAAATGGTGTTTGAAAGGCTTTTTCGTACGGTTTAAAGTAAAATCCTTTTTTCATTTCACCAATAAAGTTAACTTAAATTGGTTAGATGAAGAAGTGCGGGATAATTATTTTAAGTTAAAATAACATAAGTTAATGGAACGTAATTTTACAATGGATCAGTGGCAATGGTATAAAGGACGCAATTTTCTAATTTGGGAAATTGCTTAAGCTTTGGATGTTTGAATACTAGGGATTGTTTCATGCCTATTTTTTGCATAACGCGAATAGATTCGGTATTAATTTGAGGCGCTGTGGCAATAATTTCTTTTATTTTTATTGTTTCAAAAGCATACCGTAAACAGGCTTTTGCGCCTTCAGTTGCATAACCAAAGTTCCAATATTTTTTATCTAATCGCCAACCAATATCTACACAGGGAGTAAACGACGCTGCATAATCTTGGTTTAACAACCCAATAAATCCAATAAATGAATCATATTCTAATACATCTACTGCAAAATAGCAATACCTATTCTGATCATATTCAGTCTTCATTTTTTCAATAAAAACTTTGGTTTGTTCTGGGGTAATTTTGGCAGGGAAATAACGCATCACTTCTGGATCATTATTGAGGGCAATCATTTTTGCTACATCTTCTTTACGCCAATTTCTAAAACCAAGCCGCTCTGATTTGAAGATGTAATCAATCATGAATTAGATGTGGTAATTCAATAAATTTTTATTTTCCATCACTTGATGTAAATAAGGATTTGTTCGCATGTCGTTCATAATTTCTAAATGTCCCATATGGTGACAATCAGAACTGATTAAATCAATCCAACCTTTTTTTATGATTTCTTCCGCCATTTTTTTTACCTGCGGTCCATAAACGCCAGAAAGGGAGTTGGTGTTGAGTTGCATTATGCAACCTCTATTCATAAAGTCTTCAATTTTATCCCATTCATTAAAATAAAAAGGGTAACGTTCTACATGGGCTAAAACAGGCTTATAGCCTTTGTTTTGTAGATTAAAAATAACTTCCTTAATCCTTTTTGATTCATGCATGAAAGAGAGTTCAAACAAAACATAATTATCGCCAAAGGTCAATAAGTTTCCAGCTTCAATTAATTCTTCAAAATGAAAATCAAGGTAGTATTCAGCTGCTGCTTCTACTTCAATATTAAGCCCTTTTTCTTTGATATAAGACTTTACTTTTTCAAGACCTCCTAAAATAATTTCGGGTGTATTTTTGTAAAAATCACTCATTACGTGCGGTGTTGTAATGATTTTTTTATATCCTAAATCTGAAAATTTTTGTAGCATTTGAAATGAATCATTCAAACTTTTGGAACCATCATCAATTCCTGGAATAAGGTGACTGTGAATATCAGTACCTAATAGACTTAGATCTATTGGGTCAAGTTTAGGTGTTCTCTTGAATATGTTGGAAAGTAGTCCCATTTAATTGTAGTTTTTTTCGTAATAATCAGCATATTCTCCTGAGGTGACGTTTTTTAACCAATCTTGGTTTTGCAAATACCACACAACTGTTTTTTCAAGGCCTTCTTCAAAAGTTATCGAAGGAATCCAACCTAATTCTTTTTTAATTTTAGTTGCATCTATGGCATATCGTTGATCGTGGCCGGCTCTGTCGGTTACATGGGTAATTAGTTTAGCAGAAGTACCCACTGGATTACCTAGTTTCTCATCCATTATTTTGCAAAGTTGGTGTACCAAGTCAATATTTGTCCATTCATTCCAACCACCAATGTTATATGTTTCTCCCAATTTACCTTTATGGAAAACCACATCAATAGCACGGGCATGGTCTTCTACCCATAGCCAGTCTCTAATGTTATCTCCTTTTCCATAAATGGGGAGTGATTTTTTTTGTTTTATATTATGGATCATTAATGGAATCAACTTTTCTGGAAATTGATGAGAACCGTAATTATTTGAACAATTCGAAATTTTAATGGGTAATTTATAAGTATGGAAATAAGCACGCACTAAATGATCTGAACTCGCTTTTGAAGCGGAATATGGACTACGAGGATCGTACGCCGTGTTTTCGGTAAAAAAACCTTCTTTTCCTAAGGAACCATATACTTCATCTGTTGAAATATGGTAAAAAACACCTGGATTTTCTTTCCAAGTATTTCTAGCTATTTCCAATAAATTGGCCGTTCCAACAATATTCGTTTGTATAAAATCCATGGGTCCAGAAATAGACCTGTCCACATGTGATTCAGCAGCCAAGTGTATGACATCTGTAATTTGATAAGTTTTGAAAATGGCATTTAAATTTTCTTTATCATTGATATCGGCCTTTATGAAGCTATAATTGGTTTGTTTCTCAATGTCTTGAGTGTTAAATAAGTTTCCGGCGTAGGTTAACTTGTCGAGGTTAACAATTTTATAATTGGGATATTTATTTACAAATAGTCTGATGACGTGCGATCCAATGAATCCTGCACCGCCAGTAATTAAAATTGTTTTGTCGTATTTTTCAGTCATTTTTTCAAAAAAAAAGCAGCGTTATTAAACGCTGCTACTAATTTACAAATAATGGTTTGGCTTTAAAGCGACCAGTATGTTAAATCTTCTATTTTATTCTTATAAATTCCTTTTAAGTCTACAAAAACTCCTTTACCATCTTTCATTAATTTTTTAAATTCATCTTCGGTATAATTAGAATATTCTTTATGGTTAACCGCTACAATTATAGCATCATAATCATTAGTTACTTCTTTTTGTAGATTAAAACCATACTCTAAAAATAAGTCCTCTGAGTCAGCATGTGGATCAATTACATCTACAGTACAAGAAAAAGATTCCAATTCACGAATTACGTCTACAATTTTTGAATTTCGAATGTCGCTTACATCCTCTTTAAAAGTGGCACCCATCAATAAAACTTTTGATTCCATAGGGTTTTTACCTTGCTTAATCATCATTTTAACGGTTTGTTTACCAACGTAAAATCCCATTGAGTCATTGACATATCGTCCAGAATTAATGATTTTTGCGTGATAACCTACTTGTTTGGCTTTATGCGTTAAATAATAAGGGTCAACTCCAATACAGTGACCGCCTACGAGGCCTGGTCTAAAGTTTAAGAAATTCCATTTTGTACCAGCTGCTTCTAAAACATCATAGGTATTTATTTTTAGTTTATTAAAAATAATGGAAAGTTCGTTTACCAGAGCAATATTGACATCTCTTTGTGTATTTTCTATAATTTTTGCTGCTTCCGCAACTTTTATTGTCGCTGCGCGGTGTACCCCGGCAGTAACAACTAGTTCGTATGTTTTTGCAATAATATCTGCAGATTCGGGGGTGTCTCCAGCCGCAACTTTTACAATACTTGCTAATGTGTGTACTTTATCACCTGGATTAATTCTTTCGGGAGAATAACCAACATTGAAATCTTCTTTCCATTTTAAACCAGAAACTTCCTCTAATACAGGGATACAATCTTCTTCGGTACAACCAGGGTATACCGTAGATTCAAAAACAACGTAATCGCCTTTTTTTAAAGCTAGTCCAACTGTTTTTGAAGCGCCAAGTAATGGTCTTAAATCTGGCAGTCTACTTTCGTCAATTGGAGTAGGTACGGCTACAATAAAGAACGTAGCCTTTTTTAAATCTTCAAGGTTAGCAGTAAATTCAATGTCTGTATTATTAAAATCACTTTCGACTAATTCATCACTGGGATCGATTTTTTGTTTCATCAAATCCACTCTTTTTTCATTGATGTCAAAACCGATTACTTTGATCTTTTTTGCAAATTCTAGGGCAATTGGTAAACCTACATAACCTAAACCTATTACTGCTAATGTAGTTTCTTTTGCTACTAATCTATCGTAAATATTCATGCTTATTTTTTCTGCTTAACAAAGCTTTTGTCTCTTACTTTGTATATTCTTTCAATAATTTCTACCACTTTTAATCCCTCTAAGGCGTTGGTGGTAGCCTTTGTTCTTCCTTTTAATGTATCTACTACATTTTCTATGATAAAGTGATGATTTGCTGCGGATCCTTTATAGTTGCCGTAATCATTTGGCGGATTTGAAGGTGCTAATTCTGGCATGTCGTAATCTTCAATGTTACAATACTCTACTTCGTTCATATATTGACCGCCAACTTTAACACTACCTTTACTACCGATAATGGTAATGGAGCTTTCTAGATTACTGTTCCATACGGCTGTCGAATAATTTAATGCGCCCATGCCACCATCCATAAAATCAAAAGAAACAAAACCTGAATCTTCAAAATCGGTAGATGCTGCATGTGTGAAATCGTTAAATTTTCCTTGAATATTTTGAATGTCTCCAAATAGCCAATACATGATATCAATAAAATGTGAAAATTGGGTGAATAATGTGCCACCATCTAATTCTTCCACACCTTTCCAGCCTCCTTTTTTATAATATCTATCATCTCTATTCCAATAACAGTTGACTTGAACCATAAAAATATCGCCAATTATTTTTTCAGAAACTATTTTTTTCAGCCAAACGGAAGGTGGAGAGTATCGGTTTTGCATTACTGCAAATACCTGTTTGTGATTTCTTAATGCTTTAAATATAACAGTTTCACATTTTGCTTTAGATAATCCTATTGGTTTTTCTACTACAATGTGTTTATCGTGGTCTAACAATTTAATAGCTTGATCAGAGTGTAAACCATTTGGAGTACAAATATTGGCGATATCAAACTCAATTCCACTTTTTATAAGTGCTTCTAATGAGGAAAAGAAAGGCACATTTTTAAATGTTTCAAGGCCTAAGTTTTCCTCTGCGTTGATGTCACAAAGGCCTACCAATTCTGCTTCTTCATTATTTAAAATCATGGTTGCGTGTCTTTTACCAATATGGCCGCATCCAATTACTACAAATTTTAATTTTCCTTCTTGCATTATTTAAGTCTATATACTAACTCGTTCTTTAAAATGTATTCTTGTCCACTTTCTGGACAAACTGCTGTTTGATTTTCGTCAAAATTTAAACGGTGACCATATTCCCCAACCCAACCTATTTGCTTTGCTGGATTGCCGACAACAAGTGCAAAATTAGGAATATCTTTTGTAACTACGGCACCTGCTCCAATAAAAGCAAATTTTCCAATATTATGTCCACAGACTATAGTTGCATTAGCTCCAATAGATGCACCTTGCATTACAATAGTTTTGGCATATTCATTGCGTCGATTAATTGCACTTCTAGGGTTTATTACATTGGTAAATACCATAGAAGGACCTAAAAAAACATCATCTTCACAAGTCACCCCTGTGTATATCGAAACGTTATTTTGAACTTTAACATTATTTCCCAATACAACTTTTGGGGAAACCACCACATTTTGACCAAAATTACAATTTTCACCAATAATAGAATCGGCCATAATATGAGAAAAGTGCCAAATTTTTGTGCCTTTTCCAATCGTACATCCTGCGTCTATAACCGCTGTCTCATGTGCAAAATAATCCATCTTTTAATATTTAATAAGTTTTTGAATTACCGAAGATTTTTCGCTAATAACATGAATAAAATATATGCCTTTTGCATGTTTTGTTAAGTCAAATTCTACTATATTATCCTTAGATTTTAGTTGTTTTATTAATACTACTTTACCTGAAGCATTGTATACTTTAACTTGTTTTGGTTGCTTCGAATTATCAAGTTCGATTGTAAAAGTATTTTCAAATGGATTTGGGTATATTTTGATAACGGTTTCTCCATTAGACGGAATATTTAAACCATTAATTTCTATGCAATCTGAAGTGTCTGCGCAGTTTTGATAATTTAAAATTAAGGCATATGCGCCATCCATTATTGGCGTATAAGTGCTGTTGTTTGCGCCTGCTATTATCATATTTGACTTACAGTCATACCATTGGTAAGTACCAACAGTGCTATTTGCTATTAAGTGAGTGTTTTGATTGTCAACACTTACATCTAAGGCTGTAGCAGAAAGGTGTAAGGTAACGATTGAGTCACAAGTCGGAGTGGTAAATGTTGCTATATAAGTGCCTGTTGTGGTTAGTTGTTGCGAATTAAAGGGATAAATTTCCCCTAAACAGATGGTGTCAAAAATAGTAATGCTATCATAGCCAACAATGTTAACAATGCCTAGAGAGTCTTTTGAGAATTGCACACCACCATAATATCCGTATAAAGTAAAGTCGAATAAGCCGATTGCATTAAATACAATATTATCCGTTAAAGTATTACCAGAATAAACTGTACTACCATTGGTAAATTCCCAATAGACAGAATCTACAGGGTCACCAGTATACTCATAATATAAAACATCTCCAATACAGGATGGCTGATTGGTAGTGATAAAGTCAAGTTGTAGTGGGTCTACTTTAATTTGATAATCTTCCACTTCTCCATCAAAGTCTGTTTCACAAGGGGTAGGTGATGCATTGAATTTTGCAGATACCCGCATACTTGTGTTGCCGATTAAAGCGGTACTTGGGACGGTAATTGAAAGTGGCGAATTAGAAGTGATACCATTTGTTGCGTTTAATGTAAACCCAAGGTCATATTCTTCTCCAGTGTCTAAATAACTCCCATTTTGATTCCAATCAATCCAAGCTTTTGCATAGATACTGTAATTCCCATCTGTATTTAAGTTTACACTCAAATCATAATTATTGCCTATTAATAAATTGGTAGATTGCGTACTGGAATAATCAGTATAGGGTTGGGTTTTACCACTGCTGTTTAGTATCGTATTAATTCCTACTTCAGTTATGGCCGTTCCCCAACTCATGTTACCACTAGAAAGACAGGATGGGCGCATGGTATACATGAATTTGTAAGTCTCCGTAGTGTCATTATTAGTACCAATGGCGTATACTTTAAAGTAAATTTTATCGTTCACCAAACCAGCGGGAATTGGATTGTTTGTTACCCAAGTACTGTCTATGGTATTTGACATGGTTAGGGTGTTGTTATATACTTGGTTATTTACGGCATACTTTACATAAGCACTTGTAATGTTATTGTCGTAGGAAATAATGGAAGTGACATATTGTGGGGTATTATTTGTTGGAAGAATATCACTTGGTGTGTCGGTAATTTTTGTACGTATAATTGCTGGATAATCTGACCTACCTACCAAGGCATATTCCCATAACCCTCGACCCCAAGTTGCCGCTCTTAAAGTATTTGAACCCCACATTATTTCCATGTCTTCAATGGCTATGTTTGGTAAGTCTACATTGTATAAGGTCCAACTATTACCATTCATAGGTTTTGTAAAAACGCCAATTTCAGCCCCTAAATAAATATTTGCTTCTGGTGAATGATCAATTACCACTTTACGAATTGGCATATTCTGGATATTGTAAGAAATATTGGTCCAAGTTGCTCCCTGATTGTTGCTAAGAAAAACCTTATTGTTGTCGTTTTGGTGTGTCGCGAATGTTACTATAATGACTTGGTCGTTATGCGGGTCGAATGCAATATCAGTAATGGTATTATTAGGTAAACCATTGCTAATGTCGGTAAATGTAATACCAGCATCTGTGGTTATTTCAATGTTTGATGCTTTGCTTACAATTAAGGTGTTTGAATTGTTTTGTGCTATTGCAGCTTCAGCAATGGTTCCAGTAAAGGAAGGTGAACCAATATTCACCCATGAAGTACCAAAGTCAGTACTTTTGTAAATGTTTTCGCCAAGGGAATAAACGGTCATGTGGTCATTTGGGTCGTACATTAACGGTGCTATCCAGCTACCCGATTGTCCCGTTGGTGTTGCTCCTCCTTGTGTCGCTCCACCATTCTTTGTGATTCTTCTACTGCCATATTGGATACTACCAATCATCCAATCATCATTTAAGGGGTGAATAATTGCCTCCATGCCATCTGCACCATAAAATTCTATCCAATCATTTTTATGCTTAATACTTGTTCCATTATCTTGGGAACCGACCATGGTTCTATAGTGATTCGATTGACTGATACCTAAAGAATAATTTTCTCGAATACCGGTACCTTGGCTTAATATTTCCCAAGTGATGCCGTTATTTAAAGATCGACTTAAAAAGCCATCAGTAGCTACATAGTAGGTTCCATTTATGCATTTTGCATCCCTTAAGTCAGCGTGTACATATAAGCCATTATTAAAACTAGCATTGGTACCTTGCGACCAAAATGTAATTTGACTAAATGATTGGCCCCCATCAATACTTCCTTCAATATCTAAATAACCATAAATCATTTTTGAAGTATCTAAATCATTTACGGCAAAACCGTCGCAACTATTTCCAGGGTTATTTAAATAATTAAAATTTTGTCCTTCATCTGTAGATTTCCAAATACCATTTCCAGAGGCAACGTATACGCAAGAGGGACAGTCGGCGCTTAAGGATATGATTAATTTTGCATCATTATTTCCTGTAATTTGGTTAGAACTTGTATAAGTAGCCCCCAAATCAGTGGATTTTAAAACTACATTTTGATTTACTCCCCAATAATAATCATCATATAAGTATAAAATATTGGTGTTGGTTGGATGAAAATCAATATCGGTAATATCGGAAGTGCTTAATGCTTGTGTCCAAGTTTGTAGGTTATCGGTAGACTTAAATATTCCTTTAGATGTGCCAACAAATACTAAGTTTGGAATAGTAGGGTGGTATGCAATTTTATAAATTTTATCATTTGTACCTAAGCCACCCCAACCTAAATTGATAGGATTAAAGTTAGTGACATTCCAAGTTATTCCGCCATCCACTGAACGGTAAACGCCATGGGTTGTACCATTTCTAGCGTTTTTTACATTTACTAATACGGAGTCTGGGTTTGTTGGAGATACAGCGATAGCATCTACACCTGTAGCGACAAGGAAATCCGTAGAGTTTAACCAATTCCCGCCCCCGTCTGTAGAACGCCAAAAGCCACCACTTCTAGAACCTAAGTAGATTAATTGTGTGTTATTGGGATTGACATAAAAATCTTCTACTCTTCCGAGTCCGGCTGAATAATGGCCCGTAATACTATCAATAGAATATGGTCCTAAATCTTGCCAGCCTGAATTGAAAAAATCTTCTGCGTTTGAATTTTCTTCCTTAAATTTAGTAAAGTTTTCTTCTGCAAAGAAAGGAGAAGTTTGCGTTCTATCTCCACTAGGGTAATACTTGTATTCATTTGCTGCAATCCACCTCTGAAAGCCCTTCCACCCAGAACCTTTTGTTCTGGGGTGGGTATTAAAATAGCTTTCAGCAGTATCGACTACTTGGTAAAAATTGAATTGATTATCTTCCATCATTACTTTATACAAAGGCTGTGCGAAAACAATATTATTGAATGCAAAGACAATGGATATTAGTAGTAATGAACGTATCATACTAAATTATTTTATAATAAAGTTATCAAAATTATAGTGGTCTGTTTTTTCTAATTCATCTTTGGATAAAGATTTGAAATAATCGTAGGTTATTTTTAGACCACTTGCTCGGTCTACTTTAGGTGTCCAACCTAATAAATCAATCGCTTTAGTAATGTCAGGTTGACGTTGTTTTGGATCATTTACCGGAAGGTCTTTATAAATTACTTTTTGAGTAGTTCCGGTTAATTTGATGATTTCTTCTGCAAAATCACCTATAGAAATCTCATCTGGATTACCGATATTCACTGGTTGATGATAGTCTTTTTTATTTAACAATCTATAGATTCCTTCTACTAAGTCATCTACATAGCAGAAGGATCTGGTTTGTGAACCATCTCCAAAAACAGTCAAATCTTCTCCTCTTAATGCTTGTCCAATAAAGGCAGGTAATACTCGACCATCATTTAGTCGCATTCTTGGGCCGTAAGTGTTAAATATCCTTACAATCCTCGTGTCTACATCATGAAAAGTATGGTAAGCCATGGTCATTGCTTCCTGAAATCTTTTCGCTTCGTCGTATACTCCTCTTGGGCCAATTGGGTTTACATTTCCCCAGTATTCTTCTGTTTGTGGATGTACTTCGGGATCACCATAAACTTCAGAAGTTGAAGCAATCATTAAAGTCGCGTTTTTTGCCTTTGCTAAACCAAGACAATTGTGGATACCGAGTGAGCCAACTTTTAAAGTTTGTATGGGTATTTTTAAGTAATCAATCGGACTAGCAGGTGAAGCAAAATGCATGATATAATCTAATTCACCTGGAATATGGATGAATTTACTTACGTCATGGTTATAAAACTCAAAATTTTCAAGCGGAAATAAATGCTCAATATTTTTTAACCGACCTGTTATTAAATTATCCATGGCAATTACATGAAAATCTTCTTTAATAAAACGGTCACATAAATGAGAACCTAAAAATCCTGCTGCCCCTGTAATTAATACTTTTTTTCTTTGTTTCATCCTACAATTGTTCTTCTACCAATACTTTCGTAATAAAATCCTCTTTCTTCCATTTCTTCTAAGCCAAATAAATTACGACCATCAAATACTTTTGGTTTTTTCAAGTTCTTTTTGATAAGTTCAAAGTCAGGGTTTCTAAATGCTCCCCATTCCGTGGCAATTAATAGAGCATCTGCACCTTCAATTGCAGTATATTGATTGTCTACATATTCAATGTCGAAATCATATTGTTTTTTAACATTTGCCATTGCTTCAGGATCATATGCTTTAATTTTTGCACCTGCAGCAAGTAACTTCTCTATCATGTATAAAGCTGGTGCTTCTCTAATGTCATCTGTATCCGGTTTAAATGCAAGGCCCCATAAGCCAAACGTTTTTCCTTTAACATCACCAAAATGATTTAAAACTTTGTCAATTAACCTTAGTCTTTGTTGATCATTTACCCGTAAAACAGCATTAATAATATCGAAATCGTAATTATATTCTTTACCTGATTTTACTAATGCTTGTACATCTTTAGGAAAACAACTTCCGCCAAATCCAATACCAGGAAAAAGGAATCTGTTACCAATTCTATCATCCGACCCGATACCAATTCTTACATCATCTACATTCGCACCAACAATTTCGCAAAAATTTGCGATTTCGTTCATAAAAGTAATTTTAGTGGCTAAAAATGAATTGGCAGCATACTTTGTTAATTCTGCTGATTTTTCATCCATGAATAAAATTGGATTTCCTTGACGAACGAAAGGTTTGTATAATTCACCCATTATTTTTCTGGCTCTTGCAGAGTTAGTACCTATTACTACTCTATCTGGCTTTAAAAAGTCATCTACTGCAAATCCTTCTCTTAAAAATTCAGGATTAGAAACCACGTCAAATTCAACGGTCGCATGTGCTTTAATCGCAGCTTCCACTTTTTCTGATGTTCCAACGGGAACAGTTGATTTATCGACGATAACCTTGTATTCTGTCATTAATTTACCTAAGTCTGCACCAACACCAAGTACGTAAGATAAATCTGCAGATCCATCTTCACCCGGAGGGGTAGGTAAGGCTAAAAATATAATTTCAGCATCTTTTATTCCCTCTGCAATATCTGTGGTAAAGCGAAGTCTACCTTCTTTGATGTTTCTTTCAAATAAAACATCTAAATGTGGTTCATAAATTGGAACTTTACCATTCTTCATTAAGTCCACTTTCTCTTTGTCTATGTCCACACAAATGACATCATTACCTGTTTCTGCGAAACAAGTTCCTGTTACTAGGCCTACGTAGCCAGTTCCAATTACTGCAATTTTTTTCATTTAATTAAATATTTTTTTAGGGATTCGCAAATGAATCTCAATTGTTCTTCTTCTAATTCGGTATGCATTGGTAAAGATAATACGGAATGACAAAGTAAA
This sequence comes from Putridiphycobacter roseus, assembly GCF_003234935.1. Classification (GTDB taxonomy): domain Bacteria; phylum Bacteroidota; class Bacteroidia; order Flavobacteriales_D; family Crocinitomicaceae; genus Putridiphycobacter; species Putridiphycobacter roseus. The sequence goes on along the minus strand of NZ_QKSB01000001.1, from coordinate 357,623 downwards.
TTTGTATTTTTAAAATCTGCATCATCATATTGATCTGCATCATATGCCTTTTGACTATGCAAAGGGACAGGGTAATAGATCATTGCCGGGATTCCTTTTTCGTTTAGGTATTTTTGAGCTTCAAATTGATTGATGCCTTTTATTTTTAAAGTGTACTGGTGAAAAACATGGGTGGAATAGTCTTCAATCACCGGAGTTTCTACATTTTCAAAGTCCTTAAAAAAGTCAGAATAATAAGCTGCTGCTTTTTGACGACTAGCGATATACTCATCTAAATGGGTTAATTTAATATCTAAAACGGCAGCCTGAATACTGTCCAGTCTAGAATTAACACCAACTCTGTCGTAGTAATAACGCTCTCCCATACCGTGGTTTACAATAGAGCGCATGATTTTCGCCAAATTGTCGTCATTGGTAAATACAGCTCCACCATCTCCAAAACCACCTAAGTTTTTAGAGGGGAAAAAAGAAGTGGTTCCTATTTCACCTATGGTTCCAGCAAAGTGAGTTTCACCATTTTTAAATGTGTATTTTGCACCAATTCCTTGCGCTGTATCTTCTACTAGCGCAATATTATGCTTTTTAGCAAGGGCCATTAAGGACTCCATATCGGCACTTTGTCCAAACAAATGAACCGGAATTATAGCCTTAGTTTTTGGTGTAATTGCCTTTTCTATGGCCGCGATTGATATGTTAAAGTTATTCCAATCAACATCTACTAAAACAGGTTTAAGCTTTAAAAGTTTTACCACTTCAACGGTAGCCGCAAAAGTGAAATCTGAAGTGATTACTTCGTCACCTGGTTCTAGTCCCAAAGCCATCAAAGCAATTTGTAAAGCATCTGTACCATTTGCACATGGTATTACATGTTTGACATTTAAATATTGTTCTAAATTATTTTGAAAACTTTTAACCGCCGGTCCATTGATAAAAGTCGCGTTATCAAGGACATTTTCGATTGATTTTAATATTTCAGGCTTGATTTTCTCGTATTGAGAAACCAAATCTACCATTTGAATTTTTTTCACTTGAATCAATAATTAGTGTTAAATACTATTAAGTTTGCGAATATAACCATTTATAGTGTAATTTTATTGCAATATTTTGAGGCAATTAAAAACTGAAAGTAATATTGAAATTTGGATATGAGAAAATTAATTAAAAATTTAACCAAGAAGGCTTTGCTCATTTGTTTTTTTGTACTGGTTAATTTAACCGTTAATGCACAACGAGATTTGAAAACAGCTTCTATTTTCACCCCTATATATGGGTTGACTTATAAAGCTTCCTTGCCAGGGGGAGATTTTGCAGATCGTTGGGGTTTTCATAATAATTTAGGGGCTGAAGTGAATTTTAAATTGAAATCAAATTTAACTTTTGGGTTTGAATCACAGTTTATTTTTGGCAATACTTTTAAGGAACCAGAAATTTTCGATAATTTAAAAAATGAAGATGGTAAGATTATCAATTTTGAAGGCATTCCAGCAGATGTTTTGTATTTGTTGAGAGGTGGTAATTTTACTGGCCAAGTTGGCTATGTTTTTAATAAAGTAGGGAAGGGACCCAATGCTGGTCTTTGGGTGAATTTTGGACTAGGATATATGTTCCATAAAATACGAATTGAGCATATTTATGATAGATTAGATCAGTTTAAAGAAGATTATATTAAAGGGTATGATAAACTGTCTATGGGACTTTCAACCAAACAATTTATTGGTTATCTTCAACAAGGAAATCGACAATTTTTGAATTTTTATGGGGGACTAGAATTTGGTCAAGCATTTACAAAAAACGTACGAACTTATAATTTTGATACGGAAGGACCGGAAGATGAACTAAGATTAGAGTTGTTTTTTGGAATTAAAGTGGGTTGGATGATTCCTATTTACACAAGGCAGTTACAAGATTATTATTTTGATTAATGAATTTTTTCTATTCAATAGGAATTTATAGCTATGCTGTAATCATTCATTTGGCTGCTATTTTTAATCCCAAGGCAAAACTTTGGGTAAATGGTAGGAGAAATTGGAAAAATAACTTAGCTAGTTTTAAGAGAAATGAATTGCCTTTATATTGGTTTCATTGCGCCAGTTTAGGAGAGTTTGAACAAGGTAGACCATTGATTGAAGCCTTAAAAGCTAAACAGGATTGTCAAATTGTAGTTTCTTTTTTTTCCCCATCTGGATATAGCGTCCGTAAAAATTATGAATTAAGTGATTATACCTTTTACTTGCCAATAGATAGTAAGTCAAATGCGAAATATTTAATTGCGGCTTTAAAACCTACAAAAGTTTTTTTTATAAAATATGAGTTTTGGGCGAATTATATTTTCGAATTAAAAAAGCAGAATATACCTGTTTATTTGATCTCTGGATTATTTCGAGAAAACCAAGTTTTCTTTAAATGGTATGGTGGTTTTTTTAGAAAAGTATTACATAGTTTTACTAAAATATTTGTCCAAAATGAGGCTTCTCAAAAACTGTTAAATACGATTCATGTACCTAATACATTGTCTGGTGATACTCGATTTGATAGGGTGATGCATAATGCTAAAAATGTAAAAAGAATTACGGCAATAGAAGATTTTATTCAGGGAGAAAAGACCCTAGTTATCGGGTCTTCTTGGGAAGAAGATGAAAGAGTATTTATGCCTTTGATTAATCGTCCGGATTTTAATTATAAAGTGATTATTGCACCGCATGAAATCAAGGATAAACACTTGTATCGCATTACTAAAAGCCTGAAAAAGAAGTCTGTTTTATACTCTGAATTGCCTTCGGTAAAAAGTGAAAATGCCGACATTTTAATTATTGATAATATTGGTATGCTGATGAATGTATATCAATATGCAAATATCGCCTATGTGGGTGGTGGATTTAAAACTGGTTTACATAATATTTTAGAACCTGCTTGTTTTGGATGCCCGGTTATTTTTGGACCTAAATTCTCTAAGTTTCCAGAAGCAAGTTTGTTTATAGAACAACAAGTTGGATTTAGTGTGGCGACTAAAGAAACCTTAGAAAAAGTGTTTAAGGAGCTGGATGGTAAACAAGATTTTAATTATATCCTAGATTATATGAATCGGCAAGTAGGCGCTACGGCTATTATTATGCGTGATATTTTTTAAGGAAGTATTCTTTTATATGAAGGATATTACGTCCTTAATTAATGGTTCATTCCAAAGCATTCTGTAGTGACCAATTTTATGGTAAGTTTTTAGACTTGAATTTTTGATTTCACTTACAATTTTAATGGAATTTTCTAAGTCAATAATTTTATCTTTTTCGTCATGAAAAACATACAAATGTTGAAAGGAAGCATGCTTTAACTTGTCGTGTATATACATGTCTTCCAGTTTCTCTTTTAAAACTACATTAGCCATGTTTCTTAATAAATGATAGGTTCTATCGTCCAATTTTAGAATTGCTTTGAACTCTAAAAATACATTTTCCATTTTATTTGGACTGGTTAAAAAGTACAAATTGTTCACCTTTATATCCAGCTCACACAAAGCAAGACTGGTAATAGCAGATCCAAAAGAATGAGAAATAATGGATATGTTTTCAGTGTTTTTAAATGTCTGAAGTAAGGTAATGATGGCATCTTTACATTCCAGTAAATTGGTATGACTCGACTTGTAGTCTGCATGACCAGGTAAATTTAAAGCTATAACTCTTTTGTTTTTTTGGAGTAGGGGAGCAACAAATGCAAATAAGGAACCGGCATTGGAATCCCATCCATGCACTAAAATAATCAATTCATTGCTTTCTTCACCAAATTCATATATGTTTAAATCTTCTTTTGGAAATGGAATGCTGCTCTTTTTTGCTTGTTGGTAAAATGCTTTTTCTCTGTCTCTAATATCTTTTTTACGGACTTTTGTAAAAAGGTGGAATGCCACTTTAGCACTTAATTTTGGACTAATTTTCGAGAGTAATTGGAGTAATATTTGTATTGTTTTCATCTTTTATACTGATTGGTATAATTTTAGTTAAATTTTTTAAGCAATTAATTCTTTGTCAATCATAATTTTTAAGCCAATTGACATGTCTTTCATGTAAATTTCATTTTTAGTTGTCATGGTCATAAAGACCGCACCTTCAATTCTTGCAAAGATTTGACGCGCATAGTAATCGGCATCTATTGTGGGGTTTATTTCTTTTTCTTGTATGCCAAATTGTATGATTTTTGAAATATTGTTTTGTATATTATCAATTGCCTTTCTTACTTTCTGTAATAAAACTTCGTTTTGATGATTAGCATCAATACCAATATTTAAAATGGGACAACCACCATACTTAAACGTGAAACGATAGTAATCGGCATAGAACTCTGCAATGGCAAATAGTTTTTCAATGGCCGTGTGCTTTTGAAGGATTACCGCCTCAATTTTAGAGGTGATGATGTTGACGTTATATTTAAAAGCTTCTAGAGCCAATTCGTTTTTATCTTTAAAATTACCGTAAATAGCGCCTTTGGTTAAGGCTGTAGCTATAGTGATATCTTTTAAGCTGGTACCAAAATAACCTTGTTTATTAAAAACAGGGGCAACTGTTTTAATAATATGGACTTTGGTTTGTGCAGCTTTAGTAGGCATGCGACAAAGTTAATAATAATATACCGATTGGTATTATTTTATATATTACCTTTTTCAGATAAGAATATGGCGATTGGTTTAGTGGCTTTAAATTGAGAAAACAAAATTACCATAATGACAGTGATAATAACCGATAAAATCATACCGGTAATGCCCCATAATGCCCCCCAGAAACTTAACGCTAAAATCACAACGAGGGGACTTAAATTTAAATTGTTTCCCATTAATTTAGGTTCTACAAAGTTACCAATAATCACTTGTATTATTCCCACTACACCTAAAACAAGGCCAAAATGTAACAAGTCGCCAAATTGGAGTAGTGCAATTACAGCAGGAAATAAGGTACCAATTAATGATCCTATGGTCGGAATAAAGTTCATTAAAAAAATTAGAAATGCCCAAAATATTGGGGTGTCCACACCTATAATTACTAAGGCAAAGTAACTGGCTACACCAGTGATTAAACTGATAATCGTCTTCAAGGTAATGTAGTTACTAGTAGAAGTTTTTATTTTTTCAAGAATAACAGTAATGTCATCAAATTTTTTATTCTCAGGAAATACTTTCTTCAATTTAGTACGAAATACAGATTCCTCTAAAATTAAAAAGAGCACATAAAGTACAATCATAAAAGCATTGCTAAATAAATCGGAGATAGAGTTAAGTATAGGCGAGAATAGCTTAGATAATTTAAAGTCACCGGCATAGTCCGTGATACTTTCAAAAACGTTGACACCAAATGTCTGATCGATATTTGAATTCACCATTTTTATATTTGCTTCGTAGTTGGGTATTTGTTTACTTAATTCTTTGATGTTTTCAATAAGTACATTGATGGCTAAGCCACATAAAAGAAATAACAAAATTGCCGAAGCAAAGGTCCAAAACCAAGCTGGCAACTTACTACCAATAAAAGGGATTTTAAGGAGGAGGGTTCTAAATTCCACAATTAAAAACCAAATGAGTAGTCCCAAAATAAATGGTATTAGTAATGATTTACCAAGTACTAATAGTGCAATTACACTAATAAAAATGATTAAATAGGCAGCTACGTTTTTGGCGATCATAAGCTTAAATATACAAGAATTAGTCGGCTAAATTTGAAGAAAGCCATCTTTTATATACTTTTAATTCCATGCCCTTTTTAGTCGCAATTTCTTCAATTTGATCCATTTTTATTTTTCCTACTCCAAAATAATGGGTTTCAGGATGTGAAAAATACCAGCCACTAACGGCGGCTGTTGGAAACATAGCAAGACTTTCTGTCAAAGTAATTTTACTATTTTCAGTGGCAGCTAATATCTTAAAAAGGCCAATTTTTTCAGTATGATCTGGATTAGCAGGATAGCCTGGAGCCGGACGAATACCTTGGTATTTTTCTTTAATTAAATCATTTTTGTTTAGCTTTTCTTTTTCGTAACCCCATAATTCCTGTCTCACGATTTCATGCATTTTTTCAGCAAAGGCTTCCGCTAATCTATCGGCTAAAGCTTTTAACATAATGGCGTTATAATCGTCATGGTCTGCTTCAAATATCTTTAATTGCTTTTCTATATTTAATCCACTTGTTACCGCAAATCCTCCAATGTAATCTTTAATGCCACTTGTTTTTGGCGCAATAAAATCTGCAACAGAATGGTTGAATGCTTTGTCCGATTTTTTTAATTGTTGTCTTAAGGCGTATTGGTAATGAATAACTTCCTTTCTATCTTCGTCTTTGTATATTTCAATTACATCATCATCCACAGTATTGGCAGGCCATATTCCAACCGAGGCATTGGCTTTTAACCATTTTTCAGCAATGATTTTTTCCAACATGGCTTCCGCATCCTTAAATAACTTTGTGGCTTCTTCTCCTTTTTTCTCATCTTTTAATATGGCTGGGTATTTCCCGCGCATTTCCCAAGTGTAAAAGAAAGGTGTCCAATCGATATAGTTGATTAATTCCTTTAAGTCAAAATTTTCGTAATGTTTTACACCAATAAAATTTGGTATTTTAATGTCTTCTTGTTGCCAATCAATTTTTTGTTTATTCGATCTGGCTTCATCAATACTTAAGTATGATTTAATGCCTACTTTTTTTGCATAATTAATCCTGATTTTGTCGTATTCTTCCGCTATATTGTTGGTGAAGGTAGATTTATTTTTACCCAATAATTCACCAGCAACGGTAACAGATCTAGAGGCATCTAATACATGAACCGTGTCGCCTTTTGTATATTTTTCTTGAATTTTAACAGCCGTATGTACTTTAGAAGTTGTGGCACCACCAATTAAGAGTGGAATAGCCATCCCTTGATTTTGTAGCTCTTCCGCCACAGTTACCATCTCGTCTAATGAAGGGGTGATTAACCCACTCAAACCAATAATGTCTACGTCATGTAATTTGGCCGTTTCAATAATTTTTTCGACTGGTACCATTACGCCTAGGTCAATAATTTCATAATTATTACAGGCAAGCACAACACCTACAATATTTTTTCCAATATCATGAACATCCCCTTTTACGGTTGCCAACAATATTTTTCCATTCGTCTGGCCTTTTTCTTTGGTTTCTTCGATAAATGGAAGTAGATAAGCAACTGCTTTTTTCATTACCCTAGCAGATTTTACGACTTGGGGTAAAAACATTTTTCCAGCGCCAAATAAATCACCAACCACGTTCATGCCATTCATTAAATATCCTTCAATGACCTTAATGGGGGCATCTACCAGATGTCTTGCTTCTTCCATGTCTTCTGTCGCGAAATCTGCAATTCCTTTTACTAAAGAATGCGTTATCCTCTCTTGTATTGGCAATTTTCTCCATTCTGCAGTATCTTTAACACCTGCAGCTTTTTCGACTACATTATCTGCGAAATTCAACAAGTTTTCCGTCGCATCTTCGTGTCTATCCAATAAAACATCCTCCACTTTAGTTAGTAAATCTTTAGAAATGTTATCGTAGACTTCCAGCATACTTGGATTCACAATTCCCATGTCCATTCCTTCACGGATGGCATGGTACAAGAATGCTGAATGCATGGCTTCTCTAACTGTATTGTTTCCACGGAAGGAAAACGAAACATTAGAAACGCCACCGCTTACGTGAGCGCCGGGTAAATTTTCTCTAATCCAGCGGGTTGCCTGAAAAAAGTGAATGGCATTTTGGCGGTGCTCATCCATACCTGTCGCGACAGGGAAAATATTAGGATCAAATATAATATCTTGGGGATTAAAGTTGACTTCATTGACCAAGATGTCATAGGATCGTTTACAAATCTCAATCCTTCTTTCATAGGAATCCGCTTGTCCCTTTTCGTCAAATGCCATTACAATAACTGCCGCACCGTAGGCTTTTATTTTTTTAGCTTGGTATTTAAAATTATCTTCCCCTTCTTTTAAACTAATAGAATTAACAATAGACTTCCCTTGAACGCACTGCAGTCCAGCTTCAATAATCTCCCACTTTGAACTATCAATCATGATTGGCACCCTAGAGATATCTGGTTCAGAGGCAATCAATTTTAAAAATTTTACCATGGCCGCCTTGCCATCTATAAGGCCGTCATCCATATTAATGTCTATCACTTGCGCTCCATTTTCCACTTGCTCTCTTGCAACCGATAAAGCGGCATCAAATTCATTGGTGTTAATTAAGCGAAGAAATTTTTTCGAACCAGCCACATTGGTTCTTTCCCCTATATTAATAAAGTTTGACTCAGGGGTCAATATCAAAGGTTCTAAACCACTCAATTTCATGAATGGAATATCTGTCCATTTATATTTGTACTGTCCTGTATAGTCGGGGTGAAAGCTCATTTAAAAAAAGTATTAATTATTGATATTTGTTATAAAATTACATTAGTACGCTCCAATCGTCATTGTCAGGTCTACCCATCCAATCTTTAAATTGTTCTTTTCCACCTCTTGCTTCCCAATCGGAATCAATTGCTAATTTGGCAGAAATTCCTCCTCTTGGATTACAGATCATAGAAATTCTTAATCTTTGTGGTTCGTACACCTCAATTAAATGATCGTAAAAAATATTGATCAATCGCTCATAGGAAACAACTATGTCTCTTAAGTGAAAAGAATATTGTTTTAAAGATTTTAGTTCAACAATTTTATTAGAAGGATACATGGTGATAAATACCGTTGCAAAATCAGGTTGTTCTTTAACTCCTAAAAAAGTGAATTCTGGAATTTTTATTTTTATTTCGTAGGCCTCTTTAGAAGGATTTGGAATTGCTTTTAGAATAGTTTTATCTATTTCTTGATATAATTTTGGCATTTTATATGGTTTTATATTTAATAATTAATTCATTCATTTTTTTTATATGTTCTGGCGTAGTACCACAGCATCCTCCAACAATATTGACAATCCCTTCTTTGATAAATCCTTCAATTTGTTCTCCCATTTTATCGGGCGTTTCATCATATTCTCCCATTTCATTTGGAAGTCCAGCGTTAGGATGGGCACTGACTAATAGGTTAGATTTTTTCTTTAATGTTTTTAAATATGGTTTCATGGCATCTGCACCTAAAGCGCAGTTAAACCCAATACTTAATAAGTTAGCATGTTCTACAGATATTAAGAAAGCTTCTGCTGTTTGTCCAGATAGGGTACGACCGCTGGCATCTGTAATTGTTCCAGAAACCATTACGGGTAAATCTTTCCCTGTATTTTTCTTACAATTTTCTATGGCAAATAGTGCTGCCTTTGCATTTAAAGTGTCAAATACAGTTTCTACCATTAAAATATCTACACCTCCTTCAATTAAGCCATTAATTTGTTCTTCGTATGCAGCAACTAAGGCATCAAATTCAATGTTTCTATATCCTGGATCATTTACGTCAGGAGATATGGATAACGTTCTATTTGTAGGACCAATAGAACCAGCTACAAATCTTGGCTTGTCGGGTGTTATTTCATTGTATTTTAAACAGGCCGCCTTGGCTAACCTAGCACTGTGAAGATTGATGTCGTAGGCATATTTTTCTAACCCATAATCAGATTGGGCAATGGAAGTACCACTAAATGTATTGGTCTCAATAATGTCTGCTCCCGCAGCTAAATAAGCTTCATGAATACGAGAAATAATGTCGGGCCTTGTTAAAGAAAGTAAATCATTATTCCCTTTTAAAGGTTTATCATGGCCTTCAAACCAACCTTTTCGAAAATCGTCCTCTGTTAGTGTGTACCTTTGGATCATTGTTCCCATAGCACCATCTAAAAGAAGAATTCTGTTTTTTAGAATGTCTTTAATATTTTGCATATCATCAGTTGAAATGCGTTAGGACCGGAATTTAATGTGTTGGATAACTGCTTATATCGATTCGTGTTGAATCAGGAATTGGCACCTTCTTAGAAAACCTAAGGGTTGCCAAGGTATCGTAGGGCCGGCCCCTCCACCTTTCTTTATAAGTTAATTTATAAATGAACTACTACAAAACTAAGTAGAAAAGTATCAAAAGCAAATTAAAATTCGATTAAGTTTTTAATTTTATTCTTTTGGATAATTCATGCGTAGGTTTTTCTACCAAGCGAAATAAAGCATATGCTGCTATTATGCTGATGGTTAATCCAATTGTGACCACTAAAAATTTCTCATAAGGTAAGCTTACCCTGTGTGATAAAAAGTTTATCACTGGTTTTCCAAAAACGCTGTGCAATAAGTATAGTGAATATGATATTTTACCAAAAAACTCACCAATTCTAGGATTAAAATCTTTAAAAAAATGAATGATGGAAAGTGTTCCAATCCCTATAAGTAATTCTAAATAACTCAAATTGATGGCTACTGATAGACATAAAATAATTAATACAGGTATAAATTCCTTAAGGTTAATTTTTTTTGTGAAGTATAAGGCATATAGTATGCCTAAGCCAAAAAATGATGTCCAATATAGAAAAAAGGAGCTGTTTGAAAATATAAATGGGGTGATAAAAAGAAATAAATAAAAAACACTTCTAAAGATTAATTTCGGATGAATCATTAATGGAAATGCAATAGCTAATATCAAGTAGTATTGAAACTCGACTGATAAGGTCCAATAGACAGGGCTAATCCAGTTTGCATTTTCAAAAAATGGAATTAAGTAACCTAAATGGAGAATGATATCGTAAAAAGTAGGAGATAAGTCTAAATCCGCTGAGCCAGGCATATAATTTCGCACATTCAAATATATAATACCAATGATAACGGAAATTAAATAGGGCGGCTCAATTCTAATGAATCGCTTTAAAATAAACTTATTAAAAAGTTTATACTTAAAGTTTGCTTTGATGAGTGAAATTGGGATAACGATTCCAGAGATGATAAAGAATATTTGTACACCATATTTACCAAAACTTGCAATATCAAGGATTAGTTCTTGTTGTATAAAATCTGTAGTAGTATATATATAATGATAAAGACAGACTAATAAAGCTGCTAATCCTCTTAAGCTATTAATTACTGGAATTTGATAGTCAAAAGTTTTAGACATACTTAAGATAATTTATCAGCTAAAATTTTAATTTCAATAAATGGGGCAATTTTTTCGTAAATAATATTATTAACGGCTTCTAGTATAGGCATTTCAACGCCATACTCTTTGTTGATTTCCACCAAGCATTTGGTCGCAAAATACCCCTCTGCAATCATGTCCATCTCTAATTGGGCTATTTTTACAGAATATCCTTTTCCTACCATATAACCAAAAGTTCGGTTTCTGGAGAATTTTGAATAAGCTGTAACTAACAAATCCCCCAAGTAAGCAGATGATTTTACATCCCGGTGAATTGGATTGACTTCATCAATAAAATTTTCAATTTCTTGAATAGCATTTGAAATCAATACTGCTTGAAAGTTATCTCCATGACCTAATCCAGCGCAAATACCACTAGCAATAGCATAAACATTTTTTAATACTGCTGAATATTCAGTGCCAAATATATCATCTGATATGGTTGTTTTTATGTATCTATTGGCCATGGTTTCTGCCAAGTATTCTGCCATATCTTCGTCTTGACAAGCAATGGTAAGGTAAGAAAGTCGCTCAAGGGCAACCTCTTCAGCATGACATGGACCACAGATGATGCCGATATTGTCCTCGTCAACATCCATATATTTTTGGAAAAATTGACCAGGAATTTCATTTATTTCAGGAATTATTCCTTTAACTGCAGAAAATATATATTTATTTTCTAATAATTTTTTAGGGAAATTTTCAAATACACTAAATAAATAAGCCGAAGGTGTCGCGATAATGATTATATCTGCGGGACTTACAATTTCTTCTAAATCAGTAGAAATGTTGATTCTATTTAAATCAAATTCAACAGATTGAAGGTATTTAGGGTTGTGTCGATATTTTAATAAATGCGCGACAGAACCTTCATTGTGCATCCACCAATTTATGAGTACACCTGGTTTGGTTGTTAATATTTTAACCAAAGCGGTCGCCCAACTTCCTCCTCCAACTACAGCAATTTTTTTCTCTTGGCTTTGCATAATTATTAAAAACAAATGTAATAAATTATAAGAATATCTACTACTTTAAATGTCGATATGCTATAATATATCAAATGTTTATTGCGTATTTTATAATGGCTTCTTAAATCCGATAATATGAATTGGATTTAAACTGGATCTGTTACCAAGTTTAACTGGAGTAATTACTATGGTTTATTTACGTCTATAATGAAGTAAACCCTTTTAGGGTTAAGGACTGTAGATAGTTAAATAACTTTCTAATAGTTAATCAGTGAATAAATTATGAATTTCGTTCTGCTTTTATGGCTACAATACTTTGTGTTTTAATACAATGTCTTCTCCATAGAATCTTGCTGCCGAAGCTTGAAAACTTGCGGTTAAGTCGGATACAAAAAAGGTGTTTTTAGCTTCTTTATTTTCGTTCAGTAATCCTTCTTTTCTAAATATATCTATCATTTTTAAAGCCAGAATATCGGTTGCATCAAATAGTTTTACTTTCCCTTCAAAATAATCATTGATTTCCTCCTTGATTAAAACATAGTGAGTACATCCTAATATTAAGGCATCAATATTTTTAAATTTAGGGTGACTGAGGTAATTTTCAATTATTGTACTACTGATTTTATCCTTACTAAAACCTTCTTCAATCATTGGTGCGAGTAGAGGTGTAGGTAGAACTTCCATTAGGACACTAGGACTTCTGCGTTTCATCTTTTCTTGATAAACACCCGATTCAATGGTCGTTTTAGTAGCAATAAGGCCTACTTTTTTTAATGTATTGTCCGCAACCAAATTTTCTATGATGGGATCGATAACATTAATGATGGGGACACTTCCCTTGTATTTATCTCTTAAATATTCATAGGAAGTAGCTGAGGCAGTATTACATGCTATGACGATTGATTTTGCATGCATTTCATGGAGCAAAAAGTCGCTTATCTTTTCAACAAAAGAATGTATTCTGTCTGGTGATTTATCGCCATATGGCAGATGTGCGGTGTCTCCAAAGTAGACGATAGTTTCGTTTGGTAAAAATTTAGACACAGCATGTGCGACGGTTAATCCACCGATTCCAGAATCAAATATGCCTATTGGTCTGTTCACAAGTTAAAGATATAAAAAAAGGTGTTAAGCAGAAGCCAACACCTTAGTATTTTTTTGGTTTGAAAATGGTATTTAACCTTCTCCTAATCTAATTTTTTCTAATCGGATTATTTCCGTTTTAACTTCAGCAGAAATATCCATACCACCTTCTAAGTATAATAAAGAACCAGTTTCAAAAACATAGTTTAATTTATATTTTTGTGAGACTGTTTTCACTGCCTTTTTAAAACTTTTTTCAATCGGTGTGTATAAACGTTCGTTATAAGTTTCCAAGTCTTGTTGTGTTCTTTCTTGTTTTCTTTGCAAATCCATTTGTTGCTCCGTTAACTTTCTTTCTTTAATTTCTTTTGAAATTGCAGATAAAGAGTCCTTTGCTGCCATGTATATTTCGTAATCTCTTTCTAAAAGAGTTTGTAATTCTTGCAATGTTTTTTGGCTATCGTCAATGAATGTTTTCATTTCTTTGTCTGCCGCTAATTTAGAAGGCAAACTATCTACCACATTTGCATAATCAACATGTGCAAATTTTAAATTACTTTGTGCAAACGCAGTCGTAAGTCCAATTAAGAAAGTAAAAGCTAAAAATATTTTTTTCATTTTTTTTGTTTATTTTGATTCAGCGTTGACAAAAGTAGTTATTTAATTTGAACTATAATTAGTCAACTCTATTATTTGGTTAATTTATATGATAGTATAGACAAATGTCGTGCCTAATTATTTTGAATCGACCTCAATGTCCATATTTCTTAATACTAAATCACTGATATTGTATTTAGGATCAGCAAATAACAAAGTAGATTGATTGGCTTTATCAAAAACAAAAGCATATTTTTTATCGTCCGATACTTCTTGGATTGCTTTAAAAATTTTGTCTTGTATAGGTTTAATCAACTCTCCTCTTTTTTGAAATAGTTGTCCGTTTACGCCAAAATATTTTTTTTGAAGTTCTTTGGCCTCATTCTCTAATTTTAAAATATCCTTTTCTTTGTCTTTTTTAATTTCTTCGGGTAAAAGAATTTCTTCTGCCTGAAGGGCTCTTTTACGGCTATCAATTAAAGCGTATTTAGCTTCAATTTCTTCTTGCCATTTTATAGCAAATTCATCTAATTTTGTTTGAGATTCTTTATACTCAGGAATGTTATCCAAAATGTATTGTGTGTCAACATAAGCATAACGTTGTCCATACCCAAAACTAACTGAACCTAAAAAGGCTACTATTAAAATTATAATTTTTGTGTTCATTTTTTTGTTTTAAAAATTTATAAATCACCTAGAGAAACACCTATTACTGGGAAAATACCGAAGGAATATCCATTTCCTAAAATGTTAGTATTAAGCTCACTTGCACCAAGTCTGTCGGCACTAATAGGATCAAATCCCCAACCTAAATCAACACCCAGCATTCCAAACATTGGTAAATAAACTCTTGCACCTACACCAGCAGATCGTTTCACATTAAAAGGATTAAACGTCTTAAAATTGGTATAAGTATTTCCGGCCTCTACAAAAGATAACAAATATATTGTTGCACTTGGGTTTAAGGAGATTGGATAACGTAATTCTAAACTATATTTTGCAATTAATGGATCACCAGTAGAGGTACTTAATCCATTTGTCACGTCATATCCTCTTAAGGTTATTTGTTCTCTACCGTCATAGTTCACACTGTTGCTTAATCCGTTACCTCCTAAATAAAATCTTTGAAAAGGGGTGTTCCCTTTAGATGAAGAGTAACCACCCATAAATCCAAATCCAAATTTAGGAACTAAAACTAATTTTTTGTTTTTAGAAACAGGTAAGTACCATTCTCCTGTAAATTTGATTTTAAAATATTCTGCATATTTATATAATTCTTGCTGTGTGTAAGTACTATAATCTGTTACCCCATCAAATTTAGAATATGGAATAGTTGACTTAGTAAATAATTTAAAATTAGATCCACCTCTAGGATAAATTGGAGAATCAATAGAGTTTCTTGCAATGGTAAAGTTCAAGGAAATATCATTGGAGTATCCAGAAGCGAATACAAATCTTGAAGAAGCATTTTTTAAATCGTAATAGGTATAGTTTAGCTCACTATAAACGGAAAAGAAATCATCAGGCCACTTTAATCTTGATCCAACACCAACACCTACTGATGTAACTCCAATTTTCAAGTCGTTTGCTGCATCTGTATCCACTTCTTGTAGGATATTTGAATGCGTCATAAATGTCGTTAATGAAATTGGTTTTTTACCGCCTAACCATGGTTCTGTAAAGGATAGATTGTATGATTGGTAACCTACTCCATATGTTTGCCCCCTAAGCGATAGTCTTTGTCCATCACCAGAAGGTAAAGGAGACCATGCTTCTTTTTTAAAGAAGTTTTTTGTAGAGAAATTTGTAAATGTTAGTCCCAAAGTACCAATCAAGTAGCCACCACCATATCCACCAGATAATTCAATTTGATCAGATGATTTTTCGACAACAGTGTATTCAATATCTACTGTTCCGTCTGCTGGATTAGGAATTGGATTGATTTGGAATTGTTCATTATCAAAATAACCTAGTTGAGATAATTCTCTTTGGGTTCTAATAATATCTGCTCTACTGAATAAATCACCTGGTTTTGTTCTTAACTCACGACGGATAACATGGTCATTTGTTTTGGTATTACCCATGATTCTTATTTCCCCATATCTAGCTTCCTTGCCTTCACTTATTCTAATTTCATAATTGATTTGGTTGTTTTCGGAAATATTTATTTCTACAGGCGTCACCGTGAAAAACAAATATCCTTTATCCATGTAAATAGATGTAATGTCACTATTATCAGCACTCATGAATAACCTTTGTTCTAGTCTGGCCTTATCGTATACATCTCCCTTTCTAATACCGAGTAAAGTATCTAGTACACCACTTCTGTATTTAGTATTTCCTACCCAAGATACATCCCCAAAATAATATTTTGCGCCTTGGTTAATTTTAATCGTGATGCCTATGTGTTTTTCATCAATATCATATATACTATCGGTTACAATTTCCATATCTCTTAAACCAATGGCATTAAATTTCTCAATAATTAGTCTTTTGTCTCTATCGTAAGCCGTTTGGTTGAATTTTGAACGAGAAAAAATTCTTAAAATACCTTTTTGTTTGGTGTCTTTCATAGATTTTCTTATTCCTTTATCAGAAACCCCAAATGCTACTATTTTTCTTTTAAAGAAAGATTCGTAATGACTTAAATCTACCGTTTCATTACCAACAATGTTGATGTGGTCAATTTTAATTCTTTCTCCTTTATCTACTTTTATGTTGAATGAGCGTGCATTAAATACAGAAGTATCCATTTTTTCTTCAATGTTTACATTTGCTCTTAGATAGCCTTTTTCTTGAAAAAAACCTCTTACTAATTTCTCGGTATTTTTTACCAGAGGTTCGGTAATTACATCTCCCGATCTAAGGTCAATAATTTCTCTAATCTTATCCGCTTCACCTTTTTTTACACCTTCAAATTTGAATTTTGATAATTTCGGACGTCCAGTAAGTTTTATGTATACAAATATTTCTTCGTTAACTTCATCTATTTGGGTATAGCCAACTTCTACATTGGAGAATAAATCTTGGCTCCAAATATTTTTAATGGCACGAGAAAATTCTTCTCCAGGAACGGATACTTCTTTACCAACAGTAAGTCCTGATATAACTCGAATAGCGTCGTGGTCATAATTTTCAACACCTTGTATGTCGATAGCACCTATGGTGTATTTTTTTGGACTCAAATAATTAAGTTCGTCACCATTAATTTGGCTTAAAGCAGCAAAGCTTGTCAAAAAAATGACAAGTGTATACAATTGTTTTAAATTCATTTGTTGTTTATTTGTTCGCTGACCATTCCAAATCTTCTCTCTCTGTTTTGGTAGTCAAATATTGCCCCGTAGAGATCTTCTTCTGTAAAATCTGGCCAGAACTTTTCTGAAAAGTATAATTCACTATAAGCAATTTGCCACAATAAAAAGTTACTTAAGCGAATTTCACCGCTGGTTCTAATCAGTAATTCTGGGTGAGGTATTCCTTTAGTACTTAAATTTGCATCAATTAAATCGTTGTCTATTGCTTCTATTTCAATTTCATTGTCTTTATAACTTTGTGCTATACTTTTGATGGCATTTTTTATTTCTTCTTTAGCGCTATAATTCAATGCTAAAATTAAAGTTGTTCCAGTGTTTTTTGCCGTCTTATCGGTGGCTGCTCTTAATCTTAATGCGCAATCTCCAGGCATGGCATCAATATCGCCAATTGTTTTTACGATAACATTATTCTTGTCTAAGTCTTCAATTTCCTTAGTAATGGTATCGACAAGCAAGCTCATCAATCCATCTACTTCTTCTTTTGGTCTGTTCCAATTTTCCGTTGAAAAGGCATAAAGGGTTAAATAAGACACGCCAGCCTCAGTAGCGCCCGTTAAAGCCCGTCTTACTGATTCTACACCCATAGCATGTCCAAAAAGACGTGTTTGTCCTTTAGATTTAGCCCAACGACCATTACCATCCATGATGATTGCAATGTGTTGCGGGATATTGTCTTTATTTAATTTATTTATTATACTCATTGTGTCCGCGACAAAAGTGAAAAGTTTTTTTCACTTTCCATTAAAATTTAACTGTAAATATCTTAATTAATTGTTTATTTAACAAAGCTTAACAGCGATTAAGTAAAAAGGGGCTTGCATGTTTAAATACAACCCCCTTTTATAAAGTCTAATAGCGTAAAAAGATTATTCCGCTAAAACCAATATTTTATTGTCATTCACTTCCACAACACCACCATTGATGTCAAATGTAAAGCTATTGTTGGCTTTATTTTCGATATTTAACCTTCCTTTAAACGATTTATTTTCAGTCGCATTTTGATCAACTTTAACCGCTCCCTTAGACAAGGCAGAAATTAAAGGTGCGTGACTATCCAATATTCCAAAAGAACCGTCAAGTCCAGGTAAAATAACTTGAGTTACATTGCCTTTAAAAAGGACTTCATCCGGGGTCAATACTTCTAATATCATCTCAATAAAATTAAGCGTCAGCAATCATTTTTTCTCCAGCTTCAAGCACATCATTAATGCCACCTTTAAGGTTAAATGCAGCTTCTGGATATTGATCCATTTCTCCATCCATAATCATGTTGAAACCTTTAATTGTTTCGTTGATATCAACCAATACACCTGATAAACCTGTAAACTGTTCCGCAACGTGGAAAGGTTGAGATAAGAATCTTTGAACTCTTCTCGCTCTGTGTACAATTAATTTATCTTCTTCAGATAACTCGTCCATACCTAAAATGGCGATAATATCTTGTAATTCTTTATATCGTTGTAAAGTCAATTTAACTCTTTGTGCACAATCGTAATGTTCGTCACCTACAATCTCTGGAGTTAAAATTCTTGAAGTAGAATCCAAAGGATCTACTGCAGGATAAATTCCTAACTCAGCAATTTTTCTTGACAATACAGTAGTAGCATCAAGGTGAGCAAACGTAGTCGCTGGTGCTGGATCCGTTAAATCATCTGCAGGTACGTATACCGCTTGTACAGATGTAATAGAACCGTTTTTAGTAGAAGTAATACGCTCTTGCATAGCTCCCATTTCAGTTGCCAATGTTGGTTGATAACCTACAGCAGAAGGCATACGACCTAATAAAGCTGATACTTCAGAACCTGCTTGTGTAAATCTAAAAATGTTATCCACAAAGAATAAGATGTCAGAACCTTTTCCTTCACCATCACCATCTCTATAGTATTCTGCTAAAGTTAATCCTGACAATGCAACTCTAGCTCTTGCTCCAGGAGGCTCATTCATTTGACCAAAAACGAAAGTTGCTTTAGATTCTTTTAAAGCTTCTTTGTCGATTTTTGATAAATCCCAACCACCTTTTTCCATGTCTTCCATAAAAGCTTCTCCGTAATGGATAATGCCTGATTCCAACATTTCTCTTAAAAGGTCATTCCCTTCTCTTGTTCTTTCTCCAACACCTGCAAATACAGATAAACCTGCATAAGCTTTTGCAATGTTGTTAATTAATTCTTGAATTAAAACTGTTTTACCTACACCGGCACCACCAAACAATCCAATTTTACCACCTTTTGCATATGGCTCAATCAAATCGATTACTTTAATACCTGTAAACAATACTTCAGTAGCTGTAGATAAGTCCTCAAATTTAGGGGCATCTCTGTGAATTGATCTACCATTGGTAGAGTCTAAATCACCCAGTCCGTCAATTGCATTACCAGTAACGTTGAATAAACGTCCTTTGATAGCTTCGCCAATTGGCATTTTAATTGGAGCACCAGTTGCGATTACTTCCATTCCTCTAGTGAATCCATCAGAAGAATCCATTGCTATTGTTCTAACTACATTGTCACCAACGTGTTTTTGAACTTCTAAAACAACCTTTGTTCCATCTGCCTTAATTATTACTAAAGCATCCAAAATATGAGGAAGTTTTGTACCCTTAGAAAAGCTAACATCCACTACTGGACCAATAACTTGTGAGATTTTACCATTTACATCAGACATTATTATCGTTTTAATGTGTTTTTAAATTTGGGTGCAAAAATAGTTCTTTTTATTCTTTTAGCATAAAAAAATCCTCATTTTTTCTCTAACTTTGTCAACAAATTAAAATATATTGTGAATATATACACCGATTTGTCGGAATTTCCAAGCCTAAAAAATCCGGTAGTAACAATCGGAACTTTTGATGGTGTTCATCTGGGACATCAAGAGATAATTACTTATTTAAAAGCTAAAGCACAGGCGGTTGATGGAACATCCGTTGTCTTTACTTTTCATCCTCATCCCCGTGTTATATTGCGTCCGAATGACCATGGATTGAAGTTGATTCAAACGATTGAAGAACGTGTTGAAAAGTTAGCGCTTTTAGGAGTGGATCATTTGGTGATTTTCCCGTTTTCTATTCCATTTTCTAAATTGTCGGCTGAAGAATTCGTAAGAACAATCTTAATTGATCGGATTAAAATGCATTCCTTGGTAATTGGATATGACCATCATTTTGGTAAAAACAGAGAAGGTTCTTTGGCTGCATTAAAAAAACTTTCCCCAATTTATAATTTTAATATTTATGAAGTGGGACCATTTCAAGTAGAAGGGTTGAATATTAGCTCTACCAAAATAAGAAATGCCATTGACACAGGTGCAATTGAAAAAGTCAATAAATTCCTGGGAGAAGCTTTTCAACTCAGGGGAAAGGTGGTGCATGGGGATAAGATTGGTCAGGGGATTGGTTTTCCTACGGCTAATATCGAGCTGGGATCATCTTTAAAACTGGTGCCAAGTAACGGGGTTTATGCTGTAAAAATAAAACTTGGGACTGAATACTATACCGGTATGCTTAATATTGGAAACAGGCCAACTATTAAAGCGCATGGAGAAAAAAGAATAGAGGTGCATATTTTTGATTTTAATCAAAATATATATGGTGATGATATTGTAGTTTATTTTGTATCCTTCGTTAGGGATGAAATTAATTTTGAAAGTAGAGATGCTTTAGTGGTTCAATTAAAAAAAGATGAAAAAAATTGTCGGAATATTTTTGCTCGTATTACTTTGTAATAAAATCGGATATAGTCAAAAAAACGTTGTATTTACAAGTTTGGAGGCTGCGCTTTCTGTGTCTATAGATAGTGTGTTTCATCTAGACTTAAGCAAACAGAAGTTAAAGGAAGTGCCATCTGTAGTTTTTGAATTTAAGCAATTACTTACCATTGATATTTCAAAGAATGAGATAAAAAAAATTCCTTTAGAAATAAAAAATTTAAAACACTTACAGGTGTTGAATGCTGAAAAAAATCAGTTAAATCAGTTTCCTGTCGGGCTTTGTAATTGTGTTCAATTAACCAATTTAAATTTGGGTAGAAATGATATTGAGTCTATACCAATTTGTTTTGGGCAGTTAATTGATTTGTCTGCTGTTGATTTATGGGACAATCCGCTTAGTGGCTTACCAGAGAGCATTCAGAATTTAAAAAAATTAAATGCATTAGACATGCGTGGCATTAATTTAAATACTGCAGTTAAGGATAAGTTGAATGCTTGGCTTCCTAATACCGAGATTAAATTTGATAATGGTTGTGATTGTGGTGGTATCTAGGAATCTTTTTTCATTTCCTTATGGATGGCTGCTAAAGCCAATTCTTTATTTTTAAAAAGTTGAATTTTAAATAATGGTTTAAATTGTTTAATATAATTTTTTGCGATAATTCTAACCGGTAAAGAATTAACGATTATGGCTTCAAATTTTATTTGTTTGGCGGTTTCACATTCTCTAGCCCAATAAGTTTGCGCTTCTTTTGATACAGAACCATAAACGGCAGCCATGTTTACTAGGCTGTAAAAAGGTTTTGTCCCATTGATTTTTTGTCGTGCCGCATTTAGGGTTTTAGCTGCAGCTAAATCTACTTCTTGGTCATTTTTAAAACGCACGTATGTGATTCCTGTTTCTATTTCGGAAACATGTGAAAAACTTAATTCAATTTTTAAATTATCTGTCATTATAGGTCAATGATTTAAATGTAAGCAATTTAATTGAATGTTTTAGTTAGTGAAATGTTATTTTTTTTACAGATGGAAAAAGATTGACCTACTTATGCTTTGAAAAAAAGAGCTATTGTCTGCAGGTTTTTTGGTGTTAGTTTTTGGTGTAATTTTCTAAGGTAGGCTTGCTCTTGTTGATTTTGACTGGGGATGTAGAATGTGTTTTTTTGTAGCGTACTGAGTTCCATTAGGCTAGTGTAGCCACATTTACAAATTATTGTTTCTGAATTTACGATTAGCTGTTGAAGTTCACTAGTTGTTGGATTTATAAAAAGGATGGTATTTTTGGTAGGTGTTTTTTTGGGTTGGAGTATATTGGTTACTATGCCTATGTCGTAATTTGATGTGCTTGTAAATTGGATTATTTTATCGAGTAACTGTTCTTTGTGTGGGGAAGGTCCACTTACAATAAATAGATATTTGTAGACAAAATCATGTTGCGGTTTAAGGGTCGGTTTAAATCTCGATAAGGGACCGATAAAATAGGTGGGTATGGTTAGTTTGTGGTTGCTGAGTTTACCTGAAAGTCTCTGGTCTTGGTAGTCCGGTATCCAGCATACATCAAACTTTTCAATTTTATTTTTTAGAATTTTATTGACCATATTTTTGCCAAATGAAATGTCTAAATTTGTTTGGTGGGTTAGGAAAATACTTTTAACGGAGTTGTGGTAAAACCCATATCGGTTATCGGATATTATAAAATCAATAACGTGCTCTTTTAGATAATTTGCTAACCATTTTTTTTCAATTTTAATGGCATTTTTCAGTTTTAATAACTGCTTGCTAACTTGTAAATATAAGGAATAATTAGGGTTAAAATTAAACTGATAGCCTTCTAGTTCAACTGTTTCTATAGCGAGGCCTTCTTTTTTTATGAAATCTATTTGTGATTGGTTTCCCGCAAAAATTATTTTATTCTTTTGAAGAATTAACTTTTTTATAAGCGCAAAAGTCCTAGTGGTATGACCAGATCCCCAGTCTAAAGGGGCGATTAATACTGTTGCATTTTTTATGTCATTTGGTTGGAACATGGATAATATGCCAACAAAATTTATTTAAGCGCTAATTTTTCAATAGTTGTCACTTCATAAATGCCATTTGCAATGTCTTCTATTTCCGCTTTCATGTCTTTGTTGTTTACAAAGTTACTGTCAAACTCAACAATTGAATAATCTACTGCTCTAGCGGTATCAAAGTCCATGTAAATATTAGTTACTCCTTCCATTTTGGATAAATGACTTTTTATCGTTCTTACACATCCTATTTCACACATCATACCGCTCACCTCAAAAGAAGTTTTTGAATTAGCGCTTACTGTTTTTGGTAAGGTATTTTCAGTTTGTATTTTAGGGGTAGTAGTTTTTGTGTTTGCTTCATTACAAGATAAAAAAAGAGTCGATAATAAAGTAGCAGTTAGTAAGATTTTCATGTAAAAATATTTAATGCAAAAATAAGAAAATTACGAATTGAAAAGTTATTAAAAATAAAATGTTTTTAAAGAGGCATTGTTTTCCGGATACTTAATCTTTAAAAGTGGTAAATTTCAGGAACATAATGTAATACCAAAAAACGAATATGGCAACTTCTAAAAAAACAAAAATATTTGTAATTGACACTTCTGTAATATTGCATGATCACCATGCAATTCATAACTTTGATGAGCATGACATTGCTATTCCAATCACCGTATTAGAAGAGTTGGATAATTTTAAAAAAGGAAATGATACCAAGAATTATGAAGCAAGAGAGTTTATACGTTTCTTGGATAAATTATCGAATGAAAGTACACTGGATGATTGGATCCCTCTAGATGGAAAGGGGAAAGGAAAAATAAAGATAGTGCTAAATGCCGAGGTGAAAGACAAAGATGCAACGCTTATCTTTGGTGATAATAAAGCGGATCATCAAATATTGAATGTTGCACTAGGTTTGAAAGAGAGCACAAACGGTCGTCAGGTTATTTTGGTTACGAAAGATATTAATCTGCGATTGAAAGCTAAAGCATTATCCGTAATTGCACAAGATTATCAGTCTGGAAAAGTGAATGATGTACATACGGTTTTAAAAGGAGCAAATATCATCAAAGAAGTAGAGTCTGAATTGATTCAAGAGATATATAAGAATGGGTATACAACGGATATTTCTGTACTAGGGGAGCACCCGGTTAAAAACGAATATTTAATTTTGCAAAATGGTAAATCAACAAGTTTGGCATTTTATAATGGTCTTGAGAATCGTCTTGATAAAGTAGATAAAAGTTATGTGTATGGTATAAAACCGAAAAATGCAGAGCAATCATTTGCGGTAAATGCCTTGTTAAACGATAATATTAAATTAATTACCCTTCAAGGGGTGGCGGGTACAGGTAAGACTCTATTGGCCCTAGCAAGTGCTATTGAACAAAGGAATCAATATAATCAAATTATACTAGCTCGACCAATTGTACCGTTGAGTAATAGGGATATTGGTTTTTTACCAGGAGATGCGAATGAAAAGATAAATCCATACATGCAACCATTGTTTGATAATTTAACCTTTATCAAAAATCAATATCGTCCAGGGGAAAAAAAGTATAAACAAATAGAAGATTTACAAACGGATAATCGCATGGTAATAATGCCGCTTGCTTTTATTCGTGGACGTAGTTTATCGAATGTGTTTTTTATTGTAGATGAAGCGCAGAATTTAACACCTCATGAAGTAAAAACAATCATTACAAGGGCAGGTGAGGGGACTAAAATAGTTTTTACGGGAGACATTCATCAAATTGATACCCCTTATTTGGATGAGAATTCTAATGGCTTGTCCTATTTGATTGATAGGTTAAAAGGAAATGCGTTATATGCGCACATCAAACTAGAAAAAGGAGAACGGTCTCAATTAGCGAATTTAGCCAATGAACTTCTGTAACTTGTCTTGATTTTTTCTATAAAATGACTTGGATTGCCTTGATTTCAAAGGAATTTATATCTTTGGTACGAAAAATGTATTTATGTAATTGAATACATAAATAAATGCCATATGAAAAATTTATACACACTCATAGCCCTCATCTTATTTACAAGTTTAACGGCTTTCGGTCAAGGAAAAGTTGACTATGACTCAAGATCGAGATTTTATTTAGGTTTTAATTTAGGTGGTACTTATCACAGTAATACGGAAGTGGATGTTAATTCATTATACCGAGGAGGTGCAGGGTTTACTTTTGGTTATTCATTTGGCATGAAGCCTGGTCGACTTTTAAGTTTAGACCTTCAATTACGTTATTTATTAGCTGCTTATAGAGGGCAGTCAGATGCCAAATATACACTGAACACTAATACAATAGATGTGTTGAATGATGGCAGTCAACCTACTCAAGCATTAACCGATTATGAAGCAGCTTATGGATATTATGTACCAAACTTTCATACTTGGGTAAATGATTGGAGTTTAGAATTAAAATTAAACACGAATCGATTACGAGAAAGAACAGGATGGAACTTTTTTGCTTTGGGTGGAATCGGCTATAATAGATACCATACAGAAGTGGATTTTTACGATAATGCAAATCTTGGGTCTGTTAAAGATGAGCAAGACTTATTCGATAAAGACTTAAGTATTTCCGATTATGAAACGAGTATTGTAAATCAAAGAGATTGGATGCCCAGTTTTGGTTTGGGTATAGAAAGACAAATCACTCCCAATGCTGCCTTTACTATTATGGGAAGAATGACTTGGACAAGGAATAATGATTTTGATGGTTTAGCAAATACCTTTTCGGGTACGCCTGCCAGTACCAATGATCGTTATCATTATGCTTCTGCTGGGGTTAAGTTTTATTTGAGAGGTCATCAAAATCAGTATGTCGAAGAAGAGGATGAGCAAATTGAACTAAACAATACACCTGTTACTGGAGTTGCGCCAACTGTAATTTTTAAGCAACCAAATACAAAAATGTACTTGGTGAATAATCCAACTTATAATATTGCTGCTGAAGTACATTACGTGGCAGGTAAAGAGAATATTACTTTTACCCAAAATGGTAAAATTGTTTCTAATTATAACTATAGTGCCAATACGGATAAATTTAATTATTCGGCTTATTTACAGCCAGGAGATAATGTTTTTGTAATTCAAGCAGTGAATGGATTTGGAAAAGCAAATGCCCAAACAATTATTGTTTATAAATTGGAAACGAAACAATTACCTATAGTTACAATAACTAACCCTCATGTTACTAACCAAGTGGTTAATCAACCTAATTTTAATTTTACGGCTACCGTAGAAAATGTAGTTGGAAAAGAAAATGTATCGCTTAATTTCAATGGGGTAAATGTGCAGAATTTTTACTTCAATGGTATAAATTTAAGTACTGCATTATCTCTTGTGCCAGGTAAAAATATCATTTCTGTGACCGGTAATAATGCAGCTGGTTCAGATACAAAATCTACCATTATTATTTATGAAAAATCTCGAGCTGAATTACCACCAGTAGTCACTATATCTAATCCTGCAAGTGCGAATAGTACCGTAAATGTAAATCAGGTAAATATTATTGGACAAGCCCTACACGTTAGTAGTAAAAATGACATAACCGTTTGGATAAATGGAACAAATACCAATAGTTTTTCTTTTAATCCAAATAATAAACAAGTTGTGTTTACGGCACCTTTAGTATTTGGTACAAATAGTATTACTATAAAAGGTGTAAATAAGGATGGACAAGATCAAGCAAGTGTTAGTGTGTATTATACCCAACCTGTGGTGAAAACTCCGCCAGTGGTTACTATTACAAATCCAGCTAATGATAATCAAGTTTTTAAAACACAAAATATTACATTGTATGCTGTGGTTTCTAATGTAACAAGTAGAAATAATGTTTCTGTAATGGTGAATAATAATGCAGCCAATAATTATGCGTTTAATGCGAATACCGGTGCACTTTCTCTTCCTTTAAGTTTATTAAGTGGAAGAAATGTGGTAACTATTTCTGCTAATAATGCAGACGGATCGGATAGCAAAACACGTGTAATGCTGTATAAAAAAGCGGTGATTATTAATCCGCCAACAGTGGTTTATACTAATCCGAACCAATCTCCAATTAACAGTAACAGTAATACTTTTAATTTAGTTGCCCAGACTACGAATGTTACAAGCAAGTCTCAAATTACATTTCGTCAAAACGGTGTAGTGGTAAATACGAATAACTATAGCTTTTTGAATGCTACATTTAATTACCAAGCCGCATTAGTAACAGGCGCTAATACTTTTGAAATAAGTGTTTCAAATGCTAGCGGTATGGATAGTAAATTGACTGTAATTAATTACACGGAAACAAATTTACCGTGTATTGCACCGACTGTAGGGTATGTTGCGCCAGCACCAAATTCAACGGTTAACAATGCTGCCCAGCTTATTGAAGCGCAAATCAATAATTATACTGCAGGAACTTCAGTGCGGTTAACTTTGAATGGCGTGGTTTTGGGTGCAATGTCCTATAATAATATTACACAGATTGCAAGAAAAAATGTAACATTGAATTTAGGAAGTAACACCTTAGAGATTGATGTTGCTAACTCTTGTGGGACAAATAAATCGACCTTTATTTTAAACTATAAAGTAACTAGTCCTCCTTGTTCATTACCGGTAGTGGTTATTAAAAGTAGTGCTAGTCCAATTGCCACTAATAACTATGCTTTTTCGGCACAAGTATCTGGTACAATTACAGCCAACCAATTGACTTTATTGGTGAACGGACAGTCTCAAGCCTTTAACTTTAGTAATGGTAAGGTGACTGCAAATTTAAATTTGAATGCGGGTGCCAATACCATGGTGTTGAAAGCTGTAAATTCTTGTGGAAATGATGCGAAGTCTATTACAGTACAAGTTAATCCTTGTACTAAACCGGTAGTGATTATTAAAAGTAGTACTAGTTCAATTGCCACTAATAACTATGCGTTTTCGGCACAAGTATCTGGTACAATAACAGCCAACCAATTGACTTTATTGGTGAACGGGAAATCTCAAGCCTTTAACTTTAGCAATGGTAAGGTAACTGCAAATTTAAATTTGAATGCGGGTGCCAATACCATGGTGTTGAAAGCTGTAAATTCTTGTGGCAATGATGCGAAGTCTATTACGGTACAGGTTAATCCTTGTGTCCAACCAACGCTTCAGTTGATTTCACCATTGAAAAATATTGGCGTAACCACCTTGAGTACTTTTGTTATAAAAGCGAAGACTTCAAATGATATTAAGTTACAAAATATAACTGTCAAGCTAAATGGTAATGCCATACCTTTTGTGTTTAATGTTAACACCATTACTGTAAATGTTAATGGCTTAAAAATGGGCTTGAACAATATTAATATTGAAGTGGTAAACGATTGTGGAAAAGTAGATTTGAGCTATAATATAACTAGAAACCCATGTGTTAAACCTGTAGTGCAAATAATTAATAAGCCAGGAACAGTAGCTAGTTTAAATTATAACTTTTCAGCATTGGTGACAGGGGAGACTAACGCTTCAGCTATTTCTTTATTGGTAAACGGTACTAAAACACCGTTTAAGTTTTCTAGTAGTTCAAGCAAAATTTCAAATTCCAATTTGACGGCTAGTTTTAGCTTAAAGGAGGGGAATAACAGCATAGTATTATTGGCAAATAATAGTTGTGGAAAAACAACAAAAAGTTTAAATGTGGTTGCGGTGACTTGTGTGTCGCCAAAATTAACACCAATCAATCCAAAAGGTACAAAGCTGTCGACTAAAAATGCGAGTTATAGTTTAACGTTAGGAACTGTTGGGGTGACCGGAGTGAAAGGATTGTCTGTGTTGCTGAATGGCAAGGTAATTAAAAGTACTTATCTATCGAACAAAATAACCATAAGCATAGCCTTATTAAAAATGGGGTTAAATACGGTAAAAGTAACAGCGACAAATGCTTGTGGGTCGGCAAGTATAGTTTATTCCATTACGCGTTTGACTTGTGAAAAGCCTAAGATTCAAATTTTAAGTAGTCAAGCACCTACTACCACATTGACTTACCAATTGTCAGCAAGTATTAGTGAAATGATAAGTAAAACTGGCATAACATTAAAATTGAACGGAAAATCAGTGCCATTTACATATAGTTTAAAGACAAGGCAGTTGGCTGCGTCATTAGTATTGGTAAATGGGGGGAATACCATTTCTATATCTGCCGTTAATAGTTGTGGGTCTGAAGTCAAAACGATTAGAATTACTGGTAGTAACTGTACGAAACCATCCGTAAAAGCAGGTTACCCAACCAGTTTAAATGTAACTACAGCCAATAGTTTATTTGTGTTGACCTTAAAAACTACGCATATTACAAACCAAAATCAAATTAGCGTAACTAACAATGGTGTTGGTATTCCTTTTACCTATAATAGCAGTAGTCAGCAAGTTTCAGTTTCTGTAACCGGTATGAGTTCTGGAATGAATAATGTAAAAACGACAGTAAGTAATGCTTGTGGTTCTGATTCGGTGACTTATGTGTTGAATTATACCGGCTCAGGTTCCAAGAAACAAAGTAATGGCATGAATGCGGTGCCAAAAGGAAAGCGGTAAAAATAAAAAAAAGTAATTGAATTAAAAAAGGCAACTCTTTGAGTTGCCTTTTTTAATTTTTAATTCCCATTGTCATTAAAAATCCAAATTTTTTGATGATGTATACGTTTTTTCATGTGTGTGTGTATTAAAGATTCAAAGCTAATTTAGTGAGAATTCAAGCCGTTTAAGTCATGTAAATAATTGCTGGTAAGCTTTGTTTACTAAAATGTAGTGAATTAAGATTTAAAGGGATTGTATAGATAGTCTAATTTCGTATCTTTATACATAAAATAAGAAAAGAATGGGATTAAGGGCTTTAATTATAGACGACGAAGAATTGGCAAGGAAAAATCTAGAAATGATTCTAGAGGATAATTGTAAAAATGTAGAAGTAATAGGTGAAGCAGGCGGCGTAATAGAAGCGAAGGAAAAAATAGAAAAATTAAATCCAGATTTGATTTTTTTAGATATTCGAATGCCTAGAGGGGCGGAAGGCTTTGATTTATTGGAGTCATTAGAAAAAAGAGATTTCTTTGTCATTTTTGTAACTGCCTTTAAAGATTATGCCATGAAAGCTTTTAATGCAAATGCGGTGCATTACGTGTTAAAGCCTATTGATGCAGATGAATTGATTAATGCTGTTCAAAAAGTAGAAGAATCAAAAGCTTTGTTTCAGCAATTGCCAGATAATTATAACACCTATTTTGATTCCATTCAAAACCTATCTACTAATTTACAGCAAAAGGGATATGGTAAAAAAATTGCCATTTCTCATACGAAAGGAATTAAACTAATTGAAACGAAAAACATAGTAAATCTTGAGGCTTCTGGTAATTGTACCATGCTTCACTTTACCGACGGGAAACGGTATTTAGATACACGTACCTTAAAGGTGTATGAAAGTATTCTAAACCCTGATGAGTTTTATCGAATCCATAAATCTCATATTATCAATTTAGATGCATTAAAAGAATATTTAAATGATGATGGACACATGGCAATTTTAAAGAATGGTACGGTATTGCCAGTCGCAAGAAATAGGGTTTCTACCTTTGTGAAAACTTTAAAACATTTGTGATTTTGAAGGGTTTATTTTTATTCATTTTCATCATTTTAAACACTACTTTTTTAAGTGCACAGCAGTATAATTTTATCACTTTCGGTGTAAAAGAAGGGTTGGCACAATCTCAAGTGACGGATATATGCCAGGATAATTTGGGAAATTTATGGCTTGGAACACAGTCTGGTTTAAGTTTGTTTAATAGTCAGAAGTTCACCAATTTTTCCATTGATGATGGTTTGTCTGATAATGTAATTACGCATGTAATATATAATAAAAAAAGTGAGCTATGGGCAGTTACGCCTAGGGGGATTTCAAAGTATGAAAATGGTCGGTTTTCATCTTACTATTTTGATAATGCAGAAAGGATTAATGATATTATTGAAGTGGATAGTAATTTTGTTTTATGCAGTAATAGTGAGTTGTTGCTTTTTAACGGTTCAGGTTTTAGGGTCGTTTTTTCAACTAAAATTGCAGGATTAAAAATACGAGCTTTAAGCTTAGGAGGGCAAGGGGAGATTTATTGTGCAACAAATTTGGGTTTGTATGTCTATAAAAATAGCCAGTTCTCTTTATTTGATAAACAATTTGACACCACGCTAAATTTAAGTGATGTGATTTGGCGTAAGCATAAGCTATACCTCGCTACTTTCAATACTGGTATTTATACCATGGATTTGTCTACAGACGCGGTAAAGCATTATAATGTGCAAGATATTCCAATTCGCAGTTTGTTTGTGGATGAGGTAAGTATGTGGGCTGCTTCAAACTTTGGGGTAATTGAAATAATGAATGATTCTGTAACATACTTTACGGAGCAAAATGGCTTGGTGATTAATTCAATAAAAACGGTATTTAAAGATATTGAAGGGAATGTTTGGATTGGTACTTATGGCAAAGGATTGTTGAAGTTTTCGGGTAAGTCTTTGTTGACTTATACTGTAAAAGACGGGTTAAGCTCAGATATCGTTATGAGTATTGGTCAATTTAAAAATGGAAATTTAATTTTTGGGACATACGACAAGGGTTTAACCATTTATAAACGCCGTCAAAATGTTACAAATATTGATAATGAATCTATTTTAAATCATAATTCTGTCTGGGCAAATTTTGTCGATAATCAAAATTTTGCTTGGGTTGGAATGACAAATGGACTGCAATGCTTTAAGGGGGACCAAATTTATAAAGAAGCAATGACTAAGCAAGTCGTTGGGAAGATTAGGAGTATTTATCAATTAAGAAATAATACCTTGTTATTTGGCGGGAATTCAGGATTGTGGAAATTGGAAAAAGATGTCATAGTAGCTGTTACTGCTACGCAAGAATTGGACATTAATAAAATTGTGAGTCACGGAAGCACGGTCTACTTGGCAACAAGAGATGGATTGTATTGGCAAGATGAAAGTTTGTTAGATATGCCTTTTCGAAAAATAGAAATTCCGGAGAATAACGTAAATACAGTTTGTATAGATAGCTATGGTAATTGTTGGGTTGGAACTACTAATGGACTCTTTATTGTATCGGCGGACTATAAAAATCACATTTTTGAATTAGATGAGTCTAATTATAAATCGAAAAATGTAATGGGACTGATTAAAGATGAGTTCAATAGGATTTGGGTAAGTACAACCAATGGCGTATATATGATTGGTAGTTTGGACCCGATAAGTTCTGTGCCAGGTATTTACCATTATACTTTGTCCGAAGGTTTAGTAGATATGGAATCCAATTTAAATGCATTGTTTGAAGATAAAGCCCATTTTATTTGGGTAGGGACTTCTAGTGGTTTAGTTCGAATTGATCCTAGTTTGAATCCTGTATTTTTCAGTTATAACTTGCCTAATTTGTCTATCACTGGTATTCGTTTGTTTAAGGAAGATTTTGATTATCATCAGTATAAAACAAATGGCTTTTTTGCGACTGGGGTGCCAAAAGAAATTCAGTTTCCGTATAAAAAAAATCACTTGACTTTTGATTTTATAGGGATTAACAATAAGAATCCAGAAAATGTTTATTACACTTATCGGCTTTTGGGAGCGGAAGAAAAATGGTCGCCAGTGACCAAGGAGAATAAGGTGAGTTATTCCTTTATTAGCCCAGGCTCTTATGAGTTTCAAGTCAAGTCGGCCAATAAAAACCTGGAATGGACTAACCCCGTAGTCATGAAAATTGAGATTTTAAGACCTTATTGGCAGCGGTGGTGGTTTATTTTATTAGGAATTATTTTTGGTGTTGGCGCATTTATGTATTTATTCAATGCACGGATTGCGACCATTAAACAAAAGCAAGATAACGACCGATTGGTTTCTGAAAATAAGCTGCGTAACCTTGAGCAGCAGTCTTTAAACGCAAGTATGAATCGACATTTTATCTTTAATTCTTTAAATTCGATTCAATATTTTATTAATAGTTCGGATAAAAAATCAGCAAATAAGTACTTGACTAGTTTTGCCAAATTGATTCGAAAGAATCTCGATTCCTCTACCCAACCAAATTTCTTAGTCAACTTAAATGACGAAATAGAGCGAATTAATTTATACCTTTCTTTAGAGAAAATGCGCTTTAATGAAAAATTCGATTACACCGTAATTGTAGACGATAATGTAGATGTAGAAATGATCCACGTGCCCTCTATGATACTGCAACCTTTTGTAGAGAATAGTATCATTCATGGTGTTTTACCAAAAGCTGAAAAAGGATTTATTAAAGTGCACATTAAAAGCGAGCATGATTCTATCATATTCGAGGTAGAAGATGATGGTGTAGGAATAGATTCTAGTTTACAAGAAAAAACTTCATTTGATGGAGATCACAAATCTCAAGGGATGGAGATTACCGCAAATAGGATTGAGTTATTAAGGAAAATTAATGGCGATAAACTAATGATTATTGGTCCTTTTCAGGTGAATAAAAATGGACATTCCGCAGGAACAAAAGTTATTATTAAATTACCAATTAATTGACATGAGACTAGAAAATCTAAAGGTAGTGGAACTGGCAAGTGTATTGGCTGGACCAGCTGTAGGTATGTTTTTTGCAGAGTTAGGTGCGCAGGTAATTAAGATAGAAAATAAAAAAAATAAAGGAGATGTAACCCGTACTTGGAAATTACCAACGGAGGACAAGTCCAAGTCATCCAGTGCTTATTTTGCAGCTGTAAATTATGGAAAACAACACTTGTTTTTGGATTTATTAGATACGGATGATTTCCAACAGGTCTTGCAATTAATTCGAGAAGCGGATATTGTAATTACAAATTTTAAAAAAGGGGATGACTTTAAATTTAAGCTGGACTATAAAACATTAAAGGCCTTAAATCCTTCTTTAATATATGGGGCTATTAATGGTTTTGGTGTCGATTCAGATCGGGTGGCTTATGACTTAATATTGCAAGCGGAAACAGGATATATGGCCATGAATGGCACGTCTAATTCTGGTCCAATAAAAATGCCTGTTGCCATGATTGATATATTGGCTGCTCATCAGTTAAAAGAAGGACTTTTAATCGCTTTATTAAATCGAAAAGAA
Organism: Putridiphycobacter roseus; assembly: GCF_003234935.1. GTDB lineage: Bacteria > Bacteroidota > Bacteroidia > Flavobacteriales_D > Crocinitomicaceae > Putridiphycobacter > Putridiphycobacter roseus. The sequence goes on along the minus strand of NZ_QKSB01000001.1, from coordinate 323,732 downwards.
GACAAAGGTGCCCTAGTTACGGTTTCTTTATATGATGCCGCTATTACTTCTTTAGTGAATCAAGCAAGTAATTTTTTAATGGCAAATCACATTGCGAAACCAATAGGCAGTTTACACCCTAATATTGCACCCTACGGAGAATTGTTTGAGACCAAAGATGCCTTGAAAATAACTTTTGCAATTGGGAGTGATAAACAATTTAGACTATTAATGGATCATTTGAACTTAAGTCCATTAGTGCATGATGCGTCTTTTAAAAGTAATGCCGAACGGGTAGTGAATAGGGTTTTGTTAAGTGAATTAATGCAGAAAAAAATTGCTTTAATGAAGGGGGAGCCACTCTTAGATTTTTGCCATACTCACTTCATTCCTGCTGGAGAAATAAAAAACATACAAAAAGTATTTGAAGTACAGGCTTCAAAATCTTTAGTTCTGGAAAGTTTTATCGAAAAGCAACCCATCAAAGTGGTAAAGTCCATTGCTTTTAAAATCAGTTAATTAGTTCAAAATTATTTTTCTAATGTACTTTTCATTGGCACTGATTAAGTGTACAAAATATACCCCTTTTGATAATTCTGTAAGGTCAATTTGAGTGCTGTTATTATTGGTGTTTATACTTTTAATAATTGCACCCTGCGTATTATAGATACTTATTTGGTGAATGTTATTCCCTTCAGCATTGATTTTTAAATTAAAAATTCCTGAAGAGGGGTTTGGGTAAATTAATAATGGCGAAGATTCTTTTTCTGATAAGGTCGATAATGGTGTGCCAGTAATATTTATTTGATAATCTTCTACTTCTCCAAATTCAGAGTTGCCACAAGGAGAAATAGGCCCATCAATAGAGGTGTCATAAGTGATTCGAATACGCATTCTAGTTTCACCAGGAGTTGCGTTAAAAGGGACAGAGATGATGGACTGGCGGGGTAAACTAGATGATGTGGTAAAAGTATGGGACAAAGCCAATTCCCCTGCATCATCAAAGTCGCCATCACTGTTCCAGTCTATCCAGGCAGCCAATTGATCCCCATCATAAAAATAAATAATACTATCCCCAACAACAGCAGTGTTAACTTGCAGCATATAAGATAAACCAATTGCCATATCAATCGGTTGGTTTTGCCAATAGTGGGTATAATAATTGCAATTTGTTGTATTGGCAATTCCGCCTAAAGTGACACTTCTAATGAATTCATCACAGGTTGCAGAAGTGGCCGTACAATAAGTAGTGCTAGTGCTGCCGCATGGCGCATAAGTACCAGCTAGACTTGTCAAACCGGTGTTGTTTGGGTCTAACCAAGACTTTAATTGAGAATTAATGGTGTTTCCATCAAGGCTCCATGCTTTATTAAATTTACCATATAAGTCGGATTCACTAGTGTTGGCACAAGAAGCCGCACCACCAGAAAGGTGGCCAATAATTTCTTTGGATGAATTAAATAGGGGAGACCCTGAAGAGCCGCCTTCAGTTACACCATGACCATTTGCTGTTGCATCCCAATAAACTTCCCAATGTGCGCCAGCCCAACCACTGTTGTAGGTAGCCGTTGCAGTAGTGCTTGAGAAAGTAGAGATCTTTTTTTCGTCTCCTGCAGGATGATGTATGCTTACCCCCGAAGTAGCACCAGAACTTGTTCTATTCCAACCTGCGTAATAAGCATTGTAGCTGGTTGGTATGGTGTTACTCAATTCTATTAATACAAAATCAGAACCAGATAATTGGCTAGAGCTGCTGGTGGTATGGGTGCCTAATTCCGAGGAAGCTTTTAATATGCCACCTTGCATGGTTTGAGATTGCGCACCATTATAAGGGTTGGTATTGCCAATAGAGCAGGTGGGTCTTTGGTAATTAAAGTACCAGGTATGATCTGCAATTTGGCTTGAACTTGTAGGTTCGCCACAATGATTTGCCGAAAGTAAGTAAGGCGTGCAATCTACAGCAGTATTATTGATAATAGACCCTGAACATAAGAAAGTGGAGTTTCCAGTAACAAAAGTATACCTAACTACTGCATCTCTTTCAGATTCCCAACCTAGAATTTCTGAACAAGCAACATCTACTTCACATGCATCTGCACGGTCACTATCTACTGGTCTTCCATTGGTGAAAAATTCAATTCTTTCTCCAACTCCTCTGTAAAAATAACCGACGGATTCAATATTAAAATCAGGAAGTGTTTGCGAACCTGCAGGCATAAAGTATTCCAGAGTAAGCAATTCCCCTTCAATCATTTCAATTGCCTTGAATTGGTCGGTTAAGTGTGTATATGCACCTACATATTGAGAATGCTTTTGGTTGTATGCGTGTAGTTTTCCACCAACTGGTAGGTCAATTTGAGTAGAGAAATAGATATTCAAGGCTTTGGCTGCTGGAATTTTAATGCCAAGTCTCCAAATTTTATCCCCATTATCCAGAAGTGTCCATGTTCCTGAGTTTTGTAGGTTTAAATTAACTGGAACATTGATCGCTACGCGGTAGGGCCTTCCTTTTTCAGCCTCTTGTAAGTCTTCTTGCTCTATTGCTTCAATATTAGGCTGGGTAAACGTTTTAACTTCATACTTTTCAGTTATCGTTTTGCCATGTTTTTGCGTGATGAAAGAAATAGGCATGCCTCCTTCATTAATTTGAGCCAACAAAGTACTGTGTAGGAAAAAAACTATTAAAAGTAGAAGGGGTGACTTGCTTATCATAATTGTATTGCATTAATAATTTAACGGGACTGTTTTGTCAAACATACCTTTCAGTCATGTTAATAATTTCATTGATGATTTGTTTTCGAAATGGTTCAGGTTTTATTACTTCAATCTGATTTCCATAACTAAGAATGATGCGTTTTAACTCTTCAGAAATGACAACTTCTAAAGAAAAAGTATTTCTATTCTTTCCTACCTTTATTAACGTTTGACTAGGGTGTAAAGGTTGGGTCTCTAAATATTTTGAGCCAATTTTATCAATTTTAAACTCAATATGTTCTGGCGAAGAGTCGTATGCGGTAATACCAACAGAGTATTTAAAGTAAATCTCTGGATTAAAGTCAATTGGTTTGATGTAATAATCTTCTTCTAAATTTAAATCCGTAATTCTATCTAGGCCAAAGGTGGTAATTTTATTTTTTTCTAAACTGTAACTTATTAAATACCATCTATTTCTAAATTCTTTTAAAAAAAGCGGTACTACAGTTCTTTTTTTAGTTTTTTCACTAATAAAGCTCGTATAATTAAAGTTTACAATTTGCTTTGTTTTGATGGCTTTTAATAAGTCGGCTAAAAATTCAGCACCTTTTGTTTCTGGTACTGTTTCAAATTGCACATGTTGATCTACCGATTGCTCAACAGGATTACTAGAAATGTGCACCCTGTCGAATATTTTATCAATGGCGAAACCAAATTGTTTAAACATGTTCACATCTTTAAACTGCATTAAGGTTTTAGTCGCAAATTTAATGGCATCAATATCATCTTCAGATAGAGGTATGTTGTCTATCGAATAGTTTTCATCCTCATAAAAGTATCCTTTTTCTGATTTACTATATTTAATAGGAGCATCATGATCCATTCTCATGGCAAATAAATCTTTTTCTATGGTAGAGTCACAAATATTTTCGCCAACAGATTCTCCATACAAAGCCTCTTCACAAGCTTGTCTTAATTGGGCTTTGCTAGGAAAAGGATTATATTTATTACTGATTGCCCGGTCAATAATCCTGTATCTTAATTGCGCATTTTTAATTTGAGACATTTTTTGAAACTTTTTTGAATTATAAAACTATAAAAACATATTAACTTTGCATTTAAGTTATGACAAAAATACTGGTAATTTTACTCTTTTTAGGAAGTTTTACGCAATCAATTGCGCAAGACGATAAAGATTCACTCAGAATAGAACTCGTGAAATACGCGACTTCTTTTACTGGGGTTCGCTACCAGTATGGTGGTGTCACTTCAAAGGGTTTTGATTGTTCAGGCTTTTTGTACCATAGTTACCGCAATTTTAACTTTAAAGTCCCTAGAACAAGCAGTGGTTATGCCGCGCATGGTAAAAAAATCACTTTAGCAGAAGCCAAGCCTGGAGATGTGATTGTGTTTACGGGAACCAATCCAAAAATTAGAAAACCTGGTCATGTTGGTATTGTATTGTCTAATGAAGCAGGAAGTTTGGTGTTTATTCATGCCTCCTCCTCCAAAAAGCATAGTGGAGTTGTACGAACGGAATTAAATAAAAGTAATTACCAAGCCAGATTTTTATATATAAAAAATGTTATCCATGAATAGAATAATTTTATTGCCCTTTTTAATTTGGATGATGAGTTGTCAAACAGCATCTAAATCTGATAAAGTGGAAACTTTTGGAGAAGCCAAATCAAAAGGAGAGTTGGCCACTTGTGATTGTAAGGATTTATTAGAAGACGGTGAAGGGTTGTTGCAGTACAACGGTACTCCCTTTACAGGAATTTGTATTATTAAATATCAAGGTACAGAAAGTAAGTATATTGAAAAACAGATATTAAATGGCTTAATCAATGGGAAGATTAGTTATTATGGAAGAGATGGGAAGGTTATTTTTGAAGAAAAATTTAACAAAGGAGGGCTACAATTGGATTTGACCAACGAAAGCATACGGTGTAACTGTAAAGTGCTGACCAAGAAAAAAGACCAGTCAGAAATCAAAAAATACTTTAAGGGGCAGCTGTTTACAGGTACTTGTTTTGATGTTTTTCCAAATAGTGAACAGCCCTATTTTGAATCTGCATATCAAAATGGCTTACGCAATGGCTTCACTTCTTATTATAACAAAAATGGGGATTTACTTTTTACAGAAAAATACAGAAATGACTCTTTAATAAAGGTGATTGAACCTTAAACCTTTACTTTTTTAGTCTTGTACCCAAATAATTTGTAGTATTTAATTGCTTTCATTACCTCTTCTGGAACATCTTCTTCCCAGTTACTAGCACCCGCTTTTATTTTAGCCAATACGTCATCTGAGAATATTTTCATCAATTGATATTTATAATCCGAAATGGCTTCAATTTTATTGGTCTTTTTCATATAGTCCAATAAGCCGGTTAAGTGTGAAGGCAGTTCAAAGTTTGCTAAATCATAAAGACTGCCATCTTCTACATTTAGGGCAGGGTAGACAAACATTTTTACATTTCTACCAAAACCACGACCAAAGGCTTCTAGAAGTCCACCTTCCAAATTGTCGTAATACTTTTCGTCGAAAATGGTTTGTAGGTTATAAACACCTAATACTACTCCCATTTTTCTACCTTTCGTAAAAGTAGAAAGGTACTCAATCATTTTATAATGTTTCAGGTAGTTACTAATCATCACGGTATACCCCATAGATGTCAGTAATTCGGCGCGGTCTAAAAAATCTTTGATTGAAATTTTACCATCTGCAGTTAAATCCTTTAAGGTCAACTCTAATAAAACCTGTACTTGTTCAGGATCAACCTCTGGTTCTTTTAAAAATAAATCTAGTCCAGCCGATACCATATCCACATGTACTTTTGTTGCTGGTCTGAAACGGCCACGCATTAAAAATATATTCTTTTTATATAAGGTAGATGTTGCTTGAATAACTTGTCCTGTTTGGTCAAACATGGTGGCATCTGTCAACTTTGTTTTTACCAACAACAATGCAATTAAACGGTTGTCTACATGTTCAAAATCTGGACCAGTGACACTACACATGTCAATTTCCATTCTGTCTTTAGGTAAACGGTATGACAAGTCTTCTAAAAACTCTGTGATTTTTTCATAATCCGAATAGGCTGCATGAATTAAATTCACCCCTAATATTCCTAATGTTTTTTGTTGTTCTTGGTGACTATTATCGTGCATTTTTACATGCAAAATTATTTGATTTGGGGGACCATGTTTTTTTAACTGAAATTTAATACCTACCCAACCTTGACCTTGATTGGTTTTATGGTAATTCAGAGATTCTACTGTATTTGCAAAAGCAAAGAAACGAGAAGTCTCCGCTCTTTTCGGAATCGTGTTGTGTAAATTTTGGTATTCCTTATCCAGCATTTGGTGCAGTCTGTCTTCACAAACATACCTTTTACACTTACCATACATGCTGTCACTAATTTTCATGTCATACGCTGAATGCGTATAAGCAATGGTTCCTGAAGATCCACCTGTTCTAAAAAAGGTAGCTGCTACTTCTTGTCCAGCTCCAATTTCAGCAAACGAGCCATAAATAGTTGGATCTAAGTTAATAGAAAGTGCTTTTTCCTCAGTAGTAAGTCGTTTTTGTGTCATTTCAATCGGCATGTTCAACAAATTTAGAGTTTTATTAGCAAACGAGTGTGTTTGTAACGATTTAAACTATTATTTTTTTTAAATATTAGGATTCCTTAACAGACTTTTCTTTGAATGCTTTTTTAAGAAATTGGATCAAGGTGCTTATTTTTATGATTCTAAAGAAAAACAGACCAAATATACTCCCCATTAAAGTGAGAATAAATCGTGGTGCAGCGTACTGGTAATGAAATATATAATCGCTATTTATCCCCCATAATAAAAAAGTAAAACCGACCATGCCAAATAGCAATTTTGTGTTGATTTTAAATTGAAAAATTTTATAGGCAATGATAATTTGAACCAATGCTGTAAAAAACTGGGTAATTAAAGTAGCAATGGCGGCACCATAGGCTTCTAATTTTGGTATAAAAATTAAGTTGAGTGAAATATTCAGAATCACCCCTGCAATAGCCATCCAATTTAATGCTTTTAAACTACCATTAGCGGTAAGTGCAGTACCAAATATATAGGTGAAAGAAATGGGGATGAAAGAAAGTATTAAGATGGCAAAAGGCAAAGCCGATTCCACAACAAAATGTTGGTACCTAAGTCCCATAATAAACTCTGCATGATAAAAACAAGTGATACTGATGATAAGGCTTCCGCCAATTAATAGCCGAATAGGAATTTCGACCATTTGATAAATAGATTCCTTTTGTTTGAGTAGCCTAGCATAAATAGGAAGTAATAAGCCTGCAAAGAGCAATGCAAACATATTAATGGCATCTAAATACCGAAAACCTTGTGCATAAATCCCTGCTTGAATTTCGCCATTTGGAAGAATTCTTTCCAACATAATAGAATCAATTCTATTGTAAATAAACATTAAAAATATCAATAATGCATATGGAAAACTTTGCTTTAAAAGGCTAGTGGTGATTGTTTTTGAAAGCTTGAAATGAAAAGGCTTTATTTCATTTTTTAATACGAACAGCGCCGTAAAAAAAGTAAGTGTGTATGCCAACATTTGAGCGTAAATAAACCATTCAATAGTAATGTGTTGAGAAAATAAATTGGACCATAATAATAGACTGCAAAATATAATTAAAAGTAGCCTGTCGAGTACAGAAAGCATGGCTTCCGTTTTAAACCAATGTAGTCCGGTGATGTTAGACCGTAAAAATTGAATGGAGGCAACAATGCATTGGTTGATCGCCAATAGTAATAATAGGTATAGCTGATCGGGCTTATATCCGATAAAGAAACCCACTAACAGGAGTATAGATAAATAAAAACCAAAGAGTAATATTCTTATAGAACTGAGTTTAGAAAAATACGAAGAAAGCAGGTTAGGGTGTTGCGCAATGTTTCTAGTGTTGTAATTAACAATCCCAAAATCGAGAAACATATTGAATAAAAAACTTAAATTTAATAAGGAAAAATAAAGGCCATATTGTGCGGTACCGACTTGGTTTTGAACTTCGGCATCAATTCCTAAAATATAAAATGGCTTAACAATTACATTGAGTAATAGGATTAATGCTAAATTAAAAAGGAATTTTTTTTGCATTTAATTATACTTTAAAAACAAAATTCTGTTTTTCATGTATGGCCGGATTAAATTTAATCAATTTACTTTCTATGACAACAAACGCTTTGTAGCCTAATTTATTTAATAGATCAAAGCATTTATCTCTTCCTTCATTCGGCCAAAGTTCTAAATAGATGACAGGCTTATATTTTTGAATCATTTTTTGCCCTCCTAAAAGGGCAAAATATTCAAAATTTTCAATGTCCATTTTTATTCCAGCAATGCGAACGTTTTCGAATTCTTGGTCCAAAGTGATGCATTTTACATTGAATTTCTCTCCTTCATTCCATTCCGCAATACTGTCGTGCACCACATGTGCTAATCCTTGCATTTTAACGTTGCGTTCGAGTGGTAAAACCATTTCTAAATTAGTGGCTTCATGACCTACTGCAAGTGGAAGAATGTTTACGTTTTTTAGCTTTTTATGGGCGACTACTTTTTCTAGTATTGCTAAATTATCCGGCATGGGTTCAATAGCATAAATTTTTCTATCCGGAAAATGTTTGGATAAATGATAGGTCATGATCCCAATATTTGCACCTATGTCTAATAAATCTCCCGCTTGGTCAATACTATTCATAAAGTAAAAGAAATCTCCCTCTTTTTTGTCGCCTTTTAATGTCTTAATTTTAAATAATGAAAACCAATATAGGTAGGTATGGTATCCAAGTATTTTCTGAAGGATATATTTAATACGATTTTTCATAGGATGCAAGCCACAAAAGTATAATATTATTCTAATTAACATAGGGTTTTGAGTAATCAATCATTTGTTGGAATCAACTTTAATAAGTTAAAGCACCGCAATGATTATTTATAGAAAAGTGACTTTAATCAACCTATTATGTAATATTTACTACCTAAAAAAAGATTAAGATTCATTATTTTTGAAATAAATAAATAGAAGATGAACCATAAAACAATTACAAATTGGTCGGGCGACATGATGTTTGAAGCTACTGTACCTGGCGGAAAAATTAAATTTGATGCAGATGTGGAAGTCGGCGGACAGGATGGCGGGGTAAGACCAAAACCAACTATGTTAAGTGCTTTAGCTGGTTGTACAGGTATGGATGTTGTTTCCTTGTTAAAAAAAATGCGGGCTGAAGTAAGTGCATTTAGGGTTGAGGTGGATGGAAATTTGACAGAGGAGCATCCTAAGTTTTATGATAAGGTGACGGTACGTTATTTTTTTAAGGGGGAGGATTTAAAAAAGGATAAAATTGAAAAAGCGGTGGATTTATCGGTGAATAGATATTGTGGCGTTTTTGAAATGTTTAGAAGTTTTGCTAAAGTAACTCATGAGATAGTGTATGAATAATTCGTGGGCGTACATCATTTTTGGGGTAATAATGGCCCATTTGGTCATTGGTATTATTTGGTTGGCATATAAAATGCGAAAAAGAAAGTAGTTTATGTAGACTAATGTTCAACAAAGTTCCGCAGGAATTCTAAATAATATTACAGACTGCTCCATTTTTTATTTTAATTTCGCAATGTGCGTATCGGAATTAATACAAGATTTTTATTGGCCAATAAAATGGAAGGATTTGGGTGGTTTACCTATGAAATTACCAAGCGTTTGGTTTTAAATCATCCTGAACATACTTTTTATTTTTTCTTTGATCGACCATTTGATGCGAAATTTATATTTGCCGACAATGTCGTTCCTATTGTTTTATCCCCCCAAGCACGTCACCCCATTTTATTTAGAATTTGGTTTAATTATTCCATTACTAAAGCCTTAAAGAAGTATCAAATTGATGTTTTTTTCTCCCCTGATGGTTACCTTTCTTTAAGGACGGATGTAAGGCAAATCGGAGTGATTCACGATTTAAATTTTGAACATTTCCCTGAAGATATTCCAAGTGCACCGAGAAAGTACTTAAAAAAATACTTTCCTTTATTTGCCAAAAAAGCAGATAAAATTGTTACGGTGTCTCATTATTCGAAGCAAGATATTGTGGAGAAGTACCATGTAGAGGAGGAGAAAATTGAGGTGGTTTACAATGCTGCTAGTCCATATTTTAAAGTGCAAACAGGAGAGGTTATAGAAAAAGTTAAACAACAGTTTACTGGCGGTGCCCCATTTTTAGTCTATGTTGGTGCCATTCACCCACGTAAAAATATAGACCGATTAGTAAAAGCTTTTCAATTATTTAAGCAAGAAAATAAATCGGAATTAAAATTACTGGTGGTTGGAGAAAAACTATGGTCAAATGGCAAAGATGCGGACAAGGAGGATGAAGAGGTATTATTTACCGGCCATGTAAACATTGTTGTCTTAGCTGAAATAGTTGGCGCAGCCCAGGCCCTGTGTTTGGTCTCTTATTTCGAAGGATTTGGTATTCCATTGGTGGAAGCCATGCAAAGTGGCGTGCCTGTGCTTTCTGGGAATTTAACTTCCTTGCCTGAAGTATGCGGTGAAGCTGCTGTTTATGTCGATCCTTTTGATGTAGAAAGCATTAAGGATGGTATGGATAGAATAGTGAATGATGCCGATTTGAGAGATAAAAATAAGATACTCGGTCTGCAACAAGCACAAAAATTTAATTGGGATACCTCCGCGGAACAAATTTGGAGCATGCTCATAGGTTGATTATTTCATTTACAATCATTTTTTTCAATTGAAAAATAGATGTTTAGACAGGTGGTTTTTAAAATTGGGATTATAAAATACAACATTTGTTTTGAAAGTATTATCTTTCATTTTTTAAGTAATTCACCATACAGACAACAATATGACACATACTACTACAACCCGTTGGGAAAAAGACATGACCTTTATTTCGGAAGTACCAGGAGGTACGATAAAATTTGATACTGCTGCAGAATTTGGTGGGTCAGATGCTGGTGTAAGACCAAAAGGAACTATGTTAGCTTCCTTGGCAAGTTGCTCTGGTTTGGATGTGATTTCAGTGTTGAATAAAATGAAAGTCAATACCACTGCTTTTAGAATTGAAGTAGATGGAGAATTAACAGAAGAACACCCTAAAATATACAAAGCGGTAGAATTACGGTATTATTTTTCTGGTCCAGATTTAGACAAAAAGAAAATAGAAAAAGCGGTGGATTTGTCGATTACAAAATACTGTGGTGTATATGCCATGTTCGAAGCCTTTGCTGAAATGAGTTACCATATCATTTACGAATAATTGAATAGCATTTTTAGCATTAAATTCCCTGCCTTTTAAGCACTATTTTGATTTGTTGCGGTCTCATATCAGTTCAAGGTGCTGTAAATAAGTGCAATAAAATAATTTTCACAATTGATTTTATATTCGTTTTTAATCTATATTTGATTGCTCGAATTTGAATAATTCATGAAAAAAAATCCTGTAATTTATTCAAATAAAATGAGTATATTATTGTATAAAATATGATCGCTTAAAAATGTTAAAAGATATAGAAAACATTGAATTAAAGTATTTGACTTTGAATGATTATCAGGAGTTAAAAACGGCCATGATTGAAGCCTATTCCACCATGCCAAATTCTTATTGGAAAGAAGCCCACTTAAAAGCTTTGTTAGAAAAGTTTCCGAAAGGACAAGTGGTAATTAAGGTAAATGGGGTTATTGCAGGTTGTGCTTTGTCTATTATTATTGATCATGATGATTTTGATGGTCACCACACCTATAAAGAAATAACTGGAAATTATTCTTTTAATACGCATAACCCAAAGGGAGATACTTTATATGGGATTGATGTGTTTATTAAGTCCGAATTTAGAGGCTTACGTTTAGGACGTAGGTTGTACGATTATAGAAAGGAATTGTGCGAACAATTAAATTTAAGGGGAATTACTTTTGGTGGTCGTATACCGAATTACCATAAATTTGCCGATAAATTAAGTCCTAAAGAATACATTGAAAGTGTAAAACGAAAAGAGATCCAAGATCCAGTACTTAATTTTCAAATTTCAAATGATTTTCACCCAGCTAAAGTGTTGAAAGGGTATTTAGAAGGAGATGAAGCTTCGAATGAATATGCTGTATTGTTGGAGTGGGATAATATTTATTATCAAAAACAAACTAAAAAAGCTGCGGTCAACAAGAAAATTGTCCGATTGGGTTTAATTCAATGGCAAATGCGTCCGTATAAAGATTTAGAGGAGTTGATGCAGCAAGCGGAATATTTTATTGATGCAGTTTCTGGATACCGATCAGACTTTGCCTTGTTTCCAGAGTTTTTTAATGCGCCTTTGATGGCCGAGAATAACCACATGAAAGAGTCCGAAGCTATTCGAGAACTATCGAAGCATACAGCTAAAATTGTACAGAAATTTTCGGAATTGGCCATTATTTATAATATCAATGTCATTACAGGAAGCATGCCTGAAATTAGGGATGATTTATTGTATAATGTTGGGTATTTATGTAAGCGAGATGGTACTACTGAACGTTACGAAAAATTACACGTTACACCAGATGAAGCTAAAGTGTGGGGGATGCAAGGTGGTTCTGAGTTAAAGACTTTCGATACCGATTGTGGAAAAATTGGCATTTTGATTTGTTACGATTCGGAATTTCCGGAATTGAGCCGTTTGTTGGCGGATGAAGGCATGGATATTTTATTTGTTCCCTTTTTAACCGATACACAAAACGGTTATTCTAGGGTACGACATTGTGCCCAAGCAAGGGCTATTGAAAATGAATGCTATGTAGCTATTGCAGGAAGTGTAGGTAATTTACCTAAGGTACATAATATGGATATTCAGTATGCCCAATCCATGGTGTTTACGCCTTGCGATTTTTCTTTCCCGGCCAATGGTATTAAAGCGGAAGCTACTGCCAATACGGAAATGATTTTGATTGCGGATGTAGACATTGATTTGTTAAGAGAATTAAACCAATTTGGTGCGGTTAAGAATTTAAGAGACCGAAGAACAGATTTATTTGAATTGAGAAAGAAGTAAATTTTAAAAGGCCAAATATAAAATTGATGAATGCCATATCGCTGTAGCTGATATGGCATTTTTTTTTATCCTCCAGACTTAATGATAGAGCGGAAAGGAGTAATTTTATAAAAATCTATTCTTTGAATAAGTTTTGTTAAGTGAATTATAGTTAGTAGTTTAGAAAACATACTATTATGAAAAATTTATCTTTTATGAAGTACTTATTTACCATATTAATTATATCCTTAATGCATGTTTCATTTACGCAGCCATATATGATTCAAGCCATTAATGATGCTCCTAGCATATATTTTAATCCAGCTTTGTATCAAGAAAGCTACGCTGGAGAAATTAGTGAGATGCAAAATAATTGGACTTACTTTTCGGCAGGAGATTCAACTTATGGTGCAGAAGTATGGAAAACGAATGGAGATACCTGTACCTTGGTGAAAGATGTTTATCTAGATGCTATAAATGGACAAAATGGAAATGTGATTCACAAGGGAATCGCCCCCTTTGGTTTTACCGCATTCAATAACGAAATGTATTTAATTGGCTTGGATACCAACAGTGGAGTTAATGGAGCTAAAAATAGAGTTTGGCAATCAAATGGCCTTGATATATGGGCTGCCCCGGGATTGGACTCTGTAATAGTTTATAGTAATTTAATAACTTATAATAATGTATTGGTGTTTTTAGGTTATGACGAAACAGAAAGTTTATATAAAATTTTCACATTAAATAGTAATAATGGTATTTTAATTTATACTGTCCCAACAGTATTTAATCCTATTGGTTCTTTTGGCTCTTTAAGTTTTACATATCTTATTGAGTTTCAAAATAAAATTTATTTTATCGGTCATCATAACTCTGATTATCAGTATTTATATGAATTTGATGGGACACAGGTTTCATTTTTACTTAATGCCAATGTAAGTCAATTAAACTTCTTTAATAATATTAATTTTGATTTGTCAATAGAGCTTTTCATGGAATATAATAATGCACTTTATTTTACAGGGTACGATACTATAAACGGTTATGAATTAAGAAAGTTTGATGGGAATAGCGTGAGTTTGGTCGCTGATTTAAATCCAGGAATTGAAAATGGTTGTGGTACTACTTTTAAATTGTATAATGGAATGCTATATTTTGAAGGAAATGATGGGGTTAATGGTTGGGAAATGTGGACTTATGATGGTGTAAATGTACAAATGGTCCACGATTTAAGTCAGGGAGTTTGTGGGTCAAACGGCCAGGTTTCTTGTGCTTATATCTATATGGAAGTCTTTAATAATAAATTGTATTTTACACAGGATACGGCTGGTGTTACAGGACAATTATGGATGCATGATGGCACAAATTCTACTATTGTAAAATACATGTATCCAAATCATGATGATTTTTATGGGGTGCGAGATTTAAAGGCTTCGGGACCTTATCTCTATTTTAGGGCTTCCGATAGCTTGAATGGCGAACAGCTTTGGCGATTTGAAGCCTGTGAAATTCAAAATACGCAAACCGTTAATTCAACTTGCGTACCACGTTTAGATGATGTTGGGAATGTAATTGTTGGGTCTACCGTTTTTAAAGATACCTTATTAAACAGTTGTGGTGGTGACAGTGTTTTAACCACAAATTACACTTATTATCCAATCAATACGTCAGTTTCACAAAATCAAAATGAATTAGATGCCATAGGTATTGGCTACTATTACCAATGGATTGACTGTAATACCGGTCAGGCAATTGTGGGAGAGACCAATCAAAATTTTACAGCGTCAGATAATGGTCAATTTGCAGTGGTACTTACTGCTCCTGAATCTGGATGTTCCGACACTTCAGCTTGCTACACGGTTGTAGGCTTGGGAATAGGTGTTTTTGATAATGAAATTTTTGGAATTTATCCAAACCCCAGTAAAGGAAGTATAGCTATTAATGTTGCAGCAGTTGAGGATGTGCAGCAAATAAAAGTATTTAATGTTTTGGGTGAAGCAGTAAGTTTTGTTAGGTCCAATTCGGAGAACAACATTCAATTGGAAATTTTAGGCGCCAGCAAAGGAGTGTATGTATTGAAAATTCAAACCGCAACCCAACAAAAAAGTATTAAGCTTTTGGTGGAGTGATTGTGTTTAATGATAGGACAAAAAAAAGCATTTTATCAGCTGATAAAATGCTTTTTTTAATGTTTTCAATATAGTTTAACTTCCACAATAAAGGCAGCCGTCTTCGTCTTCGTAATTGTCTAATTCTGGTTGGTTTTCAATTTCTGGTTGCAATTGTTTTTTTAATTCGTAAATCGCTTGTTGTGTCTCCCCATCTTCGAATAAGTTCCCAGTTAACTTCGCTTTTAAGGTTTTAATTTCTTCGTGTATTGTTGCTTCTTCCATTTGTTTTGCCTTTTGATTTTTGTGTTGCAAAGTTAGCCATCTGTCCCCTAATTCAAAATGAAATTTTAAACTTTATGCTGTTATTTTTATACAATTATGGGTGTGGTCTATTCTTATAATTGTTGTCAATAATTTTAACTGAAATAAAAGTAAATGATCTGCGTTAATAAACAAAATGAAAGTATTATTTATTCTTCTTTTATTGGCGTTTAATTGTCTCGTTTTCGGACAGGTTTGGGAGGCGAAAACTGGTTTTCCCGCCTTGGGTAGAGATGATGGAATTGCTTTCAGTATTCAGAATTATGGTTATTGTGTTACCGGTAAAACGGGTGGATTTGCAGAGAGTAATAAACTGTTTCAATACAATGCAGCTGCGAATACTTGGGTGGAGAAAGCAAGTTTTAAAGGCGAGGCAAGACAATACACTGCGGCATTTAGTATTGAAGATAAAGCCTATTTGGTAGGTGGCTACGGCAAAAGTAATGTTGGTTTAGCTGAGGTTTGGTGTTATGACGGCACAGCAGATACTTGGATACAGAAAAAAGATTTCCCTGGTGGTGTGCGTTGGGGTGGTTTCACTTTTGCTATCGGTGCTAATGGCTACTTTGGTTGCGGAACAAATGCCGATACGGTGCACCGTGATTTTTGGAAGTATAATCCAAAGGATGACAGTTGGGTGCAGCTTGATGATTTTATGGGTGGAGCAAGAAGAGAAGGAGTAGCATGCGCGGCAAGTGGTTTCGGTTTTGCGGGACTGGGTTTAAAAGATTATTCAGTTACAGGTTTTTATAAAGATTGGTATGTTTTTAATCCTTTAACAGAACAGTGGGGCCAGTTGGTAGATTATCCCGGAGGGTATAATGCTTACGGAAAAGCTGAAAGTGGAGGAGATTTTGTTGCAGTAGGGACAGGGATGAATGAAAATCAGGTTTTTAATAATAAATTTTGGCGTTTTGACATCAAGGGTTGGGCTTGGTCTACCTTACCCAGTATGCCTGGTGAAGCAATTAGAGGGGCCGCTTCTTTTGGGCTTGAACAAGCGGTATACATGCTCACTGGTCTGACCGAAAATTTTGACCGTTCAAAGCAAATGTATGCACTCCAAATACCAGCAGAAATACTGAATTTTCAAGTTTATCCAAACCCGAGTGAGGGGTTATTTCATATTCAACACAATTTGGGCAAATCAATATTGACTTTGAATATTTATACAAGCACTGGAGCTTTGGTTGTTGCTCAAAAAATTCAAAGTGATTTTTATGATTATTCCTTTTTAAAAGCAGGTGTATATTATCTGCAATTGACTGCTGAAAATGGCGCACAAATTACTAAGCGCTTGGTGATTTTATAAAGTTTTATTGGCATAGGTTTTTTTCAAGAAATCCCCTGCAACCTCATCAGATAGGTCGACGAAATAAAGAAGTTGCCATGCTTGTGTTTTTTGTGCTTGCTTACTAGTGGTTTCATCCCAGGGTGGATAAACACGAAAACCTCTTTTTCCTGCCTTAGTAGCAGAATGGATAATACCTTTTTGAATTAACCTGGCTAAAGGAAAAATAAATTGTCCCATTTTACCCGCCTTAATCACATGGATAACTAAAAAATCTATGCCACTAGCTTCGTTAAAAGGTTCTGTGATGCCGTCCTTATTTCTTTGCCATGAAGTTACAAATTGCCCAGTTTTAGTAGGGGTTATTTTTGCCTGACGACCAATAACTTTAAAACCATTTATGGTAAAACGGCAAGCATGGTATTCACGACTTTCAGCTTCCTCTTCATAATTTTGAATGTTAAGGCCGGACTGATGGTAAAGTGTTTGGTAGGTTGTCAAAATTCTAAAATTATTCTAATTTACATTCAAAAACTTCTAATTTTTTAATTTGACGAATCAATTCTTGATTGATGTTTACCTTCATATTTCTAGAAGGCATCTTCAAGCTAGTTTTTGACTTATAATCGTGCAATACAAATTTTAACTGACAAGACCCTGAGTGATCTGAAACTACGGTAAATAAATCATCAATTATCATGTCTGTTAGGTCGGCCTGCTCAACAGTAAGTACTAAACTTTTTGTTTTTTTCTCTTTTACATCAGCCAATAGTTCAATAGTACTGACTGAGAACTCTATGCCTTCTCCCCATTTTTTCGGGCCAATTTTCCCATTCATAAAAACAAAGGTACCTACCGTAAGTAGGTGGCGAAAACGCAAGTAGTTTTCTCCGAAGATAAATTGTTTGTTTGAATCTGTATAATCTTCAATTTCAAAAGTGCCGAATGGTTTACCATTTTTGGTGGTTCGGTGTTCAGCGGATGTAATAATGCCTGCAATAAATAATTCTTTCCCTTTATTTTCTTCTAAATG
This sequence comes from Putridiphycobacter roseus, assembly GCF_003234935.1. Classification (GTDB taxonomy): domain Bacteria; phylum Bacteroidota; class Bacteroidia; order Flavobacteriales_D; family Crocinitomicaceae; genus Putridiphycobacter; species Putridiphycobacter roseus. Next base: position 306,234 of record NZ_QKSB01000001.1, on the reverse strand, counting down.
CGTTAAATCAGAAACAGAACAGCCATTGCAAAAACTATCAATTTCCAGTCGGTAATCATCTAAGGGGTGACCAGAGATGTAAACGCCTACCACTTCTTTTTCCTTGCTTAGCTGGGTAAGGGTAGGCCATTCGTCGGCTATTGGAGGTTGTGGTACAGGTATCTCAACAGATGAGTCTCCGCCAAACATGGATACTTGAGAAGAGTTTACATTTTCTTGAAAACGTGCACCGTATTTGGTAACGGTTTCTATAAATGGTCTTCCTGCGCTGTCTTCTGTAAAAAACTGAGATCTTCTAATGTTTCCGAAAGAGTCAAATCCACCTGCGAGAACAAGGTTTTCAAATACACGCTTATTGCAAAGTCTTAAGTCAACACGAGTTGCCATATCAAAAACTGAGGTAAAAAAGCCGTTTTCTTTACGTTCGTTTACAATAGAGTCAACGGGTTTACTACCCACACCTTTAATGGCACCAAGTCCAAAACGAATGGCACCAACTTGGTTTACCGTAAATTTATATTGCGACTCGTTGACATCTGGTCCTAAAACTGGTATGCCAGCACGTTTACACTCTTCCATAAAGAAAGTAACCGTTTTAATATCGTTCATGTTATTGCTCAATACCGAGGCCATGTATTCGGCAGGGTAGTGGGCTTTTAAATAAGCCGTTTGGTAAGCTATGTATGCGTAACAAGTAGAGTGAGATTTGTTAAAGGCATAAGATGCAAAGGCTTCCCAATCGACCCACATTTTTTCTAATGCTTTACGGTCGTGTCCATTTTCGACACCTTGCGTCAAAAACTTAGGTTTCATTTTGGCCAAAAGCGCCAAATTCTTTTTCCCCATGGCCTTACGCAAAGTATCGGCCTCCCCTTTTGAAAAACCGGATAGTTTTTGAGAAAGGAGCATTACTTGCTCTTGGTAAACTGTAATTCCGTAGGTTTCCTCTAAATATTCTTTATTGGCTTCAATATCGTATACAATTTCTTCTGTCCCATGTTTTCTTCTAATAAACGAAGGGATGTATTCGAGTGGACCAGGACGATATAAAGCATTCATGGCAATTAAATCGGCAAAAACTGTCGGTTTTAACTCCCTTAAATATTTCTGCATCCCTGCAGATTCATATTGGAAAACCCCTACAGTTTCTCCTTTTTGGAAAAGTTCATAGGTTTTTTCATCATCTAGCGGAAAATCATCTGGAATTAATGTTATTCCGTGTCGCTCCTTAATAATTTGGACTGCATCCTTGATTAGGGTCAAAGTTTTTAGTCCCAAGAAATCCATTTTTAGCAAGCCAGCATCTTCGGCAACGGAGTTGTCGAATTGGGTACAGAACATGCCAGAATCCTTGGCAAGTGCAACGGGTACAAAATTGGTAATGTCGGAGGGGGTAATGATAACACCACAGGCGTGTATTCCTGTGTTTCTCATTGAGCCTTCCAGCAGTCTGGCTTGGTTCACCACTTCCGCGGCTAAGTCGTTGCCGTTGGCAATGCTTTTTAATTCATTGGCACGTGCAATATCGTCTTGATTGTTTCCTAATTTCTCCGCCAATTCAACATCATCTAAACCAAATAATTTAGCCAATTTAATATCGGGGACTAATTTAGCCAAGCGATCGGCTTCAAATAGGGGTAAGTCTAAGGCTCTGGCTGTATCTCGAATAGAAGATTTTGCAGCCATGGTACCATAAGTGATAATTTGCGCCACTTGGTTTTCGCCGTATTTTTCAATTACCCAATCAATCACACTTTGTCGACCTTCGTCATCAAAATCAATATCAATATCGGGCATGGACACCCTTTCAGGATTTAAGAAACGCTCAAAAAGTAAGTTGTATTTAATGGGATCAATATTGGTGATTTCTACACAATAAGCAACAGCAGAACCTGCAGCAGAACCCCTTCCTGGACCAACAGAGACTCCCATCTCTCGGGCGGCATGACAAAAATCTTGACAAATTAAAAAGTAGCCAGGGTATCCAGAATTGGCTATGGTTTGTAATTCAAAATCGAGTCGCTCTTTAACATCTTCCGTTATTCCTTCTTCTCCCCAACGTTTTTTTGCACCTTCATAAGTTAAATACCTTAGGTAGTTATTTTCGCCTCGCGTTCCTTTATCTGCTTCATCTTGCGGATCTCTAAATTCTTCAGGGATATGGAAGTTGGGTAGTAAAATGTCTGATGCCAGTGGGTAAGGTTCACATTTTTCTACAATTTTTTGAGTGTTGGAAACGGCTTCGGGTAAATCGGCAAATAGTTTTACCATTTCGGCGGTTGACTTAAAGTAATACTCTTCGTTTTCTAGTCCAAATCTAAATCCTCTACCTCTACCTTTTGGTGTTGATTTTAATTCCCCATCTTTAATGCAGAGTAGTATATCATGGGCGTTGGCATTTTCCTTTTTTAAGTAGAAGGTGTTATTGGTTGCCACCAATTCAATGTGGTGTTTTTCTGCAAATTTCACCAATACATCATTGATGATATTTTCGGCTTCTAAGCCATGACGGATTAATTCAATGTATAAATCTTCTCCAAATGTTTCCTTCCACCAAAGCAAAGCTTCTTCGGCTTGTTTTTCCCCCACATTTAAAATTAAATTAGGTATTTCCCCGTTGGTACCACCAGTTAAAACAATGATGTCTTCTTTGTATTGTTCAACAATTTTTTTATCAATTCTAGGGATGTAGTAAAAGCCTTTTGTAAAGGCTATGGACGACATTTTTGCAAGGTTTAAATAGCCTCTTTTATTTTTGGCCAACAGTACCACTTGGTAGCCATTGTCTTTGTTCGATTTATCCGTGTGGTCTTTACAAATGTTAAATTCGCATCCCACAATAGGGGTGATCGGTTTTTCGTCACAAGTTTCGCCCTTTTCCTCGGCAGCTTTTATATTGGCAGCAACCGATTTGTTGTGGTTTAATGCTGCCCTTACAAAGTGAAAGGCGGCCATCATGTTGCCAGAATCGGTTAAGGCTACCCCGTCACTTTTTTCAGCGACTGCTTTTTGCACCAAATCAACAATGCCTGTGGTGGATTGCAAAATTGAAAATTGGGAATGATTGTGTAGGTGCGAAAAACTTATGTCGCTTAAGGCTTCAATATTCGCTTTAATCTCCGCTTTACTCGGACCAGACTCTTCTGTTTGTCTGGCTTTTATTTTTGCACTCTCTTCTTTTAAATTAAGGTGTTGTAAACCTATTAATTGAAAGGGAGCTGGATTTTTTATTTGGTAATCTCTGAGGTAGTCATCTCCTTGTTTTAACTCACTACTCAAAAATATATTCGTCCTGATCAGTTCAAAAAAGCAACGTGCAGTCGCTTCCACATCAGCAGTAGCATTGTGTGCTTCTCCAAAAGGAACACCAAATAAATGTTGGTGTAATTCAGTTAAGGTAGGCAGTTTAAATTTACCACCTCTACCACCAGGTAATTGACATAATTTTGCCGTTGTTTCTGTACAAGTGTCCAAAACGGCCATGTCTAGCATAGGACTTTCAATACCTTGACGGTGAAATTCACATCCCATGATATTTAAATCGAAACCGACGTTTTGTCCTACTACAAAGTCGGCCTTAGTCAATGCTTCGTTAAAAGCATGTAGCATTTCATTTAATTCTATTCCATCTTGCGCGGCTAATTCAGTAGAAATTCCATGAATTTGTTCCGCATCAAAAGGGATGTTAAATCCTTCAGGTTTAATTAAGTAGTCCTTTGATTCAACAACCGTTCCCCATTGGTCATGTACTTGCCATGCAATTTGAATACAACGCGGCCAATTGTCCGTGTCGGTAATGGGTGCGTTCCATCTTTTTGGTAAGCCTGTGGTTTCGGTGTCAAATACTATGTACATGGGAAAGTTTCGAAAATAAATTGAAAGACTAAAATTACCATCAAAATTAAATTAAATCTCTATTTTAGGCAATGAATTATTAACAAGTTTTAAATGGCCATCATAAATCAGTTTCTTTCAATATTTAAAGCCTTCTTAGGAAGTTTGGCTTTTGTAGTAAAGCATAAGTTATACGTTTATTTTATTCCTGCAATTGTGTTTGCAATACTCTTTTATTATTCCATGAAAGGTGGCGCGAATATGTCGAGTAGAATGGCCTTTATGGAAGACTGGTGGGTCATAGGTTCCATTGTCCGTGGTATGGAAAGTGGATTGAAGTCCTTGTCTTTTGTCTTGTTCGAATTTGTGATTCTTATTTTATTGACCCCCATCAATTCTTATTTTGCTGAAAAAGTAAAAGAAGATATTACCGGCGTGAAAGTAGATTTTGGTTTTGGACAATTCATCAAAAGTATTTTTAGAAGTATAAAAATATTTGCCATTGCCTTTTCTATTGAAATCTTTTTATTGATCCTCCTCTGGATTTTGTCTTTTTTATTCGGAGATGCATTTTATAAAATTGTCGCTTTTATGGTGACTTCTTTTTTTATCGGCTTTTCTTTTTTCGATTTTGCTTTAGAATTGGATGCGAAAAATGCCAAAACAAGTTGGCAGTTTGGAACACAGCATAAATGGATTTGTCTCTTTGCTGGGTTAATCTTTTCTGTGGCCATTTATATCCCGGAAGAAACTGGGTTTTTGGTCTTGTTTTTATTTACTATTACTTTGGTGCCACACATGTTGACCATTGCCGCAGCACAGGTTTATTTCAAAGAATTTGGACAAAAAAATACACCAACCTTAAGTTGATGTATGTATATTAAGTTGAATTATTTACTTTTTCTAGTATCTATTATCTAGTATCTAGTATCTATTGTCTAGGTTCTAGATACTAATTCAAACAAATCCCGTTTGAAACCAATGTATTCGTTAAAAAAAAATGATTGTCGGATTTACCGGTAATCACATCAAATAATTGAGCTACTTCAAATACACTGAGGTGCGAATCTGTACCACTTAATTGATGGATTGACAATTTTTCTTTTGCGAGTGTTTTAAAACATTTTTTCATTTGTAATAATTTAAATTTCTAAAGTTCGTTTTTACTGTTACGTAATGTTTTACAAAAAGGTTATGGTTTTGCTAAAATAGATTTGAATTTTGCTTGTTTAATCAAGTAGATTTGTTAAGGCGTGTCGCATCTTTCCTTTGCCTTTTGACTGTTTCTGTTTTACTCCAACCAGAAGTAATGCATCTACTCTTGTCTTTTATCGAGCTTCTTGCTTTTATAAGCTTGGAGCTGAGTGTAGAAAAGGTGGCTATTTTTTCTTTGGACTCGAAGACCAGTCTATCATTTAATACCGAAAGTAAAAATTACCGGCAGTAATATGGATTCGGCCATCTGTATAATGGCTATCAATTAAATTCTGAAGGTCAATTGTGGCTAAAAATATTTTGAATTGCACATTCCGTCATATTGCAAATTATTTTACTATCTTACGCGCTTTAAAATAAGAAACAAAAAACAATGTCAGAGAAGGTTGAGTACCAAATGGAATTTGAAGTAAAATCCTCCATTAACGTGTTATATAACATGATTAGTACCCCGAGTGGTTTAAGTGAGTGGTTTGCTGATAATGTGAACATTAAAAAAGATGTATTCACATTTATTTGGGATGGAAGTGAAGAGAGTGCTAAAATGTTAGCAAAGAAAAAAGGGGAATTGGTGAAATTTCAATGGATGGAAGATGTAGAAGATGATATTAAATCATTTTTCCAAATCAGAATAAAAATTGATGATTTAACCAATGATGTTGCTTTAATTGTGACCGATTACGCAGAAGAAGATGAAATTGAAGAAGCCAAATTATTATGGACAAATCAAATTTCAGAATTAAAGATGGTGATAGGCTCATAATTTAATACCTTTGTTATTGACAAAATAACAGCCTTTTGAAAAAAATCTATTATTTTATTTTAAAGTCCTTTATTGGGCCTTTTGTGGTCACTTTCACCATTGCCATGGTTTTTTTAATCATGCAATTTTTGTGGAAATACGTGGACGATATTATGGGGAAGGATGTTGGCATGCTGGTCATCCTTAAGTTGCTGTTTTATACTTCGGCTAATATCATACCAATGGCTTTGCCAATTGCTATTCTATTTTCTTCCATTATGACTATGGGAAATTTGGCGGAAACCAATGAGTTAACCGCTATGAAGTCCTCAGGTATATCTTTGTTTAGGATGATGCGACCAATGGTGGTTTTTGTCGTTTTTATAGCTATTGGTACTTTTTATTTTTCTAATTATATTTTGCCTATTGCCAATCTCAAGCAAAGGGCTTTGATATACGATTTACAGCAAAAGAAAACTACTTTTTATATTCCAGAAGGAATCTTTTATAATGATATTGATGGCTTGTCTTTAAAGGTGGATAGTAAGGACGAAGAAACAGGTGTACTAAATGGCGTATTGATTTATACCAATAACCCTGCAAGAACTATTCGATCTGAAAGGGGAGAAATGATTTTTAGTGACAACAACGATTATTTATTCCTGAAACTATCAAATGGTGCCATTTATGAAGAAAGTTCTTTTATGGCGCAAAAAAATGACCCTTATCCATATTCCAAAACTTTTTTTAAAGAAACCATTCTAAAGTTTGATTTTTCAAACTTTAACTTGCAGAAAACAGATGAAAATTTGTATAAGCGAGATTTTGAAATGATGAACTTTTTACAACTGGATCGGAAATTAGATACCATCATTATTGATTTCGATTCTATTAAATACGAATTTAAAAAACGGGTAAAAAATGAAGTTTTTGTACTTGATGACCGATTAAATGTACCCACCAAATTTGTCACAAGGGATACAGCTTTAGCGGAAGAAAATATGGTAAATGATAGAATTATAGATTCTATATTCACTATTCAAGAAATGAGTGACTTGAGCTATTCACAAGCATTAAAACTAGCGCAGGTAAATATTAGAGCGAGAAAAGACTTTTCCTATAATTTTTTATTGAGATCAAAAGGTAGAAATCAGATGATAAATGACTATAAAGTGGCTTGGCATCAAAAATTCACATTGTCCTTTGCAGTAATCGTATTGTTTTTTGTCGGGGCTCCTTTAGGCGCTATAGTAAAAAAGGGTGGACTAGGTTTGCCTTTGATTTTGGCAACTGTATTATTTCTTTTCTACTATATCATTACCATTACTGGGGAAAATCTGGTAGAGTCTAATGTGTTGACTCCCTTTTATGGGATTTGGCTAAGTGCTTTTTTCTTAGTGCCGGTGGGTGTATTTTTATCCATACAGTCAGCTAATGAGTCCGCTTTATTTGATGTTGAGGTGTATAAGCAGTTTTTTAAAAAATTTAAGTCTAAATGAAAGTTCTACAATTGTGTAATAAGCCCCCTTTTCCAGCGATAGATGGTGGTTGCTTGGCTATAAAAAATATTTCACAGGGTTTATTATCCGCAAATATTGATTTAAAAATTATCAGTATTTCAACTGCAAAACATCCTTTTTTAATAGAAAGTTATACCAAGGAGTTTGTAGCAGCCACAAAAATTGAAAGTGTATTTGTAGATACTAGAATAAACATTGTAGATGCTTTTTCAGCTTTAGTAACAGCTGACTCCTATAACGTCAGCCGTTTTTTTTCTCCAGATTTTGATTCTTTATTACAACGGACACTCGAAGAGAGTGAGTATGATGTTATTCATCTTGAGAGTTTGTTTATGACCCCTTATTTATATACCATTAGAAGGTATAGTAAAGCAAAGGTAGTTTTAAGAAGTCATAATCTAGAGCACGTGATTTGGGAGCGTTTAGCAAATGTAGAAAAAAAATCAGCGAAAAAGGTATACCTTAAACACTTGTCGAAAAAGTTAAAGAAATATGAAAAATATATCTTAAATGAAGTAGATGGTATTGCAGCCATTAGTTTTGATGATAGTTCAAGGTATGAAAAGTTGAAATGTAAAGTGCCCTTGGTTACTATTCCCTTTGGTATTGATTTAAGTAGGTATCAGTTAATTGAAAATCAAAAAGAAATAGATTTCTTTCACATAGGCGCCATGAATTGGAGTCCAAATGTGGAAGGTGTTAACTGGTTTTTGGATGATATTTTACCCTTGATTAAACGCAAGTCTTTTAGGTTGCATTTGGCTGGGATTGATATGCCTAAATATTTGATTCATTTAAAAGATGAACGCGTAGTAAATCACGGTGAGGTTCCTTCGGCTAATGATTTTATTAATAAACACCAGGTCATGTTAGTGCCCTTACTTTCAGGGAGCGGTATGCGTATTAAAATAATTGAAGCCATGGCATTGGGTAAAACAGTAATTACTACTAGTATTGGTGCAGAGGGAATTGAGGTTACCGAAAATGAAAATATTTTAATAGCCGATACACCAGCTGCTTTTAAAGAAAAAATTGAAGATTTAATTGATCATCCTGAAAAAGCACTAAAGATTGGGACCAATGCAAGAAAATTAGTAGTGGCTAAATATGACACAGAATTGATAATGAAAAAATTAATTCAATTTTATCAAACTTTATAAATGGAGCAAAAACAAAAGCTATTTGTTATGTTGTCCAGGGTTCCTTTTCCATTAGATAAAGGGGATAAATTACGTGCCTACCATCAATTAAAGGTACTTTCAGATAAATATGAGGTTTATTTATCTTGTTTGACGGATCAAAAAGTGGATGATGCTACACGGATAGCTTTGTCTGAAGTTTCTTTCGAATACCGCATTTATCCACTAAATAAATGGGTTATATTTTGGAACTTATGCAAAGGTTTAGTAAGTCAAAAACCAATTCAAATCCATTATTTTTATCAAAATAGAATTCATAGGAAAATTCAAAATGAGATAGAAAGGATTCAGCCCGATTTTATTTATTGTCAATTAATTCGTGTCGCAGAATATGTAAAAGATTATCACCATATTCCTAAAACGCTTGATTATATGGATGCTTTTAGCATGGGCATGAAAAGAAGAAGGGATGCAGGGAGAGGTTTGACCAGGTTTTTAACCAATATTGAGTATCAGCGACTGAAGCAATATGAAAATAGAATTTTTGATTATTTCGATCACCACACCATTATTTCAGAACAAGATCGTGCCCATATACCACACCCAAACCACGAAGAGATTCAAATTGTTAAGAATGGTATAGACGCCTCTTTCTTTAATTTTAATTACCAAGGTGAAGTATTGTATGACTTTGTTTTTGTGGGAAATTTGAGTTATGCTCCTAACATTGCTTGTTGCGAATATATTTTAGAGGAGTTAATGCCTCGGCTTTTAAAGTTAAATCCTACTATTAAAGGCTTATTTGCAGGGACTAGTCCGCATGAGAAAATTATAAGTAAGGCGAAAAACTATCCTCAAATTACCATTTCTGGTTGGATGCCAGATATTAAAAATGCCTATGCTTCCGCTAAAATATGCATAGCGCCTTTGTTTATTGGTACCGGTTTACAAAATAAATTATTAGAAGCCATGGCAATAGGGGTTCCTTGTGTAACTACTTCAATGGCGAATAATGCCTTGAATGCTACGCCTCAAAAAGAGATTTTGATTGCCGATACTGCTACTGCATTTATCGAGCAAATGGAGTTTTTATGGACACATGAGGAAGAAAAAAGCCAATTGGTAAAAGCAGCAAATGTGTTTGTAAAAAAGCAATTTAACTGGAAGACAAGTACAGAAAAGATTCCTTTTTGAGCACTGCTAAAATTGGTTTTATTTTCACTTATTAAAGCAATTAAAAATGGCTGTACAGTAAGTACTATATCCTACACATGGTTTTATAAAAATCTTAATATTTAATTACCTTATATAATTGTGTTTGAAATTTAATGTAATATATACCGCTTTGTATGTTAGATAGGTCTAGAATGATTTTGTAATGGTTATTGTCGATCGTCTTCACGCGGTTAGTAAAATCTTGTCCTAAGGAATTATAGATTTGAATACCATTTAAATTTACTTTTGAACTATTAAAATTGCTTTCTATAGTGATTTGGTTATTGGTTGGATTTGGATAGATTAATAGATTAGCGTTAATTATTTGGTTTATGTTTATACTTTTTGGTGGGTAAATACTTTCTTTTCCATCAAAATCAACTTGTTTAAGGCGGTAATAAGATAATCCATTATAAGGACTTGGGTCTTGCGTGTAATATTTTTTTTCTACCACAGAATTTCCTGTACCATTAATTTTTTCAAGTACTTTCCAAGTCACTGCATCAACAGATTTTTCTATCAGAAAATAGTTATTATCTTTTTCTGATTTCGTTTGCCATTCGAGGTTAACTTTTTCATTTTCATTAAGCAATGCATTAAAATAGGTTAATTCAATTGGAAGTGGGCCAGTTGAATTAGCAATAATTCCTGAATTATTAGTTCCGCTTCCGTTGCCTGCAGAGGTACAAGATATGCAATTTAGTCCACCCAGACCACTTTGGGTGATGGTGGTAGTATTTGCGGTTGGTAAAGCGATAGAGTATATCACTGCACCTTGTCCGCCACCGCCGCCGCCACCATGTTCACCTGCATTTGTAACGTTCCCGCCGTTCCCGCCATTTGCTTGTAAGGTTACCGGACAGCCTGCAGCTATTGACCATGTATTTACATCTACCAATATTGTTCCTCCTGCACCTCCACCACTATTACCATCACCACCACTTCCGCTTGAAACAGACTGTCCAGATGCAGAAATTAAATGTCCTGAACCACAGCTGCCAGTAGTTTTTATTTCGTTGGCTTTAATCATGATAATTCCGCCCCCATTTCCTGCGTTTTGAGAGCCGCCGTTATTTCCTTCACCGGCACCACCGCCACCGCCCATAAAATATCTAGAAGCGTTAATTTGTGTGCTCAAATCAATACCACCCATACCGCCAGCAGTAGGGGTGCAGTTTGGCCAGCCTGGACCGCCAAGTCCTCCTTGCGTATAGTTTCCACCACCGCCACCACCAGCATTGTGACTGTTTCCGCCACCGCCGCCATTCAATATCCTAGCCCTCCCTGAATCGTAGTTGAGGTTTGTAAATTTATAGATGCCTTCTCCTTTTTTAGCAAAATTAGCATTCGCTGCAACCCTATAGTTAGATGATCCTGTACAACCTGTTGAATTGCCACCGTTCGCTACCGCGCCTAAAAAACCAGTGCCGTCTACAAGTAAATCGCCACCAATGGTTAGGTAACCCGGTACTTGAAAAGCTAATACACCACCAGTGGTGCCATTCCAAGGACTTGAGGATAAGTTGCCACAGGTATAATCCGGACTTCCAAATTTGGGAAATGTAATCAGTTGTACTGAACCATTAGCACCTAAGTTATATGCGTTTGTTAGTGGGTAGTCTAAGGTGATAACAGTAGGCGTCCCAAATAGTTCAACTTGGGATACAATTGTTCTTACCTCGTAAAGACCAGCTGAATTTATGGCACTTAACAAGCCGAAATTTGTATTGTCGGAGGTGTTTGCGCCAATCACATCATCTTGCATTTGCATGATAATTACCTGTTCACCTGCTTCAAAAGTACCATAGGTTTCGTCTACATCACTTAATGTTACTACAACAGTGGCAATAAGCGAAACGCGAGCGTAGCCATTTATTTCCTGTCCGTAAAGCGGGGATATTATTCCTAAAATAATTAGCGATAGTAAAATTCTCATAATGCAGGGGTTAAAGAGATTTAAAGGTACAAAAAAATATGTGGTTTCTAATGCGAAATGACTTTATATATATTAATATGGCTAATTAGTCTTGTCGTTAAAAGCCAAGTTTTTTATCCTAAAAATCAAAATCGTATTTTTTTTGCTAAAACTTTGTTCACTTGACCTACTTTTACATTAAGCTGCATAGCTTATGCCTCCTTTCTTTATAGTGGAGAAAGTGACTTTAAAAAAGTAATTTTCATGGAGAATAAGTTGCGCTGGAATTTCAGCCTAAAATAGATTTATTTTTAATTTATAATATTTATATTGCAACTCTTAAATCGTTTATGCTTAAATATTTAATATTTTTATTATGGTTGGGAGTATCTAACTGGAATTTCGGTCAACCATTAATGACAGTTCAATTTGAGTTTCCACAAAATGGTATTTTCAAAATTAGAATCGATTCCAATGCTGTATATTCCACAAAAAAAATTCAATTAGCAGAAGGAAATTATTTTGTCGAAATTTGGGTTCCAGGAACAGAAGTGAGAATGGACACCATAGTGGTTAAGTCAGATACCTATAATTTGTTTCAATACAGAAGTGCTAAAGTTTTACCCGAAATAAGTAAAAATAAAAGTGACAGAATTGAATACGGGATCAAGGCTAGTCTTGCCTTTTCAACGTTTATCCCAACTGGTATAGCAGCTTATTATGCTATACAGAAATATAATTCAGGATTAAGTTTATATCATGATTTAGAGGTCCTAAGTAAATCTTTAGATTTAAATTATTTATCAGAAGTGGAGGGTCAATATGGTATGATTAGTAATTTTGAAAAGTATGGTGTAACCACAAAATGTAAGGTATTATGAAGTTATTTATGTTTTTTCTATTGTTATTTATGAGTGCTACATCCAGTGCTCAGGTTACCGGAAGAGTAAGGTATTTAATTGATCAGTCTAACGGGTATTTTGAAGTGCTATTAAATGATAAATTAATTACCAGAACTTACAGAGATACACTAGACGTGGGAGTTTATAAGGCTAAAATATGGTCTCCAGGGTATAAAATGGTAGATACCTCATTTATTATTAAAGAAAATATCGAAACAATTGTTTTCATTAAAATGAAGCTTTCAAAAGAGTTTTATAGCAGATCACGGTCAAATGTATTAAGGAATAAAAAGAGAACCACTTTTTTTAGGTTACCAATGGCCGTTTCACTGGGCGGTTTTGTTTCAACTGCTTATTTTAGCGCAAAAGCAATTAAAGTAAATAAGGATGTCGACCTTTTTATTCAGGACTACAATAAAAAGTCTAATCAAGGAGCTGTATTGAACTTTAAAGAAGAACTCTTGCTAATGCAAAATAGTTATAACTTAAATCGAAAAAGACTTTATACCGGTTTAATTGTTGGGGGAATTGGAGCGGGAATTAGTATGGTTGGACTGCGCTATTTAAATAAAAAATATCCGTTTAAAGCATTGTTTGAAGAAGATAGTCCCTTTGCAAATAAACTTTCTATTTGCTATAATATTAACTCAATAAATATTTCTTTTAATTTATGAAAAGTGTCTTAGTACTTATACCAATATTAGTTTTACTTATGAGTTCTTGCTTTAAAAAAATGAACTATACTGAGGAATTAAATACAAATATTTACGATAGTATTTATAGTGGAGAAAAATGGTTTCATTTTGAAAATATCTACAGCTATAAGAAAGACTCAGAGTTGGTTGTTAATTTTAAATTTAGAATAGAAGAAGATTTGTTGCCATGGGCAGTGAAATGGCTTAATGTTAATATTGATTTACTAGGGTCTCCCAGTCAAAAATCATATACTTATACTACTTTTATTTATAGTATGATTGATCCGGAAATTGGAAAAACGTTTTGTTTTACTATTTCTATTCGAACAATTGATCAAAATGGAGATGTCATTTTAATTCATCCATACGAAGAATGCATCACTTATAATTAAGCGGATTTATTTTTTAAAAACACAACTTGTAATTGTCTATACAAAGTCAATTCTAGCTTCGATTTTTTATTTCTCCTTTTAAAAATCAACAAACACAATTTGTTTTGTAAATTTAAGCATCCATAATTTATTAAAACGCCATTTATGAAGCAATTTTTAACGATCATTTGTGTTTTATTGTCCACATTACTAGTGGCTCAAAAAAATGATAAAGACCAAGCAGAATCAAAAACAATTATTAATTCAAGTTTTGTTTCTAGTTTAAAATTTAGAAATATAGGACCAGCAGTAATATCTGGAAGAATTGCTGACATGGTTGTAAATCCTACCAATGCTAGTGAATATTATTTGGCTGTCGCTTCTGGGGGTGTTTGGAAAACGACAAATTCAGGAACCAGTTTCGATCCTATTTTTGATAATTATGGTGCTTATTCTATCGGCTGTATTAGCATGGATCCAAATAATACGAATATTTTATGGGTTGGAACAGGAGAAAATAATAACCAACGTTCGGTGGCTTATGGAGATGGTGTCTATAAATCAATTGATGGTGGTAAATCATGGGATAATAAAGGTTTAAAAAATTCTGAACACATTTCAAAAGTATTGGTTGATCCTAATAATTCTGACATGGTATATGTTGCTGCATATGGGCCTTTGTGGTCTGCAGGCGGTGAAAGAGGTGTGTACAAATCAATGGACGGAGGGGAAAATTGGGAACGCATATTTTTTGTTTCTGAACATACTGGAATCGCTGATTTAGTGATGGATCCCGAAAACACCCAAGTGATGTATGCAACAGCACACCAAAGAAGAAGACATGTATTTACTTATGTAGGTGGTGGTGAAGAGTCGGCAATATACAAAACAGTAGATGGCGGTAAAACGTGGAAAGAATTAAAGACTGGTTTGCCTAGTGGTAAAATGGGTAGGGTAGGACTGGCAATTTCGCCAGTTGATCATAATTATGTTTATGCTATTGTAGAAGCTGAAGGAGAAAAAAGTGGTTTTTATAGGTCGATCGATAAAGGGGCGAGTTGGGAGAAAAGAAGTAGCTATAAAACCAGTGGGAATTATTACCAAGAAATTATATGTGATCCTTTTGATGTGGACAAAGTGTTTAGCATGAATACTTGGTTACACCATACTGAGGATGGTGGTAAAACTTTTAAAAGAACAGGTGAAAAAGACAAGCACGTTGACAACCATTGTATGTGGATTGATCCCAATAATAAAGACCATTGGAGAATTGGTTGTGATGGTGGTTTATATGAAACATGGGATCATGCTCAAAACTGGTCATGGTGCGCTTATTTGCCCTTGGCACAATTCTACAAAGTATCCTTAGACAACGACAAACCATTTTATAATGTTTACGGTGGTACACAAGATAATAATTCAATTGGTGGTCCTTCGGCGACCATTAATAATGCCGGTATTTTAAATTCCGACTGGTTTATCACCAACGGAGGAGATGGTTTTGAGTCTCAAGTTGATCCTATCGATCCAAATATCATTTATGCACAAGCACAGTATGGTTGGTTGGTGAGATACGACAAGCAATCGGGAGAAAAAATGGGGATTCAACCCATGCCAAAAAAAGGTGAAGCAGCTTTCCGTTGGAATTGGGACGCACCTTTAGTGATTTCAAATCACGACCACAAACGCTTATATTTTGCGGCCAATAAAGTCTTTAAATCGGATGATAGAGGGAATACCTGGCAGACTATTTCTGGAGATTTAACCCGACAATTAGATAGAAACAAAATGAAGGTGATGGGGAAAGTTCAGTCGCCTGAAGTGGTGATGAAAAATAAGTCGACTACAATTTTTGGCAATATTGTAGCCTTATCGGAATCGCCAATTAATGAGAAAGTGCTTTATGCGGGGACAGATGATGGGTGGATACAAGTGACAAAAAACGGGGGAGAATCATGGACAAAACAGGAAAGTTTTGCAGGTGTACCTAGTATGACTTATGTAAATATGTTATTGGCTTCGCAGCACAATGAAAATCATGTTTATGCGGTGTTTAATAACCATAAGCAAGGCGATTTTAAACCTTATATTTTTAAGAGTACAGATACGGGAACAAATTGGAAAAATATTAGTGGAGATTTACCTGAGAGAGGAAGTGTTTACGCCATTGCTGAAGACCATGAAAATGCTAACTTGTTGTTTGCAGGAACAGAGTTTGGTGTGTTTTTCACGATCAATGGAGGAGAAAATTGGCACCAATTAAAAGGTGGTTTACCTACAATTGCCATCAGAGACATTGCCATTCAAAAAAGAGAAAACGATTTGGTGTTGGCTAGTTTTGGTCGTGGGTTTTATATTTTGGATAATTATTCCATTTTAAAACAATTGAACGAGGAACAATTGAAAACTGAAGCAGCGATCATTTTTCCAATTAAAACAGCTTTGGCTTATATGCCGAGTAATCCGCTAGGCGGAAGAGGAAAAGGTAGTCAAGGGGCAAATATTTATTTGGGCGAAAACCCAGCTTATGGCGCAACCATTCGTTATTACGTAAAAGAAGTACCTGCTTCTCCAAAGTCAGCGCGAAAGGAAGCAGAGAAAAAAGCATTTAAAGATGGAACTGATATAGATTACCCAAGTAACGACATGTTGCTGGCGGAGGATAATTATAAAAAACCAAAATTTGTCTTTATCATCAAAGACGGTAATGGCAACGAAATCAATAGAATTTCAAAACCTGCAGCCAAAGGTTTACAAGTATTGCATTGGGACTTAAGATATCCAAGTACAAAACCAATCAAACTGAATGCTAAGGCACCGGGAAGATATAGCTATCCAGATGTAGGGCCATTGGTTGTACCTGGGATTTATCAAGTGGATTTATTTATGGTTGCAAATGGTGAAATCAATAAATTAGCGAGTTCACCACAGTTTACAGTGAAGGCATTAGAAAATTCTTCCTTAGATCAACAAACTTTGGCAAGCATTCAGTTTAAGACTGAAGTCGCGGAATTGAGAAGACAAGTATATGGGACGAATGCGCAAGTCAACGACTACAGTAATCGTTTAAAATATTTAAAATCTGCCATTACTAGTTATCCAAATACTGATTTGAATTGGATGCATGAAGTAAGCGCAATTGAAAAACAAATTCAAACAGTGGAATTTGCCATGTGGGGAAAATCGTACTTGAGCAAAAGAGATGTGGAAACACTACCAGGTTTAGGCAGTAGAATTGAAACCATGGTGTATCAAATGTGGTATGCTACCTCCGACCCTACAACAACGCATAAAGAACAATATGCCATAGCGCAAGAAGCATATGTTTCAGTGAAGCCTATGGTGTTAAAAATTAAAGCAGAGGTGGAAGCTCTGGAAGAAAAACTGAATGTTAAAGGAATTCCATACACGCCAAATAGAATGGACTTTAGAGAAGAGTAATTCTTTAAGAGGTGTAATGGACTTTAATGGAACAACTAATCGTTATATGTTCACCCAAAAAGGGGTGCGCTATAACGGTGTTTTAAGGGAGAAAACTGGAGAAGGTTAATTCGTTTATTGAAGATAAGTTTGTTCGCACTAATTCTGTTTTTACGAACGACCAACTCATGTTATCAATGTTTCCTTTTGGTCTTGGCACTCCTTGTCTTCGGCTTGTTGTACTTCGCTTTGATTTTATTCTTGTAAGACCCACCTTGGTTTGTTTTACTGTTCTTAGCGCTCTTTTCGTGAAAAGCACCTTTGGATTGCGTAATAGTCGCTTCTTTTAAATAGTGCTTATCCGCTAAATTCGGAATTTCATCATCCGTAAATACAGTAGAAATCTCCACTTCTTTTGGGATTTCCACTTTAGGAATTTCTTGCCCCATTAACGCTTCAATTAATTCCATTGAAGGAACTTCAACTTCGTTAACAAATGTAATGGCACCACCTGTTTTGTCTGCACGACCAGTTCTACCAATTCTGTGAATGTAATTTTCAGGTACATCAGGTGTATCAAAATTAATGACGTGACTGACATCTAGGATATCTAAACCACGTGCAATAATTTCCGTTGCGATTAATATTCTGTGCTCACCATTTTCAAATTTCTTAATGGCATTTAATCTGTAGTTTTGAGATTTGTTGGAGTGCATTACACCAATCACCTCATTGTATTTTGGATCTAAATGATCTGCCATCCTATCGGCTAATTTTTTACTATCCACAAAAATCAGTACTTTTTCTAATGACTCATCTTCCAATAAATGATTCAATAAATTAATTTTCGTATAAAAATTAGGGACCAAATACGCGGATTGGTCAATTAATTCTAATGGAGTACCATTCGGAACCACTTCTATTTTTTCTGGTTGATTAAAAAAGTCATTAATTAACTTCTCAACATCTTCTGTAATGGTTGCAGAAAACATTAAGTTTTGTCTTTTTTCAGGTAAAAGGTCTAGGATGTTATTCAACTGTGTTCTAAAACCCAAGTTTAACATTTCATCCACTTCATCAATAACCAATTTCTGTATTTGTTTAAACCTTAGATTTCCTGTTAATGCTAAATCTAACAAGCGACCGGGTGTAGCTACTAAAATATCTACGCCATCATACACTTTTTGTTTTTGTGTATTGATATTCGTCCCACCATATACCCCTACAACACGCGTAGTGATGTAAGTTGTTAACTTTTCTAATTCTCCAACTACTTGAACTACTAATTCACGAGTTGGTACTAAAATCAGTACTCTTGGATGTTTTCCTTCGGAAAACTTTAATTGTTTTAAAATTGGTAACAAGTAGGCAAAAGTTTTACCAGTACCTGTTTGGGCAATGCCAATCATGTCTTTCCCCGATAAAATAATAGGTAATGCTTTTTCTTGAATTGGTGTAGGATATAGAAACTCTAAGTCTGCCAATGCGTTTTGTAGCGGGGTATTTAAATTTAAATCTTCAAAGGTCATGTTGCCAAATTTTTCACAAAGGTAAACTATTAAAATTAATAAATACCTATTCCATGTGCACTGGGTCTATACTATGTGGTAAATTATATATTAATAATTGGGGTGTAGCGCAAAAAAAAGGGAATTTCAGATGAAATTCCCTTTTTGAATGTTTGCTAAAAACGACTTATAAGTTTCTAATTGTATTTAATAAATCTTTATAAGTGGTAGGGTCTAAAGTAGTGGTTAAGCTGTATCCATTACTAACTACCATGTCTATTTTCTTGATGGCATATTCTTCGTCTATTTCAGAAAATAATAATAAACTTACATTGGCACCAACAGGAACTGTACCTGGCGTGACAAATTTTTGACCATCAAAATAACCTGCCATTACGGATTGGAAATTATTAAAATGGATAAAAAATAAGGTATTGGAGTTGTCATGCTTATCTCCTAATGTAACGGATAGTTGTGTTTTACTTCCTAATGAATTATAGAAATAATCACAGTTAATCCAATTGGAATTTAAACTATCTAATGCAAATGAATAGTAATCCTGAAATAAACCGTTTACTGTTTCGGTTAAAATAGGCGTAGCGACTGGTTGTCCTAATGTATCTAAAACCGGTTTCCAGTTTACAAAGCCTGTTGCATCTTCATAACCTTCAAATAATTTCATGTTAGGAGAGCTGATATCTGTAGGTACGCCTACATAAACAACGGTATCTGAACTAATGTATACTTGACTACTGTTATAAGTAAAGTTTATTCTAAACTGACCTCCTGTTACTAACACTTCATTGTCTGAAGTTGTCGTTTTATTCATTAGAACCATGTTTGCAGGGTCTAATATTTCTACAATATCAATATTAACATCTCCAAGAATAGTATCTCCTGCAGCACCTCTAAATGTATAAGGAGGTATTGTAAATACTATACCTTTGTTAGTAACAAAGTCACCACCACCAAGACCATTCACGGTAAAGTATTGAATAGAATCAAAAAAGTTAAACTCTAATGAATCTCTTATAGAAGAAGATGGGACAGGAGGAGGGATGATTTGATATTTCTTTTTACAAGAATATAAGCCAGCTCCAATTATCATGATGGCTAAAATTAATATTTGCTTTTTCATAAATCGTTTTTTATTTAATACCCTGCAATTAACAAAAGGTTGCCCAAATATAATAAAAAATTAAGTTTTTCTTTTTTTCTTTTTTGCAGCGGGGAATAAAATGTTATTTAATATCAATCTATAACCTGGTGAATTTGGGTGTAATTTCAAGTCTGTTGGCGGGTCGCCCACCATATGTCTATAGTCTTCGGGGTCGTGACCACCATAAAAAGTCCAAGTTCCCATACCTAGCTCTCCATGAATGTATCTTGCGGTATTAAATGCTTTACTTTCTCCTAGAATTAATACTTCAGATTTTATAAATTCTTTTCTAAAGTCGGTAGTTTGTCCCATAAAGCCATTAATAACTTGGGTATGATTTTGACATAACATGGTTGGTACTACATCCCATTTAGCGGAAAAATCGAATAAAAAGAATTTGTCTTGACTTTCGGGTAGTTTATGATCTCTAGTGGCATCAATATTGGAATATTCATAGACCATTGGGTCTTTTTCAAGCGTAAAATCTTTAAAAGCAAAGGTCTGGTCGTATTCTAGTTTGCTTTGATAATTTGGCGCTGAAGGATCATGGTCGTACATCTGCTCACAAATATCTGTGTTTTGCGCTGCCAGGGCAATATCAAAACTGTCGGTACCAGAACACATAGTAAATAGGAATCCACCACCAATTACATAGTTTTTAATATTTTGTGCCACTGCGAGTTTAAGGTCGGATACTTTACTGTATCCTAATTTACTTGCCATGGCCTCATTGTCCCTTACTTGCTGCTGGTACCATGGCATACCTCGATATGAGCGATAAAATTTCCCATATTGTCCAGTAAAGTCTTCATGGTGTAAGTGGAGCCAATCGAATTCGGCCAATCCACCTTTAACAATACTGGAATCATAGATTTCGGTATATGGGATTTCGGCATAAGTTAATACGAGCGTTACCGCATCATCCCAAGGTTGTTTTCCTTGGGGGGTGTATACCGCAATTTTTGGTGCGGATTCTAATTGAACCACTTCCATATTAACTTCCGGATTTGCAATTTCAGATTTTATCTGTAGTACCTTAACGGTTGGAATCACCTTGTAAGAAATTCCTTTAACGATTAGTTGTTCTTCAATAACCTTATTGTATGGGTATAAAAAGCTACCACCTTGGTAATTCAATAGCCATTCAATGATGATTTTGTTTTCTAGTGCCCAAAAAGAGACACCATAGGCTTTTAAATGGTTCTTTTGGGAGACGTCCATAGGGACGAGAATAGCATTAGCCTTTACAAAGCTTAAGCTAAAAATAAATAGTAAGGTTAGTATATTCTTAAAACGGTATATCATCATTTAGTATTGAACCTCCGGGGAGATCATCATTCATTTTACTACCTACAGTATATGTGCCAGAATTACCACTTTCTTGATCGAATTCGTTATTTTGTGTAAACTTGGTACCGTAGTCTACTTCTGCAAAAGCATCTAAATTGTCAAATCGTATCAATTCTTTAATAAACCTTAAACGCACATTATCTAAAGAACCATTTCTATGTTTTGCAACAATAATTTCACCAGTACCTTCGGTTGGCATACCATTTTCATCTTCAATTAAGCCATAATACTCGGGTCTGTATATAAAACAAACCATATCTGCATCTTGCTCAATTGCACCCGACTCTCTTAAATCTGAAAGCATAGGTCTTTTATCCC
Organism: Putridiphycobacter roseus; assembly: GCF_003234935.1. Classification (GTDB taxonomy): domain Bacteria; phylum Bacteroidota; class Bacteroidia; order Flavobacteriales_D; family Crocinitomicaceae; genus Putridiphycobacter; species Putridiphycobacter roseus. The sequence continues at coordinate 284,931 of NZ_QKSB01000001.1, read as the reverse complement.
CACCTCTTGTTTCTACGGAACGACTTAATTGGGATAAAGCAATAATTGGAACACTAAGTTCTTTGGCTATTTCTTTAATTGAACGTGAAATCATACTAATTTCTTGTTCTCTATTACCACTTTTTAAACCAGCGGTCATCAATTGCAAATAATCAATAATTACTAATTGAATATCGTGCTGCATTTTTAATCGTCTACACTTCGCACGCAATTCGAAAATGGACAAAGCAGGTGTATCATCTATATAAATAGGCGCTTCTGATAAATTGGTAATATTTTCATGTAATTGTTTCCAATCTTTTTCAGAAGTAAAACCTTTTTTTAGTTTTTCGGAAGCCAATCCAGTTTCCATAGACATTAGTCTTTTGGTTAACTGAACACTAGACATCTCTAATGAAAAGATAGCAACACCTTGGTTAAACTGAACGGCTGTATTTCTTGCTAAGGACAAAACAAATGCAGTTTTACCCATACCAGGTCTAGCGGCTAATACAATCATATCTGATTTTTGCCAACCAGAAGTTAATCTATCTAAGTCAGTAAATCCAGAAGGGACACCACTTACACCATCTTTGTTTTTACTTGCTTTTTCAATTTCTTCAATAGCCTCTGAGACGAGTTCTTTTACACCCGAGTAACTTTTCTTTAAGTTACCTTCTGTAATTTTAAAAAGACCTTCTTCCGCTTCACTTAACACCTCAAAAACATCTTTTGTTTCGTCGTATGAATTTTTGATTACTTCGGATGAGATGCCAATTAAAGAACGTAGAATATATTTTTCAGCAATTATTCTTGCATGGTATTCAATATGTGCGGTAGACGCTACTCTATTAGTTAACCTAGCAACGGCACCTGGTCCACCAACCAAGTCTAAATCACCGTTTTTTCTTAACCTTTCGGTTACGCTTAATATGTCAATAGTTTCAGAACTGCCAAACAATTGTAAGATAGCATTGAAAATTTTTTGGTTTTCAATTTTATAAAAACTATCTACATGTAAAATATCTATCGCGTCATTAACAGCCTCTTGACCTAATAACATGGCACCTAATACCGCCTCTTCAACGTCGGTTGAATGCGGCGGTATTTTACCTACTTCATTGGCCGATAATACTTTATTTTGACTTAAAGTACGGCGAGGACGTGTGTTTGTATTGGGGTTTTCCATGTGTCACAAATTTAGGTAAACTTTAGTGGCTACAAAACCTTAATCCATTCTTATTACAAACAAGTTGTGGACAGTTAAAGTTCGAAAATGTTGATAACCGAAAAATTTATTTTAATCCGCCTTCAAACAACTCATTATCAACTTTCTTGCCCATTTCAACCGATTTTAATTTCAGCTCAATGATCATACCATTGTTGTTCATGATTTGTTTTTCTGAAAATAACATTCCTGTTTTATCTCCTCCATACATTTTATAATCTGAAAGTTCTATGGTAATTGTCATAGATTCACCTTCGTTGGTAATGATAGATTCTGATTTATGTAACAAACCGTCTTCTACACCATACCACTCATATTTTAAGTCTTCTGAAATTGTATTTTTAACTTCTAACTTGTAATATTTTACTCCTTTCACTTCGTCTACCCCTAAGGCAGTAATAGCCAAATTAGGATTGTTAAGGTAGTGGAACTGATCGAAAGGGTAATTGGGTTGACTTTTTTCTTTGATGTCCTCTGCTGATAGTGCAACCTCACCTTGCATGGAAATTGATTTTCCAGCTGTACCATTAAAAAACTCTTGTTGCATGGTCATGCCATTTGCTTTCATCAATGTGGCACTTTTATTTGGTTGCGCACTTAGATTTGTTAACTCAAGATTCATCCCCATTTGAGGTAAAGTTCCATCATATACCGTTTTTGTGTATTTGTTTTTCTTTAGTTTTTTAAGAATTGCTTTTTGATTGTCTGCTATAAAAGTTTTATGGATAAAGTTGTCTAGGATAGTTTTTGTGGTAACTCCTTCTGGCATTGCTTCTAGCGTTATTGCTTCACCTCCTAAACCATTTTTATAGTCGATTTTACCATCTGCATCAAATTTCAATAATTTTTCTGCTACCTCTTCATTTCCAACCACTATAATGTTTAAATTATTTGGTCTTAGATAAGCTTGCGCTACATTTAATAAATCATCCGCAGTAACCGCCTCTAAATTTTTTAAATAATCAGCGTAGTAGTTCAAAGGTAAGTTATAACGTATGGTATTTAACGCGAATCTTGCTACTGTTTGTGGACTTTCTAAAGAGCGTGCAAAAGCACCAGTCTTTGACTTAATTACTAAATCCAATTCCGCAGGCGTCACTTTTTCTTGGGTAATTCGAGTAATCTCTTTAAGGATTTGCGTTACGGCACTATCGGTCACTTCATTTCTAAAACTTCCACCAGCGGTAAATTCTCCAACCAATAAATCTGAGTTAATAGAAGAATAGCAGCCATAAGTATATGCTTTGTCTTCTCTTAGGTTAGACATTAATCTTGCAGAGAAACTTCCACCACCTAGAATAGAATTTAATACACTTAATTTAATTGCGTCTTTTGATCCTGGTTTTAAATCAATGGTATTGGTAATTTTAATTACACTTTGTACAGCACCAGGCTTGTTTACAAAATACACTTGATTACCTTTTGATTGGTTTACTTGGAATTCTTTTGTTGGTATGTTTTCTTCCAATGCTTTCCAATCGCCAAAATATTTTGTGGCTAAGTTTTTAGCATTTTCTTCCGTTACATCACCAACCACTACTAAGTAGGCATTGTTTGGGCGAAAGAAATTGGTGTAATATGCGCGGATGTCGGCTAGAGAAATATTGTTTAAAGTTTCCTCGGTTAATACTTCACCATACGGATGACTTTTACCGTAGTTAATTACAGCACTTGCATTAGATGACATGCTGCTTGCGTCTGATTTATTTGCTTCTAATCCAGAAAGTGTTTGTTTTTTAATTCTTTCAAATTCACTTTCACTTAATAATGGAGAAGTAACAACGCTTTTCAATAAATTTAATAACTTTTCAGAATGCTTCGTTAATGAAGAAGCGTAAAAACCATTGCTGTTTGGAAAAAAACTGGCTCCCATAAAATCAACAGTTTCGTCAAATTCAGCTTTTGTATAGTCGCTAGTACCGCTTCCTAAAAGTTCGCCAAATAAATCTGCTGTTCCCACTTTGTTTTCTTCTAAGTGTTCTGGATTATCAATAAATAATTGATAAGATATCTTTGGTAAGTTATGGTTTTCCACCACAATTACTTTTAAGCCGTTGTCCAAAGTTGAAATTTTCGGTGTTGGAATATTAATCTTTGGATTTGGTTGTGGTGTTGGTGCCTTAGATCTATCGATTTGTGCCATGGCACTAAAGGATACTAAAACAAGGATTAGTGTGATAAAATTTTTCATTATATAAATAATTATTTTTTTGGTAAATAGTATAGTACAACTCTATTACTAGGGTTGAAATAAGTGTTTGCCACTCTTTTAATGTCTTCAGGTGTAACCGCTAAATACTTGTCAATTTCAGTATTTATTAAATTAGTTTGGCCTTGGTAATAAGTATAATATTGTGCTAAGTTTTCAGCAATACCAGCCATACTAGAAAAAGATGAAATGACATCATTTTCAATTTGATTTTGAATTTTTTTCAATTCATTATCACTTACTAATTCAACTTGCAACTTTTTGATTTCAGCATCTACTGAAGCTTGTAAGTCTGCTAAATCCACATCTTTTTGTGCCAAAGCAAAGGTTAAAACGATTCCCGGATCTTCTAAAGGGAATGGGAAAATAAATGCTTGCAAAGCCTTTTGTTGGTCTTCCACTACATTTTTGTAGATTCTAGAAGACTTTCCTTCAGACAATATTTTTGTCAACATTTCAACTGCATAATGATCTGCATGGTTTAATTCTGGTGTTCTGTAAGCCACAAACATACCCGACAATTGTATGTTATCATAAATAGTGTCTTTGATTTCCTTTGTCAACAAACCTTCTTTGATTGTTGGACGAGGAATAGGATGTGGTTTTTCTGATGCTTTAGGGAAATATTTTTTAATAAAATCTTCAGTGGAAAGACTGTTGTAGTCTCCAATAAAGTTTTTACTATCCATTAACATACCTACCTCTGTTTTGTATTTCGCTGCAAATTTTTCGCGACTTAAAAACTCTTTATCTCTGTAAATATTTAATTTGTCGCCATTAGGAATGGTTCCGAAATAATCTTCAATCCATTTTTTTGTTTGCGCTACATCAATGTCACCAGCAATAGATAAGGTCACATTATGTGGAACATAAAATGTTCTATAAAAGTTCACATAATCCTTTTCTTCTGCTGCGTTTAAGTCATCCATACTACCAATTACGGTCCATTTGTATGGGTGGTTAATATATGCACGCTTAAAGATGTTTTCTTGAAAAGAACCATATGGTTGATTGTCCATTCTTTGTCTCTTTTCTTCCTTTACAACTTCTCTTTGGGTTTCAATACCAATGTTTTCCACCTTCGCATGTAATAGTCTTTCTGATTCTAACCATAAGCCCATTTCAATTTGGTTGGATGGTAACAATTCGTAATAGAATGTTCGATCTTGAGAAGTGTTTGCGTTTAAAGTTCCTCCAGCTTTTTCTACATATTTGTCATATTGATGACGGTCAATGTTTTCAGTTCCTTCAAACATTAAATGCTCAAAAAAGTGTGCAAAACCAGTTCTTCCTTCATTTTCATTTTTAGAGCCAACATGGTACATTAGCGTCACTGCCGCAACAGGTGTTGAATGGTCTTCATGTAAAATAACATGCATGCCATTTGGCAAGTCATACTCAATAAACTCAATCTTTGTGGATTGACCGAATGAAAATCCTGACAATAATAAGAGGCCAAGACTACTTAAATATTTCTTCATCATTTTTATAACAATTTGTACAAATGTAAGAACTGTTTTTGTAAACTTTGTACATTTATGGACTTAAGGTCGTTAAATAATTATAAACGGTATGAAAGAGATAAAACGTTATAGCCTAATATGCAGCTTACTGATTATGTTTGCATGTGGGCCTGCAAATACTGTAAATAAAGAGAAGTTAGATGAGCAAATGGATAAATGGCACCAAGATGTAGCCACATTTCAATTGGATGCCTATTTTGATTTTATGCATAGTAGTTTTATCTTTTTAGGAACGGATCCTTCAGAACGTTGGACAAAAGAAGCATTTTATACCTTCGCAAAACCTTATTTTGATAAAAAGTCTACTTGGGATTTTAAAGTGAATTGGCGTAATTGGTATTTTTCTAAGGACGGTAAAATCGCATGGTTTGAGGAGTCACTTGATACTTGGATGGAGGAATGTAGAGGGTCTGGGGTTTTAATTTATGAGGACAGTAAGTGGCAAATAGCACACTACAATTTGGCGGTTTTAATAGAGAATGATAAAATTAAGGATTTCATTTCACTTCGAAAAAAGTAAATACTTTCCGTATCTTCGCAGTAAAATAGAAAATATGCTTAAGATTGACGCCCATTCACACATTTTACCGAACACTATGCCAAATTGGACCGACAAGTTTGGTTATGGTGATTTTGTTTGGATGAAAGATTCTCCTGCTGGAAAAGGCAAGGCAGATATGATGAAAGGGAATGAATTTTTTAGAACAGTGGAGGAGAATTGTTGGAATGAAAACGTTAGGATTCCTGAATATGCGAATTTCGATACCCAGGTACAAGTGGTTTGTACGGTTCCTGTCATGTTTTCGTATTGGGCCAAAGCAAAAGACACTTTAGATTTAAGTCGTTTTTTAAATGACCATATCGCCAATTTACAGGCTAAGTATCCAAAGAATTATATTGGGTTAGGGACTATTCCAATGCAAGATGCAGATTTGGCTATTCAAGAAATGGAACGCTTAAAATATGAATTGAATATTCCCGGCATTCAAATTGGTTCGAACATCAATGATAAAAATTTAAGTGAAGCCGAATTTTATCCAATTTTTGAGGCTGCAGATCGATTGGGTTTAGCCGTGATGATTCATCCTTGGGAAATGATGGGGTTTAGTAGTATGGAAAAATATTGGTTGCCTTGGTTAGTAGGCATGCCGGCAGAGACATCAAGAGCAATGGCTTCTCTAATTTTTAGTGGCGTGATGGAAAAATTACCAAACTTAAGGGTGATGCTTTCGCATGCTGGTGGTTCCTTTATCCCGACTATTGGTCGCTTAGAACATGGCTTTAATTGCCGTCCTGATTTAGTTCAGGTGGATAATACCATTAATCCAAGAGAATATTTAGGTAAGTTTTGGGTAGATTGTATTACCCATGATATTGATATGTTAAAATACATTGTCAATGCGGTTGGTTCTGAGAAAGTTTGTCTAGGAACAGATTATCCATTTCCTTTAGGGGATTTAGAAATCGGAAAATTTATTACCGATAGCGACATGGCTAAGAAGGATATTGAGAATATTTTTTCCAAATCAACTTTAGATTGGTTGAACTTACCAAAATCAAAATTTTTATGAAAATAATAAGATTACTGTTCTTACTTTTAGTCATGAATACGAAAGGTTTTGGGCAAACAGGTTCACATCTATGCGCTGAAACAAAATCAAAAAGGGTGAGTTTAACCCAATCGCGTTCAAATACTTTGAATTTGGCTCAAATTGCGACCACGGAACTGTATGACGTTCATTTTTATCTTTTGGATTTAAATGTCGAAAGAACAACTACCGACTTGTTCGGAGCTGCAGAGATGCATGCAAAAGTTTTAGCCCCAACTTTAACAGGTATACTATTTGAATTACACGAAGACCTAGCTATTGATTCTATTTATTTGGATAACGTAAATGTAAGTAATTTCAATCGTACAGGATCGGCCGTGACTGTTCCTGCAAATTTTGTGCAAAATGACTTTTTTAAAGTGAGAATTGTATATGGTGGTTCTCCACCAAATCAAGCAACAAACCCATTAGCTGGTGGTGGAATTAACAATGCTAGTTCAGGCTCATGGGGAAATCAAGTAACCTGGACATTATCGGAACCTTTTTCTGCTTATGAATGGTGGCCTTGTAAACAATCGTTGACCGATAAAGCAGATTCTGTTCATGTTAGTATCACAACAGATTCAACGAACAAAGCTGGATCCATTGGTTTGTTAAAAAATGTGGTAGACTTAGGAAATGGAAAACACCGTTATAACTGGGAGTCAGTGTATCCGATTGATTATTACTTGATTTCAATCACAGTTGCTGCGTATGTAGATTACTCCATTTATGCTAATCCTGTAGGTGCAACTGCGCCAATATTGGTTCAAAATTACATTTATGATAATCCTTTAACCTTGGGTTATTTTCAGAATGAAATTGATCATACAGTTGATTTTATAGAATACTTTTCCACCTTATTCGGCCTGTACCCTTTTCATGCTGAAAAATATGGACATTGTATGGCACCTTTTAACGGTGGAATGGAACACCAGACCATGACTACACAAGGTTTTTTTGAAGATGGTTTAACTGCTCATGAATTGGGCCACCAATGGTTTGGAGATAATGTAACTTGTGCAACATGGGCGGATATTTGGTTGAATGAAGGTTTTGCTTCTTATACAGAGTACTTGATGGAAGCAAAGTTTAATCCAGGAGATGAAGTTGGCTTAATGGAAGATGTGCACAATAATGTCATGAGTCAGACTAATGGATCGGTCTGGGTGGAAGATTCTTTAAATACCAATCGGATATTTAGTAGTCGATTAACTTATGATAAAGGAAATGCTATCGTTCATACTTTAAGATTTTTGATGGACAATGATACTGTATTTTTTAATGTGCTAAAAACCTATCAAACGCAATTCGCAGGAGGAACAGCAAGACTTAATGATTTTAAAAATATAGCAGAAAATTTATCAGGATTAGATTTGACTGCTTTTTTTAATGAATGGTATTATGGACATGGATATCCTACTTATTCCGTAAAATATCATTTTAATGGGGTAGAGACTATCTTAGAAATTTCTCATACGGCATCTTCTATTAATAATACACCACTGTTCACTAATGATATAGAAGTTAAATGTTTTGGGGTTAACGGTTCTATTGGGACCTATCGAATTCCTATAACAGCAAATACAGTCAACACTTCAGTTCCTTTTAGTCACGAAATTTCAAGTGTGGTTGTAGATCCTGATAATTGGATTATCAATAAAACAGGAAGCATTCAAGAGGATATCAACTTACTAAGTGTATCGGCAGTGGATGTGAATCCTTTTAATTTGTTTCCAAACCCGGCAAAAGATGTGGTTTATATCAACGGAACTATTGGTGATGTGGTAACGGTATATAGTGTATCTGGACAATTACTATTTAGTCAAAAGATAACAAACACAAAGCAAGCAATTGATATTTCAAGCTTATCTAAAGGTTTGTACATGGTAAAAGTGAATGAACACGCACAACAGTTGATTGTGGTATAAATTTATTTACTGTTGCGCAGCATTTTAATGGAGAACCAAGCTAATCCTGCAATGATGATGGATAAGATGAAGTAAAGCCAATTATTGCTCTCGAATAGGGGCGTAACTTTTGGCTTTTCTTTATGCTGAATATTTACCACTTCGCCCAATATTAAGCTTGTGGTCATTTCTGGAATCTTTTCCGTATAATAGGCAATGTCATATGCCGGAGATTGAGCAGCCTTGTTGCCATAAACCAATTTGTAGTTTGCGATTTGGTTAAAGCGAGCAACTAAATAAGTAGGTGGTCCTTGAACTTGTGCACTTTCAATAGTAAGTGCTTGATTGTCTTGGTTAAATATCTCTATTTTAAATTGTTGGGCAATGACTGGAGAGAAACGAATGGCTTCTTTAGCAAAAGAATGAATGACACCTTGTTTTATCAATTGGTAATTATAAATGGTTTCTTTTGGGGTGACTACACTATCGGTTAAATAGGATAACTGATAATTTCTGTAGAAATCTATTTTATCGCTTATTTGAAGTAAAATTGAAGACGTTGGTACTTTGTCTTTGATAGTGAGCAGTATGGTTGAACTTTTTGACTTCGTATTACTTGTTTGCCTTGTTGTATTGACTTTATATGTGTCTAATACTTCCATTGGTTTTTCAGAGATGGTAATACTAGAATTTTGAAGAATAGGTGGTGTAGGGGATTGTATATTTAGTCTAAAGTATTTATATTTAGCTTGTTTAAAATTTAAAATGGTGTAATTAAAGTTTACGTACTCATTTTTGATTCCAATTAATTTTTGATTCTCTAAAATGGTAAACCACTCTCTTTGGTCGTTACTTCCCGATAAAGAACTGTTGAAATCGAAATTGTCGTTTGCAAAACTCAATTGAATTTGGTTGATAGATTGTAATTGATTCAACTCAAAAGTATAGTAGTATCCACGCTTGTTTTTAGTTGAGTTGATGACCTTAAAATTGATGTTTTTAAAGTTACTTTGCTCCTTGACTTCTTTTATTAAATAAGGCACTTCAATGGTGTCATTTTCTGTAAGGCCATATATGCGAATATCAGCAAAGTTTGGTTTAAGGTGTTGATAAATGGTAGGAGGTAATTTAATTTGATGCCATTCATTTTCTATTCCCGTTATAGATTGTTGGAATTTATAAGTCATCAATTGTGCAGTGACGTAATTTGAAAAAATGAAACAGGTCAGTAATAGCGTGAATATTTTATTCATCAATAGAAATTTTATGCTTGAATTTATTGTATAAAAAGGAAATGATTAAAAGTAAAACACCTAAAGCTAAAAACACTATGGTTTTAGAAATGGTGTTTAAATGTGCGATATCGTAAAAGAAAAGTTTGATTAAAGTAATGCCAAATAACGCTATTCCAATAATTCTCAATGGGGCGTTTTGTTTCCATATGCCCAATGCCACTAAAAACAATGCATAAGTGCCCCAAAGTATACTCAAACTTAATTTGTAAGCAACATTTGAATGTGCCATATCCAGCAAATGGATCAATTCACTACTCAGTATCCAAAGGATAAAAGTATGGGTGGTTATTTCTACAATTGTACTAGCGATTTTTATCGGGAAAACGGTATTCACCTTTTTTCTTAAGATAAACATGGCAAATGCAGCGACAAGAATGGCGAAATACCTGATGATAATATTATTGCTTCCAATCACAAAATAGTTGTTTTCAGCATTCAAATAATTGAATCGCAATTCGCTGATGCTATATAGTCCGGCTGTTAAAAAGAGGGTGATGGAAAGCGTAAGGATTACAATATTGACATAGCTTAATGTTTTGATTTTTAGCCATATTTTATTTAAAAAAGTCATTGTGATTGCAAATAGGAGTACATATATGGAGAACCATATCTTTCTAAAATCTAATAAATTGTGATTGTATGTCGTGGTCCCTTCTGTTTGATTAATGATTAATGCTGAGTTTTGATAGGCAATATCAAAATAATTAAAGAGTTCTAATCGACCAATATTAAAGGCCACAAATACCATGGCACTCGGAATGAGAATTTGTGCTACTCTATGAACAGTGGTAAAGCGATTTTTCTCCTCATTTAATTTAACGGTGTAGATTAAATAGCTTGCGATTCCCAGTGAGGCGATAAATAATAAATTTGAAAGGAAACTAATGTTGAATATTGGTTGAAGCTGTTCTTCGTAGAAATAGCCATAATAATTACTCCAATCATTTGCAAGACTGCAGAAAGCTAGTATGAAAATAGGGTAGGAGATCCATTCATATTGAATAATGTTTTTACGTCTTCCAATCCAAAATAATACCAAGGCGATAGCAGCCCATAAATTGGTTACCACATAGCCGTCGAATTGAACGGGAATTGCAATAGTGATGAAAACAAAAACCAGTCCTATGGTAAAATAAAATAGCTTTTTGTCCGCGGTTTTTTTCTTGTAAAACAAATAGGCGACCAAAAAGTTAATGATGGCAATTAATACGGTAAACGCACCTAAAAACCTTTCGCCACCTGGATAGTCATCAAGCAGCCAAATGCCGATAAAAAAGTAGATAAACGTATTGCTGATGATGAGTAGTACATCCGTGATACTAAACAGTTCTGACTTTACAATTTTGTATAAGATGAAAGAAGCGTAAAACAGGATAAAAAAGATACTTGAGAATATCATGCCATAGTTGAAGAATTGTATTTGATACGACTTGAATAGCCATGCAGCAAAAATGAGCCAAGTGAATACAAAGGCGCTATAAAATAAGCCTTTCCAATAGCGTAAAATAGAAATACACAAAATGCCAATATTTACAATGGTAATATAGGAGAAGAAAATGTCAAACCTTCCGGAGCCAGAACTCAAAAGAAAGGGGATGGCATAAGCACCGACTAGGCCATAAAGTGCAATGACTTGTTTGTTGTATTGAATTGCCGCAATGACGGTAAATATAGTGTACACCAGCAGGAGTATAAAAGTCGGGACTTGCGGGAGGAGGCCGTATAAGCTATAAGCCAGATAGGTGATGATATAGAATATTGCGACTGACCCACTTAAAATGACGGCACTAAAGTTTTCGTATTTTTTCTTTAATACAATCGCGGTTCCCAATAAGGCAACCCCAACCAAGTAAGCCAGAATAATTCTGGTTAATGGGCTGATTAATTCGTGCTCAATAGCATATTTTGCACCAATGCCTACACCAATTACCAAGATGACAATACCAATTTTACTGATTAAGTTTTCGCCAATAAATTTTTCAAGACTAGATTTTGTCTTGATTTTAGGAACAGCTTTTTGAGTAGATTCTTTTGTTATTGCTTCAGAAACTATGTCTTCCTTAATTGCAATGGTCGGTTCCGTTTCTTTAACAAGTTCCACTGCGGGGGAAACAGGGGTAGGAATTACGACTGGATTAATAACTTCAGCAGTTTTACCTGTTTTTAATTCATTAATGGCTTCTTGTAAAGCCAATAAATCTTCATTCAAAGTATTTTGTCTACGCAATAAAATGCGCATCCTATTTTCTAATAATTCTATTCGATCTTTGTTACTCTCCATTGATTCCCCGCTTAAGTAATCGTTAAAATAGTCTTTTTAATTGGTTTCAAATATAGTACTAATTGAGGAACCATAAAAAAAGCCAATTCTAAGGATAGAATTGGCTTTTAAAAATTGATATTTTTATCTTATTTCACACCGTGCATCAATTTCTTGATGAATGGTCCTAAAAGTAAAATCAATAGACCTGCCACAGCGGGTACAATGGTAAATATTAAGAAGAAAAACGATAGCGAGTATTGTTCCGTTATGTTTTCAATCTGACCACCTAACACAGCAGCTAATTTATTACCAATGGCAATGGCTAAGTACCACATACCAAACATAAATGCAATCATACGAGCTGGTACTAATTTACTGACGTAAGATAGTCCAACAGGCGATAAACAAAGCTCACCGAGGGTATGGAACAAATAGGCAAAGATTAACCAAATCATACTCACTTTAACCCCTTCTTGAATCCCATAAGATCCAAATGCAAGTAAGCCAAATCCAATAGCCATAATAATTAAACCAAGCGCGTATTTTCCGGTTGCTGAAGGGTTGTATTTACTTTCCCACCATTTGGAGAACATAGAAGCAAATGCGATAATGAAGAATGAATTTAAAATACTAAACCAACTCACTGTAATCTCTACTTCATTGTTTTTTATTTCAACAATTTTAGCTTCTACAATGCCATTGTCAATTTCTCTTTCCAAGGCATTGGTTCTTGCTCTATCCAATGCTTCTTCATTTAAGTATCCATAGGTACTCAATTCGTTATCCTTAGTGATCATGGATATTGGTTGTCCAATTTCAAAATCAATTGGCTCCGCAATTTTCATTTTCTTTTGCACAATTTTTTCATCTCCATTCAATACCATTTCTTCTGAGACGGCAGTATAGTTAAATACTAAATTTCCATCTTCATCCACCACTTGTTCTCCGGTTTCCTCATCCAATAAAGGTGTTTCAATAGCACTGTATTCTGCCATGTAAGCCACGGTATTTAAATCTCTGTTGATCATCCATAAGGCAACAGCCCATACCCCAGCAAAACAAATTGCCAATACAATGTTAGAGCCAGGAATTCTTTTAAAGGTTCTTTTCCATAAGAGAGCCAGTACCCAAGTGATAATCGCAAGTGGGACAATAGTTAATAAGGCATTGATGATGTTAAAAGCAATAGCCCCATTACCAATTAAATTCCTTTGTACAGAATCTCTGGCAAATAATACTAGAGAAGAAGCTCCTTGTTCGAAACTCAACCAGAAGAATACGGTAAAGAAGGCGAAGATGATAAATGCAAACATCCTGTCTCTCGTTACCCTTTCATAACGCATAATTCTTGAGCCAGCTAAGTATAGAAATAAAAGTAACCCAATAATAACCACAATATATTGTCCATCTAAACCAAAAGCTTTAAACGGAAATAAGTTGATATTTCCAATTTTGGATAAAGGATCATTAATTAAATAACCGACACCTATTACTGCTGTGATAAAAATAAGTATTTTATCTACCATGGTAAAAGGGTTGTAAGCCTCTATTTGTTTTTTAGCAGGTATTTCATCAATTGTTTCATTAGATGTTTTAGATTTTTGAACTGTGGTTTCAATTTCATTTTTATCTCTTTTTGGTACTTCACCAATGGTTCCAAATAATGGTTTAGCTAACCAAAATTGTAGCGTACCTAAAAGCATAAAAATTCCAGCTAGACCAAAGCCCCAGCTCCAGCCAATTCTCTCTGCTAAATAACCACAAAGCATCATTCCGAAAAACGCACCTGCATTAACTCCCATATAAAAAATGGTATAAGCGCCATCTTTTTTCTCTGGCACGTCTTTGTACATTTCTGAAATAATAGAGGTCATGTTAGGTTTAAAGAAACCAGTTCCAATAACTAAAAGCGCAAGACCTAAGTAGAGGGAGAATTCCGTTTCCAATGCCATAGATGCATGGCCAGCGGTCATAATCAGTGAGCCAATTACTACAGCCCAACGATATCCAATTAATTTATCGGCAACTAATCCACCAACAATTGGTGTTAAGTATAATAGTCCAGCATAAGTACCAAATAAGGCACCTGCATTTTCAGCCGACCATTCCCAACCAGGGTTGTAGCCAATTACGGCCATGGTTAAAAAGTTAATTAACAAAACCCGCATTCCATAGAATGAAAAACGTTCCCACATTTCCGTAAAAAATAAGACAAATAGTCCTGCTGGGTGTCCTAAAACTTTGGCACTGAAAAAGTCTTCAGTTTGATTTGATGTTCCTTGCATTGTTGTTTTTTAAGTTGTTGTTTTTTGATCTGCGAATTCGAATCCTTCCGTTTCGTCATGAATTTCATGCTCATTATCTTCAGCTCCGTGCGTTAAACGTTTTAAAGGTTTAAGTAAAGCAATTACCAATAAACCGAAAACGAGGGTCAAGATAAAAATAAATAAAAAGATATTGTGTTCTTTTTGGCTTTGAATTTCTTCAATAATAAATTCGCCGGTATAATCTTTTCCATCTCCTTTGTTTTCTTTTAATTTTTTAGCTTCTACATCTTTTTCAAATCTAAAAGAAGCATGATAAGGAGCCGCTTTACTTGCTTTGTTTTCAGAAAGTATACTGATTACTTCTGCTTTCTTTTCCGCTTTGTCAAAATCAAATAAGTATTTTACATCTTCATTGTTTTTATAACTTGTTGCAATAAACTCACCATTTTCAATGTAGATGTTTGCTCTGATTTTAAAATCAGCATCTTGTGCAACTAAGGTATCTGCTCTATTAAAAGCGCTTAATTGGTTAGATTGACCAACAAATTCAATATTGATTGGTTCTGATTGTGAAGCTTCACCGATAGAACCCGCTAATTTATTTCCTAAACCAGTTGCCGCAAAATAAACCCCCATCATGATGGATGCATATTTCAGAGGAGAGAGTTTGGTGATAAATGATAATGCAGTAGGGGATACACATAGCTCACCAATGGTATGGAGTAAATAAGCTCCAGTTAACCACCAGAAACTAGCAGTACCGAATGCTAAAGTGCTTGCTTCATTTGAAGCGCCTACCATGAGTAAAAAACCTAAGCCCATAATAATGGTACCAATTCCCATTTTTAATAAGGTAGAAGTTTCTTTTCCTTTTAGTTTTCTATTCGCCCAAAATCCGGCTACAGCTGTACCAAAAATTATAATAAATAAGGCATTAAAGGATTGAAACCAAGTAGCAGGCATTTCCCATCCTAAAATACTTCGGTCAATTTTTTCATTGGCATAAATATTTAAAAGTCCACCTGCTTGCTCAAATGCTCCCCAAAAGACAATGATGATTAAGAAAGAAATTAATAAAACAATCATTCTATCTTTTTCAACTTTTGTCAATGGTTTTTTCATTAATTCTTTTTCCCCTTCGTCTGTAGAGTTTCCTAAGAAATTCCCAACATGTGTAAGGTATTTTTGTCCCCACATATAAACCACCAGGCCGAATACCATTCCAATTCCTGCTAATCCAAATCCGTAGTGCCAGCCATAATTTTCCCCTACATAACCAACAATTAATGCAGATAAGAAAGCACCAATATTAATGCCGATATAAAATATAGTAAAACCTTTGTCTCTTCTAACATCTCCTTTTTTATACAAACCACCAACCATGGTAGAAATATTTGGTTTTAGCATACCTACACCTAAAATAATTAAGGTTAAACCAGAATAAAAAGCCCATTCTGCTTCAATGGCTAAAATTCCATGACCGAGGACTAATATCATAGCACCATAGAGTACGGATTTTTTCTGCCCCAAATATTTATCGGCAATTATACCACCAGGGATAGACATTACATATACTAGCATGGTGTACCAACCATATAATTCTAACGCATTTGCTTTGGTCCAACCCAAACCACCATCACTCAGGGTAGAGGATATATATAATACCAAAAGTGCACGCATCCCGTAATAGGAAAAACGTTCCCACATTTCGGTAAAGAATAGTATAAATAGTCCTATTGGATGTCCGAACAAAGTTCTTGTTGGGATATTAGTAGTGGTATTGCTCATACTTAACGATAAAATTTGATGGTGAAAATAAGCAAAATATATTATTTTTCAGTTTTTGAAGTCGTTTAATGTGTAAACGGTATTTTTTTTATCTCCAATGGAATTCTTTTCCTTGGTATTTTAAATGTTACAGAATTTTAGTTAATTTTCGAGAATGAATTATAAGTTGAAGATTTTTAGTCAAATAATTGCTATTGTTTTTTGTGCTTTTATCGTGGCATGTGAATTCGAAAATAAGGATGCCTATATTCCTTTTGAAAAAGTTGGAAAAAAAACAGTGGTAGATCCCCATTCATTTTCCAATTTTAATGCCGTTCAATCTACGCATTTGCATTTAGACTTAACCGTCGATTTTAAAGCCAAAAAATTAAAGGGTAGGGTAGATCATCAAATCAACCAATTAACAGCTGCAGATACAATTATTTTTGACACGAAAGATTTGAATGTTACCCGTGTTGAAATTGATGGAAATGAAGTTTCTTATTTTTATGGACCAAATGATTTTTTATTGGGAAGGGCATTAAAAGTTAAATTGGAGCCCAACACTAAATTAATTTCTATTTTTTATGAAACTGCTACTCATGCAGAAGCATTAATGTGGCTAGACCCGCAACAAACAGCAGGGAAAGAATTTCCATTTTTATTTACCCAAGGAGAAGCCATTTTAACAAGGACTTGGATTCCATGTCAAGATGCGCCAAGTAATAGGATTACCTATTCTGCTGTAATACGTTGCGATACGAATTTAATAGGGGTAATGAGCGCCGAAAAATTAGATTACAATGAATTAGGCGTATACGAGTTTGAGATGAAAGAACCTATTCCAACTTACTTAATCGCTTTGGCTGTCGGTCATTTAACTTATGCCAAATTGGGAGATAGAACGGGTGTTTATGCAGAACCTGAAATGCTAGACCAAGCTGCTTATGAGTTTCAAGATGTCGAAAAGATGATTCAAACTGCGGAAACGCTTTACGGACCTTATGCTTGGGGGCAATACGATATTTTAGTAATGCCACCTTCTTTTCCTTTTGGTGGAATGGAGAATCCAAGATTAACTTTTGCTACACCAACTATAATTGCGGGCGACCGTTCTTTGGTTTCTTTAATTGCCCATGAATTGGCACATTCTTGGTCGGGTAACTTAGTTACTAATTCTACCTGGAATGATTTTTGGCTCAATGAAGGTTTTACTGTTTACTTTGAAAATAGAATCATGGAAGCGCTATATGGTAATTTGGTTGCAGATATGTTAATGAACATTGAATACCAAGAGCTATTGGAGGAAAATGGGGAAATTATGTCGGGTAAGCATCCTGAAGACACCAAATTAAAATTAGATTTGGCTGGCAGAAATCCAGATGACGGCATGACCAGTATCGCTTATGTGAAAGGAGCTTTGTTTTTACAAACTATAGAGGAGTTGGTAGGAAGAGAAAAATTTGATGTCTTCGTGAAAAATTATTTCCAGACCCATAAATTTCAAACCATTACAACAGAAGAGTTTATTTCTTATTTGAACTATCACTTGCTGGAACCAAATCATTTAACTTTCAATACAGAAGAATGGGTTTACCAAAAAGGAATACCAAATAACCATAAAGTTATTACTTCCATAAAGTTTGAACGCATAGATGATATCCTCTTTCAAATAGATAGTACTACGCCATATGCAACCTTAAAGCTTGACACATTAAACTGGACGACCCAAGAATGGATTCATTTTATTAAAAAATTACCTTCCGCAGGAATTACACCTAATAATTTAAAATACTTGGACGAAACATTTGCTTTGTCTACCAAAGTGAATGCTGAAATTAAGACGGTTTGGTATATCAAATGTATACAGAATGATTATACAGCAATCAGAAAAGATTTATCGGCATTTTTAATTGAAATTGGTAGGCGGAAGTTTTTAGAACCAATATACGAAGCACTTGCAAATCAGTCGGTGGAGGATAAGGTATATGCGATTGAGGTTTACACTTTAGCAAGACCAAATTATCATGCTATTTCTTTTAACACAGTAGATGAAATATTAGGCGTGCATTATTGATTTAGACCTATACCAATTAATGGTTTCAATTAAACCTTCATTGGTAGTTTTTACTGGGGCATAATGTAATAAGTCTTTGGCTTTAGAAATATCGGCTTGACTATTGTCAATGTCCCCAATTCTTTTGGGCAAATAAATTGGACTAAGTCCTGTTTTAATTTCACCTTCTAAAGTTTGGTATAATTCATTTAAAGAAAGCTTATCTCCCAAAGCAATATTGAACACTTCATGTTTAACAAAATGGGTAGCACATGCTGCTAAAATATTTGCATACACCACATTACTGACGTGGGTAAAATCTCGAGAAATAGTCCCATCTCCATTAATGGAACATGGTTTATTTTGGGTCAAGTTGGTGATAAAAATTGGAATCACCGCTGCGTACGCACCTTTTACGTTTTGTTTTGGTCCAAACACATTGAAATACCTTAAACCAATGATATCCATTTTGTATACGTCAGCAAAAGTTTCGGCATACAATTCATTGGCTTTCTTTGTCACCGCATAAGGAGATAAAGGTTTACCAGTAGATGTTTCAATTTTAGGAATCGTCTTATCATCCCCATAAACAGAAGAGGAAGAGGCATAAACCACTTTCTTAACCTTATTTTCTTTCGCTGCAGCTAACACATTTAGAAAGCCTGTGATATTAACTGCATTGGTAGCAATTGGGTTGTCAATACTTCTTGGAACACTTCCTAAAGCTGCTAATTGAATTACAATGTCTATATCGTTAAAGGCAGTTAATAATGCTTCGTAATCTGTGATTGATTTTTGGATAAACTCAACATTTGGGAGGGGAATAAAATCCTGAATATTTTCTATAAAGCCAGTTGAAAGGTCATCTACTATTACAATTTTTGCCGCCTCTAGTGCAATTAATTTTTCTACTAGATTTGAGCCAATAAAACCAGCACCTCCAGTAATTAAAAATTTAGATTTTTTAATTTTTTCAAGAATTTCTGGGGTGAACATAGGTTGTATTTATTATGTAGATAGGTTTCTTTTGAGAAACTTTATAGGACAAAGATAAAGCTTATCCTTTAGTATTAATTCACTTTCTACTTAGTTTTTTCAAGATTTTCGAAACTAAATGACTGAGATCTTCGGAGAGTTTTAGTTTTAATATGATGAACCAATAAGTACTCGTAATTAATATAGAATAGACCAATACCTTCAAAATAGGGTTCAAATCTACTTTTACAAAAGAAACGATCATATAGTAGAAGATTCCTATACCAAGAGCAGTGAAAAACGCTTTTTTAAAGGGTTGTAAATGGTAGGTTGATTTTAGAAAATACCACCTGGCAATATTAATGATTCCCATAGCCAAAGCAGAAGCTGCGGCTGCACCTGGTAATCCCCATTTTTGGATAAAAAAGTAATTAAAAATAATGATTAAAAATGCCAATGCGACATTAAAAAATGTATTGTATTTATATTTCTTTGAACTTGCAATTATTTCCATGTTGACGCCTGTCATCATTTCTACTAATTGTGCCAATCCAATAAAGAAAAATACATATATACCTTCTTTGTATTGGGGTAAAAAAGTCAAAACAGGTGTGATGCAAGCCCAGCCTACCAAAAACAAATATTGTCCAATTATTAAGAGGTTTACGGTACTTTTTTCATATACTTTTTGGATGTTGGGCAGATCATTTTTATGCCAAGAGTCAGCTAAAACGGAAGTAACAATCCTTTTTAAGCCTCTTGCTGGAGCGGCAATTAATATGCCAGCAAAAAACATGACAGAGTACACACCAACTGCCCCAGTTCCTAAGTAATAATTTACCATCAACTGGTCAATAGAAATGATGATGATGCCAGAGGCAGAAGCTATGATGCCGTATAAACCTTGACTGAATAAAGCAGGGCGGTCCGATTTTTCAAATATTTTATGCTTAAAATGACGACTTTTAAATTGGTCATTGAAGGAGGTTAAAACCATTACCAAACCAGGTATGCATAAAGCCAGGACATAGATATATAGGTATATGTCAAATGAAATAATTTTTAACCAGAATAATAGTAAGTTGATTAATATAACTGCTTTGATTAAAAAACTATCTAAAAATGCACCCAAGACGGACTTAAAGTTCATTCTAAAAATGGCGTCTAGATTTTTAAATAATATTCTAAAAAAGATTAAAGGGAAGATTAAATAAGAAAAGTGGTGGATTAAATCGGAGGGTTGTTTACTTCCCAAAATATAGTCATCAAACAAAAAATAAAATAACCAACCCAATACGATACCAATCAAAGAATATTTAAATGCTATTTTGATGTATTTTTGATAACCATTTTGCTTCTGTTTTATCGCTGGAAAAAACTGAATGGTAATTTGATTGAAACCCAAACTAAAAATTGCAGCAAAAAATGCGGATACAGAATCGAGTAGGGCAAAAGTGCCAATTTCTTCTTTTGAAAAAATAAATGGCATGATAAATCGAGAAATTGCACCAACCCCAATTCCTATAAAAATAAATGTATTGGATTTTATGGTTTGATTTTTAATGATGCCCATGTAGTGCTTTTTCTATGCGGTCTATTGTTGCTTCCCCAGTGTTAAGTAGATATTTTTTTAGATAACTATTGTACTTGTTTTTGTCAATCACTGGGTGCGATTTTGCACTAAAGTAGGCTAGCAAGTCCGTTTTATTTTCTAAATTAATTCCTACTCCTTCTGCTATGTAGCCTGCCCGATCATTTTTTGTGAAATTTAAGATTAACAGTGGTTTATAGTAGGGTATAAATTCTAAACCAACTGTGGAAAAACTAGTAATTAAAGCACTTGCTATTTCAAAATGTGCATTTAATGTGGAGGTGCGATCAATTAAAAAATCATGAAAATTTACTTGGGCAGCAATTTGATCAAAATAAGTGTCCGATTTTTCAAGGGGATGTGGCCTAAGTACCAATTGATAATTATGTCCAGAAAGCTGTTTGAATGTCTCCAAAACTGCAGCTATTTCTATACTCATCTGTGTTTTGTCGGGTTGTGGCTGGGTCGCATAAACAATCACTTCTTTCTTTTTATCTATTTTAGAATTTAAAAAGTGAGGTGGTTTTAATGGCGTTATTTTACCAACAGTTAGACATTGTTTTTTATCATACCCACCTTTATTTATTAATAATTCTGTGAAATAAAGTCCCCAAGTAAAAGTAATGTCAGGTAACATTGGTTTGTTGTGGTATGCGCCATACATGTATGCACTATGAATCTCATCAATTAATCCGTGTTGGAAAGCATACACCATGTGTTGATTTTGCTTAGCCGCGTATTGAATTACTTTTTGTTGTGGACTATTTTCGTTAGACAATAGGATGTTTTTTGATTTTAATTTTTTAAAAAAATTATTAAATGCTTGAAAACGGATGAAGCCTAAGCTGAAATTAGCTTGATTTTGCCAAAATAAATGATGGAGTAATTGCTGGTCTGTAGTTAATGTTGCCGACCCTATCGTATTTTTTATGTTTGTTATGGATTTTTTAAATACCCATAATCCATTCCAAAGTTTAAATTTAAAAAGAGAATTGAAAAATAGCCGATCACTATGGGCAATGACCCTAGGTGAAATTTCACTTGGCACTTGGTGATTGATGAACAACTCTCGATTGATTAGGATCTCACTATTATTATTCAATGCACCAAACCTTTTATCGAAGCCATGAATAAAATCCTGCGGACTAGAGATAAGTATATTTTTTGAATGGCTTTTTTTGGTGGGATATTTTATTGCATTCCTAAATATGGTTTTAAATTCCTTGAGCAAAGATCTTTTTTTTGCAGTATTTTTTTTTGCAGGATGATATTTAGCCGCTGGAAAATAGTGGGTAAGAAAAGTATCTGTAGTTAGTATTTCTCCAGAAGGATGGTCTTTTAAAAATTGGGCGATATGGGCCAATTTTAGCTTATAATTTTTATAATTTTGAAAAAGTCTGAAATACTCTAAAAACCAAATGTTAATACCAGATTCCTCTTGCAAATTAAGAAACAAGTGGTCGAATTGGTTGTAAAAGCTTGAAATGTCCTTAAATGCAGTTATGATTAGATGATTTTTTTGTTCGATATCTAATTCAAACCATTCCATGTTTATATGCAATGATTTATTTTGACTAAAGTACTGGTTGGAAGAAAAGTCAAATGTTAATGCCACATTACCATCCATGTAATACTTCATAATGGTCGGTTTTTAAGTGTTTCAATTGTGGCGACAAGTTTTTGAGTTAAGTTTTTTCTAGTATATTTAACTATTCCTTCGTAGGTAAATTGTGTCGTTTTATCTACTCCTTGGCGAAGCATTTCTGTTAAACCATTGACGTCTGTATAATCAAACATTTTACCAGCGCTTACATTTTCTAAAATCTCTGCAGCATTGCCTTTTGTTGGTCCTACACCTATAATGGGCTTTTTGTAACTCAAGTATTCAAAAATTTTACCAGTAACTATTCCTTCATTATTTATTGTATCTGGGATAGCAAGAACTAACATGTCACTTTGGGCGTAATAATTAACCAGACTGGCTTTTTTTACATATTCAAAAAAGGAAACAAATGCTTGTAAGTTTAATGCAGCTACTATTTTATGAATATATTGGTCTTGAACCCCAACAAAGTTTAAATGTATATGGGGGTAAGATTTAGTTATTTTTTCAAATGCTTCAAAGAACCCATGCATATTGTATTGGTCCGATATGATACCGACATATAATAAATTAAATTTCCCTTTAAATTGGATATTAAAATTAGGATCTATTGTACCAATGTCATCTGTATCAAAACCATTTTCTATGATATGAATATTGTCTGGATGTTCTGATTTTGCAGCAAAAATTGTTTTTAGGCCTTTGCTTACGGTTAAAACTATATCCGCTTCATTGATGACACGTTTTTCTATTTTAGCCTCTTTCCGCTTAAGAAAATCGATTTTCATCAATTGATTATAATAAAAAATATCGGTCCAAGGATCTCTTAAATCTGCAATCCAATTTATATTTCTTTTTGTTTTTAACTGTATTCCTATTAATTGACTAGAGTGGGGAGGACTAGTGGTAACTACATGTTGAATGTTATACTTGTCAATGATTTGTAGCGCCGCTTTTTCCGCATATTTATTCCATCCTTTTCTAGGGTCAGTTACAAATAAATTACCTCTTATAAATCTAAAAATAGTTTGTAGTTTGGAGCTTTTATTCACATTGCTAAAACCAGAGTGCGGCATGTTTTTTTTGCCAATTATTTTAGCAAATAATCGCATAGGTTCAAAAGATTTTGTTCGAATTACGGTAACGTTATTAGCTACAGAATTGATCAAAGATTCATCTACTAAAAAATAAGATGCTTTGCTGGGGTCTACGGTTAAAATAATAGGTTCCCAATTACAAGCAGGTAAATATTTAGCAAATTTTATCCAACGTTGCACCCCTGAGCCCCCACTTGGTGGCCAATAATAGGTAATGATGAGTATTTTTTGCTTTTTTTGCTCCAAGTATTATTCATTAATAGTTGTATCTGCTTTTTGCTCCTTATTTTTTACAGTTAAAAATAAAGCAATTATCATAAACAAAATAATACCAATATTACCAATGTTAGCTATGATACCCGCGCGCTCGTAAGATGGAGAATGAAATTCAAAAACAATTTCATTTTCACCAGCAGGAATATTAATCGCTCTTAATACATAGTTTACACGTACTACTGGCGTCTCTACATCATTCACATAAGCTACCCATCCATCTTGGTAATATATTTCGGAGAATACAGCTAGTTGAGGTTCCGTGGTACTTGATTTATAAACTAATTTGTCGGGGTGATAACTTTCCATTTCAATAGTGCCTTTACCCGTATACGATTCTTTATTTACAAGATTGTCTCCTTTGAAACGTTTGTCGACTAAAGTAGTTTCTCTTGGGTTCCAGCCACTATTAGCACTTTTTCCAATGGAAAATACTTTTGTTACCACAGAATCGGGTGTTGCATCATATACCCAATTTAACCCAGTAGAATCAATGATTAAAGCTATATCTTGGTCTTGAATAGATTGAAAAGGTACCTCTACAGGTATTGTGTCCTTGCCATTTAGTGCCAATATAGCTACAGTTTGATTTGGTGCTACTACACCATTATGGAAAGGTTGGTTATTAATTAAAACAGTGGTTAAATTTTTGTTTTCCATTTCAAAAGCTGCTTTAGAGGACATGGCGTTAATTTCTTGATCGGCGTTTTCAACAAATTGAATCTTTTTTGCCAACCACGCATTACCCATAGCACCATTGTTTACTTTTACCAATTTAGAATTGGCAATATTACCTTTTCGGTCTCTTTCCGGTTGTAGATAATATTTTGTGTTTAACATGTCAATTACCGCCTGGTTGTTTTGGGACAAGTGAAACTCAATTAAGTCTTGGTATCGACTAAGTTTAGCACCATGGTAACCACCAATTGATTTGTTAAAGTAACCTATATAAGAACTGTTGAACGCATTGCCAACCTCAAATACTCTAAAGTTGGTATTTCTATTTAATGTTCTGAAAGTGGTAAAATCACTTCTTCTTTGTTTTTCTAAATTGGAAGCATCTTTGGCTTTTAACTCTTTATTTAAGTCGTTAAGGGCTGCATCAATTTTACTTTTAATTTCCGGGTGTAATGACAATTCATTATTTAAAATGGCCAATTCTCCTTCTCCAGCTTTAAATGGATAAACTTGTTTAAATTTTTCAATCCATTGTTCATAGTTCTTTCCTTTTGACTCCGTAGATAGATACCTTCTATCCACAGTAAATAAATCAGCGAAAACCATCAATATTAAAAAGCCAACCAATAAATATTTAGAGAGGTTAAGTTTTACAAAAGCAATTAAAGCAATAATTCCAGCCAAAAGAAATCCTATAGAGCGACCAACATCTGATTTAAATATTTCGGTTCTTGTTTCGCTTAAAGCATCAAAAAATGCTTCGTATTGTGGAATTTGATTGGGATCCTTAATGTTGTCCAACATACTTAGCTCTTGACCACTTATAAAGTGGTTAAAAGTAGCGGGCATCACATAGAAACCAATTAATAATAATAAAAGACCACCAGAAATATAAAATAAAGGTTTAATATCTGCTATAATCTCTTCTTTCTTGCTGACTAATTTATTTAAGAATAAAATTCCCAATAAGGGGATACATAGTTCGGCTACGACGAGTATTATTGTCACCGCTCTTAATTTATTATAACCAGGTAAATAGGTTAGAAACAGATCGGTTAAGCTACTATCCGTAAAACTAAATCCACCCATTATTATTACAATTAGTAATAAGGAATTAGCAAGGTTAAATACCAATTGTTTTTTACCATCTATAAATAAGTTTACTAAATACAGCAGAATTGGAATAAGAATAAGTGCAGATACATAATTTTTACCCCAACTTAATGCAATGGTCAATAATGTTGCCACTAAGAGTGCCCATTTATAGCGATCTTTTACATAGTATAATGCCAAAGCAGCTAATAAAATCACAATAATGCCAATATATACTGGTCCAGAAGTAAAGGGTTGCTCTCCCCAATATTGGCTACTTTGCGCAATGTTACTTCTATAGTTGCTAGGTGCTTCGCGAATAATATCTTTTAAAGCTTCATTTTGTCCCATTGCCTGCGACACCCCACCTTTATAATTGGGGACTAAAAAAGTAAAAGTTTCATCAATGCCGTAACTCCAATTAGTAACATATGCTTTATCTAATCCAGCTTGGTTAACTTTATCTGTGGTATTGCCATCTAAACTTTGGGTCAATTCAGAACCGCCACGAATGGTTTGCTTGGCATATTCAAGGGTACCGAAGATGTTACCATAATTAATCATTATCGCTAATACATAGCCAAATAATAACAAGCCAGTTCTTTTAGCAAAATTGATTAAGTTTTTTTGTTTGATACTTTTAATCAATTCTACTACACCTAAGAATAGCATAATAAATGCCATGTAGTAAGTAATTTGAATGTGATTCGCGGTTAATTCAACCATTAAAGTTATGGCAGCAAAAGCGGCACTTAAAATATAGTTTTTTGAGCGATAGGTGAGAATAAAACCGGCCAACATCAATGGGGCAAAACTAATGGCTGCAGCTTTAGAGTTGTGTCCTGCTTCCATTATAATGATGAAGTAAGAGGACAGTCCAAATGCAATAGAGCCTAGTATACTAACGAGTGGTTTAATTTTTAAACTTAGTCCTAATATATAGAAACCAAAAAAGTATAGAAATAAAAAGCCAATAGGGAAAGGGATTAAAAAGCGAAATAATTTAGAAACACTTTTTGTAAACCAACTGCCTTCGTAAATCATGGAAATTTGCGTCGACGGCATACCAGAAAACATGGCATTAGTCCAAAGCACTTGTTCTTTATCATTATCTCTGTAATCTGTGATTTCACGAGACATGCCGGTAAAGTTGGTAACATCTGCTTGTTTAATAGTATAACCCTCTAATGCGGGGCTCATGTATACCATTGAAATTATTAAAAATAAGGCAATTGCGCCTACATGCCACAGGTTTTTTTTCTGTAAAATTTTGGCTTTAATATTCATCATATTAAACAGTTAATTTAGAGTATGCTTCTTTTTTAGAAGGGTGAATAAAGTAAAAATCTTGGTTAAATGTATGAATTTCTTCTGGTTCAATCCCTTTTAATTTGTTAAAATCAAGGATGTGTATTTGATAATCAAGAGATAGTAAAAGTTTCACCACTGCTTCTCGATTTTCTTTACCGTTTAATTCAATTTGAATAAGTGGCTTATAATTTTCGATATGATTTTTTAAGGATGGCATAACAAATTGCTCATAGCCTTCTACATCACATTTTATATAATTGATTTGGTCTACTTTTTCTGACGCCAATAATTCGTCGCCCACCATCATGGGTACATCAAAACTTAACGCCGCTTGGTCTACATTATGATTGTCTACCTTCGTTAACCCGTGACGTACAATTCCATTGACGATTGGAATAGACATTTTTACTGCGGTTTGTGCTTTGCTTCCCAAGGCAACATTGAATAACTTAATGTTTTTATTGGCTTGGTACTTTCTCATGTTCTTTTTCCAAACATCTGCAAATAAAGGAATGGGCTCAATAGCTAAAAGTTTACCATTTTCTTGAATAGACTTGGCCATAAAATAGGAGTAATAGCCCAAATTAGCACCAATGTCAATCACCACATCATTCGGTTTTATCACATTTTGAATAAAATGGAGTTCGGCATATTTCTTTTTAAAAAACCCTAAGGAAATCATTTTTAAATAAATGCTACTGATTAATTGTAAGTAGCCTTTAATGCCTAATAATTTCACTAATAGTTTTCGAATTGCTTTCATCCTTTAATCTAGTTCTTCAAAATCAGTATATTCCGATTCACGAATTTTATTTTTATCCACTTTGTGAATGCTGGTCTTTCCGACATTTTCAAAGCTGGACTTAGTATTTGATGCGTTAGCCTTTACATTTTTATCTTCTTGTACATTACGACGAACCATCATTACCTTTCCTATTAAACGAAAGATAACAATGACACCAATAATGACTAATATTTGCCGTATTCCAATCACAAATTATTTGCTCAAGTATAAATTTCTTTCGCTATAAATTTCTTGGAAAAAAGGATCTTTTAAACTCTTGATAAAACGGATAGCTTCACCTGTAGATTTCATTTCAGGTCCTAATTCTTTATTAACATTCGGGAATTTATCGAAGGAGAATACTGGGATTTTCACCGCATATCCATCTAAGTGTGGTTTAAAGTCAAAATCAGTTACTTTATTGTGTCCTAACATTACTTTAGTTGCGTAATTTACGTAAGGCTCTTTGTATGCTTTCGCAATAAAAGGAACTGTTCTAGATGCTCTTGGATTTGCTTCAATAACATACACAATGTCATCTTTTATGGCAAACTGAATATTCATTAAACCTACTGTTTGTAGTTCTACGGCAATTTTTTTGGTGATGTCTTCAATTTGTGCCATTACGAAATCTCCTAAATTATAGGGTGGCAATACTGCATAAGAGTCACCGGAATGTATTCCTGCAGGTTCAATGTGTTGCATCACACCGATTATTTTTACATTTTCACCATCACAAATTGCATCAGCTTCTGCTTCTATGGCACCGCCCAAAAAGTGATCTAATAATATTTGATTGTCTGGTAATTCATGTAAAATGTCCACTACATGATGCTCCAATTCTACGTCGCTAAGTACAATCTTCATTTTCTGTCCACCTAATACGTAAGAAGGTCTTACTAATAAGGGATAGCCTAAATCTTTGGCTAATTCTAGCGCTTGTTCCGCGCTTTCTACTACGCCATATTTTGGAAATGGGATATTATTCTTTTCTAATAACGCAGAGAAACGACCACGGTCTTCCGCTAAATCAAGGGCATCAAATGAAGTCCCCATAATTTTAATGCCATATCGCTCTAGTTTTTCTGCCAATTTTAAGGCTGTTTGTCCGCCCAATTGCACAATAACACCTTCTGGTTTTTCATGTCGGATAATGTCATAAATATGTTCCCAAAATACCGGTTCAAAATATAGTTTATCCGCCGTATCAAAATCAGTTGAAACTGTTTCAGGATTACAATTAATCATAATGGTTTCATAACCGCATTCTTTTGCGGCTAAAACACCGTGGACACATGAATAATCAAATTCAATTCCTTGTCCAATTCTGTTTGGACCAGAACCTAGGACAACAATTTTCTTTTTGTCAGATACAACAGATTCATTTTCTAATTCAAAGGTAGAGTAGTAGTATGGTGTTTGTGCTGGGAATTCGGCAGCACAAGTATCTACTATTTTATATACTCTATTGATGTTAAATTCTTCTCTCTTTTTATATACTTCAGATTCAAGACATCTTAATAGATGTGCAATTTGTCTATCCGCATAGCCTTTTTGTTTGGCTTCAAATAAAATATCTCTGTTGATATTTTCAATTGAAAATTTACTGATGTCTTTTTCAAGATTAATCATCTCTTCAATTTGTCTTAAGAACCAATTGTCAATCTTTGTCTTTTCTTTAATTGTTTTAAATGGTATACCTAATTTAATGGCGTCGTAAATGTGAAATAAACGATCCCAACTTGGGAATTCTAAACTATTTAAGATTTTATTTTGATCGGTTATTTCTTTACCATCTGCTCCCAATCCGTTTCTTCCGATTTCAAGTGATTGACAAGCTTTTTGCAGTGCTTCTTGGAATGTTCTACCAATCCCCATTACCTCTCCAACTGATTTCATTTGGAGGCCTAATTTATCATCTGCTCCAGGGAATTTAGAGAAATTCCAACGCGGTATTTTTACAATTACATAATCCAATGTAGGTTCAAATAGCGCCGAAGTTGTTTTTGTAATCTGATTTTTTAATTCGTCTAAGTTATATCCAATCGCTAATTTGGCAGCGATTTTGGCAATTGGGTATCCAGTCGCTTTTGAAGCTAATGCCGAAGAACGAGAAACCCTAGGGTTAATTTCTATGGCAATGATTTCTTCTTTTTCATCATTACTTACTGAAAACTGAACATTACATCCGCCAGCAAAGTTACCAATGGCACGCATCATTTTGATGGCCATATTTCTCATTTTTTGAAAGGTTGTATCTGACAAGGTCATGGCTGGTGCTACTGTAATAGAATCTCCTGTATGAACTCCCATAGGATCAAAATTCTCAATAGAACAAATAATTACCACATTGTCATTATTATCTCTCAATAATTCTAACTCGTACTCTTTCCATCCCAATAAAGCTTTATCAATCATTACCTCGTGGATAGGAGATTTGTGTAAGCCAGATGTCAGGTGTTTTTCAAAGTCAGCCTCGTCGTATACTACTGCGGCTCCTGTACCTCCTAAAGTATAGGATGCTCTAATACATAATGGGAAGCCATATTCTTGGGCAACTTTTTTACCTTCTAAAAATGATTTTGCGGTAGTTTGTGGTGCCATACCAATACCTATTTCCGTCATTAAATTTTTAAAGGCTTCACGGTTTTCTGTAATCTCAATGGCTGCAATATCTACGCCAATAATTTTCACGCCATATTCTTCCCATAATCCTAATTCATCACATTTAATCGCTAGGTTTAGTGCTGTTTGGCCACCCATAGTAGGGAGTACAGCATCTATTTTATGTTCCTTTAATATTTTTTCAATGGAAGCAGGTTCTAGTGGTTCCAAATAAATGTTATCAGCAACCACGCTATCTGTCATAATCGTCGCTGGATTACTGTTGATTAAAGTTACTTCAATTCCTTCTTCTCTTAAGGATCTTGCTGCTTGTGATCCTGAATAATCAAATTCACAAGCTTGTCCAATTACTATTGGTCCGCTTCCTATAATTAAAATCGATTTGAGGCTATTATCTCTTGGCATAATTTGGGAGTTTACTTTTTTTCAAATTGCCACAAATTTAGGTAGAAATTATTTAAGACTTGTTCACAAAACATGGATACTTTTAAACAATTTTTGAATGTACTCATATTGAATAGAAAGTACCTAATGTGGTTAGGTGTTATATGCCGACTACTTGCTAATTTAAGAGGAAGTTATGGATTGCTTCCAGGTAGGTTGTGTAGCCCATAATTTTTGGAATATCCCCGTGTTTAGCGTTTTCTACGCGAATGGCTTTTTTATAGGTGCCTTGGTGGTTTTGGTAAACTAACTCTCCGTTTTCTATCGCTATGTAATCATCTTCAACACCATGAATCCAAAGTAAAGGTACTTTCACATCTTTTATTTTTTCTGCGTTGTTAAATCTTAAATTACTGATAAATGCTGGATGAAGGTTGATTATTGTAGATGAGTTTGCTAGGTTTTCGACTGAGGCTAAGGGGGATTCTAAGATTATTTTTTTAGGTTGAAAATCTGTTCTGTAGGCTGCGCGATCAATTACAGGGATGCAACCTAAGCTGTAACCATAATAAATGACATTAGATGGATTAGCGTTTTTAGCTATTAGCCAATTAATAGCTGCATCCATATCTTCTGCCAAGCCAGCCTCATCTGGTGTTCCTTCTGACATGCCATAACCTCTAAAGTCAAACATTAATACACCCCGATTTACTGTTTCGTTTAAATGTGCGAGTAGCCTTGTTCTTGGGTAATAAATATCCATGTTTAAAGATTGTCCGTGACAATATAATAGGATGGTGTCTTGCGCAATAGTATTGATGTTACCAATGTATAGACCGTATATTTTGTATGTTTCACCTGTAGACTTGTCTATGGAAGTGAAGGTTAAAATGGTTCTGTTTGAAACGGGGATGTCGTATGCTGCAGGAACACTTTGCTCCCCTGCGTCATAGTTTTCGAGTTCGTATTTTTCTGTCGTAGAACTAGGGAAGGCTAACTGGTCTACCGTTAGTTTTTTACAACTGGCAAAAAAAAGTAGGATTAATATGGGGAGATTTTTTTTTAGGTTCATTTTTTAAAGTTTAGTAAATATCTATAGCCAATAAAGACTCCTGATGCACCGTTTTTGCCAAAAAGGGAGGTACTATAAGGTATAAAATCATAAGAATTGTCTAGGTTAGGACCAAGCCATTTTAGCTCAATTGAAAGTTGACTTTTCCCTTTTTTTCCTTTTAATACATGGCCTATTTGTGGGTTTATAAGCCAATGATGTGCTTGTGCTTGATTGTTGGCCATTGTTTTGCTTAATTCAAAATAATTATTAATCCCTAAGTAGAAATAGTTTTTCCTTTTTCCATAATTCCAGTAAGCGTTTAAGTCTAAGACTGGCCAAAATTTTGCTGTATTTTCAGAAACACTATAAATAAAATTGAATGCAGGGGTTACTGATAAGTTAGGGATGTATTTTTTCTGCTGCATGAATTTGTATGTGACACCACCGTCTATCTGAATATTTCCATATAGTATAGCTGTGGTATGTAAGCTAGTAAAAGCAGTTGTGTTACTGTCTATGCCATATCCAATTTCTATTGCTGACAATGGGATGGGGATAGGTACTCCTAAATTGAGTAAGGGACCGCCAAAGTGAGCGCCGACACTTAATTGCTTGGCTGGAATAGGCTCCACAAACTTGGCAGGCCCGCAACTAAACAAAAAGAATAAAAGGCCTAGAGGGATTAGTTTATTGTCTTTCATTTTATATTGGTGTTATGCTTTAAATTTACATTAAATTTATTAATAATAAGCAGAGAAAATAAATTGATTATTGAATTTAAATATTGTAATTATTTATAGGGATGGTTAGTGGAAACTTTCTTATTTTTGTAGCATGTATTTGAGTGAAGATTATAAAAATATAGTAAAGTTAAGGTTTAAGTCTTTGGATAGATTAAGTCCAGAATTTTTTGAAGAATTGTACGCTGGAATTATAAATCCAGAAAATTTTGACATTAAATCTTTTGAGCAATTTTCCTTGGAAGAGGTGTTAGAATATTTAAAGAAAAGTCACTCTGAATATTTGAATGTTTGGTTTCCACAAATTGAATCCTTAGTCAAAGAGGTGCAAAAAGAATTTGGTATCAATGATACGACCTTAACCCTAAAATCTTTTGTGGTAAACTATTATAATGAATTAACTACTCATATCAATTTTGAAGAGAAGGTGTTATACAATTTTGTGGAAAAGTTGTTACAAGGCACTTATGTCGAAAAGGAGAAGGTATTTGTGTTGAATCATTTTTTAGAGACACACAATCATGATGTTTCAGATGAATTAAGTGTTATTCAAAAGGTTTTAATTAATAAAGATCCTACTTTAACTAATCATCAATCGACAGTTGCTTTATTTGAAAAGTTGAACATTATTGAAAATGACCTTACCATTCATGGTTTGGTGGAAGATGAATTATTGATTGAGAAAATCCATCAATATATAGCGGATCAGTTTTAGTTATTTGATGCCGTTTTCTGGATATTTCCCAGAATAATTTTTATAAATTTCTTTTATCGTAGCAATGTCTGCTTCAATGTTATTTGTGGGTTTAAAAA
Source organism: Putridiphycobacter roseus (assembly GCF_003234935.1). GTDB lineage: Bacteria > Bacteroidota > Bacteroidia > Flavobacteriales_D > Crocinitomicaceae > Putridiphycobacter > Putridiphycobacter roseus. Next base: position 251,825 of record NZ_QKSB01000001.1, on the reverse strand, counting down.
CTTGAATAATTCCACCCGTTTTTGTTGCGTAGTCTATAAATCCAAGGACAATAGGAACATTTGCTGCTTGGGCAATATAGTAAAATCCTTTTTTCCATTTTTTACTATACGACCGAGTGCCTTCGGGTGAAACAACTAATGTTAATTGTTTACTGTTGTCGAATTGTGTTTTTAATTTTTCGGTTAAGTTTGTTTTTTGTTTTCTATCGACCGGAATTCCTCCCATCCAATTTAAGAACCAACTAAAAGGGGGAATGTAAAGTTCTTTCTTAATTAGGAATTTAACGTCTACTTTAAAGATGCCCCAAAATGCCATATGGCCAATAAAAAAGTCCCAATTGGACGTGTGGGGTGCCATGACGAGGACACATTTGTTTATTTCTGGTGGCAATTCGGGGTGGATGTCCCACCCCATTGCTTTAATCATTAGTTTGCCTATGAATTGTTTCACGCAACAATCTCTATTTTTTCAATTAAATCACCTTCTCTGATTTCATCAATGGTGTCAACACCTTCAATTACTTTACCAAAACAAGTATGGTTACCATCTAGGTGAGAGGTGTTTGTTCTACTGTGGCAAACAAAAAATTGCGAACCACCAGTATTTCTACCTGCATGAGCCATAGAAAGCACCCCTCTATCATGGAATTGTTTCTCTGCGTCTACTTCACAATCGATTGTATATCCTGGTCCACCAGTACCGTCTCCTTTTGGGCAGCCTCCTTGTATTACAAAGTCGTTAAGTACCCTGTGAAAAGTAAGTCCATTGTAAAAGCCACTTTTTGCTAATTTGACAAAATTATCTACTGTTTTTGGCGTTTCCTTAGCGTAAAGTTCAGCCTCCATTTTTCCCTTGCTGGTGTGTATTATTGCTTTCATATTTTTTTTTTACAAGGTTAATGATTTTTTATCGGCTAGGCTTTATGCAAATTGTAATAATATTGCTATCATTGTTTTCTAAATTTAACACCATGGATGAATTAGATAGCATTGACTCTTTAGAATCTCAAAGTAATGCACCAAAAGCTTTACCTAACGCAACTGCAGTTTTGGTTCTCGGTATTTTATCAATAGTCACTTGTATAGCGTATGGGGTGGTAGGACTAATATTAGGAATCATTGCGTTGGTATTATCAAAAAAAGATAAGGAAATGTATTTGACAAATCCAACGGCATATGAAGTTTCTTATAAGAATTCAAAAGCAGGAAAAGTTTGTGCTATTATTGGAGTTTCTTTATCTGCTTTATTTTTTATATACCTCATTGGTGTTATCTTATTTCTGGCTTCAAATGCTACTTATTACAATTCATTTTTAAGATAATTGATTGCTTGTAGTTTTAAAGAGCATTTTGGCGTAACCTGCTTTGGGTGTGGTTTTCAGCGTGCTATTCACTTGTTGTTTAAAGGAGAAATCTTACAGAGTATTCAGCTGTTTCCTGCAGCAATTCCTTTGATTATACTTGGTGTTTTTACCTTGCTACATTTGAAGTTTAAGTTTCAAAAAGGTGCCAGTATCATTGTAATTCTATTTTCTATTGTTGTTGCTCTGATGATTTTAAATTTTGTGCTAAATTTCATTTAAAAGAATTAATTTTGTCACATGATAAAACCAATGTATTCTTTCGCTGAACTCGAATTTTCTTCGCCTCTAATTCGTGATTTAATAGCAGAAAAGTCCACTATAAAACCTTTAGTGAACCACTTTTTTTCTGAAGAAAACCTTATCCAGGCTGCAAAAAACCGACAATTTTCACAAGAAGCAAGAATTACTTTGCAAAATGTGTTGCAGCGTCAAAATGAAACACTTAATCTTTCTATTGAGACAAAAAACAATATAGATCGTATTACAGATGAAAATACGTTTACCGTTACTACCGGGCATCAATTAAATTTAGGTACTGGACCTTTGTATACGATTTATAAAATTTTAGAAGTAATTAACTGGGCAAAGAAAGTCAATAGTCAGCAGGAGGATATACATATGGTACCTGTTTTTTGGATGGCAACGGAAGACCATGATTTTGATGAAATTAATCATCTTCATTTGTTTGGTAATAAGGTAGAATGGAATCATGCAAACGAAAAAGGGAGTATTGTTGGAAGATTGGAAACCAAAGGGATGGATGCCTTTGTTGATGAGGTTTTCGCTAAATTTGGGGATGAACAATTGAAAGGGAAGGTACAACAATATTTATCCGCGTATCAAAAAGCGAATACCTTAGGCGCATCTAATAGAATGCTAATTAATGAATTCTTTGGTGACTATGGTTTGGTGATTATTGATGGAGATGACCAAGCATTAAAAAAAGAAGCTGTTTCCATTTTTTCGACAGAAGTTACTTCCAGTGTGATATTAAATGCTGTGAATGAAACAAATGAATACCTTTCACAAAATGATTATCACCAACAGGTTTTTGTGCGACCATGTAATTTGTTCTACATTCAACCCAATGGAGTGCGAGATAGAATCGAAAGAGAGGAAGATGACTTTACAATAGGTACAAAGAAATTAACCGAAGATGAATTATTAGAGGAGATTAAGCTCGCTCCTGAAAGGTTTTCTCCCAATGCACTATTAAGACCGGTTTATCAGGAAACTGTATTGCCAAATTTGGTATATGTAGGCGGTGGTGGTGAAATTGCATATTGGTTGCAATTAAAATCTAGTTTTGAAGGATTCGAGGTAGATTTTCCATTGCTAAAAGTGAGGGATTCTGTGTTGTTGATGAATGAAAAGCTAGTCGATACTATGAATGAGTTTGGTTATTCACTCATGGAATTAAAGATGCCATTGGATGATTTGTTAAAAGATTACATGCTTAAAAACCAAGGTGATGTTTTAAGTTTGGCGAGTGAAAAAGAAGACTTGGTTAGTCTTAAAGAAAAGTTGATGGCAAAAGCCATGTCTATCGACGCGAATGCGGAACGTTTTGTGGAGGCTGAATTTCAAAAAATGGAAAATCAACTAGATAAAATGGAGAAAAAGTTCATGCAGGCAGAAAAGAAAAATCATGAAAAATCCTTAAAACAACTTAGCCGTTTGAAAAATAGTATTTATCCAAACGGCGGATTTCAAGAAAGATATGATAATATTTTTATGCACATCCAAAATGAAACTATCATTCACGATATACAACAGCATTTATTCCATCAAATGATAGAGCAACCAGTAATTCACGTAATTAATGTGTGATTAATTACCAAGCGTAAATTGGAAATTTAGTCATTAAAGATTTTACAGCTACTTTAATGTTTGCTAATTCCGCTTCGTTTTCGTGGTTGTTAATGACTTGGTCGATTAATGCAACAATTTTTTGAATGTCATTTTCTTTAAGTCCTCTAGTGGTGACTGCAGGTGTTCCTATTCTAATACCCGACGTTACAAAAGGAGACTTGTCGTCAAATGGCACCATGTTTTTATTTACAGTAATATCAGCCTTACCTAAGGCAATTTCTGCTGCTTTTCCGGTAATATTTTTGGAACGTAAGTCAATCAACATAGAATGGTTGTCTGTCCCGCCAGAGATGATGTCAAAACCAAGATCGACTAATCCTTGTGCCATCACTTTAGCGTTTTTAATCACTTGTTCTTGGTAGGTTTTAAAAGCAGGCTTTAAAGCTTCTCCAAAGGCAACCGCTTTTGCGGCGATTAAATGTTCCAATGGTCCACCTTGTGTACCAGGAAATACACCGCTATCTAGAAGTGCGCTCATTTTTCTAAGCTCACCCTTTGGTGTTTTTATTCCCCAAGGATTTTCAAAGTCATTTCTCATCATGATAACACCACCTCTTGGTCCTCTCAATGTTTTGTGTGTCGTAGTAGTAACAATGTGACAATAATCGAAAGGGTCGTTTAATAATTTGGCAGCAATTAAACCTGCTGGGTGTGATATATCCGCTAAAATAACAGCGCCAATTTCGTCGGCCACTTCTCTTACTATTTTATAATCCCAATCTCTGGAATAAGCAGAAGCCCCCAAGATGATCATTTTAGGCTTTTCTTTTCTTGCTATTTCTACTAGTTTGGTGTAATCAATTTTACCCGTTTCTTTTTCAACACCGTAAAATACATTTTTATACAATTTACCTGAAAAGTTTACTGGTGAACCGTGTGTTAAATGTCCCCCATGAGATAAATCAAATCCCATAATTTTATCACCAGGATTTAAACAGGCAAGCATTACCGCAGCATTGGCTTGAGAGCCAGAGTGAGGTTGTACATTGGCCCAAGTTAAATTAAACAAAGATTTTAAACGATCAATGGCTAATTGTTCAATTTGATCTACTACTTCGCAACCACCATAATACCTTCTACCAGGTAGTCCCTCAGCATACTTATTGGTCAAAATTGAACCTGTTGCTTTCATGACAGTTTCACTGGTGAAGTTTTCTGAAGCAATTAATTCAATTCCTTCTATTTGTCTTTGGTGTTCTGCTTCAATTAAATCAAATACTGTTTGATCGTTCATGGTTGTATAATTTGAGGCAAAGATAAAAAAAACACCTAAAAATAACACCTATCTATAAAATATTTATATCCACAAAATTGTACTTAATTGTTGTTTATTTAAATTTAAAAAATGCATTTTGTGCTTATATTAATATTCTTATATCTTTTTTTATAAAAAAAACTATCTTTGTTTCCTTAAAATACATTGAATGAGTACACCTTCTAAGATTGAAAATCAACAAAAATTAATACAAACGAAAGATTTGGTATTTATTTGGAGATTAATACGTAATAATCTTGGAGTTATTATTTTAACACCAATTTTAGCCTTATTGATTGGTTACGTGTACACTTATCGATTGTCTGATGTGTATGGTGCGAAAGTACAATTGTTATTAAAATCAAATGACACGTACGATTATCAAGATCAGATCTATCAAGGTCTAGGTGCGTATGGTGCTTATATGGATGTTCAGAATCAAATGAGAATTATTAGGTCTAGAGATTTAATAGGTGAAATCATTGATAAAATGAACATTAGTACTTCTTATTATGTGGTAGGTAGAGTGAGAAGAAAAGAAGTGTACAATACTTTGCCTTTTACTACAGACGTGGAGGTAATTAATGGCATGTTATTCGAGCAACCTGTATATGTGTTTATCCAAGATAAAAAGTCTTATAGAATAGAGTATGTTGTAAATAACGAAGAAAAATCAATCGTTGGTACATTCGGTGAAGTTTTTATTAATGAGGATTTTAAAATCAAACTAAAGAAAAGTTATTCTTACTCTGCCGAATCTATGGACAGAATTACGGATGCGGAGTATGAGATTGTTTTTCATTCAAGAAATCAGTTAATTAATAAGTATAGGAGTAAGATTGATATTGAAAATCTAGAATACACTAGTATTTTAGAGATTAATGTATTGGATGAGATAGGGGTAAGAGGAAAGTTATTCCTAGATACATTGACTTCTGTGTATGTTGATTATTCCAAAAGATTGCAGTTAGAGGTAAATCAAAATACAATTGATAATATTGAAAGACAATTGGACACCATCAACTTGTTTATCACAGCCAAAGAAAACGAAATATTAAACTATAAAAATAAAAACTCTATCTTAAATCTTCCTAAGGAGGAAGATGATTATTTTGAAAGATATGTATCAAGTCTTAGTGACAAAAGAAATTTAGAAATCAAGAGAAATGCATTGAGAACATTGGAGTCTTATATCATTAATTTAAATGAAGAAAACTTTTTGCCGCCTAGTTTTGAAGCACTTAAAAGTGATATTTATTTAACGCAAACCATCAAAAAGGTGTATGACTTGCAATTAGAATTGAAAAGCAAGAGTTCGTCCCAGTTAGATAATAATGCGAATATTATTAAAAATCAAGCGGAAATTAATAGCCTCAAGAAAGATGTTCTCATTTATATTAATAACCTAGAAGGTGTTGTTGTTAAAGAAATATCCTCATTGGATTCTTATATTAGTTCGAATAGAAATAAGATAAAAAAGATACCAGTTTCGGAGCAAGGTTTAGAAAATATTTCTCGTGAGCTAGAAGTGAACAATAAAATGTATTTGTATTTATTAGAAAAGAAAACAAACTCATTGATTACAAGAGCTGGTATTATCCCTCAAGTAAGGGTGGTGGAAACAGCTTCTCAGCTTGGCGTTGTAAAACCCGATAAAGAAAAAATCATCAGACTGTTTGTTTTAGGAGGTTTATTAGTTGGCTTGTTTGTGGCATTAATCAGAAAGTTGTTTTTCGAAAAAATACAAAATGTAAATGAGCTTAGTGAAGCCAGTTATTTGAATGTTGTTGGAGGTTTACCTTTTGTAAATCAAAAAGATTCTAAATTAATTGTAACGGAACGACCAAAAGACCAGATAACAGAAAGCTTTAGGACTTTGCGTACTAATTTGAATTATTTAGGGGATTTAGGGAATAAAAAAGGCGCGAAAAAGATTTTGGTATCTTCTTTCTTCCCTGGAGAAGGTAAAACTTTTACCTCTACTAATGTTGCAAGTATTCTTTCCATGTCGGATAAAAAAGTAGTACTGGTCGATTTTGATTTACATAAACCTAAAGTGCACAAGACATTCGATATTGAGAATACAAAAGGAGTTTCAAGTTATTTGATTGGTAAAGATGTTTTAGATGATGTCATCCGTAAAAACATGTTAACCAATTTAGATGTAATTACTGCGGGGCCTATTCCACCAAATCCATCCGAACTTGTTTTAAAAGCAAAAATGAATGATTTGTTTGCCGAATTAGAAAAGAGATACGAGTATATTATTGTAGATACACCGCCATTTGGTTTATTGAATGACGGTATTGAATTAATTAAATACTTAGATGTGTTTTTAGTGGTGATGAATACAAAATATATCAAGCAAAAAGGTATTAGAACCATTGAGAATTTATTAAGTAAGCATGATAATATTGAAGTTGGCTTAGTCTTAAATGGTATTAAACGGACTAGATTGCAATATTATTATTCAAAATATTCTTATAAATACAACTATAGTTACGGGTATAATTATGGGTATGGCTATGGAGATACTTATTCGGATTATGTAGAAAAGGATTAGTATTCTGCTCTTAATTTTTTCACCCAAAAAAAAATGACTATTTTTGCGTCCTTAAAAACGTAGAAAAATCATGATAGCTGTTAACAACCTTTCTTTACAATTTGGCAAAAAAGTTTTATTTGATGATGTAAATTTAAAATTTGTATCGGGAAATTGCTATGGTGTCATTGGTGCCAATGGTGCAGGAAAATCCACTTTTTTAAAGGTGTTGACTGGAGAGCAAGATCCAAATTCAGGTCACATTTCCATTGAAGCAGGTCGAAGAATGGCTGTGCTTAGTCAAAACCACCATGAGTTTGATGAGTTTACTGTATTGAATACAGTAATGATGGGACACCAAGAATTGTGGAAAATAATTCAAGAAAAAGAAGCTATTTACGCCAAAGAAGATTTTACGGAAGCAGATGGCATGAAAGCTTCAGAATTAGAAGCGGAATTTGCCGAAATGGATGGTTGGAATGCCGAGACGGATGCAGCAACGATTTTAAGTAACTTAGGAATAGCAGAAGATTTGCATTATACCTTGTTGGAAGATATCCCAGGTGAATTGAAAGTAAGGGTGTTGTTAGGTCAAGCAATTTTTGGTAATCCTGATATACTAGTACTGGATGAGCCAACCAATGATTTAGATATCAATACTATTTCTTGGTTAGAAGACTTTTTATTAGATTTTAAAAATTTAGTAATTGTTGTATCACACGATAGACACTTTTTAGATACCGTTTGTACCCATGTTTGCGATATCGATTACGGAAAAATTAACCTGTTTACTGGTAATTATACCTTTTGGTACCACTCTTCTCAATTGGCCTCTCGCCAAATGTCTGACCAGAACAAGAAGATGGAAGATAAAAGAAAAGAATTGCAAGAATTTATTTCAAGGTTTAGCGCCAATGCTTCCAAGTCTAAACAAGCAACGAGTAGACGTAAGTTGTTAGATAAGTTGAAATTAGAGGATATCATGCCTTCTTCTAGAAAATATCCAGGAATTATATTTGAACAAGAAAGAGAAGCAGGAGATCAAATTCTACATGTAGAAGGATTATCCAAGTCTGTAGATGGACAGGTTTTATTTAATAAATTAAATATTAATGTTTCCAAAGGTGATAAAATTGCATTTCTTTCTAAAAATAGTATGGCTATGACAGCGCTGTTCGATATTTTAAACGGTACAGACCAAGCGGATGAAGGGACTTTCGAATTTGGTTCCACTATTCGGGCGACACATTTACCCAATGAAAATGCTAAATTTTTCGAATCCAATTTATCCTTGATTGATTGGTTAAGACAATATGCGGAAACAGATGAAGAAAAAGAAGAGGTGTATTTGAGAGGCTTTTTGGGTAAAATGCTATTTTCTGGTGAAGAAGCACTGAAGAAATCAAATGTATTATCTGGTGGTGAAAAAGTGAGGTGTATGTTGTCTCGTCAAATGTTAGGAAAAGGGAATGTCTTGATGTTAGATGAACCAACGAATCACCTAGATTTGGAATCTATTACGGCTTTTAATAATGCATTAATCAAATTCCCAGGTACTGTTCTATTTACTTCTCATGATCATGAGTTTGTTCAGACGGTAGCCAATAGAATAATTGAATTGACGCCAAATGGATATGTGGATAAGTTGATTTCCTATGATGATTATTTAAAAGATGATAAAATTCAAGAGCAAGTGCAAAGCCTTTATGCTAAATAGTATTTTGTTTATTTAATATTTTTGAGAGGTAAAATGGTTCATTATTAATAATTAGAACACATAAAAGTAGATATTATAAGGAGGAGTTAATTACTTAATCGTTTATTTATGAATGCAGAACTTATTAAGTACAGTATCATTGGGTTTATTCTTCTTGAATTTATTTTTAACAAGTATTTATCATATTTAAACAACAAGCATTGGTCACAGGAAGTGCCTAAAGAAATGCAAAATGTTTTAGATGAAAAAAAATATGCTGAGGCAGCAGCTTATCATAAAGTAAATGGAAAGTTTGGACTCATTTCTTCTGTAATTTCTTTTTTATTAATTGTGTCAGCTTTATTTTTTGGTTGGTTTGGATTGCTTGATGAGTACTCAAAAACGCTAAGTGATAATCTTTATTTGCAAAGTGGTTTTTTCTTTTTAATTCTTTATCTCTTATCTTTATTAATAGCAATCCCATTTTCTTATTATGAAACCTTCTATATTGAAGCGTCTTTTGGGTTTAATAAAACAAGTAAAACTACCTTTTGGCTGGATCAATTTAAAAGTTTATTACTGACCCTTGTAATTGGTGGTGGACTTATTTTTATGTTGGTGTTTTTCTACCACTATGTAAGTACTGGGTTTTGGTATTGGTTATGGCTCATTATGGTTTTAATTGTCATTTTAACGAATATGTTTTATGCAGATTTTATCTTACCAATATTTAATAAGTTAAGTCCATTGCCGCCAGGTGAGTTAAAAACGTCTATACAGACTTATGCAAATAAAGTGGGGTATGAAATTAAAAACATTTATAGCATAGATGGTTCTAAAAGGTCTACCAAAGCAAATGCATTTTTTAGTGGGTTGGGACCAAGAAAAACCATTGCATTGTATGATACTTTGATAGATAAAAATACTACCGAGGAATTAACTGCTATTTTAGCACATGAAATTGGGCACTATAAAAAAAAACATGTTTACCTTACTTTATTACTCAGCATTGTGCAGCTAGGTATTACTTTTTTCTTGTTAGAATATTCCTTGTCTTTTGATGCCGTTGCCATGGCATTAGGTGGCGAAGAACAATCTTTAGTACTTGGATTAGTCGCTTTTGGGTTTATCTTTAGCCCAGTCGGTTTTATTTTAGGTATTTTGATGAATTTTATCAGTCGAAAAAATGAATTTGAAGCAGATGCTTATGCAAAAGAAACCTATGGCGGTAAACCATTGATTGAAGGATTGAAAAAGTTATCCGTGGATAGTTTGTCTAATTTATATCCGCACCCTTTAAATGTCTTTATAAATTATTCTCATCCACCTTTGTTGGAAAGAATTAAAGCAATTAAACAATAAGCTAATCATTTTTAAGTTTGGAAAGTATCTTGGAATTAATAACACATAAAAATATTGATAAAGAACGTTGGGACAGTTTAGTTTCAAATAATGACAGTAGTCAGTTGTTTATGTATTCCTGGTATTTAGATGTCGTTTCACCTAATTGGTCGGCATTGATTTATAAAGATTACGAGGCAATCTTTCCGATTACAGAAATAAAAAAATTTGGGACTAAGCAAATAATTCAACCCATTTTCACACGAGAGTTTAATGTGGTTGGCAAAGGGGTGGATAATCAGGATGTTTTTAATCATTTAAAAGCGAATTATCAAAACATTTCCCTTCGATTCAATTTAGAGATGCCGCAATTCTCACCACATTCAAGAATCGCCCAGTTTGTAAAATTAAACGAGGATTTTTCTGGGAATTACTCCACGAATGCAAAGCGATTGATAAAAAAAGCACAAAAGCATTTTGTCTATAAATCTATCCCTGATGTAAGTGCGTTAATGGCAATGGTAAAAGATATTTTAGTTGAAAAAATTGAAGAATTTACCCCGGATAATTTATTGGTATTAGAAGGTTTGATGGAAAAAGCGTTAGAGCAAGAGCAGGGACAGTGCATTGCGATATTTCAAGATGGTAATTTTGTTGGTGCAGGTTTCTTTTTAATGGCAAATGATCGTGTGACCTATTTAAAAGGTGTGGCAAATCACGAGGCTAAGAGATTGGGGGCTATGTATGGTTTAATGCATTATGCGTTTAATAAATATAGTCTAAACTTTAATGTTTTTGATTTCGGAGGCTCTAATGTTAGCAATGTAGCACAGTTTTATAAGAAATTTGGCGCCTATGATTATACTTATTATAATTATGAATTGAATCAGTTGCCTTTTTGGTATAAACTCAGTAAAAAACTTTTAAAAAAATGAAAAAGAATGTTTTAATAATTGGTAGCTCTGGGGGTATTGGAAGTGAATTGGCGAAGTACTTTTTGGAAACAGACTATCAGATAATTTTTCACTATTTTAGCCACAAACCAAAGGTGCAGCTTCGCGAAGGAGATCGGTTAGTTTCTGCAAATGTGACCATAGAAAGTGAAGTAGAAAGCATGATTGCTGAAATTAAAGCAGCATATGGTAAAATAGATATTGTTATTAATAACGCAGGGGTATCCATTTCTGAAATTTCATGGAAAACTAATTTGTCCAATTGGGAAAAAACATTGGCTATTAATTTAACAGGTCCTTTTTTGGTTAGTAAGCATGTTGCACCTATAATGCGTGCAAATAAGTGGGGTAGAATCATTTTTATCTCTTCAATTGTTGCTCAATCTGGATTTATTGGTACAGCAGCTTACGGCGCTTCTAAAGCGGGTCTGCTTGGTTTGAATAAGTCTTTGGCTAAAGAATTGGCAGCAAGTGGAATCACCGTAAATGCAATAGCGCTAGGTTATTTTAATGTTGGAATGATAGCGGATGTACCAGCAGAAATGAAACAAAACATTATTGATTCTATTCCTAAAAAATCATTAGGTGATACCATCCAATTGTTTGAAACCATTAAATATATCATTTCAGAAAACAGTGATTATCTTACGGGACAAACCATCAATTTAAATGGTGGATTATATATGTAAAAATGCGTGTATTTGATTTAAAAATCACTTATATTTGTTAGAAACCACTAGCTATGATTCATAATTTCAGTGATAAACCTTCTATATTTCAAAATTATATTGCAGAGATTAGAGATGCGGATATTCAAAAAGATGCCATGCGATTTAGAACAAATTTAACGCGTATCGGTAGTGTTCTTGGTTATGAATTAAGTAAAAAATTGAAATATGTAAATAAAATTATCCGCACGCCACTGGGTGAAGCCAGTCAAGATGTACTTGACGAGACGGTGGTTGTGGCCTCCATTTTAAGAGCGGGAATCCCAATGCATAATGGTTTATTAGAGGTGTTTGATAAAGCAGAAAACGCTTTTATATCTGCCTATAGGAAGTCTCATAAAAATGGAGATTTTGAAGTCCATGTAGAATACTTAGCGGCACCTAATTTGGATGGTAAAACTTTGATTATAGCCGACCCAATGTTGGCAACAGGTAGTTCCATGGTTTTAGTATATAAAGCTTTACTGCAAAAGGGCACGCCTAAAAAAGTACATATCGTTTCTGCTATTGGTAGCGTTGAAGCAGTGGCTTACATACAAGCAAAATTACCGCAATCTACCGAAATATGGATCGGCGCAATTGATCAAGAATTAACCGCACAGTCTTATATCGTACCTGGATTAGGTGACGCAGGAGATTTGGCTTATGGGAGTAAGTCTAATAAATGAAGTGGGGATGGTATTTATACGGGTTTGGCTTAGGTACAATTAAGTACTTGCCAGCGCAATGGCTATTAGTCATGTCACTCAATTCCAGTGATACGAAATTGAATTTTATTGAAATATTTTTATCTACCTATATTGGAGCTTTAGTTTGCATGACTGTTTTTTATTTTGGAAGTGAGTTCTTTATTGAAAGATCCTTGAAGAAAAATAAGTTAAAAGAAGCCGAAGCATTAAGCAAGAATTTACCCTTTGAAGCAAAACGTAAATTTACCCGAATCAATAAGTTGATTGTGAAGGTTAGAAGAAGTTTGGGTATTTACGCCTTTACCTTTTTAGCACCCTTATTTCTGAGTATTCCACTTGGGTCTATTGCTTGTGCTAAATTTTATGGGCATTATAAAAAAACTTTTGTTTTAATGGTGCTCTTTATGGGGATATATGGTTTTGTGATGACCTTAGCTATGATGATGATTTATGAATGAAATTCGACACGTTTTTTTTGATTTAGACCATACGATTTGGGATTTTGAATCTAATTCTAGAGCAGCCTTAAAGGAGTTGTTCGTTAAGTATAAATCGGAATTAAATGAAGTCAGTTACGAACGCTTTATCTCAGTCTATGAAAAAGTAAATGCAATTTATTGGAATCGATATAGAAAAAACTTAGTAAGCAAGGAAGAGTTGAGATTGGGTCGATTTATGGATGCATTCGCAGCACTGGATTTTCCGATTTCCCATAGCTTTGCCACCGATTTGGCAAATGGTTATCTGGAAATTAGTCCCTACAAAACTAATTTGTTTGCTGGCGCACATGAAGTATTAAATTACTTAAATACTAAATACCATTTGCACATTATTACCAATGGTTTTATAGAGGTGCAACACATCAAATTAGAGGCTTCAAAACTGAGTACCTATTTCGATTTAATTTTGTGTTCAGATGAAATAGGCGTTAAAAAACCAAATCCAATAATATTTGAATTTGCTTTAAATAAAGTCGCCGCACTTGCCCATGAGTCCGTGATGATTGGAGATTGTATAGATGCGGATGTAAGGGGAGCTGCAGATGTCGGTATGAAGGCAATCCATTTTGACCCCGAACGTAAAACTGTGCAACAGGAGTTTATTTCCATTCAGTCTCTTTTAGACTTAAAGTTGATTTTGTAGGAAAAACATTATTTAGATTCATTCTAAATTAAGATAATACTCGGCAAAAATACGTGCTAATGAATGCATATTTATAAATTTGTGACCCTAAAATTAATCCAAAAGATATGTCCAAGACTATCAAAATTAGGAAGGGTTTAGACATAAAATTAAAAGGAGCAGCAGAAAAGGTAATAACTACTGTTGATTTGAATAATAATTTTATTGTTAATCCTACCGATTTTCATGGCGTGATGCCAAAAATGGTCGTAAAAGCAGGCGACAAAGTGAATGCTGGAGATGTTGTGTTTTACAACAAAAACAGAGTAGAGGTGAAATTTTGTTCTCCTGTTTCTGGTGAAGTTGCTGAGATTGTACGAGGTGCTAAAAGAAAAATTTTAGCAGTTAGAATAACTGCTGATTCAGATATTAGCTATACGCCACTACCAGCTATCGATTTAAACACAGTAGATAGAAAAGATGCAAAATCATTTCTGTTAAATGCTGGTTTATGGCCTTTTATTAAAATGCGACCTTTAGACGTAATTGCAAATCCAGAGGATAATCCAAAAGCTATTTTTATTTCAGCTTTTGATTCTTCTCCGTTAGCGCCTGATTATGATTATTTATTGCATGATGAGGGGGAATCTTTTCAAGCTGGTATTGACATTTTGAAAAAAATGACAGACGGTAAAGTGCACTTAACTATCAATAGTTCTGCTAAGGCTGATGAGGTTTTTAAGCAAGCGAAAGGAGTTCAGTTGAATAGCATTAACGGAATGCACCCAGCAGGTAATGTTGGGACGCAGATTCATCATATTGACCCGATTAATAAAGGGGAGGTAGTTTGGACTGTAAATGCATTAGATGTTGCTTTAATTGGTCGTGCTATCCAGTCGAAAAAATTTGATTTATCCCGTGTAATCGCAGTGTGTGGTTCTGAAGTGAAAGCGCCTAAATATAGTCGTGCTATAATCGGTGCGGAGGTAAGTCCTTTCTTAAAGAATAATGTCAATGAGGGCGATATTCGTGTGATTTCTGGAAATGTTTTAACAGGGACAAAAATTGAGCAAAATGGTCATTTAGGATTTTATGATGCACAAATCACCGTAATTCCAGAGGGCAACAAAGCGAAGTTTTCTTTTACTGAAGGTTGGATGGAACCAGGATTTAAAAAGTTCTCCGTTAGTAGAACTTATTTTTCATGGTTAAGTCCAAATAAAAAACACGTAATTGATACCAATACAAATGGAGAAGAACGTTCATTTGTGGTGACAGGTGAAATGGAAAAAGTATTTCCATTTGATATACTACCAATGTATTTAACTAAAGCATGTATGTATCATGATTTAGATGAAATGGAGAATTTAGGAATTTATGAAGTGGCACCAGAAGATATGGCGCTTTGTGAATTTGTATGTACTTCAAAAGTAAATATTCAATCTGTCATCCGTGAAGGATTAGATGAGGTTCGAAGAGAAATCATGTAATAATATTCATTAAAGAAAAGATAAAGTGAATTCAATAGAAAAGTTAATGCGAAAATTTGAGCCCGACCATGATGGTAAGTGGGCCAAGTTTCACCCTGTTTGGGACGGTTTTTTTACGATTTTATTTACACCAGGTGAAACCACTCAAAAAGGTGCTCACATTAGAGATGGTGTAGATTTAAAACGTACCATGATGATGGTAATTATTGCCTTGATTCCATGTTTGTTATTTGGAATTTATAATACTGGCCACTGGCACTATATAGCGACAGGTGAAACGACGGCATATATGGATATGTTTGGTGCAAAAGTGGGTTATGGTTTAATGAAGGTACTGCCTTTAGTGATTGTTTCTTACGGTGTTGGTCTAGGTGTAGAGTTTATATTTGCGATTAAAAATCAACATTCAATTCAAGAAGGGTTTTTAGTTTCAGGGATGTTAATTCCTTTAATAGTACCCGCAGATGTTCCTTTGTGGATGTTAGCAATAGCTGTTATTTTTGCCGTAGTAATTGGTAAAGAGGTGTTTGGTGGTACAGGGATGAATATTATCAATGTTGCCTTAACAGCTAGGGCCTTTTTATTCTTTGGATATCCTACTAAAATGTCAGGTAATGATGTTTGGATGAGTGGTATTTCAGATGTAGCGAAAAGACCGGATGGTTATACTGGTGCGACACCTTTAGGGGATTTAGCAAGTTTTGCATCTGATGAATGGGTGTATGAGTCTGTAGATAAATTTTCTGACAAGTGGTCTTTGATGGATTCTATTTTTGGATTTATTCCAGGATCTGTTGGGGAAACTTCTATGATTGCAATTGGAATTGGTGCACTTATTTTATTAGGGACTGGAATAGCAAGTTGGAGAATTATGTTATCGTTCGTAATTGGTGGTTTAGCAATGGGTTATTTGTTTAACGCAACTGCTGTGAATCCTTTCATGGAATTAAATCCAATACATCAAATTGCATTAGGTGGATTTGCTTTTGGTGCGGTGTTTATGATCACTGATCCGGTAACAGCAGCACAAACTAATACAGGTAAATATATTTATGGCTTTTTAGCAGGGTTCTTTGCCATTCTAGTAAGGGTATTTAATCCAGCTTTCCCTGAGGGGGTGATGATGGCAATTTTGTTCTTTAACATCCTTGCACCATTAATTGACCACTATGTGGTTCAAGCAAATATAAAACGAAGATTGAAACGTCTTAAAACTAAAACCGCATAACCATGGCAGTGAATAAAGATAGTAACGGTTATACTTTTCTATTTGCAATTATTTTAGTTGCAGTAGTAGGTACAAGTTTAGCCTCTTTGTCGGTAGGTTTAAAACCGCGACAAGCAAAAAATGTTGAAGTGAAAAAGAAAATGGACATTTTAGGTGCCATTAAAATTGAAAGTACCCGTAAAACAGCTACTGAAGTATATAGTAAGTATATTTTAAGTGATGAATGTTTAATCATTAATGACTTAGGTGAAGTGGTAGATGGTGATGCTTTTAAAGTAGATATTAAAAAAGAATATAGAGATAAGAAATTGCCAGTAACAGCAAGAAATTATCCACTATATGTTGCCAATATTGATGGGAGTAAAAAATACATCATTCCAATGGTAGGTTCTGGTTTATGGGGACCAATTTGGGGGTATATTGCGGTAAACGAAGATAAAAAATCTATTTTTGGTGCTGTTTTCGATCATAAAACAGAAACACCTGGATTAGGGGCTGAAATTAAAACGGCTGCATTCCAAAAACAATTCGTTAATGAGTTGATTTCTGATAATGGTACTTATAAAAAAATGAGAATTGTTAAAGACGGATCTGGTTCATCAAAAGAATTTACAGTGGATGGAATTACTGGAGGAACAATTACTTCTAAAGGTGTGGAAGAAATGTTAGATAGAACAGTTCAGGTTTACGTTAATTACTTTAATAAATAATTGAGATATGAGCGAAGTAAAATCAAGAGAGCCTTTATTCTCGAAAAAGAATAAAAAATTAATTACGGATCCTTTGAATGATAACAATCCAGTTACTATTCAAGTTTTAGGAATCTGTTCTGCTTTGGCTATTACAGTATCTGTTGCACAAGCTTTAACTATGACTGCTGCAGTAATATTTGTATTGGTCTTGGGTAACGTAATTGTATCCATGTTAAGAAACCTAATTCCTTCAAGAATTAGAATTATTGTTCAATTAGTAGTAGTTGCCTCTTTGGTAATTATTGTAAACGAAATATTAAAAGCTTATTTGCCTGATTTAGGGGAAAAACTTTCTGTTTTTGTTGGACTGATTATTACCAACTGTATTATCATGGGACGATTTGAAGCATTTGCAATGGGGAATAAACCTTGGGCAGCTGCATTAGATGGTTTTGGTAATGCCTTAGGATATGGAATTATTTTAGTAATTGTATCTGTCTTTAGAGAGTTATTTGGAACAGGTAAATTAATGGGATACCAAATTTTTGGAAACGCAATTGCTGGAGAAGAAACTGGATTATACAGTATCGGGTATTACAATAACAACTTAATTATTTTAGCACCTTTTGCTTTAATAACGGTAGCATTGGTTATCTGGGTACAACGATCAAGAAACAAAGCATTAATTGAAGAACATTAAATAAAAGTAAAATGGATTTAATAAATATATTTATCAAAGGCGTTTTCATTGAAAACATGATTTTCGCCTATTTCTTAGGTATGTGTTCATACTTGGCGGTATCTAAGACTGTGAAAACAGCTGTTGGTTTAGGGTTTGCCGTAATATTTGTATTAGGGGTAACTATTCCAGTGAACTGGTTGTTGGAAAACTACATTCTAAAAGATGGTGCTTTAGCTTGGTTGGGTGCTGAATATGCACAATACGATTTAAGTTTCTTATCTTTTATTATGTTTATTGCTGTCATTGCATCTATTGTACAATTGGTAGAAATGATCGTAGAGAAATATGCGCCTGCGCTTTATGGTGCATTGGGTATTTTCTTACCATTGATTGCTGTTAACTGTGCTATTTTAGGTGGTGCCTTATTCATGCAAGATCGTCAGTATTCAACTATTGGAGAAGCAACTGTATTCGGAATAGGATCCGGTGTTGGCTGGTTGTTGGCTATTGTAGCCATTGCAGCAATTAGAGAAAAAATTAGATACTCAAATGTACCAGGTCCTTTGAAAGGATTGGGGATTACTTTCATCATTACTGGTTTAATGGGGATTGCATTCATGAGTTTTAGTGGAATTGATTTATAAAAAGAAATAAAAGAAAATGGGAGCAGTTATTACAATCACACTCGTAGTTTTTACCACAATGATTTTATTGTTGGTGAGCTTGCTATTATTTGTTAAAGCAAAGTTGTCGCCAGCAGGTAAAATAAAAATTACCATTAATGGGGATAAAGTATTAGAAGTTGATGGCGGGGGAACCTTATTGTCTACTTTAGGTAATCAAGGTATTTTCTTACCTTCTGCCTGCGGTGGTGGAGGTACATGTATTCAATGTATCTGTCACGTAAAGTCAGGTGGTGGAGAAATCTTACCGACTGAAAAACCACACTTTTCACGTAAAGAAATCGCTTCTGGAATCCGTTTAGGATGTCAGGTTAAAGTGAAAGAAGACATGGAAATTGAGGTAGAGGAAGAAGTGTTGGGGATTAAAGAATGGGAAGCTAAAGTGGTTTCTAACTACAATGTAGCAACATTCATTAAAGAGTTTATCGTTGAAATTCCTGAGGATATGGATTATAAGGCGGGTGGTTACATCCAAATTAAAATTCCTAAGTGTACGGTTAATTATTCAGAAATGGATATTACTGCACACCCACTAGATCACCCAGGTGAACCGGATAAATTTAAAGCGGATTGGGAAAAATTTGGTTTATTTCCATTGGTGATGAAAAACGACGAGGAAATAGTAAGAGCTTATTCTATGGCTTCTTATCCTGCTGAAGGACGTAAAATAATGTTGAATGTAAGGGTAGCTACTCCTCCGTTTGATAGAGTTAAAGGTGGATGGATGAATGTGAACCCTGGTATCGCATCTTCTTATATCTTTAATTTAAAAGTGGGAGATCCAGCTATTATATCTGGTCCTTATGGTGAGTTCTTTATTAATGATTCTGATGCAGAAATGCTTTATATTGGTGGTGGAGCTGGAATGGCGCCTATGCGTTCTCACTTATATGAGTTATTTAAAACGATTAAAACTGGTAGAAAAGTATCTTATTGGTATGGTGGTCGTTCTAAGGCTGAATTATTCTACTTGCACTACTTTAGAGATTTAGAAAAAGATTTTCCTAATTTCAAATTTCACCTAGTATTGTCGGAACCTTTAGAGTCAGATAATTGGAAAGAAAAGAAAAATATGGAGGATGAAGGTGATGGATTTGTTGGATTTGTGCATAATGCAGTAATCGAACAATACCTTTCAAAACATGATTCACCAGAAGATATAGAGTTTTACTTCTGTGGACCACCATTGATGAATCAAGCCGTTATTAAAATGTGCGACGATTGGGGTGTACCACCTGAAAATGTAAGATTTGATGATTTTGGAGGATAAGTCCTTTGAAAAATATAATTACTAATAAAAACCCAGACAAATACTGTCTGGGTTTTTGTATTTTTACTTTAAGCATGTACCTTTACTTTTAAGTGTTACCTGAATGAAAATAATGCTTTTGATATGGACCTTATTTTTTAGCTTTATAGGTATTAGTCAAAACTTGGTGCCTAATCCTAGTTTTGAAAATTATAACTCACTTCCATGTTCTTTTGTGCTTTCTCAGGCTGGCTTCAATAACGCCATGATAGATTGGATGATGCCAACATATGGTACTTCAGATATATTTAGTACTACTTTAGCCACCTCCTGTTATAGTGCCGCCTTATCGATTAACACCGACGCTATTGGACAACAATTACCAAGAACGGGTAATATAATGTCAATGGTTAATACTTATGGTTTAGGTTGTGGTACTGGTACCGGTGCTCCTGATTATAGAGAATATCTAGAAGTACCACTGATAAGTCCCTTGGTTCTGGGTACAACGTATTATGCAGAAATGTATGTTTCTCATGCAGAATATTCAACGGAAAAAAGTAATAATATAGGGATGTATTTTTCAAATACGTTGATTAATAGTCCCATATGTAGCCAGCTTAATTTTACACCACAAGTTAATGAAACTGCCGTTATTGCAGATGGTGTCAACTGGGTTAAAATATCCGGAACCTTTGTGGCGACTACAGCAGCTGAATATTTAATTATCGGTAATTTTTTTGATGATGCCAATACCATTTTTATTTCGGATACTACGCAAAATGTTGCAAATGCACGGTACTTTGTGGATGATGTATCTGTAGTGGCACAATGTTCTACCGTTTCAATGGACACTACAATTTGTGCCAATCAACCGCTTACTCTTTTTGTAAATACAGATTCTTTAATAGGATGGGCCTTGGATACGGCTCCTGGTATTATCGTTTCGACGGATACTTTATTTAACGTTTCTCCCGTTGCTACTACTACTTACCTCGTGTATAGTAATTGTGATACCAATGCGGTTACCATAACCGTAAATGGTAACACTTCAAATTTACTGGGTAGCGATACCACGCTTTGTTTTGGGGAACTGTTAAATTTAGAAGTAACAGCTGTTAATTCCAATTATTTATGGCATGATGGAAGTGTAGATTCTAGTTATGTCGTTTCGCAGCCTGGAACATTCTGGGTAGAGGTTAGTGATAATAATTGTACTTATGTTGATTCTGTAACGGTGAATTACACCCCATTTTTCAACGTAAATTTAGGTCCTGATACTACTATTTGTGAATTGGATACTTTATGGTTGGACGCAAGTGTTTTAAATGCCAATTATTTATGGCATGATGGCGCTACTTCGGCCACCTTTGAAGTGCTGCAGCAAGGTGATTATTGGGTAGAGGTCACGGTTAATGGCTGTAAAAATGTAGATTCGATTACAGTAAATTTGACTCCCCTTCCTACTATTGATCTTGGTAATGACACCACTTTATGTGTTAATACATCCTTATTATTAGATGCAAGTAATGTAAACGCTAGTTATCTATGGCAAAATAATGCGGTTACTGCTACCATTACAGCTTCTCAACAAGGAGTTTATTGGGTGGAAGTAACCAAAAATAATTGCGTTTTCTCAGATTCCATTTTTATCAGTTATAATCCTATTTCTTCTATTGATTTGGGAAATGATACGGTAATTTGTACGCTCGGAAATACAATTCAACTGGATGCAACATTTCCGAACGCTACTTATCTGTGGCAAGATGGTGCTGTAGGACCTTTGTATACCGCTAATCAACAAGGTGTTTATTGGGTACAAGTAACTCTTGACAATTGTAGCTTTACAGACTCTATAGAAATAGATACTAGTTTTTATACTTTGCCATCTATGACTTTAGGTAACGACACGATTATTTGTCAAGGGGAAAGCATTTTATTAGATGTGTCCACCATTAATGCCACATATTTATGGCAAGATAATTCTGTTAATGCCAGTTTATCGGTAAATACTCCTGGAATATTTTATGTGGATGTAAATTTTAATGGTTGTGTAAAATCAGATACAATACAAATTGTTTATCAAAATTTAAACCCTAATTTTAGTTTACAAAAGGCTTCGGTATGTTTTCCTCAGCAGGTAAACTTTTTTAATCAATCTACTGTAAATATTGGTTCAATCGATTCTTGGTACTGGAATTTTGATAATAACGATTTTTCTGTCATAGAAAATCCATCTAGTACTTTTAATCATTCAGCGACCTATGACTTAAGTTTGCGTGTGACCTCAAATATAGGATGTGTAAAAACGATAACTATACCTTGGATGGTAGAGGTGGAGCCCGAGGTTAAATCCAATTTTAATTTTAGTCCTAACGAGGGTGTTGCTGGTGAAACAGATATTTCGTTTTTTAATTTGTCCTCTAATTCCGACCAATTTCTTTGGGATTTCGGTGATAATACTATTTCTACAGCTATGAATCCAACCCATATTTTTGAGCAAGAAGGTAATTATACCATTATTTTAATTTCTCTAAACGAATTGGGATGTAGTGATACAACCTCCTATAGTTTAACCGTTGGCGCACCAATGAGTATTTTTGTTCCGAATGTATTTACACCAAATGGTCAGGGCAGTAACCAAGAATGGAGATTTGACGTTTTAGGTATAGATATTTATGATTTCTCTGTATTGCTTTTTAATCGTTGGGGAGAAGTTATTTGGGAAAGCAGAAATCCAAATGCCGGCTGGGATGGAGTTTATAATGGAACTCCTGTAAATGCAGGCGTTTATGTCTGGAGAATGGAATTTACTAGTCCAACTAAAAATGAAAAGCAAATATTAAATGGACATGTAACGTTGCTCAGGTAAACTTTTATAATGGCTTGGGATCGATTTATGGTCCATCATGCTATTGGTTTTTTTATATATTTACTGAACCTTTTCTTTAAAACCTTACTCTATAATTTATGAAAATTGCTTTTATTATATTTTTAACCTTTTTCTATATGGGTTATGCGCATACTCAAAATGCAGATTTTGAATGGGCAATTGCCAATGGTGGTAGTTTTATTGATGTTAGTATGGATAACCATACAGACCTGAATGGTAATGTATATACTAGTGGTTATTTTTATACTACTGTAGATTTTGATCCAGATATTGCTGTCTTAAATTTAACTTCAAACGGAGATGAGGATATTTTCATCCAAAAATTAGACGCAAATGGCTCATTACTCTGGGCTAGGTCGTTTGGCGGTACAGGAGATGATAGAGGCGCTAATATAGTTACGGACCAATTAGGTTCCGTTTATATATCTGGTACTTTCAATAATACAATGGATGCAGACCCAGGTCCAAATGTTTTTAATTTGATTTCAAATGGCTATTCCGATTTTTTTATACTTAAACTTGATTTAAATGGTGATTTTGTTTGGGCAAAAAGTTTTGGAGGATTAAGTGCTGAATATTATATTAATATGGATGTAGACGCTGGTGGTAATTTGTATTTATCTGGAAGTTATAGAGATTCTTTAGATTTTGATCCATCCAATGCTGTTTATCAATTACAGGCAAATGGTAACACGGATGTTTTTGTTCAAAAATTAGACACATTTGGTAATTTTGTTTGGGCAAAATCGATTGGTGGTGCAGAAGCGGACCTCAATAATGGTATTAGTACGGATAATTATGGTAACGCTTATTTGACAGGTAGCTATCGAAATACAGTAGATTTTAACCCTGGTAATGGTGTTTTTAATTTAACTTCAAGTGGAATAGATGATGTGTATTTGTTAAAGTTGAATCATACAGGGGATTTTGAATGGGCCAATAGTTTTGGTAATGTAAATAACGAAAGTGGACGTGCTATTCATGTAAACGACTCTGGCTTTATATTTCTTGCTGGTACCTTTCAAAATACAATTGATTTAGATCCTTCAGGTGGAATTTCGAATGTAGTGTCTAATGGAGGTAATGATGTTTTTGTGGTTAAAATAGATACTAGTGGCGCTTTTGAATGGGGTAAATCTTTTGGCGGGACAATGTATGAAAGTTGTAGTCAAATAATTTCTAATCCTGCCGGGGAATTATATATTGTTGGTAGTTTTTTGGGTACAATAAATTTTAATCAAACCAATTCGATTTCTAACTTTACGTCAAATGGTTATAATGATATTTACATTTTGAAATTGGGGAGTCTTGGTGATTTTCAGTGGGCTAAAACTATTGGCGGTCCTCATCAAGATGCTATGTCTTCAGTTTCATTAGACCTTTCGCAAGACTTATATTTTAGCGGTAATTATCAAAATACGGTGGATCTTAATCCGGATACAGGAATTCTGAATTTTACAGTTAATGGCTATACCGATTTTTTTGTGTTAAAACTAGATCAATGTATCGTGAATTATACAACAGATACCATTATCGCTTGTGAGAATTATACCTGGATGGATGGAGTAACGTATAACACGAGCAACGATACCGCAACGCATATATTGACCAATGTCGAAGGTTGTGACAGTGTGGTAACCTTAAATTTGACGATTTTGTATGGCAATTCATCCATGGATACTATAGTTGCTTGTGATAATTACACTTGGATGGATGGAATAACTTACAGCAGTAACAATACTACTGCAACGCATGTATTAACAAATATATCTGGTTGTGATAGTGTAGTAACCTTGAATTTAACGGTGTTGAACTCTAGTGCCGCTACTGAAGTAATCTCTGCTTGTGGTCCATATATGTGGATAGACGGGATTACTTATGCTGCAAGTAATAATACAGCTACTTACACTTTACCGAATGCAGTGGGTTGTGATAGTGTGATTAGCCTAGATTTAACTATTGACAATGTAAATACAATGACGAGTTTGTCAGGGATAACCATTACAGCTTTGGGGACAGGGACCTACCAATGGTTAGATTGTAATAAAGGGTATGCAGTGATTGTTGGGGCAAATGCGCAAACTTATACGCCAATAGAAAATGGAGATTATGCAGTAGAGCTGTCTAATTCTAATTGTGTGGATACTTCAGCTTGTATCCAAATTACTGGTTTAGGAGTGAATGACAATTTCTCCATAAATGATATCCATATTTTCCCAAATCCTACCAATGGAAAAATAAACGTAACCTTAAGCGAACATCATCTCGTGTCAAGGGTGTTTTTAATTAACATAGCTGGAGAGGTTATTCAAAACCTATGGATAGACAGTGAGCATTTAAATATTGATTTAGAAGCGTTGACACCAGGGCTCTACTTTTTATCTTTTGAAACCTTAAACGCTGGTCGATTAACTTATAAAATAGTTAAAGAATAATATTGTTCAATATGCTTAAAGGCAATGAATAATGCTTTCCTCAATTTATTTAAAAGTATAATTCACTTGGTAGTCTGATGGACATATATTGTAGGGCATGCTAGCCTGTGGGCAATGATCACCGTCAATAAATTCATCATCTAAAAATAATTTAATTTCGTTTTCATTACAATCATTATAAGCGTGGCCTATGGTGTCACCAAGTCCATAGTAAACTTGGCTTTGACAAAAATTTTCTACTACAACTTCAACTACATCTCCACTGTCTATCAAAAATTCCCGCTTATCCATTTCTTGTGAATTCAGCTTAATACTTAGATTTTTAAAATTTTCGTGACCAATCTCGATACGCATTAAATGATTAGCGCTCTCCATAGTTTCGCTTGGAACAGTAGGGGTGGGTATGTCTTTTTTAACACAAGAAAAAAATAGGAAAATGATTGAAATGGCCTGTAAATATTTCATGATATTTGTTTTTGATCTACTTTACTAAACGTATTCAATCCTGATTTAGTTGGTTAAAAATTATATTCTTAGCGAATGAATTATACATTATGAAAAATAATACAGCATCCCCTTATTTGTCTTCGCTAAAGAAAAGGTAAAGTATTATTCGATAAGTTTATGCCTACTGTTTTGTACATTTATAATTTTTAGCCATAATTTTTGTAAAATACAATGACGCCTGTAGTAATCTTACCTATCGTTTTTTCAGTAATTCTCGTGCTTACTTATGCTTATTATGTTAAGTTTTTTCGGACAAAAAAATGGCGAATACCAACTGCTAAAATGGATAAGGCATACAAAGCTATCCTGGAAGAAACAGTTTGTTTTTATCGCAATTTGTCGCCTGCTGAAAAGACTAGATTCGAATTTAAAGTACAATCCTTTTTATTGAATCATGAAATTATTGGTGTGGAATGTGATGTCAGTGTAAAAGATAATATTTTGGTTGCCGCCAGTGCTGTTATTCCAGTTTTTAATTTTGATAATTGGCATTATTCTAATTTAGACCGCGTATTATTATACCCTTCCCAATTCGACGAACATCATCAAGTAAAAGGTAAAGAACGTGTCATTTTAGGGCAAGTGGGAACCGGAGACCTAGCAGGGACCATGGTACTCTCAAAACCATCACTAGAACATGGGTTTGAAAATGAGTTTGATAAGCAAAATACCGCCATCCACGAATTTGTACATTTAATTGATATGCGTGATGGCACTGTTGATGGCGTGCCGGAATTATTAATGGAAAGACAATATGTTATTCCTTGGCTGGATTTAATTCGGACGGAGATCTTGAAGATTAATAAGGGGAAATCACCTATCCGTAATTATGGTGGGACAAATAGTGCTGAATTCTTTGCTGTAGCCGCTGAATTCTTTTTCGAACGTCCTAAGTTATTGGCCAAGAAGCATCCAGAACTGTATGGTTTTATGCGTGAAATGTTTGGTGAAAAGCACTTGATGGATTAAGTAAAAAAACAAAAAAGTAATAAATGTTTCATAATCAGTTGTTATACTTTTTTGTGCCCTTTATGTCTTCATTTACCTACTTAAAATTTTTTCATGGATAAATAATATTGAGATACTGTATTTTAGGTACTCATCAAAACATTAATTATTATGAAAAGTCTATACTTAATTGCGACATTAACCTTGACAATTTCATTGACGTCTTGTAAAAAAGAAGATCCCACTGCTTTGTTTAGTACAAATTCTGAATTGTTTTATATTGGAGAATCGGTCAGTTTTACAAATGAAAGTGATAATGGATTGTCTTATTATTGGGGTTTTGGAGATGGAAATTCTTCCAGTTTAAAAAATCCAAGCTACACTTATCAGGCAGTAGGTGAGTATACTGTTACGCTTCAAACCCAAGGTGCGAAGAAAACGGAACCTAAAGAATATAGTAAATCGATTTCGATAGAAGAGAGAACCGATATATTGAGTAATACTTATTGGAAGGCAGATAGTGTGAATAGTCTTTATTATAATTGTGATGGTTCTACAAGTGAACTTATTTTTGATGTTGACGATATATTTATCAAATTTGATCAAGATGGAACTGCCTTGCGTTATAATGGTAATTATTCTTTCAAAGAAAGTTATACATACATCAATGATGGTCAATTATTGTTTACCAAAGTAGGCTATTATATTGGACAACTTTTTCAATTTGAACGCACAGAAACTACTTTGAAATTAGTGTATGACGATCGAACGAATTGTTCAATGGATGGTAGTAATACAAATATTAAAGGAACTTTTCAAACGTTTTATTATTCCAAAAAATAGATTATATTTCTTATTTACAGTCTATTAAGATTAATAAAGCCCAGTGTTAATATGCTGGGCTTTATCGTTTCAGTGCTAACTATAAAATGTGAGTGGATAAAAAAAACGGATGTCAATAGATAGGTTATAGAGAAGGTTACCAAATAAATAGAAACTAACATGCTGCTAAATTTAGCAGTTAAGCAGCCATTACTTGTATCGTATCGTCTAAACTTTACTTACTTTTGAGCAATATAAAACGATATACATGCGATTGAAAATTATTCTGTTTACCACTTTATTAATGAGTGTAGTGTCGAGCTTTGCTCAAATTACTTCTGGAAATGGTACCCTGACCAATCAAGGATTACCGGTAGATGTTACCAAAGATTATACTTATAGTCAGTTTATCTACACACCAAACGAAGTGGGAAGTTCAGGAGGAATTGACGGATTAACATTTTATAAAAGCGGCAATAGTTTGCAAAATATCGATCAGTGGGACGTGTTTATCGGAACAACGACTAAAGATGTTTTTACAAATGATTCTGATTGGGTGGCACATGCCGATTTAAATTTATTGTACTCAGGAACTGTAATGCAAAACGCGTTAGGCGAGGTGACCGTCAATTTCACAAGTACTTTTGTTTATAATGGAATCGATAATTTGGTCATTGCGATAGATGAAAATTCCGCTGGACAAGGTGGTGTATACGATAAATTTTTTGCGAGTTCAAAATCTGGTTTGCGCAGTATGGTATATGCCAATGATGGTATTGGAAATAACCCTGATCCAGTGAATCCACCAAAAGCCATTGTGACATTAGGTGGACTAAAAGCGGCTGCTCCAAATGTTACATTTCTGGGTATTTCAACAGATTGTAATCAGCCAAAGAGTCATATCTATACCCAAGGTTTTGAAAACTATATACCTACATGCTGGGAAGAAAAAGAAGGCAAGTTAGGTACCGTGAATACCAATTTTACAAACACCACGAGCTCTGATTGGAATGATGGTAATTATGCAAATGTAGCAGGGGAGATTGCAGCAAAACTTAATATTTCCTATAGCAATCATAGGGAATGGTTAATTTCTCCTTCTTTCGATTTAGGAACAGAAAATTATGCCCTAGCCTTTGATCTGGCTTTAAATTACACCTCCAATACGGATGCAGCTGCATTAGATGCGGATGATACACTTGCTTTTGTAATTTCAACGGATGATGGAATTACTTGGAACAATACCAATATACTCCGCATGTGGACCGCTGGAAACGCCATATCAAATGTGGGCTCACATTATGAATTAGATCTTTCTGCTTATTCAGGCATAGTAAAAATTGGTATTTATGGTGCGTCTTCAGGGTTTTCAAATTACAAAATACTATCTGTCGATAATTTTTCAATTTCAAAAAGTTCATCTTGTCTAAAACCGTTTCAGCTTTCCGTAAATAATTTAACGGTGAATAGTGCCGATCTTTCGTGGGATAATGGAGCTACTTTAAATACACAAATTCAATATGGGTTAATTGGTTTTCAATTGGGATCAGGAACAAATACGTTAGCTACCGGTACCTCTTATACCATAAATACATTAGCTGCTGGAGCAACTTATCAGGTGTATATGCGAAATATTTGTGCCGTAGGCGATACCAGTGATTGGTCGATACCTATGACTATCTCTACACCTTGTCCAATTAGTTTTACGCCACCATACGCCCAAAATTTTGAAACTTATTTACCTGCGTGTTGGACAGAAGGACAAGGGACTTTAGGGGGGACAAACACCGTTTTCTCTGCTGGGGCGACTTCACTTTGGGACGGATGGGCATTCGCAAATATTGGTTCAAATGGGGCTAGACTGGCTTTGCAATCAACAACTAATCGAAGGGAAGAATGGTTAATTTCTCCTACTTTCGACTTGGGAACGAGTAATACTTTTCAAGCTGAATTCGAAGTGGCATTAACGCAATGGAATAATGCAGAAAATAATACGTTTGATGCAGATGATACCTTGGCATTTGTTATTTCAACAGATAATGGGGTGACTTGGTCGACGGCTAATATTTTAAAGACCTGGAAAAACGGTGTGAATCCTTCTGGTGCCGGTGATTTTGCAAGTTTTGACCTTTCGTTATATACTGGAACTGTAAAGTTTGGTTTCTATGTCGCTTCTTCAGCAAGTGCATCCGCTAGAAAAATATTTATCGATAATTTTAAAATTGTAAATGCTCCAAGTTGTAACCAACCGCAAACGTTTATTCTGTCTAATCCAACAATAAATAGTATTTCTATAGACTGGACTATACCAACAACAAATGGTGTTGTCATTGAGTATGGACCTGTTGGGTTTGTGCCTGGTACTGGAGTTATTGCTACGGCATTAACGGCTCCTTATACTTTGACTGGTATACAGGCAGAAAGTGAGTATGATATATACATCAGAAACATTTGTGCGATTGGGGATACCAGTGATTATTCTATTAAAAGAACATTTACTACGCTTTGCGCTGTGGTCATTCCTCCTTATTATCAAGACTATTCTATGTATCCTACTAGCTGTTGGGAACGAGACAGAGGTTTTCTTAATAATACAAATACTGTTTTTTTAGGCATTGGCTATTCTAGTTGGTTGTCTGATGGATTTGGAAATGTTGGCTATACAGGTGCTATGCGTATGAATATTGCTGGGTCTTCGAATAAGGATTGGTTTATTTCTCCCACAGTCGACTTAGGAACAACGAATACTTACGACTTAACATTTGATGTCGCATTGACTTCATGGAGTGGCACCAGTTCTTCTACTTTAGGGAATGATGATACCTTGGCAATCGTAATCTCTACTGATAATGGGGTTACATGGAAGCAAAGTAATATTTTACAAGTATGGAGAGCAGGGACCGAACCGTCAAATACTGGGGATGCGGTCAGTATTGATTTATCTTCTTATTCCGGTTTGGTTAAGTTCGGCTTTTATGCCGCGTCAACGGTGAATGGAGGTGATAAAAATGTTTACATTGATAACTTTAGAATTGATAATGGTATCACTTGTGCTAAACCAGCAGGTTTAACAGTTACAAATATTACTAGTCAATCGGCTGATGTTTCTTGGGCCACAGGTGGTGCCGCAACAGTTGAAATTGAATATGGGCCATTTGGATTCGTTCCTGGCACCGGATTCAAAGTGGTAACGAGTACTAATCCAACCACTTTATCGGGCTTGACGGATTTGACAGCATATGAATTTTATATCCGTGATATTTGCTCTCCAGGCGATACGAGTTATTATTCAAGTCCAATAAGTTTTACAACCACATGTCCTGTTTATGCACCAACGTATACGCAGAATTTTGGTGTTTTTCTACCAGATTGTTGGGAAGAAAAACAAGGAGAATTAAAATTAAATGGTACAGTTTTAAGTAGTATTAATTCAAATTGGATTCAGTCAGGTTTTGGAGGGACTTCCGGTTCTGCTGCTGCAAAAACGGTAATTAATGGCGCTAATATTGATGAGTGGCTCATTTCTCCAACCATTGATTTAGGTTCCGGAGCAATTAATTATCATGCTGAATTTAAAATAGCAGTGACGCCGTATTATGCGACCGCAAGTTCAGTTAATTTTGATGCGGATGATACATTGGCTTTTGTTATTTCTACTGATAATGGTATTACTTGGACCCAAGCAAATATTTTGAAAACATGGAAAATGGGTGACCAGCCTGCTATGACAGGAGATTATTTTGCAGCTGATTTATCGGCTTATACAGGATTGGTGAAGTTTGGTTTTTATGCCGCAAGTTCTACCAATACAACAAGTTCAAATGGGTTTATTGATGATTTTAGAATCATGCCGATTCCGAGTTGTGTTACACCAACTAATATTTCTATAAGTAATTTGCTCGCAAACTCGGTGGACATTGCTTGGACTAACGCAGCGACTAATGCCCAAATAGAATATGGAATTTCTGGGTTTTCACCAGGTACAGGTAACTTGATTACTACTACATCAAATCCTTTTAGTCTAAGTGGTTTGACTGATCAAACTACCTATGATTATTATGTCAGAACTATTTGTGGCCCAGGTGACACCAGCAATTGGTCTTTGGTACGTTCCTTCACTACACCTTGTCCAATTTTTACTGCACCATATTTTGAAGGCTATGATACTTATCCTGCAAATTGTTGGACAACCTTTAATGCCAATTTTGTAAACGGTAACTTAAATTGGAATAATTCTAGTAACTGGTGGGCACAAGATGGATTTGGAAACGTTGGGTTTACTGGGGCTGCAAAAATGCACTATTGGTTAACCACACACAACGATTGGTTGGTTTCTCCAAGTATTGACCTTGGAACTAGTGGGAATTTTAGACTTGAATTTGACATTGCATTGACAGACGATAACAATACGAATCAAGGTAGTTTTGATGTGGATGATTCATTGTTTTTATATATTTCTACGGATGATGGTCTAACCTGGAATCAAACAGATTCATTAATGAGATGGTATACAGGAAAAGAACCTACTGCAGCTGGAGATTTTATTTCAATTGATTTATCAGCCTATACCGGAGTGGTTCGATTTGGTTATTATGCTAGGTCATCTGCACCTGGTGGAGATATTAATGTTTATATCGATAATTTTGAAATTCCTTATTGCCCACGTCCATTTGATGTCGCTATGGAAACCCTCACGGCAAATAGTGCTTTAATTAGTTGGAACACATTTGGAACACATACTTTTATTGAATACGGTGCGCCCGGATTTACAATTGGTACAGGTACCACATTGTATTCCGATTCGAGTGAAGTATTAATTGATGGTCTAACCCCAATTACGGATTATGAATTTTATTTAATAGATTCCTGTGGGATTGGAACTTTAAGTCGCTGGAATGGACCGTTCGAATTTTCAACTCCTTGTCCAAATTATATTCCGACTTATACGCAAGATTTTACTGCTTTTTTACCACAATGCTGGGAGAAGTATAGTGGGTTGCTTTCTGCAACAGCCGTAGGTTTAAATTCACCTGGTTCATTTGGATGGACAACAGATGGCTTTGGGAATGTGGGTACCTCAGGTGCGGCAAGAATGAATATTGTTGGCAATGGCATTCATGAATGGTTGGTTTCGCCTAGTATCGATTTAGGAAATGGAACTACTGGATATCAAGTAGAATTTGATTTAGCCATGACCGCTTGGTCAAATTCGAGTGTGGATATTTTAGGGGCTGATGATACTTTAGCTTTAGTGATTTCATTGGATAATGGCGCGACTTGGACCACAAACAATATCTTAAAAACGTGGACATATAACAATCCGCCATCTAATACAGGAGATTTTGAACTATTAGAATTAATAGCTTACACTGGTGTGGTGAAATTTGGTTTGTATTCGTCCACAACTATTTCAGGTAACAATGTAAATGTATATGTCGATAATTTTGCAGTAAAGCCTATTCCGCCTTGTCAACAACCGTTAAATATTACAATTGATGATTTGTCGGATACTAGCGTAACGTTGAGTTGGACTCTTGGCGCGGCTAATTCGGTGATTCAATATGGCACAACAGGTTTTACTTTGGGCACAGGGACCTCGGTGAACACGACAAATTCTACAGGAATTATCAATGGTTTAATGCCAAATACAAGTTACGATATTTATATTTTAGATTCTTGTGGTATAGGTAACACAAGTGTGTGGTCTGGTCCCATTTCAATCCATACCAACTGTCAAGTGGTAGTACCTTATTATTTTGAAGGATTTAGCACTTATTTACCAGATTGTTGGACCGAATTTACAGGAGCTTTAAGTCAGTCGAATACCATAATGACTAACCCTTTCTCTTCGCAATGGGCTGCAGATGGCTTTGGTAATGTTGGTTCATCTGGCGCAGCCAGAATGTATGTGTATTCTCCAGGTAATGGAACGCCGAAATATGAATGGCTAGTTTCACCGTCTATTGATTTAGGTAATGGTACATTAGACCATATCATGGAGTTTGATGTTGCCTCAACAGCATACTTGAGTACCGGTGTTTCCAATTTTGATGCAGATGATTCATT
The DNA here is from genome assembly GCF_003234935.1 of Putridiphycobacter roseus. Classification (GTDB taxonomy): domain Bacteria; phylum Bacteroidota; class Bacteroidia; order Flavobacteriales_D; family Crocinitomicaceae; genus Putridiphycobacter; species Putridiphycobacter roseus. The sequence goes on along the minus strand of NZ_QKSB01000001.1, from coordinate 218,568 downwards.
GGCGGTGATCATTTCAACAGATGATGGGGTAACCTGGAAAAGTACTAATATCTTACAAGCATGGACTGCAGCAAACAAGCCTTCCAATACTGGAGACCACACAATAATAAGTTTAAGCGGTTACAGTGGTATTGTTAAAATAGGCTTCTATGCAACTACTTCAGCAAGTGGCGGGAGTGCCAATGTGTACATGGATAATTTTGAGATTACAGTGTGTAATCCTACTTTTAGTAATGTAATCGAAGTGGTGTGTGATACTTATACAAGTCCGAGTGGTACCGTGTATACTGTTTCTGGAATGTACAACGATACGATTTTAAATAATGCTGGTTGCGATAGTATTATTAGTATAGATTTAACCGTGAATTATAGTTCTAGTTTAACCCTTACTGAGACAAGATGTGAATCGTATATCTCTAACGCTGGGTTGACTTATAATAGTAGTGGGACTTATACTGAATTGTTTAGCAATACTGCAGGTTGTGATAGTGTAGTTACCATCAACTTAACCATCATTGATTTAGACAATACAGTTTCTATCACTAATGGTGTTACTTTATCGGCAAATGAAACCCAAGTAGGTGTTATGTATCAATGGTTAGATTGTAGTAATGGAAATGCTCCAATCGTAGGCGCTACTACAGGCATTTTTGAAGCTAGTATTAATGGGAATTATGCGTGTGAAATTACCAAGGATTCTTGTTTTGTAATCACCAATTGTGCTACAGTAACTGGGGTAGGGTTGGATAAGTCATCTGTGGATTATTTTAATATTTACCCCAATCCAAATCAAGGGCTTTTTACCATTACTATACCGGTAAATAATAGTCCGACTCAATTAGTAATTACTAATATGGCGGGTCAAATTATAATTGAAAAAAAGATAACAGAAAACAAAACAACGATTCAATTGTTGGAGGCAAGTCCCGGGATTTATACGGTGCAAGTAACCGGAATCAATGGAATTTATACCAAACAACTGGTGGTGGATTAAAATTTTGATGCCGTTTTTATTCATTTAAGAGGAAAAATTCTGAGTATATATTGTTGCTTTTTATAGCTAATATAATAGAGTTGGCTTTTACAATGGTGAGCTGTTTTTTGATAAATGTAACAGCTAGTCGGTTTTTATGTTGAAAACTCAACGTATAAAAAATACATGTGTAAAAAATGTTATATTTGATTTAAACTAAAATCATGAAAATAAAACTATTATTATCGTTTTTGGCTTTGTTAATGGTTTCAATTAGTATAGCGCAAGTACCAAGTTATGTTCCAACAAATGACTTAGAAAGTTATTGGTCTTTTTCAGGCAATTCTAATGATGCCAGTGCCAATGCCAGTCATTTGACAAATAATGGCGCCGTTCTTACAACGGATAGGTTTGGAAATCCAAATTCAGCCTATTCCGTTAATGGTACCAATCAATATTTGTTACAAACAAATCCTAGTTTTACTTTTGATGATGCAGATGACTTTACAGTTTCTGTTTGGGTGTCGAAAGCGTCTACCGCTGGAGGTGTTTGTTTGATGAATGGAAGCGGGACTAGTGGCAACTTTATTTGGTTGTTACAAGGAGGTGCTACCAACATGTCTTTTGGCACGAATAAACAGTCTCAAACATGGATCAGTATGTCAGCTCCCTTTTCTTTAAATACTTGGGAGCATCATGTAATGGTGTATGAGGCTGGGTTAATGACATATTATAAAGATAATGTATGGCAATCAACGGCTAATTTTACACATACCAATACGGCTTCTGCAAATTTACCCTTTTACGTAGGAAGAGGAATAGGTGGATCTTATTTTAACGGAAGTATTGATGATTTAGGGATTTGGCACAGGGCTTTGTCTACTTGCGAAATAAATGATTTATTCACCGTTACAAATACCCTTCTAACAGTTGATGCTGGCTCAGATGCGACAGTGTGTGCTAACGCGCCTTATACCCTTTCCGGGTCAGGCGCAAATACGTATGATTGGGATAATGGAATTACTGATGGTGTTAGTTTCAATCCAACTGCTGATTTATCTTACATTGTAACAGGTACTGATATTAATGGATGTTCTGCAAGAGATACTGTAACTATAGCCTTGCATCCAGTTTTGGTAAATGCAGGAGCAGATATCACCATTTGTGATGGCAATAGTGTAACCTTAAGTGGTAGTGGTGCTACAACGTATACTTGGGACAATGGCGTGAATGATGGTGTTGCTTTTACCCCCACATCAACGCAAACATATACTGTTACCGCAACAGATGTTAACGGATGCAATGGTACAGATGATGTAACGATTAATTTATACCAACCAAATATTTATGCAGGACCGAATAAATCGGTATGTATAGGAAATGAACTTATTTTAAAAGGGAGTGGTGGTGCTACGTATGTATGGGATAATGGCGTTGTGGATAGCGTTGCTTTTAGTCCAACTACTACCGCTACTTATACCGTGACAGGAACAGATTCTGTTGGTTGTTCTAATACGAGTACGGTAACCATTACGGTTAATCCTAAACCTATAGTTTCTGCAGGAAATGATATTGTCATTTGTCAAGGAGATGCAGTTACATTAACGGGAACAGGGGCTAATTTTTATAACTGGAACAACGGGGTAAGTAACGGGGCGAGCTTTATGCCTAACACCACTGCTACATATGTAGTGAATGGTATAGATGTTAATTTATGTACAAATAAGGATTCTGTAATAGTCACCGTAAATATGCCAGGTCAAACCACATTGAATATAAATGAAGTGGACCAATATACCCTAAACGGAACAACTTATGATTCAACAGGTACTTATACCCAAATTTTATCCACTACCTTAGGTTGCGATAGCGTAATTACGATTAATTTGAATTTAGAATTTACTGGATTATTTAATCCTGAATTGGATTTCTTAACGGTGTATCCAAACCCGACATCAAGTTTGTTGCAAGTTAAAATTAATCCAGAACAAATTGGTGGTAGATTGGTATTGTATGATTTACAAGGAAAATTCATTAATGAGTTTGAACTTACAAATAATTTAAACAGTATTGACGTGAGAGATTTACCTAACGGTACTTATACTTGTGCATTCTATTTCGAAAATAGGCTTCAAAAAACAAGCACTTTTATGAAGGAGTAAAGTTGTTTTTTAGGCCGATAAAATAAAGGACTGGATCAATATGATTCGGTCTTTTTTTTTAATTTACGGAAGAGTAATAGGAGAAGGAGAAATGCTATTTCCTTAAAAAGTAGTATTATTGTATCCTAAACCCTTTTCACATGAAGAAAATTATTTACGGTTTCAGTTTAATTGCCGTTTTAGGTCTACTGTTTTCTAGTAAGGCAATACAGCAAATCAATTCTCCGAACGAATATAAAACAAAGCATGTAATTATTCTTGTGTTAGATGGACCACGTTGGTCTGAAACTTTTGGTGATTCTACCAAACAAAATGTGCCCTATTTAAATAATGAACTAAGGCCACAAGGGGTGTTTTTTAATGATTTTTCAAATGACGGCCCTACCTATACAATAAGTGGGCATACTGCCATGACTACGGGTATTTATCAGCACATGGAAAATTCAGGAAAGGAAATCCCTAAAAGACCTTCTATTTTCCAGTATTACTTAAAGCAATATAAAGCAGATAAAAGAAAAGCTTGGGTAATGACAACTAAAGGAAAGTTAAATGTTTTAGGCTATACAAAAGCTAAAGGTTGGGTGAGAGAATTTTATCCCTCTGTATATTCCGGAATTAATGGTTCTGGTACTGGTTATCCTGGTGATGCGAAGTTGTTTAAAATATTCCAAGAATTAATTACATTAAATAAACCAGCAGTTACGATAATAAATTTATTAGAAATTGACGCATGGGCACACCAAGGTAATTGGAAAAATTATATTCGTGCAATTAAGCAAAACGACAAACTGGCTTTTGAGTTGTGGGACATGATTCAAAAGGATGAGGTAATGAAAGATAATACTACTTTGTTTATTACAAATGACCACGGAAGACATTTAGATAATGTAAAAGATGGATTTAAAAGTCATGGGGATAGATGTGCAGGCTGTAAAAAAATAAGTTTAATTGCAATTGGACCTGACTTTAAAGCTGGTACTGAAATTAATCAACACCACGATTTATTAGACCTAAATGCAACAGCTGCCGAATTATTACACATAAATATGCCAACGGCTAAAGGAAATGTAATTTGGGAACTATTGGGTAAAAAAAGTGAAAACAAGGATCAAAAATGATCGAGTAAGGATTTGATTTCTGCCTTAGTATTGTGTGCATGAATACAAATTCTGATTCTTTCTTGTCCAATTGGTACTGTTGGTGGTGCAATTCCTCGTACTGCAAATCCCGCTTCAATTAATTCGTTTATTTTGTCGACCAGTAATTTTATATCTGGAATGATAATCGCTTGAATGGAAGTGGAACTATTGGTGATTTGTAAGCTTTTTCCTTGGGCCAATGAACGAAAGTAATTGATGTTTTCCCTTAGTGTTTTTCTTTCTTTATTCATGCCTTTCACTAACTCAAAAACTTGTCTAATTCTACCTGCCGTAAAATCAGAAATAGCTGTAGTATAAATAAAAGGCTTTGAAAAGTTGATGAGGTATTCCCGCATTTGATGGGAACATAAAACTACTGCACCAAATGCACCATAAGCCTTGCTGAAGGTGATTAATTTAATGAAAATATCTTCGTCTAAATCAAATTCATGCGACAAACCTCGTCCTTCATTTCCAATTACACCACCAGAGTGTGCTTCATCTACTATGATATATGCACCATATTCCTTTGCTAATTTTACAATTTCAGCCAAAGGAGAGATGTCACCATCCATGGAGTAAATGGACTCTACCACCACATAAATATTACCTTTGGCTAGTTTTAATTTGGAGGCTAAACTTTGAAGGTCATTGTGTTTGAAATTGTATGATTTTGCAAAACTCATTCGAACACCATCACGAATCGAAGCATGGATTAAACTATCAAAAATAACGGTGTCTCCCCGTTCCAAAATGGAAGAAAATATACCATAGTTGGCATCTAAACCTGAATTGAAAAGTAAACCACTTTCATAGTTAAAAAAAGCAGCTAAGTCTTTTTCTAAATCTTCTACATAATTTGAATTGCCAGAAATTAACCTTGATCCAGTTGAGCCATGTGCTAAATCACTATGATATTTCACTTTAGCAGCACCAAAATAATCATTTGAATAAAAGTCAATCAAATGGTCTAAGTCTATCATGGTACGATAACTACCATCCTTTAATCTTTTATCAATTTTAGCTTGTAAGTTTAAGGGGAATTTCATAAGACTTATTTGGGATTTGTGCAAATATAATTGGATTATTGATTAGTATTCAGATTGTTGAAATTATGTTAATAAGGCGTTTTTAATGTCGGTTATGCGTCTGGCAAACCGAGTATTAAAATCGTATAAAATGAACTAATAATTACTGTAACTACTTTTTTATGCGCTTGGAAGCTTTAACTTTGTGTTATGAAAAGTATTGACTTCATTCAAAAAAATACCCAATTAAAAGAGGCACAGATTAAATCGGTTTTAAGTTTAACTGAAATAGGAGGGACTATACCTTTTATCGCGAGATATAGAAAGGAGCAAACTGGAAATTTAGATGAGGTACAAATTGATGCAATATTAAAGTCAAACACCACTTTTGAAAATATAGTAAAAAGAAAAGAGCACATTCTAAAAGTAATGGATGAATCTGGTGATTTGACAGCGGAATTGGATAAGAAAATTAAAGCTTGTTTTGAATTGACCAAGCTGGAAGATATTTATTTACCTTTCAAAAAGAAAAAAGTAAATTTAGCCACAAAGGCTACTAAAGCTGGTTTAATTGGTCTGGCAAAGATGGTCATGTCTCAACAGAATGGAGACCCTCTACAATGGGCAGATCGATTTTTGGCAACAGATTTTGATACGGCCGAACTTGCAATGGCTGGTGCGGAGGCAATTATTGTTTCGTGGATTGTTGAAAATGATATCGTACGAGATAAAATGCGAGATTCATTCCTGAAATTTAGTATTTTAAGTAGTAAGAAAATTAAGAATGCAATAGATAAAGAAGAGAAGTTTAAAGCGTATTATGAATTTACACAAGCTGTAAATCAATGTCCTTCTTATCGCTTATTAGCTGCCTTAAGGGGGGAGAATGAAAAAGTGTTAAGGGTGAAAATTCGTCCAAATGACGACTATAACTTACAGTGGTTAAATCGATTTTTTATCAAACAAAACAACCAAAGTACCGCCGTGATTGAAAAGGCCATTAAAACGGCTTACAAAAAAAACTTAGAACCTAGCCTGGAGACCGAAGTCCGCAATCACTTTAAGGGACTTGCAGACGACAAATCGATTGGTAACTTCAGTAAAAATTTACGCCAAATATTATTGGCTCCTCCCATTGGCTCCAAAAGAATTTTAGCCATAGATCCAGGTTTTAGAACTGGTTGTAAAGTGGTCTGTTTGGCTGAAAATGGGGACCTATTGAACAATACGACAGTTTACCCACATCCACCCAAAAATGAACGCAGCAAAGCGTCGGCCAAAATAGGCCAATTGGTTGAAATGTATAAAATTGATGCCATTGCAATCGGAGATGGTACCGCGGGTAGAGAATCGGAAAATTGGATTAAACACATCCACTTTAACCGGGATGTAAAAGTTTACATTGTAAGAGAAGATGGCGCTTCAATTTACTCCGCTTCCAAAATTGCAAGAGAAGAATTTCCAGATTTTGATGTCACCGTCAGAGGGGCAGTGTCAATTGGAAGAAGGTTGAGTGACCCCTTGGCTGAATTGGTGAAAATTGATCCGAAATCATTGGGCGTTGGACAATATCAACACGACGTCAATCAAGTGAAATTAAAAGAAGCACTTGATTTTATGATATTTCAAGCCGTCAATCAAGTTGGGGTAAATTTAAATACCGCTTCAAAACATTTATTGGCATATGTTTCTGGTCTAGGACCGAAATTAGCGGAATCTATTGTTGAGTACCGATCAAAGAATGGAAGTTTTAAAACGAGAGAAGAATTGAAAAAAGTACCTAGACTAGGTGCTAAAGCTTTTGAACAAGCTGCAGGTTTTTTAAGAATAAAAAACGCATTAAATCCACTGGATAATTCTGCGATTCATCCTGAGCAATATAGTGTGGTAAGTCAACTGAGTAAAACTTATAAAGTTAAACCCGCTGCTTTAATTGGCAATGACACTATTCTTTCAAAAGTACTTGCCGACGAAGCATTGATAAATGAAATTGGTGGATTTACTTTGGCTGATATAGTAAAGGAACTCAAAAAGCCCGGAGTTGATCCAAGGGCTTCGGTAAAAATATTTGAATTTACACCTGGAATTAAAACCATTGAGGATGTAAAGGTTGGGATGATGATTAATGGAATTGTCACCAATGTTACAGATTTTGGCGCCTTTGTTAATGTAGGAATCAAGCAAAATGGGTTAATTCATAAAACACAATTGGCCAATCATTTTGTGGAGACACCAACGGATGTAATTCAAATTGATGCACACGTGCAAGCAAAAGTAATTGAGGTAGATGCTGCAAGAAATCGCATTGGCTTAACGTTGAAAATTTAAATAATTATTATCTTTCCAATATGAAGCATGGCTTTTTATTTTTTTTGTTGAATTTTAACTTGTTTTTTGTAGCTGGACAGGTTTCGAGTCAAATAGGTGCTCGTCAAGTCGGTTTAGGAAATGTAGGGGCAACATTGAGTGATGTTGTTGCAGTGAAAAATAATCCGGGTGCTTTTGGTTTTTTTGAAGGCACAGCAGTAAATTTACAATATGCCAATCGGTTTTTACTGAATGAGTTGGCTACCCAAAATATTAGTTTTGGACATCAGACCGAAGCTGGTAATGTGGGCGTTTTTATACAGCAGTCAGGTTTTCAATTATTTAGGCAGATACAAATAGGTGGGACTTATGCCATGCAATTATCCAATCGCATTGGAATGGGGGTGAATTTAAATTACCATTCTACCCGTTTTGGAGATATATACGGTAAAACACAAAATGTATCTGCTAGTGTCGGCGTAAACTATAAACTAAATAAAAAAGTGCAATTTGGCGCCAGTGTATTAAACATTAACCGGGCTAAGATTTCCGATTTCCAAAACGAAAGGTTGCCTACTTTATTTATTCTTGGAGGTCAGTTTCAACTGAGTAACCAGATTATTTGGCTTATCGATCTTGAAAAAGATTTGTCGCAAAAATTAAATATTAAGTCAGGACTGGAAATTAATGCAAATGCAGTGTTTGATATTCGTTTTGGAATCAATACATATCCTTTTCAGTCCGCTTTTGGTGTGGGGATTAATTTGAATAAGTTTACCATTGATATCGCCAGTGTTTGGCATGCCCAAATTGGCCTTACGCCAACCATAGGGTTAACCTATGCTTTTAAATGAAAAAAATTCTAGCCATTCTTCTTTTTTTTATCACAGGCAATAGCTTTGCGCAAGTGAATGAAATGGAGAAGGATTTAATTTTAGAAAGAACCATAGAATTTATTAGTCAGGAGTTTGAAGATACAGATATAGACTTTACAGGTATCATTGAAATCTATTATTTTTTAATGGATAATCCACTCAATTTAAATCAAGCTACTGCGGAAGATTTAAAGGAGTTAAGATTGTTAACCGATCAACAAATTAATGCCTTGATTTCCTATCGAAAGTCCTTACGTAAAATTTTAAGTATATATGAATTAAACGCTATTCCTGGTTTTGATAGATCCACGATAGATAGAATACTGCCTTTTGTCAGAATTGGAGCGTCTACTTTAGATCAGGTAAATTGGAAAAAAGCTTTTAAATATGGGAAGCATGATTTAATGTTGCGGTACCAAAGGGTGTTGGAAGAAAAAGCAGGTTACCTTACTTTGCCCGATTCTATTTTAGCACTCAACCCGAATAAAAAATATTTAGGGGATGCCAATAAATATTACTTAAGGTATCGGTATACCTATAAAAATAACTTGAGTATTGGTTTAACAGCTGAAAAAGATCCAGGGGAAGCATTTACTTTTAATCCACAACAAAAAGGATTTGACTTTTATTCTGGTCATGTGATGGTACAGGATCTTGGCGTTTTTAAAAAATTAGTAGTAGGTGATTTTCAAGTGAGTTTCGGTCAAGGCTTAAATATTTGGACAGGTTTTAATATGGGGCGTTCGGCTCAAGTTTTGAATGCCAAACAATATGGTCAAGGATTGCGTGCTTATACCTCGGTGAACGAGGGGAATTTTATGCGTGGTGTAGGCATGAGTTTTGGTGAAAATAAATGGCAGACGACCTTATTTGCATCTTACAAAAAAGTAGACGCAGTACTCCAAAATAATGACTCACTATTATTGGAGGATTATGTAAATACTTTTCAATTGACAGGCTATCATAGGACAGAAAAGGAATTGGCGGCAAAAAATACCATAGGTCAAATGAATGTGGGAGGGGCACTAAGTTATCAGACTGAAAATTTTAAAATTAATATGACCGGGATGTACACGCATTTTGATAAAAATATTGAAGGCAGTGATTTGTTGTATAATAAGTTTGACTTTAATGGAACTTCTCAGGTTTCGATAGGTGTAGATTACCAGTATATTTGGCATAAGGTATCTCTTTTTGGAGAGACAGCAAGTGCCCTCAATGGAAAGTTAAATACCATAAATGGAGTGACCTGGCATGTGGATCCCAAATTAGATTTAGTGGTCATGCACCGCTATTTTAGTCTGGCCAATCAAAACTTATATGTCGCTAATTTTTCTGGTAGCTCACAAAACGAGAATGGTATTTATTTTGGTTTTTTGGCAAGACCAACTTCGAAAATAAACGTATCAGCTTATTACGACCAATATCAGTCTAAATGGTTAAAATATTTAGTGGATGGCCCTTCTGTAGGTAGCGCAATTTTCTTCCAAATTGATTTTGATTTGAGTCGGTACGCAAATTTTTATATACGGTATAGAAATAAGTTGAAAGAAAGAAATATAAGTAGTTCTGATGCTTCCATTACACCGCAGGATTTTGAAGCAACACATCATTTTAGGTTAAACTATTCCCATAGTGTAAATAAAAATATTACGGTTAAGTCTCGTTTTGAATACGCGTTTTATGATTTTAATAAAACGACATCAAAAGGCATTGTCTTATTTCAAGATGTGATTTATAAATTTAACAAAATACCGCTTAAATTATATGCTAGGTATGCCGTTTTTGATACGGATGACTATAATTCAAGGATTTATACGTATGAAAATGATTTGCTGTATGTATTTAGTATTCCTGCATTGTACAACCAAGGATTTCGGACTTATTTAATGGGGAAATATGAAATAGGTAGAAAAGTGGATATATGGGTACGTTGGAGCAGAACCACTTTTATCAATGAAAAATCCCTGTCTACCGGCCTAGAAGAAATAGCAGGTAACCACCGTTCGGAAATAAAGGTTCAGTTAAAGTTTAGGTTTTAGTTTAATATTTCATCCAAGGCCTCTAATATTAACTCTCTAGGGACAACTTGTTCAATGATGCCTTTGCCTATTGTATTTATTAACGTAAATTGAATTTTACCATTTTTGTTTTTTTTATCATTCTCCATCAATTTTATCAAAGTAGCTTGCTGCGAACTGTCAAGGTTTAAAGGGGGATAGATGTCCGTGATAATATAACTTATTTCTTCCCATTCCGATTTAGTTAATAAGTTGGATTTATAAGCGATAAAGGCTTCGGCATACATGCCCCAAGCAATTGCGATACCATGTTGGATAGGTTGCTCATTAACGAGTAAAAAACCTTCAATGGCATGGCCTATCGTGTGGCCAAAGTTTAAACTTTTTCGGATGTTTTGTTCTAATGGGTCTAAACGTACAATTTCTTGTTTAATTTCTACGGAATCTTTAATGAAAGGAAGGGCACCTTCCGTTTTTGTGCAGTTGAATTTTTTCAGTTCTTCCCAATGCCTTTTTGAGTATATTAAACCGTGTTTTAACATCTCAGCATAACCAGATAGCATTGCCTCGTGGGGCAAGGTGCTTAAATATCCTGAATTAATAAATACCTTTTGTGCATTAGTAAATACACCAATTTGATTTTTTAAAGGACCTAAGTCAATACCTGTTTTTCCACCTATCGAAGCATCTACTTGGGACAGTAAAGTGGTTGGGATATTGATGAAGTCAATACCTCTTTTGTAAATAGCAGCTATAAAACCACCAATGTCACTCACCATTCCACCACCAAAATTAATCAAGAGATCTGCCCTGGAAATTTTGTAATCCGACAAGGTTTCAATGACTTGAACTACTATTTCCATGCATTTTGACGCTTCTCCTTCAGGAATTTGAATTATCTCAGCGTCATTTAAGGCTGGAATGGAAGTGATAAAATTCTCTATCCAAATGCCAAAAACCTTATCATCCGTCAAAATTATTTTTTTAGATTGCTTGTAATTTTTCTCTAAAAATTCTTGAATTGCTTCATTACTTTCAGTTCCAAAGTATATGGCGTTTTTATCGGTTTGCATTTCATTTTTCATCACCAAACAAAGATAAAATAAATTGGATGGAAGTGATAATAATTATTGCGGAATAGAACTTAAATCAAAAACAGAATTATATTTGCGTATGATTTCATTCGATAATACAGAAATAGCCTTCGAAAGTAAGTCAAATTCTGACTTAAACTGGTCGTACTGGTTATTTAACCTCATGGGAAAACCATGGTTAGTAAAATTTGGTAAAGTAGCAACTAATGTTGCTTTTACTTTGCATTTACCGGTAAAAGGGTTGATAAAGAAAACAATTTTCAAACAGTTTTGTGGGGGAGAGTCTATTCAAGATTGTGACTTGAAAATAAATCAATTGAATAATTATAAAATTGGGACCATTCTTGATTACTCTGTAGAAGGTAAAGAGTCACTTGCAGATTTGGAAGCGACAAAAGAAGAAATAATCGATACCATCCTCAAGGGGAAAGCGAATGATGCCATACCATTTTCTGTTTTTAAAATTACAGGTGTTTCTCGATTTAGTTTGTTAGAGAAAGCAAATGATGGCGTAGAAAATTTAAATGAAAAAGAAAAGCAAGAATTCGCTAGCGTTTTAATGCGAGTGGATGCAATTTGTAAAGCTGCATTTGAAAATGATGTACCTGTATTTATTGATGCTGAAGACAGTTGGATTCAAAACAGTATAGATAGAATGGCAGATGCCATGATGGCAAAATATAACAAAGAGAAAGCTTGTGTTTATAATACCATTCAAATGTACCGTCACGACCGTCTAGATTTCCTAAAAACGAGTCATCAGAAAGCCAAAAATGGCAATTATATTTTAGGTGTGAAATTGGTGAGGGGCGCATATATGGAAAAAGAAAGAGACCGTGCTAAAGCCAAAGGGTATACTTCTCCCATTCAGCCCAACAAAGCAGCTACAGATAGGGATTATAATTTAGCTTTAACCTATATGGTAGAACATATCAATAATATAGCTGTTTGTGCAGGTACACATAATGAAGAGAGTTCAGCTAAACTTATTGCACTTATTGAAACACATCAGTTGGCTAAAAATCATCCGCATTTATATTTTGCACAATTATTAGGCATGAGCGATCATATTTCTTTTAATTTGTCCTTTAAAGGTTATAATGTCGCAAAATATGTTCCATATGGTCCTATCCAAGAAGTGATGCCTTATTTAATACGACGTGCAGAAGAAAATACTTCGGTTGCAGGTCAAATGGGAAGAGAGTTGTCACTTATAGTGAAAGAGAAAAAAAGAAGAAAAGCCATTTAAACGACTTGGACTGGTCCAATTTGCAACATTTCCTTTAAACATGCATTGCAAAGGCAATTATTATATTTTTCATGTATGTAGTTCAATTGCCATTTGTTTAGTTTAATGGTATTGCAATGACAGGCATCTATGTTGGATGCCTTACATTCAAACGATTGGTCACATTTTGCGCAGTTTTTTAACATTTAATGCTTGTTTTTGATTAAAAATTAAACAAAAATAAATATATTTGACTAAATAATACGCATAATGATTGGAGAAAATTTAAAATTCCTTCGTAAAAATAAAAAAATATCACAAGAAGAGCTTGCGAATGAATTGGGGTTAACCCGATCGTCCTATTCTGGTTATGAGAATGGCGTTGCAGAGCCAAATGTGCAAAATCTACTCAAGTTTAGTCAATTTTATGGGGTGCCTGTAGATGTGCTGATTAAAAAAGACTTGCCTAGTTTAGGGGTAGAAAAGTGGCATGAATTATCCCAAGGGGTTCACGTAGATTTAGAAGGTAAAAAGTTAAGAATTCTTGCGACAACCGTCAATGAAGACGACAATGAAAATATTGAATTAGTATCAGAAAAAGCAAGTGCTGGATATACTGCAGGCTACAGCGATCCTGAATTTATTTCTGTATTGCCTACCTTTCAACTACCTTTTTTAAAAAAAGATAGAAAATACCGTACATTTCCAATTAAGGGAGATTCCATGCCTCCAGTTTCTGATGGCAGTTATGTAGTGGGAGAATACGTTGAAAATTGGCGTAACTTAAAGTCGGGATATCCCTATATCGTAGTGACACAGAATGAAGGTGTTGTTTTTAAAATTGTCCACAATAGGCTAGATGATGCGCAAAGCTTCCAGCTGTGTTCTACTAATCCATTTTATGAACCTTATGAAGTACATGCAAATGAGGTGGTGGAGATATGGAAATTTGTGAATTACATTTGTCACGATATTCCATCTGTTAGTTTTAAAGAGAGCGAACTAACCAAAGCTATTTTAGGGTTACAGGCAGATGTGAAACATATTAGAAATACTTATATTCCAAAAAACGATTAATTTTACCAAATGAAAAATTTTTTCCTTCCTTTTATTATTCTATTTTCTTTTACAGTTTTAGCACAAAAGGAAGAGGTATTCATTCGGAAAATATATGATGAAGCGCTCGAGAATGGAGAAGCCTATGAAAATCTACGTTCATTGTGTAAAGATATTGGTGCGAGAGTTACCGGTTCTGCAGAAGCTGAAATGGCAGTTGAGTGGGGGCAAAGACTATTAAAGGCGGCTAATTTTGATAAGGTCTACTTGCAGGAGATCATGGTGCCACATTGGGAGAGAGGTACAAAAGAAGTGGGTTGGATAACCACGGAAAATGGTAAGTTATTAAAGTTAGATATTTTAGCTTTAGGTATGTCTATTGGTACCAATGGTTTATTGTCGGCTGAGGTAATTGAGGTAGAAGATTTGGATGCTTTACGCAATAAATCTGCCGCTGCAATTCAAGGGAAAATAGTATTTATCAATAAGCCTTTCGATCAAAAATTAATCAAAACATTTCAGGCGTATGGCGCTTGTTGGCCAATTAGAGGAAATGGTGCGGTGGAAGCTGCAAAAAAAGGAGCATTGGGTGTGGTTATTCGTTCACTTGCTACACCAACAGATCATTTTGCACATACTGGGTCTATGCATTATGAGGCGAATGTCAATAAAATACCCGCTGCGGCCATAAGTACAAAACATGCAAATGTATTAAGTGATTGGTTAAAGGAAGGTAAGGTTATATTAAAAATGGAAATGGACTGTGCCCAGTTTGCAGATAAAGTATCTTATAATGTTATAGGAGAAATGACGGGTAAAGAAGATGCACAAATAATAACTATTGGTGGACATTTGGACTCTTGGGATGTGGGAGAAGGTGCCCATGATGATGGTGCTGGTGTAGTACATAGTGTAGAGGCATTGAGAATATTAAAAGAACTTGGTTATAAAAATAAACACACGCTTAGGGTGGTGTTGTTTATGAATGAGGAAAATGGAAATTTTGGTGGGAAAACTTACGCAAAAATTGCTGCTGAAAAAAAAGAAGTGCATATTGCTGCCATAGAATCTGATCGTGGTGGTTTTTTACCTGTTGGATTTGATGTTGTCGGAGATAGCACACAACTTAAATTTGTGCAAAATATGTACAAAATATTGAACCCATTTCAAATATATAGACTGGAAGCAGGATATGGTGGGGTAGATATAAATCCCCTAAGAGAATATTATCCGGCTATGTTGCAATTAGGTTTAGCAATTAGTTCTCAAAGATATTTTGATTACCACCACGCACATTCAGATGTATTCGAAAATGTGAATAAAAGAGAATTAGAATTAGGTGCTGCAGCTATGAGCGCCATGCTTTATTTGTTAGATCAAAAATTGTAACAGCATTATTCTAAAAAAGTCACTTTTTTGATTATCCGGCTTCAAACGTTTAAAAATACTTTTGTCTATCAAATAATATGTTCTGTCTGTTTTATTATTCTATCTATCGAATATTTTTTCACATTCAAAAAAAATAACTTACATTGATAAATATATCCTTTCGAGGTAATTTTTAATATTTTGAAAATAAGCTACTTAGTATTTTTATTTATTTCTTTTAATTTATTCAGTTCGTTTGCCAATGACGAGAATGAAATTAAGGTGAATCATGATTCTTTAATTGAAATAGAAAAAAACAACCATAAAAAAATTCAATTGTTATTGAATAAGGCAGATGATTTTCTGTCGCACGATTATACTGTTTCTGCATTAGCCATGTTGGATGCCCAAACCTTATGTAAAGATTCTGGAGATCAAGAGATGCTGTTAAAGGTGAATACTAGGTTAGCAGAAATTTACACCAATTATTTTGCAGATTATTTTAAAGCCATGGAGTATTCAAGCTCAGCTTTGCTGCTTTCTAAAGATTTAGATAATTCGGTAGTCGAAATGTTAATGTATCAGAACATATCTACTGTTTTTGAAGGACTAAAAGATTCCAAAAAGGCGATTAATTATGCTGAAAATGCCTTAAATATAGCCAATCAACTCGATTTACCGAATCATCAAATAGCATTGAATTCAAGATTAGGGAAATTGTATGAAAAAAATAACCACCCACAAATAGCTATTGCCTATTATGGTAAGGTCTTAGAATACGAAAATGCACCTAGTTTCGATAGTTTCGTAGAAAATTACTTAAGCATTGCCAAATATTATGTTTTGGTGGATAGTCTTAAAATGGCGGAGGTGTATTACAAAAAAGCAGTGGACAAGGCAATACAATTTAATAAAAGTAAAGTTTTGGCAGATACTTATGCGCAATTTGCGGAGCTGGAATTGCTTAAAGGAGATGTGGAAGATGCCATTGTTTTTGCAACTAAAGGTTTGGCAATTTCAGATTCCTTGTCTTATATGTTGCAAAAAATTGCGAATCATAAAGTTTTGAATGAAATATATAAATTTCAAAATAAATATCAAGAAGCTTATGAGGAGCTCAACACGTATAATATTCTTAAAGACTCTATTTATAATGAGAAAATAAGTCACCAAATATTTTTATTTGAAGACGATTTTAAAGGTTTATTGGTTAGGTCATTAAAGGATAAGCAGCTCTCTCAAAAGTTAGAATTGAAAAATGAACAATTGAAACGAAATATACTAATTGGTAGTTTAGTTCTTTTTGTATTATTTGGTTTCGTAATGTTTTCTAGATTGCGAGTAACTACAAAGTTAAACAATCAGTTACACAAGCAAAAAGACGAGTTAAAAAGGCTTTCTATTGTGGCTTCTGATATTAATAACGCTGTGCTTATATTGGACGTTAAATTAAATGTAGAGTGGGTAAATAAAGGGTTTGAAAATTTAACGGGTTATGCCTTAAAAGATGTGATTGGAGAAAATCCTTTTTTAATGCAAAAAGGTCTTTTACCGAATGAAGAAAAAATTGATTATATCCTTCAAATGTTTCATTTAAAGGAACCATTTAGTGCAGACTATCAAGGGTTGACAAAAGAGGGTGGTTATTATTGGTTGGACGCAAACATCACGCCTTACTCAAATGATGATGGTGTTTTAGAAAAATTTATTGTTGTTGCAACAGATATTACTGAAAAGAAAGAAGCAGAATTAGGATTAAAAACTTCTTATGAATCTGCCCGATTGTTGAGTGAAATTGGCGTTGCAATTACTGCCGCAGATAATATCGAAGAAATAGTCGATATTGTATATGGTAAAATTGTTTCCTTAATGGATGCATCTTGTTTTGGTGTCGGTTTATTAGATAGTGAAAAACAAGAATTAAATTTCATCAATTTTATTGAAAAAGATAGGCGTTTTAAAAATATTGTTTGTGATTTAGATAATGATAATTTACTAGGGGTTGTTGCGGTTAAGCAAAACAAACCACTTTTGATTCACGATTTTGAAAAGGAAGTTTCTGATTATATAGAAGGTGAAATTCAAGCGGTAGCTGGTGAGATTCCAAAATCAGTAATGTATATTCCTTTGCTTTCTAAAGACAAAACAATTGGTGTGTTAACCGTACAATCTTTTAAAGCAAATGCCTATAAAGATAACCATTATAATTTAGCGAAAAATATAGCCAATTACATGGCTATTGCAATAGAAAAAACGGTGTTGTATCGTAATATGGAAAGTGAAGTGGTAAAAAGAACTGCGGAGATAATTGCACAAAAAAATGAATTATTGCATACCTATGCAAATACGAAATTATTAAGTGAAATTGGATCCGATATTTCTTCTACTTTAAATTTTGATGATGTTTTTGAAAATGTCCATTCAAAGATATCTCGTTTAATGGATGCAGAAATGTTTGGTGTGCGTCTGTATAATGAAGCTGCTAATGAAATTGAATATAGTTATGAAATTGAAAGTGGCGAATTAGATCCGTTGGGTAGCATACCAATTGGTGAAAAAATAAATTATACTATTTGGTGTATTAGAAATAAAAAAGATATTTTCATTGGTAATAATAAAATTGAATACATCAATTACATAGATGATATCGTGGTGCTAAACGGTAAATCACCTAATTCTTTGATGTTTACTCCAATGATAATTGATGGGCAAGTGATAGGAGTGGTTACGGTGCAGAGTATGCGTATCAATGCTTTTGAAAGACACCATTTGGATTTATTAAAGTCTTTGGCGTCTTATATTGGCTCCGCATTAGCAAATGGTGCATTGTATGCTACTTTAGAACATAAGGTTGAGGCCAGAACGATTGATCTAGCAGAAAAAAATAAAAATATTACCGATAGTATCAATTATGCACGTAGAATACAAGCAGGGATATTACCTTCTGATAATTTAATCAATAGTCTTTTACCAAAGTCTTTTGTCTGCTTTAAACCAAAAGATATTGTTAGTGGTGACTTTTATTGGATTGCGGAAAAAAACGGTAAAGTATTTGTCGCTGTGGTAGACTGTACCGGACATGGTGTGCCAGGTGCATTTATGAGTATAATTGGAGAGAGTTTATTAGAGCAAGCCATTAATGAACCATACATCAATCACACGAATGAGATTTTAGACTTTATGCAAGAAGGTTTGCAAAAATTATTTGAACAAGAAAATGCATCAGGAAGTTATAATGATCTTTTTGATGGTATGGACATGTCTATTTGCGCCATTAATATGCATAAAAAGCGACTAGAGTATTCTGGGGCTAGTAATTCTCTATTTAAGATTAAAAATGATAAGGTAGAAAGATATAGAGGAGATAAATTTGGGGTAAGTGCTTTAGTGTACGGTGAGAAAAGAAATTTTTCTAGTCAATATATAGACTTTGAAGCGGGGGACTCGTTTTTTATATTGTCTGACGGTATTCCGGATCAATTTGGAGGGCCAAGTAACAAGAAGTTTGGTTATAGAAGGCTTGGGGAGATCTTGCTTGAAATAAGCAGTCTAAACATAGAAAATCAAAAGGCTGTTTTAGAAACAGCCTTAGAAGAATGGGGAGATGGAATAGAGCAAACGGATGACATTTGCCTACTTGGTTTTAAAATTTAGAAATGAACTTCAAATTGTAATCTCCAATAAATGTTATCATTTTTCCCTTTATTTTCAAAAGTAGTGTTGGGGTAATAATTATCTCGGTAAGAAAGGTCTGTTTGAAATTTAAACTTGTGTGCGTTGAAAAATTTTGAAAAACCAAGGGTGTATTCTTTCATAGAGTTACCTACTACAATGTCTTTTTCTATAGCGGTATATCTTAGGGCTAATTCCACGTTTTTATCAAACATCCAACCCGCAGATAAATTGTAACCACTACCTACGTCATAAGTACCAATTTCATTGTCGTCTTCAAATACATTTGGATTCCCATCCTCGGTATCTTTAAGTGCGTATTCCCCCATAATCGATAACTTTTTATACTTAAACATAAAATCAATAAAAAGGGTATGTAGGGTTTTGGCATTGTTAAAGTCGTTTATTAAGATGTAAGCACCTAATTGGCCTCCTTCTTTTGATGCTTTATCATTGATGTCGTAAGCAGCACTTACCGATAGCTTAGGTTTAGCTTCATATTTCACTGCTGATCCAACATAATCTCCTTTAGAAGCGAATTTTCCAAAAGGTAAAAATTCAACTTTAAAGGTATAGTCGAACCCACCTTGGTTCCCTGCAGTTACGTTTCTACCTTCACCCTGTGTAAGTGCGGCTGTTTCTTGGATGATAAAGTTATTTCCCAGTTTAAAGTGATGGTGAAATTGTAAACCAATATCCCTATCAATATTAAAGGTAGAATTTAATAAGGAACGATCTACAAATTGTAAATTGGCAGAAGAAATGACTCTTTCTCTATTTCCTGGAAGTTTAGTTTGTCCTATTTTAACGGAAAAATTGCGGTAAAAATTCCAATCAATATAGGCGTCTAATACAATACTAGATGCAAAATTGGTTTGGGGATTATTTGCTGCACCAATGTCTCTATTGCTTAATCCTAATTCTAATTTATATTTAATCTTTGGAGAGTATACGATACCATCAAATTTTAATCGCCATCTCCTAATCAGAAAGTTGCTGCTGTAATCTTCCACATAATTTAAATCATCATTTCTTACAGACCATTGGTTAATGAATAAGGTCTGAAATCTAACACCAATTTTCATGGTGTAACTAGAGTCCTTGCCTACAAATTGGAGGCCTTTACCAAAGGTTGGCATAGTGGTTTGTGAATGCCCAAGGTTCCCAAGGAATAAGAAGAAGATGATGAAGCTAAAAATTTTCATAGTTTTTTCGTTTACGGGGCAAATATCATATTAATTTAATTTAAAATTAACCTCACCCCCTTAATCATAACGTTAATTTAATATCGAAAATTAAAAATATTGGTTATAAAAATAGCCTTAATTGCTTTTAATCAATTTGTTTGGATAGTGATTTTGTGTTGTTTGTGCCGAGGTAAAATAAGTTATTCCAGTAATAAAATATAGAAGATTCTTAACATAAGCTTAACATTAAAAAAAATAGTTAGCTTGCTCAAAGGTTTACTTTTGTCGCACTAAAATTAAAAATAAGATACAAATGAAACAAATGTTGTTTTCCCTGTTATTTGTTATTGGAATGATCGCAAATGCTAATTATGCTATTGCCGATACCACTGATGTAAATCAATCTTTAATAGTGCCTTCTAAAAATACGGTGCTATCCTCTTTTACTTATGATTTTACAAATTATACCGATTCTTTAACTTTAAAGGCATTTGGTAATGGTTCTCTAATTTTCACTTGGGAATCTGTTTCCCCTCAAGAAAAGTACATTGGGATAAAATTCAAGGAGCACAATACAGATAAACCATGGACGGAAAATATTGTAACTGCAGCATCTAAAAAAATGTTGGTAGAAGATATTGAGGAAAATATGGTACTTGATCTTTTAATTGGATCGGGAAATTCGGCGGGTAATATTGTATACGGAACAGAAATGGTACACGCTTCTACGCTTAGTGAAACGGTTTTTAAAAGTAACCAGTCAAAAGGAAAAGAAGAAGGTGCGAGTATTACTTGGGGGATTGAAAATGACTTATTACAAAAAATATTGACCATTTATCCTCAAACAAAATATGTATTAAAATACAATACAAAAATTGGTAAAAAACAAAATAAGTCTAATCCTGAAAAATCACCTTGGATAACGGAAGATGATATTTCCATTAATAAAGTTTCCTATAAAATAAAGGAATTAAGTGGCGGTGAAAGTTATGTGTATAAAATAGGTGTTGACACTGGAGAGAAGATAATTTGGGCGAAAGAAGGAAAGTTTACAGCAGAAAGAACTTGGGGTATTTTTAAACTACTCATATTAATTGGGGCTTTAGGTATGTTTATTTTCGGTATGAAAATAATGAGTGAAGGTTTACAACAGGCTGCCGGCTCAAGACTAAGAAACATGCTTGGGTCTATTACTTCTAACAGAATAAAAGGTGTCTTTACTGGGTTCGGTATTACTTCAGTGGTTCAATCTTCTTCGGTAACTACAGTAATGACAGTAAGTTTTGTAAATGCGGGATTAATGACTTTAAGACAGTCTGCAGGTGTGATGATGGGAGCAAATATTGGAACCACTATTACAGCTTGGCTAATTTTGTTGTTTGGCTTTAAAGTGAGTTTAGATTCTTATGCCTTTATTTTTATCGCTTTTGGTGCACCATTACTTTTCTTTTCAAAAGGTAAAGTAAAAGTTTGGGCAAATGTAATTATTGGTTTTTCTTTGTTATTTATGGGACTTGGTGCATTAAAAGATGCGGTGCCGACTTTAGGACCAGATTCTGCTATCGTTCAGTTTTTTGTCGATTTTAAAGATGTGTGGTATGGACCAGTAATGTTTGTTTTATTAGGTGCATTAGTTACCGTAGTTATTCAGTCTTCTTCCGCAGCCATGGCATTAACCATGACTTTAGTTGGTGGTGGTGTTATTCCTTTTGAGGTTGCCGCAGCCATGATTTTGGGAGAAAATATTGGTACCACTATTACTGCAGAGTTAGCCTCTTTAATTGGAAATGTACATGCCAAAAGATCGGCTAGAATTCACTCTTTATTTAACGTGATTGGAGTGACATGGGCCTTGCTACTGTTTCCTTATATTTTAAAAGGAATATCCTTATTTATTAATGGTGATCCTTATACGGATGGGTCAGCAGCGAATACAGGACTAGCAGTATTCCATACCGCTTTTAATTCCATGAATGTAATCTTGTTGCTGCCATTTGTGCCAAAGTTAGTTTCCTTAGCTGAACGAACTGTCAAGTCTAAAGGTGCGGCAGATGAAGAATTCCATTTAGATTATATTGGTACTGGGATGATGGGAACACCAGATTTATCTATTTTAGAAGCGAAGAAAGAAGTAGCGAAGTTTGGTCGAATTACTAGTCGAATGTCTTTATTCAATCAACAACTGTTAACAGAGCAGAACTCTAAAGTTAAAACTAAGTTATACCGTAAAATTAAGAAATACGAAGAAATTACGGATAGAGTGGAAGTGGAAGTAGCTAATTATTTAGCAAAGGTTTCTAAAGGAGAAATGACGGAAGATACGGCTAAGAAAGTGAGATCTATGAACAGCATAGTAAACGATTTAGAACGTATAGGGGATATCTTTTATCAAATTTCAAAAAGTATTGAAAGAAAAGAGGAGTTGAAGGCATGGTTTTTACCTGTGCAAAGAGCCAGTTTATTGAGAATGTTTAAACTCATTGATAATGCTTTTGAAATCATGTGCGAAAATTTAGATGCAGATTGGGATGGTGTTTCCTTAGAAGCAGCAAAAGAAGCGGAAGATTTAATCAATACCAAACGAAATAAAATGAAGGAAGAATATCTTTCAAACTTAAATGATAAAGATTTTAATTTAGAAAGTGGTATGATATTTAGCAACTTGTTTTCTTTATGTGAAAAAGCCGGAGATCATATTATTAATGTATCTGAAGCTGTAGTTGGAGAAATCTAAAAAAAGCGGAATTGTAATATTAGTTAAAACCTGCTTTTTTAAGCAGGTTTTTTATTTTTAGCTATACAATCGGTAATTTTTTAAACTACATTTGTAGCCCTTTTGGAGGAGTAAAAATGAAAGATAGGATTACGATAGGAAGAGTAGACAAGGTGGATTTTGTGGAACTCGGATTAGAAAATATTGATGTAAAAATGGATACAGGTGCATATACCTCAAGTATTCATTGTTCTAAAATTGAAGAACATATTTATGATGGTGTTCCTGTCATAGAATTTCAGTTGCTAGATGAATCATTCCCTGAACCACACGACCGTGTGCATAGGCTAACCCATTACCGTAAAAAAGATATAAAAAGTTCTTGTGGAACGGTGCAATCACGGTTTATTATTCAAACTGAAATAACTATGTTTGGTAAGGTGTTACCTATTGAGCTTTCCTTAACGGAAAGATGGGAAATGAAGTTTCCTATTTTAATTGGACGAAGTTTTTTAAACGGTAAATTTGTGGTGGATACTGCAAAAACAAATAGTTCTTATAAAGCTAAGCAGAAGCATGTGGCTAAATAAGTTTCTTTAAAATTAGATGAACCTTTCTCTGGCTTAATCTTAAATAATTAGTCTATTTGAAAATGATAAGGTTTTATGGTGCTTATTCTTGCGCACCAAAATTAACTGCGGTATCGGCCCAATAATTAGCGAGCTCTGTTGGGTTTGCTCCAATGCTTCTTGCCAAAAATAAAGCAAGTCCCATGACTAAAACTGCAGCCTCGTGCAGCTGCATATTCGTTTTTAATACTGAAAACTTGTCTTGAATGCTTATTTGTAATAGTTCAAAATGATTTTGAACAAAAGTATTTGGGTCATTTAAAGAGGAGGTTATTGCTGGCGTTAATAATATGTCCATCCAATTGGTGCCAATACGCTTAGCTAATTCACTGGCTGACTCTTTTCCCATTTTGCGCCATAGCGCCAATGTTTTTTTATCACCAGATTCTGCTAATCCTGTTTCTAATAGCAATTCAAAAGCAATGTCAGCAATGTTTTGCATGACTTCTAAATAGGCATCTTGTGCTTTTTCGTAAGGGGCTGTATTCTGCTCTTTAATGTAGGTTTGAACCGATAACTTGGGTAACTTTAAAACTTCCTTACAGCCATTTAGACAAGGGAATTCAGTACCTTGAAACATGTAGTGTGCTTTTTCATTTTGTATCTGTCTGCCTAAGGGAAATAATCTACAGGCTAATGGGCGACCAGCATGTAAACTACATCCAAAATTTTCGACGTATTGACTACATGCTTGCTTACCTAAACTGTTTTTCGGCCCGTTGAATTTTAATTGAATGCCTTCCATGTCACAGTATTCTGAGCGAAATTCTTTGCTTGAGATGTTTTTTGTTCTGGCCAAAGCATACAATTCCCATGGATTTAACATCACTACATTTCCATGACAACATGTTCCTTTTCGAGAACAGGTGAGTGGTAGTTGCTCGTCTAGTTTTAATTGGGTTGTTTGCATGTTTAGGGTTGCTTAATTTTTGTTGATTGTGCAATATAAGATATATTATCTCCCAATAAACAATGTGCGTGAATTCCTTTCAGGAACAAAAAAATGGATACCCTTTCCCGCTATTTGACTAAATTGAAGGTCGTCCATTTTTTCCCAACAGGTGGATCATTTTATTTTTATTATTTACTGAAATAGTATACAAACACTAAAAGATATAAAAGGAGAAATTTGTCTAAGTAGTACACTCGACTATATAAATTCTGTTTCTAATTAAAGGTAAATATTATCGTAAAATTCAAGTTAAATGAATAGAATATTTCATGGTTTCATTTGGATAAATTTGAGATAAGTTTAGATTTGTATCACATTTTAGTAAGCAGTAAAAAAAACCATAAAATGGCCAAAAAAGATCCATATGCAGCGCTTAGAATAAAGGAGTTTAAAGTGTTTTTATTATTGCGTTTTTTTTTAGTTTTTGGTTGGTCCATGCAGTTTATTGTCATAGAGTGGCAAGTATATGCGCTTACTAAAGACCCTTTGTCTTTAGGTATTATTGGTTTAATGGAAATTATACCAGCCTTGAGTATGGCTTTGTTAGCTGGTCATATTGTGGATCAAAAAGAAAAACGTAATCTATTGGCTATTTGTATTGCATTGTTTTCATTAATTAGCTTTGGATTATTTTTATTAACCTGGCCTAAAATAGTCGGCGGATGGTCTACGAATACCGTATTGTATAGCATATATGCCCTTGTTTTTTTTGGTGGTTTTTTGCGTTCCTTTTTCGGTCCAACTATTTTTTCTTTGTTGGCGTTAATTGTACCTAAAAAACTTTATCCAAATGCAGCTACATGGAATAGCTCTACTTGGCAAATGGCTTCTGTTTTAGGTTCCGCTTTTGCTGGCCTTTCTATCAATTGGATAGGAGTACATTGGTCTTTATGTATTATTTTTTCTTTTGTTGTCCTTGCATTTATCATTACTTTACAAGTGAAAAAGAAACCTATTTTAAATAATAAAATTGGAGAACCGGTGATGCAAAGTTTAAAAGCTGGCGTACAGTTTGTATTTAAAACAAAAGCTATTTTAGGCGCATTAACGCTCGATATGGTCGCTGTTTTGTTTGGTGGAGCAGTGATGCTTTTACCCATATACGCACAAGATATTTTAAAAGTAGGACCAGAGGGCTTTGGTTTATTAAGGGCTGCTCCTGCTGTTGGTGCATTCATTACTATGTTGATAACGGCCTATTTACCCATCAGTAAAAATGCAGGTATGAAGTTATTAATTGCCATTTTTGGCTTTGGGGTTTGTATTATTATTTTTGGTCTTTCCTCCATTTTCTGGGTTTCTGTTTTAGCCTTATTCTTTAGTGGGGTAACAGATGGTATTTCTATGGTAATTCGACAAACCATTTTGCAATTAAAAACTCCTGATGACATGCGGGGAAGGGTAGCTTCTGTAAACTCAATGTTCCTAGGTTCTTCTAATGAATTGGGAGCATTTGAAAGTGGGGTAACTGCCAAATTAATGGGGACAGTAACAGCGGTTGTGTTTGGTGGGACAATGACTTTAATTACTGTAATAACAGCAGGCCTTGTTTCACCTAGTTTTAGAAAATTAGATTTGCGTAAAGATGTGGAAGCGCATGAAAATAGTTGAATGTAATCGAATTTCTATTTGTTTATAGGTGTAATTGTTGCTGTATGCTAACGGCAATAGTAAAAATTAGGATTAGGCATTAATCTCTACAGCTAATTGTTTTTCTTCTTTTAATGCTTTCTTATCCATTTGTATACCGTATGCCATGCCAATCACCATTCCAATTGGAAGTCCAATACTAAAAAAGGCCATATTATGCAGTCCTAACCCAAATAAAATACCCAAAGGAATTCCGAATGCTGCCATGCCAACAGCTAGCCAAATATTTCTATAATGGTTAATGGGTACAAATTTATAGGTATGTAAAACCAATTTTAATATTTTCTGTTGTGCTTTTGCAATCTCCTTTATTAAAAGAGGATCCTTGTCTTTTATTGTGTTTAATCTTTCAATTTCTTTATTAATTTCTGTGCTAACTTCAATCGATATTTCTTTAATGCCAATGGCATATAGGATTTGCGCCAATTGGATATATTTTCGGTGTAAACGAGGTTGTTTAATTGTATCTGGTCTTTCTATTAGGACCATTAATTTACTTTGCATGCTTAAAGATAGATTTTGTTTTTCAATGGGCTTTTTTTAGTTTATATAAAATTTTAACTAAAGCCATCTAATCGGTTAATTAGCATAAAAATTAACAATAATTTGCGTTTGGAGCACGTTGAAAAGTCATATTTCTTATATTTTTGCAAGAAAGTGCAATGTCGGAGTTAAAATGGGTAATAGAAATGACATAATGGGTGAGAATAGGTTAATGCTACCAAAGCGTTTAATCTTGACTTACCTTTTGTATTTTTTTATCGCACAACCATTTATTTCTTTTGTATTTCCAGATTGGGGTAGGGGAGATCGTGTTTTTCAAATGGTGGAAGAAGAGGAAACCTTACAAAAAAGATTCGTAGAGGAAAGGGTAGGACTTGAAGTGCCAAGTCACATTTATTCATTTAGAAGTACACTCGAGACAGTATTAGAAAAATCAAATTATTTTTATTTGAATACCTTTTATCAAAGGGTAAATATCGAAGTTTTCAATCCACCACCAGAAAGTTTGGTTTAACACCATATTAAGTTTACTATTTTTCTTTACCGGAGTTTTTATATAATGGCTCACTGAAGTTTGTTCCTGCATCTATTAAAATTATTTGTGCAGTTCTATACTTTAAAAATAGTCTATCAAATTAGCATTACTTATTTTCAATCTGTCTTTTAGTCGATTGAATGCAATAATTTTTATCAAAATGAAACAAAATATTTTTAAACATATTAAATCTGATTTACCAGCGAGTATTGTGGTATTTCTAGTGGCCTTACCTCTTTGCCTGGGTATTGCTTTGGCTTCAGGAGCCCCATTATTTTCTGGGGTTATTTCGGGTATTATCGGTGGGGTAATGGTTGGGGCATTAAGTGGCTCTTCTTTGGGTGTTAGTGGTCCGGCTGCGGGACTTGCAGTAATTATATTAAATGGTATTACCGATCTGGGAGGATTTGATATCATACTTGTTGCAATTATGTTGGCAGGTATTATACAAGTGATCATGGGGTATGCCAAAGCAGGAGCCATTGCTAATTATTTTCCATCATCTGTCATCCACGGAATGTTAGCAGGAATTGGGATTTTGATATTTTTAAAGCAACTGCCACATGCAGTTGGCTATGATGCAGTTCCAGAAGGGGATGAAGCATTTCTTCAGCCTGATCACCAGAATACATTTTCTGAAATTTCAAACATGTTTAGTTATATCAGTCCTGGCATTGTCATAATTACTGCTATCTCTCTATTTATTTTAATTCTTTGGCAAAGTAAATTTATTCAAAAGAACAAAATTGCCGCTTTATTACCAGGCCCTTTATTAGCCGTTGTGGCCGGAATAACCTTAAACTTTGCATTTGCGAATTCAACAACACTCGCTGTAAGCGCAGAACATTTAGTTGCTTTACCTGTGTCCAGTTCAACTAGTAGTTTTTGGAGTAATTTCACCTTACCAAATTTTGCCGCATTAGGCCAAGTAGAAGTGTATACTACTGCTATTATTATTGCCGTAATTGCAAGTATTGAAACTTTATTATGTGTAGAGGCTTCCGACAAAATTGATCCAGATAAAAGAATTACACCTAAAAATAGAGAACTAAAAGCCCAAGGTATTGGAAACATTATCGCAGGATTAATTGGAGGACTACCCGTAACGCAAGTAATTGTTAGAAGTTCTGCAAACCAACAAGCTGGAGGGAAATCAAAACTTTCGACTATTTTTCATGGCCTACTTTTATTAATTTCCGTAATTGCTATTCCTACTTTATTAAACCAAATACCGTTGGCCACATTGGCCGCTATTTTATTGATTGTCGGTTTTAAACTAGCAAAGCCCGCTTTATTTAAAGAAATGTATGGGCAAGGAATGGGACAATTTATTCCTTTCTTCGTCACGGTGGTAAGTATTTTGTTAACTGATTTGTTGACTGGGATTTTACTCGGTTTATTAGTCGCGATAATCGTTATCATTATCAATAATTTCCGCACACCTTATGTGTTACAAGTCAAAAATGAAAATAATCAAAAGAAATACAGATTGGTATTGTCAGAAGATGTTTCTTTCTTAAATAAAGCTTCCATCTTAAAAATATTGGATAGAATACCTAAAGGGGAAGAGATTGAAATTGATACACGCCAGACGCGTTTCATGCATTATGATGTAAATGAAATTATAGAAAACTTTATCGAAAAGGCTGCAGAATTGGATATTAAAGTAAAGACGATTAGTCTGGAACATGCTATAAATAAAAAGAATATTCAAAAAGTAAACTAATAAAAAGTCTATACCAAATTGTGGCTGACTTTTAAAAAATATGAAGATATAAAAAAACCAGATGAATTATTCATCTGGTTTTTTTTGTAGGACTAGTCACTAGTCATTTAGATATTATTGAAAAGTAGCTTTTTTTTTGGTCAATTCACTTAAGCTTTCTTTTGCCTCCGATAATGCGGTGGTAGCAGTTGTTTTTGTTGTCATTAATTGCGTATTATTAGCCTCTAATTTTTCAATTGTTTTTTGGCTTTCCGCTATTCCTTTTCCTTGTTCTTCTATGGTGTTTTGTAACTTTCTAACTTTTTCTTCCGCTTTTAGTTTTTTCTTCTCAATCTTTTCAATTTTTACGGCTTCTTTACTTTTATCTTTGGCTACATCACTGATGTCGTCATTCACGTTTTCTAAAGCCTTATTGGCTTCATTCATTGCTTTTGTACTTGTTAAAATTTGCTTTTGTATTATTTCAGAATAATAATTTTTACCAAAGTCATTTACTGTTTTTATGGCAATTGCCGACTCTATTGGGTAAGCTTCTTGAGATACATAAATATCCGTACCATAACTCATAAAATAAGTCAACTCGTTACCTTCACTTGTTTCATTGCAAATGGCATAAATGTTAAAATGCTTGTCTGAAATGCTTGTATTCATTAAGTCTTCCCCTACAATTACAGCAGATTTTATTTTTACATCTAAACTTTTTTTACTTTCTAAGTAGGCTGCAAATGATTTTAATATATCTTTTGTGTCTCCATTAATTCCCATTGAATATCCTGTTCTTTCCACACCGTTTAAAACAACATTATTTTCTTTTACATTCACTTGATTAGGGATTTGAACTTCGTTTTGCGCATAAATTAAAGTGGAGATTAAAATGGCGCCTAATAGTAATACTTTTTTCATTTTCTTAATTTGGTTTATATTCTTTTGACGCAGGAATATTAGGCGGGTCACATTTAAATTAGATTATTTTTTAAAAAAAGTAATTTTTAATTGAACCTCGAGACAGTTATTTAGTATTACTTAAGAATCAAGAATAAAGTGCACTTTTTCTACAAAAAATTAAAAAATGAAAATTATAGGAATAATAGTAGGGTTGATCATTAGCTTGAGTTGTTCGGCACAGAAGCCGCAAAAGGTATATAGTATTACAAAAGAAATAAATGAGGTCAGCTGGTATCAAACACAATCAGATTTGTGGGAAAAGGAGATTAAAAAGAATAAAAAGAATGGAGAGGCTTGGTACAATTATTATGCGGCGAATAGAGCCCTAAGGAATATCTCGCATGATGATTCCTTGGCAAGAGACAAATATCAGAAACTAACCGCTCAAATAGCGATTGATGTTTATCAAACAATCCCCAATTCTTTTGAAGCCAATCATATTGTTTGGTGGGATGGATGGAGTGACCAAACCAAGCTTAAGTACCTCAAAAAGGCTTATGAGATTAATCCTTTGGATACAAGGACTTATGGTGATTTAATGACGCATTATGCAGTTCAATGCAATCAGCCTGAATTTGAGAAGTTCGCATTAATGGTTTATCAAGCGAACGATATGCCAGGAGGAACTTATAATTGGGCCTATAATTTATTGGCTGGGTTAGATGAAAATGCAATTGTATTTAGTGCTGGTGATAATGATACTTTTTTACCCTGGGTCATTCAAGTGGCAAAAGAGCATAGAAAAGATGTGACCGTGATTAATACAAGTTTGATTTTACTAGATGACTATAGAGAAAAAATATTTAATCAACTGAACATTGCGCCAATTGATTTGAAATTTGCAGATGTTAAAACTAAAGCAGGATATGATGCGTTAAATAAAAAGATAAGACAGGCTATTTTCGAGAAGCATGGCGAACGACCAATTTATGTCAGTGGGACAGCAATTCAACAATTTGAGGATGATTATTCAGACCAGCTTTATTTGACAGGATTGGCCTACAAATATGCATTAGAAAGTATAGACAATTTAGCGATCATTAAAAGGAATGTCGAGAAAAGATATCTTTTAGATGGTTTATTGGAACAATTTTCATTTCATCCTTTGGATAAAAAAACAAAACAGTTTAACGCCTTTTATTTACCGGCATTTATGAAATTATATTGTCATTATTATGAAAGCGAAGAATTGTTAAAAGCAGAACAACTGCGTAAACTAATGATTACTATTGCTAAAGGGACAGAGCAAGAAAGCGAAATTGAGGCATGGTTAAATGAAAAACCGTAATCGATAGCCCAGCGATAAATGAAATTATTTAAAACAGATATCACAAAATTGTCAGATGAGGCATTGATGAGTCGTTTGATTAAATCGAACGACTCCATTGCTTTGGCTGAGCTATATCAGCGTTATGGTAAAAAACTGTTGGGTTATTTTATCAATATGTTTAAGGGGGATGTTGCCTTGGCAGAAGATTTCCTACAGGATTTATTTGTGAAATTAATGGATAAAAAGCATCTATTCGATACTGAGAAAAAGTTTTATACTTGGGTGTTTACCATTGCGAGTAATATGTGTAAGACCCACTTCACAAAAATGAAACTACATTACGGAGAAGAAGAAATCATAGAAGGTTCAAAAGCATTTAATGAATGTGCAACAAACCTGCACAATGAGTTTGACAAGCAAGTATTTCGTTTGTTGCTAAAAGAGAAAATTGCAGGATTGAATTACGAGCATAAAGTAGTATTTGTCCTCAGGTACCATCAAACTTTTAGTTTGAAAGAAATAGCAACCATTACCGAAACAAATATAGGTACTGTGAAGTCGCGTTTATTTTATGCTACAAAGCAAATGGCGGCCGAATTAAAGGAGTTTGATCCAAAATTGGAAAGTAAATTATTCAAAATTAATTAGAGATGAAAAAGAAGGAAGCATTAGAAAGTTGGATAACTGATTTAATAGAGAATAAAGATTTTAATGAATTGTCTACGCTTGAACAAAATCATGTTTTGGAACATATTACGGCGGAAGATTATGCGCTTGAACGCGCTATCATTGTAGAATCAAAACAACTATTTTTGTTAGCAGATGATTATGAACCAAAACAGTGGTTAAACGAAAATAGAAGTGGCGGATTTTTATCCGCAACAATACCATTGTACCAAGCATTATTGGCAATAGCTGCTGTGTTTTTGCTCTTGTATATTGTGTTTCCGTTTACAAGGGTGGTAACTGAAGAAAATGGCAGTCATTTAACCGCTCAAGTCGATACATTATGGTTAGAAACTATTAGATATGATACCGTAGAAGTAGTGCTAGAAAAAGAGGTGGTGAAGGAAAAAATAGTTTACGTTAGTCAAGCTGCAGGTCAGGTAGGCAATAAAGAAAAACCACGTTTGTTTAATGTGCCACCAAGTAATTTTAAACCTGATTTAAATGCCATAAATTTTCCCAATAAAGGATTTTCCTTAAAAGATGATTCTATGCGGATTTCTCTACCGAATGTGAATTGAAATAAAAGGCTTTGTTATGTAGTATGTTCCTTTTGTTTTTAAGGAGAGTATCTGGTGGTGGAAGTATTTTTATTAACTTCGAAGCCTATGAAAACACTATTATTTCTAATCAGTCTATTGTTCTTTGTGATTCAAGGAAAGGATGAAAAAGTAAAATCAATTACAGAAATTCGTGATTTTCAAAAAGAATTGAATGTGCAATACAAAGATTCTGTAGCATCTCCATTGTTGGAAAAAGATAGACTTAAATTTAAAAAGCATCAATTTTTTAAGATAGATTTAGATTATAGAATCATGGCAAAACTGGAGCTGACGCCTTTGAGTGATACATTTGGCATGAAAACTTCTACAGCGCGTTTGCCTTTGTATCGAAAGTATGGTATCGCCAAATTTGAAGTTGAAGAACAGGTTTTCGAATTGAGTATTTTTCAAAACATCAAGTACTCCCAAATAGCAGAGTATAAAAACGGTTTGTTTCTATTGTTTAATGACGATACCAATGGTAAATCGACATATAATGGGGGGAGGTATATTGATTTAGAAATTCCTAAAGCCGATTCTATTCTAATTGATTTTAATCAGTCTTATAATCCATATTGTCATTATAACGATAGGTACAGCTGTCCCATTCCGCCCTCAGAAAATTATTTAAAAACAGAAATTAAAGCAGGGATAAAGAAATATAAACATGCTAAAAAGCATTGAGAAAATCATTTTTTTTTACGCCATTACTGTCATCATGATTAACAAAAAAAGCGAAGAATTAAACTATGGTGAAAAATCCAATTCAATGCTAATGGAGAAAGGGTGCATCATAAATGTGTGAGGATTAATAATTACACAAAGTCAAATATAGGTTTTGCAAAGTGCGTTTATGTTTTTTAGTAATTCAAGTTATTTTTAATAAAAAAATAGCTGCTATGAAAAAATTACTCTTGCTTTATTTGTCTGTTATACCAAGTATACTTTTTGGACAAATACCTGCCTTAAATTGGGCAAATTCTACCGACTTTACAGTACAAAGTTCTGCAATTATGCCAAATGGAAATATCATTTCAGGCGGATCATTTAGTGGCACTAACGATTTTGACCCAGGTGCAGATAGTTTAAAATTAACTGCTGCAGGAAGTTTAGATATGTGTTTACAAATGTTAGATGCCAACGGAAATTTAGTTTGGGCCAAAGGTTTTGGTTCGGCTGAGCAAGATGTTATTAAAAGCATAGCGACAGATGAAGATGGTAATATTTTTGTAACGGGTTATTTTAAAGAAACT
Source organism: Putridiphycobacter roseus (assembly GCF_003234935.1). GTDB lineage: Bacteria > Bacteroidota > Bacteroidia > Flavobacteriales_D > Crocinitomicaceae > Putridiphycobacter > Putridiphycobacter roseus. The sequence goes on along the minus strand of NZ_QKSB01000001.1, from coordinate 185,013 downwards.
GTTGATTTTGATTTAGGTCCTGGTGTTAGCAATCTAACTTCTGCTGGTCAACAAGATTTATTTATTCTAAAACTTGATCATTTAGGAGATTTTGAATGGGTAAAGCAAATTGAATCCCAGTACGCTGTATTAGGAAATTCAATCAAATTAGGGTTGAATGGTGAGTTGTTGTTAGCTGGTTCTTTTGGTGGAACGGTAAATTTTGGCACTACAACTTTAACCTCTAATAGTTCAAGTTCTGCAGGTGTAACGGATTTTTTTGTAGCAAAACTAAATGCGACAGGTGATGTGGTTTGGGCCACTAGTGCCGGTAGCCCAGGAACGGATGACTGTAATGATGTTACTGTTGATGCTCAGGGGAATGTTTATTGTACAGGTGATTTTCAAGGGCAAAATATCGATTTTGACCCTTCTATGGCGCAGGGATTATTGTCTGCCCATCTAGGAGACTATGACGGATTTGTGATGAAGTTAAATGCTATTGGTGAATATCAATGGGCCTTTTCAATTGGAGGGGCAGGAAGAGATCGTACAGTAAGTATAGAGGTGGATGCACAAGATAAAATCTATGTGTCAGGTCAATTTGATGGCACTTCTGATTTCGATCCCTTGGGAAGTTCCACAAATTTAACATCCACTTTGAATGATCTTTTTATTCAAAAATTGAATTCTGATGGCACATTGGTTTGGGTGAAAGTAATTTCTGGAGCAGGAACGCAGCAATGTAGGGACATGTTCGTTTCCGAAGCAGGAGAAGTACATGTGGTTGGCTTTGCAATGGGAGATACAGATTTTGATCCATCATCAAATAGTCAGTTAATTACAAGTAGTACGAATGACTGGTATGGTCATATCACTAAATTGGATGTAAATGGTGATTTGGATTGGTATTCGGTTTTTGAAGGCGCAAGTAATTTTATTCAGGCAATTAATTTCGACATAGATGATAATTTGATATTGACAGGTCAGCAATATGGTATTGTTGATGTGGATCCAACTGCGAATGTTAATAATTTAAACGTAGCGCCATATTCAGCAAATGGAGCAATGGTAATTAAATTTGGAAGCAATTCTACCTCATCTGTTCCCGAAGCAGACTGGGTGAACTTAACTGTGTTTCCAAACCCGACTGAAAATAGAATTAATGTGTTAAGTCCTTTTGAAATTGAGCAAATCACTATCTATAATTCTTTAGGTCAAAATATAATGTCCACTACAGTATCAAGTATTGAACTTAATAATTTACCAGCAGGTATTTACTTTGTAAAAGTTAAAACTGCGGAAAGTGAGTATACTCGAAAAATAGTAAAAAAATAATCTTTTTTCATAGGTAGAGAGGTGGGGGATTCTTAATTGAATTCTCCATTTTTTTTTAATTGATAATCCCTACTAAGGTTCAAATTTAAATAAAGTGTTATGAAGCATATATTAGTTACTCACTTCCTTTATAACCACTTAACTGTTACTAGTCAATTCGCAATTGAAAGTTCTTAGAATTTTATCCATTCTGGTAGAAATCAAAGTGTAGAATTGAATTATACAAAACGAAAATCTGTATTCAGTGTTGGGGTTAAATACAACATCAATAACCTGACTAAGTTTTCAAATCAAAACCTATATAAAAAAGCATTTATATACACTAATTTATCTGACCGATTTGGTTGTACTTTAAAGTATGATTATAGAATCGTTGAAAGAAAAGACTTTAATATAAATGTCAGTTACAATTTTGAATTATTTGAGTCGCACCGACTAAATGATTGGTATTTTGCAATAGGCTCCTTAATAGATTTTCCTACGACTGAGTAAGACTTTATTTAGGTTAGGGTAACGGATACAATAAGTAATGTTAGCGCGTTTGCACAAAATATAGGTGTAAAACTCAATTTGAGATTAACGGATCGGCTATATTTTACTCCATTTTTTGGAGGAGGTTTGATTTTTATTTATAACGCTAAATCTACTTTATTAGGCCCCAATAATAAGCCAGTGAAATGGAGCTGGGAATTAGGTAAAAAAATAAGTTTTGGTCTGGGTTATACATTTAAATAGCATTAGTCTATTCTTTTAAACAAGGGTATTGTAGCTATTCATACCGGTAATTAAGCTACAAAATCATTGTATTAGTTACTAGGGGATGTTTCAAATCATTTACTGCTGTTTTCTTAATTGAGCGTGCGATTGCACAGGAAAACAGTACTATAAAAAGCTTTATTGAACAGTATACTATTATTGCTCAAGGCACAAGTTTAGTTTTTTTTCGAATAGTGGACCAGAAAACGGAAGCACCAAATAAGTATTCCAGAATCCCTGAAATTTGACAGGATTCTACTTACCACCTTTGCCGAATTATGAGCAACACTGGAATACTTAGAGCCAATAGTACATAAAACCGACTATTCAATTGGCACCTTTTTCAATGCTATATAGCCACTTATAATTTAAAACATACTATTCCACCGTTAAAATACATTCACGATCAATTGTTACAGTATCTTGCTCATAAGATTGTTCCATGTCGGTACATCTGTCTTTTGCTTTTTTTACTGTAAAAGCTTGAAATTTATCAGCCACAGCACCTACTTCCGTGCCTTGTGCAGTTTCTGTACAGGTACATTCAAATGTTTTTCGGCAAGCACTAAAAAGTACAAGCAGACAGGATAAAATTAAATAATATTTCATCTTCATCATTTATTGTTTTATAAAACGGTTAGTATATAATCGATTTTCAGTTTCAATGGTTAAGATGTAAATACCAGCTTTTAAAACTGAAACGTCAATTTTATTGTTCATAATAGAGACTGGCTTCACTAACTGACCTGAAATACTGTAAATAGCTACTTGCTTAATGTTTTCTTCAGGCAATTGAATATTTAATAAGTTTTGTACTGGGTTAGGGTAGAGTTGGATTGTTGGAGAACTAACCTCGCTTAAACCTACTGTTTGGTTAGAAATTGTAATGGTTTTAGTGCCCTCTGTACCGGAACCGTCTTGTGCTGTTGCTCTTACCTCTACAGTTCCATTTGCTTGAGCTGTTAGTAAACCTGAAGAAGAAATAGACGCCATCCCAGTAACAGGGACAACTGACCAAGTAATTGAGCCGTTGGCTGCATCTAAAGGAACAATATCAGCATACATGAATAAAGTTCCTCCAGGTGTGGTAATGGTACTCAAACCTGATAGCGTATGAACATCTATAAACGCAACTAGTGCTGGGAAGTTGATGTAAATGTCCTTAGTTCCTACCGTTCCTGATCCATCATTTGCAGTTGCAACAACTTGAACATAGCCATTTCCAAGTCCCGTTAATATACCAGTGGTTGAAATAGTAGCATAACCTGTGGCGTTGTTAACGTTCCAAGTGTAGTTAGGATTTGTTGCATTAGTCGGTAATACAATGGCTTCCATTTGTAAAGTGCCTGCTTGTGTATTAATTGTATTTACGCCATTTTGTCCATCAACAAAGATGGATAACACTGAAACTTGTGCACTTGCCCCTAAGCTTATCGTGATAAGGGTGATTATAGATAGTATAATATTTTTCATAATATTTTTTTAATAGCGCGGTACTTTAATTAAAAGTACCGCGCTGGTTAATTACTGCTTTACAAAACGATTAGTATAAACAGCAGTTTCGGTTTTAATGGTTAAGATATAAATACCAGCTTTTAATGCTGAAACGTCAATTGTATTGTTGTTAATGAAGATTGGCTTCACTAACTGACCTGAAATACTGTAAACAGCTACTTGCTTAATTTTTTCTTCAGGCAATTCAATATTTAATAGGTTTTGTACTGGGTTAGGGTAGAGTTTAATTGCAGAGTTTTCTCCCAAATCCTTTATTCCTGCATTGGCAACTGTAGAGAATTTAATGATAAAAGGATCAATTGCTCCGGTGGCTGTCAAAAGGGTAGTTCCTGCTGTTGGATCAAAGTCCGCATTTGCGCCAAAGCCTCCTGTGAAAAAAATGTTTCCTTCATTGTCAAACTCCAATCCTCTCGCGATATCTGTCCCGAGATCGCCAAAGGAATATGCCCATTGAAACTCACCTAATGAATCCAGTTTTTGAAAAAACATGTCTTGCGTATTATTGAAAGCAGTAATGTTATATGCCCCAGCTCCAGGGTCAAAATCAACAGTCCCCTTAAATCGACCAATGGTGTAAACGTCTCCATCATTTCCTACCTGAACACCGAATGATTGCTCTAAGCCTCCAGCTCCAAATGTTTTCACCCAAACTAAATCTTTTAGGGAAGTTAATTTTACAAGGTAACAATCTTGACCTCCATTCGAAGTGATGGATGTAATTCCTGATTTTAAATCAAAATCTGTGGTGGCTTTAAATGGTCCTGTTAGATAAATATTATCGTCACTATCGATATCCATGTCATATATTTCCATGTTATCTGAATTGTCGAAAGAGAAGGCATGCACAAAATCTCCAAGTTCATTGAGTTCGATAATAAAAACATTTCCATTTCCAGCTGAATTGAGAGAAAATGTTCCTGTGCCAGGATTAGCTTCCATGATATTATGGAAACGACCTGCTACCACAATATTATTATCCGACTTTGTTACTAAAGTTGTACCATTATCTGCACCGGTACCGCCCATGGTTTTAATCCAGCTGATATTACCATTGGATAATGCCATTTTGGCAACAAAAACATCTGAACTTGGGTTAACAGAAGTGATGGTCATTGGTGCACCTGCAACATCTAATGTAATGGATTCAGAAAATCCACCTGTAATTACAACTGCCCCAGCAAGATCTAACTCCTGATCTCCGAAGGACTCCATTTCTGTGCCACCAAAAGTTTTTACCCAAAGAAAATCACCATTGTTATCAAGTGCAAGAATAAAGAGATCGGCTGCACCGTTGGATGACCGAATTTCTGTTCCCATTCCTGGGTCAAAATCAACCGTGTCTGAGAATGTCCCCGAAATGATTATTGTGGTACCATAATCGTTGATTACTCTTCCGATATCATCTCCAGTTCCACCAATTTTTTTACCCCAAACAAAATTTCCATTGTCGTCTAGTTTCTGGATGTAAACATCACGCCCTCCTGTGTTAGTTAATTGGTGTACACCGCTACTTGGGTCGAGATCAATGGTGTCTTCAAAGTACCCTGTTGAATAGACATCAGCACCCAATGAGCTCAAAGATAACCCGTATTCAATGCCCGTTCCTTCGATTTGATTTGCCCACTCGAATGTTTGGGCTATGGTGGTGTTCGACAGTCCGCATAGGGTGAAAATTGACAGCACTGTTTTGCCAAAAGATAAATTATTAAAAATGTTCATCATGTAAGATTTTTAAAGTGCCATTTCTATTACTGAAATGACACTTATTATTGAATTTGCTATTGTTTTATAAAACGTTGCGTTGAAATGCCATTTTCAGTGTAAACCTTTATAAAATAAATACCTTTATTTAAGTCTGATATGTTAAGCTTTGACGTAAATTCATTTTTAATTTGAATCACTTTTCCTGATAAATCAACAATGTCGATTTGATTAACTTTAGCATTGTCTATTTTTATGAAGAGTTCATTTTGAGCTGGATTTGGATATACAAGTAATTTATTATTTACACTTGTAGCTACACCTGCAACTGTATTTAAATCTAGCTTTTTAACTGTCATTTTCCCACCTGAATTGCCTTCTTTAAAGGCAATGAATACATGGTCATCATTTATCGCCATGTCGTTAAGATAAACGCTTCCATTTTCAACAGCAGGGCCCACGCTAATCCATGCCGTACCGTTAAATTTCTTTAGGTGCAGTTTTCCATCACCATTATCGTAATAACTTATGTAAGGGATTGAATTGTGAAATAAAATTCTGTTATGTTCCACATTTCCACTTGAAATACCAGCGCCGCCAACATATTCCCAGTCGGTACCGTTGAATTTCATTACTGAAATTCTTCGTCCATTAATACTGTCTTGAAAAGAGATATAGGGTATTCCGTTGTCTACTGCAATATCGCAATAACCAATTCCTCCGGTTGTAAATCCTAAAACCCCACCTACAGCATTAATACTATTTGCTGTTGCCAATACTACAGATGCTTTTCCTTGTTCTGAAATGTCTGAGTAAATAACATATTTATCTGTGCCATCAATGGCTAATCTTGTATACCATGCTTGAGCAAAAGAAATGACTGGACCAGGTGTTGCGGTCCATGTTCCAGTCGGCGTACCAGGGTTGTATTGTTTTAAAGTCGCCTGATATCCTCCAAACACTAAGTAAGGGTCTCCATTATCAATTTTTATCTGTTGGTAAAATTCAGATGGAGAAGATGCAATTCCGTTTGGTCCTAATGGTTCCCACACGCCATTGTTATCGTTGAATTTAGATACGACTATGGCATTTATGGTTGCGTCCGTATACTCTACATAAACATCACCATTTAATTGATCAATAGCGATTGATTGTTCTCTTGAAATACCTGGTGTAAATGCTTGCGATCCTACATATACCCAATTGCTTCCGTTATATCGCATTACCGTACATTTGCTGCCGTTCGCAACATCTTTATACGCAATGTATGGTGTTCCATTGTAAACATCCATGCAGCCATATTGTGTATCACCAGTAGTAAAAGCCGCAGTCCCTATAGTTTCCCATGTTTGGGCCATGGATACCGAGCTTGAAGCCAGTACCAATGTTAAAATTATTTGTTTTAAATTCTTCATGTTTATGGTCTTAAAAGTTAACGGTTCTTACTTCTTCTTTAAATATGCCATCTCTTCCGTTTTGGCCTCTGTTATAGCCATATGTTCCTGCACCACCAGTACCTCCTTTTAAGGAGTAATTTAAATTATAACTGGTTACACTTGGGTCTTTAATTACGGTAATGTTACCACCATTTCCTGCGTTTGCGCCTGGTCCAGTTTCGTTACCTACTCCTACAGTCTTATATCCATTTGCACCATCCGTTTTAAAGTGTAGCGTTTGATCGGCTCTTAGTTTAAAAACCTGAACAGGGTCGTAACCGTCTAAGTCAGTAACTCTATATAGCAAAAGATCTGTTCCGTTAGATTGATGCTTTACTTGTTTTATTTCTATTTTATAATCGTTTGCAGAAGTTCCCCAATTTTTTGCTTGCATGGTATAATACAAAGCCTCATCATAATTTAAAACCACTTCTTGAGTTGCTTTAATGGATGGATCGAACTTTGATGAAACAGTCACTATTATTTTATCATCTTTTACGAGAGTTGTTGGTTTAATCGTTGCACCATCATAGTCTCCGTTAGTGTATGTCATTGTATAGTCCGACCAAAAGCCACCGTCTTTTGTGGAAATGGTTTTGCCATTTTTTAATGTTGCTTTAACTTGAAAACTAAAGCCTCTAAAATATCCAAATTTGTGTGGGGCTTTAACATCTGTAATTTCAACTTTAGCTAAATTTTTACCTTCAATCGACCATTTAGCCTTTTTTTCAGCAGCTGCTTTATCGGCATCAGCTGCTTCTTTTTTTGCGATTTCAGCTAGGGCGTCGGCTTGATGTACTTTTGAAGCTTCCAAATATCTTGATATCGTTTGAGAGTAGGCGTAATCTAGTTTTCTGTTAATAAAATATTTCCCTTTAACACTCGTTTCGTTATGTGTATAGGTGAATACATAAGCCCAAGACTCTGCAAATACGATACATAAATTACCAGGAGACTTATAATACCGAACAAAATCTGAGATTCCTTCATGGTCTGCTCGGTATTCTGCACCGTCATAAGTAACCGCAACTACTTTACCATCTTCTCTAGTGAATTTTAAATCTATTTCACTTGGAGTTTGTTGACAAGAGCTGCCATTAAAATAGTATTCATTGTGTTTGCCGTCGGCCCAAGTTGTCATAATTGCTTCTTGACTGATGTCAGGGTCTAAGGTGTCTATATTGCTAAGAGCTCCTAATTTTTCATTTAGTTTAGCTTCAAGTGCAGCTTTTTTAGCTTCTAGCTTTTCTTTCATGGTTTGAGCATTTAAATTGCTGCCTAAAACAGTTAGAAATAAAGCGCTTAATAATATTGCTTTTCTTGTCATTATAATCTTTTTTAAAGGTTTTATATAAATTATGTGACAAATCTAAAATGATAGTGGTCATAGAATGGATACACTTTGCAAAACAGAATGCTGACTTTGTGAAAATGATAGATGATATCATTTTTTTGTGCAATGGGATATAAACTGGCTGTTTGCCTAGTGACTTGAATGGAGAGTGTAAGTTGTGCCTACTTTTGGATTGCTAAATTGAATGCGGTAATTTTTGTGGGAGAAAGCTTTGCTATAATATCATTGGAAAGGTAAATGTTTCCTTGGTTGGCATTGTATTTTTTAATGTGATCAAGGTTAATAATCCATGACTTTTGTGATCGAAAAAAATTGCTTTCTTCTGGAAGAGATTTCTCAAAGTATTTGAGGTTTTTACTGACCGTTAACTTTTCGGTATTTAGCTGATGAATGATCACATAACTCCCATAACCTTGAATACAAATAATGTCTTTCAGGTTTAAAATAAGATTGCCATCAATTTCTGGGATGACAATTTTATCGAATGTTTTATTTTGAAGGGTTTCCAGTAAGACAGCATAAGCTGCATGCGTATTTTTTTGATCTACCTTTTCTGAAATCCGTTGTAAACTTTCGTTTAATCTTGTTCTGTTTATTGGTTTGACCAAGTAATCAATGGCACTCATTTCAAATGCTTTTAAAGCATATTTATCATAAGCTGTAATAAAAACAATTTCGAATTCCATTTCATCAAAAAAGTTTACAATTTCATATCCAGCATATTCAGGCATTTGTATGTCTAAGAAAACAACATCAGGCTTTAATTGCTTGATGTTGGTAACAGCCTCTTTTAAGCTCTTGCACATGGCCTGTATTTCAATTGGAAATTGAGAAAAATTAATCAGCGTTTTTAATACATCTCTTGCATCTTCTTCGTCATCAACAATTATTGCTTTAATCATTTTCATAGTGCAGTATTAATGATTTATTTAAAATAAATTGAAATCAATTTTTAAAACCATTCTTTCAGTTTGCCAAATACTAGTATTTATTAATAAAAGGGAAGTTGATCGTTGCCTTTGTTCCAATGGCATTTCCTTTTTCGTCGTATAAATCCGTAATTGTATAATTGAATTGACGGCTATTTTGTTCACTCAATATTCTCAGTCTTTCATCTGTGGCACCAAGAGAAAAAGAGGTGTAATTGTACTTTTGTCTATTTTTAATTTCAGTAGCTTTAACTCTACCTATCCCATTATCTGTAATCGCACAAGATACTAGGTCGTCATTTAAGTGAAAATCAATCAAAAGTGTTTTATTTCCTTTTTTGTGCAACAAGCCATGATGAATTGCATTTTCTAAAAATGGTTGTATCAGTAAAGAAGGAATCATTATACCTTCTTTAATATTTTTTTCAATTTTAAATTGAAACTCTTCCTTCATCCTCAAACTTTCTAGATTTAAATAAATGTTTAAAAATGTTATTTCTTCATCAAGTGGCACATAATTCTTTTCTGAAAAATTTAAGGTTTTACGTACCAAGTCTGCAAACATTTCAATATAATCATATGATTTTTGTGTGTCTTGTTTTAACACCAATGCTTGTATTGAATTTAATGAATTGAAAATGAAATGTGGATTCATTTGTGAGCGAATGGCTTTTAACTTAGACTCAAAAATATCAGATTGCATTTTTTGTTTTTCGAGCATTATTTTTTGGTCTCTTTTATTTTTTCTGTTTTGTAAAAAAAAGAAAGAAGAAACTAAGAGAACGATTAATAAAAATAGGAGTAATATAAACCACCATTGAAACCAAAATGGCTGTTTTATTTTAAAATTGTATCGTAATGTTTTGGTTTCATTTCCTCGGTAGGTAGCCTTAATTAAAAAAGAATACTTACCTGGTGCTAGAGATGGGAATACCAAAGAGTTTACTTTAGTAGATAATGTTTGCCATTCCTCTGAAATTCCAATTATTTTATAGTTGAAAATGGCTTCTGTTTTGGTTTCGATATTTCTATAGTCAAAATAGAATTTAATGTCATTTTTATCATAAGAAAACAATGAATCGCTATCCAATAGTATGGCTTTATTATTGACCTCAATAGAATCTAAATATACTCGACCAAACTCATTGTAGTTTTCCTTGGATGTTAATCTTTTCAATTCATAAGCATAATAGCCTTGCTTGTCTAAAAGCCACAATTTATCATCACTTATTGAAAAGTTTATGACTTTTCCCGTTAAAACACCTTCGTTTTCACCAAGACCAATAAATTGTTTTGACACTAAATCGTATACCTGTAAGCCTTTGGTTGTTAATATGAATAAAAGTGAGTTCTTCACTTCTAACTTTATGACTGTTTTCGATTTAAGACCATCTTTTAAATCGATTAAACTTTGGACAACATTGTCCTTATACAAAAGTATCCCAAATTTTTCAGTCCCGATAAAAAGTTGGTCTTCATACAATGTCAAGTCATTCGCATCCAACATTGCATTATTGAAAAGTAGTGTATCCGTATTTAAAGCATTCCATTTTCTAGCAAAAACACCAGCGCTTGTAATGTAATAGAGTTTTTCAGTTTTTTGATGGTAGGTAATGGCCCTTCCTCTATTTTTTATCGGAATAACGTATCGATTGGTTTCTAATTTTGTAGCAAAATTTGGCGAAATTTCCACGCCATTTTTCGTAACTATTATAATCGCGCCAGTACTTATGAAAACAAAAAACTGACCAGGGACTTCAACTAAATCTTTAATATTATTGTAAAATGGGACTCCATCCTGATAATGTAAAATGTTTCTAATTACTTTTTTGTTAAGCGTATAGATATCTTTTAAAGTGAATAATTTCTTTATATTATAATCGTGTTTGGATTGCAATACTGGTCCATTTTCATGTTTATATAAAGTATTTGCATTATTCGATAAATAAACAACATTTTTATGGGAAGTAGTTATCCCTTCAAATGAAAGTCCAGTGTCGTATCTTAAAATGTCCCAACTTGGCACCACCATTATCCCTTCTTTAAACGTGCCTAAAAACGTTGTATTGTTTACGTTTTCTGTAACTGTAGAAATAAATTTGTCACCGAAATAAGTTGGAGACGCCGTAATACTATCTTCGTTTGACTTGATCTTCCTTACACCGTTATTCGCATTTATAATGGTAACTTGATCTGAGTTTTTTTGATAAATGATGGAATTAATTTGGAGTGAATTTTTCAATCTTATTTCTTCATCTTTAGATTTAGCTATCCCAAGCTTAGAATTGTAGAAAATATTAGATCCCAATTGAAAGAAAAGTACCTTCGTGTTTTTTAATTTTGATTTCCTTGACTGGAATGCTAGTTTAAAAATCTCAAGATGACCATTCTGATAAGTGAAATAGCTGTTATTACTTCCGATAATTTTCCCCACTATGGTACCGTCCGGCAATTGAGTGCACCCATAGAGGTTGAATTTGTCGTATTTCGTTTTTAAAAGGATTTTAAGTTTCTTTTGATTAAGAATAGAGATTGTTTTACCGGATGGTTTTACCGATTTCAGTTGGAGTCTTGTACTGTATAAAAGATGGTTTTGGTCATCAAAATAAAATTTAAAATCAAGGATATTCTCTACCTCTGGCGTTTCATAAAAAAGGCTAATGCTGTTTCTTTCAATTTTAAATATTTGGCCCTGCAAGTTATTGCAAAACAAATCTCCTTTTTGATCTCTTGTTAAATTAAAAAATGAATTCCCTTTTTGTCCATTTAATGGCGGTAAAGGATTGAATTTATTTTGAGAGTAGAAAAACAATCCACGGTTTGTACCCACATATAAAATGTCTGTTTCGTCATCATAATTTAAAGTATAAATATTGATGTTTGAAAATGCTTCAGCGCCAATTACGTAATAAGGCGGATTTTGCGCTATTAGATTAAAACCAATGAAACAGTATATGGTTAATGAAAGGACTATTTTTTTCCACACAAAACAAATATAGTTTTTATTGGGCCAGTCACAAATGTTGGTGATGAATTTAAATAAAAAAGTTATTGTTTGCCATTAGTTTATGAGTTGAATGTAAAATATATACAGTTGCCATAATTAAATATAACTATATAAATAGTTTCAAGTAGTTTGATTCTTGAAAGAAGTCAAGTTTATTATGTAAAACATATTTCTTGTTGCTTGTTTTGTTTTAAGGAAGGTCTTCTAAAAAAAAGTTTATAAAACAACAAAAGCCAGACCGTACAGTCTGGCTTTCTAGTGATAGCTAAGGGTGGAAGCCCCGTCACTATCATTAACAAAAAAACCGAAGCATAAACTTCGGTCTTTTGTACTCGAGGCGGGTCCCGATAGCTATCGGGATGACCCCGTTTAAAGGTAAGTTTCCTTTAGTTTTTCAATGATTTCAGTATGTTTTTTAGGTTATTTATATACTTTTTAGATTTCATGCTTTTGATATTGTTTTCGATTTTTCTGGCTTGATTGTAATGAAGGTTGTCAATTTGTAGGAACACAACCCAATCATTAGCCCTATGAGTAAAGGCCGTTTTAAATGTGTTGCTTTTGTGATCCTTTAATCTTTCGATAAGACAGATACAGCTTCCAATGTAAAATTTGTCAATGTTTGTTGAATGTAAAATATATACAGTTGCCATAATTAAATATAACTATATAAATAGTTTCAAGTAGTTTGATTCTTGAAAGAAGTCAAGTTTATTATGTAAAACATATTTCTTGTTGCTTGTTTTGTTTTAAGGAAGGTCTTCTAAAAAAGTTTATAAAACAACAAAAGCCAGACCGTACAGTCTGGCTTTCTAGTGATAGCTAAGGGTGGAAGCCCCGTCACTATCATTAACAAAAAAACCGAAGCATAAACTTCGGTCTTTTGTACTCGAGGCGGGACTTGAACCCGCACGTCCTAATGGACACAAGATTTTAAGTCTTGCGTGTCTACCAATTCCACCACTCGAGCATTATTGTTAGTAGTGTTTATTATCTATATTTCAATTAAGCTTGCGCTTTGATGAATTGAGCGGGAGACGGGGCTCAAACCCGCGACCTCCACCTTGGCAAGGTGGCGCTCTATCAACTGAGCTACTCTCGCTTATTAAAAGAACGTTTTCTTTCGGGCGACAAATGTACAGCTATATTTTTAATTTGCAAAACATTTTGTAAAAAAAAATGAATATTATTTTGATATTTTTTTTGAATAGAAATAGATATAACCTTAAAAGTATGAAATACATGTTATTGCGAGTGTTGTTCTTTTTTTGTTTTTTTTATAAAATTTGATAATTAATTTCTCGGACCGCCTTTATATAGGTAATGAAGCTTTCAATAATTTCAATAAAATATAAAATATTGAAATTATTTAAACCTTGCTTACATCATATTAAGTCTAAAAGTTTAAATTTGTCTACATATTTAAACTATAGACAAAAATGAAAAAAACGATTTTAATGTTATTAATTGCGATTGCAATGGTAAGTGTTGCATGTAATAAAGATCAAAATGCAGTGAAAAAACTGGATGGCAAATGGTTAGTTAAAACTATTGACGGAAGTGTTGTTGGTGATGACGAGGCGTTTACGATAAGATTTGATAATTGCAAATTAAAAAAAGATGAATATTGTACTGCTTATCAAGCTGCAGTTAATGATACAACAGCTTTTGATTTAACTTATAAAGTACAAAGCGAAGGAACTGTTTTAATCTTAAGAGTTGAAGATGAAGATGGAGAATTTGAAGATATTTCAAATACTATTGATGAGTTGTCAAAGGATGAGTTAATCTTAACGCAAACAGCTTTTGGAACTGCAAGTAAATATGTTTTTGAAAAAATATAATTAATTTTTAATAATTGAAACCTCGATAACTATTATCGAGGTTTTTTTTTGTTTGTATGTTTGATAGTCTATAGTGTAATACCGATTATTTGACTATTTTGCGAAAAAAAAATTATGAAAAAGACTTTAATTGTAATGATGTCATTTGCATTTGTTTTTACAATTGCATCATGTAACAAAAATCAAAAAGCGGTAAAGAATTTAGATGGTTCTTGGAAGTTAGTGAAAGTTAACGGAGAAGCTGTAGAAGAAGATGAAGCTGCAACTTACGATTTTGATAATTGTAAATTGAAAAGTGAAGAGTATTGTGATTTAACAATTACTGAAGATGGTTCTGTTGAAACTGCTACTTATAAAGTGACAGATGATGGAGAAAAATTGGTATTGAGAGCAGATGTTGGTGGTGTTGCTTTTGAATTAGAAAGTGAAATTACAGAATTGACAAGTACAACTTTGATTTTTAAAACTACATTTCTTGAAGAAACATCAATATCTGAATTAACAAAATTATAAGCAATTAATTAATAGATTTTAAAGCCTTAGCACATACTGTTAAGGCTTTATTTTTTTACCACTATTTTTTTTGTTTTAAGAAATTCATCTGAAACTAGTGTAAACAGATAATAACCATTTGTCAATTCGCTTAAATCAATATAATTATTGTCTTGTATGTATCCACTTAGCACCTGCTTGCCTTGTAAATCATTTACTTTATATGCCATGTTTTCTAGTTCGGTTTCAATGAAAACATAATTTGTTACAGGGTTGGGGTATAGTTTAAATGAAATTAACTCTTGTGCGCTTACATTTAAAGGGTTGTTTTGGTGAATAACACCTACTGCATCCAAGTCAAAGCCACAACTACTGAAAGCAGTCGGAAAAGGATCGTTGACTAGGTCTCCGTATTGGTCGAGTGTTCCAAAATTACTGTCAATACTGCCTACAACATCAATAATTTTCACGTACACAATACTGTCAAGGTTGAGTGATGAATTAACAGGGAGATCGGATAAGTCGAATGGTGTACCATACCCTTGCTTGTATTTGCCAGCTAAGTTATTGATTTTTGTTGCATCAGAATAACCAAATGGTCCAGTCTGACTTGTATTATCAATGTTACTGGTTGCAGGAAATCGAACAAAATCTTGTCCGTTAGAGCTTACCTCTACAAAAGCAAACTCTAAATATTGGTGATCAAAACTATTTTCAAAAATGGTGAAATCTGGTCCGTTAGCATTTTGTATTGGATATGGAAAGGACAAGGTGATTGTACCTCCGTCACCTAAACTGACAACGTCTATAGAATTACCTTGGGCAGTAAATAAGGCATTTGTACTATCTCCAAAACTGGCTAAAATACTATTTGGATTCGAAATGTCTTCGGGCCCACGCGCGAACGCTATGACCTGGTTTGCCCAATTGATGATAATACTTGAGTCCTTATGAATTGCTGTAGTGCCAATTTGATTTGCTGCCGGTGCAAATTGCCCGAAAATTAGACCATTAATTTGTAATAAAATTAAGAGGATGAATATATTTGTTTTCATGGTGTAAATAGTAGTTTAGAAGTGATTAAACCGGTGTTAAACTCATTTTTGTAGTTGCCTTCCTTATCGTATTTTCGAATGCTGCTCATGTTTACATAACCATTGGCATCATTTAAATAAATATCTTGGTTGTATGGGTCGATATGAATTTGATAAAATGTTTCGAAATTTCCACAGTCAATAAAGTGACCTGTTTCAAAAGTCAAATTGTCTGTGTTGAATAGTTTTATCGCTTTTTGGTCTTCGTCGTAATAGTAAATATTATTCTGCAAATATGCCATTTGTGTAATGGGGATATGGTATGTGGCTTCTTTTAGTTTGCTGGTTTTATTGATGCGGATTAATTTGGGAGTTAGGTTGCTGTAATTTCCTCTTGAAATCACATATACATTACCTTGGTCATCTGCTACCATTTTACCGGGATTTATCCCAACATTTATGGTCGATACTATGGTGTTTGAATTTAAATCTATGACTGAAATTGTAGAGTCGTAATTTGGGTAGTTTAAACCGCCTGTATTAACAACCCAAAGGGCATCATCAACCAAGAGGTTATGGTCTGGATTATTACCAACTTCGAGGATTTTAATGGTGTTGTAATTTGCTAAACTAACTATAAGTACAGTGCCATCAAAATTAACAATATACAGGTGGTCGTTATATACAGCTATTGACCTTGGTGATCGGCTTTCATTATTCTCGTTAAATACGCCTATCTGTTTAACGGTTTCTAATGTGTTTAGATTTAGTATTTCGATTTGACTGGATACATTTACTACAATTGCTAGGTATTGTTCACCATTGTAACTATAGCTAATCATATCGTTGGCGGTATCTCCTAATCCACGTCCATTTACTTTTTTAAAAATAGAATTATCCACAGCGCTGTTATTCTTTTGGTAAAAAGAAAGAGAGGCGTTGTTCTGTTGGAATAGTCCTTCATTCAAACACAGTATCCCATTACTATATTCTGTATTTATTTTTGGTGTTTCTATGGGTTTTTTCTTACAAGAAATACCAAGAATTATAAGCAACGTTATAAAAAAGATGTTTTTCATTTTTTCAAATTAAAGATGAGTTTAAAAATGACATGTCGACCAGGCATTGGGAAGCTTTTAATTACTTCATAGTTTTTGCCTATAATGTTGTTTAAGTGGATGTAAAAGGACAAATCGCTGTATTTTTTTAAGCTGTATTTGTACGAGTAACTGATGCTTAGATCTATAAAACCAGGAAGGTAATTTTCTGTAATGTTTTGATTTAAAGTATATCGTGAGCCAGTGTGCATCATGTTAATGTTAAAATAATGCGCTTTTAATACCAGGGCTAGGTTATAGGTAGCGTTATAGGTTGGTGTGTATGGAATTTGATGGCCGTATGAAAATATATTTTCAGGGGTTTGGTCAACACTTTTGTTAAGGTTTTGTCCAATATTTGTGATGACAGTAAAATTTTGGAATTTTTTAAGTATTTGAAGGGATATATCCATGCCAGTAGCCTTTACATTGCCAATATTTTGTATACTCCAATTAAATAAATTTTGTGTAGGTATTGCCACTATTTTATTGGTTATTTGATTTTGATAGGCGTCTATGGATATTTCTAAAGCTGTAGCTGGCCATTTTTTAGAATAGGTTATTCCGGTATTGATAGCAGTGACATTTTCGGGTTGAAGATTTTTATTACCAATTAGGTTGTAGTACAGGTCGTTAAATGATGGTAAACGATATGTATTTTTGTAATGTGCCCGAAACCTTATTTTTTCTTGATGGAATGGTAGGTAAGCAATGGCAATTAAAGGGGATAGTTTATCGTAGTTGTTTACTTGTGTTAGGCTTTCGTCTTTTATGTACTGGTGGGTTAAATTACTTTGAATTTTAAAGCGATAAAGCCATTTGGTAAAGCCTATTACGGAAATTAATTCTCTTCTGTGTGGGGTGGCACTGTACTGGCTACCGTTGAGACTTCCTGAAACAAAGTCGCTACCTATAAAAACGGACTGGGTTTTGGACCCTAAAAAATAACGGTACATTACGCCAGCACCCTTCTCTTTAATGTTATAGGTGTTTTGAAGATAGCCAAGTGAGTTTAAATATGCTGAGTCGGTATATAATGTAGTTCCATTTCTGTAAAATGACTGTGCACCAAAATAATGTTTTGAATTGTCGAAATGGTACTTTAGTTGGGTGTTGGTTTGATTTTGACTTAAGAATTGATGGTTGAATGGATTGTAGAGAATTACGGCTCCGGGAAGTTTTTGGGATTGCTGATTCCAGCTGCTGGAAAGCAAAAGGTGTTGCTTTTTATGATGGTATTGTAAAACGCCTCTTACTTGATAATTCTTTAGGTTACTGGCGCTTCTTTTGGCAACGTATGTACTGTCTACATTCTTGTATTTAAATGTATAAGCGCCTTGTCCTTCTCTCCCCATAGCTTGAATGCCAATGGTGAACTTTTTATTTATTCTTTGTTTTATTAATAATCCGATTTGACCGAGTTGTATGGTTTGGTAACCTCCCATTGCTTGAATTTCTGTTTGGTATTTCGGCTTACTTCCAATGGTAGAAAAGATGGAGATTAAATTTGCTTTTTGATATGCAGCAGCACTGGCGGTGTTATGTTGTACTTGACCGGTGGATAAGGCTAGCTTGTCCACGCCAAAAATATTGAATTGATTAAGGTTTACCGCCCCAGATTGTAAGCTGGGAAGTATAAAATCATCTAATTCGACACTGGTGTGATTTGCGCCTAAGCTCCTAAAGGATATAGTGCTTACGCCTCCAATTCCGCCGTAATCTTTTATGTTGGCTCCTGGCACTTGCTTTAGTGCTTCTCCAACGTCTCTTACACCAATATTTAATAATTTTTCTGCGTTAAACTGGTATAGCGGTACTGCTGAATTGATAACGGAAAAAGTGTGAATGGAGTCTGCCTTGGCAAATATCTCAACCGTTTTTAAGGTGTCCCTAAATTGACCAAAGCCAATAAAGGGACACCCAATTGCGATTGAAATATTTAACAAAAGCAATTTCATTATTATTGTTTAATAATACGCTTAGTGATTTGTTCGTTAGCGTTTTTTAAATGGATAAAATACATGCCTTTTTCAACGTTGCTTAAATCAATTAACTCCTTATTATTTCCTGTAGTTTGTTTTTCAATAATTACTTTTCCAGTCATGTCAATTACTTGCATAAAGTATTGCTCTGAAGTGTTTAAGTAAAAGATTCCTTCACTAGGGTTAGGGTAAATAGAGATGACTGTTTCTTTTGTATTGGATACACTCGCGTATCCACCAGTTAAATTATCCATGGCAAAATAAGCAGGCGTGTTCATTCCCCAAGTACCCTCATCTGATGAGCTCAATTTAAAATCTAATCCGTAAACAGATCCTAATGTTGTTAAGTCAACATATTCCCAGTCTTTTACTATGTAGTCGTCTGCACTATCCGCAAATCTATAGTCTGCTAAGTAAAAGTTTATGCTATCTCCTGTGTAGGTGCTGTCAGCACCCAATCCGTATATAGTCAATAAAAACCAGTCTTCTCCATTCGTTCCATCAACTGTACCATTTGCATCTACATTTTCGCCAAACTTTTTAGCATAAGCATCTCCATCTGTCATGGATAAGTAAGCATAAGTTGTGTTGGTGATGTATGTACCCGATAAGTTTAATACCGCACCGTTTTCTGCAAACATTCTGTTGTTACCGTTAACGTAACAAAGCCCAAATTGATTGGAATTGTTTTGTCCTGAGCCTGGAATAGCACTAAACTGATTTCCGTAGCCAGCCGTAGTTACATCCACTGAATTTGAATATGCCCAACCTGTAAATGAAAACCAAGAAGCATTATAGTTGTTTTCAAAAGTTAATCCACCAGTGGTAAATGTAGTGTCACCATCAATAACTTGGTCCTGACCAAACCATGCAGTGTCTGCTTGACTTAAAGGTGTTTCAAAATCTGCGGTTTGTGAAAATGCAGTCAGTTGTAATCCTGCAATAATTGTGAAAAGTAAAGTTTTTTTCATCCTTTTAATTTTTTTTGTCCATTTGTTTTTGCGGACTGATTAATAAAAAGGAATAAAATCAAAGTGAAAAATAAGTAGTCAAACCACCTAGAATTAACCATGCTTTTATCCCGAAAGCTTTGTTTTTTGAATATTGGCAGGTCTTCTGACTCACTTACTTTCTTTTATCGCCTTCCCATATCGTTTAAACCGATAAAGTGACATTTGATAAAAGAATTTTAAAGCTTACAGCTGCGGGAACAGTATAGGATTTACACCTATTTCCCATTTTAATTCTGTCTACTTGTGAAAAGTAGGACTGAAACCAAAATTCCGCGCAAAGATAAGGAATATATTTTAAGTTTACTTTAATCAGAATTTATTAAGACCCTTTGCGCATTATTTTTAACGGATAATTGCGAAAATGTATTTTTACAAGGCAGCTATTTTAATTTGAACTAAAGCTATTTTTAAATCTAGTTTTAAAAGTAGAATAGAAGATGTCAGTAATTTGGAAAAAAAACTACGCTGTACAGTAATGATAAATGGTTACTAAAAAACAGACCGGGCTTAATTTTAGTTGCATTAAAAATCAACTAAAAGGAATATCGTATTCCTCTATAATGTTTCGCCATATTTTCAACGCTAATAATTTAAAGTGAAAAATGAATAGTAAAGAAATTGAAGACAGGTTAGAGGACTTCCAATTTTGCAAATTTTAGTAATAATTGTTTGTTTCCTGCTTTAGGGAAAAATACGGTTGCTTTACTAGGTGGTGTTCCTTCTAAAGCTACAATTTTCCCTTTACCGAATCGCTCATGCATCACATTGTAACCAACTTTTAAATCCAGTTTATCTGCCGTGTCGCCATCTTTGCTTTTCTTAGGCGCGTCTTGAAGTTTAGTCAACCTTCTTTTTGGACCATTTGGAGCATAGGTGGTAGGTGTTCTTGTTTTGTTTTCTAAATTAGTTTGGTTTAATGATCTTCCGCCAGAACGATATGGCGTGGATACTTCTAAGAACTCAGGATTGATTTCTTCAATAAATCTGCTCGATTCACTGGTGATCAAATTCCCCCAACGATACCTACTTGTAGCAAAAGAAAGGGTACAGTTTTTTTCTGCCCGGGTGATGGCAACATAGAATAATCTTCTTTCTTCTTCTAGTTCCGTTCTTGAGTTTAAGGCCATTTGTGAAGGAAATAAATTCTCTTCTAATCCAACAACAAATACATATGGAAATTCCAGCCCTTTAGAGGCGTGTATGGTCATTAAAGAGACTTTATTTTTGTCTTCATCCTTTTCGCTGTCAGCATCTGTTAATAACGCAACATCTACCATAAAGTCACTTAAGAAATTAGTCTCCCCATCACTGACATTAGTGGTGAATTCCTTAATACCTGCTAATAATGCTTGAATGTTTTCATACCTAGCAACTCCTTCCGGTGATTTGTCCGCGTAATGGTCTTTTAATATGCCTGAGGTAACTGCAATGTGTTGCGCCAAGGTGTAAGCATCTTTTCGTTCTAAATCTACCGCAAAGCTTTTTATTTGCGTAACAAATTGATTTAGTTTATTTCGGGTACCACTATTTAATTCGGTTGGATATTTTTGTGGTTCCGCCGCCACTTCCCAAAGAGATACCCCGTAATGATTTGCGGCAACGACTAATTTTTCAACGGTTGAATTACCAATACCTCTTTTGGGATAGTTGACAATTCGTTTAAATGCTTCTTCGTCTTGCGGGTTAGCAGTTAGTCTATAGTATCCAATTATATCTTTAATCTCTTTTCTTTGGTAGAAAGAAAGACCACCATATATTTTATAAGGGAGATTTAGTTTTCTTAAGGCTTCCTCAAATGAACGAGACTGCGCATTGGTTCGGTAAAGAATAGCAAAGTCCGAATTTTCAGCTCCCTCGTTTTGTTTCGTTTCAAATATCTGATTGGCGATTAATTTCCCTTCTTCATTATCCGTTAACGTTCTTAAAACTTTAATTTTTGAACCTACATCATTACTGGTCCAAACATTTTTTTGTATTTGGTCTTTGTTTTTTGCAATGACAGAATTAGCCGCGTTTACAATAGTTTGAGAGCTCCTGTAATTCTGTTCTAATTTGAAGACATTATGATCGGGATAGTCTGTTTTAAAATTTAATATATTTTGAATGTTTGCACCACGAAAGGAATATATACTCTGCGCATCATCTCCAACCACACAAACATTTTGAAAAACGGCAGCTAATTTTTTAACCAACAAGTATTGAGAGTAGTTGGTATCTTGGTACTCATCTACTAATACATATTTAAATCTATGTTGGTAAAAATGAAGCGTTTCTGGACTGTCACGAAAAAGGACATTGGTTTTATAAAGTAAATCATCAAAATCCATTGCGCCAGCTAGCTTACATCTCTTTTCGTAAGCTTTGTATATTTCAAACACCCTGGGTCTACCACTTTGTCGATCCTCATTTACAATATCAGAATTACTTTCGTATGCCACGGCAGATATTAAATTATTTTTAGCAGAAGAAATACGTCCTTGGACCATACTTGGTTTGTACACCTTTTCGTCTAATTTTAATTCTTTGACTATGGTCTTAAGTAAACTTCTTGAATCTTGGGTGTCGTATATGGTGAAGTTTTGTGGGTAACCAATTTTGTCAGCATGGTGACGCAGTATTCTTGCAAACACGGAGTGAAAAGTTCCCATGGTAAGGTTTTTTGCTTCCGTGCTACCAATAATAGAGGATATACGTTCCTTCATTTCTTTTGCCGCTTTGTTGGTAAAAGTTAAGGAAAGTATATTAAAAGGATCTATTCCTTTTTCCATTAAATAAGCAATTCTAAAAGTCAATACCCGGGTTTTTCCAGATCCTGCACCTGCTATTACCATAGTTGGTCCGTCTATATTTTTTACAGCATCTAACTGTGCAGGGTTTAGTGTCTCCAAATAATTCATCTTACAAAAGTAATACTTATATTCTTTTAATGAAAAGGAAAACTCAAAGACCTTAGGATAGGAATGGAGATTTAGATAACGACTAAAATTTTTTGAATTAGTTTGGCCTGTTTTAATATTTCTGCAGAGGAAGAAGATGTATTTACCTTTTCAACAAACTGTGTTACTAGAAGTTGTTGTATCTATTAATCTTGCTAAATTATATTGTTTTATTACAATAGGATTACTACATTTGTGGACAACAATATATGTTCCATTTTAGTTTGTATAAAAGCTAAAAATATCTAGGAACATTTCTAGTTTTTGCTTTTCAACAGTCGTATGTGAAAAAAATCAAAAAAAAATCTAGTAATAGTTGGATAATAAAAAAAAGTCATTACCTTTGCACTCCGAATTTTTACGAATTTGGAGTAATTGTATTGTGTAAAAATAAAGATAAAATAGATAGTTAATATGCCAACTATTCAGCAACTAGTAAGAAAAGGAAGAACCGCTCAAGTTAAGACAAGTAAGTCGGCTGCGTTGGATTCATGTCCTCAAAAGAGAGGTGTTTGTGTAAGAGTTTATACAACCACACCAAAGAAACCTAATTCAGCTATGAGAAAAGTAGCCAGAGTTAGATTGACAAATGGTAAAGAAGTGAATGCGTACATTGGTGGTGAAGGTCACAACTTACAAGAACACTCAATTGTGTTAGTAAGGGGTGGTAGAGTAAAAGATTTGCCAGGTGTGAGATATCACGTTGTAAGAGGGGCTCTTGATACATCAGGTGTTGAGGGTAGATTACAAAGAAGATCTAAGTACGGTGCTAAAAGACCAAAAAAGAAATAAGGAAATCTAAAGTAAAATGAGAAGAAGAAAAGCCAAAAAACACGCAATTCTACCCGATCCTAAGTTTAACGAGGTTGTGGTGACAAAGTTTGTGAACAATTTAATGATACACGGAAAAAAGAGTGTAGCATATAAAATTTTTTATGACGCATTAGATTTAGTTCAAGAAAAAGTGGACGAAGAAACTACCGCATTAGATACTTGGAAAAAAGCATTACATAATGTTACTCCTGGTGTTGAAGTTAGAAGTAGAAGAGTGGGTGGGGCAACTTACCAAATTCCTACACCTGTACGTGATGCTAGAAAGCAATCTTTAGCCATGACTTGGATGATCGGTTATGCAAGAAAAAGAAATGAAAAATCAATGGCACAAAGATTAGCTTTTGAAATTTTAGCCGCTTCAAAAGAAGAAGGTGCAGCATACAAAAAGAAAGAAGACGTTCATAGAATGGCAGATGCGAATAAAGCATTTTCTCATTTTAGAATTTAACAAGGAAGAGTTAAGATAATGGCTAAGAAAAGAGATTTAACATTTACAAGAAATATTGGGATTATGGCCCATGTAGATGCTGGTAAAACAACAACTACAGAGCGTATCCTTTTTTATACTGGAGTAAGTCATAAAATTGGTGAAGTACATGATGGTGCTGCAACAATGGATTGGATGGAGCAAGAGCAGGAAAGAGGAATTACCATTACTTCTGCTGCTACTACTTGTTTCTGGAAGTACCCAACAGTTCAGGGTGCACCAGTTGACAATACAAAAGATTACAGAATTAATATTATTGATACTCCAGGTCACGTTGATTTCACGGTTGAAGTTGAGCGTTCTTTAAGAGTTTTAGATGGAGCTGTTGCATTAATTTGTGCAGCTTCTGGTGTTGAACCACAATCTGAAACGGTTTGGAGACAAGCAGATAAATATAGAGTACCTAGATTATGTTTCGTAAATAAAATGGACCGTGCAGGTGCAGATTTTATGAGGTGTGTAACTGAGGTAAGAGAGAGATTAGGTGGTAACCCAATTCCATTACAAATTCCAATTGGCGCTGAAGATGATTTCAAAGGTGTTGTGGATTTGATTACCATGAAAGGTATTATTTGGGATGAAGATAACTACGGTGCAACATACCAAGAGATTGAAATCCCAGCTGATTTACAAGAAGAAGCACAAGAGTGGAGAGATAAATTGATCGAAGCTGTTGCGGAATCTGATGAAGCTTTGATGGAGAAATTCTTCGAAGATGCAGATTCTATTACTAAAGAAGAAATGTTTGGTGCGATTAGAAAATCGACTATTAACATGTCTATTCAACCTGTAATGTGTGGTTCTGCTTTTAAAAATAAAGGGGTTCAAACTATGTTGGATGCTGTAATGGCATTTTTACCTTCTCCTTATGATACGGAAGCTATTCAAGGAATCAACCCTGATACGGATGAAGTAGAAAAAAGAATGCCTAGTTCGGATGAACCAACTGCTGCATTGGCATTTAAAATTGCAACTGATCCTTTCGTAGGAAGACTTTGTTTCTTCAGAATGTATTCTGGTCAGATCCCAGCAGGTTCTTATGTTTATAACCCAAGAACAGGCAAAAAAGAAAGAATTTCAAGAATATTCCAAATGCACTCAAACAAGCAAAATGCAATCGATATGATTGAAGCTGGTGATATTGGTGCAGGAGTAGGATTTAAAGATATTAGAACAGGCGATACTTTGTGTGATGAAAAACATCCAATTGTATTAGAATCTATGACATTCCCTGATCCAGTTATCGGTATTGCGATTGAACCAAAAACGCAAGCTGATGTGGATAAATTAGGTGTAGGTCTAGGTAAATTGTCTGAAGAAGATCCAACATTCCAAGTTAGAACTGATGAAGATTCAGGACAAACTATTATTTCTGGAATGGGTGAGTTACACTTAGAAATTTTAATTGATCGTTTAAGACGTGAGTTTAAAGTGGAAGTGAATGAAGGAGAACCTCAAGTTTCTTATAAAGAGAAAATTCAAGGTACTATTAAGCATAGAGAAGTTTATAAAAAACAATCTGGTGGTAGAGGTAAATTTGCCGATATCGTAGTTGAAATTTCTCCACAAACAGATCCTGAAAAAGAAGGTTTAGAATTCATTAATAGCATTAAAGGTGGTAACGTTCCTAGAGAATTTGTCCCTTCTGTTGAAAAAGGATTTAAAGAGGCCATGAAAAATGGTGTATTAGCTGGTTACCCAATGGACACTTTAAAAGTAGAGTTGTTAGATGGATCTTTCCACGCAGTAGATTCTGACCAATTATCTTTTGAATTAGCAGCTAAATTAGCTTTCAGACATGCTATTCCTAATGCAAGTCCAGCACTATTAGAACCAATCATGAAATTAGAGGTGGTAACACCAGAAGAGAACATGGGTGATGTAGTAGCCGATTTGAATAGAAGAAGAGGTCAAATGGAAGGAATGGGTGATAGAAACGGAGCGAAAATTATTAACGCTAAAGTGCCATTATCACAAATGTTTGGTTACGTAACTACATTAAGAACAATTTCATCAGGTAGAGCTTCTTCTACAATGGAATTTTCTAACTTTGATGTTACACCAAAGAACATTGCAGACGAAGTAATTAAAAAAGTAAAAGGATAACGCATATTTATTAGTTTAGACATGAGCCAAAAGATTAGAATAAAATTAAAATCATACGACTTCAACTTAGTTGACAAGTCGGCTGAAAAAATCGTAAAAGCTGTAAAAGCAACAGGTGCTATTGTAAATGGTCCAATTCCTTTGCCAACAAACAAAAGAATTTACACTGTTTTGAAATCACCACACGTTAATAAGAAAGCGAGAGAGCAATTTAAATTGTGTTCTTACAAAAGATTATTAGACATTTACAGCTCATCATCAAAAACTGTTGATGCGTTAATGAAGTTAGAGTTACCAAGTGGGGTAAACGTAGAAATTAAAGTTTAATAAAATAGATAAAGAATGCCAGGATTAATAGGAAAGAAAATCGGTATGACTAGCATCTACAGTGTCGAGGGCAAGGCAACGCCATGCACGTTGATAGAAGTTGGGCCTTGTGTTGTTACACAAGTAAAAACCGAAGAAAAAGATGGCTATAAAGCTGTTCAATTAGGGTTTGGAGATAAAAAAGAGAAATCTACTCCAAATGCTATGTCAGGACACTTTAAGAAAGCTAAAACAACTCCCAAAAGAAAATTGGTTGAGTTTGATGGATTTGAAGATGCCAAATTAGGGGATGAAATCAAAGTAGATATTTTTGAAGCTGGATCTTATGTCCATGTTATCGGAACATCTAAAGGTAAAGGTTTCCAAGGGGTAGTAAAAAGACACGGCTTTGGTGGTGTTGGACAAGCTACTCACGGACAGCACAACAGATTAAGAGCTCCAGGTTCTATCGGTGCGGCTTCATACCCAGCAAGAGTATTTAAAGGAATGAGAATGGCAGGTCAAATGGGTAACGTAAGAGTTATGCAGGAAAACTTAGAAGTTCTTAAGGTATTAACTGATAAGAATATACTTGTAGTAAAAGGATCTATTCCTGGTGCTAAAGGTTCTTTCGTAATAATTGAGAAGTAAGATGGAATTAAAAGTTGTAAACACTAAAGGAAAAGAAACTGCAAAAGCAGTGAACCTTGCGGAAACAATTTTTGGAATTGAGCCAAACGATCATGCGATTTATTTAGATGTAAAACAAATCTTAGCTAGAAAAAGACAAGGTACATCTAAATCTAAAGAAAGAGCTGAAATTTCAGGAAGTACAAGAAAAATTAAAAAACAAAAAGGAACAGGTACAGCCAGAGCTGGTAGTATCAAATCTGGTGTTTTTAGAGGTGGTGGTCGAATTTTCGGACCAAGACCTAGAAATTACGATTTCAAATTAAACAAAAAAGTAAAGCAATTGGCTAGAAAATCTGCATTGGCTTATAAAGCAAAGGAAAATGCAATTTTAGTAGTAGAAGAGATCACTTTTGATGCTCCTAAAACTAAAGATTTTAATACCATTCTTGCGAATTTAAATTTAACGTTTGAAAAAGTTTTGTTTGTAACAAATGGTGACAATTCAAATGTTCATCTTTCTGCTAAAAACATTATCGGTGCAAAAGTTGTGTCTGCTGAAAATTTAAATACCTACGATATTTTAAATGCGAATAAAGTAGTTATCTCTGAAGGTTCATTTGAAACAATAAATAACATTTTAAACTAAGAGAGATGAGCGCAATAATAAAAAGACCGTTGTTAACTGAAAAAGCTACTAATGATAGCGAAAACAACAATAGATTTGCTTTTGAGGTTGATCACAGAGCAAACAAACTACAAATTAAAGCTGCCATTGAAGAGTTGTATGGAGTTTCAATTGAGAATGTAAGAACAATGAGATACGGTGGTGGTAAAGCGAAAAGAAAATATACTGCTCGTGGAATTGCTGAACAACGTAATTCAATTTGGAAAAAAGCAATTGTACAAGTTGCTGAAGGTGAAACAATCGATTTATACGATAACATTTAAGAAGTAAGAGATGGGTGTTAGAAAATTAAAACCAATGACTCCTGGTCAAAGACATAAAATAGCGAATGAATATTCGACTGTTACTGAGTCAAGTCCAGAAAAGTCATTGTTAGCTACCAAAACAAGAAGTGGTGGTAGAAATAATACAGGTAAAATGACTATGCGCTATTTAGGTGGTGGTCACAAAAAGAAATATAGAATCATAGATTTTAATCGTGAAAAAGCTGGTATTCCAGCAACGGTTAAAACCATTGAATACGATCCAAACAGATCTGCATTAATTGCTTTATTATTTTATAAAGATGGTGAAAAACGATATATTATCGCACCAGAAGGATTAAAAGTAGAAGATGTTATTGTATCAGGAAGTGGTTCTGCTCCAGAAATTGGAAATGCTTTACCTTTGTCTGAAATTCCTTTAGGAACAATCATTCATAATATTGAATTCAACCCAAGTGCTGGTGCATCTATTGCAAGAAGTGCTGGTGCATATGCACAGTTGAATGCAAAAGAAGGTAAGTATGTAACTATTAAAATGCCTTCAGGTGAGACTAGAATGATTTTAGGGACTTGTTTGGCTACTATCGGTTCAGTATCGAATGCTGAACACATGTTAACTCGATCTGGTAAAGCAGGTAGAAGTAGATGGCAAGGTAGAAGACCTAGAGTAAGAGGTGTAGTAATGAATCCAGTCGATCACCCAATGGGTGGTGGTGAAGGTAAATCTTCAGGAGGACACCCAAGATCAAGAAATGGTATTCCTGCTAAAGGATACAAAACTAGATCAAAAAAGAAGTATTCTAATAAGTATATTGTTGAAAAGAGAAAGAAATAATAGGTTATGAGTAGATCGTTAAAAAAACCACCTTTTGTCCACTATAAATTACAACAGCGTGTTGAAGAACAAGCTGGGACACAAAGAAAGACAGTGATTAAAACCTGGTCGAGAGCATCAACTATTACTCCCGATTTTATTGGACTAACTGTAGCAGTACATAATGGAAATAAATTTATTCCTGTTTTTGTAACTGAAAATATGGTAGGTCATAAATTAGGTGAATTTTCTCCAACGAGAACTTTCAGAGGTCATGCTGACAAGAAGAAAAAGAAGTAAAATAGTCTAAAAGAAATTAACCATGGGGGCTAGAAAAAGAGAAAAAGCTGAAAAACTAAAAGCTGAAAAGTCAAAAATTGCAATTGCTAAATTAAACGATTGTCCAATTTCTGCTAGAAAAATGAGATTAGTTGCTGATCTTGTAAGAGGCGTTGAAGTAAATAAAGCTTTAAATATATTGCAACACAATCCTAAAGAAGCATCAAAACGTTTAGCTACATTGCTACGTTCTGCAATTGCAAACTGGGAAGTAAAAAACGAGGAAAAAAACTTGGAAGATGAAACATTAGTCGTATCAATGGTAAAAGTTGATCACGCCGGAATGTTGAAAAGAATTCAACCAGCTCCTCAAGGACGTGCGCATAGAATTAGAAAGAGATCAAATCACGTAACTATCATTGTAGATAGCTTAAATTAATTAAACGAATGGGACAAAAAACAAATCCAATAGGAAATAGATTAGGGATCATCCAAGGATGGGAGTCTAATTGGTACGGAGGAAATCATTACGCTGAAAAAATCGTGGAAGACGATAAAATCAGAAAATATTTACTTGCTCGTTTAACTAAAGCTAGTATCTCAAAGATTATTATCGAGAGAACAATCAAATTAGTAACTGTTACCATTAATACTGCACGTCCAGGTGTGATTATCGGTAAAGGTGGAAAAGAAGTAGATAAACTGAAAGAAGAGTTAAAGAAATTAACTGGGAAAGAAGTTCAAATCAATATCTTTGAAATCAAAAGACCTGAACTGGATGCGCAATTAGTTGCGGAAGGGGTTGCAAGACAAATTGAAGGACGTATTTCTTTTAGAAGAGCAATTAAAATGTCCATAGCTTCAACCATGAGAATGGGAGCAGAAGGTATTAAAATTAAAATTAGTGGTAGATTGAACGGCGCTGAAATGGCACGTTCTGAAATGTACAAAGAAGGTAGAACACCTTTGCATACATTTAGAGCTGATATTGATTATGCATTAGCTGAAGCACATACTACATACGGAAGAATCGGTATTAAAGTATGGATTTGTAAAGGTGAAGTATATGGCAAAAGAGATTTATCTCCAAACGTAGGTTTACAACAAAAATCTTCAGGCGGTGGAAATCAAGGGAAATTTGCTAGAAGAAAGAAAAAATAAGAATTTAATAAAGGCGTAGTATTATGTTACAACCTAAGAGAACTAAATTCAGAAAAGCACAAAAAGGTAGAAATACTGGACTTGCGCAAAGAGGAAGCCAAGTAGCTTTCGGAGATTTTGGATTAAAATCGTTAGACGCTGGATGGTTAACATCTAGAAATATCGAAGCATCACGTATCGCGGTGACTAGACACATGAAAAGACAAGGTAAAGTTTGGATTAGAATATTCCCAGACAAACCGATCACTGCAAAACCTGCAGAGGTAAGAATGGGTAAGGGTAAAGGGGCACCAAGTCATTGGGTTGCTGTTATCCGTCCAGGAAGAATCCTTTTTGAATGTGAAGGAGTGAATAAAGAAACAGCACAAGAAGCAATGAGATTGGCGGCACAAAAATTACCGTTAAGATGTAAGTTCGTAGTGCGTAAAGATTATGTTGAGTAAAAAATAAGATTATGGCATCTGTAGAACTAAAAGATTTATCAGTAAACGATTTGATAGAAAGAATCGAAGAACTTGAAGTGAAGCAAGAAAAATTAATTCTTTCTCACAAAGTTACGCAACTAGAAAATCCGTTGCAAATAAGATCGGGACGTAAGGAACTTGCTCGATTAAAAACACAATTACGAAAAAGAGAGCTTGAAGCTTAATTTTTCATTAAAAAATAAACTTTCTAGAAATGGAAAATAGAAATTTAAGAAAAGAGCGAATCGGCGTAGTTACTAGTAACAAGATGGAAAAATCAATAGTGATTTCTGTCGAGAGAAAAGTAAAACACGAGAAATATGGTAAGTTTGTCAAAAAAACTACTAAATTTGTCGCCCACGACGAAAAAAATGAGTGTAACATAGGAGACACTGTTCGTATAATGGAGACTCGTCCACTTAGTAAAAATAAGTGTTGGAGACTAATAGAAATTGTTGAGAGAGCAAAATAATAAGATACAATGATTCAACAGGAAAGTAGATTAGCTGTAGCAGACAACTCAGGAGCAAAAGAGGTTTTGTGTATCCGTGTATTAGGCGGTACTAAAAGAAGATATGCTTCTGTAGGAGATAAAATTGTTGTAACAGTAAAGAGCGCTATACCAGCTGGCAACATCAAAAAGGGTCAAGTTGCCAAAGCAGTAATAGTAAGAGTTAAAAAAGAAGTAAGAAGACAAGATGGTTCTTATATTCGATTTGATGATAATGCAGTTGTGTTGCTTAACGCTACTGGTGAAATGAGAGGGACACGTATTTTCGGTCCTGTTGCCAGAGAGTTAAGAGACAAGCAGTTTATGAAAATCGTTTCATTAGCACCTGAAGTACTTTAAAATTAAGTAAAATGCAGAAAAAATTACACGTAAAAATTGGAGATACTGTTAAAGTAATTGCAGGAACTTCAAAAGGTAGCGAAGGAACTATTCTTTCTATTGATAGAAAGAAAAATCGTGTTATTGTTGATGGTGTAAACATGGTTAAAAAACATGTGAAGCCAAGTGCATCTAATCCTCAAGGAGGAATAGTTGAATCTCCTGCGGGAATTCATTCATCTAACATTATGTTAGTAGTGAATGGTGTTGCCACTAAAACAGGTAGAAAAGCTGACGATAACGGGAAATTAGTAAGATACTCTAAAAAATCAGGGGAGGTAGTTAAGTCATGAGTTATACGCCAAGATTAAAAGAAAAGTACAGTACAGAAATCGCAGATTTGTTAAAAACTAAATTTGGTTTTAAATCAAAAATGAGAATTCCTAAACTGGAAAAGATAGTGTTGAGTCAAGGTATTGGCGCTGCAACATCAGATAAGAAGTTAGTTGATTCTGCTGTTAACGATATGTCGTTAATTGCTGGTCAAAAAGCCGTAGTTACTAATTCTAAAAAAGATATTTCTAATTTCAAATTGAGAAAAGGAATGCCTGTTGGAGTTAAAGTGACAATGAGAGGTGATAAAATGTACGATTTTTTAGATCGTTTTATTTCTGTTTCTCTTCCTAGAACAAGAGATTTCAAAGGAGTAAACGATAAAGGATTTGATGGAAGAGGTAATTTCAATATGGGAATTAAAGAACACATCATTTTTCCGGAAATCGATATAGATAAAGTAAACAAAATATTCGGGATGGACATCACATTTGTAACCAGTACAAATTCTGATGAAGAGGCGAAAGCACTCTTTGATGAATTCGGTTTTCCATTCACAAAAAAATAAGATATGGCGAAGGAATCAATGAAGGCAAGAGAACGTAAGAGAATTAGACTTTCTGAGTTACATGCCGATAAAAGAGATGCTTTGAGAAAAGCAGCAAATGAAGGTGATTGGGATGCAATGATGGCTTTGCAAAAATTACCTAAAAACTCTATGAAGATTAGAGTTCACAATAGATGTATGTTAACAGGAAGACCAAGAGGCTATATGAGACAATTTGGACTTTCTAGGGTAACATTCAGAGAAATGGCTTTAGCTGGTAAAATACCAGGTGTAACTAAAGCAAGTTGGTAATTAATAATAAAAGCGAGCAGAAATGTATACAGATCCAATAGCTGATTATTTAACTAGAATTAGAAATGCACAAAGTGCAGGTCATAAAGTAGTTGAAATTCCAAGTTCTAAAATGAAAAAAGACATTACTAGAATCTTGGAAGAAAAAGGATATATCTTAAGTCATAAATTTGACAACAATGGTCCTCAAGGAACCATTAAAATTGCCTTAAAATATACAAACGATAAAGAACCTTCAATTAGAAGAATTGAGAGAATTAGTACACCAGGTTTAAGAAAATATGTTGGTGCAACTGAACTTCCAAGAGTTTTAAATGGTTTAGGAATTGCCGTAATTTCAACTTCAAGAGGAGTTATTACAGATAAAGAAGCTAGAAATTTAAAAGTAGGTGGCGAAGTGATTTGCTACGTATATTAAATAAGAATATAAGAGTATGTCTAGAATAGGAAATAATCCAATTACATTAAAAGATGGTGTGGACTTCAAAGTAGAAGGAAACCTAATCACTGTAAAGGGCCCTAAAGGAGAATTAACACAAGAGTTCAATTTAGAGAATGTAAAAATCAAAATTGAAGATGGTGTAATCTCTTTAGAGCGTACTTCTGATCATAAAGATGTGAGAGCACAACACGGTTTATACCGTGCGCTTATAGCAAATATGATTGAAGGTGTAAGTGATGGATTTAAAAAGGTATTAGAATTTCATGGTGTTGGTTACAGAGCGGTAGCAAATGGCCAAATATTAGAAATGGTTGTAGGTTATTCTCACCCAATTCACTTAGAAATTGCTAAGGAAGTTAAATTAACTGCAGTGACAGATAAAGGTAAGCCACCAGTGGTAACTTTAGAGTCTCATGACAAACAATTAGTTGGTCAAGTAGCAGCAAAGATCAGATCGTACAGAAAACCTGAACCATACAAAGGAAAAGGTATCCGTTACAATGATGAGTATATTAGAAGAAAAGCAGGTAAATCTGCAGCAAAATAAAAAAAGTTAAGTTATGTCATTGAGTAAAATTGATAAACGAAATAAGATTAAAAGAAGAGTCCGTAAAAATGTGTTCGGAAGCTCTGAGCGTCCTAGATTGAGCGTGTTTAGATCAAATAAACAAATTTACGCACAAGTTATTGATGACGAAAAAGGAATTACATTAGTTTCTGCATCTTCATATAAATCCAAAGAGGTTGAAGGAAAAAGTAAGTCTGAGCAAGCTACGATAGTAGGAAAAGCTGTAGCTGAAAAAGCAATAAAAGCGGGTGTAACAACTGTGGTTTTTGATAGAAATAGCTACCAATATCACGGAAGAGTTAAAGCACTAGCAGAAGGAGCTAGAGAAGGTGGATTAAAATTTTAAGAAGAAATGAAAAGGAACAAATTAAGATCTACAGAAGTAGAATTGAAAGATAAGTTAGTTGCTTTAAATCGTGTAACTAAAGTAACCAAAGGTGGACGTACATTTAGCTTCTCTGCAATTGTTGTAGTGGGAGATGAAAACGGAATCGTTGGTCATGGTTTAGGAAAAGCGAAAGAAGTTGTGGAAGCTATTTCTAAAGGAGTAGATGATGCAAAGAAAAACTTAGTTAGAGTGCCAATTATTAATGGTACAGTACCTCATTTCCAATTAGGGAAATTTTCAGGTGCTCGTGTTATGTTAAAACCTGCTTCCCATGGTACAGGTGTAATTGCTGGAGGTTCTATGCGTGCAGTTTTAGAAAGCGCCGGAATTACAGATATTTTAGCAAAATCACAAGGTTCTTCTAATCCGCACAATGTAGTGAAAGCTACTTTTGATGCCTTAGAAAACTTGAGAGATGCAGTTTCTGTAGCAAAAGACAGAGGTGTTAATTTAAATAAAGTGTTTAACGGATAAGATAGTAAGAAATGGCTACAATTAAAATTAAACAAGTAAAAAGTGGTATCAACAGACCGAAAGATCAAAAGGCTACTTTAGTTGCTTTAGGGTTTAAAAAGTTAAACCAAGTTGTTGAAAAAGAAGATACACCTCAGATTTTGGGCATGGTTAAAAAACTAGCTCACTTGGTGGAAATCGTAAAATAATAATTTAGAAAATTAACAGTGATGAATTTAACAAATTTAACACCAGCTTCTGGTTCAGTTAAGACAGTAAAGAGGATTGGTAGAGGCCAAGGTTCTGGTAGAGGTGGAACTTCTACAAGAGGTCATAAAGGTCAAAAATCAAGATCTGGTTACAGTAGAAAAATTGGATTTGAAGGTGGGCAAATGCCACTTCAAAGACGTGTACCTAAGTTTGGTTTCACAAATATCAATAGAGTAGAATATAAAGGGGTAAACCTTGATTCTATTCAAGATCTAGTGGATAGAAAGAAATTGAGTGAAATTACAATTGAGGTATTGTTAGAAAATGGTTTAGTTTCAAAGCATGATAAAGTGAAGATCTTAGGAAGAGGCGCTTTAACTGCTAAATTGACAATTAAAGCAAATAAATTTTCAGCTTCCGCAGTAGCAGCTATTGAAGGTGCTGGCGGTTCAATTGAAACGATTTAAAATAAACCTTTGATGAAGAAGTTTATAGAAACATTGAAAAATATTTGGAAGACAGAAGAATTGAGAAATCGTATTCTTTTAACATTAGGATTAATTCTAGTTTATAGAATTGGTTCTTTTATCGTCCTTCCAGGTATCGATCAAAATATCATGGCTGCCCAAAATACAGGTTCTAATGCTGGTGGAATTACCGGTTTATTAGATTTGTTTGCAGGAGGAGCCTTCTCTAAAGCATCTATTATGGCGCTTGGAATTATGCCTTATATTTCTGCCTCTATTATTATGCAGTTATTAGGAATGGCTGTTCCAGTGGTACAAAAAATGCAAAAAGACGGAGAAAGTGGTAGAAGAAAAATTAATGGTTATACCAGGGTGTTAACAATCATTATTTGTGCTTTTCAAGGACCTGCATATTTAGGTATGTACGTTGGAAATGCCATTATTGATAATTCATTTATGTGGTGGACTATGGCAATGCTTGTATTAATTGCAGGAACAATGTTTGCAATGTGGTTAGGGGAGAGAATTACAGATAAAGGAGTTGGAAATGGTATTTCTATCTTGATTACTGTAGGTATCTTAGCTCGTTTCCCTTCTGCTATCGCAGAAGAATTTGTAACTAGTGATTCAGCTGTATTTATTCAATTGTTGAAATTGATTGGTTTCTTTGCCATTATTATGGTAACAGTACTGATCGTTCAAGGTGTACGCCGATTACCAGTAAACTATGCAAAAAGAGTTGCAGGTGGTGGTGCTACAGAACAATCTGCAAGAAGTTATATTCCGCTTAAAGTAAATGCTTCTGGTGTTATGCCAATTATTTTTGCACAGGCTATTATGTCTGTACCAATGATGATGTCCTATCAAACTAACAGTTCTTTTCTTAATGGATTAAGAGATTTATGGTCATGGCCTTATAATCTAGTATTTGCTATCTTAATTATGGTATTTACTTATTTTTATACAGCTATTACTGTAAATCCTAAGCAAATTGCGGATGATTTAAAAAGAAACGGTGGTTTTATTCCAGGTGTAAAACCAGGAACAGATACTGCTAATAGAATTGATGATATTGTTTCTAGAATAACTTTACCAGGATCTATATTTTTAGCTCTGATTGCTATAATCCCAGCTTTTGCTCACTTGGCAGGAATTGGTGATAACTTCGCATTATTTATGGGAGGTACATCTATATTGATTATGGTTGGTGTGGTGTTGGATACATTGCAACAAATTGAAACTTACCTAATGAATCAACATTATGATGGTTTGATGGAAGGTGGAAAAATTAGAGGTAGACGTGGTATGAATGAAATGTCAATATAATAGTAAGTATGGCAAAACAGGCATCAATAGAACAAGACGGAGTAATATTAGAAGCATTGGGTAATGCTATGTTCAAAGTAGAGTTGCAAAACGGACATGTCATCATTGCTCATATTTCTGGTAAAATGAGAATGCACTACATTAAAATTTTACCAGGTGATAAAGTAAAGTTAGAAATGTCTCCTTACGATTTAACGAAGGGACGCATTACCTACAGGTATAAATAATAAGAATACTTGAAACGAAAGGATATTTTATCTAATCGTTCCATGTGATAATTAGAAAAAGACAGAACAAATGAAAGTAAGAGCATCTGTAAAAAAACGATCTGAAGATTGTAAGATTGTGAAGCGTAAGGGAAGAGTTTATGTGATAAACAAAAAGAACCCTAAATTTAAACAAAGACAAGGATAATTATAGTATTATGGCTAGAATTGCAGGAATAGATTTACCTAAGAATAAAAGAGGGGTAATAGGTTTAACTTATATTTTCGGTATAGGTTCAAGCACAGCTAAACAAATATTAGCTGAGAACGGAATTGATGAAAACATCAAAGTTCAAGATTGGGATGATGATCAGTTAGCGAAAATCAGAACAACGATAGAACAAATTAAAGTAGAAGGATCTTTACGTTCTGAAATTCAATTAAACATCAAACGTTTAATGGATATTGGATGTTACAGAGGTGTTCGTCACAGATCAGGGCTTCCTTTAAGAGGTCAAAGAACAAAGAATAACTCTCGTACGAGAAAAGGTAGAAAGAAAACTGTTGCTGGTAAAAAGAAAGCAGTTAAATAATTAATTTAATTATAATGGCAAAGTCAACTAAAGCTAAAAAAAAGAGTGTAAAAGTAGAGGCCGTAGGTCAAGCACATATTCATGCTTCTTTTAACAATATTATTATTTCATTAACCACTAATACAGGACAAGTTATTTCTTGGTCTTCTGCTGGTAAAATGGGATTTAGAGGATCTAAAAAGAACACTCCGTATGCTGCACAAATGGCAGCTGAAGACTGTGGTGCAGAGGCAAGAGATTTGGGATTAAGAAAAGTGAAAGTTTTTGTAAAAGGACCTGGTTCTGGACGTGAGTCTGCAATTAGAACTTTACATAACAACGGTATTGAAGTTACAGAAATTATTGATGTAACACCAATTCCTCACAATGGTTGTAGACCTCCCAAAAGAAGAAGAGTTTAATAATTTTATTTAAAAAAGAAGAGAGATGGCAAGATATACTGGCCCAAAGTCAAAAATCGCTAGAAGATTCAGAGAGCCTATTTTTGGAGCTGATAAAGCTTTAGAAAGAAAAAATTACGGTCCTGGTCAACATGGTCCGAATAAAAGAAGAGGTAAACAATCTGAATATTCAATCCAATTAACAGAAAAACAAAAAGCTAAATATACTTACGGTATTTTAGAAAAACAATTTTCTAACTTGTTTAAGAAAGCTTCAAGAATGAAGGGTATTACAGGGGAATTGTTGTTAAGTTTATGTGAGTCTAGATTAGATAACACTGTATTCAGATTAGGAATTTCTCCTACAAGAAGTGGTGCACGTCAATTAGTAACACACAGACACATTACAGTGAATGGTTCATTGGTAAACATTCCTTCTTACCAATTAAAAGAAGGTGATGTTGTAAGTGTAAGAGAAAAATCTAAATCATTAGAAGTTATTACTGCATCTTTAGCTAGTAATGATAAAAAGTTCGATTGGTTGGATTGGAATGTTCAAGGAATGCAAGGTAAA
Organism: Putridiphycobacter roseus; assembly: GCF_003234935.1. Classification (GTDB taxonomy): domain Bacteria; phylum Bacteroidota; class Bacteroidia; order Flavobacteriales_D; family Crocinitomicaceae; genus Putridiphycobacter; species Putridiphycobacter roseus. The sequence goes on along the minus strand of NZ_QKSB01000001.1, from coordinate 146,940 downwards.
TATTTGTCTGTGCCTTCTAGAGAAATGATTCCAGAAAACATCAAAGAACAATTAATCGTTGAGCTTTACTCTAAATAATCTATTTAGAGTAAACACAAACAATGATTTTTATTTTATAAACAAAACAATATATTGGATTTTGGCCAAAGGGTTATTTTACCGCATCTTCAAGTAAATTAACCGCGCAACCATTACTCAATTAAAAAGAAGATATTAAATGGCTATATTAGATTTTCAAAAACCTGACAAGGTTATAATGATTGAATCTGACGATTTTCAAGGTCAGTTCGAATTTCGTCCACTTGAACCTGGTTATGGTATTACAGTAGGTAATTCTTTAAGAAGAATCTTATTGTCATCTCTAGAAGGGTTTGCTATTGCTTCCATTAAGCTTGAAGGAGTGGATCATGAGTTTTCTACATTGAAAGGTGTAGTGGATGATGTTACTGAAATCATTTTAAATTTAAAACAAGTACGTTTTAAACAACAAATTGAAGATACTGATTCTGAAAAAATTATGGTATCCATCTCTGGTCAAGATACTTTGACTGCTGGTGATATTGGAAAATTTGCTACTTCATTTCAAGTTTTAAATCCAGATTTAGTACTTTGTCGTATGGACAAAAGTGTTAAAATTAACATGGAAGTGGAAGTGGTTAAAGGAAGAGGTTATATGCCTGCTGATGAAAACAAATCATCTAATGCACCAATAGGTACTATAGCAATCGATTCTATTTTTACACCGATTAAAAATGTAAAATATGCAATCGAAAACTATAGAGTGGAACAAAAAACGGATTATGAAAAATTGGTTTTAGACATCACTACAGATGGTTCAATTTCACCAAAAGATGCTTTGCAAGAAGCAGCTAAGATTTTGATTCACCATTTCATGTTGTTTTCTGACGAAAGAATTACTTTAGATTCTGAAATTAAATCAGAAACAGAAGAATTTGATGAAACTTCTTTACACATGCGTCAATTGTTGAAATCTAAATTAGTAGATTTAGATTTATCTGTAAGAGCATTAAATTGCTTAAAAGCGGCAGATGTGGAAACTTTAGGTGATTTAGTTTCTTTCAATAAAAATGATTTATTGAAATTTAGAAACTTTGGTAAGAAGTCATTAACTGAATTGGAAGATTTAGTAGAAGCTAAAGGTTTAGCTTTTGGCATGAATGTTTCTAAATACAAATTAGATAAAGAGTAAGTCAAAGCGAAAGCTTAGGATTACTAAAAAAAATAAAAGAATCTCAATCTTAACGGTTGAGATTCTTATTTTAAAAAAATTATTATCTTTGTACACTTTTAAAAGTAACAAAGCTTCCCAAAATCCTTGTGCGGGAATCATAAAAGATTAAGGTAAAGTTTAATATAAACAACATTCAAGTACTATAGCAGGTTTGAATGAAAATTAAAAGACAATGAGACACGGTAAGAAATTTAACCACTTAGGTAGAAAAGTTGCACACAGAAAAGCAATGCTAGCTAATATGGCTTGTTCATTAATTGAGCATAAAAAAATTAACACAACAGTAGCAAAAGCAAAAGCTTTAAGATTGTTTGTGGAACCAATTTTGACGAAATCAAAAACGGATACAACGCATAACAGAAGAACTGCTTTTAGATATTTAAAAGACAAGTATGCTGTAACTGAATTGTTCAGAGAGATTGCACCTAAAATTGCTGATCGTCCAGGTGGTTATACTAGAATCATCAGAACGGGTAATAGATTAGGGGATAATGCAGAAATGTGTTTGATCGAATTAGTAGATTATAACGAAATTTACGGAAATGATTCTGCTAAGAAAACTAGAAGATCAAGAAGAGGTGGTAAAGCCGCTACTGCTGATAAGTCTGAAGAAGAATAAATTTAGCAAACGCTAGATAAAAAGGGATAATGTTTCATTATCCCTTTTTTTATTTCAACAAATTATAAACATTCGCTTAATTTTAACGCGCTTCTTTTAACTTTGTAAAAAAATTCTTTATGTCAAATATTCCAGCTATTTTATTGTTAAAAGACGGCACTGTTTTTAAAGGGAATTCTATCGGGAAAGTAGGTACAACTACTGGTGAAATTGCTTTCAACACAGGGATGACGGGTTACCAAGAAGTGTTTTCAGATCCTTCTTATGTCGGTCAAATTTTAACCATGGCAAGTCCACATATTGGAAATTACGGTGTGCATCCAGATGAAAAAGAGTCAAGTAGTATGAAAATTGCTGGTTTAATCACCAAAAAGTTTTCAAAAATCTATTCTAGAGATGCCGCGAATGATTCGTTGCAAAATGAAATGTTAAAAGATAATGTGGTAGGTATTTCCGATATAGATACCAGAGCATTAGTTAGAATTATTAGAGATAGAGGTGCTCAAAATTGTATTATTTCTTCCGAAGAGTTCGATATCGAGAAGCTAAAAGCCATATTGGATAAGGTACCTTCCATGGATGGATTGGAATTATCTTCTAAAGTAAGTACAAAAGAAGCTTATACAGTTGGTGATGAAAACGCTCTATTTAAAGTGGCATTATTAGATATTGGTGTGAAGTCAAGTATTATTTCAAATTTAGTAGATAGAGGTTGTTTTGTAAAGGTATTTCCAATGGATACTAATTTAAAAACCATGCAGGAATTTAATCCTAATGGTATCATGTTATCTAATGGTCCTGGAGATCCTTCTGCTATGACTAACGTGATTGAAAATGTGAAAGAAATGACAGAAAGTGGTCTGCCAATTTTTGGAATTTGTTTAGGACATCAAGTTTTAGCACTAGGACAAGGTTTAAAAACCATAAAAATGCACAATGGGCACAGAGGAATTAATCATCCAGTTAAAAATTTAAAAACTGGAAAAGGTGAAATTACGACACAAAATCACGGTTTTGTTGTCTCCATGGAATCTATTGAAGAAAATCCAAATATTGATTTAACGCACATCCATTTGAATGATGAAACTGCTGCAGGGATAGAATTTAAGGATAGAAAAATATTTTCTGTTCAATATCATCCTGAAGCTTCTGCAGGTCCACACGATTCAAGATATTTATTTGATCAATTTATCGCAAACATGAAATCATAGTAATAAAAATATTATAATGAGTTATATAGCAAATATTAAAGCAAGACAAATTTTAGATTCTAGAGGTAATCCAACTTTAGAAGTAGATGTTTACACTAATACTGGTGTTATGGGACGTGCTGCTGTGCCTTCAGGTGCTTCAACAGGTATTCATGAAGCCATGGAATTACGTGATAACGATAAAGATGTTTATAATGGTAAAGGGGTTTTACACGCCGTGAATAATGTAAATACTATTTTAAATGAAGCTTTGAATGGTCAGTATGTTTTGGATCAATCTGCACTAGATAATTATCTATTAAGTATTGATGGAACTGCAAATAAAGAAAAATTAGGTGCAAATGCAATTTTAGGCGTTTCTTTAGCTATTGCAAAAGCAGGTGCACTTGAAGTTGGCCTTCCATTGTATAGATATATTGGCGGTATTGGCGCAAACACTTTGCCGGTGCCAATGATGAATATTTTGAATGGTGGTTCACATGCAGATAATAAAATTGACATTCAGGAATTTATGGTGATGCCTTTTGGGGCAAATTCTTTTTCTGAAGGATTAAGAATGGGGACGGAAGTTTTTCATACTTTAAAATCTGTATTAAAATCTAAAGGGCATAGTACCAATGTAGGTGATGAAGGTGGTTTTGCACCAAATTTAGGATCAAACGAAGAAGCAATTGAGGTAGTTTTAGAGGCCATTGAAAAAGCGGGTTATAAACCTGGTGTTGATATGCACATTGCTTTAGATGCAGCTTCTTCTGAATTTTATAACGCAGAAAAGAATAAGTATGTTTTTGAATCTACAGGGGATGAAAGAACTGCTGCGCAAATGGTGGATTTCTGGAAAGAATGGTCAGAGAAATATCCTATTATCTCCATTGAGGATGGTTTAGCTGAAGATGATTGGGATGGTTGGAAAGCCTTGACGGATGCTATTGGTAAAAAAGTGCAAATTGTAGGAGATGATTTATTTGTAACTAACACCAAGAGATTAGCAAGAGGAATTGATAATGGAATTGCCAATTCTATTTTAGTAAAAGTAAATCAAATTGGTAGTTTGTCCGAAACTATTGATGCGGTTAATTTAGCGACTAGGAATAGTTATACTTCCGTAATGAGTCACCGTAGTGGTGAAACTGAAGATACTACTATCGCCGATTTAGCTGTAGCTTTAAATACTGGTCAAATTAAAACAGGTTCAGCGTCACGTTCTGACCGTGTAGCAAAATATAATCAATTATTAAGAATAGAAGAAGAATTGGGAAGCATGGCTTACTATCCAGGTAAAAACTTCAAGTTTTTATAATCTTAAATTAATAATTTCAACTTTATTTAAGGCAGTCTTACTTTGTAAGACTGCCTTTTTTTTATTGAAAAGAGTTTGAAATGAATGTTTTATCTTGTTTTTAAGGGAATTTTAGACGAATGAAAATTTATCTATTTCTTGGTTTAAGTGTAGTGATGTGTTTATCTGCCATCAGTCAAAATTTTCCTATTGCCCATATTAAATAAATACAGATAAAGTGCAAGGAGCTATGTCTTTTCCCTGTCAAAATAGGGCGGCAGGAGATGTTGTTTGGAGCAATGATTTTAGTATTGCATCTGATTGGTTGGCCGTTAGGTGCTACAACGAATGGTTTTTATTTTAATAATAGTTCCAATATGGGTACTACTGGTGATTTTGCGAGGTTTGTGAATGACGATACTAATATTGCGGGAGATGTAATTCAAAATGGACCATTTACACTTGAATTTACAATGCCAATTAATTTAACAGGTATTGCTGCACCTATTCTTCAGTTTGCGCAGTATGGTGCACGATTTCTCACCTCTCAAAGTGTCGAAGACAGCACAGATGTTGGAATTACTTGGGTAGATGTAGGGAGCGATAATTTAAGCACGTTTATTCAATTCAATGACCTCCATGTTTTGAATTTTGTCCCCGTCAATTTCAAACCGTAATAAGGTAGATACTTTGTGAAAACCATACTTCCCACAAGCACCAGGGTTTAGCCATAAAGCATTGATGCCTTTGTCGAATTGAACCAATAAAATATGCGAATGACCACAAACAAAAATATCGGGTTGGTGTTTTTTGATCATAGGATAAGAGTCTTTGCGATACTTTCCTGGTTTTCCACCAATGTGAGAAATGAGTACTTTTTTATTCTCACATTCAAAAACTAAATGTTCGGGCCATGCGCTCCTTATTTTGTTACTGTCAATATTGCCAAAAACACCTTTTACAGGTTTAAAGGCTTCCAGTTCGTCAATTACAGACATGTCTCCAACATCCCCAGCATGCCAAATTTCATCTACGTCTTTAAAATAGTTATAAATTTTGGGATCCAAATATCCATGGGTGTCTGATAATAATCCAATTTTCTTCATTAATTTTTGTACATTTATTGCATAAAGATAATTGAAGCAATTGAATCATTCGTTGCGGATTCATAAAAATCATCCCTTCCTATTGTGAGTAATTTAGTCAATAAAATTTTAAAGAATCTTGCGACTCGAATCATGTTTATCATATACGTGTGTTTGATTCTTATTACGACCTTTTTCTTGCTTTTTTCTTATTATTCTGAACTTACCTTGCAAGAGAAAAGTCAATATGATAAATTATCAGCAATTGTAAATACATTGGCCATTGAGGTTGACGGAGATCTGCATGCTGAATTATACGAAAAGTATAAAACAGAAAAAGAGGGGGCTATCATTGCGCAGGATGATGCTTACCGGACATTAAATAAATTATTAAGAAGAGCAGCAAAAGAAAATGAGTTGAATTCACCCATTTACACATTGGTGTATGAACCCAGTAATAACACCTTCAAGTATGTCGTGCGATCTGATGATTTTATTGACTTTAATAATACTTATTCTAATCCGCCAGAAGCCTTATTTAAAAACCTTAAAAGAGGAGGGGTTATTCCAAAGTACAATTCTGAAAATGGAGAATGGATTTCGGCATTTCACCCAATAAAAAATAAACAAGGAAATGTAGTTGGTATTCTTGAGGCGGATATTGAATTTACGAAATTTAATAAAGAAGTTTGGAGTCATTTTGTTGAAAAAGCGGTAATAGTCGTGCTCGTTATTTTGTTTTTGGTCGTTTTTTTACTGTTTTATGCGAGAAAAATTTTAAATGAAGACTATCAGCAAAAAGTCTTATTGGCCTATCAGAAAAGGACCATTGAAATGAAAAATAAAGACATCATGGATTCAATTCGTTATGCTTTAAAAATACAAAATGCCATGTTGCCTTCTGAAAAGGAATTTAAACATTGTTTTCAAGATGGATTTGTATTGCACTTACCCAAAGATGTGGTGGCAGGTGATTTTTATTGGATGGAAAGAAGAGGAGATGTGATATATTTTGCTGTTGCTGATTGTACGGGGCATGGTGTTCCAGGTTCAATTTTAACCATTATTTGTTCCAATGCATTGAATAACACTATTCACGAAAATCCAAATGCGGATACAGGCGAAATATTAGATGAAGTTAGAAAAAAAGTCATTCATTTTTTGACTAAAGGCGGTCAGGACATCAATGATGGAATGGATATCGCATTGTGCAAATTGAACTTGAAGACACATGAATTAAGTTTTGCCGGAGCTTATAATCCATTGTACATCATTTCCAATAATTCCTTAAAGATTTTACCTGGTAATAAGCAGCCTGTAGGACGATTTGTAGTGCAGGCACCATTTGACTCGCATCATGTGAAGTTGAATAAAAATGATTGTATTTATTTGTTTACTGACGGGTATGCCGACCAATTTGGCGGTCCGAAGCAAAAAAAGTTCAAATACAATCAACTCAGAGAACTCTTGTTAGATTTGGCTTCAGATGAAATGGAATTGCAAAAAGACATGTTGTTAGACGTCTTTAACATTTGGAAAGGAGATTTAGAGCAGATAGATGATGTGTGTATAATGGGGATTAGAATTTAAAAAAAATCTATCTTTTCACAAATCAAATACGTAATTTTGGCCCAATGAAAAAAAGATATTTTGTAGAGTTGTCTTATTTGGGGAAAAATTATTCGGGTTGGCAAATTCAACCGAATGCACATACAATTCAACAGGAATTACAAGACAATTTAACCAAATTGAATCGCAATAATCCAATTAAAATTATTGGTTGCGGAAGAACAGATGCAGGCGTGCATGCCCAGCATTATTATATGCATATGGACTATCCTGAGATCCTGGATATTCGACATTTTATATTTAAGTTAAATCATATGTTGCCAAAAGCCATTGTGATTTTAGATGTTTTTGAAGTACACGAAAAGGCACATACAAGGTATAATGCAACAGACCGTACTTATAAATATTACTTACATCATTTTAAAAACCCCTTTATTAAAGATACTTCTTGGTATTGTTATGAAACGCTGGATATTCAATTAATGAATGAAGCCGCAAGTACTTTGTTAAATCACAGAGATTTTGAGGCATTTAGCAAAGTAAGTACCAATGTCAATAACTTTATTTGTACGGTCAGACAGGCCCAGTGGGAACAAATAGGAGAACAAATGGTTTTTACCATTTCCGCCAATCGATTTTTGAGAAATATGGTACGTGCAATAGTGGGAACGCTAATTGAAGTTGGTGCAAAAAGAATGACATTAGATGAGTTTGAAGCAGTGATCTTGTCAAAAGACAGAGATTGCGCAGGTAAATCGGCGCCAGCAAACGGACTAACATTGATGGAAGTTAAATATCCTTTTTTTTCAACCCTATTATTTGAACTTTGATATTAGGTTGAAAAAATAATCCCTATTTTTGTGTTGTGAAAAAAATGATCCTCCTTTTATGTTTTTTGCCCTATTTTGGAATTGTTCAGGAATTGGAAGAAAATGAGTATGATAAATTGTATAGGAATTCCTACAGTGTAGGACTGCATTTTAATACCAAAGGTTGGGGGCTTTATGGTGAATTATCAAAACAAAAAGTATATAAATACCACCATACCTTAAGCCTTCAAGTTTCAAATATACACCATAAAAAAGAATTTAGAAGTGCTACGTTAACCCCCGCTAGAACTTACTATTATAGAAAGATTAATTCATTTTTGGTGTTTAGACCGGCTATTGGGGGTAATTTAAAATTATTTGAAGCTGTTCGGGAAAACGGGATTCAGATAGAGTTAAAATGGAAGCTTGGCCCATCTATAGGTCTATTAAAACCAGTTTATTTGGAGATTTCAAAACAGACAGGTTTTCAAAATTTTACAACATCAGAAAGGTATGACCCTGAGGTGCATTGGTTCAATGTAATTGAAGGTAAATCAAATTGGTTCAAGGGAATTGGCCAATCAAAATTGGAACTGGGGATACACCAAAGGACTGGATTGAACTTTAATTTTTCTAAAGAAAAAGATGGCATTAGTGGCGGAGAAATAGGCTTTTTGGTGGATTACTTTCCGGCAAGAGAAGTGCCAATAATATATGGTAGTGCAAACTACAAATTATTTACCAGTCTATATATTCAATTTGAATTAGGCAATAGATTTTAACAATGGAAATAGCAGAAAGAATCAAGAAACCGAAATGGTTAAGAGTTAAGCTGCCAACAGGCGAAAATTATAAAAAAGTACGTGGCTTAGTCGACGAGCATAAACTACATACCATTTGTGAAAGTGGCAGCTGTCCAAATATGGGGGAGTGTTGGGGAGAAGGAACAGCAACCTTTATGATTTTAGGAAATATTTGCACAAGATCTTGTGGCTTTTGTGCCGTGAAAACAGGAAAACCTTTAGCAGCAGATTTATTAGAACCTACTAAAGTAGCAGATTCTGTGCGATTAATGGGGGTGAAACATGCCGTAATTACTTCTGTAGATAGAGATGATCTTGAAGACGGTGGTTCTATTATATGGGTTAAAACGGTGGAAGCTATCCGTGAAAAGTCGCCAGGTACAACCATGGAAACACTGATTCCTGATTTTGGAGGAAAATGGGATAATTTAAATAGAATTATTGCGATTGCACCAAACATTGTTTCTCATAATTTGGAAACGGTTCGTCGCTTAACCAAACAAGTTAGAATTCAAGCAAAATATGATAGAAGTTTGGAGGTACTCATGCGTTTGAAAAAAGGAGGTATGAAAACTAAGTCAGGTATTATGCTTGGTTTAGGGGAAACAGAAGATGAAATTTTAGAAACTATTACTGATTTGGCCCAAGTTAATTGTGATATTCTTACAATGGGGCAGTACTTACAGCCTACTCCGAAGCATTTACCGGTTGCCGAATTTGTAACGCCAGAAAAATTTGAAGAGTATAGACAGTTCGCTTTAGAAAAAGGTTTTAGGTATGTAGAAAGTGGTCCTTTAGTGCGTTCTTCGTACCATGCAGAAAAACACTTGTTTTAAAGTTGGACCTGTAAATTATTGCATTGTTTTGTTAAATAAAAGTTAAAATAATACAATAAATTTAAAGAAGTTTGTTGTATATTTATCGCTCAAATAAAGATATTCAAAAAAGAAGAGAATATGAAAAGTAAAAAAATATTGTTAGGTACAATTGGCGCATCATTCGTTGCTGCTTCTTTGTTTTTAATGGCAAGCACAGGTAAGTCAGGTGTTTATGAAAGCAGGGAAATTGTGTCCTCACAAGCTGAACAAGGTATACACGGTGCTTTCGAATACTACCAAATGTTATTGAAAAATTACGATACTGGTGTGGTTAGTCCTGAAGATTACAAACGTGCTAAGCTAGAAGTCAAAGCAATGAGTAACTCTGGACAACGTGCTAATATTGGATTCAAGGACCATGGTCCAGATAATGTTGGTGGTAGAACGCGTGCTATTTTAATAGATAAAGACAATGATAAATTAATATATGCAGGTTCTGTTTCAGGTGGCTTATTTAAGTCTACCAACAGAGGGAATGTTTGGAAAAAGGTAGAAGGCTATGATGTGAATTATGGTATTTCATCTATGTGTCAAACAGAGAATGGAAATATTTATGTAGGAACAGGACATTCTGAAGAAGGATTCGGAGGAAATCAAAATTCAGGTATGAATGGCGGTGGTGTATTCTTTTCGAATGATGCCGGATTAACTTTTTCTTTAATTGCAGGTACAGAGAATTATTCTTTTGTTAATGAAGTTGTTTCTAAAGGAAATGATGTTTTTATTGCTTGTAGTGATGGTTTAATAAAATATTCAGGAAGTACTTTAACGGATGCAGCTCCTTCCATAAATGGTGTTTGTTCTGCATTATCTTTTTCAAATGATGGTACTGTAGCGGTTGGGTCTTTCTCATCTAATAGAACTTATGTTTCTGAAGATGGAGGTAGTACTTGGACTTCTGTTTGGGGGAATGGTTCTACTGAAGTGCCAGGTGGTAAATCTAGAGTAGAGTATGCTATTTCACACGAAAAAGTAGATGGTAAATATTATGTTTTTGCTTCCATGTCTAGCGGCGGAAGTTTGGCAGGGGTTTACATGTCAAAAAATAATGGAATTATTTGGGAAGAAATTGCACCAGCAAATACGCAAGCTCCAGGTTCTTTTTCTCCTTTTAATTCAGGAGGTCAAGGTCAGGGTGAATACGACCAAATTATTTCAGTAGTTAAAGGAGATCCTACTACTTGTTTACTTGGTGGTATAAATGTTTGGGGTAAAGAAATGACTGGTAGTTGGGAAGAACGATCAGGTGGCTTTTTTGGTGCCACAAGTGAATTGTATGTACATTCCGATCAACATGAAATGAAATGGGATTCTCAAGGAAGATTATGGTTAGGTAATGATGGAGGTATTTTTTATTCTGATGATCAAGGAAATTCTTTTAGAGAAGCAAATAGAGGTTATAATGTGACGCAGTTTTATGCTATTTCTTCTTCCGCTCACGGAGATGTAATGGGTGGAGCACAGGATAACGGTACACAAGCAAATTATCATGATAATCACACTTACCAAGAACATGACCGTGTAAATGGTGGTGATGGTTTTTCTTGTGCTATGTCGTTTATGAATAGAGATGTTATATTTTCTACTATTTATTATGGTGCTGTTTATCGTTCTGGAGATAGAGGTTTTAATACTTCTGCATATTCTGCTTCAAATATTCCAGCTGCCTTTGGTACACCTGGTGATTTATCCAATTCTTTAGGTTCTTTTTATACAAAAATTGAATTGTATGAAAATCCAAATGATGTCAATTCAAAAGATACAATTAGATACTCTCCAGTTGAAAATTTAAGCGTTGGAGAAGTGATTGAAGTGCCTTCTGAAACAAGTCAACAATCTATTACATATACTGTAACCGAACAAATTACTTTTCAAGATTCATTGTATGCGAATAGCGCCTTAACTATTGAAGATACTATTGTATATGAAACTAGTGGATTAATCCTTAATACCGTAAACTTATATGGTACTACTTATAGTCAATATTATGCTACTGGAGTTTCAGGTGTAAGTATTGGAGATACATTGTTAGTTGATGGTGTTTTAGTTGGTGTCGATTCTATGAAAGTTGCAAATCATTATTTTGGAACGAATCCTGGTGAGCCAGGTGAAATTGTAGATATGGGCTTATATGATTTCTTAGAGAACATTAGCTGGGATACAATTGTGATCACAGATCCTTACCAATCTTGGTTGGCCTTTGGATTAGGTAGTGGTGAAGGTTTATGGTTGACTAGGAATGCGTTAAGATTTTCTGCTTCTCATGATGGTTTTATTCAAGCAGGTGGCGGAATATCAGGTCAAGTAAATCAAATGGAGTTTTCTAAAGATGGAAATCATTTATATGTGGGAACTACTTCAGGTTTTTTATATAGATTAAGTGGTTTAAATGATGTTTATTCTCCTAACCCAGTTTTAGGAACGGCGGATGGAAATATCGAAGACAGTTTAATTAATTGGAATCATCCTAACACACAAACTACTTTTGAATTAATAGGAAGCTTTACAGTTCCAATTACTGGAATTTCTGTAGATAAAGTGGATCCGGATTTAGTGATGATTAGTTTAGGTGGTTTTGGTGGAACTGGAAAAGTAAGAAAATCAATTAATGCTACCGGTGCGAGTCCAACATTTACTTCTATTTCTGGTAATATTCCAAGTATGCCTTGTCTTTCTGTTTTAATGGATAGAAATGATCCGAATATCATTTTTGTAGGAACAGAGTTTGGCTTATTTAGAAGTGAAAATGGTGGTGGTTCTTATGAATTCTGTGATGCAGAATTTGGAACAACTCCTATATTTGATATTATCCAAAACTGGAGAACTTGGGATGAAGGTGATCGTAAGCCAGGACAAATTTTTATTGGAACACATGGTAGAGGTATTTGGACAACTGATGAATATTTAGCAGTACCTGATACCAAAGACAATACGGATATAACAAAATCTGTTTTAGGATTGAAATTGTATCCAAATCCAGTGGTGAATAATGCTACTATTTCTTTTGAAGCAAACCTTGCAGGAAAAGGTTCGGTAAAAGTTTACAGTTTAACTGGTAAGTTAGTATTGAACTTAGAACAAATTAGTTTAAATGAAGGAAATAATACCCTTCAAATTGGAACTGATCAATTGGCTAAAGGAACTTACTTAGTAAGATTACTCGTAAATGATCAAGTAGAGACAACTAAATTTGTGAAACAATAAGTAATTGTTGTTTTAAAATATATTTTATAAAAAAGGAGCATGTTTACATGCTCCTTTTTTTATGTCTTAACGCCTATGGTATTGGTGTGCAATTAGAAGGAATAAGCGGTATTAGAACGGCTTATAAGTAAGTTTATAAAGTGGTTTAGCGTGTAATAGTTGTAGCTCATTAAGAAGGAAATATTAAGACAAAAAAAAAGGGAGCTTAAGCTCCCTTTAATAATTTATATAAGATTGGTATTAGATATTTTCAATTACCATAGCAGAAGCGCCACCGCCACCGTTACAAATTCCTGCGGCACCATATTTACCACCGTTTTGTTTTAGTACATGAATTAAGGTTACAATAATTCTTGAACCAGAATTTCCAAGTGGGTGTCCTAAAGAAACAGCACCACCATTTACATCTACCTTGCTAGGATCTAAGCCTAATTTTTTTGTGTTAGCTAAGCCAACGACAGCAAAAGCTTCGTTTAATTCCCAATAATCAATATCTTTTACTGTTAAGTTTGCTTTTCCTAAGGCAATAGGAATTGCTTTTGCTGGTGCAGTGGTAAACCATTTTGGTTCATGTGCAGCATCTGCATAACTTACTAATTTAGCAATTGGTTTTAAATTGTATTTTTCAACAGCTTCTTTACTAGCTAAAATAAGTGCAGAAGCACCATCATTTAAAGTAGAAGCATTTGCAGCAGTTACAGTTCCTTCTTTATCGAATACTGGACGTAGTTGTGGAATTTTATCCATTTTCACATTTTTATACTCTTCGTCTTCCTTTACTAGGATAGCGTCGCCTCTTCTTTGAGGAACTTCCACAGGTACAACTTCGTCATTGAATTTACCCGCTGCCCACGCTGCTGCTGAACGATTATAAGATTCTATGGCAAAAGCATCTTGATCTTCTCTTGAAAAATTGTATTCCGTTGCACATTCATCTGCACAAACACCCATGTGTACTTTATTGTAAACATCCGTCAAACCGTCTTTTACTAAACCGTCGGTCATTTTAGCATCTCCTAGTTTTACGGCATTTCTAGCGTTGTAATAATGAGGTACTGCACTCATGTTCTCCATACCACCAACTACTACTATGTTGTTGTCGCCTGCTAAAATAGTTTGTGCGCCTAAACTAATGGCTTTCATTCCAGATGCGCAAACCTTATTAACGGTTGTACAAGGAATGTTTTCACTTAAGCCTGCAAAAATAGCAGCTTGTCTAGCAGGTGCTTGTCCTAAATTGGCTTGTAGCACATTACCCATAATTACTTCATCAATGCTTTCCGCCGGAACGCCTGATTTATTTAATGCGCCTTTAATTGCTGTTGCTCCTAATTGCGTTGCGCTAACGGTCGATAATCCACCACCAAAACTACCAATAGGAGTTCTTACAGCAGATACAATATATACTTCTTTGTTCATTTTACATCTGTTTTTATAGAATACAAAAATAGAAAAAGATTTACTTCATTTCAAATTACACTCATAATTAAAGTCATATAAAATCCTAAATTGTGAAAAATGTTTATTTTTGTGCAACGCTAAGGGCATGTTTTACGTTATTATAATAATAAAGTCAATCGCATAAAATAGATAGCTTTAAAGCAAGGAATTAAAATTAAAAGTAAAAAGCATAATATAAATTAATCAAATGAGAAAAAGTACCTTATTATCCGTATTGTTTATGTGCTCCATTTTTATCGGGAGCGCGCAAACAACGAATTCAACTTGTGCTGGTATGTTACCCATATGTACACATCAGGATTCAACTAATGTTTTCCCGATTAATGCCAATGCTGGTTCAGCACCTGCAGGAAATAATTATGGCTGCGTTGGAACACAAAACAACCCAAGTTGGTTTTATTTTAAAATTGGTACCAACGGAGATATAAATATGAATTTAACCTCCACGGGAGACATGGATTTTATCATTTGGGGACCATTTGCAGATTTAACAGCTGCTCAAAGTCAATGTGGTAACTTAGGGAATGGGACACCTGCAAATATAGCGGATTGTGGTTATATTGGTGGGAATACAGAGCTTCCAGATATTACAGGTGCCATAGTTGGTGAGGTATACGTAATGATGGTGACTAATTTTTCTAACTTAAATACCACTTTTACGATTAATCAAATTGGTGGTTTAGGTTCTACTGATTGTTCTATTGTAGTGCCACCATGTTATTCTCAACCTGGGACTTTTAATATTATTAAAAATGGTTTACCAGCAACTTCTCCGCTTTCATTGTGTGGGGATGACAATTATGCTATTTTATCAAATGGTGATTATGGTTTGCCTGAAGATACGATTGCTGTAGTAGATGGTGGTGATGGTATATTTTCAGCTCAATTGATGTTTTTGGTGTATGATGCTGTGCCAAATGGTGGCGATCCAGCTACAGATCCTGGTTATACAGGAGTAATTATTCCTTCAGATACAATATTTGATGTAAATAATAGCACTAGTTTATTAATGGATTCATTGGGAATTAATTGTGGTACAATTTATTTAGTACCTGTTGCAGGGGATGATGGTATTGGTGGCTTTGCAAATATGCAAGGACCTAATGATAATGGTTCATTACATTATGATTTGGATGGCAATGGTTGTTATGTTTTAGGAACGCCTATAGAAATTAAATATGCCTGTCCAATTGTGTCTAACTCTTCTATCAATTGTGTGAATATTAATAACAGTATTTTAGTAGATATTAGTGGTGGAGATGGAGATGTCGTAATCTTTAATCAAGGCGCTGGTATTTTGAGTGAGGATACTATCAGTACACCAGACAATGTGATTTTAACTGATTTAACAAATAATAGTACCTACGAATTAATTTTAGTGGATGCAATTGGCTGTACGGATACAGTTACAGGAGATTTTTACACGCCACAAATGCAATCTGTGGATGTATTTGCAGCAAGTGGTTGTAATGCGGAAGGCTATGTATTGGTTTCAGGTGTTGCCAATTCTGGTAATGGTGGAATTACAAATACTTTTATGAATGGTGTACCGGGGACAACACCTCCAAATGATTCCTTATCTTCTGGAGCTGGAACTATTGTAAATATAATTTTAGCAGATGCTTTTGGTTGTACTTGGGATACCGCGGTGACAATACCAGCAATTACGCATACAATTGATATTACCCACGAATTGATTAGTGGTGTTTCCTGTTATAATGGTTCTGACGCTGTGGTTAGAATTATAGCAAAAGGAATTGATGGTAGTACAGGGGTTCCTGATGGAATTCCAATTGTAGGAATTTTATGGACGGCACCAAATGGCGCACAGTTCCCTGGTTTAGCTAGCAACGATACTTTAATCAATATGATGCCCGGTCAATGGGTTGTTACAGTAACGGATCAAAATACTTGTGTGGTTTCATACTCTTTTAATATCTCCAATCCTTCACCTTTGGCAATTAATCCGGGTGTCTTAAATCCACAATGTTATCAAGGTTCAACTGGTGCTTTAACCCCGTTTGTAAATGGTGGAACACAACCGTTAACTTATGAAATTACAGATGGTGCAGGGACAGTATTAAATGCGCCAGGTACAAGTGTTGCCAACCAATTAGTGGCAGGAACTTATACCATTAAAGTAACGGATGGAAATGGCTGTGTTTCTTCTATTAATCAAGCGTTGGTTGATCCTGAAGCTATTGGTGTTTCGGCAAACATTAAACATGTTAATTGTTATGGTGCAGCTTCAGGTTTGATTGCAGTAACTCCATACAATAATCAAGGTAATGTAACTTACTCTTGGACAATTCCGGGACAACCTTCTTTTTCTTCCGATTCTATTGTGTCTGAATTGGAAGCAGGAAATTATACATTAACTATTGTGGATGCAATGGGTTGTTCAAATTCTTTTGATTATACCATTACAGAAAATGATAGTATCGGGACAACAATAGGAAAGAATGCTTCTTATTGTAGAACAAAGAGTTTCCAAAGTGGTAATGGTTCTGTGTTTGCAACCGCAAATGGTGGAGGTAGTGGTTCTTTCTCTTTTGAATGGACAAACGATAAAAATAATGATACACATAACGGATCTCAATGGAATGGTTTAGCTCCTGCTTTTTACGCTGTTGAAATTACAGATGGCTTAGGTTGTATGGTAAACAATTCTATTTTATTAGATTCCATTAGTCCTAATGCTAGTTTTACTGCAGTGTCTGATGAATTTCTATCTGCTACAGAATACGAAGGGACAGATCCTGTAAAAGTTAAGTTCACGAATACTTCTACTGGTTATGCACAAGAAGGAAATCCTTTATCGGATACTATTTTTCAATGGAATTTATATACCAATAATGAATTGGATAATAATTGGTTCTTTACTTATGATATTAGTGATAAACCAGATACTACTTATACAGAAGAAGAAGTTTATCAAGTGTGTTTAGTCGCAAAAAATTATAATGATTGTGTGGATACTACTTGCTTAGATATTGTGGTGCATTCCGCGCCAGTTTTAGAGGTGCCGAATGTATTTACACCAGGTGCTTTTCCTAATAATGAATTCTTTTTCCCTAATGTTGGTATAGATGTATTTGAATGTGGTATCATGAATAGATATGGTGTGGAAGTTTTTAGATTCACAGATATTAATGACAAGTGGAATGGAAATTTAGATAATGGAGATAAAGCTTGTTCTGATGGTGTTTACTTTTATACTTATAAAGCGATAGCAACCAATAAAAAAGAATTTGAAGGTTCAGGTACGGTAACATTGATAAGAAGTAAAAAATAAAAATTGAATTGTGTTAAAAGGGTTAGTTCTATTAGTTTGTTTGGCAGCATATAGTCTGCAAGCTCAAAACAATGTAAATTGTGTGGACATGAATCCTATTTGCACTAATGTGGGCGTTTCCTTCATAGCAAACGGAAATGCGGGTACAGCCGCAGTTGGTAATAACTATGGCTGCTTATTTACGCAGCCAAATCCAAGTTGGTTTTATTTGGAAATTTCTAACGCGGGCCCAATTAATATGTCTTTGTCTGCAAATACAGATATAGATTATATTATTTATGGGCCTTTTACCAATTTGGCAAATGCAGTGGCAAACTGTGGTACTTTAGGGGATCCAATTTTAAGTCCAATTGTCGACTGCAGTTATTCTGGGGTTAGTAATGAATTTCCTACTATTGCAACGTCAGCAGTTGGAGAGGTTTATATTCTTTTAGTTACCAATTTTTCTGGACAAGTTCAAAACATTTCATTAACGCAAATAAGTGGTTCTGGCGCAACAGACTGTTCTATTGTGCCAGTGTGTAACACTAGTACGGGTACATTTTCTTTGTTAAAAAATAATCAATTAACAACAGCTCCAATTGCCTTGTGTGAAGGGGATAATTTTGCCATTCTCTCGAATGATAATTATATATTACCTGCCGACACTATCCCTAGTCCTTTAGGGGATGATATATATAGTGCGCAATTAATGTTTTTAGTATATGATGCATTACCTACAGGAACTAATCCTACCAATGACCCTGGATTTACACAGTTAATTATTCCGGCGGATAGTATTGCTGATGGGCATAATATGCAAAGCTTAATTGTAAGTCAATTAGGTTGTGGAACCTACTTTTTTGTCCCAGTAACAGCAGATGATGGCATTGGTATGAATGGTAATGTTGTGGGGACAAACGATAATGGAATTATACATTGGGATACCGACGGAAATGGGTGTTATAATTTAGGAACAGCTATTGAAGTGAAATATACTTGTCCAATTGAACCAACAGCAACGGTAAATTGTACAGGTCTAAATAATGGTGTAGATTTTAACTTTCTAGAAGATGGGACTTACTACATGGTGAATACCGGTTCTGGTAGTTTGATAAATGATACCATTAATACACCTAGTCCAGCTCAAGTTCAGAATTTATTTAATGGCGCCAATTATACTTTATTTATTACGAATCAAGATGGTTGTACAGGGAGTGTCAATGGCATTTTCTCAACCCCACAGTTTTCTGATGTAACTATTATTCCTGGTCCTGATTGTCCTGGAAATGGCAATGGTGCCGTTTATGTAGAGGGAACAGCAGGGATGCTTAATGGTGGTCTGGGTACTATTATAATGAATGGTATTTCGGAAACCAATACCCTTCCTTACGACACTGCTTATGCTGGTGTTGGTACTATTGTTAATATTCAATTATTAGACGTGGCAGGCTGTCATGCAGATTCCGCCGTAACCATTAATTCTGTTGGACATGGTGTGGTGATAGAGGTGACGAATAAAACAAGTGCCTTATGCCATGGAGACGCTAATGGATCGGCAACGATTAATGCATATACAGTAGATGGAAATAATAACCCGGATAATGTTGCAATTCAATCTGTGGTTTGGACTTCTCCTATTGGACAGATAGTGACGGGGAGTATAAACACGCCACTAACTGGCATGATGGCTGGTATTTGGGTGGTAACGGTGACAGATATGAACGGATGTGCATCTTCTTTTGCGGTAACGATTAACCAACCTGATGTTTTAACTTTATATGTTCAAAGTGCAGGTTCACCGCATTGTTTTGGTTTTGTAGACGGTTCCATTAATATTGGTGTAACAGGAGGGACAATGGGGAGTAGTACAACTTTTGATTGGAGTGGGCCAACTGTAATTAATTCCAATACTGCCACAGCTAATAATTTGTCTGCTGGTACTTATACCGTAATGGTAACAGATGACAATGGTTGTGCTGCAACTTTAATACATAACTTGCCAAATCCACCTGCAATTTCGGCAAACTTTATTGTCAAAAATGTAAACTGTTTTGGAGAGGAAACGGGATTAATTTCAGTAAATAATATTAACAATAACCAAGGGCCATATACTTTTGATTGGGAATCTACGGTAGTGAGTGGTTTACCAAGTACTTCAAGTATAAATGATTTACCAGCCGGTACCTATAACTTAATTATATTAGATTCTGCTGGTTGTTCTAGTGCTTTTGATTTTACCATCCTTCAAAACGATAGTATAGAAACAAGCATTGATAAAAATGCAGCTTATTGCAGAACGGCTGCTTATCAAAGTGGGAACGGCTCTGTCTTTGCAACCGCAAATGGTGGAGGTAGTGGTTCTTTCTCTTTTGATTGGTCGAATGATAAAAATGGAGATACATTTAGTGGTTCTCAATGGAATGGTTTAGCCCCTGCCTTGTATACCGTTTTGATTACAGATGGATTAGGATGTGAAGTGAGCAATTCAATTGTACTAGATTCTATTCGTCCAATCGCTAGTTTTACAGCGGCATCTGATGATTTTATTACCCCAACAGAATATGAAGGTACAGACCCTGTGAAAGTAAAATTCACAAATACTTCAACAGGTTTTGCACAGGAAGGCAACCCTTTATCAGATACTATTTTTCAATGGAATTTATACACGAATAATCCATTAGATAATAAATGGTTTTTCACCTACGCAATTGGAGATAAGCCTGATACTACGTATAAAAATGAAGAAATTTATCAAGTTTGTTTAGTTGCAAAAAACTATAATGATTGCGTGGATACATCTTGTTTAGATATTGTGGTACATGCCACACCAGTTCTAGAAGTGCCGAATGTATTTACACCAGGTGCTTATCCTAATAATGAGTTTTTCTTTCCCAATCAAGGAATAGAAACATTTGAGTGTGTGGTGATGAACCGATATGGCGTGGAAGTGTATCGATTTTTGGATATCGAAGATAAATGGACAGGTAATTTAAAAAATGGGGATAAGCCATGTTCGGATGGTGTATACTTATATACCTACAAAGCAGTTTCCACAAATGGCACTGAATTCGAAGGCCAAGGTACTATTTCATTAATTCGAAGTAAAAAGTAACCTTAAAATCACATCCTTTTATCACATTTTATTGCTTTGCAAAGCAAAATGAATATCTTTGCTAAAATTTTTGAATATGGCTTTAAAATGTGGAATTGTAGGATTACCGAATGTAGGTAAATCAACCTTGTTTAATTGTTTGTCTAATGCGAGAGCACAATCGGCGAATTTTCCTTTTTGTACAATAGAGCCAAATGTTGGAACAATTACGGTGCCCGATCCAAGATTAAGCGCTTTAGAAGCCATTGTTTCTCCAGAAAGAGTGGTGCCAACTACCATTGAAATCGTTGATATTGCGGGCTTGGTAAAAGGAGCACATAAAGGAGAAGGTTTAGGAAATCAGTTTTTAGGAAATATCCGTGAAACAGATGCTATTATTCACGTGTTAAGATGTTTCGATAATGATAATATTATACATGTTGACGGTTCTGTAGATCCAATTAGAGACAAAGAAGTAATTGACTTTGAATTACAATTGAAAGATTTAGATACGGTAGAAAAAAGAATCTCATCTACAGCAAGAGCGGTAAAAACTGGAGATAAAGAACTTTTAAAAGAACATAAGCTATTAGAAAAATTAAAAACTATTCTAGAAGCAGGTAAGTCTGTTAGAACTTATGAAGTAGAATCTGAGGATGAAGAGAAGTTATTAAATCACATGCACTTGATTACCGCAAAACCTGTTTTGTATCTGTGTAATGTAGATGAAGCTTCGGCCAGCACTGGGAATGCATATTCTGAAAAAGTAAAAGCAGCTGTTGCAGACGAAAATGCTGAAGTATTAGTGATTGGTACTCAAATTGAATCTGAAATTGCAGAGTTAGAAGATTACGACGAAAGACAAATGTTTTTGGAAGAAATTGGATTAGAAGAGCCTGGGGTGAACAAGTTAATACGTTCGGCCTATACGCTACTAAATTTACAAACTTACTTTACTTGTGGTGTAAAAGAAGTAAGAGCATGGACAGTTGAAGTAGGTGCTACAGCACCACAAGCAGCTGGTGTTATTCATACAGATTTTGAAAAAGGTTTTATTCGTGCAGAAGTAATTAAATACGAAGATTATATTGAGTATAAATCGGAAGCAGCAATTAAAGAGGCAGGTAAAATGGGGGTTGAAGGGAAAACTTACATTGTACAAGATGGTGACATCATGCATTTTAGATTTAACGTATAATCCGATTATTGACATATTAATTTTAATGTGCTAAATTACCGGTATTCTTTGCGCATTCTAAGGCTTGTTTTATGAATATTCAATTATATTTGAATAATGAGTCTATCCTTTAAAAATAATAATCTTTATTGGGTTGCCCAATTTATTGGGTGGGGAGTTTATATACTCATTACTTTTGCACTGTCGTACTTAAGTGGTGGTATTTTAATTACCCAAAAATTAATTATTTATTATTTCGTTTCTGTATTACTTTCAGTACTTGCAGCACATTCTTTAAGGTTCTTTATCATCAAGTTCAATTGGATTGAAAAAGCGATTTGGAAAATCATTTTATACAGTATTATAGGTTCTGTTTTGGCATCTACGGCTTTTGAAGTCGCCCAAATAGTGTACAATAAATTTATATCTGAACCAGATTATTATGATTATGAAGTCGATTACTTTGGTGCCCAATTAAGTATTAATATTTTTATCACCTTTATTGTGACTGCACTTTGGTGTGGAATATACTATAGTTACTTGTTTATTGAGAAATCACGGCAACAAGAGATAAAAAATTTGCAATACGAAGCCTCAAAAAATGAAATTGAATTAAAGAATTTAAGAGCCCAGATTAATCCACACTTTTTATTCAATTCTCTAAACTCTATTAAAGCTTTGGTTGAAATTGACAAAGAGGAGTCGAAAAAGGCCATTACCAAGTTATCAAACTTATTGCGTAATTCCATTATGTTAACCAGGCATAAATTGATTACACTTGAAAAAGAGCTAGAGCTAGTGGTAACATACTTAGACATTGAAAAAATTAGATTTGAAGATCATATTAGAGTGAAATTATACATTGATCCTGCTAGTCTTGAATTTAAAATCCCGCCTTTAACTATTCAAACAATTGCTGAAAATGCGATTAAACATGGTTTGTCTAAATTAGAGGAAGGTGGAGACCTGATTATTAAAACAGAAGTAAATGCGGATATATTGATGGTTACCATTAGTAATACCGGGCAAATGAACCCAGGTAATAGTAACCACGGAATTGGAATAGAAAATACCAGAAAAAGATTAGCCATAATCTTTGGGGATGAAGCACATTTTGACTTATTTGAAAAAGAAGGAAAAGTGCATGCCTATATTGCCGTTAAAAAAATTACAGACGAGAATGAAGATTAGAACAATTATAGTAGATGATGAAAGATTAGCAAGGGAAGCTTTTAAACAACTACTAGAAAAATATGAAGACATTGAAATTGTAGGAGAATACAAAAATGCTAAAGAGGCGGAAGCTGGTATTTTAGAACTTAATCCGGACCTATTATTTATTGATATCCAAATGCCTGGTGAAACTGGATTGGACTTGATTGAAAGGATGGAAAATCCGCCTAGAACTGTCTTTGTTACTGCATATGACGAATTTGCGATAAAAGCATTTGAATTAAACGCATATGATTATTTATTAAAACCTTTAGAAGATGAACGTTTATCGGATGTGATCCATAGGATTTATGAAGAATATAAAACACCAGAATCGGTGGAAACATCAAAATTATTAAAATCTGGGGATAAACTTTTAATCAAAGACGGGGAGAAAGTTTGGTTTATTAGTATTGATGAAATTCGTTACTTTGAATCGGATGGTAATTACGTAAAAGTATTCTTTAAAAATTTTCACCCGCTAATTTTACGTTCTCTAAATAGTTTAGCCGATAGAATTGATGAGCAATTATTTTTTAGGGCTAACCGAAAGTATTTGGTTAATTTAAATAGAATCGTAAATATGGAAACTTGGTTTAACGGAAGTTTTCAAATTGAAATGGACTGTGGGACAAAAATAGATGTTTCACGCCGTCAAGCCATCAAATTTAAAGATCAATTTAGTTTGTAAAATGCTATTTGTTCCACTGGATAAAAATTAATTTATTGTTAAACCCCTTTCTAATGAAAACCTTTTATTTCTTATTATTTAGTATCGTATTTCTAGCATGTGAAACGCAACCGACCATGGTTACACCTGAAGTAGTAATGAAGGATACTTTGATGAAAACCAAAGTAGTAATAGATACTACGCCTTTATTTAAGAGTTTGGTGTCAAATTTCAATACACAAGATCTATTGTTGCCGGAAGGATTTACTTACCAAGTTTTATTTTCTGAAAAAGATTTGGTTACGCGAGCAGATGGCAAGAAATTTCCAGCGAAAGGAAACCATGATTTGTCTGTCTTTATACCTAATGAAAACCATCCAAATACAAAAGGTTGGGTGTACATCAGTCACGAAACGAAACATAAAGATGATGGTTTGGGGGATGGTGGTGGTGCTACCATGTTTGAGATTGAGAGGAAGGATAGTGTTTGGCAGGTCGTTTCGGATTATGAACACATAGATTTTTCTGAGGTAGGATATACTAACCGTAATTGTGGTGGCAGTTTAACGCCAAATGGTACTATTTTTACCTGTGAAGAATCTTGGAGTCACCAAACAAATTACCTATACATGGATGGTAAAGGTTTAAGAGATACTTCTTGGGTGAATGGTCGACCAGCTTATCAAAATATGGGCTTTGTTGTTGAAGTAGACCCAAAGACTAAAAAAGTAATCAAAAAGCATTATCAAATGGGGAAGTTTGTGCACGAAGATGCTTTGTGTTCTAAAGATGGTAAAGCCGTTTATTTAACAGATGATATGAACCCAGGTATTTTCTTTAAGTTTGAAACAGATACGCCTTATGATTATAATACTGGATCCCTTTTTGCTTTTCAACAGTCTGCAGATGGAGAAACAGGGAAGTGGTTGCCAATTCCAAAAGATACTGCTGCATGGTTAGACGTAAGTAATGTGGCTTTAAAATTGGGAGCTACCATGTTTATCCGACACGAGTGGATTGAGGAAATAAATGGCAAACTTTACATTTGTGAAACTGGAGAAGACCATTATAATTTAACCCAATCCCATGCAAAGGGTGGACAATTTACCAACTATGCTAAAGCCAACTTAAGAGAAGGGGAAAGCGGGGAAGACTTTGATGACCCTTATGGTAGAATACTTGAATTTGATCCCACAACGAACAAAATGTCTGTCTACTTGGAAGGGGGAGTAATGAAAGATAGTATTGGTGTATTCTCCAGCCCCGATTGTAATACTAGCTTTACCATTGGTGGTCGTACTTACTTGGTGTTGAGTGAAGATATGATTGGATATGATAGAGGGCGTTCGGGTAAAAATGCAAAACACTATCAAAATGAATTGTACTTTTTAGATATGGCGATTAAAAATCCAACTGTAGATGACTTAATGCGTTTTGCAATCGCACCAAAAAATGCCGAAACTACAGGGGTGGTATTTACGCCCGACGGCAAGCACATGATTGTGAATATTCAGCATCCAAGCTATCGGAACCCTGCGCCATTTAATAAATCTTGTACCCTGATTATATCCGGTTTTTAATGTTGGTAGTTGAAAAAATAAAAGTTAAATTCGAGGATAAAATTATATTGAATAACATTAGTTTCTCCCTCGAAAAAGGAGAACGATTAGTAATGGTTGGTCAAAGTGGTTGTGGAAAAACAACTTTATTAAAAACCTTGGCAGGATTACTCCAGCCTACCGCAGGTAGCCTTTATTTTGATGGCGAAAAAGTTCGAGGTCCAGCCGAAAGATTGGTGCCTGGGCATGACCGTATTAAATTAGTAAACCAAGATTTTGAATTAGATAATTTCCATACCGTTACCGAAAATATTCGCTTAAAATTATTGGCTTTTGATGATGCATACAAGTCTTCAAGAATCAACGAATTACTGAAGTTGACTGGACTCCAAAAATATAGTCAACGCTTAGCGAATACCCTTTCAGGAGGACAAAAACAAAGGTTGGCAATTGCAAGGGCTTTGGCAGATGAACCTGATTTATTGTTGTTAGATGAACCCTTTAATCAATTAGACTTTAACTTGCGGAATAAAATTGAAAATTATATTGATGTCTATTTAAAAAAATATAATATTACTTTAATTCTAGTATCCCATAGTGCCGAAGAGACTATGCGTTGGGGAGAAAAAGTAATGTTTTTAAAGGGGGGGAAAGTAGTACGCACCGATTCCCCTATTAATTTTTATCAAGCACCGACTGATAAATTAGAAGCTGGTTTTTTTGGAATTATTAATACGGTTTACCACCAAGGGGGAGATATTCATTTTCGACCACATCAATATGCATTGACAGCAACTAAAAATAGAGATATTGAAATTGCAGTCACCTTAGAGAAAGTAGTTTTTAAAGGATGGTATTATGACCATGTTTTTAAGGTAGGTAATCGGAAAATATATCTATATAACGAAAAACCTTTGCCTAGTATCCAGTCTATTTTTGTGGCGACTTTGTTTTAAATAAATCCGCGGCGTAAAATAATCCGGATAGTAAAAGAAGCACCCAAGGTGTTCCATGCATTAAAACGTCAAACCAATCCATTGCTTTCATGGCATCTGGTCCAGAAAAAGCACCTCCACCAGCAATCCATTTTAATTTACCCCAAATATGAGGCGGATTAAAAGGTAATAAACCAATGGTAAGCGATAACATTAAAAAAGTAGACCAGTTAGTTTTAAAGAAGTTTTTCATGGTACAAAAATAAGGACTAAAAATAGCTTTAAAGTGAGAAATGTTACTTTTCCAGATTTAATATTACCCCATTCAGTAAAAAAAAAGGACTTTTAACCATTCAATGACTTCTTTTAAAGAGAAATCAATTATTTTTGTAAAAAATTAGTTCGAATGATTTTACCAATTATAGGATATGGAGATGCCATATTAAAGAAAGAAGGAGAAGAAATAGACAAAGATTATAAAGACTTGGATCTTTTAATTGAGAACATGTTTGAAACCATGTACGAGGCAAGTGGTGTTGGTTTAGCTGCGCCGCAGATTAATAAATCTATTCGTTTATTTATTGTGGATGCATCTCCTTTTGCTGAAGTAGAAGAAGGAGAGGAACCAGATCCAATGGCAGAAGGATTAGATGGTTTTAAAAAAATATTTATTAATCCTATTATCGAAGAAGAAAGTGGTGAGGAATGGGCTTTTGCTGAAGGTTGTTTAAGTATTCCAAAAATTAGGGAAGATGTTTTTAGAAAACCAACCATCAAAATTTCTTATTATGACGAAAATTGGACCTTTCACGAAGAGACCTATGATGGATATGCTGCTAGAATTATTCAACATGAATACGACCATGTAGATGGTATCCTATTTACTGACCATCTATCACCGTTAAAAAAACGGATGATAAAAAAGAAATTAATTAACATATCCAAAGGAGAAGTGGATGTACCATATAGAATGAAATTCCCTTTGGTTAAAAGAAGAAAATAAGATGAGAAAAATTGCAATGATTATTGGTGGGTTAAGCTTGATGTTCACAGCTTGTACCCCCGCAAAAGACAATGAGAAAGTAGATAATGGCGAATTTGATAGTGCCTTTTTTATTGGTGAATTACGGGCAATTGAAGATAGTATTAGCAATGGGATTCCTGCACAAAAGCACTTGGTAAAAGCATTGGTATTGTTTCAAGATTATGTCAATCATTTCCCTACTTCTAAGGAAGCACCTGATTATCTATTAAGAACTTCAGATTTGTATTTAAGTGTGAATAATCCAAATAGATCGGTGGATATATTGAATGAGATTATTAAAAGTTATCCGAATTATAAAAGACTTGAAGCTGTTTATTTTAACCGTGCTAATCATGTAGATTTTGAAATTAGAGATACCAGCTTGGCGAAAACTTATTACCAAGAATTTCTGGAAAAATATCCGAATTCTGGTTTGGTAAATGATGCCAATTCAAGAATTGAAAATATTGGACTTTCGGCAGAGCAATTAATAGAAAAGTTTGAAGCCATGAACCAATAATTGTGCAATTATACCTCACCTACGATTACGAGTTATATTTTGGAACCCCAACAGGTTCTGTTCAAAAATCCATTTTAGCACCAACCAATACGTTAAGGGAAATAGCGAAACGTACCGGTGCGAAGATGGTTTTTTTTATTGATGTCGGTTATTTAAAAGCATTAAAGCATTACGCGCATTTTCCTGCTGCAATTAGAGATTATCAAGCAGTGGTTGCACAAATAAAATTACTGGTAGAAGAAGGACACGATTGTCAATTACACATACACCCACATTGGGAAGACTGTCAATTCAATGGCGAAAGTTGGGACATGGACGTGCGTCGCTATAAATTAAGTGACTTTAATACTTCAGAAATAGAAAGTATTGTATTGGAATACCAAAGTATATTAAAGGGAATAACAGGGAAGCCAGTTACTGTTTATCGTGCTGGTGGTTGGTGTCTACAGCCCTTTTCAAAAATGGAAAAAGCCTTTAAAAAAGCCGGTTTAAGAATTGATTCTACGGTTTTCCCTGGCGGTAAAAATACCATTGCACCTTACTATTATGATTTTACTGAAGTACCTAATAAAGCGTATTGGCATTTTGAAAACGACCTAACTCTTGAAGTAGCGAATGGCAGTTTTATCGAAGTGCCTATTGGGTCATTTTTTTTCTCGAAATGGTTTTTTTGGAAGCTCTTTATTCTTGGTAGGTTATTCCCGAAAAATCACAAACCTCTGGGCGACGGTTATCCTGTGCCTTCGGTGGGAATGCGGAAAGAAATGCTGACCAAAGGAAAATTATTAGCAGCCAATACGGAAGGATATTTTATTACAAAAGCAAATGCTATGGTAAAGGCTGCCCAACTAAAACAACAGCAACATTTGGTGTTTATTGCACACCCAAAAGCCATGACTAATTTTAGTTTAAAAAAATTGGAAAAAGTAATTGTTAACCAACAAGCAAAAGGAAATGTGTTTGCTCTTCTATCTGATTTTAAGCCAACATCCGATTGATTTAGCTTTGACTTATTCTGGAGAATTCTTCCTCTAAATTCATATTTCTTATGGCAGTAAAACAACCTTAATGTAAGGGGTCTATTAAGGTGTAATCACCTTTTTGGGTAAAAAGGCTTACTGCTTTGTGAAATAGTACAATGTATGTGACATTGCCTATGGTGTAATTGAGGGTAAATTAATAAATTGCTTCCCAATGGACAAAAAATAACTTTTAGTATTTATTAACAGGCAATGCAACTATAAGGGGAGGAGTAGCCTTATACTTGCAAAATATAATCACACACACATCATCATTTTATGAAATTAATTCCACTATTATTTATTGCATTACTGCTGGCATCTTGTCAAGAATCCCCTGTAGAAACCAAAACCATTCAAGAAATTCCTGTATTTAAAAATAAAGGCGAAGAATTGGTTTATAATTTTGTACAGAAAGTAGGGAATTACGAAAAATTAAGTCAATTAAAAGATGTGGTTTATGATTACACTTATATTACACCGGATCAAAAAATGGACAGTGTGACAGAGAAATATATTTTTGATGGAGAATTGTCTTACGGAAAATACCATAAACACCAAAGAACTTTATCTGCGCTTGAAGGCGTAATTGAGCAAGGTTATAATGGCAATGACTTTTGGTTAAAACAAAATGATTCTATTATTGAGTTAGGTGAGCACAGACCAAAAGTAACTTTTAATCGTAAAACAAACTTGTATTGGTTTACCATGATGCAAAAACTATTGGATCCAGGGTTGAATTATGAATTTATAGGAGATTATACGAAAGATAACAATACATATGATATCGTAAAAGTAACTTTTCAGTCTGAAAATGATAAACCAACGGATACTTATCAATTGTACATCAATCAAAAAACAGGATTGGTAGATCAGTTTTTATTTACCGTAATGGATTTTAATGTGTCGGCTCCAAATTTAATGTGTTTAACGTATGAAAACGTGGATGGACTTTTAATACCAACCAAGAGAAAATATACCAAAGCCAATTGGGATGCAGAACCACTGACCGATAAATGGGTAAATGTAAGCTGGTCGAATATTAAATTCAACAATGGCTTAACAAAAGAATTGTTTGAAGCCAAATAATCTAAAAATTATTTAGTCCACCTAATATAACATGCAAATAAAGTTGTTTTGTAACTTCGCCACACTGGTTCAGTTTAAACAGGTGTTATGAGTAATAAAATAGGTGTAAAAGAGGCCATGTCTATTGGGATTGGCGGCATGGTTGGCGGCGGTATTTTTGCCGTACTCGGCTTAGCTGTCTCTTTATCTAAAGGCGGTACACCCATTGCTTTTTTATTCGCAGGTATCATAGCATTAATAACTTCTTATTCCTATGTAAAACTTTCAGTTACCTATCCAGATAGGGGAGGTACAGTCAAATTTATCAATGTAGGATTAGGTAAAACCATTTTTAGTGGTGGAATGAATAATTTACTTTGGGCGAGCTATATCATCATGTTGTCCCTTTATGCTTCAGCCTTTGGTTCTTATGCGCCAAATTTATGGGCGATTACAAATAGTAGTTACGACTTCCATATATATGCCACGGCCATTGTAATCTTGGCTACTGCTATTAATTATTACAGTATTAAAGTAGTAGGTATTATAGAAACTTATGCTGTCGTAATTAAACTGGTTATATTAATAGGTTTTATTGGTGTAGGCATTTATGGCTTATTTGGTAATCCAAATTTAAGTCAGTTGTCGCCTGAAAATTGGGAATCCCCTATTATGCTTTTAACCGGAGGAATGGTCATTTTTGTAGCTTATGAAGGTTTTGAGTTAATTGCCAACGCTGCTCCAGATATTGAAAATCCCAAAAAGAACATACCTAAAGCTTATTATTACTCAATCATTTTTGTAATACTATTGTATATCATAATTGCCATTGTAACAGTTGGATCTTTACCCTTTAAAACTATTGCCACCGCAGAAGATTATGTGCTAGCGGAAGCGGCAAAACCAATGCTAGGTAAAATTGGATTTACCATCATTACGGTGGCAGCTCTCATTTCCACATTTTCGGCCATCAATGCTTCTTTATATGGAGGCAGTAGAGTGAGCTATGAAATTGCAGAAGATGATGAAATGCCGCATCAATTGACTTACCAATTATGGAATCAACCAGTGGGTTTGATAATTACGACTGTAGCTACTTTAATACTGACTAACACCTTAAATATTGAGAGCATTTCCACGACAGGTAGTGTAGGTTTTTTACTCATTTTTGCGGTGGTGAATTTTGTAGGTTTTAAATTGTCGGCTGAGACAAATGGAAAAAAAATGATAGCGCTGACGGGTGCAATTCTTTGTGCAGTAGCCTTGTTGGTTTTAATTCAACAACAGTTTATTTCTAATCAAAATAGCGTAATGATTGCCGTTTCTATTATTGCTGCTTGCTTTTTAATGGAATGGATTTATAAAAAAACGGAGCAAAAAAAATAAGAAAGAAAACCCAGCTTATGTACTTGTAGGCATGTCTAGAATTAATTGATATCCAATTCCGCGGATATTCTTGATTTTAATACTTTTATCATTTTCTAATTTCTTTCTTAATTTAGAAATAAATACATCTAGTGTCCTTCCAACATAATCTCCCTCATCTCCCCATACGCGATTTAAAATTTCGCCTCGGTCTAAAGTAGTGTTTGCTGCTGAATATAATAAGTCAAGTAAGTTTGTCTCCTTGCTCGACAATTCGATAAATTCATCTTTAAAAGATAATGTCATTTGCTTCTTGTTGAATTTATAAATACCTATTAAAACTGTGTCGGGATCCATGTTGGTCGGTTTATTTTTCGACGAATAGAAAAAGAGAAGTAGTAGTGTCAAAATTGTCCCCACTGCGATAATCCAAAATAAAGCAGAATTTTCTGATTTTTCAATTTGGTTTAAAGGCGGTGCGATTAAATTGAAAACTATATAGTAACAAGCTGGCTCTTGGATGCGTTTTTTACACGGAATAATGTCTGTGTCGTCAGTAAGACCTACTTTATAACTATAAACAATTGAATGGGTATCACAGGTTTTTACTGCTACCGTATAAGCACTCGAAATATTCGTTTTTAATACTATGGCGTCAATGGTTTGTACCAAGTTTTCAGGTTCAAAACCAAATGGCGTATCAAATTTTATTGTGTATTGATTGCCTGTTTTTTGAATGGGTAAAACACGAGAAGTACTGTCTCCATTATTTAACATGATTTGATGACCTATCATGCGCAATGCAATTTCAATAGGAGGGGTTTCCTCTTTGGCTAAAGCCACATTAAATAAATAAGGGCTGCAATAAAAAATAGTAAAGGCAGTAGCTTAATAACCATATAAGCAAATCTATGTCTTTCTGGTTGATTAAAAGAGTATTTGTTTTTCTTTTACATTAATTTACATTGTAAAAATGGTCTTCTACATGGTCAATGTAAAATGGATGTTGGCTAAAGTGAAAACAATAAGAAAATAAAAAAAAGAATAAGTATTTTATTATATTTGGTAATAATAAATTGAATTTCAGTACTAAATTGAATAACATGGAAAGAACTTTTGGCCCACTATTATTAGCAATAATCTTAATGTTCTGTTCCAGTCAATCGGCAAAAAAGGAAAGTAGTATAATTTTTACTGGTAAAATTGAAAATCCAAATACCAATCATATTTCATTGCTAGACTTAAGAAGGAATGTTGTTTTACAAATGAATATAAATGAGGAGGGAACTTTTCAGGATACTTTTTTTGTGGTAGAAGGTTATTATTATTTGGAGGATGGAAATGAAAATACCACAGTTTATTTAAAACCTGGCTTCCATTTAAACTTGCATTTAAATACCACGCAATTTGATGAGTCTATTATTTACAGTGGTATGGGGGCTGTAGAAAATAATTATTTGGCAAAAAAAGCGTTGATCCTAGAGGATTTTGGAAAGTTGAATTATTATGGCTTCTACACAAAATTATCCGAAGCAAATTTTTTATCATTAGCCGACTCATTATATAGTGTTCAAAAATCATTTTTAATGGGACAAAAAAATATGGACGCTGAATTTAAGGGAATCGAGTTAAAAACATTGTCATTTAATTATCTGCAAAAAATTTCGAATTTCGAAGGAATGAAAAGGTATTTGACAGAGGAAAAGGATTTTCAGGTGTCCGACAAATATCCAAACGCGTATGCGGACATTAATTTAACAGATGAAAAACTATTAAAGTCACCGGCTTACTTAAACTTTGTTGCGTCCTATTTAAGAGGCGAAGTCAATTTAATGTTGGACAAGTATGATGAGGACTATACCTTATTGTATGCACAGCATATCGTTAAGAAGGTGAAAAATATAAAGATAAAGGAAGCGTTATTGTATGATGTTGGAAAGTGGGAGTTAGACAATACAAAGGAATTGGAAAAGGTATACGACCTAATCCAAGGCGCATTAAAAAAGGAGTCCTATTTAACCGAACTTTCGGAAAAGTACCAACGATTACAAAAAGTGCAAAAAGGACAAGTATCTCCTACCTTTGAATTAAAGGATAGCCATGACAATGTGATTAAATTAGAAGATTTAAAAGGTAAATTGGTTTATATTGATGTTTGGGCGACATGGTGTATGCCTTGCCTGGTTGAAATACCACATTTAAAAGAATTGGAAGCACACTTTAAGGGAAGGGATATAGAGTTTGTAAGTATCTGTGCAATGGATACCGAAGAAAGTTGGCGAAAAATGGTAGCCGAAAAAGAACTAAGAGGAATACAGCTTTTTGCGCCAGACTTAAATATTCCATTCCTTGTAGATTATATGATTTATGGTGTTCCAAAATTTATTCTATTGGATGAAGAAGGGATTATTATAGATGCAAATGTTTCACGACCTTCCGATCCATCTTTAATTGAAATGCTTGAAAAATTATTATAATTTCCATTTTCAGGACTTAAATAGACCTTTTTTTAGATAAATTGTATTGTTTTTGGCCGTTTGAAGGTTAATCTATACCTTTGCAAGGCATGATGAAATTTAATCACGAAAACAATAACCAAGGTATTTTTACATTTAATTTTTTGGTTTTCCGTACCCAATCAGAAAAATTTATCCCTCCTGGGGTATAATGTCATGCCTTGCTAATTAATCTTAGCATTACTCTCCCCCTAAATAATTAATAAGTCAATTTACTTGGCTTAAAACTTTACGCCTCTTTTTTAAGAGATTGCGGTGACTTAAAATACTAATTTATATTTATGAAATTACTGACCATTAAAAGAACAATTCAAACAGAAAATAGATTCTCTCCACAAATGGGGAGATTAAGGACAAGAGTGACCTATATAAAAAAGCATTTTTTAGGTTTACCAATTAAAACTGTCCATCATTATAGGGAGACCTATTACGGTGAGATCAAAAACTGCGAAGACTGTAATTTATGCCGATAGAAAATACTTTTTATTAAGTGGAATTTTGTTGTCGTTAAAGTCCTAATTGTCCTATTTGAAGCTACCTTTGTGGCAGAAGATTTATTAGCATGTTAAGAAAATTAAAACGCTTATATATAAACTTTCTACTTTTTAGAAAGGCATTTATTAATTACCCATTTCGCAGGTTTAATTTTATTGAAATATTTTTAATTTGGTTGAGCCAAAAAATTAGTAGGTCACAATTTCTTATCATTTCGGGGATTCTGGTCGGATTAAGTGCAGGTTTAGCAGGGGTTTTCTTAAAAATTTACGTCCACTATATTCAGTCTTTTCTTAACAATAGTATTCCTTTCGAAGTCCGTATTTTCGTTTACGCTATTTTACCATTGATCGGTATTACACTTACCACTTTAATTGTTAAATACCTCTTTAAATCAGATGAAGAAAAAGAACTTTCTTTTGTGTTAAAAGATATTTCTCAAAATCAAAGTAGGGTAAAGTCAAATAAAATGTATTCCCAAATTATACAAAGTGGTATTACTGTCGGGTTTGGTGGTTCTGTCGGACTAGAAACCCCTATTGCGGTAACTGGTTCTGCTATTGGTTCTAATTATGCCTTAAGGTATAGACTTGGCTTTAAAGAAAGAACTTTATTGTTGGCTTCGGGTGCTGCTGCTGGTATTGCTGCTGCATTTAATGCACCTATTGCTGGTGTAATGTTCGCTTTTGAAATACTGTTGACAGGTTTGGTGTTTACCGACTTTATTCCTTTGGTAATTGCTGCCATTTGCGGCAGTTTACTTTCTACCATTATTTTAAACGAAGAAGTATTGTTTAATTTACAGGCCCGCGAAATATTTAACCACACTAATGTAATTTACTTTATTATTTTAGGGGTATTAACAGGTTTATATGCCCGATATTTTTTAGTAGTGGGGCAAAAGGTACACCACTTCTTTAACGGGTTTAAAAAAAATAAATTCTTATTGAAGGCATTAATTGGCGGGTCATTATTGTCCTTGCTCTGTGTTTTATTTCCGCCACTTTATGGCGAAGGATATTTACACATTAAAACACTGCACCAGGGTAATGTTGATTTGTTAATTCATGAAAGTTTATTCCGTTATTTTGAGTCCTCAAATGCCATTGTAATTTTATTTTTAGTTTGCGCTATTTTACTGAAAGCATTTGCAACTAGTATTACCTTAAGTGCTGGTGGTAATGGTGGTAACTTCGCTCCTTCTTTGGTCGCTGGCGGATTTCTGGGCTTTTTATTTGGTTATGTGTTAGAATGGATGGGTTTTGGTGATGTACCTACCACTAATTTAATGCTTGTAGGCATGGCTGGTGTAATGTCAGGAGCCATGTATGCGCCACTTACAGCCATATTTTTAATAGCGGAAGTCAGTAGTGGATATGATCTGTTTGTTCCTCTGATGATTGTGTCTGTGATTGCATACGCTATCAATCGCTTTTTTTCTCCGATTAATCCTGTTTATCTTGAATTGGCTGAAAAAGGGGAAATTTTCACGACCCAACAAGATCAAAACATACTGGCACACATTTCACTGAAAGAGTGTATGAATACAAACACATGTATAATCAATACGAATAATAGTATGGATGAGGTGTTGCAACTGTTTAGGAAAAGCGACCAAAATACAATTGCTGTTATTGACAATCACCAACAATTTTTTGGGGTCATTAATCGGGTCCAACTGCGGCCATATCTATTGGGTAAAATTGCAATTGAAGATACCAGTATAATGGACTTAGCCATTAACCCTCCTTTTGTTGTCGGTCATGATGATTCCGTTATGCAGGTTACTAAAATGTTTGACGAAGCAGATGTATGGCAATTGCCTTTATTGAACGAAAATAGGAATTTTGAAGGCTTTATAAGCAGATCAAAAATATTAACTAATTACCGTTCATTACTCAAAGATTATTCTGAATAATTGATGTAAAAATTCCTGGACTTATTTCAAGTTTATTGTCTATATTAGACAGAAAGTTGCTAAGGGAATAGGTGCTGCTAATATTTTTTAACACATTAAATCGAAACATGGGATTTTATCAATTCAAAAGAAAACAATTTGTTCATACAGACATTGAAACGCTCTGGCATTTTATTTCTAATCCGGTTAATTTAAAAAAAATTACGCCAGATTATATGGGGTTCGAAATTACCTCTGAGACACCGGAAGAAGAAATGTATGAGGGGATGATTATTGTCTACCAGGTTACACCTTTACTTGGTATAAGAACCACCTGGGTGACAGAAATAACAAAAGTAGAAAGAGGTAAGTTTTTTGTGGATGAGCAAAGAATGGGTCCATATAAAGTATGGCATCATGAGCACCGAATTGAAAAAGTTGAAGGTGGGGTGATGATGACTGATATTGTAAGTTACCAACCGCCATTTGGTTTTTTGGGTAGCATTGCAAATTCTTTGGTGATTGAGAAAAAGTTGCATGAAATTTTTGAATACCGCAAAAAAGTATTGGAGGAATTATTTTAAAAAATACTTGTTTTTAATAACAAATATGAAACAAAGCCTTCCCAACATTCACCACAGACTTATTGTCGTGACCAAATATAAAAGCATCTCTTTTTGCTGTTACTTTATGAATTTTACTAGTGTATGGGTCTGTTATATATCCCATTAATTCTCCTTTTTTCACCCATTCACCCGATTGTTTTTGTGCGACAAAAATTCCAGATGCAGTAGCCCGCATCCAAGTCTGGCTTTGATAAGTTACAGGTTTTTGTACAGGTACTTCATCCGCTGTCATCTGATAGTGATTTAGTACCCGTTTAATACCGTTTATTCCTTCCGTTATGGATAAGGCGTCTATTCTTAAAGATTCTCCACCTTCAAATACAACCATAGGAACGTTATGCTTAAAGCATTCTTTTCGGAATGATTTTGCTAATAATCCAGATTCCAAAATTAAGGGTGGAGCAAAAATATTCGCCAAAGCTATGCTGGCAGCATCCTCACTATTGGCCCTAATTTGTGGGTAATTATAAATACTTGAGCCACCGGTATGAAAATCAATACCCATATCGACAATGGGAATGATGTGACGGGTGATGGTGCTGGCAACTCTAGCGGCTAAAGACCCAATATGAGAGCCTGGAAAACTGCGATTAACATCTTTACCGTCTGGTAAATCGCGAGAAAAATTATTAAAGCCGTATAAATTCACTAATGGAATAGTGATCACAGTACCACATTTTAATTTATTAAACAATTTTTGCGCAACTGCTCGTCTTACAATTTCAACACCGTTTATCTCGTCTCCGTGTACTCCGCCCGTAATCAAAATGGTTGGACCAGGCTTTTTACTCCTAAACACATGTGCATACAAACTAATCACTGTGCCAGAAGGGAGTTTAGAAACATTGAGTTCTATGGTTGTATTCGTCCCCGGTTCAATTATGGTGTTGTTAATTTCCATGTGCGATATATTCTATAATTGCAGCAGCAACGTTAATTGCAGTTGTTTTTTCAATGCCTTCAATTCCAGGTGAGCTATTTACCTCTAGCAATAATGGACCGTTTGCAGAACGAATAATATCTACACCAGCAATGTTTAAACCTAAAACCTTGGTGGTTTTAATGGCTAAGTCTTCTTCGATTTTAGATAGTTTCACTATTTTACCAGAACCACCCCGGTGAATGTTCGACCGAAATTCATTTGCCGAAGCAACTCTTTCCATGGCGGCAACAACTTGATCGCCTACGACAATAATTCTAATGTCTCGTCCAAACGATTCGGAAACAAATTTTTGGACAATCACTTTATTTTTAGAACCAGAATATAAATCGAAATAGCGTTGCGCGGTTTCTTGGTCTGGAATTAAGAATACACCTATACCTTGGGTGCCTTCTATGAGTTTTAATATAAAAGGATACCCCATTTTTTTAGTCACTATCCCTTCCGCTTCATGTAAATCTTCGGATAGGTAAGTAGTGGGGACAGCAATGCCTTGTTCTACCAGACATTGCATGCATTTAAATTTATCTCTCGAAAGAATTAAGCCCATAGCTGAGGTCAAGGTTTTTACCCCCATTTTTTCAAAATGACGAATCACCTTTTCTCCATACCCCGTTACATTCGCCCCAATTCTAGGAATAATATAGTCTGGTTTTGGTAATTCTTCTCCATCTTGTAATACCACAAACTGATTGTTTTCAATGAGTAGGTCGCAATGTAGATGATTGATGACACGGATTTGGTGTCCAGCCTTACGGCCTTCTTCAAAAATTCTAGACGTGGAGTAAAGATTTTTGTTTCGCGATAAAATATAAATGAGCATATAATTCTAAAAGGTAATGTAAATGGGGTCAGTTTCCCCTAAATTACTATAGTTTAAAGCACGATCGACTAATTGAAATTGATATTTAATAGTATCTGCGTTAGCTGAAAATGGATTATAAAATTGCACCTTACCAAATGCATAAGTAATGGTACCTTTTATCCCTTTGGATTTATCATAAGGCAAAACAGGATCTACTCTAAAAGAAAACACAATCGGAACACCGTTTACTTTACCAGGTACCCAGCCAAGACTATCGTCTTTTTCAAAATAATATAAAAAGAGGTTGTTGTAGTTTTCACCATCTTTATTATATGGTGCAAGGGTATCACTCTCTAATAAACCAATATCTCCTTCACCATCTGTAAAATTTAAGATGAAAGTAGCACTGTCGTGTTGACCATATAGAATAAAATCATTAAATTCAACTACCGGAACGGAAGGGTAAGTTTCTTTTTTAAAACATGAATTTAGTCCTAAAATTAAACTTAAAATTATAAAAATAAAACGTACTTTTGCTTGCATAAACCTCAGTAATACTAGGAGTGTTAATTAATTATTAAAGATATATTAAAATAAAGTCAAGTGACACATTCTCCAATCGATTTTCTTGATAAGATACAAAAAATTAACAATAATAACCAATTTGAGAAATTAGCGCTTGAATTATTTAACTACCAATTTTCATCCAATTCTATTTACCAAAAATACTGTTTGTCTTTAAGAAAAACACCCGAAAATGTAAAATCATTAAATAATATTCCATTTTTACCCATTTCTTTTTTTAAATCACATGAAGTAAAGTCGGGAAATTATACGCCTGTAATAGCTTTTTCTAGTTCTGGGACCACAGGAATGGAAAGAAGTCAACATTTTGTAAAAGACATGGAGGTGTATGAGAAAACCTTTGAAAAAGCTTTTGAACTGTTTTATGATGACCCTAGCAATTATGTGGTA
Organism: Putridiphycobacter roseus; assembly: GCF_003234935.1. Lineage (GTDB taxonomy): Bacteria > Bacteroidota > Bacteroidia > Flavobacteriales_D > Crocinitomicaceae > Putridiphycobacter > Putridiphycobacter roseus. The sequence goes on along the minus strand of NZ_QKSB01000001.1, from coordinate 107,599 downwards.
ATTGGTTTATTGCCTTCGTATTTAGAAAGAGAAGGTTCTTCTTTAGTCTACATGGTAGACCATTTGATTAAGGCTTCCGGACATTCAAAAAGTGGTTTTTATTTAAATAATTACGAAGAACTGGTCGGTTTTTTAAAAGATTACCAAGGGGAAAAGCAAATTTTATTAATAGGAGTTTCTTACGCGTTACTTGATTTGGGGGAAATGTTTGAAGTGGATCTTTCAAAATATATTGTCATGGAAACTGGTGGTATGAAAGGTAAAAGAAAGGAAATGACAAAGGCGACTTTGCACCAAACGCTTCAGGAAAACTTAAAATTAACAACAGTACATTCGGAATATGGCATGACTGAACTAATGTCACAAGCTTATTCAAAAGGGAATGGTGTATTTCAAACACCGCCGTGGATGAAAGTATTAATTAGAGAATACAATGACCCTTTTAATTATATTGAAAATAAAACAGGAGGGATTAATGTAATTGATTTAGCCAATATTGATTCCTGTGCATTTATTGAAACAGAAGATTTGGGTAAATATAACAAAGATGGGTTTGAGGTGATTGGGAGATTGGATACTGCCGATTTAAGGGGCTGTAATTTATTAGTACAATGATAAAATTTTTATATACTTTTTATGGATTTATTTAACCGGGAACTAAGTTGGTTATCTTTTAATGAGAGAGTGCTACAAGAAGCATTAGACTTAAACACGCCCTTAATTGAGCGGATTCGTTTTTTAGGAATTTATTCTAATAATTTAGATGAATTTTTCCGTGTTCGTGTCGCTACAGTGCGAAGGTTAGCAGTATTAAATGTTAAAAAATTAGAAGGTTTTCCAGGTACGGCTGAAGCTTTGCTGATTGAGGTGAAAAAGGAAGTTTTAAAACAACAGCAATTGTTTGAGCTGGCGTATGAAAACATTTTAACTACCTTAAAGAAAAATGGTATTGTACAATGTAACGAAATAAACTTAAGACCTTCGGAACAAGAATATGTAAGAGAGTATTTTCAAGATGTAATTCGGGCTAGAATTGCACCTATTATCCTCTCGGATAAAATGCCTTTTCCACATTTAAATGACGACGCTATTTATTTAGCCGTTAAAATGGTAGAATACGAAAAGAAAAAAGTACGCTATGCCATTATTGAAATCCCAAAGTCGTTAAACCGATTTGTGGTTTTACCTTTCGAAAAAGGAGAAATTAGAAAGGTGATGCTTATTGACGACATCATTCGTTTTGGGTTGAAAGATGTATTTAGCATTTTTAATTTTGATAAAATAGATGCATATACTTTTAAAATAACCAGAGATGCAGAGTTAGATATTGAAGATGATATTTTACAAAGTTTCTTAGAGAAAATGAAGAAAAGTGTTGCCTTACGTAAGGAAGGGGACCCCGTAAGAATGGTGTATGATGCTTCCATTCCAATTGATTTATTACATTATTTAATTAATGAATTAGATCTACTGGTGGGTGAAAATATTATTCCAGGTGGTAAATACCATAACTTTAAAGATTTTATGGGTTTTCCTGATTTTGGGATGAAAGAATTGGTGTTCCCTAAACTTAAACCATTAGAACATCCCGTTTTTAAAAATTCGAATAAATCTATTCTTAAAACCATTTTGAACCAAGATGTATTATTGACTTATCCATTTCAAAAATTTCAATATTTAGTAGATTTATTACAAGAGGCAGCCATTGATCCTAAAGTACAAAGTATTAAAGTCAATTTATACCGTGTTGCGAAAGATTCACAAATCATAAATAGCTTAATCTGCGCCACTCGAAATGGAAAAAAAGTGACGGTTGTTATTGAGCTCTTGGCAAGGTTTGACGAAGAAAATAACATGAAATGGGCAAAATATCTGGAAAATAATGATGTACAAGTTATTTTTGGTGTCCCAGGTTTAAAAGTACATTCAAAATTAATTTTAATTAAAAGAAAGACCGGGAATAAAGTGCAGTCTATAGCCCATGTTGGTACTGGTAATTTCCATGAAAAAACAGCTGAAATTTATACGGATTATGGTTTGTTAACTGCTAATTCTAGAATAACAAAAGAAGTAGACAAGGTCTTTAAAATATTTAAAAGTAATATCGATCGTTCTTTGTTTAGAGAATTAATCGTTTCTCCATTTAGTTCCAGAAGAAAATTCAATGCCTTAATAGAGCAAGAAATTAAAATGGCTAAAAATGGTGAAGAAGCTTATATTGAATTAAAGTTAAATAATTTAGTGGATTCTAAATTGATTAAAAAACTGTATGAGGCATCTAATGCAGGTGTGCAAATAAAATGTATTGTTCGTGGAATTTGTGCCGTTAAACCTGGGGTTAAAGGCTTGAGCGAAAATATTGAAGTAAGATCTGTTGTTGGTCGGTTTTTAGAACATACGCGATTGTTCATTTTTAGCGGTGGTGGTAGTCCTAAATATTTTATATCTTCTGCCGATTGGATGGAAAGAAATATTGATAAAAGAATTGAGGTTACTTGTCCGATATTAGATAAAGGTATTCAAAAAGACTTGAAGGAAATGTTTGATACCTATTGGGCCGATAACGTAAAGTCGAGAATTATTGACGTGAATCAAAAAAATAAGTACTATTCAAACGATAATCCGAAAAAAATAAATGCACAAATGGAAGTGTACCAAAACTTCAAAAAAAAACTAAAAGGATAATATGAAATACGGGGCAATAGACATTGGAACCAACGCAGCCAGATTATTAATTGGTGAAATTAGTAAAAATGATGAAGGATATGTTTTTGTGAAAAAAATTTCCTACACTCGTGTTCCCCTTCGGCTCGGAATGGATGTCTTTGAAAGAGGTAAAATTGGAGAAAAGAAAAAACAAGATTTTATTAAAACCATTAAAGCATTTCAACTTATTTCAGAAGTTTTTAATGTGAGAGAAATGCGTGCCTGCGCAACTTCTGCCATGCGAGAAGCGGAAAATAGTGATTCGGTTAAAAAAGCCATCCTAAAACAAACCGGGGTAGATATCGAGATTATTGACGGGCACGAAGAGTCTGAATTGGTTTTTTCTGTTTTCTTTTTGATGGAGTTGGAAAAAAATATGCCTTTCTTAGTAATTGATGTTGGTGGTGGTAGTACTGAAATTACAATTTTTAAAGAAGGGAAAATAACGGCTGCTAAATCATTTAAAATTGGAACCATTCGATTGTTAAAAAATAAAGTAACCGAAGAAATTTGGACGGAAATGTTTGAATGGCTCAGCAGTAATACCAATGCTAAGCATAAAATAAAAGTTTTTGGAATCGGAGGAAACATCAATAAGGTGAATAAACTACTGGGGAAAAGAGATTTTGAAAATATGTCTTTTAAGGAAATTGACTTACTATATGAAGAATTAAAACCACTGTCGGTAGAAAAAAGAATCAGTAGGTACCAGTTGAAAGCCGATAGAGCAGATGTAATTGTTCCAGCAATGGACATCTATTTACGCATCATGAAAAAAATTGATGCAAAAAAAATTATTGCACCTAAAATCGGTTTATCTGATGGTATCATTTATAGTTTACACAACAATCATCTAAAATCTCTTTCGAAAAAAACAAAACTGTCTTCGGATAATGGATAGGAATCCTTTTTAACGGCTTACTTTTCTTCGGTATGAAAATAGTCCCTAATTTAGAGACTGTATGAAAATTCCACCACAAGTTTTAAAACCTATAAAACGACACCCATTAAGACGCGCTCTAGGGAAGGAGTTCTTTTGTTTAAAAAGAAAATGGCATTGGTATAGCGATAAGACAAAATATGCCAAGGAGATTAGACATGTAAAATATCCGATTGAGATCACACAACACCAATCTTTTTTACTAAAACCACTTCAAAATGTGGACATGCAGTTGCAAAGAAATAAAACAACCAATTTGGCAATTGCCATCAAAAAATTTAACGGTATAGTGATTAAGCCTGGAGAAACTTTTTCTTTTTGGAAATTGGTGGGAAGACCTTCCAAATTAAAAGGATATTTACCAGGTTTAGTGTTAAGTGATGGGCAAATTAAAAGTGGAATTGGTGGTGGACTTTGCCAATTGGGAAATTTACTTTTTTGGATGAGTATGCACACTCCTCTAACTATTAAACAAAGGTATAGACATAGTTATGATGTTTTTCCAGATGTAAATAGAAAGGTGCCTTTTGGTAGCGGTGCAACTTTGGCTTACAATTATATCGATTTACAGATATATAATGGCAGCGACCAAGCATTTCAACTCAATGTTTGGTTAGAGAAAAGGTTTTTAAGGGGCAGTATTAGCACAGAAATTGCATTAAAACATACTTACCATGTTTTTGAAAAAGAGCATAAATTTGAATTGCAGTGGTGGGGTGGGTATACTCGGCATAATGAAATCTGGCGAAATGTTATCCATAAAGTGAGTGCAGAAACTACCGAAGAATTAGTGACTGAAAATCATGCCATCATGATGTACAATCCTTTGCTAAATTAAAGTCGCTTGCGGAAACATTTAGTATTATTTAATGCATTCTCCGCTTATATATTAGTAATTTTGTGACAAATTATAATTTCAATGCAAAAACTTAAAGAATTTCCAATTTCAGATTTTATTATAAAATTCCTCAATAATTGGTTGGGTGAAATAGGGCTTTCGGATAAGTGGATTGATTTGGGGCGTACCGGAATTCTGCTGGTTGGAGTAGGCCTACTTATTATGCTACTTTGGTGGTTGACTCGAAAAGTGTTGATTAATATCTTGCATGTCTTGGTCAACAAATCAAAAACTAAATGGGATGATTATTTAGTAAAGCACAAATTTTTTGCAGTCATTGCTAATCTAGTGCCTCTTTTGTTTATGGATCACTTTATTTACACGGTATTTTATTCTTATCCGCGTATCAATACCTTTTTAATAAAAATGACTGATTTAGGAATCGTCATTGTGGTGCTATTTGGTATTTTAAGATTTTTATCTGCAGCTTCTGAAGTACTATCCACCAAAGAAAAATTAAGAGATAAACCCATTCATTCTTATTTTCAATTGAGTAAAATTCTTGCTGGTGGATTTATGGTCATATTAGGTTTGTCTATTCTTACAGGTAATTCTCCGCTATATTTTTTAACTGGTTTAGGTGCTGCAACGGCAATTTTATTGTTAATTTTTAAAGATACAATACTTGGATTTGTTGGTTCTATTCAGCTTGCGGCTAACGATATGGTGCGCATAGGAGATTGGATTACCATGGAAAAGTATGGTGCAGATGGTGATGTGGTGGAGATTAATCTGGCAACCGTAAAAATCCAAAATTTTGATAAGACCATTACAACCATTCCTACTTATTCTTTTATTTCCGATTCTTTTAAAAATTGGAGAGGCATGGAAATGTCAGACGGTAGAAGGATTAAACGTGCCATAAATATAGAAATTAACTCTATAAAATTTGCAGATAGTAAATTATTGTCTTCCTTAAAACAAGTAGACTTATTGGGCGGATTTATTGAAGAAAAAGAAAGCGAATTGGCAGATTTTAATGCAAAAAGCATCAAAGACCCTAATATTTTAGTCAATGGACGTAGACAAACTAATATCGGTCTTTACCGAAGGTATATTACCTCTTATTTAGAAGGTTTGGATGACATTAACCATGAGATGACTTTGATGGTGCGACAATTGGCACCAACCGAATTAGGAGTGCCAGTAGAAATATATTGTTTTTCTAAAAATAAGGAATGGGAAGTGTATGAAGAGATTGTTGCAGATATTTTTGACCATTTATTTGCAACTACAAAATATTTTGAATTAAGTGTTTTTGAAAGACCGACAGGCAAGTCATTTTCAAATGAATTACTTAACTAATTTATTTTACTTGTTTATAATGGTAAATAGTTTCTATTAATTTACTGCGTTTGTATATGCCATGAAATAACAGTTTTCCGTCTGGTTCAAATACTTTTTTATCACCCGACATTAAGCCTAACTCATAAGCTATGTCCGATTGTAATTGGCCATTTTCATAGTAGTATAAAAGTTTGCCTTCATATTTTCCATTTAATAATTCGGCAGTTTTTTTTAATTTACCGCCGAGATAGTATTCTTTACAAGTACCTGAAAACGGAGACAGAGGATCGCCCAAATGGAATACATTATAGTTGGGATGGTATTGCAGGGACTTGCAGTCGCAAGTGTTTGTTTTATTAATTTCTTCCTTCATTGCCCCTTGGTTGCAAGACAAAAGAAAGAAAGCGATTAAGAAATAGTACTGCATTTTTTTATGTCAATTTTTGAATAATAGTCTGGTGGGAAGGAAATTTAGCCAATAATTCAGCTGTAGTAAATAGCTTAAAATCTTCAAAATCAAAACCAGGTGCTACTGCGCAACCTACCATGGCGTATTGATTTTTTTGGTCGACTGTGGAGCCAAATATTGTGCCACTAGGAACCACTGCTTGGAATTGTTCTCCGGCTTCAAAGTTGGGACCAATTTTTAGTTGGTAATATTCCCCCTTAGGACTAATGCAATGCACCGTCAATGCTGAGCCGCTGTGGTAGTACCATAACTCATCACTTTTAAGGACATGAAAACGCGATACATTTTCGGAAGTTAATAGAAAGTAAATACTCGTTAATAAACTCCTGCTATTTTCGTCCAAAGGGATGTTCCTGTTCGAACGGTAATTTTCTTTATACCAACCACCTTCTGGGTGTGGTAACATGGCATAATTTTTCACCAGGGCTTCTACTTGTAATTCCATGCCTTAAATTTATAAACTTGAATCGGTTTTATCCCCATTATTTCATAAAAAAACCCCAGTGTTGCCACTGGGGTTTTATATATAGAACCGTCTAGTACTATCTCCGTTGATAGAAGGAAATACCAGTCGTCTAGAAATGCAAATTACATCATTGGCATTCCGCCACCGCCCATTGGAGGCATTGCGTGGTCGTCTTCAGGAATATCAGCGATTACACATTCGGTAGTCAATAACATAGAAGCAATAGAGGCTGCGTTTTCAATCGCAATTCTAGTCACTTTAGTTGGGTCAACTACACCTGCAGCTAATAAATTTTCATAAACTTCAGTTCTTGCGTTGTATCCAAAATCAGCTTTTCCTTCTTTTACTTTTTGAACAATTACCGCGCCTTCATCTCCAGCATTGGCAATAATTTGTCTCAAAGGTTCTTCCACTGCTCTTCTAATAATAGCAATACCAGTTTTTTCATCCTCATTAACGCCTACAACTTTGTCAATCGCCTCAATGGTTCTGATCAAAGCAATTCCTCCACCAGGAACAATTCCTTCTTCTACAGCCGCTCTTGTTGCAGATAATGCATCATCTACACGATCTTTCTTTTCTTTCATTTCAATTTCAGTCGCTGCGCCAACGTAAAGTACCGCTACACCACCAGCTAATTTAGCCAATCTTTCTTGTAACTTTTCTTTGTCATAGTCAGAAGTAGTCGCTTCCATTTGAGACTTGATTTGGTTTACTCTAGATACAATTGCATCTTTGTCACCAGCACCATTTACAATGGTTGTGTTGTCTTTGTCAATATCAATTTTCTCAGCAGTACCAAGCATGTCTAAAGTCGCGTTTTCCATTGTGTAACCACGTTCTTCAGAAATAACCATTCCACCTGTTAAGATAGCGATATCTTCTAACATTGCTTTTCTTCTGTCACCAAAGCCTGGCGCTTTTACAGCTGCAATTTTTAATCCTGCTTTTAATCTATTGATTACCAAAGTAGATAATGCAGTGCCATCAATGTCTTCTGCAATAATCAATAATGGCTTCCCTTGTTGCGCAACAGGCTCTAAAATTGGAAGAATCTCTTGAATATTTGAGATTTTTTTATCACAAATTAAAATATAAGGGTTTTCTAATTCCGCAATCATTTTCTCTGTGTTTGTCACAAAGTATGGCGATAAATAACCTCTATCAAATTGCATTCCTTCCACAGTTTTAACTTCTGTTTCTGTCCCTTTTGCTTCTTCAACTGTAATTACACCTTCGTTACCTACTACTTTCATTGCTTCCGCAATTAAAGTACCAATAGTATCGTCGTTGTTCGCCGAAATAGTTGCAATTTGTTTGATTTTTTCGTTGTCTGATCCAACTTCGTTTGAATTGCTTTTTAAGTGCGCAACAACTGCTTTTACCGCTTTGTCAATGCCTCTTTTCAAATCCATTGGGTTAGCACCTGCAGTCACATTTTTTAAACCTGCACTTACAATTACTTGCGCTAAAACAGTAGCTGTTGTTGTTCCGTCACCTGCAATATCTGCAGTTTTAGAAGCAACTTCTTTTACCATTTGAGCACCCATGTTCTCCACAGCGTCTTTTAATTCAATTTCTTTGGCAACTGTTACACCATCTTTAGTGATGTGTGGCGCACCAAACTTTCTGTCTATAATTACATTTCTCCCTTTTGGTCCTAATGTTACTTTTACTGCATTTGCAATAGCATCAACACCTCTTTTTAAGGCATCTCTAGCTTCTGTGTTAAATAATATTTCTTTTGACATAATGTTAATTTGTAATTGTTAAGATTAAAGAATTCCGTAAACGTCAGACTCTCTCATGATGAGGTAATCTTTTCCTTCTAATTTAATTTCAGTACCTGAATACTGTCCGTACAATACCGAATCACCAATTTTTACTGTCATTGGCTCATCCACTTTCCCTGGACCTACTGCAATTACTTTCCCTTGTAAAGGTTTCTCTTTTGCAGTGTCAGGAATAATTATACCGCTTGCTGTTTTTGTTTCAGCTGGTGCAGCTTCTATCAATACTCTGTCTGCTAATGGTTTTAACATAGTCTTACTATTTTTAGGTTAATTATTCTAATTTTAAATCAGTTGTATCCTGTCATATTTTATGCCAAACGCTAATTTTAATAGGGAGTATGACAGAATGGTCGTGATTAATTTTTAGGACAAAAAAAATGTCAGTACGAAGTGACATACTGACATTTTAAATCTATTTTTTTATTGAATTCTATCCTTCAAAATCTGTTGGGATATTTTCTGCGCTAGATTCAATTTGAATATTATCTACATCATCTACATTGGTAGTAGATGGTTTGTAAGAAATAGCTAAAATTAAACATAAAACTGCAATTCCAATTGCTAGTCCCCATGTTCCTTTTTCTAAAATATCTGTAGCTCTTTTGGCTCCTCCTAATTGGGTCGCTGAACCAAATTCAGAATTGATACCACCACCCTTAGGGTTTTGGATCAATACAAATAAAATCAAGGCAACACTTACAACGGCAATAATAATTAATAATAATGTATTCATTTTAATTCTTCTTTTCTAATTTTCTCAATTTGATTTGCAAAGAAACTCTTTTTTTTCGGATATAACAAGCTTAATTGCGCATAAGCTTTAATTGCCTTCGAATAATTTTTTTGCATGTAATATATTTTTGCCAGTGTTTCACTGACTAATACATCCGATTCATCCAAGCTTTCCTTGGCGTTTTTTACCGGATTATAAAATTCTTTTTTTATGCGTGCCATTTTAGGCTCTTCATCTATGAACTTGTTTAGCAGGTTATTAATTTCTTTTTTAGTAAGCTTTGTTTCTTTTTCTATCTCTTTTTTTATCGGCTTATCGACTGCAATTTCTTGGTGATTTTTTTTCATCTTTAACCAATCTGAAAAAGACAAATTGCTGACAGAAGACTCGGTTAAAATATTTTTTTCTTTTGATTTTTTTTCTAATTCTAAGGTGATTTCCTCATTATTAGGCTCAAAATTTAGTTCAATTCCTGTTTCAATCGAAATATTACCTTTTTCTAAAGGGATTTCTTCACTGGGTTTTTCTATATTTTCAACGTCAAATAATACCGCATTTTCTAATGCGCTACTGATAATGTTTTCGGTTAAATTTCGTTCATCAATCTCATCCGCTAACGTTAAATCTTGTGGGACTATGTCTTCGGTTACTTCCGCTACTTTTTCTGCCAAAATAGGCGGCTCGCTTGTAGCTTCTGTTTCTTGCTCTACGATATTGGAATCCACTTCAGTTATTTCTTCTACCAACTTACTGCTTTCCTCTTTTAAAGATTTGGCATCTGCAGTAATAGGGTCTTGAATTGTTGTCTCTTTAATAGATTCCGTTTCCTCTAATTCCTTGTCTACCTTTTTTACAGTAATGGTTTCGTTTAGCGAATTATGTTCGTGAATTAATTGGTATAATCGCTCTCGATTGTTCGCATGGATAGAAGCTGTTTTTAAGGCTTCTTCAAAATGAATATCCTTTGCATTAGCCAATGCTTTTATGTATAATAAATGAAGGGAACTACAAAAAGGGTATTGCTCTTTAATGGCTTTTAAATCCTTTAAGTTGTTACGACCAACTAGGTTGGGCTCTACAATAAATGTTGCAAGTTTATCTGTATCCATTACCAGTTACTTGTTAGTTTATTAATAATGTCCTGCCCTAATTTGGCATTGATGTCTTCTAATAGGGCATCTTCCACACTAGAAAGGTCACTGTCGGCTGAGAAATCAGAAAATTGACTAAAACTTTGCTCAAAGCTTTCTAAGGGATTCTTGTTATTGACTACCGTTACTAAAACAGTAATGGTTAATCTATTTTGTGCCGCTGTTTGGTCTCCTTGAACAGCAACTGGGTTTACTAAATAATTCGTAATTCGACCACTTATTTGAATGTCTGCAGTGCTGTTACTTAATTTTAATGAAGACCTGCCAATTATAAAATCTTTTAAGTACTCTGTAAATTGGGAACCATATCCTACAGGAGCATTGGCTGCCCTTTCTTCGAAGATTTCTACGGCAAAATTTTCGGCATCAATGCTGCCATCTAATACTGAATAACTAAAGCATCCTTGTAAAAAAGGCAATAATAAAAGTATGGTAAAAAGTTTGCGCATATTAGTCTAACGAATGGTAAATATAATTATTCTATCCACATTAATCATTTAAATCATATTCCTTAATTTTACGATATAAGGTTCTTTCTGATATACCTAAATCTTGTGCTGCATATTTTCTTTTTCCCCGGTGTTTCTCAAGCGCTTTACTAATTAATTCTTTTTCTTTATCCTCTAAAGAAAGTGATTCTTCCACTTCTACAGCAGGCTCGAAATGATCGGGTTCGGCTGTTTCGTGGTGACTTGGTTTTGTGGGTTCACTTTGTATATGTCCTTGTGGAAAATGAGGGAGTAAATTTTTGGTTTCCGGTTGAATGTCTTCGTATAACTGTTCAATTATTCTGGTCTTTTCTTCTGTGCTGATTGATCCCGAGTCACTTTGAATGATTTTTAATACTAGTTTTTTTAATTCATTCAAATCCTTTTTCATGTCGAACAAAACCTTGTATAGGATGTCTCTTTCTGAGAAATTATCGGCTTCCTTTTTTTGTACCATTGGTAAAGAAGAAGTCGGTTTTAATTCGGGTAAATATAATTTTAAAACAGCAGCAGTTATCTCTCTTTCTTGTTCAATTATCGATATTTGTTCTGTCGTGTTTTTTAATTGACGTATGTTTCCAGGCCAATTGTAATTCGTCAATAATTGGACTGCTTCTTCATCTAGTCGAATGGTCGGCATTCTATATTTTTCTGCAAATTCACTGGCAAACTTTCTAAATAGTAAATGTATATCTTCATTTCTTTCCCTTAAGGCGGGGAGGTGAATAGGCACGGAGCTTAAACGATAAAATAAATCTTCTCTAAATTTGCCACTGGCTATAGCTTCTTGTAAGTTTTCGTTGGTTGCTGCTACAACTCTTACATCTGTTTTTATGGGTTTCGAAGAGCCAACTCTTAAAAATTCACCGGTTTCTAATACCCTTAATAATCTTACTTGGGTTTGCGTCGGTAATTCTGCTACTTCATCTAAAAAAATAGTACCACCATCTGCCTCTTCAAAGTAACCTTTTCTTTTGTCGTGTGCTCCCGTGAAGGAACCTTTTTCATGTCCAAATAGTTCTGAATCAATGGTGCCTTCTGGAATTGCACCACAGTTTACCGCAATGTAAGTAGCATGTTTTCTCGCACTTAAATGGTGAATTACTTTTGGCATATTTTCTTTACCAGTACCACTTTCACCAGTAATTAGTACATTCATATCCGTAGGCGCTACTTGTGTAGCGATACTTAAAGCCCTATTTAATGCAGGGGAATTGCCAATAATACCAAATCGTTGTTTTACTTGCTGTATGTCCATTTTTATACAATTTCTCCGATTAATGTAGTGGTAGTGTAGTCTGATATTTTAACGTTTACATAAGTACCAACTTTATGTGCTCCAATTGGGAATATACAGGTGACATATTGCGTGTTTCTGCCATAGGCATCTTTTTCCGACCTTTTGGAAGTACCTTCAATAAGAACTTTGTATGTTTTACCGACGTTACTTTTGTTATGCGCTTTTGATAATACATGTTGTAAATCTATTACTTCTTGTAGTCTAGATTTTTTCACCGCCAACGGAATGTCGTCTTCAAATTTTCTTTCTGCCAATGTCTTTGGTCGTTCAGAATAGAAAAACATGTAAGAGAAATTATATTTTACTTCTTTTATAATAGATACCGTGTCTTCAAATTCTGCTTGCGTTTCACCGCAAAATCCGGTGATTATATCTGTAGATATGGCGCAATCAGGCATGATGCGTTTAATGGCTTCAATTCTGTTTAAATACCACTCCCTAGTATACCCCCTGTTCATTCTTTTTAAGACCGCTGAATTTCCAGATTGAACTGGCAAGTGAATGTATTTACAAATGTTTTCGTGCTTAGCCATGGTGTGTAATACGTCATCCACCATGTCTTTTGGATGGGAAGTGGAAAATCGAACCCTTAAATCTGGATTTACCAAAGCCACCATTTCTAAAAGCTGCGCAAAGTTTACAGTCGGTTTTTCTGCGTCTATAATTTCATCTTTTTTAGAAATGTTCCAACGATAACTGTCTACGTTTTGTCCTAATAAAGTAACCTCTCTATAACCATTGTTAAATAATTCTTGCGCCTCTTTTACTATGGTCTCAGGATTCCTACTGCGTTCACGTCCACGAGTAAATGGTACCACACAAAAGGAACACATGTTATCGCATCCACGCATAATGGAAATAAAAGCAGTAACACCACCCGATCCTAATCGAACGGGAGAAATATCGGCGTAAGTTTCTTCTCTGGAAAGTAATACATTCACTGCTTTTTGACCGCTTTCAACTTCTTGAATTAAGCCTGGTAGATCTCTATAAGCATCCGGTCCAGCAACTAAATCGACTAATTTTTCTTCTTCTAATAAATCCTTTTTTAAGCGCTCTGCCATACATCCTAAAATGCCAATTATTAATTTAGGATTGTTTCTTTTTTGCTTTTGGTATTGGCTTAGTTTATTTCTTACCCTTACTTCTGCATTTTCTCTAATAGAACAAGTGTTCATTAAAATTACATCCGCAATACTGGAATCTCTAGTGGTTGAAAAACCTTCTCCAATTAAGATAGAAGCAACAATCTCACTGTCCGAAAAATTCATCTGGCAACCGTAACTTTCTAAATATAATTTTTTACCGTTGTTGTTGGATGCCATCATCAATGCCTCACCTTGCTGTGATTCATCTATGGTTTTATGGAGGTCTATTGTATCTTTCATTTTCTATATTCTGCTGCAAAGTTAAAGATTAATTTTTTTCTGCCATTATGACAGTAGATTATTTTAAGGAAGAATTATCTTGGAATTGCTTACTTCTGCCGTTTTTAGGGTGTTTCTTAGGGTGTTTTTACTTAACTATTCTTTTCTTTATGACCTGAAGCAGACAATTTAACTTTTTTTAAAAGCAAAGATATTTAGTTGTATACGCTTGAGGTAAAGCAATATAAACCTATCTCTTTCGTTGTTTGTAAATCAATATTGGATTCCTAGATTTTTTAAAAATTAGATTTATCCAATTACCTTTTATAACTTTGTGCTCTGAAAATTCGAGAATAGCGTTTCCAAAAAAGTAATTATGGCAAAAAATTTAGTGATCGTCGAGTCACCTGCAAAGGCAAAAACAATTGAAGGATATTTAGGAAAGGATTTTACGGTAATGTCGAGTTATGGACACGTGAGAGATTTGGGTAAAAAAGAAAATGCAATTGATGTTGAAAATGATTTCTTGCCCAATTACGAGGTTTCTGTAGATAAGAAAAAAATTGTTGCCGAACTTAAAAAATTAGCAAAGGGTGCTGACATTGTATGGCTAGCGACGGATGAGGATCGCGAGGGAGAAGCTATATCTTGGCACTTAAAGGAAACTTTGGGACTAAAAGAGGATAACTATAAAAGAATCACATTTAACGAAATTACGAAGTCAGCGGTAACGAAAGCTATTGAGAATCCAAGAAAAATTGACGACGATTTAGTAAATGCACAACAAGCAAGAAGAATTTTAGATAGATTGGTTGGTTTTGAATTGTCCCCCGTTTTGTGGCGAAAAGTAAAACCATCATTGTCTGCCGGTAGAGTACAGTCGGTAGCGGTGAGATTAATTGTAGAGAGGGAAAAAGAAATTGAAGCATTTAGTACAAGTAGTTACTTTAATACAGATGCGATTTTTAGCGTGGATAATGCAAAATTCAAGTCTAAATTAAATAAAACTATTGACGGTAAAGCTGCGGCAACTAAATTTTTAGAAGCTTGTAAGACTTACGATTTTAGTATTGCAGATATTCAAAAAAAACCAGCAAAGAAATCTCCAACAGCTCCTTTTACAACATCAACCTTACAACAAGAGGCAAGTTTAAAATATGGCTTTTCTGTTTCCAGAACCATGTCGGTTGCACAAAGATTATATGAAGCTGGAAAGATTACTTATATGAGAACAGATTCTGTTCATTTGTCGGATACGGCAGTGAATGGTGCGGTAAGTGAAATTAAAAAAGCTTATGGTGACGATTTTGTAAAGACAAGAAAATATAAAACGAAGTCTAGTAATGCACAAGAAGCGCATGAGGCCATTAGACCAACAGATTTTTCCATGCATACTGTGGTTGGAGAATCTGATGAAGAAAAATTATACCAATTAATTTGGAAACGTGCCATTGCTTCACAAATGAGTGATGCGCAATTAGAACGTACTACAATCTCTATTGATGCACCGCAAAGCTACCAGTTTTTAACCAAAGGTGAAATTATCAAATTCGAAGGTTTCTTAAAAGTTTATTTAGAAACGAACTTAGATGACGACGAAGAGGAAGCAGCAGATGGTTTGTTGCCGGACATGAATAAAGGAGACCATTTAAATAAAGAATTAATCCAAGCTACTGAACGTTTTTCTAGACCGCCTTCAAGATATGTGGAAGCAAGTTTAGTGAAGAAACTTGAGGAATTAGGAATTGGTAGACCGTCTACCTATGCACCAACTATTTCTACGATTCAAAAAAGAGGATACGTGGAAAGAGGTATCCATGAAGGAGACGAAAGAAAATATTTGCAGTTAGCTTTAACTGAAAATAAAATTGCTGAAAAAGCTTTAACTGAAAAAACAGGAAGTCAAAAAGGGAAAATGATACCAACGGATATTGGTAGAGTAGTAACCGAGTTTTTAGTGGAGAACTTTGGTAGAATTATGGAATATAGTTTTACTGCTAGTGTAGAAGAAGAGTTTGATGATATTGCACATGGTCTAAAAAAATGGACTGAGATGCTTAAGAAATTTTATGTTCCTTTTCATAAGAATGTAGAAGATACCTTAGAGAATTCGGAAAGAGCAACAGGAGAAAGAGCGCTAGGTGATGATCCTAAAACTGGAAAACCTGTCATTGCCAGAATCGGTCGTTTTGGACCAATGATTCAAATTGGGGTTCAAGATGATGAGGATAAACCAAAATTTGCTTCTTTAAGAGCTACACAAAGTATCCACTCTATATCTTTAGAAGATGCATTAGAACTCTTTAAGTTTCCAAAAGTAATTGGTGAGTTTGAAGATAAAGATGTGAAAATTAATGTAGGACGTTTTGGTCCTTATGTACAACATAACTCAAAGTTTGTTTCTATTTCTGAAAAAAATGGAGACAGCATAGATACCATTACAATCGATAGAGCGATTGAATTGATTAAAATCAAACGAGAAGAAGACGCTAAAAAACTAATTAAGACCTTTAGTGAAGATGATACCATGCAGTTATTGATTGGTAGATGGGGACCTTATTTAAAAATAGGTAAAAACAATTTTAAACTGCCGAAAGATGTGGAAGCTGAAAATTTGACTTACGAACAATGTGTTGAGATTTCAGAAAACCAACCCGCTAAAAAGGGTAGGGGAGCAACCGCGAAAAAAACGGTAGTTAAAAAAGCTGCACCTAAAAAGAAAGCAGCTGTAAAGAAAAAAGCAGTGGCTAAAAAAACTACAGCTAAAAAGCCGGCAGTTAAGAAAACAGCAGCCAAAAAATAATATAAAGTACTAAACCTTAAAGTGTAAAAGTATGTTGACAATGATTTGAAGATTTCATTGTTAACAGTACTTTTAAAAAAGGATTTTTTGTGCCGCTTTTTCTGATAAATTTGATCTTTCAATTTATTACATGAAGGATATTTCTATTTATTTTGACCCAATTAATTATACCGAACCAGCATATAATACGGATCTAGGGTCGCATATAAAGACAGAAAAAGAACACGCTTTTCAATTAAAAAAAAACAGCATAGCCCTCATCTTTGTCGGGGAATATAGAGGTAGTGATCAAAACGCCGATACGCTTTCTATTGCTAGTGTAGTAGATAAATTAACAGGACTGCAATGGGGCGACTGGAAAAAAGAAGTCTATTTATTGGGGCAGATTAAACCTGGAGCATCTGTTGGAGATACTTATGTCGCTTTAAAAGAAGTTGTTTTTGAATTGGTAAAAAAAGATATCTTTCCTTTTATTATCGGTGGTAGCCAAGACTTAACTTACCCTATTTATCAAGCTTACGAAAAATTAGAGCAAACAGTAAATCTGTTATCTATAGATTCACACTTCGATCTTGGAGACCCTAACGAAGCAATTAAAGCCAATGGTTGGTTAAATAAAATTATTTTGCACCAACCAAATTACTTATTCAACTATGCTAATATTGGTTACCAAAGCTATTATGTAAATGCCGAGGAAATTGATCTGTTTAACCAATTGTATTTTGATGCCAATCGATTAGGTGATTATTATACCGATAGTACTTTAGTGGAACCATTGGCAAGGAATTCCGATATTATTTCATTCGATATGAATTCAATAAGGAGTAGTGATTATTCAGGTAATACTGAAAAATCTCCCCATGGTTTTTATGGCGAAGATGCTTGTCGAATTATGCGTTATGCTGGTATCAGTGATAAGTTAACCAGTGCCGGTGTTTTTAATTTAAATACAGAAACTGGAGACGGTGAATTGAGCGCTAATTTATTGGCGCAAATGATTTGGTACTTTATAGAAGGATTCAACCAACGTAAAGGAGATTATCCGGTCTGTACCAAAAAGAATTATATCCGATACCATGTCAATATAGATGATTTTAAGGATGAAATTTTATTCTATAAAAGCGATAAGTCAGGCCGTTGGTGGATTGAAGTTCCTTACCCCAATACAGATCGTTCTAAATTTCACCGCCATTTATTAGTGCCCTGCACTTATCAAGTGTATGTAGATGCAACTAAAAATGAAATGCCTTCACTTTGGTGGAAAACTTATCAAAAACTCCTTTAATGGTTTGAAGCTTAAAAAATCATAGATTTCTATTAAAAAAAATCGTATTTTTAAAAAAATATATTTACTTTAGCCACCGCATGAATTGTTTTTCGTGCTCAAAAGATTTTTTTTATGAAGAAGATTCTACTATTACTTACGTGTTATTTAACTGCTAATGTGTCGTTTGCGCAGAGTGACAAAAACTTTACACATTACATGGCTGATCAAATGTCTTTCAATCCAGGAGCAACTGGTTTTAAAGGAATTTGCGGAACGTTTATCTATAGAAACCAATGGATTGGGTTTGAAAACGCACCGAGTACAATATTGTTTAATGCCCAAATGAATCTCCAACAAATTGGAGCAGGTGTGGGTATTTCATTTATGAATGATAAAATTGGCTTTCAAAGTGAAACGGATTTTAAAATCAATTTTGCAAAACATTTTGAAGTAGTAGGATACGGGTATTTAAGTGCTGGTATTGGATTAGGTCTAGAAAGTATGGGGTTTTCACCAACTTGGATTCCACCACAGCCAGGTTTAACAGATGTTAATTTGCCAGAGGAAGTTTCTCAGGCAGGTATAGATATTAATTTAGGCCTGTTCTGGAGAGGAACATCTTCCCCATATTATATTGGTTTATCATCTACGCACATTACTGCGCCTGAGTTAAAAACAGTGAATTTTAAAAAATCAAGACATTACTACGCTACTGGTGGAATGGATGTAGATTATGACATGTTACCATTGGTAAGTGGGTTAACATTAAAGCCTTCTATGATTATCTATTCTGATTTAGTTTCTACTTCAATGGATATTACCTTAATTGGAGATTATGAATTAAATCCTTATCAATCTGTTTACGCAGGTGCTTCTTATAGAAGAAAAGATGCGTTAGCGGTATTGTTAGGTTTCTCAATGAAAATATCTGATGATGATAATCACGGACCTTTAGGCGGTGATCCAAGTGTATTAAAAATTGGGTTATCTTATGATATTACAACAAGTAGTATTAACGATCCAAGTAAAGGATCACCAGAACTATGGTTGAATTATTGTTTATTTCAACCAGATCCAGCAGTGGCTCGATACGTAAATCCGTTTATTTTACAATAGGATTTAAAAAAAATTGTAACTAAAAAAGTGAAGTTTCGTTTATAAACTATAAAACCAACCCTTATATAGTGAGTCGAAATAAAATTGGTAGCATGAAAAAAGAAATTTTTGGAATTATAATGATGGCGATAATGCTTGCAGGATGTGATCCTGGCACCGGGCATTTGACAGGAGTGCAGGGAAGAAGAGTCTTTTATCCCGAAGTACCTTTAGGAATGGTCTACATTCCTTCTGGATCCTATACCATGGGACAAAGTGATGAGGATGTTCCTTTTTTACATCAATCTCGCTCTAAAGTAGCATCTGTATTTGCTTTTTATATTGACAATACGGAAATTACTAACAATGAGTATAGAGAGTTTGTAGAATGGGTGAAAGATTCCATCATGCTAGAACGTGTTTATGAAAATGCGTTGAACTTAAATGTAGACGGAATTGTTATCAAGGATGAAATTTCTGATGAACAATTAGGAGACATGCTTAACCATAGTGATGTCTACTTTGATGAGTCTGCTGGAGAGTGGAAAGTGTGGGCTGATGAATTTGATCCAGGTGATCCTTATTTTAGAGAAAACTTTAATTTAAGTTGGTCTATGAAAGGAATTACTGATTTTCAAATTTTACCCTTGGTTTCTGATTTGTATTTAAAACCAAATGAAAGATGGTATAATATGCGTCAAATTGATGTGAACCAATTAACCTTTAAATACTATTGGGTAGATATTCGTGAAGCAGCAAAAAGAGGGGAAGTAAACATTAAAAGAAATGGATTTAAACCTGAAAGTGGTGGATCTGGTGGAGAACCAACTAATCGTTCTTTAGACCCACAACATAGAGATTTAAAAACACCAACAACTAATTTTGTTGGAGAACCTATTGGTTTGGACGAAAACTTAGGTTGGTTCAATACTAAAGGAGAAAATAATGCCATTAGAGGGCATAGTAATAGAGGTCAATTTATTATTGAAGAGCAAATCCGTGTGTATCCTGATACTTTATGTTGGATACGTGATTTCACCTACTCATTTAATGATCCTATGGTAAATATGTATTTCTGGCATATTGCTTATGATAATTATCCTGTAGTTGGGGTAACTTGGAAACAAGCAAAAGCTTTCTCTCACTGGAGAACACAAAAATTAAATTCTTGGTTGTCAAAACAAGGGATGACTTGGGTACAAGATTTTAGATTACCAACAGAAGCAGAATGGGAATTTGCATCAAGAGGTGGATTAAAACAATCGCCATATCCTTGGGGTGGTCCTTACATTAGAAATTCAAATGGATGTATGTTGGCTAACTTTAAACCTATGAGAGGTAGATATGTGGATGATGGTGGTTTTTACCCAGTGAAAGCATATTCTTATAATCCAAATGGATTCGGCTTATACTGTATGTCAGGTAATGTTGCGGAATGGACGGAGACTGCTTATGATGAATCTGTTTACGAGTTTTCAAATGATATGAATCCTGATTATAGATATTATGCTTTGGATTGGGATCCACCAACATTGAAAAGAAAAGTGATTAGAGGTGGTTCATGGAAAGATATTGGTTATTACTTGCAAAACGGAACAAGAACCTACGAATTTCAAGATACAACCAAGTCTTATATTGGATTTAGATGTGTACAAACTCACATTGGTCGTGGTGGAACTGACTTCGATAGAGAAGGCGGAGATAATGCTAGATCGGATATAGAACTATAATATTATACAATAAACAATAAACCAAAAGTTAAACTAAAAAACAAGGAAAATTATGAAACCAGGAAGTAAAAAGTGGAAAAATTTTATGGCGAAATTATACGGTATCGGGGCTGCCGTAGTAATCGTTGGAGCATTATTTAAAATTATGCACTGGCCATTCGCTGGACCCATGTTAGTTATTGGGTTGTCTGCAGAGGCTATAATTTTTCTTTTCTCTGCATTTGAACCATTACACGAAGATCCAAATTGGGAATTAGTATACCCTGAATTAGCATTAGCACATGATGAAGATTTTGATGTACATGCTTATATCTCAGAAAAAGGTGTTTCTGGAGTTGTTGCCGGTGGCGGTGGCGGCGGTGGTTCCGCAACTGGAATTACAGAACATTTTGATAGCTTATTAGAAGAAGCAAAAATTGATGCTGATTTATTAAATAGATTAGGAGATGGGATTAGAACTTTAAGTGAAAACGCAGAAGGTTTAAAAGCTGTTTCTGGTGCTGCTGCAGCAACGGATAATTACGTAGCTAGCTTAGAAGAAGCTTCTGGACAAGTAAAACAATTGTCAAGTACTTACGAAAGAGCGTCTGAGTCTATCTTAGGTTTGACTGCTGGTACGGAAGATGGTGCTTCATTTGGAGAACAAATGCAAAAAGTATCTACTAACTTATCTGCTTTAAATAGTGTATATGAATTGCAATTGAAAGGTTCTTCTGCTCACTTAGAAGCAACAGATAAATTTCAAAGTCAAGTGGTTGAAATGATGGCTAACTTAAGCGATTCAGCTGAAGATACAAAACGTTATAAAGAGAATATGGCAATGCTTTCTCAAAACTTAACAGATTTAAACCAAGTTTATGGTAATATGTTAAAAGCCATGACAGTTTCAAGAGATTAATTTCTCAAGTTGAAATTGTTTATTAATTAAATGTTTAATTTAAGCTAATTAAAGAAAATGGCAGGAGGAAAAGAAACCCCAAGACAGAAGATGATCGGGATGATGTATCTCGTATTAACGGCACTATTGGCAATGAATGTTTCTAAGCAAGTAATTGCTGCATTTATTACTTTGAACGATAAAGTTGAAGTAAGTACAGGTGCAATAGAAAACAAAAATGGTGCAATTTACCAAGGATTTGAAGCAAAAAAAATGTCTTTAAAATCTACTGGTGGAGATGTAAAGGATATCGAAAAGTGGCAAAAAAATGCAACTGAAGTTAAAAATGAAGCAGATAAAACTGTTGGTTTTTTAATTGGACTATCTAATGAAATGATTGGCCTTGCAGAAGGTGGTCAAGATTGGATAGACCATGATTTAGATGTGGAAATTGATGGACAAACTTATCCGTCTGGTTTGAAGTCCTTAGGTGGTATTCAAAATTTTGATAACTACGATATTCCAACTAATTTATTTGTTGGTTCTGATAGAAGTAATCCAAATGAAAAAGGGATTAGTATTAGAACTAATTTAAATGGATATAGAGATTATTTAGTAACAAAAATCGGTAACTATAGCGAAGGTAAAGTAAAATGGACTTTTGAACCACCAGCTGAAAAATCGGATTTAAAAGCAGCTTTGGCTAGTGCTAATCCAGTAGATACAAGTAAAATCATTCAATTGTATGATTTATTAAACTACCCGGAAGAAGTACACGGTCATGATGAAGGAGCAGAAGCAATGCCATGGGTAGCTGCAATGTTCGATCACGCACCGATTGTAGCAGCAGCAGCAATGTTCTCTGCATTAAAATCGGATGTAAGAAACGCGGAATCTGTAGCAGCACAACATATGTTGGATAAAGTAGATGCACCAATGTTTAATTTCAACAAAATTGAACCAATGGCATTTGCACCATCTGCATACATTAACCAAGGTGATTCTTTACCTTTAAATGTGAAAATTGCGGCTTATGATTCTACTGAAATCGCTGAAATCGCTTACGGTATGGATGCGGATACACTTCCTGAAAGATGGAAAAAAACAACGGGAACTATTGGACTTTCAGGAGCAACTGCTGGTAGCCATAAAGTAAAAGGTGTTATTTATGTGAAACAAAAAGGAGAATTAGTGCCTAAACCATGGTCATTCAACTATACAGTTGGACAACCAATGGGTGTGGTAGCTTTACCAGAAATGAGAGTTTTATATCGTGGATATAAAAATATTGTAGAAGGTACTGCGTCTGGTTTCCCAGCTGATAAAGTTTCCTTAAGTGGAAGTGGCTGTAATTTGTCTAAGTCAGGTAAAACTTGGGTAGCAACTGTTGGTTCAGGTGTTAGAGAGGCAAGTATTAGTGTTATCGGAAGAAAAGATAATGGTGGATCTGTAAATTTAGGTTCTTTTAAATTTAAAGTTAAAAAGTTACCTGCACCTACAGTTTATTTAGGTGGTATTACAAACGGTCAAAACCCTGGTCTTTCTTCTGTGAAAGCGAATGCAAACAGTAAAATATCTTGTAGATATGACGAGTCAGTTCCTTTAACAGGTGTAGCATTTACAGTAGTAAGTGGTACAGTAACTGTAGATGGTTTAATGGCTAAAGGTCGTGTTGGTGGCGGTGGAAAACTAGATGGTAATGCTAAGAAAATTTTAGCACAATCTAGAGGGAAACAAGTTACTATGCTAGTTACTTATAGAGGACCAGATGGTGTTTCTCAAAGAGGAGCTTTAGTATTTACACCTAGATAATTATAATTTAAGTAGAGAGAGATGAAAAAATTAAGTATTTTATTAGTGGTTTGTCTTTTGGGTTCAATAGCAATTGCCCAAGGAGATGATGTGAGAGGGCCTATTTCATATCCTGCACCCGGTGTTATGGATGGAGTGTATATGGAGTCTAATATTCCAACTAAAAAAGTGGTTCCTTACGAGTTTGTGAGAGAAGCGGATGTTATTTGGAGTAAAAAAGTGTGGCGAGTGATTGACTTAAGAGAAAAGTTTAATCATCCTTTATACTACCCTTTGGATGATATTGAAGAAGGAATGTGGAAAAAGAACACTACTAGATGGAGTTTATGGACAATTATTCGTCACCATATCATGACTGGAGAATTAACTTTATATTCCCCATTCAACCCTAACTGGGAGGCATGGAAAGATGGTGATTTATTTAAATATCCTGTAACTTCAAACAATCCTGGTGGAACTTATTATAACGATAAGGAATTCCGTGAAAGAATGTTCATCTATGTTGGTACTGAAAAAGTAGATCCTTTTGCAGATCCATTAAAAAGTTTGGTATATCCAGATGAAGATAGTTTGAAAATGGGAGCGGATGGTTTTATGGAAGCAGTTTACCCTCCTAGTGATACCTTATGGTTTAAATCTAAAGATATTGTTCAATACAAAATTAAAGAACAATGGTTCTTTGATAAGGAAAGATCAATAATGGAATGCAGAATTTTAGGTATTGCACCTATGGTTTATGCTAGAGATAATAACGATAATATTACTGGATTTAGAGAGTTATTCTGGTTGTATTTCCCACAGTGTAGATACGTTTTCCAAAACTTCTTCGTACAAAGTTCTTCGAATGATGCGCAAAGAATGTCATTTGATGATTTATTCTGGAAACGTAAGTTTACTTCTTACATCACCAAAGAATCTAATTTATACGATAGAGATATTGATACTTATAAAGCAGGTGTAGATGCTTTGCTAGAATCGGAAAGAATTAAAGAAGATATCTTTACTTTTGAACACGATTTGTGGAGTTTCTAAACACGCTTTAATATACATTATTGAAAACGGGAAGCAACTTGCTTCCCGTTTTTTATTTATTATCACTACTTTTGCGCTTTATTTATAACTATGATTCGATTAAATAATCTTTCTTACCACTTACCTCAGGGATATTTGTATAAAAATATTTCAATGTTTATTGATAAAGGCCACAAGATTGGCTTGACAGGGAAAAATGGTGCCGGTAAATCTACCTTATTGCGTTTAATCTCTGGTGAAATAAAACCAACAGAAGGAAATGTTGTAAAACAAAAGGATTTAAATATTGGTTATTTAACCCAAGATATTATCATTCAAAAGAACATCAGTATTCGTAGTTATATTGAAACTTCTAATGAAAGGGTTAATTTTTTAACAGAAAGGTTAGAACAGGTAAATGAGGGATTAATATCTAGAACCGATTATGAATCGGATGGGTACATGGATTTAATCAATGAGGTGACAGAAATTAATGAGGAATTAAACTTGTTAGATGCCCATCAATTTGCAGAACGTATTGAGTCGGTATTAAAAGGTTTGGGCTTTCATCCAGATGATTTTGATAAAGACATTGGTTCTTTTAGTGGGGGTTGGCAAATGCGGGCCGAATTGGCCAAGTTATTAGTGAATAATCCAGATATATTATTAATTGATGAGCCTACCAATCACTTGGATATCGTTTCGATACAATGGTTGGAAGATTACTTAAAAAACTATAAAGGTGGGTTGGTGTTAATTTCTCACGATAAACGTTTCTTAGACAATGTAACGAATCGTACCATTGAGGTGGCTAACCAAAAAATATACGATTATAAATGTAATTATTCTAAGTATTTGGTGTTGCATGCGGAAGCATTGGAAAGAACCATGCAAACCAAAAAGAACCAAGATAAAGAAATAGAACGTACGCAAGCCTTAATCAGTAAATACCGTGCAAAAGCGAATAAAGCTGCCTTTGCACAAAGTTTGATTAAGAAGTTAGATAAGATGGAAATTATTGAGGTAGATTCTATCGAAAGAAAAGCATTTAGTGTCAAATTTCCAGTGACCCAAGCTTCTGGTAAAATTGTCATGGACATTAAAAATCTTTCAAAAGTTTATGGGGAGAAAACGATTTTTCAAGACATGGATTTGCTTTTAGCCAGAAATGAAAAAATTGCATTGCTAGGCCCAAATGGGGTAGGAAAATCTACTTTCTTGAAAGCATTGACGAAAGAAATTGAATACGAAGGAAATATCGAGTTTGGACACAATGTGAAAATTGGCTATTTCGCCCAAGATTCTGCAGAAAAGTTAGATCCTAATAAAACCGTCTTCCAAATTATAGATGATATAGCGGAAGGAGATAAAAGAGGGGACATTAGAGCCACTTTAGGAGCGTTTCTTTTCGGTGGTGACGACATAGATAAAAAAGTAAGTGTACTGTCGGGAGGAGAACGTACAAGACTTGCAATTTGTAAATTGTTGTTCTATGATTTCAATTTTTTAATATTGGATGAGCCTACCAATCACTTAGATTTAACTTCGAAAGATATTTTAAAAGAAGCCCTTAAATCTTATGAGGGGACTTTATTGCTGGTATCGCATGATAGGGATTTCTTAAATGGTTTGAGTAACAAAATTTGGGAGATTAAAGATTACAAATTGAAAACTCATTTGTTTGGTGTTAATGAATTTTTAGAGCGTATTGGTGAAGAAACATACGATAATCAAGATATAGCCCTTATTCAAGGTAAACAAGAAGATAAGGCTGTTCCTGAAGAAAAGAAAGTTAATCCGGGCGTTAATCAAGAGATTAAAAAACTAGATACGAAAATTAAAAATGCGGAAAGAAAAATTACCGAATTGGAAGAAGCGAAAGCGAAAGCCTTAACGGAATTAGAAAGTACCGATTTTAATGAAGCAGCAGTATATACCACAGCTTTAAAAAAGTATGAGTCAGCGGAACAGGAATTAAAAGATGCTGAAGAAAAATGGGAAGCTTTGGAATTGGAATTAGAAACTATCCAAGCATCACTTTAAAGGCTTAAAATCCGATTGCATTCGAATAAAGAACTTAGAGATATATTTGTAAAAAATATCTGCCAATAACCAAGTAATTAATAAGGTTATTATTGGATAAACGACTTTAATGATTGGCGCGGTTATACTTCGGTCTAGTGATTCTATGGCAATTAAAATTATAACGGCTATGATTGGAGACAATACAATCATGTTATAGCTTAGTTTACCAAGACGCATGATAACTTTAATATCCCTTAATTTTAAAATGGAATGTTTTGCAAAAGTTTGTTCCATGATCATGCAGGCAATTAATAAAGTGAAAACCATTTTTATGAGCGCACTCAATATTTCAATTTGCAATACAAAAAACCAAAGTAGTATTATACTGATTACAGTAATATAAAAGGTCACAATTTGTGCGTGGGATAATTTTTTTATCCAGTCCACTAAGTTTTTTTGTTTTCTGAAAATAACGGCTAATGCTGCGCCAATACCTACTTCAAATATATAATATAAAATGTAATGCTCAAAACTGTTACTTTCGTTAATATATAGAAATTTTAAGAATACCCCTCCAACAATTAATAGTATAGAAATAAGTGGTAATATAGATTGTAAATATTTTAATACAAATCCCCATACTAAATAAAAGAAACTGATTAATAACACATTATAGAGGATGTAGGCATAAATAAAAACTTCGGCTCTTAGTAAACCATGGTAAGTAGGAAAAAAGAGTAAGTTTTTAATAGAATTACTGCCCTCTAAAGAGGTTAATTTTAAAAAGTTAATTAATAATGGGTGTATAAAAAAATAGAACAATAGGCCTATGATTAAAATGGGGGCCACTTTAAGAAGTCTGCGGATATAAAATTTTCTAAGTGAAAATGATTTGGTGTATTTGTATTCTCTTAATCCTTGTACCGTAATTAAAAAACTACTCAACAAAACAAAAAGACTCAAGCCAACATCTGCAAATTCGGAAGTATAAGCCAGCGCATGTATAGAAAAATCGGAACGATCATTAGTTGCCAATAAATACATGATGATGTAAGAGAATATTAATAGCATTCCAATTAATCGGAATCCAGCTAAATCCTTGTAGTATAAATGTTTTATTTTTTTCATGCGCTTCATTCAAAAGTAATAATATTATTCATCTTTATTTTTTTTATTAAAATTAAATTTGGATTTAATAAAAACCTAAAATGAATATTCGAGAATAGAATTATATTTGCACATGCAAATATCCTATTTAAAATCCATCTTAATTTTATGTGTTGCAGCCTTATTTCTGGGCTTGTCATTTCCTTATTCAGGAAGCTTGTTTCCACTAGTTTTTATTGCCTTTACACCCATCATTTGGTTTAATGTGGAAGTGAATAAGGCTTTGAAAGGTAGAGGGGTTAAACGGTTTTTAGGAAACTATATTTACATGGTTATTTTTAATGTTGTTGCTACTTGGTGGATAAAGAATGCCTCCTTGGAAGGGGCTTTAATGGCATTTTTTGCAAATGCATTTTTGATGACTTTACCTTTTGTGGTTTTTGGCTTTTTTAATAGAATATTAAACTTGAGTAAAAGTTTAATTGGATTAGTTGCCGTTTGGCTTTCTTTTGAACATTTAGACCATATTTGGGATCTTTCTTGGCCTTGGTTGAGTTTAGGGAATGCTTTTGGGAATCACCCAGCATTAATTCAGTGGTACTCCTATACCGGAGTTTCCGGGGGAACTTTATGGGTTTTATTGGTTAATATTTTGGTGTATGTTTTATATGTTAATATCAAAGAGAAAAAAGAAACTGTTAGCATTCAAAGTCCCTTGTTTTTGTTAGGCGCAATAATGTTATTACTACCAATTACAAGTAGTTTGTGGCATTTTTATCGCTACGAAGAAAAAGTAAATCCGGTGGAAGTGGTAATTGTACAACCTAATTTAAATCCTTGGAATAGTGATTTTACGGGGCCAGGGGTTAAGTTTACAACGCCTACCTCCCAACAAATTTCGGACATGTTGGACTTAGCATCTACTAAGATCACTAAAAACACAGCTTTAATTGTTTTTCCTGAAACAGCAATTTCTTCTTATATGGATGAAGCCGCTTTGGATAACATGGGGGTAATATTTAAATTAAAAGCTTATACGAAAGAAAAAGGTATTCCAATTTTAACGGGTGCCGACACTTACGGTTTGTTCGAAAAAGAAAGACCTTTTCCAGCAGTTAAAAAAAGAAATAAATGGTTTGAAAACTATAATACGGCCTTATTGATAAGTGGAGATGATAAAATTCAAAAATACCATAAAGCAAAATTAGTACTGGGGGCCGAAAAATTGCCTTTTGTAGACCTGTTTCCTTTTATGGCTAAATTGTCGGTAGATTTAGGTGGTACCAATAGTATATTAGTTGGTAATACTTATCCTAATTTATTTTACACCAAAGTTTTAAAAACTGCCCCATTAATCTGTTATGAATCGGTTTACGGGGAGTATGTCAGTGAGTTTGTTAGCATGGGAGCCGATTTTTTGTGTGTAATTACAAATGATGGCTGGTGGGGGGATACGCCAGGGTATAAACAGCATTTAATTTTCTCTCAAATTAGAGCCATAGAAAATAGAAGATCATTGGTGCGTTCCGCTAATACAGGTATTTCTTGTTTTATTAATCAAAAGGGAGAAATTGTAGAAGCATTGGATTGGGACAAAAAAGGCGCCATGGTACAAAGTATTAATAAAAATGATACCATCACTTTTTTCACCCAGTATGGAGATATTATTGGAAGGGTGTCTGCCTTTTTATTAATTGGCATATTTATTATGGCAGTCAGTGATTATTTAAAATCGAAGGGTAAGACATTAAAAGGTTTTTAAAATGGTGTAAGTTTTTTGCATAAATTGAAACTCTTTTTTATTCAAATTATTTTTAAAGGCTTGTGCCAGTGGAGAGGCTAAGGATATAAAAGTAAAAGATTGCCCTTCAATTTCCTTTTTACCCGCATTAAAACTCATGTAAAAACTACCAGCATTGGTTTCTACAACAGTTCCAACGCCAAAACTTTTTTGTTGGCTATTGTCGATTAAAATGGGAATCAGTTTTTTTAATTGTACTACTTCATTTAATTGTTTACTTTTTTTTTCAATTTCTAAATGCATCATGGCCCTGCTTGTGTCGTGCTTGTCGCCAGCGGTACTGTTGGATGCAGAGTGTAAGGAAGAGTTAGCATCTTCTATAGATAAACTTAAATCCATCTGCTTTTTTTCAATAAACTGGATGCAATGTTCGTTCAATATTTTTTTTAATTGGATAGTGCGCATTATTAAAACTTGATATAGGTTAACAAATGTAATTTAAAAAGCCATTTGTCATAGGAATGATGTAAATTTGTCCCCAAAATAAAAAAACATGAAAAATAACACTGAAATTGAAGAAATGGGAGATGACCATTTTGGAACAGCAGGTGACACGCCGTTACGAAAAGATGCTTTCCTTTTATCCGACGATCAAAAGATTGACATCATCCAGGAAAAGTTTGCTGAGATTATGGAAACACTGGGGTTAGACTTAACGGATGATAGTTTAAAAGCAACGCCGAAACGTGTTGCAAAAATGTATGTTAAAGAATTATTTGGCGGATTAAATCCTGATAAATCTCCAAAAAATTCCACCTTCGAAAACAAGTATGCTTATACTGAAATGTTAGTAGAAAAAGACATTACTGTTTATTCTACTTGTGAACACCATTTTTTACCAATTGTGGGAAAAGCCCACATAGCGTATATTTCTTCGGGTAGAGTAATTGGACTTTCGAAAATGAATAGAATCGTAGATTATTATTCTAAGCGACCACAAGTACAAGAAAGATTGACCATGCAAGTGGTAAATCATTTAAAAGATTATCTTCAAACAGAAGATGTGGCTTGCGTAATTGATGCCAAACACCTTTGCGTTAACTCAAGAGGAATTCAAGATATTCAAAGTAGCACCGTTACTGCTGAATTTGGTGGGAAATTTGCAGAACCTGAAGTAAAGAAAGAATTTTTGAGTTATTTAAGAATGAAGCTATAAGCTTAATTTTCTAGCGAATTTACTTCTAAAACTTAAGTAAAATAGCCCAATAATACATAGAATCATACCAACTAAAAATGCATCTCCGAAACGAGATGCATTGTTTTGGTAGGCTAATTGTCCGGTATATGTACCCGCAAATATGCCAAATTCAAGCGCTATAAATAATGTCCCCATACCTCTTCCTTTGTATCTTGGGTTTGCTAAGTCGGTAGTCCAAGCAAATAGAGCAGGAGAGGTAATACCTGACCCAATGCCATAAACAGCACCGCTAATCATAAATAAAGTTGGTTCTGTGGATAAAAAAGACAAGGTCATGGCAATAAAAAGAATGGCAACGCCAAAATAAAGACTTTTTACCCTACCATATTTATCGGTCGCTCTGCCTGCAAAAAAACGAATAAATATCGTAGTCATGGTGGTGAACCCAAAAAATAAACCCTTGTTCGTTAACCCCAAATGAGTGCTAAAATCGGGGACCATTAAATAATAAATACCACCACACATAGCAGTCAAAAACATAATTACTGCTGGGTGAATTACTTCAGGGGCTATAATTTCGTTAAATCGAGGGATAATATTTTTTAAGATAAAAGGCTTCTTCTCCGTCATAGATTCAGTTATAAAAGGAACCGTAGCTAAGGCAATTAGCCCCATGATTAGTGTGGTATAGAATAAACCGTTAATACCAACCAGCGCAAAGGTATGGGAGCTTAAAAAGTTACCCAAGCCAAAGCCTATACTGATGGTTAAACTAAATATCCCCATGGCTTCTCCTCTTTTGCGATATGGGATAATGTCTCCCACCAATGCCGTTGCACCCGTTGGTTGAAAACCAGTACTAAATCCATGTAAAAAACGCAAGACTAAGAAGCCGAATACAGAAGTAAATAATGGGTAAAAAAAGGAGACGATTATACTAATGGAAATGCCAATGTAAAGGGTGGGTTTTCGACCAAAATTATCCGCAATTTTACCACTGAATGGTCTGGCTATTCCAGCAGCAATAGTCCATAGCCCTAAAATCATCCATTTGTAATCATTGCCACCAAGATTTTTTAGATAATCATTTAACTCCGGAATTAACAGATTAAAACTTGTCATAAAAACAAGCATGTTTAAGCACAAAAGCCAAAAGCTAGGCGGGTATGTATAGGCGTTTTTGATGGTGTAAAGAAAAGCATTATAAATAAAAAAACACCCACTTTAATAGTGGATGTTTCTTATTTCTTTTGGCATTAATAAACGCTTAAGGTCTTGGTGGATGAGGCGGTCTGTTCGCATCATTTTTTTTATCCCCTTTTTTTGCCTTTCTTTCTGCTTCCAATGCTAATTTTTTTTCTAACTGCTCTTTGGTTAGTAAATCATTAATATCGGCTTCATGTTGTGTTTTATTAGCTTCGAATTTAGCCTTTAAAGCTTTCATTTCTTTTTTTAAAGCTAAATTTTCATTCGCTTGTTTTAAATTTATAGCGTACAATTTTTCTGTTTGATTTTCATCTAAACCAAGGTCTTTTACGGCCTTGTCTGTTCGTTTTTGTGCTATTTCTGCTGGAGTTAATTTTTTAGCATTCTCCATTTTCTCTCCTCTTTGAGCAATTGCATTGCTAAAAGTACCGGCCATTAACATCAGGCCTAATATTAAAACTGTTTTTTTCATGTGGATTGTTTTTGTTATTCCAACCTATGACAATTAAAATAGTAAAAGGTTTAATGTGTTTAGTTTTTTATCCTGCAGTTACAATAGTAAAGGAGTCTGGTTTCAAATATTTTTTCGCTACGTTTAATATATCCGCAGGGGTTGCGGCTTGAACTTTTTGAAAATAATTGCTGTAATAATTCTCAGGCAACTTGGCAAAATAAATATTTTTGAATTTTTCCATCATTGGAATAGGTCCGTCTGCGTTTTTTAAAAAAGAGCCCAATAGGTAATTTTTTACAATTTTTAATTCTTCTTCTGAAACCAATGTCGTACTCAAGATTTTCATTTCTGAAAAAATTTCATCTATAGTTAATTGCATATTTTCTTTTCCAACTTCTGTAGCAATGAAAAAATAGGTGGCATTTTCTAAGGTCGAGATGCCAGAGCCAATGCCGTAGGTATATCCTTTTTCTTCTCTAATGTTTTTCATTAGTCTACTACCAAAATACCCTCCTAGTATGGTATTCATCATTTGAAAATGGGTATAGTCAGCTTGGTTTTTGTCTATACACAGTTTCCCAATTCTGATGGCCGTTTGTACCGCTTTTTCCTTTGGTATATGGGTGGTGGTTAATTGCTGTTTGGGTACTTTGGGTTGAAAAGAATTAAGGTGATTTGGGAAGCTTGCAGAAAAATCATCCAATTGATTTAAGAATGCATTATCTGCTTGCCCTACGAGAAAAATGGCGGGTTGTTTGGCTTGGTAATTTTCGGTGTAAAATTGCACAATCTCCTTTTGCTTTATATTTTCGAAATCTGCCGGCACAACGTTTTTAGCATAATAATGCCCTTCTCCAAAAAGTTGCTGGTTAAAGGCTCTTCGGGCCAAAACGTTAACTTTTTCTATGTTTAAGTCGTAATTTTTCTTCTCTATCTCAATTAATTTGTGGATTTCACTTTCATCAAATACCACTTGGTCAAAGGCATGTAAAACAATTTTTACAATGGCATTGATGTTTTGTTGGAGACCAAAAATGGTAAAGCCACCGTGGTCTGCATTGTGGTCAAAATTAACATACCCACCCAAAGCATCAATTTGTTCATTGATGGTTAAAGCGTTTAATGTATTGGTTCCGCTCAAAAGTAATTTATTGCAGAGTTTAGATATTAACTTTTTATCCTCGTATTTGGAACCAGCGTCCCAAACAAAATCTAATTTAATGGTTTGATCGTGTACTTCATCTAACCAATAGAAATCTAAATTATTTTTTAGTTGAATCTGTTTAGGAAAAAGAAGATGTGCGGTTTTTATGGGGTTTAATTTAGGTGGGATGGATCTGTTCATTATTTTTTATTTACAATCAAGGTTGTACAATTTGTTTTTACAAAATACTTGGCAGCAAAATGCTCAATAGTTTTGTTATCAATGGCGTCGTAGTGACTTAATTCTAATTCAAAATCTTCCAATTTATCCATCAGCGCAAATTGCGCAATATTCATACAACGGTTTAAAAGACTTTGGTTTTGAAAAGCAAATGCTGTTTTAAATTTCTCTTTTACTTTAGAAAGTTCTTTATTTTCAATGGGCATTTTCATTTGGTTTAGCTCTTCCCATATTGCGTCTTTTGCCATTTGAATGGTACAGGTATCGGTTAAAAAACCCGTAACGATAAAAAGGCCATGTTCCCAACCCGAAGAAATATAGGCGTTAATTTGGGTAAATAGCTTTTTGTTTTTGACTAAGTTTTCATGGAATCTTGCGGACTTACTACCGCTTAGAATATCGGAACACAAGTCTCCAGTATAATGGTCGTCACTCACCCTATTTCCAATTCTAAAAGCCATGTAAATGGCATTCGAAGGTACTGCTCTTTCAATGGTTTTTTCTCTATATTCTATTTGTGCGGGCTCCGGTTTAATGTCTCGTACATAATGGTTGCCTGTAGGAATGTCACCATACCATTTCTCAATCATTTGATGCATTGCAGCACTGTTGAAGTTACCACCAATCACCAATATAGCATTCGCAGGAGAGTAATGTTTGTTAAAAAATGCCTTTACGTCGCTAAGTACAGCGTTTTCAATGTGCGATAAATCCTTTCCTATGGTAGGCCATTGGTAGGGGTGTTCTTTGTATATCAATGGTCGAAACTCATGCCAAACGTCGCCGTAAGGTTGGTTGATGTACCGTTGCTTAAATTCTTCAATCACGACACTTTTTTGTACGTCCAAGCTTTTTTGAGTGAAAGCCAGTTGCAGCATTCTATCGCTTTCTAACCAAAGGATGGTTTCTATATTTTCTAAAGGACCAGTACAGTAGTAATTGGTAATGTCGTTACTCGTAAACGCGTTACTTTCTCCGCCTGCTTTTTGTAAAGGCGTATCAAAGTTTGGAATATTTTCCGAACCACCAAACATCAGGTGTTCAAATAAATGTGCAAATCCAGTTTGATCTGGAGATTCATCTCTTGCACCAACATTGTAAATGGTATTTACAACGGCAATTGGGGATGTTTTATCTTGGTGTAAAATAACCCTTAAGCCATTTTTTAAGGTGTAAGTTTCTATATCAATCATTCAGGTCTAGTTTGCCAGTTTTAATGTTATTAATTGCTTGGTTATATGCTTCAATAATTTCTTGGATAATATCGGCTGCAGGCATAATTTTATCGATTACTCCTGCGATTTGTCCTACTTCTAATTCGCCATGTACTAAATCTCCTTCAAACATGCCTTTTTTAGCACGTCCTCTTCCCAATAAATTGTTTAAGGTTTCTACACTGGCTTTGGCTGCGTATGCTTCTTGAATTTCTTGGTAAAATTCATTTTTAATCAGCCTTACCGGGGTAAGTTCTTTTAAAGTTAATTCGGTATCTCCTTCATTGGTTGCCAACACTCTTTCTTTGAAGTTTTGGTGGGCGGAAGATTCATTGGAAGCGATAAAGCGACTACCAATCTGTACGCCATCTGCCCCTAATGTCATAGCGGCCAACATGGTTTCTCCAGTACCAATACCGCCTGCTGCAATTAAAGGAATTTTAATGGCTTTGGCGACAATAGGTAGCAACGTTAAGGTGGTGGTTTCATCTCTACCATTGTGGCCACCAGCTTCAAAACCTTCAGCTACTACTGCATCTACACCAGCAGCTTCAGCTTTCAATGCGAATTTAAGACTGGAAACAACATGCACCACTGTAATGCCTTTTGATTTTAAATAGCTGGTATATTTTTTTGGATTTCCCGCAGAAGTAAACACAATTTTTACCCCATGTTTAATAATGGTTTCAATATGTTCGTCAATGGCTGGATAAAGCATGGGTAAATTTACAGCAAATGGGTTTTTAGTCGCATTTTTACACTTGATAATGTGCTCCTCTAAAATTTCGGGATACATAGAACCGGAACCTATAATTCCAAGTCCACCAGCATTAGAAACAGCGCTCGCTAATTCCCAACCTGAACACCATATCATACCCGCTTGAATGATAGGGTATTTTATTTGAAATAATTTTGTGATTTTATTTTCCATTTTTTTGTCATGAATGAAAGGCGAATTTAAGGTTTTCACCAGATTATTAACAGTTTTAATTTAAAAAAAAAGTAAATTTTCGCGGTTTATTTGCTGTAAAAATTTATTTTTGTAGCAAATACGTTTGTATTATGAAGAAACTATTGTTTGTTTTAGTAGCTATTGTGCTGCATTCTAGTCTTGTAGCTCAAAGATATAACCTTGACTTTGGGGTTAAAGGTGGGGTGGCAAATTACCTTGGTGACATAGGTGGCGGTGATCTTGCTCGTCCTTTTGTCTTTAATTTAGAAGTAAAAGATACGCGCTGGTCAACTGGTGCGTTTATTAGATATAGATTTCACCCACTTTTTGGATACCAAGGTGCCTTTACTTATGCACGTGTTCAAGGAGCAGATTCTGAATCTGAAAATCCTGCTAGATTAGGTAGAAACTTAAGCTTTAAAAATGATATCTTAATTTTAGATAATAAATTAGAATTTTATCCGCCACAATTAACCATGTCTGATGTGGGTAGAAGAGGACGTTATAGAACAGATTTTAAAACGTATTTATTTTTAGGAATTGGTGCTATTTATCATAACCCAAAGACTTTGTACGAAGGGGAATATGTTAAATTACGTCCCTTAATGACAGAAGGTGTGTCTTATAGCCC
The DNA here is from genome assembly GCF_003234935.1 of Putridiphycobacter roseus. Classification (GTDB taxonomy): domain Bacteria; phylum Bacteroidota; class Bacteroidia; order Flavobacteriales_D; family Crocinitomicaceae; genus Putridiphycobacter; species Putridiphycobacter roseus. The sequence goes on along the minus strand of NZ_QKSB01000001.1, from coordinate 71,494 downwards.
TTTTTCAATTTCTATTCCTATTGGAAGTGGTTTCTATTTTACCTATAGAAAACAACATAGATTTGGTTTGGAAATTTCCTGGAACTATACCTTTACTGATTATTTAGATGATGTTTCTGGTTTTTATGTGAATCCATCTGATATGAGTAGTGATCCTTTGGCTGCTATTCTTGCAAATCGTAATCCTGAATTGCAATATACAGCTGGTAATACTTATCCAGATAGAGCAAATTATGGTCCTTCTAATGCTATTTCACAAGCTGAAAATGTATTTAATAAAAGAGGGGAAGCCCAAAATGATAACTTTATCTTAATGACTTTGTCTTATAGTTTTGTGGTTAAGTCTAATAGTGGATTTAATAGAAGCTATTCTTGGATTTATAGAAGTAAAAGTAGATTTGGTAAAACCAAAGCAAGATTTTAAAAATCTATGGTTACCATTTCCACAATTATACCTTGCTATAATTGCGAAGATCATATTGAAGAAACGGTTCGTTCTGTATTAAACCAAACCCTGCAGGAACTAGAGATTATTTGTGTTAACAATAACTCTACAGACAGTACTGCAAAGGTTTTGGCTACTCTGGCTAATGCAGACAATAGAATAAAGGTTTGTAGTGAACCCCAAGCTGGTGCCAATTATGCTAGAAATACAGGCTTGGCATTAGCTACTGGAGAACTTATTCAGTTTTTGGACGCAGATGATGTTATTACCGCAAATAAATTTGAAGTACAATGCCGTGAGATGCGTGCAGCTCAGCTGGATCTTATTATTTCTGACCGAGAAGTGTATGACGAAAATCTAGAAACCGTATTAGAATTTATCGACTTTAAAGGCATCTTGGCAGACCCATTAGCTGTAGCAATTTCAAAAATTATTATTACCGGAAATCCAATTTACAGAACCGATTTTGTTAGAAGAATTGGCGGCTATTTAAAGGAATTGACGTCTGCACAAGACTGGGAATTTCATATCCGTTGCTTTCTAAATCAACCAAAATTTGACTATTATCCAGCCGTTTTTTTACATTCTAGAAAATTGGACAATTCCCTATCTAGTGATTTTGTAAAAGTAAGTAATAATGCCTGTACCGTAATAGAAAGCTTTAAAAAGGATTTTATTGAAAGAAAGGTATTCGAAAATCAAGATGTACTTGAAAAAATAATCATGACTTACTTTATCTCCTATGTGTATTCCGGAGAGGCAACTTACAAAAATGAAGGATTGTTTTGGCATGCATATAGTAAGGGTAGACCTGTTTTTAAAGGGATTAATCAGCAGTTTATCCGTGTGTTTGGTTTTAATGCCTTTTTAAGGAGCAAAAGATTTGTCCACTCGCTTAGGGGGAAAAAATAAAAAGAATGAACTTATTAATTTTATATACAAAAAACACCAAAGAGGTTTTTAATAGAAAATCGGCAATTGGTTCTTATATCAACTGTTTGAGTAACATTTTACAAGCGGAAGGCAACACTATTTTTTTGAACGGTATTCCATTTAATGAAATTCACTTGAATGAAACCCCAGAGCAAGGTGGTTCTTCAAGAGGGGTAATTACTCGTTTTATTCCTTCTTTTATTAAACGCAGGTTAAGAGACCGTTTGGTTTTAAAAAAGGCCGATCTTCTTACCGAAGAACTACTGAAGAGTACTGTGAAATTTGATGTAATATTGGAGTTTTACAACCTGGGCTCCCAAGTTGGAGTATCGCTATCCAAAGCTTTAAATGTACCGCTTATTATTACTTATGATGGTCCAATAATTGAAGAATACGAATTCTTTAATCAGGGTGAAAAGCCATTTTATTATGACCAATTTGTGGACAGACAAAAGGAGTCTTTATTGCAAGCAAAGGAAATAGTGGTGTACTCTAATCCCATGAAGGATTATATTACGGCTATTACTAAAAACACGCAAAATTTAACCATTCATCAAAATGTGGATTTTACAAGGTTTGATATTTTTGAAGCAGAAAAAGACTTTGGTTCTAAACCCATTAAAATTTGTTTTATCGGTTCTTTTTTAAAATGGCACCAAGTAGATATGCTGGTAGAAGTAGGGGTAGATTTATTAAAAAGTGGTAAGCAAATTGAATTTTATTTGGTTGGAGATGGCATGGAGCGACAAAGTATTGCCGACCGGGTGGAAAGATTGGAACCAGTTGTAAAAAGTAAATTTCACCTCTTGGGCTTTTTAGATGGAGAAGAATTATTTGATTTAAAAAAACAAATGCACATTGGGGTAATGCCTGGCTCTAATTGGTATGGTGCGCCCAATAAAATATTTGAATATGGGGCCATGAACATGGCTGTGGTTGCACCAAATACCCCTACCATAAAAGATCTTTTTACCGAAAAAGAAATTAACTTCTTCGATTGGAAAGACCAAGCTTCATTAGCGAAAGCTTTGGCTAATTTTATCGACCACCCTGAAGGGATGGAAGAAAAAGCGGCTACCCTGCAAGCGTTTATCTTGCAAAAGTATTCGGTGGACCAAACCAGAAAACATTATGTGGATTTACTGTCTTAAAAATTGAAACTAAAGATACATGGCTTTTTGCCTGCTAGTGTAGTATGTGTTTTTTAAAATACTGTCATTGGATAGGGGACTAAATTATGGCATATTATAGGTCTAGTTTAGCGGATTAAATGTATTTTTACAGGAGAATTTAAGTAATGAAAATCTTTAAATAACTACTAGAATACAAGTTGCATGGAAAATAAAATCATTGGAATTAAAGCAAATTACTATCCCGAAATAAGAAATTTTACGGGCTTAGAGATAGAAGGTTTTTCCTTTGTTAAAAAACATGATTTTTATAAATTTTTGTCTTTCCCTTATTTTAAATTATTGCATAAAACGCATCCCAAGTGGTTGAATTTGTTTCAAGATTATAATCTAGGAAAATACGACATGCTGCACTTTTTTAATGCGATTAGCTTAGGAAGTAAACCATGGGTAGTTACTTTTGAATATTTTTTACCCAGAGGTGCACATCAAATTGGAAAATATCCCAAAGAAAATAAATACATTAATAAGGTTTTAAAAAGCTTGGCAGGAAATGCCTGTAAACAAATTATTGCTTTATCTGCTTATGCCGAAAATGCGCAAATTGACTATTTAAAAAACGTGGACCCAAAACTAAAAGATGCCATTTTATCCAAAATAGTGGTCTTACATCCTTCCCAAAAATTATTGGTGAATAAGGTGGTGCCTTCTACGGATAAAGAAGAATTACACTTGGTGATGGTAGGTGCCGATTTTTTTAGAAAAGGCGGACTGGAAGTTCTAAGAGCCATGGATAATTTAAATGCATTGCAAGATAAATTAAAATTGACTATTGTTTCTAGCATGCAATTTGGCGATTATGCTTCCCGAAGTACTACCGAAGATGTTGCGGAAGCAATGCAGTTGATTCAAAAATACAGTAACATTACTTTACACCATGCTTTACCGAACCCTGAGGTGATTAACCTTTTTAAACAAGCGGATATTGCATTATTGCCTTCTTACGACGAAACTTATGGGTATACGGTGCTCGAAGCGCAAGCTTGTGCTTGTCCTGTAATTACGACCAATGGTGGTGCTTTTACAGAAATTAATAATGAAGCATGTGGTTGGGTGATAGAAGTGCCTTTAAAAGAAGGACGTTCTATTCCTAGAGGGAAGGTAGAAAAAGAAACCTTTCAAAAAATTTTGGTAGCAGGCCTAGAGAAGGTCATCAAAAGTGCTTTAGCGGATAAGGATGCATTGGATAAAAAAAGTGCTGTGTGTATGCAAAGAATAGCGGAGCAGCACGACCCAAAGCGTGCGGCAGAAACTTTGAGAAATATTTATACGAAGGCGCTTGCTTAAGGAATACTTTATCCTATGAATTTAAACTTTTTTACAGCCAAATATCCATACACCAAAGGGGAGCCAATTGTGGAAAATGAATTTCCTTATTTGGCTGCTAGTTTTGAGCAGGTAAATATTTTTCCACATCTTTTTGAAAAACAAGACTATTGCAGAGATACTTCAAAAAATGCAAGTAGGCATAATCTTGGAGAATATAAAAAAGTAAAGCTCAGTTGGAGCTGGTATTGGAATATATTTTATTTTTATTTACTAGAACTTTCATTGGCACCAAATAAAAAATTCTATTTAAAAAACAGTAAACTTTGGTTGGCTTATTTAAAGGAGGCTGCCAAAAAAGCAAAATATATTGAACAGACTAAGGTCTTATTGCCCAATGCGGTTAATTATTCTTATTGGATGAATGATTGGGCATTGGTTTTGGCCTTTTTAAAACATAGAAAGTGTATTGACAATTTTGTGTTTCGCTGTGGCGGATTTGATATTTGGGACGAAAGACATGCCGGAAATTATTTGCCTTTTCGGAACTTGATTTATAAATATGCCAATCGGGTTTTTCCAAACGCAAAAGTGGCTGGAGAATATTTACAGGGTAAAACTAAATTTAAAGATAAAATTTCGGTAGCTTATTTAGGGACAAACGACCATGGTTTTGGGGCTTTTGTACCAGATGAAAAAGTATTAACCATAGTGTCTTGCGCGAGTTTAATCCCACTAAAAAGGGTACATTTAATGATTGACCTATTACAGGAGTTAGACCAAAAGGTACATTGGGTGCATTTTGGAGATGGGCCAGAACGAGCAGCTATTGAAAGCGAGGCGGCTAAACTTACCCAACATACGGTAACTTTTAAAGGAATGGTAAACAACGCGGCCATTATGGACTATTACAAAAATAATAGTGTGGATTTATTTATCACTACCAGTGCTACAGAAGGTTTACCTGTTTCTATTCAAGAAGCCATTAGTTGTGGTATTCCTGTTATTGGCACCAATGTAGGTGGGATTTACGAAATTGTGAATGCGCAAACAGGGTATTTAATTCCTGCAGATTTTAAAATAGAAGAGGTGGTACTTTTATTGAAAAATTGGAGAAATTCAAAGTTTTATCAAGCTAGCCAAAGACAAGTGATTAGAAAATTTTGGCAAACTAATTTTGACGCGCAGCAAGTTTATCCAAAATTTGTGGATAGCATAAAAAAGGAAAAAATGAGTTAAGCTTTTTTTACCTTACTCCATAAATAGCGTAAGTTTTTAAAAGAATAAAGTTGGTTTTGGACCATGTAAGTGAAACCTTGCTTGGCAGATTCATCTGCTACTTTATAAAAAAGCCTGTTTTTTCTTCTTTGTATTGCTGCTTTCACTTCTTTTTCTGGGTGGTTTGCTTGTATTAGCGCAGCTTCTAACTGTTGAAGGTATACTTTTAACGCTTTTACATCTACGTGGTTTAAATCAACTCTTGCCACTGCCCAGTGTAAGCTTAATAGGTCTTCGTTTACTTCTTTAAAAATAGTACCTAAAAAATAACGGTAAACCTCCAGGTGTCTTTCCTTTTCGGTTGCACGGTTATTGGCTGTAATGTTTTGCCCCTCTATGCGGTATTTTAGCAATACGTTGGGCAGGTTAGCAATTTTTAATTGCTTGGCTTGGCAGTTAAACCAAAATACCCAATCTTCGGCATGTATAAAGTTTTCAGGGTAATGCAATTGTTGTTTTTCTAAATCCGCGCGCCGCATCATTACCGTAGGGTGATTAATGGGATTGTTAAAATACATTTCAATGGCAATTTCATTGGTGGACAATACTGTGTTTACCACATGGTTTTCTGCCCCAAAATATTTTATTTTCGCCCCTAAAATAGAAATGTCTGGATGTGATTCTAAATAATGATACTGAATGGCTATCCTGTCTGCCATGGCAATATCATCTCCATCCATACGGGCAATGTACTTACCTTTGGCCTCTTTTAAGGCTTTATTTAGTGTAAAAATGATACCACTATTACTGGTGTTTTCTAATACTTTTATGCGTGGATCATTTACTTGTTGAATGGCCAATAAGGTTTCGTCTGTAGACCCATCATTTACCACAATAATTTCTAAATTTTTGTAGGTTTGATTAACAATAGACAACAAGGCTTCGCCAATATATTGCGCGCAATTGTATGCCGGTATTATGACAGAAATAAGTGGGGTGTTCATGGTGTTAAAAAATATAAATATAAACATAAAAAAACCGCTACAAATTAATGTAGCGGTTTAATATATTTAATAAGGTTTGTTATTTAATAACTGATAATTTCTCAGTTTGTAATACTAAACCATTGTTGTCTTTTACTTGTACTACATACAATCCTTTAGCGAACTCGCCTAAAGAAACTTTATGAATTGAATTCATTGCATTTGCAGTATAAACTAATTGACCGTTTGTGTTGTAAATAGATACGTTAAATGCATTCAAGTCTGTTTGAATGTTTACGATATCTGAAGTTGGGTTAGGATACACATTTAATGAAATGTTTGCAGCTACAGTAGTTGCTTCATTGTTTGTGTTTACTTCACCAGACTTCATAGTTGCATTACCACTTGTGTTACCACCAGCCAAAATCATTGGCGTTACTGGAGGTACAATTGTAGCAGGTGCAGTAACGTTACAAGCAGAACTAAAAGCTCCCCAAGTACCACTAACTCGTGCTCTTACGCTAATAGCATAAGTTTTAGCAGTAGTTATCAAGCTAATTCCAGCTTGTGCAAAAGAAATATTTTGGTAATTCTTTGTTACTGTCCAAGTAGAATCTGGTCCAGCAAATTCATATTCGTATAAACTTGCTCCTGCAACGTGTTGTGCTGGCATAATTGTAGTGTAACCCGCAACTGTAGTACCACAAACACTAGCTAATAAATTAGTGTTAGGTACACTTGTAGGTGCATTTAATTGACAAGCTGTACCATAAGGACCCCAAGTACCGGCAACTTTAGCTCTTACTTCTACGTTGTATTGTGCACCAACAGTTAATAAGCCTGCATCTAATAAATGTATAGTATGCCAATTGTCATCATATAATGTAATTGTTCCTGATCCAATTTCTTGAAATCTAAAACCGTATTCAGTTGCACCAGAAATATTTGCTACTGAAAAGTTTTCATTAAATCTAGTTAAAGTAGCACCACAAGTTAATAAAGAAGATGTTGGAATATTACCAACGTGAATAGAGCAAGTATTACCATAATCACCCCAATCTGGCACAGCTACAGTTCCTATATTTACTTTTACTCTAACATCATAACCACTGTTATATGCTGTTAGACCTACTTCATTTAAGCTAATGGTATGGTAGTTTTTAGTAAAAGTAGTCACTAGGTTTCCAGTAACGAAATCTTTAAACTCAAACTCGTATTGAGTCGCTCCAGCAACACCCGCTGAACTAAAGTTAGTTGCTACAGAAGCTAAAGTTTGCCCACAAGAAGCACTCGTAAGTTGTGGTTGTGGAATTGTTACTTCTGAATTAATAAAACAAGTGTAACCGTAAACACCAAAAGCTACATCAGCTGTCGTTGTTAAAGGATCATTATCACCATCATTATTCAAATCAATATTTGCTTTTACTCTAACATTATATGTAGTATTTAAAGGTGCCAAACCTGCACCACCAAAAACAGCATCTAAATTTGGAATAGCATTCGTTGCACTGGTATAAATGGTAGTGGTAAGCAGCCCGTCAGATTGGTTAACAAATTCAAATATATATTCATATGCGTATGGAGTAATTACACTTTCAATTATTGTACCTGCATTAGTCGCTAATTGCGCGCCACATGAAGTAGCAAGGTCTAAATAAACTAAAGGAACATCCGTAGGTGTGAAAATTTGACAAACAGATCCTAAACCACTCCAAACAGCAGTTGGTCCTGAACCATATTTTACTCTTACTTGTACATCAAATGATGCAAAAGGTGTAGAAATTCCAGCTAATGCTAGCGTAGCAGATCTAAATGTATTATTAGTATAGGTATATACTGCTCCACCAGCGCCATTTGTTACGTCGGTAAATGTGAATTCATAAGCAGTGGCACCAGCTACTGGTGTTGCTAAAATAGTTTGTCCGTAATTTTGTAATTGATAATCTGTTACACCACAGCCTACTAAAGAAGTAGTAGGTAAGCTTGTTGGTGCTTGAATTAAACAAGCACTACCATAATTAGAAGATGTTCCGCCAGAAAATACGCCTTTTACCCTTACTTCGTAAATAGTACCTGTAGTATATAAACCAGCAGTAGCTAAATTCATAGTTTTCCAAGTTGGGTTAGTTACAGTTGCAACAACTGTAGGATCACCTTGTACGTTAAATTGAAAAGTATAACCTGTTGCTCCTGGCGCTGTATTTGCGAAAAAGTTAGAGTTAAAAGTTCCCATGGTTGTACCTGTACCTGTAGTTACACAATTTGCTAAAGTAATTGTTGGAGGTGTAGTTGACATAGTACTAGAACAAGTTGAACTCCAAGGTCCGTAAGTAGGACTTGTTGTTAATTTTGCTCTAGCTTTAAAAGTATAAGTTCCACTATAAGCAGAAAAACCTGCCATTGCTAAAGATACAGTGTGGTAGTTTCTATCTACTGTAGCAGTAGTTGTTCCATCAGAAACTTCGAATTGGTAATCTATACCAACACTAGAAGGATCAGGAATACCGTTACATCTAATAAGTTGACTTAATGAGTTAATGGTAACACCACAATCGTATGTCTCAATCTGGACATTTTGTGATGTTGCTGCGAAGCCTATAAAGAGCAGCAAAAAAAGTGAAATTGATTTCATAATCTATTTATTTATTTATTATTTCGACCAAAGATAATTATTTATAGATTAACAGCAATAAATATCCGATTAAAGTTATTATTAATTATCCATAATCTTTTAAATATGAAGCTGCTTTGAAGAAATGAGTTGTGCTCTAACACTAGAAAAATAGGGTGGAGCAGGTAGTTTTTGGGAAATCAATTTTTGGATTAAACCTCAAAAAAAATATTTTCATTAAACTATGCTTAAATAAATCTCCCTATTATTGTACCATAAACTTAATGGTTTCCACCTTGTTGTTATACTGTAATTGGCCAATATATATACCACTTGCCAAGTGACGGCAATCAAGTGCTGTTGCGTTTTGAACTGCAATAATTCGTTTTCCGCTAGCATTGTAAATCATTAAGGTGTTATTTGCTTTTAATTTAGAATTAATGAATAATGTTCCGTTGGCTACCCAAAGTTGTTTTTCAACTTCGATTGTATTTAAGCCTAGGCATTCTAAATAATTAATAGCAATAGAATCTTTTGCTTCACAACCATTAGCATCTGTAATTGTTAGCCAATATTGCCCTGTGTTGGTTGCTTGAATAGTGCTCGTACTTTCGTTGGTGTTCCAATAGTAATCGTAATTTCCATTTGGTCCACTTAGGTCTAATACATTGTAATCACATAAAGAGGTGTCCTGTCCTAAATCAAAATTTAAACCTGCCGTATTAAATTCAGTTAGGTTAATGGTGTCTGTTTTTATACAACTATTACTGTCGGTAACTGTCAACCAATAAGTGTTAGAAGCATTAACATATATAGCATTGGTGTTTTGGTTAGTAGACCATAGGTAATTAAAATTGCCGCTTGGCCCAGTTAATAATAAAGAATCATTGTCGCAAAAACTGGTGTCTACCCCAAAGTCAAAAGTCATGGCATTGGTATTAAAATTACTAAGTACCATGGTGTCGGATTGGGTACAGCCATTTACGTCACTCACCAAAAGCCAGTATGTCCCTGCTTGGCTCACTAAAGTAGAATCGGCAAAAGTATTGTTAGACCAATCGTAGTATAAATTATTAAAGGGTGCATTTAATTGCAGGTATTCATTGTCACAAATGATGGTATCGTTTCCTAAGCTAAAGGGAACAACCATAGTGTTGCCTAAGTCTTGGGTAAATAAAATGGTGTCCTTGTATTCATGGTTGGAAACTACTATAAAGCCTGTACTTGTAAAGTTAGAGTCGATTACCATATATAGGGTGTTTCCTACTTGCCAATTATTAATGTTATTTTGGTCGAGCACCAATTCGTAACTTAATGGTGTGGTGATACCACTTGCAACTAAAGTAATGGTATCGCCATAGCAAGTTATAGTATCGTTAAACACAAATTGAGGTTCGGTATGTTGTACAATTTTTCCAATAAAAGCATTTATGGAAGTAGCAGTTACAGAAATGTCATCAAATTGAGGGGTGGTATAAGAGCCTCCCGCATAAACGTTTTCATATTTATCTACTGCAATTGCATGACAGCTTCCATTTAAACTACCGCCTTGGTTTTTAGCCCACAATACATTACCATTAGTATCTAATCTGGTAAAAAAAGAATCATAGCCCGCAGAGTCACTAGTTAATTCAAAAGTACCAAACTGAACGGTATCTTGAAATACACCGCCTAAATATACATGGTCTTCACTGGTTACATCTACGCCCAGGCCGTAATCGTAGCCTATGCCACCAAAACCTTTAACCCATATTAAGTTACCTGAAAAGTCGTATTTTGCAATAAAAATATCTCTTGCTTGGTTGTGTGTAGCGCTATTATATCCTTGTCCGTTTGAAACTATGGTGGTACCATCAAAAGTGGCACTAGCTGAAAAACATCCAGTCATATATACATAGTTATCACTTATTGCTATTCCTTCACCAATATTGTAATTCGATCCAGCGCCTAATTGAATCCATTGTACCTGTAGGCTCGTGTCCATTTTTAGAATAAAGGCATCTCTCCAAGCAAGAGTGGTTGGTCCGGTTACTAAATAGCCTGCAAAATAATTATTATATTGCGTTTCTCCAGTTAAATATATATGGCCGTTGTCGTCTGATTTAAGGTGGTATCCGCTAGAATATTTAGGTGCTATTTCTTCCACCTGCAAATAATTCCCTGCAGTATCCATTTTAATGATAAATCCGTTATAGGTACCATTCGTTCCTATGCTTACCCCGTTTGCACTGGTGGCGCTTCCAACAAATCCGGTGATGTATAAATTACCGGCATTATCCATTTCAATGTCTTTTCCTTTATCTGATGTTGTACCCCCAAAGGTTTTTGTCCAAATAAAATTACCGTTCGGATCTAATTTTGATATAAATACATCTCGGTCTCCATTACTGTATATAGTGTCGGAACCAAAAACAGCAGAATCGGTAAATTCACCAGTAAAATAGGTGTAACCTTGATTGTCTGCTACAATTCCCCATCCCCAGTCTGGTGCTATACCACCACATTGGTTGGCCCAAAGCAAGTTGCCTGATTTGTCGTATTTTGCAGCAAAGGCCTCCGTATGTCCTTGCCAAATTGGGTCAATTGGGTTAATAGGGTCTTCAAACGTAACGCCATATTTAGAACGGCCTGTAATATAAACATTAGCGGAGTCATCAATAAATACATCACTAACATAGTCATTCCCTAAACCATTTACTTCTCTTACCCAGTCCCATTTTTGTGAAAATATAAAGCTGCTAATTAATAAGGAGATAATGGTAATACTAAGTTTCATAGGGATAAAGTTACAATTTAAATTTATATTCTAAACCATTCGGCTGGTATTAAATCTTTTGTGTTTTGGTTTAGTTTTGGGTCGTTAAACCATGTTTTTGGGCAATATACTTGTTTTGCTGCGTGTTGTGCTAACCATGCACCCCACCAACTAAAACTGCTATTGGCAATGATAAAGTTTTTACACTGCGTCATCAAGTACATGTCTTGCCAAGAATCAGCACCAGTATTCCAATCTACAAAGGTGACTTTACTTTGGTCTGACATTGTAAAATTTTCTTTTACCCATTGCATGTCATCCGAAAAGAAAACCAAGTGATGGGTGTTTAAATCAAATTTTTTAAGCGCGTCCTTATAATAAGACAATGGTAATGCTCCATGAATGGCATTGATATGTTTTTTACTCACATAGTCGCCACGGCGAATATGTATGGCAATACTATTTTTATTTTTAAATGTAGCCACGGCGGCTTTTGTTTGTGCCGAAGGCGTTTTCTTGAATTCAAATAAATTTAACACTTGCTCTCGGTATTCTTTAAAATATTTTTCCGATTGAAAATAGCCTTCTAAATAAGAATTTGCGGTTAGTTGTTTTACCGCTGGTTGAAAAAGTAAGTTGGGTTCAAAAAAGGCAGATCCTTTACGAAGTTTCCGTTTTATTTTTGCAATAAAACTATTTTCAAACAAGTAACTGTATGCTTTCTGGTCAACGATTTGGGTATCGCCAATATTAAAGAAGGTAGCCAAATCAAAGGGGCGACTGGTAAATTCTTTGCTGTCTTTTTTGTTAAATAAGCTAAGGTCAACCGCTACTTTTGTGCTGTTTTTTATTGCCAGAGCAGTAGCCGTAGCAAACTGAAACATTTGATTACCTAGTCCTCCTGAAATTTTAAGAAATATCATTTAAGCCTGTGATTTTTTTTGCAATTCTAAATGTAATAGGTAATTTATCTATGCCTAATATTTTATAACTTCCTTCAATTATACCAAGTTCTGAAGCCATAGGAATCATAAAGCCTGGTGAATTGATTTTAAATTTACCTTTTTTTAAGCTGTAAAAAAATAAGGATAGAAAAGAAGCCGTAGACGGTATTCTTACCAAATCATTTTTTAATTCCGGAAAAGCTTCGTAGTGCACGGTAATGGAAGCGTTGACCATAAAGAGCAATTTTTTAATGTAGTTTAAATTGGCTTTATCGTTAGAAATAAAGTGCACTAAACTAAGGGATGGCGCCATACCTACAGCATAGCCCATCATAGTGGCAACATGTATAATTTGACTGTCTCCACCACTAGAAAGACTTTTTCCGCTTCTATCTTTGGCCACCAATTCCTGGTCTTCTACTTTTTGAATGTATTTTTTGAGAATGTTTGTTTTTACTACCAAACCTGTACCTGCAGGAGAATAAGCATGCCAACCTTTTAAGCTACCATATTTAACGTAGTCATTGTTTTTCTCTTGAAATATCTGCTTGTTCGATTCAATCCAAGCGGGTACTTCTCCTAAAAAATCTACATTTACAATACCAGGTCCCCAACAACCCACAAATGGGTAGCGGGAATTCAGGTCGATAATGTTTTGAACATAATCCGGATTTAATACATTGTCATCATCTACAAATAATACCAAATCACTTTCCGAAGCTTTAATTCCAGCAATTCTGGCAAAAGTTAAGCCACTTTTGGTTTCTTTTATTAGGGTTGTTTTTGGCGTATTGTTTTCTAAAAAACGCGCAATATATTCTTCTGTTTCAATAGGTTTTTTTGAATTATTGTCAACAATAATTACTTCTACCAAGTTAACAGGTTTGTTTAAGTTTTCAATGGCAGTTAATACCCGTTCAAAAATTGCTTTATTGGGGTTATAGGTGCAAATAACCATTGAAATTGTTGCGTTATTTTTGTTGGCTTCCATTGTTATTTAGTAAGTAAAGTATTTCTACCAATTGTAAGTTCCCCAGACACAAAGAATTCATAGTTATTTTGTTTTAATATTGCGTTAATATGTGCTCTGTCTCCTACGTCATCATGAATCTCAATAGCAATAAATTTTGTTTTACTTAAAAAAGAAGCAGCATATTCTGGCGATTCAAATAATTTAAACTCGCTACCTTCAATGTCTATTTTTAAAATGTCTACTATTTGATCTGCGGGGAAAAGTTCTTGTAAGTTGATAGATTTAATGGGACCATTTTCTTCTTCTACCACACTTAAAGACCAAGGTTTGCCATCTCTAAAATCGGTAGATATAGATAGGTTCGTGGTTTTGTTCCAAATACCATTATTTAAGCATTTGGCGTTAATGTTATTGTTTTTTAAATTGGTTTGCATTAAATCAAAGGACTCTTGGAAAGGCTCTACAATAGTAATTTGTATACTCGGAAAAAAGGAGTGCACGTAAATACTGGTTAAACCAATATTGCCACCAAGGTCCACCATAGTTTTGGGGTTGGACTCGTATTTTTTAATAAAATCTATTAATGCAAGGTATTCTTTTTGAATGACCACTTGGTTGAAAACAGGAATATCGCTACTGTTGTTTCTAAGCTTGTACTTGCTGTTTTTATGTACTATTTGCCAAGAGTTGTTTAGGAATTGAATGTCAGAAATACCTTGTGCATAAAAAAAATTCATGGCCTTACTGTTGTCCTTGAAAGTTTGATTTGGAAGCGATAAAAGTTTACTCGCGAAGCTTTCACAAAGTACGTAGAAGGAGTTTTTCAAGCCTAATACTTTTATCTTATTTATCGTTTTACTCATTTATTTTCGGTTAGTGAATTCAATTCGCTATGCGCTTTTCTATTTTTAATTAATTTTGCTGGAATACCTCCAACAATACTATATTCTTCTACTGATTTAGTGACTACAGAACCTGCCGCAATAATGGCACCTCTACCAATGTGCACACCATCTAGTATGGTACAGCCATGGCCAATCCAAACATCATCCTCAATAGTAATTCCTTTGGATATTAAGCCTTGGTCGTTGATGTTTTTCTCTAGGTCTTCGTACTTGTGGTTAGTTGGAATTATCATGGTTGCACCAGCAATTAACACATTGTTGCCAATGGTGGTTTTACCAAATCCGTAAATGATACAATAAGGGTTGATGCTACAATTATTACCTATGGAAATATCTCCCCCGTTTGAAAAAATAAATACCCCTTTTAAAATTTCACATGAATTACCAATAACAATATGGTTGCCTGGTTTTTTTATTTCAATGTTTACATCATTACCAAGATGGGTGTGTTCCCCAATACTTAAATTAGCGGTGTTATAGGTTTGTTTTAATTTAGCTAAATTAATGTGCTTATCTAAAAGTAAAAAGAACCTTGTGACGATATTTAATTTACGCTCCATTTGGCATTTAATTTCATGGCACCAATATTTTGACCTTCATAAATATTGGAATTTCCATTATTTATTTCAATACTTACACCATTTTCTATGTATTCATAATTAATGACCTTCGGGACAAATAATGAGCCATCTATTTGGTAAGATCCAGCAAGTAAATTACTGATGTCGATTACCACTTCTACCTTGTTTTTTGTTTGGTCTAAGTTAATTCTTTCAAAAATAGTTCCAACTTTTTGATTCCAGTTATCCTTGAGTAAAAAACCACAAGTTAGATTACGGATGCTTTCTTGGGAAATGACCTGCGCAGAAATAATTAATTTAGATCCTTCATGGCGGGCTTCAATTTCTTCGAAGTATGCCGATTGATTTTGTTTGTTTTTATTGAGTTTGTAATTCTCTACTACATTACTCGCTTGGTATTCGCGGATAATATCTGTTGTTTTTCCTTCCGATACGATAGTTCCGTTTTCTAATAGTATGGCTTTATTACACAATTGTTCCACGCTATTCATGTTGTGACTGACAAACAGTACAGTTCTACCAGTACCTGAAATATCTTGCATTTTACCTATGCATTTTTTCTGAAACTCTACATCTCCAACAGCCAAAACTTCGTCTACAATAAGCATTTCAGATTCTAAATGCGCAGCTACAGAGAAACCTAACCGAACAATCATTCCCGAAGAATATCTTTTTACTGGGGTGTCAATGTATTTTGAACAACCAGAAAAACTAATAATTTCATCTAAGTTTTTAGAGATTTCCTTTTTCGACATGCCTAAAATTGCACCGTTAAGGTATATGTTTTCTCTTCCTGTTAATTCCTGATGAAATCCAGTACCAACTTCTAGTAATGAGGTGATACGGCCATTATACTGAATACTACCTTGGGTGGGACTAGTAATTCGAGAAAGTAATTTTAGTAAAGTTGACTTTCCTGCACCATTTTTACCAATAATCCCCAATACGTCTCCTTCTTCTACTTCAAAAGAAACATCTTTTAATGCCCAAATATAATCGGAATCATTTTTTACACTTCTATCGTTTAAACCGGTTACTTGTAGATAAGGGTCTTCTTTCCCTCTTAGTTTACTGAAAAACCTATTTAAATCATGCGAAATGGTACCCGTTCCAACCTGACCAAGTCGGTATTGTTTTGATAAGTTACTTGTTTTTAATGCTATTCTTCCCATGATTAAATTGTATCAATAAATGATCTTTCTACTCGGTTAAATACAGACATTCCAGCCAATAATAAAAGGATAGAAATTACAAATGAATAAATTAAACCCGATAATTCAAAACTAGCGTTTTGATCAAAAAAGGTAAACTTAAATGTTTCTATTACACTAGTCATTGGATTGGCCATGATAATCCACTTGTATTTTTCGGGAACCATATTTAAAGGGTATACAATTGGTGTGGCATACATGGCTAATTGAATACCAAACTGAATTAAAAATTTTAAATCTCGGTACTTTACCGTTAAAGAAGAAATGATTAAACCAATACCAAGACCAGCTGCCATCATGATGAAAATAAGAACTGGTAATAATAAAATACTAGAATTTAAACCCGCTTCAAAGTCTGTGAAAAATACATAATAAAGGTATACCGCAATAAAAATTAAAAATTGAAAGAAAAATTTAATAAGGTTGGTAAATATAATTGACAAAGGAACGATTAGTCTTGGAAAGTATACTTTGTTAAAGATGTTTTGATTTTGAGAAAAAGTTTCAGAAGTTTTGGTAACACAATCTGAAAAATATGACCAGATGGTAATTCCCGATAAGTAGAATAATATTTGAGGGATACCGTTGGTTCCTATTTTTGCAATATTACCAAAAATCACGGTAAAGGTTAGGGTGGTTAAAATGGGCTGTATAACTACCCAAAGTGGTCCTAATATGGTTTGTTTGTATAGAGAAATGAAATCTCTTTTGATAAAAAGAAAAAGTAAATCTTTATACCTAAGCAATTCTTTTAAGCCAAAATTAATAAACCCTTTTTTAGCAAATATTTCTACGTCCCACTTATTTGGTGTGGTTTCACTTCCTACTTCCATTAACTTTTTGTGCAAATATAGTTTTTTTCTTTATTTAGGGGATTTGATTTATAAGTCAATTTTAATAGAAAGTAGGTGAGGGGTATTGGATATGGTTTAAAAAGGACTAAAACAGCATAAGTTTTTTTAGTAAAACACACATAATATTTTCATTTTAAGATGCTTGATGAGTAGCTGCAGGAGCATGGTAGAATGTAATGCCTGAAATGTTTGGAGGGTATGTAATGAGGCTGGTTATGAGTTTTTTTGATTATCAGAAAAGCAAAAGTTATAGGTCGCGGAAAAAGGTCCTTTTTTTTAAAATATAAAATACTTTTCTTTTCCTCGACTAAGTAGAAATTTATTTGTTTTAAATTTCTCATTTTGTTCGGCGATTTTTTTTAGAAAATTATATTAATTTATGTAATCTAATTTTTAAACCTAGAGTGTGTAAAATTATCCCCACAAGTCTTTCTCTTTGCGACACATACTTGTCAATTAAAATTTATTAAAATCGTTTATAAGGTAGTGGTTGATTTTTTTTTGATATATTTGTATATTATATAAATAATACTTTATGATGATGAAACAGAAATTTTTAATAATTATTCTTCTATTTACCACTTCAGGTGTGATAGGACAAACAGGTCCGGGTGGGATTGGTAATTCCAGTACGAACATGCTTTGGTACGATATTAATTCTGAAAACATTGGTAATGGTGCTATGGTAGAAGAGGTTACCGATTTTTCTGGTAATAATAACCACTTGGTGCAAACTGATGTTTTAAAGCGGCCAGTAAATGTGACCAATGTTTTTAATTCTTCCATAGCTTCTTTAAGATTTGATGGCGGGCAGAGTTTAACTGGGGGGGCAATGGCAGCTTATAATGGGGTGACTAAATATAATCAGTATTATATTGGAAGTGTTGATGACTTAAGTTTACTTTCTGTACCTTTTGCTTTCAAATGTGTTACTCCTTCTCGAGCATTTTCAACCGGATTTTTAACCCAGTTTGGGCTTATCAATGCAATTGGAAGACGATATGGGTTTGTTCGTAGAGCAAGCTTAGGCTCACCAACGACTTTAAAGGTTTTTCAAAATGATTATAATTCTTTGTCCGGTTTAATGAATGCTTATTTAGATTTCAGTTTGATCAGTTCTGATCCGGATGTTATAGAAAATACATTTATTACACATTTAGAAACATGGTTAGGTGGCAGTACTGGAGCATCAGGTACAGGTTATTATATGGATGGGTTTATTTCAGAGGTATTTGCTTTTAATATAGATTTAAATACTGCACAAACAAAAATATTACAAAATTATATTGGTGCAAAATACGGTACTACTATACCTACAGATCATTATGATTATGAAGCGACACATGGTGTTGGTTTAGTAGGAATTGGTAGAGATAACAATTTAAATAAACACTTGAATTCTATTGGTAATGGTATGGTGAGAATTCAGAAGTCTGCTATGACAGATGGACAGTATTTATATGTTGGGCATAATGACGAAAACTATTCTTCCTTAAGTACGGATGTGCCCGTGTTATTACTTAATTCTTCTAGACTTTTAAGAACATGGCGTATGGATGAGCCTACTGATGTAGGAAATATTCAAGTTACTTTTCAATTAGATAGTTTAAGTGATTTTAGTCCAGCACCTAGTGCTTATAAATTAATTGTAGATGCAGATGGTGTATTTGCTGCTGGAGCAACAACCTACTCTGGTACCTATAATGCTGTAACACGTACGGTTCATTTTACGGGGATTGATATGAATGCAGGTGACTATTTTACTTTATTAGGAGATGAACCAGTGGAAATATTTTCAGTATCAGATGGTAATTGGAGTGATCCAAGCACATGGAATTGTAGTTGTGTTCCTTCTGGATTGAATTTGGTGACTATCTCTTCTTTTACCACTGTTAATGTAGATACAGATGGGTATACTAAAGATTTAACTATTGCTGGTGACGGTGAATTGGAGTGGACTTTTGATAATAATTTAACCATTCAAACGGATGGCTTAACTATTTTCGGTGATATTACCATGCCTACAGGGAGTATTACTTTTGCAGGAACATCTATCCAAGAAATAGATTTAAATGGAGGAGAGTTTGATTTTAATGATATAGAAATAAACAACAATGGAGATGTTGTAGAATTACAGAATGGTACAATTGTATTAAATGGTACTTTAACCCCAACGAGTGGTAAATTTGATTTTACTGCAGGATCCTTTATTGTTAATTCTGTTTCAGCAGTGTCTTCTGCCAGAATTGCTGCGGTAAACGTGAATGCTGAACTTTCAGGTAATGCTACGGTTAGAAGATTTATTCCAGCAGGTGTTGCTGGTAATAGAAACCTAGCTTCTCCGGTTGTAGGTGCTACTTTAGCCCACTGGGATGATAGTTTAGCAATTAGTGGTTATGGTTTTCCTGATGGTTGTGCTTATGGGGATACTACAGCAAGTGGATGTTATTTTTCAGTGAAGTATTACTGGCAAGATCGTTTTTATGATATTACCAATATCAATTACGTCTTAGAAAACGGTAAGGGTTATGAAATTTTTATCGGAGATGATTTAGTGACATATTCAGGAACTACCATTGCTGTTACTGGTGCATTAAACAATTCGGATGTAACTACAATGAATACTACCGCTTGGGGTACTTTAGGTAATCCTTACGCTAGTCCAGTTTTGTTCAGTCAAGCTTCTACAACCAATGTAATGGGGAAATATTTTTATATCTATGATCCTGCTTCTGGTGGTTACCAATGGTATGATAAGGTTTCTAATACCTCTAGTATACCTCAGTTGGCAAACGGTTTGTTGGCAAGTGGACAAGGGTTTTGGGTAAAAGATTTTGGGTTTTTAACATTCCCGCAAAGTGCTAAAACTAGTACTAATGCTACTTTTATTAGAAATAGTGTGGCAGAGAATGGTATTCAATTAAAGTTGACACAAGACAATACTACTTATTTCAATGTGTCCAGTATTGTATTTGATCATACTGGAAGTGATTTAAAAGATGAAATGGATATCGAGTATTTAAGTACAGGTTTAGAAAAAGCTTCTTCTTTATATATGACAACAGATACTTTTAAATTAACCAAATCATACTTATTAAGAGATTATGCGGATAAAACAATTAACGTTGCTTTAAAAGCATTAACGGAAAGCTATTTTACCATTCATATTGCTGATGTTGCTAGCGTAAATGATTATTCAAATGTTTATTTATTCGATCAAACGTTAAATAAAATGATTGATTTACGTGCAGAAGGAGCATATACTTTTTATAGTGAAGTTGGAGAGTTCGATAGATTCAAAGTAATCTTCACGAATGATGTATTAAGTACAGATGACTTTATTACTACAGTAAACACTGGTACTGAAATTAATATTACTCAATTAGGAAGTGCGATTGAAATTAGCGCATTGAATGGTTTTGTAAATAATACGGTTTATGTTACCAATGCATTGGGTCAAGAAATTTTATCCCCTAGAGAAGTAAACTTGTCAAATGGATCAAAATTGTTAAATTTGTCCACAGACTTAAAAGGTTTGATGATTGTTGTAGTGAAAAATGTTAACGGCATTACAACGAAAAAAATTATTTTATAAAATTGAATTAAAAGAACATGAATAATAAAGGATTAAAAATAGTTTTATTGTTAGTATGTATTGTAGCTATAACCGCTATAGGAATTGCACAACCTCCTGCAGGACCACCTCCTGGCGGTGGTATTACTGGTGCAAATACACCTCCTTGTTGGGCACCAGAATGTGTTCCTATTGATGGAGGCTTGAGTTTCCTGCTTGCTGCTGGCGCACTTTTAGGATTTAAAAGCTTAAAAGGCAAAAAATAATAAAATTTAACTTAAATAATTTAAAACTTCATCTTGATAAAAGATGGAGTTTTTATTTTTGATAATGAAACTAAATAGAAAAGATGTATTAAGGTTTGCAGGTTTAGGGATTGGTCTTTACTTGCTTTGGCTGGTGATTTATCATTTTGTAATTACCACACATACTAACTGGGACTTTTTGTTAAACTATAACATTGTCTCCTTGTCTCATCATCTGTTTCACTTTTTTGGTATAGAAACATTTATTGATATTGAAAGTAACCATGTGGCCCTCCTAAGAGATCTTACAAGGCATACAGGTGTTTTGGTTGGGGATAATTGTAATGGCTTTAAATTATTCTCCATTTTCTCTATTTTTATTATTGCTTTTCCAGGCAATGTGAAATCTAAATTTATTTTTATTCCGATTGGCATGTTGCTTATACACCTGGCAAATATCATTCGGGTAATGGCTTTGTTGTTGATTAATGATTACAACCCTGCTTATTTAGATTTTAACCACGACTATACCTTTACTTTATTTGTCTATTTAGTCATCTTCCTTCTTTGGTTATATTGGATTAAGCATTATGGAAAAAAAACAGCTTAATAAAAGCAAATATTTATTTTACGGCTTAATAGCCTTTATTGTAATAAGCGGCTTTCTTCAGGATTTTTTCATGAAGAACATCAACTTGGTGTTAAAACATATAACAACAGGTTTGACTAATTATAGTGTACCGCTTTTTTATCCTTTAGAAGACTGGACTGTTGCGCAAATATATTTGCTTAAATGGGTGTTGACTATTTTTTGGATGATTTACTTCTGGACCTTATCTTTTTTTACGCTAAGGGTTTATTTTAAACCACGTGGCATAAGCGTACGTGCCATTAATTATGTTTATTTAATACTGTTTGGGTTGGCTGGAATATTGTATGTTACAGGATGGGTATTTGGCATTGGTAATACCATGTATCATATCGTCCGAACACTAACAGGACTGACAAATTCTTTTATGCCAGTCCTTATTGTGTTTCTATTTCTTAATTATTTCCCGAAAGAAGCGGAAAATTAAACTTATTTATTGGTTTTGATATAGGACTCAATCGCCATAGTCATGCTTGGGTTTTTTGGTTGTGGTGCATGAATATCTAACCTAAGGTTATTCTTTTTTACTGCATTCGCAGTAGTGGTTCCAAATGCTGCAATCATGGTCTTGTCTTGTTTAAAATCAGGAAAATTCTTTAACAAGGATTCAATACCAGAAGGACTGAAAAACACCAATAAATCGTATTTTACTTCCTCTAAGTCCGATAAATCAGCAGCAACAGTTCTATACAGAACCGCTTTGGTATACTTTACATTACTTTCCTCTAATGTATCCGGAATATTTTGTCTTAAAATATCAGAGCAAGGCAATAAGTATCTTTCATCTTTGTGCTTCTTAAGTACTTCTACTAAATCGACAATATTTTGCTTTCCGTAAAATATTTTACGTTTTCTATACACTACATATTTTTGTAGGTAATAGGCAATTGCTTCAGAAATACAAAAGTATTTCATGGAGTTAGGTACTTTATACCTAGTTTCTTCAGCTATTCTAAAAAAGTTGTCTACCGAAGTTTTACTGGTTAAAATTACTGCTGAATGCAGGCCTAAATCAATTTTTTGTGCTCTAAACTCTCTTGCAGTAACACCCACCACATTAATGAATGGACGAAAATCAATTTTTAATTTGTATTTTTCGGCTAAATCAAAATAAGGTGATTTTTCACTTGCAGGTCTTGGTTGCGAAACTAAAATAGTTTTTACGCTCATATCAAATTAAAATTTTCTTAGTTATTTCAATTCTAATCTACAACGAATTTTAAAATAATTAAAATGGGTAGTATTTCGAGGGTGCAAAGATACAAAATTATATAGAAATACGAAATATTAAATTGTCGCGCCTCTTTAAAAGATTTAAATCGCAGTACCATTCCTGTTACCAACATAGCTATCCCCCCTATAATGAGGATGAAATCGTGAAGTCCTTCGTTAGGAAAAACACTTAATGCTGTAATTGGAAGTAAAATTAAACCTATGATTTGGTAATATTTAATGATATTGGCTATGTCAAAATAAACAAATCGATTAAACCAGTTAGAAATTAAGAATAATACGCCAATTTTAACCGCATGAAAAAGGAGTATAAAAAGTAAGATTAAAGTTAACTTGGAAAAAGAAGCAGATGCGGTGTTTATTATATTGTAGGTAATTAGCAAATAGATGTAAATACTAAATGTAATGAGGTAATTAAGCACTAAAAAGTAACTAGAGGCAGATAAGGTGCCCAGTATTTTTTTGTTCATATTGGTGCTGGTACTCAATAAACCTTGGATATAGTTGGGTTTGTTAATTCGTGCAATCGCTACCAATAAAAGGGATACTACCAACATAAACAAAACCAAATACATGGTATTGTTTTGTATAGGGACAAGTTTTCCAATGTCGAAATCGCGTGGATTCATGCTATAAAATTAAGGATTTATATACCCAATATGTTAAAAAATATATCTAAACAAATTTTTAGTGAATTACCAAATTAGAAAAGTGAAGTAACTTTGAATAGAAATTATTTGTAATTTTTGATTTTTATTTAAAGAATAACCGATCTTCAATTGAGCCTGACTTCAAATACTGTTTAAATCTTTCATCAAACAAGGCTATATTTTCATTAACTTGTATTTTAGATATTAATTCAATTTTACCATTAATTATGTGAAGAGAACTCGAATCATAACTATTATCAAGGTATAGTCTTGGGTCATTAAAAATACCTTTTTTTATGTAACTTGTAATAATTTTTTGATTATTAAAAAAACTGTTGTTCAAGCTGTAGAATGTTGTTTCATCTTTTACAGCGATAGCGTTCAGATTATCTCTAAATACACAATTTGAAACAATTGCAGTTGATTTTTCACCTAAGCTTAATCCTTTATCAAGAAATGAATTAAGCTCACATTCAGAAATGTGCACATAACTACCACTTATGTCTAGCCCATCACCATTCGCATCTATTTTTTTAGGATAAAATACAGAGCTCTTTACGTTTGCAAAACAAAAATCTAAGTCAACTTGATCAGCATAATTATCAATAAAAAAACAGTTTGAAATATTTACTTTAGAGTACTTAATATTAATTCCATCATCTCCTTGACTGTTTGAAAATGTTGAATTTATTAATTGAACATTACATTCATAAATTGCAAATTGTCCAGTAAACAATCTACCATTAAAAAATGATGATTTTCCACCTGAAACGACTGTATTATTAATATAAGCAGTGTTTTTTCCATTTCCAATAATGGAGAAAGTTCCAAATGGTTTGTGTTTATCCATTGATGTGATATTAATAGGATTCGACTCGGTTCCATTCAAATAGACACTTCCATTTATTTGAAAATGAATATTTGAATCTAACATAATAGTAACACCTTCTTCAATTGAAACCGTATAGCCCGTTGGAAGACATATGTTATTTTCAACTTGATATTTCCCTTTTTTTATATAAATCGTATCATTTAATAATTTATATTTTATGCCAGCTTGGTCCAGACCATTGATTTCACTTGGTTGATAACTTGTTCTGTTGATATAATTAAAGTAAATTTTCTTTTTTGACAATGTATCACCAGTTACTGCGTTTATGTATAAGAAATCTTTCTTAGGATTAAATGTCTTGTTTGGAAGTTTAATTGATAATATAATGTTCTTATAAGATAGGTCGGGCGAAAAAATTACCCCGTTCAGAATACTTACCAATTGATTGGTAGATTTGTTGATTATTTTAATTTGAGCAAAAGCATCTAATGCAATATCTATTGTACCAGCCGTTGTATCAATGGAACCATAAATATGTGCATTTGAAATATAGTCTTTATATATATCTAGTGTGTTATCAATTAAAGTTTTTATGGAGTAGTTAATTAAATTTAATTTTCCATGATTATAGTCAGCGTTTTGAACCGTTTTGATAGAATTAAAAACACTATCAAGTTGATTAGAAATGTGATTTCTATTTGAGTAAAATTTATAGAGGAACTTATCTCGATCGTTTCTAATTGAATTCACTGAAAGTAATAATTTAAAAAAATGATTCCACTCATATTTGTGATACCGTTCATTAAAACTTTTAAATACTAAACTATTAAAATCAGGAACGGCTTCAAAATTTAATTCTTTTGATACATCTGATCCTTTATATTCAGGGCGGTATATTGGATAGAAATGACCCCGACTAAAATCATAAACAAATTTTAAGTTATCTCCAGTAACATGATGAGAATTATTATTTAGGGCCATTAAAGCAAGAAATTTCGCCATGTATTTTTGGTCGATTTGCTTCAGAATTAATTCTAATCTATCATTTTTAATGTTATCTGTAAACCTCTCATATTCAGCTACTGCTAAACTATAATTCTCATCATCTTTTGAATCCAAGTGCCCATGAAAATTATTTAGGGATGATATGTGTGGTCTACCTTCTTTTCTTGTCCAGTCACTTGTATTTGATAGTATTACAAAGTTAGTGATTCCGAAATTTCTTTCCAAAAACTCTTTTTTAATATCTTCTACAAAGTAATATGAACCTACATTTTTATTGTTAATTTTGAGTATTTTAAATGTGCCAGTAGCACTAATTAATCCAGCTTCTGAACCAAGGAAATTCAATGAAATTACTTCTTCAGCTTCTTCACTTTTTATTATTTTAAAACGTCTTGCATTATTGATTTTCGGTCCTGTTTTAGAAAGTTTTAGCGAATAAGAATATTTATCATTAATGTAATGATTCATGTGAGTTCCATGGTATTTGATTTTTGCATCACAAAACTCACCATCTATAAGTATTTTAATGTCTACCCATTTTTTTTTAACAGGTTCTCTATTTCTATAATTAGCTAGTTTTTCCTGTGCGTTTTCATCAATTAAAATTTCAAGATAATCTTTTTTTTCAAGAGAAGTGGTAAGACCATAAAAAGTTTTTACGCCAAATTTTATAGTTTTTTTACTGAGATCAAATGTAGTGGTGGGAAAGAATAATATGCAAACTAATAATAAGGATAAAAGTAAAATAAATGTTCTTTTTAAAGCAGAATGCTCATAAAATTTATTCATAATGAAAATATTTCTAATGTAAAATTAACAAAAAGTATTTTAAAACTTCGCAAGTTAATTTTTTTATTTGATTTACGATAAATACTTAATGTGTTTGGACAGTATAATCGTTTTAACACAATAATTATTTTCTATTCTGAACAATTAAACCTGGATAGTGCTAGATAATTTATTTAACTGAAAATGTTTTTATCAATATTTGAGTTAGTACTTTGACCTTATTAAAATCAATTGGATTAAGTACAGCTTCTTAATAAATTCTTGCATCATTTTTTAAAAAAAAATACTGCCGCCTAAATGGTATTACTTTGTACCTGAACTAATTTTCCAATGTCGAAATCGCGTGGATTCATGCTGTAAAATTAAGTATTTATACATTCAATCGACATTAATTTTTTACATTCTATCGAAAACAATAAAATTATTTACATTTGTTCAAAAGAAAAAAAATATGGCAACTGATTTATATACGCATCCAGATTATTACAATTTAGACGATTTGTTTACCGAAGAGCATAAGTTGATAAGGGAAGCGACGAGAGCATGGGTGAAACAAAATGTTTCCCCAATTATTGAAGATTATTTTGAGCGTGCTGCTTTTCCAGAACATTTGGTAAAACAACTTGGTGAAATTGGTGCATTCGGGCCTTATATACCTACTGAATATGGTGGACCTGGATTGGATCAAATTTCCTATGGTATTATTATGCAGGAATTAGAAAGATGTGATTCTGGTTTAAGATCTACTTCTTCGGTACAAAGTTCTTTAGTTATGTACCCAATTTATAAGTATGGTGACGAAGCACAAAGAAAAAAGTTTTTGCCAAAATTAGCAAGTGGTGAATTTTTAGGTTGTTTTGGTTTAACAGAACCTGATCACGGTTCTAATCCTGGTGGGATGACCACCAATTTTAAGGACATGGGTGACCATTATTTACTCAATGGCGCTAAAATGTGGATTTCTAATGCGCCATTAGCTGACGTAGCAGTAGTTTGGGCAAAAAATGAAGAAGGTAGAATTCATGGTTTGTTAGTAGAACGTGGCATGGAAGGTTTTACGGCGCCAGAAATGAAAGGTAAGCATTCTTTAAGAGCTTCTATTACTGGAGAACTTTTGTTTGATAACGTAAAGGTGCCCAAAGAAAATTTATTACCGAATAAGTCCGGTTTAGGAGCGCCACTAGGTTGTTTAGATTCTGCAAGATATGGAATTGCATGGGGTGCTTTAGGCGCTGCTATGGATTGTTATGATCAAGCTGTACGATATGCCAAAGAAAGAACACAATTCGGTGTTCCAATTGGCGCTTTTCAACTGACGCAAAAAAAATTAGCGGAAATGATTACGGAAATTACAAAAGCACAGTTATTAACGTTCCGACTTGGTCAAATGCGTAATGCAGGTACAGCTACTTCTGCTCAAATTTCAATGGCTAAAAGAAATAATGTGGAAATTGCATTGAATATTGCTAGAGAAACAAGACAAATTCTAGGTGCTATGGGAATTACCAATGAGTTTTCTGTAATGCGACATATGGCAAATTTAGAATCTGTAGTTACTTATGAAGGAACGCATGATATACATTTGCTTATCACAGGTATGGATGTGACTGGGATTTCTGCATTTACTAGAACAGCACCAGATTTAAATAAATAATTTAATAAGAAATAGCCTTAAAAAGGAGCCTTGTGGCTCCTTTTTTTTATGGAATAATTCTTCCTACACCAGCTAGTTTTCCACGCCAATATTTGGAAGTTTCTATGTTCGTTGTAATAATACCGCTACTGGTAGAAGCGTGAATCATAGTCAATGGTTCGTTAATGGCAGAAGTAACTATCCCCACATGGGTGATTTTAGATCCAGATTTGAAAAATACCAAATCACCTTCTCTCGCTTCTGAAATTTTAATTTTTTCGATATGTTCTTTTTGAGCGGCTGCAGAACGAGGTAGCTGAATTCCTTGGCTGTTATAAACAAAACCCGTGTATCCAGAACAGTCAAATCCCTTTGGACTGGTTCCAGCCCACTTATAAGGTACGCCCAATTGTGCATTAGCTGTAGAAATAATTTCACTTCTTAATGCCATTATTTCTTCTTCTGCATAAACTTCATTATTACCATGCGTTTTGTTGGGGCGCTTATTCTTAATGGGGTAAACAATTTCTTCTTGCTTTTGTTCCTGTGGGAGTTGAAGGCCACTCGGACGGACGGTCTGTAGTTGGTTTTCTAAAAAGTTTCGAATAATTATGGCGTTTTTTAGTTCTTTTTTAGCCGTTAAGTCTTTTTCTAAACCGATTAAGTATCGCTTTAAAGCTGCAATTTCAAAATAATGCGCTTTGCTGTATATGTTGGCTTTGCTATGTGCTAGAAACTGGATGTATGTTTCAATCGCTTTTTCTAAAGATTCTGGATGCCTAGGATTATATTCAACATCACTTGCGAGTCTAAATAAAGCCAAACTTTTATAAAAAGTAGGCATGCCACTATAATCATAGTCAGGTATGGCAAGTAATTTATTTGCTTTACGAAGCACTTTCGTATAATGCTTTTGACTGTATAATACTTCCAATTGGTCAATTTTTTTATCCTGACCAAAAGACATTGAAGTAAATAAGAGTACCACAAAAATTAATAAACCTGCTTTCATACTTCAAAATTACGGCTTTTAATGGTCCGTTTCGTAAAGTTACAATAGCAAATTTCCACAGTAAACTGTTAAGTGTTTTAGATAAAGTTCGATTTTTTAGGGCTTACCCGATTAATTCATTTATTTTTGATTAAAAATTATATAAGTTGAAGTATTTTTTAATTGCAGGAGAAGCTTCTGGAGATTTACATGGAAAAAATCTCATGAAGCAATTAATGGAAGTCGACAAAGAGGCAACATTCCAATTTTGGGGTGGAGATCAAATGGCGAGCATTGGAGGAGAACCTTTAAAGCATATTGATTCACTAGCTTTTATGGGTTTTGTGGAAGTGATCGCAAATTTAGGCACTATTTTAAAAAACATCAAACTTTGTAAATCTCAAATAAAGGCCGCCAAGCCGGATGCATTAATTCTGATTGATTATCCCGGTTTTAATTTAAGAATAGCGGAATTTGCAAAGCAATTAAATATTCCCGTGCATTATTATGTTTCTCCACAAATATGGGCTTGGAAACAAAATAGAGTACACAAAATAAAAAAGGTGGTAGATGAAATGTATACTATCTTGCCTTTTGAAAAAGCTTTTTATAAAAAGTTTGATTATGATGTGCAGTATGTTGGTCACCCATTGGTAGATGCCATACAAGAATTTAAAAAAGAAGCCTTAAGTAAAAAGGATTTTTTAAATCAATTTGAATTAAGTGGGCAACCTATTTTGGCGCTTTTGCCAGGCAGTAGGGTGCAAGAAATTAAAACTAAATTGCCAATTATGCTAAAAGCTGCGGCGCAATTTAAAGATTACCAGATTGTTATTGCTGGTGCACCTAATAAATCTATAGCATTTTACCAAAAGTATTTGAATGGTTTGTCGGTTAAAATTATTGAAAATTCAACCTATAATTTACTTAATAATAGTAGTCTTGCCATGGTTACTTCTGGTACCGCAACATTAGAGACTGCTTTATTTAAGGTGCCCCAAGTGGTATGTTATAAGGCTAGCTATCTTTCTTACCACATTGCAAAAAGGTTGGTTAAGGTACCTTATATTTCCTTGGTAAATTTAATCATGAATAAGGAAGTGGTCAAAGAGTTGATTCAAGGAGATTTGACCAGTAAGAAAATAGTGAAAGAATTGCGACGTTTAGAAGCTGATAGTGCTGATTTACAAATGGAATATGATAAGCTAGAAAAAGTGTTAGGTGGTGGTGGTGCTTCTCAAAAGGTGGCGAAAATGATTTTTAACCGCTTAAAAGCTTAATTCAATAGGTTTATCTTGTTTAAAATGTTAATAATTTAAAGTTTGCATGGGTCATCACTTAAAATCAAGATTTAACTTTGTGTCGTGAAAACGTGGTTCCTCTTTATATTATTGGTCATTTCCAATTTCTGTTTTTCTCAATCTTACGAGATTGGGATTTTAAGACGGTATGAAATTAATGACCTGTTGATTTCGTACCATAAAGGATCTTATAATGTGTATGGTGACGGAGAAAAAAAGCATACTATTTTACCTACCGAGTCGGTGGAGATTAAAGTATCTGGTAACCAACTTTCATTGATCCAAGGTGTGCAGCCTTTAGGGGTGTACGATACCATTTGGATAGAGGAGTCCTTGCCCAACCATTCTTTTAGAATTCAAGGGTTAAAACCAAAAAAGTTAAAAGAAAGAAAATACAATAATAATTTAAGAATTACCATAGATAAAAACCACAGCATAAAAGTGGTTAACTTAGTGCGTATGCCAAATTACTTGGCGGGTGTAATTGAAAGTGAAGGTGGTGGTGGTCGCCATTTAGAGTATTATAAGGTGCAAGCGACCCTTAGTCGTACCTATTTATTAAGTCACCTCAAAAAACATGCAAAGGAAGGTTTTCAATTGTGCGACCAAGTACATTGTCAAGCTTATCATAATATGCTTATTTACACGCCTACAATTATTGATGCCGTGCAAGCAACAAAAAATATAGTGATGATTGATGCACGATTTAAGTTAGCCAATGGCTTCTTTTTTGCCAATTGTGGTGGGCAGACCAGTGAATCGGACTTTGTATGGAATAATGCAGTTTCTTATTGTAGAAGTGTAGTAGATACTTTTTGTATTCATACCCGACAAGCCACTTGGGAGAAAAGGATTCCAAAAGCAGCTTGGAAAGAATACTTGGTCAAAGAGTTTGCTTATCCTGTGAGTGATTCTATTTTTAGAAATTATCTGTATTATTTTACGCAAGAGCATAGGCTTGCATTTTATCAAATACCACAATTAGGGATTCCATTAAGAGATATTCGATACCATTTTAAATTGCGTTCCACTTGGTTTGATTGTCATTTAGAAGGGAATGAAGTGGTTTTAAATGGGCGTGGTTTTGGACATGGTGTCGGCTTGTGTCAAGAAGGTGCCATGAATATGGCAAAACAAGGGTATTCTTATAGTCAAATTCTTCAGTTTTATTTTTCTAAAGTTGGCTTGATTAATTATTTTGATTACCTGTTTTTTAGGCAAGGTAAATTTTATGATACTATGATAAATTAAAAAAGGGACTTGTTACAGTCCCTTTTATTAAAATAATAAATAAATAAACTTACTCAAAAAATACAGTACATGCAGCAGTGCAATTCGCATCTGGACCAGTACCGTTACCAGAGAAAGAATTTGCGGCTTCTACAGCAGTTATGGTAGTCGCTATAGTAGAATTACAAGAAATTTGAGCACCGTTATCGATATATAGACCATAACTATTTGCGTTATTCACATTACAGTTGTTCATCTCTACTTTACCTTTCACATGAATATTTGAATACTCATAAGCCCAATAGTTTCCACCATCCGCTATGGTAGTATAAATTAATTTATTATTTGGGTTATTGGATTCAATTCTCATACCCGACCAGTATCCAGTCGAAGCATATCTACCCACAATAGTTATTGGGTTAGAAGAGGTTCCTGTTGCATTAAGATAACCAGTGGCTTTTACATTAATTACTGCTGTGGCTTCCATTTTAATATTTGATCCTGGAGAAAGTGTTAATCCACCGTCAATAGTTAAATCGTCTACAAGTAAAGGAGTTGTAGTAGCAGGCCAAGTAACATCAGTACCAATGGTTCCGTTTCTTACTTCAACATAGTCGTTGGTATTTGCTTCGTTATAGTTTGAAGCACCGTCAATCTTATGAACTTGATCCACTGCCAGACTAAAACCAATTTTATTGGTACCAAAAGTATTCGAAGAAAAATTACTGATTAAGCCACCGTTTTCTATAAATAAACCATATTCTGCATTGTTTGTAATGGAGGAATTACTCATGGAGATTTGTGCATTGTTACCTACGTATACTCCTGCATAGTCCCAAGCCCAATATGTTCCTGCATCACTCACTGAAGCGTGAATAAGTTTATTGTTTGGGTTGTTAGACTTGAAGGCTATACCTGTCCAAAATCCTTTGGCAGCAGTTTCGCCTTTAAAAATAATTGGGTTTTCTGCTGTTCCAGTTGCATTCATATAGCCATTACTCTCAATGGTAATGGATGATCCTTCACACATGGTAAATATAGCGCCAGGCATTACTGTTAATTCTGAGGAAACATAAATGTTACCACATACTTCGTAGTTTTTCGCTACTAAGGTAGTAGGTGCTGCAATGTCATCTATCAGTGCTTCCGTAATTATTTCGGGCGGGTATTCACAAGTGCCATTATCCTTTTTTACGGTATGGTCATAATTTAAAGCTAGTGGGTCTGTACATCCTTGTCTACAGGAAGATAATCCTATTGCAGTTATTGCAATGGATAGCATTAAGAATTTCTTTTTCATCATTATAGTTTTAGTGATTAGTTAAAACAAATTTATTACCAATTTATTAATCATTGGGTAGGGAATTCCCTAGGGTGCTAATTTTCAATTAATCCCAAGGCAATTACTTTCTTTACTAAACCGGTTATGTTTTTCACATCTAATTTGATGTAAATATTGTGTTTGTGCATTTCCACTGTCTTTACCGATATATTTAAGGTTTCCGCAATTTGATTGGTTGATTTTTCTTGCATTATTTCTTTTAAGATACCCAATTCTCTATTGGTAAAATGGAGCTGTTGTGGCAAGGTAAATGCTTTTAAAATTTTTTGTGTTTTCTGACTGATGTATTGCTGCCCATTAATTACCATTTCAATGCCTTTGGTGATTTCTTCAAAAGGCTCTGTTTTTAAAATGTAGCCATGTGTTCTTTTGTTAAAATATAAAATAGTACTCTCGTCCGAGACTGAGCTAAGCATAATTACTTTTACAGCGGGGTAGTCGGCAATTAACAAGTTGATAAAGGTTTTTGCATGGTCTTTTCCAAATTTTATATCGAGCAGTAAAATGTCGATTTTTTCCTTACTTAAGGTGGAAAATAAAGCTGTTTTATTGTCGCAAGTTAAAAAAGTAGCATTGGGTATTTTAACCGAAAGCAAGTTTTGAAGTCCCGATAAAATTAAGTGGTGGTCGTCTGCAAATAAAATATTCATGACCTTATAATTTTAAATTTATTATGGCTAGGGTGCCATTGTTATCTTCACTTTCAATAGAGAAAGATGCTTCAATGGTGCGTAGCTTATTTTGCATTCTGGCATAACCGTCCGCTATTTTGTAATTATTTATATCCATCCCTTTTCCATTGTCTTCTACCATAATGTTTAAGGTGTTTTCAAGGATTGAAACCTGTACGTTACATTCGGTGGCATCAGCGTGTTTTAGTACATTGTTTATTAATTCTTGTGTACTTCTAAAAATAACACTTTCGGTAAATTTATCCAGAACAAATGGGGATTGTATTAAGTCGTTGAAATTGATTTTGATTAGGGCAGTAGAGTTTTCATGACAAAATTGTTCAATGGCTTGAGAAAAGGACTTGTTTTTTAAATAGAGTGGCGATAGATTATGGGAAATTCTTCTGGTTTCGTCATGTACCTTTTCTAATTGGTCAATTGTTGTTTTAAGCGCAGCTTGGGATGGGTTTTGGTTATATTCATTGGTCAATTGCAGCCTTATTCCAGTAAGTGTTGAAGCTATGCCATCATGCAGCTCACTGGCTAGTCGTTCTCTTTCCTTTTCTTCTCCTTGAATGGCTGCCAAAATTTTATTTTTCAAATTTGTTTCTTCTACCAATTTAAGCTTTTGTATTTGATTTTTTCGGTAAGAATAATAGGCAATAAATAAAATAAGTAAGAGGGAAAGTAAGACAAAAATCCAAAAAGCACGCACATTATTTTTTGCTTTTTGATCGGCTAACGCTAAAGCTTGTTCCGCTAATTTCTTTTCACTTTTCTCTGCTTCGTATTTTATTAATAATTCATTGAGTTTCGTTTTACTTTCGGTATTCGCCTTTTCAATATAATCTTCTTGGGCTTCTTTTAAATACTGGTAACCTTTTTCAAAATCACCAATGCCAGCATAGGCGAAACTCAGATTTTTTTTAATGGCAAAAAAAGTATTTAAATTCCCTTGCTTGGTGGACTCTTTACTGGCTTCTTCTCCATAAACTATTGCTTTTTCATAATTTTCAGCCGCAACATTAGCAATCAGTAAGCCAATTTTATTGAGCATTGCATAATGCCCTTGCTGATATTGTTGACTATAACCTAAGGATGTTTCATAGGCTTGTATTGCTTCCGCATATTTTTCCTGGTTAATAAACACTTCTGCTTTTGCATGGTAACCTACAATCTTACCAACTGGATTGTTGTATTTATTTGCCAATTCAATGCTTTCTTCGGTTAATTTTTCACCCAAAATAGTTCTATCAATCTTTAATGCGGAAATGGCATAAATGGCGGTCAGACCTGGAAGATATATGGTGTCTTTTAATGCTTTTAAAGTTTGGTATGCTTCCTTGCTGTAATTATAAGATTGTTGGTGTTCATTTAAGCTTAAAAACAAATTGGCAATATTATTTTTAATCAGTGCAGCTTGATAATCATTTTCATACAATTCTAAAATTTGAATCGATTTATTGTAAAAATAGACCGCTTCTTCTACTTGGTTCTGGTAACTTTTAACGGTAGCTCGAATGTTATAAAGTTTTGCGTTTTTAAAAGCTAAAGTATCGCCAGATTGCTCAATACTTGCGTTTGCAATGGAGTCGGCCTTATCGAGCTGACCAGTTAAGAATAATGTTTTCGAATAATTATAAGCGAAAATGTTTTTGATGTTCTTTTCAATGGATTCTTTTGAAATCAAGTTCGCTTCATGATATAAAGAGTCTAATTTATCTGGGGCAGTCAAAACCATTCCAAACAATTGCACAATTTTCAAT
Source organism: Putridiphycobacter roseus (assembly GCF_003234935.1). GTDB lineage: Bacteria > Bacteroidota > Bacteroidia > Flavobacteriales_D > Crocinitomicaceae > Putridiphycobacter > Putridiphycobacter roseus. The sequence continues at coordinate 36,714 of NZ_QKSB01000001.1, read as the reverse complement.
GAGTCACTCTCCTTTGCTTGAAGGGTATTCACAGAAAATAACATATAGATAATGATGGTGTAGTATTTACTTAACATATTGATATAAAAACTGAAAGATACAAAAAAAGCGCCAATTTTCATTGACGCTTTTAAAGGGAATTTTTTTATTTATTTATTATGTTCCAGCACATAATTCAATACTTTAGTCATTAAGTGAACGCGGTCTTTTCCACGTACGTTGTGCGGGTGCATAGGGTAAGGAAAGAAGTCCATTTGAACTTCTGCTTCTATAAAAGCTTTCACCAAGGCTAAGTTATGTTGCATTACGACTACGTCATCTGCAGTACCATGGATCAATAGTAGGTTACCGTCAAGATTTTTCACGTAATTCATTAAAGAAGCTTTTTCGTATCCTTCTTTATTTTGCGCTGGACGGTCCATGTATCTTTCTCCATACATTATTTCGTAATACTTCCAATCTGTCACTGGTCCACCAGCAACACCTGTAGTAAATGTACCCGGTTGACGGAGCATCAATGAAGTGGTCATAAAGCCACCAAAACTCCAGCCATGTACAGCCAGTCTATTGCCGTCTACATAAGGTAAAGATTTTAAAAACTTAACCCCTTCTAGTTGATCATCCATTTCATGGTCTCCTAAGTTTCTATGGATAACAGATTCAAATTCAAATCCTCTATTGGCTGAACCTCTATTGTCTACTGTAAATACTAAATAGTCTTGTTCAGCCATCCAATACATCCACAAAGAAGCACCACCGTACCACGAGTTAGTAACCAATTGTGCGTGCGGCCCTCCATACACATAAACCAATACAGGGTATTTTTTATTTGAATCGAAATTACTTGGTTTAATTAACCTATAGTGAAGATCTGTTTTCTTATCTGCTGCTTTAATGGTACCGTATTCAGCCGTACCCATTTGGATGTTTTCTAAAGGGTTTTTAGCCGTTAACACGTTTAATTTTGTTTTCCCTTTCGTGCTCATTACTTTTTCTATATTAGGAATAGTTACTGAAGAATAAGAATCAAACATGTAAGTAAAGTCATCATTAAAAATCAATGAATGTGTTCCTTCTTTTGTTAATTGGGTTTGTTTCCCCGATTTTATATTTACTTTGAAGTAATGCTTTTCTGTTGGTTTTTCACCTGTTCCGGTAAAATAGATATTTCCTTTATCATCATATCCTTCAATGCCAGTAATGACCCATTGGTTAGTGGTCAATTGTTTTACAAGTTTACCGCTAATGGCATTGTATAAATACATATTCATAAAGCCATCCTTTTCACTCATCCAAATAAAATCTTGGTCATTTACAAAGTAAACTGGACTTTCTGGTTCTGTCCATTTGTCATTTTTTTCTTCCAAGATAATTTTTTTCATCTCTCCAGAAAAACCATTATATTGAATTAATTTAGTGTGGTTTTGGTCTCTGTTTACTTCCGCAATATATACTTCTGAACCATCTAAATTCCATCCGAAATTAGTGATATAGTCTTCTTTGTCTCCTGTTGGTTGGATAAAAAATGTTTTACCATTTTGCGTGTTGTAAACGCCAGCTTTTCCTTGTTCACTAGATTGTCCAGCCATTGGGTATTTAATACTATTTAAAGAACCGGGTGTATCGTTAATGTTCAATAGTGGGTAATCAGCTACTTTAGATTCATCTTTTTGATAAAACCCTATTTTATCACCTTGTGGTGACCAAAAAATACCATTTGTAATGCCGAATTCACTTCTAGCAATGGCTTGTCCGCTCACGGTTCCTTCTTTGTTTGCAGTGATTTGTTTGATTTCTTTTTTTGCATCCACTAAAAATAAATTATTGGCTACCGTATATGCAATCTGTTTTGATGCCGCATGAAAGTTTATATTTTCTGCTTCTGCCGGTGCTTCATTTAAAAAAGTACCGCTTTTATCTGCCAAATTAATCAAGTAGAATTTATTTTTATTTTGTAAATAAAATTGATTTTCATTCTTCCAGGAAACGACATTGATGTATCCAGGTGCTTCCCCTGTTATTTTTGCTAACTCTTCGGTATTGATCAAATTTGTTTTGTTGCCACTGTTGATGTCCGTTTTTACCAATGTTTGGTAATCGGCACTTAAGGAAGCATAAGACTTACTATTTGGAATCCACTTCACCATGACAGAACGTTGTGGGTAAAATGCGCGATATTGTTGCATCACAGCGTCTTTTAAAGTGAGTTCCGTTTTTTGAGCATTTACATTGATGCAAATGAAAAGCAAGAACATGCTTTGAATTATTTTTTTCATAATATTTTATTTGTTTTGTTGCAAGCCTATAAATTTAAGATAAAAAATTGAAGTGATTATAAATTATACATTAACGGTCTTTATTCTTTATCATATTTTTTAATCCCTTGCGAATTGCGTATATTAGCAACCAAAATTTAGACCAAAAAATGGCGAACAATATAAAAAAATTGAAATCAAAGGTGCAAACTATAGATCAGTCTAAAATAAAAGAGGCATTTAGGTTGATGGGGACGGCTAAAACCATGGCCGAGATATATGAAGAAAATGCAAAAGTAACTTCCAAATATGTACATGCTACTTCGCGAGGACATGAAGCAATTCAGATCGCAATGGGAATGCAGTTGAAGCCCCAGGATTGGGTTTCACCTTATTATAGAGATGATTCAATTTTATTAAGTATAGGCATGCGTCCATATGATGTGATGCTGCAGGTTTTTGCAAAAAAAGATGATCCTTTTTCGGGAGGAAGAACTTATTATTCTCACCCAAGTTTAAAGGAGGAGGATAAACCAAAAATTATTCATCAATCTTCAGCTACGGGTATGCAAGCCATTCCAACTACTGGTGTGGCTATGGGTATTCAATATAAAGAAAAAGTAGGTATTGCCGAGGATTTTAAAGGGGATAACCCTGTGGTAGTTTGTTCTTTGGGAGACGCTTCTTGTACAGAAGGTGAAGTGTCAGAAGCTTTTCAAATGGCTGCCTTAAAACAATTTCCTATCATTTATTTAGTACAAGACAATGAGTGGGATATTTCAGCGAATGCAGCAGAAATTAGAGCACAAGATATAACACATTATGCAAAAGGTTTTAATGGCTTAGAAGTTAGAACCATTGATGGAACTGATTTTGAGGCGTGTTACAATACAATTGCAGAGGTAATTTCTATTATTAGAAAAGAAAGACGCCCGTTTTTAATACATGCTAAAGTTCCTTTATTAGGTCACCATACTTCTGGTGTGCGTAAGGAATGGTATCGAGATGATTTAGAAGAAGCGGCATTAAAAGACCCTTATCCAAAACTTAGAAAGCTTGTAGAAGATGCTTTTGGCATTGCAGAAGTAATTAATATTGAAGCTTCGGTAAGAACAGTAGTGGAGGAGGAGTTTAAACAAGCCATGAATGCTGAAGATCCTTCGCCAGATAGTTTAACCGACCATTATTTTGCACCAACACCAATTACCGAAGAAAAAGGGGAACGTTCTCCTGTTGGAAAAAAACCTACCGTGATGGTAGATTCTGCCTTGTTTGCAATGACGGAAATATTAAGTAAGCACAAAGAGGCTTTGTTGTATGGACAAGATGTGGGTGGTAGATTAGGTGGTGTATTCCGTGAAGCAGCTACATTGGCACAGAAGTTTGGTGACGAAAGAGTGTATAATACCCCAATTCAAGAAGCATTTATTATTGGTAGTACAGTTGGTATGTCGGCAGTTGGACTAAAACCAATTGTGGAGGTGCAATTTGCAGATTATATATGGCCTGGACTAAATCAATTGTTCACTGAGGTGAGTAGGTCTTACTACTTGTCGAATGGTAAATGGCCTGTTAGTGCTATCATCAGAGTTCCTATTGGTGCTTATGGTTCTGGTGGACCATACCACTCGAGTTCTGTTGAGTCTGTTGTGACTAACATCAGAGGGATTAAAGTGGCATACCCATCTACTGGAGCCGACTTAAAAGGATTATTGAAATCTGCATTTTACGACCCGAACCCTGTCGTTATTTTTGAACATAAAGGCTTGTATTGGAGTAAAATTAAAGGTACTGAAGGTGCAATTACAGTTGAACCGGATGAAGACTATGTGATTCCTTTTGGTAAGGCGAGAACGGTGATTGAAGCTATGCCTGAAAAAGTACAAGCATCAGAATCTATGGTAATTATTACTTATGGACGTGGTGTGTATTGGAGTGCGGAAGCAGCAGAAGCTTTTCCTGGACGAGTTGAAATTATTGATTTAAGAACCTTGAGTCCTATAGATGAAACGGCTATTTTTGATGCGGTTAAAAAACACAATAGAGCCATGTTGGTGACTGAAGAATCTATTGAAGCTACTTTCACATTGGCTTTAGCGGGTAAAATTCAAAAAAACTGTTTTGAGTATCTAGATGCTCCAGTAGAAATTATTGGTTCTGTTGATACGCCTGCAATTCCATTGAATTCTATTTTAGAGGCTGCATTGTTAACCAATGCAGATAAAGTGCGCGTAGGAATTGAAAGAACATTAAACTACTAAAAAAATATAGTACAAACAATAAAAAGGAGGCTAATGGTCTCCTTTTTTGTTTGGAAATTGTTTTAATCGTTGGCCTTATCCAATAGGAATATTTCTAGGTTATTGATCTTTGTTTTCTCGTAGATGTATTGGTTCCATTCTGCCATTTCTTTTTTGTTTTCACCCCTTTGTACTTCTTTTAAGAATTGGTTTTCTTGTGTCAGCATTTTCAAATATTGGGTAGTATAGATTTTTTTTACACTTTCAAAGGAACGGTCGGATTGCTTTATTTTTAAAGCCAATTCGATTCTGTTTATTTCCATTAAATCAAAGTACATATTGATAAAACAATGCACTTTTGGAGAAAGCGGTAAATAGTAAAAACTTTTGTAGGGATCGAAAATAGTTTTTATTAATAGGTTAACGGAGTCCTTGTAGTTATTATAGTCAATAAATAGTCTAGCTTCCAAGTGGTACCTTTCAGAAATAATATTTGTTTCATTAAAGCGGTTGATTGGTTTTTCATTTGGCTTAAAAAGTATTCTTTTACCGGTCCACTGGATAAAGGAGTGTTCAAAAAAGTTTGTTTTATTGGGTAAGGAGCTTTTGAAGAATGTTTGGTTTGTAATGGTCTTGCTGTCCTTATAAAAAGTATTATTTTCTTTCGATTCATCACTTATTTTCAGTTCTTGGTGGTTTTGCCAAAAAAATGGGTTAAAAGGAAAGGCATTTAATTTGCGATAGGTTCCTAAATCTTGTTCTGAAAAACTAAGTATAGGTAAGAAAAACAATTCCTTAAAATCATACATTTGAACTACTGCAGTAGAATGAATGGTAAAAATAGAATCTAGTCTATTTTGATAAGTAAGTGCATAATTAAAGTCTAAATGTTCTAAAAAGGATTGTTGGACTATTTTTTTAAAGGTTTTGGTAATGGATAAATCTATATTTAGTATCTTATCTGTTGGAAATAAAGGTGAAAAAGGATGTCTAATGGCATGCGGACAGTTTAGGGAGATTTTTTCAAGTTGATGCGTATTTTGGTTATACCAAATTTTGGCATAGAAGTAATTACCGCTCGTATCTTTAGGGGTCAACTTCAGTACAAAAGTAGAGTCCTTATCTTCATTCAAATATTTTTGAATGCGCTTAATTCGGTATGTTTTTTTTAAACCTCTTTTAGATAATTGTAAAGGGTTAATTGGGAAAAAAGGGGTCTCTTGAAGTAGTTTATTTAAATTTAATGCTTGTGCACTTTCTACAGAAACGAACAAGTTGCGGTTGTAATACTGTAAACCAAATCGACCACTTTTCAGGAACAATTCTTCTATGTCATAGCCTCTGATACTGGCATTGTAAAAACATTCTACTAGTTCAATTTGTTTTTGGTTGATATAGGTTTTTAAATAAAAATATGCCTTGGATTGCCGTTTTTTCTGGGTCGCTTTTTTCTGGACTTTTATTAAATAATTGAAGAGGGAAGTGTTGTCAATTCCGTTGACAGTGACAGTGGACAGCAATTGGTTTTTTTCTTGAAGATAAACTTTACGTGGCTGCTGTTGCGGCGCAATTTTTAAAAAGTAAGTTTTATAACCAATAACCTTAATGGTGACGCTGTCACTAAGTGCTGCATAAGGAATTTCAAAATAACCATTTTCATTGGCTAAAACGCCTTTTTGAAGGGCGTGATTAAATATTACAGCAAATGGAATCTGTGTTTGGTCAACCGCGCTTAAAACGTAGCCTTGGAAGTCGTTGGACTGGTGTTTTTGCGTAAATCCACAAGCACTAATTCCCAAAAACAATATAACATATACCCACCTCATTTATTTCTAATTTAGCTAAATGACAATGGGTTTTTCAATGGCTATCCTTTTTTATTGTCCTAGTATTTTTGCATCTACAAAAAACACGGATTGAATAGCTATTTCCTGATCCGAATTAAAAGCTTCATCTGTTACTGTTTGTACCCTTAAACCAAATTTATCTTTCTTGATGTATTCTTGTAAATCATTTTCGGTTGTTTCTAGTTCTAAAGTTTTGTCAATGTCTTCAGAAACGTTTTCATTCCATGCTACTTTGATTTCAGAAAGTCCTTCGGCGGTTAAATATATTTGTATGGATTTTAAAAATTTAAAATTACCATTGGAAGGAGATTGATGCGTCATGGTCAATTTGGTAATTTGAATCAACTCGATCAAATCCTTTCTTGTGTCATTAATTTCAAACTCTGCTTCCGAATTGGTTTTTACATCCGGTGTTAATATATTAAAAGGTAGGTTAAGACCAGTAGAAGATGGTATAGTAACCGACTGATTAAATTCTAGATTGAATTTAGTATAAGCATCTACTTTTTTACAACTAATGAATAGTGTTGCCATTAAGCAGGTGATGATAAGCAGTACTTTGCGCATATTTTATTGTATGATTAGCCTTTTAGTGATGGTTTCTCCTTCGTATTTGATATTTACAATATATAAGCCTGGTGCTAAATCTTGTGTGTTAATGTGCAGTTGATTATTTGATTTTTCAATTGGTAATTGAAAATTTTGTCCCAAACCATTGTGAATTGAGATTTGAGATGGATCAATATTATCTGCACTTAAGGTAAAGAATGCTTGAGCTGGATTTGGGAATAATTCGACTTGACTATTGTTGTAAAGCTGATCGTAGGAAAGCGGAGAGTCTACCGAGAAGTTATAGATAATTGAGCCACCAAAGTCACCATTGAATGATTTTAAGGTAAATCCGCCTACTTCTTTTATAAAAGCAGATCCACTTCCGTCACTGTTTGCCCAAAAATTAATACCATCTCCGTCTGAATCTGAAATTAATAAAGTATAACAGCCAGCATATAGTTCAAAAGTATCTTTGTAGGTAGTGTTTGAAGACATGCCAGTTCTTGTAAATATTACATTTCCTGCATCATCAAAAAGTTCAATTTTACTTTCATGAGGGGCATTGTTTGTTTTAAAATTCAAGTAAAAAGCTTCAGGTAAAATATCTACCAAGTTAAATTCGGATTGGTAAGTGTTGTTGTGAATAAATTCATCCGTTCCACCATTCGGATTTTTAATGGTCACATTGAATTTGTTATTGGTTGGATTCGCACTTTGCCATAAACTACCTGGAGAAGGTAAATCTACTTCTGCCTTTTCTAAGAAAGCTAAATTTCCTGTCCACGTAAAAGTTTCAAGTGTACTGCTGCTATTTATCCAATATTCAATGGTCAATGAAGTCAATGCAGTGCTACCTGTATTTTGTATCACTACCGTAGGGTTGGCACAAATAGAATTAAAGCGTTCGTATTCTACATAGCTTGAAGGATCAAGGATATCTACTAATGCAGCGTCCAGACTAAAGTTCGGAGCACCATAGGAAACCAGTTGGTTGTTCACAATGTAATTGGAAGTACCAGTTGCTGTAATTATACCATAATCAATTGTGTGTGTTTGTCCCGGTGTTACAAAAGGTGTTAAATCATATTCTTCTAAATCTGAAGGTTTACCAGGACACCATCCTGCTCTGTCATAAATCCATGTTCCGCCTTGTGGGTAAATTGGGTTTTCCGCACAAGCAGTCCATACCGTCCATTGGAATTCATTTGCACCGCCATCAATGTTGTAAAAATGGTCTCTAGGTATAAATTCTCCTTCTTGACCATGTCCTGTAATTACAGATTTTAATTTGTAGGCAGAAGCTGCTGGATTCATTAAAACATCCCTTGGTTCAAAGCTTGAGTTGTCCATAATCGAGGTGTATGATTTATAGTCGTTTCTCCATATTTGTTGTACATCCACAATATCTCGTGGTGGTGTTCCAACTATAAATAAAAATTTGATGTCTAAATCTTCATTCCATTGTCCACCTCTCTCTATGGTCATCAATTTATCTCCTTTTAAAACGGGCATATAATCCGTTAAATCTACTTGCCATGTTTTACCAGTTGCACCTAGGTTTAAATTTACGCCATAAGGAGTCACAAAGGAAATAATTTCAAAACGCATTGGCATTCTTTGAAAATAATCCAAATCTGAAATGTTAATGGTGCCATTTGGAGTTACAATGGTGGAATCCGTTTTTACGCCATTTTCATCAAAGAAATAGCTATAAGACGCCTCCCAATAGTAATTGCTTGATGCGGTAGCAATCTCATCATTTAAAATCGTTCCTGCATTGGAATTGATTTGATATTCGTTAACTAAATTACTCACTTGTTGAATAGAATCAACTATTGAATCATTAGATATAGTTAGGTTATAAGTACCTTGCGCAAAAGTTAAATTTGGTCTTGCAGTCAATGCTTGAAAGTCTTTAAATAAAGCTAAGCCATTTGGCATTTCCCAAATTTCCCCATTAATAATTTCCCCATTTCTACTGTGGGTCGATAAATCGTTAATGGTAGTCCCTTGTCCTTCGTTTAATGGTAAATAAGTTTCTAAATCCGCGTAATTAGGGTGCGTTGGATTTAATTTTTGCTTACTCCAATTCGAAATTTCTGTCGCACTTAAATTCGTCCCCCATAATCTTAATTCATCAATAATGCCATCAAAATAACGGTTATTTACACCGCGACTAATTCTCATTTTAATACCGTCGTTAGTGTCTGTATTTACGCTTAACGATTGAGAGCCGCCCGTACTTTCTAATTGGCCATCCACATAAAAAGAACAATCTGTAACGTTGTTGCCATTTAAAACAATTGCAATATGGTGCCATTGTCCATCATTGATTAATGTGGTGCCGTATTTAAATCCGCCGTTTATTTCAGCCCTTAAAGTACCATCTCCATTTATTCTAGTAACCCATTTTTCACCAGATACATCTGTTCCCCAGCTACAAATTTCTCCGCTATTACTACCTGCATCCGCTTTAATCCAAGCTTCAATGGTTCTGTTTGTATTGCCCGAAATTCCTTTATAGGTGTCTGCTTCTATGTAGTTTGACCCGTTAAAATGAGTATAACTGTCGTTGCTGCTGAAAGCCCCCATATTTAATATGTTACTTCCTTCTATTTCAATTGTTGTGTTGGTGTTTGGATTGGTAAATGAGAATTCCACTAATAAATTATCTGTTCCATTCCATGTAAAAGGCGTGTAAAATTGAATTCTATTTTGTCCATTTGTAAAGTTGGTATTCGCGTAAAAGACTTCAGAGAATCCGTTTAAATTAAGATTGGTTAAATCAACCGTTAAATCACTTGTCTCTTTTAAACGTACTCTAAAATAATTAGCATCACCACCAGCATTTAATACATTCAATAGTAAGGCATCAATGTTACCTGCGGTTAAACCAGCATTACTTAATTCTGATTGGGTAAATAAAAATACAGACTTGGCATTTCTACTTGCAGTAGGTAGCGCTTCATTCATGTTCTGTGTCCCCGTACCAATAATGGCTTGGTTTTCTGAAACGATATTGTTTAAAATTACAGCTTGTTGAATATGCAAATAATAGTTGTAAATCGGCGTGGTTGAATAATTATAACTCGTACCATTATAGCCAGTTATTTTGTGCGAAGCTGTTGTGCTAGGAATAGAATCTACTCTTGTAGAATCATGTATATAAGAATTACAACTGTAATCCCATTCTCCACAAGCAACATAGTTACCTCCTGTAGTGTTTACTGCACCATTTCTACAACGCATATTGTAAAGCATTAATACTTTGGAGTAAGATATGCCTGGATTATCCGGAAATGGAACCATCATTGCTCTTGCTAATCCCCCATTGGCACCAGTAGTCATTGTGTAATCAAATGACTGTACAACAATTGTATCTCCTGGAGACTGACTGTATGCGAAGTGAATAAATAAAGTGGTAAGTAGAAGAGAAAATATTTTCATGGCATTCTTTTTATGATTGTGCGGTCTAATTTACAAAAAATGAAGTACTAAAAGTGTATATAGGTTATAAAAACCATAAGGTTAGTGGTATTTGTTTAGAATTTACCAAGATAATTCTATTTGATAAAATTCTGAAGGAATTCCGTCTCCATCACTAACAAGTACAGCCCTTAGTTTCTTGGGGGATATTCTTTTAGATATACTAATAGATTCTATTTTTGTTTTTAAAGTTCCTTGGTCGGAAGTGAGTAACTTGCAGATGGGGTTTGCATTGTTTTTTAGTTCCGTTAAAGGGAGGACACCAACAAAGCTTCCCAAAATTTCTCCATCATCAATGGCATTAGATGTGTTTTCCATAGAAGCTGTAAATAAAATGGTGTTGCTTTTGGTATCTATTGTCGCGCCAGAAAAACCAGCTGCACTACCATTTAAGATTGGTAAATTAATTTTATAGAAAGAAGGAGTTGGAAACGGGCTGTTGCTTTGTATTGCTTTTAAAAAGGAGGGGTATGAAAATTGTATAATGTGATTAGAGCCACGATTGAATAAATAAAAATCAGTGCCACTTATTGCTAGTGCTTCAATATTTAATGCCACATTTTGAAGGAAGGGACTGCTTTTTAAAAATTGATAAAACCTAGTCATTGAATAGGAAGTCATTTTTTTTGTAAGTAAATCTACACAGATTAAATGATCTCTAGTTGGGGAAATTGAACCTGAACCAAAAATGTATAATTGATCCGCCATACTTTCTATGGCTTCAAAGTCAGGTTTTTTAACTTTTGGAATTACCCCATTACTATCCACTGGTAGGTTTGTCAAGGCCTGTTTATTAAGCATATTTAAATGGCTGTCCAATTCAAATAAATAATTAACATTATCTCCAATGGCAAATATACCATGCTCATTATGGGTAATACCAGAAGCGGATGCAGGGTTTTCTAGCGTGCCTTTGGCAATTATTTTAATACCTAAACTAGACTTGGAACAACTAGTAAAATACAATCCAAAAAAAAGTAATAATAGCAACTTCATCTTTAATTTTTTACAAATATAAAATAATGTACCTTCCAAACTGATGTTAACGCAATGTTAAGCGGTGTTAAACTTAACATAATATTAATATGATAGTTAGTTAACATTTCGTAAATTGACTTATTTTTGCCAAATAAAATAACTAAACATCAAAATATTATGTCAAAATCTAAGAAAGAACAAAAAGTAAAAAAGAGTGTTAAATCTAAAAAACAGTTGAAATTAGTTGCTAAAAAGAAAGCTAAACAATTGAAAAAAGAAAAGTCAAAAGCAAAAGCAAAAGCAAAAAAAGCGAAGGCAACAGCAAAAAAAGTAGAGAAAAAAGCAAAGCTAGCGAAGAAAAAAGCAGCAAAAAAAGCGAGCAAGAAAAACAGCTCAAAAAAGAAATAATTAATCAGAATTGAAAATAATGGGGTAATGTTTTACACAGTAACTAAAAAATTCTTTCAGACCTGAGAGCATACTTTTAACTGTAAATGAAGCAAAGATTAGCCCCATTATTTTTCTGTCTCAGGTTATCCATTCCCCCAAAATTGCAGTATAGGCAAATAAAAATCGCATTAGAATAGCAGGCATAGAAGGCCTAGTGGCAATGTTGACTTTTACTGTTTTATCAAATAGCTTGCTTTATGGATTGGAGCAATGTAGTTGATTAACTGCTGTTACCAATAAATTGCCAGAAAAAGGGCATCTAAAAATTAACTTGATTCAGGCGTGGTAATTTTGCCACCGTCTTTGTTCATTTTTCATTCTTGTATTGAATTTTAACGGCAATGGAACTTCAATGTTTAATAATTCATTAGTAATTGGATGATTAAAAATCACTTTATTGGCACACAGAAATAATCCTTTTTGTTGTATGGTTTCTTCGCTATATAATTTGTCACCAAGAATTGGCGTATTATTCCTAGAAAGGTGAATTCGTATTTGATGGGTACGTCCCGTAATTGGTTTTAATTTCACCAAAGTTAAGTACTCATTTTTTAAGGATTTCACTTCGGAAATTACCTGGAATGCTGTAGCTGCATTTTTGTTTTCAATCGCACTGTCAAACCAGCCTTCTTTAGTTTCTAGTCTCCCCATTGCTAATGCGTGGTATGTTTTTTCAATCTTTTTTTCCTCAAATAATTGACCTATTTTTATGCGCGCAGGTTTTGTTTTTGCTATAATAACAAGTCCGCTTGTTTGGTTGTCTATTCTGTGGGTAGGCAATGGCCAAGATAAAGCATGCTTTTCTACAGTAGGTATTAGATTATACCTTAAGGTGTTTGCAAGTGTTTTAAATTGATTTCCGCTTACTGTAAGTCCGGCCGGTTTATTTACAATCGCCAAATGGTTATCTTCATAAATCACAGGTATGTCTAAATGGTATGTTTTTGGGGGCGACTGGATCAAGTCAAGAATCATTATTTCATCTCCAATTTTTAACCAGGTTCCGCCAGGTACCTTTTGCCCATTTAATAATACGGCACCGTTTTTTATGCCCTTCTTTACACTTTTTCGGGACTGAAAAAAAGAAACATATTTTTCACAATAAGTATTCAATCGAATGGCTTCCTGTAGTGTCGTTATTTTAATTTGTTCAATTATCTGCAAGAGAAAAAAGGTTTAAATGGTTTATCAAAGATAAGGGCTGTTCTTTTTACAAAACAATTAAGTGCAAATAAAATAAATTTTATTGTTTTTTTGATTATATTTAAAATACATAATTGACTGCCTTATAAAGGACTTGGGTACGCATGTTAATAGCTGCATAAGGTTTTGTCTCCAATAAAGGAGATAGAATTCAAAAAATATTTGTGGTAAAAGAACAGAAACTGCTTAGTTAAATGTATTGGAGAAGTAGTAAAGTATCGTGCGCTAAAAGATAAGAATGGTTTTATATGTGTAGTTTTAAAATGCCCCGAAAATAATCGAATTTTAACATGGATATTGTATTTAAGGTTGAACGTACTAGCCTTTTTGGTTTTATTCGTTGCAGCTTTTTCTAGGGGCGTAGACAATTTTTTAAACCATGAATTTTGGAAAGGTTTTTGTTAAGCTGTCCATATTGTATTTTTTTATTTAAGGAAATAAAAGGATGACACAAACGGCAGAAGAAGGTTTTACAGGATAAAAAAGGGGGAGAGGATAAATTAGAAGTTTAATGATAAAATATGAACGAAAAAAAAAATAGCTTTTTATCCATTTTCCATAATGCTTATACGGCATGGGTTATATTATTTGTTTCTATTTGCTTAACTATATTAGCTTGGTGGATTTCGTCTAATTTTTCGGAGCAATTGGCAAAAGACAGATTTTTCGCTAAAGCGGATGAGGTGGCAATTGCAATTGATGAAAGAATGATTACTTATGAGCAGGCTCTTTGGGGTGGGATAGCTTTATTCAATAGTTCTGATGAGGTAACACGTTTAGAATGGAGAAATTATGTGAACACCCTAGATATCAATAACCGACTGCCTGGTATTCAAGGTATGGGATATGCCATACCGATTGCAAATGAAGCAAAGGATTCCTTTGAATTACAAATGATAAAAGATGGCTTTTTCGATTTTAAAATTAAACCCGAAGGAGTAAGAGATACTTATACTTCGATTCTTTATTTGGAGCCATTCGATTGGCGAAATAAACGAGCATTTGGATACGATATGTGGTCGAATGAAATGCGTCAAAGTGCCATGCAAAGAGCGATTGATTCTGGTGAAGCATCCACTTCTAGTATCATTACTTTGGTACAAGAAACTGAAACAGATGTACAGAAAGGTTTTTTAACCTATTTACCTGTTTATAAAAAAGGGGCTGATCTTTCCACCGTCGCAAACCGTAATAAATTTTTTAAAGGTTGGGTGTATAGTCCGTTCCGAGTTGGTGATTTAATGAAAGGTATATTGGGCGAAAATGTATTGGGGTTTGATTATGAATTGTATGATGATGACCAATTCAATGAAAGTAATTTACTCTTTGATTCGGATTCACTCATCCATCTTTTAGACCATGAACATCAACCAGATTTAACCATCCAGATTCCTATATCCATCCAAGGTAGAGATTGGGTAATGTACGCGCATTCTACCGAAAAGTATATTACCAGAGGTGAAAGGTTACTGCCAAGGGTGGTTGCATTTTTTGGATTTGTAATTGATGTGTTATTGTTCTTTGTAATATATTCTATTCAAGGAAATGAGAAAAAAGCAAGGTTATTGGCTTTAGAAATGACAAAAGACATTCGAGAAAAAACAAAGGAATTAGAGCGGAGTAATAAAGAGCTTTCTGAATATGCTTACATCACTTCACACGATTTACAAGAACCATTGGGTACCATTAAAAGTTTAGTCGAAATTATTGTGGACGAAAATGAAGATAATATGGCACCTGAAACGAAAATGCAATTTGGTTTTATAAAAGATTCCGCCCAAAGAATGAGCAACATGATTCGTTCTTTATTGGAGCTTTCCAGGATAGGTAAAAACGCTGTTAAACAGGAGGTGGATATACAACAAGTTTTAGTAGATGTTAAGGCCGACTTGTCCAATAAAATAAAAGAAGTGAACGGAAAAGTTTCTTGGGAGGGGAAATTTCCTAAGGTAATTGGCTATGAAGCGGAGCTTAGGATGTTGTTTCAAAATTTAATTTCAAATGGGTTGAAATTTAAAAGAAAAGAAATAAATCCTGAAATACATATTTCTTACCAATTTAAAAATGGGATGCATGAATTTTTTGTTGCCGATAATGGAATTGGAATTCCTGAAAAGCACCATGAGAAAATATTTAATATTTTCAATCGTTTACACGATAAAAGCACGTACGAAGGAGAAGGTATTGGTTTGGCACATTGTAAAAAAATAGTAGATTTACATCAGGGTGAAA
This sequence comes from Putridiphycobacter roseus, assembly GCF_003234935.1. Lineage (GTDB taxonomy): Bacteria > Bacteroidota > Bacteroidia > Flavobacteriales_D > Crocinitomicaceae > Putridiphycobacter > Putridiphycobacter roseus. The sequence goes on along the minus strand of NZ_QKSB01000001.1, from coordinate 21,471 downwards.
TATCAGTTAATTCTACTATAAATGAGGGGACAACCTTCAAAATCTCTTTAAATGAAAAATAAATTCAACTGTATATTACTTATTGATGATGAGTTAAGCACGAACTACATCCATAAAAGAATTATTAGTAAACTTGATTTATGCCTTGAAATCATAATCAAAACAAATGCGCAGGATGCCTTAAATTACTTGCTAGAAGAAGAAAATAATATACCAGATTTAATATTTTTAGATATTAATATGCCTGGCATGGATGGTTGGGAGTTTTTAGAGGAATACAAGCTATTAGCAGCAGAAAAAAGAGCCACACAAACTTTATTGATGCTGTCTACATCTATTAATCCAGACGATAGAGAACGGGCAATGCGCAATGACAACGTTAAGGATTTTATGAATAAGCCGCTTACGGAAGAGTCCTTACTTTTTATAGCGGAGACTTATTTAAAATAAGATTTTCGATAGTTTGTTACTTTTTAAGGTAATGGAATTATAAGGGTAAAATATAATTTTTCTTTTGAAAGATAAACATAAATTTTCTGAGGATTATAAGTTTGTGCAAGCTGCCCAACAAAACAGGTCGGCTTTCGGTTATTTGTATGAAAAGTATTTTGAAAAACTCTATCGGTATATTTTTGTAAAAATTGGGGAGAAGCAAACTGCAAATGATTTATGTCAAGCGGTTATGCTAAAGGCCATGTTAAATCTACATAAATATGAAGATAGGGGATACCCATTTTCGAGCTGGTTATATAAAATTGCAGGAAATGAAGTAAATTTGTATTTTAGAAAACTTAAAAAAATGCAGGAAGTTAGTTTGTCGCCAGCAAATTTAACAGCATTGATGTTAGAAGTAAAGATAGAGAACCCTGGGGCAAAAAGCACGCAAGAAGTGGTGATTGATTTGATGAATGAGCTAGAAACTGCGCAGGCTGAAATGATTGAATTAAGGTTTTTCTTGGGCTTTTCCTTTAAAGAAATGGCACATTATTATCAAGTTTCAGAAGCTAATGTAAAGATGAAACTATATAGGTTATTAAAAAAAGTAAGGCGACTTTATGGCGCAAAAAATGAAAAAATATAGCATAAATAGGGATAAAGATAAAGAAATGCCTAGTGGGGATGAAATTGAGAAAATGAAAAATTTTTCACAATTGAAACACCAATATGACGAGGTATTAAAAAGACCGAAAAAACCTATATACCAGAATAAGAAACTTTTTTTACTCTTGTTGTTGATTTTATTGATCTCTTTTTTGCTTTCACAAACGTTGACTTAATATTAAATGTAAGTCGTAGATTTGTTACTCATGATAAAGGATGTATTAAAAAGCCAATTGACAGTTATGGGATTGATCACCTTAATCGGTTTCCCTTTATTGGCTTGGCCTTTACTTTATTTTCAAAATATTTCATGGCGGTCTTTATTTGAAATTGCCCCTGAAGATTACTTCCAAATTCCCTTATATTTATCCATTGGAATTGGCTTTGGAATTTGGATGATTTGGCTGTCTGAAAAACCATATTTTGAAAAAGGATTAGGTCCTATAAAAGATAGATTTACAGATTTAAACCTAACCACTTTTCATGTTTTTTTTCTTGCCATAGCTGCAGGCGTGGGAGAAGAAGTGTTTTTTAGAGGAGCTATTCAACCTTATGAAGGGGTTTGGAGTACAGCCATTATTTTTGTAGCCATCCATGGCTATTTTTCTTTTCAATATAGAACCATTAACTTGTTGGCTATTTTTTTAACCGCTTTTATTGTCCTCATTGGATTTGCTGCAAAAAATGAGAGTTTATGGTTGGCGGTGGCCGCTCATTTTAGTTACGATTTAGTATTACTGTTTTACTATAAAAATAATTAAAGTTTAGAATCTTACTTTTTAAAATAGACTCTGGGAAACGGGTTGAAAAAATCGTTTAAAATTTCTATCTTTACCACTTTAAAATTATTTTTTGTAAAACAATAAGCATGACCAAGATATTAATCATTGATGATGAGATTAGCATTCGTAGAACACTGAAAGAAATTTTAGAGTTTGAAAGCTATAAAGTAGACGTTGCAGAAGACGGGTTAGCCGGTTTAAAGGCAGCTAGAGAAAATCATTATGATGTTATTTTTTGCGACATTAAAATGCCACAAATGGACGGTATTGAAGTGTTGGCTAATTTTAAATTAGAGAAAATTTCAACGCCAGTTATCATGATTTCGGGACATGGAAATATTGAAACAGCTGTGGACTCTATTAAAAATGGGGCTTATGACTTTATTGAAAAACCTTTAGATTTAAATAGAATCTTAGTCACTATAAAAAATGCATTAGATCGAAGAGATTTAGTGGAGGAAACAGTGGTATTAAAAAAAGAAGTAAAGAAATTAGCCAAATCATCTACGATTATTGGTGATTCAGCGCCCATACATGCTATTCTTGAAATGATAGCAAAAGTTGGTCCAACGGATGCAAGGGTATTAATTACTGGACCAAATGGCTCAGGAAAAGAGTTAGTGGCAAGACAGTTGCACGAACAAAGTGGTAGAGTTAAGTCTCCATTTATTGAGGTTAATTGTGCAGCAATTCCATCTGAACTAATCGAGTCTGAATTATTTGGACATGAAAAAGGAGCCTTTACTTCTGCAAATAAAATGCGAAAAGGTAAATTTGAATTAGCAGATGGAGGGACGTTGTTTCTAGATGAGATAGGAGATATGTCCGCTTCTGCGCAAGCAAAAGTGTTAAGAGCGTTACAAGAAAATCAAATCACAAGAGTAGGTGGAGAAAAACATATAAAAGTAGATCCAAGAGTGGTTGCTGCAACCAATAAGGATTTAAAGAAAATGATTGAAAACGGAGAGTTTCGAGAAGACCTTTACCACAGATTAAGTGTTATTAAAATAGAAGTACCTTCTTTAAATGATCGTGCCGAAGATATTCCAATTCTTGCTAATTATTTTATTGCTAAAATTTGTCAAGAATATGGTATTGCTACAAAAACTTTTAACACTGCTGCATTGGAGGCACTTTGCGCGGTAGACTGGACTGGAAACATTAGAGAATTGAGAAACATTGTCGAAAGATTGGTTATCTTATGTCCGAGTGAAATAAGCGAACAAGATGTTAAACTTCATGTAAAATAAAATGAGCGTACAAATTCCAGATTACGATATTATTCAGACAATTATTGAGCAAGCTTTAAGGGAAGATGTGGGAGATGGAGATCATACTTCATTGGCTACAGTTCCCGCTGAGGCGAAAGGAAAAGCAAAATTGCTCATTAAAGATGATGGTATACTTGCTGGGATGGAATTAGCGGAAATCATTTTTAAAAAAGTAGACCCCACTTTAGAAATGGTTACCTATAAAAAAGATGGAGATGTAATTAAAAAAGGGGAAATCGCCTTTCATGTCAGTGGTAGTTCTCGCTCTATCCTAACCGCAGAAAGGTTGGTCTTAAACTTTATGCAACGCATGAGTGGTATCGCCACCCTTACCAAAGAATATGCTAGTTTAATTGAAGATTTACCCACTAAACTATTAGATACCCGCAAAACTACTCCTTGTGTTAGAATGATGGAGAAATGGGCCGTTAAAATCGGTGGGGGCCATAACCATAGGTATGCTTTGTATGATATGGTGATGATTAAAGATAACCATGTTGATTATGCAGGTGGAATCACGAACGCTATTGATAATGTTGCTGCCTATTTAAAGGCGAATAATAAAGTATTGAAGGTAGAGATTGAAACTCGAAATATGGCTGAGGTAGCTGCGGTGGTTAAACATGGAAATGTAGACCGTATCATGCTGGATAATTTTAGTCCAAGTGAAATTACTGAAGCCTTAAAAATAATACCTAGAGATAAGTTTGAAGTAGAAGCCAGTGGAGGTATCAATAAATCAACGCTTAGAAGTTATGCTTTAACTGGGGTAGACTTTATTAGTTCTGGTGCTTTAACCCATTCTTACCAAAGTTTAGACTTGAGTTTAAAAGCAGATTTTAAAATCTAAATACCTCCTCCATTTTTCGTGGACCTAAAAGATACTGTTGTCATTTTTGAAGCTTGATTAAGGAAATGTATATTTCTTCAGTGTATGGTTAAGTAGCGGGTTCTTGTCTTTTTTTATGGCGAAAAGCTGCTTGATTCTTATAGATTACTTCTTGATAGTATCCTTCTTTTGTAGGACTAAAGTCCTGCACAGCGTCAATTAACTACTTTATTTTCACAAAGATTTTTAAGGACTTATTGCTTCTTTTCAAACTCTTCTAAGGTTAAGTATTTTCCTTTATAGAGCACTTTAATACTTGGGTCGGTTAATTGGTAACCTTGGTATTCTTTTAATAAATCTTCTGCTTCCTTTAAGGTGTTTACTTTTTTAGAGTAATACTTGGTTGTACCATCCTTCTCTTTGATTGGCTGTACGCCACCAATAGATAAGAACTTTTGAATAACATCAATTGGAATTTCGTTTTCGAAGGAGCCCAATAATATTTGATAATTGATAGAAGCTGGATCAATTTTAGGTTTGTCGCGTTTCGGAATAGTGTCTAATGGTCTTGGTTCAACAAAAGAGGCAATTTCTTTGGATTCGTCGTAAGAGTTTGGTAAAAATAATACACCAGCTTCCTTTAAAGAAATTCTTTTTTGATCTTGGTAAGCCACTACTTCATTCTCTACAATTCCTTTTTTCTCTACCAGTGTTCTAGAGAGAGTTTTCGCATCTTTATAGGAGTCGTATACGCCAGCATAATACCTTACTTTTCCATCTTGGCCTTTTGCAAAGGTGATGTTTTCAATACCTCTATAAATACTATCGGCATTAATAGGTGTGTCAAAAGTTCCTAATTTAACCCTAAAGCTAGGTTTTGATTCATTGTATTCAGGTAAAGGTTTTCCTGCGGCAATGTTTATTTTTTCAATTTTATCTACTACCTCGGTATTTATGGCTTTAAAGTCGCTATTATTTCTGGTTTCTTTACCAATCTCATCTACTACCACTCCCTGGTTTTCAAGACTTGTTTTTGCTGCAACTGCGTCTTCAATAAATTCATATTTACCTAAAACATAATAAACGGTATCTCCTTTAGTTACAGTTTCAAAATCAGTGTAGCCTAAGTACTGGTGTAGGTCATTTGCAGAGATACTTTTATGTTCTTTCCCTACAATAACAACATAACTTTTATTACCATCTTCTCCACGGCCTTTTGTTTTTACAATTTGTCCTTTGTCATTTTTAAAATCAACCCTTAAAAAATCTTCCTCAAATCCGTAAGCCAATCCAGTTGAATCGATTAATAATTGTTGAATTCTCAAAAATTCAGCTTCAGTAATGGTTACCCCGTATTGGTTGACATAATTACCTTTCGGTGTTACTTCCTCATCAAAATAATCCGGCACGCCGTCTTCATCTGTATCTAAAGGACAACCAAACTCATTTACTAAAGCTTCTAATGGCGTAGCAAAACAATCATCCAAAGCATCAATAACTCCATCACTATCCCAATCCGTTCTATCGTATAAAGCCAATAATTCTTCTTCAGTTAAGAATTCATCTTCGTCCTCCTTTTTTAATTTTTCTAAATCGTAACTAATCCCAATATTTGAATACAAAATAAAGTCATTCCTAGCATCTCCTTTTCGTTCACCACTTCCTGCTACTGAAATGTTATCCAATAAATCAGTGAAAGTATAATTTAAAGTAGCACCAATTCTAAAGTCGACTCTAGGTGTCATGTGAAATTCAACACCAAAGGAAATAGGTATGGCAAAACTTTGCTCTTTATATTTCCCTAAACTGTCAATGTTTTGTTCTCTTAAATCTGTTTCGTAAGTGTAATCTCTAATCAAGGGTTTTGCATTGTTTGCTCCAGGATCATTTTGGGCTAAATTCATGATAGAACCATCCGTCCAATAATAGTATTTTTGTCCATTAGCATCATATAAATCTGTTTTTGAAAGGAATTCAAAAGTAGAAAAACCTATACCAACATATGGATTGAAAAAAGAGCGGGTAGGATCGAAAAACGGATAAAAATTGTATTGTAGACTAACGCTGGCCATTCTGACCCTGGATTCGAAATTCAAATTCCTAGTCAAGGTTCTTTCGTTGGCACTAACTTTTCCATAAACGGCTAAAAATTCTAAATTAAAAGCTTGTGTTAATGGTGCATTTAAAGTGACATTTCCTCCCATACGATTAACTGTAGAAGAGAAGCCGCTTTGGTATTGCTGAATTTCACCAAAATAAGCTACCGTTCCTGTACCGATACCAATCCTTGGTTTTAAGACACTGTTCAAAGTGTCGAACTGTGCATTGACTGTGAAGATACTACAGTAGCACAATATAAAAGCGAAGTATTTGAATATTGGTTTCAACTAAGTTAGGGGTATATTTAGGGCTAAAATAATTAAAAATAACGGATTTAACAACTAATTATAAACTTGAAAATATTTTTTCAATTGCTTCGGTAGTAAGGTTCACTTCAAAAATATCTCTTCCTCCCAGTCCACCGTTATTGTCCGTGCTTAATTTACTGTAATATGCTTTTTTTAATTTTGGATAGAAAACAAAATGTGTTTCGTCAGATACATCATTAATTGGGAAGCCAATGTTGATTGGCGTAGACCAATTTTCTCCTACTTTTTTGGATACATAAATGTCATAACCACCCATTCCTTCATGACCTTCAGAGCTGAAAAATAAATATTTATTATCCCCACTTACAAAAACAGTAGTTTCTTGCTGTGCCGTGTTGATGGTATTTCCTAAATTTTCTGCTTTTTGCCAAACATCAGCTACTTTTTTACTGGTCCAAATATCTGCTTTTCCCTCTCCGCCTATTCTTTCACTGATAAAATACATGGTATTTCCATCTTCTGTGAAAGTCGGTGAAGCTTCAAAGTAAAAAGTATTCAAGGACCTATCGAATGGTTTTGGTGATGCCCAATTTTTTTCTTTGTTTAATGTCGAATAGTAAATGTCGGTACTTTGTGTATTTATTTTTTCATTTAATAAGCCTTCCGTGTTAATGGTTAAATATAAAACAGCACCATCTGCAGAAAAACCAGCCATGTCATCAAAGCCTTGGGAATTTAATTTTACAATCCTTGGGTCTAAGTTTTTTCCTGTTGTCCAATCCTTGCTGGTAGCATCCCAATCGGAAATTAAAATATCTGAAAAATACTTACTGTCACCAGCACTTTTGCCACCACCAGTATTCTGTGCTTTTCTAGAAGAATAATATAATTGCTGTCCATCATTAGATAAAAAAGCAGCATAATCATCATGCCTTGAATTAACCGTTGCACCCAATGGTTTAATAGTAACATCTAATGGCGTTTTAATCATTTCAAGTCCTCTTTTACATTCCGAAATCTTTTTATCGACTAACAGTCCTTTTATTCTAGACTTGGGCATGGTTAATAATGACATTTCATAGGCTTTGATTGCCGCATCAAAATTACCTAAACGGTGATTCGATTGGCCAATTACATATTGTAAATCTTTATTTGCATTGGGGTCATTACTTTCTGCAATTTTAGCATATTTTAAAGCGGTACCATAGTTCCCTAAGGCTAAATGACTTTCTGCTACCCAGTAATTAGCGTTCGCATGATTTTTATTAATACTCAAAGCTTCCCTAAATTTTAACAAGCCAAGACGGTATCTGTCTTCATTATAAAATGTTCTTCCATCTGAAATTAATATTTTTATTTCTGCTTTTTTCAGTATGCTCAACGTGGAATCTGGCGGGGTAGATTCAAAGGCGTAAACAAGACTGCTTAAGGATAAGAAAAGTAGGAATAAGGTATGTTTCATAGGAGTGGTTAGTGTTTTATCAAAACTACAATAAAAAATTATTTTATACTAAAATATAGTCGACATTTAACTTTTAGGGACTTTTTTTAAGTCAACGATCTCATTCATAGATAGCGTAGCTGCCGCAATGGCAATTATCGGACTCAAGGCTGCCATAGTTAATAGACTCCATGCCCCAATTTCCCAAAGTTGACCGTAGCCAAATTTGGCGATAATAGCGTCATGGTTATTTGCAATGTAAAAATAAAGTAAAAATAAGGTGGAATAAACACTGCCCGTTGCAATGGCTAGTCCCTTATGTTGTGAGACAAAATAAACACTTTGCTGAATGTTTAATCTTCTTCTTTCATTTACATAATCGATAAAACTAAAGCCATAATAATAAAAACCAACGATAAAAGGAATAGCAAATATGATAAAGCTCTTTGCCGATAAATCGAAGAAAGAAACCAAACCTAAAAATATACCTACAAAAATATAATACCAAATTAAATTTCTTAAAGCAATAATGGCACCTCGCTTAATGTCATTGATTAAATTTTTAAAATTAAAAGGATAGGCATTGCCTGTTAAAATTCCTTCAATTTTTTGGGATAAAATAGCTAAAATTGGCGATAAGAGTACTACGACTATGTATAAGGTGAATTGGGTAAATATGATGTATAAGCCATCAAAAAAATACATGGCAATGGTTTCGTAAATCAATTGATTGATGGTTTCAATACTCTCTGATTTAACCGAAAGTTCATTACTAATATTTAATTCTATGGTTTGAAAATAATTACCTAATAAATAAATACCGATAAAGAGGATAAGGGGAAAGATAAAATAACCGTAAAGTTTGTGGCTAAATAGAAATTTAGTCCCTATCCAATAGTTTTTTAACCCGATTCCAAACTCTTTAAAAAATTGTAGCAATGTGTTGTTTTTTCAATTCAGTTTTAAAATTAGTAGATAAAACTAAATATTAACAGACTTAAAGAAAGTATTTTTTACTTTTATCAAAAAAAAATAATTGAAATTACTATTTACATATCAACCAGCCTGGATATTTTTAATCATAGTCTTAGCACTTGCCTATAGTTTTACCTTATATTATCGTGAAAAAATATTAGTCGATTTAAAAAAATACTGGTTATGGATTTTATTCGCGTTTCGATTTTTGAGTGTCGCCATTATTGGCTTGCTATGCTTGGGGATTATCTTAGAAAAATTCAATAATAAAAGTCAGAAGCCAATTATTTTTATTGTGCAGGATCAATCGGAATCCATTATTCAGACAAAAGATTCCAGTTATTATAAAGGCGCTTACTTAAAAGAACTGCAAATTTTTTCTAATCACTTAGCGAATAAATTTGAAACCATTAATTATGGTTTTTCAAATGTCGTTACCAACGAATTAGACAGTAGTTATGACCATAAATTGACAGATGTTTCTATGGCATTAAATCAAATTTATGACCAATATGCTAACCGTAATATTGGGGCTATTGTACTGGCAACGGATGGTATTTATAACCAAGGACAAAATCCAGTTTATACTTTAAACCGAAAACCTACTGTACCAATTTACACTATAGGTTTAGGGGATACTGCTGTTTTAAAAGATGTTTTGATTGCTGATTTGATACATAATGATATTGCTTTCTTAGGTAATGATTTCCCGGTGCAAGTAAATATACACCAACGTGGTTTTAAAGGAAAAACCTTAAAAGTAAGTCTAATGCAAGGGGGAAAATTATTGCAAAGTAAATCTATTCAAACCAAAGGTGAAGAAGAGGACATAATAGTTGATTTTACTTTGAACGCTAAAAGTATTGGTTATAGAAAGTATATGGTTTCTGTAACACACCTGGCAGAAGAGTTTACTTACCGAAACAATGAGAAGAATTTTTACATGAATATTATGGATGGCCGTCAAAAAATATTATTGACATATAGTGGCACCCATCCCGACATAGGAGCCATTAAGTATGTGATTAAAAATAATGATAATTATGATGTAGATGCAAGTGCTATTGTCGATTTAAAAGGAGACTTAAAGGGGTACGATTTAATTATTATGCACAATTACCAAAAAGGCAATCCAGTATTAGATGAAATGGTAAAAACGAATGCCACGCCAGTCTTAAATATTATAGGTTTAAATGCTGATTTGAATGCCTTGTCAAATGCTAATATTGGATTCTCTGGGCAAGGAGGTAAAAAAGAAGATGTCAGCTTTTCACCTAATCCAAATTTTAACGAAATAATTTACCCTGCAGAAGTAATGCAAATGTTAAGTAAGGCACCACCTTTGGCTACTCCCCAAGGCAATATGAAGTTTTCAGGCGGTGTAAATGTAATTGGTTTTCAAAAGATAGGGAATATCAATTTGACTAAACCCTTGGTGTATGTGAATGAAAAAAGAAACAATAGGTATGCGGTTATTCTAGGGGAAGGAATCTGGCGTTGGCGTTTATTTGATCAAATGCAACACGAGTCCACCGAAAATTTTGAAATATTTATTTCTAAATTAATTACCTATCTCGCGGTGAAGGAAAATAAAGACCCATTTAAAGTTAATATTTTGAATGAGTATAACGAAACAGACCAAGTGTTGGTGCGTGCAGAATTGTATAATGCGAGTTACGATTTGATTAATACACCGGAAGTGAAGTTTACTTTAAAAGATGAAGATGGAAAGGAATTAAACAACGTATTTTACCGTTCCTCAGCTGCATATGAATTGAACTTAGGGAATTTAAATCAAGGAATTTATTCTTGGGAGGCAAAAACCACCTTTAACGGGAAAGTATTTAACAAAAAAGGGACATTTATTGTCAAGGAATCAAAGTTAGAATTGGCTTACCTTACTGCCAACCACCGACTGTTAAAAAACATGTCTCAATTAACTGGTGGACAATTTATGTTACCTGCTCAGTTAGATGAATTAGAACAGGTTTTGTTAAACAGAGAAGACATTTTACCAATTACCTATCAAGAAAAAGCATTTGACGATTTGATAGATTATAAATGGTTATTTTTTATGGTTGTTTTGTTTTTATCTGTAGAATGGTTTATTCGTAAATTTCAAGGCGGATATTAATCAATCTTGTATAATTAATACTTTTTCATCTTCTCTAAAAAATTCTGGCTGAAACATGGTATGTGAAATATTGAAGTCTTTTCGAACCATTTCTTCAATGGACTGACAAACAGCATCAAATTCGGACAAGGTAATGTCTTCTTCAAACTCTAAATGAGCTTCTAAATAAATATCCTTGTCATTTAATTCCCATAAGTGCACATGGTGCATATTTTTTACTTTAGGAAATTTACAAACGGCAGTTTCTATATCTAAAATAGACAAGTGCTTTGGACTGAACAACATGAGAATAGATACTGATTCTACTACGATTTTAAGACTCAAAAAGAACAAGTAAATAGAAATTGTAATAGTCAATAAAGGATCAATCCAATAAATACTAAAAAAATGCATCATTAAACCGCCAATTAAAACCGCGACTGAAATAATTAAATCCGAAAATAAATGGATATAAGCCGAACGCATGTTCAAGTTATCCTTGGCATCTTTCTGTAAAATTAAGACAGAAATACCATTGCCAATTATGGCTACTAGGGACAACCAAATCACATAATTGGTTGCAATGGGTTCAGGGGTTATTAATCTAAATGCTGCTTGGTAAGCCAAATAAGCAGAAACAATAATTAAACTAACCCCATTGATAAAAGCGGCAATTATTTCGGCTCTTTTATAGCCAAAAGTATGACTCAAGGTTTGTTCTCTTTTGGTCATTCTATCGGCAGTATAACTTATTACCAAAGAAATGACATCTGTAAAATTGTGTAATGCATCAGATATTAATGCTAAACTTCCTGAAATTAGGCCACCAATTAACTGTCCTACTGTAATAAAAATATTGAGTAAAATAGTAAAAAATAACTTTTTACCCTTGATGGATGTGGTGTGGTTGTGGTCGTGGTTTACACTCATTTCTATTCGTATAATGCAATGGCAGTGTTCATTAATGTGGTCAGGGTTTCCATGTCAATGTCTTCATAAGGGTCAATATAAAAAGCCTTCATTTTCTTTCTTTCTCCTTGCACCAAGCTTGGGTGATCCATCTCGTTACCTCTGGTAAAACAAATATAAGGATGTTCGGTTTCTTTATCCATCCATAAATAACAAAACATTTTCCCTTCAAAAGTATAAAATGGCAATTTCCATTTGTAGGTTTCCCTTATTTCGGGATGAAAACCCGTAATGATGGAACGCAAAAAATACAAGCAGGATTGTTGTGGTTCTGCTTTCATTCTAAAAAAGGTTTCTAATTCTGATAACATTAGCTTTCTATTGGGTATAAAATGGGTTTACTTGGAGAAGCGTCGTTTTCTAAACTGATAATTTGCAAGTTTAAAATGTATGGTCCATCCTTCACTTCAATGGGAACATAAATCAATTCTGTGATCGTTTTATCTAGTCTTGGTTGGTCTGGATAATTCCAAAAAGTATGATGTGCCATTAACTTACCATTGTCATTTTCACGATCAACAGAAGGTAAATCAATCAACAAGTGTAAAATGTTTAATGCATTAATGTATTCAATGGCGTCTTTGGTCAAGTAAGGTGGGTTAGTATTCGAATAATTTTTATTTTTCTTCACCACTTCATTAGGCAATGTTCTGATGATAATCGCTTCAAAATTTTTTTGATCACCTATTTGGTTTGCTAATAATTCCTTGGTGATTATCCAATCATTTTCACCAAAATCGGTGTTTTTAAAAGATTCAGGTTGCACAGTAATTAATAATGCATGGTAAAAAAACTGTGTGAGTGATTCATTGATACTATAAAACTCCCGACTAATGTGTCCTACGTTTTCGGTATGTGTGCCATTCCCATGTGGATTCAGCAATATGTTGTTAAAGTTGGTACTGCCACCTTCTGTAACTTTTCCTATAAATCCATCTCCTGTCACCGGCCAAATTTTTACAGGTGCAACATACCAAGCTAAAGCGCCTGAAGTTGGACTAAGGGGTAAGGAAATGTCAATCCCATTTTTAGTGTCAAATTTTTGATTGTTAGTCGTTTTAAGAATCATTTTGTAGAAATGTGAAAGATTTAAGCATAAATATACTTAAATGGTAAACATATAAATTTATTGTACGTATAAAAATTAATACATTTGTTACGTCTATGGCCAAACATAAGTTATTTTTAGAAGAAGAATACAATTTTGATTTAATCGGAATCTGTTGCAGTCATTCTGATTATAGATTATGTTGGGCAATGAATAGTGCATTAGAGATTAATTTAAGTAAGTCGGATGATTATTATTTAAAAAATAAAAAAGATGGAGAATACTATTTTTCATTTTATGAGTATACAGATGAGGAGACTTTTCAATCTTATTATTTATTAAAAAATCTATCCTTTGATAATTATAAGCGATTGATTCCTGAACAAGATCAAATCGATTATTTTTTGATAATTAAAGACAATTACGACTTAATACTTAATGATTTCTTAACGCGGTTAAAAAAAATAGACTGTATTTTAACCGCATTTAATTATGACCCCGAACAACTGAAGTCGAAAGCGAACTTGTTGTTTTAAAATATATAAATATGATTAATAAAAAAACAAAAATTGTTGCCACAATGGGCCCTGCATCTACTAATGATAAGGCTGTATTGAAGGAAATGATTCTAAATGGTACCAACGTATGTCGATTAAATTTTTCGCATGGTACCCATCAAGATCATTTGAATACCCTGAACATGGTGCGTGAAATAAATGAAGAACTTGGATATAGCGTCGCATTATTGGCGGATTTACAAGGTCCAAAAATCAGAATAGGTGAGGTAGAAAATAACCATGTCGATTTGATTAATGGCGAAGAATTGATTATCACGACTAAGAAATGCATGGGTACAGCGAAAAAATTGTATCTTACTTATCAAACCTTTCCACAAGATGTTGCTGTAGGGGATAAAGTTTTGTTGGATGATGGTAAATTAGAATTAGAAATATTAAGCTCTAATAAAAAAGATGAGGTTGCTGCTAAAGTAATTCATGGCGGTAAATTATCTTCTAAAAAGGGAGTGAACTTACCCAATACAAAAATTTCATTACCTAGTTTAACGGAAAAAGATTTAATTGATTTGGAGTTTGCTTTAAAACATAATGTCGATTGGATTGGACTTTCTTTTGTGCGTTCGGCAAGAGATATTATTGAATTAAAACACATCATATCAAAACATACTAGTAATGCCAAGGTGATTGCTAAGATTGAAAAACCAGAAGCTGTTGCGGATATTGATGATATAATCATTCAAACAGATGCGGTAATGGTAGCGCGTGGTGATTTAGGGGTGGAAGTGCCAATGGAAAAAGTACCAACCATTCAAAAAATGATTATCCGTAAATGTCGTGAATATGCAAAACCTACTATTGTGGCAACGCAAATGATGGAAAGCATGATTGAAAATGTCACTCCTACAAGAGCTGAGGTAAATGATGTCGCTAATGCGGTATTAGATGGCGCGGATGCCGTAATGTTATCTGGAGAAACTTCAGTAGGTAAATTTCCAATAGAAGTGATTAAGGCCATGACCAAGATTGTTATGGAAGTGGAAAAGTCAGACGAAATTTACCACAAAGAAGAGGTGCCAGAAAAAAGTCAAGAACGGTTTATTTCTGATTCTATTTGCTTTAATGCCGCTCGACTTTCACAAAGGGTAGAGGCAAAAGGTATAATTACCATGACTTTTTCAGGGTATACCGCCTATAAAGTTTCCTCTCAAAGACCAAAGTCAGATATATTTGTATTTACTGAAAACCGCCAGATTTTAACACAATTAAACCTGGTGTGGGGAGTACGTGCTTTTTATTACGATAAAATGGTAAGTACCGATCATACCATTGCAGATAGTAAGTACATCTTAAAGAAAAATGGTTTTTTAAAGGCGAATGACTTGGTCATCAACATTGCTTCAGTTCCTATTGAAGAAAAAGGTCCTTCAAATATGGTGAAATTGAGTCAGATCGATTAGGAGTAATAAATCGTAATATTAAAGTGTCAAGTACAGTTTATTTATATTCTGTAGAAGACTTAAAATTATTAATTAAAGCTGAACAATGACGTCGTTGTTCAGCTTTTTTGATTTGTACTGTTTTTTTTAGACATTAATTTTAAGAATTATTCTACAATGAATGTTGAAAATTGATTACCTGCTTGATCTTTTAGCTTTAAAAGGTAAATACCAGGACTTAAATTTGTTTCGATAACCGCGCAATTTGAGTTTACCGTAAATTCATGGTAAATTTTTTGTCCTATGGTATTGTATATTTCTATTTCCATTCGCTTAGACAGTCCCGAAATTTTAACTTGAAAAGTCCCATGGTTAGGATTTGGAAATAAGTTTATATCCGTAAAGTTTTCTTGCATCAAACCAAGGTCATATTCGCAATTTAAACTAAAATACGATTGAATATCTTTGTTTGTCCAAGTGTTATTACTAAAAGCTACATTATCCACTTGAATACAAGTTAAATTAGGGTTGTCTCTTGTGTCAAACTCATAATCAATTAAAATCGCATGGTTATTACCATTTTGTACATTCAATTGCTCTAAATTATTACTGGCACAATTAATCCATCTTAAAACAGGATTGTGTTGAAGATTTAGTATTTTAATATGGTTAGAGTCGCAGTCTAAAGATTCTAAAAAATTTAAATTAGAGACATCTAATTTAGTTAAATTGTTTTTTTTTAATCCAAGTAGGGTTAAGGAGTCTTGAAAACTGAGGTCAATGGAATCAATTTGGTTTTTAAATAAATTTAAGCTTTTGATTTTCGAATTTTGACTCAGGTCTATTTCACTTATGAAGTTATTCTCAAGCGTAACATATCTTAAAAGATGGTTTTGTGTCAAGTTAATTTCATTTAAAGAATCTGAACATACTAATTTAATTAAGTTCTGATTCGAAGTGATGTCAATACTGTCCATGCTGACATTTTGAATTAATAATATTTCTAAATTCGCGTTTTGGCTAAAGTCAATGGATTTGCAATTTAAACTGCCAAGTCCTATATATTCTAAATTTGTATTATTGGTAATCACTAAGGTATCTATTGAGGAGTTTGTAAATTGAATTTTTTTAAGGTTTGTGTTTTGGCTTAAATTAGGGTTATTGACCGACACGAAATTAAGGTATAACTCATTCAGTGAGTCCATGGTGTGAATGGGTAATGTACTGCCAAAATATGTATTGATTTGAAGATACCTTAAATTAGTAAATGCTTCTAATCCTGTTAAATCACTAATGAATTGGGAGGAGATAGAAAGTGAGTCTATGGCTTCAGCATTTGAGTTTAGAATTTGTCCATCAGCAATTGGACCTGAATCAATGTTTAAGTTGATGAGGTAAATTTCGAATGAGCCATCTGGAATACTTGTGTATTGACTTTTAAGTGTAAAACAATTACCCAAGAGGAATAGGAAGATAATTAATTTGGCAAATATTTTTTTCATAAAATAAAAATTAACACTTAAATACAAGTTGAACATCCCATCCATTTGGAGGATAATACCAGTTTCCAGACATGCCACCTCCAGACATGCCACCTCCAGACCCATTACCCCAATTCCAATTATTTCCTACACAAAACATTGTTGGTGTTGTAGTTACCACCCATGGTGATTGACCACCGGGTACAATATATTGAGCGGTTGCACTTACCCAATGTGCGGAAGGATCATTCGCATAGAACGCTTGTAAATTTATAGCAGAAAAACCAGGGACCGTAAATTGTTGAAATACATAATTCGAATAATTTTGATTTCCAGGGCAATCTTTAATTACTAATACTGTTACCGAGATTGAAAGTTCACATTTATTAATTACTTTCAAATCTAAAACTTGACTAAAAGCTTTATTTTCTTGGTACAAGACACAAGACATTAAAGATGTACTTTTTCATAAAATGGTTTTTTGAATTCAATACTAAGTTATATAATTTAAATTTAAACTCCAAATATGTAAACTGTTTTTCATGAGTGGGTTAATGGGGTTTTATGTGCTGACTGACTAATGTCTTGTTTTGTTCTATTTTAAAATATTCTTTTTTGTATAAGTCTTTAGTTGACATTAATTAAGTAATCAAAAAAGCAAGTTATCTTAATACAATATTACTTCTTAATGGATCAATTTTAGATAATTGACTTCAAATAATTATTGTTAACTTAGACCATACACTATTAAATAGTTATGCTATGATTCGTTCTGTTCTGTTGTTTTTCTTATTGCTTAGTTTTAATGGTTTTGCGCAAAGCTTGAAAGATGATGCTTTAAGACCACCCATTTATCAAAGGGTCGGAATCAGTCTAGCTGCTAATGAGGTTTTAGAAACATTGCATCATTTAGGTATTGATTTAAGTTGTGGAGCCACTTTAAAGCAAGACAGTATTTTTATTGAATTGAATGAAGTTGAGTTGGCTGAATTATCGAATCATCAGATAAACTATCAAATAATAATCCCGGATCTTACGCAATATTATAGTGACAGAGCAGTAGAAAATTTACCCCAAGCCAGGCTTGAATTGGAGAAAATGAAATTAAATCAAGGCATTAAAGGACAAAGTGTATTAAAAAATGTTGGACAGTATAATAGCTGTGATGAAATTGATTGGGACGTACCTTCAAACTGGCACCTAAACCCGCAAAATTCCCCAAATTCATTTGGTGGTTGTTTAACCAATGCCCAAGTAATGCAGGAGTTGGATGAAATGCGGGCACAATACCCAAATTTAATCTCATTAAAATTGGATGCCTCACCTATAAATCAAACCACCATACAAGGCAATACTATTTATTATGTACGGATTTCTGATAACCCAGATGTAGATGAACCCAATGAACCCGAAGCCTTATACCAATCTTTAATTCATTGTCGTGAAGCAAGCTCAGTGATGCAATTATTGTATTATATGTGGTATTTGTTAGAACATTATGACAGTGATGAAAGTATTCAATATTTATTAAATAACCAAGCCTTGTTCTTTATTCCAGTTTTTAATCCTGATGGTTTTTTATACAATGAAGCGCAAAGCCCAAATGGAGGAGGCATGCAGAGAAAAAATATGAATGGGGGAAATGCTTGTGGCCAATTCTCTGATGGCATTGATTTAAATAGAAATTCAGCTTATTATTGGGGGAATGGTGGGTCGTCCACTTCACCTTGCAATGCAACTTATATGGGGACTGCTCCTTTTTCTGAAAATGAAACACAAATCATGCGTGATTTTTTCTTACAACATGATTTTAAATTATCATTGAATCACCACAGTTATAAAAATGCCATGCTGCATGCTTATGCGGGAACAGCTATTCCAAATCCAAGAGCAGCTGAATACGCTAAATATAGTCACGATATGAGTTTTTATAATCGCTATGCATACGGACCCAGTTCCTCCATTAGCGCTTTAAACAGTGGCAATATGAATGATTGGATGCAAGGAGGTGTAGCAGGTGTGAGTGCAAATGGAACCGCTACTGGAGTGGGGTCGGGCAAGCATACTTTGGCTTGGACACCTGAAAATGGAAATAGTAACGAGGGTGGTTTTTGGCCTACACCATCAAATTTTGTTCACATTGCCAAAAGGGCCATGCGAATGAATTTTTTGGCAGCTTATTATTCCGGTACCTATGCAAAATTGCACGATTTAAATAAGCTTGCTGTGGATGCCATGAATGATTCCCTGTTTTTTGGAATAGAAAATCTGGGCCAAACACAAGGTGTTTTTACCGTAACTGTAAATCCTTTATCTTCAAATGTATTGTCAGTTGGTCCTCCAGTAATAATTAGCGGGATGAATGTTTTGGAGCAAAGTGAAGTTGGGATAAATTTTATTTTAGATCCCAATATTCAAATCAATGATACCATTCAATACCTGGTCACTTTAACAAACAACTATGGATCTGATAGCCTATTGTTTGAATCTACCATTACGCAGGTTTATAAACCAAGCATTATATTTAAAGATGATCCAGATTTTGTTGGGTTAACCAATTGGACGGAATACGGTGGCAGTTGGTATTTAAGTCCTGATGCTTTTTCAGGAAGTCAAGCTATTTCATCCACAAATACGGCGCCTTATTTGGCCAATCAATCTAAATCCATTCAATTAAATAATTCTTTTGATTTGAGTGTTTCCAGTAATGTACATATCCAATTTTACACAAAATGGGACTTGGAACGCAGTTTTGATTATGTTCAATTCGAAGTCTCAACTGATGGATTGAATTGGTCTCCCTTGTGCGGTAAATTAACAAAGCCGGGTGGACCAGCATCAAACAGTACTTATTCTAATAAGTCAGCTAGCAATGGTTTTCAGCCAGAAGGAGCGGCTTTGTATGATGGAGATATGAATGGAAATTGGCAACAAGAGGAGATTCTCATTAATATAGATCACAATTCATTTTTTTTAAATCAAAGTACGGTTTATTTTAGGTTCAATATGAATACTGATTATAGTAACCAACAAAGCTCATATTCAAATGCAAATTTTGAAGGCTTTTCTTTTGATGATTTTACCATTTATAATGCGCTTGAAAATGTTTTGTCAACAGGAATTGAAAGTGTTAATCAACTTAACTTAGCAATCTATCCAAGTCCTTTTACTGATGAGGTAAATGTTACGCTGCATGAGGAAGAAATGATTCATACTATTCTTATCTATCAAGTAAATGGACAATTAATTTATCAAGAAGAAAGTTGCAATGCGTTTAAAATGAAAATCAATACGAGGGAGTGGAGTAGCGGTATTTATTTTATTCAAGTGAATGAAAAAGCAATTCATAAAATGGTGAAGTTTTAGAACGAAGAAGCTTTTGGTATTTAGCCCTTAGATTTTTTATAAAGAAGTTAATTTAGCGGTTAGTTTTTAGCCATGAGCCGTTAGCTTTTTGGTGGTTGGAATATGAGGTTTTGGTTTTCGGAAAATGAGAATAAAGACTATGATCTTAAGTCTAGTTTCTATTGTAAAGTATCTAGTTATCTAACCACCGTCACATAGCCCGAATAAGTATGCTTCTTATCCGACATGGTTTCGGTGAAGTCGATTTTCCAAACGTAGGCTGCTTCGGCGACAAATTGGTTTTGGTATTGTCCGTCCCAACCTATGTTTGGGTCTTGGGTCTCAAAGACAATTTCTCCCCAACGGTTATACAATTGCATCCTAAAGTTGTAGATGTCTACTCCCGAAGTAAATTCAGGTTGAAAAGTATTGTTGATATTGCCTGAGTTTGGGGAAAAGGCATTGGGGATAAAAAACAAAATTTCATCTGCAATGCTAATGGTTGTTTGGTAAGTATCGTGACAATTGGCGGACTGGTCGTAAGCGGTTAACACCACACTGTATTCCTTGGCAATTTCTGGGTACACATGACTCGGACTGACTACCGCAGAAGTTTCATTGTCTCCGAAGTTCCATGTAAATGAACCCGCATTGGTGGATTGATTTTGAAAGACTAAATATGGATTTGAAATGCTGGGGTCTTCAGGAGTGTAAGTGAAATAAGCGGTGGGACGAGGATAGACTTGAATGTAATTGGTATAAGTAATGGAATCCACACAACCTGAGTGGGTCTCGACTTTGTATTGCACATCTATTCCTAAAGGAATTTCATCTGAATTTTGAAAACAGACCAATGGATTTTTCAAGTTAGAAGTCTGTCCATCTGAAAATGCCCAAGTGTAAGTTCCACCTGTATGTGCTGTGGAGGAATCAGAAAACTGAATGCAATCCCCGCTGCAAATTTGTGAATTAGACAAAACAAAATCTGCCGTAAAATTATTGAAAATGGCAATGCTTTTACTGGTGTCGTGTACACAACCAAAACCACTGGTGATTTGTAAACTGACCGTATAATTACCATTGGCAGTATAAACATGGTTTGGGTTTTGAATACTCGCTGTACCTATGTCACCAAAGTCCCATGCGTAATCATTGATATTTCCACTCGAAATATTAGACGCATCAAAAAAAGATGCGTTAAAGCAAGAAGAAGTAAAAGTAAAATCCGCGACAGGTTGCGGGTGAATGGTGATGTTTAAAGTGCTGGTATCGGTACAAGCAGAATCTGAGATTGCTACCAACCGAACATTGTAATTCCCTGCTTGGTTGAAAGTGTGACCAGGTTCAAATAAAGCGCTTGTAGTATTGTCCCCAAAATCCCATTCGTTATTGGTAATGGTGCCTAAAGCAATATTGGAATTATTGTTTAAATTAATGGACTGAAACACACAAGTATCTGTAATGCTAAAATCTGCTATTGGATTTGGATTGACAAAAACAGTCTGCACCAAGCTATCCGCACACCCTTGGTCCGACTGGGCAAAAAGTTGGATGGAATAAGAACCCGTATTATTATAAATATGATTTTCAATGGAATCAATCCCAAAAGTATTGTCTCCAAATTGCCAGTGAATGCTGTCAATAGAACTAGTTCCTGCAATTGTTGTTAAATCGTTAAGCACAGTTCTTTCAACTAGGCAGTTGCCATTGATTGAAAAATCGACAACTGGACTCGGATGAATGGTAATGGTTTGGGCGGCGGTATCGGTACAGCCTAAATTCGTTTCAACAAT